>OZ253471.1:0-3612147 GCA_965261715.1 Dehalococcoidia bacterium
CTGCGCACGCAAACGATCAACTCGGCGGCAGCGATGTTCCGAGATCACGAGGTCGGCTCGATCGAGGTCGGTAAGCGAGCCGACCTGGTCGTCCTGAGTCACGATCCAACCCTGGTCGATCCAATGTTCATCCGCGAGATTGGCGCGCAGCGAACCTATGTGGATGGGGAGCTACAGTTCGCCGTGTAGTTGCCGGAGGCCTGACCTTCCTCCTTAGGACCGGAATGAAGCACTTAAATGCAGTATCCTTCGATACTCAGAGTATGGCGCAAAACCGCACTTACTTCGTGTATATGAAGAAGTTCTGATGAATACAAAAAAACGGGAGACATTGGATAGCCTCCTGATCGAGAGAGACGGGTATGCGTGCGGATTCCACGTCGGCGGATGCAGCGAAGAAGCTCTGGAAAACTCCGAGACTAATTTGGATCATATATTCCCGCGAGCGTTCTTCAGGGACACCAAATCCCTTCCACCTCGGCAATACGATAAGCCATGGAACGTGCAACGCATGCACATGGCATGCAACAACGAAAAGAAGGGAGGATTCATTTCTGGATTTCCGGTGTTCAAGTGCATTTGCCACTGGCTCCAGATTGCGGAACGCAATGGAAAGTACGCCTTGAAGGTTACGTATTGTCCGTCAAAAGGCGATGTATACCAGGCTGTCGTTGTGCCTTTTGGCAGATTCGATGTTGGAGACGGAAGCGTATCGGACCCGAATGGTCTGTTGCCCAGGAGCGGAGATCACGTGGCAGTAGGATTAATCCACGTACCTGACCATGGAATGGTTATCAAGAACGTGGATATTGATCTTCGAGACGCTTTTGCCGGAGGAAGGGTATCATTTAACTTCGTCGGAAGAGCAAAGCGGGGGAAGCTTAGGCGAGGAAAGAACGGGCATGTGTTCCCATTGTTGGCAGCACAAGAGGTAGCGGCTTTCAATCAGTTCGAGAGGAAGCGAGTTGACTGTGGGGGTATCGTAGATGACAACGATAACTTGTTGGTGACCTTCAATTCGGAAATCATTCCGTTCGGAATGCGATACGATGCACCAGGTGATTCTCGAATCTAGGCGAACCCGATGTCGGTGTGCTTTTGCTACCGTCGAAGCACGGACTTAGACGCTCGGGAGGACGTGATCGCTGCGGTGATGTATTCAGGCAAGGCGCACTGCGTTGCTTTGGTGTGGTGGATGTCCATTCGATGATGGTACCCGGAACAAGAGTGTCGTTTGAGGCGGATGGCAGGTGCCGGAGTGAGTGTCCAAGAGACAATCAGGCTGTAGTACAGGGCTTCGTCAATCTAGTGTTCGAGTGAGGGGAGAATGTCCAGAGGCGGTCGGCCCGCGAGGGCCTGTGCCTGCGTAGGCGTGATGCAAAGCCTGGAATAGATGCTCTCGCAGGGGTTAGCCTCGTTACGGCACGAATGATGAGTCATTGAGGAGGCCAAGATGGAATTGCTATTCACAGGCGGACGTGTGTTGACGATGGATGGGCTCGATCGGATTGCATCGGGAGTCGCGGTTCGCGATGGCCGCATCGTGGCCGTGGGCGACAGCGACGAAGTGCGCCAGAGCGTCGGGCCCGACGCCACGCATGTCGAGTTGCACGGGCGGGCGCTGATTCCCGGCTTTTGCGATCCCCACAACCACTTCTCGATGACGACGTTTGAGCCGGTCTCGGTTGATTGCCGGATCCCGCCGCTGGCGGGCAAGCCGGCTGTGCTCGACGCGATTGCGACCGCAGCAGCAGCCGCGCCCGAGGGTCAGTGGGTCTGGGGTCTCGGCTACAGCGCGCGACATGCGAACGGCGGCTGGCTGACACGCTCGGAGCTGGATGACGTGGCGCCGAATAATCCGGTCTGCGTGATGGACTACTCGTATCACGCCTCTTACGCCAACTCAGCCGCCATGGCGATTGCCGGGGTCAACTTCGAGACCCCTGATCCGCGCGGTGGACAGATCGTGCGCGACGCCAGTGGCGAAGCCAGCGGGATGCTCCACGAGCGGGCGTCGGACATGGTGCATCACGCCTCGATGCGCTCGCACATCGACACGCTCGGTCCGGAAATCGTGGCCGACCTGGTCGAGCAGAACGCCCTGCGTCACCTCTCGCACGGTGTGACCAGCGTCGGTGACGCCGTGGTCATGCCCGAGAGCGCCGAGATGTATCGGCTCGCGGACGAGCGCGGCAAGCTGCCGATCGTGATTCATCAAATGCGCGGCGGCAACGGTTTTTTCGGCGCGCCCGAGGCCGCGGCCAACGGCGCGTTCCTCCAGGACGACGTCTCCGACCGGTTGCGCGGCGGGATCGTCAAGCTGTTCATGGACCCGGTCTATCCCAGCAGCGCGATGCGCGTGTGCCACGCCGACGGTACGTTCGAGGACGTCGGCGAGCCGTGCTACAACCAGGACGAGGTCGATCAGCTCGTGCTCAACGCGGCCTCACACGGGCTGCAGACGGCGATTCATTGCCTCGGCAACCGAGCCATCGAGCAGGCGCTCAACACCTATGAGCGGGTCCAGCGCGAAATCCCGCGCAGCGACGCGCGCTACCGAATCGAGCACTTCTTCTTCGCCGACCCGGGCCAGATGGAGCGTGCGGCATCACTGGGCGTGATCATCTCGCACCAGCCGGCCTTCCTCTACTCGGTCGGACAGGGCTTCGTCGACTTCATCGCCGACGCCGGACTGACCATTCCGCCGCTGCCATACCGCTCCTTCCTTGACGCAGGAGTCACCGTCGCCTCGGGTTCGGACTTCCCCTGCGCGCCGGTCGAACCGCTGCTCGGCCTCTACGGTCTGGTCGCGCGCCGCTCACGCGAGGGCGACCTGGTGGCCGGCGAAGAGGCGCTCTCGCCGCTCGAGGCGCTGCGCACGCAGACGATCAACTCAGCCATCGCCATGTTCCGTGACCACGAGGTCGGCTCAATCGAGGTCGGCAAGCGCGCTGATGTCGTCGTGCTCAGCCACGATCCGACGCTGGTCGATGCGGAGTACATCCGCGAGATCTCGGTGCAGCAGACGTATGTCGATGGCGAACTTAAGTACTCTGTCTAAAGCAGGGGTGGGAGAAAGTAGAGAAGCGCTCAGTGATGTTGCGCCTGCTGTTGGTCGTCACCGTTGTCGTTCCCTGGCTAATCATGTTTCCGACCCATAGCGATGCTTGCGATTGTGATGTGCCCCCAACGTCCGAGAGATTCACTGATGCCACCAGAGTCTTCACGGGTGTCGTCACGTCGACTGGAGGAGGCGGTTTCGGCAGGATCGAGTTCGACGTCGTGACCGTCTGGAAGGGGACTCACTCGCCAACAACCACGGTGTATACGGGTGACAACACACCAGATTGCAGTGGCTATCCATTCGACGTCGGTGTCGAATACTTGGTGTACGAGTATGAGTGGCGAGGTGTAAATTCTGTCGGGTTCTGTAGCGGGACGGGTCCGGTTCAGTTCGCGGAGACCGAAATGGCGGAACTCGACGTGTTGCTTGAGGAAGCGCAAGGCGGCGGAGCGGTTGAGACCCAAACCGGGCAGGATGCCGGCTTTCCCTATACAGGCAGTGGTGGTCTCGATGGAACCTCTTCTTCAGTCTTGAGTGCAGCCTTCCAAACTGTTGTCGTCGCAGCTGTCGTCGCCGTCATGATCGGAACAACTGGCATCGCGGTGCGTCGCAAAGGCCGGAATCTGGAAACAAGAAGCGCTCGTTAGTCCTCGTTTGCGTGGCCTGCCTGCTCAGTAACGTGACCCAGCGGCTCGATCTCGATCTTACGCATCTTAAGCAAGGCGTCCATCACCGCACCAGGCGCGGCCTCCATCAACTCCGACAGCTCCGCCGGAACAATCTGCCAGGAGAGACCGTACGGGTCCTTGAGCCAGCCGCATTGCTCCTCGACGCCGCCCGTTAAGAGGCAATACCAGTAGTGGTTGATCTCTTCCTGCGACTCACAGGAAACGACGAACGACACCGCTGGTGAGAACTGCAACATCGGTCCGCCGTCGAAGGCGGTCATCCGCTGGCCGTCCAACTCAAACTCGACAATCGCACCGTCCTCGCCCGACCCGCCGTAGGCGAGGGCCGCAACTGTCGCCCCGACGACACCGCCAAAACGCCCGCTCGCCTCAAGCGGGACTGTGCCAGCCGAACGTCCGTGCGCATACAATGAGCGATGCCCAACCTCGTTCAGCAACCGGGAGAACCCCATGGCCTCCGCCCAACCCATCTGTCATCACCGAGAATTCCGCAGCAATTCCCAGAAACGCTCAATCAAAATCTGGCGGAATCTAGCCAGATCTGGACTAATCTGGACAAATCTGGACACCTCAGCCGCGAATTCTCAGTCCACAGCGCCACATCCGCGCAATTCGACCAAAATTCCCCCGCTGGCCGCCGCTCCGGTGGCGCCGCCCAGAGGAACCAAGTCCCAACGTGTACAGGCCTTGGTGACCTGGACTGTTCGTGAAGATTGTCGCTGATCGAAAAATTGGCTAGCTGCCGCCCCTGAGTTGGTTATAGCGTCGCGGAGCGCCATACAGTGAGTAGGTTCGGCGCGGGAGGGTCTGGCGGTCACAGGAAGTTGAGCAATGGGTTTGCGCATCCTCTTGGTCGTGTCGATGATTGGACTTTGGTTTGCCATGTCTCCAACCCGCAGCTATGCCTGCTCGTGCGGGGATCCGGGCACGCCGGCCGAGGCACTGGCCATTTCTGAGTTGGTGTTCCGGGGGACTGTTTCATCGATCGGTTCGCCCGACGAAGAAGGTTGGCTGGATGTTGAGTTCGATGTCGTGACTGTCTGGAAAGGGACCGACGCCCCGACGAAGACGCTCACCACACATCAGGATTCCGCAACCTGCGGCTACCCGTTCGAGGCCGGTGTCGAATACGTGGTGTATTCCCACAATGGATCGAATGTAGGTCTGTGCGGTCGAACTGCTCCAGTGGAGTTTGCGGGAGAAGACCTGGCAGCGTTCGAATCGGGTGAGCAAACCGGGCAGGACGCCGGCTTTCCCAATACTGGCAGTGGCGGTCTTGCCGACCCGGATTCGGGACAAGACCGACTGGGGGCGATGGTGGTGATCGGATTGGTGACAGCGCTAATGCTCGGCGTCGCTGGTCTGAGGCTGTACGACCGTCGACAGGCGACAAGACAAGGCGCGACTAACGTGGATTGCACCTGAACTGTTTCCGTTTGAGGGGACGTCGCGGCCATGGACCAGCATTCATCAAGCAACGCAGAATCGACCGGGCGACTACGCGCGCTCGTCGAACGACTCAGTGATGAGGATCTCAGTCACTCCCTTGGACACGGATGGACAGTCGGATTCGCACTCGCCCATCTCGCCTTCTGGGATGCGCGGCAAGTCGCTGCATTGCAACGATTTGCCAGTGGTGAAGGATTCCCATCCGAGGATATTGCGACCAACGCAACGTTGTCAGCAATCGCTTCGGCGTTCGATCCCTCCTCCGTCGGTGACGCCGCGGTCAGCGCGGCAGAAGAGTTGGATGCGATCGTGGAGAGTCTGACCACTGAGCAGCTCGACTCGCTGCAAAAAGCCGGCAAGTCTTACGCGATCGACCGTGCGGCTCATCGCGAGGAGCACCTCCAGCAGATCGAAGACGCCATCGCCTGATCAGGAGGCCGATGAACTTCTACAGGGCTGGCTCAATGTCGGTCAGATCAAAGCGCGTCTCGTCCTGACCTCGAGGAAGCCCGTGCTCGTCGTATAGCAAGTCGCCGTGGTCTGGCGGAAGTTCGTCATCCATCAGGGGTGAGATTCGCGACGTGATCCCCTTCACCCGCCGAATCTTCTCCTGAACTTCTCGTTCGCGCTCCACCGCTGTTCGGAGAGCAGCAGATACTGCGTCGGTGGTTGTTTCACCGGTGAGATGGGCCAATTCATCGGCCAACCGGCAGGTCTCTTCGTCTGTGATGTTGAGGCTCATGTCATCCTCGGGAGTAGCAAGGCAACTCTATTCCGCATGGCGCCCAGTGGTCTCATGTTCCAAGTTTACCAATCAGCTAGCCTCCCAGATATCGCGTCTGTCCGAGGATGGAGTGCCTGTGACCACTGATCAATCGCAGCCCGAACCGCTGCTCAAGGGGCTCAAAGTTGTCGAGATGGCTACCTGGCTGTTTGGTCCGATGAGCGCCTGCATCCTGGGCGAGCTCGGCGCCGACGTGATCAAGATTGAGCCCCACGAGGGCGATCCGATGCGCGGCTTGATTCACCGCGTTCGCGACCATGTCGACTGGGTCTTCGAGATTGCCAATCGCAACAAGCGCAGCATCGCGCTGAACGTGCGCAGCCCCGAGGGGAACGAGGCGCTGCGCAAGCTGCTGGCCGACGCGGATGTGTTCATTGTCAATCTGCGACGCGGTGCGCTCGAGCGCCTGGGCATCGACTACGACTCGATTAAGGCCGACCACCCGCGGCTGATCTACGCGCACGCGACCGGCTATGGCACTGAAGGCCCCGACATCAACCGCCCGGCGTTCGACGAGCTGGCCTATTGGGCGCGCGGTGGCTTTATGGAGACCCTGGGACCTCCGGGCAGCGAGCCTGTGAGGCTCGTCGGCGCGATGGGCGATTTGCCTAGCGCGATGAACATTTCGGCCGCGATCTTCGCTGCGCTCTACCAGCGCGAGCTGACCGGCGAGGGACAGTTCGTCACCTGTTCGCTCTACGGCGGTGGGATCTGGGCGAACGGGTTCGCCATCCAGGGCGCGCTGGCGACCGGACAGAACTTTCCCCGCACCGACCGCTACAGCGCCTTCAATCCGCTCTACAACTCGTACCAATCCTCCGACGGCAAGTGGATGCAGCTGGCGATGATCCAAGAGGAGCGATTCTGGGGACCGTTTGCCGAGGCGATCGGGCAGCCGACTCTGACTGAGGATGCGCGCTTTGCTGAGGTCTCCAATCGACGTAAGCACATCCGTGAAGCTGTCGAGACGATCGAGCAGCGGATCGGCGAAGAGCCACGCGATCATTGGGCGACGATCTTCGACGCCAACGACTTCCCCTGGGCGCCTGCTGCGGATTCGGTGGAGATCGCCGAGGATCCGCAGGCCGCGGCCAACGGCTACGTGCGCACGATGGAGCACAAGACTGTAGGTGAGTTCAAGATTCTCGGCGTCCCGTTCCAGCTCGAGCAGGCGCCGACGGACAACTACTGCAGCGCACCGGAGCTGGGCGAACACACAGAACTCGTGCTTGAAGAACTGGGTTACGACTGGGATGCCATCGCCCAGATGAAGCAGGCCGGTGTGATCCCCTAGGAACGCTCTTGAGAAGAACCCGCTCCCCCTCGCAGGGGGAGCTGCCGAAGGCTGAGGGGGTCCTTTCTGCGCAATGGTCGGCCGACCCCCTCAGTCACTACGTGACAGCTCCCTCCCCGTTCAAGCCAGGGACAGGCTCTGCGAGGGGGAGCAGGGAAAGGTGGAGACGAGATGCCAGAAATCATCGACTTTCGAGTGACCTTGCCGCCGCGGGAGTACGCCGATCCGTCCGGGGAGGGCGACGAGCGCTTTAACGATCGCAGCTACCTGGCCAACTACAACCGCATCTACACGCGCGAGCGTGGCGGCGGCCGCGACGCCGATGCGATGGTCGCTGCGATCGGCGAGGCCGGCATTGACCGGGCTGTGCTACAGGCCGAGTGGGGCGCGGGCGACTATCGCGCCATGAACGACGCGGTGTATCGGATCGTCGGCGACCATCCCGACATGCTGACCGGCTACGTGACGGTCAATCCCGCTGCCGGCGACAACATGGCAGAGGTGGTTGAACACGAGGTCCGCGAACGCGGCGCCAAGGGCGTCAACCTACAACCGTTCTCATACCGTGTGCTTGCGAACGACAAGCGCTTCTATCCGTTGTACTCAACGTGTCAGGAACTTGGCGTTCCCGTCACGATTCATAGTTCGATTAACTTTTCCAACGACCGATCAATTGAGTATGGCCGCCCGTTGTACTTGTGCGAAGTCGCTTGCGATTTCCCTGATCTGGTCATTGTCGCGAACCACGGCGGCTGGCCCTGGGTCAATGAGTTGGTTGCGGTCGCCTGGAAACATCGCAACCTCTTCATCGAGATTGGCGCCGTCGCGCCGAAGTACATCGGCACACCGGGAACCGGTTGGGAGACGCTGATGCAGTACGGCAACTCGTCGCTGCTCAGTGATCGCGTGTTGTTCGCCACCGACAACATGATCCCCTTCCAGCGCGCTGTCCAAGAGTTGCAGGATCTGCCGCTCAAGGACCATGTCAAGGAAGGTTGGTTGGGGGAGAATGCTGCTCGGCTGCTTGCGCAGGTGGAGGAGCGCCTTTCCGGCATCTGATACGAGTACCTCATCGGCGGCTGCGGGTCGATGGTTCGAGGGAGGCGGCGCATGCGTATCGAGATTGGCGAGTGGCAGGTCAGGAGCTACCACGTCGACGATGTACCGTCTCTGGCTCGGCACGCGGACAATCGCAATATTTCGAGGAACATGCGCGACACATTCCCTTACCCGTACACGCTGTCCGACGCGAATGACTGGATCAGTCTCGTCATGCTGCAGTCACCGGAAGTGAACTTCGCCATCGCTTCAGCGGACGAGGTGATTGGCGGCATCGGGCTGACGTTTCGAGATGACATTCATCGACGGTCGGCTGAGATCGGCTACGGCTGGGTGAACCGTTCTGGGGGCGCGGCATCGCCACGGCTGCGTTGCGGGCGCTCACCGACTATGCCTTCGCCAATCACGACATCGTGCGGTTGGACGCCGCTGTCTTTGAGTGGAACCCGGCCTCGATGCGAGTGCTGGAGAAGGTCGGCTATGTGTTGGAAGGCCGATTGCGCAAGAGCATTACCAAGGATGGCCAGACGATTGACGGGTTCCTCTACGCCAGGGTGCTCGATTGACTTCGTTCGCGTGGCGCTGTCCCAAACGGGGCCTGTCCGCGAGTGACCTACCCAGAAAGCTCTGCAACTATCTATCGTTGCAGGCATGAGTGACGCGACGTTAAACAAACCCGGTCGTTGGACGGCACAGCTTGCAGTCTTGATCGCGTTGTTGGCGGTCGCCGCCCTGGTTGTTGCCGCGTGTGGCGGCGGAGATGGGAATGGTTACGGGACGAGCGAATCCCCTGCTGACCGACCTGTAGCGGTGACGCCCGGCGAGTTATCCGAAGCCGGCCTCGCCGGGGAGAAGCTGTTTATCGCGAACTGCTCGCGCTGTCATGGCGTGAATGCATCGGGCACTGCGCAGGGGCCACCGCTCGTGCATCGGATCTACGAGCCGGGGCATCACTCGAATGCCAGCTTTGTTATCGCAGTCGCGCGAGGCGTGCGTCAACATCATTGGCAGTTCGGCAACATGCCGGCCGTGTCCGACCTGTCAATCGATGAGATTCACCGGGTGATCTGTTTCGTGCGCGAACTGCAACTGGCGAATGACATCATTGACGAAGTTCCGACATCGACGCCCTGCTGAATAGTTGCTACGAATTTTCTGAATAGCTCCGGTCGGTGGCAGATCAGGGACCCTCCTTCAGACCCCCTTTCAGGCCGGAGGCAGGCTTTCGGCAGCTCCCCCCGCGAAGAGACCTTTGCGTAACTGCTCTTCTCCCCCCTTTGCCGGGGAGATGCCGTAGGCAGAGGGGGCTCCCGATCTCAAGGCTTATCTGGTCGCTGTCGGAGCCCCCCCTGCCACTCCGTGACATCTCCCCCCGACAAGGGGGGGAGAGAGGGGATCGGAGTTGTTCAGAGCATTCCTAGCCGACGACTCCTGCCTCTCGGAGCTGCTCGATTGCTTCCGGTGTGCAACCAATCTCATGTAGCAGCGCTTCGGTGTCCTGCCCGAGTTCGGGGCCTAGACATTTGACTCGGCCCTGGACTCCGTTTGCTCTCACTGGCGAACCGACCGTTGTGAGGGTTCCGAAGCGCTCGTCCTCGAACTGGACGATGTACTCGTTGGCGGCGGCCTGCTCGTCCTCGGCGATCATGGGGTAGTCCTGGATTAGGGTGCTGGGTACCTGCTCGTCGTCGAAGCGGGCTGGCCATTCGGCGGCCGGGCGTGTGCAGATGGTTGAGGCGACTTCGCGTCGCAGATCGTCGATGTTTGCGTTGCGGTCGGCGACCGTGGCGAAGCGCGGGTCGGTGACCAGGTCCTCGCGATCCAGGGCTCGACACATGGGCGCCCAACGGTCGGTGATGTAGCCGACGAAGAGCCAATCGGCGTCGGAGCCCTGCGCCTGCAGCGTGAACATGTTGGAAATCGGCATGTTCCTGGCCGACGGCACGATATTGCCGTTGGCGATCGCATTGATCGCGGGCGCGCGACCCCAGATCTGGCTTCCGTACAGGGAAGTTTGCACGAGTTGGCCCTCGCCGGTGCGTTCACGAGCGACTAGTCCGCTGGCGATGGCGAAGGCGAAGATCATGCCGCCGGTCTGGTCGGGATCGGGCGCCGCCACGTTCGGGTTCGGCTTGTCGCCGTTGTCGCCACGGACGCCGTTGGGCCACATTCCACCGCCCGCGGCGCCGGCGACCGACGCCCACGAAGTCGCGTTCGCTCTCGGTCCCCTGGGTCCAAAGCCGCTCGCGCTCGCGTAGACGAGCTTCGGATTGCGCTGCTTGAGGTCGTCCCAGCCGAGTCCGAGACGGTTCATCACGCCCGGTTTGAAGTTCTCGGTCACGACATCGACGCGGGTGACCAGCTCGTAGACAAGATCACGCCCCTCGGGAGCACGGAGGTCGATGGCGATGCTGCGCTTGCCTCGATGATGGGTGTGGAAGTACTGCGAAAATCCGTCCTCGCGCTGGCCCACGTGCCGCGAGGGGTCGCCGACGTTCAGTCGCTCCACCTTGATCACCTCGGCGCCGAGGTCGGACATTAGCACCGTCGCCGATGGTCCCTGTTGAAATTGAGTGAAATCGAGCACTCGGATGCCGTCGAGTAGTTGGCTGGTCATGGTTCTCTCCCGGGTTTGGTGAATCGAATATAGGACAGGACGCACGCCCTGATTTGCTGTTCGAGAACTGGTTTGTGCATCGCCGTGCTGCAGACAGGGTCCTTCAGGGTCATGCAGCTAGCCGCCTGTGGGCTCCCAGGGATTGACGATGTCGATGTCTAATCCCTCAAAGTCGCGGACATTGCGGGTGAGGAGAACGAGATCGTTGGCCATCGCTGTCCCGGCGATCAGGGCGTCGGCCAGGCGAATGGCTCGTCCTTGTTGGCGGGCCTTCACGCGGAATCGAGCCGCCCATTCTGCTCCGACTCTGTTGAGTGGCAGGATGCGATCTCTGAACGCCGCCATGACTCGCGCGTTTGCCAGTGATACTTGGTCGCGGCGCCGCCCCGGCGGCAGCAGCTGTAGCCCGAACTCTAGCTCGTAGACCACTAGCGACGCGAGCCATAGTTCCTGTTGTTTTGATATGAAGTCGCTCACCTTCGGATTCGGTTCATCTCGAGTCAGTTCCGAGACAACATTGGTGTCCAAGAGGAAGCGGTTCACTCGCTCCCTTGCTCCCACGCGGCCCACTCTTCCTCACTCCAGTCGGCGTAGGGAATCGGTCGTTCGGAGTCTTCGTCATTGCGGTCGGGTAGTTCCAACGGGCCCAGCCCGCGTAGGTTCTCGATGAGCCACTGACCCATCGGCATCCGAGGCGGTTGCTCACGATCGAGCCAGACGTGTTCCGGGACGACAACGAAGCTCTTTCGTGTTCCGATGCGCTGGGGTCCCTCGCTCTCTGCGAGTCGCAGAATCTCGGACAGCCTCGCCTTGGCTTCAGAGATCGTCCAGTTGGGACGTGAGTTTGGTTGATTGACGGTCACTTGACCAACCTCGGAAACACTAGTCTAATCTAGACTACTATTGCGAGTTTCGTCAATCGGCTGAGAATCTTGAGTGTCGAGACGCACTGAGAAACCTCTGGACAACCAGTTCTGCTGGACGGGAGGAACCCCCCCCCTTCAGCCTTCGGCAGCTTCCCCCGCAAGGGGGGAAGCTGGGATCAGAAGAATCCTAGTCCGCCAGGACGAGCTCCGACGCTTCGCTCATCACGAAGCCTTCGTAGCTGTTGGCGGCGATCTCGTCGCAACGCTCTCGGTAGGGGCCGACTCCTCCGGCGTAGGGCATGAAGACTCGTGGCTTGCCGGGGATGTTGGCTCCCAGGTACCAGGAGTCGGCGAGCATGAACATCGTCTCGTCGGCGATGTCGTTGACGTGCTGAACCCACTCGACTTCGGCTTGCGGATCGGTGTCAACTATGTCGACGTCGCGTTCTCGCAGGTACTCGACGAAGTCGGAGATCCACTCGACGTGCTGCTCGATCGAGACCGGCATGTTGCTCAGTACAGAGGGGCTGCCCGGTCCCGTGATCATGAACATGTTGGGGAAGTCGGCGGTTGTGAGACCGAGGTAGGTCTTGGGGCCGTCGCTCCACTTCTCCTTGAGCTCGACGCCGTCGCGGCCGCGAATGTCCATCTTGAAGAACGTGCCGGTCATCGCGTCGTAGCCCGTGGCAAAGACGATGATGTCGAACTCGTACTCTTCGCCGTCCGCGGTGCGCAAACCGTTCGGGGTGATTTCCTCGATCGGGAAGTGGCGGATGTCGACCAGGTCGACGTTGTCACGGTTGTAGGTGTCGAAGTAGTTGGTGTCGATCAGCGCGCGCTTGGAGCCGAACGGGTGGTCGCGGGGCAGCAGCTTCTCTGCTGTCTCCGAGTCCTTGACGATCTCGCGGATCTTGCCACGGATGAACTCGGCGGCCGTGTCGTTGGCGCGGCGGTCGAGGGCGATATCGAAATAGGACTGGAAGATGAAGCTGAAGCCGCCCTTCTGCCAGAGCCGCTCGTAGGTCTCGAGGCGTTCTTCCTCGGTCGCGTCCAATGCGGAGACCTCGGAGTATTCGTAGGGCATACCGGCGGCAGAGGTCTTCGACTTCTGCATGATCTCGTCGTAGTTGGCCTTGACCTCCTTGAGGAACTCCTGGTCAACGTTCTCGTGCCGCGCAGGGATCGTGTACTGCGGCGTGCGCTGGAAGACGGTCAGGTGTTCGCTCTCGCGGGCGATCACAGGGATCGACTGGACGCCGCTGGAGCCCGTGCCGATCACGGCGACCCGCTTGCCCTCGAACTCGACGCCGTCGTGCGGCCAGGCGCCGGTGTGGTGCCAGTCGCCCTCGAAGGAATCAAGTCCGGGGATCTGCGGAACCTGACCGGTCGAGATGCAACCGATGGCGGTGACCACATACTTGGCCGTGACACGGTCGCCCTGATCGGTCTGTACTTCCCACAAGCCTTCTGCGTCATTGAAGCGCGCGGCGGTGACGCGAGTGTTGAACTGGATTTCGTTGCGCAGATCGAAGCGGTCGGCGACGTGATTCAGGTAGCTGAGAATTTCCGGCTGTTCCGGGTACTTACCGCTCCAGTTCCACTCCTGAAGCAGGTCGTCGTCGAAGGAGAAACAGTAGATGTAGCTCTCGGAGTCGCAGCGCGCGCCGGGGTAGCGGTTCCAGTACCAGGTGCCGCCGACGCCGTCGCCGGCCTCGTAGACTTGGGTGTTCATGCCCAGCTCGTCGCGCAGGCGCTTGAGCATGTACATGCCTGCGAACCCGGCTCCAATGACAACGGCGTCGTAGTGGGTGGTGGCGTTCTCGGTCATCTTCGTTCTTCTCTCTGTCCCGCTTAGCGATGCCAAGCGGACTCCTCTGCTAATGGGAGCAACTCATTCAAGGGGAGTCTACCGGTTGGCATGCGCATGTCGCACCACATGGGCGCGAACAGCCTTGACGACCTGTTGAAATCCGCGTTCGCTGCCGGGCAGCATCAACAACGCGAAGAAGGCGTGCATCTGTCCCTTGTGTCGCTGCAGGTCGACCTGGACTCCTGCCGCCTCGAGCTTCTGTGCGTATTCTTCACCCTCGTCGCGCAGCGGATCGTGTTCTGCGGTGAGTACGACGGCGGGCGGCAGGCCGGAGAGGTCTTCCGCGTAGAGCGGTGAGGCGTCGGGCTCGGTGCGCCGGGCGACATCCGGGATGTAATGGTCAAAGAACCAGATCATCGAGTCTCTGGTGAGCAGGAGCTGGTTCTCGGGATCCAGGTACGAGGGCCGGTCGAAGTTCGCGTCGGTGACCGGGTAGATCAGAATCTGCATCGCGATCTTGGGGCCGTTGCGGTCGCGGGCTCGGACGGCCATCACGGCCGAGAGATTTCCGCCGGCGCTGTCGCCGGCGACGAAGATAGGTACTTCGGCTCCAGCGATGTCGTCAAGGTGCGCAGCGGTCCACTCCAGGGCGGCGTAGGAGTCTTCGACTGCGACCGGATATGGGTGCTCGGGGGCGAGCCGGTAGTCGACCAGCACCACGGCGCAGGAGGTGCGCTCAGCGAGCTTGCGCCCCAGGGTGTCGGACTCGTCGATTGATCCGACCACCCAGCCGCCGCCGTGGTAGTACACGATCACGCCGGCTGGGGGTTCGATCGGGACGAGTACTCGAACCTGGAAGGATCCGTCTTCCTGTTCAATTGTGTGGTCTTCGACACGCGCCATATCGGGCGCCGGCCCGCTGAGCGCGGCCAGACCTGCGCGGTACGCGCGTGCCTCAACGGGCGTCCGTTCATGCATTGCCGGGGCGTCGGGATCGGCTCCCTTGATCATCTCTTCATAGAAGCGTGTCGTCGCACCGTCGAGTGACATGCGCTACTCCTGCTGTTCTAAATGTTCACGTTCGAGTTCCGGTTCGTCTCGCCGAGGGTAACTCAGGAATCGCTTGAATAACTGTCCAGGTGAGCCGAACCGGCCCCGGCTCTTCTGAGCATTGCCGGGAAACCTCTGAAGAGCTGGTTCCGTTGGCCAAAAGCCCCCCCCTTTCAGCCTTCGGCAGCTTCCCCCGCAACGGGGGGAAGCGGGGATCGGAGTTGCCGAGAGGATTGCCAGTAACTTGAGGTCTACTCCTTTGACTCCGTTAGCAGGGACGCGCGGAAGCTCCGGGAAATTCTGGGCAATAGCTTGAAGCCGAGGAAGCCCATGGGACCAGCGATGGCGAAGGCCGCCAGGATGCCGATCTTGCTGTGTCTCAAGAGTTCCGGGTCGGCGTAGGCCAGGTCGGCGACGAACAGAGCAATGGTGAATCCGATCCCGGCCACGAGCCCGATCGCCCACACGCCTTGCCAGGTCACACCGGCCGGTCGCTGAGCGCCAAGCCTGACCGCGAGCCAGGTGGCCGCCATGAGGCCGAACGGTTTGCCAACCACGAGCCCGATAATCACACCCCAGGTGACGCTGCTGCTGAAGGCCTCGCTCACTCCCTGGGGATCGAAGTGAACGCCCGCGTTGGCGAGGGCGAAGGCGGGAATGACGAGGAACGCGACCCAGGGATGGAGCTGGTGCTCCAGGCGGTCAACGTGAGGCACGGCCTTGTTGCTGAGGTCGCTGAGGCCAAGGAGTGCGTCGACGACCTGGTCGTGACCGAGCGGGCTCTCGGGCGATTGGCCGCCGGCGCTGAAGCGATCGAGCAGACGGCGGGCGGTGCGGACAAAGCCGTCGAGTGATACCGGCGGACGCCAGGGCGTGAGGAAGCCGAGCACGGCGCCGAGCGTTGTGGGGTGGATGCCCGATTCGAGAATGGTCCCCCAGGCGACCAGACCCACGGTCGCGAACACGATCATGCTGCGCACCCCGAGGCGGTACAGCACCAGCATGAGCGCCACCAACGCACAGGTCAGCAGCACCTGGAAGATCTGAATATCACTCGAATAGAAGACGGCGACGACGAGGACGGTGCCAATGTCGTCGACGATGACGAACGTGAGCAGCATGGCCCGCAGCCCGATCGGGATGCGGTGTGCGAACAGGGTCGCGATGCCCAGGGCGAAGGCAACGTCGGTGGCCATAGGGATGGCCCAGCCATCGCGAGCCTCAGGCCCCTGCGCGATGAGCAGGAAGATGGCCAGCGGCAACAGCATCCCGCCGATGGCGCCCGCGATTGGCGCCGCCATCACGCGGGGATTCGAGAGCTCGCCGATCGTGATTTCTCGCTTGATCTCGAGGCCGAGCACAAAGAAGAAGAGCACCATCGCCACTTCGTTGATCCAGAAGTGGAGCGAGCCCTCAACGGCCCAGACAGCCAGATCGATGCTGATGTTGGCGTTGAGTAAGCGTTCGTACTCGTGGTTCCAGGGCGAGTTGGCCCAGATCAGCGCCACCGCGGCCGCAACGATCAGTAGGACGGCGCTGGCGCTCTCGGTCTGGACGAACTCCTGAACCGGGCGGACGAACATGATGAACCGCGCCCGACCGGAACCGCGTCGAGGATCGAGGTGGTGGAAGGTTCTACGGATCATGGTCGTACCGTAAGCGGCCCGACATAAGTTCAGGGATGGTGGTCGACTGGCGGCGGGAAGCGAAGCGCCAGGGACGCATCGTTAGTTGGACGGAGCGCTCGGATTGGTCACGCCCGCAGCAGGCGGCGAAGTAGCAATCTGCGCATGTCGCGCCGTCCGTCCGCCACGAGCAGCACTTGGACGGCGTCGTCGGACACCCGATAGATGATTCGGTACGGCTTGAAGAGGACTTCTCGAAAGCCCGGGCGACCGGCATACTCCAATTCACGCACGTGAGAACCTCGCCTGGGGAGGTCCGCCAAGCCTTCAACGACCTCTCTGATTTCGGCGACTACATAGGCTGCACGTGAAGGTGAATCAGCCTCGGCGATGTATTCTCCGATTCCCTCGATGTCGTCCTCTGCGTTCTCAGTCACCCGGACGACGTATTGCATCAATCAACTGGCCAGCGCTGTTGCAGGCGATCGAAGACTTCTTTGGCGGGCTTTGTACGACCCTCTCGCACTTGCTGCTCTCCCAAGGCAAGAATCTTCAGCAGCGCAAGCGTTTCCTGTTCCTGCTCATAGGTTTTGAAGTCAACCAGCACGGCCTTGGCTTCCCCGTTCTGAGTGATGATGTATGGCTCGGGCTGCTCGGCGATCGTGCGAACGATTTCGGCAGCGTTTGCCTTGAAGTAGCTGAGCGGCTTGACGTTGGTCATTGGAAATCTCCCTGCAAGACTAAATATAGTCCGAGTGTGGACTTATCAGCAACCCGCCTTGAAACGATCTACGCGTGCAGCGCTTCTCCCCGATGGAGTCGCGCTGCAGTCTCGTAGGTCTGACCCATCGAGCGCACCGTGGGGGCGTGGGCGGTGAGGAAGCGGCTGGCTCCGATCAGTACGTCGTCAGCCTCGGGACGGCCCTCGAAGCGGTCGACGAGGCGCAGGGCGGCGTCGTAGATCTGGAATGAGTGGAATCCGGCATCCTCGCGCAGGAGCGCCGTGCCGAGCGCGCGGGTGACCTCGGTCTGTTGACCGGCGGCGAGCAGGTCGGCGACGGTTTGAGCCGTCTCGTCGACCTGTTGTTGGCGGTCGAAATATCCGAGCATGTCGTCGGTCGAGATCGAGCCGCCGTTGGGCTCTGGTCGCGGTTGACGCGGCATGTTTAGGAAGCGTTCCAGGTAGACCGAGGCCGCGCCGTCGAGAATCCCGCGAGCCAGTTCACGTGAAGGCGCGCGCTGCATCGCTCGGTCCACAGCGTTCGTGTAGGTGAACGTGTGATGGACGGTGTTCCAGTCGCCGAACTCGTTGGAGATGTGGAAGTGCAGGGGTCGGCGGGCCGCGGCGTATGCGACCGTCGCGCTCAGTTCGCCGAGCGGCGCGCCGGCGCGGGCGGCGTCGACGATTCGGCGCAGCGAACGATCGGGCGGGTCGTCGAGAATCGACTCGGCGACGGGACGGTGTTCATCCCAGGACTCGCTGCGCTCGCCGCCGATGGCCAGCGCTTCATCAAGCGCATCGCCAGCTTCGTCGAGCAGCTTGGGCAGGTCGACGGGATGTTGCCAGGCGGAGGTCTCCTCCATCCGCTGGGCGCCTGTGATGGTCGGGATCACCGAGCTGAGGATGTCCGGCGCGTCGTCCCAGCCGATCACGTCGAGCAGTTCGCAGGCCTTGTTGGCGAAATCGAGCGTGTGGCCCTCGTCCATGAAGGTGTGATCGGTAGAGGCGGAGAAGAGCAGGTCGGCGAGCTGTTGCTCGTCGAGGCCAATGGACGCTGCAGTGCGTAGACAGCGCTCGGCGGCATCGCGTGAGCGCACTTCGGAGAAACGGCGGAACCAGGTGCGGAACTGTTCCGGGCGGGACTCGTCGGTGTCGAGCGCAGCGATGTCGAAGTCCGGTGGCTGTCCCTGCACGCTGCGGGCGACGTGAACGACGCCCTGGTAGAGCGCGCGTGGTCGATCGCTGGGGTCGAGGTGGTGCAAGACGTTGGTCATCGCCGTAAGGATCGACAGGCCACTGGACCAGCCGGCGGCCCGGTTCTTGACGCCGAAGCGGGCGGCCTCGGCCAGGACCAGGTCCTCGCGCCCCGCCTCGCAGAGTCCGATTACCGACTTGGCGATGACCAGTCGCAGATTCTGCTCGAGGCCCTCAGACAGCTTGCGCGTGCAGTGGGCAACCGCCTCTTCCTCCTGTGGCTCGGGGTCGAGCCAGACTTCGCCGTCGCGGACTTCGGCGCGGAACGCGGCCACGTCGTCGGCAAAGAGGTCGAAGGCGCAGCCGCCCGAGAGGTCGAACTTGGCGTGGTGCCAGTGGCACGTCAGGATGCCATCGGCGACCGTGCCCTGGCTGAGCGGAAAGCCCATATGCGGACAGCGATTATCAACCGCAAAGACTCGCTCGCGGTGCCAGAAGACGGCAGCGGTGCGCTGTCCCGTAGAGACGACGCGTATGCCGTCGCGCTGCAATTCATCAAGTGAGCAAACTCGAACAGTGGCGTTCATGGTGGCGCTCCAGTCCTACGATCTCAAGGCTATCGCCGCGAAATCGTGGATGGCGTGAGTCGCGGTTACATGCCCACCGTGGCCTTGTTCAGGTCGGGATAATACGTGTCGAAGAACCCGCGATCTCGTGTTAGGAAGACATCGGCCGAGACGAGCGCGTGTGCACCGATCAGGAAATCGGCGAGGATTCGTGTTCGCGGTCCACCAGCTTGTCTGTATCGCATCCAGCGAAGTCCAGCTTCCCAAGCGATGTCTCTGTTGATGGGTGAGAGACGAATGCTTAACTCGTTCAACGCGGCATCCAGCGGTGAGCGGTCGCCGAAATGGGGCACAATCTCGGCATAGACGATGTCAGAGACGATCAACTCCCCCTTCAACGAGGCGTCCCGGAGAGCATCTCGCGATCGTTCATGATGTGTCGCGCTGGAGATGAACAGGTCCAGCAACACGTTCGTGTCGATGGCAGTGGTCACCTACCGCGGATCTCCTCGATGTACTCGTCGACGCTCGTGAATGGGATTGCCGGCCCGCCTAGCCGATCGAGGATGCCTGCGACGCGATCGACCGGATGCTGGCTGTCGGCGCACTTGCGAATCAGCAAGCCGTCGTCGGTAGGCGTGATCTCGACTTCGACGTTGTGATCCAGCCCGAACTGCTCGCGCAGACGCTTCGGGATCGTGATTTGGCCTCGTTCAGAAATGCGCATCGCATGCCCCCGCGTGAGTTACGACCTGAACCGATCATACGGAGGTCCAGCACCGCCCGTGACGAAAGGTGCTTGTATCGGGTTACGGCTGAGCTTCCAGTTCTGTTTGCGCCCGCTCCACAGCGTGGCGCAGTCTGAGGTTTTGGTAGGCGCCCCAGACGATCATGGCGGGGGGTACGACCAGGACTGCTGAGATGAGGGCGTAGACGATTGTGATCGTCGTTAGTGAGCCGAACTGCTGGAAGGGCGTGAGCGGTGAGAGGACCAGCACTCCGAAGCCCAGCGCCGGGGCGGTGCGCTACGGGCAGGAACTACTCGGGCCATATCTGTGCAAAAGCTGGGCGATGTAACCGACGCTCTGGTAGCAGAATTAAGCGTTGAACTCGTTGAACATCGATGTGCGGCCGCCGTCGACGACGAGGTCGTGTGAGTTGACGAAGCGGCCGGCGTCGCTGGCGAGATAGAGTGCTGCTTCCGCAATGTCCTCGGAGAAGCCTGCGCGGGGCATCGGCGTCGCTTTGGCCAGGTTGGCGGTAAGTTTGGCCATCTTGCGGTCGTTCTCTTCGTCGGAGAGCGTGTTGGCTCGGGCCGAGCCGCCGTAGAAGATCGGCGTCGCGATCGCGCCTGGCGAGATCACATTGACGCGAATGCCGTACGGTCCCAGCTCGACGCCGGCGAGCTTGCAGTAGTGCGTCAATGCGGCCTTAAGCGCTGAGTAAAGCGGGTCGCCCTGGCGATAACGCAGCGCGGCGATGCTGGAGTTGTTGATGATTGCTCCGCCGCCGGCGGTCTTCATCGGCTCGATGGCGTAGCGAATGCCCAGCATCACGCTGCGCAGCAGGAGGTGGACGCCGTAGTCGATGTCCTCGCCGGAGATGGTCTCGAAGGCTCCGCGTGTCGGTCCGCCGGCGTTGTTGAATAAGATGTTGAGTTGCCCGAATCGCTCGATGGCCAAATCGATGGAGGCCTTGATATCGGCCTCTCGCATGACATCGGCCTCGTGATAGATCGCGTTTGGCCCGAGCCGGTCGGCCAGCGCTGCGCCCTTCTCGCGGGACCGCCCCGTCAGGACGACCTTTGCCCCTTCGGCGACGAAGAGCTGGGCGGTGGCAGCGCCGATCCCGCTGGTGCCTCCGGTGATCACGGCGACTTTGTCTTGCAATCGTTGACCCATGTCGCGCAGCATAGCGACGGACTCGAACGGCTCGGACTTGAAGAGTCTGAGTCACTCTTTCCGTCCCCGCCGCCGAGCGGAGACCCGTTCCCTTGCAGCCATGGCAGCTCTCGACGTACTCAATGTCTGAGAAGCAACGATTGACAGTGTCGACTGTGAGGCGCCGAGACCGAGCGGGTCCCGGCGCGGAGGCCGGGACTGGGAGATGTAAATCAACCTCTGGGGTTTGGACAAACGAAGTGTCGGTGCATTTCAGAAACAGGTTCCAGCGTCTCCGATCCGCTCACCTATGTTGCACTTCGATTGGCTCAGCACGGCGTAACGATGAAGGAGCAGGAGCATGGCAACGGGACGACTCGAAGGGAAATCTTGTGCGGTGACGGGCGCGGCCCGCGGAATCGGCAAGGCGATTGCGGTCCGGCTGGCGGCTGAGGGCGCACGAGTCGCCGTGGTCGATCTGGACATCGACGGCGCCCGACAGGTCGTGGACGAGATCACAGGCGCAGGCGGCGAGGCGTTGGCGTGTCGGTGTGACGTAACCGACCGCGCCAACGTGAGAGCGGCGATCGAGGCGATCGTTGAGGCGCATGGGTCGCTGGATGTCATCTTCAACAATGCAGGAATCGCGGAAATACGTCCGTTCATGGAGGTTGAGGAGGAACACTGGGACCGCCTGATGAAGGTCAATGGCCTGGGTGTACTGATCTGCATGCAGGAAGCCGGGCGTCAGATGATCGAGCAAGGTCAAGGCGGCAAGATCATCAACACGGCGTCAATCGCGGGTAAGGAGGGGTATGACATCCAGCCTCACTATTCGGCTACCAAGTTCTCGGTCATCGCGCTCACCCAGGCCGGTGCGCGGGCGTTCGCGAAGCATGGGATCACTGTGAATGCCATCTGTCCCGGCATCGTGCGCACCGATCTGTGGGACGGCCTGGACGAGGGGTTCATGGAGTTCGGGATCGCCGAACGACCAGGTCAGGGGATGGAGCAATTCGCCGAGCGAATTCTGTTGGGACGGACCGCCGCTCCTGAAGACATGGCCGGCCCGGCCGCATTCCTGGCCTCGGACGACTCCGACTACATCACCGGGCAATCGATCGTGGTCGACGGAGGCATGGTGCTCCGATAGCTGCCGGATGCGTGCGGCTGAGCGCCTTGCATAATTTCCACGTGGGTTCACATGGAAGTTATCTATGGCTATGAACCCACGCCGGACACGTGCGTAGGAGTTTGCATGGATGATCGACGACAAGAGAGGTCGTGAGCGAAATATGCCACGTTGTACACTATCGCCGAGCATGCGGTGCGGGGCGGCGGCGGAGAGGGCGATGAAGAGGCAACGAGGCTCGCCGGGTGGGCTGAAGAGGCGTATCGGCGCATAGAGGCATTCGACCGTCGATAGCGGCGAGCCGCGACACCCTGGGTCGCTCAACCGCACCCCATTTGACCAGCGCACGTTCAGTATTCAAGCAGGCTTGCGCCTGCTCTAGCAGTATTCAAGCAGGCGCGGGCCTGCTCTAGTGAAGGGTGATTGTCGTGCCTGATGGTGATGACCAAGGAGGCGACGCCTCAAACGACCGTCGGTTGGAGCGTGGCCGATGACGCGCTCACTGAAACGCAGCGCCTGGCTGCTGCTCCTGGCCGGCATGGCATCGGTCGCCCTGCTGACGCTCGTTCGTGGGTCGGCGGTTGCGCAGAGCGGGGGCGAAACCGCATCGATCAGCGCGCGCGGCAACGAGCTGTGGTCGGCCACAATGAGGGTGTCCAACCATCGCGGCCTGATGGGATATAGCACGTATTCCCAGCGCACATTCGGCGATCTGAGCAGTGACGAATTCAACTGGCGAGGCACGACCTACACGGTGAACAACGTTCTCTACGACCCCTCAGGCGGGAACTCGGAAGCCTGGGATGTCGTGGCCGATTTCTCACCGGCGCTGCCTGACGACATCGGTCGTCTGACGCTGCGATTAGGCAACCGCTGGCTGAACCTGGCGAATGCGCGAGAAAACGGTCGCCAGTTCTTCTGGTACGGCATCGATCTGAACTGGCAAAGCGGAGTCAGCGTGCCAGTGAGCTTGAGAGAGTACCCACTGGCGTTCGAGCCGCGTTCCATCGACGGCTACGGCAACAACGAGCTGTATCCGGAGATCGGCATGGCAGACACGCCGTTTCTGCGCATGGCCGGAGTGTCCTTCCAGTACGCCATGACGGCCGGGTTGCCCGAACGGCCGGACCCTCGCGTAATTAGCAACGCCCTGCTGGCTCAATCCGAGTCGCGGCCCAGCTCCGCGCGTGTGACCGACATGTTCTGGCAGTGGGGCCAGTTCCTCGACCACGATGTGATGCTCACGCCGGAGAGCCTCGATGATCGGCTCCCGATTCCCGTTCCCTTGGGCGACCCGAACTTCGATCCCTTCCGAACCGGCAGCCGGACCATTGATTTCAGCCGGTCCGCCTTTCAGCCGGGGACCGGGACCGCTCCCGACCGACCGAGGGCGCAGGTCAACAAGCTCACGGCTCTCCTTGATGCGTCCAACGTGTACGGCTCCTCCGTCTTCAGATCGCTCGCGCTGCGAACCAACGATGGAACCGGTCGGCTGAAGACTTCCGGCGACGGGCGATTCATGCCCTACAACGTTGACCGGCTCGAGAACGACAACGGCAATGTCCGGGCAAGTGGCCATCGTGATCTGTACCTGGCCGGCGACGTTCGGGCCAACGAGCAGGTCGGGCTGACCTCAATCCAGACGCTATTCGTCCGCGAGCACAACCGTCTCGCGGGTCTGATCGCAGGTGAGCATCCGGAATTGACTGGGCAGGAAATCTACGAGTTGGCGCGCAAGATCGTGGGCGCCGAAGTGCATGCGATCACGTTCCATGAGTTCTTGCCCCTGTTGTTGGGGCCGGGAGCGATCGAGCCCTATTCCGGCTACGACTCAACGGTCGATCCATCCATCGCGATGGAGTTCTCCACGGCGGGATACCGCGTCGGCCACACGTTGCTGTCGCCGATGCTGCTGCGCATCGACGCCGATGGCGAACAGTACGAGCTCTCGCTCGCGGAAGCCTTTTTTACGCCGTCGCTGGTGACCGAGCACGGCATCTCCGGGTTCCTGCGCGGCCTCGCCGGCCAGGTGGCGCAGGAGGTCGACGCGAAAGTGGTTGACCAGATTCGAAATCTGCTCTTTGGTGCGCCCGGCAGTCCTGGCCGCGACCTCGCCTTGCTGAACATCCAGCGCGGTCGGGACCACGGTGTCCCGAGCAACAACGACGTTCGCGGCGCCTATGGGCTGCCTCTCGCCACGACCTTCGCCGACATCAGCTCGGATCCCGTTGCGCAGCAAGAGTTGCGTCAAGCGTATGGAGACGTCGATCTGATTGACCTCTGGCCGGGCGGCCTCGCTGAAGATCATGTACCCGGTGCGAATGTCGGCGAGACGTTCCGCACGATCATCGCCGATCAATTCCGCCGGTTGCGAGACGGCGACCGGTTCTGGTTCGAGAACGATCCCTACTTCCAGGCAAATCCCGATCTGCTCGAACAGGTGCGGGGAACATCCTTGGCTGACATCATTCGACGCAACACTGAGATCGGCGACGAGCTCCCGGATGTCGTCTTTGGCGGTCTCACTCCTGCCGTCTCGATCTCGGCTGTCGAAGCCCGTATTGATGAGGGCGTGGGAGCGTCCTTCGTCCTGACACGCACGGGCACAATCTCAAGGGTGCTCACGCTCGAACTGGAGATCGCCGAGACGGGCGCGGTGCTCGCCGGAGAGCGAGCCGAACTTCGGCAGGCGACGCTCGGCGTGGGAGAGCACACGATCACGTTGACCCTGTTCACAGACGACGATGCGGACGCGGAGGTTGACGGCGCGGTCGAGGCGTCAATCGTCGAGGCGACCGGTTTCGAGGCCGACGCAGGTGCGAACATCGCGAGCGTGTCCGTGCTGGACAACGACAGCGTGGAAATCCGGCTCGAGGCTGGATTGCACCGGATCGAGTGGTCCGGACTTGACGGCCTGGCCCTCATAGACGCCCTGCGCGGCGCCGGCGTTCAGGCCGATATCTCAGACCGCGTCAACGGCATATTCGCATGGGACGAACTCAGTCAGAGCTGGGACGGCTACTTTCCAGCATCGGGGCACGACTCCAGCATCAACGCCCTCAAGTCATTCCGCACGGGACTCGCCTACTGGATCGACGCGACCGAACCAATCACCTGGCGCGTGCCAAAAGCCGTAGAAGATGGTGACGGCTGAAGCGTCTGGTGATCGAGGCGGATACGTCTTCGATCGACGGCACGGCCCGCACCTCCGTCGGCAGTGTGCCGCTGGCCGACAGCGAGGCCGTCTTCTCGTATCTCACTGATACTCGGACATCCAAGCTCGGCGTCTGCTGGCGACGCATCTCTTGATGGACTTACGCGGATCCAGATTCAGTACGCCGTCCGATTCCGGCAGGTCCTCGGCGACCCGGGATGATCTCCACCGGCGTGGGGATCATCCATTCATGTCCCGCTTTGGTGGCGCCTCGGACCCGCCCTTGGCGTGCGAGCTGACGGACACGTCCATCAGTGACGCCGAGTTCTTTCGCGGCGCGGCTGATATTGACGTTGGCCACATCATCGGCCGGGCTCTCTGACTCCAGTTCGAACTCAAACGGGTCCGGCTCTGTGATGGTGCTCATGTCGTGGATCAGAAATCCGATGACCTCACCGTCGTCGTCGAGTCGCTTGAGGATTCGCTCATCCTCTGTCGGTGCGAAATACCCTTCCCGCAGAGCCCACAACACCTCGAGCATGTCACCTTCACTGTCATACGAGACGAACACGGTTCTCTTGGCCATCATGACGCTCCCTTGATTCGGCGGCTCAGGTAACCGGTGAGGATGAACGAGTGGTCACTTCTGCGCTTGACCACCAGGCATATGTAGCGGTTCCTCCCGCGCAGGTCGTGGTAGAGGCGGTGATAGAGCTCGACGGTCGGATTGGCGTTTGAGGACGTGACCAGATCAGGATTCGAAAGCGTGTCGGCGAGCCGGTGTAGCTGAAACGCCATTTCCGGGTGTCTGCGCAGCATGTGTCGAAGCCGTTCGTCGCTGAGCTGCACCTCGTTGCCACGATCGTCAATGAATCGGCGCACTCCGTTCTCCAACGACTCTTACTATATCGATTACTCTAGCGAGATCGGCAGAGTAATGACTTGCCGCTACTCCGACTCCTCGTAGCCCTGGTCGCGCTCGCCTTTGAACGCTGTCCAGCCCTGTTCTTCGCGGATTCTTTGACGGCCTGTGCTGACCGTGTCCTCGGCTTCCAGGAACTCTCGCAGGGCTTCGTTGTCTCGGTAACGGACGGCGTCGATCAGGCCCATCTGCTCGTAGACCAGGTTGACCAGGCGCTTGTTTGTGCGGACCACGAGGGGTGGGAGAGATGTGCGTAGGATACGCGCGACTTCCTCCGGTGGTCTGGTCAAGTCGGTACATTTGGAGCCAGTGAAGTCTGTTCTATCGCCAAGGGGGCGCTATGCCATTGCAGCTTGATCACACCATCGTGCCGGCCTACGACAAGGAACGGTCGGCGAAGTTCATCGCCCGGATGTTCGGGCTGTCGTATGAGGGAACCTGGGGACATTTCGCCCCCGTCAAGATCAACGACACGCTGACCCTGGACTTCGACAATTCGGATGATCCCGGCTCCAACCACTACGCCTTTCTGGCCTCCGACGAGGAGTTCGATATGGTGCTGCAGCGTGTCAAAGACGAAGGCGTGACGTTCGGCAGCGGTCCCGGCTCACGAACAGACGGCAAGATTAACCATCTACATCAGGGACGCGGATTCTATTTCGATTGCGAGAACGGACATGTGTGGGAGGTGATTACCCACACATACATCACCGACTAGTACCACTGTCTACTCAGAGGGGCAGGGCGTCAGACCTCTACTTTTAGGGGAGCCCCCTCAGTCGCTCCGCGACAGCTCCCTCAGAGGAGACTTGCGCGTAAATCCCCTTCTCCCCCCGCAAGGTGGGGAGAGAAGGGGATTTACGCGCAAGTCTCCAGAGGGGGAGCGCTAGAGGTACAACCAGTTGAGGGGTTTCCAGGCGCCTTACTCGTACCCACGGTCGCGCTCGCGCTTGAATGCGGCCCAGCCCTGTTCTTCGCGGATTCTCTGGCGGCCTGTTCCGACTGTGTCCTCCGCTTCCAGGAACTCTCTCAGGGCTTCGTTGTCTCGGTAGCGGACGGCGTCGATCAGGCCCATCTGCTCGTAGACCAGGTTGACCAGGCGCTTGTTTGTGTGGACCACGGTGGGTGGGAGTGAAGCGAGCTTGCGCGCCATCTCGTTGGCGGCCTCGTCGAGCTGGTCATCGGGGACGATGCGGTTGATCAGACCCATGCGCAGCGCGTCCTCGGGCAGGATCACCTCTCCGAGCAGGAGGATTTCCTTGGCCTGTTTCTGGCCGGTGAGGAAGGGCGTGATCAAGACGGGCACGCCGAAGCCGTGGCGGATCTGGATCTCTCCGAGACGTGCGCTCTCGGCTGCGATGGTGAAGTCGCACACGCCTGCCAGCTCGCAGCCCTGTCCGACGGCGTGTCCGCGCACGGCCGCGATCACCGGCTTGGGAAACGACCAGATGCGCATCTGGACGTCGAGCGAATCCGGCGCCGGCTCGGTGTCCGGGTAAAGCGAGGACCAGAGGTCGCCGCCGGCGGAGAAGGCGCGACCGGCGCCGGTCAGGATCACGGCGCGGACATCGTCGTCGGCCTCAGCCTGGTCGAGCGCTGCGTCAAGCAGCCGGGTGACGTTCCGGTTGATGGCGTTGAGCACGATCGGACGGTTGAGCGTGATTCGTGCGACGCCGTCCGAGGCTTCGTAGAGGACGTCGTCGGGAGACGGCGGAGGAATCGCGATGCCGTCGGGCGTTGTTTTCCAGGTGCTGGTGTCGGGCTCGGTGGTCATCGTGGCGCCTCCTTCATCGCGACAGAACGCTATCACGCCCCCCGCAAGCGGGTGGCTGAACTCGCCTTCCCTCAATCAGGAATGCCATGTCTCAGCTCACGATCGCCATGGCAATTGGTATGAATGGCGGCCAATATTGCACCGAGTGACGCTAATCATCACCATCGTTCGCGCACAGTGCGCTCGCCACTGCTTGAAGCCGAGAGAGATTGGCGGCTTCGTAGTTAGTCGCCTCGTATCGCTGAATCTGCTGCTCTTTGATCCCCACTCGCTGTGCCAGTTCACTGTGGGTGAGCCCTTGTGCGATGCGCGCCTTGATGAGGTTTGTTGCGATACCGCTGATGACATTGAGCTCTTCAAGCGAAAAATCACCCTCTTTCAGAGCTTCATACTCACGCAATTCTCGTTCAAGCTCTGCCAATTGGCTGTTCATTGCGTCCTCTTGCGCCTGCGCTATGCGGGGATGCAGTTCAGTTGATTCGCCGGATCGCCGTCTCGGGCTCTCCAGGGTCTTTCGAAATCGGTCAGCCTGGGCTTTGGTAACGAGATATTGACGCTCATTCTTGATCACGTCATTCCTCCTAGATCGATCGCGACGATGCCCTTGCGCTCCCCGGTCTCTCTGTCGGTCTGAAAGAACTCGAGGAACGAGGCGCCATCTCCATCTGCTATTGATGTAGCCGGAAACTATTCGCCCGCGTACTTGCGTTTCTGCGCCGACCGACTGTCGTCGAAGATCAGCAGCACCGGATCGAGCAAATCGGGGTTAACTCCCTCCTCTTTCCAACAGGCGTCAAAGTCGCCGGGGATTCGTTTGCCAGTGACGAAGCTCCCATTGAGATACACAGTCCGGCATCCGGCAACCTTCAGATGTTCCAGTGCGGTTCTCAACCCACTCAACAGTTCTTGTCTTCGCGGCGTCATTCCGAATCGTTCTCGAATCTCGTCCAAAGTGCTCCAGTGAATCCCGACGGGCAGGAGTCCGCTGCGGTTGAAGTCAGGAATCATTGACCCAACGATATCATTGTCTCGCAGGCTTGCCAAAATCTTGACTCGTACGGCCTTCAGCGTGTTGCGTCGCCGACGACCTGCGGAATCGAGAGCGCCGCGGTGTCGCTTCACTCTCCTAGACTCCGAACGGGCAGCCCCCGAGTGGCGGCTCGTGTCCATGATCAATTGAGGCGGAGCAGACATGCCTTCTAACACACCCACCATCGATTGCCAGGTCCATGCCTATGAGCGCAATACCCCGGAGAATCCCTGGACATCATTCCTGACCGGGCCTGACGAGGTCACCGGTGACGACATGGTCGCCGCGATGGATGCGGTCGGCGTTGACGGGGCGCTGCTGATCTCACCCTTCACGATTTACGGCTATGACCCTACCTACGTGTTGTCCGTCCAGGAGAAGCATCCCGGTCGCTTCGGCATCATCAAGCCGTTTGATCCGCTGTCTCCGACGGTTGCGGCGGAAATCGAGGAGTGGACCGCGCAGCCGGGCGTGGTTGGCGCTCGGATCATGCTCAGCTTTGAGGAGCTTGCGGCCGACGATCCCGGACTCGATCTCGTCCTGGAGGCGGGCGCGAAGGCGGGTGTGCCGATCAACGTGCTGTGCTCGGGCAAGGTGCCGATCTTTCGGGAGCTCGCCCGCCGGCATCCGAATACTCAGTTGGTCGTTGACCACGTAGGTCTGGCTCAGCCGTTTGAGCCGCCGGCGCCGGCGGAACCGTGGGCTGACATCGACAACGTGCTGTCGCTGGCGCAGTTTGACCATGTGGCGATCAAGATCTCAGGCGCCTGCACGCTCGCGCATGAGCCGTTCCCCTATCCGGACATCTGGGAGCCGCTGGGCAAGCTGTTCGAGGCGTTTGGGTTCGAGCGCTGCATGTGGGGCACCGACTGGACGCGAGCGGTCAATCTGCTGAACTATGAGCAAGGCGTGGAGGCGTTCCGAGTGACCGACAGCCTCTCGGATGCTGAACGGTCGGCGCTGATGGGCGGAACGCTGCAGCAGATTTACGGCTGGTCCCCTGGGACCGCAGAGGCAAACAGTTAGCGGCGGCTCGAATGTCGGCGAACGGAAGGCGAGAGCACATGGCCACCCTGCAGGAGGTCCTGGCCGAGCTTGAAGCTGCCGGGACCGCACAGAATCGCAAGGTGTACGCGCGACATGGCGCGGCCGAACCGATGTATGGGGCGAGCTACAAGGAACTGGGCCGGATTGGCAAGCCGCTGCGCGGGGAGCACGCGTTGGCGACCGAGCTGTGGAGCAGCGGCAATCACGATGCGCAGGTGCTGGCGTTGCGCATCGCCGATCCGTCGGCGATGACCCTGAGCCTGGCGCGCGCCTGGCTGCGTGATGTCGACAACTACATCCTGGCCGACGAGCTGGGCAGCCTGGTGTCGCGATCGGCCATTGCTCGACCGCTCAGCGCCGAACTCAGGGACTTGTCGGAGGAATGGCCGGCGTCGGTCGGCTGGTTCATCGTGGCCTGTACTGCTGAACAACCCGAGGTATGGTCCGCCGACGAGTTGCGTGATCTGGTGGGACAGATCCGCGATGAGATCGCTGAGAGGCCGAATCGGGTCCGCCATGAGATGAACGGCGCGCTGATTGCGATCGGCCTGCGCGATGGCAACTTACGACGCTCGGTGTTTGCGACCGCCCAGCGCATTGGCCCGGTGCAGGTAGATCACGGAGAAACCGGGTGTAAGACGCCCGACATCATCCCGTACATCAAACGAGCTCTTGCTCGTCGCGAGGCCAAGGCCGCCCGTCAGGCTTTGCGAGAGAAGGCGAAAGCGGCTGCGTCGGCGTGAGCGCTCGCTGCTGCGGAGTGTTCAGAGTCAATCGGCTGGCGCCACTCGTTCGTTAGTAGCCGGATTGACGTCGAACGGACCGTCCAGCGCGAGCTCTGAGCCCATCTCGCGGACGGCGGGCAGGACTTCCTCGCCCATCAGGCGGAGACTGCGCATGGCGTCGTCGTGGTCCATTGAGCCGTCGCCGTCCCAGAAGATGATCGCTCCCGGGCGAAGCTCTTCCAGCACGTGGCGGATCTTGGGCAGCACCGTCGTCGGAGTGCCGCAGATGATGCTGAGCTTGTCGACCTGCTCCTGGAAAGTGCCTCGATAGTCGCGTGGTTCGGCCGGTTCTGAGACGCCCGAGACCGCACGGTGGCGCTCGACCCGTCCCCGAGACGCCGCGATCGAACGAATCTGAGATGTGGGAAGAACATCGGTGCGCGAGGTTAGCCCCGGCAGGGACTGGAGGAACGGCCGGACCGTGCCCTGGTTGCCCTCGAGGAACGGGTTGCTGGGACCCTGGAGGAACTTGCGGGCGGTGTCCTCGGCCAGTTCGTCCGTCTCGTCGACGTGCACCTTGAATAGATAGGCGGTGTGCTGCGTGCCGGCCTCGTAGCCGGCTTCGCGGGCACAGTTGCGGTAGTACTCGAAGGACTCTTTGGTTGGCCCGATATCGGTCGCCAGCATGACGTAGGGGTAGCGACGCTCGGCCGCCCATTTGACGGTGTTACGACTCATCACGCCCGGAATCCAGATTGGAGGATGCGGATCCGAGTATGGGCGCGCCCACGGATTGACGTAGCGGTACTGGTAGTGCTCGCCTTCCCAGCGGAACGGGCCCGGGGTTGTCCAGGCCTTGACGATGAAATCGTGCGCTTCCTGGTAGCGCTCCCAGTTGAAGGGCGAGGCCGCGTTGTGGGCGACGCTCTCCCGTCCGGTGCCGCGCACCCAGCCGCTGACCAGCCGGCCACGGGAGATCATGTCGATCTCGGCCAACTCCTCGGCCAACCAGAGCGGGTCGTCCCAGATCGGCAGGACGTTGCCGAGCAGGACGATCTTGGCCCGACTGGTGATCCGGGCCAGGATCGCAGCCTCGACGTTCATCACGCCGCCCATGCAGAACGGCGTGGAATGGTGCTCGTTCAGCATCAAGCCGTCGAAGCCCATTTCCTCCGCGTAGATCTTCTCGTCCAGATAGCGGTTGTAGAGCTCCGCGCCGATCCGAGGGTCATAGGCGCCGTTGCTGAGATCGAGGTCCTGGATATCGCGTCCGGCAGCTCCGAAGTAGCCGGAGTTCGGATCCTGATAGGGCCGCTCGGTGAAGTAGCCGATGAACATCTCGCCGCTCCCTGAACATGCGGCTACGTCTGCCGCTCGATTCGTGGGCGCAGTCTAGGAGCCTGGGAATCTCGCTGTCGTGACTCTCGTCAACGCTATTCGGTCTCAGGCAGCAGCACGACGCGCACGAAGCGGTCGATGGGCAGGTATCGCTGGGCCGCAGCCGCGACCTGTTCCAGGCTGAGCGCTTCCAGCCGGTCATCGAAGTCGTTGATTTTCGCGAGCGATTCGCCTAGCTGCGTTGTGGTCAGGATCTGACTGAGCCAGAAACCGTTGTCGCGTACCTGTTCCTCGCGAGACGTCCGCAGCTGCTCCTTGACGGTGTCCAGATAGCTCTGTTCGCCACCGTCCTTCAGCCAGTCGATTTCGATGGCCACTTCACCTACGAGCTCGTCGACGCGGTCAGGATCGCTGCCGTAGATGATGGCGACCTGGTACTCCTGATCGGGCAGCCGCCTGGCGCGGGCGCTGACCTGGATGTAGTAGCTGCCGCCCAGCGCTTCCCGCACCCGCTCGCGCAGACGCGTGGTAAGCATCTCGCCCGCCACTTCAAGCACCAGCACGTCGTCGCGGTTCCATTCCGCGTCGCCGGCGAAGACCCAAACGGTTTGGCTTCGTGGTTCGATGCCGCTGTAGACGACCTCGTCCACGATTCCATCCGGTGGGTCGACCTCGACGTCCCGCCATTGCTCGACGCGGCCGGAGGTCGGCAGGCTGGCGAGGTAGGTAGTGGTCAACGAGCGCAGCTCGTCCCAGTCGAAGGCGCCGACGAAGACGAACGTGGCGTCGCCCAGGTCGGCGAAGCGATCGGCGTAGACGGCCTCGGCGCGTTCGAGGTTTAGATCGTCTATTACTTCGAGCGATAGCGGTCGGCGGCGATGGTGACCCTGGCTGAGCAGCGTGTTCGCTCGGTCGTAGAGCACGGCGTCGGGCTGGCTCGGTCGCAGCTCGGCGGACGTGCGCAGCCGCGCCTCATACGTCGAGAAATAGTCGGGATCGATCCGCGCCTCGGTGGCAAACAGCGTGATCAGTTGGAAGAGGCTCTCCATGTCTTCGGGAGACGCGTTGCCGTTGAGTCCTTCAAACAGGTCGCTGATGTATGGGGAGACCGAAACCCGCTTGCCAGCGAGCAGCTTGTCCACGGTGACGCGGTCGTGTGGACCGACGCCACTGCCGTCGACCAGCGCGGGGGCGTGCTGGGCCGAGACGAAGTCTTCATCCGCGACTAGCGAGTGACCGCCTGGGCTGTAGGCGCTGAATTGCACTTCGTCGTTCTTGAAGTCGGTCTGCTTGGCGATCACGGTGATGCCGTTCGAGAGCGTCCACTGCACCGCATCAATCGACTCGATTTGCACTTCTTCGACGATGCTGCCAGCAGTCGGTATGACGGCTAACAGCGGGACATCGTCAAAATCGTCCGCATACGGCTCGACCACCAGCGCGTTCGCGCCGTTGAGTTGCGTCTGTAGCGCGGCCGCGAGTGCTCCGTCTTCGTTGGGATCGATGCCCTCGGGACCAAGCACCAGGAGCACCGCGTTGTGGGACTCGGTCCAGGCAGCGGCGACCCCATCGATCTCGGTCAAGGTGACCTGTGGCAGCAGCTGTTGGTACAGCTCCCACTCGGCTTCAATGCCGGCGACCGGCGGTCCGCCGAGGAAGTGGTCCCGCAGCTCTCCAGCGAGCCTTGCCGACTCGAGTTGATCGCGCTGCTTGTAGGCGCTCTCGACCGAGCTGAACAGGTTTTCAATCTCCCGATTCAGTTCGGTGGCGGTGAAACCATGCTGGCTGGCGCGTTGCATTTCCTCAAGCAATGCGGCGAATCCAAGCTCAACGCCATCCTGCTCGGTGACGATCGTGAAGGTCTGGATGTCGGTCGGTTCAACGAACGTTCCGCCTCCGGCCCCGGAGTACAACCAGGGCGGGTCGGCCTCCTGCCCGCGCTCAAACAGTCGCGCGTTGAGCATCATGAACGCGAGCTGTTCGACTGCGCTGCGGCGGAAGGTCGCCAGGTCCTGGCCGGTATCGGGAGCAATTTTGCGGACCAGTGTCACCTGCGTGACGGGCGCTTCGGGATCGGTGAACACATCGACGATCGGAGCGTCGTTGTCGGGGACGCCGAAGCTCGGCTTCTCGGTCGGATCGGCGACGGCGGCGCGATCCTGATACGCGTCGCCCTCGGGCGGAGGGGCGAAGTGCTGGGTGATCTTGGATTCAATTTCTTCCAGATCGAACTGACCAACGGCGACGATCGCCATCAGGTCAGGCCGGTACCAGCGCTCGTAGTACGCCCGCAGTTGCTCGACGGGCGCCGTTTCGAGGATTTCGGTCAGGCCAATCGGGTCGCGTTCGGCGTAGCGGGAGTCGCCGAAGAGCAGCGGGTAGAGATTGGTCTGGAAGCGCGATCCGAAGCCCTGGTAGAGACGCCACTCCTCCAGCACCACACCGCGCTCCAGCTCCACCTCCTCCGGCTCAAAGCTGATCGCGAAGGCCCAGTCGCTGAGGATCTGGAACGCGGTCTCGAGGATCTCGGGATCGTCGGTCGGAAACTCGAGCCAGTACACGGTGTAGTCGTAACTGGTTCCGGCATTCAGGTCGGCCCCGAAGCTGCTGCCGATCGACTCGATGTAGTCGACGATCTCCTGCTTGGCAAAGCGCTCGGTCCCGTTGAAGGCCATGTGCTCGACGAAATGGGCCAGCCCGCGCTGCTCCGCTTCCTCGAGTAGGGAACCCGCCCTCACCACGAGCGACAATTGCGCTCGGTCGCGAGGTTCCTCGTTGTGCTTGATGTAGTAGGTCAGGCCATTGCTGAGCGTGCCACGGACCACCGTGGGATCGAAGGGCAACGGAGCGTCGGATATCCAGGGCTCGGGTGCTGGTGCGGCTTCCTCAGTGTCCTCTTCCTCTTCGGGCGTGTCCTCAGGCTCTGGCTCCTCAACGGCTGCCTGTTCCTCGGGCTCGGATGCATCAGCCTCGGCTTGATCCGGCTCGGAGGTGACAGATTGTTCCTCGGCCTCGGCGGTCGATTCCGACTCCTGGCTGGTTGTCTCTGACGCTGTCGAAGGAGTGGATGTAGTTTCCGGCTCCGGTGCTGACGGGATCTCGTCAGAGCATCCAGCCAACGCCAGTGCAATCAGCACCACGCAGACAACGGCAACGATTGACTTCAGTCTCAGGTTCATCCGCCCTGCCCCTTGGTATCGATGTCGCTCTGAGCGCCCTACTCGCTGTTCCCACTTGAGAACAAACGCGTAGGTCATTTTCCCATGCCTCCGCGTACGTGCTGTCACATCGGAACTCTCGACAAGTGGAGCAGTTCGTTCCATAGGCGATGTGCGATGTGGTGGAACGAGCTCTCAAAGAAGGGTTGACAATTGGGCAAAGAGGGAAACAAGCCTTCAATCCGGACGTTCGCCGAGGACAACAATCAATAGGTACAGTGGGTGCGATGACGGACCACAGCAGCCCCGGCGCGCTGACCCATTTGATCCTGCGCGAGCGACATCAGGCGCTTGGCGCACGATTCGCGCCCTTTGCCGGCTGGGAGATGCCACTCCAGTACGAGGGCATCGTCGCCGAGCACCGCGCCGTGCGCGAGCGCGTCGGAGTCTTTGACGTCTCGCATCTGGCGCGAGCCTGGGTTCAGGGTCCACAGGCCGCTGAGTTGCTGCGATCAGTGACGACCTTCGACGTAACAGCCCTGCCAGTGGGCAAGGCTCACTACTCGCTCTACTGCAATGACGAAGCCGGCGGGATCGAGGACGATGTCTTCATCTACCACCTGCCTGAGGATCGCTGGTTGGTCATTCACAACGCCGCCAACGCCCAACAGGACTTTGAGCGGCTGCGCGAAGTCGCCGGGGACATGGCCAGCGAGGTCACGCCGGAAACCGTGCTGCTAGCGGTTCAGGGTCCGGATGCGATGGCATTGCTAGGCAACGTCCTCGGCGATGCCGTTGCAGCGATGGAACCTCGTGACTGTGCGGAGCTGGACTGGCAGGGCACGCGAGTCCTCATGGCCCGGACGGGCTACACCGGCGAGGACGGTGGCGAGTGCATCGTGGGCGCCGATCGTGCCGAGGAGTTGTGGGACGCCTTCATAGAGGGTGGCGCAATGCCAGCGGGGTTGGGCGCGCGCGACACGCTGCGGTTGGAGGCGGCGCTGCCGCTGCACGGCAACGACATCGATCAGACCACGCATCCCTACGAGGCCGGCCTCGGCTTCGCTGTGAGCCTCGACGACGGCGCCCGCTTCACCGGTCGCGCGGCGCTCGTTGAGGCACAGGCTCGTCCCCGAACACGTCGGTTGGCGCATCTGGCGGCTCGCGAGCGTGGGGTGATCAGGGCGGGCTACGAGGTGCGTGAACCAGGCGGCTTGGAAGTTGTGGCGCGCTTAACGAGTGGAGGCCACAGTCCGAGCCTGCGCATCGGCATCGGCATGGCCTATCTGCCGATGCGCCTTGCCAAGCGAGGCACGATGCTTGAGGTTGATGTGCGCGGGCGCGCGCTCCCGGTCGAGGTTGTCCGCCGCCCGTTTTATCGAACACCAAAGGACTGATGACGATGGAATACCAAACACCCGAGAACCTGCTCTACACCTCCGACCACGAGTGGCTGCGCCGTGACGACGACAGTCCAAGTGAGGTGACCATCGGCGTCACTGAATTCGCGCAGGAGCAGTTGGGAGACGTGGTCTACCTCGAACTACCCGCCGAAGGAACCGCGCTGACCGCCGGTGAGCCGTTCGGCGAGATTGAGTCGGCCAAGACCGTCGCCGAGTTGATTGCCCCCGTCACCGGGGAGTTGATCGCCGTCAATGCAGAGCTCGAGGAGCGTCCGGAACTGGTCAACGAATCTCCGTTCGACGAGGGCTGGATCGTCCGTGTGCGCATCTCGGACGCGACGGAGCTGGACAACCTGCTCGATGCCCCCGCGTATCGCGAGCAGCTCCCGGAGGACTAGCGATGACATCCTCGTTGTTTGAGGGGTCGTCGCTTGGGGGGTCGCCGCATCCCTATATTCCAGCTACCCAGGCCGATCGAGCGCGGATGCTGGAGCGCGTCGGCGTCGCCGATCTCGACGCGCTGTTCGCCGACCTGCCCGCGGACTTGCGCGATCCGGCGATCGACCTTCCTCCCGCCCTCACCGAGTCCGAAATCATCGCGCTGCTGACAGAGCGGGCGTCCGAGAACGCAGCGCCATCTCGTCCGAGCTTCCTTGGCGCGGGGGCATACCGTCGCTCGATTCCGGCCGTCGCATCTCACCTCGCCAGTCGCTCCGAGTTCGTGACCGCATACACGCCGTACCAGCCCGAGATCAGCCAGGGCACGCTGCAATCCGGGTTCGAGTTCCAGTCGGTGGTTTGCGAGCTGACCGGTATGGATGTGGCGAATGTTGGTCTGTATGACGTCGCCAGCGCGACGGCTGAAGCCTGTCTGCTGGCTGTGCGGTTCACGAAGCGCCAGGCGCTCGCCCTGCTCGAGCCCATTCACCCCGGCACGGCAGATGTGGTGTCAACCTACGCCCGAGGCGCTGGTTTGCGTGTCGACTCCGTGACGTCGGTGGACGCGGTGAGCGACGAACACGCCTGCCTCGTCGTCCAGCAACCGGACTTCCTGGGAACGATTGCCGATCTCGAACCGCTCGCGAACGTGGCCCACGACCATGGCGCGCTGTTGGTCACAGTCGCTGATCCATTCGCGTTAGGACTGTTGAAGGCGCCTGGCGATGCCGGCGCTGACATCGTCACCGGCGAAGGCCGTGATCTGGCGGGAACGCCAGCCTTCGGCGGGCCATCGCTGGGGCTGTTTGCGGCCGGCCTGCCGTACTTACGACAGATGCCGGGCCGGATCGTCGGCCGTACCAGGGAGCTGCACGCGCCCGAACACGGGGACGGCGAGCCGCGCACCGGCTATGTACTCACGCTGCAGACGCGGGAGCAGTTCATCCGGCGCGAACGAGCGACGTCCAATGTCTCGACCGCCCAGGCACTGATTGCGCTCGCCTTCACGATCACCATGCAGGCGCTGGGTCCACGTGGGCTGCGAGAATCGGCGGAGCTCTGCTACCAACGAGCCCACGACGCGGCGCGACGTATCGCCGGCCTTCCCGATTACGAGATCCCTGAGCGTGGGCCGTGGTTCCAGGAGTTTCTCGTGCGCGGTCCTGTGCCAGCGGCTGAGATTGCCGCTCGGCTCGCGGAACGAGGCATTACCGCCGGCCTTGACGTCTCGGATCGACCGGAGCCCGAGGCGCGCGATGCGCTGCTCTTTGCTGTGACCGAGGCCACGCCCGATGCGCACGTCGACGCGCTCGTCGCGGCGCTGGCTGCAATCGGGGGCGAGTCGTGAGCGCGCCCCGACCCAACAGCGAGGACTTCGGCGCACGCCTCAGCTTCGACCGCGGCGCGCCTGGGCGGCGGGCCGTGGATGTGCCCTCGTGGAGCGGAGACGAGACACCGCTGCCGGACTCCCACCTGCTGCGCGACACGTTGCTGTTGCCCGAGATGAGCCAAGGGGAGTTGGTGCGTTACTACACGGCGCTCTCGGCTCGGAACTACGGCATCGATTCGGGCACGTATCCGCTCGGCTCCTGCACGATGAAGTACAACCCGAAGGTGAACGACCTGATCGCGTCCCTGCCGGGATTCGCCGAGGCGCACCCGCAGTCCCCAGAGGAAGAAGCGCAAGGCACGCTGCGCACGTTGATGGAGCTGCGTCGCGGGCTGGCCGAGATCACGGGCCTGCCGGAAGTCAGCCTCGCGCCCGCTGCTGGGGCTCAGGGAGAGCTGGCCGGCGTGCTGATGATCACCAGCGCGCTCGAGGATCGGGGAGAGCTCGAGCAGCGACGCCGCATCCTGGTGCCCGACTCGGCGCACGGCACCAATCCGGCGACCGCTGCCATGGCCGGCTACACGGTCACACATCTCCCGACTGCTGAGGACGGCTCACTCGAACGCGCCACGATTGAACGCGAACTGGACGAGACGGTCGCAGCGGTCATGGTCACCGTGCCGAACACGCTGGGATTGTGGGAGCGGGGGATCGAAGAGGTCGCACAGTTGATCCATGAGGCAGGCGCGTACCTGTATGCCGACGGCGCCAACCTGAACGCGATCATGGGTCGCATCCGCTATGGCGACCTGGGGTTCGATGTCGCGCACCTAAACCTGCACAAGAGCTTCAGCACGCCGCATGGCGGCGGCGGTCCCGGCGCAGGACCGGTTTGTTGCACAGAGGAGCTAGCGCCCTACCTGCCAACGCCGGTCCTGGAGGAGGCCGAGGACGGCTTCGTGCGACTGGTCGCGCCCGAGCGCAGCATCGGCCGGTTGCAACAGTTCCACGGCAACGTCGGTGTGCTGCTCCGCGCGTATGCCTACATGCGGGCGCTGGGTCTCGACGGTCTGCGAGCGGTCTCCGGTCAGGCTGTGCTGAACGCCAACTACCTACGCGTGCTGCTGCACGGTCACTACGACCTGCCCTACGACCGCCCCGTTCTGCACGAGGTCGTCTTCTCAGGTTCGCGCCAGCGTCGCGAGCACGGAGTCCGAACCTACGACATCGCCAAGCGCCTGATCGATCATGGCTTCCACCCACCGACGGTCTATTTCCCGCTGATCGTCGAGGAGGCGCTGATGATCGAGCCGACGGAGACGGAACCGCCTGAGGCAATCGAGGCGCTCGCCGAAGCACTGATCGCGATCGCTGAGGAAGCAGAGCAAGACCCCGACATGCTGCACGGCGCACCCTGGACCGCCCCCATCGGTCGGCTCGACGAGACCGCCGCGGCCCGCCGCCCCGTACTCCGCTGGCAAGAAGCGGCGCCAACAGGCGACTAGCACTGAGTCTGAAACCTGCTTGGCGGAGGGAGCAAAGCGCGACAGCAACGGGACATCGAGTATGCCAAGGAAATTTGGCAAGACTACAAACGCCGCAAGCAGCAGGAGGGGTGAACCATGGCGCTAACTCGTGACTTCAAGGAGACGGTCCAGGCCCGCGCTCAGCACGACCCCGTGTTTCGTCAAGCCTTGCTGGAAGACGGGATTGCCTGCTTGCTCGCCGGAGATGTCGAGACGGGCAAGATCGTACTTCGCGACTACATCAATGCCACGATCGGCTTCGATGAGCTTGGCTTACGTACGGACAAGTCACCCAAAAGCCTCATGCGCATGTTCGGACCGATGGGCAATCCGCAGGCCCGCAATTTTTTCGAGGTCATCAGCTGCATTCAGCAGCACGAGGGTGTTCGCCTGGAAGTGAAGGTGGCTCGCTAAGGCCCGTTCACATTGCAAGTCTTTGCAAGTTTCCGCCCCAAACGCCTCTGCTAACCGCGGCCGAAGAGTGGCATCTTTGTGGCCATCACCGTGATGAAGGGTACGTTGGCGTCGAGCGGCAGGCCTGCCATGTAGACGATGGCGTCTGCTACGTGCTCGACGTCGAATGTGGGCTCTGGCATGCGCTCGCCGCTTGGCTGGGGTACACCCCGACCCATCCCCGCCGTCATCTCGGTCAACGCGTTGCCGATGTCGATCTGCCCGCAGGCGATGTCGTACTTGCGACCATCGAGCGCCGTCGCCTTGGTCAGCCCCGTGAGCGCATGCTTGGTCGCGGTGTAGGGAGCGGAGTTGGGCCGCGGTCGGTCGGCAGAGATTGAGCCGTTGTTGATGATCCGTCCGCCGCGCGGGTCCTGGTCCTTCATGATCCGGAACGCCTCCTGCGTGCAGAGAAACGACCCGGTCAGGTTGAGATCGACGACCCGTTGCCATTGCTCCAGTGTCAGGTCCTCGAGCAGCGCCGGCGGTGCGCCGCCGCCCGCGTTGTTGAATACGAGGTCCAGCCGACCGTACGCTTCCCGCACTCGCGCGAACAGCGCCGCCACCGAGTCGGCGTCGCTCACGTCGGTGGTGACGGCGAGCGCCCGCTCTACATCGTCGCCGGCCATCTGTTGGGTCTCTTGCAGGCGTTCCATCCGTCTGCCCGTCAGCACCACCGTCCAACCTTCGCGCAGCAGCGCTAGAGCAGACGCGCGGCCCACGCCGGTCCCCGCACCCGTCACTATCGCCACCCTGATCGTCGTCGCGTCTGTCATAGCTATGTTCCTTCGTCCTCTGGCGCTGTCTGGTTGGATATACCGTAGGACCGCGCCCAATCCAGGCCCGCCAGCGTTCCGGCGCGCGGCCGGTACTCGCAACCGACCCAACCGTCGAAGCCCAACTCGTCAAACAGCGACAGGATGAACGGGTAGTTGATCTCCTGGCGCGCATCCGGCTCATAGCGACCCGGTACGCCGCTGATCTGCACGTGGCCGATCATGTCGAACTGAGCAGCAATTGTGTCTGCCAGATTGCCCTCCATGATCTGCATGTGGTAGCAGTCGTATTGCAGGCGCACATTCGGGCGCCCGACCTGGTCGATGATGCGCCGTGCCTGTGTGCTGCTGGTCAGGAAGTAGTCGGGGTTGTCGACCGTGTTGAGCGGCTCCAGCATGATCCGGACACCTGGCGCCGCTGCCTTGTCGGCGGCCCAGCGCACGTTGTCTACAAAGGTCCGTTCGGCTGTGGAGTTGGCTGCGGGGTCGTCGGTGCGCCCGGCCAGACAGTGGATCTGTTCGCAGTCCAGCTCGACCGCGTACTCGAGCGCTGTCTCCAACCCCGCCCTGAACGCCCGCTCTTCGCCCGGAACGGCGGCCAGTGCGACGGGGGTATTGAGCAAGACTGCCTTCAGCTCCGCAGCGCGTATCCGTTCCGCTAGCCGAGGCGCCGGCTCCGAGTACGGGGCCTGAATTTCGACTGCGCGGAAGCCTGCCGCCGCAGCGAGCGCAAACCGATCCAGCAACGCCGCTTCCTGAAACATCCAAGACACGCTCGCGGCAAGGGCTGGCATAGCCGCATGCTAGGCCGTGTTTCCGTCTGCTGCAGGGTCTCCTGGATGAAGACACTTCCGGAAGGAGTGGGAGCGCACCGGTTCGACAGCATACTGGTCTTCATTTAACCTCACGGAAGCTACACCTGCGAGATGCCAGTCTGGGAACGCTTCGATGTCGGTCAAGCTCTCTGATGTTCTAAAGGACAAGCAAGGAACCGACGGTGTCGCTCCGTCCGTGCGCGAATATGAACATGGCTTCAAGGAAGCGAAGGACGGCGACCTTGAGACCCAACGAAACGAATCCAGGAAGCTTGCCGAACTCTATTACGACCTGGTGACCGATTTCTATGAGTTTGGATGGGGCAAGTCCTTTCACTTTGCCCCCCGCGTCCCAGGGGAGAGCTTCAAGGCTTCTCTTGCCTGACACGAACACGTTCTCGCACACAAGCTGGGGCTCAAGCCAGGGATGATCGTCGCTGACATCGGTTGCGGCGTGGGTGGACCGCTGATCGAAATTGCTCGCTTTTCCGGCCTCAAGATCGTCGGCATTAATACCAATGCCCATCAAATCGAGCGCGCGAACGCTCACCCGAGAAGCCGGCCTGTCTCATCTGGCCGAGTTCCTACACTGCGACTTCCTGCACATTGATGCTCCCGACAGTTCGTTCGACGCCGCTTACGACATCGAAGCAACCTGCCATGCGCCGGACAAAGTCAGCGTCTATAGCGAGGTGTTTCGCGTGCCCAAGCCGGGCGCCTGTTTTGGCGTCTACGAGTACTGCATGACGGAACGCTTCGACCCGAGTAACAACCGCCATCTCAGGCTCAAGGCCGATATTCAGTTAGGAGGCAGCCTGCTCGATATCGACGATTACCAGACCGTTGATGACGCACTGCGAACAGTCGGTTTCGAGATACTGGAAACACGAGATCTGACTGAACAACCAGGTCCCTCAATCATCTGGTATCAACCGTTGGTCGGTTCAGGAATGTCCTTCGCCAGTTTTCGCAGTACCAGGGTCGGTCGCGAGCTGACCACCAACATCCTGCAAGCACTCGAGGCGCTCCGCATCGTGCCGCAAGGATCGGTCAATGTCTCGCAGAAGTTAACCCTCTGCGCAGCTGGAATGGCCGAGGCTGGCCGGCTCGGCATCTTTACGCCGATGTACTTTCTTCACGCTCACAAACCGGAGTAGCGCGCTACGGTCTGTTCATTTCGCTCCGTCATACCCGCGCTTGCCGCGGGTATCTCGCTGCGAGCAGCACGGATGGCGAGCACGGATGGCGAGTGCTGGCTGAGCGATAGGAAGCGGGTGTGCTTCCTCTCAAAGGAGCGTCCGTGCAGAACTCGGCGAGATTCCCGCGGCGGAGCGCGGGAATGACGATCAAGTGGTGGTCTGGCGATCGGCAAGGTGAGCAGGCCTTGGTCGGATACGCTGACCTGCGATGTCCGACCGACACTCTGTGCGGTTGAGAAGAACGAGGGATCCTCTATGCCACGGCAAATTCACTCCACGATCACCAGCGATGGTCAGCTCCAACTCTCTCTCGCCGAGATTGAAACGCAAGCGCCCGGCCCCGACGAGGTCGTGGTGCGTGTCGAGGCCGCCCCGATCAACCCGTCCGACCTGGGATTGCTGCTTGGCCCGGCCGACATGAGCCAGGCTCAGGCGTCGGGCACGGCCGCCAATCCTGTGGTGACGGCGCCGATTCCGCCGCAGTTGCTGCCGTCACTGGCCGACCGGTTTGATCAGTCCATGGCGGTCGGCAACGAGGGCGCGGGCGTTGTCGTCGAGGCCGGCTCAGGCGACGCCGCCCAGGCGCTGCTGGGCAAGACGGTGGCCTTGCTGGCTCGCGAGATGTACACGCAGTTCCGTGTTGTCAACGTTGCTCAATGTCTCGTGCTGCGCGAGGGCACGACTCCGGAGCAGGGCGCGTCCTGCTTCGTCAATCCGCTGACCGTCCTCGGCATGGTCGAGACGATGCGGCTCGAGGGACACACGGCGCTCATCCATACCGCGGCCGCATCGAATCTTGGCGTGATGCTGCAAAAGGTCTGTATCGATGAGGGCATCGACCTGGTCAACATCGTCCGCAGGCCGGAGCACGTCGACCTGCTACAAGCGATCGGCGCGCGCTACGTATGCGATACCAGCGCCCCGTCATTCCAGGACGATCTGACCGCGGCGCTGACTGAGACCGGCGCCACGCTCGCATTCGACGCCACCGGCGGTGGCCGTCTCGCCAGCCAGATTCTCAGCGGAATGGAAGCCGCAGCGATGGCGAAGAATCCAGGCTTCAACCGCTACGGGTCCAACGTGCACAAGCAGGTCTACATCTACGGCGGGCTCGACACCTCGCCGACGGTGCTGCATCGCAGCTTTGGCCTGGCCTGGGGGCTCGGCGGATGGCTGCTGACGCCATTCCTCGAGCGGGTCGGCCCAGAGGCGGCGGAGCGGCTGCGCCAGCGCGTCGCCGACGAAGTGACGACCACGTTCGCGAGCCACTACGCCAAGGAAATCTCACTTGCCGAGGCACTCGACCTCGACAACATCGCGGTCTACAACAAGCGAGCCACCGGCGAAAAGTACCTCGTCAACCCAAACAAGGACGTTGGCTGAGACGCGATTCCCAACCGCTGTTGCGCAACAAGGCCATATGGGCCCGTTCGACAGCCGGCAACACGCGGCGTTGGTCAACTCCCTATCCTCGTGGACACATTGACCCCAGTTTTGGAGATCCGACCATGACCACCACCAGCGAATCGCCTTCCGCCGCCATACGCGCGCGCCTCGACCATCCGATCATCGACGGAGACTCGCACATCGTCGAGTTCATGCCGACCTATTTCGACAACCTGAAGAGCGTCGGGGGATCGGAACTGGTCGAGCGCTTTCGCACGTCGAGTGTGAGCCGCGCCTGGGGACGGATGAGCTGGGATGAGCGTCGCGCCGAGCGCCCGACGGTCCCGCCCTGGTGGGCGCTGCCGACCAAGAACACCCTGGACCGCGCGACGGCGATGCTGCCGCGTCTGCTGCACGAGCGGATGGACGAAGTGGGCATGGACTTCGTGGTGCTCTATCCCACGGTCGGTCTTGGCTTTCCACACATCAATGACGACGAGCTGCGTCAGGCCGCCTGCCGCGCGTTCAACGAATTCACGGCTGAGCAGTACGGCGAGTTCGCCGACCGGATGACCGTCGCCGCCGTAATTCCGCTGAACACTCCCGAAGAGGGACTGGCCGAGCTCGAGCATGCGCATTCATTGGGCCTCAAAGTGGCCCAGATTCCGGCGTTCGTCAGGCGGCCCGTGCCCGCCGTCGCCGAGAAGTATCCGGAGTTGGCGAATCGCGTGACCTGGCTCGACTCGTTCGGAATCGACAGCGATCACGATTACGATCCGTTCTGGCAGCGCTGCCTGGACCTCGGCTTCGCGGTCGCCTCGCACTCGGCCGGCATGGGCTTCTCCGACCGCGCCTCGATCTCGAACTACATGTACAACCACATGGGTCACTTCGCCGCCGCCGGCGAGGTGCTCTGCAAGTCGCTGCTGATGGGCGGCGTCACGACTCGCTTCCCCGAGCTGCGCGTGGCGCTGCTCGAGGGCGGCGTGGCGCACGGTGCACGACTCTACGCCGACATCATCGCGCGCTGGGAGAAGCGCAGCACCGACAACCTCGAACGGCTCGACCCGGCCAATATCGACGTCGAGCTCGCCTACGACCTGTTCAATCGCTACGGCGGCGAGCTGACCGAGGGCAAGCTGGAGAATCTGCCCAGGACGCTGGGAATGACCGGACCGGAGCTCGATCCGGCGATCAAGGACAACTTCGCTGCGATGAACATCGAGCGGGCGGAAGACTTCTACGACCGTTTCGTGCCGTCGTTCTACTTCGGCTGCGAGGCGGACGACCCAATCACGGCCTGGGCCTTCAACGACAAGATCAATCCGTTCGGGGCGAAGATTCGCGCGATCATGAGCACCGACCTCGGCCACTGGGACGTGCCGGACATGTCGGAGGCGGTTGCCGAGGCCTACGAGCCGGTCGAGACCGGTGTGCTCAGCCCGGACGACTTCCGCGACTTCGCCTTCACCAATCAGCTCCGCCTCTACGCGCATTCAAACCCAAACTTCTTCAAAGGCACAATCGTCGAGGACGCCGCCGCCGAAGCCTTGGCGCAGGAGTCGGCGAACGGCGCCTAGGCTGGGGCCATGCCCGCAATCCGTCATACCCGCGCTTGTCGCGGGTATCTCGAAGCGGAGAATTCGCTATGAACTCGCTCGTCGCTGAGCGCAGAGAAGAACTCGCCGAACTATGCCGCCGACACCACGTGCGGCGTCTCGACCTATTCGGTTCAGGGGCCACTGAACGGTTTGACGACCAGAACAGCGACCTTGATTTCCTCGTCACATTCGAACCTGCAGCTCGTGTGGGATATACCACGGAGTTCTTTCAACTGCAGGAAGAACTCGAGCAACTCTTCGAGCGACCAGTCGACCTGGTCTTCGACTCTGAATTTCGAAATCCCCACTTCCGTGCCGCCGTCGAAGAGACCCGCACGCCGCTCTATGAAGCGTGAAACGGCGAAGTACCTGACCGATGTGCAGATGGCTGCCAACGCTCTGACCCGCTTTGTCTCCGGCCGAACCTTGGCGGAGTACTTGCAGAACGAGCTACTGCGTGCTGGCGTGCAGTGGCAATTCGCGATCATCGGCGAGGTGATTTCTCAACTCCCCAAGATCGATCCCCAAACTGCTGAGCGAATCACTGACTACCGCAGGATCATTAGCTTCCGCAATGTCCTGATTCATGCCTATGGAGACGTGAACGACGAGGCAGTATGGCTCCGCGTTGAAGAACACTTGTCGGTTCTTGTCGGTGAAGTTGAGCAACTGCTCGAAGAGATCTAAGTTCCTGTGGCCATTTCGAGTTCGGGCTGTCCGCAGTGTTAGATTGCCGCAAAACGAAGCAGCAGATCAGTGGAAGGTCGGTGCAGGATGCGTATTGCAGTGCTTGGCGGTAGCGGATTCATCGGTCCTCGGGTGATGCGTCGGCTGGTCGAGCATGGACACGAAGTCCACTGCATGGACATCAATCCCAATGCGCCGGTCCTTGATCCTCTGCGCGACAAGATCGAAATCACCCACGGCGACATCACCGTCATGGATGACGTCGTCGAGGCGCTGGTCGCGGCGAAGCCGGACCGCGTGATCAATCTCGCCTATGTGCTGGGCGCCTCCGAGCGCGACCCACATCCGCAGGTGCGAATCAACATCCTGGGCATGGACAACTGCTTTGAGGCTGCTCGCATCCTGGATATTCGGCGGGTGGTCTATGCGAGCTCTCTTGCTGTCTACGGACCGCAGCGCCTGCATGGCGACCGCATGGTGACCGAGGCTGATCTTCGGCTTGGCACCGGCATCTACGCGGTGTCGAAGACCTTCAACGAGCACCAGGCCGACTGGTACAACCGTGCCTATGACATGGCGATCACCGGGATCAGGCCGGCCAACATCACTGGGCCCGACAAGGTGCGCGGCTCGATGAACCACGTCCAGTGCCAGGTGCTGCCGGCGCGCGACGAGCCGGTCAGTTTCCCGCACCGCGACACGATGACACTGCCGCTACACGTCGAAGACATCGCCGAGGTGTTCGTGCGCGTGACGCTGGCCGAGGCGACCGCGCACTCGATTTACAACTCGGGTGGGCATTCGACGAGCATGGGCGATCTGGCAGACACGGTGCGCCAGTTCTTGCCCGACGCGGAAATCACATTCGACCAGGACGAGGGCGGTCACGAGGGCTCGGGGCTCTACCTGATGGACAACTCGCGTTTGGTCGAGGAATTCGAAGTCCAGTACGCCCCATTCCAGCAACGCGTGATGGAGACCATCAACGAAGTCCGCCGCGGCGAAGGACTGCCTGCGGTCGGTTAGATCGCGCTCTCAACTCCGTCATTCCCGCGCTCCGCCGCGGGAATCTCGCTGTCCTTGTAGGGGCGACCCTTGTGGTCGCCCGCGGGCGTGAACGGCGTTCGCTTCCAATTCCCGATCACTGAGAGGGCGACCCGAACGTTTGCCCCAACGGAATGCGTGCTAGGACGGCGCGGCACGCAGTCGATTTGGGTATGACGGAGCTGCGGCGCTTGACAATTGTGTGTGTGTGGGGGGTAGGTTCCCAGAAAGTCGCTCACCACATTCTGGCGATTTGGGGAAGAGACTCGTATGAGCGAGCGAAACTATTGGCAGCGGATGCGAAGTTCACAACTGAGCAGACGCGCACTCTTGCGAGCGTCTGCTCGGGCCGGGGTTGGGGCGACCGGCCTGGCTCTGGTCGGCTGCGGCGACGATGACGACGACGCTCAGCAGACCGCTGCGCAGGCTCAGCACAACAGGCTCAGCAACAAGCTGAGGCGCAGGCCGAACAGCAGGCCCAGGCCGTCGAAGAGCAGGAACAGGCGGCGGTAGCCGTACCGGAAGAGCAGGCCGTCGCCAGCGGCGAGATCGACACCGAGGCCACCGTGCGCATCGCCACGCCCTCAGACGCCGGCGGTCTGGACCTGATTCGTTCGGGCAGCCATGCCAACGGCACCACCGGCCACGGCCTGTTCAACCGCAGCACGGAATCCGATCCGGAGACCGAAACTCCCGTGGGGATCCTGCTCCAGTGAGAGAACCCCGATGAGGTGACCTGGAACCTCACCGTCAAAGACAACGTCTTCTTCCACAACGGCCAGCAGATGACGTCTTCCGCCGTCATCTGCTCGCACGTACGCGCGGGGGGGCTCGCCGAGTACCACCAGGGCGGCGAGACGTCCGACCACCCGGCCGGCTGGGCCAGCGCGCGCACGCCACACGGCGCCCACCATTGGGCGGGCTATGGGCAAACCGACAAACTGCACTGGACGCTCACGACCAGCGGGGCCGGACGCCATGATCGCGGGATCGTCCCTGACCGTCCCCTACGTCATGTCGAAGGCGGACACGGAGAGCCGCGGAGACGCGGCCGTGGACGCCGCGTCGATGGGCACGGGCTGCATGCGCTTCGTCAGCCACGCCGGGGACACCGACTTCGTCTTCACGCGCAATGACGACTACCACAACGCGTGGTCACGCACGCCGGCGTTCAATGCGTATACGGCAGCCTCGTACAAGCGACGGATCAACCTCGTCCGTCCGGAGCCGCTCTCCCGCATCGCCGGCATCGAGGCGCGCGAGATCGACGTGGCGTACTTGCTGTCGGCGGACGTCGTCGCGCCGATCGCGGACGACCCGAAGTTCAAGGTCGAGTGGGGATGGTCGTCCACGGCCACCACCAACATCCTGCCCAATCTGAACATCGCGGATTCTCCCTTCCACGATGAACGCGTGCGGAGGGCTCTGAACCACGCGGTCAACAAGCAGACGATCATCGACAACCTGCTGACCGGCGAGGAAGACGTCTCATATGGACTGTCCCCGGGCATGCTCGCGTCTCCAATCGAGGCGCTGAGAGCGATCGGCCCCTACGCCTACGACGCGGAACTGGCCAAGGCCCTGCTCGCCGAGGCAGGCTATGAGGACGGCTTTTCGACGACGTTGTACTACCCGCCGGACTGGGCAGGCCCGTCCGCGCCGATCGCGCTGGCCGCGCAGCAGGACTTCGTGGCCGTGGGCGTGAAAGTCGAGCTGAGGGGGCTCCCGACCGGTGAGTTCTTTGGCGTTGCCCGGAGCCTCGAGTCGCAGGGCCTGTTCCTCTTTCCCTTCGGACTGGGTGCGGAGCAGCAGGACAATCTCGGCGCGCTTTACACCTCGGACGGCACATACGCGCTGGCGACGTACGACGACCTGGAGGACGCGTACCAAGCCCAGCTGCGGGGCGTGGACATCGACGAGCGGACGGCGGCGATGGAGGATCTCCTCGTCGGGCGCTACGAGAAGGCGGAGTTCATCTACCTGGTGGAGATGCGCGCGGCTCACGCGATGGCGGCCAATGGCCGCCCGGCGCCGCGCAGTAGCCAACGAGACGGCGTTCAACCAGATCGACGTGCTGACGACGTAGCAAGGGCCCAACTGGACGCGAGGGGAGCCGCCGCCAGCCAGCGGTCAACGGGTATCCCGATGCAGTTCTGGAACTTCCTCGCCGTGCGCCTGCTGCAGGCGGTCGTGGTCGTCCTGATCGTCGTCAGTCTCGTCTTCCTGGTTTCGCGGCTGGTGGGCACAACCCAGAGCAGTTCCTCGCTGGGCCGGACGCGACGAGAGAGGACTTCGAGGGCATCAAGGAACGCTTCGGTCTGAACGATTCGATCGGCGTGCAATATCTGAACTTCCTGGGCGATCTGATCCAGGGCGACCTCGGACATTCATGGGTCGGTGGCGGCGTCTCGACGCTCGATTCGATCGGCGATCGGGCCTGGAGCACGTTCAAGCTCGGCGTGGCGGCGCTCGCATTCGCGCTGGTGACGGCGGTCCCCCTGGGGGTGCGGGCGGCGCTGCTCCGCGGCCGTGTTTCGGACTGGCTGGCGCGCACGCTGGCTGTCGTGGGCCAGGCGGCGCCCGGCTTTTGGCTGGGCCTGATGATGATCTTTTTCTTCGCCGTGGACCTGGGCTGGTTTCCCACGGGCGGCGCGGTCGGCTGGCGGGCGCTGGTGCTGCCGGCGATCTCGCTGGGCGTGCTGGAGATGGCAGCGATCATGCGCCTGACGCGCTCGGGGATGATCGAGGTCATGGACACGGACTTCATTCGCACGGCCCGCGCCAAGGGCCTGCCCGAGCGCACGGTGATCCTGCGGCACGGGCTGCGGCACGCGATGCTGCCGGTCGTCACCATCCTGGGGATCGGCATGGGCCGGCTGATCGCCTGCTCGGTGATCATTGAGGTCGTCTTCGCCTGGCCCGGCGTGGGGCGGCTGATCATCGATGCGATCGTGCGCTCCGACTATCCCATGGTGCAGGCGGCGATCATCGTGCTGGCGGCGTCGATCTCGCTGGCCAATGTGCTCGTCGACGTCTGCTACCGCTTCATCGATCCCCGCATCCGGGCAGGATCGCTCTGATGGCGCGACCCAACGGTAGCCCTCGCCCCGCTGGTCTTCGAACGGCGCCGGCGTCGCAACTGGCGCCGCTACGCCGGCCTCTCCGTTCCCGCCGCCATCGCGGTGGTGTTCATCGTCTGCGGCGCCTTCGCCGGTGTGCTCTCGCCGGCCGATCCCAACTTCATCAGCCTCGGCGAGCGGCTGCTGCCGCCGGTCTTTGACGGCGGCAGTTGGAACCACCCGCTGGGCACCGACGACCTGGGCCGGGACATCCTCAGCCGCATCCTGCACGGCGACCAGGTCTCGCTCATCGTCGTGCTGGTTGTCGTTCCCGGCGCGGCCGCGATCGGGACGCTGATCGGGCTGGTCGCCGGCTGGAGCGGCGGCCTCGTCGAGAATCTGTTGATGCGGCTCACGGACATTCAGCTGGCGTTGCCGTCGATCCTCTTCGCGGTGCTGCTGGGCAGCATCTTCGGGCCCAGCCTGCGCAATGTGATCATCATCCTGCCGATCTGGACCTGGTCTGCCTACGCGCGATTGGTGCGGGCGGAGGTCATCTCGCTGCGCGAACGCGACTTCGTGACCGCCGCACCCGCGGTCGGCGCCAGCGGTGTTTGGATCATGCGCAAGCACCTCTTCCCCAACCTGCTCAACACGGTCGTGATCATCATGACGTTGGAGGTCGCGATCGTGATCCTGGCGGAGGCGGCGCTGAGCTTCCTCGGTGTCGGCGTACCGCCGGGCACCGCGTCGTGAGGCCGGATGCTCACCGAGGCCCGCACCTTCATGGTCCAGGCCTGGTGGATGATCTGGCTGCCGGGCATCGCGCTGATGGTCGTCTCGTTCACGGGCAACCTGATGGGCGACTGGCTGCGCGACGCGTTCGACCCCCGCTTGCGGCGCCTCCGCTAGGTCAGGCCTTCCAGCTCACGTCGGCCTGGCCGAAGTGCGGCTTGCCGTCGCCAAAGTGCTCGAACTGCAGGTCCGGGTCGTGGGCTATCACGGAGGCGCTGAAGTACAGCTTGATGTGGTAAGCCCGCGACTCAAGCACCCGGTTCAAATCGCGCATAGCCACGACGCGTTCCTCGGGATCGAACACCTCTGTGACCTTCGTGAATGCGGCTTGCAGCTCGGCATCCTTGTCGGCCTCCGGCAAGGCGAAGTCGAAGGGGCCGTCCTGGCGGGCGACAAAGGCCATCTGTTGCCAGACATCAGCAGGGACCGACATGCCAGCCATCATCACGGCGGTCTGCTTCTGGACCCACTCGATGTAGTAGTCGGGGCTGGGCCGCACGACGATGTTCATGTTGATCCCGAACTGGGAGAGACTGGCCTGAATGAAATCTGCCTGGGCGATCGCAACGCTGCTGTCGTTGATGTTCATGTCGTACTCGAGGCCGTCGGGATAGCCCGCTAACTCGAGGTACTCGCGCACCTTGCCCGGGTCGTATTGCACGAGCACTTCATCAGGATCGTGAAATTCGCCGGTGGCGGGGCCCAGCCAGCCCGACCTGTTCGGTGTGTGCAGGCCGTCGTACAGCACCTCGACCAGCTTGTCGCGGTCGATCGCGTGGTTGACCGCCTGACGCAGGTACTCGTTGTTCCAGGGCGGCAGGTTGGGGTTGATGTAGAAGAAGCTGTTGGAGTTGGTCGGCTTGATGCTGAGCGCTTTACCCGCATCCTCGATTCGCGACAAGTCCTCAGTGGGCGGGCTCACCACGAGGTCGAACTCATCGGTCAAGAGACCATTGGTGACCTGCGCGGCGGCGACGCCCTGAAGCAAGGTCAGCTTCTCGACCAGTGGCGCGTTGGGCTTCCAGTACTCGGGGAACCACTCCTGCACATAGGGACCGTCGAGGTCCTCATCGACGTACGTGAAGCCTCCGGTGCCGACCGGACGTTCGCGGCTATTGGTCACGTTGATCCGCTCGTGCGAACTGGGCGCCGTAATCATGCCGGCGCGGTCGCCGAGGACGCGCAGCAACGGCGAGAACGGAGCGTTCATATCAAAGGTGGCGGTCAGTTCGTCAACCGCCGTGACGGTTTCCACCGCGGCGAGGTCGGCCTTGACGTTGGAGCCCTCGAGGTTCTTGCCGCGGTCAACGTGCAATCTGACCGATTCTGAGGTCAGCGTGTCGCCGTCGTGGAAGGGGACGTTTGGCCGGAGCGTGAAGATAATACTGAGCGGGACGGGAATCTCCCAGACCTCGGCCAAACTGCGGCTGGCCGTGGGCGTCAGGTCCGCGTTGTAGCCGACGAGGTTATCGAACACCGGCCACAGCACCTGGTGATCACCACCGCCGGTACCGGTCGAGCCCTCGGTGCCGCTGATGTTGCCGACCATCGGCCAGGTGACCTCACCGGCCGGCTTGTGTTCAACGGCCGCCTGCTGCTCTGCCTGTTGCACCGCAGCCTGTTGCTGCGCTTGCTGTTCCGCCTGGGCCTGCTCTGCCTGCTCTTGTTGTTGGACCTGCTGAGCAGCCCGTTGCGGCTGATCCTGCTGCTGCTGGACCTGCGCTGCCGTGGGCTGATCGTCATCGTCATCGCCGCAGCCGACGAGGGCGAGTCCGGCGGCGCCGACACCGGCGCTGGCGATTCTCGGTCCCGAGGCCGACTTCAACTTGGTCGAGGCGCTGCGCGAGGAGTTGGGTCTCAACCGCCCCGTGGTCGTGCAGTACCTCGATTGGATGTATCACGCTTTCCAGGGGGAGTTTGGCGACAGTCGCCGGTCCGGCGACTCTGTGGCTGCACTGGTCTCCGACCGATTGGAGGTGACGATCCAACTGGGCATCCGGTCGCTGATCGTGGCGGTGGTGATCACCTTACCGGTCGGTCTACTGGCGGGATCGCGGCCAAACACGCCCTTTGACTACTTTGGTACTGTCTTCGCCGTCGTGGGAGCAGCGATTCCCAACTTCTGGTTGGCCTTGGTGTTGATTCTGGTGTTCGCCGTTGATTTCGGTTGGTTCCCTGCACTCGGGTTCACCAGCTTCAGAGAAGATCCTTTGGAGAACATGCGGGCACGGTGCTGCCTGCGGTTGCGATCGGCATCGCGCAAGCTGCGGTCCTGGCGCGTCAGACACGTGCGTCGATGGTTGAAGTGCTGCAACAGGATTACGTTCGCACGGCTCGCAGCAAGGGGCTACGCGAGTGGACGGTCGTGTTTCGCCACGGCTTTCGCAACGCGATGATCCCGGTGATCACCATCCTCGGCCTGCAGATCTCGAACATCGTCAGCGGAGCGATCATCATCGAGTCGGTCTTCTCGCTGCCCGGCATCGGCAAGCTGTTGATCGATTCGATCTTCAATCGTGAGCTGGTCACGGTTCAGGCATTGGCGTTGATGCTTGCGGTTGCCGTGGCGCTGTCGAATCTGCTCGTCGACGTGTCGTACGCCTATATCGATCCGCGGATTCGCTATGAGTAACCAAGCCATTCTCTGGGAAGATCGGAGCCGTCGGTTCGGGCGTGAACGGGACTTCGTGCGCCGATTCTCGCGGCGACCAGCCGGCGTCGTGAGCCTATTGATCATCATCATTGTCTTGTTCGCCGCGGTGTTCACCGGAGTCGCTGCGACGCACGATCCGATCTTCACCGACTTTGACGCGTTGTTCTCAGGACCTTCCGGCTCGCACTGGTTGGGCACTGACAACCTGGGGCGCGACACATATTCGCGAGTCGTGCATGGCGCGCAGACCGCGCTGCTGGTCGGCGTGATTTCGGTCGGGATTGGGGTCAGCATTGGGATGCCCTATGGCATGCTGGCGGGCTACCTGGGCGGCTGGAAAGACGAAGTCATGATGCGGGTGATGGACGCGCTGTATGCGTTCCCGGCGCTGCTGCTGGCGCTGATCATCATTGCGGTGCTGGGCACGGGGGTCTTCAACGTGATGATCGCGATCGGCGTCGTCTTCATACCCGGGATGGCCCGGCTCGTACGGGGCAGCACGCTTTCGGTCAAAGAGATGGAGTATGTGCTCGCCGCGGAATCGAGCGGCGCCAGCACATGGCGGATCATCCTGCAGCACATCGCACCCAATATCCTCGCGCCGGTGATCGTGCAAGGCTCGCTGGCGATCGGATTCGCGATCATCGCCGAGGCCGGGCTCAGCTTCCTCGGTCTGGGGACTCAGCCGCCGGATCCGTCGTGGGGCTCCATGCTGAGCGGTGCGCAGCGCTTCTTGACAAGTCAGAGCGGCCTGGCGATCTACCCCGGTCTGGCGATCGTCCTGACCGTGCTGGCATTCAATCTGCTGGGCGACACGCTGCGTGACCTGCTCGACCCGCGGCTGCGCGGCTCCGACTGATTTCTATTCGGCGGATGGACGAATCGACGACCGATTGCGGCGTCCCTCGGCACGGATTGGCCGCGAGGCGGACTCAGGTGTCGGTTATCCCGCGATCCGTGCGTCCCATTCGACGGAGACCGGTTCGGCGGTCGTCCAGCATGCGCATGCGTGCCGAGCCACCTGGTCAGGGTCGATCAGACGGATGGCGCCACGCCGAATCGAGGAGACAAGTCCCTGTTGGGTCAGCAGGGAGAGCGCCGCGCTGACGGCGGGCCGCGTGGCGCCGACAACCTCGGCCAACTCTTCATGCGTGATCGGCACGATGTCGTCGTCCGTCTCGTGGTGAATCAACGAGAGCCAGGCGCAACAGCGTGTGCTGAGCGAGTGGAAGCGAGCGCAGGCCGCGTGCAGCGCGGATAGCCGGTAGCTGTTGTCCGTGACGCGCGCCAGCGCCAGCCTCAGCGCAGGTTGTTGAGCAGCAATGCGTCGCAAGACAGTCGCCGGCACCACGATCGCCTCGCCTGGTAGACGAACCTTGAAGCTGAGGAAGAAGGGCTTGCCGTGCAGAGCGCGCATGCCGCCGATCACACCTTCGGAACCAACGAACACCGGTTGGATGCACTCGCCCTCCTCGGTCTCAAGCACGCCCCCATGGATACCACCCAGCGGGAAGATCACGCTGCCGCGGCTGAACCATCGATCGAGCCGGTCGCCCCGCTTGAGGTAGATCAGCGTGGCATTGTCGAGCAGCTCAGCCAGGACTTCAGTCGGAATCTGGGACAGGATCCGGTTCGCGCCGGCGCGGTCATGCCAATCAACTTGATGTTCGTTGGATGTGCCGTTTTGCGTCGCCTGTGCCATCGTTGGATCCCTGCCATATACCGGGCAACAGTCGCGCGGCCATACCGGTTCGTTTGCCAATGAATGGGTCCTGGGACTATCGAGTTGATCCAATCAGGGCAATCGATATCCTAGGTGGATTATGGCGATTGAGAATTGCATTCGCAACACCTACTCTGTCCTCGACTCGAACAGCGTCGCCGCAACGCGAGCAGAGGGGAACGTGCATGGAAGCGAGAGAAGCAATTCTCGAGATCCGTGGTCTGCGCAAGTGGTTCGGGGGTGTTCACGCACTCGATGGCGTCGACCTGGAGGTCTACGACGGCGAGATTCTCGGCATCATCGGCCCTAATGGTTCCGGCAAGACCACGTTGTTCAATGTGGTCGCCGGAGTGCATCGACCAACGGGTGGCTCCGTCACCTGGATGGGCGAGGACATCACGGGGAAATCGGCAGAGTCGATGGCGGGACGCGGCATCATTCGCACCTTCCAGCAGGCGATGGCGTTCGAAGACCTCACGGTGCGCGACAACGTGGGCATCGCCTGTCAGCACCGGCCGCGATCCGTTCGCGGCGATCAGGCATACAAAGGACTGAACAGAGCCGAAGAGATCATCGAATTCGTCGGCCTGACCGAATTTTCCGATGAGAAGGCGACCAATCTCGGCTTCGGCAACCTGCGCCGTCTCGGCGTGGCCATCGCCATCGGCGGACACCCGCAGTTGCTGATGGCGGACGAGCCTGCCGCCGGCCTGAACGACAACGAGACGGCCGACCTCAGTCAGCTCATCGGGTCGATCCGCGAGCGCGGGGTGACAGTTGCGGTCATCGACCACGACATGAACATGATGATGAACATCTGCGATCGGCTCGTCGTGCTGGATTTCGGCCAGAAGATCGCCGAGGGACCACCCAAGGAAATTCGCAACGATCCCAAGGTGCTCGAAGTGTATTTGGGGGAAGATCTTGCCGCTGCTGCAAATTAGTGACCTTCACACCGCGTACGGTCGCACGCGGGTCCATCGAGGCATTGAGCTCAGCATCGATGCCGGAGAAATTGTGGCCATCCTGGGACCAAACGGAGCCGGCAAGTCGACGTTGCTCAGTGCGATTGCCGGTTTGATCCGCCCGACCCGGGGACGGATCGACTACCAGGGAACCAACCTGGTCGGCTGGACGGCGGATCGCGCCGCCAAGGCAGGCATCAACCTGGTGCCTGAGGGTCGGCGCATCTTTCAGGGCATGACCGTCCGTGACAATCTCGAGTTGGGCGCCTACGTGCAGAACGACCGCAGCTCCGTCAATGCGGACCTTGAACGGGTTCTGGAATACTTCCCGATTCTGCGCGAGCGGCTCGACTCTCAAGGCAGCGATCTGAGCGGCGGACAGCAACAGATGCTCGCGATTGCACGTGGGCTAATGGCGCGTCCCACGCTGATGCTGCTGGACGAGCCGTCGCTCGGCCTGTCGCCGGTGCTCGTGAAAGAACTCGAGGCGATCATCCTTGGGTTGCGAGACCAGTTCGGCGCTTCGGTCCTGCTGGTTGAGCAGAACGCGAGCCTGGCGTTGGCCGTTGCGACGCGCGGATACCTGATGCAAACCGGCGCCATCGCAGCCGAGGGGCTGCTCGATGAGATGCGTGAGACGGGTCTGATGCGGGAGCTCTACCTCGGCGCAGACGCTGCCAGCGGCGACTGAGTTTGCCGTCCTCTGCCCTAGCCGAGAGCGTCGGCGCCTGCCTGCGACACCTCGGTGTCCTGCTGATAGCTGCCGCCGCTGACGCCGATCGCGCCGACGACCACGCCGTCGCTGACCAGTGGATGGCCGCCGCCGATCCCCAGGAAGTGTGGAATCGACGTGATCCCGTGCAACAGCGGCGGATCGTCCTTGATCACGTCGTACCACTGGTCGGTCGGCAGACCGAAGCCGGCGGCCGTGTAGGCCTTGTCCTGGGCGACGGTCCCGCTGGGTAGAATGGCGCCGTCCATGCGCAGGAATGCTTTGAGCTGCGCCGATTCGTCGACGACGACGATCGACATCGGAAGGCCAAGCTCGTTCGCCTTGGCAACGGCGGCCTCGACCACCTGCCGAGCTCCATCTGCGCTGATCGTCTGCTTAGAAATTGTTGTCGCCATTCCGTGCTCCTGTTCCCTTCTTCCAGGGTTGTCTGGTCACTGAGCGCCGCAGCGAGTGAACAGCCCAACGTGGGCGGCTACGCTGCCGATCCACGCAGCAGACCCTGCGGACGCACGAGCAGGATCAGGATCATTAGACCGAACGCGTAGGCGTTGGTCCATTCGGGCGCAAAGTATCCCTGACTCATCGCCTCAAGCAGTCCCAGGAAGAGGGCGGCGATGACCGCGCCCGTCACGTTGCCCAACCCACCGATGATCGCCACGGCGAACCCCTTAATCACGAAGTTCGCGCCGACGAACGGCGAGACCGGGAAGAAGGAGATCAGGAGGCCGCCGCCGAGCCCCGCAATCGCGCTGCCGACAATGAATATCCCCATGACATAACGTCGCACCGGGATTCCCATCAGGGCGGCGGTCTCGCGATCGGTGGCGATCGCTCGCAGCGCGCGACCCCAGCGAGTGCGCTGAATCCCGTAGAACGTGGCGCCGAACAGGGCCAGCGTGGTGCCAATCACGAACACCCGGGTGGCGAGAACTCGGACATCTCCGACATCCCAGACGACGTTGAGCGGCCGGGGAATGTCGACCGCGTCGGCGTTCCAAATGCCCGCAACGACGTGCTGAAGGATGAAGATCAGGCCAATTGAAACAATGAATCCATTTATCGGTTCCTTGAGTGTGAAGCGGAAGAGTCCGCGCTCCAGTACAAAGCCGAGCAGGCCCACGACTGCGACTGCGAGCATCAGGCCAAGGAAGTAGAAGCCGAATCCGGCGCCCAGACCGACCTCCACGATCAGCGCCCAGACGGCGTAGCCGCCAATCATCAGCATCTCACCCTGGGCGAAGTTGACGATGCCGGTCAGGCCGAAGATCAGGGTGATGCCGATCGCAATCAACGCGATCACGCTGGCGATTGACAGGCCAAGCACCACCTGCTGGAGGAAGGTCTCCATCTGGTCGCCGTCCCCTCGTTGGTGCATGCCCGGACACGCCGGGCGATTCAGTCGCTGCCCTGCGAGTGACGGTGAAGCTAACGCAGCGGCAGGGCGCGTTTCGTCATGGCGCTTACTGACATGCCATGCGGAAATTCCCATCTTGCCCCAAAGCTGCCGACGTCAGGCTGCTGATCGTCGAAACGGCGCAATCGACGCGCCCCGGCGCACGGGAGGAGCGATCTCCATGACGACAACAAGGTGGATGGTGTTACCAGGCGGCAAAGCCCTACTCGCCTGTATCAGCGTCGTCGTCATGGTCGCGATGGTATTCGCTGCCTGTGGCGACGACGAAGAACAGGAACAACCGGCCGCTGCGGCCGCTCCAGCCGAGCAAGAGCAACAACAGGTGATGGAGGAAGAGGAGGTCATCTGGATCGACATCGGCGTGGTCGCGCCGAGCTCCGGCAGCTACGAGGTGTTCGGTCACACCTATGAGGCGTCGGGCAAGTTGGTTGAACACGAGATCAACACCGGCGCGCAGTACTGCATTGATCAAGGCGTCTGCGAACCGGGCGGCGGCTTCCTAATTGACGGCAAGCTGCACAAGCTGCGCATCCACTTCCGCGATGACCGCAGCGACATTAACGCCCACGTGGCGTTGGTGCAGGAGTTGGTGCGTGATGTCGGCGTCGTCGCCTGTATGTGCGGTACGCCGCACGACTTCGCGGTGGCGAGCTCGAAGGTGACGCAGCCGGCCAAAGTGCTGCACTTCTCCGGTTCGAGCACCCTCGAGGAGATTCTGACTGAAGAGGCGACCGCCCCCGGCGGCGAGAACCGCTACCTCTTCCAGACAGAAACGCGCGAGTGGCAGCGCAGCGGCAGCATCATGAAGGGCGCTGTTGACCTGATTGACCCGAACTCTGAAGTGACGGTGATCATGATGCTCAATGACGCTACGGGTCAGTTCCTCGCGCCGTACATCCAGCGCGCGCTCGAAGCCAACAACCAGACCGTGCCTGAGATCATCTATTGGGACCCGGCCACGACCGACTTCTCACCGCTGTTCTCGCGCGCCAAGTCGCACAACCCCGACATCATCGTCTTCATGTACGACCCCGACCGCGCGATTCAGGCAATCCCGCAGGCCCTGGAGATTGGTACCGCAAACAGCGGCTACTTCATGTTCGGGATCGACCCGGGCGAGTACCAGAAGCGTGAGCTCCAGTCCGACCTGCCGGTCGGGATGGCCTGCGTGCCGATCTGTTGGGGCGCGACAGACCGCGAAGAGGCCGCCACATACTGGATCCGCTACGAAGAGTTCGGCAACGAGCTGCGTTCCTTCTCGTCGGTCAGCCTGCTGACCTATGACGACTACTACATGCTGATCAAGGCCTACCAGGCCGCCGGCACCTTCGAGGATGCCGACGCCGTGGTCGACGCCTTGCTGGAGGTTCGACACGACGGCGTGATTGCCGACGGGTTCTACTTCGACAGTCGTCACATCGTTGCCCACGGGACCGAGGTTTGCGTATCACGCGACCTCGAATTCGAGTGCCAGTTCACTCCGCCGCCATCCGATCCGCCACCCGGCACGCCTGGGTTCTGATCGGCGCTGAATCGAAGACGGCGATGGGCGGCATCTCTGGATGACGCCGAGCGCCACCACCGCGCTGTTGGTCGCCCCACACTGGGGCGACCAACAGCGCCGCGCGATCAGCGCAAGCACGCTCCGAGCCCCGGCCAGTCGCGGTAGACAGAGTGGATGGATCGTGAGGCGTCCAGCTCTGTTTGCTGTCCAGGAAGGTGGAGGACAACGCTGTGATTGCTGACCTCTGGGATTCACGCAGCCGCTCCGGCGCCAGGCGCTTTGTCAGGCAGGTCACCCGAGAGCTCACGCCGGCGCAAACCATTCTCTGGACTGCGCTGGTCATCGGGTTGGTGCTGTTCCCCACGATTATCAACAGTTCGCGCTTCCTCGACACCGCCGTCACGTACGGCATCTTTGCGATCGCCCTCTACGGCCTGGGATTGCTCTACGGGCAAACCAACTATCTCTCGATCGCGCACTCGGCGTTGATGGGAGTCGGCGCGTACACCGCGGCGATCCTGTTCATTCAGCTCGGACTGGGCTTCTGGGCCGTGCTTCCACTGTCAGCGCTATTGGCCATGGTTGCGGCGCTGCTGTTGGGCTACCCGGCCCTCAGGGTGAGCGGCTATCACTTCGTCATCGTCACCTTTGCCGCCTGCGAATTGTTCGTGTTGGCCACCAGAAACCTCGGCGGCGCCGAATCGCGCAAGGGCCTGACCGGAGGCGCGCAGGGATTGGATGTCACCGAACCCGTCGGACGTATCTTTGGCCAGAGCTTCGATATCAACCTGGAAATCGCACCCTTTTACTATCTCGTGTTGGCGTTTTTGTTCGCCGCCATCATCGTTTCCCAGCTCCTTGTCCGATCAGGCCTGGGGCGGACCTTCCGGGCGATCCGGGAGAATGAGCCGCTGGCGCGCTCGGTCGGGATCAGGGCCAATTGGTACAAGATCCTGGCCTTCGGGATCAGCGGCATTTTCGCCGGCGTCGCTGGCGCGCTCTTCGCCTACAAGCTGCGACACATCGCGCCCGACCTGTTCAACTCATTCGAGGGTGTGGAGCTGGCGCTGATGGTGCTGCTGGGCGGATCGCGACGGCTGATGGGCCCTCTGGTTGGCGCGATCATTGTTGGCTTCCTACCAGAAGTCCTGGATGTCATCGGCATTGGTCTGACTCCGTTCCAGCGTCAGATTGTCTTTGGCGCCATGCTGATCGCGGTCATCATCCTGCTGCCCCACGGGCTGGTGCAGGGCATTGCCGACCTCTACGGATACGGCAAACAATATCTCGCTGCGCTGTTACGGCCGCCGCCAGGATCGGATGGAGGGGAGGCGGCTACCAAACCTCCCCCTGCCGAGCAATCCGTGGATGCGGACGGGGACGATACCGGCGAAGAAATCACTGAGCCGGAGCGAGAACCCGAACGGGTCGGCGAAGGCTGACGCCGCCACGCCCTGGGGAGGCATAAGCCCCTCTCCCCCCCTTGCGGGGGGAGATGTCACGGAGTGACAGAGGGGGGGTCCGCGCACAGCGACTAGATAGGCTAGGGGATGGGGAGCCCCCCCTCTGCCTCCGGCATCTCCCCCGCAAGGGGGGCGAAGGGGAGTTTTTCAAAGGTCTCCTTGCGGGGAAGATGCCGAAAGCAGAGGGGAGCTCCCCTTCGCGGTACTGATCTGGTCGGCGCCGGACGACCCACTTATCTCTTCGCGTCGTCCTGGGAAGCGCACACAGTAAGAAATCCCGCGCCGGCAAGTACAGCGCCTTCAGGCCGCTCACGATGCCGATTGGCAGCAACCGGATCAGCAGGATAAGCGCCGAGTCGGCGACGACGATGACAAACAGTAGTACGGCCAAAACGACGCCGACCGGGCGCGCATGAGTTGCGTGCCCGGCCAGCGGATGAATTGGCGCGTGAAGCGGGTGGCCTCAGGCGCCGTTCGTTGGTCAGATGAGGGCTGGACCCACGTCTGGATTGACGATCAGTCCTCCGCAGGCGTCGGCGAGTACGGGCATCACCTGATCGGCGAACATGTGCATCTGTTCCTCGATCTCTTCGCCGCGGTAGCCGCCCATCTCGAACCAGGAGGTGAACATGAAGTCGTCGTAGCCGACCTCCTCCTTGATATTCATGATCTGCTCGACGATCTGGTCGGCCGAGCCGACGAAGGCGAGTCCCTTCTCGAGGCAGAGGTCGGCGGTCACGGGACGATCGGCTGGTGGGGGCGGCTCGTCGATGTCGGTGATCACGCCACCGAAACCGAACGCTCCCAGATATGGCCAGGCGGCTTCCATGCCCAGCTTGTAACGCTCGAGGTCATTCTTCTCGTCGCCGGGCTTGAGGATGTGGACGTAGCGGGCCGGCGTGAAGCCGCGCTTGACATCGGCGTCATAGCCGAACTTCCAGGGACCTTCTCGGTCCAGACGGTCCGGCCACTTGTTCTGTTCCAGCGTCTCGTAGTAGCGCTCGACGTTGGCCTTGAGTCGCGAGTTGGGCTCCGGGATCGTGTAGCAGTTGACTCCGTGCATCGCAGCCCATTCAATCGAGCGCGGACTGGTGACCGGCATCCACATCGGCGGCACCGGCTTCTGGATCGGACGCGGGTAGACGCTGATCTCTTTCAGCGTTGTGCCGGTCGCATAGACAGGCGGGCCGGAGGCGTACATGTCCGGCGCGCCGATGTCGAGCACGCTGTCCAGATCGCGGTCCACGTGCTCCTGGCTGAAGTAGGCGATCGTGGAGGGGTTGCCCCACTTGGTGTAGCTCGGCGGCAGGTTGAAAAACTCGCCGGTGTGGCTGAACGAGTGTTCGGTCCAGGCCTTGTTGATGATCTCGAAGCACTCTTCGAAGAAGGAGCGGTTGCGTTCCTGGTCCTGGACCGTCGCGCCCATGGCGCCGCCGAGGACTTCCGTCTCACGAGACTGATACCCGCGCCCGACGCCGAATTCGAGTCGTCCGCCGCTGATCACGTCGAGCATCGCGCCCTGCTCGGCCAGACGAATCGGGTGGTGCCAGGTCAGGATGTTGGCCATCTGGCCCAGCCGAATGCGGCTGGTGCGCGCCGCGATCGCAGTCTCAGCGACGATCGGATTAGGACTGAACTCGACCCCTTCGGGCTGCATGTGGTGTTCGGTCATGAACCAGTAATTGAAGCCCAGCTCTTCCGCCAGCGCGCCCTGCCGGATCTGATTGATCAGGACTCGCTGGAAACTCTCGCTGGTCTCGTCAAGCGTTCCCGAGTTGACCCGAGTGCCGTTGACTACCGCGCTTTCCAGATCGACTGCTCCGTTGTGAAAGATCGCGAGTTCAAGCATGGTGTTCCTTTCGTTCGCCCCCATCGGCGATGATGCTGTCCACCCTTATGGCGGACGATTGCGCGTGGCTGAGAGCGTCTCCCCTTGCCCTCATCGTTTGAGCGACCAGGAGGGAGCAGTGCGGGCGACCGGCGCTACGCAGTCGCCCGTTCCACTTGCGTAGGCAGTCTGCGAATCGCTGCATCGGCTGTCAGTACGCTCCATGACATTCAACGCATTGGTTGTGGCTGGCCGTCCCTGTGCCGCTAATAGAGGCAGAGGCAGAGGGCGACCTTCCGCGAGGTTGTCGCGAATGAAGGACGTCCAGCGAGAGCCGCCCCCGGTCACTCGCTCCCGTCCGACAGGCTGTTGCGAAGCCTGTGGTTCTCTTGGATTCGCCCTGCCGCTCTGTATCAAGAGACGCCCCTCGAATCGGGGTAAACTCCCACATTGTCGCCCCGCGAACCTCAGCCTGTGACGACGCAGCAATCCTGATGGCGCGCAGTCGAGCAACGCAATGAACTACGTGCTCAATCGGCTCCTGACGCAGATGGCGCCGGTGCTGGTCCTGGCCTCGATCCTTGTGAAGCTCGCCAACTAGCCCGGAGGCTTCAACACTGCGCACATCCGCCGTTGACCAGACTTCTGGGGCCAGCCTAAAGTGCCGCCATGCCCACGCTCGAATTCAGAGGCAAACAGCACATCTACGCCCACCACCTCACCGTGCCTTACCGACCGCTGGTCCCCGACCCCGCGAAGTCCCACGGCGACAATGCAGGCGAACCCGACGACAACCTGATCATCCACGGCGACAACCTCGAAGCGCTCAAAGCCCTCCTCCCGCGCTACGCCGGCAAAGTCAACTGCATCTATATCGACCCGCCTTACAACACCGGCAACGAGGGCTGGACCTACAACGACAACGTCAATAGCCCGCTGATGCGAGAATGGCTTGCAAAGAACAACCCGATCGACGGTGAAGATATGGAACGCCACGACAAGTGGCTCTGCATGATGTGGCCGCGCTTGCAGTTAATGAAGGATCTACTGGCTAGTGAAGGAGTGATCTTCGTCTCGATCGACGACAATGAGCAACACCGCCTAAGGATGATGATGGACGAGATCTTTGGCGAATCGTGTTTCGTAGGTGAACTTGTTTGGAAGAGCCGTCAGAATAAAGACAATCGTAACGTAACAGGTGTATCTATCGACCACGAGTATGTTCTTTGCTATGGCAGGGCACTCCGAGGTGACGAAAGAAATCTTGGACAATACTCGAATCCTGACGATGACCCAAGGGGAGATTGGACTAGTGGCAATATGGTAGGTCTTGCTACGAAGGAATCGCGGCCTAACCTGCATTTTGATCTGATAGACCCATCAACAAAAGTCAATTATGGATGCCCGCCTATGGGTTGGCGCTTCGACCAAGCGCGTATGTCAGGGCTAATGTCTGACAACAGAGTAATTTGGCCGAAAGTACATGAAGGAAGGCCACGAGTCAAATCGTTTCTCAGTGATCTGAAGACCGAATTCACCGGCTTTTCGTCGGTTGTTGGTGACAACGTCTTCACTAGAAACGGAACCAGAGAGATAGAGGAGATCTTTGCCTCACGGCCATTTGCGTTTCCAAAGGCGCAAGGATTAGTCAGCCAGCTAATCATTCAAGGGTGCCCTGTAGATGGCATTGTACTTGATTCCTTCGCCGGAAGCGGGACCACCGCCCATGCCGCACTGGCACTCAACAAGCAAGACGGCGGCAACCGCAGATTCATCCTCGTCGAATGCGAAGAGTATGCCGACACGATCACCGCCGAGCGCGTCCGCCGCGTGATTAACGGCGTCCCCGAAGCGAAAGGTGAGGATCTCCGCGAGGGGCTCGGTGGCTCCTTCACCTATTGCACCCTGGGTGAGCCGATCGACGCCGAACGGATGCTGTCCGGTGAAACACTCCCCAACTACCCCGATCTGGCTGCGCACCTGCTCTACACCGCCAAAGGAATCACCGCATCCGGGGCGCTTCGGCAGCCCGCCGACGGTGATCCGTTCTACAGCGATCCTGCCACAGACACCGATTACTATCTGCTTTATCAATCTGATCCCGAATGGCTCCGCGGCAACGACGCGATGCTGTCCTATGAACAGGCAAGCCACATTGCTCATCGCGGGCGAGCCGCCGTCGTATTCGCAGCCGGCAAGTACATGGGTCAGGGCGATCTCACCCGCAACAACATCACCTTCTGCCAGTTGCCCTACGATCTGCATCGCAGCGGCTGAGCGGAAGCGCGATCATGGAGCTCAAGGAATACCAATCGCAAGCGCTTGATGCGTTCTCGCGCTGGTTGGACGAGCTGCGCCAGGCGCGAGCAGCCGCAGAAGCCTCCGAGCAAGTGCTTCAGGCGCTGCCGCCGGAAGCCGTCGCGGCAGCCCGAGATTATCCGCGCACGACCTGGAACAGGCTGCGCGGCGCCGGCCAGCTCCCCTCGTCGGCCGGCGAATATGTCCCCCGCACGGATGAAGCGGAACGCCCCATCCCGCACTTTTGCTTCAAGGTGCCCACCGGCGGCGGCAAGACGCTGCTGGGCGCGGCGGCCTTGGAGCGCCTCAGCCAGCCCACTGGCCTCGTCCTCTGGTTCGTGCCGACCAGGGCAATCTATGCGCAAACGAAGGCCGCCTTGTGGAACCGCGAGCATCCCTACCGCCAGATGCTGGAACGCGCTAGCGGCGGACGGGTCAAACTGCTCGAAAAGGACGACACACTCACCCGCGACGACATCGCCCACTATCTCTGCGTGATGCTGATCTCGTTGCAAGGCGCCAATCGCAAGAACAACAAGGAATTTCTACGGATGTTCCGGAGTTCAGGCCGCTATCCGTCCTTCTTCCCGCCCGACGACGATCTCTGGGCGCACACAAACCTGCTGACCAAGCATCCCGACTTGTATCAGATTGACGGCGGCGGCATGGCTGCCCAGAGTCTCGCCAACGTGTTCAAGCTCACGCGTCCGGCCGTGGTGCTCGACGAAGCGCACAAGGCGTACGGGATCGCAAAGGCTGCCGGCGACGAGTTTGTGCAGTCGATCAACCGCTACAACCCGAGTCTGGTGATCGAATTGTCCGCGACGCCGAACCGCCGCGCCAGCAACGTCCTGGTCGATATCGACGGCCCGGCGCTCAAGCGCGAGGAGATGATTAAGCTCCCGATCCAGGTGCGAACCACCAAGGACACTGACTGGAAACATACGCTGGCGCTCGCCGCCGACGAACTCGCTCAACTGGAACACGCCGCCGATATCTTCGCTGAGAACAGCGGCCGATACATCAGACCCATCGCCGTTGTCCGGGTTGAACGCACAGGTAAAGATCAGCGGAATACCGACCACATCCACGCCGAAGGCGCACGCGACCATTTGCAAAGGCTCGGCGTCCCCGCCGACCAGATCGCGGTCAAGTCAGCCGAAGTGGATGAGATCACCGGCGTCGACCTGATGTCGCCCTACTCGCCCATCCGCTGGATCATTACCAAGGCGGCGCTGATGGAGGGATGGGATTGTTCCTTTGCCTATCTGCTGGTCGTACTTGACAATACCCAGTCAAAGCGTGCGATCACCCAGCTCGTCGGACGCGTCATGCGCCAACCCGAGGCGCGGCGAACGGAAGTCGAGGCGCTTGATCAGTGCTACGTCTACTGTACCGAGACAACCGTTGGCGAAGCCATGTCCCACGTAAAGGACGGTCTGGAGCGCGAGGGTCTGGGCGACCTGCTTGACGACGTACACGGCGAATCTTCCCAACTGAGACTTCAAGAGTTTCAGCGACGACCAGAGTTCGCCGGTGCAAAGATCTTCCTGCCTAAGGTATTGCACCGTGACGCAGACGGTTGGAGCGATCTCGACTATCAGCGTCACATCTTGCCCCACATCGATTGGGACGACATTCGCATCGCCGACGTGCAAGGCTCGCTTCCTCGCCGTCCATCCATCGAGTTCGGCACAATCGATCTGGACGAGCGCGGCGTCGTTGCCTCTGGTTGGGGCGAGGCGGAACTGCCGGATGCCGAGCCGCTGCGGGTGTCTTGGTACGCCCGGCGTCTCGCCGACTTGGTTCCCAACCCTTGGCAGGCCGCCCGCATCGCCTCGGACATGATCGACGACCTGCGAGCAGCCGATCAGACTGACAAACAGATATACCGCCAACGCGCAACGTTGGTCGAATGGCTTCGAGCACAGGTGCGCCGCCAGATCGAGACGCAATCGGAGCGTGTGTTCCGGGGAAAGCTAGGCGCTGGCGACATCCGCTTCTCTCTGGACGCTAAGTTGCCCAATCACCGGATAACGGCCAAACCGTTCAAGCGGCTGTTGCCCGCCAACTTCCACGAGTTTCAGCCGAGCTTGGGCAGGCAGCTCCGGCTGTCCTTGTTCACACCGGTGATCGAAGAAGAGCTCGATTCTGAACTCGAAAAGCGGTTCGCCAAATACCTGGACGAGCGGAAGGCGCTGACCTGGTGGCACCGTGTTGGCGTGCGCCAAAGCCGCGAATACTATCTGCGCGGCTGGAAACCCGAACGGATTTGGCCCGACTTCATCGCCATGGCGGGGGAAACGGACGGACGGCCGCATCTGCTCGTATTCGAGACCAAAGGCGACCATCTGGCGCAGACGGAAGACACGCAGTACAAGGAACATGTGCTGCGAACCCTCGAGGCGGCATTCAATCCGGGTAAAGCGGTCAACGAGGATGGCGGACCGTACGGCGCGGTCAAGGTTCGCAATGGTCCGATGCGCGGCACGTTCCAGTTGGTCTTCGAGCAAGAATCGTTCGATGCAGTTGAGCGCGCCCTGGGACTTATCTGAGCAACCGCCTGCCTTCCAAAACCGACTAAACTAGAAACATCTGTATCACCCAACCGAACGACGTCGGCCCATGATAGCCCCCACCGACACTCACCACTGCAATCCGAATACCGCCGAATATTTCCGAACAGAACCGAACAAAACCGAACAAACCTGAACGCTCCGAACACACAAAACCCAATAAAATACAGGAGATCGTCCACTTCTCACTCCAAGAAAACATTCCGACCTGAACACCGAACAGCGCCCCTTCCTCAGACTGGCAACAGCGCCCCCTTGCCCGCGCGGCACTGGCCGACGAAGCCGACAAGTTGATCTCCGGCCGCGCGTAGCCCGAGGTTGCTCGCAACCTCAGAGTCGCGTGATCACGCGTCCGGCCTCGCTGTCGTGGACGTCTCGGCGTGTCTGGTAACTCGCCTCGCCGATTCATGGCTGCGGGCCGGGATGATGCAGTCCAGCCGACGCCCGATCCGGCAAGTGCCGGTTTCCTCGACCGAGGCGTTAGCCTCGTTGCGGGTCTGAGAAGCCGAGGCGTCCGAAGGGGGTTCAGATGGAGCAACTCGAACTTGTCCCGTACCTGCTCTACGAGAAGGAGGACAACGGGATTCTGTGGATCAAGTTCAATCGACCTGAGAAGCTGAACGCCGCCGTCGGCGGAGCGGAGCGGACCGGCACGCTGGCCAAGGTCGGCGAGTACATGCGCGCCGGCGACGATGACCCGGACGTAAAGGTGATCGTGCTGACCGGCGTCGGGCGCGGCTTCTGCGCCGGTGTGGATGTGCGCGGCACGGATCTCGGCGAGTTTGAGCCGAACGACAACGCTCTCGGCAACGCAACGTACGAGTCCGGCGGGTTGGATGAAACGCGGCAGCGCTTCTACTACGGGATCACGAAGCTGATGAAGGACCTCTCGTACATTCGCAAGCCGACCATCGCGATGGTCAATGGCGTGGCAGCCGGATTCGGCATGGACATGTCGCTGCAATGCGACATCCGCTACGGCAGCGAGAACACGCGATTCATCTCCTACCAGCAGGTGGGCCAGATCATCGAGAACGGCGGCGCCTACTACCTGACGAGGCTTGCCGGGCTTGGTCGCGCACTTGAGTTCTCCTTCACGGGCCACCTCGACGGCCAGACCGCCGCGGAGTGGGGCGTCTTGAACCGGCTCGTCCCGTCCGAAGAGTTGGAGGCGGAGGTGCGCGCGTTGTGCGACCGGATCATGCGCAACCCGCCGCTGGTCACCTGGATCAACAAGCGGGTCATCCGGGCCGCGATGGACAGCACGCTCGAAACCACGGCAGTGCTGACCTCGAACGCCTCCCCGATTCTGGCCACGTCGCAAGATGCCGCCGAGGCGCGCGCCGCTCTCAGGGAGCGCCGCGCTCCAGACTTCAAGGGCCGCTGAGTGCTCAGCGTCGCCGTGCATCGAAGAAGGAAATGTCCATGACTGAACTCTCATTCGCCCGTTTCGAGGACAAGGTGGCGCTGATCACCGGGGCCGCCGCTGGCATCTGCCGCGTCAGCGCCGAGATCATCGCGGCCGAGGGCGGCACGATCGCCGCCGTCGACAACAACGGGGAACTGCTTGACGGCGCCGTCGAGTCGTTCGCCACAGCCGGGGGCGGCCAGCACCATCCTTATCCCGCCGACGTGCTTTCCCAGGAGGACGTGGATGATGTCGTATCCGATGTCGTCGACCGCTACGGCAAGATCGACATTCTGATCAATGGCGTCGGCGGCTCGACGATCATCGCGAACTCGGCCGCGACGGCCGAGGAGCTGACGATGGAGGAGTGGCAGAAGATTCTGGACTTCAACCTCAACGGCACCTTCCTGTTCTGCCATGCCGTGATTCCGCATATGACCAGTCAGGGCGGTGGCAAGATCGTGAACTTCGCCTCGATCGCCGGCCGGGGAAAGAGCGCCAGTAGTTCGTCGGCCTACGCGGCGGCCAAGGGTGGCATCATCGCCTTCACGACCAAGCTCGCCTCAGAGGTCGGTCCGGCGGGCATCAATGTCAACGCGATTGCGCCGTCGGCGACCCTGACCGAGCGCATCCGTCGCCACTGGGAGGGCCGGCCGGCGGAGCTACGAGAACGCGCTGTCGCCGGAACGCCGCTGGGCCGACTCGCCGAGCCGATCGACCAGGCCAACGTGGTCTGCTTCCTGGCGTCGTCACACGCGGACTTCGTCACCGGGGTCACGATCGATGTGACCGGCGGGGCTTGAGATATCCGAGCCTTCCGCTTTGAGGAGACCATTGCAAAACTCACACATCCCCTCCCCCCCTTGCGGAGACCTTTGAAAAGTCGCGCTTGGAGATCTTCACCGTCCCCGCCTCCGAGCGGGGACCCGTTCCGCTTCGCGAGGCTACGACCTCTCAATCGCTCACCACCAGATACGCACTCCGCCATGTTCATTCAGCCTGGAGGGAACCGGGGGCAGGTCCCCGCTCGGGGGCGGGGACGGAAAACCGGGAGTGCTGGAGTTTCTCAAAGGTCTCCTTGCGGAGGAGATGCCGCAGGCAGAGGGGGTTTCCCCCTTCTCGTGGCCTATCTGGTCGCAGCCGGCGGACCCCCCTCTGTCACTCCGTGACATCTCCCCCCGCAAGGGGGGGAGAGAGGGGATCGGCGAGTTTTGCAAAGGCCTCTGCGAGCGGGAGCGGGGGAATCGACTAACGCTTTGGTTGGGATTTCGACGCCAATATTGACAGGCACTACATCTCGTCCGATTTGAGCACGGGCAACACCTCTTCGGCGAAGAGCTTCATGGAGTTCTGCACCTGCTCTTGCGAGAGGTCCCCGAACCAGAAGTTTGCGTTGAAATGGTCGATGCCCATGACATCGCGGAGCTGCTTGATTTTGGCGATGCAGGTATCGGGTGTGCCCATCACGAAATAGCGATCGAGCAGTTCCTCGGTGGTCGGTTCGTTGTCCATGGGGATGGCGACCGCTCGGCCGTGCTCGACGCGCGCGAGACCCTGTCGCAAGCTCAAGGTCACGCGCATGTTCCAGCGGGCTTGCTCGACGATGGCCGGCAACTCGGACTCATCATGCGTCACGTAGACGGCGCGCTGCGCACTCACCCGGATCGCTTTCCGCTGCGGATGGTCGCTGAGCGTCCGGTCGAGGGTCTCGCGGAACACTGCCAACCGCTCGATCGGAATGCCAAAACCGCCGGAGATCAGATTGAAGCCTCGCTGAGCCGTCGCCACAATCGACTCGGGGCTCTGCGCGACCGCCCAGATTGGCGGGTGCGGCTGTTGGACGGGCATCGGGAAGATGCTGGTCTCGTCGAAGCTGTAGTACTTGCCCTCGTGCGAGAACGGCTTTCCCGCGAATGCCTTGAGCAGGATGTCGACGGACTCGTCGAAACGCTCTCGACTCTCGTCAAGCGTGTGACCGAGCCGCTCGAACTCATAGCGCTGATAGCCACGGCCCAGGCCGACATCGAGACGTCCGCCGCTGAGGAGGTCGGCGGTGGCGATCTCCTCGGCGACGACCAGCGGATGGTGCAGCGGCAGCACGACGACGGCGGACCCGACGCGGATCCGTTCGGTTTGAGCCGCGAGGTGCATCGCGAACATCAAGGGGCGCGATAGATAGCCATATGTCGAGAAGTGATGCTCGGCGCACCAGATGCTGTCAAACCCCAACCGGTCCGCGGTCTGAGCCATCTCCGTTGCTCGAGCAAACACCTCGGCATGACCCTGCCCGCTGGGCGACTGAAGCAGGAGGAACGTTCCGCAATCCATAAGGTCCACTCCCGGTTTCGGCGTATCTGTGACTCGTCCCGCCGATGCAGGCTAGGGCCTGTTCACGCAGCCGGCGATGTGTTCGGTCGAGGCGTGTGTTGTGGTCATGGGCGGTTTCAGGTTTTCGGTGGGACTTTTTTTCCTGGGCTGGTTTGGGGGCGATCTCCCGTGTATGGCTGGAGATCGTGTTTCAGCTTTTTCAGCTTTTTTCAGGTTTTTTCGGTCTAGTTGAGGGAATTCTGGTCGGTTGTTGTTCGGGTGTGTTCGGATCTGTGTGGATTGAGACGAACCGGTTCGCTGGGTTGTCGCACTGTGCGCGGGGGTTGGCAGGTGTTCGAGGGCGTACCGGGTTGTGGCTGGGCGTGGGGTTGACATTGGCTCCGCCTTTCAAGCGCTCATGCGTTCTGATGGTAGCGTGGCTCGGCAGGGTCGGAGCTGAGGCGCAGGGATTGATCCGGGGTTGGCAGTCGCGAGCGTTCTGTGCGAACAGGCCTTAGCGTGGTCCGTTGAGCGCGCGGTCGAGCGCTGAGAGTTCGTCGCGCCTCCAACGCTTTGAGATTTCCGCGTTCGGCGCCAGATTCGCCGAGCCGTGGAACGCGCCTGGGTAGACGTGCAGCTCGACCGGTACGTTTGCGGCCAGTAGCGCCTGGGCGTAGGCGATGTCCTCGTCGACGAACAGATCCATCGTGCCGACATTGATGTACGCGGGCGGGAGTCCCGCCAGCTCCGTGGCACGCGCCGGCGCTGCGTATGGCGAAACGTCGTTGCCGCCGGCGTTGCCGTCCAGATACGCGTCCCATCCGGCGAGGTTGGAGTCACGGTTCCAGACCCGCGAGTCGACGATTGCGTGGCTGCTGCGGGTCGTGTTGCGATCGTCGAGCATCGGGTAGACCAGCAACTGGAAACAGACCTCAACCTCGCCGCGGTCACGGGCGACCAGCGCCAGCCCGGCCGCCAACCCGCCGCCCGCGCTGCCCCCACCGATCGCAACTCGGCTGCGGTCCAGGCCAAGATCGTCGGCGGACGACGCGAACCAGCGCAGCCCGGCGTAGCAGTCCTCGATCGGCGCTGGGAACGGATGCTCAGGCGCCAGCCGATACTCGACCGATGCAACGAGCACGTTCAGCGCCTCGGCGATGCCGGCGCAGTATGGGTCGTTCATTTCGACGTTGCCGACCACCATCCCGCCGCCGTGGATCCAGTACAGCGCCGGAGCGTTCGCCGGCAGCGACGCGGGACGGTACGTGCGCACCATGACATCGGGCGCGCCGTCCGGGCCTGGGGCCATGTGATCCTGGACGGAGACGCCGTCCGGAAGTTGCACTTGAGGCATCGCGGCCCGCAGCTCCGCCATCGCTTTGCGACGGGCCTGGAAGTCCGCCGGATCCTGGCGCACCGGCAGCGTATTGAGCGCCGTGATGTGATCCGCGTCGAGATACGTCTCGATGTCGAGAGTGGGTGTGGTCATCGCTGTATCTCCGTTTGGCTACGTCTCTTGGGTTGGCAGATTGTAACAATTGTACGACCGAACTCTTGGATGAATCGTTTTGCGACTCCGCTAGCCTGCCCGTGCCGAAGTCCCGGAAGGAAGGCCAGATGTCCGACGTTGAGGAACACGCCAAAGCAGCGGTCGATGCATTTCAGGATGCTTGGAACGCCCAGGACCACGAGCGCCTGGCCGCCGCGCTCAACTATCCACACGTGCGACTCTGGAACGGCGTCTTCACGACGATCGACACTCCCGAGGAGTTCGCCGAGATCAGCAAACGCGGGGAACCGCAACTCGAGGCCGAGGGCTGGCATCACACCACGACGGCCTCAATAGACATCGTGCAGCAGGGCCCCGACAAGGCGCACGCTGCGTTGATCAATCACCGATGCCACGCCGACGGCAGCGTCTACCACAAGTTCAACACCCTCTGGATCATCACCAACCAGGACGGCCACTGGGGCGTCAAGTTCCGCTCCAGTTTCCTCGGATCGCCGTCGCATTAGGCAAGCTCCGATTAAGTCCCTCGCTTCCCCCTCTCGGAGACCTTTGAAACACTCTCAGATCCACTCTCCCCCCCTTGTGGGGGGGAGATGTCACGGAGTGACAGAGGGGGGGTCCGCCGCCAGCGACCAGATAGGCAATGCGATAGGGAGTCCCCCCTCTGCCTTCGGCATCTCCCCCGCAAGGGGGGCGAAGGAGACTTATTCAAAGGTCTCGCAAAGGGGGGAGAAGGGGAGTGTTTCAGGGGTCTCCGAGAGGAGACCCTTGCCACAGCCTCCACTCCGTCATTGCCGCGCTCCATCACGCGACGCGACCGCCCAAGCCAAGCGAGTAGTGGATGCGACTACTGTTCCTTTGTCTGCTCTATAACAAGCTGCTGCAATCTGCGCACCGATACAATACGCCGGGTACAATAAGCCGCTCGTACCCGAAAGAAAGAAGAAGATGTGTTCAACAAACGTAACCGCGCATGGCTGGCTGCGCTGCTGGCCGGGGCGCTTCTCGCCGGGGCGCTTGTCGCCGGTCTCACCACCTTGGCATCCGCCGCGCCGGACCGGCCGACCGGCCTGACCGCCGATCTCGACGACGGTGGGGTTCTGCTGAGCTGGGATGCCCCGGACGAGACGGTGGATTCATGGCAGGTGTGGCGCAGGCTCCATCCCGCGGAGACAGCCCACACGGTGATCGCCACGGTTGACGGCGAATTGAACGAGTGGACCGACACGGACCTGACCGCAGGCGACCGGCGCTACAAGGTCGCTGCGGTACGCGACTCGCTGACAAGCCGACGCTCACGGGTCGCCAAGCTGATGCTCGACGAACCCCCTCCCCCGAGGCCGACGCCGGGCACCATCACCCAAGTCCCCGAGAAGGAGCCCCTGACCGAGAGGGCGGTAGGGGATGCGTGTACCCCTGCTGCGAACAGCGTCACTGCCACGCCCGACGCGTGGAAGAACCTCACCAGCAGCCAGAACTGGGTGCAGGTCACGCTCATGGCCAATGTCAGGTATCAGATCTACGTTGACAAGACTGAAGGCGGCACTTCGAGGATTGACTTCGTGTGCGGACCGGACCTACTGGAGATTGGAAGCACGACCGCACTCCCAGGGACAGGAGTGGGCTCCCTGGATGCGTCGCTCACCTTCAGGTCGTCGGTGGCGGGCTTGCACTACGTGAAGATCACCACGACGTCCCTCGGAGGCAAGACGGTGCTCGTGTCGGACCTGACCGATGACGACCTCGAACCCACCGTGGCCGTCGGGGGCAGTGTGACGGGGACCCTCCTGAGCCCCACTGACACTGGCGGGGTGTACGTGATGATGGTGAGCGGGACGACGTACCAGATCGACGTTCGATCCTTCGGATACCCGGGCATCGACCCGTGGATCGTAGACATCTGGGACGAGTCCGGCAGCATCACGCGAACCGGCCGGTGTAATTATACAAATACTCCACCGGACCCGCCGGTCTGCACCACCTTCTTCGGGGCGTCTTACGACGGCTTCTTCGATCACGACTCCGGCCCCGGCAACGCGGCGCGGGTCGTCTACACCGCGACCAAGACCGAAGAGCACTACATCGTGGTCGGCAGCCGCGGCGCAGCGAGTCAGCGGCTGGGCGACTGGCACCTGACAGTGACCGAGGCGTCTGCCCCGTTCTTCGACGACTTCGCGGCGGACGCTTCCACCACCGGCACCGTGTCGGTGGGCGGCTCTGTGTCGGGCGTGATTGATTCGACTCCGAGTTGGTACAACGCCGGTGATACTGGCGGCCCCAACGGCTACTCCTCCCATGAGCCGGGCTACACAGGAATTCGTGATTACGGCTACAGCTGCCACAAGGTAACCGGTGACGGCATCAAGCTGGACGGGGATACCTGCGACCGTGACTGGTTCCGAGTCATGCTCACCGTTAATCGGACCTACAAGCTGCAACTGGAGAGCGGGACGGATGTGTTGATCGACGGCGTGTACCGCAACGGAGTTCTGTTCCAGAAAGGCGGCGGGAACTACACAGCGAGATCGACATCGATTCACTACATCTCGGTAGCAGGCACGGACGGCTGCAGCGGCCTTCATGGCTGCACAGGCAGTTACACCCTGAGCGTGACCCAGGAGTAGCCCCGCTTGGACGTCGGTTGGCTGCCGTGCGTTGTCAGCGAGGCTCCCTGCTGATCGCAGTTGCCTCAAACGGGCGGCAGCCGACCCCCAGTCCGCGAAGACCGACGACAAGCATCTGTGCAGCGAGTGCAGGCGCCGGCTGGCGGACGGCGCTGCCTGACAGATCATGGCTGACTGGGTGTGGGCGCCCAACTCCGCGCGGGATCCGACCTGCGTGAACGCTGCCGTGAGGAGACCTTTGCAAAAGCTCACGATTCCCCTCTCCCCCCCTTGCGGGGGGAGATGTCACGGAGTGACAGAGGGGGGGGTCCGCCGCCAGCGACCAGATAGGCCAAGATGCGGGGAGACCCCCCTCTGCCTTCGGCATCTCCCCCGCAAGGGGGGAGAAGGGGACTTATTCAAAGGTCTCCGCAGAAGGGGGAAGCGGAGACCAGCGTTGTTCAGAGGAAACCTACCGCAGGTTGCGCAGCCGCGGGTCGAGTGCATCACGCACCCAGTCGCCCATCAGGTTGCCGGTCAGCGAGACCAGCACGATGGCGATGCCGGGAATCCAGATCAGCCACCAGGCGATGGTCATGAAGTTGCGCCCCTCGGAGATCATGATCCCCCAGGAGGAGGTCCCGACCCCCACGCCGACGTTGAGGAAGCTCAGCCCGGCCTCGAAGACGATCACGACGGCCACTTCCAGCGTCATCAGGATCACGATGGTGTTGAACAGGTTGGGCAGCAAGTGACGCCGGAGAATGCGCAGGTCCCCTGCCCCGATCGAGCGGGCGGCGAGGATGAACTCCTGCTCGCGCAGGGAGAGCACGTCCGCCCGCGCCAGACGTGCATAGCTGGACCAGGTCCAGAGCGTGATGATCAGGATCACGTTGCGCAGGCTGGGGCCCCAGACGGCGGCAACAAGGATGGCGAAGAGGATCGCGGGCAGCGCCAACTGGATGTCGACGACCCGCATCAGCACCTTGTCCAGCGCGCCCAGACGCCAGCCGGCCGCCAGCCCGACCACCGTGCCGATGGTCGCCGAGGCCGGGATCGCGATCGCAACGACGATCAAGGACACCCGCGCGCCGTGCATCAGGCGAGCGAGCATGTCGCGGCCCAGGTGGTCGGCGCCCAGCGGATGCTCCCACGTGCCGCCGTCGAAGGCGGGCGGGAGCAATTTGTTGGGGAGCACGATCTCGCGCGGGTCGTAGGGGGAGAGCAGGTCGGCGAAGATCGCCCCGACGAGGAACAGCGTCAGGATCAGCGCCGAGGGCGCCAGCAGCGCCACTCGCCGCCACCTGGGTCGCCGCCTTCGGGCCTCCGGCGCCAGGTCCGGGATCGCGACGTGCTGCCCGGATTGCGTTGACATCAGGCGCTTCCGACCCGGATGCGGGGGTCGATCACCTGGTAGGAGAAGTCGGTCACGATGTTGGCCAGCACGATCGTGGAGGCGATTAGCAGGATCGCGGCCTGCGTGACCGGGAAGTCGCCGCCGTCGATCGCCTGGATCGTCAGCCGGCCGATGCCGGGCCAGGCGAAGACCGTCTCCACGATGATCGCGCCGGCGATCAGCCGCCCCACCTCGATGCCCAGGAGCGTGACCACGGGCAGCAGCGCGTGGCGCACGGCGTGGCGCAAGACGATCACCCGCTCGGGTAGGCCCTTGGCCCGCGCCGTGCGCACAAAGTCCGTGCCCATCGCGTCGATCATGCCGGAGCGCGTGAGCCGCATGATCGCCGCGGCAGCGAACAGCCCCAGCGTGAAGCCGGGCATGATCATGTGCTGCACGCTGCCGCTGCCGCCGGTGGGCAACCAACGCAGCTCGACGCTGAGAAAGAAGATCAGCATCAAGGCCAACCAGAAGTTGGGCGTGGCCTGGCCGATCACGGCCAGCAGGCGAGCCAACCAGTCCGCCGGACGGCCCCGGCGCAACGCCGCGATCACCCCCAGCGGCAGGCCCAGCAGCAGTGCAAACAACATTGCGGCGCTGCCCAGCTGCAGCGTCTTCCCGACCCGCGACGTTACTTCGTGTAAGGCGGGGCGGCCGTTGAGCAGCGACGTCCCGAAGTCGAGCTGGACCGTGTCCGCGAGGAATCGCGCATATTGGACGGGGAGGGGGTCATTGAGGCCGAAACGCTCCTTCAGCGCCTCGATCTCCGCCTGCGTCGACTGATCGTCGGCCAGGTACGCGATCGGGTCGCGCGTCACGCGGCTGACGAAGAAGACGACCGTGACGACGAAGAACACGACCAACAGCCCCTGGAGGAGGCGTGAAGCCAGCACCTGCCAGAGGCTGTTGCCCGTCATGCTCGGTTGTCTGCGCCCACTTCGGACCTACGCTTCGGACCAACGCCGCGCGCCTACGTCACCAGCGGGCGGATCCCCCAGTAGTTGAAGTGATCCTGCCGACCGCCGTGGTTGATCCACTCGATGTTATTCCGCAGGACGCCCGTGCCGATCGGCTCGATGAGGAAGAGGAAGCTCGCATTCTCGTAGACGGCAACCGCGAGATCGTTGATGGCCTGCGCGCGTTCGGCCGGATCGAACGCCGAGCGCGTCGCCTCGACGAGCTCCTGGATGCCGGAGTCCGGGTATTGCCCGTGCGCGATCGAGCCGTCCTCGGAGATATGCGCGTTGATATTGCTGACCGGATCCGGGAAATGATTGATGAAGTAGAAGTGCAATCCCGGCGCATCGTGGATGCCGTCGTCGCCTTTCAGACCCAGACGCGGCCGGAAGACGGCATGCACATCGACCTGCAGGTCCGACGTGATGCCGACCTTCTCCAGGTCCTGCTGGACGATCTGTGCGCCCAGTTCGGTATTGGCGTGGGTACCCTTGTGGCCCCAGAAGGGCGTGTGGAAGCCGTCCGGGTAGCCGGCCTCGGCCAGCAAAGCGCGGGCCTTGTCCGGGTTGTACTCGTAGGTCAGCCTCGCCCTCTGTTCGTCCGTCATGTAGCCGAACGAGCTTGACGAGATCCCGTACGCCCGTTTCTCCTGGCCCGTGAGAGAGTCGATGATCGCGTCGATGTTCACGGCGTGGTTCATCGCCCGGCGCACGCGGATGTCCTGGAACGGGAACGATCCGTCGGCCAGCGGCCGCAGCGTGTTCATGCTGATGTTCCAGTTGTCGATCCCCCCGGCGTAGAGCACCCAGAAGTCATCGCTGTCGAGGAAGGTCTCCGCCAGGTCCGGCGGCAGAGCCAGCGCCATGTCGGCCTCGTCGGCCTCCAGCGCGGCCACGCGGCTCAGCGGCTCCGGCCGCACGATCTGCTGCATCTCCGCAAACCAGGGCGTGTGCCGTCGGTGCGTCGAGCCGGCCTCGACGTGATAGTCCTCGAAGCGCACACTCGTCACCTGATCGTCCGGCGCGTAGGACACGAGCCGGAAGGGGCCGCTGGCGCCCCCGGTGTTGTTGTACGCCTCGTCGCCGATCTCCTCCACGATGTGCTTGGGAATCAGGTGTACTTCCGTCCCGAGCACGGCAAACGCCGACGCATCCGATAGCAACGGGACCCGCGCGGTGAGATCGTCCACCACGCTGATCTCGTCCCGGACAGCGGAGACCTTCCAGGTCGTGCGGGAGTCGAACTTGCCGTCGGCGTTATAGAGGCCAATGCCGCCAGTGCGATCGAGCGAGAACCTGAGGTCCTCCGCGGTCACGGGCGCGCCGTCGTGCCAGGTCATGCCCTCCTTCATATGGACCAGCCCCGCCGTGAAGTCGTCGACCCATTCGAAGGTCGCCGCGGACGCCACGAAGTCTTTCGAGAACTGGTCGAACTGCCCCAGGGTGTCGTAGTGCATCCAGGTCTGGGGTTGGCCACCGCCCGGCCCCAGGATGTCGAGGCCGCCTGCCGCCTGCGAAATGACGGCTCGTACCGTGGCGTTCAGGTCGGTTTCGCCCGCGGCTGGCTGAGGGGCGGCTTGCTGCTGCTCTTCGGCGGTCGCGGTCTGGGCCTGCTCCTGCTGCTCCTGCTGCATGGCCTGTTGTTCGGCCTGTTGCTCGGCCTGCTCTTGCTGCATCGCCTGCTGCTGTTGCGGCTGGTCCTGCTGCTGTTGCATGGCCTGTTGCTGCTCTTGTTGTTGCTGCTGCTGGGCCTGCGCCACCGCTTGCTGTTCGTCGTCATCGTCGCCGCCACAGCCGACCAGGGCGAGCCCGGCCGCGCCAACGCCGGCGCGAGCGCTCGCCTTCAGCATCATCCGTCGGGAGATATTCCGGCTGCGTAGCCTCGTCCAATAGTTGCGGTCGCTCACTGCGATGCCTTTCGTCGGCCGGGCGTCAATCTCAACGCTGCCCGCTTCGGCGGAGGGCATGGCCTGTGTAGGCGTATTGTGCGGGGGGGGGGGGTAAATGTCAAGTGGATGATTGAACCTAAGGCCGGTCGGACGCAATAAACACCCTCGACTCCTAGGACGTGTCCACCGGTGGTACGCCTGCTCCGCGGCGTTCTGCTCGGATAGGGAAGCCGTGAGCGAGTGACAGGCAAGGAATCCGAAACTCGGCGACGACCGTGCAAAAGGTCAAATTTCCCAGAGGCCGTAACGAGAGCCACCAGGTAAGCAACGAGGCCGCCATGGGCAACGCCTCGCCCTGCGCGTCGAGCCGCTAGAAACCACGCCGCTCAAGACGCTGCAGGACATCGTCAACCACTGGTCGGAACTGTGACCGTCGCAGTAAGTGGTAAGTCGAATGGCTCATCGCCCGCGAGCGCTGCGACTGGGAAGTGTCGTTGAGATATGAGGTGGTAGGCCAGAGTTGGCGAAATATAGAACTGACGCTTCTTCCCTGGTCACCCCGTCAGACGGCATGGGGATGGTGTAGGTCAGCGTCGCCTGATCACCGACCACCTCGAATTCCTTCAAGAATTTGCCGAGGAGCGCTTTCCGCTCCGGGAACGTGCCCTGTTGAAGGAATTCCCTGAAGTCCGCTACGTAGGCCTTGATCTCCTCGGTGCTTGGTCAGGCCACGCGTCGCTGTTCGAGCTGTCGGCTCAGGTCATCCTGTGCAGCCGTCAGTTGTTCTTCGCGTTGTCTCATTGCGTAGATGCGGGGCGAGAGGACTTCCATCGTCAGGTCGCTGGTTTCAAGGGCCTCGTAGAGCCGTGACAACCTCTTTCGGACATCGGCCAGCTCGCCCTCAACTGCCTTCAGCTTCCCGCCCAACTCGCCGGCCACTTGATCGACTTCTTCGGCGAGGCCCGTTACCAGTTCCGTAATCGTCTCGTCGGTGAGGATGCGTTCTTTGATCTTGTCGACCGCGAATCCTTCAATCTTGGGCGCGTTCAAGTAGCGCGACTCGCAGGCCCCGGCGCGCGATCGCGCAGCGCTTGTCCTACGGCGTCAAACAACTCTCGGGAGACGATGGCAGGACAGGCTCCCTCCACTCGGACCGGGTCGGATGCCTTCTTGGCATTATCGGTCTTGCCCCAAACGGCGGTCCCCGTATGGGCCTCGTTGACCAAGAGTTTGTGCAGACTGGCCCGCTGCCAGCGTCGTCCCCGATTGGTGATCCCGCGCTCGTTCAGGTCGCGACAGATGTCCTTGAGGCCGTAGCCGCGGAGCGCTTTCTCGAAGCTCTCCTTCACCACAGGAGCGGCGGCAGTGTCGACCTCGAGCTTGGGTCGCTCCTTGGGTCCGTCCTGCACCTTGACCCGCCGATATCCGAACGGCGCGACGGGCGCCATAAAGAATCCGCGAGAAGCGGCCTCGCGCATGCCGCGCCTGACCTCCTGGGCCAGGTTCTCCGAATAGAACTCGTCGACGCTCTCGATGATCGCTTCCATCAGCCGGCCTGTGGGTGAGTCGTCGGCGTGTTCGGTGATGGAGGTGACCCGGATGCCTCGCCGACGAAGCATCGACTTGAATGCGACGGCGTGTTCCCGCTTACGAGTGAAGCGAGAGAACTTCCAGACCAGGATTTCCTGGAAGGGAGAGTTGGATTCGGAGGCCTCGTCGAGCATCTTGCGGAACTGAGGCCGGTCGGCGACGCGGCTGCTCTCGATTTCGTCGATGTACTCGCGAGCGACGACGTAGCCGTTGCGCTCGGCGAAGTCGCGAAGTGCGCGAAGCTGGGCGGCGACCGAGAGATCTACGTCCTGTCGCTCGCTGGAGACTCGCGCCTAGAGCGCGACGGGATCTGGTTGAGCGTGTCCAGCGGGTACTCGGCCAACAGTTCGCCCGACTCGAGGTCGTAGGCGAAGATCGCGTCCTGGACGCTGTCGAGCACGTAGATCGTCTCGCCGTCGGACCAGATGCCGCGTGGGTCGCGGTTGTCTTCGGCCAGTTCGATGTCGCGCGCCTCGAGCCGCTCGCCGCTGCCGAGCTCGTAGGCGAAGAGCGTGTCCTGACCGCTATCGGCGACCCAGACGGTCGCGCCGTCGGACCAGAGGCCGTGCGCGAAGCGGTTGCGCCGGTCGAGTGCGAACTCGCGCTCCGCCTGTCGCTCGCCGCTGTCCGAGTCGTAGGCGAACACGGCGTCGGCGCCCGCCGCCGCGTTCTGCAGGACCCACAACGTCCGGCCGTCCGACCAGATGTCGGTCGGCGCGTCGTGGTCGGGGTCCAGCGACTCGATGTCGCGGGTCACGTTCCAGTCGAAGTCGGCCTCGGAGGGGACCGCCGCCGGCGGCGCGCCGCCGCCGCCGCCACCGCCGCCGCCTGTTGTCCCGGTGACGGCGACGCTGCCCCGGTTGACGGTCACGGTGTAGGTCTGCGTGCTCGTGCGGTTGGGCGCGGTCACCACGACACTGATGCTGAACGAGGTCGTGTCTTCCGCCAACTCGACAGTGCCGTCGCTGTCCTCGACGCCGTCCAACCTGACCACCGCCGTGGCCTCGGGCTGAGCCGGGTTCGCCGTCACGGTCGTGGACAGGACGCTGTCGGCCACGCTCGCCGTGTACGCAGTGACGTCAGGCGAGAACGTGCGACTTAACGCGACCTCGCTCAGACTGAGCGAGCGCAGCGTCGCGTCGCTGGTGTCGATCACGACCAGCGTCACGGTGTAGGTCCGGGTGCTGGCGTCTTCGGCCGTCACCGTCATCTGGATGGTGGTCGCGCTCGCGCCCAGCTGGACCTGCCAGCCGTCCGCGGTCGCGTCCGCATCGGCGAGCGCCGCGCCGGTTTCGTCGAGGAACGCCACGGTTGCCCCGTCATCGGCCGTCTCTGCATTGATGGTGATCGTCTCGACCCCGTCCTCCACCTCCGCCGTATAGGCTGTCGTGCCCGCCGCGACGCTCTCGTTCAGCGCGATGGCGCTGTCGTCCGCGGCGTCGGCCAGCGTCAGCGCCGCCAGCGTTGCATTGTTGGAGGCTCCGATGTAGAACACGCCTCTGATCCTCAGCTGGACCAGGCGGGTGAAGCTGCTGCTCCAGGGATCCGTATCGCTGGCGCGCTTGAACCGCGTGTTGGCGATGCTCCAGCCGTACAGCGCGAGGTCCTCGTCCCACGACGGGGTCACATCGAGCGTGGCCCCGGGATTGGGGCCGCCGTTGGCGCTGCTGATCACCACCTGGACCGCATAGCTCGTGTCGGCAGCGAGGTTCGCGCTCGCCGGCGCCGTGAACGTCAGGGGTCCGTCGTCGATGCTGGCCGGGTTGCTCAGCGTATACAGCAAGGCGGACGGCTCGCCGTCACCGTCGAGCGTCACGATCTGCACGCGGAAGCGCGTGTCGTCCGTCGTATCGTCCGCCCGCAACTCCACGCTCGTCAGTACGTAGCCGTCCGGGTTGTTGCCGGTGGTGAAGGGCTGCGCCACCGTCTCAAAGTCAGTGCCGGTGGAGGCGGGAGTCTCGTAGAGGTTCGAGACGAGGGCCCGTACCCCCGGCGGCGGCGGCGGCGGCGGGTCGTCGTTGTCTGCCACCGTCACCGTCAGCGTCTCGCCCAGCTGCGCCGTTCCGGAAATCGTCGGACCGCCCTCCGCAGGGCGGGTAGCGTAGCTCAGCCAGACGGTGACCTCGGTGTCCTCGTCGGTCTGATTTTCGTACGGATCGTAAGACCGACTGAACCCGCGCAGGAGCGGGGCGGTCAAGGGATTATTAACGCTGGACCCGAGAGCAAATCCAAGATCCGAGGCTTTTGTGGTCGCTGGAAGATAGGCGGGCCTGAGCCTACTGTACTGCGAACTTTTCGGTGGGAATTGCTGATATCGGGAGCAGGTAGAAAGACGCCGCTTAGGCCTCACGAGCCTCCGGCCCGCTAGAGTGGAGGCTCTTCTATCCCCATCGCGGGCGTTGCAGCCGCACCCCACCGGCGCGCGCGGGCGTGATCCAGTCCCTATGTTGGCCGCTGGCCTCGCTCAGCTTGGAAAGGTGGTCCCGCAGGGCTTCATTCTCCCGTTCAAGCTGTTCGGTGCGCTTCATCGTTTTCCCTCTATTGAGTACCGACCGCCACGGGATTGCCTTCAGCAGCGCAAGTGCTATCGTTGTCGCTTCATGCACTGTCGTGTGTACATTATGTGCGACATCGGCCTAGAGCAGCTTCAGGAGCCCAAAAAAGGAGGATCCAATTCGCAAGCACGGAGAGCGAGACACATTGCTATCACGGTACCAGTTTGACACCGGAGTTGATACGGGAAGAAAAGACACCGCTTTGATGAGAGCCGAACCGAGGTGTCCGGGACGTTTGCGTCTTCGACTCCTGGCGACCGTGCTCATCGCCGCTTTCGCCGCGCTCACGATCTACGCGTATACGGCGAACGTGTCGGCGGCGAGTCCCTGTCCCGCGGTCAACGACTGGTGCACGACGATGACGGTGGCAGACGCCGAGGGTGACGGATTACTAAACGGGTATGAATTTGACAAGTACGGCTCGATCGTCGACGACACGATCCAACCCGGCGGCGCAAACATCAACGTCTGGACCGTGCACACCTTTGCGCACCCGCTCCCGCAACTGCCCGATTACGTTTACTTCGGCTCTATCCCGAGGGTGCCGCGCGGCACGCAGGTCACCATTGAAGGGCACACGTTCACAGCGGACGCGGAGTCGGACGACGGCCAGTTTGGCGATCGATGGGACATTCCCTCCGGCGAGTTGCCCGCCAGCCTGGTCTGGTCGGTAGGCCAGGAGGTCACGGTAAGCGTGAAGCTTGCCTCCCCGTGCGACAACCTGGACAACCTGGTCAACGCCATCGTCGTCAAGAACCTGACCGGTGAGATCACCCAAGCGGGAGACACCAACCTCCACAAGATCAGGCTCGACCCCTACAAGAGCTACCTCATCGAGGCCATCGGAGTGGACGGCAGCGACATGCTCGGCGTCGAGGAACACCCCAACCTCACCCTGGAGGACCCTGAAATCCCCGCCATCTGGAACGCCAGAGGCAGATCCGAGTTGATTACCTACGGTTCCAAGAGTGACGGCAACGCCATCAGGCGCATCTTGCGAACCGACCACCGCACCTACAAGATCGAGGTTTCCTCAGGCAACAACGGCACCGGCACCTACCAGCTCAAGGTCCGGGTCAACAACATCTGCCGGATCAACGACGACGGCGACGAACAGTACCAGTGGGAAGGAGGCCCCGAGGGATACCCCGCCAACTCCGACCTGCTGGCTGGAACCGGAGGACGCCAGGTCCTCCTGGCCGGCACCGACTGGGGCAACAACAACGTGACCCGACCGGAGATCCACCACGTCCTGGGAGACAACTGGGACTCGGACTCCAACCCCGATGAGGACTGGATCGGGGTAGACCTCCAGCAGGGTGAGGAGTACACCGTCAGACTAAGGACCAAGACCAGCCTGCCGGAGAGGCTGCAAGCCACCCAACTCAAGATCCTGGGCATCAAAGACGCCGACGGGAACGCCATCAGCGGCACCGCCAGCGCGGGAGACGCCGGAAAGAAGGTCTTCGTCGAAGACTGGGAGGCGCCCAGCACCGGCCGTTACTACATCGCCGTGGGCACGGAGGGCACCGACCGGACCGGGATCTACTGGATAAGCATCACGAGGAAGGTCTTGAACTGACGACAACCCGCGACAGCAGCGTCTCCGCCACCTTGGACACGACATCGGTAGTCGCCGTTATGACGGCCTTCATCAGGGGCATGTCGTCCTCAACTCCAGGGAAGAATCGCGGGACACGCGGACGTATCTCACCTTCTCGCCGCCCTTGACATGCTCAAGGGTAAGCGCCCGATCGAGCAGGTACGCGGTTGCGGGCTACTTGGGCACGCGGTAGACCCTGAAACGCAAAAAAGGCCGCATGCATGGCTGGGCAGGGGGAAGGCCGTCGCTGTTGCGACGACCTCCCCCCGTTGCTGCGGTCAAGCGTCCCGCGCCGACCGGCTCCCTTAGAACAGCCGCAGCGTCTCCGGCTGCTGTTGCTCCGCCTCTCCCTCGGTGGTCCCGACCTGCGCCGCCCCCTGCTCACGCCGGTCCCGGCGCTTGGCCGGGGGAGCGGGTCTCTCGTGCGCCGGATGCTTGGGCGCCTCCTCCCACTTGGCCCGCGCCCGTTCGATCACCACCGAGACCTCTTGCGTTAGCCCGGGGAGGTCAGCGTCATCGAAGGTCTCGATGTGGAGGTCAGACGAGGGCTGTTGCACCCCGATGGTGGCCCTGCCGCCCTTGATGGACACGACGACCTTCAAGTCATCCGGCGAGCCGGTCTCGTCTCCAGCGGCCTGCTCCCCGTCGTCATCGGAGCCCTGGCCGTCCGGTGCGGTCTCACCCTTGGAGTCTTCCTCCTCGACAACGGCGGCAGCCGTGTCGTCGTCTTCCACCGACACCGTCAGGCCGGCGATCATGATGCCCTGGTAGTCGCCGTCGATGCTCGCCGCGTTGTGGGTTAGCGAGACCGTGTCGTTGGTCGTGTCCGCATCGTCGTCGCCCGTCACCGTCACCGGCGTCGCCCAGTTCACGGTCGTGAAGGTCATTGGAGTCGGAGCCGCGGTGACGTCCGTGCCAGACTGCCCGCCGATCGAGATCGAGACATTCGCCGTCGGCTGGCTGTCGAGGACCACCGTGTAGCTGTCGCCGGTCGTGTCCTGCTCGGTCACCGTCAGCGACGACTTCGAGACCGTGACGCCCGCCGTGTCGTCGTCGGTGATCGTCTTCGCCACCGTGCAACTGAGGTCCCCGCAATAGTTGCCGGACCGATTCACGAGCAAGTACACCATGGAAGTCACGACGTGACGCTCTAGCCTCAGATTGAACGCTTCGTCGTCCTCGTCGAGCGCGTCGTTCGTAACCGAGACGGTGAACGTCCGCTCCGCCTTCCATCTCGTGCCATCCGCGGAGAAATCAGTGGGAAGGAATTCCATGGTGACATCCGCAAACACAAAGTCGGTGTTGTTGATGGCGGTGCTATTGTTCGCTTTCACATCTATCGTGCCCGTCGTGGTACTCGGCTGCGGCGCGCCCTCGCCCGTGCGCCCGATCACCTTGAACGAGAACGTGCCGGCCGCCTCCGCCACGAACAAGGATCCAATATCCAGCCAGACCATCACGCCGATGACGATGGACACATTGACCGAGGACGGCGACCCCAGGTCGTAGTCGGCGCCGTCCTGCACCGTCGCGGTCAGCGTGCCGCCCTCGACCAGGGCTCCCAACGCGAACTGCTGGAAGCTGGAGGCCGCGACCGTGAAGCTCTGCGTCGACTGGCCCGCGGCGATCGTCACCATCTTCGTGAGCTCCGTCGCCAACAGGAAATCCTTCGTCTGTGTCAGCGTGACCGAGACGGTCAGGGCGCCGGTCGTCGAGCCGCTGCGCGTCAGCGTGTAGGTGATCCCGTCTTGCTTGAACACCGCGCTGGTCTTGTCCGCCGAGATGCTCACCGTCGGCGTCGCCTCCGCAGTGGTTGAGCCGCTGCCCGAGGGCGACCAGTTGCTGTCGCCCTCGTCGTTGGTGGCGCGCACCTGCACCTGGTACGAGGTCCCGGCGTCGAGGCTGCCGATGCTGGCAAGCGTGGCGGTCACGTTCTGCGGGCCGTTGCTCCAGTTGCCGCTGGCGCCCTCGCGGTAGCGCAGGTCGTAGTCGTCGATGTCGGGACCGCTGGTCGCCGGCTCGGTCCAGCTCACGGACAGGCTGGTGGTCGATCCCGACGTCGCGGTCACCGTCGGCGCCGCCGGCCGCTCCGGGGCCTCGTTCACGTCCGTGATCGTGATCGTCACCGTGACGCTGGCGGCGGTGCCGCCGCCACCGTCGTCGGCCTTGACCACGACCGTGTAGCTGGACTTGGCCTCGTGGTTGTAGGTCACGCCCGTCTTGGTCTGGATCTGGGCCGAGCCGGCGGTCGTGGTCGTGTCGAGGGCGAAGGAGGCTGAGTCCGTCCCTTCGAGGGTGTAGGTCAGCGTGTCGCCGTCGCTGTCGCTGGCGGTCAGCACGGCGCCGACGTTCTGACCCGCGGCCGTGTTCTCGGCCACCTCGCGGTCCGCCGTCGACGACGAGAACGTCGGGTCGCTGTTGGTGACCACCGCGGCCACCTCGAAGACCGCCGAGAGCCCGTACATGGGGCGGGTGCTGGTGCCTTGCGCGGTGTGATTGGAGGCGAGGGGGCCGTAGCCGGTCGTGGAGGAGTTGGGACGGCCGACGACCGGGTCGGACGTGCCGAGCGGGAACGAACCAAATGAACTGATGTACTCGGTGCCGTCGTGGTCGCAGCCGGTGAAGGGGTAGTTGCCGCTGTTGTTGGTGTTGGGGCCGTTATTGCCCAGCTCGTTCTTGTCGGCGGCCTCCTCGTCCCAGTCCTCGTCGTAGAAATCCGCGTAGTCGTCGGCGACCTTGTTCCCGTTGAGCCAGTAGATGGGGACGCCCACGCCGGTGGTGCCGGTGTTGTCGCGGGCGTCGATGTCGGCGGTGCAGCCGACGACGGTGAAGCCGTCGCTGTAGGTCTGGATGTCGGCGTGGCCGGCCGCGGCGCGGGTCTGGATGAAGCTGTTGTAGGTCGCGATGTCGGTGGCCGAGCCGTCGCGCTTGGTCGAGGAGAGGAAGATCAGCCGGAAGGTGTCGCCGCTGCTCAGCCCGGCGGGGATCAGGCTCCAGTCCGAAGGGACCTCGGTGGGGGGAGCGGTGACGGCGTAGCCGTTAATCTTCATCCGCGTGAATGCGGATGTGCTGGTGTTCCAAGGCGTGAGAGTGGTGCCCCTCCAGTACCTCGTGTCCCCGATGCTCCAGTCCGCCTCACCGCCGGCGTCCTCGGCATTCGAAGATGTGCGTTGGATGTGGTCCGGAAGACCTTCGGCAATATCGGTCAAATACACGTGGTAGATGGTGTTTGCGGCGAGCGTGGTGTTTGTAGGCGCGGAAAAGGTGTTGAGGGCGTCCTCGGTGAACGTCGCCGGACTGGTCAGCGCAATGAACTTGGTCGAGTCGGACAGGTCGGGTTCGCCGTTAGTCGCGTTCGGGACAATGCGAACGAACGTATCTTCGTCAGTTAAAGTCCCCATTCCGACGTCAACGCTCGTCAGCGTGTAGCCGCCCGCATTGCCGCCCGTCGTGAAGGGCTGCGACTGCAGAGAAAAAGAAGCCGATGTGGTCGTCTGCCCGGTGTTGCTCACGAGCGTGCCCGCCGTCTGGACCTGCATGGGCAGGGCCAAGAGCGCGACGAAGACCGCGAGCAGCAGCACGGCCGATATCCGCCAACGTGCGAGATCACCAACGCGGGCGGACCAGGCCAGCGCTGCGCCGAGGATGGTTCGGCTGGTCGCGCCGGACCGGGCCGCGCCGTTCCGGGCTGTGGCGGCAGGCTCGGTCGGTGCGGACGCGCCGGGAAGAGCACCAGCGCCGGACTTACGGGATGCCGCCGAAGGGTTGGCGGCGAGTGGCTCGTTCGAGATCGAAGATTCGTCCGCAGCGGACGAGGAACGTTCACCCCGTCGGCTGCGCCGCCAGCGGCTCAGCCCAGTCATGCCTCGACGCCGCCGCAGCGCGTCGAGAACACGCGAATCACCGGCGCTGTGCGGCTGCGCAGGCGCGTTCCTCATCCCGGCCTCCCGTTCCTCACCGACACGTGCGCACGGGGTCGAACGCGGCGCAGGCACGAGTAGCCGCGTCGGGCAGGAACGCGCTCAGGCGAGGCGCCGGCGGCGGAGTCGCACCCGTGACGCGTGACTCCAGCGGGGGAGGAGCTGGGCTCAGAACAGATGTGTTATAGTGTGTATAAATGTAGTTATACACGGTGTATCAATATTCTCGATACTTATGAGTCAGGCAGCCGTATCTTTGTCTGGGTCATTGACACTCTCAATATGAAGTACACAACTCTGGCTCAGGAGATAGATGAATATCGGCGATCACGGGTCAAGCAAACGGGGTTCTTGCGCTCAACCTCGGCAGACTTCAGCGCTGGTTCAGCCGCTCAATCCGCTGCCGCTGACCGGCGGTTGCCGATCGCCCAGCCGCGCCGCGGCCGCAAGCCGATTGGACACGGCTCAGCGCCTGCGCCGCAGGCCGCGCTCAGCGAACCCTCGGGGTTGTCGGCTCGCGAGCTCGACCTGCTGAACTCCGTGTTGCAGCACGAGTTCGCCGCCAACACCTTGAAGAGCTACCGCGGCCAATGGAACGGCTTCGCGAGCTGGGCGCAGGCGCGGCGCGTCAGCTCACTGCCGGCCGCGCCGACGCAAGTCGCCGCCTACCTGGCTGAACGGATTGAGGACCAGCAGCGCAAACCGGCCACGCTGCGAGTCTCGGCCTCGGCGATCACGTTCGTCCACCGCGCCGCGGGCCTGCCCAACCCCTGCAGCTCAGAGCAAGTCAAACGCACCTTGCGCGGAGCCGGGCGCAAGCTCGGTCGCGCCCAGCGGCAGGCCAGACCGCTCACGGACGCCGCTCTCGACCAGATACGCCTGAGCGCCTGCCAGCCACGCCGCAGCCGGGGCGGACGGCGCGAACACGTCCAGACCGCGCGCGACCGCGGGCTCTGCGATATCGCCCTGATCAGCCTGATGCGCGACGCCATGCTGCGCGTCTCGGAGGCGGCCGCCCTGACCTGGCGCGACCTCGAACAGATGACGGACGGCTCCGGTCGACTGCTGATCCGGCGCTCGAAGACGGACGCCGAGGGCGCCGGCGCGATCCTCTACATCTCGCTGGAGACGATGGCCGCGCTTGAGTCTCTGCGCGGCCGGACGGAGTTGCACGAGCGCCTCTTCCGCCTGCGGCCCAATCAGATCGCCAATCGGATCAGCCAGGCGGCAGCCGCGGCCGGCCTCGGCGCGGGCTTCAGCGGTCACTCGCCGCGCGTCGGCATGGCCCAGGACCTGGCCCGCGCCGGGATCGAACTGCCCAGCCTGATGACCGCCGGGCGCTGGCGCGACTCGGCCATGCCGGCCCTCTACACGCGCAACGAGTCGGCCGCCCGCGGCGCCGTGGCGCAGTACTACGACCGCCGCCGCAGGCAACCGGGCTAGGGACGCCGGCCGCCTCGCGGATCTCGTGATTTGCTCATTTCCCTGGGGCGGATAGACTGCCGGAGCGCGCATTGGTGCGTTGATATCGGGTGAAATCGATCATAAAGCGCTCAAAAGTCGGTCTAAATCGGCCGAACGAAGGAAGATACACCGTATATAACTACATTTATACACGGTGTATGCTCGCACTCCCTGCGATTCCTATCGACGATTCCTTTTGAAACGAGCACGCCTATCGACCCGGCGTTGGTGGCTTCCGACGCATATGCCGTCAGTCCGCTCGCGACGACTGGACCGCAATCAGACACGACGACTGTCTCGACTCGCTGCACCGTCATGACCAGCAACCTACTCGTGCCGCTGCTAATTTGCCAATCGATCATTTGGATGCAATCGGGCGCCAGGCCATGCCTGACGTACAACTGAGGCGTGCGGAACAGCGCGGGTCGATCGATTGCTATGCAACGCGGTCGGTCGGCACAGACCGCATACTGCGCTGCGTCAGTCAGGAGCGTCCCGCGCACGAAATGACTGTGGACCAGGTCGCTCGGGGGATCCATCGCCGGGTGAGCTGGCGCCCAGCGGCCGGCAGCAGCAGGTCCTCACCCAGCAGCGCGACGCCGGGCCGCAACGTCAACTCGGAACCAGTTCGCTTATCGCTCATCGCAGCGCTCCAGGATGAACAGGCAATCGAAGTTCGAAATGTCCAGGGCCGACTGAGGCGCTTGCGAACGCGCGCCGACGAACTGCGCGTACCGCTGATCAGTTGGGACAGACAGCCCGACGAAATGTTGGTCAGGCGAGCCAGGTCGTTCTGGCTAACGTTGCGCCGCCGCGGCATCCGCGTCACCTCGATCACCGAGCACGCCGACGACACCCCCACCGGCAAGCTGACGGTGGCGATCATTGAGAGCGTCGACGAGTTCTACTCTGAAGACCTCGCGCAGGAGGTCAAGCGCGGGATGCGCGAGGCCGCTTCGCGCGGATTCTGGGTCAGTCCCTACGTCCCCTACGGCTACAAGAGGGTCCGCGTCCAAGACGGTGCGAAGAAGCGCCCGCGTCTGGAGCTCAATCCTCCGCTCGATACTGTTGCCAGGAGGATCTTCGACATGGCGCTCGCCGGAGTCAGCGTCCTTGAGATCGCCAAGACACTGAACAGCGAGGGCATTCCCAGTCCGAGAGGGAAGAAGTGGCTGAAGACCACTATCCACAAGATTCTCGTGAATGAGACCTACACCGGCACCCTCGTCTGGGGTCTTACGGACAAGACCGGAGCGCCCCCGGTGCGGGTAGCGGACGCCTTCCCAGCGATCATCACGAAGCAGGAAATCGAGCGGGTTAGCGAGTCATGGCAATCCCGTGCGCCCGAACGCGTGCATCCGCGCCAAGCGGCTAGTCGATATCTGCTCAGCGGGCTGGTTCGTTGCAAGCTCTGCAAAAGAGCACTGACAGCGGCGGAGGCGAAGGGTGGGAAGTACAGCTACTACGTCTGTCAATCGATCCTGAATGGCGGCAGCAAGGCCTGTGAGGCCCCCCGGCTAAACGCGGGACGATTCGAGCGGCTGATCATCCAGCAGATCAGGGACCACATCCTCACCGAGAGCCACGTCCGCGAGCTAGTGAAGCAGCTAGACGAAGAGATGGACGGCGCCGCGCGAGAGGAGCGGGACAGGCTGGAGACGATTGAGGCGGAGCAGGCTGAGGTTCGACGCAAGATGGATCGTTTGTGGCATGTCGTCGAAAGTTCCGACATGAAGGTCAACGACATTCTTCCTCGTCTACGGGTGCATCAAGAACGTCAGGCGCAGCTAGATCAAGCGGCAGAAGAGGCGCGCTCTGTTTTGTCGGAGCGACGTGAGCTGCTGGACAGCGCGGACGTTGTCGCCAAGTTCGCGGAGGATATGAGCGAGTTTCTTCGGACGAGCGAGGTGACCGAAACGAAATCGTTCATCCGGTCATTCGTGAAGCGAATCGCGGTCAGCCCTGGCCGAGCCGTGATCCGCTACACAATTCCCACGCCGCTCGACAGTCCGCTTCAAGGCGCGGATGTGGCAGACATAGGGTTGGGCGAAGAAGTTCGCAGTATGGCGCCGGTTGGTAGGCCGAAGGGGACTGTACTGCGAATATTTTCTTGGGAAGTGGCGCTGTAGGCGTTCCGAGTCTGGTCAAGCCCCGGACTTGCTCATCGTTGGTTCGCATTCCCACTGGCCTCGATTCCGAGAGCGACAATAACGACTACTATTATCTCCTCACAGGTGATTCGGAGGTCCGCCGATGTCCCGCTACGTTAGTCGGCTTGTGCTGGTTGTTGGTCTTACCGCGCTCGCTCTCACGTCCCTCGGGTGGAACGTGGATGCACAGGATGGGTCGATGACTGCCGCATCGGTCGAGGGCCGGATTGTGGCCCAGTTGTTGGCCGACGGGCGGATCGAATTCGGCTTTCAGCCTGAAGCCAGCGAACGAATCTTGCCGCGCTCACGCTACTTTCCCACGTCATCGGTCGGTCGCTGGCTCGTTTCATCCCCGGTGGAACACGACAGTGAACTCCTGGGCCGGATTACGGCCATGCGGCACGACGACGACCGAGTCGAATTCGGCTTCGTCGATACGGGCGGGGAACGGATTCTGCCTCGCTCCCGATTCTTCCCCGTCAATGCACGAGTCAACCGATGGTTGCGCAGCTCAGTCATCAATGTGTCGGAACCCGCAGTCACGGAGTCTGAAGCTGCGCCGTCAGAGCCCAGTGATGGGACGTCGGACGCGGACGCATGCGTGGCCAGGGATAGAGCAGTGCTCGCGACGTTCTATCAGTCGCTAGACGGTGAGAACTGGCGTCGGGACTCGAACTGGCAATCCAGCGAAGCCATCGGCAGGTGGCACGGGATCACGACTGATGCCAACGGCTGCGTCACGCATATCCAACTGAGCAGCAATGAATTGAAGGGCGCGATTCCCACCGCTGTGAGCACACTCGCGAGTCTGCGGGTGTTGGACCTGAGCGAGAACAACGACATTTCAGGAATGATCCCACCAGCCCTGGGGGATCTGTCGAACCTGCAGACTCTCGACCTCTCCGACCAGACGGGTCAACATGAGCGCAGCCTGGGCCTGACGGGAACGATCCCGCAGGAGTTGGGCAAGCTGACGAACCTGCGGACTCTGGATTTGTCCTGGCACCAGCTCGACGGTGAAATACCCGCAGAGTTCGGTAAGCTGACGAACCTGCAGTCGCTTCGGGTTCACGGCAACAGCCTGAGCGGAGTAATTCCGCCTGAGCTGGGAGGACTGACGCGCCTTCGGTCGCTCTGGCTCAACCACAACATGCTGAACGGCGGGATACCTGTAGAGCTCGGAAGCCTGGCGATGCTGGAGCTACTCAATCTCACCAGCAATAGCCTCGGCGGGACGATTCCGGCAGCGCTTGGCGGCCTATCCCAACTCAAGACTCTCAATCTCGGCAACAACGACTTGAGCGGGCCGATACCCGCTGCGCTGGGCAACCTGTCCCGCTTGGGGACACTTGATCTCAGAGACAACAATCTCAGCGGCGACGTCCCCTCCGAGCTGGCAAACCTGTCCGCGCTGCACTCCTACTACCTGCACGGCAACCCGCTGACCGGCTGTATACCGGACAGCTTCCGTTCCTTGGAGAGCTCATACGCGACATACCGGTTTGACAACCCACGGCCTCCGCTGCCTCCCTTCTGCGAGGCAACAGAATCATGTGCGACCGGCACAGCGGTACCGAATGCGTCCACCAACGAGGGACTCGTGTCTGACTGCGAGAGCCTCCTGGCGGCGCGCGATGCCATAGCCGGAACGGGGACGTTGAACTGGTCTCCGACCACAGCGATTGCCCGCTGGAGAGGTATCGGACTGGGGGGATCGCCACAGAGAGTCAAGACACTGGAGCTGACTGGCTTCGATGGCGAGATACCAGCGGAACTTGGCGATTTGGACGAGCTTCAGACGCTCGTTTTCTACGACGACATGCGCGGGGAGATACCTCCCGAGTTAGGGCGTCTGACCAAGCTCAGGGAGCTGAGGTTGGGCGGCAATGCGCTCAGTGGGGAGATCCCTCCCCAGCTGGGCGACTTGGCCAGCTTGAGGGAGCTGACGTTGGGCGGCAATGCGCTCAGCGGGGAGATCCCTCCCCAGCTGGGCGACTTGGCCAGCTTGAGGCTGCTGGGGTTGGGCGGCAATAACCTGACCGGAGACATCCCCTCCCAGCTAGGTAACTTGGCCGAGCTGACAGAGCTGTATCTCTGGAAGAACAAATTGGGTGGACCCATTCCGCCAGAGTTGGGCAATCTCGCCAAGCTGACGGTGCTGGATCTCGCCCGCAACAGGCTCACCGGGGCCATCCCGCTAGAGTTGAGCAATCTCGCCAAGCTGGCGGTGCTGGATCTCGACAGCAACAAGCTCTCCGGAGCCATTCCGCCGCAGCTGGGTAACCTGACCAGGCTCTCGAAGCTCGAGCTTAGCTGGAACAACTTGACTGGCCAAATTCCGTCCGAGCTGGGCGCTCTCACGGGCCTGTCGAGGCTGGACCTGAGTTCCAACCGGCTGACGGGGGAGATACCGACTGCCCTGGGCAATCTGACCGGCCTAGACATCCTGCTGCTGGGCGGTAACCAGCTGACCGGCTGCATCCCCGGCGCGTTACGAGATCTTGGCCTCATCTTTTCAGACCTCGACGCAACCGGTCTGCCCGACTGCCCGTAGCTACGGGCAGTCGGGTCCGCAGGCTCACACCAGCAACGCACCCAGTCCGCCGGGCGGGGGCGGTCGCTCCCGACCCGGTAGTCGCGCTCTACCACGCGACGCCGGATCACGGCGACATCGAGGGGCGACCGCCCCGCCGCGAACGAACCGCTCGTTCGGTTCGCACCCCCTTGCGCACTATGAGAGCGGCTGCTCGGCGACCTGCGCCAGCGGCGCACGTCGCCAAGGTTCCGCCACTGCGGGTTTAGAGCCTCGTATAGTCAGTGGCGTACCGCCATCTTGAGAGGGTTCGTATGCCTGGTAGCGGGGGGATGCGTCGCCGCAGCGACGTTGATGAAACGACGAAACGACTACTGGACGCCGCCGCGGCAGCGTTCGTCGAGCATGGCTATGACGGGGCCGGCGTCAGTGATATCGCCCGTCGCGCCGGGGTAACCACTGGCGCCATCTACGCGCGCTGGCCACGAAAAAACGACTTGATGGCCGATGCCGTCGACCACATATTTCACCAGATCCTGCCCGAGCAGCGATTGAAGGAACTTGGCATCGACCGGTTGCCGGCGTTCAACCTCATTTCGATGTGGTCGGCTCTCCTGTTGAGCCCTGATCCAGCCCAGGAACTCTTGGTGCAGGCGTTCGCCAGCGCCCGGACTAACGAGGCGGTGCAGGAACGCCTGCGTGAGTACCTCAACGTCCGTGGCGACCAGGTGAGTCGCCTCATCGAACGAGCCAAGGCCGAGGCGACCGAGGACCGTGGATTCAGCACAGTGGCGATCACCCTGTTGGTCCAGGCGGTCGCGATCGGTATGGTCCTGATTTTGTCAGCCGGGCTAGACGATCGCCACATTCCTACGCAAGAAGAATGGACCAGACTGAACGAAGCCCTGCTCGACGCGGCATTCCGGCAGGCATAGCCAGCGCATAGGATTCATCCTCCCGAGATCGGTCGGATCGTAGCAAGGCGAGGACTAACTGACATAAGAGTGGTAGGGCATAGGGGATTCGAACCCCTGATCTCCGCCTTGAGAGGGCGGTGTCCTTGGCCGCTAGACGAATGCCCCACGCGATTGGCTGGACGGCTGTGTTGGCTGGGGATGGAGGATTCGAACCCCCGCTAACTGAGCCAGAGTCAGTCGTCCTACCACTAGACCAATCCCCAACGAACGCTCAGGTTACCACTGCGAGTGGGATTAGTCGTCCGGTCGGGCCAGCCGTTCGGCGGCGGCATTGAGGCGTTCGACCGTCAATTCCTGCCCGAGTGTTTCCAGGGTTTCAAAGAGCGGCGGCGCGATCCGCTTGCCGGTCGCGGCGACCCTGATGGGAGTGAAGAGCGCGCCCGGTTTTTCGCCGCGCTCGGCGGCCAGGTCTCGCAACGTGGATTCGAGACCTGGAGTCGTCCACGCGGACTCGTCCAGGGCGCGCAGGGTCTTGAGCGTAGCCTCGACTGATTCGAGTGCGGCCCAGGGCTTGTTCTTGTAGGCGCGACCCATCAGCTCGGCGTTGGCGTAGTCGAGCGGACCGTCGGTGAAGAAAAAGTCGGTGTAGTCGGCGAACTCGGGCAGCAGCTTGACCCGCTCCTGGATCGCCGTCGCGATCGGAAGCAACCGTTCGAGGGCTTCGTTATCGATGGATTGCTCGACGCGCGCTTCGAGGTAGGGGCGGCCGCGACGCAGGAAGTCGGCGGGCTCGAGGTCGCGGATGTAGCGGGCGTTCATCTCGCGCAGGCGGTCGATGTCGAACATGGCCGAGGAAAGTCCGAGACCGTCGAGGTCGAAGGCCTCCGCGACCTCGTCGCGCGACATGATCGTGGTGGTCTCGTCCTTGGACCAACCGAGCAAAGCGAGGAAGTTGAGCAGCGCCTCGGGCAGGAAGCCCTCTTCGGCGTACTGGCGGATCGAGGTCGCGCCGTGGCGCTTGGAGAGCTTGCCTTTGTCGGGGCCTCGGATGATGGGGATGTGAACCCACACGGGCTCGTCCCAGCCAAGCGCGTCGTAGGTCTGGACGTGTCGCGGCGCCGACGAAAGCCACTCTTCGCCTCGGATCACGTGCGTGATCTCCATGTGATGGTCGTCGACCACCGAGGCCAGGTGGTAAGTGGGGAAGCCGTCGCGCTTGAGCAGGACGTGGTCGTCGAGCAGGGCGTTCTGGAAGGAGACCTCGCTGCGCAGGTAGTCGTTGACGATCGTGTCGCCGTCGTTGGGCATGGCCAGTCGGACGACGTGCGGCTCGTCGGCGGAGATGCTGAGGTCGCGGCAATGACGGTCGTAGCCGGGCGGCAACTTGGCCTTCTGTTGCGACTTGCGCAGGGCATCGAGGCGCTCTGAGGTGCAGCCACAGCGATAGGCCTTGCCGTCGTCGATCAGTCGCTGGGCGGCTTCGACGTACATCGGCAAGCGCTCCGACTGGCGGTAGGGCGCGAACGGGCCGCCCTTGTCGGGGCCTTCGTCCCAGTCCAGTCCGAGCCAGGTCAGCGCGTCGAGGATGATCTGTTCGGCGCCCTCGACGGCGCGCGACTGGTCCGTGTCCTCGATGCGGACGATGAACTGTCCGCCGAAGCGTCGGGCGAGCAGCCAGTCGAACAGGGCGGTGCGGATATTGCCGACGTGCGGCTCACCGGTCGGGGAGGGTCCGTAGCGAACGCGGACGCTCATAGTCAGTTCTCCGAGATCAGGCTGATGATCGATGGATTAGCGGATGCGTTGAGCTTTTCGGCGGCGGTTTCGCCTCGTCGAACGGTGTTGCCGCTTCACGGTATCAGGGGGTTCGCGTCGGCCTGGTTGGATGGATTGGTCGCCGAGCAGCAGTTCGCCCTCTCGCAGGTGACTGAGCAGGCTGCGGAAGTCGGCGGGCGGTTCGGCGCTGATCGTGACCGGTTCGTCCGTGACGGGATGCTGAATCGTCAGCGTGCGCGCGTGGAGCGCCTGGCGATCAATCAGTGGCGTGGCAAAGCCGTACATCGTGTCGCCGGCGATCGGGTGTCCAATGGCGGACAGATGCACGCGGATCTGATGCGTGCGCCCGGTGATCAAGCGACATTCGAGCAGGGCGGCGTCGGGGAAACGCTCGACCGTTTCGTAGCCGGTCTGGGACGGTCGGGCGCGGTCGAGGATCGCCATCCGGCGCGGGTCGGAGGGATCGCGTCCAATCGCGGCGTCAATCAGGCCGACCGGTGGGTCGGGCGCCCCGACGACCACCGCGAGATAGCGCTTGTCCATGGTGCGTTGGCGCAATTGATCCTGGAGCGAGCGCAGGGCGTCGGCGTTCTTGGCGATCATCAGCAGACCGGTCGTGTCGCGGTCGAGGCGGTGGACGAGGCCCGGCCGCTGTGGGTCGGATTCAGGATCCTGCTCGGCGATGCGCGCGACCTCCGGCCACTGGTTGAGCACGGCGGCGATCAGCGTTGCTTGGGTTTCGCCCGGCGCCGGGTGGACGGTCAGACTGGCCTGTTTGTCGATGACCGCGAGATGATCGTCCTCGTAGACGATGTCGAGCTTGATATCCGCCGCAGCCTCGACGGGGATCGACTGTCTCGGGTAGGTGGCGACGAGTTCGCCGAAGCGCAGCTTGTAAGACGGTCGCTCGAGTGCGCCGTCGACACGAATCAGGCCGTCGTCGATCAGGCGTCGAGCCTGGCTTCGCGATGCGCCATCGAGGCGACGGGCAAGGAACTGGTCGAGACGCTCACCGTCCTGGTCGGCCATTAACTCAAGTGCAGGGGTGGTGTTGTCGTTCATGGTGATCTGGGATTCCGTTTCAGCAGATCGCTGAAGAGGATCGCGACCACGATGGCGGCGACACCCACATTGATCGCAGCGTCGGCGACGTTGAAGGCGGGGAAATGAATGAAGTCGATGAAATCGGTGACGTGTCCCTGGTAGATGCGATCGAGCAAGTTGCCGACCGCGCCGCCGAGGATCAGGGCGAGTCCGCTGCGGATCAGCCAGTGGTCCAGCGGCGGGAAGAAGTAGTAGATCGCGACCACGCCGATCGCCACGACGGCGGAGACGGCGAGCACCGTGTTCTGTCCGCCGAAGATGCCGAACGCACCGCCGTCGTTAGCGACGTGTGAGAACGCGAAGAACTCGGCCAACCATTCGCGCTCACCGAGCTCGACCATTTCTCGCAGGATGACCTTGGTGACCTGATCGAAGATGACGACCAGGACGGCCAGGGCGATGAACCGGTGGTGAAGGCGGCGGCGTTTGGGCGGCGACGGGCTGGGCTCGAGCGTCGGCTCGCTCTGAATCTCAGGGATCAGGTGGGCCATACATCGAGATTACACGCGAAGCCGGAGGATTCGGATAATCTGGATGGGTTGCGCGTCGCAGGTAGGTGTACTGGGGAGCAAGCTAGTGAGCGATGTTCTGGCCGGAGTGCCATTTTCCGAGTTGCAGCGGCTGAGGAAAGAAACCGGTCACGATCGGTTGCCGCCGGGCCAACGGCTGGTGCGCGAGTGGCCGGTCCTGACCTACGGCGGTACGCCGAGGGTCGATCCGAAGGACTGGAATCTGCAGGTCTGGGGCCAGGTGGCGCAGGAGCGGATTCTCTCATACGAGCAGTTCGCCGCGATCGGCGTGTCGGAGAAAAAGAACGACATCCACTGCGTGACCCATTGGTCGCGGTACGACAACACGTGGGACGGCGTGCTCTTCTCGGACCTGTTCGACGAGTTCGGCGTCAAGCCGTCGGCGACGCACGTGATGTTCCACTGCTACGGCGGCTACACGGCCAACGTGCCGATCGCGGACATCCGCGCCGACGATCACGCCATGCTCGCGCTCGCGCATGACGGTCGTCCGCTGGACGCGATGCACGGAGGTCCGGTGCGAGTCGTGATTCCGTCGCTGTACTTCTGGAAGTCGGCGAAGTGGGTCGGCGGGATCGAGTTCCTCTCGAAGGACGCGCCCGGGTTCTGGGAGATGTACGGCTATCACATGCACGGAGATCCGTGGCGCGAAGAGCGCTACGGCTGATTCGGTACTCTCGTTAAAGGGAGACCTTTGAAAAACTCATGATTCCCCTCTCCCCCCCCTTGCGGGGGGAGATGTCACGGAGTGACAGAGGGGGGTCCGCCGCCAGCGACCAGATAGGCCTTGAGATGGGGAGCCCCCCCTCTGCCTTCGGCATCTCCCCCGCAAGGGGGGCGAAGGGGACTTATTCAATGGTCTCCGTTGAAGGAGAACAGCCTGTGACCGTCGTTCGAGAACCACCTGCTGTTTGGGAACCAACAATCCCGGATTCCTTCGACGGCGAGCTACGCATCCCCCTGCCCGACGAGTTCGAGGTCACCGAGGCGTGGTGGGACGAAATGCTCTATGCGCAGAAAGGTCGCTTCCCTGAGATCACCCGTGATCGATTGCTGACACTGCACGAGGGAAATATGGAGACGTCCCGCGTCAGCGTCTGGATGTCATTCCAGATCGGTACCTGGATGCAATGTGGTGGCGGTTGCGGGCTGACAAGTTTCGCGAGCTTCACTCTCCCCTCCGGAGCCCGCAGATCCTCCTGCGGCTCGTGGATATCGCCGCAACGGATGCCGGACATGCCGCGGCCATGGCGGGATCCTCTGGGTGTCATTCCTGATCTGATCTTCGAGGTCAGCCCGCTGTCGTTGCCGCTCAGCATCGTGCACGAGAAGATGGGGGAGTGGATCGAGGGTGGCGTCCGACTCGGCTGGCTGCTCGATCCCTATGCGCGTAGCGTCTGGGTATACCGAGCCAATGGCGACATCGTCCAATTGGATGATCCTGCAGAACTCTCCGGTGAAGACGTTTGCGAAGGTCTGGTAGTTGATATGTCCCTGGTGTGGGGAACGACCTCCGAGCTGTGATAGCCTCGATTTCGATGATGACGACGCGAACTACCGCTGACGTGACGATGCTGGGCCGCATGGTGATGCCCGAGGTCCTGCCTCGCTAGCGCGCTGCGCGGCGAGGGAGGGCCAACACGCTCACGGTTCGCCGCCCGTTCCGCTCTAGCGAAAGACCCATTCCGATATGACCTACGCCACTTCCCTCGCCTGTCGAGAGTGTGGGCGCGAGTTCCCGCTCGAACCACTGCACGTCTGCGACTTCTGCTTCGGCCCGCTCGAAGTCGCCTACGACCACGACGGGATCCAGTCCAAGATTTCGCGCGAACGGATCGAATCCGGTCCGCACTCGATCTGGCGCTACAAGGACCTGTTGCCCGTTGATGACGAGTTCATCGTCGACCTGAATGTCGGCATGACTCCGCTGCTGCGGGCCGATCGGTTGGCGGAACACCTGGGGATGCGTGAGCTGTGGCTCAAGAACGACACCTGCAACCCGTCCTGGTCGTTCAAGGATCGTGTGGTGGCGGTGGCCTCCTCGCGGGCGCGGCAACTGGGATTCAAGACGCTGGCCTGCGCGTCAACCGGCAATCTGGCCAACTCGGTCTCGGCGCACGCGGCTCGGGCGGGGATGGACGCAATCGTCTTTATTCCCCACGATCTCGAGGCCGGCAAGGTGCTGGGCTCTGCGGTCTACAACCCGACGATTGTGTCCGTCAACGGGTCCTATGACGACGTAAACCGGCTCTGTTCGGAGCTGGCCGACAACCGGCAGTGGGCGTTCGTCAACATTAATGTGCGCCCCTACTACGCCGAAGGCTCGCGGACGCTGGCCTATGAGGTGGCGGAACAGTTGGGCTGGCGCGCGCCGCGGCAGGTCGTCGCGCCGATGGCCTCAGGATCGTTGTTCACGAAAATCCACAAGGGATTCCAGGAGTTCCAGCGCTACGGCCTGATCGAAGAGACGCCGGTGCGCATGATCGGAGCGCAGGCAGAGGGTTGCTCGCCGATCACAACCGCCTGGCGCAACGACACGACCAACATCCGTCCGGTCAAGCCGAAGACGATCGCCAAGTCGCTCGCAATCGGCAATCCGGCCGACGGCTACTACGCGCTCAAGACGATGAAGCGCACTGATGGCGGCGCGACCGCCGTAACGGACCCGGAGGTCGTTGAGGGCATCAAGATGCTGGCCGAATACGAGGGCGTCTTTGCCGAGACGGCAGGCGGTGTGACCATCGCCGGATTGCGCCAGGCGATCGCCAACGGCCAGATCGATCCCGACGAGTCGACGGTCGCGTTCATCACCGGCGGCGGGCTGAAGACCTCAGACGCCGTGGTCGATCACGTCACACAAGCAATTCCCATCGAGGGCACCTTGCAGTCATTCGAGGCTGCATTCGCCGAGGCCCCGCAAGCTGTCGGAATTGGAGCCTAATCATGGCCAGACGACGAGTCCGTTTCACGTTCGAGGGCGACTCCGTCACGGAGCCGGTGATCTACCTGGTCGGTCATGAGTTCGAGATCGTGACCAACATCCGTATGGCCGACGTCGAGCACGACTTCGGTTGGGTCGTGCTTGAGGTCGACGGAGATCACGACGAGATCGACCGAGCCCTGGCCTGGGTCGCATCAAAGGGCGTTCGCGTCGACCCAGTAGCAGGGGATGTCGTCGAAAGCTAGGCTGATCCCAAATTCCCCTGGGAGAGGGCTCAAAAGTACCCTCTCTCTGGGAGAGGCTGAGGCCGAAATCCCCTCTCCCTCTGGGAGAGGCTGAGGCCAAAATCCCCTCTCCCTCTGGGAGAGGGTTAGGGTGAGGGCCCCTTCCCCATCTGAGGAGCGAGCGGAGATGAGGACCGATACCCCCCCGAAACTGTTGACCGCAGACGACCTGTTGGAGTTGTCAAGCGATGGCTTCTATGGCGAACTCATCCGGGGGGTACTCTGCGAATCAATTCCGCCCGGAGTTGACCACGCGCAGATCGCGGCGGAGTTCTGTGGAGAACTCCGCAACTTTGTGAAACCTCGCCGATTGGGGCGGGTGCTGGCAGGCGATCCAGGCGTCAAAGTCGAGAGAGACCCCGATACCGTGCGCGCGCCGGATGTTGCCTTCATCTCGGCCAGTCGACTGCCACTGGCTCAACGCAATCCGGGTTACTCCGAAGTCATGCCAGAGTTGGTCGTCGAAGTGAAATCGCCGAGCGATGGCCGCTGGGCCGTCTATGACAAGGCGCAGATGTGGTTGCGGCATGGAGTGCTGCTGGTCTGGGTGGTCTATCCCGAGGACCGAACCGTCGAAGCCCATCACGCCAATCAAGGCGTCGTCCTCTACCGCGAAGACGACGAACTGGATGGGATGGATGTCCTGCCCGGCTTCACCTGCGCGGTAGGTCCGCTGTTTGAGGCCTGATCCCATCGCTCTCCCCCCCCTTGCGGGGGGAGATGTCACGGAGTGACAGAGGGGGGGTCCTCCGCCAGCGAACAGATAGGGAATGAGATCGAGAGCCCCCCTTCAGCCTTCGGCAGCTTCCCCCGCAAGGAGACCTTTGAAAAACTCACGTATCCCCTCTCCCCCCCTTGCGGGGGGAGATGTCACGGAGTGACAGAGGGGGGGGTCCTCCGCCAGCGAACAGATAGGCCTGGAGATGGAGAGCCCCCCCTCTGCCTTCGGCATCTCCCCCGCAAGGGGGGCGACGGGGGCTTATTCAAAGGTCTCCGCAAGTGGGGAAGCGGGGAGCAGGGAGTGCACCATGTCGGAACCCTTTCAGATCGCCGTCCCCGACTCCGAAATCGACGACCTCAAGCGTCGCCTGGAGCAAACGCGCTGGCCGTCCGAAGTCACCGACTCGGGCTGGCAATACGGCTCCAATCTGGCCTACATACAAGAACTCTGCCAGTACTGGCGCACGACATTCGACTGGCGCGCGCAGGAAGCCAAGCTCAACCGCATGCCGCAGTTCACGACACAGGTCTCCGCCGACGGCGTCGAGGACTACACCGTTCACTTTGTGCATCAGCAGGGCGTTGGTCCCAATCCGCTGCCGTTGCTCTTCACACACGGCTGGCCAGGGTCGTTCTTTGAGGTGTCGAAGGTCATTGGGCCGCTGACCGATCCGGGCGCACACGGCGGCGATCCGGCGGATGCATTCACGGTCATTGCTCCGTCGTTACCGGGATTCGGTTTCTCTGAAATTCCCGAGAGTGGCGGATTCGGACACATGCGGGCCGCTCGAATGTGGGTCGCGCTGATGTCATCGCTGGGCTACGAACGATACGGTGCGCAGGGCGGCGACATTGGAGCGCGGGTCTCAGCACTGACCGCCTACGAAGACCCGTCACATTGCATTGGCGCCCAAATCAACATGCCCAACAGTCAGCCGCCCGCGGATCATCCTCAGGAAGCCTGGAGCGATGAAGAGCGAGCGACGATCGCTCGAATGGCGCAGTGGCAATCGAAAGAAGCCGCGTATCAGTGGATCCAGGGAACGCGTCCGCAAACGTTGTCGTACGGACTAACCGACTCGCCAGCGGGTCTGGCTGCCTGGATCACGGAGAAATGGCGCGCGTGGTCGGACTGCGACGGTGACATCGAGCAGCGATTCAGCAAAGACGAGATTCTGACCAACATCTCGATCTACTGGTTCACCAGGACGATCAACTCATCGACTCGTTACTACTACGAGCGTCGGCAGCACGATCAAGCGAATGCACTGCCGGGACCGCTGGAGACGCCGGCCGGGTTCTCGGTGTTCCCCAGGGAGATTTTCGGGCCGCCGAGAAGCTGGGTTGAGGCGGAATACAACGTGACGCAGTGGTCGGTACACGATCGCGGCGGACACTTCGCGGCGATGGAGGAGCCGGAGCTGCTGGTCGGGGATATTCGGGAGTTCTTCCGTCCGTTGCGCTAAAGGGGTTTCTCCAAGCGACCAACCACTCTCTCGCTCCCCCTTGCAGAAACCGATGCATACTTCCCCTTTCCCCTCTCCCCCCTTGCGGAGACATTTGAAAAACTCATGATTCCCCTCTCCCCCCCTTGCGGGGGGAGATGTCACGGAGTGACAGAGGGGGGGTCCGCCCACAGCGACCAGATAGGCCAGGAGGTGGGGAACCCCCCTCTGCCTGCGGCATCTCCCCCGCAAGGAGACCTTTGCAAAACTCACAAATCCCCTCTCCCCCCCTTGCGGGGGGAGATGTCACGGAGTGACAGAGGGGGGGTCGGCAGGTTGCGACCAGATGAGCGTCGAGAAAGGGAAACCCCCTCTGGCTTCGGCATCTCCCCCGCAAGGAGACCTTTGAAAAGGTCGCGCTTGGAGATCTTCACCGTCCCCGCCCCCGAGCGGGGACCCGTTCCGCTTCGCGAGGCTACGACCTCTCGATCGCTCTCCACCAGATATGCACCACACCTTTGTCGTTCGGCCTGCGGGGAACGGGGGCAGGTCCCCGCTCGGGGGCGGGGACGGAGAACCGGGAGTGCTGGAGTTTTTCAAAGGTCTCCGCAAGGGGAGAGAAAGGGAGTTACGCACAGGTCTCCAGAGGGAGAGGGGACGGAAGAATTGGCGCTTGCCCGCGACCTCTGAGACACCCGCTCCGAGCAGGGACCCGACCCATCCGCAACCACCGACACACCCACCGCGTGACAACGACAGCCAAATCGTTCACTATCAGAACAACAGTGCTGCACGCCCCAGAGAGACCAACCATGACCTACACCGCAACCACCGCTACCACCACGCCGCCGCCTTCTCCCCGCCGCTGCCAACGCATCCTCGAAGCCCACCACCTCCGCTGCCGCGGACTCACCCTCCAACAGATCGCCGACCAACTCGGCTGCGCCCGTTCCACCGCCGCCGCCTATCTGCGCGACTTCCAGCTTCACCGCGGCCACATCCTGCACACCGTCACTGGCGACCGGCTGCTCGACCAGATCTACACCCTCACCCAGCCCCAATCCGACCCGCAGCAACACCGACAGACCATCGCCTCCGCCCGCGAACTCCGGCTCCTCCTCGCCGCCATGCCCAGCCTCCGCGAACACGAACAGCAACAGCAGGAAATCTTCGAAGCCGCTCGCAACGCCTCAACCATCGCTCTCGCCCGCAGTCGACACTTTCGCGTCGAGGACGACGGCCACCTCCGCTACATCGGCGGCGACAGATTCGGCCAATGTATGCCCGAATGCCCCAGCTGCCGCCCCGAACTCTACGAAGGCGACGACCCCCTGCCGCACATCAGAAGCCTGGACGACTGGGCCGCCGCCGTATCTCGGATCGAACCGCACAATCCCACCGAACCCGAATCCCCGCCCCCGAACGGGGACCAGACCTCTCCCTCGCAGCCCGATGCGCCGCTGGCGGAGACGGTCCCACCGGTCCGTTCCGACGCCGACCTGTCCCAATCTGGACTCACCCAGCCCGGCACAGATCAACCCGTCGACACACCCCCCGAATCTGGACAAATCTGGACTGATCTGGACACATCTGAACCCCAAAATGACGAATCCCCCGTCCCCGACAGCGAATTCGCCCCAACCCCGCGAAATTCACGCCCAAACCAAACCCAACTCAGCCCGCGCTCTCCCCAGGCCTGGTCCAACCATGACCCATTCATCCCCCCAGAACGCCCCAACCGCAGCGTCGTCATCCCCTTGCCCGACCTCGGCAGACTCTAGCCCCGCCGACTCGGCTAAACCTCATGCGATACTGCCCCCCAAACCCAATGCACGCCGTACCCGGCCGCAACCGGAGGAATCCAACATGCCCGAACCATTCAAGATTGCCGTACCCGACACTGAGATTCGTGACCTGAAGCGACGGCTGGCGCAGACTCGCTGGCCGTCGGAAGTGACCGACTCGGGTTGGCAGTATGGGTCGAACCTGGCCTATATGAAGGAGCTCTGCGACTACTGGCGCACGACCTACGACTGGGGCGCGCAAGAGACGTATCTGAACCGGATGCCGCAGTTCACGACCCAGGTGTCGGCCGACGGGGTCGAGGACTACACCGTCCACTATGTGCATCAGGAGGGCGTCGGCGACAACCCGCTGCCGCTGGTCTTCACGCACGGCTGGCCGGGCACGTTCTATGAGGTCTCGAAGATCATTGGTCCGCTGACCGATCCGGCGGCGCACGGCGGCGACCCGGCCGATGCCTTCACCGTCGTGGCGCCCTCGATTCCCGGCTATGGCTTCTCGCAGATTCCGACCTCGGGCGGATTCGGCCAAAAGCGAACAGCGCTGCTCTGGGGCGCGTTAATGGAGCAACTCGGCTACGAGAAGTACGGCGCGCAGGGCGGCGACTGGGGCGCGATTGTGACGGCTCAGGTCGCATATCAGCACCCTGACAACTGCATCGGCGCGCAAATCAACATGCCGATTGGACGCCCGCCACTGAACAAGCCGCCGGAAGAATGGACCGACGAGGAGAAGGCCGTCGCTGAAAAGGCGGCGCACTGGCAGGCGCAGGAGACTGGCTACCAGGCGATCCAGGGGACAAGGCCTCAAACGTTGTCGTATGGTCTGACCGACTCGCCGGCCGGTCTGGCGGCGTGGATCACCGAGAAGTGGCGCGCATGGTCGGACTGTGACGGCGACATCGAGAAGCGCTTCACCAAGGACGAAATCCTGACCAACATCTCGATCTACTGGTTCGGCCAGACGATCAACTCGTCGACTCGCTACTACTACGAGATGCGCCAGAACCAGGCCGAGAACTTCCTACCCGGTCGCTTGGAGACGCCGACCGGCTTCTCGATCTTCCCCAAGGAGATCATCACCGCGCCGCGCAGCTGGTGCGAGCCGGGTTACAACATCACGCAGTGGTCCGAGCACGACAAGGGCGGCCACTTCGCCGCACTGGAAGAGCCGGGCCTCCTGGTCGAGGACATCCGCGACTTCTTCCGGCCGTTGCGCTGAGGCCTTGGCCGCTCTAACAAGCGCTCCCCCTTTGGGGGAGCTGTCGCGGAGCGACTGAGGGGGCCGCCGCGAGCAGGACACGACATGCAGCCATTCCAAATCCACGTCCCCGACGAGGAGATCACCAACCTCCGCCGACGCCTCCGCGATGTCCGCTGGCTGCCAGAAGTGCCCGGTTCGAGTTGGCAGTACGGCATCGATCTCGCATTCATGCAGGACCTGACGGCCTATTGGGCCGATGGCTTCGACTGGCGCGAGATCGAATCGTTGCTCAACGGCTTTCCCCAGTTCCGTACCTCGCTGACAGCCTGGAACGGCGAAGTGCTGGGGATTCACTTCATCCACCGGCGCAGCTCGCGTCCCGACGCGCGACCACTGATGATCCAGCATGGCTGGCCGTCGTCGGTCTATGACTTCCACAAGATCATCGACGAACTCGCCGAGCCTGAGCATTCGGATGCGCCGGCCTTCCACGTGATCGCGCCGACGCTGCCGGGTTACGGATGGTCGGACATTCCCAGGCAAGGTGGTCTTGGCCCTGCTGCGATTGCGGACATGTGGGTCGAGTTGATGTCGCGGCTGAGCTATGACGAGTTTCTCTACCACGGCGGCGATTGGGGCGCTTCGGTTGGGGGTCAACTGGCGCTGCGACATCCCGAGCGGATTGCGCGCATCCATCTGACCGCGACAGCCCTGGCGCCGGGCGGCTCGGCGGCGCGACCGCAAACCGACGAGGAGCGGCGCTTCGTCGTCGACGAGCAGGAACCCTACGTCCGCGACGACGCGGCCCATCGCGGGATTCACGGGACGAAGTTCCAGACGATGGCGTTTCACCTGGAGGATTCACCGATTGGGTTGCTGGCCTGGATCGTCGACAAATGGTGGTTGTTGGCCGACATCATGCGCGACGACGAGCGTCCACGCGGCGGCGACCTATACCGGCGCTTCACTCGCGATGAGCTACTGGCAACGGTCGCGATCTATTGGTTCACGCGGACGCAGTCGTCGGCGATGCGGATCTACTACGAGGCGTTTCGGCCACCCGATGAGATTGAGGCAGAGGTCGGCGGTCAGGTGCGTCTGAGAGAAGGCGAACGCGTCGGCATTCCGACGGGTTTCGTCAAGCTCAAGCGCGGCACGCCATTGTTCCCACGCTCATGGTGCGAGCGGGCATTCGATGTCGTCCATTGGACGGAGTTCCCCGAGGGCGGACACTTCCCGGCAATGGAAGTACCAGAGTTGCTGCTCGACGATCTGCGTCTGTTCTTCAGTCAATGACGGTCGTGCGACACCATCTTCGCTGTCTTGACTGTGGGACCGAAACGCCAACCTCGCTGGAGTTGTCTTGCCGCGAATGCGGCGGGCTGTTTGAGGTCGACTATCCGCGTCTGCCAGAAGGTGACATCCGCCTGCCGCTGGCCCACTTGCCGCTGGGCCAGGGCGGCACGCCGACAATCAGCTTCGACTGGCCGGAGGCGCGACGGCTGCGTCTGGAGCTCAAGCTCGAATTCCTGGCGCCGACCGGATCATTCAAGGATCGTGGCGCGGCAATGCTGATCGGCGCTGCCTGGAGTGCCGGCGCGACCGCGTTCGTCGAAGACTCCTCCGGCAACGCCGGCGCCGCACTCGCGGCCTACGCCGCCGCCGCCCGGATCTCAGCCGAGATTTTCGTCCCCGCCAATGCTCCGCAGGCAAAGCAATCGCAAATCACAGCGGTCGGCGGAAACATCCACACCGTCGACGGAGACCGCGAAGCAGTAGCGTCCGCTGCCGAGCAATACGCGAACGAGCAGGGCATTCCATACCTCTCGCATAACCGAAGTCCCTATTTCAGTGAAGGTATGAAACCAGCCGCCGAAGAGATCGCCAGGCACGGCCTGCCCGACGCCATCGTGTTGCCAGTAGGCAACGGCTCGCTACTAATCGGGTTGCATCGCGGCTTTCGGGAGTTGATTCAACTAAATCAGATCGAACAGATGCCGCGTTTGTACGCAATTCAAGCCATGAACGTCAGCTCGTTGGCGTCAGCCTGGCGCAATCACAAGCCCCGTGCCGCCAAACCAACAATCGCCGATGGAATCGCAGTCTCAAAACCGCCCCGAATCACACAGATGCTCGATGCCATACGGGAGAGCAGAGGCGCCGCGGGAGTCGTGTCAGAGATGGAGATCGAGTCAGCGAAACAGACAATCCTGCAACGAGGGCTATACGTGGAGCCGACATCGGCCGTGCCATTGGCAGCGCTGCGGCGTCTAGTGGAGCGCGGCATGATCGCAGAGGATGAGCGGGTATTGGTTCCGCTGACGGGATCGGGATTGAAGAGTTCCTAGTCGGCTCACTGAACACCTTGCGCTTTCGAGTGGGGAACTCTAGGGTGGCTCTGGTCGTGTGATGGGGACACAATATCGATCTTGAAAGGAATGGCAGCGTGATTAGATGCATGAAGTACATTCGCAACGTCGGCCGTTTCGCGACAGTGGATGCGCAAAACCTTCCCTTTTCTAGTTTCACTTTGATTCACGCAGAAAACGGTAGAGGTAAAACCACTTTCTCTGACATCCTCCGTTCACTTTCGACTGGCGAGCCTAAGTATATCGAGGGTCGAACTCGACTAGGTGAGAATGACCCCGCAAAAGTAGTGATAGAGTTGGATGGAACTCAAAGTCAAACTGCTGTATTCGACAAAAAGCAGTGGAATGTAGGCCCACAGAACATTGAGATCTTCGATGATCTATTCGTTGCGTCGAACATCTCATTTGGACTCAAAGTCGCAAATGAGCACAGGGTCAATCTATATGACCTCGTATTTGGAGACGCAGCAGTTAGCTTCACAGAGGACATCGAGAACCTTAATGCAATAGTGGCCAAGCACAATCGATCGACCTCCGAACTAAGGGAAGATGTGATCGGCAAAGGAACATTTGGGCTTTCATTCAATGAGTTTCGCGGGTTGGTGCAGCGACCGGACATCGAAGATGTCTTGGAGCGAGCGGAAAAGAGTCTATTAGCCGCGAAGAAACACGACGAAGTCGACAAGACAGAATGTCTCAAAGAACTCGAGTTGCCATCCTTCGAAATACGAGCAGCAGAAGAGTTGCTTGCCCGGTCCCTGGAGGAATTGGACAGCGAGGCGGTAGAGCATGTGTTCGCTCATGCAGGTAAGTTGGGAACTGACGGGGAGAGCTGGCTAAGTGACGGGGTCACTATGATGCGAGAGAGCAAGGATGCGGACATGTGCCCATTCTGCGGACAGAAGATCGAGGGACTGAAACTGGTTGATTACTATCGAGCGTATTTCGGACTAGCATACCGAGACCTAAAGAAACAAGTGGGTCTCGAGCTCATCTCAATGGATGATGTGCACGGTTCAGAGGCTCAGACCAAGTTGATTCGAACAATGCTAGAGAATTCCAAACTGCTAGCGTTTTGGGCTGTGCTCTGTGACGTTGAGGAAGTTAGGGAAGACAGCGAGACATTCGTGGAAGTCTGGGCTAGGGCGGCGAAAGCAATGAAGGCCCAGTTGAATTCGAAGGCAGCATCGCCACTTGAGCGGATGCAGCTTAGCGACGAGACTCGTCGAATCTTTAGTGAGTACAGCGGTGCCATGGCGACCATCGCGGAGGTCAATCAGTGCGTTGCAATAACAAATGATACCATTGGCAAGGTTAAGCAATCTACCGCTACAGCAGATGTCACCAGTCTAGAGAACGAGTGTGCGAGACTCCGCGCAGTGCGTGCGCGTTATGAGGCCAGTTATTTTGAGTTGTTCACACAGTATGAAGACATTCAAAGTAGCAAGGATGAGGTGGTGCGCCGGCTGGAAGATGCAAAGGAAGAACTTGAGCGGGAGAGGAAAGCTCAATTTGAGCAGTATCAGAAAGGGGTGAATGTCTATTTGGAGAAGTTTGGTGCGGGCTATCGCTTGCAGAATTTCATGTTTCAGGATAGAGGCAGTCGCCCGACGTCCAGATATGATATTGACATACTTGGGAAAAGAGTTGCTGTTCGCTCCGAAAATGTCAATGATGCAGCGCCATCATTCCAGAACACCCTGAGTGCGGGTGATCGTACGACCTTGGGATTGGCATTTTTCTTAGAGCATTTAAGACAGAAAACAGATCTCGGCAAAACTGTCGTTATAGTCGACGATCCTGCCTCGAGTTTGGATGAACATAGGAGCAGGGCGACGATGGAAGAGCTTCTCTGGCTCGGCGATACGGCGGAGCAGGTTATTGTTCTGTCCCACAGCCGTAGTTTTTTGGCTCAGACATATGAGCTGGTTGGGAAGGCTGTTGTCACTGGGCTGCACTTGGTGCGCGATGGAGAATCATCCAAGTTCGAGACGTGGGATGTCGTGAAGGAAGCTGCCACGAGACATGATGATAGATATGCGTTGTTTCAACAATACTTGGCGAGTGAAAGTGTTGAGAAACGTGCAGTTGCGCAGGCCCTCAGGCCACACTTAGAGAGATTCTTGCGGGTGGCATATCCTGGAGAGTTTCCTGCCGGTTGCCCGTTGCCTGTATTCGAGGGGCAATGCGATAAGGTACTTAACCCGGCCGATGTAAGAGAGATAAGAGCATTGATCAAGTATGGAAACAGATATCAGCATGATACTAATCGAGCTTACGACACGGAAACGATTCTAGACACTGAGTTGGTGACGTATGTTGGGCGTGTGTTGAAATTCACGAAGCGTTGAGATGGGAAAGGCAGAAGGCAGGGTGGGATGCCTGTCCAGCAAGGGCTTTGACCTGCTATGAGATGGTCCGCGATCGTGCTTTGGCACGGGCGGTGACCGGTACGCTGAGTCTTATGCGTCGTGATACTTGGCCTGACCCGGCTCTTTGGATTTGGCGTCGGTTGACGTCGGTCAAGTGGGCGATTGGGCTGATTTTGGCGGCGGCTCTGTTCACGGCAGTCGGGGTGGTGATTCCCCAGGTGCCGCCTCAGTTGGCGGATATTCCCGAGCAGGTTGAGCTGCACATCGAGCTGCAGCGCCCGACCTGGGGCTGGTTCACCGATGTGCTGGCCGAATTCCCCTGGTTCTACGACACCAAGGGCGGTGTCTTCAACCTCTACAAGCAGCCCTACTGGTACGCGGTGGTGGCTCTGGTGGCGCTGGCGATCTCGGTCTGCACGGTGAGCCGGGCGCCGCCGATCTGGCGGACGGTGCGGAAACCGCCGAAACGGGTGAACGCGGCCTACTTCGATCGGGCTCGGCATCGGGCGTCGGCGATGCTTGATGATGGCGTGGCTACCGACATCGCTCAAGAGCAATTGGTCGGTCGGTTGCGAGCAGCCCACTATCGGGTTGAAGAGGTCGTTTCCAGCGACGGTGAGGTGATGCTCTTCGCCGACCGCTACGGCTGGTCGCAGCTGGCGACGTTCGTGACGCACCTGGCACTGCTGCTGCTCCTGGGCGCGACATTGGTGACCAAGTTTGGCGGCGAGGAGTACCAGTTCTGGGTCGCAGAAGGCGAGTCGCACATCCTCTTCCCGCCCGGCGATGATCGGGCGCAGGTGCAGATCATCGTGGACGATGCCGTGGCACGCTTCGCCGACGACGGGCAGGCGCTCGATTTTCGCAGCCAGGTGCGCGTGGCCGAGGCTGGATCCGAAGTCGGCGGGGGTGAGGTGACCGTGAATGGTCCGGTCCATGCGGCCGGGTATCGGGTCCATCAGGCGGCGTATTGGGAGCATGGGGCTGAGCTGCGGGTGTTCGACCACTCGTCGGGGCAGTTGCTGTACTCGGAGACGCACTTCCTCAACGAACAGATCGTTGGGCCCAGGATTCGGGTCGAGCGTGGCGGCGCAGTGGTGTCGGAGGAAGTGGTCTCGCTGGAGCATGCGGTTGCTGATGAAATAGTGAATGACGAGGCTGAGGACCAGCGGACGTCCGGTTACACATTGATCCCGCTGGATCAGTTGCGCTCGCTTGCTGTGGTGCTGGCGCCGGCGATTGATGGCTTTGAGTTCTGGTACCGCGTGATTCCGACACCCGAAGACGCATCGGGCCTCACGTTCGCTGAGCTTGGTGTCGGGCAGGAGGCGCCATTGGCTCCGCGGGTGGAAGTCTCGATTGACGGAGAGACGGCGTTCGCAGGGCTCGTGTCTCTCGACCAATCCCAGGGCGAGGCGATGCTCGCCGCGCTGCCACTGGCTGAGGGCGAGTTGCTGCTGATCGGCTTTAGGGACGCCGCCACTGGCGATGGGTTCTTCTACTACTCGCCGGAACGTGAAGACGATCGAGGGCTGCTCGTAGAGGGAGAGACCGTTGGTCTGACCGGCGGCATCAGCTTGGCCTATCTCGGCGCCGAGCCGGACTCCGGGCAACAGGGATCACTCGAGGTCGGAGAGACGCGAGCGATTGGCTCGATCGAGTTGACGTGGTTGGGAGCGGAGTCGGTCTTCTATGAGATCGCGCCGGAGATTCCGGGCGCAGATGGTGACGCGTTGATTGCGCTCGAACGATTTGGACAAGCACGAACGGCAGAGACCTTTGACGCCCTGGGCGGCGAGAGCGTCCGGCTCGCGGTAGGCGCGACGAATGAGTCCTCCGCCGGCGGACAGGTTGGTCGGCCGTCGCGAATGATCTTGGGATTGGGCGGCGAAGCGGGCCGGATTGAGTTGGATGAGGGACAAGAGGTCGTGCAGGGCGGGCTGCGATACCAGTTCGCTGGTCCAAGGGAATTCACCGGATTGAACGTGAGGCGCGATCCGGGCGGGACCGCGTTCTGGATAGGCATCGGCCTGGGCATCGTGGGGATGTCGACGACATTCTTTGCACCTCGGCGTCGCGTCTGGGCACGGGTGACGGCCGACCGTGTGCAACTGGCCGGACAGGCGGGTCATGGTGTTGACCTGACCGCGGAGCTCGAGCAACTGGTCAGTGGAGATGCAGCGGCGCGGCGTCGACGCTGGCAGTTCAGAGGGCGCGGAATGTTCGGAGACGATTACGCTCAAGGTGAGGACGGGAGGCGTGACGATGATTGAGCTGGTGGGCATCATCAGCATCGGAATCAATCCGGTGCTGATCGATACAGGCGGATTCGAACTCACCTGGCACGGGCTGTTTACGGCGATCGGGATCGCGCTCGGTGTCTGGCTGGCCGTGCGGTTGGCGCGGCCGGCCAAGATTTCCGAGGACGATGCGATGTCGATCGCCGTGGTCTCGGTGTTGTCCGGGATCATCGGGGCGCGTCTGCTCTGGGTGTTGGAGCACACCGACCAGATTGGCTCGGTTGGCGACGTCTTCGCCCTGACCGATGGCGGAATCTCGATCTATGGCGCGATGATCGGCGGCGTCTTGGGCGGATTCGTCTACGTCACGCTCTTCAAGCCAAACTTCCCTAAGTGGGTGGCGCTCGATGTAGCCGCACCCGGGATGATCCTGGGCCAAGCGATCGGGCGGTTCGGCGACTTCGTCAACGGCGAGCACTTTGCCAATGCGTCGGAGCTGCCCTGGGCCTTTCGCTACACGCATCCATTCACCGACGGACCGTGGTCGGCGCCGGGCGTCGACGGCTGGTTTCGGGGGTCTCGCGGATTCGATGGGGAGATGCCGGTCGCAGTGCATCCGGTCGCGGGCGGTTATGAACCGATCCTCGACCTGATGATCCTGGGCGGACTGTTCCTGCTGCGCCGAACGGGCGTCGGCGCGGGCTGGGGATTCACCTTCTATGTGTTTGCCTATGCCGTGGTCCGAGGGTCGCTATCGCTCTTGCGGACCGACGAAGCGGCCTTCGCGGGAACCTTGAGCGTGCCGCAATTGCTGGCGATCGTGACAGCCGCCGCAGCCGTCTGGATGGCGCTGCATCTGCTTCGACACCGACAGCCGGCGGTCCTCACCGGGGGCGAACTGCAGCGTCACACGCATCGGGGCAGCCGGCGAGGGGGTTTGGGTCGTGGCTGAAGGCTTGGCGTTGGTCCTCTGGGTGAAATCGGACTGCGGCGCGTGCGAACGAGCGCACGACCTGATGGACTCGCTGTCAGCGGCGATGATGTTCGACTGGGAATCGCGCGAGGGCGAGTACGGCGACGCCGTGCCGGTCGTGGCGACGGCTGAGGGTCAGGTGTTGGCCGAAGCGCCAATCGTCGCGGGTGAACTGGTGAATGCGATCCGGAGGCTTGATCGCTAGGTGAGAGCTGGTCAGGAACCTATTTGGGGCACCAGCTTTTCGCAGACGTTACGGGCCGATGCCTAGCTTCTCCTCCACAACTTCCAATCGGTCGCCTCGGTTACGCATGACCTCTTCAAAGTTGTTCAGGATCTCGGCCACGCCGACGCTGTATCGATGATCCAAATCGCTTCGCGTCTGGACCATTTGCTCGCGCATCTCAATGCGAAGGGCATCGATTCTCAAATGCACCGAAGTGAACTTGCCGTCGAGCGAGTCGACCTTCTTTTCGATTGTCTCCATACGATTCTCGAGGGCGTTGAATCTCGCTTCGTGGGTGCCCAATCTCGCTTCCAGGCTGTCGAATCTTGCTTCCAGGCTGTCGAATCTCGCTTCTAGTGAATCGATTCGCCTGCTGAGCGAGCTAACCCGGTTCTCCAGCGATTCAATCCGAATTTCGAGGAGATCGAACCGCTCGTCGATTCGAACAAACCCTTGTTGAATCGCGGCTAGAGCGGACAGGATCTCGTCATCTCGCGTCATGGCGATAGCCCTTCAGTCACATCGCGAGAGTAGAGACAATCGTCAATAATAGCAAGTGCGTTCTACATGGAGAACGGCACGTCTAATGGATAGCTAACGCCCCAGATTGATCGAGTGCAGGCCGCATTCTTTCTGCGTGGCCTCTTCCCACCACCAGCGACCGGCCCGCTCGTGCTCTCCTGGATGGGTGGCTCGGGTGCATGGCGCACAGCCGATTGATTTGAAGCCCTGATCGTGCAACGGGTTGTAGGGCACGCCGTAGGCCATGATCTGCTGCCAGACCTGAGCCGAGGTCCAGTTGGCGAGTGGATTGAACTTGACCAGGGGATTGTCGGCGCGGCCGAATCCGGCGTCTAGCTGGACCACCGGGATATCGGCGCGCGTACCCGGCGACTGATCCTTGCGTTGACCCGTGATGTACGCGTCGACATTCGCCAGGGCGCGTCCCAGGGGCTCGACTTTGCGGATACCGCAACACTCGCCGTGTCCGTCGGTGCGGAAGCTGAACAGACCCTTCTTGCGCACGAGCTGTTCCACCGCATCAGCCTGAGGTGAAAAGGTCTCGACCGCGACGCCGTAGTGATCGCGGACCCGCTCGATGAATTCGAGTGTCTCAGGGTGCAGGCGGCCGGTGTCGAGGCTGAACACATTGAAGGTTCGGCCGAGCTTCGCTGCTTCCCTCGCGGCGAAATCGACCAGTACCACGTCTTCTGCCCCGCTGAATGAGATCGTCAGGTTGTCGAAGTGCGTCAATGCCTCCGAGATGATCTCTGTGGGATGGGCATTGGCCAATCGGGTCGCTGCGGCATCGATCTGTGTGGCGTCGAATGCACTGGCGGTCGTGGTCATTGGTTGACTCCGATTGCGTCGCCGGTTGAGCGGTCGGCTGGGTTTGGCTAGACAGAGGGAAATGTTACTATTTAAGTCAAGATTATCCGTATCGCCTCAGAAGCGGTATAGCGGGGATGTTTTCCAGATGATGAAGCTGTCGTCAACCAGCGATTACGGCATTCGCGCCCTGATCGATCTGGCGCAGCATGACGACGGCGCACCCATCCCCTCATCGGAAATCGCCGAGCGTCAGGGTATCCCAGCCTCGCTGGCCGGCCAGGTGCTCGGTCGATTGCGGGCGGCGGGATTCATTTCGTCGGCGCGCGGGGCGCAGGGCGGACATCAGCTGGCGTTGGCGCCGGAAGAGATTCGACTTGATCGGGTCGTAGAGGCGCTCGAGGGCCCGTTGACATTGGCTGCCTGTCTCGAGCGAGGCGCGCAGGCCGGTCGGGCGTCGGAGCGCTGTACCGGGGCGGCCGCGCAAGTCCGCCTCTGGGACGATGTGCGCGCCGCCATTTTGGACACGTTGGCCGACCGCACCATCGCCGACCTCGCCGCGGAATCGGCCTTGCTGGGTTCACCGGCCGGCGGCCGGTACCACATCTAGACCAACCAGTAGACCACCAACTCTGACGAGACGAACGCCATCTTGAGCCTGACTCGACCGCAGCTGGCAGATTCTGTGCTTGATCTCATCGGCGCAACGCCGATGGTCACGCTGCACCGCGTCGTGCCCGACGGCGGCGCCGAAGTCGTGGTGAAGATGGAATCGCTGAATCCCGGCGGATCGGTGAAGGACAGAATCGCGCACGCGATGATCGAGGACGCAGAATGCAGCGGCGCACTGCGGCAGGGTGATGTGATCGTGGAGCCGACCTCGGGCAATACCGGCGTCGGGCTGGCGCTGGTGGCGGCGGTCAAGAGCTATCGGTTGATCTTGACGATGCCGGAGGACATGTCGCACGAGCGACGCCGGCTGCTGGAGCGGTTTGGCGCGGAAGTGGTGTTGACGCCGGCGATCGAGGGAATGACAGGCGCGGTCTTCGCGGCGGAGGAATTGGCCTCCGAAGACGGCTATTTCATGCCGCAGCAGTTTCAGAATCTGTCCAATCCGGAGATCCATCGACGGACGACGGCGCTGGAAATCTGGTCGGCGCTTGAGGGCCGGGAAATGCCGGATGGAGAACGCCTACATGCGTTTGTCACGGGAGTCGGGACGGGCGGCACGATCACAGGTGTCGGTGAGGTGTTGCGAGATCGGCAGCCGGGATTGTCGGTATCGGCGGTGGAGCCGGAGCGATCGCCGGTGCTGCAGGGCGGTCGATTCTCGGTTCACGCGATCCAGGGCATCGGCGCGTCGTTTGTGCCGGGCGTGCTCAATCGTGAGGTATATGACGAGGTGATCGGAGTGTCGGATCGTGACGCCGAGCAGATGATGCTTCGGTTGACGCGTGAAGAGGGGATCTTATGTGGGATTTCATCGGGCGCGAACGTGTATGCGGCGAACATCGTCGGCAAGCGTCTCGGTCCCGATTGTCGTGTCGTGACCACGATTTGCGACACGGGCGAGCGGTATCTGTCGATGCCGCTCTCAGACAGTTGAGCTGATGACTGAGCCAGAAGGCTGAGAGGACGAATCATGAGCGTGAAGGTCTACATTCCGACGCCGTTTCGGAAGATCACCGGCAACCGCACCTTTGTCGATGCCGACGGGATCGATGTCAACGGTGTGCTGCGCGATCTCGACCAGCGGTTCCCCGGATTCGGGGAAATGGTGTTTGACGGCGAGCAGGAACTCCTGGAGCACGTCAACGTCTACGTGAACAACCACGAGATCGCCTCGCTCAACGGGCCCGAGACGACCGTCTCCGATGGCGATGAGCTGGCTGTGATTCCGGCGATCGCCGGTGGCGCTGCGATGACGCCTGAGATGGTCGAGCGCTACTCGCGACACCTGATCATGGATCAGGTCGGCCCGATTGGTCAGCGCAAGCTGATTGACGGCAAGATTCTGGCCGTTGGTGCGGGTGGCCTCGGCTCGCCGGTCCTGGTCTATCTCGCGGCTGCAGGCATCGGGACGATCGGCATCGTCGACTTTGATGTCGTCGACCGCTCCAACCTGCAGCGCCAGATCATCCACGGCACGTCCGACATTGGGCGGATGAAGGTGGACTCGGCCAAGGACCGGATTCTCGACATGAATCCGAACATCAACGTGATCACGCACACATCGCCGCTGACCTCCGACAACGCAATGGAGATCATCCCCGAGTACGACGTGATCATCAACGGCGCAGACAACTTCGCGACGCGCTACCTGGTCAACGACGCAGCCTTCCTGGCCGAGAAGATTCTGGTCGACGGCTCGATCTTCCTCTTCGAAGGTCAGGTCACGACGTTTTTCCCGGGTGAGGGCTGCTACCGCTGCCTGTACCCGTCGCCACCGCCTCCGGGCATGGTGCCGTCCTGCTCCGAGGCCGGCGTACTCGGCGTGCTGCCGGGGACGGTCGGCGCGATCCAGGCGACTGAAGCGATCAAGGTCCTGCTCGAACAGGGCGAGCCGCTGAAGAACCGTCTGCTGCTCTACGACGCGCTGGCGATGGACTTCCGCACCGTCAAGATTCGCCGCGACCCGGCCTGTCCGCTCTGCGGCGACGCGCCGACGGTCACCGAGCTGATCGATTACGAAGAATTCTGCGGCTCACCCTTCCACGACAACTAGACCGCTCCTCCTGACACCCCTGACAAGGGGGAGTTGCCGAGCTAACCCCGCTCTCCCCCCGCAGCGCGGGGGGAGATGCCGAAGGCAGAGGGGGGGCTCCCCCAATGCAAGCGAGAGGTTCAACCGTATGGCAGTCGAAGTCCGAGTCCCCTCGATGCTGCAGAAGTTCACCGATGGTGAGAAGAGGGTGCAGATCGAATCTGGCAACGTTGGCGAATTGCTGACCACCCTGGAGACGTCGTATCCGGGCATCGGTCATCAATTGCTTGAGGACGGCGTGCTGCGCCGCTTCGTCAACATCTACCTGAACGACGAGGACATCCGCTTCCTTGACGGCATGGACACGTCGCTGTCGGACGGTGACGTGCTGGCAATCCTGCCTGCTCTGGCCGGGGGCGCCCACTAATGGTCTCCGCCCAGACGACTCAGAAATCGGCCCGCTATCAGTCGTTGCTGGACACGATCGGCGATACGCCGCTGGTCCGCTTGCAGCGGATGTCGCCGAATCCCGACGTCGCAATCTGGGTCAAGCTCGAGGGTCAGAATCCGACCGGCTCGGTCAAGGACCGGATCGCCAAGGCGATGATCGACGCGGCTCACGCCGACGGTTCGCTCAAGCCTGGGCAGACGATTCTTGAGCCCACTTCGGGTAATACGGGACTGGCGATCGCGCTCATGGGTCGGCTCACCGGGCATCCCGTGCGCTGCGTGATGCCGGAATCGGTGTCGGTAGAGCGACGCGATTTGCTGTCGTTTTTCGGCGCCGAAGTCGTGCTCTCGCCTGGCGAGACCGGCTCGAACGGCGCGGTGCGGATGGCCAAGGAACTGTACGAGGCCGATCCGTCGGTCTTCATGCCGATGCAGTACGAGAACGCCGCCAATCCGGGCGCGCACTACGCAACGACCGGCCCAGAGATCCTGCGCGATTGTCCGGAGATCACCCACTTCGTGGCGGGACTCGGAACCGGCGGCACGTTGACCGGTGTGGGACGCTACCTCAAAGAGCAGAATCCGGACATCAAGATCGTGGCGGCAGCGCCGCATCCGGGCGATCTGGTGCAGGGTCTGCGCTCGCTCGACGAGGGCTACATCCCGCCCGTACTAGATGAATCGGTGTTGGACGCTCGAATCATGGTCGATTCGCGCACGTCGTTCGCGGTCGTCAAGCGGCTGCTCGAAGAAGAGGGCATCTTCGCTGGCATCTCCTGCGGAGCGGCGATTAGGGCCGCGCAACGAGCCGCGGAGCGTCTCGAGACCGGCAACATCGTGGTCCTACTGGCCGACGGCGGCTGGAAGTACCTCTCAACCGGCCTCTGGAATCGCGACTACGACGACATCGCCGGCGACGAAGAAATCGAAGGAAAAATCTGGTGGTGAGCCCTTTCGGAGATCCCCCTCTGGGGGAGCTGTCACGAAGTGACTGAGGGGGCCCGCCCTGGCAAGATTCGCTCACGTTCCAAGGAAGGGACACACAGAAATGGCTGAATACGCACACCCCGAGAAACTGGTCACGACCGACTGGGTCGCCGACAACCTGGACAACCCGAATGTGGTCCTGATTGAGGTCGACGTGGACACGTCGGCGTACGACGAGGGTCACCCGCCGGGCGCGGTGGCCTGGAACTGGACCTCGCAACTGCAGGACCAGGTGACCCGCGACGTAGCGTCGCGCGAGGCCGTGACCGAGCTGCTGCGGAGCGCCGGCGCGAACGATGACTCGCAGATCGTCCTGTTCGGCGACAACAACAACTGGTTCGCCGCCTACGCGCTGTGGATGGTCGAGCTGTATGGCGTGACCAACACCGCTCTGATGAACGGTGGGCGCGCGAAGTGGGAGGCCGAGAGTCGCGCGATGACGACGGATGCGCCGTCGGCCGCTGCCGGCAGCATCTCCGTCGCTGAGCGCGACGAGACCCTGCGCGCCAAGCTGCCCGACGTCCTGGCGCACGTCGAGGCCGGTGGTCAGCTCGTCGATGTCCGCTCGCCGGACGAGTTCAACGGCGTGATCATGGCGCCTCCGGGACTGGCCGAGACCGCGCAGCGCAAGGGACATGTGCCTGGCGCCTCGAACATCCCCTGGGGGACGGCGGTTGCAGGGGACGGCACCTACAAGTCGGCCGACGAGCTCAGCGAGCTTTACCAGTCCAAGGGCATCACGGGCGACCAGTCGGTGATCGCCTACTGCCGAATCGGCGAACGTTCATCGCACAGCTGGTTCGCGCTGCGCTACCTGCTGGGCATCGACAACACGACGAACTACGATGGCTCCTGGACCGAGTACGGCTCGGTCGTCGGCGTGCCGATTGAGAATCCCACCGCCTGACAACGATTCCATCTCCCCACTCTGGGGGGAGATGCGCACCAACGATTTCCTCTCCCCCCTCCGGGGGGAGATGCCGAAGGCAGAGGGGGGCTCCGGTGCCCACTGATCTGGTCTGGAAGCGCACGGTCGCCCGAGCAATCAGCTCGGGCGACGCGTCGCCGCTGCCGGTGCATTTTTCGGCAACAGTGCTGACTCGCTACGTAGACGATGGAGCGAGAATCCTGCGCACGGACACAGTCGGCCGGCTGATGCAGCCGGGCAAAGCGGTGATTGACTTTGGCATCGTCGAGGATGACACCGTGATCCATCTGCGTTTCGGCGACATTGGGGCGTTGATTCCAGAGTCGGAGCGGTCGCATTGGCTGGATCATCTGGTTGCGCCGACGGCAAGCCGTCCCTACATGCAAATGACGCTCCAGCCCGGCGCATGCCACGACGACGGCGAGCTTCGCGAGTGGGTTCCTGAGAATTAGACGTGCCGGTCGAGTTTCCCCCGCTGCCGACGCCTGAGCGCGACCAGCGCTACGGCGTGATCTATGCCGATCCGCCCTGGGACTACAAGGGCCAACTGCAGCACGCCGGACCCGGCAGCGGAGATTCGGGCGGCGCGATTCGCCACTATGACACGGTGCGCCTTAGCGATCTGATGGAGTTGGATATCGCTGAGATTGCGGCGGACGATTCGCTGCTCTTCATGTGGGCGACCTCGCCGCATTTGGACCAGGCGATTGATCTGGGCAAGGCCTGGGGCTTTGCCTGGGCGACGGTCGCCTTCGTCTGGGACAAGCAGCGGGTGAACCCGGGCTTCTACACGATGTCGCAGTGCGAGCTCTGCCTCGTCTTCAAGCGTGGCCGGATTCCCACTCCTCGTGGAGCGCGAAACGCTCGGCAGTTGGTCTCCGAGCCGCGCGAGGAGCACTCGCGCAAGCCTGAGGAGGTTCGGCGTAGGATCGAAGCGATGTTCCCTCGGCAGCGCAAGATTGAGCTGTTTGCGCGGGACGAGGACATACACGGCTGGGATGTTTGGGGCGCGGAGATTGCGCACCCACAGACACAAAGGACCTTCTGGCAAACTGACAGGCGGGAGGCGAGCGGAACATGAGCCTTGAGTTGCCGCAGGGGTTGGTCGACGAGATGGTCGCGCACTCGCGCGAGGATCTACCGAATGAGTGCTGCGGGGTGATTGGTCGCGCCTCGGATGGCGCATTGACGCTGTGGCGGGCGACCAACGATCAGGCATCGCCCTGGCGATTCAACATTCCGGCGCAGCAACTGTTGCATCTGTACAACGAGATCGACGATGTCGACGGCGACCTGTTGGTGATCTACCACTCGCACGTCGCCTCGGAGGCGCGACCCTCGCCGACCGACTTGAACATCGCCAGGTTGCATAAGGGCGCGACCGAATGGCCGTACTGGGTATTGGTCTCGCTGGCCGACGAGCCGCCGTCGGTACGGGCCTGGAGGATTGACGACGGCGACGCGCCGGACACGGTCAAGGCGTCGGAGATTGAACTTGCGATCACCGACGGCGACGCAGATCGTCGGCGGCTGGACATGATTGAGGTCGATGGACGACCTCGAGTGCGGGAGACATCGCTGTAGTGGATCTGGACGGCTTTGCCTGGGGCTCGCGGACGCTGATTGTCGGAATCCTGAACGTCACGCCCGATTCGTTCTCGGGCGATGGAGTCGTGGATGTCGATGCGGCCGTAACGCGCGCCGTCGCGATGGCGCGCGATGGCGCGGACATCATTGACGTCGGCGGAGAGTCAACGCGTCCGGGCTTTGCAGCCGTCTCTGCAGGGGAGGAGTCTCGGCGAGTCTCGCCGGTCATCGAACGGTTGGCGGCAATACGTCCCGATCTCACGATTTCGGTAGATACCAGCAAGCCAATGGTGGCGCGCTCCGCCTTCGACGCCGGCGCCTCGATGCTGAATGACATTGGTGGGTTGCGCGGCGACCCAGAACTCGCGAAGGTCGCGGCCAAAGAGCATGCTTGGGTGATCGCGATGCACAATCAGCGCGGCCGGCCGCTCGCGGATGAACCGGTCTGGACGGTTCTGGAAGGCTTTCGGTCGTCGTTGGATGTGGCCGAGGCACATGGCCTGGACCTTGAGCGCATCACTCTCGACCCGGGCTTTGGCTTCGGTTGGGAGCTCGACGAGAACGCGGAAATCCTGCGCCGGCTGTCTGAGTTGCGGGCCCTGGGCAGGCCGCTGCTCGTCGGCATGTCCCGCAAGCGGATGACCGGCGCCCAATTCGGCTGGGGCGTAGAGGAACGGCTAGAAGGCTCGGCGGCAGTGACGGCGCTGGCGATCGCCAACGGCGCCGATCTGGTGCGAGTGCACGACGTAGCGCAGATGTCCAGGGTCGTGCGAATGGCCGACGCTATTGTGCGCCGATGACCAAGGTGTTCCTCGGCATTGGTGGGAATCTGGGAGATCGCCGAGCGACAATGCGTTCAGCGGTGGATCTGATACGTGTTGTGATCGACGATGTGCGTGTGTCGTCGCTGTACGAAACGGCGGCCTGGGGCGTAACCGATCAGCCGTCGTTTCTCAACGCGGTCGTGCGTGGTCAGACTGCACTCTTGCCATTGGACCTGTTGGATGCGATTCAGAGCATCGAGAACAAGCTTGGGCGCGTACGGACGCAGCATTGGGGACCGAGAGCGATCGACATCGACATCCTGCTTTACGGGTCAGACGTCATCGATGTGCCGCGTTTGACAGTGCCGCATCCATACATGTCTCAGAGAGGATTCGTCCTGCGGCCGTTGGCCGATCTGGCCGCAGGTTTGACATTGCCGGATGGGTCCCTGGTCGGGGAGCTGCTGACGACGGTCGGCCAGGATGACCTACGGCAGATCGAGGGTCCGGGTTGGGCTGACTGAGCCGGCATCGTGAAAGATCCACGGTCGAGCCTGCTTGATCGCGAGGATGTTGTCAGCGGTGATCTTGAACTCGACCTCGATTGCGAACGACTCGTCAGGTCCCGGGTTGTACAGCGCCTCGAAGTGCTCGTGAATCACCGTGAGGTACTCGCGCAGTTGCGCGAGATGCTCGTTGCTCATGATCTGTTCGCCCTCAGCAACCTGATTCGAGCTGGCGAGGATGGTGGGGTCTCCGTCTCGACGCAACAGGATTTCCTCGGGGACCGAGAGCGCCAGAGGGTTCGTGACCAGGTCTTCGCCGACTTGCGCGTTGACGTAGTAGGCGTCCGGGTCGCCGTTGACGGGGTCGAAGCTGACTGCGACGCCGTTGGCCAGTTCCTCGGAATAGTTGGGATGAGTCAGCACGGCCATCGCGGTCGCCAGATGATCGACGCGATGGAAGTCGCGTTCGACGAAGGCGCGGAAGTTCCACAGACTGGCGTAGACCTGCTTGATGCACTTGGCAATGTGACCCTCGTCGGGATGCTGGGTCTTGGAGTCGTACAAACCCGCGCCGCTGAATCCGGGCAGGTCTTCATTGTTGGTGCTCGAGCGACAGCGGATCGACGTGGCCTCTGGGAACGACGCCTGTAGCTCGGCCAGATCATCCATCATCCAGCGAGGCATCGGCGCGCCGCGAATCGTCTTGCGCAACTCCTGGAGTCGGTCTTCCTGCACGCCCAGGTCGGCCTGAAACTCGGGGTCGGCAAGCATGCTCCTGATCTCGGTGTAAAAGCCGTTGTGCTTCATGAACTCGTCGTAGAAGTAGAACGGCACGGCGAACCCGTCGGGAATCGTGCCCGTCGGGAAGCCGAGTCGTCCCAGCACGGCCAGGTTGGCGGCCTTGACGCCGAACGCGGTCCAGTCGTCGAATTTAATCTCGCTAAGAGCGGTGATCGACGTGACCGAGAGATCGCGTTGCGGCGCCTGCTCGTCGGCAGGCCGAGATGAAGCGTAGAACGCGTCCACCTCCGCCCGGCTGGCCTCGCGCATACTCCAACCGTCGTCGGTCACCGAGTAACGGACGTGCTTGTCGACGAAGTCGCCGATGTCGGTGACGTCGAGCGCGGCGTTAATGAACGCGTTGGGCACGCCGTCCTGCACGGCGCGAAGATTGACGTGTGACAGTGGCGTCTGCGGCACCGTGGTGATGATGCCGGCGACGCGGGGCAGCTCGTTGGGCAGCGCCTCGTAGATCACGATGTCCCGCGGATTGGGTCGCTCGCCCGGCGCCATGAGTCGTAGCCGCCCGAAGCCCTCCGCGGCATTCAGCGAAACGAAGCCGCGCTCGGGCAGGATGTTCTCGTCGAATACGATCCCGACTCTTGATTCTCGATAGCTCGCTGCCTCGCGTTCGTGGGCGGGAATCGCGACCTTGGGGACGTAGTAGACGAGATTGTCCTCCAGCAGCGGCATGCTGGCGGCAAGCACGGTCTGTGCGTGCGCGACGACATCGAAGCGGTAATGGGTGTAGGGCCAGAACTCGAAGTGGTAGTCCGCCGCAGCGCCGTTGCGGGCGGCGCGATTGGCGTGATGAACGATCGTCCCGGAGAGCGTTCCGGCGCCGGTCGGTTCAAGTCCCAACGCCTCGCGAAAGGTCACGTGGTAGCGATGTTGCTCGCTATTGATGAAGTAGACGCGAGGGCGATCGGTGTCCATGTCGAGCAACACGAACTTGACGTAGGCAAAATCATCCGGCGACTGGTCCTTGTGGTACGAGAGCGCGTCGAAGGTCGCGCGGTCGGGAAGTGCGGTCACGCCATCGGTGGACTCAATGATCGGCGCCGGGTTAAGCGGGTTCATCCGAGCCGGGTCGGCGAGTTCGGTGATGTCGTCGATGCAGTCACCGTCGATGTCGGCAGGATTGCCGACGAAGTATTGCTCAATGCGATAGCGGTCGACAGGGAGCGTAGTTAGGTGCTCGGCGAGTATGGTCATCCCCGGCCTGCCCAATCTGAGGGCGACCGGCGTTTCATGATCCGAGTCCGCCTGATTGCGGACGTACAGCACGAAGTACTGGCTGGTATTGGACTTGACCGTGATTGGGGTCGACGCCGCCTCGATTGTTGCCGGCAACGGCTCGGGATCGTCCGAGTTGCTGGCCATGCATGGCGCCTCAGCATCAGGCGCTCCGGCGCGAACGATGCGCAGGCTGTAGGTCGCTGTGTCCATGCCGTGGTTGACCACGATGTCAACGTGCCGGACCCCGACGTCGGGCAGTGGCAATCGGAAGCCAGGCGTGTCCGCTTCGGCATCGGTGAACAATTCACCGTCCGTGCTCCGATACTCGAGTGTCGCCAGATCCGGCCGAGCAGCGACGCCGGTAAGCGAAACTTCTTCAACGCTGCTGGGCAGCGGGATCGTGTAGGAGTATCTCAAGCTGCTGAATGTCGGGAACACCGGTTGCCTGGTCGCCCCCGTCGTCACGGTCAGCGCCGAGAGCATCAGGCGCGTGTCCTTGTGTGCCAGGTTCGCGAGCGCGGTGAGGCTGGCGGCGTCGGTGGGACCGGTCGGCGCGGGCGGGGCAACCGCGCTGACAACCGTCACCTGTGGGTCACTCGGCAGTGTCGGCGCCGCTGGAGCGTCTGGAGCGATGTCTTGGTCGCCGGAAAGTCGCTGTTCTTGGACGTCAGCCAACACGGGCTCGACACGGTCGTCCTGCAGCGAGTCACGCAGCGAGACGACCGGTGGATTAGGTTGCGCCTGATCGTTTCGAGGTTCATCTTCCCGCGTCGTGGAGATTGCTCGCGTCTGGGCGTCGCCACGTAGTTCGGGGACCGCGTCTCGATCACAGGCCGCGACAGCAGCCGCCACAATCACAAGCGCGAGTAACCAGGCTCCCATACTGAGTTAGACGGCCGGCAAGGCCGTCCGGTTCCCGGCAACTGAGGAGTCATTGGAATCCTTCGAGCCACTCCGATCCCCGCTTCCCCCCTTGCGGAGACCTTTGAATAAGTCTCCTTCGCCCCCTTGCGGGAGAGATGCCGAAGGCAGAGGGGGGGCTCCCCATCTCAAGGCTTATCTGGTCGCCGTGGGAGGACCCCCCCTCTGTCACTCCGTGACATCTCCCCCCGCAAGGGGGGGAGAGGGGAATCATGAGTTTTTCAACGGTCTCCGCGCGGGGGAAGCTGCCGAAGGCTGAAGGGGGGTCCTAGATAGGCCTCCGACGGGAGTGATTCAGAAGACTCTTAGATGTCGTCGAGAGGCTCGGGAGCGAAGTTGAGGCCTTCGAGGTCGTCTTCGAGCTCGTACGTCGTCCAGCCGACCCAGAAGATGAGGACGGCGGCGGTCAGCGTGATGGCAGCGGCAGGGATGGCGACGGCGGCGTAGCTGCGGCGACGGACGCCGAACAGGAACCAGAGCGCCTGGCAGGCGGCGGCAATCATCAGCATCAGGCCTGTCAGTCGGGTTCTGTCCATGTGGCGAGCATATCGCCGTTGCTAGGCTGGCGGTGTGACCACAGAATCGACCGAATCGACTCCGCTACAGGAACTCGAAGACGCTGAAGAGCGTCTCTTGGAGCGACCTGAGGCAATCGCCGCGCCATTGGCCGAGCGCACGCTGTTTCTGCATCGGAAGGTTGTCAACATTGCAGCCAACCGGATCGAGATTCGGCCGCCGCGTTCCGCCGTGATCGTGCCGCTGTTCGGTGTCGCGCTGACGGCAGGACTGCTGGCGCTGATGGGGACATCCGTCGACTCGATCCCCTTCTGGCTGATGGGGATTCTGCTCCTGTTTGCGGTGGTGCTGTTGCCGTTGTCGGGGATTTCGCTGGTCTATGCGCTGATGGGAGCGAACATCGTCGCCGACCGCGGCGGGCAGAACGTGTCGATGAAGCAGAAGTTCCTGGGACTGGGCATCGGCACCAATGAGTTGATCCCGTTCTGGAAGATCCGCGAGCTGTTGGTCGAGGACGAGGGGCGCGAGATCGCAAGAGCCGGAGGTCCACTTCCGGCCGAAGAGATTGCTCAGTGGCAGTTGGTGTTGGTTAAGAAGAGCGGGACACGGCACGTGCTGGGCTCGGTCTCGACGCCGCGTCAGCATGAAGAAGAGGGTCTGCAACAGATATTTGAAGTCGCGGAGGCGTTCTCCGCGTTGACCGACGCCCCGATTCGCGGACCAATCTGGTAGGAGCAACCGATGACAGAGACAGATGCGACCTGGCAAGAGCAAATCGACGCCGATGTCGACGCGTCGCTCGCCGACATGTCGACCATCGCCGTGATCGGCTTGTCCCCGAAGCCGGAGCGAGATTCGCACCGCGTATCCGCGTACATGCAGCGTCACGGCTATCGGATCATCCCGATCAATCCCGCGGTCGCCGGGACGGAGATCATGGGCGAACGCGTGTATTCGTCGGTCTCGGAGGCGCAGGCGGCGCTGCCGGGGACGGAGATTGACACCGTCAACGTGTTCCGGCGCTCAGTCGACACGGACCGTCCGATCATGGACGCCATCGCCGCTCAGGCCGTCGGCGTGCGCACGGTCTGGTTGCAGCTCGGGATCGTGAATCCGGACGGCTTGAAACGGGCTCGCCAGGCGGGATTGCTCGCGATTGAGGACAAATGTTTGATGGTGGAGCATCGACGCCTAGTATCCAGTGATCCCGTGCGTTAAGGTGCATGGACAAGACGGAATCGTCTAACGCGAGGCCCACGCGTGCACGAGCCGATTGCCGACAACGACGCGAATCACGACCGACCCACAGTCCCCCTAGCCGACTCCATCACCGAGATTGACGACCGCCCCCGTGAGGCCTGCGGTGTGTTCGGCATTTGGGCGCCCGAGGTCGATGTCGCCGTCGAGACCTTCTACGGCATTCACACCCTGCAGCATCGAGGTCAGGAGAGCGCCGGCATCTGCACGACGGATGGCCGACGGCTCCACGTCAAGACCGGGATGGGTCTGGTTGCACAGGTCTTCGACGAGGACAGCGCGGCAGAACTCGAAGGCATCGCAGCCATCGGGCATACGAGATATTCAACCACCGGCGCGAGCCGATTCCGCAATGCGCAGCCGATTCTGCTTGATGACCCCTTGACCGGCAATCAGGTCGCCATTGCCCACAATGGCAATGTCGTCAACGCGGCAAACGTGCGGGTTGAGCTGACCGAGTCGGGCGCCACCTTCGAGACATCGACCGACACTGAAGTCCTGGCCAAGTACATGCTGCTCCAGGGCGGCAACGAGGTCGATGCCGATGAGATATGGCAGGCGCGGTTCACGGCGGTCATGCGTCACATTGAGGTGGCATACTCGCTGGTCCTGCTGACCCCCGACCGGCTGATGGCGGCGCGCGACCCGTACGGTGTGCGACCGCTCTGTATCGGCACAGTCGGCGGCCGCTATGTTGTCGCATCTGAGACTTGTGCGCTCGATCAGTTGGGCGCAAAGTTGCTGCGGGACGTGCGACCGGGTGAGTTGGTCACGATTGATGAGCGCGGCATGCACTCCTATCAGGCCGTGGAGCCGGCGCAGCCGGCAGGCTGCGTGTTTGAACACATCTATTTCGCCCGTCCCGATTCGATTCTCGACGGGCAGGCGGCGTGGCAGTCCCGCTCGCAGTTGGGCGTCGAGCTGGCCCGAGAGCATCCGGTAGACGCAGACGTGGTTATCGGCGTGCCCGACTCGGCGACGGCGCACGCGATCGGCTACTCCTCAGAATCCGGGATCCCCTATTCGGAAGGCCTGGTCAAGAACCGCTACGTCGGACGGACATTCATCTCGCCCGACCAGCGACTGCGCGATTTGGGCGTTCACCTCAAGTACAACCCGATGCCGTCCGTCCTGGGCGGCCGGCGGGTCATCGTCGTGGACGACACGATCGTTCGCGGCACGACGACGCCGCGCATTGTGAAGCTGCTTCGCGAAGCGGGCGCGGCGGAAATCCACATGCGGATCGCCGCGCCACCAATTCAGCACCCTTGCCACTTCGGCGTTGACATGGCGACGCGTGGCGAGCTGATTGCTGCCCGGAACACCGTGGAAGATATCCGCGAGCATATCGGCGCCGACTCGCTGGGTTTCCTCAGCCTGGGTGGCCTGCAGCGTGCGTTGTCGCTAGGCAAACCGACCTGCCTGGCTTGCTTCAACGGCGACTACCCGGTCCCGGTGCAGACTGACTTCGAAATCGACACCCTGGCCGTGCCGCTGGTCACAGCGACCAGGACGATGCCGACTCCCAACGGGAACGGCAATGGCAATGGCGCCGGCAAGGGCGCGGCGCGGCGGCGCGGCAGGCGCTCGGACGAGACGATGGTGGCCCTGGCGCCGGAGCGGCCCTAGGCGATGACTCAGACGGAACAGTTGGAGCAGTCCGCCTCGGCCTATGCCGCCGTTGGCGTTGACGTCGATGCGAACGACCGGCTAATCCCGCGCTATCGCGACTTGGCCAAGTCCGCCACGCGACCCGAACAACTCGGCGATGTTGGCGGCTTCAGCGGGCTGTTCCAGCTCTCCGGCTACGAGCATCCGGTCCTGGCAGCGTCGACCGACGGAGTCGGAACGAAGGTCATGATCGCCAGCCTGGCGGGACGGCTCGACGGGGTCGGCCGGGACCTCGTCAATCACTGCATCAACGACATTCTCTGCGCCGGCGCCGCGCCACTCTTCTTCCTCGACTACCTGGCGGCCAACGAGCTATCCGAGGACGACAAGGTTGCGGTCGTGTCGGGCGTCGCTGCGGCCTGCCGCGAGAGCGGCGTTGCGCTGCTGGGTGGCGAGACGGCGGATATGCCGGATCTCTACCCGTCGGGACACTTCGATTTGGCCGGCACGATCGTCGGCGTGCTGGAGCGTGGGCGCGAGATCACCGGCGCTTCAATCGAGGCTGGAGACATTGTGCTCGGACTTCCGAGTAACGGATTACACACAAACGGCTATTCGCTGGCTCGCTCAGTATTCGGTTTGCGGCCCGAGGATGGCTCGTGGGGCGAGCGTCGGGAACGCATTGACGCCTACAAACCAGCATTGGGCGAATCACTCGCCGACGCGCTGCTGCGCCCTCATCGCTCGTATTGGCCCTCGCTGAAGGGCGTGCTGGAGCGAATCAAGGGCATCGCGCACATCACCGGAGGCGGAATCGCAGGCAACTTGGAGCGCGTGCTGCCGACGGGCCTGCGGGTGGAATTGGACGCTGAGCAATGGCCCACACCGCCGATTTTCCCACTAATCAAGGAACACGGCGGCGTCTCCCAGGCGGAGATGTACCGCGTCTTCAACATGGGATTGGGCATGGCGATCGTGGTCTCGCCGGAGGATGCCGAGGCCGTACTGGCGGAAATCGCGGAAGGGACGAGGATTGGCGAAGTGTTCGCCGAAGGGTCGTCTGAATCAGGTCGAGTTGCGATAATGCTTGCGGACGGTCTGGTCCAGTGAAAGGCCCAAGCTTGGTGGAACACCACCGGATGCGTGCCCTGATCTTGACCACTATTCCGCGCGGGCTTACATTTTCTGAGCGCGTCGCGATGCGAAGCGCAGGATAATCGTGGGAAGAGGTAGCTGGTGGACCTGCTGACAGCCGCCCTCGTGACGATTCCGTTCCGTTCGGAAATCATGGAGCTGCCGCTCGTGGCGCTGACAATGCTCTTCTGTTTCGGCGCGATGGTGATTCTCGGGCGATGGTGGGAGCGCTAAACGACCATGGCCAATCTTGAGCGCGCGCCGCGCAAGTCGATCAACGACCTGATCTACGACTTAATCTTCAAGAACTACGTCTGGCAGTCCATCTTCCGGACGGGCTACCCCAATACCCCCCGTAACCAGATGCTCGCCGTGGCGACCAACGTCTTCCTGCATCTGCACCCCACGCGGATTCACCGCACTCACGTCAAGATCACCCACACGTACTGCCTCGGCGGTCTCTCGTTCTTCATGTTCCTCGGACTGACCGTCACCGGCGTGCTGCTGATGTTCTACTACGTGCCCTCGGTCGAGCGCGCCTATCAGGACATCCAGGCGCTCGAGGCGAACGTGCGCTTCGGGCAGCTGTTGCGCAACTTGCACCGCTGGATGGCGCACGCCATGATCATCCTCGTGCTGTTGCACATGATGCGCGTGTTCTACACGGGCGCGTACAAGCCGCCGCGCGAGTTCAACTGGGTCGTCGGCGTGGTGCTCTTCATTCTCACGCTGCTCCTCTCCTTCACCGGTTACCTGCTGCCCTGGGACCAGCTCGCGTTCTGGGCCATCACCGTCGGTACGACGATGGTCGGTTCAGCACCGGTGCTCGGCGATGAGTCGAAATTCCTCCTCCTGGGTGGATTCTCGGTCGGGCCGAACGCCCTGATTCGGTTCTACACACTCCATGTGATCGGGCTACCGCTGATTATTTCGATCTTCATGGCCGTGCACTTCTGGCGAGTTCGCCGCGACGGCGGTCTCGCACGGCCGCTGTAGCGGGGGAGGACGTTTCGATGGTCAGCCGCGCTGCTGCTGCAATCCGAACACGCCCGCGCCGAGAGCGCGAGGCTGAGGTCCTGGTCTGGCCGGACCTCGTCTTCATCGAGTTCATCTCGGCCGTCGTCTTCTCAATCGCCCTGATGGTGCTGTCGGCAATGGTCAACGCGCCATTGCTCAACCGCGCCGACCCGGACACCACTCCGAATCCGTCCAAGGCGCCCTGGTACTTCCTCAACCTGCAGGAACTCCTGTTGCACATGGAGCCCGCCTGGGCTGGCGTCATCGTGCCCACGATCGCGCTGGTCCTGCTCGCCGCGATTCCCTACTGGGACCGCGAGCAGGAAGGTCAGGGCCTCTGGTTCGGCACCAAGTACGCCGGCAGACTCGCGGTCTTCGGCTTCACCGCTGCGGTCATGGTCACCAGTCTGCTGATCATCTACGACGGCTCGCTGCACGTGATCTGGACCGAGAACATCATTCGTGGCTTCGGCCTCAACAGCGACTTCGTCTGGCCCGGCGGCCTCGACTGGTTCCGCAATCTGCGCGGTCTGGACACCAGCATCCCCTGGGACTCCATAGGATTCAGCATCGGTGGCTTCACCATGCTCGAGAATTGGCGGGCGATTCCCCTGGGCATCCCGGGTACCACGACAGATCCGTGGTTGCTGAATCTGAACTTACCTTCTTTCATCTCTCAACAGCTCGTGCCCGTCGCCACGATGGTCGGTCTGCCGGTGTTGTTCGTGCTCTTCTGCAAGATGCTCGGTTGGATCCACACCCGGCGCGACATCGCACTGCTCATCTTCTCGGCCTTCATTGGCGTCTACTTGACGACAACGATCGTCGGCACCGCCTTCCGTGGCCAGGGACAGGATCTCAAGCCGCCCTGGGACATTGTCGTGCAGGAGGAGTAACCGGTGGCAAACGGCAACACACAACCAACGGGAGAGGGCGGTCAGCAGCGGCGTGTGCCGCAGCCGGCTGAGCCCTCGGGCGGCTCGCGACCACAGCGCGCTCCTCATCTCCGCGCCGAGTCTCGGCCGGGCGTGGTCCAGACCGGCGAAGGCGCGCGGGCGATGGTCACCCGCGCCCAGCGTCGACGCGCTCGGCAAGGTCAGGTCACCCGCCGGCAACTGCTTCGGGTGTCCTTCTGGGGCTTTTTCTCCTTCTCTCTGACCGGCGGGTTGGGCGCGTTCCTGGCCAACTTCTGGCCACGGGGCGTGACCGGATTCGGCGGCAAGATCGCAGTTTCGGCTGCTAAGGTGCCCGAGGCCGGCTCAGACCCGGCGCCGGTGCAGATTGGCAAGTTCTACCTCAGTCACTTGCAGGCCGGACAAGGCACCCACGGAGGATTCGGCGAAGAGGGTGAAGAGGGCCTGTTGGCCTTGTGGTGGAAGTGTCCGCACCTGGGATGCACAATCCCGTGGCGCCCCGGCTTCCCGTTTGAGGGCGTCAGCGGTTGGTTCCGTTGCCCCTGTCACGGTTCGACCTACACCCGCGGTGGCATACGCGTCTTCGGGCCCGCGCCGCGTCCGATGGACACCATGGAAGTCACGGTCAACAGCGATGGCTCATTGACCGTCGACACCGGGAAAGTCACCAAGGGCGGTCAGGACAATCCTCTCCGCACCACGACCTATGGATAGGTCGTACGGCTAAGCCGTATGGCTGAACAGACAGCCAACCGGTTGCTCAGAGATCGAGCGAGAGATCAGGCAGGGGACGCACACATGGGGGGCAGAGGGCGATGAGCGGACAGAACACCGAGAAGCAGATTCTCGCCATGGTGATCCTGTTGGTGCTGGCAGTGGCCTCGCTGGGCGCTTACACGTGGTTCGACAACGGTCGACGCACCGAGGCGAGATCGGAGATTCTGACCAAGGACGCGGAACGAGCAGCCTTCACCTTCTCCAGCAACTGCCGCGAGTGCCATGGCAACGACGGGCGAGGTTCGGAATCGAATTCGTCCCTGGTCGGACCTGCGCTCAACACGCCGAACAACACCTACGCGTTCCTGACAGACAACCAGGGCCAGCTGGAATCGCTCCGAAACACATATCGCTACACGATTACGTGCGGCCGCAACGGCACGCCGATGCCGCCATGGAGCCTCGACCAGGGTGGGTCGCTCGATAACTTCAAGATCGACAACCTGGTGACATTGATTACGACCAATGCCGGCAACGCCTGGGAAAAGGCGGTCGAGCACGCGGTTCATGCCGATGAAGTATCAATCGAGAATTTGCACCTGGCGCTCGAAGCGGCAGAGGCAACGCTTGAGGCCTCTGGTTGGTTTGCCGATATTGCCGCTGCCGAGGGCGCGGTCGCACGCAGCGAGACTGCCGACGATCAGTTGATGAGTTTGCGCGCGGATTTAGCTGCGGCCGAGGAATCGGGTGAGGGCCTGGAAGAGGCCGAAGAGGCGCTCGCGGTGTTTGAGCGGGACTACGGCAAGCTCGTAATCGCAGCCGCGACGATTCGGACGTCAGACGATTCTGCGCAGGTCGCTGAGGCGCGGGCGGCCTTCAACGCGGCCTCCGGCGTGCAGCAGGAAGTCGCGATCAATCGCGCATGGCTCAAGATCGCGAGCGAATACCGTGCGGCGGAACAGAACGTGAAGATTGCCGAGGAGCGATTCGCTTCCGGGCTGCCCGTACCTACGCCAGCGACGCAGGTGACGTCGGACACATGCGGTCAGACATCGGCTGAGCTTGCCGATTGGCTGAGCACGCACAGCGGGTCGTCATAAGTTGAGCTAGTCGGTTGACGTCTGGCGCTGATTGAACGGGTCGTCGTTGGTACGCTGACCTGTATTCCGAGTTCAGAGTTGCAACATCCCCGCTGCTGATGAGCGGGGTCAGGAGAAATCACTATGGCAGCAGCACAGACCGGCAAGCGTTACTTCTGCCCCAGCTGCGGCGCGGAATTCATCGTGACGCGCGGCGGCGAGGCAGAACTCAAGTGTGGCGACACGCCGCTCGAAGAGAAGAAGTAACGCTTGCCGACAGCCGACAAGCAAGTTTGGCAGGCAAGTTCGGCAACGGACGGCAGGGCGTCGCGCGAGTCATGCTTGAGATGACAGCTGTGGCGGTCGGTCAGGAACACACCACTGAGCGAGTGGGGGAGTAGACAAGATGGCAGTCCAACTGGGCAAGCGATACCGGGACGAAGAGTCGGGCGTTGAGGTGCTCTGCATCAAGCCGGGCGAGTGCGACCTCAAGGTCGACGAGCGCGAGATGGAACTGATGCAGCCGAAGGTGCTGCCTTCCGCCGACTAACGTCAGAACTTCCCCAGGATGATGGCGTGAGACCAAGTGCTCACGCCCGATTGATGTGATCTGATGCCCAGTGTCCGAGAGCAACTACGTTCGGACTTACACGACGCGATGCGGGCGCAAGATGCCCGTCGTCGTAGCACGATCCGCATGGTCGAAGCGGCGATCAAGAATGCGGAAATCGAAAAGCGCGGTACCGAATTGTCCGAGGCGGACGTCTTGGCGATTCTCCAGCGGCAGGTCAAGCAGCGGCGCGAGTCTATTGAACAGTATGTCAACGGCAAGCGGGAAGACCTCGCCGAGATCGAACGAGTCGAGATTGCGATCATCGAGCAATATCTACCGCGCCAGCTTGGTCGCGAAGAAGTCGTATTAAGGGCGCAGGCGGTCATCGAGCAGGTGGGAGCTTCCGGTCCCGGCGACCGCGGCAAGGTGATGGGGATGTTGATGAAGGAGCTCCGCGGTGAAGCGGACGGCTCGCTCGTCAATGCAGTCGTGGGTCAGTTGTTGGCAGAAGCCGCCGAATCCGAATAGCGACCCGGACTAATCTCCGCCGAAGCCCCGCTAGTTGACCCGCTACGTGACGTAACGAGGACTGTATCCTTGGTTTCGAGACATGCGTAGGGAAGGTCGTTGCGCAGGATGTCCGTAACCGTGGTCCAATGATGCAGTGATGAGCCAGCACAACTACTTCACTCCGTTGCGTGTCGGCGTGTTCGGGGTCGCCCTGGCCATCGGCATCGTTCTCGCGCTGACTCCGTTTCGTCCCACCGAGCAGTTCCCGGTCCTGGGCACGGTCGCCGATCGTGACATCGTCGCTTCGCACGAGGCGATGTTCATCAGCGCGTCGCTCACCGCCGAGGCGCAGGAAGTGGCACGATCAGAAGTCGCCGAGCAGTTTGAGTTCAACCCCGACATTCGCCCCGCGCAGCTGGAGGCGCTGCGCCTTTACCTGGATGCGGTGACCCTTGAGCGGAGCGCGAGGCGAACGCCGCTCGTCGCCGGTGATGCGACAGCGAGCAGCTCGGACGAAGCAACAGACGATTCAGCTCAACCGGCGGCGCCATCGCCCATTCACGGCAGCAAACTCGCCGAACGCGACGAGACATTTCTGGTCGCCGTCTCCGACCCGCTGTTTGCCAGTATCCAGCGAGAATCGCAAGTCGTGCTCGAAGCGTTGCTACAGGAACGCCTCTACGAAGAAGAGCTTGATTCGGTCCGCCTGACGCTGCACGACCGGGTCGCCCCCGCCCTCTCACTGACAGAAACCGCGCTGGTCTCGTCGCTCGTCGCGGCCTACCTGCGTCCGACAATGATCGAGTCGTCGGCGCTGACACAGCAGGCCCAGGATCGGGCAGCGCGATCGGTGGCCGGCGTCCCGCGTACGGTCCCTGAGGGCGCGCTGGTCGTCGCTCGCGGTGCGCTCGTGGACGACGATGCGGCGGAGGCGCTGGCAAGTCTGACACCGCGCTCTGCCGGCATCGAGCTCGAGTCCCTCGGAGCGATTGTGATTCTCGGAATCAGCGCGGCTGCGGTCTTTGCCCTGTTCCTGAGAATCTGGCAGCCGGTCGAGGCAGCCAGCGACCGGCGAATCCTGCTGCTCGCCGTACTGATCCTGTTCTCGATCGCTGCCGCTCGGTTGTGGTTCGAGTTTGCCCTACCCGGCGGAATCGACGAATCGCTGGATCTTATGTTGCCCCTGGCAGCCGGACCAGTCCTGGTCGCGGCGCTGCTGAGCACGGGACTCGGCGTCACGACTGGCGTGTTGATCGCAGTGCTCGCCGGAATGGCGGCCATCGTGCTGCCCGACTACGGCCTGGCCCCGTCCGGCGCCCTGGCGCTGCGACCGCTGGCATTCTTCCTCGCAAGCTCGCTGGCCGGCGTCTTCGCCGCGACGCGCGCGCAGGCTCTGGCCCAATACGGATTGGCCGGCATCGCCGCAGGACTCGCAGGATTCCTGGCCGGCGCGGCGATCTGGCTGCTCGATCCACAGCGCGTCACCGATCAGCTCGGATGGCTGGCCCTGGCAGCGCTGGTCACGGCGGCGCTGGTCTCGGTAATCACGATTGGCGCGTTCTCGTTGCTGGGAGCGCTCTTCGGTATCACCACGCCGATGCGACTGCTCGAGCTGGCCCAGCTCCAGCGGCCGCTGCTGCGTCGTCTGCAAGAGGAAGCTCCCGGCACGTTCCACCACTCCCTGCTGGTCGCGACCCTCTCCGAGCGTGCGGCCGCCCAGATCGGCGCAGATCCGCTGTTGGTGCGAGTCGGCGCCTACTACCACGACATCGGCAAGCTCAATCGGCCCACGATGTTCATTGAGAATCAGGATGGTCCCAATCCACACGACGACCTCAAGCCCAGCGAGAGCGCCCGCTTGATCATGGACCACGTCACCGGTGGCGAAGAACTCGCCCGGCGAGATCGGTTGCCGCCGCGCATCCGAGACTTCATCCTCGAACACCACGGCTCACGTCGCGTTGCGTTCTTCTATCGCAAGGCGGCGATGTCCGACCCCCGGGTCGATCCGCGCGACTACACGTATCACGGACCGCCTCCGCAATCGCGTGAGACGGCAATCGTCATGTTGGCCGACAGTTGCGAAGCGGTCGTGCGCGCCAGCGGAGAACGAGACGCCGACCGCATCGGATTGCTGATCGACAGCGTCTTCGACGAACGCCTGCGCGAGCGACAGTTGGATCACTGTGATATGACGCTCAACGAGTTGCGCCTGGTGTCCGCCAGTTTCAAGCACACCCTGGTCGGCGTGCATCATCAGCGCATCGAGTATCCGCCCGCCGCGGAAGCAGAACTACGGACGACGCCGCGAGAGCATTCGTCAGCGAATCCAGCCCTATAGGCATGAGCCGACCGAGACATTGGGTCCGTGGCGACTGGCCATAATGGGCACGACCGATAGCATCGCAACATGCGATTCGCCGTACTCGTCTTCCCGGGCACCTGGAGCGATTGGGACTGCGTCTACGCCTTGGAGGACCAGGGTCAGACGGCAGAGCGCGTCTGGCATCGCGAGTCTGACCTGAGCGAATTCGACGGCGTCATCCTGCCCGGCGGGTTCTCCTACGGCGATCACCTCCGCTGCGGAGCGATTGCTCGCTTCTCGCCGGTGATGTCGGCCCTGGAGCGTTTCGCTACGACCGGTAAGCCAATCTTTGGCTCATGCAACGGTTTCCAGATCCTTTGCGAGGCGGGACTGTTGCCCGGCGTGCTGCTGCGCAACGAGACGCTGCAGTTCCGCTGCCAACCACAGGAACTGATCGTGGAGCGTGCGGACACCGGCTTCACCAACGTCTGTGATGACGGTCAGATCGTGCAACTGCCGATTTCGCACGGCGAGGGTCAGTACTTCGCCGAGCCGCACGTGCTCGATGAACTGGAAGACGCCGGAAGGGTCCTGTTTCGCTACGCCGGCGAGAATCCCAACGGGTCGTTGCGTGGCATTGCAGGAATCATCAATCCGATGGGCAACGTGCTCGGCATGATGCCGCACCCCGAGCGCGCCTCCGACGAACTGCTGGGCGGCGCCGACGGAAACTACATCTGGCGGTCGATCATCGAGCGTTGGGGCTGACATGACGACCTACCCGCCGCCCGCAGACGCGCTACCCGCCCACGTCGATGACGAAGTGCTGGCGCAGATCGCGCTCAGCCAGGACGAATACAAGCTCGCCTGCAAGATGCTGGGCCGCCCGCCGTCAGACGTGGAACTCGGCATGATCGGCGCGCTCTGGAGCGAGCATTGCGGATACAAGCACTCGCGCCCGCTCTTTCACCACTTTCCCACAGAGGATGAGCGCATCCTGACCACCCTCGGCGAGGAGAATGCCGGAGCGATCTCAATCGGAGACGGTTGGGTCGCCGTGATGAAGATCGAGTCACATAATCATCCGTCGGCCATCGAGCCGTACGAGGGCGCGGCCACCGGGGTCGGCGGCATCGTCCGCGACATCTTCGCCATGGGCGCGCAGCCGATCGCCCTGCTCGATTCCCTCCGCTTCGGGCCGCTGGAGGACCAGCGCAATCGACGCCTCTGCACCGGCGTGGTCGCCGGAATCGGTGGATACGGCAACTGCCTCGGCATCCCGACCGTGGGCGGCGAACTGGTGATCGGCGAGTCCTATAGCGGCAATCCACTCGTCAATGCGATGTGTCTGGGGATAGCTCGGCAGGGCGGGTTGATCTCCGCGACCGCCGGTCCGCCGGGCACGCTGCTAATGATCGTCGGGGCCGACACCGGCCGCGACGGACTCCACGGCGCCACCTTTGCCTCGGTCGAGCTCGACGAATCCTCCGCCGAGCGGCGTCCTGCAGTGCAGGTCGGCAATCCGTTCCTGGAGAAATCGCTGATGGACGCCTGCGTTGGCCTCGTCCGGGACCACCAGGACTGGCTCGAAGGCCTACAAGATTGCGGCGCGGCCGGCATTACCTCTTCAACGGTTGAAATGGCCGAGCGCGCCGGCTCGGGGATCAAGATCCAGACTGCCAATGTGCCGCGGCGCGAGTCCGAGATGACCCCGTACGAAGTGATGCTGTCCGAGTCGCAGGAACGGATGATCGCCGCGGTCAAGCCTGCGCACATTGGCGATGTCCAGGCCTGGTTCGAGCATTGGGACCTGCACGCAGAGGTGATCGGCGAGGTCACGGACGACGGCATTGCCAGAATCTTCGACGGTGACCAAGAAGTGGCCGCTGCCCCCGTCTCGTTGATGACCAACCCGCCGGCCTACACGCCATTCGCAGAGCGTGACCAAGATGCTGCGGCACGCGCAGAATGGGATCCCGCTTCCTTGCCCGATCTGCCCCCGTCCGAGGCGAACGACGCATTGCTGCAACTGCTCGCCTCGCCAAACATCGCATCGAAGCGTTGGGTCTACCGACAGTACGACCACATGGTTGGTACGAATACGGTCGTGACTCCTGGGTCGGACGCCGCCGTCTTGCGCATTCGAGGTCTCAAGCAAGGACTCGCCGTCTGCACCGACGGTCCCGGACGAGCGGTCGAACTCGACCCGTACACAGGCGCTGCGCGGGCCGTCGCCGAAGCCGCGCGCAACGTCGCCTGCAGCGGGGCGCGCCCCGTCGCGGTCACCGATTGCCTCAACTTCGCCAACCCCGAGAGAGCGTCGATCTACTACCAGCTCAGCCAATCCATCCGCGGCATGTCCGATGCATGCCGCGCCTTCCAAACGCCCGTCGTGTCCGGTAACGCCAGCCTCTACAACGAGTCCGAGGACGGCCCCGTCACACCGACGCCCGTCGTCGGAATGCTCGGAATCATCTCAGACGTCAGACAGGCAGTCCGCCTGGCCTTCCAGGACGAGGGCGACGAAGTCTGGCTGCTCGGCGGAAGCCTGGAGCAGGAACCCGCAACCCTGGGAGGCAGCGAGTACCTGGCGGTGCGTCACGGCCAATCGGCAGGCCCAATCAGCATCGACCTCGACACGGAAGCCGCGCTCATCGAGGTGCTGGTCGGAGCGTCCGAACAGGGATTGCTCAAATCTGCCCACGACTGCTCAGACGGAGGCCTGGCCGTCACCCTGGCCGAGTCAGCAATCACAGGAAACCTCGGCGTTGAAATCGATGAGGCCATTGTCGGTCGGCTCGACGCTGCGCTATTCGGGGAAGCCGGAGGTCGAGCGGTAGTCAGCACCACCCCAAGCCAAAGCAAGCAACTTTCGGAACTAGCGGCGAATCAAGGAGTCGCCGCAACCAGAATCGGCAAAGCAGGTGGTCCCAACCTCACTATCGGCCCAATCAACCTTCCTCTCGGCACCGCTGCCGAAACCTGGCTTTCCGCCCTCCCCGTCTTGCTCGACCAATAATGTGGTTTACGAACGCGTACAGACGACCTCTGCTACCCCTTCTCGCGACTCAGGGATGCCTAGCTTCCGTGGCTATTGAAACGGGAGATCGGAGGGACCGTCTGCGAGCATCTGCACATCTTCCTTCCCCCTGCTGGCAACCTCCTCCACCGCCTCTCTGACTATTTCCTTCACGTGCTCACGAAATGCCTCAGCAAATTCGTCCCGGTGCGAACGCGAGCGGATTGCGGGAGCGGCAGGCTCAAAAATCCGATCGACCATAAGACGCGCGCGTCTCTTCGCCGACCCGGTACCACTGAAATCGTACGCTTCTTCCCAGTCGTCACGGCGAGTTTCGACAACCTGCGCCTCGGCGAAGCCGCGAATGCGCTGGAACGCAGCGCTGCGAATGGCGTCGATGACAGCGTTCTCTTCAACCCCTGATGCCGCCCGCGTCCAGCCCTCTGGCTCTTCGAGCCATTCTGAGACCATCGTCTGCAGCTCGTAGATAAGATCGGCAACAGGCCGCAGGTGTTTGTATTCATTCGTGTGGAAAATCCCGATGCGCCGGCAAAGCGCCTTGATTCGAGCCCAATGCTCCCGTTCAACCTCAGGGTGATCCCTTCTTCCGAGCCGCCCCTCCCAGAGCAGCTTGAACGCCTCAGTCGCATCGTTGAGCGCCAGGTCATCAAATTGATCAAAGTCGTAAACTGGCGACAAGTTGGTCGACTCTGGCAGCAGGCTTGATGCGCGCATCAGGTCCATCAACTCATGCAGCGTTTGTGTGTCATGCTTAAGTAGCCGCGATGCAGGTCGGTTCAGTGCGCCCAGGAAGAATGTGTATTCATTGAGACGTGCGGCCAACGTCTCACTCACTCGTGGGCTGACAAGTTCTCGCAGACCCACGATTGCTCCTGTGATGGACGCCTGCACGTGATTGCGCTTATCCACGCGTCGGTTCAGATTGTCGCCTTCCACCTGGTCAACGTGCGTAAATGCGACGGCAAGTTTGTCACCGTGTCCGCTGGTACCAGCGTCCTGCAAAAGTCGCAAGGGCGCAGCTTGCATCGGCTGAGCAGCATTGTCAACCAGCAGGATTAGATCTACTTCGTGAAAGCGATCGGTAATCTTCGTGGAGATACTGGCCGCTTCCTTGGCGGAGTGACCGAGCCCTTCCCCATCCAGTAGCACCAATCGCGAGTCGCCCGTTCGCAGTTCATCGCGCGAAGGGAACAACGGCCCTTGAACCCGCACACCATTTACGAGCGGTGTAAGCAGTCGCCCAAATTGCTCGTGATGGTTGCTGCTAAACCAACGCACCTGCTTCAAGAACTCTTCGCGATCATTGCTCTCATAGGTCCAGCAATCCGGCAACTCCAAGCGCAGATCGTCCATCCCGTTAAAGTTGCCTGCTGGGACTAGCTCAAAGCGTCGTTCAATCTCCCCCAATATGTCGCTAACGAGGTCCGCAAACTCATCGTGTCGGCGAAGCTCGGGCTGAAAAATCTCTCCTAGCCACTCAGGCCGGTCTGCCGGTTTCTGCTCGTCATAGTCGCCCACTTCCGCCGCGGCGCATTGGCTCGCCCTTGTTGCGAGTGCACGGATAGTCCTCACGTATTGCCTCAAGCGTACGTTGTTCTGTTCGGCTTCGTTCGCGCCAACTAGTTCCTCCATGTTTGGCTGCGACTCTCTCGCAGGCGCCTCGTTGTAATCGTCGTAGCCTTCATCCTCAGCATCTTCATCCGCAGTGCGAGACTTCTGCTCTCATGCGCCGATCAGGTACGACAGTCGAAATCGTTGCTCCGGGTGCTCCAGGAGTGCGCCTGCGATCCCCGCATCGTCGGACCCGCGAACCACGGCCTCGCAGGCGGAGTCAAGGCATTCTTGAACATTTCCCAGTACTTCATCATGCGTCGCAAACGTCACCACCGCTCTGAACGGCCCCGGCGCAGTGACGATCTCGATTTCCGCAATCGTGGTTCTCGCAGTTGACGTTGATGGAAAACGATCCCGATTTGGATCCGACCCGATCATGTGTCGCAACAGTGTGGTCTTTCCCGCGCCAGTAGTGCCAACCAGCATGTTGCGCGAGTAGCCGTCTTCGACCTCCGGGAAGGGTATGAACCGGTCGCGGATATTCCGCGCAATGTCATTGGGATTCATGTCAAAAGACAGCCTTTTCAGCCAGGCCGGCACGTGGAAGCCGCGCGAGTGAAACAGCAGGTCGGTTGATTAGAATACTGCTGTTGTACGAGAAGATGATGCGCGCCTAGGGCAACTATTGCCCAGTGGCAATATATATCCTAATCCCCCGCCGCTGCCGATCCCTGACTCCTCACCGCAGTGATCCCCGAGTCGTGTAGACGCTCGATGTCGGGCCAGTCGTAGCCGAGGTTGAGTAATTCCAGCTCGGTGTCCTGGCCTAGCTCCGGCGCCGACGATTGCACCTTGGTCTGCGTCTCGCTGAAGCTGACCGGGATGCCCACAACCTTGTGATGCTCGAAGTGTGGATGCGGCGCTTCCTGCAGGTAGCCGTTGAGCCAGAAGTGGTTGTCCTCGGCGACCTGCTCGTAGTCGTAGACCGGACCGCAGGGGATGCGCGCAGCAATCAAACGCTCAAGCCACTCGTCGCGGGTGCGCTTCTTGAAGGTCTGCTCCAGCTCGTTGCGCAGCCAATCCTCGTTGTCGCGGCGCGAGAACGGATCGGTGGTCCGAGCGTCGGACAGCAGGTCGGGCCGTTCCATCGCTTCGCAGAGCGGCGGCCAGCTCTTGGGGTCGAGCAGCCCCATCGTGAACCACTCACCGTCGCTGCCCTGGTACCAGCTGAACGTCGCCGAAAACGAGCGTCCCGGCTTGAGGATCGGCTGATAGCTGTTGTGCAGATAGGACTGGAGCGAGAGCGCCTGAAGCGTCAACATCGCGCCGAGCTGCGAAACGTCAATCTTCTGACCCACGCCGTTCTGCGTTCGTGCGAACAACGCGGTCACGATCCCGTAGGCGAAGACCAGGGAACCGGTCTGGTCGGCCAGGCCCCACGGCGCGGTATACGGGCGCTCGCCCGGTCCGCCGCCGAGGGCGATCATCGCGCCCGACATACCCTGCGCGACCACGTCGAATGACCCACGCGTCGCCCATTCGCCCTCGGGCCCGAAGCCCGAGTTGGTTGCGTAGATGAGCCGCGGGTTGACGTCCTTGAGGTCGTTGTACCCGAGCCCGATCGAGTCGAGATAGCCGGGACGGAAGTTCTCGGTCAGGACATCGGCATCCTTGATCAGGCGATGTACGACCTCGATCGCGCCGTCGGCACGGAGGTCGAGCGTCATCGAGCGCTTGCCGCGATTGAGCGCCTCGAAGTACGAGCAGAATCCGTCGGCGCCGACACCGAGCTGGCGCCCGGGGTCGCCATTACCCGGCATCTCCACTTTCAGCACATCGGCGCCCATATCGGCCAACATGGCCGTCGCGTGCGGGCCGTTCTGATAGCGGGTGAAGTCAACGACGCGGATACCTTCGAGCGGTGCGGGCATGATTAGCCTCCTTCGGGCGCAAGTGGTCACAAGATATCGGATTACTCCTCGCACGATAGGATCGGCGCATGAATGCAGAGGTCTTTGAGACGCCCGACGCGGCCGTCGCCGACATCGCGGACGGCGCCACGCTGTTGGTCGGCGGTTTCGTCTCGGCCGGAACACCGTCAAATCTGATTCGGGCGCTGTGCCGCACGGGTCAGACACAACTGACCGCAGTCGCCAACAACATCGGGCTCGGCGACCTGCTGGATGAGCTCTGTGAAGATCGACAGTTGGCAAAGGTCATCGCCACATTCGCGATCCGCGCCTCCGGTACTCGTCAGTCTCGCTTTGAGTCGCAATACCGAGCGGGAGAAGTCGAACTGGAACTCGTGCCTCAGGGAACGCTGATCGAACGCCTCCGAGCCGGCGGCGCAGGACTCGGTGGCGTGCTCACGGAGACCGGCCTCGGCACGATCATGGCCGAGGGCAAAGAGACACTCGAAATCGACGGCGAGCGCTGGTTGTTGGAGCGTCCGCTGCGTGGCGATGTCGCGCTGATCAAGGCCTGGCGCGCCGACCATCACGGCAATCTGCAATACCGCCTGGCCGGACTCAACTTCAATCCGGTCATGGCCACCGCCGCCGACCTCGTGATCGCCGAGGTGGAGGAAATCGTTGAATCGGGCATGATTGCGCCCGAGCAAGTCGGGACACCCGCGGTCTACGTCGATCGCCTGGTCCAATGCGAACCGATTCCCGTTCGCTGGGAGGGCTGAAGTGACCGACGCCAAACCTCCGGCCGGCCTGAGCCGCGAGCTGATCGCATTGCGAGCGGCGCGTGAGCTGGTGCCGGGTTCGGTTGTCAATCTCGGCATCGGACTGCCGACCCTGGTGGCAGGGTTTGTCGAACCCTCCGACGGAATTCTGTTCCAGGCCGAGAACGGCATCCTCGGTTATTCTGGAGTCTCCGAATCTGACTTCGACTCGGACCTGATCAACGCCGGCGGACAACCGGTCGACCTGATCGCCGGCGCCAGTTTCTTCGACACCGCCGACTCATTCGCCATGATCCGCGGTGGACATATCGACGCTGCGATCCTGGGTGGTCTCCAGGTCTCGGCCCAGGGCGATCTGGCCAACTGGTACGTGCCGGCGCGAGGCGGTGGCAGCGTGGGCGGCGCAATGGACCTCGCTGTCGGCGCAAAGAAGCTGATCATCGCGATGGCGCACGTCACGAGAGACAGTGAGTCGCGCATCGTCCAAATCTGCGACTATCCGCTGACGGCCGAACGCTGTGTAGACGTGATCATCACCGACCTCGCAGTGATCGATGTCACGGCAAACGGGCTCTCGCTGCGGGAAGTGGCGCCCGGAGTGTCGGTCGACGATGTGGTGGACTGGACCGGCGCCCCGTTGGACGTCTCGAGCGATGTCGTTGTCATGTCGCTCTGACCGGATGAGTGGGTGCGCTATTCTTACACAGTAGGTCGGTCAGGTAGGTCCAGCAGGTAGCGCTGCAATGTTGGGAGCGGTTCATGCGCGGTGTGTTCAAGGCGCTCGTCCGAGGCGTACAGGTAGTGAAGCGCGGACCGGTCACGGTGCACTACCCCTACGAGAAAAAGCAGCTGCCCAAGCGCGCCCGCACGTTCCCCTACCTGATCTGGAACCACCTGCTCGAAGAGCCAAACTGCACCGGTTGCGGCAAGTGCGCGACAGCCTGTCCGGTCGACTGCATGACGACCACCCTGACCAAGAACGCGGCTCACGCCGCCGGCAAGAGCAATCATAAGTCGGTCATCGACGACTTCTACATTGACTTTGGTCGCTGCATGCGCTGCAACATCTGCGTCGAGGTCTGCCCCTTCGACGCCATCGCCATGCTGCCAACGTGGGAGGGCCACGAGCAGACGACGTACGATCGCCGAGAACTCGTGATGGACCTCGACGACCTGCTCGCCCCCAGCCGAGCCGATGTCAACCTGCCCTTCTGGATTCCCGAGACGATCCTCGAGAAGACGGAAAAAGAGCGGGTCAACCGAAAGCAATTCGCCACCCAACTCGCCTCCGGCGACGAGGCCTAGCGCTGGCTCACCCCGTTTCACATTTCCTCTTCACTGCTCCCCCTTGCAGGGGGAGCTGCCGAAGGCTGAGGGGGTCCCCCATTGGTGCTGGCTGTCGTGCCGATCGCAGCGAGATACCCGCGACGGAGCGCGGGTATGACGGAGATGGAGATTAGGCGCCTTTCGGGACACCCTGCCGGAGCGGGGACTGGAACTGATCCGCGACCAACCAGCGAGACCGTCGCAACGCTCACTCAGCCCAAAGCCAACAGTCCCCAGGCACTACGAACTCGTCGGAATCCGATACAGGTCTGACGCGTTCTGCTGGAGCACAGCCTTCCTGACCTCAGGGTCTAGGTCGCCCAGCACATGCGCGATGTGCTCCTGGCTCCTGGGGTAGAGGCACGTCGGGTGCGGGAAGTCGGTCTCGAAGAGGACGTTCTTGACGCCGATCTCTTCAATCGCCTTGCGCGGCCCGAAATCCTCGAACCAGAAGCAGGCCCAGATGTTGCGACGGAACTTCTCCGTCGGACGCAGCTCGTGATGCTTCACTTCCGTCGGCACCATTTCGTCCCACTGATACTCACAGGCCTCGAGCAGGAACGGGATCCAGCCGATCCCGCTCTCGACCGATACGAACTTGAGCCGCGGGAAGCGTTCCAACACATCGCTGTAGAGCAGGTTGGAAATCATCCGCGCATTGTCGACGTAGAGGTTGGTCGCTCCGATCGCCATCCGCCGCTCAGGACCCATCGACTCCCACGGCGACGACAGGAACGGCGACGGAGCGCCCTTCGCGCCGCCGGAACCGATGTGGAAGTTGAGCACGACATCGAGGTCCTGCGCCAGCTCAAAGAATGGATCCCAGTGCGACGTGCCATAGTCGGGCAGGTCAAACTTCTCCGGCGTGTCGCAGATCGTGTATCCGCGAGTCCCGTACGTCTCGACCGTGCGACGCATCTCAGCGAGCGTCGCGTCGAGGTCCCAGAACGGCAGCAAGGCTTGCGGGAACAATCGACCGTTCGACTCCGACTGCCACTCGCCCATCGCGTCGTTGTACGTGTAGACGCAAGCGTTGCGCAGCTCCGGGTCCGAGACCTCAAGGAAGCGCGCCGAGGCGAATCCGGAGATGTTCGGATACACGATCTGGGCATACAGCCCGAGGCGCTCCATCAACTCAAGCCGCGCCGGAACCTCATACGCCGCCTTGTCGAGCCGATCAAAGTCGTGAATGCCAAGCATCCCCAGCACCTTGTCGCCGCCGCTCTCGATGACCGAGAGTCCCACCGGACCGAGCGGCACGTCGCCGTCGACAAACCAGATGTCCTCACCGTCGACCCTGCGCAACTGCGGCATGCGGTCGCGCAATGTCGCCGGCGCACGCGACGTCCAGAGATCGGGCGGCTCGGTCACGTGCGAGTCGCAGTCAATCACATCAATGCCCTGGATGGCATTCAGCATTGGGTTGTCGTGAACAGTGGGATTGGCGCTGACCATGATCGTCTCCGGTGTCCAAAATGAGATTCAGATATCGCCGATGCTAGCGCCTGGCCGGCGACGTGAGCCGGTTCAATCCTCGTCCGACAGCCCCGAGAGCATGTCGCTCACGTGCGGGGCGACAAATGCGACGCCGACGGCCAAACCGCTGTTGACCAGGATCCAGGGCCAGTAGAGGTCCTGGGCGAGCCACTCGACGCCGACACCGCTCTCATCGAGGCCAAACTCCAGCCACCAGTCGAGGAAGACGAACAGCACCAGCGCCACGTTGAGCGGGCTCACGATCGGTCCATCGATGCCCTTTCCCGCAACCCAGCGTGCGACGAACGCGAAGACGGCGAGCGCAACAGCCCACGTCCACGCCGGCGACGGATAGGAAACGTCGGCCTGCCAGATCGCCAGGTTCATCCAGAACTGCAGGAACGAGAAGACCAGCACCCAGATGAACAGCGGCCGAGTTGCATACGGCGCCAACAAGCGCGCGGTCACAACCGTCAGGATCAGCATCAGCGAGAACGGCCAGAAAATCGGCTCCGCCGCAAAGTCAGCCGCGACCCACGAGTAGGCCAGAATCACCTCACAGATCATCAGCCCAAGAACCGCCAGGACGACCGTCATGTTCTCGATGTCACTCAACCGTCCCCGAAGCGGTCGCCAGGTGAGAATCCGGGCAACGACGACAGCGGTGAGTACTTCGGCAGCCCACCAGATCGACTGTTGCTCGACGTTGGCCAGTTCTCCAATGGTCTCCAGCAGGAAGATCAGCGCCGAAGTCAGAATCACGAAGCGCCAGCCGGTGTCATTCCAGATGGCACGCAACGTCCCGACCGGATCGCTCAATAGCTGTTCGTGATGCGGCATGGTGTTCTCCTCTCGGGACCGGTGTTCCATAGTGCGAACGTAGAACTTTGAAATCGGCGATGTCGTAGGTTGATCGCAACCCAGAACACAGAAACGGAGCGACAGATGGGTGTACTCGACGGCAAGGTAGCTCTGATTACAGGAGCGGCATCGGGAATCGGATTGGCAACGACGCAGCTATTTATTCAGGAAGGCGCGCAGGTTGCGATGGTCGACCGCAACGCCGATCTCGTCAACGAGACCGCGCGCGAGATCGGTTCCAGCGCGACGGCGATCAGCGGCGACGTGACCAACGAGGACGACGTGGCCGCGATGGTTGCGGCCTGCGTGGAACGCTTCGGGCGGCTCGACATCGGCTTCAACAACGCCGGCATCGCCGGCGCTGCGGCGATTCACGATCATGCACTCGAGCATTTCCAGCGAGTCATCGATGTCTGCCTGACCGGCGTGTTCCTCGGCCTCAAACATCAGTCCAAGCAACTGATCGCGCAGGGCGAGGGCGGCTCGTTAATCAATACGGCCAGCATCAACGCGACCCAGGCGACGAAGGGACTGGCCGCATACTGCTCGGCCAAGGCCGGGGTGGCGATGCTGACTAAAGTCTCGGCATTGGAGCTCGGGGAGCACGGCATTCGGGTCAATGCCATCGGTCCGGGCCACACCAAAACGCCGCTGACGGCTCGTGCCCGAGATGTGGAAGGGTTCGACGAGGCCATGATCGGAGCCACCCCGCTCGGTCGCCTGGGTGAACCGAGTGACATTGCGCAGATGGCCCTCTATCTGGGCAGTGACGCCAGTCCCTGGGTCTCGGGACAACTCTTCTACGTCGATGGCGGAATCACAGTCAATGAAATACCGCCGGGATTCAACTTGCTGGAATCGCAATTGCGCCAACCCCGCACAGACTAGCGAACCATTGCGACATCCCCCATTGGCGACTTGTGCGTCATATATCTGCCGGCTGCTTCCGATTCCCTCTCCCTCTGGGAGAGGGTTAGGGTAAGGGCCGCGGCGATTGCAACGAGTGGCCGCCACCAGATAGGCGGACTCGGGAACCCTCACCCCAGCCCTCTCCCAAAGGGAGAGGGAGTATCTTCCCCATCGCGCTGAGCAGACTTGTGCATAAGTCTCCCCCAAGGAGACCTTTAAAAAACTCATGATTCCCCTCTCCCCCCCCTTGCGGGGGGAGATGTCACGGAGTGACAGAGGGGGGGTCCGCCGCCAGCGACCAGATAGGCCTTGAGAAGGGGACCCCCCTCTGCCTGCGGCATCTCCCCCGAAAGGGGGGGCGAATGGGACTCTTTCAGAGGTCTCCCAAGGGGGGAGCGCTAGCAAGCCTGCATCAGATTTCGAAAGCGCTAGAGCACATACGAGTCAACAGATAGGAACGAACAATGGGACAACTCGACGGCAAGGCAGCCCTGATCACGGGCGCGGCATCAGGAATCGGACTGGCGGCGGCGAAGCGCTTCGCCGAGGAGGGCGCACAAGTGGCCCTCGCCGACCGCAACGCCGACGGCGCGGCCGAGGCCGCGCGCGAGATTGGCTCGCAGGCAATGGCGATCACCGCCGACGTCACTAATGAAGACGACGTCGCCAACATGGTTATGTCCTGCATTAGCCGCTTCGGGAGGTTGGATGTCGCCTTCAACAACGCTGGTATCGGCGGATTCTCGCCAATCCAGGACTATCCGCTCGCGCAGTTCCAGCAGGTAATCGACGTCTGTCTGACTGGCGTGTTCCTCTGCATCAAGCACGAGTCCAAGTATCTGATCGAGCAGGGCTCTGGCGGATCGATCATCAACACGGCCTCATTGAACGCGATCCAGGCGACCGAGGGGCTAGCGGCCTATTGCTCGGCCAAGGCCGGCGTCGCGATGCTGACCAAGGTGTCGGCGCTGGAGCTGGGACGACACAACATCCGCGTCAACAGCATCGGACCGGGGTTGATCCGAACCCCCCTCACCGAGGGTCTGCGTGTCGTGCCGGGACTCGAGGATGCGTTCACCGCCGAAGCTCCGTTGGGACGGATTGGTGAACCTGAAGATGTTGCCCAGCTTGCGCTGTGGCTGGCCTCCGATGCTTCGTCGCTGATGACCGGACAGACGGTGCAGCTCAACGGTGGCGCCGACATCAACAAGTACCCGCCGCTGTTCGACTTCTTTGGCGACCGGCCGCAGTAGGTGCAACAGTTCCTAGACTGCCTTGCAGTCTGGCGGACGCCAGTCAGGGTCGGTCTGGAGGCGTAGATGCGGGAATTCGAAGGCAAGACGGCAGTCGTCACCGGTGCGGCGAGCGGCATAGGACTCGCGTTTGCGCGTCGCTTCGCCGCCGAGGGTATGAACGTGGTCCTCGCCGACATCGAGGAAGAGGCGCTCGACGTGCAGGTCCAGCAGCTTCGACAAGAAGAGCGCAACGTGCTGGGTGTGGTCGTCAATACGATGCGTCGCGAGGCGGTGGAAAACCTGCGAGACCAGACCATCGCCGAGTTCGGCAATATCCACATCCTCTGCAACAACGCCGGCGTGGGCGGACTTGACGATGCAGGCTTCGACGATGAAGGAGAAGTCCGCGGACCCTGGGATGTTCCAGACAGCACCTGGGACTGGGTCATGGGAGTGAACTTCTGGGGCGTGCTCTACGGCTGCCAGGTGTTCATTCCACACATGCTTGAACATGGCGAAGCGGGACACGTTGTCAACACCGGCTCGCTAGCTGGACTGGTGCCCGGCGGCGGCGCATATGGCGTGTCCAAACACGGCGTGCTCGCCCTGACCGAAGGAATCTACCAGAGCTTTGAAGCGATGGGCGCCAACCTCAGCGCGTCTGTCCTGTGCCCCGGCAGCGTCGATACCAACCTCGCACGTGCAGAGCGCAACCGTCCGTCCGAGTTTGGCGATCAGGTCGAAATCAGTGCTGCGGCCCAGGAGGGCCTGCTCGCAATACTCAGCGGCGGCATGGATCCCGAGCAGGTCGCCGAGCTCGTCTTCGACGCAATCGTCGAGCAACGCTGCTACATCCTGCCGCATCCGGCGTTGGACGATTTCGTGCGCGGACGCGTCGACCACGTGCTCGCGCGTGGCGCCCCAGTCACGCTCGACTTCGAGGAACTGATGCGTCGCCGCGCAGCGGGACAAGACGTGTAGGAATGCTCTAAACGACCCTAGCTCCCCCTTGCAGGGGGAGCTGCCGAAGGCTGAGGGGGTCCCTCCCTTGCTCCCGATCCTCTCTCCCAACACCTCAACGCCCCCCTCAGCAAACCTCAACACAACCATCAGATCCATACAGAACGCACGTGCATATATAATCAACCCCGCAAAGGACAACAAATATGCAAACCCACAACCCACCACTGCCCTACACCCGAGACGCCATCATCGGACACCTCCAACTCCACGCATCCAACGGACCCGCCTACGTCCAGATCCAGGCCACCACCGCCCTCGCCAGAATCATGGGCCTCTTCAGCGAAGCCAAGGCTGCCGTCAAGGACACCATCCATCACATCAGCGACGAAGCCCGCGCCCTCTCCGCCCGCGTCACCGCAATCCAGAACGGAGAGAGCGTCGCCACGGCCGAAGAAATCGCCGAGTACGGCAATTTCTCCAACGACGAGACCGAATCCCAGGAGGAAGACGATGAACCCCCATAATCCCCACGCCGAAGCGCAGCGCCAACTCTTTGGCATGCTGCATCGCCTTCGCGGTTTTTTCCCAGCCACCGGTTCTCTCCTCCCAGCGCGGCATGCCGTACGGGCGACCCCCGCCTTCGCGCGGGCAGGCTCTGGTGATCTTCCTCCCCGCTCATACTCTGTCACGCCCGCGAAGGCGGAAACCGCGAATCCGCTGAGTGCATCCAAGGCTGTCCTGTCGATCCACACGTAGACTGCGTTCGCAACATGACAGATAAATCTGAACGCCAGGGAGTCCAACGATCATGCGAGAATTCACCGGCAAAACAGCAGTAGTCACCGGCGCGGCATCAGGCATGGGTTACGCCTTCGCCGAGCGATTTGCGGCCGAGGGCATGAATGTCGTCCTCGCCGATATCGAGAGCGACGCGCTCAAGGCGGCGGTCCTGAAGCTCGAGCAGCAGGAGCGCAACGTGATCGGCGTCGAGGTCAACACGATGCAGCGCGAGACGCTCGAGAACCTGCGCGACCAGGTGATCGACCAGTACGGCAAGATTCACGTCCTCTGCAACAACGCCGGGGTGTCCGCGCGGTCCGACGGCGGACTCGGCGCCGGCACTGGAGCAACGCCGGTCTGGGAAGTACCGAACTCCACCTGGGATTGGGTCATGGGCGTGAACTTCTACGGCGTGCTCTACGGGTTGCAGGTGTTCGTCCCGTCAATGCTCGAGCACGGCGAGACCGGCCACATTGTCAACACTGCGTCGCTGGCCGGGCTGATCCCCGGCGCATCCGCCTACAGCGTCTCAAAGCACGGCGTGCTGACGTTGACCGAGGGTCTCTGGCATCACCTGCGCGTCGCCGACTCCAATATCTCGGCGTCGGTCCTCTGCCCCGGCTTCGTCAACACCCAGATCGTTGAGGCCGAGCGAAATCGCCCCAGTGAGTTTGGCGAGAAGATTGCGGCAACCCCGGAACAACGTGCGATGTCCCAGACCCTGCTGGGCGGTGGCATGAATCCGTCCGACGTGGCCGGCCTCGTCTGGCAGGCGATGGTCAATGACCACCTCTACATCCTGCCGCACCCCGGCTGGACCGACGTGATTCGCGGTCGCGTCGAGGCCGTGCTGGAAGGCACTCAACCGGTCGAGGTCGACTTCATAAAAATGTTGGAGCGCCGCGCGCGGGGCGAGCTCGTCTAAGACGAGGGGCAAGATGCGTGATATCAGCAATGGGACCGCAGTTGTCACCGGCGCGGCCTCCGGCATGGGCTTTGCCTTCGCCGAGCGCTTCGCAGCCGAGAGCATGAACGTCGTGGTTGTCGACATCGAAACCGATGCACTCAAGGCGGCCGTCGCGAGGCTGGAGCAGCAGGAGCGCAACGTCGTCGGCGTCGAAGTCAATACGACGCGACGCGAAACGCTCGAGCATCTGCGCGATCAGGCGATTGAGCAGTTCGGCGCGGTTCATTTGCTCTGCAATAACGCGGGCGTCACCTCCCGCAGCGACGGCGGACTCGGCGGCGGCGTCGACGCTGTTACGGTCTGGGAGGTTGAGGACTCGGTATGGAACTGGGTCATGGGCGTAAACTTTTGGGGCGTGCTCTACGGACTCCAGGTCTTCGTCCCGCACATGATCGGGCACGGCGAGACGGGCCACATCGTCAACACTGCTTCCCTGGCGGGACCGATCCCCGGCGGCTTGGCCTACAACGTCTCCGCGTACAGCGTCTCGAAGCACGGCGTGCTGACCCTGACCGAGGGTCTCTGGCATCATCTGCGAGCCGCCGAGTCCAACGTTTCGGCATCAGTCCTCTGTCCTGCCTTCGTCAGCGACCAGCTCTACATCCTCACGCACCCAGGTTGGACAGACATAGTGCGCGGACGTGTCGAGGCAGTGCTGGACGGTCAGCAACCAGTCGAGGTCAACTTCGAAGAGATGCTCGAGCGTCGCGCACAGGGCGAACTCGTCTAACGGGAGAGCAAAGCTCGCTATCTCAGAAGACTGCCCACAGTCGAGATTGCCGTAGCGGCTTGAATAAGTCTCCCCAGTTCCGAGCAGCGGGTAATCCGGCATCTTGACATCACATGTTTCAGACATCATGATGTCTACATGAGAACAACACTAACCCTTGACGACGACGTTATGGCGGAGCTCAAGCAGCAGGCGCGCCTCCTCGACAAGCCATTCAAGCAGGTCGTGAACGAAGCGCTGCGCCGCGGACTGACGCTCTCAAAGCCTGCCGACCGACCGCCGTTCAAGATTAGAACGTTTAGCGGTGGATATCGGCCGGGAATTGATCCTCATAGGTTGAGGCAGGTTGCTGACGAGCTTGAGATGGAAGAGTTCCTTCAGAAACTCTCAGTGTGATCATTCCCGATACCAATCTGCTCCTCTACGCGTACCACGAAGACGACGTGGTCCATGATCGCGCCGCGCTCTGGTTGCGAGAACTCATCGGTGGAAGCGAACGTGTAGGAATCCCATGGGTTGTCACCACCGGCTTCGTCCGGATTTCAACTAGTCCCAGGATCTTGACCCGTCCGATCACGGTTGCCCAATCGCTCGATATCGTCGGCGAGTGGTTCAGCCACCCGCACGTCTTGCCTCTCAATCCGGGGTCTCGCCATCTGGCACTGTTCTCGGAGTTGCTTGCCGCGATCGGTGTTGGCGGCAATCTGGTGACGGATGCCCACATCGCAGCATTAGCGATCGAGTATCAAGCCGAAGTCCACTCGAATGACAGCGACTTCGCTCGCTTTTCAGGACTTCGCTGGCGAAATCCCTTGCAGGACTCTCGCTAGTTCCCCCGAGCCCCGACAGCGACCGCCGCGCGATTCTCATGCGACGTATGGGGTGGGATGGAGCAGCCGCCTGTAACGAACACGCGCGTGTTTCCAACGCTCGCCGCATCCGACGCTTGCGCTTGAATCTCGTCGGCGCTCAAATCGCCGAGACCGGTCCGGCTGACACCGCCCATGACGGCCTTGTCGGTCTCGGCCCAGACATCGTTAAGGCTGGCGTTCGATTCGTGCCGGTCGTCCCAATTGAATGCGTGTACCGGGTAGTCGAGCACATCGGCGAGCATGTTGTTGGTATGGCAGACGTGCAGGATGTTGAACTCCGCGTCGCGGATCGCATCTAGCACCTGGAGGTCGTAGGGGCGACCAAACTCTCGGTAGAAGTCGGCGTTGGAGATGTCATGGCTGGCCCACTGTAGCGGCGCGTAGAAGACGCCCGATGCGCCGGCATCCAGGTTGGCGCGGCTGTAATTGATGATTGTCTCGGTGATGCGCGCGATGGCGCCATGCACGGCCGCCGGCGCTTCGGCCACGGCCTGTTTCATCGCCCGTGGATGACCAAACATCAAACCAACGACCGCCATCGGCGAGAACACCGTCTGCACCACATCAACCTCGCCCTTGGTCCGCTCGATCACTAATCGAGTCGATTCGACGTGCTCACCAAAGACCCCGCGCTCGGCATGAACCGGCGTGACGTTGTGGAGATCATCGAGCTCATTCAGCGCCGGGCTCACGAGGGTTTGGGCCGTCTGCTCCACCGGTGGCGTGTAGACCGCGCCCCAGGCTTCGGGGAACATCGACCATCGAGGGTTGATCTTGATGAAGTCCCAGTCGTACGCCTCGTACTGCTCGCAGGTCGCACCGACAAGCTCGTCGTTGCTCCATTCGCGCAGGAAATCGTGGCCCCAGAGCGAAGCCGGAGCCCGGTCAACCGGCTGCCCGGCAATTGCTGCGCGGACACGTTCGCGTTTCGTCATCTCGGTCATCTGTTGGTCCCTTCCAGGGCGCTCTGAGCGCCGGTTGCGCTTCGCCAATCGACGCTGAACAGTTGCACGGATTCGCGGAATCCGCGTAGTTGGCGCTTTCCCTCATCCTCGAACTGAAATCTGCGGCCTTGCAGCAAGCCACGGACAAGATCGGAGACAAAAATCTGGCCGCCTTGCGCCATCGACATGATCCGCGCAGCCTGATTCACCGTGGCGCCGTACAGATCGTTCGATTCTGCGATTGGTTCACCCGCACTGATCCCAATTCGGACCTGGATGTCGCTATAGCGTGCGTGGTCGGCCAGATTTGCCTGGATCTGGACGGCGGCCTCAACCGCAGCCGAGGCCGCGTTGAACCAGGCGAGTACGCCGTCGCCCATCGTCTTGACTTGCACACCTCGCTGACTGCGAATTGCAGCTTGAGTGAGGTTCTCGATTTCGCGCGTGATCGATCGGGCTTCGGCGTCACCTAACCGATCAACCAGCGATGTCGAGCCCTCAATGTCGGTAAACAGGACCGTGCGTGTCGCCTGACCAGCGGTTTGCACCCGCCGATCGCTTCCGATGAACTCTTCCATCGCCTCGGCGAGTTGGTTGATCGTGAGCGCGCCGTTGACCAGGATCGATGTGTCGTCGCGCCCCACGACAAGCCGTGCGCCGCGGATGCGTCGCGCCCAATCGCGCCCGAATGAGGCATGCGTGTCTTCAAAGCCCTCGCGGTCCGGAGGGATGGAAATCAGCGTGGGGATCTCGACTCCACGCAGATCCTCGCGCAAGTCAAGACTGCGCATCTCGGGTACCAGGCCGAACAATCGATTCATCGACGGGTAATGATGCATCATCTCGGCCAGGGTGCGAAGCGTGTTCTCGTCCGCCGATGGAGCAATGATCGTGAGCAACGCGCGCCTGGCAAACTCTTCGTGATACTGCCAACCGAGCCGCAACAGATTGCCGATCGTACTGTCCATCAACTGGCCGTATCCGTCCTGAGGGGAGGCGTCCGCCTCCTTCGAGATCGATTGATGGCCAACCATGGGTATAGGCAGATGCAGCACCATATGGGTGTAGCGCTCGGGCTCGTTCAGCATCGCGATGACGGCAGCGGGCGTACCGATGTAGTAGCCCATCAATGCGACACGCGGTTCGCCCACTTCGTTGACGACAGCGGCGAGATCAATCGCTTCGTCGTGGAACGATCCGAATACTCCGTCGCGCTCCGACAGACCACAGCCGCGCGGATCAAACCGAATCACGCGGAACGATTGCGAAAGCCGATCCCAGACGCCGCCCGGCTCCCAGCCCACATTGAGCGGCAGCATCGGTCCGGTCGATACGACGAGCGGCGGCCCGGAGCCGCGCTCAACCCACGCGATGGCGATGTCGTCGTCGGTGTGGGTGTATTGGACTGATGGGGCGCTCATGATGCGGCTATGTTCATAAGCTCAGAGTACCTGTGACATGCCGCCGTCGATCACGAGTTCGACGCCGTTCATGTATTCCGACTCATCCGACGCCAGGAACAGCGCCAGGTTTGCGACCTCCCCTGCCTCGGCGAAACGACCATAGGGAACTCGCCGCCGCAGCTGATCCTCTAAGCCCTGCTCAATCGTCGGATGCTGTTGCAGCATCGGCGTCTCGATCAGTCCGGGGTGGATCGAGTTGACCCGCACGCCCGAGGGCGCGAACTCGTTCATCGCCGTCTTCGTCATACCCCGCACCGCCCACTTGCTCGCCACATAGGCGACCATGTTCGGGCCGCCGCGCAATCCCGCCACCGACGAGATGTTGATAATCGACCCCGATCCCGCTGCCGCCATCACAGGTCCGACATGCTTCAAACCAAGAAACACGCCGATCTGGTTGACGTCGATCACCTGGCGGTACTCCTCAAGCGAGGTCCCGGCAATCGAGCCGCTGCGAAAGATGCCGGCGTTGTTGATGAACGCGTCGATCTTGCCATGGTCCTCAACCACATCCTGGACGACGGCGATCCACTCGTCTTCGTTGGTCACGTCGTGGTGCAGGTAGCGAATGCTGTCGCTCGTCGCCGCGGTCGCCTCGCCGTCAGCGTCAAGCACGTCGGTGATTACAACCCTCGCGCCCTCTTCGGCGAACAGCTTGGCCTCGGCGGCGCCCTGTCCTCGCGCGCCACCGGTAATCAGCGCGATTCTGCCATCCAGTCGTCCAGCCACAATCGCCAGCCTCATTTCGTTCTCGGTCTACGTCTGCCGACCTGACAGCGCGACCAACGCTGCCTCTTCGCCTCGCGGAACGAGCGCACACGCTCGCCATGACCGCGTCGAGACTCGCTTAGATGCCCTGAATCATCCCGCCGTCGATGATGAATTCGGTGCCGTTCATGTACTCGGAGTCGTCAGAAGCCATGAAGAGCGCCAACTTGGCCACTTCCTCGGCCTCGGCGATTCGACCGTAGGGGATGCGCTGAACCAGAAGATCGCCGCGTCCCTGTTCGATGATCGGAAGTTGTTGCAGCATCGGCGTTTCGATCAGTCCAGGGTGAATCGAGTTGACTCGCACGCCCGACGGCGCGAATTCACTCATCGCTACTTTGGTCATCCCGCGCACCGCCCACTTCGATGCGGTGTAAGACAGTGATCCCGCTCCACCGCGCATGCCGGCGATCGATGAAATATTGATGATCGACCCGGATCCGGCCTCACACATCACTGGTCCGACATGCTTCAGACCAAGAAACACGCCGACCTGGTTGACCTCGATCACGAGCTTGTATTCATCGACGGTCGTCTCGGCGATCGGCCGGGAGCGATAGATGCCCGCATTGTTAATGAACGCGTCAATCTTGCCGTGGTCCTCCAGCACGTCCTGGACGACGGCGATCCACTCATCCTCGCTGGTCACGTCGTGATGCAGGTAGCGAATGCTATCGCTGGAGCTGGCGGTTGCCTGGCCCTCGGCGTCAAGCACATCGGTGATGACGACTCTTGCCCCTTCCGATGCGAACAATTTCGCTTCGGCGGCGCCCTGTCCTCGTGCGCCACCGGTGATCAGCGCCACCTTGCCATCAAGTCGTCCGGCCATGAACACGCTCCCTCTAATGGTCCTTTGGAGCCATAGGGTAGTGCTTGCGGCAGGAGACCCTTGCAAAATTCACAGATCCCCTCTCCTCCCCTTACGGAGACCTGCGCGTAAACCCATTAGTCCCCTCTCCCCCCCCTTGCGGGGGGAGATGTCACGAAGTGACAGAGGGGGGGTCCTCCGGCGGCAGCATCACATAGGTGCCGTTGCCATGTCCGATGTGCCGGCCTTGGTCGTCATAGAGGTCGACCGAGCAGTGGCTCAACGTCCGCCCGCGACGAATCACTTCGGCGCGGGCGCGGATGACATCACCGTCGAGGCCGCGCAGCCAGCGAAACTCCGACTGTGCCGTAATCACACGTTCGCCTTCCGCCTGGATCGTGCCCAATGCGCCACCCATCGCCGAGTCCGCCACCAACAGCCAGACACCGCCGTGGACGATGCCATACAGGTTGTGTGTCTTCGGCGATGCCGTCAGCGTGATCTCGCACCAGCCGTCGCCAGCGTCGGTGAAGCGGTAGCCGAGCTCCTGAAAGAGCGCCACCGCCTCCATATCGCGGAGAGGTGGGTAACGCTCGAAGATCTCGTCCGAACTGCGTGTCATCGGCCCGCGGACCGCTTAGTCGCGACGCATTTCTGCGGAGTGCTCGGCGATGTGCTCGCCGATAAAGCCGAACGCATTGCCAACGGTCATTGGTTCGCCCAGGAAAACCCCGCCGTTGCCCCACTCATCGTCGCCGACGGTATCGATCACCCCCTGCGTGACCGCGAAGCCCTCGTCGAAAAACGTCAGGACGGATTCGGGCGTCGCCCCCCGCGATCGGATCCGGACTATCCACAGGCTCATCAAGTTTAACACCGCCATCAGCGGTCCTGGAGGATTCATGCCCTTGTTCTGGCGCAACCGCGAGACCCTGAGCGTGCCGCCTCCGGCCGTGAAGGCGATATGCCAACAGAGCTGGCCATTGGTCCAGCCGGCGTTGTCGCTCTTGCGATCCCATTCCTCTCCGGACAGCCCCAGGACAAGTTCGCGGAACTCCTCCCGCGCCTGCGCTAACGCGGCCCGAGCTTCGTCGGCATTAGTGATTTCAGACATGTCGTCCCGTCCTACCTAGATCCCGGCGTACCAATCCCGGATCGCTTCGCCGATCTCGTGCGGCGAGTCTTCTTGCACGAAGTGATTGCCTGGCACGGTGACCTCGGTCTGGCTGGGCCAGCTTCGGCAGAACTCCCGCTGCGCGCCCTGAAGGATCGCGCCGGGTTCGGCATTGATAAACAGTTTGGCGATCTGAGCCGAGTCGTCGGACGAAAGGAAGTCGGCGTAGCTCTGCGCGATCTCGGCCACGTCGGCCGGTTCGCCGTCGATCGGAATCTCGCGCGGCCAGGTCAGCGTCGGCCGACGCGACTCGCCTTCCTCGAGGTAGGGCAGCCGGTAGACCTCCATCTCGGCCTCGGTCAGACCACGCAGCACGCTGCCCGGGAGGATGCGCTCAACGAACACGTTCTTCTCCAGCACCATCGCCTCGCCGGCCTCCGAGCGCATGCCCTGGAAGACGCGGGCCGCAGCCTCGGGCCATTCATTCCAAGTCACGGGCCGGACGATCGCCTCCATATAAACGAGTCCCTTGACGCGGTCGCGGTGCCGATTCGCCCAATGGAATCCCAGCGCCGAGCCCCAGTCGTGGATCACGAAGGTGAGCTTGTCGCCGAGGTCCATCCCCTCGATCCAGGCATCGAGCCAACCCGCATGGTCAACGAAGCGGTACGAACCGCTCGGTGACGAGCCGGAAACGCCCATCCCGATCAGGTCGGGCGCCAGGCAGCGAGCCGACTCAAACAAGTGCGGCATGATGTTGCGCCACAGGTAAGACGATGTGGGGTTGCCGTGCAGGAAGAGGATGGGGTCGCCGTCGGGGTTGCCCTCATCGACATAAGCCATCGTGGTCTCGCCGATGGTCAGACGCTTGCGCGGAAATGGATCGGCGGCAGAGACATCGGGCATTCGGAACCCCTTCAACTTCAGGCGAACGTTGTCGCGAGGGTACCAGCTACTCTCACCCACCGATCGGCGGTACAGAGAGCTTCCTGCAGATTATTCTTGCCATGTTGTTGTCGACTTCACGATGGCGCGGCACTGGTTGCCGTTGTCCGGTTCGCGGGTTACGCCAGATTGAATGGCTGGCGCCTTCGCGCTGCAACTCGCACCCATGTCGACGCAGGTGGCGTATCAGTACGCCCCGCTTCATCCAACTTCAACCGTCGTCTTTTCAGCGCCAGGCAGCAGATCGCACTGCAGATCTTCGCGATAGCATTCGAATAGCAGCTCGATGGCAGATGCCAGACTCTCCAACGCTTCTTCCTTTGTGCGGCCTTGTCCGTTGGCCGAGGGCACTTCCTCGCAGAATGCGATGTACCAGTTGTTGCTTGGCATGACCCATGCAGTGAACGTCCTGCGCATTCGGGGACCATTCCTTTCTGAGTCGGCAGTAGGCTCCCACAGCTTGGACACGACTGTTCTAGGAGCCTTCCGTTGCCGAGTAGCATATATCTCGCCGACAGGAGAGGATCTTCAATGCCCGTCACCGGAATGGACCACGTCGCAATCCCAGCCGGCGATCCCGAGGCGCTCATGGGTTTCTACCGCGCCCTCGGATTCACCATCCTGCATGAAGCCGAGTGGCGTGGCGGCGAGTTCCCGATGTTCGCCATCGCCTGCGGTGATCAGAAGATCAACGTTCACGACCCAAAGCTGTGGCAGAATCCCAAATTCGACCTGCGCGGTCCGACCGCCGAGCCGGGCTGCGGTGACTTCTGCTTCGTCTGGGAGGGGACACCTGAGGCGGCGGCCGCGGCCATCGCGGCGACAGGCGCAGAGGTGATCGAAGGCCCGGCGGGCCGCGTCGGTGGACGAAGCGCTGGCACTGCCGAGGGAGTCAGCGTCTACACACGCGATCCCGACGGCAATCTCGTAGAACTGATCTCATACGGCGAGTAACGCAAACAGGAGCAACGACATGGAATTTTTCGACGTCATCCAAACCGCACGAGCGATGCGGCGCTACAAGCCCGACCCGATTCCCGAGGATGTCCTCGTTCAGCTCATAGAAGCGGCGCACCTGGGACCGAGCGGATCCAACCGACAGTCGAGGCACTGGGTCGTCGTCCGCGATCCCGAGGTCAAACAGCAGCTCGCCGACCTCAACAGGGCCGGCGTGTCGATGTACCTCGAGAACAACCGCGAAGCAGCGAATCCGCACGTCGACCAGGGGCGCCGCGAGCGTTTCCTGGCTGCCGTCGAGTACCAGATGAATCACCTGCACGAGGTTCCCGCGATCGTGATCGCCTGCGCCGACCTCGTTCGCGCACCGCAGGGCACGTTTGGTGAGGGAGCAGCGGCCGCAACAGAGGTCTGGGGCGCAGTCCAGAATCTGCTGCTTGCGGCTCGCGCGCTGGAGGTCGGCAGCGTCCCGACGACGCTCGCCTTCGTCGGCGACGGCCGCGAGAAGGCGCAGGAGGTACTCGGCCTGCCCGATCACATCCTGCCAATGGTGCTGATCCCGCTCGGCTGGCCGACCGGCAACTTCGGGCCAATCCGTCGCCGTCCGCTGGACGAAGTCCTGCACTGGGATCGCTACTCCGCGTCGTAACCGTTTGTAAGGAATCGATCATGGCCAACGATCTGCGCATGCCCGCCAAGGTAGGCGGATACACGATCGCCAAGTCCTTCGAAGTGACAGCGCGGTCGATCACCGCGTTCGCCGGCGGCGTCGGCGATTTCAATCCCGTCTACTTCGAGGACGACCGTCCCGGCGGCCTGATCGCGCATCCCGGCATGGTCTTCACCTGGCAGTGGAACAGCCGCTTCACGCCCGACCAGCATCTCGACCTGCAGCTTGTGCGACGCGGTGTCCACGCCTGGGTCGACGTGCAGTTCAATCGACATGCCCGCGAGGGCGACATTATCACCAGCCAGGGTCAGAGTGTCGCCGTCAAGCAAGTGCGACCCGGCGTGCTGAGTTCTCAGCGATTTACGTTTCGGGACAGCCGTGGCGATACTGTCGCCATCATGGACACCGGCGGCATCACTCGCGGCGCCAAACTGGACGGCGACGCCGCCGAGATCGAATCTGCCCCGCCGCTGCCGCAACGCTCGACCAACAACGACGAGCCCGTCTGGACCAACAGGTTCCCAATCGACCCGCAAGCCCCGCACGTCTACACCGAGTGCGCCGACATCTGGAACCCAATTCACACTGAACGAAAAGTCGCGCTTGCTGCAGGCCTGCCCGACATCATCCTCCACGGCTCAGCCAACATCACCATCGCGCTGCGAGAGGTGATCAACCGAAACCTCAACGGCGACCCAACCCGTGTACGCCGCTTCGCCGGCCAGTTCCGAGGCATGGTCATTCCAGGCACCGAAGTGTCGGTGAGCGTCCTCGAAGTCCGCGACGAAGGCGACCGCGAAATCGTCTTCTACGAAATGCGAAACAATCAGGGCGAGCTGGCAATCGCCAACGGTGTGGTGGTCGCGAGCTAGGAACGGTTTCCAGTCCCCGCTCTCCAACTCCGACATACCCGCGCTCGGTCGCGGGTATCTCGCTGTGCTCGGCACGAAAGCCAGGAGCCGGCTAAGCGATTGAAACGACCGAGGCTCCTCAGGTTCGAACGTCGGTGCAGCACTCGGCGAGATTCCCGCGACGGAGCGCGGGAATGATGAATCTTGTGCTTCTGAGACACCCTCGCTGAGGGGGGCTAGACAAAGTCAATCCGCGATCGTGTAACGCTCCAACGCTTCCGGCAAGAACTCAAAGCCCAGACCCGGTGTCTCCGGCAACACGAGACGCCCGTCCCGGACCACCGTCTGCCGATCGATGATGCTTCGGAAATTGTGCACCTGATCATCGGGGAAGAACTCGACATAAGTGGCATTCGGCGACGAGGCGACCAGGTGTCGGTGCAGGTCATGGAACCAGTGCGGACAAATCGACACGCCATATGAGGCCGCGGTGTTGGCGATCCTCCGGAACTCAGTCACACCACCCAATACGGCAGCGTCGGGCTGCAGGATCATCGCCGCATCCTGGTCCATCAAGTCCTTGAATCGCCAGCGACCCACCTCGATCTCTCCCGTCGCGACCGGGACGCCCGTGCGTTGCGCGAGCTTGGCATGCAGGTTGATCGCATCCGGGCTGAACGGCTCTTCGATCCAGTAGGGGTTCGACGGCTCATACGCCGCCATGTAGCGCAGCGCATCTTCGAGGTTCGACCAGGCGTTGTTGGCGTCCAGCATGATGTGGACGTCCGGCCCGACCGCTTCGCGCGCCGCCTGCATCCGCGACGCCTCCTCGCGCACCGACAGTCGGCCAACCTTGATCTTCATCGCGTCGAAGCCCAGCTCGACGTAGCCGAGCAGCTCCTGCTGAAGCCCCTCGTGTCCCTTGCCCTCGAGGTAGTAACCGCCCGACGCATACGCCGGCACGGTGTCCTCGAAATAGCCGCCGAGCATCTTGTAGAGCGGCAGCCCCGCAGCCTTGGAGTTGTGATCCCAGAGCGCAATATCGAGCGCCGAGAGCGCGCGCATCGTCGCACCGGCGCGGCCATGCAGCAACGACTCCTGGTACATCGAAGCCCATAACCCCTCAACCCGGAATGGGTCTTGACCCATCAGCACCGGAGCGAAGAGATTGTCGACCGCCGATGTTACCAACTGACCATTGGAGTTGCCCGCATAGCAAAATCCGATTCCGATCTGCCCATCGTCGCATTCGACCTCAACCACCGGATGATCGCGGTCATAGACCGTGCGATTGGAGAATGAAGTCGGGTTATCAAGCGGAATGCGCAGCATGCGCGAGCGGACGGCGGTGATCTTGGTCATAGGAACGTCCTAGTGGGTTGGCGTAATACCGACAGAGTACGAGCACCTGTCGAAATCAGACCTCCCCCTTTGGGGGAGGCGCCCCGAAGGGGCGGAGGGGGCTCCTTCGCACAACACGAAAGCGCTGCCTTTTGCGAGGCCCCCTCAGGCGCTCCGTGCCAGCTCCCCCAAGGAGACCTTTGAAAAACTCACGTATCCCCTCTCCCCCCTTGCGGGGGGAGATGTCACGGAGTGACAGTGGGGGGTCCGCCGCCAGCGACCAGATAGGCACTGCGATAGGGAGCCCCCCTCTGCCTCCGGCATCTCCCCCGCAAGGGGGGAAAAGGGGACTTCCTCAAAGGTCTCCTTGCGGGGGAGAGGTCACGGAGTGACAGAGGGGGGTCCGCTGCCAGCGACCAGATAAGCCTTGAGATGGGGAGCCCCCCTCTGCTTTCGGCATCTCCCCCGCAAGGGGGGCGAAGGGGACTTATTCAAAGGTCTCCCCAAGGGGGGAGCCCTTAAGGGAGGGACGCCTTCGTAGAGGTCTGGGTCGTGGGGCGTTCAGCGCACGTTTCTCAACCTGGGATCAAGCGTGTCGCGGAGCCAGTCGCCCATCAAGTTGCCGGTCAACGACACCAACAGGATGGCGATACCCGGCATCCAGATCGGCCACCAGGCAATCGTCATGAAGTTGCGACCCTCGGAGATCATTGCGCCCCAGGACGGCGTGCCCGGCGCCACGCCGATGTTGAGGAAGCTGAGCGCCGCCTCGATCAAGATCACCGATGGCACCTCGAGCGTCGCCATAATCACGATCGTGTTGAGGATGTTGGGCAGGATGTGTCGGAAGAGCAGGCGCTTGTCGCTGGCCCCGCTGGACTGTGCAGCGATGACGAACTCCTGCTCGCGCAGCGAGAGCACATCGGCCCGCACGAGGCGCGCGTAGCTGGACCAGGTGAAGATGATGATGATCAGGATGACGTTGCGCAGACTGCTGCCGAAGACGACGGCAATCAGCAGCGCAAACAGAATCGCCGGCAGCGCCAACTGAATGTCCACCAGCCGCATCAAAATTCTGTCTGCCCAGCCGAGTCGCCAGCCCGCGATCAGGCCGGTCAGCACACCGATGAACGCCGACGCCGGGATGCAAATCCCAACGACAAGTAGCGATACGCGAGCGCCGTAGATGATGCGAGACAAAATGTCGCGACCGAGGTTGTCCGTCCCCAGCGGATGCGCCCAGCTACCGCCCTCTTGCATCACGGGCGGGATCAGCCGGTCGACCAGCACGATCTTCTCCGGGTCATACGCGGAGATCAGATCGGCAAAGACGCCTGCAACAAAGAACAGACCGAGGATGATCGCCGGCGGCGTCAACACCGCGGCGCGCTGCCAGGAAACACCCCAGCGCGAGGTCCGGCGTACAAATTCCGGCGCCTGTGCTGCAGACTGCGTCGCCATCATTGTCCCCCCGCCCGGATCCGGGGATCGATAATCGGATAGGACAGGTCGACCAGGATGTTGGCAATCACGATCGCGCCGGAGATCACCAGGATGCCGGCGATCATGACCGGGAAGTCACCGACCGTAATCGTGTGCAACATCAACCGGCCGATGCCCGGCCAGGCGAAGACCTGCTCCACGATCACCGTGCCGGCGATCAGTCGTCCGACCTGAATCCCCAGGATCGTCGCCACCGGCAGAATCGCGTGACGCATCGCATGGCGCCAGATGATCGTCGACTCACGCAGACCTTTCGCTCGTGCGGTGCGCACGAAGTCGGTGTTCATCACGTCGATCATCCCGGAACGGGTGAGACGCATCGCCGCCGCAGAGGTCAGCAGGCCCAGCGTGATCGTGGGCAGGATGATGTGTTCGATCCCGCCGCTGCCGCCGGTCGGAAACCAATCGAGCTGAACGGCGAAGAAGAAGATCAGCATCAGGCCGAGCCAGAAGTTGGGCGTGGCCTGACCCAACACCGCGAGCAGGCGTGCGAACCAGTCGCTCGGCGATGCCCGTCGCAGGGCGGCGATGACGCCCAGCGGAATGCCTAGCACCATCGAAAACAAGAGCGCGGCGATCCCGAGCTGGAGCGTTTTCACGGCGCGGTTGAGGACCTCTTCCATCGCCGGCAAGTCGCTAATGAAGGAGTTGCCCAGGTCGAATTGGGCCGCGTTATACAGGAAATCGATGTACTGCTTTCCCAATGGACCGCTGAGCCCATACTGCTCGCGCAGCAACTCCTTCTCTGCCTCGGTCGTCTCGTCGGTCGTCAGGTACTCGATCGGGTTGCGGGCCCCCCGAGACACCAAGAACACGATCGAGACGACCAGGAATACGACCAGCAGCCCCTGCAGCAGGCGCGAGAGGACAATGGTCCAGAGACTGTTGGCGCCCATATGCGGCCGTATTCCTCCGAGCGGTCAGCGTTGAGCAGTCGTGGCTAGGTCACGAGCGGTCGGATGCCCCAGAAGCCGCTGTAGTCGCGTGAGTTGCCTTTCATGTCCCACTCGAGGTCGTCGCGCATCAGTCCGGTACCGACGGTCTCGAAGAGGAACAGCCAGGAAGCATTTGTGTAGATCCGCTCCGCGAGCTTGTTGATCGCCACGACTCGCTTGGCCGGATCGAATTCCGTGGCCTGCGCATCGACCAGATCCTGAATATCCGTGTCGGGGTATTCGGCAACCGAGAGCGTGCCGCCGATCGCGACCTCCGCCGCGATCACCTGGAACGGGTCCGGCGACTGATTGGTGAAGTAGTAGTGCAGTCCCGGCACATCGCGTTGCGCCATCCGCGCGCGGAAGTCGGGCAGCGGATCGAGCTGCAGGTTGGTCCGAATCCCGACTTCGTCAAGGTATTGCTGGACCGACAGCGCGATCTGGTCCGTCGCCGAGAAGAAACCGGCAGTGCCGAAGAAGTCTGACTCGAAGCCTTCGCCGTAGCCGGCCGCGTCCATCAGCTGAATCGCCTTTGCGACGTCGTAAGTCATCGTCAGCGGACCGGACTGTTCGGGCTGCATCCCACCGAGTTGGCGGGTACCAATGCCATACGCCCGCTGCTCGCGACCGGTCCCCAGCGCGGTGTAAATCGTCTCTACATCGACCGCGTGGTTCATCGCCATCCGAACTCGGATGTCGCGGTAGGGGTTGCTGCCGTCTTCGAACATCGGCACGATCGTGTTGGGGAAGATTGTGTGTGGGCAGCAGCCCGGATCGAACAGCACCTCGAAGCCGGGTTCGTCAACGAACTCCTGCACCAGCTCCCACTCCAGCGAGGGGACGACATCGGCCTCGCCCGCCTGGATCGCCGCCAGACGCGCGACCGGCTCCGGTCGCACCGCCTGGATGATTTCCTTGACCCAGGGGCGGTGAATGCGGGTGAGGTTCTCGTAGCCGACCGGGTATTCCTCGTTGCGGACGCTGCGCACCGCGATGTCGGGCTCAAACGAGTCCAGCTTGAACGGTCCGCTGGCTAGCCCGTCGCGGTTGTAGCCTTCGTCGCCCAACTCTTCGACTCGGTGCCTCGGTACGAGCGGCAACGTCGTGCCAATGCTGTTCGGCGCAGTAACCTCGGATTTCACCGGAATCCGTGTGGTCATGTCGTCGATCACCGTGACCTCATCGTTGACCGACGCGACGATGTACGCGACGCCCGACTCATATACGCCGCTCTCGTTGTACGCGGCGTTCCCGGCTGCGCGGTCGATCGAGAACTTGATGTCCTCCGCCGTCATCGGCGTGCCGTCGTGCCAGGCGTGGCCGGGGTTGAGGTGCATCAATACTGCTGAAAAATCGTCGATCCACTCGTAGTTGCCTGCACTCGGCACGATCTCACGCGTGACCAGGTCGTACTGCAGCAGCCGGTCAAAGTGCAACGGCCCGTTCCATTTGAGGGTGTAGTTGCCCGGCCCCATCACGTCGAGACCACCGACGGCGTTGGGCACCGCAACGGTCACGGTGCGCTCCCAGTCGGTGTCGCCTTCCTTGGACAGGTCAACAGCAGCCTGTTGCTGCTGCTGGTCCTGCTGCATCGCCTGCTGCTCTTGCTGATCAGTTTGATCCGCCTGAGCCGTCGCCTGGTCCTGCTGCTGGTCCTGCTGCTGCTGCATCGCTTGTTGCTGCTGCTGTTGGTCCTGATCCGCCTGCGCCGCCGCTTGCTGCTAGTCCTGCTGCTGCTGGACCTGCGCCGCTGAGTCGTCGTCATCGTCGCCACAGCCCACGAGGGCAAGCCCCGCAGCGCCGACCCCGGCGCGTCCTGAGGCCCGCAACAGCGCGCGTCGGCTCAGTCGTGAACGGCGCATTCGCTGCCAGTAATTTCGTTCGGTCATCGTGCGTACTCTCTCTCGCTCCTGGATCGTCTCCAGCAGATTCAACGGTTAGGCGGCGCGCGTGTCGACTCAGTCCACGAGGTGGATGCGGGCCGCATCAGACGCTAGGAAAGCTCTGAACAAGTCTGCTTTCTGAGGGCTGGATAGGATCGAGGCAGCGACCGCTGAAGGGAGCGTCTTGATGCTGGAGCCGACGTTTGGCAGCTTGGAGTTTGCCCACAAGAAGCGGAAGACTAGGCGCGAACGGTTCATGGAGCGGCTCGATGGGCTGGTCCCCTGGGCCGCGTTGGCGGCGCGGATCGAGCCGGTTTATCCCAAGCCCGGGCACGGACGCCGACCTTACCCGCTGGCCGTGATGCTGCGCATCCACTGCGTGCAGCTCTGCTACAACCTCAGCGACCCGGCGATGGAAGATCTGTTGTACGAGGCCGAGTCGGTGCGGCGCTTCTGCGGCCTCACGCTGAGCGGTCCGATCCCGGACGAGTCGACGATCCTGCACTTCCGCCACCTGTTGGAGCGGCATCAGCTGGGTGAGACGCTGCTCGAGACGATCAACGCGCACCTCGCCGGACAAGGGCTGCGGCTGCAAGCCGGCACGATCGTGGACGCGAGCATCATCGCAGCGCCGTCCTCGACCAAGAACCAGGCTCGCCAGCGCGACCCGGAGATGCACCAGACCCGCAAGGGCAACGAGTGGTACTTCGGGATGAAGCTGCATATCGGCACGGATGCCGAGACGGGCCTGACCCATAGCCTGAGCACGACGGCGGCCAATACAGCCGACGTGACCGAGGCCCACCGGCTGTTGCGTGGCGGCGAGCGCGAGGCCTGGGGCGACGCCGGCTACCAGGGCGTGGAGCGCCGTCCCGAACTGGCCGACTCGGAGGTCGAGTGGCGGGTCGCGATGCGTCCCGGCCGCCGGCGCACGCTACAGCCCGACAGTGCCCTGGCCGAGCGCGAGCGACAGCGGGCTTCGCTGCGGGCCAAGGTCGAGCACCCCTTCCTCTACGTCAAGCGGCGCTTCGGCTACGACAAGGTGCGCTACCGCGGCCTGGCCAAGAATCACCAGCGGCTGGCGTTGCTGCTGGGCTTCACCAACCTGCTGATCGCTGAGCCGCAACTGGCCTAAACCCGGGCGGACTACGCCGCCCGCCCGGCTCGACCCCAACCATGGGGCCAACCGCACCCTCGGAATCGCCCCAATCCATCATCCCAGTCGCCAACGCACCGCATTGACGCGCTCGCACCCGCCCAGTCAGCACCAAGTCCGCTCAATCGCCCCTTGTTCAGACCTTTCCTAGGAGTATGCCTACTACAGATCGTGTTTGCAACGATCACGGGGTTCTTTTCAAATCCGGAAGGAACCCCGTGGCCAGAAATCCCGCAGGTTAGAGGCGGGGTCAGGAGCAGGCCAGCAGGCGGCGTCAGGCCGTTTGCGCTCCCCGCACCAGCTTGCCCGGCAGCGCGCCCGTCAGTTCGTCATCTTCGAGAATCAGCTCGCCCGCGCAGATCGTCGCGACATAACCGGTCGGACGCTGCATGAAGCGCTTCGCGCCCTCCGGCAGGTCGTAGACCATGTGCGGAGCATCGGTGTCAAGCCGATCGAAGTCGATCACGTTGACATCGGCGCGCTTGCCGATGGTCAGCTCGCCGCGGTCGCGCAGGTTGTACAGGTCGGCGTTCGCGCCCGACTGCTTGTGCACAATCGTCTCCAGAGGCACCCGCTCACCGCGCGTACGGTCGCGACCCCAGTAGGCCAGATTCCACGACACCATGTGCGCATCCGAGACGGCGGCCACGTGAGCGCCGGCGTCTGACAGTCCATTGCGAGTCAACGGATGCATCATCAGGTCGCGCTGATAGTCGAAGTTGCCCTGCGAGTAGCCCTCGAGGTAGACGAGCAACAGCGTCGAGCCGTCGCCCTCAGTCATCAGGTCGTAGAAGGCTTCCTCGGTGCTCAGGCCATTGCGCTCAGCGTGAGCGGCGACCGAGCGCTCGTGCTCCGGCTCATAGACCGGCGGATCGCCGAGCACGTACACGCCCTCGGGCGAGTTCGTGACCATCTCAAGCATCCCCGGCATCAGGTTGCCCGGCGTCGTGTCGACCAGGAATGGGTGATCCTTGGCGTTCGCAACCTTCTTGCGAACATCATTGGTCAGGTCCCAGTCGCTGGCCAGAATCTGCGCCTTGATCTCCGGGTCGCGCATCTTCTCCAGCCGCTCTGGCAGCGGCAGGTGCTCGACCAGCTCGCGGTAGGCGTAGTTGAGCGCGTACGGATGGATCGAACCCTCGAGGTTCATCAGCAGCGTCGTACCGCGACCGCGCACCTGCGGGAAGATCCGCACGCCGCGCTCGGTCGCTTCCTCGACGCTCGCCAGGCCTTCCTTCCAGCCCGCGCCGTTCGTAACCGACCCCTCGCCGGAGAGGTAGGTGATCGTCAGGTCATGTTCCAGCGCCATGGTCTCAACCCACTCGCGCTCGAACGGACCGACCAGCTGGAAGACGCCCCCGCCGCCCTGCTCGATCCCCTCGGCGACCGCCTCAAGCTCGGGGTACTGAGCCAGCGTGCCGGGAATCAGCTCACCATCCTTGGTCCGGTGAGCCAGCAAGCGGTTGGACGAGAAGCCGACCGCGCCCGCCTCAATCCCCTCTCGCACCAAGCGTCGCATGTGAGCCAGTTCCTCGTCGCTCGGCTGCACGTCGTCAGCGCCGCGAGGTCCCATCACGTAAGTCCGCAGCGCACAGTGAGGGAACTGAGCGGCGATGTCGATCACGCGAGGCTTGCCATCGATGGCGTCGAGGTACTCCGGGAACGATTCCCATTCCCAGGTGATGCCAGCCGCCATCGCCGTCGCAGGAATGTCCTCGACCGCGTCCATCAGGTCCATCAACCACTCGCGGTCGGACTCGTGAACGGGAGCAAAGCCAACCCCACAGTTGCCCATCACCACTGTTGTTACACCGTTGTAGCAGGACGGCGTCATGAACGGGTCCCACGACACCTGGGCGTCCATGTGCGTGTGAATGTCAATCCAACCTGGCGTTACAAGCTTGCCCGATGCGTCAATCTCGCGACGCCCATCACCAATCACGCCTTCGCCCTCACGGACCACCGCCGAAATGCGGTCGCCGTCAATAGCGATATCCCCCACAAACTCGGGAATCCCCGTCCCGTCAATAATCCGTCCATTCCGAATCGCGATGTCATACATGCTCAATTCTCCCGGTGCGTCAAGGGTTTCGCCTGAGGATAGGGACTCGCGCGTCAGGGGCGCTACTCAAACTCGCTTCGTGGAAGGCGAGAATGTCGGACGATCGATCTCAGCGTCCCAGGTTTGACCATCTGGTGCTGGGGAACGGACACGACAGCGACTCTGCCGTCAACAACGCCCCGCATCTTGAGGTGACTTCCACGCTGATGAATCTCGGAAAAGCCGTGCCTCCGAAGGATGTCTCGAATTTGGCGACCAGAGAGCCGACGCAACTTAGCCAACGGCTACCGCTACCGGCGTAACTTCGCCCTCGCCATTCTGCTCAGAAGATCGTAGGGACACGCCTTTGACCTCGATGGGCGCGATGATCGTCTGGCGACCCAACCGCTCTTCAAGCTCTTCAAGAGGCGGATCCTCAAGCCACAACTCAAGCGCCTCCGTCAACATCGCTTTTGCTTCTTCCAACGTGTCGCCTTGGCTGGCCACGTCCAGCTCAGCGCAATACGCGACATATCCGTCATCTTCCCAGTAGATGACTGCGGTCAAATGGAGCGTGTCGGTCTCTGGCGTGTCCATGGCGGTCTCCCGATACTGCAATCAGGTCTGCTCAGCGTACCCATCAGCCGGAACGCCCACAACTCTGGAGCAGAACCCCTACTGCCGTTTCCCCGAGAACCCCGGTCCGCGGCCCTTCTCCCAGACCTTCGTTCTCGCGAGGTCTTCGTTCAGGTCCACGCCCCAGCCCGGCTTTGTCGGCAGCTCCAGGTGACCGTCTACAATCTCGATCGGGCCGCCGGTGAGATCGTCCTTCCAGGGCACGTCGTCGATGTCGATCTCCATGATTCGCACGTTTGGCACCGTTGCACAGAGATGGAGGGCGTGCATGCTGGCGAGGTGTGAGTAATAGTTGTGCGGCGCGCAGTTAAGCTCGTAGGTCTCGGCCAGCAGGGCGACATCGCGCGAGCGCGCAAAGCCCTGCCAGCACACGTCGATCATGACGTTGTCCATCGAGCGATGCTGGAAGAAGGGATGGTAGTCGCGCGCCGTATAGAGGTTCTCGCCTGATGTGATCGGCGCCGTCGTCTGACGCCGCACGTCGGCCAGCGCCTCCGGATCGTACATGTCGATCTCGACCCACATCATCTCCAGGTGTTCGATCGACTGACAAATCTGCCGCGCGGCCAACGGCGTGCAGTTGAAGTTGATGTCGAGCCCGATCTGCACATCCGGCCCTGCGCCGGCCTTGAGTGCGCCAATGTACTCAGGGACGTGCCGCAGCAGCGCCGGCGTGACATTGCTGTCGATCTGCTCGACCTCGCGCTGCAAGCCGAAGGTGCGGGCTGGGTCGCCGGGGAAGAGGATGTTGGTCTTCAGCGCATGGAAGCCCTTGGCCCGTACCTCCTCGCCGAGCGCCGTGACGTCGTCCATGGTCCGCAGCGGCGGCGCCCCGACGACCCAATCGTCGCCGTTGTGCCAGCGGATCCTGTCGTAGTTGCCAGCCCGTGAGCTGCCGCAGTGCGACCAGTAGATCAGCTGCCGCTCGCGAGTCGGTCCTCCGAACAGCGAGTAGACCGGCACCCCTAGCGCCTTGCCCTTGATGTCCCACAACGCCAGCTCGACGCCCGCGATCGCCTTGGCCGCGATTCCACCCGGAGATTGCCGCGCCAGGCGATACATGTCCCAATAGCGAGCCTCAACCGCGAGCGGGTCGCCGCCGATCAGGATCGGCTCCATGTCGGTGATCGTGCCCACGATCCCGTACGGAGTGCGCCCGTCCGATATCTCGCCGTAGCCGGTGACGCCCTCGTCGGTGCGGACGGCGACAAACTGCCACGGTCGCCAGCCGGCGTCGACGACAAACGTTTCGATTTCTGTGATTTTCATCAACGGCCTCCAGATGCTTCGGAAGTATGGACCGGTCGGTCATCCGACCTTCATAGCAGCAATGGTGAACGGCGTTCGCCGGTAGGAACTGATGCTCATCGCCGATTCGCCGTGAACCCCGGTCCACGACCTTTCTCCCAAACCTTCTCCCTCGCGACATCTTCATCAAAGTCAATCCCCCAGCCCGGTTTGGTCGGCAGCTCCAAATGACCGTCGACGATATTCACCGGTCCCCCACCGAGGTCGTCCTTCCACGGCACATCGTCGATGTCGATCTCCATGATCCGCACATTCGGAAGCGTCGCGCAGAGATGCAGTGCGTGCATCGTGGCGAGATGCGAATAGTAATTGTGCGGCGCGCAGTTGAGCTCATAACTTTCAGCCTGCAGCGCGACATCGCGTGACCGAGCAAAACCCTGCCAGGGCACGTCGATCATTACGTTGTCCATCGACCGATGCTCAAAGTACGGTCGATAGTCGCGAATCGTATACAGGTTCTCGCCCGAGGTGATCGGCGCAGTCGTCTGACGCCGCACATCTGCCAACGCCGCCGGCTCATACATATCGATCTCAACCCACATCATCTCCAGCTCTTCCAGAGACTGGCAGATCTGCCGAGCGACCAGCGGCGTGCAGTTGAAGTTAAGGTCGAGCGCAATTTGCACATCCGGACCCGCGCCGTCCTTGAGTGCGCCGATGTACTCGGGAATGTGACGAAGCAGCGACGGCGTCGCGTTGCGGTCGATATTCGCCGTCCCGCCCCAGCCGGGACCGTAAACCCCCGTCGGATCGCCGGGAAAGACAATGTTCGTCTTCAGTGCGTGGAAGCCCTTGCCGCGCACTTCCTCGCCCAATGCGGTGACGTCATCCATCGTCCGCAGCGGCGGCGCGCCGACCACCCACTCGTTGCCGTTGTCCCACAAGATCTTGTCATAACTGCGAGCCCGCGAGCTCCCACAATGCGACCAATAGATCATCTGCCGCTCGCGAGTCGGTCCGCCAAACAGCGAGTAGACCGGAACCCCCAGCGCCTTGCCCTTGATGTCCCACAGCGCCAGCTCGACGCCCGCAATCGACTTCGCCGCAATCCCACCAGGCGACTGCCGCGCCAGCCGATACATATCCCAGTATCGAGCCTCGACCGCCAGCGGGTCGCTGCCGATCAGGATCGGTTCCATATCTGTAATCGTGCCCACAATCCCATAGGGATTGCGCCCGTCCGACATCTCCCCATAGCCAGTGATCCCCTCGTCGGTGCGAACCGCAACAAACTGCCACGGTCGCCAGCCCGCGTCGACGACAAACGTCTCAATCTCGGTGATTTTCATGAAGTGCTCCGCTCTGCCCATGCTTCAGCCGACCATGTTTCAGCCGCAGGCTAGTCCCAGTTGCACAGTTGCTAGATTTGTCTCGGAGGCGGTGCTGTGAACGATCAACCGGAGATGCTCGCTCCCTACCGAGTTCTCGATCTGACGGACGAGCGCGGCCAGTTCGCCGGCAAGTTGCTGGCCGACCTCGGCGCCGATGTGATCAAGGTTGAGCCTCCCCAAGGAGATCCGGCACGGAACCGAGGGCCATTTGTCGACGACATTCCAGGTCCTGACCGTAGTCTCCGCTGGCTCGCCTGGAATGCCAACAAGCGCAGTGTCACGCTCGATCTGTCCGACGCGGCAGGACGAGACCGGTTTCTGCACTTGGCCCAATCAGCCGACTTCGTGCTGGAGTCCTTCGCTCCTGGGCGCATGGACGGCCTCGGCTTGGGCTATGAGGCGCTGTCCGAAGCCAATCAAAGACTGATCCTGGTCTCAATCTCACCGTTTGGTCAGAGCGGGCCCTATCGCGACTACCAGGCCACCGACATCGTCTTCTGGGCGATGAGCGGCAACATGTCCATCTCGGGTGAGTCGTCGGGGCCTCCCGCGCACATCAGCGATGACTGTCAGTCCTTCCTCCATGCCGGTGGAGACGCAGCGATCGGCGCCCTGATCGCGCTAACGCAACGAGCCCGTATCGGGCGTGGTCAGCATGTCGATCTCTCGATCCAGGAAGCAACGTCCAGAGGCCTGTATCAAATCACCGGTAGCTGGGACATGACTGGCCGCAATCTCGCTCGGGGGGAACGCCCCACTGTAGGTGGAGCCGAGCTGCCGTGGACGTGGCGATGTCGCGACGGCTATGTGATCTGGCTGTGCGCCGTCGGACCGGGCGCCAGGCAGCGACTGAGCGGGTTGTTCGCCTGGCTCGACGAGATTGGCGAGGGACGCGAGCTGCAAGCGGTCGACTGGGACAACCTGCCGCTCGAAGAGATGTCGCCGGAGGACTGGGAACCACTGGGCCGACTGTTTGCTGACCTGTTCATCAGTCGAACCAAGCATGAGCTGTACCAGGCGGCAACGCGGCACAACTTCTTGCTCTACCCGTCCGCGACTTCGGCCGACACCCTCGCCAATGAACAGCTCCAGGCCCGAGGATTCTGGCGTGATGTGGAGCATCCCGAACTCGGTCGCAGCATCCGCATGCCCGGCGCGATTGCAAAGGGTGATCGTGCGATACCGGCCGAGACGCGTCCTGCACCGGCGCTTGGACAACACAACAACGAGGTGTTGGCCAAGCTTGCGAGCATGCCCGTACCGACCAATGCCGCTGATTCCGTCGGGTCGCACTCAAAGCCGCTGGGGGGCATCAAGATTGCTGACTTCGGCTGGTTCATGGTCGGACCGCAGACCATCAAGCCGTTTTCCGACTTTGGCGCCGACGTCATTCACGTTGAAAGCACGGCCCGTCTCGATGCGCTGCGTCTGGTTGGCCCATTTCAGGATGACGTGCCAGATCCGGAGCGCTGCGGGGAATACGCACAGGTTCGAACCGGCGGTCGAGCGATCAACGTCAACCTCGGGACCGAGGAAGGAATGGCGATCGCCCGGCGACTCGCCAAATGGGCCGACATCGTCTTCAACAACTTCTCCGCTGGTGCAATGGAGCGGATGGGCCTGGGCCATGAGGCCCTGCGTGAGTTGAACCCAGACCTGATCGTGCTCAGTTGCAGCGGACAGGGGCAGGATGGCCCGCATGCTCACGGGAAGGGCGGCGGCGGACATTACGCCGCGCTCGCGGGATTCAATGAACTGACCGGTTGGCCCGACGGCGAACCCGGCTACCTCAGCGCCTACACCGACTTCATCGCCCCGCGCTTCAATGTCCCGCTGCTGTTGGCCGCGCTCGACCACCGACGCCGCACCGGCGAGGGTCAGTATTTCGAAGTCTCCCAGTTCGAGGCCGGAGTCCACTGGCTCACGCCGTCGCTACTGGACTACGCAGTGAATGGTCGCGTCGCCGAACGGATGGGTAATCGACAGCCCGATGCGGCGCCGCACGGCGCCTATCGCTGCGCCGGCGACCGCTGGTGCGTCGTCGCGGTCAGGACTGATACGGAGTGGCGGGCGCTCTGCAACGCAATGGAAGTGCCGTCGCTCGCCGACGATCCACGCTTCGCCGCGTTGAAGAACCGCAAAGCCAACGAGGATCAACTTGATCGGATTGTGCAGGAGTGGACGCAGGAACGAGACCCTTATGTGATCATGGATCTGCTGCAAGGGTCTGGAGTGCCGGCCGGTGTCGTCCAGACGGGTGAAGACCTGCTGGAGCACGACCCCCAGCTGCGACATCGCAACTTCTTCCAGCGTCTGGATCACCCGGCGCTTGGTTCGTACCGCGCGCCCCAGGCCTCCTTCCGGCTGCCGGGCGCACCCTGCAAGCTTCAGCGGGCCCGACTGATCGGTGAGGACACGTATGAAGTCCTCGGTGAGGTGCTTGGCTACACGGACCAGGAGATTGAACAGTTCGTAATGGCAGGCGCACTGCAGTAGTCGCGGCGCCCCCCTCAGCCTTCGGCAGCTCCCCCCAGAGGGAGACCTTTGCATAAGTCCCCTTCTCCCCCCTTGCGGAGACCTTTGAAAACTCATGATTCCCCTCTCCCCCCCTTGCGGGGGGAGATGTCACGGAGTGACAGAGGGAGGGTCCGCCGCCAGCGACCAGATAGGCCTTGAGATAGGGAGCCCCCCCTCTGCCTTCGGCATCTCCCCCGCATGGGGGGGAGAGGGGATATGTGAGGTTTCGCAATGGCCTCCGAGAGGAGGGAGCAGGAGATCGCTAGCCTGCCTTCAGACGACACGCACAGGAAGACCGTCCCATGAAAATCACCAAGATCAGCGCCATCCCGACCTCTCCCGGCGTCACCGTCCACCCGATGTTCAACTTCCCTCCTTGGAACTTTGTCTTTGTCAAGGTCGAGACCGACGAGGGCATTGTCGGCTGGGGCGACGCGACCTGTGGCCCGATGGCTGTCGTTTCGATGGTCGAGGAGTTTGGCCAACTGATCATCGGCGAGGACCCCTTCCGCATCGAAGAGCTCTGGCAGACGATGCACCACCACTACTTCGCACGCGGCGGTCCGATCCAGAACAGCGCCGCGGCCGGTATCGAGATGGCGCTCTACGACATCAAGGGCAAGGCGCTGGGCGTGCCCGTCTACGAGCTGCTGGGCGGCAAGATGCGCGACCAGATCTGGTGCTACGGCCGCTGGGACGGACCGTCGCCCGAGAGCGCCGCCGAGTTTGCGCTCAGCCAGGTGGCGACCGGTCTGACGGCGCTCAAGGGTGATCCCTTCGACCATCGCGGCCTGTTCATTTCCTACGAGGCCGAGCGCAAGGCGATTGACACGCTCGCCGCCGTGCGCGATGCCGTCGGCTTCGAGATCGAGCTGCTCGTCGAAGTCCACGGACGCCTGACCCCGGCCGAGGCGATCCGGATCGGCAATGCCATCGAGCAGTACCGTCCCTTCGTCTACGAGGAGCCGGTGCCGTTCGAGAACATCGACGCCATGGCGCAAGTCGCCCGAGGGACCAACATCCCGATCGCGACCGGCGAGCGCATCTACAGCCCGTTCACATATTTCGATCTGCTCCAGCGTCAGATCGTGGCCATGATCCAACCGGACGTGATCCAGACCGGCGGGATCGGGCAGATGAAGCGCATCGCCGCGCTGGCCGAGGCGCAGTACGTGGGCGTCCAGCCGCACGCGATCCACGGACCGATGGAGGTGCTGGCCGCGCTCCACATCGACGCCTCAATCCCCAACTTCATGATCCACGAGGGCAGTTCGCGCGCCTGGTTCCAGGACGCCTGCATCGGCGAGTTCCCGGTCCAGACGGACGGCTATCTCTCGGTTCCCGAGGCGCCGGGCCTGGGGGTGTCAATCGATGAAGCGTGGGTGGCCGCCCATCCGCCGCAGCCGGAGCCGGGCTGGGCGCCCGCTTTGGGAACGATGCCCTCAAAGCAGTTCAGCAAGGTCGCCTCGCCGTAGGTTTTGCGCTGAGCGATGGAAATTCTGCTTGGATCGTACGGTTTTGCGTTGTGGGCTGGGAATTCTCGCTTGAGGTAGTCAGGAAAGTCCAGATTTGGGCAGATCCGGCCAGAGTTCTTGAGTGTTTTTCGGCGAATCGCTGCGAAATTCTGGGTGATGTCGGATGGATTGACGGCAGATCTTGGCTCTGTTCCGGTGGGTTGGCAGATGTGGGCCATTGTCAGTGGAATGAGAGCGGGAGTTCTGTCGTAGAGGTGCGTCTTATGGGGACAGGCCCTGCACCCACCTTCCTAGTCATCGGATTGCCCGCCGTTGCGGATGTGGGGCTGCAAGCACTCCGACACCTGAATGCGACCGCGCCAGACGGAAATTGTTTTGATCCTGGGCGCCGGTGTCGTCCCATATTCGAGCGGGTAGCGGAAGAGGTGCCGCCAGTTCTTCAAGCAGCTCGGAGGGACCGATCAGAGGCAGCAGCTAAGGGTTGGGGGGACCTGTGCGTTTCCACCGCCGGTCCGGTTTCTGCGTCGGAGGCAGCGGTTTGTCTCCTGGCTCCATTGTGACCTCACGCGGATTCGGCACTTCGCCTCCACGAGGCCCTACTTCGGTGTACTCGCCAGGCTTGCTCGGATTCTCCCCAGGTTTCTGTGTGGCCATGTTCGCTCTTCCGTTCTCTATCAGACACGTCGTTATGACGAATGATTGGGTCATATCGGGTATGCATCTGATCGTAGGTGGCAAGTCCGAACTTTGCAAGACGCGCTGAGGCGATGCCCCTCTCGATCAGTCGCTGAATGAGACGTCTGCGACATCGGCAACAATCTCCGTCATTGTCGCGCTCCCTAGCAGGCTGCTGAAAAAGTCATCGGCTCTCAAATCCGTCATTACTGGCTTGACCAGGAATCCATGCTGCATATCTGGTGAGCCCTGGATTCCTACGTTCGCAGGAATGACGAACAGGGACGGTCAGCGCTCGGAAGCGGATTCTTCAGCAGCCTGTTAGGGCCCTGATGTTAGTGTGTTGTTCGGCTCTGTGGCGATCTTGGTTGCAGATGACTAGATAGAAAGAGGTGGGTGTGATGGCGACCAACGACCAAGTCGTGCTTGATCAGTTGATAGCGGAGAACCCTCCTGGACCAGCCGGGGATCTGGACCCTGATGAAGCCTTTGAGCTATTCGCTGCCAGCTTGGTGCTCAAGGATTTTGACTTGAGCCACGATGCGGTGGCAAGTGGCATAGTCGATGGCAGTGATGACGGTGGGGTCGACGCGATTTACCTCTTTGTGAATGGCGAACTGATCGACGAGACTAACGAGGATGTAAAGCTAAGAAAGGATATCAAATTAGAACTGATTATTGTCCAAGCTTCGACCCACGTAGGTTTTCGTGAATCGGTATTGAATAGTCTCATTTCAACCAGTAAAGACCTATTAGATCTCTCAGTGGACGAATCTTCCGTGGGGATGGCATACAACGAACGCTTGCTGGAATCTATGTCGCAGTTCAGGAGGGTGTATCTGAAGGTACTAGGTAGCTTTCCTTCCCTCGAGATCAGCTATCATTATGCGTCGCCAGGTGATAAGCCACACGACAAGGTAGAGAGAAAGGCATCACAACTGAAGACTGTGGTCAGAGATCACTTTTCAGATGCTAAGTGTAGGGTTGAGTTTTTGGGTGCTCGTGATCTGGTGGCTCTTGCACATCGCCAGCCTCAGCGGAGTTATTCGCTACAGCTCGCTGAGAACCCAATTTCTTCTGGTCGAGGTGTTGGATTCGTGTGTCTCGTCAACCTTCGCCAGTTCTATGAGTTTATTTCTGACGAGCACAGAGGTTTACAGGTTCAATTGTTTGAAGCCAATGTGCGGGACTACCAGGGGTCCACAGGTGTGAATGAGGATATACGGACTGCCTTGACCGAGTCGACGGGGGAGGACTTTTGGTGGTTGAATAACGGGGTATCGATAATTGCGTCTGATGCATCGTCGGGAGGTAAAAGGATTACGGTGAGGGATCCCGAGATAGTGAATGGGCTACAGACATCTAGAGAAATATACAATTACTTGAGTGTTCATGGTGGCAGCGGCGAGGATAGAACTGTGCTGGTCCGCGTGATTGTACCAATCGACGATGGCAGTAGAGATAGGATCATCAAGGCCACGAACTGGCAGAACCCAATGCCGCTTGCGTCACTGAGGGCAACAGAGGCGATCCACCATGATATTGAAGTGTTCTTTCGTGGAAAGGGGCTGTTTTATGACCGACGCAAGGGATTCTATAGGAACGAAGGTCGTCAGGTTCGAGACATTGTCAGCATCGGCTATGTTGGACAGGCGGTCATGTCGATAGTTTTGCAGCGGCCTGATACGGCGCGAGCCAGGCCTTCGTCCCTTCTGAAGGACGATGGTGACTATATGGCAGTGTTCAATCCAGAGTATCCTATTGGGATGTATTATGTTTGCACTGAGGCAGTACGACGTGTCGAAAGATCGTTTAGAGCTGTAGATTCTGTCGCGCAGCGTAAAGATTGGACGAATCTGCGCTTTTATGTGGCGTTGCATGCGATGTCGGAGGTCGTAGACGTTCGGAATGTGAGTGCCGTGGCGAAGGTCGATCTTAGTGCATTGTCCGGTGCTGTAATGCAAACTAGTGCGAGGATGGTGCTAGAAGAGTACGAGAAGCTGGGGGGAACGGACAAGGTCGCTAAGGGTCCGGCGTTGAGGGAGGCAGTGGTAGGGCTGCTAGCAGGCTGCTGAAGAATCCGCTTCCGAGCGCTGATCGTCCCTGTTCGTCGTTCCTGCGAACCCAGGAAGCCAGGGCTGACCAGGTATGGAGCATGGATTCCTGGTCAAGCCAGGAATGACGGACTTGAGAGCTGATGACTTTTTCAGCAGCCTGCTAGGTGGGTGCGGTAGATGCGCATTTTGCCGAACTGCGTCTTGGGCGAGAGCATGCCCAGGGCGCTAGCGGCCATGTGCGTGGCGGTGAGATTGATGTCGTAGCCCCAGAGCACATCTTCGACCAGGTGGAGCGCAAGCGCCGCTTCGTCATCTTCGGAGGCCGGGCCGCTGTCGCTGTAGCGCAGGGTGCGGATTCGGTCGGCTGCGGCCATGAGCAGCGTGCCGGTGCCGCAGGCCGGATCGCAGATGCGGAGGTGGGCGACTGCGTCCACGTTGGACCAATCGCAGTCCTCCTCGCGGATCGCGAGCGCGGCGAGCAGGGTCGCGGCGGCTGTGGATGTATAGAAGGAGCCGTCATAACGGGCGGTGTCGAGCACGCGGTGGAAGACGCGGCCCAACAGGTCGTGCCGCATTCCGTGCAGATTCGAGGCGATGCCCTCGATGACCTTGGCCAGCTTGTAGATCGCGAGCGCCGTATCGGGCGAGGTGGGCAGGGAGAACAGCGCGACTCGCGCGGTCTCGAAGACGGGCTTGTAATCGACCTCGAGGATTGCGGCCCAGGCGTCGCCGAAGCGCTGTGGCGTGCCTTGCGGCTCGGTTGCGCACTCCGCCGCGCTCAACGGCGGCCAGTCGTCTTGATATCCGGTCGGCTTCAGCTGTGGTAGATGCTCGTGTACACGGTGATGGAAGAGGATCGCCATCGCCACGACGAGCATCCCGCGTTTGGCGGCGGTGAAGTAGCCGTCGTCCTGGGCGGTCGGCTTGCCGCGCGGCAAATCCAGACGCTTGGCCAGCGCCTGCCGCACCGGCGTGCTCAGTCCCTGCACGGCGGCATCGAGGCCGTCGGACAGTTTCTGCGCAGCCTTGTCGGCGTCGGCAACGGAGTTGGGCGCCTGCATGACGGCCTCGGCCAGTTGCTGGACCGAACCGCCCGACCAGGCGGCGCTCTGCGCGGGCTGTCCGACCGTCTCGGCGGTTCGCGGCAGCCACTGGACCTGGGACGACGCGAGACTACCGACGGTCGCGCCGCCCGGATAGCAGACGGCGAATGCGAGCGTGGTCAGGTTCTGCTTGAAGCGGGCGTCGGCGTCCTTGATCGCCTGGGTCCGCTTGTCGAAGCCGGTCTCGGCTTCGAGCACCACGCGCAGGCCATCAACATCGGCGAGGACGTCGAGCCGGCGGTTGCCGTGTTTGACCTCGGGCTGGGCAGGCACGCCGGCGTCGGTGAGGAGGATGGCGAGTTCGCCATTGAGCAGGTTTTCCAGGTCATGTTTCTGGGCCACACTCAACTCCATCGCCATCGACAGGCTATAGACAGGTCCGGCGTCGCCATGACCCTCACGGTGCTCGGTTTCAACCTGCTCGGCGACTCCTTGCGCGACATCTTCGACCCACGTTTGCGCGGCGCATAGGTCTCGGCCTCCAAAGTGACCCCCGAGATCGCTCAGTCCAGGACCTCTGTCAGCCGGCTCGTGATCTCTTCGACATCCTCAAGGGCTTCAGCGACGAACTCCTCAGGCATCAAGCCCTCATAGAAGTTCTGGTGCAGGTCGTTGGCCGAGCGAAAGAGAATCCGCAGCCGCTGGTCGGACGTTTCGTTTGCCAGCCGGTTCACGACGCGGTACAAGTCCCCGTGTGAGCTGTGCCGCCAGCCGCGAGTTTCGGCGACAGCTTTCACCATTCGGGCGGTTGCTCCCCATCCCTTCTCCGAGGCCTGCAAGAGGTCCCCTTCGGCAAGGTAGGTGTGCGCTTTGCTGAGGAACTCGCTCGCGGTATCGGTGTGGTATTCGGCTCGGGTGGTCATGGGACAATCATATCCTTCGGCTGGGCGCCGCGTTGAGACGGACTACTGGTCGTCATCGCTCGGGCAACCGTTCTGCGATCGCTCCACTCTCGATGAGCGCGTCGAGCGGAAGCGTTCGAGCCTCGGATCGAAGGCGTCGCGCGGCTCGCGACCACGCAGCTAATGCCCGAGATCGCTCAGTCGAGGACTGCTCGCAGGCGGCTCGTGATCTCCTCGACATCCTTCAGGCTGTCGGCGACGGTCGTTTCTGGCATCCAGCCCTCATAGAAGTTCTGGTGCAGTGCGCTTGCTGAGCGAAACAGACGCCCGATATGTTCGTCGGACAACTCAACTGCCACGCGGTCAATGGCTCGGTAGAGGTCCCCGTGTGAGCTGTGCCGCCAGCCGCGAGTTTCGGCGACGGCTTTCACCATGCGCGCGGTTGCGCCCCAACCCTTCTCCGAGGCTTGCAGGAGGTCCCCTTCGGCAAGGTAGGTGTGAGCTTTGCTGAGGAACTCGCTCGCGGTATCGGTGTGGTATTCGGCTCGGGTGGTCATGGGACAATCATATCCTTCGGCTGGGCGCCGCGTTGAGACGGACTGCTTGTCGCTAGCGCTCGGGCAACTCTTCCGCCGCCGCTCCGCTTTCGATCAGCGCATCGATCTCGGCGTCGTCGAGGCCCAGTTCGCAGAGCACTTCGCGCAGGTGCTCGCCGAAGGCGGGTGTTTGCTCAGCGGCCTGATAGCGGTCGCGGCTGAACTTGAGCGGCGCTTGCGGCATCAGCACCGGTCCCACGGCGGGATGATCGAAGCTGTGGACGAAGTCGTTGGCACGTGCGTGCTCGCTCAGGAGCGCTTCCTCCAGTGAGGTCAGGAGCGCGCAGGGCACGCCGGCTGCCTGCATCCGATCGCGCAGCTCCTCGCCGTCCTGATCGATAACAATGCTGCGAATCTGTTCTCGCAGTGACGTGAAGTGCTCTCTGGGATCGTCGGGCATTTGCCAGTCTGGATCGTGAGCGCTGGGATCTTCGATCCCCAGCGCATCGAGCAGTCGTTTGAACGCGAGCGCTGACGCTCCGAGCGTGATCCAGTGACCGTCCCGTGTTTCATAGAATCCACCCACCATCAACGCCGTGTGTTCGCGTCGCCGTGCCGCTGCGACGCTTGGGTGCGGGCGCTCATTCTCCATCCAGTCGGCGAACTCCCGCTTCCAGCCATCGACAGCGTCGAAGAGGTTCGCCGTTGCCGTTTGCAGGGATATCGCGGCCTGGTACAGCGATGTGCGGACATGCTGTCCCTGGCCCGTGAACTGGCGTCGGAACAGCGCTCCGGCGATGCCGAACGCGAGCAGCGTGCCGGCATGGAAATCGGCCAGAAACGCGTCGAGGACGCGTGGCTCGTCGCCTTCGAAGTTGCCGGTCGACAGTGCCAGCCCCGACGCAGCCGCCGCCTGGAAGTCCGCGCCGAGGTGCATCCCGAACGGGCCCTTCTCGCCCATCGCCGAGATTTCGGCCACGATGATGCGCTCGTTCTCAGCGCTCAGGGACTCATAGTCGAGGCCCAGACGCTGTAGCGCGCCGGGTCGCATGTTGGAGATCAGCACGTCGCTGCGGAGGGCCAGCTTCCTGGTGATCGCGCGACCTTCAGGATGCCTCAGATTCAGTGGGACGCCGCGTTTGCCTCGTGCTTTGATGATGTAGTGACGGCCTTCGCCGGGCACGATGGTGCTGTTGAAGCGCGTCGCGTCGCCGGTGACGGGCTCGATCTTGACCACGTCGGCGCCGCCATGCGCGAGCAGCTCACCGGCATACGGTCCTGCGACGAACAGTCCGAATTCGAGCACCCGCACGCCTGAAAAAATGCCGTTCGAGTCGCCTGCCATGGCCGTACTCCTCGTCCATGACAAATGCTAACGAGCGGATCAGGCATGGAGCGGCTCCGCCCGTTGCTGATGCCCGTCCGCCCGGGTCGGGAACTGGCTACCATCAGTCCCATGACCAGTCCCATGACCACGCTCCAGGCTCCAACCGACATCGACGCCGCCATCGACAAACTGCTCGACATCATCGTGCAGGGTTGGGATCCCCTCCAGATCGTCCTGTTCGGTTCCCGCGCCCGCGGCGACCACCACGAGGACAGCGACATCGACCTGCTCGTGGTCCTCGACGATTGCGAAGACTGGATGCAAGCGCGTCGAGATATCCGCAGGGCCCTGCCAACGCAGTTGATCCCAACGGACGTCATCGTGACTACCCCCACGCTGTGGCTCAAACGCGCCTGTCTAGTCGGCGCGGTCGAGCGCAAAGCGCTAATCGACGGTCGCATACTCTACGTGCGAGGAGGCGGTGATCCGGTGATCGAAGCAGCGCTACACCTGTTGCAACTGGGCGTGGAAGACCTGGGCACCGCCGATTTTCTACTCAGTATCGAAAGCCAACCGCCGCGCCAGGCCTGTTTCCACGCCCAACAGGCCGCCGAGAAGACACTCAAAGCGGCGCTGGAGCTGGAACATAACGACTACCCGCGCATCCATGAGCTCGACGAGTTGCTCCCCCAGTTGCCGTCGACCTGGCCCGTACACGAGCTTGAGCTGAACCTCAAGCAACTCAGTGCGCTGGTCATCGACGCCAGATATCCAGATGTCGACAAACTACCCACCAGAGACGATGCCGTTGAAGCCGTCGCGGACGCCCGCCTGGTCGTCGACTCCATCGCCGCCGAGTTCCAGCGCCGAGGCCTCGAACTACGTTAGTTACGCACAATCCCGCCGGTGACGCGCTGGCGCCGTGACTCCTTCCTTTTCGCCGTCCTATCTTGAGCGACAACCACATTTGCAGAGCTGCAGAATTGCAGAATCACATCAGGAGCGGGCGATGAGTCAGCAAGAAGACTTTGGCGGAGTGATTGGTCGAACCTTCAGAGATTCCGAGCCCTGGTGGCCGGAGCTGCCGACTGCTCCGCAGGATCGGCCCAATGTCGTCGTCATCCTCTTCGACGACACCGGATTCAGCCATCTCGGTTGTTACGGCTCAACAATCGCCACGCCGAACATCGACGGACTCGCCGCCAATGGTCTGCGCTTCGCCAACTTCCATGTCACCGCGCTGTGTTCACCGACTCGGGCTTCGTTGCTGACGGGACGCAACCATCACACGGTCGGGATGCGTTCAATCTCCGGCTACGACCCTGGTTATCCCAACATGCGCGGCGCGATCAGCCGCAACGCCGCGACGATGGCGGAGATCCTGCGCGACGAGAACTACGCCACCTTCGCCGTCGGCAAGTGGCACCTGACGCCGTCCGAGACGTGCTCTCAGGCCGGACCGTTCCACGATTGGCCACTGCAGCGAGGCTTCGATCGCTTCTATGGCTTCCTTTCCGGTGAGACCGACCAGTTTTACCCCGACCTCGTCTATGACAACCACTTGATCGAGCCGCCCGCCACGCCTGAGGACGGCTACCACTTCACCGAGGACATCGTCGATCACGCCACTGGATTCCTGCGCGATCACCAGTCGATCTATCCCGGTCAGCCGTTCTTCCTCTACTTCGCGCTCGGCGCGACGCACTCGCCGCACCAGGCGCCGGCGGAGTACATCGATCAATACCGCGGCAAGTTCGATCAGGGTTGGGACGAGGTGCGCAAGGAGTGGTATGCGAGGCAACAGGAGCTTGGCATCATTCCCGAAGGCACCGAACTTGCTCCGCGAAATCCTGGCGTGAGGGCGTGGGAGGACTATTCGGACAATGCCAAGCGCTTCCTCGCGACATTCCAGGAGGCGTTCGCCGGCTTCCTGACCCACACCGATGAGCAGATCGGTCGCCTGATTGGTTACCTGGACGAGTCGGGTCAGCTCGACAACACGATCCTGCTGCTGATGGCCGACAACGGCGCCAGCCAGGAGGGCGGACCGCAAGGCGTCTCCGATACCGCCCGCTACGGTCAGCCGCTGCTCGACGACGTTGACGAGGCGCAATCGCGGCTGCACGAGATTGGCGGTCCTCGCAGCTCGCCCAACTATCCCTGGGGCTGGGCCCAAGCCGGCAACACGCCGCTGAAGTGGTACAAGCAGAACACCCACGGCGGAGGCGTCCGCGTACCGATGATCGCGCATTGGCCGGCTCGCATCACCGAACGGGGCGGCATTCGACGGCAGTTCCACCACGTCAGCGACGTACTGCCGACGATCCTGGAAGCGGTCGACGCTTCCGCGCCGGATGAGTACGCCGGAAACCGCCAGCTTCCGATCAGCGGGAAGAGCTTCGCCTATGCCTTCTCGGACGCCGATGCCGAGACGCCCAAGGAAGCCCAGTACTTCGAGATGCTTGGCCATCGCGGCATCTGGGTCGACGGCTGGAAGGCTGTCACCCGTCACGAGAAGAACGACCCCTGGAGCGACGACGAGTGGGAGCTGTACCACGTCGCCGAGGACTTCTCCGAGTCGAACAACGTCGCCGCTGAGGAGCCCGAGGTTCTACGCCGGTTAATCGACCGTTGGTGGGTCGAGGCAGGTCGCTACGGTGTCCTGCCGCTCGACGACCGCAGCTTCCAGCTCGGTGGCCCAACGCAGCGTCCCGGCGGTCCGCACAATGGCCTGAAGTACCGATACACGCCGCCGATCTCACATTTGCCGGGTGAAATAGCGCCGGCAATCGGTATGGGTTCTTGGACCTTGGAAGCGGATATCGAGCGCGAGGGACTTGGAGACGGCGTGATCTTCGCTCGCGGTTCGGTGATGGGAGGCCTCAGCCTCTACATCAAGGACAACCGGCTTCGATTCGACTACAACGCATTCACCAATGTCACTCAGCTCGTTGCAGAGGTGGAACTCCCGGATGGACGCTGCGTAATCGGTATGAGCATGGATGGCGAAGCGCCGTCGGCGCCCGGCCACGTGACGCTACGCCTGAACGGCGAGCGCGTGGCTGAGGGCGATATCCCGTTCCTCGTCCGAGGAGGCTTTGGCGGCCGCGGCGGCGCCGATGTCGGTTCGGATCGCAAGTCGCCGGTCACCGACTCATACGAGCCGCCATTCGATTTTGACGGGACGATTCACACGCTTGAAGTCCAGGTGACCCCGTATCCGAAATCGGGCGCTGCCTATGAGGCGGCAAAGAACGCCTTCCGCGAGATGATGGCACAGCAATAGTGAAAGCCCGAATAGTGAACCGATGAGCGACTGCTGCGCACAGTCTCGCGATTCTGTTCTCTCCCCGTTGGGGGGAGATGCCGAAGACAGAGGGGGGCGCACGAGCGACCCCCTCCACCGCTCCGCTGCGCCTCCCTCCCCGTTCAAGTCGGGGACAGGCTCTGCGAGGGGGAGGAACGGAACCGGAATGACGCCGATTCCCTCGGGTTCGTTCGTTATGGGATCAGTCGACGAGCTTGCTTACTCGGGCGACGGCGAGGGTCCGCTTCGCGCGATCGAACTCACTGCTTACGAAATCGATGCTTGTGCTGTCTCCAACGCTGAGTACGCGGCATTCGTCGCTGACACGGGTTATCGCACCGAATCGGAGCTGATCGGCTGGTCGTTCGTCTTCGCCGGACTCCTGCCCGACGACTTTCCACCCACACGCGCCGCTGCGGACGCACCCTGGTGGCGACAGGTCGAGGCCGCCTCGTGGCGCAATCCTGAAGGACCGGACAGCGACATTGCTGAGCGGCTCGACCACCCGGTGGTCCACGTGAGCTGGAACGATGCGCTCGCGTACGCGGATTGGGCGGGCAAGTCGCTGCCGACGGAGGCGCAATGGGAGCGGTCGGCGAGAGGCGGCCTGAAGTCGGAGCCGTATCCGTGGGGCTCCCAGCTCATGCCGGATGGCGATCATCGGATGAACGTCTGGCAGGGTGTGTTCCCTACTGAAAACAGCAACGACGACGGCTGGTACGGGACCTGCCCGGTCGATTCCTTCGAGCCCAACGGTTTCGGCCTGTTCAACACGACCGGCAACGTCTGGGAGTGGTGCAACGACTGGTTCGACGTCTTCCACGACCCATCGCGGTCCGTTGATCCGCCCGGTCCGCCCGATGGAGATCTCAAGGTGCTCAAGGGCGGCAGCTTCCTCTGCCACGAGAGCTACTGCCTGCGCTACCGTCCCGCCGCGCGGATGGCCCTCACGCCCGACAGCGCCACCAGCAACACCGGATTCCGCTGCGTGCGGATGCAGTGACAGCCGAAGGATCAGTGCTAGGAATCCTCTGAACAACTGGTGTCGCAGGCTGAGCGTGGACCCCCCTTCAGCCTTCGGCAGCTTCCCCCGCAGAGGGGGGAAGCGGGGATCGGAGTTGTTCAGAGCATTCCCAGCTTCCTTTGAATCGTCCTGGTATTACTCGTCTGCCACAGTGGTCAAGTCAATCAATGGCGGTGGGAACGAGGGTTCGAGTCGGAACAGCTGTAGCAGGTCGCGACCCAGCAGCGAGGGCATCGACCAGTTGATTGGATCTCCATCACGATTGAGAGCTAGATCCATCACACTGACCGTATGGTGAAACGATACTTGTGCCCCCAGGTGGTCGAACAAAACGAGTTGGATGTCTTCTTCCACAGAAACGCCCGCTCCGACACCTGTGACCGGTATGAGAGGCTTCCGGTTCCACAACTCCTGGTAGTACTGTAAGCCGAATAACAGCACCGCGTCTTGTGGACTTAGGACGGTAGAGTCCGCTCCGGTGTCAACAAGAAAGTTAACCGCAGCAAGCCGATCGTTGTGAAGCAGGATTGCAGAGGCAACGGGGGCACTCGGAAATGTGTCGCGAAGATCGGATCGACGGGGTTGGAAGTGCCCGCGAAGCGTTATCGTCACAGAATCCAGGTCCCCGAGCGATGGTGACGAACGATTGATCCATCCTTTTCTCGCTGCTTGAGTTTCTCTCGACGCTCGGCAGCTTCGAGGATGTCGTCAAACATCTCGACTTGATGGTCCCCGTAGATCAGGATCCAACCGGTGGGGCATTGCTCGAACAATTCCTCGGAGTGCTCGAGGAAGTACTCGCTGTTGTGTCGCGTGGACTGCAACGCCTGGTGCAATCGCGTCTGATCGATATCCAGATCATCGAGTTTGCAGATCTGAGTTCGTGGCCTTACGGTCATCCATCGGTCCCGTCAACGCAGTTTCTCGCGATGGCATGCTGGTCGCCCCATGAGCGACTCATTTATCGTAGCGCGATGGCATCAAGCCAAGTCCGGTTATCCTCGCGCACACCGAATGCGCACCAAGGAGAGTTGGCATGAGTGAGCGCGAGCAATTCGAGGGAACGATTGGCCGGACATTCCGCGACTCTGAACCGTGGTGGCCGCCATTGCCCACAGCGCCTCAGGATCGCCCCAATGTGCTGATCATCCTCTTTGACGACATGGGCTTTGCTCACCTCAACTGCTACGGCTCGACGATTGCGACTCCCAATATCAATCGTCTCGCGGCAAATGGTTTGCGCTTCTCTAACTTCCATGTCACGCCGCTCTGCTCCCCGACCCGCGCCTCACTCTTGACTGGTCGGAATCACCACACGGTCGGGCTCCGTGCCGTTACACAGTTCGATTCCGGTTTCCCGCATATGCGCGGCCGGATTTCTCACAACGCCGCAACGATCGCGGAGCTACTGCGCGACGAGAACTATGCCACCCTTGCGGTCGGCAAGTGGCACCTGGCGCCAGTCGCCTCGATGGGACAGGCCGGACCCTTTCATGACTGGCCCTTGCAACGCGGCTTCGACCGTTACTACGGCTTCCTCTCCGGCGAGACGGATCAGTTCTACCCCGAGTTGGTCTACGACAATCATCTGATCGAGCCACCGCGGTCGCCCGAAGACGGCTATCACCTGACGGAAGACCTGGTTGAGCACGCCGAGGGCTTCCTGCGCGACCACCAGTCGATCTACCCCGGACAGCCCTTCTTCCTCTACTTCGCGCTGGGCGCGACGCACGCTCCGCACCAGGCGCCGCAGGAGTACATCGAGCAGTACCGCGGCAAGTTCGACGCTGGTTGGGACGCCATTCGCCAGGAGTGGTTCGAGCGCCAGCTCGAGCTCGAGGTCATTCCCGAGGGAACCGAGCTGGCGCCGCGCAATCGCGGCGTGGAGGCCTGGGACGACCTGTCGCCCAACGCGCAGAAGTTCGCGCTGGCACTGCAAGAGGCGTTCGCCGGATTCCTCGAACACACCGATGCGCAGCTCGGCCGGCTCTTCGACTACCTGGAGGCCTCAGGTCAGCTCGACAACACCCTGATCCTGCTGATGGCCGACAACGGTGCGTCGCAGGAAGGCGGGCCGCAAGGCGTATCGGACGAGCCGCGCGTGTTCGGACCGCTTGACGATCTGGACGAGGTACAAGCGCGTCTGCATGAGATTGGCGGACCCCGTTCAGCCTCGAACTATCCCTGGGGTTGGGCGCAGGTCGGCAACACGCCGCTCCGCTGGTACAAGCAGAACACGCATGGCGGTGGCGTGCGCGTACCGCTGATCACGCATTGGCCCGACGGGATCTCGGAACGGGGCGGCATTCGACACCAGTTCCACCATGTCTCCGACGTACTGCCGACCGTCCTTGAAACGCTCGGCGTCGAAGCGCCGTCCCAGTTTCACGGCCGGGATCAGATCCCCTTCGCCGGCTCGAGCTTCGCTTACGCCTTCGGCGACGCCGACGCCCCGACGCCCAGGGAGGCGCAGTACTTCGAGATGCTCGGGCATCGCGGCATCTGGGTCGACGGTTGGAAGGCAGTCACCTGGCATCGACGCGGACGCGAGTGGTCGGATGACGAGTGGGAGCTGTACCACGTCGACGAGGATTTCTCTGAGGTCAACAATCTCGCCGAGCAGGAACCTGCGCGTCTGCGCGCACTGATTGATCGATGGTGGGTCGAGGCGGGGCGGCATGGAGTGTTGCCGCTCGATGACCGCACCCTGGAGATTATTCAACCGTCACAGCGATCCGGCAGTCCGCACCAGGACCTGCGTTACCACTACACACCGCCGATCGCACACCTGCCGGTCGAGGTGTCGCCGGCGCTCGACATGGGTAGCTGGACGCTGGCTGCATCAATCTCGCGGGCGTCGGCCGGCCAAGAGGGCGTGATTTTCAATCGAGGTTCCACCCACAGCGGCGTAACCATCTACATCAAGGACAACTGCCTGCACTGCGACTACCACGCGTACGACGACTGGACCCGGATGCGATCCGAGACTCCCGTTCCTGACGGTGATTGTGTCGTCGGAGTGTCAATGAGCGCAGACGCACCGAGCGGACCGGGACGCTTCACGCTTGAAATCAATGGACAGCCGGTCGGCTCGGGAGAATCGCCGATTCTGCAACGGCAGGTCCTGTTCGCTCACGGCGAGTGCGACATCGGCGCCGACCGCCGCTCACCGGTGGGCGACAACTATGATGCGCCGTTCGATTTCGAAGGCGAGATCCACACTGTCGATGTGGTCGTGACGCCGTTCGAGGGCTCCGCCTCGGTCCAGGCCGCGGCAGCGCGCCAGCGCCAGACGATGTCGCGACAGTAACCCTCTGTGTGGTGACGCGCTACGCCTCGAAATAGACATCCTGGAATCGCGGGCGGCCGAGCACGTCCTGCCAGAATCCCTTGACGTACTCCTGGTAGGCCCAGGTCGTAACCGTCGTGCAGATCGGAGCAATCCAGGGTTCCTCATCGAGAATTCTGTTGAATTCGTCGAGTAGCGCCTGCCGCTTGGCTTCGCTGTCGGCGGTTGGCCAACCGTTAATCATCGCCTGGTACTCGGGCGAGTCATACGCGCAGGAGTTGGGGACTCGCATCTGGAAATTCATCAGCGGAAGCGACTGCGGGTTCATCGCGTAGAACGAGAACAGCGCCATGTAGAGCGCGTCATGCGTCCCTGCCAGGAAATTGTCCAGCCAGGTCGCGAATTCCATCGACACCGGCTCGATGTTGATCCCGGCCAGCGCCGCATCCTGCTGGATGATCTGCGCCATCTGCACCGCCTCTTGCTGGAAGCCGATGCTGGCAAGCGGCAGGGGGGGCGTTCCGTCGGGATAGCCAGCTTCGATGATCAGTTGTCTGGCTTCTTCGACGTCGAAGTAGTCGCGATCCAGTGATTCGTCGTAACCCGGCGAGAACTCCGGCCAGATCACATTCTTTGCGTCGGACAAGCCTTCAAACAATTCGTCAGTGATTCGTTTGCGGTCGATCACTCGGTACAACGCCTGTCGGACCTTCGGGTCGTCCAACAGCGGATGTCCGCCGCCGCGACCTGTACCGACCATGCCCATCACCCAGAGCAAGTTGGTTGGCGGCGCCAGTTCAACCCCGAAGTTGTCATCCTCTGCGAAGCTCGCGTACTGCGACTTCGGCAGGTCATAAAGCATATCGAGCTCGCCGCCGCGCAGCGCCAACGCCATCGAATCCGCATCCTGGAAGGAGTGCCACTCAATTGCGTCCAGCCATGCCGGATTGTAGTAGTTGTCGACCCGATCACCGCGCGCATATACGTCGACCTGGTATGAATCGGTATCGAACTTGAACGCACCGCTGGCGTTGACCTGGGTATACCCCTCAAGCCCGGGGATCGCGTCCGCATCGTGGATGTTGGCAAATTGCAGCGCGTCAAAGATCACCTCACCGGGCCAGGCCAGGTCGAACTGTAGCGTCGTCTCGTTGATCGCAGTGATTTCGTTGACAAACGTATTGAAAATACTCCTGACCTGGCTGTTCGCGACATCCTCGTCGTCCATTCGCTCCAGACTCTTTTTCACCTCCTCCGCGGTCAATGGCTTGCCATCGTGGAACTCCTGCCCCGCGCGGAGTGTCATTGTTAGTACGGATTGATCGTCGTTGAACTCCCAGCTCTCGGCCAGGTGCGGCTCCGGCGTCAAGCCCTCGGCGCCGTACTTGGTCAAGGAGTCCCAGAGCGCCTGCCCGAAGACGATGTCCGCCGAGTAAGGCGCGCCGAAGTTCGCCGGCGACCCCACTATGCCTAGGCGTAGCGTGCCGCCGCGCTTCTGCTCGTCCGAGTCATCGGCCTCGGCAACCTGCTCTTCTTGCTGTTGAACTTGCTGTTGCTGAGCCTGCTCTGGTTGGGCGGCTGACTGCTGCTGCACGGCCTCTTGCTGTTGTTGTTGCTGCACAGCCTGTTGCTGGGCCTGCTCCTGCATGGCCTGCTCTTGCTGCTCTTGCTGCTCTTGCTGCTCTTGCTGCATCGCCTGCTGTTGTTGCTGCTGCTGTTGCGCCTGTTGCTCTGCCACCGCCTGCGGTTGCGCATCATCGTCATCGTCGCCGCCGCAACCGACCAGGGCCAGACCCGCCGCGCCGACGCCAGCCCGAGCGCTTGCCTTCAGCACGCTCCTACGGCTCAGTCGTTGCTTACGAATTTGGCTCCAGTGCTTGTCGCTCATTGTCGGCATCCCTTCAGACATCCGGCCCGCCAGCGCGAATCGTGCTGCCCCGTCAGCAAGAGTCTACCTAGCCGAAATCGGGCTCGCAGAGGTAGTTTGTGGCGGCAGAGAGGAGGGTTAGGAATCCTCTGAACAACTCGTGTCGCAGGCCGAGCGGGGACCCCCCTTCAGCCTTCGGCAGCTTCCCCCGCAGAGGGGGGAAGCGGGGATCGGAGTTGTTCAGAGTATTCTTAGCGATGTCGACGATGGGGGTTGATCGCTTCGACGACCGAGTCGGCGAGGAAGTTCAACGAGAGCAGGATCAGCGATAGCCCCAGGGTCGGGAAGAGTACGAACCACCAGTGACCGGCGAATAGCCAGCGCCGACCGTCGCTGAGGATGATGCCGAGTGTCGGCGTTGGCGGCGATGCGCCGAGTCCGAGGAAGCTCAGCGTCGCCTCGGCGATCACCGCAAAGGCCATCGCCAGGGCGCCTTGCACCAGCAGCGGCGGCAGCGCATTGGTCGCGATGTGGCGACCCACGATGCGCGTCGGCGATGCGCCCAGACATCGCGCGGCGAGGACATAGTCGCGCTCCTTTTCGGTGAGCAGCTGCGCTCTGGAGATTCTCGCAAAGACGGGGACGTTGGCAATCCCCAGAGCCAGCGCGACCTGTGATGTGCCGGTACCGAGGATCGCTAGCACCGCGATGCCCAGCAGCAGGAAGGGGAAGGCAAGCAGCGTGTCGACCAGGCGCATCAGGATCGCCTCTAGCCAGCCGCCGGAGTAGCCCGCCATGAAGCCGATGATCGTTCCGAGCGATCCGCCGCCAACGACACCTGCAATGGACACGTACAGCGAGATCCGCAGTCCAAACAGAATTCGGCTAAAGATGTCTCGGGACAGGTCGTCGGTGCCGAACCAGTACTCGCCCGAAGGCGCCAGGAGTCTCGAGCCCCTAATCTGCTCCGCTTCGCCGAACGGCGCGAGCAAGTCGGCAAAGATGGCGATGAACAGCAGTCCGCCGAAGACGACGAGCCCGATGGCCCCTTGCGGATTGGTAGCCGTTCGGTACAGTGCGTCAGCAGTCAGCGACTGGTCGCGCATCCGGCGCAGCCAGCCCTGATTGATCGGCAAAGCATATTGCGACTCTGTCTGAAACTGAGCCTGAGACATAGTCAGCCCGCCAATCCGGAGACCCGGATCCGCGGATCGAGATAGCCATAGGTAATGTCGGCAATCGTGTTCGCCGCGACGAACAGGAAGACGAGGATCGCCAGCATTGCCTGGATCAGCTGGTAATCACGGCCATTGATGCCATCGATGATGAGGAAGCCGAATCCCGGCCGGGTAAAGACGATCTCGACCACAATGGCGCCGGCCAGCAGGTTGCCAATCTGTAGCGCCGCGATGGTCACGATCGGGATCAACGCATTGCGCAGGGCGTGGTTGATCACGACCTTTCGAGCTTGCAATCCCTTGGCATGAGCCGTGCGGACATAGTCCTGCGCCAGTGCCTCGGCCACCGACGTGCGGACGAATCGCGCCATGACCGCTGCAATGACCGATCCGGCTGCGATCGTCGGCAGGACCAGCCGATGGATACCGGCAGCGAAGTCCTCAAACACGCTGACCCGTCCGGAGACGGGGAACAGGTCCAGTTCGACCGCGAAGATCCAGAGCAGAATGATGCCGAGCACGAAGTTGGGGATGCCGAGTGTGAACAGATTGAACACACTCGCGCCATAGTCGGGCGGCTTCTTGGCCCAGACCGCTGCTGCCACGCCCAAGGGAACGCCGATGGACAGGGCGAAAATGTAGGCCGCGACCGCCAGCTCGATGGTCGGCGGGAACGACTGCGCGATCAGGTCGCGGACCGGCACCTTCTTCGTGAACGACTTACCAAAGTCCAGTTGGGCGACCCCGACGATCCAGTTGCCATACTGCTCAAAGATCGGCTCGTTGAGACCCAACTGCTCGCGAATCCGCGCGACATCCTCCAGAGTCGCATCCTCGCCGGCCAGTTGCTGGGCCGGATCGCCTGGAATCAGGCGGATGATCAGGAAGATCACAATGCTGGCCAGGAAGACGACCAACAGACCCTCAAAGAAGCGCTGAACCAGGTATCGTCCCACGGTCAATCGCCTCGCTCTCGGCGCTGGATTCCGTCAACGGCAGTCGTTGTTGTTGCTGCCACAGGCTAGTTGTCCAGCCAGAACTTCTCCATAGAAGGTACATATCCAGAGACTGCCCAATCGAGATTCTGAAGTCGCTGGTGTCCCGCCCAGATGCCGCTGGCCGTGGCGATGGGCGCCACCCAGGGTTCACGATCGAGGATGTCGTTGAAGTCGTTGAGCAGCGCTTGCCTACTGCTCTCGGTTGTGGCCGTGGCGAAGCCGTCGATCATGGCCTGATACTCGGGCGTGTCGTAGGCGCATGAGTTGGGAATGCGCATTTGGTAGTTCATCACCGGCAACGTCTGTGGATGCGCTGCGAATAGTTGTGATGACTCATGGCGCCTAATTCCGACACGCTCGTGCATATCGCCGCGCTTGCGACGATATGCATGAGCTATCGAGGTCCAAATTAGGCTTCGCCGCCACATACATCAGCGGTTGTGGAACTACCCGTGGTACTGAATTCGCTGCATCGGCGGGATGCTGAGTACGTCAAACTCGATCCCGCTGAACTTGCTCGACCAGGCCCAGATGTCGCTACGCGTGACAATCGGTGCGATCCACGGCTCGTCGTCCAGCAGTGTGTTGAACTCCTCCAGCAGGTCGTTTCGCCGAGCGTCGCTGTCGGCAGTGCCGAAGCTTTCGATCAGCGCCTGGTAGTAGTCGGGTGCATATGCGCACGAGTTGGGAATCCGCATCTGGAAGTTCATCACCGGCAGGGTCTGCGGGTGCAGCGCGAAGAACGCGTAGGACGAGAGGTAGGCCTCGTTCTTCGCGTTGAGGAATCGGTCGCGCGCGACCGCCGCCTCGAGCAGGGTGATCTTGATGTTGATCCCCGCCTCCGCGGCGCCGGCCTGGATCACCTGGGCAATCTCGTTGGCTTCGCCACCACCGTGCGCCAGTTCGATCGTCAGTTCGCCGGGACCATAGCCGGCCTCGGCCACCAGCGCCGCCGCCTCTTCGGGGTTGAAGTAGTCGCGATCACGCGCCTTGTCGTAACCGGGCGAGAATGGCGGCCAGAGGATGTTCTTGGGCTGCGACAGACCTTCAAAGGTCTCGTCGCTGATGCGGTTGCGGTCGATCACTCGATAGATCGCCTGGCGCACCTTGGGATCGTTGAAGGCCTCGTGTCCGCCGTTTTCATTCGGGATGACCATGCCCAGGACCCAGATCGCGAGTGTCGGTGGAGCGATGACGACGGTGTAGTCGGGGTCCGAGTTGAAGCGCTCGTAGTCGGGCTTGGGCAGACGGTTGGTCAGATCGATCTCACCCGCGCCGAGCGCCAACGCCATCGCCGTCGCGTCGGAGAATTGGTACAGCTCAATCCCATCTAGCAGCGCCGGGTCATAGAAGTTCTCGAATCGTTCGCCCGATGCGTACTGGTCAACGCGGTAGCTGGACGGGTCGAACTTGAACGGACCCGATCCATTGAGAGACGTGTAGCCGTCTAGATTGGGGATGTCGTCGACATCGTGAATCTGGGCATAGTTGAGCACGTCGAAGACTAACGTGCCGCCCCAGGCCAGATGCAGCTGCAGCGTGACATCGTCAATCACATCGACCGACGAGACATACTTCGTCATGATGCCCTTGACCTGGTTGTTGGCGACCCCCTCGTCGTCCATCGCTTCGAGGCTGCGCTTGACCTCGGTGGCGTTGAGCGGCTTGCCGTTGTGGAACTCGAGCCCCGGTCGCAGCTTGACCTGCAACATGGTCTGGTCGTCGTTCATCTCCCAGCTCTCGGCCAGGTGCGGCTGCGGGTCCAGTCCATTGGGCGAGTACTTGGTCAACGTGTCCCAGAACGGGATGTAGAGCGGGATATGCGCCGACGACGACAGGTATGGCGCGCGATAGGTGGACAAGCCAATGTCGGAACCGATTCTGAGGATGCCGCCCCGCCGCGCGTCGTCGGCTGTCTGCACTACCTGTGGTTGATCCTGTTGCTGCGCCGGTTGCGGCTGATCCTGCTGGGGCTGATCCTGCTGCGCCGCCTGGGGTTGCGGCTGCGGCTGGTCTTGGTCAGCCTGCGCAACCTGCTGCTGGTCTTCGCCGTCGTCGCCACAACCGACCAATGCGAGCCCTGCCGCGCCCAGACCGGCTCTGCCGCCGGCTTGCAGCAGTCGCCGCCTGCTTAGTTCTTGCTCTCGAAGACGTTTCCAATAGTTGTTGTCGCTCATCTGACTTCCTGTTCTAAGTTCGTACCGCGACCCGGCACGGAGTGTGATAAGTATGCCTATCTGAGGTCGAGATCACAACCGATCAGGAAAGTCCCAAGGGAGTGACACCTGCTCGGCTAATCTGGTCCTGCAAGGTTGCGGAGGTCGAGAGCTGCAAGTTCCCTCCGCCCAGCGAAGGAGCATCTGATGCGTGGAGTTGGCGTGATCGAGTTCGGTGGACCGGAAGCACTACAGGTCGTGGAACTGCCGGAAGTCCACGCTGGACCGGGTGAGGTCAGGCTGCGCGTGTACGCCGCCACCGTCAACCCGACCGACACCTTCGTACGCGGAGGCGCTCGCGCCGACGCATTGCTGAGATCGGGACCACCGCCATACATCCCGGGCATGGACGCCGCCGGCGTGATCGATGAGATCGGTTCCGACACCGAGACCGACCTTCAGGTCGGCGACGCGGTGATGGCCATGGTGATTCCCAGCGGCAGCCACGGCGCATACCGCGAGAGCATCGTGCTCAAGGCCGACGCCGTCTGCCTCGCGCCCAGCGGAGCAAATCACGCCGAGGCCTCGACGCTGCCGATGAACGCCCTCACTGCGCGCCAGTCACTGGACCAACTCGCGCTTCAACCCGGCCAGACGCTGGCCGTCACGGGAGCTGCCGGTTGCTACGGCGGCTACATGGTGCAGATGGGCAAGGCCGACGGTCTGACCGTGATCGCTGACGCCTCAGAGAAGGACATGCAGCTCGTCAAGGACCTCGGAGCGGACATCGTTGTGCCGCGCGGCGACGACATCTCTGAGCAGATCCGCCAGGTGATGCCCGACGGCGTCGACGCGCTGGCTGACGGCGCGGTTCAGAACGAGCTCGCGCTGGGCGCAATCAAGGATGGCGGCGCATACGCCAGCGTCCGTGGCTGGCGCGGACCCGACGGCGGGGCGCGCGAGATCACCTTCCACGTCACGCTGGTTGTCAGCTACGACCGGCGAGCCGACCTGTTGGATGAGATTCGCCAGCAGGTCGAGGACGGTCTGGTCACCATGCGCGTCAACTCCACATACCCCGCCGAACAAGGCTCCGAAACCCACCGGCTGCTCAAGCAAGGCGGCCTCCGAGGCCGCTTCGTGATCACGTTCGACTAGTGCTTCCCAGACCCCCCCCCGTGGGGGAGGTCTCACGAAGTAGCCTGCCCCGCGCATCATGCGGGGCAGGAGACGGTCGCCTGACCGATCAGTCGGTGCCGGCTGCCACGCGGGCGGCGATCAACGCCTCGTCATGGGCTGCTGCGGCGTCGAGCGGTTCGCGGACATCGATCTCGACACGATGCAGTTCGCCGCTGAATGCGAACGGCCCACCGTATTCCGGCGAGATGCTTGTCGGGTTTCGGCCGAGGTCGAGGCCGTACGACGAGATCCACTCAGCGAAGTTCGCGATGGTCGCGCCGCCAGCCAATTCGCTGCCGTCCAGTGAGAACCGCAGGTGTCCAGCTCCCGAGCCGACACGCTCGAGGTGCACGCCCAACACATGCCGCCCCGACGGGAGTTCACCCGATCGCACGACCTGATGTTCGCCGAAGAAGTTGACGTCGTAGACCAGACGGTTGTCCAAGATGTAGGCGACCTGGCCGCACTTCTGGTTGCCAACGGCGAGCAGCGCACCCTGATCGGTCTCCGCAGCGCGCGTGATCTCGAACAACATGTCCCACGAACGGGCGCCGAGGCGAGGGTGAGAATCAGGAGTCAGGTGATCGATCGGTGGGATGTACACGAAAGACGTGCGCGACCCTCCGGGAGTGCCTTTCCGCTCTGTGGGAAAGAACATTTCGATGCCGCTATCGTCAAGCGGATACACCCCATAGCGCTTCGCCTCCGCGTCGAACAGGTCGATCATCTCGCGGAGCTTCTCCGGATGTCGCTGTGCGAGGTCATGGCACTCCGAGAAGTCCGTGTCCAGGTGGTATAGCTCCCACTCGGAGTCCGGGAATGTCTGATCGGAATTGAAGGCGTGATGGGTGACGGCCTTCCAGCCGTCGTGATAGATGCCGCGCGACCCCAACATTTCGAAGTACTGCGTGGTGTGGTTCGTCGCGGCGCTCGCCGACTCGATCGACGCGCGCATGCTGGTTCCGTGCAGCGGCATCTGCTCGACGCCCTTCAACGTTGAAGGCGCCTCCACGCCGACCAGGTCGAGCAACGTCGGCGTGACGTCGACCGCGTGATGAAACTGTGGGCGCAGACCGCCGCGCTCGGATTCGGGGATGCCGGCCGGCCAATGGATGATCAGCGGGTCGCGAATACCGCCGCCGTGTGTGGTCCCTTTGTACCATTTGTTCGGCGTGTTGCCGGCCATTGACCAGCCCCACGGAAAGTTGCTGTTCGATCGAATCGTGCCGATGTCGTCAAGCCGCTTGACCGCCTCGCTCACGTCTTCGTCGATGCCGTTGAAGAACCGATTGTTGTCGAGCTGTCCCGTGGCCTGACCCTCGCGGCTCGCGCCATTGTCGCTGAGCAACACGAAGATGGTGTTGTCGAGCCGGCCGGTCGCCTCGATGAAATCGATGAACCGTCCGATCTGTTCGTCGGTGTATTCGAGGAATGCCGCGAAGGCTTCTTGCAGCCTGGCGGCGAAGGCGCGCTCGTCGTCGGACAACTCGTCCCACGGTTCGACGCCCGGATTGCGCGGCGCGAGCTCGGTCTCCGCCGGGATCACGCCGGTCTCGAGCTGACGTTGATGCACGCGTTCGCGCACGACATCCCAGCCCTCGTCGAACTTGCCGCGCCAGCGCAGCAGATACTCATCGGGCGCCTGATGCGGAGCATGCATCGCGCCGAACGCGACGTAGCTGAAGATCGGACGTTCCGGCACCAGCGAGATCGAGTTGCGCATCATCAGGATCGCCTGGTCGACGATGTCGGCCGACAGGTGGTAGCCGTCCTCGGGCGTCGTCGGCGGATAGATGAACTGGTTGTCGCGACAGAGTTCAGGATGGAACTGATCGGTCTCGCCCAGCAGGAAGCCGTAGTACCGGTCGAACCCCTTGCCGAGCGGCCAATGGTTGAACGGCCCCGCCGGCGACGAGTCGCGCACCGGGGTCAGGTGCCACTTGCCCGCCGCCAGGGTCGAGAAGCCCGCCCGTTGCAGGATCTCCGCGATCGTCGCGGCCTGTGGCGTCACCGCACCGGTCATGTGCGGAAAGCCGCTGTCCCAATGAGCGATCCCACGCATGCCCACCGAGTGATGGTTGCGTCCGGTTAGCAGCGAGGCTCGTGTCGGCGAGCACAGCGCGGTGGTGTAAAACGAGTTGAACCGCAGTCCGCCCGCAGCCAACCGGTCCATATTCGGTGTGGGGATCTCGCCGCCGTAGCACGACAGATGTGCAAACCCGGTGTCGTCGAGCAACATGACGACGACATCGGGTGTGCCGGCCGCCGGCGCAGGAGTGTCTGGCCAGTGCGGCTCGGACTCAGCCCTGGTCCTACCAACCTTGCCGCGCCATTCCGGCGGCGGCGTGTACAGCGGCCTGCTCTCGCTGGTCGCGTCCTGTTCGTTGGAGTCCATGTGTCACCGGCTTCTTTCCCTTGGAGGGGCGCTCGTTACTTGTTGCGCACGTAGGGGCTCGTCGCCTCGAGGATTGCGTCGGCGAGGAAGTTCAGTGCGATCAGCAGGAGGGCGAGCGCGGCGATCGGCGCCAGCACGTACCACCATGAGCCGATGATCAGGAACTGCCGCGCTCCGTTCAGGATCAGCCCGATCGTCGGCGTCGGGGGCGATGCGCCCAGGCCGAGGAAGCTCAGCGATGCCTCGGCGATGATCGCGAACGCCATCACCAGCGCCGCCTGGATCATCAGCGGCGGCAAGGTATTGATGGCGGCGTGGCGCAGGATGATGCGAACCGGCCCAGCGCCCAGGGTGCGCGCCGCCATCACGTAGTCGCGCTCTTTTTCTTGCAGCATCTGCCCGCGTGCAAGTCGGGCGAAGACCGGAATCGCTGCGATTCCGAGCGTGATCGCCACCTCCTTCGTGCCGGTCCCCAGTACGGTCAGCACGATAAGCGCCACAAGAATCCCGGGAAACGCGAGCATCGTGTCAACCAGCCGCATCAAGACCGCGTCGACCCAACGGCCGAGGTAGCCCGCGGCGAAGCCAATGGCGACACCGATTGGCAGCCCGATCGCGACCGCACCCAGGCTGACGAGGAGCGAGATGCGGACGCCGTAGATCATCCGACTGAGCAGGTCGCGGCTGACTTCATCAGTGCCAAAGGGGTGTGTCCAGGAGGGCGACAAGAGGCGTGAGCCTCGGAGTTGAATCTCATAGTGATACGGAGCGAGCTGGTCGGCGAACACGGCCGCGACCAGGAACACTCCGAGAATTAGTATCGCGATCTGGCCTCGACGCTCGCGGGCCACGCGGTAGCAGACGTCGAACAATTGGGACTGCTGCCGCCAGGTCAGAATGCGCGCGCGTAGTTCTTCACGGCGGAACGTTGGCTCATGGCGTTGTGCATCGGCCATCACTGCACCCGGATCCGCGGATCTGCGAGCCCATAGGCGATATCGGCCAGCATGTTTACCACCACGAAGACCGTGACCAGCACCACAAGCATGCCCTGGATCAGCTGATAGTCCCTGCCCTGGACAGCCGTGATGATCAGGCTGCCGAAGCCGGGCCGCGCGAAGACGACCTCAACGATCACGGCGCCGGAGATTAGGAAGCCAATCTGCAATGCGGCGACGGTAATCACCGGGATCAGCGCGTTGCGCATCGCGTGTCGCATTACCACAGCACGCTCCCGGAGTCCCTTTGCTCTGGCTGTGCGTACATAGTCCTGGTTCAATGTCTCGATGATCGATGCTCTCACGAAGCGGGCGAGCACAGCCGCCGTCCCCGCGCCCACGGCGATCATCGGCATGGCGAGAAACTTGATCGCCTCCACCGGATCCTCGGTGATGGCCACGCGACCGGTGATTGGGAACACATCCAGCACGACCCCGAGCACCCAGATGAGAAGGATTCCGAGGACAAAGTTCGGGATGCCCAGCGTGAACATCGTGAATCCGGTCGCGACGTAATCGCCCGCCCCGCCCGGTTTCAGCCCGGCGAAGATCCCCAGCGGGATGCCCAGGATCAGCGCAAACAGGTACCCGGCCACCGCGAGCTCCGCGCTGGGGAGTGCAGCGGAGCTCATCAAGCGGTTCACGTCGATGCCGCGTGAGAATGACGCTCCGAAATCGCCCTGCAGCGCGCCGCCCAGCCAGTTGATGTACTGCTCCACGAGCGGGTCGTTGAGCCCAAGCCGTTCGCGAACCGCCGCGACGTCTGCGGGTGTCGCATCCTGTCCCGCCAGCAGCGCTGCGGGGTCGCCCGGAATCAAGCGCATGGCCAGAAAGACCAGGATGCTGGCCAGCACCACTACTGCGACGCCTTGGCCGAACCGGCTGATCAGGAACGAAGCCACGAACAGCGCTCCTTTGCGAGCTGGCCATGCTGCCCATGGCTAACTGCGGGACCAGTGCCAACCTGACTTTCGAGATGACCGCTCGCACCGCCTCAGACGAAGCGGAGCAAGCGGTCTCGAAATGCTTTCGATTGAGTCTAGGTACTGACTATGCCTCGTCGACCCACCACTCTTCTGTGAACGTGAAGATCTGGCCGGGCCACGTCTCCCCTTGCACGCGGCTGTTCACGATTGTCGTGTTGTTGATCGTGTGGTACGGCAACAACCACGGGCCTTGCGCCCAGAGCTCGTTCCAGTCGTTGAACAGGGTTTGCCGTTCAGCAGGCGTCGGTTGATCGCCAAAGGCCTCGAGGATGCGCTTGTACTCCCCCGTGACAGATGCCACGGCGTTCTCGGGGAGGCGGAACTGGAAGTTCATGTTCGGGAGCGTCTCGGGTGCCATCCAGAAGAAGCCGGTGCCAGCCACGTACAGGCCCGGGAAGGTGCCGGTGAGGAAGTAGTCGACCCATTCAGCGACTTCTTGCTTCACGATCGTGATGTTGATGCCGACATCTTTGAGGTTCGCCTGCAGGATCTCGGGAATCACCTGATGGGAGAACGTATTGGAGACGAACAAGTCCATCTCCACGCCGCTCCAACCTGACTCCTCTACCAGGGCCCTGGCGCCCTCCGGGTCAAATGGATCCTGGTCGAACCCCTCGTCATAAGCGGGCGAACTCGACAGCCACATTTGATTGGTCGCCCAACCGATCCCCTGGAAGACGTCCTCGTGCAGCCGTTCCCGATCGATCGCCTTGTGCAGCGCGAGCCGGAAGCGGGCATCGTCATTCGCCGGGTGTCCGCCGCCGAGGTGCGTTTGCACCGGACCCATCACCCACATCCCGGCAGCCGGTCCGAGCAGTTGAGTGAGATGGTCTAACTCGCCAAGACGGAGATATTGATCAGGGGTAACCGTGGCAAAGTCGATCTCTCCTGCCTCCAACGCCAATGCCCTCGTGTCGGCGTCCGGGATGGTACGAACCTCGATCTCATCGAGGTATATGTCCCTGTAGAAATTTTCATTCCGTACGACCGTGTACCGCTCGCTGGGCTCGTATTGGTCAAAGTCCCACTTGAACGGACCGCTACATCCTCCGAATGACTCAACTGCGTTGAACGACTCAATTTCGTCTGCGTCATGAATCTGTGCGAAGTGAAACATGTCGAAGATGATGTCGCCTGGCCAAATCGGGTGGTTGAACACCAACGTCCGGTCGTCAACGACATCGATCGATTCGAGATAGTTGGCGATCAATCCTCTCACCTGGCTGGAGTTTGACAAGTCAACATTGGCGATTGCATCGTATGTCGCCTTGACGGCCTCGGCATTGATTGGTTTTCCGCTGTGAAACTCAATGCCCTCCCGCAAGGTGACCTCCGTGGAGGTAGCATCGGCATTCTGTTGCCAGGATTCCGCGAGCCGGGGCTCTGCGTCCCCGCCGGTCGCATCCCGACGCCTCATCAGGCTGTCCCACATGCCGATGGTCCACGGCTCGGTCGCATCACCTCTACCGACAGCGAACGGTCCAGTCGTCCCGCTAAACGTCTCAGGAGTCGCACTGTCTGCTGCAACGATCCTGCCGCCAAACTTTGGACCAGCTTGCTCCTGCTGCGCCTGAGCGACGGCCGCCTGTTGCTGTTGCTGCTGCGCGGGCGCGGCCTGCTGTTGTTGCTGTTGCGCCTGGGCCGCGGCCGGCGCCGCCTGCTGCCCGTCATCGTCATCGTCGCCACAGCCGATCAACGCGATCCCAGCCGCGCCGATGCCGGCGCGGGCCGAGGCTTGCAGCATCGACCGCCGACTGATCTGTCGTTTCTTCATCCGTTGCCAATAGTTTCGCTCGCTCATCAGGGGACACAATTTCTCTTCGCCGACCGGAAATATTCGGCATTTCGTACGAAGAAGTATGCCTAGCGAGACACAGGTTTGCAACTCTGGTCAGCCGACTCTGGTCAGCGGACGTTGCGCAGGCGTGGATCAAGGGCATCCCTCAAGCCGTCGCCGACGAAGTTGAAGCTGACGACCATCAGTACGACTGCGACGCCCGGGGCCATGACTGGCCAGGCTGAGCGGAAGAGATTCGAGTAGCCCTCGAAGACCATGCCGCCCCAGGCGAGAGTGAGGCGAGCACGATCACCGGCGCGCCGACCTGTTGGATGAGATTCGCCGGCAAGTTGAAGACGGCCAGGTCACGATGCGGGTCAACTCCACATACCCAGCCGAGCAAGCCGCCGAAACCCACCGCCTCTTCAAACAAGGAGGCCATCGAGGCCGCTTCGTGATCACATTTGACTAGCGCCAGTGGTCGGCTAGCCATTCCGTCGATGAGGGTCGATTGCACGTACCACCGCGTCGGCAAGGAAGTTCAACGAGAGTACCAATAGCGCCAGAGCGACCGTCGGGAACACGACCCACCACCAGATACCCGACGTCAGCCAGCGGCGGCCTTCTGACAACACAATTCCCAGCGTCGGGGTGGGTGGAGACGCTCCGAGTCCGAGAAAGCTGAGCGTCGCTTCGATGATCACCGCGAATGCCATCGCCAAGGCTCCTTGTACCAGCAACGGTGGAAGCGTATTGGTCGCGATGTGGCGGAAGATGATCCGGTGCGGCGGCGCGCCCAAGGATTGCGCTGCGAGGACGTAATCCCGCTCCTTTTCGGTCAACATCTGCGCGCGTGCCAGTCGTGCGAAATAAGGCACCTGGGCTATCCCCAGTGCCAGTGCGACTTGTTGGGTCCCAGTCCCAAGAATCGCAAGAATCGCGATCCCCAGGAGCAGGATCGGGAATGCGAGCAAGGTGTCCACGAATCGCATCAGGATGGTCTCGGTCCATCCGCCGGCATATCCGGCGAAGAATCCAAACAGCGTCCCGAGGGACCCGCCACCAAGCACGGCAGCAGCCGAGACCCAGAGCGAGATTCGCAGTCCAAACAGAACTCGGCTGAAAATGTCGCGGCTCAGGTTGTCCGTCCCGAACAAATGCTGCCAAGACGGACCCACTAAGTGTGACCCTCGAACCTGCTCCGCCTCGCCGTACGCCGCGATCACGTCAGCGAACGCCGCAACGATGACCAATACCAGCAATATGGCCATCCCGATCGCGCCTTGCCAATTGGCGATGGTTCGATACGCCGTGTCGACTGCGAGCGATTCCTCGCGCCAACGGCGAATAGCAGTTCGCTCGAAGGGAGCCGCGTAACCAGACATCGCGCTACTCCGTTCCGCCGACGCGGATCCGCGGATCGAGGAAGCCGTAGGCAATGTCCGCCGCAGCGTTAGCAGCGACAAAGATCAGCACGAGGATCGCCAACATCGCTTGGACCAGTAGGTAGTCCCGTCCTGTAATCGCGTCCACCATGAGCAAACCGAATCCCGGCCGCGTAAACACAATCTCGACCACGATCGCTCCGGCCATCACGGTTCCCACCTGCAAGGCAATGATCGTGACGACGGGAATCATTGCATTGCGGAGCGCGTGGCGAAGGACAACCACTCGCTCTGCCAAGCCCTTCGCCCGCGCGGTGCGAATGTAGTCCTGAGCCAGCACCTCGTCGACAGAGGCGCGAATAAAGCGGGCCAGAATCGCAGCAATGATTGCCCCCAGTGACATTGCCGGCAGCGCTAGACGATGGATCGCCGCTATCGGGTCATCGGTGATGGAAACGCGCCCGGAAACAGGGAACCAGTCAAGCTCCACCGCAAACACCCAGAGCAGGATGATCCCGAGCACAAAATTAGGAATGCCCAGCGTGAATACGTTGTAGATGCTGGCCAGGACGTCAGGTGCTTTTCCGGCCCAGATAGCCGCAGCGATACCGAGCGGAATGCCGACCACCAGGGCGAACACGTACGCCGAAACGGCCAGTTCCAATGTCGGTGGGAAGGACTGACGAATCAGGACCTCAACGGGCACGCGCTTGGTGAAGGACTTGCCGAAATCAAGTTGGAATACGCCGCCCATCCAGCTGGTGTACTGCGTGAGCAGCGGACGATTCAGGCCCAGGCTTTCGCGAATCTCTTCGACCTGCTCCGGTGTCGCGTCCACCCCGGCGACCTGGACTGCCGGGTCGCCGGGGATCAAGCGGATGATGAGGAAGATCGCGATGCTCGCAAGAAAGACGACGACCAGCGCTTCAGCGGCACGGCGAAACAGGTAGCGTCCCACGCTCAGTCATCGCTCTCACTCGGCGTGCACAGTGTCGATGTGGATTCCGACTACGCACGCAATCGCAGTCTCAGCGAGGCTAAACGGTGTCGTCGAGCCAGAAGTCCTGCCAGCGCTGTTGACCGGTGGCGTTTTCGCTGAAGCCGTTGATCCGCTTGTTCCAGGCAAAGAGGAAGTTGGCAGTGGCAATCGGCGTCACCCATTGCTCGTTATCCCAGAGCGTATTGAAGCGCTCATTCGTCGCTGCTCGGTCAGCGTCCGTCTCGGCATTTTTCCACGCTTCAATGATCGCCTGGTACTCCGGTGAGTCGTAAGCGCAGGCGTTGACCGGTGTACGCATCTGATAGTTGATGATCGGCAGTGTCGGCGGGTGCAACTGGAAGAATCCGAAGTGCGAGGCGTAGCCGTCTGTGTGGGTACCACCGAGGAAGCGCTCGAGGTAGATATTGAACTCTTGCCGGTCAACCTCGAAGTTGATCCCTGCCAGTGCGGCGTCTTGCTGGACCAACTCCAGGATCTCCTGCTGGGGACCTCCGAAGGTTGCAATCTTGAGCATCGGCGTGCCCTCGGGACCGTATCCGGCTTTTGTCACCAGCTCCCGCGCCTCTTCCAGGTTGAAGTACTCATAGTCGCGCGCCGAGTCATATGCCGGGTTGTGGTCGGCCCACAGGACATTTCTGGTCGTGGCCAGGCCGGCGAGCAGTTCGTCAACGATTCGTTCGCGATCGATCACTCGCTGCATCGCCTGTCGCAGGATCGGATTGTCGAAGTGTTCGCTGCCTCCAGCCTCCGTCTTCGAGGTCATGCCAATGACAAAGATGCTGTCAACTGGTCCGCCTAGTTGCAGCTCGATGTCAGGATTCTCCTGGAATTGGTCATGTTGTGGGTGCGGTAAGACATTCGTGAAGTCAACCTCGTCCGCTTCCAGCGCCAGCGCCATGGCGCTTTCGTCGGGGAACGTGAAACACTCGATCGCGTCGAGATTGGCCGGTTCGTAGTAATTCTCAAATCGTTCCATCCGGTGGAACTCATCAACGCGATAGGACGGTTGGTCGAACTTGAACGGGCCGCTTCCATTAACTCGCTGGTAGCCATCGAGTTCCGGGAGGTTGTCGACATCGGCAACGTTGGAGTACTCGAACACGTCAAAGATGTACGTGCCTTTCCATGCGAGGTTGAAGGTGAGCGTGGTCTTGTCGACAACTTCGATGTTGTCGATGTATTGCCGAATGACACCCGCCACCTGGCTTGCCGGCGCACCTTCGGCGATGTTCGCTTCGTAACTGCGTTTGACTTCTTCGGCCGTGAGTGGTTTGCCGTCGTGGAACTCTAGCCCTGGCCGCAGCTTGACTTGAAGGGCGCTCTGATCATCATTGAACTCCCAGCTCTCCGCCAGTCGGGGCTCCGGCTCCAGGGTCTTTCCGTAGCGGGTCAACCCTTCGAGCATCGGGGCGTACAGCGGAAACGCTTCGCCCCATGCGCCGAAGGGGAAGGCCGCTTGGTGCTCGGCGAGCGCACGCCCCGTGCCGACACGCATGGTGCCGCCTTGCTTGGGTCCAGCCTGTTGCTGCTGAGCTTGCGCAACGGCAGCTTGCTGCTGCTCTTGTTGCTGCTGTTGAACCTGCGCGGCGGCTGGGGCCGCCTGTTGCTGGCCGTCGTCATCGTCTCCGCAGCCGATCAACGCAAGGCCAGCCGCGCCGATGCCGGCGCGGGCCGAGGCCCACAGCATCGACCGCCGGCTGATCTGTCGTTTCTTCATCCGTTGCCAATAGTTTCGCTCGCTCATCAGGGGACACAATCTCTCTTCGCTGACCGGAAATGTTCCGTTTGTCGTACGAAGAAGTATGCCCAGCGAGAAGCGGATTTGCAACTCTGGTCAGCCGGATCTGGTCAGCCGATGTTGCGTAGGCGTGGATCGAGGGCATCCCTCAAGCCGTCGCCGACGAAGTTGAAGCTGACGACCATCAGCACGACTGCGACGCCCGGCGCCATGACTGGCCAGGCTGAGCGGAAGAGATTCGAGTAGCCCTCGAAAACCATGCCGCCCCAGGCAGGCGTCGGCTGTTGGACGCCGGAGCCGATAAAGCTGAGGCCCGCCTCGACCAGAATGATCGCCGCCGCCGAGAGTGAGGCGAGCACGATCACCGGCGCGACGACATTGGGCAACAGGTGCTTGGAGATGATCCGCAGCGGTCCGGCGCCCAAACAGCGCGCCGCCTCGATGAACGGTTCCTGCTTGATTGAGAGCACGACTCCGCGTGTCATCCGCGCATATCCCGCCGACCAGACAAGCCCGATGATCAGCATGGTGTTAATCAGGTTCGGCCCGACGGCTGCGGTCATCGCCAGGATCAGAATCAATGCGGGCATGGCCATCAACGCGTCGACGATGCGCATAATGACCAGTTCATCGAGCTTGCCGCCCAGATAACCGGCCGCCGGTCCGGTTGGTACGCCGATCCCGATGGCGACGCCAATCGCGACCACCACGACTTGCCAGGCAATGCGCGCCCCAACGACCGTTCGGCTGAGCACGTCGCGACCAAGCAGGTCGGTGCCAGCGACGTGGTCCAAGGTCGATGGCTGATAGACGCATGCGAAGCAGAGGTCGGCTTGCAGCGGGGGATAGGGCGCGATCCACGGCGCGAAGGCAGCGACGATGCCCAGACCGAACAGTAAGACCGCTCCGACCACGGCCGGCCGGTTGCGGACGAAGATGCGTAACACTCGCAATGCGAGATCGACTCGCGGCCGATCCCGCCAATTAGTCGCAACCGCGACGACCGGCGCTGGCTGGCTGCGTGCGTCGAGGGCGCTCATCAGGAATTCACTCCCTGTCGAATGCGCGGGTCAATCAGCGGATACGTCAGATCGACGAGCAGATTGACAGTGATCGTGATGATCGCAAAGAACATGACCAGGTTCTGGACGACCGAGTAGTCCTGGACCTGGACGACCGATTGCACAAACAATCGGCCCATTCCCGGGATCGCGAAGACCTGTTCGGTGATCACCGCGCCACCAAAGACGACGCCGACCTGGAATCCGAACACAGTGATCACGGGGATCATGGCGTTACGTAGTCCGTGTCGGACGATCACGGCCCGATCGCGCAGACCATTGGCGCGCGCCGTGCGGATGTAGTCGTCGCGCAGGACCGTAATCATCGCCGAGCGCGTCTGGCGCATGACGAGCGTTGTGGAGATCAGGGACAGCGCGATCACCGGCATCACCATGTGTCGCAAGTTGTCAATGACGTCCTCGGTGAGCGGCACATAACCAATGCGCGGCAACCACTCGAGTTGGAATCCAACGATGTAGACCAGTGCGATCCCGCTCAGATACTCAGGGATCGACGCGCCGACGATCATGCTGGTCGATGCCGCCACTTCGGTCTTCGATCCCGGCCGCAATGCCGCAAGCACGCCGACCGGAATCGACACGCAGAGCATCACGAACAGCGCGGGATGCCCAACTCCATCGTCGGGACGATCTTCGACTTGAAAATCTCCGTAATCGGAATCCTGGATGTCAACGCCAGGCCCAGGTCGCCCTGGAAGGCGTTGGAGATCCAGTGCCAGTAGCGCGCATGCAGCGGCTTGTCAAGTCCCAGACTGGCCTCAACCGCCGCGATTGCCTCAGGCGTCGCGTTGAGACCCAACATGGCGCGGGCCGGATCGCCCTCGACGACGTTCATCAGGATGAAGGCGACGATGCTGACGATCACAAGCACCAACAGCGACGACAACAGACGCGTCGTGGTGTACGAGATCATCGCTCAGACTCCAGACCTCCCCTTGTGGAGACCTGCGCGTAAATCAATCGGCTACATTTCCACTGGACTGTAGGGGCGACCCTTGTGGTCGCCCTGTCCGCGGTTCCTATCTGGTCGTTCGTTCGATCGTCGGCGTGGGCGACCACGAGGGTCGCCCCTACGGGAGCCCTGAGCGAGCCGAATCTAGATTTCGCGCAGGTCTCCATTGGCGGAGCGCTCATTTGCGGCGCCTACGTCTCGTCCTTGTAGACGCCCGCGAGCATGTCCGCGGCGCCTCCGATCCCATCGCAGCCTCGGAACAGGCTCTTGATGTTGCCGGTATGCCGGACCTGAGGCCCGAACGCATAATTCAGGGGATAGTGAATGATCGGCACGTAAAACGCGCGCTCGACGAAGTACTCGTGGAAGGTCCGGTAACGCGCAACGCGCTCTTCGAAGTCGGTCGTGCGAGCGGTCAGGTCTTGCAGTCGCGAGGCTTCTTCGAGATCCACCTCGTAGTCCATGCCCGCTGCTAGCCGCTCATCGAAGATCGAGCGGTCGTTGCCGTAGAACCAGCTGCGCAACCCGTCCATGCTGGGCCGCAAGATCTGATCGGGGTCGAACGGCGACTCCCAGCTCAGCACCGAGATTGAGTAGTCCTCGGCCGCGAAGAGGCGGTCAACGATGGCCGGGATCGTCCCCTCGATCAGATTGAAGTCCATGCCCACTTCCGCGAGCTGGGCGTGCATCGGACGCGTGCCGAGGAAGAGTGGGTCGATGCTGTAGGTCAGCATGTCGCCACCGACCTGACCGGTATAGCCCGCCACATCAATCAGCTTGACCGCTTCGGCCGGGTTGGGTGAATCGGCGTAGAAGTCGTCTTCCACCGGCAGGAGCGGGGTGGTCACGCCAATCGGTGCGCGCGAAGCCGCGCCGGTGCCGTTGAATGCCGCGTCGTTAATCGCATGGCGGTCGGTGGCCAGGTTGATTGCGTGCCGCATCCGCGCATCGCGCCAGACCGTCAACTCTTCCGCGGCAGCGGGGTTGATGTTGAACCAGGTCTGGATGAACACGCTCGTGACAGCGCCCAGCACCTGGAAGCCGTCGTCCCCGATGTCGTCCATCTGGCCCTGGTCGGCGGCCAAGGAACCGGGAACCCGCACGACGTCATGGTCTCCGCTCAGGAAGGCCAGCCACTGGGTGTTGGCGTCAGGCAGAACCTGGAAGCTGTAGTCGTCGAGATAGATGTTCGCGACGTTCCAGTACTCCTCGAACCGCGTCGCCGTCAGTTCGTCGCCCTCGATGTACTTGTCGAACGAGAACGGACCTGCTCCGACCGGGTGGGGTAATTGCGTCATCGAACGACGCCGGCGAAATCGGCGCCATTCCCGGTGGCTTGCCGTAGAACAGCGACAGCGTCGGCGCGAAGACCTCATTGGCGGTGTAGCGCCAGGTCACGTCGTCGGGGATCTCCCAGCCTTCCGCCAACATCGGCAGCGCGGCGCCCTGCTTGTCGTAGTTGAGCAGGCGATCATAGAAGATCGGGATCGACTGGTAGTGGTCGCCGCCCGAGGGTGTGATCAGCGGATCGAACCCCCACTGCGGAGCAAACGCGTCGGAGATTCGCCAGGCGCCACCGCGCCGTGCGTCTTGCATCGCCTGCGCTTGCTGAGTTTGTTGCGCCTCTGCAACTGCGGCCTGATCCTGCTGCTCTTGTTGCTGCTGCTGCATCGCCTGCTGTTCGGCCTGCTGCGCCGGCGCCTGTGCGACAGCCGGCTGACCATCATCGTCGTCGTCATCACCACCGCAACCGACGAGCGCCAGACCAGCCGCGCCGACACCGGCTCGGGCCGAGGCTCGCAAGAGCGACCGCCTGCTGAGCTGTCGATGTTTCATCCGCTGCCAATAGTTTCGTTCGGTCATGGGAGCGTTCCTTCCCGAATCGCCTCAGGCGTCTTGCATGTAAGGGCGACTTGTGGTTGGAAGCTATCCCCCCCCTTTGTCAAGTTAAGCGGCGCGCGACGAAGCACGAATCGTCACACCCTCCAGCAGATCCGTCATACCCGGGGCACGCGCGGGTTTGACGGAGTGGGCGGTGTGACAGGCGCTGGTAGCGAGTGCGGCGGGGCGATTACGGAGAGGCGATTACGGAGAGGCGACTACAGAGAGGCGACCTTGTTGAACTGCTTTGAAGGGAGTGTCCGTCAGCGGACGTTGCGCAGGCGTGGATCAAGGGCGTCGCGGATGCCGTCGCCGACGAAGTTGAAGGCGATCACCATCAGGATGATTGCTCCGGCGGGCCCGATCATGGGCCAGCCGTTCCTCCGGATCAGTGTTCTGTACGCGTCCGAGACCATGCCGCCCCAGGCGGGCGTGGGCGGCTGAACGCCCGCGCCGATGAAGCTCAAACCGGCTTCGACGAGGATGATGCCCGCGGCCGAGAGCGAGGCCAGCACCAGGATCGGCGCGATCGCGTTGGGCAGTAGGTGCCGCCACATGATCCGAGCCGGAGAGGCGCCCAACGCCCGCGCGGCTTCGACGTACACGTCGCCTTTGATCGAGACCACAATCCCGCGCGTCAACCGCGCGTAGCCGGGCGACCACACAATTCCAATCACGATCATCGTGTTGGTGATCGATGGCCCCACTGCCCCGGTCACGGCGAGGATCAGAATCAGCCCGGGTAACGCCATCACCGCATCGACGATCCGCATGATCACCAATTCGTCAAGTTTGCCCCCGACGTACCCGGAGAGCAGTCCCAGCGGGACGCCGAGCACGATCGCCACGCCGATAGCGGCCAGAACGATCTGCCAGGCGATGCGTGCCCCGTACAGTGTCCGGCTGAGTACGTCACGCCCCTGGGCGTCGGTCCCGAAGACATGGTCCCAGCTGGGCGCCTGGAAGACGGTATCGCGGCTGAGGTGGGTCTCAAGCGGGTCGAACGGCGCGATCAGTGGTGCAAACGCCGCCACAATCCCGAAGCCGAACAACAACGCAGCGCCGAACACGGCGGGCCGGTTGCGCACAAAGACGCGCACGATCGGTTGCGCCAACTGAACCAGGCCCGAGTCGCGGATACGTTGCAGCGCATCCGGTCTGACGCCTGGCTCCGCAACGACCGCGCTCATTCCGCACCACCTTCCGCCGCCATACGGATACGCGGGTCAAGCAGCGGATACGTCAGATCCACTGTCAAGTTGACCAACACGACGGCGATGGCGAAGAACATGGTCACACTTTGCACGACCAGGAAATCTTGTTGGGTGACGACTGCATCGACAAACAGGCGACCCATGCCAGGCACGGCAAACACGGTTTCGGTTATCACCGCGCCGCTAAAGATCAGACCGGCCTGAAAGCCGAAGATGGTGACGATCGGAATCATGGCGTTGCGCAATCCATGACGGACAATGACCACGTGCTCACGCAAGCCCTTCGCCCGCGCGGTGCGGATGTAGTCGTCGTTGAGCACATTGATCATCGCCGAACGCGTCTGGCGCATCAGCAACGTCGTCGCGGTCAGCGATACAGCGATCACTGGAAGCGCCATATGACGCAAGTTGTCGACCGGGTCCTCCCAGAAGGGCACGTAGCCAAAGATCGGGAACCAGCCAAACTCAAGCCCCAGCACGACGATCAGCGCGATCCCGGTCAGAAACTCTGGAATCGAGTTGCCGATGATCATCAGCGAGCTGGCGCCAACCTCGGTCTTCGAACCCGGACGCAATGCGGACATCACACCCACCGGGATCGCGACTGTGATCACGACAATCAGGCTGAGGATGCCCAACTGCATCGTCGCCGGCACGCGCCGGGCGAAGAGCTCGTTGATTGAGACCTCGTTGACCAGTGAGGTACCGAGATCGCCTTGGAGCGCAGACCAGATCCAGTTGCCGTAGCGCTCAACGAGCGGTTTGTCCAGCCCCAACCGGCGCTTGGTCGCCTCGATCAGTTCCGGAGTTGCCTCCACGCCGACGATCCCAGCTGCGGGGTCGCCGGGCAGGGCATTCATCAGCGCAAACACCAGCACGCTGATCACCCAGAGGATGAACAGCGATGAGAGCAGCCGCGTCGCGATGTAGCTCAGCATCCTCGATCAGCCCCTCAAGTCAGACCTCCCCCTCTGGGAGACCGGTGCGTAACCGCTTGCTCTCCGCTCCCCCCGCAGAGCGGGGGGAGCGGCCGAAGGCAGAGGGGGTTCCTATCTCATCACCTATCTGGTCGCTGCCGGAGGACCCCCCTCTGTCACTCCGTGACATCTCCCCCCGCAAGGGGGGGAGAGGGGAATCGTGAGTTTTTCAAAGGTCTCCCGGAGGGGGGAAGCGAGGATACTCATCGGTCTCTACGGGGGAGGTCTTGGTGTGGTCAGGCGGACGCCTCCGCTTAGAGGTTATTGAACCACAGGTATTTGAAGCCCAAGCCCTTGGGGAAACCAAAGAACGGGATCAATTCGAAGCCCTCGACATGCGCCTGCGCAGTCCAGCCGGCTGGCCACTGCGCAATGTACGCAGACCACATGTGCTCCGCTTCCGCCTCGAAGACCTTCTCATAGAGGGGGATGCGATCCTCCTGGCTGGCTGGAACGGCGGCAGCCCAGACCAACTCCTCGGTCGCGCGAAGATCAGTCAGGACCGAGTCGTTTGGGTACTGACTGAGATCGGCGCGACCCGTACGTGGACCGTCTGCCGGTGAGCCGTACATCCAGTTCTGCAGACCCTCGAACTTCGGACGAAGCACCGGGTCAGGATCGAACGGTGATTCCCAAGAAAGCGTCGAAATCGTCCAGTCGGTCGCGGCCAACAGGCGGTCGATGATCACGGCCTCTGTGCCCTTGATGAAGTCCAGCTCGATCCCGACCTCACGCAACTGTGCGTTGACGGGTTCAGTGACGACCGTCTGGAACTCAGCGGCGAAGCTGAGCTGGACACCCGTGATCCCGTCGCCGAAGCCGGCAGCATCCATCAACTCGTGCGCCATCTGCTGGTCCTGCTCGCCGTAATAGTTCTTGTCCTTGGGCAGCGCCCAGCTCTCGACCGACACGTTCGCTCGCGCTGGCTGCCCAAGTCCTTCCCAGGCAACGTCGTTGATCGCATTGCGGTCGAGCGCCTTGTTGTATGCATGGCGCAGGCGCGGATCTCGGAAGATGTTGCTCCCCTCATTGGCGTTGGGGTTGAGGTTGAACCAGGACATCGTCCAGGTCTGCGCCGTCCCCTGGATCACCCGGCGGCCATCGGCTTCCAGGTCTGCGCGGAAGTCGGAGTTGATCCCGCCGGTTGGGAAGAAGATGTCAATGTCACCGTTGAGGTAAGCGTTGAGGGCGGTGTTCTGGTCAGGAATGATGTTCTGCACGAAGCCGTCCAGGTGGACGTTTTCGTTGTCCCAGTAGCCGTCCCAGCGTTCGCCCACCCAACGCTCGCCAGGCTCGTGCACGACGTGCCTCAGGTGTCCGGCGCCGACAGGATTGGTAATCGCTGTGTCGAAGTGTTCCGGCGAGATCAGCAGGCCGGTGCCGGGGAACTGCTGAAAGAAGACCAGGGTGGGGCCGAATGGCTCGGAGTTGACCATCCTCCATGTGGACTCGTCGGTCGCCTCAAAGTGGTCGGCCTTGGCGATCCCACCACGGTTGCGGGAACCACCGGCCAGGTCCTCTGTGTCGCGAAGGCGCTCCATGTTGAGCTGCACCGCGTTGGCGTCGACCGGCACGTCATCATGGAAGATCGCGCCCGGACGCATCGTGAAGATGTACGTCAGGTCGTCTGGGATCTCGATGTTGGATGCCAGCATCGGCGTGACCCTCGCCTGGCTGTCGAAGCCGATCAGACGATCGTAGATGTGCTGCCAGTAACCGAGCGCGTCGCCGCCGCTGACACCGATATGCGGGTCAAAGCCACCGGAGGGATCTTCGAACCAGCTGTGCTGAAGGATTCCACCGCGCTGTGGGCCGCCGGCTGCAGCGGCCGCCTGCTGTTGCGCCTGTTGCTGCGCAACCTCCTGTTCCGTCTGCTGCTGTTGATCCTCCTGCATGGCCTGCTGTTCGGCCTGCTCCTGCTGCATCGCCTGCTGTTGTTGCTGGTCCTGCTGCTCCGCCTGGGCCGCCGCCGGCTGGTCGTCGTCGTCATCCACGCCGAACAAGTCGTCGCCACCGCAGCCGACCAACGCCAGACCGGCCGCGCCGACGCCAGCGCGCGCCGAGGCCTTCAACAAAGAACGCCGGCTCATCGACCGACGCCGCATCCGCTGCCAATAATTTCGCTCGCTCATCAGTGGACTCCATCTTTTCGCCGACCAGAAATGTTCGGCATTTCGTAGGAAGAAGTATGCCTATTGAGAAACAGGTTTGCAACTCTGTACAGACGACTTGTGGGAGGCTAGTTCCCCCCCCCCGTGTCAAGCCGAGCGGCGCGCGACGAAGCGCGAGTCGTCACACCCTCCAGCAGCTCCGTCATACCCGGGGCCAGCGCAGGTATATTGGACGCGATGACCACAAGCACCGAATACCACATCGAGACCGCCGCCGAGTTTCTGGTCAGGGCACATGGCTACCTGGCCGACGACGACCTATTGCAAGCGTCGGAGAAGGGATGGGGCGCGGCGGCGCAGGCGGTCAAGGCAGTCGCCGAAGCTCGGGGTTGGAATCACAATGGTCATCGCCAGTTGCACCAGACGATCCGCCGCCTGGTTGAAGAGACTGGTCGGAGCGATATGCGCGACCACTTCAATGCGGCGAATACACTCCACGCCAACTTCTACGACGGCTTTCTTGAAGCAGAAGACATCAGTGCAAATCTCCAACGCATTGAGCGCTTAGTCGAACGACTGCGCCCGCTCGCAACCTGAGCCCCATCAGCCCCGATACGCCCGATTCAGCGCCTGCCTCATATTCAATGTCTGTGAAGCCGCAACGGCGTTGGATTTTCGGTAGGTGTCCCAGCGCTCACGCTCGCGGCGTGTCATCTCGGGCTTCACCGACGTCGGCACTCTCAGACCGAGCAGCATCGATGCGTAGCCGCTGTAGCCGAACATGGTTGCGTTTGTCGTCAGACGCCCTAACAACCTGGAGGGACCGAGGACGGCGTAATGGTCGACGATGTCCTGGATCTGACCCAGCGGCGATTCCGCCCGGCAGTGACGCCAGAACGGCGTGTCCTGGTGCTCGTTGTACTTGTAGTGCAGCGCGAGGAAGTCGCGCACGTCGTCCCAGGTTGAGGCGAAGCGCTCGTTGAGCAGCATGCGCAGCGAATCAGTGAGTATGCGGTCGGAGTCGGTCAGCGCCCAGGTGAGGTTGTAGAGCTGCTCGATGATCAGGTGCAGCGAGGTCGCCTCCAGCGGCTCAACGAAGCCCGAGGCGTTGCCGACGGCGACGACGTTCTCGACGATGTAGCGCTCGCGCCGACCGCTGGGGAACTTGAGCAGGCGCAAGTCCGCGCCGGCAAGCTGCGGCTGCAGCGCGCGCAACTCGTACTCCGCTTCCGCCTCCGAGCAGAACTGCGACGAATACACGTAGCCGCGCGTGACCACGTCCTCGAAATCAATCCGCCAGCACCAGCCGTGCTTCATCGTCGTCATGGTCGTGTAGGGGCGAATTGTGTCGTCCTCAGGGAAGTCGGCCCGCGACCATGATCCGACCACCGCACGGTCGCAATAGAGCGCGTCGCGGTAGGAGATGTACGGCTCCTCCAGCGTTTCGCCCAGCAAAATCGAGCCGAAGCCGGAGCAATCGACAAACAGGTCGGCCTCCAGCTCGCGACCACCGGCCAGCTTCAGCGATTTGACGCCGCCGGATTCGTTCCGCTCGACATTAACAACCTCGTCGGCGATCAGCTCCGCTCCTGAGGCCACCGACTTGAGCTCCAGGAAGTCGATGAACGACGCATTTGGAATGTGGTACGTCGCGCGCGGATCGAGCGAGAGCCGACCATTGCGGATCGTCGCCGGCGAGCGGTCGCGGTCCATGATCGCATTGAACGCGCTCGCATCCCGCATGTCGTGAAGGCAGTAGAAGGCGTTCCACTTGGACAATCCCTCGATCCGACTGTCGAGATACTTGTCGAAGGTGTAGTTGAAATGCGGCACATCTTTTGCGCCCCATTCAAAGCGCAGGCCCAGCTTCCAACTTGGGCGCACTTCCTTGTGGAACTCGTTGCGGTCGATTCCCAGGTGCTCATGCAGATGCACAGGCACGGCGGGCGTCGTCGATTCGCCGACGCCGATGATCGGGATATCCGGCGAATGCACGACGGTCAGCTTGATCTGCGGCAGCATCCGGCGAAACGTCAGCGCGGCCAGAAATCCGGCGCTCCCGCCACCGACCACCACCGCACTGCGAATCGGCTCGGGCATGTCGATTATCCCTGAGCTGCCTCCGCGACTGCCTTGGCGTTGTCCACGCCATGCCCGACGCGGCTGTTCACTAGGGGTCCGGGATCGGGCGCGCGGACTCCGAGAGCAGCGCCTGCACGGCGGGCACGAGGTCGCGAGGAATCAACATCACCGTGTAGGTGTCGTCGGCGAATGCCGCCTCGTCTTCGACAACCGCCTCATCCTCGGTCTGAGAATCGTAGTGAGCGATCACGTCGCGCACCATTGTTTCATCCCAACCTGCGGGGAGACTAGCGCCGGTACGTTTCATCTGCCCTTCCTTCTATTCCGTCGCCGAAAGGCCCTGAGTGGTTTGCCCTTCAGCTCGTAAGCGGTAATCACGAATACGCTGCTTGGCGCCTGGTTTTGCGTGTAGATCACTCGGAGGTAGCGCCCCCTATCGGTACGGCCGATTGCGACTCTTGAAGCCTATCGCCCTGGCCGATCCTCCGTCGGCGAGCGTAACACTTCCTCCACCTCATGTTCGTCCACACTATGCGCATGAATGTGAGGGGCGCCGGTCTCGGGGTCGACGTAGAACCGTAGATTCATGACCGGTTGCCCGTCACGAGATTCTTACCCGAGCGCTCCGGTCTCTACCTGTTCCTGCACAAGTCGCCCACTATGGCCGCGCCGCTTCTGCGACCGCCTTCGCCAGGGTCTGCGCGTTGACCACGCCATGCACGAGGAAGTCCGACATCACGCGGGCGTAGGCGGACGGCACCTCGCGAGGCACGCCGTGTCCAACCCGACTGAACACATGCAGCGTCCCATTACCAAGCCGAGCAAAGTCCTTGAGATTGGATGTCAGCAGCCCGTCGGCAGCGCCTGCAAGCAGCAGCGTCGGCGTCTGAATCTCTCCGAGACGATCACCCTTGTGATAGCCAACCATCGCATCCCAGCAGCCGTCGTAGTGACCTTCCGAGACGGACAGCTGCCGGTCCACTTGCGCCGGCACATCGTCATGAGCCGATTCACGAGGAACGCCCGCTAGCGACGTGCGGATCAGTAGATCGCGATCTTTGTTCGCCCAACGCTCACGCATCATGTCGTGAATTGATTGCGGCATTTCGATCCCGTCGGCCGGAGCGGGCGCAGACAAGGACAAACTCAACAGCCGATCGGGATAGGACAAACCAAGCTCGAAGCCGATCAATCCACCCATACTCTGTCCGGCGTAATGGAAGCGGTCGAACCCGAGGTAGTCAGCCATGCCCACGACATCGGCTGCGAGCTGCTCAATCGTGTAGCCGTCATCGGGATGCGCCGAGTCGCCAGCGCCGCGACAGTCCATCGCGATGCACCGGTACTGCGTGCTCATCCGCTCGACAACACCCGACCAGCCGTCATGCGATGCGGTATAGCCGTGCTGGAAAATGATCGGATCGCCGATCCCGACATCCTCGTAGTAGAGGTTGACGCCGTTGACGTTTGCGATTGCCATATAAGTCTCCTAGCGATCTATCGAGCGTTGTAGCCGCCGTCGACCGGCAGCGCGACGCCGTTGACGAAGCTGGCATCGTCGGAGGCGAGGAATGCCGCCGCCGCCGCAATCTCCTCCGGCTGGCCCAGCCGTCCCATCGGATGCAGGCTGGCGAGGAACTCCTCCGCGCCCTCCATGTCCCGGATCTGCGCGGTCATCGGCGTGTGAATGTAACCGGGGCAGACGGCGTTGACTCGCACGCCGCGCGGACCATAGGTCACGGCGAACTGTCGGGTGATGCCAACCACGCCATGCTTGGCAGCGACATAGGCGCCGGCGCCTTCTTCGACTTCCAAGTCTATATCCCGCGTTGACGGGCTGCTCAGCAGTCCGTTGAGGCCGGCAATCGAGGCCGTGTTGATAATCGACCCGCCGCCACGCTCGGCCAGCATCGCGGCGCCATGGAACGTGCCGTAGTAGACGCCGCTCAGATTGACCGAGATCGTGCGGTCCCATCCATATTGACTACCACCGATGCCGGCGTTGTTGAACAGCACGTCCAGTCCGCCTAGCACGGCAATGGTCTGCGTGAGCGCATCCTTGACCGCATCCTCCGATGTCACGTCAAGCTCCATCGTCGCGGAGCGACCGCCATGCTCGGCAATCTGCGCGGCGGTCGTCTGCGCGCCGTCGACATTGATGTCAGCGCACATCACCGCAGCCCCCTCCGACGCCATCCGCAACGCCGAAGCTTGCCCAATCCCTGAGCCTGCTCCCGTGATCAATGCAACGCGTCCCTCGAGTCGATCCATCGCCATAACGAATACTCCTCGGCTTCAACTGTCGTGTCCGCGCAGTCTAGGTCGGAGCGGGATATCGTGTGGAGTCACGGGGAGGTCACGATGGCGACGCCGAGGACGAAGAACGAACGGGCAGAGGCCGACGATGATCTGTACCGGGAATTTCGGCGATTAGCGGAGAAGTGGGAAGAAGAGACGAGTGGCTACGCTTTTCGATCTCGAGCGGTCCAGCATGTAGAGCATCAGCAGATCGTCGACATGGGAGAGCGTGTGATTCCGTGGATGCTTGATGATTTTGCCGCTGGCCAGGGCGATTGGTTCTATGCCCTGCGACTGCTCACCGGGGCCAATCCGATCCAAGAGGAAGAGCGGGGCTACGTGCCGAAGATGCGCGCTGCATGGCTGAAATGGGGGCGGCAACATGGCTGGCTGGACTAGGAGATGCCCGGTGGTCAACGACTGGAACTGATGCTGCCAGGCCTCGAAGGCCGTGACTACGCGGTGACCAGTGACCAGGACGAACGCTATAACTGCATTGCATGGGCTTTGGCTGACGATGGTCGGAGATGGGATCCGTTCGACGAGCTAGGTGCTTACTGGCTGGCCGATGTTCCGCGCGATGATGCACTCAGGACCGTTCAACTGATGTTTGAGAGGCTGGGCTTTGCAATCTGCGACGGCGATGCTGTTGAGGCTGAATTCGAAAAGATCGCGCTCTACGGGATCGATGAGATGTTCACGCACGTCGCCAGACAGCTGCCGAATGGCCGCTGGACCAGCAAATTGGGCACGGATGTTGACATTGAGCACGATCTTCAAGATTTGATTCGGCGCCGTAGCCCATCCGCCTCATATCGCTACGGCGAGATTGTCGGATACATGCGCCGGCCTCGACGTTGATCGGAACCTAACCCGTAGCTTCGAGACCTGCCGTTAAGCTGCGCATTGTGACCTTGAAGATTCAGCCCTGAGGAGCTACCACATGCCTATTTCAGTTGGAGACTCCCTGCCCGACGCCAAGGGAACCGTGATGTCCGGCGGACGCCCGGGACCGGTCAGCGTCAATGAGCTGGTCGGCGACAAGAAGACCGTGATCTTCGGCGTGCCCGGCGCCTTTACGCCGACCTGCACCAATGACCACCTGCCGACATTCGCCACCTCTGCCGATCAGCTCGCCGCGGCGGGCATCGAGCAGACGATCTGCATGTCGACCAACGACATCTTCGTCCTACAGGCCTGGAACGGCGCTCACGGCGCAGACCACATCACGATGCTTGCCGACGGCTCGGGCGACATCACCCGCGCCATGGACATCGGACTCGACCTCAGTGGTCTCGGCCTCGGTTTCCGCTGCACCCGCTTCGCGATGCTGGTCGAGGGCGGCGTGGTCAAGGCCTTCCAGACCGAGGAGAATCCCGGGACCTGCGCGATGACGTCGGCTGCGGCGATCCTCGAGCACGCTTAAGCACGTCTTGTGGTGAGCCATGCCGGAGGCCAACGCCGTCCCCTCGGGCGCTGACGACCTGCGCCACATAGATGTGGAGCGTCTGAGACGCTCGGACGCCGAAGCGCTGCTGCGCTTTCACGGCGTCCGCAGCGCACACACCTATCAGGCCTCCTGGTATCACAACGCCACCTTCGTTTTCCCGCTGGTGGCGGTGATCGTCGCCGGCATTATTTGGCTCGTCACCGGCAGCGCTGAGGCCGGTGGCGCGGCCATCTTTTTCCTTGTCGTGACCGGCGCCATGCTGCCGGTTGTCTTCATCACCTGGCAGCGACAGACGACTGCCGTGCTGGTCCACGAAGAGGGTGTCACCGCTCTGCATACCGGGCTTGAGCAGCAGACCATCGAGTGGGACGAACTGCGCAGTGTCAGGCGCGTCGAGACGATGGGCAACGTCCGCTGGTACCTCGACGGCGCGGGCGAAGAGCACATCGTGATTGAGGGTGAGATCGCCGATCGCGAGCAGTTGCTGGACGCAGCCCGTTCGGAGTTTGAGCGGCGCGGAGGTTAGCCGCCGCCCCCGCCGAACGAAGGAGGATCCGGAGTGTTCAGCGTCGGCCGCGAGTTGGCGGGCAAGGCGATCGCCGTGATGGCCGTTTCGCCGTCTTCGGCCAGGATGATCGTGACTGCGGCGCCGGCGCCGATGGTCAGGGGATCGACCCGCTGCAGACGCAGCAGGAATGTCGTTTCATCGGTCAGCTGGATGGTCGACCTGCCGGTGGGGGAGTCGATGATCAGCTTGCCTTCCGAGATGGAAAGTACCCGACCCGTCAGCACCTGGCGTCCCTGCAAGCCTGCGGCATTGCCAAACGGACTGAACCCACTGCCGCCCAGGACCAGGCTGCTATTGGGATGGGCGGTTTCGTCGATATCGATCTGCAGCCGCCCGGCCACGACGGACTCGGCGACCACCAGGTCCTCCGCCGTTGGTTGCGTCGCCACCACGTCCGAGCCGACGAACCAGCCGCCCAATCCAGCGCCGGCCAATGCGCCCAGGACAATCAGCCAACCAAGAATGCTGCGTGTCATTGGCTCGCGTCCGCCAGGATGGCTTCCACCGCGGCGTCTCCGATGAGCGCCTCGGCGGCAGGAATGATCACGATGCCCGTGGTGATGAAGCTATTGACGTTGTCGTCTGTCCCCCCGACCACGACGTAATCGCCGGGTTGCACTCCGTCCGTCCAGATAGGGACCATCGCTTCGATCACGGAATCGTTACGGAATCGAATGGTGTGAAGCGTGTCGCCGACTCGCACAATCCAGGCGTCGCCCGAACGCTCAGTCACGAACCCGCTCAAATCACCGACCGGCGCGCCGTCGCTACCGACACGGCCTTGCTGCGAACTCTCGTAGACGCGCACCACCTCTTGCTTCTCGGGAGCGCCCCACTGAAACCCTGCGCCCAACGCGGCGCCAAAGACGATCCCGGCTAGCGGGATGAGCAGCAGGCGAGAGGCGAAGCCACTGAGTCGGTTGCGCACGTGCGAGTCGATTCCCGTGTTTTCCCGCTCCCCCTTGCAGGGGGAGCTGCCGAAGGCTGAGGGGGTCCGTTCCAACACAGGTGACGGCTGTCCCCCTCAGTCGGTCCGTGACTGTTCCCCTTAGCAGGGGGAGCGGTATCTCCTGTGACAGAAAGGGGCGGACCAAAGTCCGCCCCCTCTGCAAGTCGCTTCGCGATCTACGTCGTTAGACGGCGAGCGCGTCGGCGACGTCGGCTAGGCCGATCGATTCGAGCTTCTCGCGGCTCGGCAGGCAGGACTCGGTGTCCCAGCCGCAGGCCTTGAGGAAGTCGGTCTCGAGGGTTTCGACATCAAGAATGACATCGGCCAGCGGGCCGGTCTTCTGCACGGTGCCTTCGCCACCCCAGAGGCGGGCCGGAGCGAAGCGCTGACGCGGGTTGTCGCCCTCGCGAACGGTGAAGGCCATTCGCAGGTTGGCGATCCGCTCGCCGGCCAGCTGCAGGTCGTCACCGGTCAGGTTCCAGCCCGTGACGGCGTTGATCCACTGCGGGAAGCGATCGGTCGGAGCGGCCATCATGATGAACTGACACATACCGGTCGCGTTCGAGATGTGCATGTACTCCGAGGCGCCCTTGTGGTGCTCGCCGCGGTTCTCGTAGTCCTTGAAGTCGCGCGGCGCCGCCGGGTACTCGGGGCCGCCGTAGCGCGAGTTGCCCTCGTACTGCGTGTGCCGGGCCGGGGTCGGGTCGAGCTTGTAGGTCGTCCAGTACTCCGGCTGCAGCTTCGAGTCGTGCATCGGCAGTTCCTGACCACCGACGTCGGTGCGGAACTCCTGCGCGCGGCTGTCGCCGTTCTTGGCGTCGATCTTCTCGGCCGCGACCTTCATGCCGTCGGCGAGCAGGTCGCCGAAGCCTTCGCGCTTGCCGATCAGGTGCAGCATCTCGATGATGCCGTCGTCGTTGCTCCAGGTGAGCTCGACGCCGCCGGTGTCCTCGAGGTCGATCAGACCGTTCTCGAAGCACTCAATCGCGAACGAGATCGTCGTGCCGGCGCCGATTGTGTCGAGGCCGTACTCGTTGCACCAGTGGTTGGCGGCCTGCAGCATGTCCAGGTTCGCCGTCAGGTTCATCGTGCCGAACGAGGCCATCGTCTCGTACTCGGCGCGGTGCGTGTTGATCGGGTACTTGAAGACGCCGTTCTCGTGGTCCGTTTCGGCCAGGCCGAGCTCCGGGGCCCCGAAGGGAGACTCGATCGACTCGGCGCCACAGGCCATCGGGCAGCGCCAGCAGCCGTAGCTCTTGGCCGACTTCGGGCGCAGCTCGCCGCTGCTGGTCTTGCGCATCGCGACCGGACCTTGGTCGGTCATCTGGAGCTCGTCGTAGTTGTGGGTCATCCGCGTCGCGTTGACGACCGGTCCCTGGATCGGATCGACGTTCGGGAACACGTCCACGCCGACGCCGCCCCAGTTACGGACGGGCGAGTCGCCATTGTGGGCGGAACCGGCGGTGATGCCGGTGGTCCCGAAGGTCGCGAAGAAGTCGCGCAGCGGCGCGATGAATTCGTCACGCGACTTGCGGGCCAGCGCGCGGATGTCGGTGTCCTGCGAGAGCATGTTCTCGCGCGGGGCGCCCTTGACCACGATGGCCTTGACCTTCTTCGAGCCCATCACCGCGCCGACGCCCGAGCGTGCAGCCAGGCGGCCGTGCTCGTTGCAGATGCCGGAGAGGTAGGAGAGCTGCTCGCCGGACGGGCCGATGCAGGCAACAGAGGCCTTCTTGCCGTACTTCTCCTTGAAGGCGTTCTCGACCTCGATCGCGCCCATGCCCCAGTATTCCGAGGCGTCCTCGATCGAAACGTCGTCGCCGTCGATCAGGATGTAGACGGGACTGTCGGCCTGGCCGTAGAAGAGGATGCCGTCCCAGCCGGCGAACTTCAGATAGGGGCCAAAGTCGCCGCCGCAGTTGGCGTCGCCCCAGCCGCCGGTCGACGGCGACTTGCAGACCACCTGGAAGCGGTTGCCGAAGATCGGCGTGCCGGTCAGCAGACCGGGGAGTAGACCAAGAACGTTGTCCGGGCCCATCGGGTCGGCGCCGGCGGGAATGCGGTCGAACAGCAGGCGAGCGCCAATGCCGTAACCGCCGAGGTAGTCCTTATACATCTGCTCGGGAATGTCTTCCCGCTCGACGTTGCCCTCGCCCAGGTGGACGTTGATGATCTTGCCGTTATAGGCAACTTCGCTAGGGCTCCATTCCTTATCGGCAAACGGGTCAGCCGCTTCGGCTGCTTCAGCGTTTTCCGCGCCCGGAACATTAGCCATGGGTCACTTCCTTCTTCAGTTCTGCTCGTTGCGCATACGTTAGATGTCTCTGCCATGAGACAGAGCTTCGCATCACGGACAGTCGCCAACGGCGCACGCCACGGCGACTCGATGCAAAGCTTTTCACAGACTAGCGACTCCGCCCTCTGAGCGCCACGCAACACAGCGAAGCGTCGGAGGTCGCTTCACGACCAGGGGCCAGTTATTTCGTGTAGCGCTAACTGTTTCTGCGACCTAGCCTGTGCCTTGGTTGGAGTGAGGACGCGGCGCCACTGAAGCGCCACACGAATGTTGGGGCATGAGACAGATCAGACAGACGTTCGCGGCGTTCGTCGTGCGCGATTTCCGCTTCATGTGGGGCGGCTCCCTACTCTCCGTGACGGCGTTCATGACGGCGTTCCTGCTGGTCCCGTCTGTCGCCTACCAGATCACCGGTAGCTACGCCGCCGCCGGCGTCGCGGCGATGGGCTCCGGCATCTCGCAGACTCTGCTCGGACCGCTCGGCGGCGTGATCGCCGACCGATACCGCAAGAAGCCCATGGTCATGGTCGGTCAGGTCATGCCCGGCTTCCTGATCGCCGGCATGGGCGTCCTGATCTACACCGAGACGATCAGCGTCACACTGCTGCTCCTGACGACGCTGATGATGGGCGCCGGCTTCTCCCTCATGGGCCCGGCCCGCCAGGCCTGGACCGGCGAGATCGTTCCCCGGCGCATGCTGGCCAACGCGGTTGCCCTCCAGCAAATGTCGATGAACACCGGTCAGGTGATCGGCCCGACCATCGTGGCGATCGCGATTATCTTTCTCGGCGACAACGGCGAGCTGAGCCTCAAACAGGCCAGCTACCTGTTCTTCCTGGTCGCCTCATTCTTCGTCATCGTCGTGCCGATGACCGGCGCGATCAGAGGCGGCGCGGCACCCAAGCCGAAGGAAGAGCGCCGCGCATTCGGCGTCGAGCTGCGCGCCGGATTCGACTATCTCAAGGGCAATCCCCGACTGCGCATCTGCTGGGCATTCTTCCTCGTCATGGTGATGTGTGGGTTCGCGTTCCAGACGCTGCTGCCGGGCATGCTGGACCGCGAGTTCGGCCGCAATCCGTTCGATATCGGACCGACGTACATCATCTTCGGCGTCGCTTCGCTGGCCATCAATATCCTCCTGGCCGGCATGGTCTCCGGCCCGCGCGCCTGGCCGGCCCTGTTGGCGATGGGACTGATGCTCGCGGTCGGATTCTGGCTCGTCGCGTTGGCGCCCAACTACGGTGCGCTGCTCGTGCTGGGTTCGTTCATCGGCGCGGGACGCTCCGGTGTGATGCTGGTCAACCAGTCGATCATGATGTCCCACACCAAGCCCGAATACTTCGGCCGGGTGATGTCCTTCGTGATGATGGGATTCGGTCTGCAATCGCTGTTGGGTCCGGTCTGGGGCCTCACCGCTGACGCGATTGGCGGACGTCAGACCTTTGCGTTGATTGGCCTGATCGCCGCCGTCGCGACCGTACTGATGGCTGTCGGTTGGCTGCGCACGCGCAACCTGCCGCTCGAACCGGGAACCGCCGCAGCCAGCATGGGCCGCCGTCCTGGCGTGTCCGTTGAGCGACCGACCCCACGTCTCGAGCCGCTGACCAACGGACGGCGCCCGCAACCGGCCTTCTCCGCGCAGCTTGCTCCAGTCGCGCTGATGGAGGCGCAGAAGGCACGCTCATGAGCCGACAGGTCGGTGCGAGAGGCAGCAACTCGGTTGCTAGGCCAAGCGGCAAGTGGGGCGGCGCCTTCGACTCCTTCGCGCACCGCAACTACCGATATCTCTGGGGCGGGTCGCTGCTCTCGACGACCGCCTTCATGACCACCTTCCTGCTCGTGCCGATCGTCGGCTACGAGATCACCGGCTCTTACGCACTCTCAACGCTCGCCCAGATGGGCAGCGGGCTGGCGATGTTCTTCCTCGGTCCGCTTGGCGGCGTGATCGCCGACCGTTACCCCAAGAAACCACTCGTCCTGGGCGGACAGATCTTTCCGGCCCTGCTGATCGTCGCCACCGGCATTCTGATCGTGAGCGGCAGGATCACGATCCCAATCCTCTTCGTCTCCACGCTGCTAATGGGCTTCGGCTTCGCGCTGATGGGTCCAGCCAGGCAGGCGTGGCTGGGAGAGCTGATTCCCCGCCGGCTGCTCGCCAACGGCGTCGCGCTACAGCAGATGTCGCAAAACATGGCGCGTGTGCTCGGACCCATGCTGGGCGCGATCCTCGTCTTCGCCGGCGACATCCCGTCGGGCTGGCTCTACCTGGGCGTAGCCGGATTCTTCCTGATCGTCGTTCCGCTGACCACGAGGCTGCCCTGGACCGTAGCGCCCAACCAGAGCGGCGACACGCCGCGGCGCTCCGCCTTCGGCGACCTCATGCACGGCTTCAGTTACCTCCGGTCGAACCGCCGGCTGCGACTGCTCTGGCTCTACTGGATGGTGATCGTCGTCTGTGGATTCGCGATCAACTCGTTGACGCCGGGGATCCTGGATCGCGAGTTCGGGCGAGCTCCTTCGGAAGCGTTCATCGTCTTCCTGCCCTTCGGGATCGCATCGGTGCTGGTCAGCATTCCGCTCGCTGGATTGATGAACGGTCGCTTCGCCTGGCCGCTGCTGTTGTTCTTCGGCCTCGCCTCAGGCGTGACGCTCTGGGCCTTCGCCGCCGCCCCGACCATGTTCACACTGATCCTGCTCGCCATCCCCGTCGGCGCGGCCACCTCCGGCGTGATGTTGATCAACATGTCGTTGATGATGACCAACTCGCGCTCCGAGTACTTCGGACGCGTCATGTCCTTCATCATGCTCGGCTACGGCATGCAGTCGATCATGGCGCCGATTTGGGGCGGACTGGCTGAATGGCTTGGTGGTCGCCAGGCGCTGGTCATTGTCGGAGTCGTCGCGGTGATCGCGACGGGATTTATGGCTGTCGGTTGGCTGCGCACGAGGCATTTGCCGCTCGATCTCGGCACGGCTGCGGCAGACGCCGATTCGGAGGGCGCGCGCGATTCGAGTCCCCGCGTGCGACGTCGGCCGATCCCCGCCTTCGCTGCACAGGTCGCGCCGGTCGTGTTGGTCAACGGGCAGAAACCTCGCCCGACTCCAGCGCTGGGCGGTGACTAATGCGCACCACCCTCGCCGCATTCGCGGGCGGCAACTTCCGACTGCTCTGGGGCGGGACTCTGTTCTCCACCACCGCCTTCATGACCAGCTTCCTGCTCGTGCCGATCGTGGCCTACGAGATCACGGGGTCCTACACGGCCTCCGGCATCGCGCAGATGGGCAGCGGATTCTCGATGCTGCTGCTCGGACCGATCGGCGGCGTGATCGCCGACCGCTACGCCAAGAAACCGATGGTGCTGGTCAGTCAGATCATTCCCGGTTTGATCATTCTGGGCACGGGCATCCTGGTCATCACCGATCTGATGACGATCTGGATGCTCTTCCTTTCCAGTCTGCTGATGGGCATCGGCTTCGCACTCATGGGCCCGGCGAGGCAGGCCTGGTTGGGCGAGCTCGTCCCCAGGAACCTGCTAAGTAACGGCATCGCGCTGACCCAGGTGGCGCAGAACATCGCCCAGGTCCTCGGACCCATGCTGGGCTCGATCCTGTTGTTACTGTTCGCGTTCGGCACGGGTCAGATTTACTTCCTTGTAGCTGGGTTCTTCCTGATCACGATCCCGCTCACGACGAAACTGCCCAATGCCCGGGCAACGATCGCCGCTCAGCGGCGATCCGCGGTCAGCGAGTTGCGTTCCGGTTTCCGCTACCTGCGCACCAACCCGCGCCTGCGCATCCTCTGGGGCTATTGGATGGTGATCGCCATCTGCCGGTTCGCCTCGCAGACATTGTTGCCCGGCTTCATCGAGCGCGAGTTCGGCGTCGACGCCAGTGACACCTTCCTGCTCTACCTGGTCGTTGGCGTGGTCGCCCTGATTACCAATGTCCCGCTCGCCGGAAAGGTCACAGGACCCCGAGCCTGGCCCTTGTTGATCGGGTTTGGCTTCCTGATGGCGGTGGTGTTCGTGATGGGCGCCCTGACGCCGACCTTCTTTGCCCTAATGTTGGTCGCGATCCTCGTTGGGGTCTCCACGACCGGAGTGATGTTGGTCAATCAGGCCTTGATCATGACCAACACGCGGCCCGAGTACTTCGGCCGAGTCATGTCATTCGTGGTCCTGGGCTTCGCCGCGCAGACACTGCTGGCTCCGATCTGGGGGGCGAGCGCAGACACAATCGGCGGTCGCGAAACATTGATCGGGGTCGCAATGATTATTGCCGCCACAACGGTGCTGCTGACATTCGGATGGCTGCGCACCCGTCACCTGCCCCTGGAACCCGGAACACCCGCCGCGGTCGTGGCGGCCGAGCGTAGATCTGCTCTGAGGTCACTGATTCCCAGCGCGGCATTCGCGGCGAGACTCTCCACAATCGTCCGGTCGAGCTCGCAGAAGGTTCGCCCAACGACCCACTTCGGCGGCGACTAGCCTCGTCCAATGAGCAGCATGAACACGACCTTCGCCGCGCTCGCCGTCCGAGATTTCCGCCTCCAGTGGATCGCCTCGACGCTGGCGACCACGGCCTTCATGACCACGTTCGTGCTCGTGCCGATCGTCGCCTACCAGCTGACCGGGTCCTACGCATCCTCGGGAATCGCGGCGATGGGCAACGGCGTCGGGATGCTGTTCCTGACGCCCTACGGCGGAGTCCTGGCCGACCGCTTACCCAAGAAGCCAGTTGTGTTGTGGGGACAATTCGCGACGGTCGCAGTGATCGCCGTGACCGGTGCGCTGATCGTCACCGACCTGATTACGGTCCCCCTGTTGTTTGCATCCACATTGCTCAGCGGCGCCGCCTTCGCGCTCACCGGCCCGGCCCGACAGTCGTGGATTGCTGAACTGGTCCCCGAGCGGCTGGTGCCCAACGCTGTCGCACTCCAACAAATGGGGATCAACGTGGCGCAGGTCCTGGGACCAACCATGGCGTCGATCGCCGTGATTGCCTTCAGCGTCAACTCTGGCACGGTCTACCTCGGCGTTTCGCTGCTCTTCATCATCGCCGTGCCACTGACCCTGCTGCTGCCCAAGACGGCGCCAAAGGTTGTCGTCCGACGCTCACCGCGCCGCGAGCTGGCCGACGGCTTCGGCTACCTCAGACGCAACCCGCGACTGCGCATCCTCTGGCTCTTCTGGCTGCTAATCGTGATCTGTGGGTTCTCCATCCAGACCCTCATGCCAGGAATCCTCGATCAGGAATTCAATCGCTTGCCAGACGAGGCGGTGCTGATCAACGCGATTTTCGGCATCTCTGCCCTCGCGATCAATGTGCCGCTTGCAGGGATGGTCGGTGGCCGTCACGCCTGGCCGCTGCTGCTCGGCACTGCCGTGCTGATGGCAGTTGGACTCTGGGTCGTCGCCTGGGCGCCGACCTATGGGCTGATGCTGATCGTCAGCGCGATCGCGGGCGCCGGACGCTCTGGTGTGATGCTGGTCAACCAGTCGATCATGCTGTCCAACACGCGCCCCGAGTACTTCGGTCGGGTGATGTCGTTTGTGCTGATGGCGTTTGGACTGCAATCGATCGTCGCGCCCGGCTGGGGCATCCTCGCCGACATCATCGGCGGACGCGAGACACTGTTTCTGGTCGGCGTGATCGTGGTCGGCGGCACGGTGCTCATGCTGTTCGGCTGGATCAGGACGCGAGGGTTACCGCTTGAGGTGGGCACTGCCGCCGCGACCGTCGCCAACGACGCGCCGCCTGAACCTGGACCGATTCCCGTTCCAATACCGGCACACAGTCCTGCCTTCAGCCCCCTGTTTGCGGCACAGGTCGCGCCGGTGGTCCTCATGGAAGGCCAAAAGCCCCGCGCGTCCGTCACCGGCCTGACCAGTGGCGATTAGGCTCACTGAATGAATCGACTGGGCCCCACCTTCGCCGCTCTGGCCGTCCCGCAATTCCGGCTCTTGTGGTTCGGCTCGCTGCTCGCCACGACCGCCTTTATGACGACGTTCGTGCTCGTGCCGATCGTCGCCTATCAGATCACCGGCTCATACGCGGCCTCCGGGATCGCCCAGATGGGCATGATCGCACAGCTCATCCTGGGACCGATGGGCGGTGTCTTCGCGGACCGCTACCGCAAGAAGCCGCTCGTGCTCGCCGGACAGATCGTGCCCTGCGTGATCATCGTCGCGACCGGGGTTCTGATCGTGACCGGACGGATCACGATTCCGTTCCTGTTCGTATCGACCTTCATGATGGGCGCCACGTTCTCGCTGATGGGACCGGCGCGCCAGGCTTGGATGACGGATCTGCTGCCTCGGCGTCTGCTGGCCAACGGCGTGGCGCTTCAACAGATGTCGATCAACGTTGCCCAGGTCTTGGGCCCGACCATGGGCTCGATCGCCGTCTTCCTGTTCGGCTTCGACGCCGGCTATCTCTACTTGTTCGTGGCTGCGTTGTTCGTCGTCGTGATCCCGCTCACGACCCTGCTGCCGAACACACCTGCGACGCCCGCGCCGGAAGGCGGCCGGTTGTCGCCGATGCGGCAGCTGACCGACGGATTCCACTATCTGCGCCGGCGTCCGCGTCTGCGTTCGCTCTGGATGTACTGGCAGTTGATCGTCGTCTGCGGATTCGCGATGCAGACCCTGATTCCCGGCCTGCTCGACCGCGAATTCGGGCGCGACCCCAATGACGCCATCATCGTCTTCTCGATCTTCGGAATCTCGGCGCTGCTGATCAACATCCCGCTCGCCGGACTCGTCAGCGGCCGCTTCGCCTGGCCGGCCCTGTTCGCGACGGGAGTCTTGCTCGCCATCGGCCTCTGGCTGGTCGGTTGGGCCCCGACGTTTGCCTTGTTGATCGGACTTGGCGCCGTCGCCGGCGCTGGACGCTCCGGTGTGATGCTGGTCAATCAATCGATCCTGATGTCCAACACCAGACCCGAATACTTCGGCCGCGTGATGTCCTGGGTGATGATCGCCTTTGGTCTGCAAGCGATGCTTGCTCCGGTCTGGGGAGGCCTCGCAGACGCGATCGGTGGTCGCCAGACGATGTACATCGTCGGCCTGGTGGTGCTCGTCGGCACCGGCATGATGGCGCTCTCGTGGCTCAGAACCCGTCGGCTGCCCATCGAATCAGGAACCGCCGCGGCGGCGATGGCCGGAGAAGTCCCGCCCGAGCCGGAGCGGCCAATACCGATTCCAGCCGCCGCGCCAAGCCCGGCCTTCAGCCCCCTCTTCGCAGCCCGATTGGCCCCCGTCGTGCTGATGGAAGGGCAAAAGCCTCGCGCGCCAGTGCTGAGCGGAGATTAGGCTCAGCGAATGGGCCGACTCAGCGTCACCTTCGCCGCCCTCAGCGTTCGCGAGTATCGACTGCTCTGGTCAGGGTCGTTGTTCGCGACGACCGCGTTCATGACCACGTTCATTCTGGTGCCGATCGTCGCCTACGAGATCACCGGCTCATACGCCGCCTCCGGCATTGCCCAGTCAGGGATGGTCTCGCAGCTGCTGTTCGGACCGTTTGGTGGCGTGATCGCCGACCGCTATGCCAAGAAACCACTGGTGTTGGGCAGTCAGATCATCCCCTGCGCGATCATCGTCGTCACCGGCATCATGATCGTGACCGACCGGATCACGATCCCGATGCTGTTCGCCTCCACCTTCTTGATGGGCGCAACCTTCTCGCTCATGGGACCGGCGCGTCAGTCCTGGGTCGTCGAGTTGGTCCCACCGCGTCTACTGCCCAACGCGGTGGCGTTGCAAAACATGTCGATCAATATCGCGGCGGTCCTCGGTCCGATGATGGCTTCAGTCCTCGTGCTCTCGATGGGCTTGAATTCCGGCATTCTCTATCTGCTGGTCGCAGCTCTCTTTGTCGTGGTCCTGCCGCTGACGTTGATGATCCACGGGTCGGGCGCGGCTACGCCGAAAGACCAACGCAAAGCCGTATTCATCGAGATGGCGGCGGGTCTGCGCTACATCACCAGCCGGCCTCAGTTGCGCAGCCTCTGGTTGTTGTTTCTCTTGATCGTCGTCACCGGCTTCGCTCTGCAAACACTGATTCCCGGACTGCTCAATCAGGAGTTCGGTCGCTCCGAGCAGGAAGCGACGGTCGTCGCCCTGATCTGGGGTCTCACTGGGTTGCCGATCAACATCGTTCTGGCCGGGCTGGTCAGTGGACGTTACGCCTGGCCGTTGCTCTTCCTCTCAGCCGCAGCTCTGGCGGGCGGCATCTGGATGACTGCCGCCGCCCCGACCTACGCCATCCTGCTGATCGTTTCCGGTGTCGCCGGCGGTGCTCGCTCGGGCGTGATGCTGCTCAACCAGGCGATCATGATGACCAACACCCGTCCCGAATACTTCGGGCGAGTGATGAGCTGGATCTTCATGGCCTTCGGCATACAGGGACTCCTCGCGCCGGTCTGGGGGCTCGTCGCGGATGCCATCGGCGGCCGACAGACGCTCTTCATCGTCGGCCTGGTCGTTGTCGTCGGGACGGTCCTGATGGCGCTGTCGCGGGCGCGGACACGCCACACTCCACCTGAGCCGGGCACGTCAGCGGCGGCCATCGCGGGCGACCAACCACCCGAACCAGAGCCCTACCAGCCCCAACCCAGAACTGCCCCCAGCCCGGCAGTCAGCCCGCTCTTCGCCGCCCGCCTCGCCCCCGTCGTCTTGATGGAAGGCCAGAAGCCCCGACAACCCGTCTAGCGGGCAAACACCGCCAACAGGCTCGCGGCGGTCGCGCCAATCGCAATCAGCGCCAGATTAATCATCCGAGCCACCCGCCCCTCCATCTTCACCCGCTCACCGACGACATGCAGATCCCCGCGAATCACGTTCTGATCCTCGTGAATCGCTCGATAGTCGCGGCTGAGATCTGCAATGCCCTGCCTCATTCCGGCAATCTCAACTGACATCGTCTCGATAGCCCCGCCATGAAGACCCAGACGGCCATCCACGCCATCCAACCGGCCATCGATCATATTCAAGCGCTGTTTGACCTCACCAACCTCCCGAACTAGGAGTTGGAGAATCTCCAAGACCTCTGGGTCGGTGCGAGCGGGAGCGCCAACGACCTCCACCAACGCACGCGCCTGTTCCTCGCTGAAACCAGCAGTGACCAATCGGTCAAACTCTTGCAGCGTGTCACCAGTCACGAGCGTCTCCCGCGATTAGGTTATCGAGGATTGCGCCGTTTCACATACAGTTGTACCTCCTGTTCTCGGTGGAGATCGGGCGACTGGAGTAGTCTGCCTTCTCTAGCAAACGCCCGACGTTCGCAGTTCAGGTCTGTTTCTTCCTGAGCCGAATAGAATTGCCTCTCTTGTTCGGATGGAGGGCCAGAAGCCGGGCAAACGATTGTCGACCCTGGAAATCCGGCCTTCGGCTTGCAGTACCACTAACTGCCAGTAGGTCGAGTGTCAGGTTGGTAATCTGTATGTCGAGTGACATTGCGTCACTATTGGGGGGCATCTGTCATCTAGAAGGCGTTGGCGAGCCAGGCTCCAAGAATGGAGAAGGCTACCGTTGCAGCTATTCCGAAAAGCGTCAACTATTCCCCATGAGACAGCCGAGGTAAGTGCAGACGAGGCACGCGACGATTAAGTCTCAAGTGGCGACGGAGTCTATGCCTTGCTTCATTTCGCTCCGTAAGGTTGTCGCGCTTTTCCTCTAAGTTTACTTTGGCATTCTGCATTCTTCCGAAGTGATAAGCTCTTGCCGCGTATAACTCGGCTAGTGCCCTGTCCGCAGCGAAGAAATTCTCTCTTGCCCGCTTGAGAGTCTCCTTGGCCTCAATGCTGTCTCGATTATCGTGCTCCAGCTCGGATGCCTCGCCTAGTTTGCTGTCCGCGGTCTCTCGTTCCTTCGAGAGGAGATCCTCTGACCGAAATGGGTCCCAACGCCCGCGCTTTTCTCCATTAGGGAACTCAACGCCGTCCGGCGCAAAGAAGGTTTCCCACTCTGCCTGCTCCCACTTCAATTTGTATTCGTTGTCCTTGACGCCCTTACCTATATTCCTCCACTTCCAAGATATGTAAAGATCGCCGAAGATAGACACTACGCACTCCGCATATGCGTGCCACTGCTAAGTGTGTACGAGCATCCTGTAACTAATCAGCCTGAGCCAACTCCCCGAGGAACGCGCGCGTCCGCTCGATGTGCGATTCTGCGTCGTCGACCAGGACGACGATTGCGGCCAGCAATTCGTCGACTCCGTAGTCGTTTCGCATTGCTCGGATCTTGTCACCGACCTCCGATTCCGATCCGCTGACGATCAGCGCGTCGGCCATGCGGTCGGTGAAGTCGCGTCCGGCGGCCTCGTCGTAGCCGGCGTCCTGGAGCATCTGCGAGTAGTAAGGCAGGCGCTGATAGAAGCCGAACTGACGCTTGGCGGCGGCGCGGATTGCTTCCTGGTCCTCGCTCAGGATGATCGGCGTATGCACGACCATCTGCGGACGGTCGCGGCCGGCCAGGTCGGCGCCGGCCTGTTGCGCCGGCAGCGCGACATCGCGGATGTAGGGCAGCGGCGACATCCAGGAGATGCCTCCAGCCGTGATCTCACCCGACAGCGACCACGCCTTCTCGCGCAGCGCCGAGATCATCGTCGTCACCTGCGTCGGTCCACCGGGCAGCGTGGCGCGCGCCGTGATCAGGTCACCCTCGTGGTTGACCTCGCCGGTTTCTAGCAGCGCGCGGCAGATGGTCACGTACTCGCGCAAGTGCGAAAGCGGCTTCTGGAAGGGAATCCCCCAGGTGCCTTCAATCGCAGGCTTGTGCGACGGACCCAGCCCAAGGATCATTCGACCCGGAGCAATCTGATCAACCGAGGCCGCGCCCTGCACCATCGAGATCGGGTGGCGAGGGTAGGTCGGCACAATCGACGTGCCGAACGTAATCCGCTCCGCCCCCGAGAGCGCCGCGCCGACAAAGACCACGAACGGATCGGGCGCCGGCCCGCCAACCGTCAGCCAGGCTGTGTCAAGCCCATCGCGGTCGGCGGCGACGATGCCGTCGATCAGCGAGGGCGCGCTCATCATCTGAATGTTCTGTAGTGCAATGTGGACGCCGATGCGCATGTTCTTCACGGGGATGCTCCTGAGTTGGGATTTCAGTTGTGAGTGAGGTTGAATCGAGGATAGTCGCCCAATTGACGCCACCGTCATACCCGCGCTCCGCCGCGGGTATCTCGACGTAATCGACACGAAGGCCGGGAACAGGCCGGGCGCTTGGGGCGAGCGGGACTACTCAGGTTGGAGCGTCGGTGCAGCACTCCGCGAGATTCCCGCGACGGAGCGCGGGAATGACGGAGATCGGATTGCTAGTGCACGCTCTTGTGGCCGTCCGAAGTCAGGTCTGCTTACTCGTAGACAGCGCCAGGCGCGAAGTTGATCCGCTTGGCCTCGGCTACGCCTGCGGTGTACTGCGAGCCGACGGTGTCGTGACCCGGTAGCAGGAACGCGTCGTGGTTGGCTGCGATCTGCGCGATTTTGGCGATTGAGTTGTGCCAGTCCTCCGGCTGCATGTTGATCACCGACGTCGCCGATGGTTCACCGATTGTGTCGTGGAAGTACATCGCGTCGGAGGTGAGCAGCACCCAACCGGTCGTCTCGAGCCGGATCAGCAACCCCATCTGACCAGGCGTGTGGCCGGGCAGCGAGATCGTCCAGAGGTCCTTGAAGATCTCCTGGTCGCCGTACATCAGCATCTTCGGTGTGCGCGAGACGAAGTTCCAGTCGGCGCGGACGAAGAAGGCGTCGGCCTCCGCGACATTGGACACGCAGTAGCGCCATTCGTCCTCATGCACGACGACGTTCGCACCGGCATCTTCGAAAATGCGCAGCCCGCCCGCGTGGTCGGCGTGCAAGTGACCCTGGATCACGTGCGAAAAGTCGTCTACACCCCAGCCATTGGCGTTTAGCTGTGCGTCCAGGCAGACGTCAGGCGTGATCCCCGAGAGGTCGACGAGGTCAGTCCAATCCGACAGCCACTCTTCGCCCCAGTTGGTCGAAACGCCTGTCTCGAAGGCGATCAGCCCGGCGTCGGGATGCTCGATGATGTACGACAGCGATGGACACTGATAGAGCCCGTTGACGATTTCGCCATCGTCCAGGCGCAGCGTCTCTCTCTCGCCGCCGGTGTCGAACAGCATCTCGAGCGGGACGGGGAAGCCGCCCAGTTGCAGACCGTGAATCTTGATTCCCATGGCGAGTCTCCTTCGTTGTGCTTGCTTCGCCGGATCGTTGTGATTGGCCGTGTATCTGCCCTCGGGCCTCAGTCTTCTGGCCTCAGTCTTCTTGCCTCAGTCGCCGGCCGCTGCGGCGGCGGCGAGATCGGGCGCGACGGCGTTGACCGGCGGGTTGACCACCATGCCCCCGCAGGCCTCGGCCAGTTGCGGCATGCAGTCGGCTGCGAACCAGCGCATCTGGTGCTCCGTTTCCTCGTGCGAGTAGCCGCCAATCTCAAACCACGTGGTGAACAGGAAGTCCTCGTAGCCGACGCCTTCCTTGACCGCCATGATCTGTTCGACTACCTGATCGGGTGTACCAACGATCGCCACCTGCTTGTCGATCAGCAGGTCGGCGGACACCCGCATGTCGAGCGGATACGGGTCTTCATCGGCCTCGGCCAGGACCGCGGCGAAGCCGAAGGGACCGTAGTAGTCCCATTGCAGCTCCAGTCCGAGCTTGAACCGTTCCATGTCGCCGTCAGGGTCGTTCGGGTCGAGCAGGTGGATATACCGGCAGCAGCCGTAGCCGCGCCGCTTCTCCGAGTCCCAGCCGAACTTGAACGGCCCGCGATCGAGCCGGTCGGGCCAGCCCGCCGCCTCGGACGATTCGTAGTAGCGCCGCACGTTGTTGACCAGTCGCGAGGTCGGTTCCGGGACCGTGAAGCAGTTCACCCCGCGCTGCGCCGCCCAGTTGATCGAACGAGGCGAGGTCACCGGTTGCCAGACTTGCGGATGCGGCTTCTGTACCGGCTGCGGGATTACCGAAATCTCGCGCAGGGTCGTCGTCGAGGCCAGCACCGGGCTGCCCATCGAGTACATATCCGGTGCGCCCAGGTTGAGCACGTCTTCCACCGGGTGTTTGGTGCGCTCCTGCTCGAAGTAGGCGATCGTCTGCTTGTGGTTCCACTTCGTGTACGAGGGCGGGACGTGGTAGAACTCGCCGTGATACGAGAATGACGGCTCCGTCCAGGCCTTCATGATGATCTCGTAGGCCTCTTCAAAGTACGAGCGGTTGCGCTCCTGGTCCTGGATCGTGGCGCCCATGACGCCGCCCAGGACCTCCGCCTCGCGTGGCTGATAGCCGCGTCCGACGCCGAATTCGAGTCGGCCGCCCGAGATCACGTCGAGCATCGCCGCCGACTCGGCCACCCGGATCGGATGCCACCAGGGCAGGATGTTGGCCATCTGACCCAGCCGAATCCTCGAGGTGAGGGCGGCGATCGCCGTCTCGGTCTGTAGCGGCGCCGGGGACAGTTCCGCGCCCTCGGGCTGGAAGTGATGCTCGGTCATGAACCAGTAGTTGAAGCCCAACTGGTCCGCGAGCACTCCCTGTCTCACCTGATTGGCGATGATCCGGCGTCCCGACTCCTGGACCTGTTCCAGGTCGCCGTCATTGACCACCACGCCTTCATGCGTCGTGGTCAGCGGCAGGTCGGCTGCGCCATTGTGAAAGACTGCGAGTTCAAGCATGATCCACGCCGTTTCCGGTTTGGGACGTTGTTTAGCGACGCGAGGATAGGATTTTCAGATCGACCGGTGTGTACGCGCGAGACGGAAACTCCTGCCGCGGCGGAGTAGCAGCCCGAGACCAGGATTTCAGCGGGTGCAGATCGGCCGGCGGCTTAGCCGTTGTCGTAGCCGCCCGTGATCGGATGGTCGGCGCGCTGGCCGGCCTGACCCTCGGGCGCGAAGTCTTCCACTGTCTCGGCGAGATCGTCGCGCGACCGAACGGGCGGAATCTCCTGCGCGCTCTCGACCCGGCTGGCGACGTGCAGCGTCTGTGTGGGGAAGGCGAATTCGATCTGCAGCTCGTTGGCCAGGCGAATCATGTCGAGGTTGAAGACGTGCCGCGTGCGCAGCTCCTCGTTCCAGGTCGAGGCGCGGATGAACGTGTAGACCATGATGTTCAGCGCCGAGTCGCCGAAGCTGTGCAGCTCCACGATGTAGTAGTCATGCCGCATGTCTTCTGAGGATCGGACGATCGCGCGAACGCCTTCGACGAACGCCTGAATCCGGTCGGGATCGGTGTGATACGCGAGGCCCACGGTCGTGTAATAGCGACGCCAGGTGCGCTGTCCCATGTTGTTGACCGCGGTGTCGGTCATCCGCGCGTTGGGCACGGTGATCAGCGAATCGGCGAATGTGCGAATCCGCGTCGAGCGAAATCCGACCTGCTCAACAGTCCCCTCGATGTCGCCGACGATCACCCAGTCGCCAACCTGGAACGGCTTATCGGCCAGGATGGTCGCGCCGCCGAGCAGATTCTTAAGCGTGTCCTGGGAAGCCAGTGCGACAGCGACGCCGCCGATGCCGAGGCCTGCGACCAGCGAGGTGATGTTGATGTTGAGGTTCTGCAGGATGAATATCGCGCCCACCGCGCCGACGAAGATCTTGCCCGCGGTCCGCGCCAATGGAACCAACTGATCGTCGAGCTTGGAGTCGGTCTCTTCCGCGATCTGCGTCCAATAATCGGCAGCAGCGTCGACCAGGCGGAAGCCAACTAGCACGCCTGCAAAGGTGGATGCGAAATTGGCAAAGATCTCGACGATGTGTTCGACATCGGAATCGAAGTCGAGGACGGGAAAGCCGATGGCGAGCGTAATCGCTCCCAGCATCAAGAGCAGCGGTCGCTGCAATCGCGAGAGTTCGTGGCGCCAGAATTCGTGGCGAGCCGGCGGCGTCCGGCGCTTGATCGCCGTCGCCAGCGCCCAAACGATCAGGAAGTGGACGACGACGATGATCAACATCATCGCGCCGAGGCCGATGAACTGCCAGACCTCGATCCCGATGACCGCCTCGTGCAGCCAGTTGAAGACGAGGTGAGGAGACATGGCAGATCCGCCGTCGTTTGTATTCACGACTGCCCGTCCTGACACGGGCAGTTAACAGCGTAGGGGCGACCCTTGTGGTCGCCTTCCGCTGGAACGCCTCCATTGCACGCGAACAAGGGCGACCACGAGGGTCGCCCCTACGAAATCACGCCGACAGCTAAAGCTGATGGCGTACTTGGAGGGAAGTCCCCATGAACAGGTCGCTATGCCGTCGACGGGTCGTGCTCGAAGCCGCAGGACTTGTGCGAGCCGTCGCAGAACGGCTTCATGCCCGACTGTCCGCAGCGGCAGAGCGCCACGGCGCGGCCCTTGGGCAGCGGGATGTCGGAGCCGTCGCTGGCCTTCAGCGTCAGTTCTTCAGCCGAAATGAGGATCGGTCCGTTGGCATTGATCGTGATCTCGGGCATTGCGCGCCTCCATTAGTCGGAATCATGGCTCTGGATGACGAGTCGTCAGGGGTAGCATAATCGCCGAGTAGCGTTCCCAAGCGACGCCCGCCCGATGCACACTTGAAATAGAGCCGCAGGAGCTGTTCACATGCGACTGACCGTTGAGTTCCCTTCCGTCGTTCACCGCAATGGCCCGGCCGAGATCACGCGCCTGGCCCAGGCGATCGAGGAGATCGGCTACGACGAAATCGACATCTTCGATCACGTCGTGATGGGTCATCCGCACCCAGATCGAGAGTCCGGGCCATATCCGGCCAACATGCCGATCCTCGAGGCGTTGGTCACGCTCGGATTCATCGCCGCCGTGACCGAGCGCGTCGGACTCGGCACTGAGGTGTTGGTCCTGCCGCAACGACAGCCGGTGCTGACTGCGAAGCAGTTCAGCACGCTCGACACCCTCTCAGGTGGACGCGTCCGCGTCGGTGTGGGCGTCGGCTGGCAGGAGTCGGAGTACGAAGCGTTGGGCATGGACTTCCGCAGCCGCGGCGCCGCGATGGATGAGGCGATCGTCTTGATGAAGGCCTGCTGGACCGATTCCTCGATCGACTTCGAGGGTCAGCATTTCGTCTCCAAATCAATGGCGATGGAACCCAAGCCGCTGCAGACGACGGATGGCGGCGATATCCCGATCTGGATTGGTGGAGGATCGAAGGCCGCCCTGCGCCGCGCCGGTCGAGTCGGCGACGGCTGGATGGCGTCGGGACTGCTCGGCGACGCGGCAGTCAGCGCGATCGACACCGTGAAGCAGGAGGCGGAAGCCGCCGGCCGCGACCCGGAGTCGCTGGGTTTCCAGTGTCAGCTCGCCACCCCGCCGCGAGCGGGCGATCCGTCGGCCCGCGACTACTGGGCCCGCTCCGCCGATGTCGCCGCGACCGCCGCCGCCGCGCAGGAAGCTGGTTTCGGCTGGGCCGCCGTCAACGTCACTGGCGTGTTCGTCGCCGGCGCGCGATCGATCGACGCCATCATTGAGCAATTGCAAGTCCTGCACGACAGCATCCGCGCAGAGACGGGCTAGCGAAACGGGCTAGCGGAACGGATTGTGCGCTGTGCGCTGGCTCTGGGCGATCTTTCTACTCGCTGCGCTGGCGTTGACGCTGGGCAGCGGCGCGCTGGCTCAAGACGACGAGCCGCCGCTAGTCCTCGTGATGGATATCGACGGTCCCATCGAGCCGATCACAGAGCGCTACTTGAAACGAGTGCTCAACGACGCGGAATCGCAAGATGCCGAGGCGGTCGTCATTCGGATCAATACGCCCGGCGGCTACATCTCGTCGATGCGCAACCTCGCCGAGCAGTTGCTGAACACTCCGGTTCCCACGATCGCGTACGTTTGGCCGTCGGGGGCGCAGGCCGCGTCGGCCGGGACGATCGTCACGATCTCGGCGCACATAGCTGCCATGGCGCCGGCGACCAACATCGGCGCTGCCGCGCCCGTCACGGGTACGGGCGAAGACCTACCGCCGACGCTGCGTAAGAAGGTCGATGAGGACATCACCGCGCTGATCCGCAGCATTGCCAGTCTGCGCGGCCGCGACTACGACGCCATCGAGCGCACCGTCCTCGAAGCCAAGGCCTATACCGCCGACGAGGCGCTCAGCCTCAACGTGATCGACTACGTCGCTTCGGATCTGGATTCTCTGCTCAACAAGGTTGACGGCATCACAATCCTCACCACCGAGGGACCGAAGGACTTGGCCACAGCGGGCGCCCGTGTTGACGAAGTCGGACGTTCGCTGCTTGAACGTTTTCTCGACATCCTCACCAATCCGAATGTGACCTACGCCCTAATTCTGCTCGGCACCTACGGCGTGATCTTCGAGATCCGCGACCCCGGCAACTTCGGACCAGGCGTGCTCGGCGTGCTGGGACTGGTGCTCGGCTTCGCCGGGATTGGGTTGCTGCCGGTCAACTTCACGGGCGTCGTCCTGCTCGTCGCCGGGATTCTGCTCCTCCTGGTGGAATCACAGCTCGACGGCTTCGGCTGGGCCGGGCTTGGCGCGGTGATCTGCTGGATCCTTGCCGGATTCTTACTGTTCGGTGAGATTTTTCCTGAGCCATCGGCGCTCGATGATCCGCTCGAAATCTCGCGTTGGCTCCTGGCAGTGTTCGGGACGGTTACGGTGTCAGTGATCGCCATGTTCTGGATCCTGGGTCGCGGCGGTGGAAAGGCCGAGGCATTCATTCCCAGGCAAGAACGGCGGCTGATCGCCCAAGTGGGGACAGTCGTGGATATCCTCAACCCAAGCGGCGAGATTGTCGTCGATGGTGAACATTGGACGGCGATGACCGAAGGCGATGACCTTCCTGAGGGATCATCGGTGGTGGTCACCGGCGTCTACGCCGGCAAAGTGCTGAAGGTTGTCGAGCCCGACACTGCTACGCAGCGGCTGGCCCGTAGCGCCTGGCGTGATCGCCTGGCGCAGGTCTCGCTGGCACATATAATCGGAAAGCGAAGGGATCACTGATATGGGAGTCATTCAAACTGTCGGGCCAAACGAAGCGCTGATCCGCTCAGGTGGGGGCGAAGAACCAAAGGTGGTTGTCGGCGGACGAACGCTCGTTGTTCCACTCTTTCATCGAGCTCAGCGCCTGCCATTGAGTGTGATGACACTGCACGTCAAGACCGAGAACGTCTACACCGGCGAAGGTGTGGCCGTGTCTGTTGACGGCGTGGCGCAGGTCAAGGTCGCCCGTTCGGAAGAGGCGATCCGGACCGCCGCCCAGCAGTTCTTGGGCAAGACTGAGTTGGAAGTGATGGACGTCCCCCTGCAGACGCTCGAGGGTCATCAGCGCGCCATTCTCGGCACGCTGACGGTCGAGGAGATCTACAGCGACCGCGAAAAGTTTGCTTCCCAGGTGAGAACCGTGGCGTCGCCCGACCTCGCGGGCATGGGCATGGAGATCGTCTCGTTCACGATCCGCGACATCAAGGACCACGGTGGCTATCTCGACGCGCTGGGTATCCGTCGAACCGCTGAAGTCCGTCGCGACGCGACCATCGGTCAGGCAGAAGCTGAACGAGATGCCGGCATCCGTTCCGCTGAGGCCAAACGCGCGCAGCAGGCCGCAACCTACGAGGCAGAAACCCGGATCGCCGAATCAGCACGAGGATTCAACGTCCAAAAGGCCGCTTACGACCAGGAGGTCAACGCGCGACAGGCAGAAGCAGAACTCGCCGATGAACTTCAGCGGGCCAAGACGATGCAGGAGATCCGGCGCGAAGAGGTCGAGATCGAGATCGTCGAGCGCGCCAAGCAGATTGAGCTGCAACAGCAGGAAATCCAACGGCGAGAACGCGAGCTTGAGGCGACCATCCGCAAGCCGGCCGAAGCCGAACGCTACCGCCTGGAAACGATCGCAGAGGGCGACCGCAACTCCGTCGTTGCCCAGGCGACCGGTGAGGCGGAATCCACACGTCGACAGGGCGAGGCCCAGGCCGATGTGATTCGGCTGACCGGTGAGGCGGAAGCGGCAGCGATCGAAGCGACAGGCGCCGCCGAAGCAGCCGCGATGCAACTCAAGGCGGCCGCATGGAAGGAATACGGCGAGGCAGCGGTCATCCAACAGGTGTTGGAAACCCTGCCAGCCGTCGCCGAGGCCGTTGCTCAGCCGCTCGCCCGCACCGACCGGATCGTCATGTTCGGCGGTGGCGGCGACGGCGGTGGCGGCATTAGCAAGCTCACTCAAGACATTACCCGCACCGTGGCGCAGGTCCCGGAAGTGATTGAATCGCTGACTGGTATCGACATCGTGGGCAGCATCAAGAACATCCCAGGCCTGGAGTCAACAACCCGACGCAGCGAACCAGAGGACGACGAACCGCAACAGCCTGACCAGCCGCAGGCCTAGCCGCGTGTCCGACTCGATGATCACCGAGCACGGTGTCCTGCCAATCGCGCTGGGTGACAACTGGGCTTATGCGCTGCCGACATCGGACGGCGTCATCCTGATCGACGCCGGACCCGATTACGACGGCGCCTGGGAGACGCTCGCCGCTCAGCTGGACGCCGCGGGCATGAGTGTAGGCGACGTCAAGTACGTCGCCATCACGCACGCCCACATCGATCATTGCGGTCTGGCGCATCGCTGGCAGGCCGAGGGTGTGCCCGTCGTCGCCTCGGAGCTGGAGTCGCAGTCGTTCCTTCACGGACGCAACATCATCGGCTACCAAACGCAGTACGTTTTCGACTACATGCGCCGCGTCGGGGTGCCGGAGGAACGGATCACCGGCTTCATCGAGGCGCGCGAGAAGATGCGTCAGGCCTATCGCTCCGGCGACAACACGGGTGGTGGCGTGCGCCGCGAACGCTGGCCGGGACTGATTCGGGGCACGCCGTTTCGCGCCGATCAGGAGTTGTCAGACGGCGCCGAAATCCGGCTCGGTGATCGGAGAGTGATCCTGATCTCGGCCCCCGGTCACACCCCGGGCAATAGCGTGTTCTTCGAGCCCGACAGCGGCGCTTTGTTCAGCGGCGACCAGGTCATTCCCGGTCTCAACTCCAATCCCGGTTGGCACTTCGACATCTCAGCCGAGCCGCCCGAGCGCTTCCGCAGCCTGCCCGCGTTTGCCGACTCGCTCGACCGCGTTGAACAATTGGATGTCAGCTATCTGTACCCCGGACACCGCGAGCCATCGAGCGAAGTCGGATCAGAGATCGAGAACGTTCGGCGGCATCATCGCAAGCGCCAGGGCCAACTGAGGGACATCCTCGCTGAAGGCCCGATGACGCCATACGAGCTGCTCTCGACCATGTTCAAGCGCCTCCCCGACCAGCGCATCTGGCAGGCCATGGCCGAAGTCACGGGCCACATCGACGCCCTCGTCGTCCGGGGTGAGGCGAAGGAGTTGCAGGTCAACGGCCAGATGACGATTCAACTGAGCTGAATCGGTTAATCTGGGAGTCGGAGGCAGTGATGATCGCCTGGCTGAAGAATGCCGTGGAAGTGGTGCTGTGGTGGTGGGTCGGCCGACCGACCAGCAAGATGGAGCGTCGGTGGGCGGCGAAGGCAGCGAAGATGCCGCCTCACCCGAAGCCAGGACGCACAATCCTCTAACTCCAACAATCAACGAATAGCTGTCATCGCGGTGGCGATCACAAGCGATAGGGAGGTAGGTGTTGCGAGCAGCAAGACTCTCATGACTTGTGTGTTCCGCTGCAACGACGCATCTGCGTGGTCAACTGCCTCCTGAACAGCGAAGAAGTGACGCCAGATAAGCGCGTCTCTGTCTATTCCTGCATGGCGGGCAAACTCCAATGCGTCATCCGGTGTCGGAAATTGCCGCACATCGGCTGCCCAGAGCCGACCGAGACCTATCGCCACTGACAAACCTGAGATGGCCAGTCCTGCGACGAGCAACCACTGCGACGGATTGGACGCGATTGCCACCCCTACCAATGCACTCATACCTGCCGTGTTGAGAGCAGACAGAAACATGATCTTGCTGTCAGAGTTTCCGATCGCCGCCAATAGGGCCTGCAAATGCCACGCAGCAACTTCGAGAGAGCTTGCTCCGCCCTCTGAGGGAAGATCATCCGGATCGCTGTTGCGTTGATTCATTCGAGAGGGACTACAACCGCCGATACACACCCGACGAGCCAGACATCAGCTCATCCAGTGCGGCCCGTCTGATCAATGTCAACGCCGACGTCACCGCCCGCGCCTTGATTGCCGCTCTGGTCTGCGCAAATGTGTAGCCCGTGGCGTAGCTCTCGACCGGTGTCTCGACCGCCAGGCAGACTGCCCCGACTGGCTGACCACCATGTGGCTCCGGACCCGCGACGCCGGTGATCCCGACGCCGATGTCGGCGCCGAACTGTCGTCGCACCGCGCCGGCCATTGCGGCAGCAGTCTCGTTTGAGACGACTCCGTGCTCGTCGATCACTGCTGCGTCCACGCCGTACTGAATCTTCGCTTCGGCCGTGTACGAGACCAGCCCGCCACGGAAGTACCCGCTGGCGCCTGGCACATCGGTGATGGTGCTGGCCAGCAGACCACCGGTGCAGGACTCCATCACCGCGATCGTCATCCCACGATCGTTGAGCAGTCCACCGACCGCCTCCTGGAACGTGTCCTCGTCGGCGCCCCAGATGGCGTCTCCAAGCATCGACCGAATCTGCTGCTCAACTGGCGCAATCCGCTCTCGGGCGATGTCTTCGTACAGCGCCTTCGAGGCGAGGCGCACGTGGACGCCATCTGCCTTGTGATAGACGCCAACCGTGGGGTCGGGCTGATGCCGCAGGTCGCCAAGCAGTTCGTCGAGCATCGACTCGCCCAGACCTGTCGTCTTTAGCGTTCGCGAAATCAGAACGCCACCGTCGGAGCGCGCCTTGAGTCGCGGCGCGACATCGTTCTCCCACATGCCGGTCATCTCGGCCGGTGGACCCGGCATGGCGACGATGATCGCTCCATCTTTGTCGACCCACCAACCTGGAGCAGTGCCTCGAGGATTGGGCACCGACTCGCCTGACGGGATGATCGTGGCCTGCTTGACGTTCTGCTCGGGCATGTGCCCGCCGCGCCGCTCAAAGAAGTTGCGCAAGTGCGCTTCCAGCTCGGGGACCACGTACGCTTCTTCGCCGACCGACTCCGCGATCGCGTCACGGGTCACGTCGTCCTCAGTCGGACCCAATCCGCCCGTCAGCAGCACGACATCCGAGCGATCTTTGGCCGTCTTGATCAGGTCGACGAGCCGCGCCTTGTTGTCGCCGATCTGGTGCATGTAGTACAGGTCGATGCCCATCGCCGGCAGGCGCTGCGCCATGTAGCGGGCGTTGGTGTCGAGAATCTCGCCCATCAGGATTTCCGTGCCGATGCTGATGATTTCCGCCCGCATATTGCAATCTCCTCGCTGTACCTGCGTCGGTCAGATGGTACTCGCCGACCACGCGATGTCCTCGCCGGACCTGCTGATAGCCTTGCCCAATGACTACAAGCATGCTGCCGCCCACCCTCTCCGACGTCGCGGAAACGGCCGCCCGCGTACGCGAGAATGTGGGTCGTGTGATCGTTGGGCGCGAGCAGGTGTTGGACTACACACTCGCCGCCATCCTCTCCGAAGGCCACATCCTGCTTGACGACGTGCCCGGACTGGGCAAGACGATGCTGGCCAAGTCCGTTGCCCGCTCGATCGGCTGCTCGTTCCGCCGTATCCAGTTCACGCCCGACCTACTCCCGTCCGACGTGACCGGGGTCAACATCTACAACCAGAAGTCGGGCGAGTTCGAGTTTCGCGCCGGACCGCTGCTGGCCCAGCTCGTGCTCGCCGACGAGATCAACCGAGCCTCACCCAGAACCCAGGCGGCGCTGCTTGAGGCCATGGAGGAGCGACAGCTCACGGTCGAGGGTGTGACGATGGCCATGCCGCGTCCGTTCCTCGTCATTGCGACCCAGAATCCGGTCGAGCTTGAAGGCACATTCCCGCTGCCCGAGGCGCAGCTTGACCGGTTCATCCTGCGTTTGCGCATGGGCTATCCCGACGCGGCGGAGGAAGATGCCATTTTGCAGCGATTCGAACGCTCGCAACCGCTGGAAGAACTCAGCCCGGTCGTCGACTCTGAGCAACTCCGGCAGATGGTCAAGACCGTCGAGGACGTACGGGTCAGCCAGACCGTGCGCGGCTACATCGTCGAGATTGTGCAGGCCTCGCGACGGGAACAGGCCTTTGAACTCGGCGCTTCGCCGCGAGCATCACTGGCGCTGCTGCGCACGACCCGAGCACTGGCCGCAATTCGAGGCCGTGACTTTGTCCTGCCCGACGACGTGCAGGAGATGGCCCGCGTGGTCCTTCCCCACCGACTGATGCTCTCCGCCGACGCCAGACTGCGCTCGTCGACGCCGGAATCGCTGCTCGAGCAGATGCTCAATCGCGTTCCAGTGCCGATCGAAGCAGCGGCTGCCGGCAGCTAACCCCGACAGGTGCTCGAGGAGTTTCGCCTATGTCGATGATGGGCGGTATGGGGCTCGGCGGCGGCATGTTGGCCGAGCTCGAGGCTGCATCTCGCCGCGACGATCTCGAGAACAAGATCGTCTCGGGCCAATGGGGTTTTCGCCACGACAACCGATTGCTCCGCGCCATCTGGCCGGCGGCTGCGGTGTTGGTCGTGGTCATTGGCGTGTCCGTCGGGGAGATCATTATCTCTCTCGTGGCGGCGACCGTGTTGGTCGCCGGCTGGGCCGCCTGGATCTGGACGCGCTATGCCCTGCATCGGCTGGAATCCGCCGTCGAGCTCTCTCAAACCCACGCGTTTGTCGGTGAGTCTCTGGGACTCACCTTGAAGCTGGAAAACCTCAAACTCCTTCCCTTGACGGCGCTTCAGGTCCGAATCAACCTGCCGGAAATCCTCGAGCCGTCCAACCAACCGTTTAGCCGTCTGCACGAATCCGACCCCAACGAAGGCGTCGTCGTGCGCTCAACCTCGATGCGCTGGTACGAACGGCTGATCTGGAAGTTCGAGATTCCGTTGCTCACGCGAGGGCACTTCCAACTGGCGCGCGTCGACCTCAAGTCGGGAGACCTCTTCGGCGTCTATCGACGCGACCGCACCGACGAAGCTGAGAACACGCTGTGGGTCTATCCCGAGGTGCTCTCCCTCGATCGGCTGGGTATCCCGCAAATGCGACCGCAGGGCGAACGACGCGGCGGCCAACGACTGTTTGAGGACCCCACCCGACTGCAAACGATCCGCGACTACCGCCCCGGCGACCCAATGAAGAAGGTCGACTGGAAGGCCACCGCCAGGCGTCAGTCGCTGCAATCGCGGGTCTACGACCCATCAAGCGACCTGGTGGCCATCGTGGCCCTGAACGTATCCACCTTGCCGCACGCCTGGCAGGGCTTCTTCGGCGACATCTTCGAGCGGGCCGTGTCGGTTGCCGCTTCCTTGGCCAACGACCTGTCACGGGAGCGCGTCCCGGTCGGTCTGCTCGCCAACTGCACCTGGCCCGGACACGACACTGCCATTCGCGTCCCGCCCTCACGCGCGCCGGGACAGATGACGCATATCCTCGAGGCGCTGGCGATGGCCGACGTATTCACGCTGGTCCGCATCGAACACATGCTCAGCGAAGAGCGCCTGGGCTACGGCTCCACGCTGGCGCTGGTAACCGCGTTGCTGACGCCTGCGTTGGAGTTGTCGCTACACCGGCTCAAGCGCCACGGCACGCAGATCGCCTTGATCTACGTCGGCATCGAAGACCCACCGTCGACATTCGCCGAGTCGCCGGTCTACGACATTCGCCTAGCCCTGGAAGGTCTGCACTTCGAGCGTGTGGGCGAGTCGGGACCGTGGGCGCGCAGCGACCGTCTCTACGCCAGCCAGCGACCGGCCGAGCCAACCGAGGGCGTCGAAGTGCCCACGTTCGTCGGCGCGGGTGAGTCATCAAATGGAACTGACGAGGCGCCACAGCCGGTGGCGATGTCGGCTGTCGCGCCGGCCGCTCCAATTGTTCCCGCTGCGCCGGCGACCAGCGCTTCGAGGTCCAACAATCCCTGGTCTCGACCGGATCGATCTTCGTGAGCGCTGCGGCAACGACCTTCAGCGCCATGACGGCAGGCCGAAGAACCGAGCACGCGTACACGATCGCGTTGCTCCTCTCCGAGATCATCCTGCTCATCCTGCTCGCCAAGTTGATCCCGCGTCTGATCGCCTATGACGCCGGCGAAACGCTGTCGGTTTGGGCGGTTGGCGGAACCGTTGTCGTGGGATTCCTGGTCTCACGGTGGCTGGGCAATCCCGAGTTCTCGATGAAGAAGCGGTTCTGGCTCGGCCTGGGCACGACCTTGATCGCCATGCAAGTCATCGGTTCCATCGACCTCTCGGAAACGGCCCGCATCTGGAACATGTCCTGGGTCTTGGAGTTGGGACGGCCATCGAGCCTCGTCTGGCGCGAACAGGTCATGCTCAACGACGGCACATTCATTCCCGGCGAGATCGATCAACTCTTCGCCGCGTTGATGCTGATCCCGATCTGGTTCCGCGGAGTCTCGCTGGGCAGCAGCGACCTGACGGAGCGCTCGTTCGCCAACTATGCCGTCTTCGGACTCGTGCTCATCGCCATCGCATTTCCGCTCGCAGATAATGCCGGCGTCGAGTCGCACGTGCGCGGGCTGGCAGTCGTCTGGGTGGTCGTCTGCCTGCTCACAATTGCGCTCAAGAACGCGGCCAACTCCGATCAAGTGCAGGGACTCGGCGCCGCGCAGACCGGCGCGTCGATCGCCGCCACATTGATCGCGCTGCTTCTGGGGGTCGCGATCTTCCTGTTGCTGGTGACGGGAGTCGTGGGTCTGATCGCGGGATCCGGCGTCGTCGAGCCGGTGTTGGACGTGCTCGGCGTCGTGCTGAAGGGCATCGTCACTACAATCGCCTACATCTTCTGGCCACTGTTCTGGATCTTCGGTCAACTCAAGGAGCTGATCGGTCAACCGAATCAGGAGGTAATCGAGCAGCTCGGCGAAGGCATCGGCCGGCCGTTGGAATCCGAGGGCACAGAACAGACCGAGCCCGACCCGACGGCGGGCATTGTCCTGGCTCGCGTCTTTGGCGGCATCGGCGCCATCCTCGTCTTCGCGCTGCTGGCGTTCTACCTCTTCCGCCGCTTCGTCAACCGAGAAGCTCGGGTTGAAGAGCTCCGCGAATCACTCTGGGCCGAGGCCGACGTGATGGGCGACCTCCTCGCCGGCCTGCGCGGCCTGCGCTCCCGTTTCCAGCGCGGCGGCGCCACCCACGCGGCCGACGCGCCCATCGCCGAGCTCTATTTCGACGTGCTCAAGCACGCTGAGACCAAGGGTCAGATCCGCGCGATCCACCGCACACCACTGCAATTCGCCGATGCACTTGAGCGCGCCTATCACAGTCAGACACCCAAACGCATCTCGTCCGCGTTCAGCAACTTCCGCTACGGCGATCATCAACCCAGCACGGCCGAGATGAACTCAATGCAGCAAAGCTGGGACGCGCTCAAGGACGGGCCGTCCTGACTCGTCGGTTGCCATCGCAATGACGGTCGAATCGGCGTCAATGTCGCCCGCAAACGCAAAGTCGGCCTTGAAGCCCAGCCGCTGCAAGTGATCCCCGTGAGGTGAATCGGCGAAGGCGCGAGTCGGGGCGCGTGCGTAAGCCTGGTACAGCTTGAGCGCCAATCTCGCGCCACCGCCAAGCTCAGCTTGAGGCACGGCGCGCCGGAGTCTGTTGACGTACGCGCCGGCGGCAAACGAGTCCTCAACCGACGGCGACGTCCCGCCATGGTCGCCGCTGCACACAATGGCGATCCGCGACGACTGTTGCTGGAGGACATAATCCAGCGACGCCGACATGTTGCGCAGGCAGCCCGACAACACCAGTTCAGCCTCCATCGACCCCACCAGCGTGCGTGTGCCATTGCTGGTCACATGCACGACCGTCCAGCCGTTGACGTCCATCGAATCAAACTCTGTTGGAGAGTTGCCAAAGTCGGCCTCGGGCGGTGGCAGCGCGCCGATCTCGCCGATCAACCGGCTGCCCGCCAATGCGTTGCGCAGGTTGACGCCAGCCGAAAAGTCCGCGACCGGATACACAGCAGCCGCGCCGCCGGCAAACAACGCGGCATGAACCGTGGTGGCGCGGAAGATGTCGAGGACGATCACCGACGTCCCCAGAAGCGCAGAAGCGGGCGGTGGTTGGAAGTAAACCTGAACCTCTAGGGATTCCCGATGTGACACCTCCGCAGCCTACGTCGGAGCCGACTGCGAGATACGATTGCGGCATGTCAACCGCATCATTTTCGGAACGTCTCGCTGCGGCGATGGACGCCTCCGACTCGCTGATCTGCGTCGGGCTCGATCCGCAACCGGCGCGGACCCCGGCGGAAGAAATCCTGGACTTCAACACTCGAGTCATCGAGGCGACGGCCGACATCGTCTGCGCATACAAGCCGCAGTCGGCCTTCTACGAGGCGGCGGGCAGCGTCGGCTGGCAAGCATTGAAGGACACGATCGCGCTCGTTCGCGACATCGCGCCGAGCGCATTCGTAATCCTCGACGCCAAGCGCAACGACATCGGCAACACGGCCGAGGCCTACGCCACGGCCGCCTTTGACTGGTTCGGCGCCGACGCTCTGACAATCAACCCCTACCTGGGCGGCGACGGCGTCGCGCCATTCCTCAATCGTCCCGACCGCGGCGCGTTTGCTCTCTGCCGCACCTCGAATCCCGGAGCTGCCGATTTGCAATCGCTCGACATGGCGAACGGTGAGCCGCTCTATATGACCGTCGCCGAACGCGCCCGCGAATGGAACGAGCAGCATCATCAGAACCTCGGCCTCGTGGTCGGCGCGACCTGGCCGGACGAACTGGCGCAGGTGCGAGCGCGTTGCCCCGATATGCCGATTCTGCTCCCGGGGATTGGCGCACAGGGCGGCGACCTTGAGGCCTCGGTCGCTGTCGGTGTCGACGCCAATGGTCGGGGACTGTTGGTCTCGGCGTCACGTTCCGTAATCTACGCCGGCGGCGCGGAGGACATCAGGGAAGCAGCATCCGAGCTGCAAGCCGCAGTCAACGCGGCTAGCCGGGTATCTGCGGTCAATGCCGCACGCCGGGTAGCTGCGGCCAATGCCGCACGCCGGGTAGCCGCGGCCAATGCCGCACGCACCGCGCGCGAGACCTTGTGACCACAGACGCCGAGACTGATTCGGCAACGCATCCCGATCCGCCCGTCGGCAATCTCTTTCGCAACCGGCCGTTCCTGGCGCTCTGGTCGGCGACCGGCATCCAGCTGATCATCAACTCGGCCCTGCAGTTCGTCCTGCTGATCTGGGTGCTCGAACAGACTGGTTCCCCTTTCGCCTCGACCTTGCTCGTGATCTGTCTCGCGGCACCTCCAGTGGCGACCGGTGCGATCGCCGGCGTGCTGCTCGACCGGCTTGACAAGCGCAGGGTCTTGATCGTCGCCGTCATCATTCGAGCTGGACTCACAGCGCTCCTGCTCCTGGCCGACAATGTTTCCGTCGGCACCGTCTATGCCGTGGCATTTGGTACCGCCTTGGCCGGGCAATTCGCCCTCCCCGCCGGCGCCGCGGCACTGCCCCGATTCGTCGCCCGAACACAGTTGCTCTCGGCCAACTCTGCCTTCCAGTTCACGGCAACCTCGATGCAACTGGTCGGCCTTGTCGTGTTGGCGCCGATCATGCTCAAGGTGATCGGCTTTGACGCTTCCTACATCTTCAGTGCCGTCGCCCTGTTCTGCTCTGCTCTGTTGCTGGCACTGTTGCCGCCACTACCGCCGTTCGATCGCATTCCGCATCGCGTCTCCGAAGACGTTGGCCAAATCCGCGCCGCCTTCGCCTCGACACTGCGCGACATCCGGGCAACCAGCGACCTCGTCTGGCGCGACCGGCTCACTGCGTTGGCGATGATCCAGTTGATTTCCGGCGTGATGATGCTGTTCATGTTTGCGGTGCTGGTGCCGCAGTTCGTCCACGACGTGCTCGGTCGAGCCGAGGAGGATGCCGTCTTTGTCTTCTGGCCAACCGGCTTCGGCGCGTTGCTGGCCCTGGCCTTTGTACCCCGTCTCGGTCGGCACGTGCGGATGACGACCATGGCATCAGTCGGTTTGGCCGTGATCACGGTGATCGTCACCGTCTTCGGCGTCCTCGATTTCCTTCGCGCCTCTGGATCGACGCAGGCCTGGTTGCTCGCCGCGACGCTGATCATGGCGTTCCCACTGGGCCTCGCCTACGCCATGGTCAACGCGCCGGCCCAGACCCTGTTGCAGGAACGCGCCCCGCCCGAGATGCGTGGCCGTCTCTTCTCAACCCAAATGATGCTCGCCAACGCCGTCTCGATGCTGGCGCTGTTGTTGGTCGGCGGCATCTCCGATGCAGCCGGCGTGCGCCAGGGACTCTTCGTGCTGGGCGGCGGGCTCTTCCTCATCACGCTTGGTTCCCTCTGGCTGGGCCGACAGGGCCCATCGCCGCCGCCGCCTTTGCCTCCACAGTAAGTTGCCTCCTCAGTGAACAGTGAACAGTGAACAGCGGGCAACGAACGCATGACAGAGCGTGCGCAGCAGCGACTTAGTTCCCCAGCGCGCGGCCTACGCTAATCTGACACGGCAGACGCTGCACGACGCATCCGGGAGGGCACGCGACATGAAAGAAGTCACGATCGAAGCGCTTCGCGTCTCCTTGATGAACTACAACCGTGTTGTGGTGCTCAAGGAGAAGGACGCGGACCGCTACCTCACGATCTACATCGGCGCCGCCGAGGCTGACGCCATCGCGATCCGCTTGCAGAATGTCTCCGTCCAGCGCCCGATGACCCACGACCTGATGACCAACGTGATGAAGGAACTCGGCGCCAATGTGACCAGGATCGTCGTCACCGAGGTCCGCAACGACACCTATTTCGCCCGTGTCTACCTCGACGTGAACAACGAGCAGGTCGAAATCGACGCACGTCCATCCGACGCCATCGCCCTCGCCGTCCGCGCCGAAGCGCCGATCTTCGTCGAGGACGCCGTCATCGACCAGGCCGGCGTCCTGCTCGACGACGAAGGTCTCGTCGCCACCGACGAAGAAGGCCGGCCCGAGCCGGTGAAGCCGGAAGAGCTCGAGAAGATGTCCGCGTTCCGCGATTTCATCGAGTCGCTCGACATGGACGACTTCGAGTAATCCGCGCTACAGATCGAGAACCAGACCCGAAAAGGTCTCAGCTCGTTCTGGCGGCATCTTGTCGCAACTGAACTTTGTGATAATCTTCGCATTGCTCCAACAGGGGGAGTCCCCATGAGACAGTGGCCACCGGCCATGCAACTCATGGGCATCGGCTGGTACGTCGCGACGTGCATCGTGTTCGGCGTAGTCGGCGGATTCCTGTTGGACGGTGAACTGGGTACGGGCGTTGCCCTCACCCTGGTCGGACTCGCATTGGGACTGGCTTCGGCCGGCTGGGGCGGGTACCGAATGTTGCAAGATATGTTCGCCGCTCAGGCGAAACAACAACAGGACGCCGCTCAGGCGAAAGACCGTCAGGACGCCGCCCAGGCGCGGCATCAACAAGAGCAACGGCGCGCATCTCAAGACGAGGCGCCGGCGGACGATGAACAGGACGAGGAGGAGCGCGCGTGAGTCGAACACGCCTGATCATCATCGCGACCCTCATCTTCACCGTTCTCGGGTTCTTCCTGATGCGAGCCCCGGCGCCGGTTATCGCTCTCGCCGCCGAACCGATCATCTCGATCGGCTCCTACCAAATCACCAACACGATCCTCTCCGCCTGGGTCGTCATCGTCCTGCTCGCCATCGCCGCCTTCGTCATCTACCGACGTACGCGCGACATCGAAGCGGCCATGGTTCCATCCGGCTTCCAGAACCTCGTCGAGGCCATCTACGAGGCCTTCCTCGGCATCGCCCAGCAGGTCGGCGGCGAGCGCAACGGCAAGAAGTTCTTCCCCTTCGTCTTCACCATCTTCATCTTCCTGCTAGCCGGCAACTGGTTCGGTCTGTTCCCCTGGAACAACATCATCGGCCCCGTCGAGAACTACCGCGAGCACTACCTCCACGAGATGGAAGTCTCAGTCATGGAAGTGGTCGAAGATCTTGAGCGCGGCGAGCGGGAACTCTCCGACGCCGAGATCAGCGCCATCAACGTGGCCTTCAGAGACGCGTTCTTCGAGCCGATCCACTTCGAGGTTGACGAGCAAGATGACGCGGACAAGAGGATCGCAAGCATTCGTCAGCACATCCTGCGTGAGACCGAGTTCGCGGTCCGAAGCGAGTTCGCGACCAACCCAATTCCCTCCGGCACCAACGCCGAAGACCTGGTTCACGCGATCGAGGAGCGACTCAAGCACGCCGGAATCGAAGACGAAGGACACCACGAGCTCGAATACGCAATGATGTTCAACATGCCCATCGTCGCCGGCGACGCGGAGCTCGTCAAAGCGACTGGGCCGATTCTCTCCGGCGACGGTTTCAAGATCATTCCTCCGCGCACGCTTTTTGACGAGCCGCGCGACTTCTCTTACGACGCCTTCGCCGAACCGCTGATCATCGAAGCCGGGGCCGACGGCAGCGTCGCGCAGCTCTGCCTGATCGAATGCGAAATCGCGATCGGCGACAACGAGCCGATGGCAGTGCCGACGACGGTCAACACCGCCCACCTCGGATTCATCGTCCGCATGGATGAAAAGGGCTTCGTTAACGGAGACGGCGAGACTACCGGCACCGTCGGCCACATCTTCCCCATCTTCCGCTCACTGGCCTCCGACGTGAACCTGCCGCTGGCGCTCGCGCTCTGGTCATTCCTCGCCGTCCAGTACTTCGGTATCCGCGGCGTCGGCGTCGGCGCGAACTTCGGCAAGTACATCGGCGTCGGCTCGCACGCGATCGTCAAGGGTCCGATGGGCGTCTTCGTCGGCATCCTCGAAATCGTCTCCGAGGTCGGCCGCATCATCTCGTTCACCTTCCGACTCTTCGGCAACATCTTCGCCGGCGAAGTCGTGCTCTTTATCTCCATGTTCCTGGTCGCCTTTGTGGTGCCGACGGTCTTCTTCGGTCTCGAAGTGTTCGTCGGCTTCATCCAGGCGTTCGTCTTCGCCATGCTCACCCTCGTGTTCGCGTCCACGGCCGTGGGCGACCACGACGAGCATCATGACGAGGCGGCCGGTCACTAGCGCGGAGCGGCGGACTCCCGGGCCGGGCAACCGGACGGGCATGCGCCTCAATCAACCCAGTGTGCAGAGCGGTCAACATCGACCGCACGGAGAGGAACCAGAATGCTCGACCTGATTGCACAGATCGGCGACGACGGGATGAAGTACGTAGGCGCCGCACTGGCCATGGGCCTTGGCGCCATCGGACCCGCGCTCGGCATCGGCATGTTGGCCGGCCGCGCCCTCGAGGCTCTCGGTCGCAACCCAGACGCCGCTCCCGTGATTCAGACCAACATGATCCTCGGTATCGCGTTCACCGAGGCCATCGCGATTTACTCGCTGGTCGTCGCCGTTATGATCGGCTTCGTCTTCTAGCTGCTGCTGGAAGACGCCAGACTGATCAGCGAGACGCTTTGCAACGCCTTACTTACGAGGCGAAACGGGTGGCTCGCTGACGGAGATGGCAGACTGAACAGACTGATTGGCAGGATGGTATGGACGCACTAGGCCTTAATCTGGCCGGACTGATCACACACTTCGTCAGTTTCGGCATCCTGTTCGCGTTGCTGTTCGTCCTGCTCTACAAGCCGCTCGGCCGCGTCCTCGATGAGCGACGCAAGCGGATTGAAGAAGGCTTGACCGCCTCCGAGCGAGCCCAGGAAGCTGCGGAAGAAGCCCGAGCGGAAGCTCGAGCCGAAATCCAGTTGGGCCGCGACGAAGCCCAGCGACTCGTGGCGCAGGCGCAGGAAATCGGGCAGCGGATCGAAGCGGATGCGCGTGAAAACGCCGTCGCCCAGGCCGACCAACTGATCGAACGCGCCCGCTCCGAAATCGAGCAGGAACGCGACCGGGCAGTGCAGCAACTGCGCAACGAATTCGCCGGTATGGCGATCGCCGCCGCCGAGCGTGTCATTGGACAATCGCTCGACGCCGACGACCACCAGCGACTGATCTCGGACGTACTGGCCGAGTCGTCGACCAGCCAACAGAACTAGGTAGCACTAGTGAGCACGAGCAGGACGAGGAGCGAATCGTGGCGCTGAGCGACCCCGCCGCACGACGATACGCCGATGCCGTCTTCGGCATCGCCCACGACACCGCGTCTCACGACCGCTGGCTGTCCGATCTCGACGAAATCGCCGAGCTGTTCAACGAGCCAACCGTCTACGGCTTCCTCGTCTCGACCCGCGTGCCGCAGGTCCAGAAGGAGCAGGTCCTGGACAACGCGTTGCCCGACCTGCAGAACGCGGCGAGTAACTTCGCCAAGCTGCTCGTTCGCAAGCGACGCGCCAACCTCGCGCCGCAGATCATCGAAGCCTTCCGCGAGCAACTCAACAGCGTCCGCGGCATCGCCGAAGCGACGGTCACGACAGCGGTGCCGTTGTCCGATGACGCGCGCACGGCCGTTGAAGACGCCGTCCGCCGCTACACCAACGCCGAGACCGTCTCGCTCAGCGAAGCAGTCGACAACACGATCATTGGCGGCGCGGTCGTCAAGATCGGCGACCGCATCATCGACGGATCCGTCCGTACGCGGCTATCCACCATGCGCCGATCACTCGCGCAAGGCTAAGCACACCGAAGGAGTCAGCATTATGGCTGTCCGACCAGAAGAAGTCGCTGCACTGATTCGGCAGCAGATCGAAGGCTTCGAGAGCCAGGTCGTCTCGGCCGAGGTCGGTACTGTCGTCGAATGCGGCGATGGGATCGCCCGCATCTACGGCCTCGCCGGCGCGCTTTCGGGCGAGTTGCTCGAATTCCGCCCCAAGGACGGATCCGACCCGGTCATGGGCATGGCGCTGAACCTCGAAGAGGAAATCGTCGGCGCCGTGATCATGGGCGACTTCCGAGTGATCGAAGAGGGCGACGAAGTCCGTTCCACCGGCACGGTCGCCGAAGTGCCCGTCGGTGAACAACTCATCGGTCGCGTCGTTGACGGCCTGGGCATCCCGATCGACGGCAAAGGCCCGCTCGGCGCGACTGAAACCCGACCGGTCGAGCGCATCGCCCCCAACGTCGTGACGCGCGCCTCGGTTGACACTCCCGTCCAGACGGGCATTCTCGCGATCGACTCTCAGATTCCCATCGGCCGCGGGCAGCGTGAGCTGATCATCGGCGACCGCCAGACCGGCAAGTCCTCGATCGCCATCGACACGATCATCAACCAAAAGGGTCAAGACCTGATCTGCATCTACGTCGCCATCGGCCAGAAGCAGGCCAAGGTGAGCAACGTCGTCGCCACGCTCGAGGAGCACGACGCGATGGGCCACACCATCGTGGTCAACGCCGCTGCCGCGGAATCTGCCGCGCTGCAATACCTCGCCCCCTACTCCGGCGTCGCAATGGCCGAGTACTTCATGGAGCGCGGCCAGGACGCCCTGATCATTTACGACGACCTCTCCAAGCACGCCTGGGCCTACCGCCAGATCTCCCTGCTCCTGCGCCGACCTCCCGGCCGCGAGGCCTACCCCGGCGACGTCTTCTACTTGCACTCGCGACTGCTCGAACGCGCTGCCAAGCTCTCCGACGAGAACGGCGGCGGCTCAATCACCGCGCTACCGATCATCGAAACCCAGGCCGGCGACGTTTCCGCATACATCCCGACCAACGTCATCTCGATCACCGACGGCCAGATCTTCCTCGAGTCCGACCTCTTCAACGCCGGTCAGCGACCAGCGGTCAACGCCGGTATCTCGGTCTCACGCGTCGGTGGTTCCGCTCAGAGGCGCGCGATGCGCTCGGTCGCCGGTCAGCTGCGGATTGACATGGCGCAGTTCCGCGAGCTACAGGCGTTCGCTCAGTTCGGTACTTCTGACCTCGACGCCGCCACCCGCCGACAGCTCGAGCGGGGCCAGCGACTCTCCGCGCTGCTCGTGCAACCTGAGCAACAGCCGCTGGCGATGTCGACCCAGGTCGCGTTGCTCTACGCCGCCAACGCCGGCATCCTCGACGACGTGCCGGTTAACAAGGTCGGCGACTTTGCCAACGGCGCCCGCGAATACCTCAGCACCTCGCACCGCGACCTGCTCGGCGGCATCGCCGACTCGGGTCAGCTGTCCGACGAAGACCAGTCAGCGCTGAGCTCCGCTCTGCAGACGTTCAAAGACACCGTTCCCTTCTAGGTCCACCGCTCGAATCTGGAATCCACGACAGCGAGCAACAGAGAGCAGTAGGGGACGATGGCCAACACCCGCGAAATCCGCCGACGCATCCGCTCGGTCGAGAACACGGCCAAAATCACCAACGCGATCCAGCTCGTCGCTGCATCCAAGATGCGTCGCGCGCAGGAGCGAGCGCTCCAGGCCCGACCGTACGCCGAGAAGATGCAAGCCGTGCTCGGTCACCTCTCCTCCGTCGCCGGCGACCCGGACACCGCGCACCCGCTGCTCGAACGGCGCGAGGTCAACGAGACGGCCGTCATCCTGATCACACCCGACCGTGGACTCTGCGGCGGCCTGATCGCCAACCTCGAACGCCACACCGGCGAAATCGTATTAGGGCCCCAGGCCGGAGGCTCCGGCGAACTCTCGATGATCCCGGTTGGTCGCAAAGGCGGCGACTACTTCCAGCGCTTCGGCATCAACTTCCGCGCCAGCTTCCAGGAGCTCGGCGACTACCCCGGCCTGGCCGAGACGCAGCCGATCTCGCGCATCGCGATCGACGACTACACCGAAGGCCGCGTCGACCAGGTCCTGCTCGTCTACGCATCGTTCATCAATACGGTCACGCAGGTCCCGGTCACCGTGCCGATCCTGCCAGTCGAGCCGCCCGCAAGCTCGGACGACGATGGCTCCGGCGAGAGCCAGTACATCTTCGAGCCGTCCCCGCAGGACGTGCTCGCCGATCTGCTCCCGCGCTACGTCGATCTGCTGGTCTACCAGGCCGTGCTCGAAGCCGCCGCCTCCGAACAATCGGCACGTATGGTCGCGATGCGCAACGCGACTGATGCGGCGAACGACATGGTCTCCGACCTCACACTCGTCTACAACAAGGCCCGCCAAGAGCAGATCACCTCTGAACTGCTCGACATCACCGGCGGCGTCGAGGCGCTCAAGGGTTAACACATGCCGGATAAGTTGTTAGGGTCGTCAGCGGTGATCTTCGACATGGACGGCGTGCTGCTTGACTCCGAGCCGCTGCATTACGAAGCCGTACGCCAGATCCTGGCCGAGCAGGGCGTCGATTTCCCGCTCGAGGACTACTTCCGCTACCTCGGCACGACGCTGACCAGCACCTGGGATGACCTCTGCGAACGCTACCCAATCACGATGCCGTTCGAAGCATTCGAGGCGCGCTACAACGCCGATGTCCTCGTCCAATACCAGGCCGGAGCCCCGCTGATCAACGGAGCCCGCGAGCTGGTCCAGCGTCTCAGTGAAGCCGGTGTTCCGATCGCCGTCGCCAGTTCATCTCACCGAGAGTGGGTCGAGGCGGCACTGACCGGCGCCGGACTGCGCGAGTTCTTCGAACAGACCACCGCCGGCGACGAGGTCTCGAAGGGCAAGCCTTCGCCTGAGATTTATCGTAAGGCCGCCGAGAAACTCGGCTTCGAACCCGCCGAATGCATCGCCGTTGAGGATGCCCCCGCCGGCGTCGAGTCCGCTGCCGCCGCCGGAATGCGCGTCGTGCTCGTGCGCAGTGAACTGACCAACGATCTCAATCTGACCTCCGACTGGCAGGTCGACGATTTGACACAATTCAAACTCACTTGGTTGTCCGACCGGACGACCGAACAGCCGGCCAATTTGGTCGGTGCGGTCTAACCAGCCCGCAGATCGGAGAACAACATGGCTGATGGCTCAGTAGTCCAGGTAATCGGCACCGTCGTCGATGTCGAATTTCCGCCCGACAGTTTGCCCTCGCTGTTCAATGGCGTGACCATCACGATGGGCAGCGGCGCCTCCGTCGTCACCGAGGTCCAGCAGCACCTCGGCAACAACCGCGCCCGTTGCCTCGCCATGGACACCACTGATGGCATGAAGCGCGGTGATATTGCCGCCGACCTCGGCCAGGCAATCGCCGTCCCCGTCGGCGAAGTCGCGCTGGGGCGTCTCTTCAACGTCCTCGGAGAGCCGCTGGACGGCCTCGGCGACATGCCGGCCGACGGCCTGCGTTCACCGATTCACCGCCTGCCACCGACCTACGAAGAGCAGGCCTCGGAAACAACCATCCTCGAAACCGGCATCAAGGTCGTTGACCTCATCTGCCCCTTCACCCGCGGTGGCAAGATTGGCGCATACGGCGGAGCCGGCGTGGGCAAGACCGTCGTCATCCAGGAGCTGATCCGCAACATCGCCACCGAACACGGCGGGTTCTCCGTCTTCGCCGGTGTCGGCGAACGCTCGCGCGAGGGCAATGACCTCTGGCACGAGATGCGCGAGTCCGGCGTGCTCGAGAAGACGGTGCTTGTCTTCGGCCAGATGAACGAACCGCCCGGCGTGCGACTCCGCGTCGCTCTCTCCGGCCTCACCTTCGCCGAGTACTTCCGTGACGAACAAGGTCAGGACGTCCTCCTCTTCATCGACAACATCTACCGTTACACCCTCGCCGGGCAGGAAGTCTCCGCGTTGCTTGGTCGCATGCCCTCAGCCGTTGGCTATCAGCCCACCCTCTCAACCGAGATGGGCGAGCTGGAAGAGCGCATTACTTCGACCAACAAGGGTTCGATTACGTCGTTCCAGGCCATCTACGTGCCTGCCGACGATTACACCGACCCCGGCGTCGCGACGACCTTCGGTCACCTCGACGCGGTCGTCGCGCTCGAACGCGCCATCGCCTCGCAGGGCTTCTATCCCGCCGTCGACCCGCTGACCTCGTTCAGCCGAGCGCTCGACCCCAAGATCGTCGGCCAGGAGCACTACGATGTCGCCCGCAAGGTCCAGCAAGTGCTCCAGCGCTTCAAGGACCTCCAGGACATCATCGCCATCCTCGGTGTTGACGAACTCTCCGAGGAAGACAAGCAAACCGTCGCCCGTGCGCGACGCATCCAGCGCTACCTGACCCAGCCGTTCTACGTCGCCGAGCAGTTCACCGGATTGCCCGGCCAGTACGTCCCGGTCCGCGACACCGTGCGCGGCTTCAAGGAGATCCTCGACGGCGTGCACGACGGACTGCCCGAGCAGGCCTTCTTCAACGTCGGCACCATCGAGCAGGCTGTCGAAAAGGGCGCCGGCATCGCCGCCGAGGACGCCGCCTAACGCGCTGCTTTGCCTCTCCCCCCTCTGGGGGGAGATTGAGAGGGGGGCGCATGCCGCTCACACTCGAGATCATCACCGGCGAACGCCGGCTGCTCCGCCAGGAAGATGTCGACGAGGTCATCGCACCCGGCTCGCTGGGCGAACTCGGTATCTTGCCGAACCACGCGCCCCTGATCACCTCACTGGCGCCCGGCGAGCTTCGCGTCAAGACCGGCAACGATGTTGAAGAATACTTCGTCAGCGGCGGCTTCCTCGAAGTCCACTCGGACGAGGTCACCGTCCTCGCCGACGCTGCCGAACACGGCTCCGAGATCGATGTCGAGCGCGCCGAAGCCGCCCGCCAACGAGCCATCGAGCGCCTCGAGCAGGCCAGCGACGCTGATCGCGCGCGCGCCCAGGTCGCCCTCGGACGTTCACTCCAGCGTCTCCGCGTGATCGAGCATCGCCGACGCCGCAGTGGCCGGGAATTGTCCCGCTAGGCCAAGCGTGGTGATCCATCTCGAAAGCCAGCGACGTATTCTGGACGGTATGAATTGGGGTTGCCGTGAATCAGGCTGCGACCGAATACATGGCTCAGGGGCGCGTCTTCCTGACCCAGGCCGAGACCGAACTACAACTCGATGACTTGCGCCAAGCCTCTGAACAGGGTTGGGGTGCTGCCGCGCAGATGATCAAAGCGGCCGCCTCTGAGCGTGGTTGGGACCACGACCGTCATGGCTTGCTCTACCGCGCCGCCCGCCGTCTGGCTGGCGAGGTCGGCGACGAGGAGTTGCGCAAGCAGTTCGCCATGGCCGGCGAACTGCACTCCAACTACTACGAGGGGTTCATGGATAAGGGCGATGTCGAGTTGCACCTCCGAGACGTGACTCGGTTCGTTGAACGCGTTGAAGGCGTCCTGAACAATGGGTCGGGATCAACCTGACTCTTCCGAGGTTCGGCACGGGTCAGGTCAACAGCTACAGTCTCCCTATGAGCGCCGCCGCCGAGCCCCATCTGCGCATCACCGGACAGCGCCGGCTTGACGGCGTCGTGCGCGTCAACGGCGCCAAGAATGCCGCCCTGCCCTGTCTCGCGGCTGCGCTGCTTTCCGACGAACCGTCACGGCTCCGGCGCGTTCCCGACATCGAGGACGTGCATAGCTTTCGCGACATCCTCGCGACGCTCGGTATTGAGACTGAGTTCGCCGACACCGAGGTCATCGTCCGGCCGTCGGGCGCCTGCGGCGGCGTTCCGCCCGACGACCTGGCAGCCGCACTGCGGGCTTCCTTTCTCGTCATGGGACCATTGCTTGCCCGCACCGGAGAAGCAAGCTGCGGCGCGCCCGGCGGCGACGTGATCGGCGCTCGTCCGCTTGATGTCCATCTTGCCGGCTTCCGCGCGCTCGGCGCAGATGTCGAATCAAACGGCGGACGCACCACCGCAACAGCGCCGAATGGGTTGCGAGGCGCGACCATCGTGCTCGACTATCCAAGCGTCCTCGGAACGGAAAACCTGCTCCTCGCCGCCGTCCTCGCGACGGGACGTACGCGCATCGTCAACGCGGCGATGGAGCCCGAGGTCATCTGCCTCGCCGATATGCTCAACGACATGGGCGCGATGGTTTCGGGCGCCGGACAACACACCATCACCATCGACGGCGTCGATCAGCTCTCCGGCGCATCGCATGAACTGATTCCCGACCGCATCGAAACCGGCACGCTGCTGATCGCCGCTGCCGCCACGCGGGGACGGGTCTGTCTGCAAGGCGTGCAACCGGCGCACCTCGAATCGTTGCTATCCAAGCTGGCCGAGATCGGCGTTCGAGTGCAGCGTAGCGACGACCAACTCGATCTCGCCGTAGAGCCAAGCGCCAAGCTATGCGCGACAAATGTGCAGGCGCTTCCCTATCCCGGTTTCGCCACCGACCTCCAGGCCCCAATCACCGCGCTGCTGACGCAGGTCGAGGGAACGTCGATCGTGCATGAGCGGGTCTTCGAGAATCGCATGCAGCACCTCGACGAGTTACGGAAGTTCGGCGCCAACATCATCGCCGGCGGCGCAATGTCGGCCATCAAGATCACGGGCCCATCCCAGCTCTCCGGGGCCGTCGTGCGCGGTGGCGATATCCGCGCAACCGCCGCTCTGGTCGTCGCAGCGTTTGCCGCCGATGGCGAGAGCCGCGTCTACGGTGTCCAGCATCTCGCCCGCGCCTACGCCGACCTGGTCGGACAGCTCCGGGCACTCGGAGCGGAAATTAAACAGGTCCCGACCGCCAGTACACTGACCAACTGATTACGCTGAACGAACCGATTTGAGCCAACCGGAGATCATGTTCTTCACCAAACGACTCGGCATCGATCTCGGAACCTCCAGACTTCGCATCGCCGTCCCCGGACGCGGCGGTCGCATCGTCATTGACGAACCGACTGTGGTCACGCTCTCGGCGGCCGAAAACCTTGTCCTCGCCGCGGGCACCGACGCCGCCAACATGATCGGACGCGCTCCCGAGTCGGTCAGCGTGATCAATCCTATGCGCGAAGGCGTGATCGACGACTATCGCATCGTCGAGGCGCTGCTGCGCTACTACATGTCGCTTGTCACGGGACGCTTCAATCTCGTTCGTCCGGAAGTCATGATCGCCACACCGGCAGGCGTCACCAACGTCGAGCAGCGAGCCGTCCGCGACGCCGCCGAACAGGCCGGCGCTCGACGGCCCGCGCATCTGATCGCCAACCCACTGGCAGCAGCCATCGGCGCAGGCGTACCAATGGGCGACGCGCGCGGCGCGCTAATCGGCAACCTGGGCGCGGGTCGCTCCGAGGCCGCGGTGCTCTCGATGTACGGCATCGTTGTCTGGGAATCGGCCCGAACCGGTGGCCAGGTCGTGACCGAAGTGATCGCGGAGCACGTCAAGCGACGTCACAACCTCCTGATCGGCGAACCCACCGCCGAAGAGCTCAAATTCGCATCCGCTTCAGCCGTTCCAGTCGAAGATCCGCTGCGCGCCGAGGTTCGTGGACGTGATCAGTCCAGCGGCATGCCGCGTAGCGTCACGATCACGGCCAACGAACTCGTCCCGGCGATTCAACAAGTCCTTCAGACATTCGTCGAGGTCACACGCAGCACCCTCGAACGCACCCCGCCGGAGCTCACCTCCGACATCATTGACCGCGGCATGCTGCTCACTGGAGCCGCGGCGCGCCTGAATGGAATCGACGCCTATCTCGCCGATCAGATCGGAATTCCCATCACTATCGCAGACAACGCAGAAGACGCCGTCGCCCTCGGCGCGGCCGAAGCGCTCGACAACCTCGACATTGTCGGTCCGAACCTGCTGGCTCAGGAAAGCGCGCTGAGCGGATCCGATCAGCGCTGATCGGCGACGGGATCTGTGCGACCCGTGCGATTAGTTCGCAGCCACGTTGGATTCATGCACGTCGGCTTCATGATCCTCGACATAACCGTCGAACGGCGCCGCGAGGTAGTACGCCATGCTCTCGAGCTCCATCACCGGGTCAATCTGTCGCAGACGCACTCCGCGTGGCACGTTCATGCGGACCGGCGCGTAGCTGAGAATCGCACGCACGCCGCCATCGACCAGGGTGTCGATCACCGACGGCGCCGCATCGGCAGGCACCGCGACGATGCCCATCGAGACGCGGGTCCGTCGTAGGTACTCGGGCAGATTCGCAATATCGTCAACGCGGTGATTGTCGATCTTCCGGCCAATCTGTTGCGGATCGGAATCAAACACGCGCACCACCTCAAAGCCGCCACGACGGAAACCGCCGTATCCCAGCACCGCGCGTCCCAACTGACCAACTCCCACCAAGACCATCTCCTTGACCCGGCCATTGAGGCCCAGGATGCTGCGCAGCCGTTCCCTCAGGCCCAGCACCTCATAGCCACGACCGCGCTTCCCGAACCGGCCAAAGTAGGACAGATCCTTGCGAATCTGCGCCGGCGTCACGCCAAGCCGCTGCCCAAGCTCCTGCGACGAGATGAAATCTCGCCCTTCGCCCGCCAACAGCCCAAGCTCCCGCGCGTACAGCGGCAAGCGACGGATCACGATGTCCGGAATTTCAGTCTCGTTCACTCAACCACTCTCAGCGCTCGTTACTTCGGAACGCTCTGAACAACTCCGATCCCCGCTTCCCCCCTCTGCGGGGGAAGCTGCCGAAGGCTGAAGGGGGGTCCCCGCTCAGCCTGCGACACCAGTTGTTCAGAGGATTCTTAGGCCTAAGACTACAACCGACCCGCCACCAGTCGACCTCGGAGGCGAATCTATCCCGTTTCGTTCGCTCAACGTCTACAACACAAGGTCGCTCGACTGGCGAACGCCGAAATCCGTTGCTCGCTGCTCGTCGATTCGCGCCGAATCGGCGGCCGCAATCGGCGGCAGGTCGATGGCGGCAATCTGATCGGCCAGTTCAGCCGCATGTTTGACGCCCGGAACGACGGTCGAAACAGCGGGCTGCTCCAGAGCAAACCGCGCCGACCACTGCGACAACGGCACGCCATCGGCTTCCAGGAATCGAAGCGTGTCTGCTCGTTGATAATCGAGCGCGACCAGGGAATTAGGGTCAACATCACGATCAAGCGCCCCTGAAATGGCTCCGCCGGACAGGTTTCGGATACCGATCACTCCGATTCCCAACTCTGCGGCCAGCGTCAGGAGCTGCCCGTGGTCATGCAACGAGGAACCGGCAGGCAGCGGACGAGCCGCCGAATCGTTGAGCAGGTTGTAGTACACCTGCACCGTGTCCAGCGAGCCGTCGCGCACCACCTGGCGCACCGACGACGCGTCGCCCATCCCCGTAACGCCGACGAACCGGGTCAACCCGTCCTGTTGCAGCCGATGCAGCGTCTCGACGGCCAGCATGGCGTCCGCCACGCTCATCGAGCGCCGGTACTGGCCGCGCTCCGGCGTGATTGTGTTGTGCAACTGGAAGACATCAATGCGCTCGCGCCGCAGCCGTTCCAACGATTCATGAATGCCGCGCTCCACCGCCGCGGGAATGTCGGCCAGATCGTCCTCGCTCAGCGACACCTTGGTCGCCACCAACATCTGCTCGCCGCGATGCTCTTTCGCTTCCAACAACGCGCGACCGAGGTTGCGCTCCGCCGCGCCATTGCCGTAAGTCGGCGCGACGTCGTAGAAGTTGATCCCCTCGCGCATCGCCAGCGCAATCGTCTCCGCGATCTGCTCATCCGTGGTCTCGCCCCAGACATGGCCAATCCCGCCGCCGCCCAAGCCGATCTCGGAGACGACCAACCCTGTCCGCCCCAGCCGCCGGTATCGCATCATCGCCGAACCCTCGCTCTCTCGGACTCTGACCGTGAGCCTACCGCTGCGCCCGGATAGCAGCATCAGCCCCGGTAGCGTGTTTGCATGACCATTCCCTCGCTGGTTCGTACCTGGCCTAGCCTCGCCGACGTCCCCGCGCTCTATCCCGACGCACGCAATCGCCCCAATCGCGGACCCTTCCTCTACCGCGTTGGCAAGAGTTGGCCCCTGCGGAGCCACCTCGACACATCGGGCCGCATCCCCGTACTCGCTGTCGGCAGCAACGGCTATCCCCGACAGCTGCATGACAAACTGTCCGGCACGCCGGCCGATCTGCAAGGCGTCCCGACGATTCCGACCATCCTCCGTGACTTCGACGTCGCATATTGCCCGATTCGGTCGCGCAAGGGATACATCCCGGTCACGCTCGCCGCTCGACCAGGCGCAATCTGCCTCACCTGGCTGCAGTGGCTGACCCCGGAGCAGCTCAACGTCATCTCCGCCACCGAGGGTTCCCGCTACGCCCTGGTCGGCTCGCAAGCACTTGGCGAGCACCTGCGAATTCAGCCCCCATTGCTCCGTCCCGGGACGGTCTACGCCTGGTGGTTCGACTCCCTGCTCCAGCGCAACGGGACAACGGTTTGGCATAACGCGTACAGCCGCCAATTGATGACGGATATCGACCTCTCCGAGGCTCAGCAGAACCCGATCCCAGTCGCTTGGCGACAGGTCCTGCGCGAGCCTGGAAGCCTCGCGATTGCGCAAGAAAGTATGAGCGAATTGTGATAACATAGACGCCATCAGACGAATGCTGGAGCCGCCGCTTGGTTACTGAACAACCCATCCCACATCAGTACACGCGTACCCTCGTCGAGGAGATGAGTTCCTCGTACCTCGATTACGCGATGAGCGTCATCGTCTCCCGAGCGCTGCCCGACGCCCGTGACGGCCTCAAGCCCGTCCAGCGGCGCATCCTCTACGCAATGGACGATCTCGGCATGCGGGCCAATCAGCCGCACCGCAAGTGCGCCCGTATCGTCGGCGAAGTGCTTGGTAAGTATCACCCGCATTCCGATCAACCCGTATATGACGCCATGGTACGTATGGCGCAGGACTTCTCCCTGCGGCATCCACTCGTTGATGGACAGGGCAACTTTGGATCAATCGACAACGACCCGCCCGCAGCCATGCGTTATACGGAAGCCCGACTCTCACGCATCGCGGAAGAGCTACTTACCGACCTTGATAAGAACACGGTCGACTTCGCGCCAAACTTCGATGAATCGCTGAACGAACCAACCGTACTGCCCGGTCGCGCGCCCAACTTGCTACTCAATGGCGCCGCCGGAATCGCCGTCGCGATGGCCTGCGACATCCCGCCCCACAACCTCGCCGAGCTGGCCGGCGCCGTCAAGACGATCCTCCACAACGAGAACGCGACCCTCGACGACATCCTGCAGCACATCCAGGGCCCCGACTTCCCCACCGCCGGCAACATCTTCGCCGGCGACAATCGTGAAGACCTGCGCCGGATGTATGGCACCGGCCGTGGTGGATTCACCGTTCGCGCCCAACAGCACCTGGAAGAGACCACCGCTGGCAATCGAGTCCAGATCGTCTTCACCGAGATTCCCTACCAGGGAAACAAGGTACGGATCACTGAGCAGATCGCCGCATTAGTCCGCGACAAGAAGATCGAGGGCATCCGCGACCTCCGCGACGAGTCCGACCGCCACGGCATGCGCCTGGTCGTCGAGCTGACCCGCGACGGTCATGTCCAAACGATTCTCTCCCAGCTCTACAAGTCGACTTCGCTACAGGTCCAGTACAGCGGCAACTTCGTTGCCCTCGTCGACAGCCGCCCGCGCACCCTGACACTGTTCCAACTACTGCGTGAGTTCATTCGCCATCGCCGAACGATCATCACTCGCCGAACCGAGTACGACCTCGAAAAGGCGCAAGATCGTCACCACATCGTTGAGGGCCTGCTCAAGGCGATCGACCAGATCGACGCGATCATCGCAGCCATCCGCGCGGCAGAGTCAGCCGAGGCGGCCCGAGAACGATTGCAAGAAGACCCGTTCGACCTGTCGCAACGGCAGGCGCAAGCAGTGCTGGAGATGCAGCTCCGCCGTCTGGCTCAACTCGAACGGACCAAGCTCCAGGAGGAGTACGACGAACTCACCGCGACGATCGAGTACCTACAGGGGTTGCTCGACGACGGGAAGAAGATTGACAGCTTGATCGAAGAGGACATGGACGAGCTCGTCGAGACCTACGGCGAGGCTCGCAAGACTCGTGTCATCGAGAAGTCGGTTGACAACTTCTCCGCTGCCGACCTGGTCCCGCACCAGTCATCAGTCGTCACCCTGACCCGCCACGGCTACATCAAGCGTCAGCCGGTTGACGCCTTCCGCTCGCAGCGGAGAGGCGGTAAGGGCGTCAAGGGCATCGAGCGCAAGAACGGCACGACAACCGTCGAAGCCCCACACCGCCTGGTCTCCTGCGACACCCACGACCATCTGCTCCTCTTCACCTCGCGAGGCCGCGTCTACGGTCTGCAAGCCCACGAGGTCGAATCCCGTTCGCGAGAGTGGCGTGGTCTCCCCGTCCGCAACGTCGTAGAGCTCCAACTCGACGAAAAGGTCACCACGATCATCCCGGTCGAATCCTTCGACGACGACTACATCATCCTCGGTACGCGCCAGGGAGAAGTGAAGAAGACGCGGCTCTCAAACTTCAACAAAGTGCGCCGCAGCGGACTGCTGGCCTTCAACCTCCGCGATGACGACGAGCTCGTAGAAGCGGCGTTCGCCCACGCCGGCGACGATGTCATCGTCACGGCTACAAACGGTCGCACCGTGCGCTTCGCCGTCAACGCCCTGCGCGAAGCCTCCCGAACCAGCGGCGGCGTCCGAGGCATCAACGTCGAGCAAGAGACCCTGATCGGTCTACAGACCGTCGAGCCAGGATCAGAGATTCTCACGGTCACCACCGGCGGCTTCGGCAAGCGCACGCCCGAAGCGGAATACACGACCAAGGGCCGAGGCGGCAAGGGCATGATCGGCCACCGCGTCTCCGACGAAACCGGCCCAGTCGTAGGCATGGGAGTCGTGAGGGGAGACGAGGAACTAGTCGTCATCTCCGCCGGAGGGAAAATCCTCCGCACCGAGGTCCAGCAACTCCGTCAGTGCGGCCGCTCCACCAAGGGAGTAAAAGTCATGGACGCCGAGGGAGGAATCGCCGCCATCGCTATCGTCGACACCAGCCGAGAGTTCGGCCAGCGAACATAGGAACGCTCTGAACAACTCCAATCCTCGCTTCCCCCCTCTGCGGGGGAAGCTGCCGAAGGCTGAAGGGGGGTCCCCGCTCGGCCTGCGACACCAGTTGTTCAGAGGATTCCTAGGGCCTGTTCACATGGTTGCCGCGAACCTACGTCAAGCGCATCCCCATTCCCCGCTCCCCCTTGCAGGGGGAGCTGCCGAAGGCTGAGGGGGTCCCGCGCCTGGCCGCAGGACGAGACTATTGCATCTTCACTGCGAAGTCTGCTGGATTCTGTCCGGCTGATTTGATGATCAACCGAGCATGAGACACGTTGTCGGCGCCGTTGAAGTTTGGGTTGAGCGAATATTGCTCAAAGGCGCGTAAGTTCCCTAGCGGCTGTCCAGATGGCCCCTTCGCGGGATCAGACTTCGACGTAAGTACAAATTTGCCGTTGGAGTTGCGTATCGGCAAGTGAGCTGCGGTAAGGTGACCTTCTGCCGAGAGCCAGCGCACGATCGCCTCGTTGAACGGCCCCCACCACATCGCCGCAATCTCTGCTCCGGAGGGCATGCGAACTGCGCTTGGCTTTGCACCGGGTTCAGGAGTGCATTCTGAAAGTGGCTGCCATCCGTCTTCGGACGGCTGAACAGCCGGCTTGACTGGCTGTGTCGTCGTGGGCGGAGTCTCAGATGATTCGACGATCGGAGTTGCGCCAAGCTTCATACTTCCCGTCTCAACGGCGCGGCGCCATAGGGCAAGTGCATTCAGGCAGGTCTCGGCAACCGGCGCCTTAAGATCCAGCGAGATCACCAGCTTCTCATCGAGCGGAACAGCGCGAAACGTCTCGTAAAGCCGCCAGAACCGTCCGTCGGTTACAGCGAAGTAACGAAAACCATTCTCATTGCAGTACCCCAGAGCTTGCAGGGCTGCGTCTTGGAGTGGTGATTGCAGGCTTTTCACCTCGACAATGATCCTTGGTTGGCCGTTTGAACCCAGCAAGGCGTAGTCGGCAAACTTGACGCTTTTCACAGAGCTGGAAACCGAATATTCCGGGACCACCTGCGACGGGTCCGCAGTGTCCCAGTTGAGTGAGCGCAGCAACGGGTCGACCAGTGAGTAGCGAGTCAGCGCCTCGCTCTTCTGAAGCTCGGCGGCATGCAGGTCAATCCGACTCCGCAGCGTTTCGATCAGCTCGTGCAGTTCGTCCAAGACCATAGTTCGATGATAGGCGAGTGTCGGAGAAAGGCTGGCGAGCTTGCAACCTTCTGGTTTGGGGCGAGATTACTGGCGACCAACGACTCTACGATGGGTATGTACCCGTTGACGGTGACCTCCACGGCAAGTAACCGGATTGGTTGCGTCAGGAAGGACTGATCCCATGACTGGACACCGCCCCTTCAGCGACTTGACCCGTGACTGGTCCCCCGCGCGACGGAAGCGGGTCAAGGATGGCACGGATCAACTGCTGCGCGAGATGCGGCTGCACGAGCTTCGTCGAGCGCGAGAACTGACCCAACAGGACTTAGCAGAGAAGCTGAACGTCAACCAGCCTGCCGTCGCCAAGCTGGAGCAGCGTGCCGATGTCTACGTCTCCAGCCTGCGCCACTACATCGAAGCCGTCGGCGGTCGCCTGAAGGTTGTGGCCGAGTTCCCTGAGGGCGAAGTCGCCATCACCAACTTCTCAGATGTTGGCAATGTGCCTCCCTCACACACCTGAGTTGCCGGGTAGGGTCTGGTCACATCAGGCTTGCACCCGGCTGAGGTCGGTGTTTGCAGAGCTGTCATCCGCATGACGCCCAGCGAGCGGTTGCGCTCGTCTCAAGCAGGACCGCCCGTACAGAACGTCAGTTCGTATACAATGAGCATTGATCAACACCCACCGACCAACCAAGACAACGCCATGACCCTCACCCAACCCATCCGACATCACCGAGAATTTCGCAGCGATTTCCCAAAAAACACTCGGAGCATCTGGCCGTATCTGCCTGAATCTGGACAAATCTGGACTTTCCTGACCACCTGTAGCGCAAATGCTCAGCCCACAGAGCCAGATGCGCGCAATTCGCTCGGAAAACTCCCCCGATTGCCTGACCAAGTCCCGGCAGGCAGCCGGCACGGGGAAAGGAGCCGCTATCAAAACAGCCCCGGGCCGTCCGTTACCATCTCCATGAACCAGCCTCAGCGAGGACGTACGCCATGAAATTCGGCATCTTCTACGAAATCTCCGTTCCCCGACCCTGGGAGAACAACATCGAGCACACGGTCTATCACCGCTGCCTCGAGCAGGTCAGGCTTGCTGACGAACTTGGCTTCCACTCCGTCTGGGCGGTGGAGCACCACTTCCTCGAGGAGTACTCGCACTGCTCAGCGCCCGAGCTGTTCCTGACCGCCTGCGCGATGCAGACCAAGCAGATCCGTGTCGGACACGGCATCGTCGTCTGCGTGCCCCAGTTCAACCACCCGATCCGCGCCGCCGAGCGCGCCGCGGTGCTCGACATCCTCTCCGACGGCCGGCTTGAGTTCGGCACCGGTCGCTCCGCCACCTGGACCGAGTTGGGCGGCATGGACGCCAACCCCGACGAGACCAAGGAAACCTGGGACGAGTACACCCGCACGATCCCCCAGATGTGGACCAACGAGCGCTTCGGCTACGAGGGCCGCGCCTTCAAGATGCCGACCCGCGCCGTCCTGCCCAAGCCCTACCAGAAGCCGCACCCGCCGATGTGGGTCGCCGTCTCCTCGCCCGGCACCGAGGTCGACGCCGCCGAGCGCGGCATGGGCTCGCTCGGCCTTACCTTCGGCGGCTTCGCCGAGCAGGAGCAGAAGGTCCAGCGATACCGTCGAATCATCGCCGATTGCGAACCGGTCGGCGCATTCGTCAACGAACGCGTCGCCACGGTCAACTTCCTCTACTGCCACCCCGACAACGAGACCGGCATCAAGACCGGCAGCCGGCTGACCGGCTCGTTCGGTTACCTCGCCGCGCAGTTGCTGCCCGTCCGCGAAGTCCATCCGACTCGCAGCTACCCCAACCCCGGTCTGCTCGCGGCCAGTCGTGCGCAAGCCGAGCAAACCCCCGGCGAGGGCGCGTCCGCGCCCGAGGGCGTCTGCATCGGCAATCCCGACCGCTTGGTCGAAGAGATCAAGAAGTGGGAAGCCTGCGGCGTCGACCAGATCAACTTCCTGCTCAACGCGCTGGAGACCATCCCCCAAGAGCAGGTGCTCGACAGCCTCCGCCTGTTCGCCGAGGAGGTCATGCCACACTTCACCGACGACAAGCCGGCAACCACCGTACCGACGCGCGAGCTCGCCGGGGCACCTGCAGCCGGCGACTAGCAGAACGGTCACTCAGCGCCCCCAAGCGCTAGTAAGCGCCTGGCCGCCACCTCCAAAACGAAAGGCCGCAGATGCCGATCAATGGCAATGCCGACCCCGGTCTACTGACCCAATACGCACCGACAATGGCCTCGCTCGATACCGAAGCATTGACCTTGCCCAATGTCAAGGTGCTTCAGGTCATCTACGAGATCGATGACTCGGTCATGGCGGATTTGATTCCACCCGCACTGCACCCGACCATCCCTCCAACGATGCACGTCATCGGGATGCGTGCAGAAGATGGACCTTTGGGCGCGTTCACGATCGCCATCGTCCGCGTCGGCTGCCGTGCCGCCGTCCGTCCGCGAGGACTGCCAACTCGCGCCGTCTGCACCGCAGGCGAAGCGGCAACCGCGCTCACCGAGCGTTGGGGATTCCCGATCACCATCGGCGAGCCGGTCCTGCGTCAGCGCTATGATCGCCAATCAATCGAAGTCAACGACGGCAATGTGACCGTGCTCTCGGCGCAGCTCATCGACCCGGTCCCGATCGGCAACGCCGACCTGCTCTACACGGCGGGGATGCACGTAGCCAATATCGAGCGCGACGGCGAGACCAGGCCATGGCTGATCCAGGTCGACCCTGAGTTCGAGGTCAGCCGAGCCGACCGCGGCGTCGCCCAGATCGACGCCTTCGACAGCGACTTCTGGGAAGCACCCGAGCTTCGGCCCGTGTACCCAATCGTCGCCAGCTACACAACAGCCAACATCACGCTGCCCAGGATTCGATACATCTGCGACCCGATGCAGCCCGCGATCAGCGGCACCGTCGCCCTGTAGGAGCGTCCTGTAGGAGGTTGTCAAACCAAGACCTCCCCCTCTGGGGGAGGTGTCACGAAGTGACGGAGGGGGCTCCGATGCCCGACACCGAGACCCTGTTCCCCGGCTTCCGCGAGCATAAGACCGGACCGATCTTCGCTCGAGTTGGCGGGTCCGGTCCGCCGCTGTTGCTGTTGCACGGCTATCCACAGACCAGCGCCATGTGGCACAAGATCGCGCCCGGCCTGGCCGAACAGCACACGGTCGTCGTCGCTGATTTGCTCGGCTACGGCGCCAGCGACTCGCCGCCTGGCGACGGCGGCGATCTGGCCTACTCCAAGCGCACCATGGCCCAGCACATGGTCGACCTGATGGCCGACCTCGGTTTCGACACCTTCTCGGTCGCCGGCCACGACCGCGGTGGACGCGTTTCCTACCGCCTCACGCTCGATCACCCCGAGCGAGTGGAGCGCCTGGCCCTGCTCGACATCATTCCCACCGCTGAGCAGTTTGAGCAGATGGGCATCGCCGGCGGACTCGGCGGATTCCACTGGTACTTCCTCGCCCAGCCCGCCCCGCTCCCGGAGACGCTAATCAACGGAGCGCCCGACTTCTTCCTCAAGCGCATGCTCGGTAGCTGGGCCGCCCCAGAAAGCCAATCAAGTGACGACAACACCGTCTTCACCGAGCCGGCAATGGCCGAGTACCTCGCCGCCGCCAACGACCCCGAGACCGTCCGCGGTTGGTGCGAGGACTATCGCTCCGGCGCCCGTTACGACCTACGCCTCGACAGAGCTGATCGTTCCGAGGGCAAGAAGATCACCTGTCCATTGTTCGTCATCTGGGGCGCCGGTCGTCAGACCAATCGCCGCGGCCGGTTCATCGCCACCTGGCATCGCTGGGCAACCAACGTCACCGGCACCGGCCTGCCCTGCGGCCACTTCCTCCCCGAAGAGCTGCCCAACGAAACTGAAGCCGCGCTGAAGGAATTCTTCGGCAGCGGCAGCGGCTAGTCCGACAGATAGAGGACATCGCCGTAGCGAATCTCAAAGTCCCGCGCACCGGGTGCTGGCCGTCCCTTCGAGTCCGTGCCAAACGCGACCCATCGCTCGTTCGACCATTTCCAAATGGCTGATACTCCCGGCAACTGCGATAGGACATAGCTAGCGTCGACAACCTCATGGGAAAGCCACGAGCTGTAGCTCCCCGGAGTCGTTGAGCTCATCACAATCGGAGTCTCGGCCACACTGCCCGATGGTCGGCGGTTGTACTCGGAAGCGGCGGCAGAGTCGACATACAGGAATGGTTCGGTCTCTGTCCCCCAGCCGAAGGTCGTCTTCGGCCATATGCGTCGCTCCACGCCGGATACAACTTGTCCGTTGCGAGGGTCGATCTGCTTCATCCAGGGATTGAACGCATAGACGCTTGGCAGCGCGACGTAGGGAACGATGTACATCTTGGTTGATAGATATCGCTGAATGTCCTGGAGATAGGCGAGGCGTTCCTCGTAGTCGAGCAGCGTCCGCTGTCGTTGGATCATGTCTTGCATGCGCTCGTCCGCATCCGGGCTGCCGCCTGATGCCGCGTCAACGTGCGACCAGTTCGCGGCATAAGCGCTTAGGTCGCGGCTCGCGATCCCTGCGGCGCCTTCAGGAGTGCGCCCGGCCGAACCCCAGTTGTGACGCGAGGATGATCGTTCGTACACCGTGCTCAGAATGTCGTTCGGATCGGTGCCGCCACCGTGCAGCGGGCCGATAGCCAGGTGGCTGGACTCGCCATCCCAGTCGTCGGGAAAGTTGCCGCGAAAGATCGACTGGTTATATGCGGAAAATTCCTTGAAGAACAACTCGAAGTCGAACCCGGCCTCAGCTGCCGAGAACGCGCAATACTCGTACAGCTTGACCATCTCAGCGCCGTAGGCGTCGGTGCCGTGGAGCGTGGCTCGGAGTCCACCCGGATAACCCGCGGCGTCAAGTAGCTGGCGGGCCTTGGCCAGATCACGGTGATAGAGCGTGCCGGAGTCTTCGCCTTCGAACTGCGCTCCGAATGTACCCATATTCTTCGGGTCCAGAAAATAGGGTGCGAACTGTGCGATCGGTCCGTGCCATCCGCCCCGCCCAGTCTCGTCAACTGCGTTCAGAATCGCATCCCGATCGAGAGCGAGGGACAACGCCTGTCGCACACGGAGGTCATTCCAGGGCGGGATAGAGAAGTTGAAGAAGAAGCCTCCTGGCGCGTTATTGAGGGTGTAGACAAGATCGTCATCCTCGATCTGTGAGGAAGCGGAACGAACCTCTCGGTAGGATTCCGGCTTGACTTGCGAGTAGTCAATCGTGCCATCGGCCAGGCCTGAGACGATCTCCTCCTCATGGACAGACAATGTTGCTCTGACCCGGTCGGCGAGCGGAAACAGCTGAGCGTCGGCGCCGGAGATTCCGGAATATCCACCCTCACCCGACGAGATCCTGTTGCTAACATAATCGCGACTTCGATGCCAGTCGGGGTTACGACGCCAGTTGATCGCCACGTCGGACTCGTAACTCTCGAATATCCATGGCCCAGAGCCAACTGGGTGAGACTCGACGATGCCCTGGTCGACGATTTCCGGTGGCACGATCCACAGGTGCTGTGATGACCCGACAAGCGTCAGGAATGGCGCGTACGGCTCATGCAGGTCGAAGCGAATCGAGCTGACATCGTCTGTAGTGAACCGGGCGACGACCTTGTCCCAGCTTGCCGCGTTTGGGGACACCGATCTGAATCGGCTCTGAGCCTGATCGATGTCTTCAGTGGTGACCCGGCGGCCATTTAACGGATACACGTCATGCCAATGGGCGTCGGGCCGAAGAGTGAAGATGTAGGTGCTTTCGTCGGGAATCTCGGGCATCGAGATCGCAAGGTCGTTTTCGTATTGAGCGACATTGTTCGATTCCACACCGTCGCCGGCGCTGATCGCCTGTATCAGCTTCGAATAGTGATAACCCGACAGAATCTGTGTGCTAAAGGAACTGCTGCGATACGGGTCCAGGGTATGAGGGGCGCTCGAGTATGGCCCAACGAGTGGATGGGTCAGTGTCCCGCCTCTATCCGTCCCCACCGCAACGGTCGTCGACTGTGCGTTCGCTGTCTGTCGAGGGCCGGCGCCAAGCGCCGTCAGGGTCGCGACCCCGATGCCGGCCCTGGTCCCGGCGCGCAACACTTGTCGACGGCTGAGCTTGATCTTCCCCAAATCGGATCGGCGCCGCCTGGTATGCATCTGGGGTTCACCCTCGTGTCAGTCGGCGTAGCGCCTCTACCATGCGAAAGCCTAGAGCATTGCTCTGGCACAACTGCAAGAGTCACGCGAGGTTTGCGACCATATGGATCCCGTCACCACCTTCAGCGGCAGCGGCCTACCGCTCGACCGCTCCGATGTCGACACCGACCAGATCATCCCGGCCAAGTACCTCAAGCGAATTGAGCGGACTGGCTACGGCCCGTTCGCCTTCGAGGCCTGGGCCAAGGACCCCGACTTCGTCACCAACCAGCCGCAATACGACGGCGCAAGCATCCTCCTCGCTGGACCCAACTTCGGCTGCGGTTCGTCGCGCGAACATGCCGTCTGGGCAATCCAGGGGATGGGCGTCAAGGCGGTCATCGCACCCGGCTTCGCCGACATCTTCCGCAACAACTCGGCCAAGATGGGCCTGCTCACGATCCAGCTCTCGCAGCCCGACGTCGAAGAGCTGATGCGGATGGTCGAGTCCGAGTCCGACACGCCGATCACGGTCAGCCTGGCAAACCAGACGGTCACGGCTCCGGGCGGATGGACCCGCTCGTTCGATATTGCCCCGTTCGTCAAGCATTGCCTGCTCAACGGCCTTGACGACATCTCCCTCACCCTCGGACACGAGGATCTGATCTCCGAGTTCGAGACCAAGCGTCCCACGACGAAGCCGGTAACTGTCTAGGATCGACGCATGGTCCAGGCGCCTCCCAAACCGAAGCATGCGACAGGACCTTCCCAGGTCGTTGCGCCTGCTGCGCCGATGGTGGTCCGGTTCCCGTTGGGATACCTCACCGACGAAATATTGCTGGAGATCAGCAACCTCAACGATTCCTGGCGCTTCGAGCGCAGCGCGGAAGGAGCGCTAGAGATTTCAGTACCCACTGGCTCGATCGGCGGCAGTCGGTCAATGCACGTTGCGGGCCAGGTGTATGCTTGGTGGTCCGCGCACGAAGAAGGCATGGTCTTCGACTCAAGTACGGGATTCCGCCTGCCTAGCGATTCGGTCCGTTCCCCTGACGCAGCTTGGGCTAGCAGCGACTCAATTGAGGACATGCAGCCTGATGATGAGGGCTATTGGAAGATTTGTCCTGACTTCGTCGTTGAGGTTGTGTCGACTGGGCAAGATTCTCAGAGGCAGCAGGAGAAGATGCGAGAGCTAATGGTCGCCGGAGCGCGCCTCGGCTGGCTGATCGATCCATTCAGCAACCAAGGCGTCGCCTGGATTTATCGCGAGGCAAATCCCGAGCCGGAGCGATTGGAACGCCCAGACACACTCAGCGGCGAAGAAGTCGCCGAGGGTCTTACGGTCGATCTGGCCAGAGTCTGGCGTTGACCTCGACTCAGAGTCCGTATCCTGTTGATAACCTCGGGCCACATGCAGGGAGCCAGGAGCCGCCTTGTCTAAGCATCCGACTCCATCGGTTCGCGACAGCATCATCAACATGCGCCGATCCATTGGCAGACGCCACGCCATCTACGGCCTGATCAAGAACACGTTGACTAAGGTGCGACGGGTCGAGAACTGCTGCGGCGACTATGGCGCCCCAGGTTGTTGAGTCACCGGTGAGCGCGCCCGGGCCGAGCGCATGAAGAGTGAGGACCAGTAGAAACCCCGCCCTTGCTCCTGGTTCAGCAAGGCTTCTCAACTATGCCAAGCTTGCGGTGGGTGCTTCGGAGCCGATACAAAGGGGCAGGTGACGTACGATGTGCCAGCGACCAACACCCTCCTTTAGCGACGCAATCGCCAACCTCCGCCGGGACGAGAACCAGCAGAGCATTGCTCGTGGCTTACTGGGCATCATCTGGAATAGGCTGACAGAACGACAAACATGCTGCGGCAACTACGGCGAGCCCGGCTGTTGAGTCTCCGCGGAACGCGCTCCGGGTGAGCGCCCAACAGACGACTAGGAACACCAACATATGGCCCATTTCAGGATTGCTCTCTTGCCCGGCGACGGTATCGGCGGCGAGGTCATCGGGCAGGCCGTTCGCGTGCTCGACGCCGTGGGCGGCCGATTCGACCACTCCTTCGAGTACACCGAAGACCTCGTCGGCGGCGCATCGATCGATGCGCACGGCGTCGCTCTGCGCGACGAAACACTCGACATGTGCAAGGCGCAGGACGCCGTCCTCTTCGGCGCGGTCGGCGGTCCCAAGTGGGACGATCCCAAGGCATCTGTCCGACCCGAACAGGCCATCCTCGGCCTGCGCAAGGGTCTCGGCCTGTTCGCCAACATCCGACCGGTCAAGATGCTGCCGATCCTCGCCGATTCGACGCCGCTCAAGCGCGAGACCGTCGAAGACGTCGACATGATCGTGCTCCGAGAACTGACCGGCGGCATCTACTTCGGCGAGCCCCAACGTCGCTGGGAAGAAAACGGACAGCGCAAAGCGGTCGACACCCTCGCCTACTCAGAGCACGAGGTCGAGCGCATCGTTCGCCTCGGCTTCGAGACCGCGCGAGGCCGTCGCGGCCTGCTCACCTCCGTCGACAAGGCCAACATCCTCGACACCTCCCGCATGTGGCGCGAGATCACGGAAGAGGTCGCGAAGGACTACCCCGACGTTAAGCTCGAACACCGACTCGTCGACGCCTGCGCGATGGACCTGATCCGCCATCCGTCCTACTTCGACGTGATCGTGACCGAGAACTTGTTCGGCGACATCCTCACCGACGAGGCTTCAATGCTCGCCGGTTCGATGGGCATGCTGCCGTCGGCGTCGCTGGGCGCCGCCGAGGACGGCTCCACACTCGGTCTCTACGAGCCGATTCACGGCACCGCGCCCGACATCGCCGGACAGGGCATCGCCAACCCCATGGCGATGATCCTCAGCGCCGCGCTGATGCTGCGCTACTCATTTGATCTCGAAGCGGAAGCGACCGCAATCGAGGAAGCCGTCACCGACACCCTGGCCGCCGGGCATCGTTCCGCCGATCTCGCCGCCGAGGGCGACGAGCCCCTCAGCACCGAAGCACTCGGCGCCATCATCACCGATCTTGTGCGATCTCAGTGATGGAGACCAGTGTGCCAGTGTGACTTGCCGTACATTGAATGCCCGAAGTCCGAGGTGAGAGATGGCAGATCAATCCATTTCTTTCTCGATCGAAGGTGAAATAACGCTGGACACGTTGTGTGATTCGATGGAAGCACTGAAGAGGCTTCTACGCCAACTCACCTCCGAAATCGTGCCGGGATCCAACATAAGATGGGTTGTTGACGAACTACAGGCAGCAAGTCTGCACACGACGTTCCGTGGAGACGCAGTCGGTGACAGCAGTACCGAAGACGTCACTAAGGTTGCAAAACAGTATGCCGCTATTGGAGAGGCCGTCGCCCACGGAGATGATTTGCCTTGCGCTGCTGAAGTGGTTGAGGCCGTAGAGGAACTTCTTTCAGCAGCCCAGCAAGATGGATCAGAGGCGGTGTTCACTGCAGACGGAAAGACGTCCCGCGTCGATCTTCGAACCTGGAATAGAAAATTGGCCACAGGGCGCTCTCGTGCGATTGGCTCAGTAACCGGCGTTATCAAAGGCATCAACGGCAGTGGACAACCCTACATATGCATCTACGAGCGCGAGGGTGGCGCTGCCGTGCGGTGCTACGTCAATGAAGAGCAACTCAGGTGGGCGCTGTCTGCCTGGGGAGCCACCGTGTATGTCCAGGGGCGCCTGACTCGAGAAAGGAGTTCCCGCAGAAAACGGGAGATCCGACAGATCATCAACTATCGCGTGGTATTCGGCAAGAGGACAGGGCGTTTCGAGGAGGCTTTCGGGGTCGGCGAGTGGCAAGTCGGCGATCCTTCTTCGGTTCAGCTGATTCGCGCGATCAGGGATGAGGCCTGACGTCGTGCTTGTCTATTGGGACTCTTGCCTGTTCCTCGACTTCTTGAATGCAACGCCAAATGGCGTCGAAATTGTTTCACCGCTGGTCGCTTTGGCACGATCTGGGGATTTCGAGATAGTAACGTCTACAATCTCGCTCGCCGAAGTTGCGTATGTGGGCAAAGAACTACGAGAGGGACCTGACTCAGCAATTGCAGACGGCATTGACAAGATGTTTAGGGACGAACCTCTCCTGACGCTCGTAGAGTATGACCAAGAAATCGGAGCAAACGCACGTAGCCTAATCCGTCAGACACTGCGTGAGTCAAAGAGGATCAAACCCGCGGATGCCATTCACTTGGCGACCGCAATGGCCGTTGGCGCCAGCGTCTTGCACACATTTGACGTGGACCTTATCGCACATGCGAGCGCGCTCGCCGCAGTTGCTGCCGAGCTACCGGTGGCGCCTGAGGTCGAACCCCAACAGGGGAAGCTTATTCAATAGGCACACCTCATAGGCCGGCTCTAGACTCCCACCATGCCCATCCAACGCCTCCTCGTCGCCAACCGTGGCGAAATCGCCGTCCGTGTCCTTCGCACTGCCACCGAGTTGGGAATCGCCACCGCGGCCATCCACTCCTCCGACGACGCCACGTCGGACCACATCCAGCACGCCCAAACGGTGATTCCGCTTGACGGCATCGGACCTGCCGCCTACCTCGACATCGCGCAGATCGTCGAGCGCGCGCAGGAGCATGACTGCGACGCAATCCATCCCGGCTACGGATTCCTCGCCGAGAACGCGGACTTTGCGCGCGCCTGCGAGGAGGCCGGCATCACCTTCGTCGGACCCTCACCTGCCGCGCTCGCGCTGTTCGGCGACAAGGCGCGCGCCCGAACGCTCGCAGGGGCGCGAAACGTCCCGGTCCTGACCGGCACCGACCACGCAGTTGATCTCGACGGCGCCCGAGCCTTCTTCGGTCAACTCGACGGCCACCCCATGGTGATCAAAGCCATTGCCGGAGGCGGCGGACGAGGCATGCGCGCGATCAACGAGGCTTCCGAAATCGAAGACGCCTTCGAGCGCTGCACTCGCGAGGCGAAGTCCGCGTTCGGCAACGGAGCGCTCTTCGTCGAGCGTTTCATTCCTCGCGCCCGACACATCGAAGTCCAGATCGTCGGCGACCAGCACGGCAACGTCTCGCACATCGGCGAGCGCGAGTGCACTATCCAGCGTCGCTACCAGAAACTGATCGAAATCGCACCGTCGCCGACGCTCAGCGACAGCCTGCGCGAGCGCATCACCGTCGCCGCCGTCGAGCTCGCCTCCGCCGGTGGCTACTCCAACCTCGGCACGTTCGAGTTCCTCGTCGACGCCGCTTCAAGTCAAGAGGGGAACGACAACTTCGCCTTCATCGAGGCCAACGCCCGGCTCCAGGTCGAGCACACGGTCACCGAAGAAGTGACCGGACTCGATCTCGTGCAGTGCCAGATTCGAATCGCCGAAGGCGCAGCACTGGACGAATTGGGCATCGACTCACCGCCCACACCGCGTGGCTACGCCATCCAGGCACGAGTCAACCTCGAGCGCATGCGCGAGGACGGCGATGTCCGGCCCTCTGCCGGCACGCTGCGAACCTTCCGCCCGCCGGCCGGACCCGGCGTCCGCGTCGACACCTACGGCTACGCCGGCTACGCTGCCAATCCCAACTTCGACTCGCTGATCGCCAAGGTCATCACGCGACACCCCAGCAGCAACTTCAACGACGCCGTCCGTCGCGCCCAACGAGCCCTCGACGAATTCCAGCTCGAAGGTCCCGATTCCAATCTGTCCTTCCTCCGCAACATCCTGAGTCATCCCGAGTTCATCGCCGGCGATGTCCACACGCGGTGGATCGACGAGCGGATCAGCGAACTCGCCGCATCTTCCGACAACGGCGCAGCCGCATCCGGCCAGACAGCCTGGGCGGGAGCCAAAGTCGAGAATCAAATCACCGACCCGCTCGCCGCGCTCGCCTTCTTCCGCCAGGGCGCTAGCGCCGCTTCGCTCGACGTCAACCGCGGCCTCGAGGCGGATCGCGCCGGATTCCCCGCGCCCGAGATCATCGGACCTCCCGGTACCGAGCCGCTGCGCGCTCCGATTCAGGGCACGATCATCGAAATCCTCGTCGGCGAGGGTGACAGCGTCGTCGCCGGCCAGGACATCATCATCATGAATGCGATGAAGATGGAGCATGTCCTGACAGCTGAGATCGGCGGCATCGTCCAGGAGATCACCGTCGCCGTCGGAGACATCATCTGGGAGGGCCACCCGCTCGCCTTCATCGAGCCGGCCGACGTAGGTCCGGCGATCGATGACGGTTCCAGCGACATCGATCTCGAATACATCCGGCCCGATCTCCAAAACAACATCGATCTGCACGAAGCAATCTTGGACCACAATCGTTCCGGACCGGTCGCCAGGCGTCACGCCAAGGGCAAGCGCACGGCCCGCGAGAACATTGCCCAACTTGTCGAAGGCGGTACCTGGAGCGAATACATGCCGCTCGCCGTGGCGGCGCAGCGTCGAACCCGCTCCTGGGAAGAGCTGCGAGTCGTCTCTCCCGCCGACGGCCTGATCTGCGGAATCGGTACCGTCAATGCCGACCTCTTCGACAACTCCACGGCCTCGACCGCGATCATCTCCTACGACGAGACTGTCTGGGCCGGGACCCAGGGCGGCCGTGGTCACGAGAAGACCGACCGCATGGTTGAGACCGCGCATCGACTGCTGACTCCGCTGGTCTTTATCGCCGAGGGCGCGGGCGGCCGCTCGGGCGATTCCGACTGGGCGTTCACCCGCGTCGCGGCGCGCGCCGTCCGCACCTTCGAGCGCCTCGCCGAGCTCTCCGGCCGAGTACCGATGGTCTCGATCACCGCCGGACGCTGCTACGCAGGCAACGCCTCGATGCTCGGCATGTGCGACATCATCGTCGCCACCGAGGGCTCCAACATCGCCATGGGCGGCCCCGCCGTGATCGAAGGCGGAGGACTCGGACTGTTCCTGCCCGAAGAACTCGGCCCGATGTCGCAGCAGGTGCCGAACGGCGTCGTCGACATCTTCGTCAAGGACGAAGATGAAGCAATGGCGGCCACCAAGAAGTACCTCTCCTACTTCCAGGGCAGACTCAAGGATTGGACCTGCGCCGACCAGCGAGAGCTACGACACGTCATCCCAGAGAATCGGCTACGCACCTACGACATTCGCAAGGTGATCGAACTGCTGGCCGACGACGACTCGGTCCTTGAGCTGCGGCCGGAATTCGGCATCGGCGTGATCACATCGCTGATCCGCGTCGAGGGACGCCCGCTCGGCATCATCGCCAACAACAACAAGCATCTCGGCGGCGCGGTCGACAGTCCCGGCTCCGACAAGCTCGCCCGCTTCACCCAGATCTGCGACTCCTGGAACATCCCGGTCCTCACCCTGGTCGACACGCCAGGCATGATGGTCGGCCCCGAGGTCGAGAAAACCGCCCTCGTCCGGCACTGCCACCGCGTCTTCGTCTCGCTCGCCAACCTGACCACCCCCAAATTGACCCTCACGGTGCGCAAGTGCTACGGACTCGGCGGTCTGGCGATGCTCGCCGGCTCCACTGAGGCCGGCCTCTTCAATCTCGCCTGGCCGACCGCCGAATACGGCGGCATGAACCTCGAAGCCGGCGTCAAGCTCGGAGCCAGAGCACAGCTCGAAAAGATCGAAGACCTCGCAGAGCGAACCCGCGTCTACGAGCAGATGGTCGCCGACGCCTACGAGCGAGGCAACGCCATCAACGCCGCCACCGTGCTCGAATCGGACGACGTGATCGACCCAGCCGACACCCGCCAGTGGATCATCCGTCTACTCGACGCCGCCCCAAACTCCGAGCCAATCCGAGAAGGCCGCCGCCCCTATATCGATAGCTGGTAGGCCGCATCGCGATCCCCTCTCCCCCCCTTTGCGGGGGGAGATGTCACGGAGTGACAGAGGGGGGGTCCTCTGCCAGCGACCAGATAGACCTTGAGATGGGGAGCCCCCCCCCTCTTCCTTCGGCATCTCTCCCGCGAGGAGACCCTTGAAAAACTCCAGCACTCCGGGTTTTCCGTCCCCGCCCCCGAGCGGGGACCTGCCCCCGGTTCCCTCGGGGCTGAACGAACATGGCGGGTCGCATATCTAGTGGAGAGCAATTGAGAGGTCGTAGCCCCGCGGAGCGGAACGGGTCCCCGCTCGGGGGCGGGGACGGAGAAGATATCCAAGCGCGACTTTTTCAAGGGTCTCCGCGAGGGGAGAGAAGGGGATTTACACAAAGGTCCGCGTGAAGCGGGGACTGGGAATCTGCGCATAAACGCGGACCTCTGAGACGTCCACCGAGAGGATCGCGGCCGGTCCCTACACAAAGTCCCATTCAATCGGGCTAGACTTCCCGCCAACGTCGGCGGTCGCTTCGGCGGTCGCTTCGGCGGTCGCTTCGGCGGTGGATGCGGAAGATCGATGCAGTTCGTCAACCTCTTGGTGATCCGCTTAATCCAGACGATCCTCGTCATCTGGATCGTGGTCAGCATCGTCTTCATCGTCTCGCGACTGATCGGCAATCCGACCCAGACGCTGTTGCCCTTCGACTCCACCAATGAAGAGATCGCGGAGCTGGAAGAAAAGCTTGGTTTGAATGATCCGATCATCGTCCAATACGGGCGCTTCATCGGCGCCGCCGCGCAGCTCGACTTCGGTTACTCATATCACCGCACGGGTGCAGCGATTGACCAGGTCGTCGACAAGGTGCCGAACACGGTCCGCCTCACAGTCGCCGGACTCGTCGTCGCCGTGGTATTGGGCCTGCCAATGGGACTGTTGGCCGCCCTCAGGCGAGGCTCGGCATTCGATTGGTTGGCTCGTTTTCTCGCCGTGTTCGGTCAGGCGATTCCCAGCTTTTGGCTCGGCCTGATGCTGATCTTCTTCATCGCCGTACGTGTCGACTGGTTCCCGACCGCAGGCTATGAGGGCTTCAGCTCAATCCTGTTGCCGGCGGTCGCGCTGGGACTCGCCTCGGCCGCCGGGTTCATGCGACTCACCCGCTCGGCCATGATTGACGTGATGAGCACCGACTTCATCCGCACCGCACGAGCCAAGGGTCTCAATGAGCGAACCGTGATTATGCGGCATGGGCTGCGTCACGCGCTCTTGCCGGTGATGACCATCATGGGCATCGAGCTGGGACGGTTGATCGCGGGTTCGGTCATCATCGAGGTCGTCTTCTCCTGGCCCGGAATCGGCTATCTGATGATTAACTCGATCCTGCAGTCCGACTATCCGGTCGTCCAGGCCGGCATCGCCGTGATCGCCGGCTCGATCGCTCTCGCCAACCTGTTTGTAGACATTTCGTATCGCTACATCGATCCACGCATCCGGACGGCGGAACTCTGATGTCAAGTGCGGCTGGCGAACTGCGCGTATCCGCTCTCAGCCGATGGCGCTGGCGAGCGGCGCGACGCTGGCGCCGATACCTCCTGGTCATACCTCCGCTGAGTGTGATGTTGATCTTCGTCGTCTTCGGCATTTTCGCCGACGTCATTGCACCGGGAGATCCGGGAGAGACCAATGTCTTGCAGCGGCTCGACCGGCCCGCGTTCGACGGCGGTAGCGGGGAACATCTGCTTGGCACCGACCACATTGGCCGCGATATCTGGACGCGCATCGTCCACGGGGCCAGGGTCTCGTTGATTGTGATCGTGATCGTCGTCCCCTGTGCGGCGATCTTTGGCACGACGGTTGGCATGGTCGCCGGCTGGCGCAGCGGCAAGGTCGGACAGTTGTTGATGCGTTATGTCGATGTGCAACTCGCGATGCCCGCGATCCTCTTCGCCGTGTTGCTGGGCGCAGTGTTGGGCGCGTCCCTACGAAATGTGATCATCATCCTGTTGGTCTGGACCTGGACGGCCTACGCCCGACTGGTACGCGCCGAAGTGCTCTCGCTCAAAGAGCGCGAGTTTGTTGTTGCGTCATTGGCCGCCGGCGGTAGCAGCTGGTGGATCATGCGTAAGCAGTTGCTGCCCAATGTGCTCAACACGGTCGTGGTGATCATGACGCTGGAAATCCCCATCGTGATCGTTGCCGAGGCAGCGCTCAGCTTCCTCGGAGTCGGAGCGCCGGTCGAACAGGCCACCTGGGGCCGGATGATTACCGAGGCCCGCAATTATCTCACTCAGGCGTGGTGGGTAATTTGGATGCCAGGTCTCGCACTGATGCTGGTCGCGCTCTGCGGCAATCTGGTCGGAGACTGGCTGCGCGACCTGTTGGATCCGCGTTTGCGCAACCTCGGTTGAGGGCCAGGCAAGCTAAGAATGCTCTGAACAACTCCGATCCCCGCTTCCCCCTCGCGGAGACCTTTGCAAAAGTCACAAGTCCTTTCTCCCCCCCCTTGCGGGGGGAGATGTCACGGAGTGACAGAGGGGGGGTCCGCCGACAGCGACCAGATAGGCCAGGAGATGGGGAGCTCCCCCTCTGCCTTCGGCATCTCCCCCGCAAGGGGGGAGAGGGGGAGTTTTTCAAAGGTCTCCTCGCGGGGGAAGCTGCCGAAGGCTGAAGGGGGTCCCCGAGCAGCCACCGGTGGCAGTTATTCAGAGGATTCCTAACGCTCGACGCACGTCTGACGCGAAGAGCACCGCACCTGCGCGCGATCAGCGCGTCTGGATGGTTACCATCGATTTCATGACCACTGATCTGTCCTCCCCGCGAGACGTCGACGCGGCGATCCACGAGATGGTCAAGATCATCGTCGAGGGTTGGAATCCGCAGCAAATCATCCTCTTCGGCTCCAGGGCCCGAGGCGATCACAACGATCACAGCGATGTGGACTTGTTGGTCGTCCTGCACGAGGCGGCGGACCGTGGAGAGCTGAGTCGCCAGATCAGTGCTGAACTCGCCTGTACCGGGATCGCCAGAGACATCATCATCAGCACGGCCGCCGACATCCTGCGCCAGGCCACGGTGATCGGTACCGTCGAGCGCGCCGCCATGATCGACGGTCGAACCCTCTACGTCCGAGGCAGAGGAGATCCGGTGATGGAGCAATTCGCTCAGCTCATGCATCGCGCAGCAGACGACATCAGAGTGGCCGAAGCCATTCTGGTGCTCAGTCCCCCGCCACTGCAGGCAGTCTGTTACCACGCGCAGCAAGCGGTCGAAAAGGCGATCAAGTCGGCCCTGATGGTGGACAGGATTGATTACCCATTCACGCACGACCTGGAGCAGTTGCTGCCGCTGGTTCCCATCGCCTGGGACATTGACGGGATCATTGATGACCCCAAAGAACTGAGCACCTGGGCGTCATACCCGCGCTACTTGACGATTAAGGAGCCGAGTCACGAGTACGCAACACAGGCCGTCGCCGATGCTCGCACGATCCATGGGCGAGTGACATCCGAGATGTCCAGCCGGGGCTTGGCCATGGATTGAACGGAACGCTTGCACAGCCTTGGTTGACGTAACGAGTGATTCCCAGCCGCCACCTGATACGGTCACACGAAATTACCTAACATTCGTAGCAATCTACCGTGGGCTGTACCCACCGAGCGAGGAGATAACAGATGACAACACGGAACTATTGGAAGCGCTTGTCGCATCGCAGCTTGAGCCGCCGCACCTTGCTGCGCGCTTCGGCGCGCGCCGGCGTCGGAGCGACTGGCCTCGCGTTGGTCGGCTGTGGCGACGATGACGATGACGACGACGACCAGCAGGCAGTCGTCCAGGCCCAGCCGCAGCAGCAGCAAGAGCAGCCGCAGCCAGCTCAGCAGGCACAGCCCCAGCAGCAACAACAGCAGGCGATGCAGCAGCAGCAGCAGGAGCAGCAGGCTGAGCAGCAGGCGCAGCAAGTCGAGCAATAGGAGCAGGCCCAACAGGGCACGGTTCAGGCAATCGAACGCGAAGAGTCCGACGAAGACGAGCAGGCCGCGGAGCCTGAAGTCGACACCGAGGCGACCCTCCGCGTCGCCGTTGGGCGCTACACCGCCGGACTCGACCCGCAGCGCTCCGGTTCGCAGACGAACTACATAAACGGGGCCTGCACCTTCGACGCCGGGATGTCCAACCACCCCGAGACCGCGGCGCTCGAGCCCAACCTCGTTGCCGGAATCGAAGCGGTCGACTCGACCAACCTGATCATGCACGTTACGGAAGGCATCAACTTCCACAGCGGCACGCCCTACACCGCCCACGACCTGCAGTTCAACTTCGAGCGCGTCGCGGGCGAGGCCGAGTACCATCAGGGCGGCGAAACCAGCGACCATCCCGGCGTCTGGGCCACGGCCCGCGGGGTGTTCGGCGTCGGCAACTTTTCCAGCTACAGCGTCGCCGACGACTACACCTTCGTCGTTGAGACGCCATTGCCCAACGCCTCGCTCGCCGGCTCGATCATGGGCGGCGCCGTGCGCCACGTGTCCAAGGAATACGTCGAGGCCAATGGCGATGAACACGTCGATGCCGTCAACGCGGTCGGCACCGGGCCCTTCCGCTTTGTTGAGCACCTCCCCGATGTCGGGTTCAAGTGGACTCGCTACGACGGTTACCACAAGGATCGGGACGCTGTGTCCGGACCGCGGCTGGCCTGGTACAAGGACCTCGATGTTCAGATCCGCCCCGAGCCGCTCGCGCAGATCGCCGGTATCGAAGCCGGCGAAGTCGACGCTCTCTTCAACTTGCCCACCGATGTCACTGAGCCCTTCGACGACGACGACCGTTTCAAGGTGTTCTACGGTCCGGCCAGCAACCCCACGCACTACATCATGTTCAACACGCATGACACGGTGGCCGAGGTAGACGGCGAGCCCAATCCGTTCCTCGACATTCGCGTGCGCGAGGCCGCCAATTTGGCGATCAATCGCGAAGCGATCATCGAAGGACTGCTCACCGGCACCGAGAGACCGACTTTGGGCCAGTATGCAGGTACGATCGGCTTCCCGAAGGACGCGCTCGATACCCACTACCACGGTTACGACCCCGAGCGCGCCAGGCAACTGCTTGCCGAGGCCGGCTACCCCGATGGTATTGATGTCGACCTGCACATCGTGACCGACTTCCAGCCCATTGTCCCGGTCATGTCGCTGGTCGTGCAAGGGGACCTCGAGGCGGTTGGCATCCGCGCCACGATCGTTGAGTACTTGAGCTCCGAGTACTTCAGGACGGTTCGCACGTTCGAGAAGCCGGGGATGTTCTACTTCTTCAGTAACAGCAACGCCGAGCCCGAGTCTTCGATCGGCTCAGGCATCAACGACCAGGGCTTCTACGCGGCCTCGGTCTACCCCGAGACCAATATTCAGGAGCTCTACGTCGCGCAGAATCAGGCGCTCGACCCCTCCGAACGAGCGGCGCTGCTCGAGGAGCTCTACGTGACGGTCTACAACAACTACTCGTGGCTCTTCCTCACCGAGGTATCATCCGCGGCCATGCTCGCTGCCAACGTCAACTGGCCAGTCGGCGCCGCCGAACTGCGAGGCGAAGGCACGCTGACCGCGATCCAGAAGCTCAAGACGTCTAACCCGTCCACAGGACGAGAGCGACTCCGAGCGGGGCCGGACAATTCTGTCCGATACCCCGCTTGGAGCCGTTAAGATTCAAACAGGACCGAACAAAACTGAACAAAACCGAACAACAGCGAACGCCCAGAGAGCGCAAATGCCTACCCTGACTGCTGAACAGCTCGATCACTTCGAAACATTCGGATTTCTCGCCGTCGACAACGTCTTCGACCCCGACGAAGTGATCAATCCGGTCATGGACGAGTACGCCGAAGTGCTCGATGCGCTCGCCAATGACCTGCACGAGCAGGGAGTGATTACCGACATCTACGCCGATCTCCCATTCGCTGAACGGGTCTGCAAGGTCTACGTCGAGTCGCAGAAGGTGCATGCGCAATACTTCGACTTCTCCCTGCCGCAGAGGGGCATCAAGGCCGACACGCCCTTCTGGGCAGGGCCGGCGGTCTTCAACGCGCTGACCAACCCCAGCCTGCTCGAGACGGTCGAGAGCTTCATCGGACCGGAGATCTACTCCAATCCGGTCCAGCACGTGCGGGTCAAGGTGCCCGAGTCAATCGCCCCGCGCGACGCCGACGGCAACGTGATCTACGGCGCGACGCCCTGGCATCAGGACTCAGGCGTGATCAACGCCACAGCCGACGACACCGACATGCTCACGGTCTGGTTCCCGCTGATGGATACCGACGTTGAGAACGGCTGTCTCCAGGTCATCCCCGGCTCGCATCGCGGCGAAGTGCTCACCCATTGCTCCGGTGTTCAGGGCCTGAATATCCCCTCCTCAATCCTGCCCGGCGAAGACAGCGCGCGAGCCGTCCCGCTGCCGGCCGGCGGTTGCCTCTTCCTCCACCGCAAGACGATCCACGCCGCGCTGCCCAACGTCAGCGAACGCATTCGCTGGAGCTTCGATCTGCGCTACCACCCGCCCGGCCAAGCAACTGGGCGCGAAGCCTTCCCCGGCTTCGTCGCCCGCAGCCAACAAGACCCCGACGCCGTCCTCGCCGAAGCCGCCAAATGGCGCCAAATGTGGCTCGACGCCCGAGCCGCCCTCGCCAACCAGCCCGACCCCGAATACAACCGCTGGTCCCTCGACGACGAGGCCTGCGCCTAACGTGATCGGAGTACCCTCAGTGCAAGAGGTTGCTGCATGCCCATCGTGAAGGATCCGGTCGCTGGTCTAGTTCGTTTGCCTGCTAGTGACCAAGTGGATCCAATGCTTGAAGCAGTTCGAAGCGGCGAGGCAATTCCCGATCGTCGAGCCAATCTGCTTCGTTTGGCGTGGGACCAGACCATGTCTTACGAAGAGGCCGAGCGTCTGTTGACCGACGACGAAATCGATGATCTGTGCGATCTCCTCTATGACATGCGCGACGACGCAGTCTTGGCTCGCGCCTACGCAATTGACGAGGCGCAGCGAAACGGTTGGATTTTGACAGATACCGATCGCGACTGGTTCCGGCAAGAATGCAATCTGCCGCCGGTAGGTGATTGGTCTGTGGTTGACGAAAGACGGTTGTCGCTGTGGCGACGCGGAGTGCGTGTCGAGGACGAAGCTCGTTTCGTTGCTCAGTTGTTGCTTGACACGCGAATCCCCTATCGTGAAATCGATTCACGCTTATCAACCGCCGAATCAACACGGGTGCATGAGCTTGTGGATCCCGCAGAAGTCGCCCGCGCTGCTGAGATTGAGCGGGAGATGCGAGAGGAGCTCAAGCATCCCGAGCCACATCGGTGAACTATCGGGTTACCTATCACCGGGATTGGGACAGACAGCTACGTCGTCTTCCTGAACGAGTCGTTGCGCGCGCCCGAGAGCGAGCAGCATCGCTCGCCGAGAATCCTCGACCGCAGGGCTACCGTCAGTTGCATCCCAGAACACGCGGCTACCGAATCAAGATCTTTCGGGACTGGCGACTCGTGTATCAGATCAACGAGAGCACGCAGCAGGTTTCGGTTCGCGGCGTCTACTCTCGGGGAAGCGTTCGTTACTAATGACCCAATCGAAGAATGAGAGTCAACTACTGCAGGCAGCTCGCCGATTCTCATTCGGCGGGCGAATGGACAAATCCGGTAGCGGGCCGATCTTTGTGCGTGGCTCCGGCTCCGAAGTTGAAGATGTCAACGGCAAGACGTACCTCGACTTCAACTCCGGCCAGATGTGCGCCTGGTTGGGACACAACCATCCAGCGATCACCGAGGCCGTAACCGAAGCCTGCGAAACGCTGATCCACGCGCATAGCAGCTACTACAACGACAAAGAGATCGAGCTGGCCGAGCGACTCGCCAACTTACTACCCGCTCCGCTACAGAAGAGTATGTTCCTGCAATCCGGCGCCGACGCCAACGAAGCCGCCATCAACATCGCCCGAAAGTACACGGGCGGATTCGAAATCATCAGCCCACATATTTCGTTCCACGGCATGTCCGACACGACGCGAGCCTTAACCTATGCCGGCTGGCATCGAGGCTATGGTCCGCCTCAGCCCGGAATGATGGCAATGCTGGCGCCGTACTGCTATCGCTGCCCGATCAACCTGGAACCGGAGACCTGCGAACTCGCCTGTCTCGACGCGTCGTTCGAGTTGATCGACGCCCAAACCACATCGCGTCCAGCGGCCGTACTGACCGAACCCATCTTCTCCGCAGGCGGCGTCATCGAACCTCCACTCGGTTGGCTGCCCAGGCTCAAGGAGAAGTGCGAAGAACGGGGAATGCTGCTCATCCTTGACGAGGAGCAGACCGGCCTGGGCAAGACCGGCGACACCTTCGCTTTCGAGCACGAGGGTGTGATCCCCGACATCCTCACGCTGGCCAAGCACTTCGGCGGCGGTATCTGCATCTCGTCCGTCACGACCTCCGCCGAGATCGAGGAGCGCGTCGTCGCCAACGAGTTCATCGTCACCCACTCACACTCAAACGATCCGCTCGCCTGCGCCGCGGGCACCGCCACGCTCGACGTGCTGGAGCGAGAAGATCTTCCAGCAAGAGCCCGGCAACTTGGCAGCTACCTGAAGTCCAAGCTCAACGAGCTGTCCGAACGCTTCGAGATCATCGGCGACGTGCGGGGCCGAGGGCTGCTGCAAGGAATCGAACTCGTCCGAGACCGCCAGACAAAGGAACCGGCCACGACCGAAGGCAAAGCCATCACCGAGCAATGTCTCAAAGCCGGCCTCATCTTCAGCGTCAGGCGAGAAGGCTCAGTCCTCCGCTTCGTCCCACCAGCAACCACCACCGAGGATCAGATCGACCGAGCGGTCGATATCCTCGAACAGGCTATTGCCGACGTTTCATAACTATTCAGGTGTTGCCCGCCAGAACGGGCCCAGCGAGTGACCGCCCACGGTCAGCCAGTGGCCATCCGGCGACCAATCGGCTCTGATTCCCGTCCAGTAGCTGATACGTGCGGGGGCTCGCATGGCGGTCGCGAGGCCTTCCCGGGCTTCGTCGTGAGAAGCCAACAAGACCCCGACGCCGTCCTCGCCGACGCCGCCATATGGCGCCAAATGTGGCTCGACGCCTGAGCCACCCTCGCCGACCAGCCCGATCCCGAGTACAACCGCTGGTCCCTCGACGACGAGGCCAGCGCCTAGCGGAACGATCTCAGCGGATATCCATTTGCCGCTATTTTTGGCTAGCCACCACCCGGACCCGTCCACGGGTCATTCGCGGCTTCGGCTGCGGCGCGGACTGCCGTTGCACGCAACAATCCGTCGGGGTTGTATGTGCTTCGTGCTTCGGACATGAGCTGTTCCGCTTCCTCCGGCGTGACGTTTAGGTACGCGATCATGACCTCGGCCGGGCTCATACCCTGATTGACTTGGGACTGAACTGGGTTGACGCCGAGCAAATCCAGTAGATGCAGGATGGCGGCGCCTGACCGGTAGAAGCGCTCAAACGAGTAGTAGGGCCGAACGCTGACCCAATCTCGGCTCATCACCTCATCCAAGTCGCGTACTCGCTCCGCGAAGTTGCTCATGTTTTCGGTCTGCACTAAGGCCCCAGTCGGGGTCTCTTGAATCCCGCCGCCGCCTATCTCAATGCGGTGCTCGATGTAAGCAGCGGAGCCCTCGCGGTGCTCTTGCTGTTCCCCGTGCAGAATTCCTGCAATGTCCCTTTTCAAACCAGTGCTGCGGAGAGCAGCGAAATGACGTGCAGCCCGCAGCCGAGCCTCAGGGTTGTCAGCGTTGATGGCGGCTCGTAGTGCCCGATCTTCGAGTGCCGCAAGCTCGATGTTCCACGCTTCTAGGGGATAGTTCTCGAAATCTTGGCGGCCAGGGTGGCGTACCCAATTCCTAAACTGATAATCGTGGAACATCTCGTGCATAAAGGTCGACGCAAAGAAAGGATACACCGGGTCGTAGAGGAACAGACTATCGACCGACGCAATCATAGCAAAAACGGTCTGACCTGGAAGCTGCAGTGAGAGATCGAAGTGCGTGTTCTTTTGAAGGGCACTGTGCGCTTCATCTGTCAGGTCGGTCAGACAGTGCAGCGATTCGAATGGCGTACCCGTAGTGCTAAGCGGTCGAGCTATTCCTAGTCGCTGGGGCGCAGGAAGGTTGAGCGCTACCGCATCAGTGCTGATCTCGCCAGACGATGAGCGGTAGTTGACAATGGCCGGTATGTCATTGGGATTGAACCCTGACCACACGCCCGCGACTCGACGGTAGGCATTAGCAAGTGAAGCTATCGTCGCGGTTCCCCAAGCGCCAGGCTCCACCCCACATTCGGCCCGCTCGATTGGTGGAAGGGTGGATGATTCGTCAACGGTCGGTTCCGTGGCTGGTTCGTTAGCGGTTGGTTCTGAGTCTGGCGCTGTTTCGACTTGAAGCGCGGAAGAGTTGCGCCAGTTGGCGCTGCCGGGATTGGCCGGGAAGAACCTGGCCCGAGGAAGTTGGCGTTCCCCCCATTCTCCGCCGACGCGTTGCTGCAGCGCAAACTCTACACGCCCGTCTGCCAGCTTCCTCGCAGAGATCCGCACCTCCGCATCGCCACTCAGCGTATGTCCTAAGGCGTAGCTCGCTAGGGTCCACACAACAAGCAAAGTCAGTCCCACAAACCAGATTTGCGCCCGAGTCACAGCGCCTACCGTTCCAAGTGCGTTGAGATCACACTCAAGCGTTTAAGCGACGATCAGACCGACCGATTCGGCGCGCAGGCGCGCATCACCGCTCGGACCGATTCCAGCCCCGGCTTCGCCGCCACGACACGGACAATCGCCGTGTCCAGCCCGTCTGCCAACGCCTCAAACGCCGACTTTGCACCGGATGCGTTGCCGTAGTAGCCCACCCTTGTCAGCAGCTCCTCCGACGCTGCGGACGCGACATCATCGGCCGACGCTCCGCTGCGTCGCATGTCGTCCAGCGCCCCGAGCTCATCGGTGAATCCCATCCGCTCGAAGTGCGCTCGATAGGCGAACTTGCGTAGACGCTCTGACGGCGGCGCTTGACCCAGCGCGTAACCCAGCATCGACTTTGCATACGACATCCGCGCTGTCTCGACATCTTCGTCAACGCAGATGCGGATGTATTCGACCAACTGCACATCCTCGGGACTCTTGCCCGCCTTGGCCGCGCCTTCGTTGAGCCGGTCGCGGCTCCAGCTCACGCGCTCGGGATCGCACCAGTTGAGGACCGCGCCATCGCCGACTTCTGCGCCGAGTTGGATCATCTGCGGACCGAGCGCGCCGACCAGCACCGGCGTCGGCGGTGGCCGAAAACCGAGCTGCACCCCGTCATATTGGACTGCTTCCCCGTCGATGGTGACCGACTCTCCCGCGAGCAGACCCTTGACCGCTGCGGTGTACTCACGCATCACGCCCAATGTGGAGCGCCGGGGAATGCCGAGTTGGCGTCGCGTATCTGCCCGATAGATGCCACCGGATCCAATGCCCAACGAAAACTTGCCGCCGCTCTGCGCCGACACCGTCGCAGCCGACATCGCAAAGGCGACCGGCGAACGATAAGCGATCGGGCAGACGCCGATTCCGGTTGCCAGTCCACTGGCCTGGTTCCGCATCGCGCAGAGCTGGAACGAGTCCAAGCCCGCGCCCTCGGGTGTCCATAGCGATTGGTAACCAAGCTCCGCCGCTTCCTGGGCCAACGTCCGTTGGTCCTCAAACGACATGCCTAGCGAAAAGTCCAAACCCAGGCCGATCTGTCCGATTGCCATCGCCAACCGCCTATATCATGCGTGCCAGATTGCATTCGCAGGCTACTGCCGATCGCGCCTCGCGCTGAAAGGACGATTCCATGCCTCCCGTCGTTAACACGAAGTACGGCCAACTCCAGGGACAAACCGAAGACGACCTACACGTATTCCGCGGGGTTCAGTTCGCCGCTCCGCCGGTCGGCGAGCTCCGCTTCCGCGCTCCACGACCGCCCGAGTCCTGGGACGGCGTCAAAGTCGCCAATGAGCCAGGTCCTGGCTCGTTGCAAACGTTCATGCCCGGGATCGAACTGCTCGGCGCATGGGAGATGCCCGTCGACGAGGATTGCCTCAGCCTCAACATCTGGACGCCGGGTCTGGACGACGCCAAGCGTCCGGTGATGTTCTGGATCCATGGCGGCGGCTTCTCCGGAGGATCGGGCGCCACGCCGATCTACGACGGTCAGCACCTGTCGCGTCGCGGCGATGTCGTCGTGGTCACGATCAACTACCGCCTCGGCGCCTTGGGTTACCTCTACAACCAGGCCCTGACCGACGGTGACGATCCGCACAGCGGCAACTACGGCATGCGCGACCAGGTCGCGGCGCTGCAATGGGTCCGCGACCACATCAGCGAGTTCGGCGGCGACCCCAACAACGTCACCATCTTCGGCGAGTCGGCTGGCGGCATGAGCGTCGGCGTCCTGCTCGGCTCGCCCGAGGCCGAAGGTCTGTTCCAGCGCGCGATCCCGCAGTCCGGCGCGGGACACCATTCCCTGCCGACTGATATTGCCGAGGAAGTATGCCGCCGCTACTGCGCCGTCCTCGAAGTGAGCCCCGAGGACGCGGGAGCATTACGCAGCATCCCGGCGCAGGACATGCTCGATGCCCAAAACGCGCTGATGGGTGATCCGGAGACGAGCGCGCTGACCGGCCGGTTCCTGATGGCATTTTCTCCGGTCGTCGAGGGCGGATTCCTCGAGACGCTGCCGATCGACGCCGTGCGCAACGGTCTCAGCAAGGATGTCGATCTGCTCTGCGGCACGATTGAAGACGAGTGGACACTGTTGGCTTCGTTGAGCGGCGTCAATCCGACAGACGAGGCCGCGGCTCGCGGCGCCCTCGCCGTCACTGCCGGAGATGCCGACACCGCCGATCGACTGTACGACCACTATCGGAACGCCCGAGCCAATCGTGGCGTGGGATCCGATCCGCTCACGGTCTACGACTCTGTGATGACCGACTACGTGTTCCGCATTCCGTCGGACCGTCTGCTGGACGCTCACAGTGGACTCGACGGCTCGGGCAAGACCTACGCGTACCTGTTCAACCAGCAGTCGCCGGCGATGGACGGCCGTTTGCGAGCCCCGCACGCGATCGACATCCCCTTTGTCTGGGGCACCTGCGACGCGATGCGCCCGTTCGTCGGCGACGACCCGCAGACCAACCAGCTCAGTGGCTTCGCGATGGACGCCTGGATCGGTTTCGCCCGCGACGGCAACCCGAGCACCAACGCGCTGCCCGGCTGGCCACAGTACCGAGCCGACCAGCGCTACACGATGGTGCTCGGTCCAGACGTGAAGACGGTTCGTCAGGATCGGGAAGAAGAGCGTACGATCTGGTCGTCCGACCTGCTCGAGTAGGAGCGCCATATGGCCTGGAATCCGACGACTGTCCAGACCCAACGGGGAACGCTGCATGGACAAGACGAGGACGACGTTCACGTCTTCCGCGGCGTACCGTTTGCGGCGCCGCCCGTCGGCGATCTTCGCTGGCGTCGGCCGCAGCCGCTAGAACCATGGGATGGCGTCCGCGATGCCTTGGAGTTCGGCGCGATCTCAATCCAGCCGCCGCGACCGGCGGCCGGGCCCTTCGCAGGGATCATGGGCCACAGCCAGGAGCCGATGTCGGAAGACTGCCTCTATCTAAACATCTGGACACCAGGCATCGACGACGGCCGACGACCGGTCATGGTTTGGATTCACGGCGGGGGGCTGACCAGCGGATCCGGATCGTCGCCGGCCTACGATGGCGCGCCGCTCGCGTCCCGCGGCGACGTGGTGATCGTCACGATCAACTACCGCCTGGGCGCGCTCGGCTACCTGCCCGACCCGGTACTTGCCGCCGCCGACGAGGTGGAGGGCAACTACGGCTTCCACGACATGGTCGCTGCGCTGGAGTGGGTTCAGGACGAAATTACCGCCTTCGGCGGTGATCCGTCCAACGTGACGCTCTTCGGCGAGTCGGCCGGTGGCGTCGCAGTAGCGATTCTGCTCGGCTCGCCGCTCGCGGAGGGCCTCTTTCAGCACGCGATCATGCAGAGCGGCGCAGCCGACCGCGTCCACACGCGCGAGGTCGTCGATGAGATGTTGCCATTCGTCCACAATGAATTAGGGCTCGATCAGCCGTCGGCCAAAGACTTGCGGTCGCTGTCGGTCGAGGACGTGCTGCGTATGCAGAGCGCGCTGATGGCTGCTGATCCTGCGATCAATTCCGCCGGGGGTCTGCACGGCATCTTCAATGCGTTCATCGAGGACGACTTCCTCGACGCCATGCCGCTCGAGGCGGTGGGGCATGGCCGTGGCAGCGATGTCGATCTGCTCTCGGGCACGATGCGCAATGAGTTCACGCTGCTCTCGGCGATGACTGGACTGACCGAGCTGAACGAGGAGCAGGCGTTGGAGATGATGGCGCCGTTGGTCGGTGGCAGCGAACGCGCCGGTGAGTGCTTCGAGCGTTACGGAACGCTACGCGCCCAACGGGGGGAGGCGACTGATCCGCTGGCGATCTACAACGCGGTCATGACCGACCGACAGTACCGTGGTTCGACCCGCCGTCTGCTCGACGCGCGGGAGGGCGCAGCAGGCGGCACCTACGCGTACCTGGTCGAGCAGCGTTCGCCGATGTTCGAGGGTCGGCTGGGCGCGCCGCACGCGCTCGACGTACCGCTGGTCTGGGGAACCACCGGGTTGATGCGCGACTTCGTCGGCGACGATCCGCAGGTAGACCAGTTGAGCGGCTTCATGATGGACGCCTGGGTCAGCTTCGCCCGGACCGGCAACCCGAGCACCAATGCCCTGCCCGGCTGGCCGCAGTACCGTGCCGAGCGGCCCTACACAATGGTCTTCGGCCCAGACGTCCGCACAGTCACCTCGGAGCGGGAGGAAGAGCTCGCGCTCTGGCGCTAGGACAGCCTAGGTCCTTCCGGGATTTTTCTGGCCTATCTCTGTTTGAGGTAACGAAGACTTCAGCCGTCACGCTCGATGTCGAGGAATGACAGCTTGCCGCTGGCAGATGTCTTAGCGGTCACGATCACAGGAGAAGCGAGTAGCAAGCCAAACTGGCTGGACTCGGATGACCGAATCCCGTTGATCGTAGTAACGCCGTCCGCAGACTCGACCTTGATCCAGTCGTTGATCAGATCGACGCCGCCCAAGGTGCCGGTTAGGGTCTGATGTTCGCCATCGAGTTCCGCTGCGGCCGTGGAGATTTCATCTAGAACCGACTTGAGTCTCTCTCGCGTGACATTGCTGAGCTTGATCGTGTACTCGGCATTGGGCGGCTGCAGTTCCAAGGCTTCGTGGAACCTTCCTGTTGGCGATAGGTCTCGAACTAAGCTGAGGAACGCCCGCCGGTAAAGCAGATCTGGGACAACATCTAGGAGTTCATTTGTTGGTGATTGTGCGCTCGCGGACATGATCTGCAATGCGCGCCGGACAACCTCGTCACGCGAGGGATGCTGATCATCTATTAGCTTCGGCTGAGCGGGTCCGGCAAGGGTGACGGCAAACTGGTAACTCCCGGCTGCTGATTGAAGAATTATCGGTTGGTACTCGTCTCGTATCCTCTTCGGAGTCCTGGCTGTGGTGCGGTAAGCCAAGCCCGTTGTGAACTCAGCAGCACGAGTGAGAAGCGATGAAAGATTTCGCACAGCGCTTTCAACCACTCCGGCAGGGGCTGCACCTCTTGGGATGCGATCTCCGCGGATTGAGGCATGAACGTAGTTTCTGTCAACGTCCATGAGCGCTTGAGCTCTCTGTTCATCGTCGCGAATCATCTGAAGTAGCTCATCAAGATCGCGCTTGCCGAAAGGCAGAATTTGTTCGTCTGTCCAGAATCTATGTGCGAGGTCCTCGGCGACTTCCAGCTCATGTGCCATGAAATAAAGGGAAGAAGTGCTTACGGCCGTGATGGTCCACGTCCGGCGCTTTCCGGCATCGACCTCCGCCAACGCCTGCCGTTCATAATGTGCAGCCTCCAGATAGGAGGTGCACGCGAGGTCATATTGACCTTGCCGGGCCAACACCTCAGCCTTCGAAGCGAATTCCTCGCTCTTGCGGTGGAGTTCAAGCCAACTCATGGGGACCCCAGCGTCGCCAGGTGAAGAGATCTCGCGCTAAACCCTACTACTACCGCGATGCCCGGCGTGTTCGAGTCGCCGCTTTTGAGCTGGTCGATTTTTTGGGCAAGTCGGCGCACGAGTTCTTGAGACTCGCCACGGTCGATGCCCGAGATCTCGAGTCGAATCGCTCCTTCCAGGTCATCGTCAGAGGCATCCAATGGTGCAACATAGTAGTCGGCGCCGGAACCACGCTGTGCGCGTTGCGTTGCGACCAGGCCGCGAGCAGTCCCTAGAACCGCCAATGTCACGCCTACCGCACCCCATTCAATCGTGTCGTTCTGCTCACCCCAACTCCTTCTCATTGTGTCCGTTGGCGGAATCCATCTAAGTTCCGAACTGTTCTGGAACTCATCTTCGATGATGGAGAGCCGGATCGGTGGAACGTGGTGGCGGTCCAGGCAGACGCGGGCAGCTTGAGCGAAAGTGGCCATGTGGTGCGCGTCAAGGCGCGGCTGCACGTCGGCGAGCTTGCCGAGGTCGACCTCCGGCGCTGATTCGGTCATACGGCTACAAGCTACGCACGTCCACGAAGTGGCCCGCGATTGCCGCTGCCGCCGCCATGGCGGGGCTGACCAGGTGGGTGCGACCTCCGGGGCCTTGGCGACCCTCGAAGTTGCGATTGCTGGTTGAGGCGCAGCGCTCCTGCGGACTGAGGATGTCCGGGTTCATGCCCAGGCACATCGAGCAGCCCGCGTCGCGCCATTCGAAGCCGGCGTCGCGGAAGCGGTCAGCGAGACCTTCCTGCTCGGCCATGACCTTCACCAGTCCCGAGCCCGGAACGACCAGCGCGTTGACGCCGTCGGCCACTCGACCGTCGCCGATTGCGTCGGCGGCTGCCCGCAGATCTTCGATCCGGCCGTTGGTGCAACTGCCGATGAACACGCGGTCGATGGCGATGTCAGCAATAGCCGTGCCAGCGGTCAGTCCCTGATAGGCCAACGCACGCTTGGCCGACTCCTGCGCCGAGGCCGTGCCCAGGCTGGTCGGGTCGGGAATCGAACCGGTGATCGGTGCGCTCTGGGCCGGGTTGGTGCCCCAGGTGACGAACGGCGCGATGTCGGAGCCGTCGATTACGACTTCTGTGTCGAACACGGCGTCGTCATCGGTCGTCAGCTCGTTCCAGTGAGCGACCGCGGCGTCCCAGTCCGCGCCGGTCGGCGCGTGTGGGCGGCCCTGGACATAGTCGATTGTCGTCCGGTCGGGAGCGACGAGTCCGGCGCGGGCGCCGCCCTCGATCGTCATGTTGCAGACCGTCATCCGACCATCCATGGACAGGTTGCGGATCACATCGCCGCGGTATTCGATCACGTGTCCCACACCGCCTCCGGTGCCGATCGTGTTGAGGATCGTGAGGATCACATCCTTGGCCGAGCAGCGCTCCGGCAGCTCCCCCGTCACCTCAATCGACATCTGCTTGAGCGGCGCTTGCGGCAGTGTCTGTGTGGCGAGCACGTGCTCAACCTCCGACGTGCCGATGCCGAACGCAAGCGCGCCCAGCGCGCCGTGCGTGGAGGTGTGGCTGTCGCCGCAGACGATGGTCAGTCCCGGCTGCGTCAGTCCCTGCTCAGGGCCGATGATGTGAACGATGCCCTGTCGCGGGTCGAGCGTGTCGTACAGTGGCACGCCGAATTCTGCGCAGTTTGTACGCAGCGCTTCGACCTGTTGCTGCGACAGCGGGTCGGCGAATGGCTCGACCCGTGTGTCGGTGGGCACGTTGTGGTCCTGCGTGGCCAGCGTCAGGTCAGGGCGACGCACGGGCCGGCCGGTGAGGCGCAGGCCCTCAAAGGCCTGCGGAGACGTAACCTCATGCACCAGGTGCAGATCGATGTAAAGCAGATCGGGCTCACCTTCGACCCGGCGGATCAGATGCTCGTCCCAGATCTTCTGCGCGACAGTACGTCCAGCCATGTCGGTCTCCTCGCTCCGGAAAGAAAGTCTCGCTGATAATCTTACGCGCAGCCCGCCCGGGCCCAGTTTCGCAGGGATATCCTGAGGCTGACAGCAGAGGACCCGCCATGGCAACGCGCGCATCAGCTATTGATCTCAGTCCGATGATCTTCACCGAGTTCGTCTCGGATGGGAGACGCTACCGCACCGACAAGCCGTTGGTATTCACATTCGAATACTCGGAAGCAGACGGCGTTGGCCTGTATCTCTTCGAGGGCGAATACAGCATTATGCACGGCGCAGAGACGCGCGAAGAGTGCTGGGACATGATCGACGACTCGCTGAGCTGGCTGTGGCGCGAGTACGCGGAAGGCGACCCCACGGGCATGGATGGAGTCGCGGTGGAGTTCGGCGCGGAGTTGAGGGAGCGCTTCAAGCTGGTAACAGATGCCGCGTAGCGCACGAAACGTGCGGCGCGGCCTGTCGCGAAAAGGCTTCTTGCTCACCGAGTCTCGCCATCACCGGTTTCGCTACCACAAGCTGGACGGTGACCGGGCGAATGTGGTCACGTTCATGTCACACGGTTCAGGCCGAGATGTCGACGACCGGCTCTTGGCTAAGATGGCGCGGCAGCTTCATCGCACCCGCAGCCAGTTCGATCGACTGATCGATTGCGACCTCTCACAGGCGGATTATGAAGCGATGATGCGTCGCGACGGGTTCATTCGCTGAACTCGCCGCGGCGCGTACTTCGTTCCTATGGGGTGCGCTCCTGTGTCGCGGCGGCGGTCGCTCCGGTGACGCCACTGACATGGCGGTTGATGGCGTTCAGGTAGGCGCGCGCCGATGCGACGAGGATGTCCTGATCGGAGGCGCGGCCGGTGTGCGTCGCGCCATCGACGAGGATGCGAATCGTGACTTCGCCTTGCGCGTCCAGACCTTCGGTGATGCTGGAGACGTTGTACTCCTCCAGTTGATCGCTGACCCCCGTCAGCTCACGGATCGTCTGGTAGATCGCATCCACAGGACCTGTGCCGGTCCTTGAGCCGGAGCGCTCATCGCCTTCGACTGAGCGCAACGAAATGGTCGCGGAGGGCGTCGTGGTCGTGCCGGCAGAGATGTCGATTGAAACGAGTTGCCAGCCCTCGGTCGGCTGGCCGAGCCGGTCCATCACGATCGCTTCGAGGTCGCGGTCGTCGACGACGGTCTTGCGGTCGGCGAGCTGCTGGAATCGGGTGAAGGCCTGGTTGAACTCCTCGGCCTCAAGCTCGAAGCCGAGGTCTTCCACTCGCGAACGGAATCCGGCCCGACCGGACAGCTTGGAGAGAACGAATTGCGAGCCCTCGACCCAGCCGACTTCCTTCGGGTCCATGATCTCGTAGGTCTCGCGCATCTTGACGACGCCGTCCTGGTGGATGCCGGACTGGTGTCGGAACGCGTTGAGACCGACGATCGCCTTGTTCGGCTGCACATGCATGCCGGCGAAATCCTGGACCATTCGAGAGGCCGGGACCAAGTACTGCGGGTCGATGCCGATCTCGACGCCAAGGTGGTCGGCGCGAGTGCGGATCGCCATAACGGTTTCCTCGAGCGAGGTATTGCCTGCGCGTTCACCGATGCCGTTGATTGTGCACTCAACCTGTCGCGCTCCGGCGAGAACCGCGGCCAGCGAGTTTGCGGTCGAGAGGCCCAGGTCGTTGTGGCAGTGCACAGAGACAACCACGTTGTCGGCGCCGGGCACATCCTCAAGGATGCCGCGGATGAAGTTGGCAAACTCGTCGGGAATCGCGTAGCCGACAGTGTCGGGGATGTTGATTGTGGTTGCGCCGGCCTCGATCACCTCGCGCAGCATGCGACGGACGAAGTCGACGTCCGAACGAGTCGCGTCCATCGGCGAAAACTCGACGTCGCTCACGTACTGCTTGGCGCGAGCGACCATCTCCCGGGCCTGCTGCAAGACCGACTCACGGTCCTTGCGCAGCTGATGAGCAATGTGAATGTCGGAGGACGAGAGGAAGACGTGAATGCGCGGATCCTCGGCGTCGCGAATCGCCTCCCAGCCCTGGTCGATGTCGTTGGGGACGGCGCGGCAGAGCGTGGCGATCTGGGTCCCGCGCACTTCGCGGGCGATGCGGTTGACGGCGTCGAAGTCGGCCGGCGAGGCGGCGGCGAAGCCGGCCTCGATGCAGTCGACGCCCATTTTCTCGAGCAGCTTGGCAATCTGCAGCTTCTCCTCGGCGGAGAAGGAGACACCGGCGGCCTGCTCGCCGTCACGCAGGGTGGTATCAAAGATTCGGACTCGGTCAGCCATGGGGGGAACTCCTGTGGTCGGAACAGTGATAGCAAAAAGGGTCGGAAAGAAACAAAGACGCGGCCACCGACCGGCGACCCTTCATCAGGCCCCGAGCGCCCCGCGGGCGACGGCCCGCGGTTCAGCTCCCCCAGACATACACGGCGTCATGGTCTGCAGTATAGCGGAGGGACCAGATGAGGCGTTCAATCGACTTCACCACACTGGACCATTTGAATTCCACCTTCTCTCGAACGCGTGATCTCCCAATGACCAGCTAGAATGAGCGTGCGGTAATTCGCGAGGTAGGTGCGTCCTGCCCAAGGAGACAGCCTCTTGGACGTACTCTTTCGCGATGATGAGCTACGTGAATGTGCGACGAATCAACGAAAGGCGAAAAGGAAGTTCGGCAGGCAGGTGGCCCTCAAATACATCGAGAGGATTCACTTCCTGAAGCAGATCGATTCCACGTTGAGCATTCCAGCTTCGTGGCGATTTCATCCCTTGAAGGGAAAGCGGGACGGTGAGTTCGCCATCGATATCAACTGGAAGAAGGGCGTGCGCTTGGTGGTCACGCTTCCAGGCCCCGGCCAAATCTGCATTGAAGAAGTGAACACTGACCACTATGACTAGGCAAGCCGAGACACCCACAGGGAGCGATGTGGTCATTCATCCAAGCTGCTACGTCGTCGACGAACTAGAGGACCGTGGGTGGTCTTGTGAGCAACTGGCTCTGCGAATCGGAAGAAAGCCCAAGGCGCTAGCTCGTGTGCTCCAGGGCCGCGCTCCCATCACAGGACCGCTGGCCAAAGACCTCCAAGAGGCGTTAGGTCTATCTGCGAAGGTCCTACGAGAACTCCAGCTGGGATACAACGCAGCAATCGAGCGCCTCGCTGAAGAGCGCGCGGTACAGGCGGATGTCGCTCGACTAGAAGAGATTCCTTGGCGAGACATTGCACGAAAAGGATGGATTCGCGATTTAGGAACCGACGTCGAACGCATTAGCGAACTTCGCAGCTTTTTTGACGTTGAATCGATTGCTGACATTGAGAGCACAAAGCACGCTGCCGCCTTCAGGATCTCCAGAGGCACAAGCGTTGACGCGTGGGCCCTAGCTGCGTGGTTGCAGGAGGGTGAATGGCAGGCATTGGATAGGCAATTGGATAGGCAAGGGTCTGGAGACTCTGAGATTTACCCACATTTCGATTTGGAGACATTCCAGGCCAACCTCTCGCGAATACGCGCGTTGTCGCTACGGAGTTCGTTTTGGCTTGAAATGAGGAAACTCTGCGCCAGCGCTGGCGTTGCTTTGGAGTTTGTGCCAAACGTTCCTAAGTCCGGCGCGAACGGTGTCACTCATTGGCTGGAGGGAGAGCGACCGTTGATCCAGCTTTCCCTGTTCCGCAAGCGAGCAGATATCTTTTGGTTCACTTTTTTTCATGAAGCAGGACACTTGGTGCTTCATGAACCGGAAGATTTTCTAATCAATCTCGATGAACGGAACGCCGCTGACAACCGTGAGACGGAGGCCGACCAATTCGCCGCAGACATTCTCATTCCGCCCGCTCGGTACCAGTCATTTGCCGACGCAGGGCGATTCGATGAAGAGTCGATTCTCGGTTTCGCTGAATCCATTGAGATTCACCCGGGAATCGTTGTTGGCCGTCTCCAGAATGACCAGCATTTGATGAGGAACTGGCAGAACAACCTAAGGGTTTCCTACAACGAGGTCTTGTTCTCCGGCTGACTCTTCCCTAACGCCGTCTCTCCGATTTCCTTATCCTCTTGTGAACACGCTGATTGCGCGTACGCGCACGCTCTGGATCGCTTGGAGAATATGATGGCAAAATTCGATGTTCTGATTCGTGGGGGCACGGTTGTGGACGGAACCAGTGTCCCTCGATTTGTTGCCGATGTCGGGATCAAGGATGGCGTGGTCGCCCAGATTGGCGGCAAGATGGATCCTGCCGACGCCGACCAGCTCCTCGACGCCGACGGGCTGATTGTCGCTCCCGGCTTCGTCGACCTGCACACCCACTACGACGCTCAGATTCAGTGGGACCCGTATTGCACGATTTCGGGTTGGCATGGCGTCACCTCGGTGGTGCTGGGCAACTGTGGGTTCGGCTTTGCGCCGGTGCGCGAGGAAGAGCGCGACCGCGCGATGCTGACCATGTCGCGCACCGAGGCGATTCCCTTCGACTCGATGAAAGAGGGCATGATCTGGGACTGGATCACATTCCCCGAGTTCCTCGACACGCTCGATCGCATTCCCAAGGGCGTGAACTGCCTGTCGTACATGCCGCTGGCGCCGTTGATGACCTGGGTGATGGGGCTCGAGGCCGCCAAATCGCGCCGAGCCAACGACGCCGAGATCGCCGAGATGCAGCGTCTGCTGCACGAGGCGATGGATGCCGGTGCCTGCGGCTGGTCGACACAGCGGCTGGGCGAGAACTCCGTCCAGGCCGACTACGACGGCACGCCGATGGTGACCGACATCATGTCGGACAACGAGTGTCTGGCGCTGGCCGAAGTGCTCGCCGAGCGTGACGAGGGCTTTATCCAGATCACCCAGTTCACCGGCGACTTGCAGCAGGACCTCGACTTCCAGTCCCAGCTGGCCGCTGTGGCAAAGCGGCCAATCCTACATAACCTCATCGCGGTTCGTCCCAAGAATGCGTCAGTGCACCGCGACCGGATGAAGTGGTTGGCAGAGTGCAACGCCCGCGGCGAGCGCATCTTCGGACAGGCTGCGACGATTCGCGCATCGTTCACCTTCACGCTCGAGGACTGGAACCTCTACGACTCGTCGCCGGCCTGGAACTACGCCACGATCGGCACGCACGACGAGAAGAAGGTCAAGATGGCCGATCCCGAAGTGCAGGCGCGCATCATCGACGAGATCGATGAGGCGATCAAGAAGCTTGGACAGACCCAGGCACTCGGCGGTCCAATCGAGGAGCTGCTGATCCAGGACCTCGCCCACATGGACGAGCTGGATCAGTTCGTCGGCATGACCGTGGGACAGGTCGCCGAGATTCGCGGCTGCCACCCGGTCGAGGCGATGCTCGACCTCGCCGTCGAGACCGACCTCGCGGCTGAGTTCCTCACTCCGATGCGTGAGCAGAATGCCGAGTGGACGGCGGAAATGATCACATCGCCGTACTGCATCCCCGGCGTCTCCGACGGTGGCGCGCACACCAAGTTCCTGACCGCCGGCTCGTACCCGACCGACTTCCTGATGTGGCTGGTCCGCGACACCGGCCAGCTATCGCTGGAGGAAGCTCACTACCGACTCAGCTACCTGCCCGCCCGCGCGGCCGGCTTCCGCGACCGTGGCATGCTGACTGAGGGCGCGCCCGCCGATGTCGTCGTCTACGACCTTGACGCGCTCAAGCTGACGCCCGAGTGGGCGGGCGAGATCGTCCACGACTTCCCCGGCGGCGAGTGGCGGCGCGTTCAGCGTCCCGATGGCTACCGCTGGATCCTCGTCAATGGCTCGGTCACCTTCCAGGACGGCGAAGCAACTGGCAGCACGCCAGGCAAGTTGCTGAGACACGGTCGCGGCTGAGTCATGGTCCAGTCCCCGCTTCACGCGGGGACCCGCTTGGGCGGGCGCCAAGAATGGCATTCCGCCCGACTGGGAGAGGGAACAGGTCCCCGCGTGAAGCGGGGACTGGGAACAAGTAACAAGAGAACACGCAGTTCAAGGAGACTGAGATGGCAAAGTATGACGTACTGATTCGCGGCGGCACAGTCGTTGACGGGACACGTGTCCCGCGATTTGTCGCCGACGTAGGGATCAAGGATGGCAAGGTCGCGCAGATCGGCGGGCGGATGGACCCGATGGACGCCGACCAGGTGCTTGAGGCCGACGGCAAGATTGTTGCGCCGGGCTTCGTCGACCTGCACACGCACTACGACGCGCAGATCCAGTGGGACCCGTACTGCACAATCTCGGGTTGGCATGGCGTGACGTCGGTGGTGCTGGGCAACTGCGGCTTCGGCTTCGCTCCGGTGCGGACAGAGGAACGCGACCGCGCGATGCTAACCATGTCGCGCACCGAGGCGATTCCGTTTGAGTCCATGAAGGAAGGCATGATCTGGGACTGGGTCACTTTCCCCGAATTCCTCGACACGCTCGACCGGATTCCCAAGGGCGTGAACTGTCTGTCGTACATGCCCCTCGCCCCGCTGATGATCTGGGTGATGGGCCTCGAGGCGGCCAAGAACCGCCGCGCGAACGATAAGGAAATCAAGGAGATGCAGCGTCTGCTGCATGAGGCGATGGACGCCGGCGCCTGCGGTTGGTCGACCCAGCGGCTGGGCGAACACTCGGTTCAGGCCGACTACGACGGCACACCGATGGTGACCGACATCATGTCGGACAACGAGTGTCTCGCGCTGGCCGAAGTGCTTCGTGAGCGCGACGAAGGCTTCATCCAGATCACGCAGGCGACCGGAGACGTCAAGTCGGACCTCGCCTTCGAGGCTGAGCTGGCGCGTGTCTCCGGGCGGCCGATCCTGCACAACGTCATTGCGCCAAGCACCCTGCGACCCGATGCGCACACGAAGTCGCTCAAGTGGCTGACCGATCGCAACGACCAGGGCGAGCGAATCTTCGGGCAGGCGTTTACGATTCGCTCGGCGTTTGTCTACACCCTGGAGGACTGGAACCTCTACGACTCGTCGCCGGCCTGGAACTACGCCACGACAGGCACGATCGAAGAGAAGATGGCCAAGTTCGCGAATCCCGAAGTCCGCATGCGGCTGAAGGCCGAGATGGACGACGCGATCGAGAAGCTGGGTCAGACGCAGGCCATCGGCGGCTCGATTGAAAAGGTCATGGTCCAGCACCTCGAGGCAAAGTCTGAACTCGATGAGTACGTGGGTCTGACGCTGGCCGAAGTCGGCGAGAAGATGGGCAAGCACCCGATCGACGCGATGCTCGACCTGGCCCTGGCCACCGACCTTAAGGCAGAGTTCCTCACCGAAGTGACGAATGCCAACCCGGATCACATGGCGGAGATTATGGAATCGCCGTACACGATCCCCGGCGTTTCGGACGGGGGCGCGCACACGAAGTTCCTCACGGCCGGTTCGTACCCGACCGACTTCCTGATGTGGATGGTGCGTGACACCGGCCGCGTCTCGCTTGAGGAGGCGCATTACCGGCTGTCCTACCTGCCGGCGCGCGCAGGTGGCTTCACCAACCGCGGCTCGCTGATCGAAGGCGCGCCGGCTGACGTGGTCGTCTATGACCTCGACGAGCTCAAGCTGGAACCGGAGTTCCAGGGCGAAATCGTCTACGACTTCCCCGGAGGCGAATGGCGCCGAATCCAGCGTCCACACGGCTACCGCTGGATCCTGGTCAACGGAGAAGTCACGATGGACAACGGCGAGGAGACCGGAGCAACCCCGGGCAAGCTGTTGCGTCACGGTCGGGGGTAGCGTCGCCAGCGGGTGCTCGTCTATGGCCGCTCACGATATTGTGAGTAGATGAATGGTCTGAGCAAAGGCGCAGTTGACCGTCTTGGTAAGCGTCTGCGGGATGCCGAACGTCCGGATCCCGCGGACGTTTCTGCGTACGTGGAATGGAGCGCAACTTTCGAAGAAGTCCTTCGAGAGACGCTGCTCATTGTTGATGAAGCCTCGAGACACGCTGATGTGTCCTTGGATGAGAAAACGTCTCGCATCAAGCAGCTCTACTCAATCGTTGCCAAACTCCGGCGAGGGCACCCTCGCATGTCGTCAATCGATGACATCGCTGGCTGCCGAGCTGTTGTCCAGCGCGAAGTTGACGTGAATGCGTTGGTGCTGCAGTTGGCAACCTCTCGGGTGAAACGAGTGCGCGACTACCGGAACTTTGACCGGAATGGCTATCGCGCGGTGCACCTGACACTTGTTGACGAAGCCGGCCGCGGAGTTGAGCTTCAGTTGCGAACCGAGATCCAACACGCGTGGGCAGGCCTTTGTGAGCGTCGCGCGGCTGTCGTTGACCACGCTGTCAAATACGGTGGCGGTCCTCCCGCTGAGCAAGAACTGCTTCGTCGATTGTCGAACGCGGGTCGTGCGCTCGACCTCCGACAGGTGGAATTAGACGCCGCGCGTACGCGTCTTGAACTCTCGACTGTGGCCCCGAGAGTCACTGAAAGCTACCGGGAATCCGCAGAGAGCGCGCTGGACGTCGAGGAGGCCAACGTTCGCGAAGAAGTGGACCGATTCATTGGGGTTTGTGGTGGCTATGCTTCTACAGAAAGCGAATTGTGATGCCTTACTTCCTCCTCTACTACGACAATGATGAAGATCGTGCCACGGTTCGACGCTTCGACGATCGGGTCGCCGTTTACGACGCTCTCAAGGAAGGCACGATTAGCAAGCCCCCGGAAGATGAATTGGTGCTGTTCATCACTGACTCAGAGGCGACCTTACGCCGCACGCATCCACGTTATTTCTACTCTGAGATTGAAATGGCGCAACAAGCCGCTGAGCGAATTCTCAGCCGCTACGACGAACCGATTTCTCGGAGCGCTTAGTTCGCTTCGCTCTCTTCCACCGGCGTCGGAGCCCGTGGCTGTTCTCCCCTTGGTGTGATTTTCACGTCGACCACGTGCAGCTTCCCGCTGAACTCGAATGGCGCTTCGTAGCTCTGAGACACCGGGGAGAGCCGGTCTGCTCCGATGTCGGCGCCGCCTCGAACGGCGATGCCTCCGAGATTGGGAATCTCCACTTGACCCGCTTCTTGGCCGTCCACCGACAGCGTGACGACTCCTCTACCGCCGGTTTGAGAACTCAACGTGGCCGTCAATGTCGAACGCCCGAGGGGCAGCGACGATTCGCTTTGGCCGATGGTGTGGCTCTCCCTCGAGTTGTAGTCGATCCAGAGCCGGTTGTGCTGCACGTAGATTGAGAATCCTCCGGCCATGCTGCCGGTGGCGAACAGGACTCCCTGTTCGTCAACGTTGCTTCGCTCGACTTCCGCTGTGATCTCCCAGTCGCCCACGGGAAATACCGGCGCGACCCGATTGTGCACGTGCGCGGTTGGTGGGTAATACCGATAGTGGAGACCGTCGTGCGGGCCGCCGGGCCGATCGCTGGGACCGCCCATGCCGATCATGCGGTCGTCGAGTGGCAGCACGTTGTAGCGGCCCGCCTCGATCCACCATCGGTCGATCATCCGTTGCAGACGCTTCGGCTCCTGTTCGGCCAGGTTGTGTATCTCGGAGAAATCTTCTTCGAGGTTGAAGAGCGCCCAATTGTCAGCCTCGAAGGGCGCCCCGCGGAAGTGGCGGGTGACTGCCTTCCAGCCGTCCATCCAGATGGCGCGGTGCCCCCACATTTCGAAGTACTGCGCATCTTTTGCCGAGGGCGCGTAGGGGTCTTCAAAGGTGTAGGCGATGCTCTTGCCGTGGACTGGCATCTGGGCGAGTCCCTGGTGCGTGACCGGCGCGGTCTCGCCGAGCAACTCCAGGATCGTTGGCGTGATATCCGTCGCGTAGTGGAACTGGTCTCGAATCTGTCCGTTGGGAACTCGCTCGGGCCAACGAACGATCAGCGGCACGCGGATGCCGCCGCCGTAGGTGTCGCCTTTGTACCAGCGCAGTGGAGTGTTGGCGACCTGCGCCCAGCCCCAGGGGACGTCGGTCCAACTGCGCGGGCCGCCGATGTCGTCAAGGCGAGCCTGCACTTCCTCGAGAATCTCTTCGTGTAGCGAGCGTGTGACCCCCCCCACCGGCCTCTGATTGAGCTCACCCTCGTTGTTGGAGATGCCGGAGCCTCCGGCGGCTGGATTCAGCATTCCGATCGGGCCGCCCATGCCCGATGCGCCATTGTCCGACGTGAGAATTACGATCGTGTTATCGAGCTGGCCGGAATCTTCGAGATGTTGAATCAGGCGACCGATCTGTGCGTCGGCGTGATCGAGGAATCCGGCGAACGCCTCAAACAGATGGGCCATGAAGCGCTTGGCGTTGTCGGACAGGTCGTCCCAGCGCTCCACGCCCGGATTGCGCTCGGCCAGTTCGGTGTCGGGCGGGATGATGCCTGAGGCGAGCTGGCGCTCGTACCACTCTTGTCGTACTTCGTCCCAACCCGCATCGAATCTGCCGCGGTACTTCTCGACATAGTCGCGGGGCGCCTGGTGAGGTTCATGCACTGCGCCCAATGCGAAATAGGCGAAGAACGGCTGATCGGGACGGTGCGACTGCTTGTCACGCAGGAATGAGATGGCGTGGTCGGCGAGGTCCTCGGTGACGTGGTAGCCCTCCTCGGGAGTCGCCGGGGGCAGAATGTGATGGTTGTCGTAAGTCAACTCCGGGTAGAACTGGTCGGTCGCGCCGGACAGGAACCCGTAATAGCGGTCGAAGCCGCGTTGGAGTGGCCAGTTGTCATAGGGACCGGCCGGGCCGTTTTCCTCCGACGGATTGAGATGCCATTTCCCCACTGCGTATGTCGCATAGCCCTTGGCCCGCAGCATCTCGGCAATCGTCGCCGAATGCCGCGAGACCGCCGCCCGCTGATTCGTGAACCCGGTGTCGTGAAAGTTGCCGATGGTCCGCAGCCCGACCGCATGATGATTGCGACCAGTCAGCAGCGAAGCTCGCGACGGAGAGCACAGCGGAGTCACATGGAAGTTGGAGTAACGCAATCCCTGATTGGCGAGCTTGTCGATGTTGGGCGTGTCAATCGTCGATCCATAGCAGCCGAGGTGGGCAAAGCCCATGTCGTCGAACAGGATGAGCAGCACATTGGGTCGAGGCCCATGCTCATGCTCAGGCAGCAGCGGCCACCAGGGCTCCGACTCGTCGATGGTCAATCCGACTTTGCCGTGGAACTCTTCAAACTGTTCTGACATGAAGAAGGCCAATCACACTCTCACGAATCGATGGGCAAGATAGGCGATCGGCGCTCAAGACAAGCAGGTCCCCACTCCTGGAGGATGTCTCAGAGTTACGAGATTCGTCATACCCGCGCCCCGCCGCGGGTATCTCGACGAGTGCTGCACCGACGCTCGAGCTTGAGAAACCGCGCCCGCTTCAAACTCTCAGCTGGCTCCGGCATTCGTGCCGAGCACAACGAGATACCCGCGGCGGGGCGCGGGTATGACGAAAATGGAGGCCAACCGAGTTCTGAACCCCGCGCCCGCTACAGCCTTCGGCAGCTTCCCCCGCGAGGGGGAAGCTGGCATAAGAGCTGTCCAGAGCGATCCTACGGCCGGATGATCCGCTTCGGGCGCTGGGCTAGACGCTTGAGCATTGGCTGGGCCGCATCGATGAACTTGAACGCGATTCGGCGGGTGTCCCTTGGATCGATCAGGTCGATGACGTCGAAGTTGTGCGCAGCCTTCAAGGGGCTTCTCAGCTTGAGCAGGCGGTTCTCGATCATCTCGCGGTGAGCTTCGGGATCCGGCGCGTTCTCGATCTCGCGCTTGTAAGCCGCGGCGACGCCACCTTCGATTGGGATGCCGCCCCACTCGCCGGCGGGCCAGCCGAAGCGCAAGTTGATGCCCATCGGCTCGCCCATGCTGTTCGGTGCGTCGGCGGCGACGCCGTAGCTCTTGCGGACGTTGAACTCGATCTTGGGTACGTCGGCTTCGTACGCCGCGATCAGCGCGCGTGTCCCGCGTCGCATGGTCTGGTTGAGCTCGGCTTGAGAGCCGAGCATGAAGCCCGGCATGTCAAGGAAGATCACCATCGGCAGGTTGAAGCCATCGCAGAGGTCGACGAAATGGGCGAACTTGTCGGCGGCATCGCCATTCATCGCGCCGGCCATGACGTACGGATCGCTACCCACGACGCCGACGGCATATCCCCCGATCCGGGCAAATCCGGTGATGATCGCCCCGCCCCAGTGTGGCCGCATCTCGAAGAACTCGCCGTTGTCGACGACCAGCTTGACCAGCTTGCGCGGGTTGTATCCGCGCTTGCGGTTTTCAGGGATGATCCGCAGCAGCTCTTCGACCTTGCGATTGGGATCGTCGAAGTTGTGGGTCCGCTCGGTGACGTCGTTGGTCGTGTCGGGCAGGTACGAGAGGAACTTCTTGATCTGGTCGAAGGCGTCTTCTTCCGATTCCGCCTCGTTGTCGACCTGTCCGCTCTTGTAGACATGGACGGCGGAGCCGCCCAGCTCTTCCTTGTTGAAGGTTTCACCGATAGCTCGTCGGACAACGGGCGGTCCTGAGGGAAAGATCTGTGACTGTCCCTTGATCATCACGGTGAAATGCGAGAGCAGGGCAAAGGCAGCGGGCGCACCGGCGACGGAGCCCATGATGCCCGAGGCGACAGGCACCTTGTTGAGCAGGTTGACGTGTCGCCACCAGGTCTGGCCGTGAGGCAGGGCCATGCGGCCCTCTGCTTCGTCGCGCTTGGCGCTGTGCCCGACACCCTCGATCAGCTGGACGTAGGGCAGGCCGTATTGCGCGGCGAGCGGCGTGGCGAATTGCGACGCGCCCTTCGAGACGTTGTGCGGGCTGCCGCCGGAGATCGTGAAGTCGTCCCCGCCAATGACGATGTTGCGGCCATCAATCTGGCCCATGCCCATGACGAATGCGCCCGGCAGGAAGTCGCGCAGGTTTTGTTCGCTGTCGTACTCATAGGCGCCGACCAGCGGACCGGCCTCGAAGAAGGAGTCGTCGTCGAGGAACTTGTCGATCCGCTCGCGGATGGTGTAGCGGCCGCCGCGGTGCTGGCGTTCGACGCCGTGCGGTCCGCCCATCTCCTTGGCGAGTTCTTTGATGTAGTTGATTTCCTCAATCGCGCCCAGCCAGTCTTGTCCCGGCTTCCACGATTCGCGTGTCTGGTCAGCAGGCATTCGGAGCCTTTCGGTCGGTGCTTTCGGTCTGTCGGCAGTGTACCGCCGGTCGGTTGGGGGTCGGGCGATTGCAGTAATCTGAGTCAGGCAGGAGCGGCGCCATGGTGACCACCGACCCCAGGGCCAAAGTTGACGAGAGCCCGATCGTCGTGTCGGAGATCGAGGTGGATGGCGTCCGTCTCGTGGCGAAGGAACCGCTGCAATACGAAGTCAGGTTCGTCGCTGATACCTCCGAGCCCTTCTATGAGATTGAGGGTCCACCCGACATCCTGCTGTTCGCGGAGACGCGGGAGCTCCTGCTTGATGTCCTCGTGGATGATCTTCAGTACATTTGGCGCACTTTTGCAGTTGGTGATCAAACCAGAATCACGTCAGGTGCGCAACGAGTCGGCGCAGAGCTGCGGCGATTGTTCACCAGGGAATCAGATGCCGCGTAAGGCGCGACGGATCGAAGCAGCGCTCCTTGCGAAAGGCTTTCAGCGGACGGATGCGAAACATCGCAAGTTTGCCTATGTCACCACTCGTGGCAGCGAATCCCAACTTCGCACGCTGTTGTCCCATGGTGGAAATCGCGACATCGACGACCGTCTTCTCGCAACAATGGCGCGGCAATGTGGTTTGTCTCGGCTGGAGTTCCTGGCGCTGATTGACTGTGATCTGACTCAAGATGACTACGAGGTTCTACTGGTTGAGCGCGGGCAGATTGACTAAGGCCTTGACCAGTAGTGGGTCCAGGTAGTGCTGCGAATATCGGCGGCGACTTCATCGGCGATTTCGGGGTCGGTTGATGCGACCAGCCAGACTGCGTTGGGCCTGGTGATCAGTCTTGCGGCGCCCGTTGGGCCGTCCCAACTGAGCATATTGACGTAGACAGGCTCGGCTTCGTTGGCGGTGTGGCTGTAGAACCAGCGGCGCAGCCCCGAGACGCCTTGCCGATGCTCTTCCGCGTTGTCGAAGACCACCTGCCAGGTGACGACTTCGATTTCGCCGTCCTCCGATTGCCACAGCGCCATCTGATCCGATCCCCAGCCGGTCGATGCTTCGCGCGCGATATCGGGACGTTTGCTGGCGACGCTAATCAATGAACGCAACCATTGCTCGCCCATTCGATCGACGATCGGCTCATCCCACTCGCCGGCTGTGAAGATTTCCGCTCTGAGCCGCGCCAGGTCGCGGAGGTTGTACGGCTGCTCGTCCGAGTCCAACTTCTCTGCATGAATCAATTGTTCGCTGGATTCTGGCGGGTCGAGCAGGAGTTGATCAATCGCCGACTGGCCGTGTTCGGCGCGAAGGGCAGCGAGAGCGTCGCTTCCCTGTTCATATGCGGCATACAGGTTGGCGGAGTCCTCCGGTGAGAGGGCTTCATAGGCTCGGTACCACAAGTCATACTCCGAATGTTCGTCAGGTCCCCACTCGATGCCAGCCAATAGCTCTAGCAGGGGAGATACGTCGGTGTACAACTCGTTGAGCGTGGCGTCGCCTTCGACCACCCATCGCAAGGCTTCCAACTCGTCTGTCGTTTGACTGTCGCGATACCAATCGTGCAAACGCCAGTCGGTCCACTGGTCTTGCAGGAAGTGGACCAACTCGTGTGAAATCGTCCCGACGAACGAGGCCGGCATGGGCGCCGCCGAGACGATCACCACTTGTCCGACGCCATCCTCGCCCGCTTCCAACTCGTCGGCGTCTTCGATTTCGCCGTACCAGCCCCAGTACAGGGTCGCGCTGAGCCAGTTCTGTTCCTTCTCGCCATAGTCCTCGACATCCTGGCCGATGAGCAGCGCCAGACGACTTGCCGGCCAGCCGATAGTCGAGTCTTCGTCTTCGTCGCTCTCGTCTTCCCAGACCTCATCAGTCAGGCAGGCATATTGCCTCAGGCTGGTTCGGCTGATCAGGAAGACCGGAGGCAACTCCTGCATCGGTATGCCACGAGCGTCGGCGGTGGCTTCGGCGATGATTCGGACGGCTGACAGGTCCTGTTCGCCGGCTGGAATCAGCAGGCTCCGCCAGACGTCCTCAGCCTCGTAGTCATTGAGCATGCCTCGAAGCTCGGCGACTTCGGGTTGCTCGTCACACCAGGTCTTCTCTTGCTCAAGCGTTTCAAGCATCAGATTCGCAAAGAGCCGTACGTGTTGGTAGGAGTAGATGTCGAGTGTGACCGGTCGATCGGGATCACGACTTCCGGCAACATCAGGCTCCACCGAGCTGGGTACCTCTTGTGCCGCGGCTGGGAGTTCTAACGGTTCTGCTGTTGGAATCTGATCGGCACAGGCCACGAGAGAGAGGGTGGCGATTGCGATGACGAATAGTACGTGTCGCGTTGAGCACATGGCGTCGGCACGGTAGTGGTGTCGTCGCATTTGGACTAACCGTGTGACCAGTAGGGAGTCAATGGGAAGTCAAGGATCGCGAGAGTCAGGTCGTCGGCCAATGTCTGGTCGTTGGCGGCGAGCAGCCAGATCGACTCTCCTTGTTGAAGCAATCGCACAACCCCGGCCGGTCCGTCCCAGCCGACGACCGGAAGTCCTAGCGCCTCGCGCGCTTCGCCTTCTGAATGGGTCGCGATCCAGAGCCGGAATGCTGTCCACGCCTGTTGGTGGTGGAACTCCCGATCAAACGCGAGCTGCCAGACGCCCAGCGCCTCTTGCGGATTGTCTTGCCTGGTCCAGACGCTGAGCTGATCGTTTCCCCATCCGACGGCCGCAAGTTCGGCGGCGGTACTGTCGATGCCCAGCGTCCGTCTCAGGAACCCGCGCAGGAACGACTCGCCCATACGGTCGACCACTGGGATCGACCAGCCGCCACCGACCAACTTGGAAAGGCGGGTGAGATCTTGCAGCTTGACCGGCGTCTCCAACTGGTCAAGCTTGTGCGGATGCATGATCTGCTCCATGGTCCAGGGCGGATTCGTGAACAGGGCGTCGACCGCGTCCCAGCTTCCTTCTTCGCGAATTGTCTCGATGAATCGAGAGCCGCCGCTGTACGGGGATTCTTGCGCTCCAACTGATATGAGGTTGTTGTAGCGCAGAGCGTTGGTGAAGACTGGATGTTCATCCCCGGTGTTCTCGGACTCGCCCCAGGCTCGTTCCTCCATCAACCGGTTCCAGGCCGGCTGCTGAACCACGATCGATGCGATGGCTGTCGCCTCGCCTTCGACCAGCCATCTGTCGGCGCCGCTTGCATCTGTCGAGTCAGCGCCGAAGCTCCGCAACTGGCCGAACGGCGATCGTCGATCTTGAATCGCGTGGGCAAACTCATGCGCTGCGACATTTGCTGCCTGCTCAGGCAACGGACGGCTGCCAATGATGGTGATCCGGCGAGCTGACTGGAAGACCGCGTGGTAGGCGCCCCCGACCAGCGGCAGCCATACGCCACTCCGTTCGGCTACCGAGAATTCGCGGCTGAGCGGGGTTAGCAAATGTCTGAATGCTTCAAGTCCTTCCAATCGCCGTTCTGCGGCGTTACCGACCAGCCAGCGAATGACGAACTCTTCAATGCAGCCGAGGCGGCGAAGGTCCCAGCGGTCGATGATTCGTATCTCAGGAAGTTCATCGAGCTCTTCGCCGCGCACCTCGGCCGTGATCCTCGCGACCTCGGCGAGCCACGTCATCTCCTCTTCGGTTGGCAGTTCGGCAACTTCCAGATAGATCGACTCGGGGCGATAGGGGTCGAAGGCATCGCGCAACTCAGCGACGCCTGGATCGGTCTCACACCATTCGCGTTCCGAGCGCAGCACGTCGCTGATTTGCCGATCCCGCGCCTGGATGTCTCGCCAGCTCTTGGATTGACGCGAAGAGCGATCTCGTTCGAGCGGCTCTGCGCTCCAGACCAATGCTGTTGGGCGATCGTCAGCGTCTGGGTTGTATTGAGATGGCGCAGCGGGCTCTGGAACCGGTGCTGGCTTCGCTGTTTCGGCCTGCTCACGATCAAGGGTTCGGCCGGTTTGGTCATGTTCGGACGAGCCAGCTACAGGCAGTTCACTCGCCGATGGGATGGCGTCGTAGCAAGCGATCAGCGCCATTCCCAACAGGACAGTGAGCAGCGCCAGGGTCCAGCGGGATTGGATCATGCACTCAAAGTACGGGAATCACTTCGCTGCTGAAGGCGTATAGCGAATCCCAATCCCAGGGAGGCCGCAGTGTGATGTTGACCCGATTGACGCCCGCCTCGGCGTATGGAGTGAGGATTTCGATTGCCTCAGAGGGCGTTCCGAGGATCGCGCCGCGCTGCCGGAAGGTATCGCCGGCTGGGCCGAAGACTTCTTCGAAATGCGCTTGCGCCTTGGGACGGTCGGCCTCGGTGGCGGCGAGGTGGAAGGAGAGATTGACATCGCGTTGGATCTTCGATGGGTCGCGTCCGACTCGCTCGCACCACTCGTCGAGAACACCCGAGAGCCGGAGCCAATCGTCGACGTTGAGGTAGGGAGCATTCCAGCCATCGGCGTATCGAGCGACGAGTTGCAGGGTGCGCCGCTCGCCGATGCCGCCGATCCAGATCGGGACCCGCGACTGCAGCGGCTTCGGCTCGCACAGGGCGTCGTTGAGCTGATAGTGCTCGCCTTCAAAGTTGGCTCGAGGTTCTTCCCAGAGCGCGCGGAGCACGCGAATGCCCTCCTCCAAATGGTCCAACCTGCGGCCGATGCGCTCAAACGGAATCCCGTACGCGGTGTATTCCTGCACGTTCCAGCCAGCGCCGAGTCCGGCGTCGAGGCGGCCGCCGGAGAGGTGATCGATGGTCGCCAGCGCGTTGGCGAGGACGGCCGGATGGCGATAGTCCATCGCGAGCACGCACGTGCCGACGCGCACATGCTCGGTATCCGCCGCGAGCGCCGCCAGACTGGCCAGGCATTCGAGATACGGTCCCTGCTTCTCGGTCATCGGCGACTCGTAGAAGTGATCGGAGACGTCGACCCAGGTGAATCCGGCTGTGTCGGCCCAGCGCCAGAGCTCGCGGCACTCCGCGATCGTGGTGTTCTGCTGAACCAGGTGGATACCGAATTCCATGTTGTGCTCCGAGTGTTGCCGGGACATGTTCAGATTGGCCGCCGTCGCCATTGGATGGGTTCCAGCTCACGGCGTGCTGTGCGGAGGTTGGTCCGGCGCGGCTGAAGGGAATTGGCGATGTTCAGGTTTTCAGGGTGTATTTTTTTCTGCGGCTCGCGGGGCATGATTCCCTGTGTTTTACGGGGGATTGGGTGTTCAGGGTGTTCAGGTTTTTTCAGCTTTTTTCGGTCGGGCTGAATGTCAGGGGTGTTCGGATTGTTCGGCCTTGTTCGATTTTGTTCGATTGTGGTCGCCAATGGATGGGGCGAGTCGGCCATTGGTTGAGGCAGTTCGGTGGAGTTGCGGGCGGCGCTTGGGAGCGAGTGTGAGGGCACAGCGGTTCCTGTCACTCAGCGATGCAACGGGCAGGCGTGGGTTGCCCCGGCGATGGTACCAGAATATACGTTCGCCACCAAGCGACGATGATTGAGCCGCAATGGGAAGGGGCTCTGGGTCGTCGTCATTGATCTGTGGTGACCCACCTATGGTTGCAGCGAACCGGTGATCGGACTAATCGGGGGCAACAGATGACTGCCTCAAGAGACGCGGTGCTTCTAGAGGCAGAGTTTGATCGGCGGGTGATGAAATACGGACGGCTGGCGGTGTCGCTGCTCCTGGTGGTCACGGTGGCGGGCATTCCGCTGATTCCCTTCTGGCTGATCTGGAGCCTGTCCTACCTGCCCAGGGCCTACGACCGATTTAGCTCGCGTCTGACGCCTTCTTCACTGGAAGTGACGCGAGGCGTCTACTTTCGGTCGGACAGCACGATTCCGCTGGACCGGATCACGGACGTCCGGCTGCATGACGATCCGTTGATGCGGATGTACGGGTTGCAGGGCCTGAAGGTGGAGACGGCTGGACAGTCGGGCACGACATCGTCGGAGGGCAACCTGGTCGGCGTGGTTGACGCTCCGGCGTTCCGGGACGCAGTGCTGCGTCAACGGGAGGTCTTGCAGGAGGGTGGATCGGCGGCGAGCGTTGCGGTGTCATCGAGCCGGAGCAGTGACAACGAACTGCTCGTTGAGATCCGGGACCTGCTCAGGAGCATCGATTCGAAGGGGTAGGGAAGCCCTGATCACCTGGCAGCGCAGGCCAAGCGGGACCCCCCTTCAGCCTTCGGCAGCTTCCCCCGCAAAGGAGACCTTTGAATAACTCCTCTTCTCCCCCCTTGCGGGGGAGATGCCGCAGGCAGAGGGGGGCTCCCCATCTCAAGGCCTATCTGGTCGCCGTGGGAGGACCCCCCCTCTGTCACTCCGTGACATCTCCCCCCGCAAGGGGGGGAGAGGGGATTCGTGAGTTTTGCAAAGGTCTCCGCAAAGGGGGGAAGCGGGGATCGGTGCTGCTCAGGCAGCGTCCGCAGTCGAGGACGGGATGACGCGGGTGATCAATTACTTCGTCAAACCCAATTTCTCCGCCAGGCCGATTCGCTGAATCTTTCCAGTTGCGCCCTTGGGGATTTCATCGAGGATGACCACACGTCGCGGCGTCTTGAAGTCTGCGACGCGCTCTCCGACGAACTTGCGGATGGCTCTCTCGTCGGCCTCCGCTCCCTCTCTGAGGACGACGGCGGCGGCGACTTCTTCGCCTAATCGATCGTGGGGCATGGCGAAGGTCACGGCTTGCGCGACGGCGGGGTGTAGCAGGAGGGCTTCGTCGACTTCTCGCGGTGAGATTTTCTCTCCGCCTCGATTGATGATCTCCTTGAGCCGGCCGGTGATCGTGAGGTAGCCGTCGTTGTCGAGGATGCCCTGGTCTCCGGTGCGGAACCAGCCTCGGGTGTAGGCGGTGGCGTTGGCCTCGGGGTTGCTGCGGTAGCCGTCGGTGACGTTGTCGCCTCGGATCACGATTTCCCCGCGCTGTCCCATGGCAAGGATTGCGCCGTCTTCGTCCATGATCGCGACCTCGGGGCCGGCGGGCAGACCGACGCTGCCCGGCTTGCGGGCGAGCGGCGGCAGCGGATTTGAGGTCATCTGGTGCGCGGCCTCGGTCATCCCGTAGGACTCGATGACCGGCGCGCCGAAGGTCTCTTCAAGCTCGGCCATGACGGTCGGCGGCAGTGACGAGGACGACGAGCGGATCAGGCGAAGATTGGTCTCGGCCAGGATGTCCGAGTTCCGGCTGGCCCGAGTCAGGATCAGCTGGTGCATCGTCGGGACGGCCGTGTACCAGGTCGGTTTGGCCTCGCGCAGCCAACCGAACACTTGCAGCGCGTTGAATCCCGGTGAGCACCAGGTGCAGCCGCCGGCGCCGACGCTGGCCAGGATGCCGGCCATCACGCCGTGAATGTGGAACAGCGGCATGATGTTCAGGCAGCGGTCGCTGGAGGTCAGATTGAGCGTGTTGCGGATATTGTGCGCAGTCGCAATGAGGTTGCGCTGACGCAGCGGGACGATCTTGGGCCGCGCCGTCGTGCCGGACGTGTGCAGCACGAGGCCGACATCGTCGGGATCCGCCTTACCGGGACGATCGGGGGTCCCGCTCATCGAAGCGGCGAGATTGAATGCGCCGGCAGGCCCGTCCGACTCCGGTTGCAGCTCGACCAGAGGGATGTTCAGACGTTGCGCGACCTCGCGCACCGGCGAATCGACGCCTGCTTGCACGACCACGGCTTGCGCTTCGAGGTCGGTCAGGTAGAACTCGAACTCGTCGGCGCGGTAGCCGGGATTGAGCGGTGCGGCGGTGGCGGCGTTGGCGACTCCGAGGAACGCAGCGGCCATCTCGGCGCCGTTGGGCAGGACGATCGCGATGCCGTCCTCGCGTCCGAGCCCGAAGCTGTTGAGCTGCTCGCCGGTCTTGGCAATCTGAGCGCGGAGGCCGTCGAAACTGAGCTCAGGGCGTCCGGGCGCGCCGAGTGCGGGGGCGCTGCCATCCAGCGGCGCGAGCAGTTCGGAGAGCGTTTTGGCGTCGGAGTTGGCGTTGGCATTGTCGTCGGCATTGTCGTCGGGATGGGCGTCGGTCACTGTTGCTCCAGAGGGTCGAGAAACGGAGAAATCGGGCGGTCAAATGCGCCACACGAGGTACAGCCTATTGCGGGAATGGGCGGCAGGAATGCACAGGGTGCTGCGTATACTGATTTTGGAGAGGTGTCCGAGTGGCCGAAGGAGCCGATCTCGAAAATCGGTAGGTGCGGCGACGTGCCTCGTGGGTTCGAATCCCACCCTCTCCGCCACACGCGAAATCGGCCAACCCTCCTGTTGAGGTAGTCGCGTGGTAGCACGGAGAGGTGCTGGAGTGGCCGATCAGGCACGCCTGGAAAGCGTGTAGGGGTGCAAGCCCCTCGTGGGTTCGAATCCCACCCTCTCCGCCAGCTTTAGTCCCGCGACTTCATTCCCGCCTAAAAGCACTTCGTCTTACCCCTGCACAACCCTCCGACATACCCGCGCTTGACGCTGGTATCTCGCCGTTCGGGAATCCGCCAGGTGCATTCTTAGTCACAGATGTCGCGAGCCGAACGGGGACCCCCTTCAGCCCCCCGTTCAGGCCGGGGGCAGGCTTTCGGCAGCTTCTCCCACGAGGAGACCTTTGAGAGGTCACGCAAGGGGAATCTCCCAGTCCCCGCCTCCGCGCGGGGACCTGCTCCGCTTTGCGCTGCTCTCGCCTCTTGTCGCTCAGCTGGCAAGGAACGGGGGCAGGTCCCCGCGCGGAGGCGGGGACTGAGAACCGGAAGTGCCGGACTAGTTCAAGGGTGTCTGCGAGGGGGAAGCGGGGATTAGAGATGATCACAGCGTCGCTAGGTCATCTGCAGGAACTGTTGGATCAGCGGCACGATGATTTCGGGCGCGTCTTCCTGACAGAAATGTCCGGCGTTTGGCAAGGTGACCAGCGGTCCGTTTGGAAACATCGCGCGGAACAAACCGATCGCGCGCTCAGGGTCGATCGCGTGGTCTTTCATGCCCTCGACCATCATCGCCGACTTTGTCGACAACTCGCCGATCCGGTCTCGTTCCTCAAGGACGTAGTCGCGAGTGCGTCCCAGGTAGGCGTCGAGCGGGAATTCGATCGCGCCGATGCATGACGCTTTGTCGGGGAACGGCGCGGAGTAGGCGCGAATCCAGGCGTCGTCGACGGCGGCTGAATTCTCGAAGCCGATGATCTTCATCACGCTGAGGACATTGCTGCCGAGATGTCCGAGCGTCTCGTGCAGCGTGCCGGCCTCATGGTGCTTGCCGATCCACTGGAACCACGGGGTCGTGGACGGATTGCCTGGTCGTCCGGCAACGGCCCCGATCACTGTGTTCAAGACGCAGAAGCGCTTGACGCGGTCCAGGTGACGCACGCTGTAGTTCGTGGTGATTGGCCCGCCCCAGTCCTGCCCCACAAAAGTAATGTCCTGCAGGTCAAGCTCGTCGATCAGCGCCGCCAGATTCTCGACGTGCGTTTTTAACGTGTAGACGCGGTCCTGTGGTGTTTCGCTCTTGCCGAAGCCCATGTGGTCGGGCACGATCACGCGATGCGTCTTGGACAGCTCGGGGATGAAGTTGCGATAGAGATACCCCCAGGTCGGCTCGCCGTGGAGCAGGACGAGAGGCTCGCCCTCGCCCTCGTCGACGTAGTGCATCCGGAACCCGGGAGCGTCGGTGAAGTGCGGCTCGAAGGGGAAGGTGCCGTCGAAGGTCTCATTGGGTGGGATCATGGCTGGCGCTCGTTTCGGATGCGATGAACGGAATTTAATCTGCAGCGTGCTTACCGTATTCGACGACAAGTTCGATCGGTAGTTCGTCGGATGGCACGAGGCGGTAATGCCGTTCAGAGGTGATATCGATTGCGACGCTGTTCCTCCGACGTTCGAACTCGAACAGTGCGATTAGGTCCTCGTCGATGAATTGGGCGCCTAGCGGCCTTGGAGTCAAGTGCGGGAAGCGCTGTGAACAGAGCGCGAGCATATTGTCGACTTGGACGTAGCCGATCATGTCATTTGCCGACTTGACTTCGATGGGCAACACATAGTGAGCGCCGTGCCGGTCGATTCCCACATAGAGTTCGTCGACTTCAACTTGCCCGGAGCCCGTCAAGCTGGTGCGGAGGTGGCTCTGCACTGAAAAGCAGCTCAGCCGAGTGAATATGTCGATTAGTCGGTTGTAACGGATGATGGCCAGAAGCGCCTGTTCGTCCGACTGTCGGTACAGCTGAATTAGTGCAGGAGTACTGTCGGGGATTGAAATCTTAGCCAGGCGTGGGTTGACTGGAAACGTAGCATTGTCGATCAAATCAAATCGATATTGCCCTGCGGCAGTGGTGCGGATGATCCACTCGCGACCTTCAGTCGCCGTGGCGCGAATCGACTCCGGAAGTGCTTTGCGGGACCTAAACGTGTATAGAACGTCGCCTACGTTGCTGACTCGATTGACTTGAAGGGCGTCAGCGGCCTCGTGTAGTGCGCTTCTGGCAAACTCGAATCCATCGCTCGTGCCATCGAAGCGCTTATGAAAGATGTGAGCGATAATTCGCTCGTACTTCGTCGGCATTGTCAGGATCCAGGCCAGCGAAGGAGCAGCACTTCTTCATTGATTTGGGCACGTGTCGCAGTGGCGGCTCTGGTCCGGAAGAGCTGCCGATCGATGACTTCGTAGCCGAGGCGCTCTGCGATCGATGCTAACAATTCACCCGTTCGGATCATGATCCGAAAATAAGAAGCTTGGTCACCAACGACATAGGCCAATTGCGCCCCTGGCTTTAGGACAACCTTGAGAGATTCCAAGTGACGCGCCATGCCTCCGAAGTAGAGTCGGGTGACCCGGTGATACATTTTCTCGAATCCGGACGTCTTGCCCAGTTCCAGGCGGCGCGACTCAATCTGGTCGGCCAACTCGCCGATCTTTGGAAATTCCTTCAGCCACACGTCATCGTCATCCTGTTTGTATACGCTGCGGGTGTTTGATCGCACGAGGCTGCGCTTCACTCGCCGGAGCGATTCGCGATCCTCCAAGAGCCCCAACATCACGGATTCCAGACGAACCGTCCGTGTGTAGTCCTTTTCATTCGGATACGGCGGAGACGTGATCACGGCATCCACGCTGGATGGTGGCAACAGGTCGGCAGGTTGACGGGCGTCGCCCTGGATAACCCGTGCTGGTGTATAGGCTCGACGCGTCCATTGCTTGAGATCGGAGGACATCCGCTCTGCCTGTTTCATCCATAGATCAACGACAGGTGCGTCTTCTTTGATCTGGCCTAAGCCGATTTCAGGCCCAAAGCGAAGATTGCCAATTTCTGTAGGCAGTTGCTTGGCCAACGCAATGAGATGGTGATCTGCGCGAACGCCTCCAAGTGTTCGGATCGCGTCGCGGAGAATGAGTGATTGATGCAGCGGCTTTGGGCTGATTGAATTCTTGAGTAGGAGCCTGGTTTGCGGTTCCGGCAGCGTGCGCGGCAATTCTGCCGAAGATCGTTCTAGCTCTGCGTTTGCGGCGGCAACGATCAGATGAGCATCTTCGAGGAGGTCTTCTGGCGAGACGTTCCAGCGCAACTTGGTCCGCGCGGCCAACGCTGACATCGGCACCGCTTCAATGCCGATGGATTCTATGCCCAGCTTCTTTGCTTCCACCATGGTCGTGCCGGTACCGCAGAAGGGGTCAAGGATGACGGCGCCTCGCTCGAGCTCGAATCGCTTGACGTACTCCCTGACCAGGTGAGGTGGGAACGAGAGAACGAACCGGTACCAATCATGGATTGGTCGGTCTTCAGAGAGCATCTGATTTCGTGATGGACGCGTGTCGGCGAACTCAGGCGGCATACCTGTTAGGAGCGCCTGCTCCTGAACAGAGCGGGCAGCAGGATCCGAGCCCAGATCCGCCGTGGTCATCAGGAAGCGCTGCTCTGGTCGCCCCGACGGGTGCGCTCGAACTTTTCTCTTTGTTCGGCTTCGGTTTTGGCGGCGGCGATGTCTCCGGCGATCTTGGCTTGTTGCCACTGGGGGTTTTGCTTGTCGTCGCTGACGACTCGGCCGATGATGCCTCCGATGACTCCCAGGACCAGGCCCCAGCGCAGGCCTCTCCAGAAGCCCATGTCAGTTGTCCCCTCGTCGGCCGCCAAGGACGTCGAACATTCTCTGGATTCTTGACGCGGTGGCGTAGGCGCGGATCACCGGCTCGGCGGCGGACTCTCCCAGGAACTCTGCGGTTCCCTTGACGGATTTGATCGTTTCCTGGGCGTTCTCCAGCAAGGGTGGGACGCCTTCCTGGAGGGTCTTGCGGGCTGCTCGGAGCAGACGGAACGAGAGGTATCCGACGACGATCGTGGCGATGATCATCACGATCATGGTGACCACGCCGAGCAGGCCGGCGACGATGATCACGATGTCGCGGATGTCGGTGATAGTGCCCAGCGTCATGCCCTGAGCCTACCCGAAGCGGTCGATTCCACCGTCCCACCGCCGAGCACGCGGTCGCCGTCGTAGAAGACCGCCGCCTGTCCGCGAGCGACGGCTCGGGCCGGCTGTTCGAGGCTCAACGTGGAGCCTTGCAGCCGAGCCGAGAGCGGACTTGAGCGGTAGCGAATCTGCACATCGAAGCGCTCTCTCGGCTTCGACAACCAGCGGATATCGGACAGCTCAATTCGCTCGACCAGCAGATCGTCGGCGCTGCCGACGGTGACGACGTTGGAGGCGGCGTCGATCGCTGTGACGAACTGGCGCTCTCCGCCACCGCCGGTTTGCAGACCCTTGCGCTGTCCGATCGTGAAGTGCTGGACGCCCTGGTGCCGGCCGATTTCGGCGCCCTCGACGTCCAGCATCAGACCGGGTCGGTCGGCAACCCTGGTTGCGACCACGGCGCGGTAGTCGCCGCCCGGGACGAAGCAGATGTCGGCGCTCTCGGGCTTGTCGGCGACGGCGAGTTGGTGTCGCTCGGCGACGGCTCGCACCTCGGACTTCTGCAGTCCACCAACAGGGAACTTGGTCATCGCGATCGCTTCGGGCGTCAGAGTGTAGAGGAAATAGGTCTGGTCTTTGTCCTGGTCGACGCCCCGCAGCAGTTGCGCTTCGCCGTTCGGACCGGTCTGGGTGCGTGCGTAGTGACCGGTGGCGATCCAGTCGGCGCCGAGCGCTCGGGATCGCTCGAGGAACGCGTCGAACTTGATGTACGTGTTGCAGTTGAGACAAGGGTTGGGTGTGCGACCCTTGGCGTACTCGTCGATGAACTGGTCAACGACGAACTTGCGGAATGGTCGCTCCAGATTCAACGTGTAGTGCGGAATGCCCAGTCGTTGGGCAACGCGGCGGGCGTCGCCGATGTCCTCGATGGCGCAGCACTGACTACGGCCGGTGTAGTCCTCGGGCTTCGCCTCGGTCCAGAGGCGCATGGTGATCCCGATCACCTCGTAGCCCTGCTCAACCAGCAGCGCCGCTGCGACCGACGAATCAACGCCGCCGCTCATGCCGACGACAACACGCTCAGTCATGCGGGTTACCCAGATGATTGGCATCAGCGTTATCATTGACCACGTGACCACTCCTGTGACGGCCCTCAAACCATCCGCCTCTGGGAGAATTCGTACCACCAAGGCGGACGCAGAACGACTCGCCCGGGCCGTCGTCGAGCAACTCGACGACCGCCAGGCTGAGGCCATTGTCTTGCTGGACGTGGAACCGCACACCGACCTCGCTGACTATTTCGTGATTGCCTCCGCGACCTCGCGCCGCCAGTTCGGCGCGCTCGAGGACGCGCTGCGGCATGTTCCCGACACCGACTACCCGCGTCGCGAGGGCGGCCCCGAGGGCGGCTGGCTGTTGTGTGACTATGGCTCGGTCGTGGTGCATATCTTTGACCGCGAAATGCGCGACTACTACGACCTCGACGGTTTCTGGTCGCAGGCGGATACGTTGCTGCGCGTCGAGTAACCCGCTGCCGTCAACGCTACCCGAACACGCAGTTTCCTACTTCCTACCCCGGCTATTCGTAGATCCATTCCTCGGTGTTGCGGGTCCAGGCGACCAGCTCGGAAGCATCGAAGAACAGCGCCAGCTCGCGTTCGCCCGACTCCGGTGAGTCGGAGCCGTGGATCACGTTGCGGCCGAGGTCGACGCCGAAGTCGGCGCGAATGCTGCCGGGCACGGCGTCAACCGGGTTGGTCGCGCCCATCGTGTTGCGGACGAGCTGCACGGCGTTCTGTCCCTCGAAGGCGGCGGCGACCAACGGTCCCGAGGTGATGAAGTCGCGCAGACCTGGAAAAAATGGCTTCTCGACGTGCTCGGCGTAGTGCTGGTTGGCCAACGATTCGTCCATCTGCAACAGCTTGAGGCCGATCAGTTTGAGTCCGCGGCCTTCGAGCCGCGACAGAACCTGGCCGATCAGACCGCGCTGGACGCCGTCGGGCTTGACCAGGACGAGAGTGCGTTCGGTAGACATGGGAGGCTCCAGAGAGTGCGAAGTTGAATGAGTTCGGTGAGCGAAATCAGCGTATGACGAGCTTGCGTATCGGTCGTTGTCGGATGGATCAGAACCACGACCGCTCGGGCTCAATGTCGTCATGTTGATTCCCGTCCCCGCCTCCGGAGGATGTCTCAGAAGTCCGCCTCTCAATTCGCAGACTCCCAGTCCCCGCTTCACGCGGGGACCAGCTCGGGGGGCACGGCCTATCTGGTTGTGTTGTTTCGGGCGCAGAGGGAGCGGGTCCCCGCGTGAAGCGGGGACTGGGACGGGGAAGTGGACCTCTACTGGTGAGGCTGCGGACCGATCGCAGGTTCTCGCAAGTAGAGCGGCTCAAGAGCGGCGGGCGGAACGCCTTGGCCGTCCTGCAGCCGTCGCCATCCGAGTTCGGCGAGCAGTCCAGCGCGCCGGACGTTGAGTGAGGGTGGTGAGAACAGCCAGCCTGCGTCTATGAGCGAGGCTGTGGCATCGTCGTCAAGCAGGTCTGGCTCTCCGCAGACGATTCCGGCCGTTCCGGTGATCCGCCTGGCATCGCCCAGCGCTCGCAGCAGCTCAAAGCCCGCGCCGGTCTTCGCCGGTCCAAGTTCATGCCAGCGGTCGAGTGGACCCGAGAAGATTTGCCAGGCCCAGGTCGATCGTGTGGCTCGATGAATCGCGGCGGCGAGACCGCTCGAAGTGTGCTGATAGGCCTCGATCTCCAGTCTGCCGACGCCTACGCATTGCAGGTCCAGCGCGACCGCAACTCCCTCGGCGGCGGCCATGCCGGATCGGATGCCGCCATATGCGCCCGGTCCGACATTGACGAAGACCGCCTCGAGTTCCTGCTTGACGATCTCCGTGTTGCCCGTTTGGCGGCAGACGAAGTCGATCATCGGCGTCAGCGAGGGCGTGTGTCGGCGCCCTGAATGCCAGCTGATCTCGGTCAGCACGCGACCCTGATCACTGACGGCGACGCTGGACTGCTCACCGACGGTATCGATTGATAGTTCCATCAGGGGACCTTTGCGTAACTCCTCTTCTCCCCCCTTGCGGGGGAGATGCCGTAGACAGAGGGGGGGCTCTCCATCTCAAGGCCTATCTGGTCGCTGTCGGAGGACCCCCCTCTGTCACTCCGTGACATCTCCCCCCGCAAGGGGGGGAGAGGGGATTTGTGAGTTCTTCAACGGTCTCCATCAGGCGGGAACCGCAGCGAACTGCTTCGAGAGCTGTTCCAATACTGTGGCCGCGAGTTCACCAGATGCGTTCAGCGTCAGTTCACGCGGCGAGGCGTCGAGCGCGTCTTCGGAGATGTCTTCTTCCAGCGGCGTGATCTGGACGTGCAAGTGGTCAATCGGCAGCCCGCCCTGAGCACGCTCCGGCCATTCGACTAGCAGGATGCCGCCTTCTGCGGCCTGATCGAGTCCGAGTTCGGCGATCAGGTCAGCGGTGTCGAGGCGGTAGAGATCGGCGTGACGCATCGGCAGTCGTCCGCCGAGGTGTTCATTGACCAGCACGAACGTAGGCGAGTTCACGACCGTCGGCGCCTCAAGACCGCGTCCAACGCCTTGCGCGAAGACGGTCTTGCCCGCGCCGAGATCGCCCTGCAACAGCACCACCGTACCTGCCGGCGCGTGGCGTCCAACCGCAGCTCCAACCTCGCGAGTCGCCTCGGCGTCGTCGCAGGTCAGTCTCAGCATTTGCGAACCAGATAACGGTTTGGAGCGAGTCATAGTCCAAGTTTATCCCCGAGCACGTATTCTGAGCATATGGACAAGATTCATATCGCCAACTTCTTGCCGGTGCCAGAGGCGGCGCTCGACATCATCCGCGCCGTTGACTCCCGGATTGAGATTCACAACGTGTCTTTGAACCTGGCTCGCTACATGCGCGAGCCGAAGCATCCGCAGATCGATGTGGGGGCAGCCATTGAGGAAGGCGCGGAGATCCAGCAGCGCGATCGCATCTGGTTCACCTTCTTCAGCGGCGATCTGGCCGGTCAGGCCTCGGCCCTGGAGTGGATTGCGCTGGCCTCGGCTGGAGCGAATCAGATTCTCGACCGTCCCATCGGCGAGGATGTCGTGATTACGAAGATGCCGGGACTCGCGGCTCGGGTGATTGGCGAGTGGGTGCTGACCTTCATGCTGATGGATGTGAAGCGGATGCGCGTACTGATCGAATCGCAGCAACGCGCCACCTGGAACCGTTCTGATCCGGACACGCTCGAAGGCAAGACCATCGGCATCATTGGCTATGGCGCGATCGGATCTGAGATTGCGCGTTTCTGTGACGCGTTTGGGACACGAGTCGTCGGTATTCGGCGACGAGCCTCCGGCGACGGCACGCCTCCATCAAATGCGCCGGACTCGGTCGCCTCGGTCTGGCCTCCTGAGCGCCTCCACGACGTGCTGGCCGAATCCGACTATGTGATTCTGGCTGTGCCATTGACTGAGGAGACCCACCGCTTGATCGGCGCCGACGAGCTGGCCGCGATGAAGCCGGGCGCGGCGTTGATCAACATCGCTCGAGGCGAGGTGGTCGATTGGGATGCGCAGGTCTCGGCGCTCGAGAGCGGGCGGTTGCGGGCGTCGTACACCGATGTGACCACGCCGGAGCCGCTGCCGGACGGCCATCCGTTGTGGTCGGCGCCGAACCTGTTCATCACTCCGCATACCAGCGGATTGCAGCCCGACTACTTCGGTAAAGCCGCCCACCGTTTCGCCGACAATCTGCGCCGATTCCTGACCAGCGAGCTCTTGCTGGACGTCGTGGACCGCAATGCCGGCTACTGACATGCCGGCTACTGATATGCCGGGTCCTGACATGCCGGGTACTGAGGCTTCCGCGCCGACGCTTCGGCGCCACGGGATCTATATGCCTCTGCGAGGCACACTTGTCGTTGCCCGGCGCGAGCGCGACATCTCGCAGATACCCAATCCCGATATCCGTTTCGGCATCGGACGTTGGCCTTCGGAGTTGATGGCGTACCTCGAGCCCGATGATGCGTTCAGGGATGCAGCGGTGCGGTTGTGCCAACTCGGTCCAAAGCTGATCGGCGCGTTGCGAGCAATGCAGATTCCGTTGGAGGACCTGAAAAACCGTACGGTCGGCGCTGTCGAGGAAGAGCTGACGATCGAGCTGGTGGAACAGACGCCGCTCCAGGTGGATCTGGTCGCTCACTACATCGCCGAGCTGCTTGATCACGTCGCGACGGTGATTCCGCTCTGCTACGGCGACGGCGCCACCGTTCTGTTGGAGCGGCGCGGCAGCCTGAGGCAGATGGCGCAGCGGCCGTTGGCCGTTGTTGATCCAGCGCTCGCAGAGATTGTTGCGCCCGGAGGGTCACTGCCGGCATGGGCCGAAACCTTGGCCAGTTCGTCGATTGGCACAGAATCGGACTTTTCTGCGCTGCCTCTCGCCAACGACCCCAACATCTACCTAATCACCAATCACCCCAACTTCGAGCGCGCCGATCCCGAGCAGAAGATGGACGCGCTAAAGGCCTCGGCCAGGCAGACGATCGCCGCCGCTGAGGCGATTGACGCCTCGCTACTGGACATGTTCCGCTGGCTGGAGGCGCTGCTCGATCATCTGATCGAGGTGGTCTGCGAGCGCGTGGCGGACGGTGAGAGACTGCGCGAACACTGGGCGACGGACGAGTGGACGGTGATTCAGCGGCTCACGTTCTTCGACACGGACGCGGCGCTCGCGGTCACACGGGCGTTTCCTGCGATCTCGGAGGGGCCGTTGTTGCCGGGCACCGAGTCGGAGTAGCCCATTTCCCTGCTCCCCCCTGCGGAGACTTTTGAAAAACTCCCCCTCTCCCCCCTTGCGGGGGAGATGCCGAAGGTAGAGGGGGGCTCCCCATCTCGTGGCCTATCTGGTCGCTGTCGGCGGACCCCCCCTCTGTCACTCCGTGACATCTCCCCCCGCAAGGGGGGGAGAGGGGATCCGAGAGTTTTGCAAAGGTCTCCTTGCGGGGGGAGCTGTCGAAGGCTGAGGGGGGGATCCGCCCGCGCGACGAGGGTCGTGATGCGCTGCGGGGACCCCCCTTCAGTCACTTCGTGACAGCTTCCCCCGCAGAGGGGGGAAGCGGGGATCCTTTGCTTCCCCCAAGAGGGGGACCTTTGCATAAGTCCTCTTCTCCCCCTTGCGGAGACCTTTGAATAAGTCCCCTTCGCCCCCCTTGCGGGGGAGATGCCGAAGGCAGAGGGGGGGCTCCCCATCTCAAGGCCTATCTGGTCGCTGCCGGCGGACCCCCCCTTCAGTCACTTCGTGACAGCTTCCCCCGCAGAGGGGGGAAGCGGAGATCCTTTGCTTCCCCCTCTGCAGAGGGAAGCGGGGAATGGGACCTATTCCACGCAGGCTGCCGCCATGGCGCCGATTGTGGCGGTGCGCTCTCGAATGCGGTCGTCCTGCTGGAAGCCGTTGGTCACGAATCCCACGGAGAGCCCGGTTTCGGGGTCTCCCCAGGCGATCTGTCCGCCGGCGCCGGCGTGACCGAAGGCGCTGGGCGATGCGCCTGAGCCGAAGCCCCGCTCTTCGGTCAGTCCGTCGTCTCCGGCGAGGACCACGGTCAGTGCGCGGTTGACGTGGATGCCGGAGAGTGGGTCGGTGTGGCGATCGGGGTTCGTGGCGACGGTCGTTCCCAGTTCAATCGCGCTCTTGGTCAGCGGACCGTCGTCCGAGGGCTTGATCAGGTTCTGATAGAACATCGCGACATCGGAGGCGTTCGCGAATGCACCTCCGCCGGGGCATCCTGCTCGACGCTGGGAAGCGAGGTTGAAGTGCAGGATCGTCTGTGGGAAGACTTCGCCGCCGGTGACCGGCAGCGGTTCCTCGGTGTAGACGATTGAGGCGGCGCGGCCGTGTTCCTCATTCGGGAGGCCGACGAACAGGTTGTCCATGCCCATCGGATCGAGCAGGTTGGCGCGCAGCCAGTCGCGGAAGTCCTCGCCGGTCTTCTGCTCGATGATCTCGGCCAGCACCCAGTGCGCCGAAGTGGCGTGGTACTCCCATTGGCTGTCGGGCGTCCAGTTGAGCCTCCAGCCCATCATCCGGCGCAGTCGCGCGTCTCGGTCCTCCCACAGACGCGGATTCATCGGCGCGTGCGGGAATCCGCCCGTGTGCAGCATGACGTTGCGAACGGTGACATCTACGAACGACGCCTCGCCATTGCCCTCGGCGCACCAGCCGGGAATGATATCGACGATGCGCTCATCCAGGTCGAGCAGACCCTCATCGAGTAGCTTCCAGACGCCGACTCCGACGATCGCCTTGGTCGACGAGAACATGCAGAACAGTGTGTCGTCCGAGGCCGGCTCGACCGATGCGCCCTGCTGCGCGACGCCGAATGTGCGCATGCCGGCAAGTTCGCCGTCGTGTCCGATGGCGATTTGCGCTGCGGGCACCTTGCCCTCATCGACGATGCCTTCGACGTAGTTGAAGAGCTCGTTGAGCTTGTCCTGATTGATTGATGTCATGTTGCGTGCTCCACCCGTTCGTTGGTGCGCCAAGTCTAAGTGTTCCCCTAGCATTTCGCGCATGGCTTCGGCAATCAGCATCCAGGGGGTGACCAAGCGCTACGGAGCGGTGACGGCGGTGAACGGCGTTGATCTGGAGATCGAGTCCGGACAGGTTTACGCGCTGCTCGGACCGAACGGGGCGGGCAAGACCACGTTGATCGAGATTCTTGAGGGCTATCGCGAGCGGGACGCCGGCGAAGTCTCGGTGCTGGGCTTCGACCCGCAGCGGCAACGCGGAGAGTTGAACCGGCAGGTTGGCATCGTGCTTCAACGCAGCACGCCGATGGAGGGTCTCACCCCGCGCGAGATGCTCAACTTCACGGCCAAGCTCTACGACCATCCGATGAACACCGACGAGGTTCTGGAGCTGGTTGGACTGACTGAGCACGCCGATCGGCGCGGTTCGAAGCTCTCGGGCGGGCAGAAGCGACGCCTCGATCTGGCGACCAGCGTGATCGGCAATCCCGACCTGATCTTTCTCGACGAGCCGACCACAGGATTCGATGTTTCGGCCCGGCGACAGGCTTGGGAAGTCGTGCGCGGTCTGACGGCGCGCGGCGCCACGGTGATTCTGACCACTCACTACCTCGACGAAGCCGAGCATTTGGCTCAGCAAATCGGGATGATCAAGGACGGTTCGATCGTCTTTGAGGGCGACATGACAGCGCTGCGTCGCGAGATGGAAACCGACACGCGAATTTCGTGGCAGCCGCCGGTCGGCCTCGATCTGTCGGATTTGCTGGAGGAATGGAAGTCGGTGCGAGTGGGAGCGGACGGACGGCTATCGCTGCCAACCCAGGAGCCGACCCGTCATCTGGCGCGTCTGATTGATTGGGCGCGCAATCGCGGTATCGACGAGCTTCCCGAACTCCAGGTCGAGCGTCCCGACCTGGAGGAGATGTATCTGGAGTTGGTCGACGACAACCAGGCTTCGGAAACGGCAGCACCATTGTGAGCGCCTCCAACGCCGTGCGCACGGTTCGTCTCGGCTTCGCCTATATGGCGCTCAACCTGAAGACGATTTACCGGCAGCCCGCAGCGCTCTTCTTCGTCGTCGCATTTCCGATCATGTTCCTGGTCATCTTTTCGTCGCTGCTGACCTTTGAGATCGGTATTCCGGAAGGCGCGGCAGGCAATGTACCGGTCGTTACATTCAGTCAGTATTTCGTCGCCGGAATTATGGGCGTGGCGATCTTTGGCACCTCGTTCAATCTGCTCGGTACTTCGCTGGCCATTCAACAATTCGACGGCACCCTGAAGCAGTTGGCTGCGACGCCGCTGCCAAAGACTTCGTTCTTTATGGGACTCGTGGGGACGGCGCTGGCCTACACGTTCCTGCAGCTCGTCGTCATGATGATCCTTGGGGTCGTGGCCTACGGCGTCGAGCTGCCCGACGCGCAAGGCTGGCTCACGTTGATCTGGATCGTCCTGCTCGGCGTACCGGCCGGCTGCGTGCTGGGGATCTCAATCACAAAGATCATTCCCTCGGCCAACGCGGCGCCCGCCGTGATCCAGGCGCCGTTCATTATTCTGCAGTTCATTTCGGGCGTGTTCTTCACACTCGCTTCGCTGCCGACCTGGCTGCAGTGGGTCTCGGGGATCTTCCCGTTGCGCTGGGTCGCGCAAGGCCTGCGCTCGGTCTTCCTGCCCGATGCCTACAAGCTCGCCGAACCGGGGATGAACTGGCAGCTTGAGCTTGCGGCGATTGTGCTCGCGGTCTGGATCGTGGCCGGATTGGGTTTGGCCGTTCTGACCTTCAAGTGGGACCGCTCGGGCTAGGAATCTTCTGAACAACTCTTGTCGGTGGCGAATCGGGGACCCCCTTCAGCCTTCGGCAGCTTCCCCCGCGAGGAGACCTTTGAATAAGTCTCCTTCGCCCCCCTTGCGGGGGAGATGCCGCAGGCGGAGGGGGGGCTCCCCATCTCAACGCCTATCTGGTCGCTGGCGGCGGACCCCCCCTCTGTCACTCCGTGACATCTCCCCCCGCAAGGGGGGGAGAGTGGAATCATGAGTTTTTCAAAGGTCTCCGCGGGGGGGAAGTAGGGAACAGATCGCTAAGATTGAGTCAAGTCCCATGTGGCAGGCGTACGATCATGCTTCCCGCCATCATCCGAGACCACCAACATGAGATCGACGGTCTCTGCCGGGCGCACCACGTGCGGCGGCTGGAGTTGTTCGGTTCCGCTGCGACGGGCGCGTGGGATCCGGATCGGAGCGACCTGGATTTCCTGGTCTCGTTCAGACTTGATCATCCTTGGCCAGAGCATCGCGCCCTGGAGCAGGCGTTCGAGAAGCTCTTTGCGCGTGACGTCGATCTCATTCGCGAGCGGGAGTTTGAGAATCCCTACTTCCGCCAGTCCGTCGAGCGAACCCGCACCCACCTATGGGGAGAACCGCGCCGATCTATTCCGCAGAACGGAGCCCCTGTGAGGACTAGTCCAGCGCTCAAGTATCTCTGGGATATTCGGCGGGAAATCGGCTATCTGCACAACACGATTGCCGGACTGAACCTCGACACGGTGCGTTCGAACATGACGCTGCTGCGCAGCCTCCAAATGCATCTCATGATTATTGGGGAGGCGCTTAATCAGCTCTCGTCCCGCGATCCTGCCCTGTACGAGCGAATCAGCGATGCCAGTGGTTACGTGGGCCAACGCAATGTGCTGATCCACCAGTACGGCGAGCTCGACTGGGAGGAGATCTGGCGCTCCGTCCAGCAGGAAATCCCGATGCTGGCTGAAGAGGTCGATGCGCTGCTCGCCGAGTTGGATCCGAAAGACTAGCCCCAATTGCGGACGTCTACGGACGCCGCCGCCGGGCACGCTCCTCCAACTGATCCTTGCGACGCTGGGCTTGCAGCATTGCCTCATGGATGTCGTCTGACCGGTCGCCGCCCGTCGGCTCGACTTGCCGCTGCCCTCTGCGCAGTTCGGGATCATCTTGTAGCTGGTTGGAGCGCAGTGCGTCGGCGTGCGTGGCGCCGGTTTCGCGTCGCATTCGTTCGACGGTGTCGCCGACCTTTGGCATCACATTGGTCTGGTCGGTCAGTCCTTCAGCGAGGAAGCCGGAGGCTTGTCCCGACTTCTCCAGCTCGTAGCGCATCTTCGACTCAGCGCCCATGATGTGCAAGTGGTTCAGGATCCAGTTCTCGAAGCGCAGGATGCCTCGTCCGATCACCGTCTTCTGACCGCCGGCGATGAAGCGGATGGGACGTAACAGGAGCACCACGAGAATTTCGCCGAGGGCAATGATCATCATGACGCTGCTCCTATCCGGGTCGTCGGAATCGCATGGCGATCGCCATGGGTATCTCGGGCAGGACGTTCCACATCAAGCGCGACTCTTCCATCACCTGTGGCGGCGCGGCCAGTTCCTCGATGCCGTCAAGCACGAGGCCGGACACGAACGCGTCGCTGAGCAGCTCGCTCAGCGGGCGATGGAAGTAGATCTGTGGTTCCGTCTGCGCGGTATTGGTCACGCCATGGGTGACGTAACGCGACAGGTAGCGCTCGATGGTGAGTCCATGCGGCTCGTTCTCCTTCTCGGAGCGGACGAACTTGTAGCCGGACGTGGCGAACGCAGGATGCAACGTGACCACGACGAAGGCGCCGCGCGGCTTAAGCACGCGCCAGGCGCCGCCAAACATCGGCTTGAGCAGCGGCATCGACATCACGCCCATGATGCAGACGGCGGCGTCGAAGGGACCGCCGCAGTTGAGGATGGCGCGCTCGCTTGTCGCGTTGACCGTTTGGTACGTGACATCCACCGATTGATCCGAGATTGTCTCTGTGCGCCGCTCGGCATGGGCGATCAGAGCCGGCGAGAGGTCGGTGGCCGTCACGTTCATGCCAGCCCGGCCTAAGCGTCTGGCAAAGCCGCCATTGCCGCAGGCGAATTCGATCACCGATGAGCCGTGCTCGAGCCCCAGCAATCGCTCCGCCGCCGGCGCGAAGACGCCATGATGGAACTCGTCGCCCTGGTCGCCCCAACGCTCGTCGAAGAAGTCTGCGCCCTTCTCCCAACCGTCGAGTACCTGCTGTTGTAGCGCGGCGATCATGGCTTCGGCGTCGGCGGACGATTCGGGTGGTTGTGTCATGGATTCAGGGTAACTCGGGTGCATTACAGCATGGTGACAGCATGGTGGCGCCGCATTCCTTCACAATGCCTACAATCGCACAACTTCGGATTGGGGTTGTCCATGGTGGAGCGCAACTACTGGCAACGAATCAGGCAGGGTCGTGTCAGCCGGCGCGCCCTGCTGCGAGCATCGGGACGCGCCGGCGTGGGCGCAGCCGGCCTGGCGTTGGTCGGATGTGGTGACAATGAGGAGGACGGCCCGCGTAGCGTGACCCAATCGGCGCCGCAGCAACAACAGGCGGGGCAACGCCAACAACAACCAACCGCGCTGCAGCAGCAACAGGCGGCGCAGCAGCACGACACTCCGCAGCAACGTCAGCAGGAGGACGCAGCAGCGCAGCAGGCGCAGCAATCCGAGCGCCAGGAGCAAGGCGATGCGCAGGCGCCGGCAGAAGCGCAACAACACGTGACGAGCGAGGTCGTGCGCGGCGGAAACCTGCGCTTCTCAACTCCTGCGCACTCGCACGATTACTTCGACCCGCACCGCGCCGTCTTCGGCACGACTCAATATTGGATGGGGTTCTATCTCAACAACATGATTCGTTGGCGCAACAAAGAGCAGGCGATCATGGAGGCGGACATTTGCAGTCTGCCCGAGATTCCCGACGAGGACACCTACCTCTTCCGTGTCGACCAGGGCGCCACGTTCTGGGATCAGTACCCCACGGAGGGTGGGCGACTGGTCACTTCCGACGACATTCGCGTCAACTTCCAGCGCCAGATCGATGGCCAGGACGCCAGCGGAGCGCAAGATGGTTCGTTCCTGCAGCAAAGCTCCTACGCCAAGACGTCGACGATGGAGACGCCCGACGACAGCACGTTCATTGCCAGAACCGATGGTCCCGACGCGACTTGGATGGGGATTCCGCTCGGACCGTTTGGCTGGATCACTTCGCCGGAGGCGATCGCAGAGTTTGGCGATCGATGGCGAGACGAGCCGACGAACGTCGAGCTGTCCAGCGGCACGGGCATGACCATTCCTCGCTCATACGACCCCGACCTCGGGCTCGAGCTGGAGCGCAATCCCAACTTCTGGAAGCTGGGCGAGGATGGTCAACCGCTGCCGTACTTCGACAGCGTCACGTTTGCCAGTCTGTTCGATCCCATCGCGATTGAGGCGGCCTACCGAAGCCGCGAGATCAACATCGGGGAGTTTCCTCTGACTTCGCTTCAGGTCAAGTCACTGTCGAACGATTTCCCCGACCACGCGACCGGAAACGTCCCGTACGGCTTCACCATCGTCACCGGTCTGTTCAATTTCAACCGCGATTGGGACGGCTGGGACGGACTGGGCAATCCCTACCTCGATCGGCGCTTCTGCCAGGCGATGCATCTCGCCGTTGACCGCAACCAGATGATCGACACGGTCTACCTGGGCTCGGCCAAGGTGTCCGGTCAGGAGGACACACCCTGGTTCAACACCTACTGGTCGATTCCCGAGGAAGAGCTGCTCACCGTTCCCGGTTACCGACCCGATCGGGAGGCCGACATTGCGGAGGCTCGAGCGTTACTGGACGCGTCGGGCTACGACCAGGAGCGGCCGATCCAACTGATCGGGTTCGACCTCTGGGAGCAGAGCTATCAGGGCATCTTCGAGACCGAGATGCGGATGTATCGAGAGGCGTTGGGCATCGATGTGCGGTTCGACATCCAGCCGACCCTGGTCGTGCTGCAGCGCTGGATCGACGGCACCTTCCCCGGAGCCGGACCGCAGTGGACCACGCCGCCGTCCGAGCTCGATCCAACGGCCGCGTACAACAACCGATTCATCCCCGGAGGCAGTTGGAACAACCTCTTTTACGACTATGAGCCCATGGCCGAACTGGCGCGGACGATGCGGGTCACGGTCGATCAGGAGCGGCGCCGGCAGATGGCGCACGAAGCGCAACGCATCGCCTTCGGGACGCATCCCGACCATGGGCTGGACGGCATCTCGACAACTCCGGCGGTGATGAACGGCATCTCGCCCGCAATCTGGTGGCCGTTCGTCCATCGCGGCGAGGACACGCTGCAGTTTGCTCACGCCTCTCACCGAATGGACGACACCTGGATCGATGTGAACCACCCGGACTACCCCGCCTAGATCTCAGGCGGCGGCGCTTCACGCGGACAGAGGGCGAGAAAACTCGGCCTCTGTTGTCTGTATGGCGATGGTTGTGTATCCGCCGCTACACTGGGCGCATCTGTAGCAAGGACATGCAGGCAACAGGAGGAGCCCGATGACAGAGCGAAACTATTGGCAGCGCATGAGGCGGCAGCAGATGAGCAGGCGTGCATTGTTGCGGGCCTCGGGACGCGCCGGTGTCGGCGCGGCGGGTCTGGCACTGGTCGGTTGCGGTGACGACGATGACGACAGCGTGGCACAGGTCGCGCAGCAACAGCAGCAACAGCAGAGCTCGGGGCAGCGCCAACAGCAGGCGCAGCAACAGCAGCAGTCGATGCAGCAGCAGACTCAGGAGCAGCAGGAACAGAGTGCGGCCCAACAAGCGCAGCAGTCTGAACAACAGGAAGCCACGACAGCCGAGCAGCAGGAAGAGCAGCAGCAGCAGGCCGTCGCCGCCGCCGGCGAGCCACCCAAGTACGGAGGCACGCTCCGCCTGGGCTCAACGATCAGTACGCATGACTACTGGGACCCGCACCGCGGCGTCTTCGGACCGACCCAGTTCATGCACGGCTGGGTTTACAACTACCTGATTCGCTGGGCCAACAAGGAAAATGCGGTCATGGCGTCGGACCTCGCCGAGCTGCCGGAGATTCCGGACGGCGAGACCTACATCTTCTCGGTTGTCGATGGCGCCCGTTGGCATGATCAGTTCCCGACCGAAGGCGGACGCGAAGTCACCGCCAACGACATCGATTACAACATCGAGCGCCAGACCAACGCGTTCGACTCGACCGGGTCGGAAGACTCGACCTTCCTTTCGTCGTCGAGCTGGCGAAAGATCGCCTCGACCGACGTGGTCGACGAGCGCACGCTCATTCTCAAGTCGGATGGGACCGACTCGACCTTCCTCTCGGCCTCGGTGCTGAACCCGTTCGGCTGGATTGCGGCGCCCGAAGGCATCGACGAGTGGGGCTACAAGACCGACCTCTGGCGCGATGAACAGACCGTCCTGCGGGTAGCCGGCTCCGGCCCGTTCATCGCCGAGTCGTTCGAGCCAACCGACCGCCTGGTCGTCCGGCGCAACCCCGATTACTGGAAGTACGACGCCTGGGGCCAACAACTGCCCTACTTGGACGGCTTCCACTACATCGAGCTCTTTGAGCAGACCGCGCTGGACACGGCCATGCGCACCAAAGAGCTTGAGGCTGTCAATTTGGACATCTCCCTCGTTCAAGCGCTGGAAAACGACTTCCCGCAGTTGGTCAAGCGCACCACCGCGGGCGGCTTCACGATTCAGTGCCGCAGCAACTTCAATGCCGATTGGCCCGGCGAGGACGGCGAGGGCAACCCATGGATCGACCGCCGCATGTGGGCCGCGTTCCACGCCGCGACGGATCGCTACCTGATGATCGACGCCGTGTATCTCGGTTCGGCGAAGCCCTCGGCGCTGCCCGAGACGCCGTGGTTCTCCGCCTTCTGGGCGCCAAAGGAGGAAGACCTGATCACCTGGCCGGGCTACAGCCCGGACCGCGACGCGGACATCAAACTCGCCAACGACCTGGTCGACGCGACTGGTTTCCGCGACACCGGTCGCGAGCTGTACATCCTCGAACCGGACGTCTGGGAGCAGCGCTACCCGGGCATCGTCGAGACGATCAAGGGCATGTACGAGAACGCCCTGGGGCTGACCGTCAACATCGATCTGCAGCCCTACACGGTGATCTTGCAGCGGCTCGTTGAAGGCACCTACCCCGGTGATGGCCCCAGCTGGACGAATCCGCCCTCCGACCTCGACCCGACCAGTTCCTGGCTCAACGGTCGCGTGCCGGGCGGTTCCTCCAACCTCTACAACTACGAGCATCCGCGCGTGACTGAAATTGCCGAGACCATGAAAGTCACGCTCGATCTCGAAGAAAAGAAGATCATGGCCGACGAAGTCGTGCAGATCATGATGGGCGTGCATCCCGATCATGGTTGGGATGGCATTTCACCCTCGATCGGCGTGATGAACCCAATCAACAACGACCTGGGTTGGCCCTTCTACCACCCGAACGAGGACGCCTACCAGTTTGCCCACGCGGGACATAATCACTTCAGCACCTGGCTAGACCTTGATGACCCGGACTACCCGGCCTGATTCGTTTCAGCCCGCGTCAGAACAACCGAGGGCGACTACGGTCGCCCTCGGTTGCGTGCTTGGCGCGCAACCTGTCTGGCATCGTGCACGTTGCCAACCTCTCTGTGACTCTGTGACGGTTGAATGACCAGACGGGAGACACAAGGCGGGGCGCAACTAGTGGCGGCGGCTGAAGCGCGACCGCGTTAGTCGGCGTGCGCCGTTGCGAGCTTCTGGCCGGGCAGGCGTTGGCGCGGCTGCACGCGCTGTTCGCCTCGCGGACACGCGTCGCGCAGCCGGGCTTAGATGTCGCTGACCATGTCAAGCGGCTAACACTTGTAACGCAATTTGCCTTACACTCTGCCAACCTGCACCGTTGGTGTGGGAGCGAGGAGCACAGCTATGACCGAACGCAACTATTGGCAACGAATGCGACGCAATCGCGTCAGTCGACGAGACCTTCTCAGGGCATCAGGACGCGCGGGCGTCGGCGCCGCCGGATTGGCGCTGGTCGGCTGTGGCGGCGATGACGACGACGATCAGCAGGTTGTGGCGCAATCCCGATCGCAGCAACAGCAGCAGGATCAGGGAGCGCAACAGCAAGCCGCGCAGCAGCAGTCGGGGCAACAGCAGGGCGCTCAGCAACAGACTGCGCAGCAGCAGGACGCCGACCAGGCGGCCCAGCAGGCGACCCAGCAGGAAGATGCAGATGACGCTGCTCAGGATGCCGGGCAACAACAGGCCGCTGTCTCCAGCATCGTCCGCGGCGGCGACCTGAGATTCTCGACGCCGGCGGCGACGCACGACTACTTCGACCCGCATCGCGCCGTCTTTGGGCCCACCCAGTTCTGGATGGGCTTCTACATGAACTACCTGATCCGCTGGCGCAACAAGGAGCAGGGGATTCTGGAGGCGGACGTCGCCTCGTTGCCGGAGATTCCCGACGCAGAGACTTACGTCTTCCACGTCGATCAAGGGGCGAGGTACTGGGATCAGTATCCAACCGAGGGCGGTCGGCTCGTCACCGCCGACGACATTCGCGCGAACTTCCAGCGCCAGATCGACGCACTTGATACCAATGGCGCAGAAGATGGCACGTTCCTGGGCGCTTCCTCGTTCCGCAAGACGGCGGTGATGGATGTCCCCGACGAGACGACCTTTATCGCCAAGACCGACGGTCCAGACGCGACCTGGATGGGCGTGCCGTTGCGGCCCTTTAGCTGGATCACCAGCCCGGAAGCGATCTCTGAATTCGGTGATCGCTGGCGTGACGAAGCGTCGAATGTGGAGCTGTCGTCGGGCACCGGGATGTTCATTCCGCAGAACTTTGATCCCGACATCGGGATCGACATGGTCCGCAACGACAACTACTGGAAGATGGGCGCCGATGGGCAGCCGCTGCCGTACTACGACACGGTCACGCTCGCCAATCTGACAGACCCCACGGCGGTCGAGGCGGCCTACCGCAGCAAGGAGATCTTCGTCGGCGGCTTCCCGCTCTCCTCCGTCCAGGCGGACAGCATCCTCGATGACTTCCCCGACCACGGACAGGGCCAGATCGCCTTTGGCTTCACGATCATCACCGGCGGCGCAAACTATAACGTCGACTATCCCGGAGAGGATGGCCTCGGCAATCCCTGGATTGATCGTCGCTTTACCCAGGCCATGCATGTAGCGGTCGACCGGTATCTGATGATCGACACCGTCTATCTCGGTTCTGGCAAACCGTCCGGCATGGGCGAAACGCCGTGGTACAACGCCTTCTGGGCCATCCCCGAGGAAGAGCTGCTGCAGACTCCCGGCTTCCGCCCGGATCGCGATGCCGACATTGCCGAGGCGCGAGCGCTCTTTGATGCTTCCGGCTATGACCGCGACCGCGGCCTGTCGCTGATTGCGCCGGACATCTGGGAAGGCACCTACCCCGGCATTCTTGAGACTGAAGTTGGCATGTACCGCGAGGCGCTGGACCTTGAGGTCAGTTTCGACGTTCAGCCGTACACCGTCATCCTCCAGCGTTGGATCGAGGGCACGTACCCGGGTCAAGGGCCGCAATGGACCAACCCGCCGTCCGACCTCGACCCGACCACGTCGTACAACAACAACTACGTCCCCGGCGGCAGCACCAACAACCTTGCCTACGACCACCCACGGGTCACCGAGATCGCAGAGACGATGACGGTCACGTTGGACCTGGAGCAACGCCAGGCATTGGCGTACGAGGCCCAGCGCATCCTGCTTGGCACACACCCTGACTATGGGGTTGACGGCGTCGCCAACAGCCCTGCGGTGATGAATGGCATCTCGCCAGCGGTGTGGTGGCCGTTCGTCAACCGCAACGACGACACGCTCCAGTTTGCTCACGCGAGCCATCGGTATGACGAGACCTGGATCGACGTCAACCATCCGGAGTACCCGGCCTAGTAACCAGCGGCGCACCAGTTTCTCCGAGACCAGAAACAAACTGATCGGGAGCAGCGATGCAGCGATACCTCATCCAACGGGTGATCCTCGTAATTCCAACGCTCTGGTTGGTGATCTCGCTGCTGTTCCTGGCCCTTCGAGCGCTTCCGGGTGACTTCGTCACCCGGAAGCTCTCGAACCTCGAGAACCAGGGCGCAGAGCAGCGTGAGTCTGAGATCGTTGGATATATCGAGGTCACCGATACGACGCACCGCGTGATTGGCGGCAACACGCTGGAATCGATTGCCTTGGACAACGACACAACGGTGTCGATCTTGCTGGCCCAGAATCCCGACCTGGATACGTCTGAAGAGATGAAGCCAGGCACGCGAGTCATTGTCATTCCGGGACGGCTATTGGAGAAGATCTCCGTCGCCGAGAAGGTGTCGTTGCCTGACGAAGCCGCTCAGGGCGTGCAATTGCTGATCGGTCGCAATCCCGATATCAACTTCCCGCTCTACCAGGGAAAACCTTACGCCGAGGTCGGGACGATTCTGACCATTCGTGACACGTTGACGCTTGAGGAACTGGCGCATGTCAACCGGATTGAGGCCAGTGACATCCTCGCAGTGAATCCAACCGGCAGCGCCAGCAATCCTGACGGCAACCTCTCGGCCGAAACGCAACTGATCCCCACCGCCCAGTTGATCACCGAGGAAGGCGACACCCTTGAAGGGATCGCCGTGGCCTATAGCCGTACGCTTGACGACTTGACCACGGCGAACCGGGGGATAGATCCGTCCGAACCGCTTGCAGCCGGCTTGGCGATTCACATTCCGTCGGACCGAATTATCACGCCGACGACCAAGATCACCGAGGCCAACATCAGGCACCGATTGGGTATCGACAAACCAATCGGTACCCAGTACATCGACTTCCTCTGGGAGACGATACGGTTGAAATTCCGTCCATCATTCCAGACCCAGGAGGGTTCGCTGGACATCTTCCTGCGTGCGCTGCCGAGGACGCTGCACCTCAACATCTATGCCTTGGCGGTGGCAATGACCATCGCGCTGCCGGTCGGCATTCTGTCGGCCATGCGCCAGGACCGGCCGCTCGACTATATTCTGCGTGGATTTGCGATCCTGGCCCTGGCCGCGCCCTCCTTCTGGATTGCGACGATGATGATCTTCGTCGTGACGCCGGGCGGCATTTCGGCTAGCGGCATTTGGTCGATTCCGCTCACCTCAGAGGAAGCGCGATCGGTATTCACATCATTCACGGGAGCGCTCGCGCTGTATACGATTCCCGCCGTGGCGGGCGGTCTCGCGGCTGGCGCCGGATTGATGCGGATCACGCGGTCCGAGCTGCTTGAGGTCTTGCGTCAGGACTACGTACGCACCGCATGGTCGAAAGGTCTGCGCGAGCGAACGGTGATCCGTCGCCATGCGATGCGCAACGCGCTGGTCAATGTGATGAGTGTGCTTGGCTTGCAGGTAGCCGCGCTGGTTGGCGGCAACATCATCCTCGAGCTACTGTTCAACATCCCTGGTATCGGTTTGCTGCTGATTCAGCGCATCAACCAGGCGGACTTGCCTGTCGTTCAGACCATGGTCTTCTTCTTTGCGGCGTTCATCATCCTGGTGAACATCATCATCGACATTTCCTACGCGATCATTGATCCGCGTATTCGTTTCGCCTAACTGAGTGACTGGGGAGACGCACGATGAGTGAAGACCGGCAGTCTCAGAAGCAACTAGAGGAATTTGCTCAGGCTCAGGGTCTGCGCGTTGAACAGCGCAACGCCTTGCAGCAGTTCTCCAGGGCGCTGATCTCGTTTTTCCGGACCAAGCCGTTGGGCGCGGCCGGGTTGACGCTGGTGGTGGTCTGGTCGACCATCGCCGTCGGGACGGTCGGTTCTGGCGGCGGCTGGCTGGGCCTAGGCCGCTACGACTCTCAAGATGTGTTCAAGATTGCCAACGCGAATTTCGCCGACGACAAGATCGCCAATGTGCTCGACGGCGAGCCGGCCGACATCTCAAATGGCGAGCTGCGGGAGCTCCTGCTGAAGCCTGCCGTCTATGGCGATCTGGCAGCACAAACAGGTGTGCTGGACACCATGCTGGAGTACGTCGAAGGCATGATCGCCAGCGGCACAGTCATTGACCACCTGGCGGACTTGGAACCAGCGCAGATTGAGATCGTTGACGGCACGATCAACGATGTCGACGATTTGCTCGCGACCGGCACCAATACACCGCTGACCACCGCATCGTTGCGGGGACCGTCGGGCAAACATTGGTTCGGCACCGACCGCGCCGGCCATGACCTGTATGCACGAGTGACCGAGGGCGCGCGGTTATCGCTCTACATCGGATTCTTCGCGACGCTCATCGGCGTGGTCGCCGGGACCACAATTGGCCTGATTTCCGGCGCCCTGGGCGGCAACATCGACCTGGCGATCAACCGCCTGATGGACGCCTTGCTCTCATTCCCTCCGATTGTGTTGCTGCTCCTGTTGCGATCCGTCACCGAGCCATCGGCACTGTGGGTGACGCTGGCGCTCTCGGTCCTGGCGGTGGCGCCGGTGCAGCGGATTGTGCGCGGCGCGGTGCTCGCGCTGCGTGAGATGCCATTTGTCGAGGCGGCGCGCACGCTGGGCGCGACCAACGCGCGGATCATGCTGATGCACATTCTGCCCAACATCGTCGCCCCACTGATCGTGATCTTTTCGATCACGATCGGCGCATTCATCCTCGCCGAGGCGGCGCTCAGCTTCCTTGGACTGGGCACACTCGACGTCTCCTGGGGCAAGATGATCGCCGACGGCCGGCAGTTCATCGTTCAGTCACCGTGGACCTCGCTGTTCGCCGGACTGGCATTGACCAGCCTCGTCTTCGGCTTCAACATCCTCGGCGATGCCCTGCGTGATGTCTTCGACCCAAGACTGCGGGGCAGTCGCTAGGAATCCCCTGAACCACTCTGATCCCCGCTTCCCCCCTCTGCGAGACCTTTGAAAAACTCATGATTCCCCTCTCTCTCTCCCCCCCCCTTGCGGGGAGAGATGTCACGGAGTGACAGAGGGGGGGTCCGCCGCCAGCGACCAGATAGGCCTTGAGATGGGCAGCCCCCCTCTGCCTTCGGCATCTCCCCCGCAAGGGGGGGCGAAGGGGACTTATTCAAAGGTCTCCTCTGCGGGGGAAGCTGCCGCAGGCTGAAGGAGGGTCCCCGCTCGGCCACCGGCAGCAGTTATTCAGAGGGTTCCCAGGCGGTGTCAGTCAGATCCCTGCCACGCCACTTCGCCTCCACTGGCGGGAAGTGGGCGTCTAGCGTGCCCTCATCCGTTGGCGCGCTATCGGGATAGTGCGCTACACTTCTGCGACCATAGAGGCGCGTGAACCGCGCATCTGAAGGAGCGAATATCAATGAGCGAACGTAACTATTGGCAGCGCATGAGGCGCAATCGGCTGAGCCGCAGGGATCTCCTGCGAGCGTCGGGCCGCGCTGGTGTCGGCGCAGCCGGCCTGGCACTGGTCGGCTGTGGCGGCGACGACGATGACGGTCAGCAGCCCGCTGCCGCTTCCCGTCAGCAGGCGCAGCAGCAAGACCAGCAGCAGCAGGCGATGCAGCAGCAGGACCAGCAGCAAGACCAGCAGCAGGCGATGCAGCAGCAAGACGAACAGCAGGCCGAACAGACGGCCGCCGCTGCCGAACAGCAAGACCAGGATCAGCAAGACGGGGGTCAGCAGACGGCCACCCAGGTGTCCGGCGACCAGCGAGGCTACGGCGGCACGCTGAAGTTCTCAACTCCCGCCGCCACGCACGACTTCTTCGACCCGCACCGCGGCGTCTTCGGTCCGACCCAGTACTGGATGGGGTTCTACATGAACTACCTCATCCGCTGGGCCAACAAAGAGGCCGGGATCATGGAGTCGGACATCTCGTCGTTGCCCGAAACGCCCGATGGCGAGACCTACATCTTCAACATCGACCGCGGCGCGACCTTTTGGGACCGCTACCCGACCGAGGGTGGACGCGCGGTCACCGCGCAGGACATCGATATCAACTTCCAGCGCCAGATCGACGCGCTGGACGCTGACGGCAACCCCGATGCCCGGTTCCGCGGCCAGGATGCCTTCCGCAAGACCGCGACTCGCGAAGTGCCCGACGACACGACCTTCATCGCTCGCACCGATGGCCCCGACGCGACGTATCTCGGCGGTACCATCCTGCGGCCCTTCTCATGGATGACCTCGCCCGAGGGTATCCAGGAGTTCGGTACGCGCTGGCGTGACGAGACCGCCAACGTCGAGTTGTCCTCGGGTACCGGCGCGTTCATCCCGCAGACGTTCGACCCCGACATCGGCATCTACATGGAGCGCAACCCCAACTATTGGAAGAACGGCCCCGATGGCCAGCAGCTTCCATACCCGGACGCGGTTGAGTTCGTCAACCTGACCGACTCGACTGCCGTTGAAGCAGCCTACCGAGGCAAAGGCATCGACATCGGCAGCTTCCCGCTGTCGTCCGTGCAGGTCGAAGAGCTCTCCAACGACTTCCCCGACCATGAGACCGCCGAAGGCGCCTTCGGCTTCACCATCGTTACGGTCATGGGTACGTACCAACCCGGTTGGGAAGGCTCCGACGGCCTCGGCAACCCGTACCTCGACCGGCGCTTCGCCTACGCGATGCAGGTGGCAGTCGACCGCGACCTGTTGATCGACGCCGTCTACCTGGGCGCCGCCAAGCCCTCGGCTACGCACTTCTGTCCGTGGTTCAGCCAGTATTGGACGATTCCGCCCGAGGAGCTGCGCACGATTCCGGGCTTCCGCATCGACCGCGACGCCGACATCGCGCTCTGCCGCGAACTGATCACCGCCTCAGGGTTCGACACGGATCGCACCGTCACGATCTACATCCCCGACCTGTGGGAGACGACCTACCCGGGCATCTCCGAGACGACTCGCAACATGTACCGCGAGGCGACCGGCATCAACATCGAGCTGGACATCCAGCCCTACACCGTGATGCAGGACCGCTACGACAACAAGACGTTCCCCGGCCGCGCGCCGACGTGGACGAACCCGCCGGCCGACCTCGACCCGACGGCGCAGTTCACCCTGTCGCTCAAGGTTGGTGGCGCGTCGAACCTGACGCAGTACGACTACTCGCCGGTCGAAGACATCGTCGACCGGATGACCTCCACGCTCGACATCGAGCAGCGTCGCGACATGGCGCTCGAGGTGCAGCGCATCGGCATGGGTGTCGACCAAGAGCACGGTCTCGAAGGCATCTTCGGATGGTTCGGCGTGATGAACGGCATTGCCCCCCAGATCTGGTGGCCGTACGTGCACCGCGACGACAACACGTGGCAGTTCGCGCACGACTCGCACAACCACGACGACTCGTGGCTCGACACTTCCCACTCGGAGTTCCCCGCCTAAGGCGAGGCGCCTGGGAGCAGAGCGAACACGAACGCGGGGTTCCGCCCTTACTCAGTGCGGAACCCCGTATTCGTCCACATTCGTATAGGGCGTTGCCGGTGAGCGGCGCCGGAGCACGCAATGCAGAAGTATCTGGTCCGACGCTTTCTGCTCGTGATTCCCACGCTCTGGCTAGTGATCACGATTCTGTTTATCGTGCTCAATGCCTTGCCGGGCGACTACGTCACGATCAAATTGGCCAACCTGGAAGCGTCGGGAGCGACCACCCAGCCAGCCGACATCCTGGGCGAGGTTGAAGTCGAACGTACGCTGCACCGCGTCGTCGGCGGTGACTCGCTGGACTCGGTTGCGTTGAGATACGGCGTGGACGCTGAAGCCATACTGGCCAACAACAAGACGCTGGAAGCCGGCGGCGAATTACGGCCGGGTTCGACGATCATCATTATCGATGGCCAGTTGCTGTCGACGATCTCCAAGCGCCAACGGCTGGCGCTCCCCGAAGATGTGGATCAGGGCGTGGCGCTGCTAATCGAGCGCAACCCTGAGGTTGACTTCCCAACGTTCGCGGGAGAACCATTTGCAGTTGCCGGCAGCGTATTGACGCTGCGCACCAGTACAAACATCAACGAGCTGGCAGCTGTAAACCGCGTCAAGCCACAAGACTACATAAACGTCAATATTGTGGGGACGCCATCAAACCCCGATGGTTCGCTCAGGGAGGACACCCCACTCCTGCCCGGCGATGTCATCATCGCCCCGGTTCGGGAGATCACCGAGGCGAGTGTCAAGAACCAACTGGGGATTGATAAGCCCCTGGGTACGCAGTACGTCGAGTACCTCTGGGACACCATCCGGTTCCAGTTCCGGCCGTCGTTCCAGACCAACGAACCATCGATGGACATCTTCCTGCGATCGCTGCCGCGATCGTTGCACCTCAATGCGTACGCGCTGATCGTGGCTGTCACGGTCGCCCTGCCCGTCGGCATTCTGTCGGCGATGCGGCAGGATCAGTGGCTCGACTACGGCCTGCGTGGATTCGCCATTCTGTCACTCGCCGCCCCTGCGTTCTGGATTGCCACGATGATGATCTTCGTCGTCTCTCCGGGAGGAGTATTCGAAGGCGGGTTATGGGCGATTCCACTCACCGACGAAAGTGCTCGCAGCATCTTCACGTCCGTGAGCGGGTTCTTTGCGCTGTATACGATTCCCGCCGTGGCGGGTGGTCTGGCTGCAGGCGCAGGTCTGATGCGGATCACGAGATCAGAACTGCTCGAAGTGCTGCGCCAAGACTACGTCCGTACCGCTTGGTCCAAAGGCCTGCGGGAACGGGTCGTGGTTCGTCGGCACGCGCTGCGCAATGCGCTGGTGCCCGTGTTGAGCGTCTTTGGATTGCAACTCGCCACACTGGTCGGTGGCAACATCATTCTTGAGGTTCTGTTCAACATCCCCGGAATTGGCCTGATGCTGCTCCAGCGGCTCTACCAGGCAGACATTCCGGTCGTGCAGACCGCCGTGTTCTTCCTGGCATTGTTCGTCATCATCGTCAACATCCTGGTGGACATCAGCTATGCGCTGGTCGACCCCCGGATTCGCTACAGCTAGGGCGCCGACATATGAGTGAGCGTGACACCGCCGGCGGACAGCTCGACGACTTCGCCGCCGCTCAAGGGCTGCGCGTAGACGACCGGTCCGGGATACGTCGCGGACTCGGAGCGTTTCGCGACTTCATGTCAAGCAAGCGGCTCGGCGCCAGCGGGCTGGTACTCGTTGTGATCTGGAGCGTGATCGCGATTGGCACCGTCGGTGATGGTGGCGGCTGGCTGGGGATTGGACGCTATGACTCGCGCGATGTGTTCGAAATCGCTTCCGTCCCATACGCGGATGACAAGCTCGCCAACGCCCTGGACGGACAGGACGCCAATATCTCAAACGCCGACCTGCGAGCGCTAGTCAGTGATCCAGCCATATACGGCGCAGCCGCCGAGCAACAGGGTGTGACGCAGGAGTTGCTCGCGTACGGGCGCGAACTAGTTGACAGCGGCGTTTTACTCGACACCTTGGTAGATGCCGAACAGATCGAGATCGACGGTGGCACAATCACGGATGTCGATGCCCTGTTCGCAACCGGCACCGACAATCCACTGATCACGGCATCGTTGCTTGATCCCTCCGGTAAGCACTGGTTCGGTACGGACCGCGCCGGACACGATCTGTTTGCCCGCGTCACCGAAGGCGCTCGACTCTCGCTGTACATCGGGTTCTTCGCGACAATGATCGGTGTGGTTGCGGGTACCGTGACCGGTCTCGTCTCCGGATCGTTCGGGGGCAGCATCGACCTGGTCATCAACCGAATCCTCGATGCGGTGCAGAGCTTCCCACCGATTGCATTCCTGCTTCTGATTGCCTCAATCACTGAGCCATCCGCCCTCTATGTCACGCTGTCGCTCTCGGTGTTGGGAATCGCGCCGACCAACCGCATTGTGCGGGGCAGTGTGATCCAGATCCGTGAGATGCCCTACATCGAGGCTGCGCAAACGATCGGGGCATCCGCCGTCCGAATCATGACCTTCCACATTTTGCCCAACATCTTCGCCCCTCTGATCGTGATTTTCACCATCACTATTGGCGCATTCATCCTCGCCGAAGCGGCCCTGAGCTTCCTTGGTCTGGGCACGCTCGATGTCTCGTGGGGCAAGATGATCGCCGACGGTCGACAGTTCATCGTCTATTCGCCGTGGACATCGCTCTGGGCCGGCCTAGCCTTGACCTCGCTGGTATTCGGATTCAACGTGCTCGGTGATGCGCTCCGAGATGTCCTCGATCCTCGCTTACGGGGCAGTCGCTAGATGACCCTGTCCGACCAGATCACGGACGCTCCTGAGCTTCCGGGTGGCATTCTCCGCTTCACGCTGCCGATGCCGCCGCCTCTGGGACACGTGCATGTCTGGCTGATCCCGACAGGCAACGGCTGGGCTATGTTTGACGCCGGCTTCCCGTCGCCTGAGGGCGTCGACAAGCTTGAGCAGGAGATCCAGCCGCTACTGACCGACGGACGCCGGCTCGAAGCGGTCTTTATCAGTCACTACCACCCCGACCACACGGCCTTTGCCGGCCGGCTGCAGCGCGCCTTCGACTGCGACGTGTATGTCCACGAGGCCGACTGGGAACGCATGCAGATGATGAACGCGATGCGTCAGGCCGACAACGGCAGTGGCGAGACGTTTCGCAAGAGGTTCTCCAGCGGTTGGGCTGAGTCGCTCGACGACCACGAGTTCGATGGCGAGCAGTCGCAGGACGCCCGCGACAGCATGTTCTCGCGAATGCGCGAGGTGATGAAGGACATCGATCTGCCGATGCCGGAGCCGACCGTCCTGCAGGGCGGCGAGGTTATCAACGTCGGCGGTCGCAACCTGGAAGCGATCTGGACGCCGGGACACACGGACGGACACCTCTGCGTCCGAGACCTTGACCAGGACGCCCTCTTCACCGGCGACCATCTGCTAGGCCGGATCACGCCGCACATCGGCATGTGGCCCGATCAGGAGCGGTCGCCGTTGCCTGATTTCGAGCAGTCGCTGGCGCTTGTCCAGGAGCTGAACTCCTCAATCGCGCTGCCCGCTCACGAGGCGATCATCGAGCACCCCGCCGAGCGCGCCGCGGAAATCCTTGAGCACCATCAGGAGCGTCGGCAGGACATGCTCAACGCCGTCTCCGACGGCAATGTTTCAGTCAAAGACATCGCGATTCAGACGTTCCCCAAGCGAGCTCACGACCGAATGCAACTGACGATGGCGATGTCCGAGACCGTCGCCCACCTTGAGGCGCTGGTCGAAGAAGGCAAGTTGACTCGCAGCGGCGACAGCGTCAACCGACGTTACCTGCTCGTCTGACCAGATCAACCGACCGTGTTTGCTTTACCTTCTAGTTCGACGTAGATCGTTGGATACCGGAGGTTCACATGGCTGATCTGTCAGGCAAGACGGCATTTATCACCGGCGCTGGCTCTGGCATCGGACAGGGGACCGCCGTTCGGCTCGCCCGCGACGGCGCCGACATCTGTATCGCCGAGATCGACCTCGATGCGGCCGCAGAGACGGCGTCGATGGTCCGAGAGTTCGGACGTTCGGCGTATATCGTGCGCTGCAACGTCGCTTCGCAAGACCAGGTGCAATCCGCGGTCGACGCTTGCATCAGCGAGCTGGGCAGCCTCGACATCGCTGTCGCCAACGCAGGCATCGGACGCGGCGGGTCCGTACTCGACATGCCGCTCAAGGACTGGCAGGACCAGGTCGATATCAACCTGACCGGCGTCTTTCTCACGGTCCAGGCCGCAGCCCAGCGGATGGTCGCAACGGGCAATGGTGGTCGGATCGTCTGTATCTCGTCGCTAGCGGCGCTCAGCACGAGTCAGTGGATGTGGAGTTACTCGGCGACCAAGGCCGGCGTCGCCATGATGGTCCGGGGCTGGGCCTCCGACCTGGGCCCTCATGGGATCAACATCAACGCCATCGGACCGGGAGTGATCGACACGCCGCTGGCGCACGGTCTCGCCGGCGACGATGGCGGTCCGATTCGAACGGCATTGGAGGCGGCAACGCCGTTGGGTCGCTCGGGAGCCCCATCAGACATCGCAGGCCTGATCTCCTTCCTGGTCGGTCCCGATGCCAACTTCATGACCGGCAGCTATCTCGTCATGGACGGCGGTCTGCGCGACGCCCGAGGCGGCAACCTGCTGGAAGACCCGGAAACGCCATTGGGCCAAGAGCGCGCCCGCCACACGCAGGCGTCCGAGCAGCGCAACGCCCGACTGCAACCACTGATCGATCAGCGCTAGGGAGGCTCCGATGGCCGACATCCCCGACACCGCGCGCGCCATGGTCCTGACCGGCGTGCGCCAGCTGGAAATGCAAGAATTCCCGATTCCCCAGATCGGACCCGACGACGGTCTGCTGCGGATGGAGGTCTGCGGCATCTGCGGCTCGGACTACGAGCAGTTCAACGGCGACTTCTCAGTTCGGTTCCCCGTCATCCCCGGCCATGAGCCGGTGGGACGCATTGCCGCACTGGGAGATCACGCGCGAGACCGTTGGGGCGTTGACGTTGGCGACCTGGTTTCGGTCGAGCCTGGCGTCCGCTGCGGTCGCTGCAAGCAGTGCCTCGACGGTCGCCAATGCAGCGACGGCGCCGGTATTGGCTACACCCTGACCGACCGACCGCCGGGTCTGTGGGGCGGCTACGCGGAGTACCTCTACCTGCATCGCTCAACCGTGATGCACAAGATGCCCAACGACATGCCGCCGCGACTCGCGGCGCTCTACAACCCACTGGGCGCGGGCTTCGCCTGGGCGGTCAACGCGACCAATCTGCAGGTTGGACAGACCGTCGCCGTGCTTGGTTCCGGTCAGCGAGGAATCTGCTCGATCATCGCCGCACGCGCGGCCGGCGCGGGCACGATCATCGCCACCGGGCTCGCCCGCGACGAACATAAGCTCTCGCTCGCTCGCGAGTTCGGCGCAGACATCACCCTGGTCGCCGACACCGATCCCGTTGTCGAACGAGTCCTTGAGGCGACTGATGGCCGGGGCGCCGATGTCGTCATCGACGTCACGCCCTATGCGACCGACCCCGTGTCGGACGCCATGAAGATGGCGCGTCGCGGCGGCACCGTCGTGCTCGCCGGACTCAAGGGTGGACGCCGAGTGCCCGAATTCAACTCCGACGACATCGTCACGCGCCATCTCACCGTCAAAGGCGTCTTCGGCGTTGACCACGACTCCTTCATCCAGGCGGTCGAAACTATTCGCTCGGGACGCTTCCCCCTGGAACGATTGCATTCCCACGCGTTCCCACTTGAGGACGCCGCGACGGCTATTGACACGCTGGCCGGAGAGACGGGCGAACCAGCCGTCAACGTCACGATTGAGCCCTGGCTCTGAGTCAGGCGCAACGCATTGCCGCTCCGAACGGCTGTCGCATGTGGGTTAGGATTGCTCTATGTGCGACGCCGTCCGAGGCGGTGTTGTGGCATGGATAGAGCCACTACTTGAAGGGGACCGTGATGCCCGAACTCTCTATCAGCGACCAGATCGTCCTGTTGGGTCTGGGTGAAGACGGCGTGCTTGACCGACCGTACGACGGTCGCCTGGACTACGCGATCGCCGGCGCCTCGTTGCTGGATCTGTCGTTCCAGAACCGAATCGACACCGACCCCAATCGGCTCTTCATCATCTCGGCCGACCCGACCGGGAATCCGCTGCTCGACAGTGTGCTGCACCAGATCAACTCGGGTCCGCCCGACCAACCGATCTCGTACTGGATTTCGGAGATCGCCCGCTACTCGTTGGTCCTCCGCCAGCAGATCATCGAGGACTTGAGCGATCGCAACATCATCCATCGCGAGGCCGGCCGGCGACTGATCGTGCTCAAGTCCGAAAAGTTCCCGCCGACCGACCCGCAAGTCGTCCGCGACGTGCAGCGCAGGCTGATCGACACGCTGCTGTCCGACGAAATTCCTGAGCCGGATGTCGTCGCACTGATCGGCCTCGCCCGCGCGAGCCGCCTGCTCGAGCTGTTGCTGCCGCGCGAGTACCTCGACCGCGTCGAGCCCCGAATCGAACAACTCGCACGCATGGACCTGATCGGCATGAGCGTCAACCGGACCCTGGACGAGATCCAGGCTGCGGTCGCCCTGGCCGTGCCGGGTCTGTAGGTCAACCGCGCTCGAGCGGGAGCACAAGTCGGGAGGCTGCGTTGGACTGGCGAGATACACCCGAACAGGCGGCCTTCCGCGGCGAAGTGTCGGCAGTGATCGACGAGCGCCTGCCGCAGCGCTATCGCGATTTCGCCGCTCGCGGCGCGATGCCCGAGCGTGCCTGGGAGAACGACCGCAAGTCCGATGATCCGACCGCGCTCGCGGCCGCTGTCGACTGGCACGCGGCCCTCGCCGAGCGGCATTGGGTCGCGCCTCACTGGCCGTCCGAGTACGGCGGCGGCGGTCTCTCGCCGATGGAGCAGTTCATCTTCAACCAGGAGCTCGCCGAGTCGGGCGCGCCCGCGGTCGGAGGATCCGGCGTTCACATGCTCGGACCGACCCTGATCGTGCACGGCTCCGACGAGCAGAAGGAACAGTACCTGCCGCCGATCCTCAACGGCGAAGTCACCTGGGCGCAGGGCTACAGCGAGCCGGGCTCCGGCTCCGACCTCGCCTCGTTGACCACGCGCGCCGTCCGCGACGGCGACGACTTCATCATCAACGGTCAGAAGATCTGGACTTCGGCTGCGCACACCGCCGACGCCATGTTCGCGCTCGTCCGCACCGATCCCGATGCGCCCAAGCACCGTGGCATCTCGTTCGTGATGATCGACAGCATCAAGACGCCCGGTCTCACGGTGCGGCCGCTGATCAACATCAACGGCGACCACTATTTCAACGAGGTCTTCTTCGAGGACGTGAGAATCCCCGCCACCAATCTCGTCGGCGAACTCAATCGCGGCTGGTACGTCGGTATGACGCTGCTCGACTTCGAGCGTTCAAACATCGGCGGAGCGGTCGCAGCGCGTCGGCAGCTGCGACAGCTGATCACTCACATCCATCAAAACGACCAGGGCGCGAAAGAGCGGGTCACGCCGGAGTTGCGCCAGGAGATCGTTGATCGCTGGATCGAGACCGAGACGCTCTACCAGTTCAGTTTCCGCATCATCTCGATGCAGTCGTCGGGCCTGGTCCCCAACTACGAGGCCTCGACCGCCAAGCTGTTCGCCTCCGAGCTGAGTCAGCGTCTCGCCCAGACCGCGACCAAGGTCTTCGGCCTGCACGCCCAAACCTGGAGCGACGCGCCACCCGCCAGCACGTTCACTCGGAACTACATCGGCATGGTCCCCGCCACGATCCGTGGAGGCACCTCTGAGGTCCAGCGAAACGTGATCGCCACGCGAGGTCTGGGTCTGCCGCGGGCGTAGCCCTGCGTTCAGCAACGCTGCCATTGGATCACGGGTCATGCGCATTTGCGCATGTACTATGTGTAACATCAAAAGTACACATGGAGCATGCGCATATGTCGATGTATCTTACTCTCGTCAATCAAGACGACGACCTCACCGATCAGCACCCGACGTTTATCCAACGGCGTCGCGAGTTGGTACGTAGCGCCGTGCCCGAGGGCTTTGAAAACTACTTTCGCCGCCACGCGCGGGCGCGCAGCGCTCACGGTTCCGTATCGATTGAGGGCAACCCCCTTGACTTCGAGACCGTCCAACTCGCGACGCTGGATGATTCCTCGGCGGATCACCAACACAGAGAGGCGCGCAACGCCGATCGCGCCCATCGCCTGGTGCGAGACCTGGCTGAGGATGAGTCGATGGAAATCGATGTCGGCCTATTGCGGTTGTTGAACTCAATCTTGCTGGATGGACTGCCCGGCCGCGGCGCCGAACAGGCAGGCCAATTTCGTCGAGGCGGATCCACGATCATCAACACGGCCACTCGGCAATTCGTCTATACCGGTCCTCCGGCGGCTTGGGTAGCGGATTTGATGTCCGGATTCGTTGAGCAGTTGAGGCAGTGGCTGCGCGACGACGATCCCGAGCTCGCTGCCGCCAAAGCGCACTTTGGGTTCGTCAGCATTCACCCATTCCTTGACGGCAACGGACGGACCGCGCGGCTACTAGCGGATCTGGTCCTGGCCCTGCGCAAGTGCGACGTCGATGGCATGATCTCGCTCAGCAGCGTCATTCGAGGCCGACGCGGTGAATACTATGAGGCGCTCCAAGCCTCGCAGGGATCGACCTTCAGCGAGCGAGTCGACGTGACCGATTTTGTCCGCTTTCACACCGGAGTGATTGCTGATGCCATCCGGCAACTCGAAGCGCGGGCGACCGCATTTCAGCATCGACGCCTCACGCTCTTGTCCGACTTCGAGGCCGTCATGAACGACCGACGAGTGGTCGGCGTCAACTCATTGCTTGAGCTCGGACAGCTTTCTAGCTCCCAATACGCCGAGCTCGCCGATTGCGCTCAGCCAACAGCCTTCTCAGACCTCAACGCACTGACCGACGCCGGCGTCGCTCTTCGCCTTGGACGCGGCAAAGCGACGCGGTACCAGGTCACTCCAGAAGTGAGAGCCATGCTCGAATCGGCGGGTTAGTTCAGCACCTGCCCATATCATCCAGGCAGACCAATTCACTCAGGATTCCTCCATGACCACCCCCAACGACCACCTGCTCGACGGCGTACGCGTGATTGAGATTGGCGATGAAGTCTCCGCTTATGCCGGCAAGCTGCTGGCCGGGCTTGGCGCCGACGTGATCAAGGTTGAGCCTCCCGAGGGCTGTGACACCCGCAAGATCGGGCCGTTCTACGAGGACGAGCCGGGCCCGGAGCGGTCGCTGTATTGGTGGCACTACAGCCTGGGCAAGCGGTCGATCACGCTGGACCTCGAGTCGGAGGAAGGTCGTGCCTCGCTACTCAATCTGCTCAAGACGGCTGACCTCTTCCTCGACGCGCGCCCAAAGCCCACGGTTGACGAGCATGGCCCAAACGAGAATGCCGTGCGCGACGCTAACCCGGACATCGTGATTGCACGGATGTCGCCGTTTGGCGACTCGGGGCCCTGGGCCGACTATCGCGGCTCCGATCTCGTCCACCTGGCACTCGGCGGACCGATGATGAACTGCGGCTACGACCCGCAGCCCGACGGCACGTACGACACCCCACCGATCGCGCCGCAGATGTGGCAGGCCTACCACATCGCCGGTGAGCTGACCTGCATGAACGCCATCGCGGCGCTGATCGACCGCGGCCGCTCCGGTCGGGCGCAGACGTTGCATACCGCCGTCCACGACGCCGTGTCCAAGAACACGGAACTCGACTTGATGAGCTGGGTCTACCGTCGCGCCCGCTATTTCCGCCAGACCTGCCGCCATGCGGCCGAGGTTGTCTCGCCGCTGCCGATGATCGGCCCGACCAAAGATGGTCGCTGGGTGATGGCGCTGCCGCGCGGACGCTCGCAGTCACTGGTCGATTTCCTTGACGAATACGACATGTCCGCCGACCTCAAGGAAACGCCGCCGGAGTCCGGCGGAGCCAGCACCCGGTCTCGCGGCGAAACAGCGGCGCACCTGCAAGAGGTCTCGCAGCGTCTGATCCGCAAGTTCCGCTTCGAGGATGTCCCCTGGCGAGAGGCGCAGGACCTCGGACACCTCTGGGCGCCGCTGCGCAAGCCACACGAGAACGCCCTCGACCCACATTGGTGGGAACGAGGCAGCTTCGCCAGGGTGACCCATCCCGAGCACGAAATCGACGGTGAGCCAGCCGAGTTCGTCTACACGTCGAGCAAGTGGGTGTCGTCGGAGACTTCGTGGAAAGTCGGGCCGCGAGCGCCGCTGCTCGGTGAGCACACCGATGAGTTACTTGCCGAGCTCAAGTCGGACTCTTCGCTCCCCCCCTTGCGGGGGGAGCTGCCGAAGGCTGAGGGGAGGTCTCCCGACGGTGGCTCGTCAGTCTCCTCTGACGCCGAACCTCCCCTCAGTCCCTACAGGACAGCTCCGCCCGCAAGGGGGGGAGCGTTGTCGCGCTGGGGCACGCCATTCCCGCTCGACGGCATCCGCATCCTCGACTTCACCTGGTGGCTCGCCTCCGGTGGCGCGCCGCGATTCCTGTCGGCGCTCGGCGCTGAGGACATCAAGGTCGAGTGGCACGCGAACATGGACCTTCGCGTCGGTATGGCGCAGTTTCCACAGGGCGGCCAGGCGGCGCGTCAGGCGCTCGGGATCAACGAGGGACCGCTGCCGCCCGACAACTCGACGATCAACCGCTCGGGACAGTTCAACGATTTCCACGCCGGACACCGTGGGCTGTCGCTCAATCTGCGCGACCCGCGCGGCCTGGAGATTGCCAAGCAGCTCGTCGCCGTCAGCGACATCGTCGCCGAGGGCTTCTCGCCCGGCGTGATGGAGCGCTGGGGACTCGGCTACGAGGTGATGAAGGAGATCAAGCCCGACATCATCTACCTCTCGCAGTCGGGCATGGGACAGGTCGGCGTCTACGGCCGCTATCGCACCGTCGGCCCGATCGCTGCGTCGTTTGGCGCGGTCTCGGAGATGTCGGGCCTGCCCGAGCCCTACGCGCCCGCCGGCTGGGGCTACAGCTACCTGGACTGGTTCGGCGCCTACAACCTGGCCAATGCGATGATGGCTGCGCTGTACTACCGCGACCGCACCGGCAAGGGCCAGTGGATCGACTCCTCGCAGGTCGACGCCGGCATCTACCTCAACGGCACCGCCGTGCTCGACTGGTCGGCCAACGGCACGATCTGGCAGCGCTACGGCAACCGCTCGCCTTACAAGCCCGCCGCCCCGCACGGCGCCTACAAGTGTCGCGACGACATCGAGTCCAGCGACCGCTGGATCGCCTTCGTCTGCTTCGACGAGTCCGACTGGCAGTCCCTGCGCCGAGTTATGGGAGATCCAGAGTGGGCGGCCAGCGACCGATTCGACAGCCTCGCCGACCGCCTGGCCAACCAGGACGAGCTTGACCAACAGATCACCGAGTGGACGCGCCAGCACGACCGCTGGGAGCTGATGGACAAGCTGCAACAGGCCGGAGTCGCCGCCGGGGTCTGCCAGGACGCCCAGGATCGCTACGAAGCCGACCCCCAGCTCACCCACCTCAACTGGCTGACCGAGGTCGAGCACACCGAAATGGGCCCCTGGCCAACCAAAGAAGTCCCGGTCAAGTGGAGCGAGACCCCACCCTTCATGGGAGGCCCCATCGATCGGGGCGCGCCTCTGTATGGAGAGGACAATCACTATGTGCTGGGGGAGTTGTTGGGGATGAGTTCATCGGAGATCGGTAGGTTGGCTGATGCGGGTGTGATCGCTGAAGATCTGGTGAGCGTGTAGCGCTGTTCTGGACCGGCAACGAGAGTTGGTCGGTCGGGGCGGGGTGAATTTTCCTCGGCCTGTGTCGGGTTCCCAGCTGTGGGCGGCAGATCGTGCGTTTTTGCGTTCGGATTTGTTCGGGTTCGTATGGCCTCTGTGCGAGGATCGTTCGGTGTTCGTCGGGACGATTCGAGGATGTTCAGGTTTTTTCAGAGAACTTTTTTCTGGAGGCTGCGAAGGGGCGTAAGTCCAGTGTCTTGCGGAGGATCGTGGGTCTGGGGTTTCAGGTTTTTTCAGGTTTTTTCGGGTTCTTTCAGCCTGGGTCAGAATTTGTCCTCGTCTCGAGCCGCCCTGGCCGTGATGGTTGGAGAGCATGGGAATCAACGCTGACGACATGGCGTCCTCCGGTCTGCGGCGTAATATCGGTCAAATGTACTAGGGAAGTTGCCAAAGGGAACAGGAGCGGAATTGGGGGTGTGTGGCACCGGAGACATGTTCTTTAGTCGCGGTCGTGGCGCTTGACTGACTTACCGCAGTCGTCGGTGAAGACGACGCGGGATTTCTTGCCGCCGTGGATCCGGGCTCGCGGGCGAGTTTTCGGCGAATCCTCGCGTATGATTGTTCGAGGGCGACCAGATAGAGAGCCGTGGGCCATTCAGTGTGAGTGAACGTATTGGTTTCCTTGGTATCTCTGGTTCACCGGAGGCGAAGCAAGGTCTCCGTGGTGGCTTGATGGTTACTGACGATCATGGCGTTCCGCTGGAGATTCAAGTAGCGACACCCGTGAAACCGTCGCGGATTCAGCGTGCCGTCCACGGCGAGACGCTAGAACGAAGCGCCATCGTCGAGCTTGTGGCGAGACCTCTGTTGCTGTCGCTGGACTACCATCCGCGGCTGGTATTGACCAATCACATCCTCTGTCTCCAAACCGAGAGCCGCTTCTCGCTGTTCCTCATCCGCCCGGAAGGCGACATGGTCGTCACCGGCGAATACGAAACCAAACTTCTTAGCGCATCTGGCAATGCCTCGTTGATGATTGCACAGCAAGTCGGAGCAAAGAGCCCGTCGATGGAGGAGGCTAATCTGCTGCTCTCTCGCGCTCGCAAGCACTTCGACCTGCTTGAAGTGTTCACCAGAATCGAGAACGCCATGGAGGTGTTGGCCGATCACGATGAGCGTTTCGAGTAAGCCCAACTCCAAGTTCAAGCGTCTACTGCATCGACTGGTACCGCCTCCGGGCGAGGCGGAAGTACAGCGACTCGTGGTTCCGTCGGTGTCCGACGGCATAGACACATTCAGCCTCGGGAAATTGCATCCGCACCCGCCGCGCCAGGTCGAGTTTTCGGTAGCTGGCCTCTCCGACCTGAAACCCTCCGGCTGGCCCTCAATACCCCCGTTGCCTGACAACGTTCCGGAACGAAACCCGAGTCGGAAGCGGGGAGGATTCTGGATCGATCTGACCATCTCAGCAGTCGAGTACGGCCCTGTTGGGGGTTGGCAGCTGGACCGGGCCCACGTCATTGGTGTCAAGTTCGATTCCCGTCCGAACGTCGACCGGGTTTCCAACAGGGTGAACGGACCTAGCCGGAGCAGACGTTCCCTCGATCCCGACGCAGCTTTGCGGCGTCTGCTAAGAAGCCTGCTGCCGATGCTGTTGCCGCCACCGGTGTTCGAGAGCGGCGTCGACACTCACTTCGCAATGCGGTTCCCGCATCCGCTCTACGCCTTCCAGCGTGACGGCGTCGAATTCTTGCTCAGAAGTAACGAGGGCGCGCTGCTCGCCGACGACATGGGCCTCGGAAAGACCGTGCAGGCGATTGTGGCTCTGCGACAGATGTTCAGGAACGGTCAGGCACAGCGTGTCCTGGTCGTAGCCCCAGCGGCAGTGGTTACTTCTTGGCTTCGTCATTTCCAACGCTGGGCGCCAGAGTTGCACGTTGCCTCGATGCAGACACAGAAACACCGGCGACATCTACTCTGGCAGGCCTTCGCCGAGCGAGAGTTTCATGTCGCTGTCGCGCCATATGACAGCTACCGCAACGATGTCCAGGACGGACAGCAAGTTCCTGAGGTTGACGTGTTAATCGCAGACGAAGTACAGAAGCTAAAGAACCCGTCTACGAAGCGTTCACGGGCCTTGCAACAGCAGTCGGCCAAGGTTCGATGGGGACTCACCGGCACCCCGTTGGAGAATAGTCTGGACGAATTCGCTACGGTACTGCGCTTCTGCGGTCCTAAACACCTTCCGGGCAAGGCCAGTGGATCATCCCTGAGATTGGCGGCCGAGCAGCTGATGTTGCGTCGAAAAAAGGAGGCGGTGCTCTCACAACTGCCAGACGTCTTAACGAATATTGAGTATGTTCGCCTAAGTGACGCGCAACGCCGTGCCTATGACGAGGCAGCAGGCCAAGCTCGCGACCAGTTGAGCCGCGAGGAGCGCTCGGTCGCTCGGGTTCGAGGGCATTTGCAGGATCTGAAACAGATCTGCAATGGCGTCAATGGCAGTAGTGCCAAGTTGGACTGGCTAATCGAATACATGAAAGTCTCAGATCAAGAAGGCGACAAACTTCTCGTCTTTTCCTACTACCTCAGGGCTATTGCTGAGATTGAGGATGCCCTTAGCCACTTCCACCCTCTTCGCTATACAGGGTCCACATCATCTCGGGAGCGGGATCAGGTGGTCGATACATTCCAACGGGATGGGCACAATCGACTCATGGTCCTCCAGGTAATCGCTGGAAGTACAGGGATCACGCTCCACGCCGCCAATCGCGTCGTGCACTTTGATTCCTGGTGGAATCCGGCAGTCCAAAGCCAAGCGACTGCGCGGGCGCACCGCATTGGCCAAACGAAGACCGTTTTCGAAACGACGCTCGTCGCAGTAGATACTGTCGAGGAGCGTATTCAGGCGTTGCTAGAATACAAGCGCCAGCTATTCAGCGAGGCCGTAGATGACCTCAGCGTCGTAGGATTAGAGCGCATGCTGAGTGTAGATGAAATGTATAGTCTTTTCGACCTCTAAGTTCCTGTCGAGCGACGTATCAATCCCTCTACAGCGAGGCGTAGACCGCGTCGATCAGGCCGAGTACTCGGGGGTTTCCGCTGAGGTTGTTCTGCATCTGGTTCATCGTGTAACCGAAGCCGATGTTGGCGTCGAGGTCTCCGTAGCCGAGCGAACCGCCGCCTCCAGGGTGGCCAAAAGCTCGCGGGTTGGGTCCGAGGGCCATGAACTCGCCCGTCAGCATGAAACCGAGACCGAAGCCGGTCGGGGTGATCAGGCACGTATCGGGGCCGTTCGACTGCTCGACGATCGCGTTTTCGAGCGTTTCCGGGTTGATCACATGGATGCCATCGATCTCGCCGCCGTTGGCAGCTCCGCCGTAGACGCGGGCGAGGGCTCGGGCGGTGGCGTGTCCATTGGCGGCGGGAATCTCGGCGGCGCGCCAGGCTCGTCTGGAGGTGACGTTGATTTCGTCTGGACCGAGGCCGAGCGAAGGATTCGAGAATGACACGGCGCCGACGCTGTCTTTTGCAAGCATTTCCAGCAAAGTTGGCGCATCAGGGTCGACCGGCGCGTTGATCAGCGTTGAGATGCGGCCGTCGAACTCGGGTCCAGTGCCGATGTGGGCGTCGAGTCCGAGCGGCGCCGCAAACTCCTCGCGCCAGTAAGCGCCGATCGAGCGCCGGTCGATCCGGCGCACCACCTCGCCTACGAGCCAACCGTAGGTCAGCTGGTGATAGCCGTGCTGCTCGCCCGGCGTCCACCAGGGCTCCTGTTTGGCCAGCGCCTCGGTCATCGTTTCCCAGTCGAAGAGGTCCTCTGTCACCAGCGGTCGGCTCACGGCGGCCATCCCTGCGCGATGGGACATCAGCCAGCGAACGGGGATATCACCCTTGCCGGCCTGGGCGAACTCAGGCCAATACTCCGAGACAGGCGCGTCGAAGTCGAGGCGTCCCTTCTCGGCCAGCCGATGGGCGCAGAACGCGACCAGGCCTTTGGTCGTCGAGGCGACGTTGACCAGTGTGTTGCGATCCCACTCGCGCTCGCGATCGAGCGTGTACCAGCCACCCCAGAGGTCGACGACCGGCTCGCCGTTGAGATAGACGGAGACTGCCGCGCCGACTTCGTCACGCTCGCTGAAGTTGCTCTCGAATGCCTCGCGGACAGCGTCGAACTTTGGGTCGTTCCAGCCATGGATTGGAGTGGCCATGGTTTGCCTCCGGGTCTGGGGAGCCCCCTCTGGCTTCGGCATCTCCCCCCCGCAAGGAGACCCTTGAAAAACTCCCCTTCGCCCCCCTTGCGGAGGAGATGCCGTAGGCAGAGGGGGGGGCTCCCCATCCCCTGGCCTATCTAGTCGCTGTGCGCGGACCCCCCCTCTGTCACTCCGTGACATCTCCCCCCGCAAGGGGGGGAGAGGGGATTTGTGAGTTTTGCAAAGGTCTCCGCAAGGGGGAGGGATGGGGACTGAGAGTTTTGCATTGGTCTCTGCAAGGGGTAGCGGGGAGGGGCCTAGAGCGCGGCGTAGAGCGCGTTGATCAGACCGTTTACGCGGGGGTCGCCGCTGAGGTTTTGCTGCATCTGGTTCATCGTGTAACCGAAGCCGATGCCGGCGTCGAGGTCGGCGTAGCCGAGGGAGCCTCCGGCGCCGGGGTGGCCGAACGCTCGAGGGTTGGGTCCCAACGGCATGAAATCCGAGGTCAGCATCCAGCCGAGTCCGAAGCGCGTCTCGATTTGCAGGCAGGTGTCCGGACCGAAGGACTGCTCGACCAAGGCGTTGTCGAGCGTTTCGGGGTTGATGATGTGAATGCCGTCGATGCTGCCGCCGTTGGCCGCGCCGCCGTAGACGCGCGCCAAGGCTCGCGCGGTGGCGTGACCGTTTGCGGCGGGGATTTCGGCGCCGCGCCAACCCCGGCTGGCGGTGATGTTCTGGTTGTCGGGACCAGCCATTGGCGGATTCGAGAATGCCGCAGCGCCCACCGTGTCGGGACCGCCAAAGAGGTCAATCAGACTCGGTGCGTTGGGGTCGACCGGCGCGTCAATCAGCGTCGAGATGCGGCCGTCGTACTCAGGGCCCGTGCCGATGTGGGCGTCGAGTCCGAGTGGCCCAGCGAATTCCTCGCGCCAGTAGTTTCCGACCGAGCGTCCGTCGATCCGCCGGACGACCTCGCCGACGAGCCAACCGTAGGTCAACGCGTGGTAACCGTGCTGCTCGCCCGGTGTCCACCACGGCTCCTGCTCGGCCAGGGCGTCGCACATGGTGTCCCAGTCGTACATGTCCTCCATGGCGAGCGGTCGCCGCACGGCCGCCATCCCTGCGCGATGCGACATCAGCCAGCGGACCGGGATGTCGCCCTTGCCGGCCTGGGCGAACTCAGGCCAGTACTGCGCGACGGGGGCGTCGAAATCGAGCAGACCTTGCTCGGCCAGACGATGCGCGCAGAACGCGGCCAGACCCTTGGTCGTGGAGAAGACGTTGACCAGCGTGTTGCGGTCCCACTTGCGTGCCTGGTCGGTGTCGTACCAACCGCCCCAGAGGTCGACAACGGGCTCGCCATGCAGGTAGATCGTGACAGCGGCGCCTACCTCGCCATGCTCGGCAAAGTTGGTCGCAAACGCCTCGCGTACGGCGTCGAACTGTGGCTCGGTCCATCCGCCGATTGGAGTGTCGGTCATGGTTGTTGTCCTTGTCATTGGTCGATTAGGTGAAAACGCTAACACGTCGGTCAGGCTCTAACCTGTCGGCGTCAATGCGACCCCGAAAGGAAAAACGAATGCCGAATATTCCGACTGAAGCTGAAGTGATGGCGATGATGGACTCGCTCTCGAACTGGGGGCGATGGGGTGACGATGACCAGTTGGGGACGCTGAATCTGGTCACTCCTGAGGTGCGCAAGGCGGCGGCGGCGTTGGTCTCGGAGGGCGTGTCGGTGTCGTGTGCGTGGGACATTGAGAACACACACCAGCCCGACCATGCGATGGGCACGCCGCAGCGCTTCATGGTCGCGACCGGCGAGTCGGCGGCGGCCATCGCCGAGGCGGGCGTCTCTCGCATGGGCGGTGCGATGGAGTTCTTTGGGCTCGTCTATCACGGTTACGCGATCACCCACCTCGACGGCCTCTGCCACATCTTCTGGGACGGCAAGATGTACAACGGCCAGCCGGCGCGGCTGGTCAACTCCACGGGCGGCGCGACGAATCTGCCAATCACCGAGCTGCGTGACGGCATCGTCACGCGCGGCGTGTTGCTCGATGTGGCGGCGGCCAAGGGCGTCGACTGGATGGAGCCGGGCGAGGGCGTTTTCCCCGAGGACCTCGAGGCGGCCGAGGAGCGGCAGGGCGTTCGTGTGCGCGAGGGCGACGCCGTCCTGCTCCGCACCGGCTATGGCAAGCGCAAGCGCGAGGTCGGACGAGAGGCGCTGCTGGAGACCGGTTTCCCCGGCTGGCACGTCGCCTGTCTGCCCTGGCTTCATGAGCGTGGAGCCGCGGCGATTGGCGCGGATACCGCCACTGACGTCAACCCGTCTGGCTATGAGACTCTTGGGATTCCGATCCACGCGGTCGGGATCGTGCATATGGGTCTCTGGTTGATGGACAACATGCAGCTCGAGGATGTTGCCGCCGCAGCCAATCGCTTCGGCCGTCACGAGTTCCAGTTTGTGCTGAGTCCGCTGCGGATTATCGGTGGGACGGGGAGTCCGGCGAATCCTCTGGCGATTTTCTAGGCGTTGTTCATCGGATCGCTGTGAGCTGTGACGTGTAGGGGCGACCCTTGTGGTCGCTCTGTTCCTTGCGGCGCACGAACGCGAGGGCGACCACAAGGGTCGCCCCTACACCACCTGATCCAATGGGCGAAGGTTGGATGACGTCCTACGCGTTGGGGGTGATGTGGACTTTGATTGACTTCGATGACTTATTCAGCGCCGTCTCGAATGCGTCATTGACGTCTTCCAGTCCGAAGCGGTGCGTGATTAATGAGCGTGCATCTTCTCCGCAGCCGGTGAGTAGCTCCAGCGCTTGCTGATAGTCCGGCGCTCGGCCTCCTGGGGCGGCGTATGTCACTGCGCCCATCATTGTGATTTCCCGACCCAACAGCGTCAGCGGGTTGAAGCCGGCGCTGTCGATGGCGAATACTCCCAGTACCAGCACGCGTCCGAGTCGGCGGACGACATCGACTGATTGCCGGATCGTGTCGGCGTGGCCTCCGACGCATTCCGCGACGACATCGATGGCGTCATCCGCTGTGAGTTCCTTGAGCCGCTGTTGGCCTGCCTCGTCCTCGCCGATGACCTCGGCTGCGCCGAGCTGTCGGGCGGCTTCCTGCTGATGTGGATGCCGGGCCAGGACGATGACGTTTGCGCCAGTGGCCTGCGCGGCGAGCTGAGCGGTTAGGCCGATGCTTCCTGCTCCGATGACGAGGACGGTCTCGGCTTGACCCAGCGAGATCATGTTGTAGCCGTGGACGGAGCAGGCGAGCGGCTCGGCCATTGCCGCGACTTCGCCGTCGATGCCTTGTGGCGCTTTGAAGACGGCCGGCGCCGGTGCGAACACGTCCTGCGCAATGCCGCCGTCAACGGCGATGCCGATCAGTCCGCCCGCCACCTGGCACTGGTTGTAGTGGCCTGAGATGCAGTGTCCGCAGGCGCCGCAGCGCAGCAGTGGCTCGACGCCGACGATGTCGCCTTCCTTGACGTGGTCCACGCCGGCGCCCACTGCCGAGACGATGCCGCCAATCTCGTGACCCGGCGTTCGCAACGCGGTGGGCTCGAAGTCGCCTCGGTACCAGTGCAGGTCGGAGCCGCAGATACCGGCGTTGACGACCTGTACCCGGACCTCGCCCTCGGCGGGCGCACGGGTCGGATCTTCGAGGACGCTCAGTGTTGAGTCAGTATTCCAGGCGGCGCGTCGCATTGTGGGCTCCTATCGGCTCCCATGAGCCACAGTCGAGTGCGTCGCAAGGCTAGCAGCCAACAGAATCGCGCGACGTCGGTCTGCGGATACGCTGACAACCATGCGCCGTATCGCAATGCTCCTCACAGGACTGATTGCCACCGTTGCCTTGTTGGCAGTGGGCTGCGGCGAAGATGAACTGACGGATCAGCCAGAGCAGGAGCAACCGCAGCCTGTGGTCGCTCAACAGCAGGATGCGGTTGAACAATCCACGCAAGCGCAGCAGACAGATCGGGACGACTCGGTCGGAGTGGTTGACGAGCAACAAGAACAACAGCAATCCGCCCAACAACAGAGCGAACAGTCGGATGTGGAGCAGGCTCAGCAGGATCAAGCGGAGCCAGTGCAAGCGGCTGAGGATCAAGACCAGCAAGCGCAACAGCAGCAAGCTGACGCCGGCGACGACAAGGTTGTGTTGGGCGGGGATCGCCCGGCGACGCTTCTACTGCCCACGGGCGCGGATCGATCTGAGCCTCGGCCATTGATCGTGCTGCTCCACGGATACGGCAGCCGTTCGTCCGAGGCGGACTCCTATTTCCAGTTCTCGCAATGGGTCGATCAGCGGGGATTCGGCGTGTTGTATCCCGATGGCACGATCGACCAAATCGCTAACCAACACTGGAACGCGACGGTTGAATGTTGCGATCTCTTCGATGCCGAGGTCGATGACGTTGGGTATCTCAAGTCTCTGATCGAAGAGGCTCACGAAATTGCCGCGTTCGACCAGATCTTCGCCGTTGGTCACTCCAACGGCGGGTTCATGGCGTATCGCCTGGCCTGCGAGGACGTGCCGAGATTGCGCGCGATTGTGAGTCTCGCCGGTGGGGCGCACTCGAATGCCTCAGATTGTCGTGTACCGGCGCCGCTCTCTGTGCTGCAGATCCATGGGACCGAGGACGCGCTGGTCCTCTACGAAGGTGGTCGCCTGCCGACACATCCTGATGTAGACCGTGAGCCGGTCCCGGGCGCCAAGGAATCGGTGCTGCGTTGGGCTGAACGGGCTGGTTGCGACATCAAAGCCGTACGAAAGCTACCTCCAATCGACGCGGACTCAGCGGTCGAAGGCAATGAAACCACACGATGGCGCATGTACAAAGATTGCGCAGAGGGCGTCGTCGCGGAGCTCTGGACGATCGAGGATGGCGGTCACGTCCCGCTGGTTTGGGGCACGCAATTCACGATGGGCATCCTGGAATGGCTGGCTGAACGCTATGACGGGATACATGCCTCTTCGGATTCGTCTGACGCAGCGATCGAAGCAAGAACGATCGGGGGCGAGCGCACTGCCACCCTATTGGTCCCAGAGAATCGCGGCGACGAACCGATTCCGTTGATTGTTTCCCTACATGGATACCAGGGCGAGGCCGAGGCGCATGACTGGTACTTCGGACTGTCCGAGCGCGTCCTTGAGTACAACTTTGCACTGATTACGCCACAGGGCACTGCCGACGCACGCGGTTACAACTTCTGGAATGCCACCGATGCTTGCTGCAACTTCAACGGTAGCGACGTTGACGACTATGGCTGGCTCAGCGGTCTGGTCGCAGAGGCGCAGGAGCTAGTCGATGTCTCCGGCGTTTACGTGGTCGGGCACTCGAACGGTGGGTTCATGTCCTACCGTCTTGCCTGCGACGGTCTTGATGGTCTGGTCGCCATCGCTAGCCTGGCCGGTTCGTCGTTTGGCGACCCGGATCGTTGCGCCGACGCAACTCCTGTCTCGGTGTTGCAGATCCACGGCGCCGACGATCTCAACATTCCTTATGCAGGAACGCTTGAGCATGCCGGGGGCTATCCGGGAGCGGCAGCACTGATGCAACGCTGGGCTGAGCGCGCCAGGTGCGACGTTGAAGTAATTGACGAGCTGCCCAACATCGACCTGGAGCTCACAATTGACGGCGCCGAGACCTCGGTGCAGCGAATCCGCGAAGGCTGCGCCGACGGCGTCACGATTGAACTGTGGACCATCTACGGAGGCGATCACTTCCCCTTGTTCCAGGACGACTGGCCCGACCACCTGTTGAACTGGCTGTTCAACGAATCTCGGACGAATTAGCGTCCGATGCTGCGTAAGCTGGGCATTCTCGCTCTTGGCGTCCCGCTGATCGCGATCATCGTCGCGTTGATCTATCTGTTTTTCTTCGGTGAAACGGAGCCAACCTTTGAGGATGCGACGCAACAGTTAGCTTCCGACTACACGGTCTATGGACTTGATCTCGAGGGTCGTCGCGCGGCGCTGGTGGCGCCACTCGGCGCCGATCCGAGCGATCCACTGCCTCTGGTAATTGCGTTACATGGTTACAGCTCCAACGTCTGGGAGTTTTCGCAGTACCTGGGGCTGATTCGGCGGATCAACCTGGATCGGTTCATGCTGCTCATGCCCAACGGCACACGCGACGAAGATGGCAATCGATTCTGGAATGCGACGGACTTCTGCTGTGACTTCGTCGGGAGCGATATCGATGACGTGGCCTACATACGAGCGCTGCTCGACGAAGCCGCGTTGCAGGTGTCGATTGGACACATCTATGCCGTCGGACATTCCAACGGTGGGTTCATGTCTTATCGGCTTGCGTGTGATGGCCTACCGGGCTTGAATGGAATCGTCGCTCTGGCGGGTACAACGTTTGTTGACGAATCACAGTGTGAGCATTCGGGACCTGTGTCGGTCCTTCATATTCACGGCGACTCCGATGATGTGATCCTGTACGGCGGCAACGACGAGTACCCGGGCGCGGCGCAGACCGTCATTGGCTCTGCGAGACGACTGGGTTGTGATTTCAATGCCGCTGAGGTTCTCGCCGATCTTGACATCGATCAAGAACTGCCGGGAGAAGAGACGAAGGCGTTTCGCTATCGTCAGGGTTGCGCCGACGGCGCAACGATTGAGCACTGGCAGATTGTCGGCGGGGGACATGAGCCGGCGTTTGATCGGGACGTAGTCGGCGCGCTCATCGTCGGGTGGATGCTGGAGCGGGGGCCGCAATCGTGAGCTCGATGTCCGATGCAGTGTCGAGGTTGCAGGTCACTCATCGTGATGACGTGGCGATCGCCGTTTCAGTTCAGCTGTCGCCCGATGTTGCGGCGAATCTCGCTGAGACCATCGAGCAACGACTGAGGGATGCGGCGGTACCGCTCAATCAGCGGACGTGGATCATCGCCTCATCGGGAGACGACGAGTCGGCGGCGCGGACGATCGCGGCCATCTCGGACTTCGCCGAGGGCGCGCGAGTCATCGTTCACGATGCTCGCGACCCGGACGGTCTGATTTTTCAACGGCGGATTCCCGGACAGCCTCGCGGCGGCATCTATCTCAACGCTGCCTGGCAATCGGCCAGCGTCAGAATCGGGTGTGGCGATCCTCAAGATCTGGTGCTTGGGCTATGCGCGTGGTTCACCGCGCCGGGACAGATATTTTCCGAGGACCTACAGGCCGATTTATCTATCGGTTGATCGGCGCAATGGGTGCGGGTGTCTTATGCGACATAGCGGCGAAGCAACGGGGTGAATCCGGCACGAGAGAACTCCTGGTCGGCAGTGAGGATCGAGCTGATGCCGTACTCACGCATGATCAGAATCGAAACGCAGTCTTGTAGGGAGAGTAAAGAGTTGGCAAATTCGACTCCGTACATATCGAGTGCGCTTTCCATCAGACTGCGGTGTTGAGTCACGACGGTGTACTGCGAGTCATGCGTCAACTGCCGAAGCTGCATAGCAAGTCGCGACCGAAAGGCCATGGAAGCGCGTGCGAAGTGCGTAAGCGTTTCGCTCAGTATGCCGTGGGAAGTGACCAGACGTTGACGAGGATGCAATGAATCTGCCGCCTGGCGTGCAGCTTCGCTCCAGTCGTCGCTCTTCGAGTGCAGAGCGATAAGATGCACACTGTCAACGAAGATCGGGTCCAACGGAGTCACGGAGATGGACGAGGCAGGAGGAACTGATCGAGATACGCTGCGAGCTCCGCGCACAGATCATCCGATAAATCCCCCGGTTCGCAAACGACCTGCAGGTCCCGCAGTAGTTCCTGGACCGTTCGATCATCGCCTTCGACCGGCACGATTGGGACATACCAATCGGGGCGCTGGCTCGAGTCGCGGTGGTCTGTGCCGTTGTGCTGGGGCTTGCTGGACATTTGAGTCTCCAGACTCAATGGTACCCGGCAGCGCTATCCGCGAGGTAGCCCGAGACCGCGTGTCGCGATGATATTTCGCTGAATCTCGGACGTTCCGCCCTCGATCGTGTTGGCGATTGAGCGGATGAATGCGTAGGCGTGCCGGCCTCGGCGTGGGGCGTCCTTGCCCTGGAGCTGGCCGTGCAGGCCGAGCACCTTGATTGCGGTGCTCTGGATGCGCTGGTTGAGCTCCATTGCGAATAGCTTCGCCATTGAGGCCTCGTGGTTGGGAATCAGACCCTGGTTCTGCATCGAGACGATGCGGTAGGAAATCATCCGCGCGGTCTGGGTCTCGATGTAGCGGTCGGTCAGGGCGATCTGGGTCTCCCGTTTGTCGACGGTCGAGATGCCGCTGCCTCGGTTGTCCTTGGCGTAGCGAATGATGTCCTCAACCGATTGCTGCATGCCGACGGCTGAGCCGATGCTGGAGCGCTCGAAGTCGAGGGTCGTCACCGCTCCGTACCAGCCGCGGTTGACCTCGCCCAACACGTTGCGCTGAGGGATGCGGACATCCTCGAAGAAGACCTCGTTGAACTCGTGCGTGCCGGCCATGTTGACCAGCGGCCGCACCGAGACTCCTGGAGCGTGCATGTCGAGCACGAAGTAGGTGATGCCCTTGTGTTTGGGCGCGTCGGGGTCGGTGCGGGCGAGCAGGATCATCCAGTCCGACTTGTGTGCGCCGGAGGTCCAGATCTTCTGGCCGTTGACGACGAAGTCATCGCCGTCCTTGACTGCGCGGGTCTGCAGGGAGGCGAGGTCGGAACCGGAGCCGGGCTCCGAGTAACCCTGGCACCAGATCGCGTCGCCGCTGAGGATCGGCGGCAGATGTTCTTCCTGCTGCTCGTCGGTGCCAATCGTGATGAGCGTGGGACCGACCATGCCGATTGCAATGCCGCCGGGTCGCGGGGCGCGGGCTTCGGCCATTTCCTCGTTGAAGATGAACTGCTGCATCACCGGGAGACCGGCGCCGCCATACTGCTTGGGCCAGGCGGGAGCGATCCAGCCGCGGTTGGCCAGTTGCTTCTCCCAGGCACGCTGCGTCGGCGGTCGGTCGAACATCTGCGCCGCACGCGCTTCCTCGCGCATCTTCGTGCGACGCGGCTGGAATTCGTCGCTGATGAACGAGCGCACTTCGCTGCGAAATTCGGATTCTTCGGTGTTGTCGTGGAAGTCAACCATCGTTCGTCTCCATCCTGGGGGCAGTTCACCGCATCGTATCTCACTTGTCTGGTGATGCGGCTCTGGTGATGCGGTTAGGATTGGCCAATGGTACGCAAACGAATGATCGAAGAGGAAGCCCGGCGGCTGCTGGGCGGGTCGCCGGTGATGGTGGTCAGCGCGAGCTGGCGCGCGGTTGGCAACGCGGCGCCGATCGCCTGGGCGATGCCGGTCTCGATCAACCCGCCGCTGATTGCCGTCGCCGTGCATCCGTCGCGACGCACGCACGACATGATCAAGTTCGGCGAACAATTCGCGCTCAACATTCCCTCGAAAGTGCTGCTTAATCATACGCAGTGGCTCGGGATGGTATCGAACTCCGTCGGTGACAAGTTGGAAGCATCTGGGATTCCAACGTTTAGAGGCAAGGAGATCGACTCACCCTTGCTGGAAGGATGCGTTGGTTGGATCGAATGTACGCTGCACGACTTCTACACGATGGGCGATCATACGTTGTTCATTGGCAAGGTCGTCGCGGCGCTAGCGGATACCGACGGATTCGACTTCAATACGGGTATGTGGTCGCTCGACGATGATGAGTACAAGCCGCTGATGTACCTCGGAGGTCGCAGTTATAGCATCCTCGATGATCGCTTCGATGCTACCGTCGAAGAGCGCCCGGTCGAGCAGATGATGGAAGAAGGCATCGGTCGGGAGCTGGAACTGGCGGAGGCGGAGCGCCGAATCAAGCGGGAAGAAGAGGCCGAGCGGCGGGAGGAAGAGGAGCGCCGAGGAGCGGCTGAGCCAGACACCTCGAGTCTGCCGCGCGAACTGCCCGACGCCTAGGTCAACCGAGAAGTTGCAGCATGATGCGTCGCATGGTTCTCATCACGCTGGCCTTGTTCGTTCTGCTCGGAGGAGTCGCTGGGCTGTCCGAATCTGGCTGGGCGCAAACCGACGATGATCGCGAGCTGAGCGCCCAGATCGTCGCCCGCGTCGTTGACGGCAGTCGGACCGAGTTTGGCCTTCGAATCGGCGAGCGGACCCTGCTGCCGAGATCGCGGTTCCTCTCGCGAACTGTCACGCGCGACAACTGGCGAGCCAGTTCGGAAATCGTCATCGCCGACGGACGGACACTGTTCGTGATTGCACGTCAGCTGGCCGACGGTCGGACGGAACTGGGCCTCCGTGTCGACGGCGTCGATGGTGACATCCTGCCCCGACTGCGATTCATGCCGGCTCAGGTTCGGCACGATCGCTGGCTGAACAGCAGTGCGGCGCCGATTCCTTATCCGGAGACGCTGCGAACAGTGACTGTGCAGTCGGCGCAACTGCTCGCGCTCGGCAGCAACCACAGCTGCGCGTTGACTGTCGATGGGACGGTCGAGTGCTGGGGCTCGCATGAGTTTGGTCAGATCGACGCTCCCGAAGGCAAGTTCCTGTCGATTAGCGGAGGCTCCGGCCATACCTGCGCGCTCAACGTCGGAGGCGGGATCGTCTGTTGGGGCTCGAACTTCTACGGCGCGCTCGACTCGCCGGTCGGTCGGTATCAATCACTGACCATCGGCTACGAGCACGGCTGCGCGATGGACGAAGATGGCGAGATCGCTTGCTGGGGTCTTGACTACTACGGTCAGGCGACAGCGCCTGACGGCCGCTTCGTTTCGGTCAGCGCCGGCGCTTACCACAACTGCGGCCTGGACCTGGCCGGCGGTATCCAGTGCTGGGGCGACGACCTCTGGGGTCAGACCGACGCGCCGGACGGCAGGTTCGTCGCGGTTCAGGCAGGCGACGCTCACACCTGTGCTCAGGATGCTGAAGGCGAAATCTCGTGTTGGGGCTACGGCGGTGACGGTCAGCTGGAGATTCCGTCCGGTTCGTATGCGAGTTTCACCGCCGGCGGCTGGCACACCTGCGCGATCACGACCGATGGCGAGCTGGGCTGCTGGGGCTGGGATGGCCACATGCAGAGCAGTCCCGTGCCAGGGACGTATGCATCGGTCGAGGCAGCCGAGTCTCACACTTGCGGGGTGACGGACGACGGCGGAGTGCGATGCTGGGGCGCCAACGGGTTGGGGCAGACCGATTCGCCTGAAGGCCGCTATGAGTCGCTGGTCGCCGGAGTGGCGCACACGTGCGCGCTCGACGAGAGCGGCAGCGCGACCTGTTGGGGCGCGAACGGTGACGGCCAGGCGAACGCGCACGCCGGATCATTTGTCTCAATCGCGCCCGGTTCATCCCACACATGCGCTGTTGATCAAGAGGGCGAACTGGTCTGTTGGGGCTGGGACGGCTACGGGCAGACGCAGGCTCCGGCCAGCGAACTCGAAGAGGGTCCGTCGAGACTCGTTCCCTTCCGGCTGGGCGAGACAGACTGTGACCGTTCCGACCTCGGTAATTTCGGCAGAGATTCGTGCTGGACTTCAGGCGACGACTCAGCGTTGCGACCGCCGACCGTGAGCCGCTATCAGGCAGTTGGTAGTGGCCGATCGTTCTCATGCGCACTGACGCTGAGCGGAGAGGTCGAGTGTTGGGGAACGGGTCCCAGTGGTCAGCTCGAGCCTCCGCCGGGCCAGTGGCGATCGCTGAGCGCCGGATACGCCCATGCCTGCGTTCTGGGCGAGGGTGGCGAGCTGGCGTGCTGGGGCGCTAACGGCTTTGGACAGTCTGACGCGCCGGAGGGCACGTTTGTCGCGGTCTCAGCCGGAATCGTGCATACTTGCGCGTTGACGGAAGCGGGGGAAGCAGTCTGTTGGGGCGACGAGGAATACGGCAAGATTGACATTCCAGAGGGCGCATACGCTGGGGTCGCGTGCGGCGGCGAGCACACCTGTGTCCTGACCGACAGCGGCGAGATCTCCTGCTGGGGCGCCAACGTCTGGGGTCAGGCCGACCCGCCGAGCGGCTCATTCACCGCGATGTCGTTGGGACTTGAACACAGTTGCGCCCTGAACGGTGACGGCGAGATCACTTGCTGGGGCATCAACAAGTATGGCAACACCGATGTCCCCGAGGCTCTGCAGATGCCGGGCGCGGTCGCTGTCGGGAACGAATAAGGCCTTGAGCACGGAGCCCTCCGGCCGCATCGTCGAAGCCGACAACCTCCCGGTCTTGCAGTCGCTGCCGAGCGAGAGCGTTCAACTCGTCTACACCGACCCGCCATTCAACACCGGCAATGTGCGCACCTACCAACGGCTGCGAACGACGCAGGATGAGGACGGCGACCGCACCGGATTTGGCGGGCGTCGCTATCGGACCGAAACGGCGTCGTCGCACTCATATGTCGATGCGTTCGAGGAGTACATCGATTTCCTGACGCCACGTCTCGCCGAGATCTGGCGCGTCTTACGCGCCGATGGAACGTTGTATTTGCATCTGGACGCGCGTGAGGTTCACTACGTGAAGGTGCTGCTGGATAGCATCTTTGGTCGGGACTGCTTTCTCAACGAGATCATCTGGGCCTACGACTTTGGCGGTCGGCCCAAACGTCGTTGGCCGGCGAAACATGACAACATCCTCGTCTATGTCAAAGACCGAGAGCGATACATCTTCAATCGCGATGAGATCGACCGCATTCCGTACATGGCGCCGGGCCTGGTGGGCAAGGAGAAGGCCGAGCGGGGAAAACTGCCCACCGACGTCTGGTGGCACACGATCGTTGGCACCAACGCCAGGGAGCGGACGGGATATCCGACCCAGAAGCCGGTCGCGTTGGCGGAACGCATCATACGGGCCTCGAGTGATGTTGGTGAGCTGGTGCTCGATCCGTTTGCCGGCAGCGGGACCGTCGGGGCGGCGTCGGAGCAACTCGGGCGACGTTACTTCTTGATCGACAGCAATCCCGAGGCAGTCGAAGTGATGCGAGAGCGTCTGCCGACCGCCGAGGTCGTCAGACCGTGATGTTGGGCGCGCATTCCTTCATGAACAGGCTCATCGACCGCGTCACCTGGTCGTGAGGGACCATGCCGCCGGCATTGCACCAGGTGAGGAAGTGTCCGACACCATAGCGATCGGCGAGTTCCGACAGTTTGGCAGTGACCTCGTCCGGATTGCCGACGGCGCACAATTGGTCAATGACTTCTTCGAAGCTCGCATTGCGATTGCGGGCTAGCAGTGCCGGAAGATCGTCGGGATCGCCGCCGCGGCGGGTCCAGCCACGAAATCCGGTGTCGGTCACGACCTTCATGTAGCTCATCAAACTCGTCTTGATCTCGGCCCTGGCAGTCTCCGAGGACTCGTGAACGTGAACGGGGAGCAGTAGTCCCGCGTCGGACGCGGGAGCATCGGGTCGCGCCTTGTGATACATGTCAAAGCGGCGGTCGAGGTCGTCCTCGAACGCTGTGATCGGACTTGCGAATACTCGCCATTGCTCGTCGCAGGCGCGGACAAACGACTCGTCGCTATTGGCGGCCATGCGCAGCGGAGGACCCGGACGCTGGATCGGTTTGGGTACGACCTGCACGTTGCGATAGTGGAAATGGTCCCCCTCGAAGTTGACCGGTCCGTCCGACCATGCCTGTTGGATCACGGTCAGCGCCTCGTTGAAGCGGCTGGCGCGGTCGGCTATGCGCACGTTGAAGCCGGCGAAGTGCTCGGCGATGCTGCCTCGTCCGATGCCGTATTCGAGCCGTCCACCGGAGATGATGTCCAGCGTGGCCGCATCTTCGGCGGCGCGAATCGGGTCGGACAGCGCGAGCAGGGCGACTCCGGTGCCCAGGCGGATCTGTTCGGTTTGAGAGGCGGCGGCAGCCATCGTCACCATTGGGGAAGGCAACACGGAAAACTCGCGGACGAAGTGCATCTCGGCGACCCAGGCGGCGTCCCAGCCGATACGGTCGCCGTGGACAATCTGGGCGATGGTGTCGCGGTAGCGCTGAGGGACATCTTGACCGTCGGCCTGGGGGAGCTGAAAGAAGAGGCCAAACTCGGCGCGTTCACCCGTCATGGACAGTCTCCGCTCAGGCTCGCTCGGTCGTCAGGGCAGGCTAACGCAGGAGTCGATGGCTAATCAGGCAGGGAGAGATAGACCTCGCTTGTCGAGCCTGAGACGAAGAGATCGAAGTGGAGAAGCAGGTCCCGCCCGAGCAGTGAGGGATTGTCCCAGTTGCCGAGTCCAAGGTCGGGATCGTCGAGGTTCGGTGGATTGGGTTGAACAACGAGAATGTTGATATGGAATGGTTCCGGCGCGTCGACCTCATCATGGAAGTTCAAGTTGACGGGAACAGGTACGACGGCGCTCATGACACCGTCAATTCCCGCCACCAACTCTCGAGCTCCAGATCGATCGAACTCGAAATCTCTGAAGGCGGACCCGAACAACGCTTGGGCTTGCCCAGGAAACAGCAGAGTGACTTCTGCGCCGGTGTCGATCAGAAAATCGAAGCTCTTTTCGCGGTCCTCCCACTGGATGTTCACCTCAATCGAAGGAGCGTATCGCTCGGGTGAAATCGAAACTGAGCTGATGTCGAAATTTAGAAACGCCCCGTGAAACTTGCGCACTATCGGATAACGCGCCGGTAGCCGGTGCTGATCCCCCCTGGCTGCCAGCGAGGAACCATGAACACGGTTTGCCGGGTCAACGGTTCAAGTTCCTCCATGAACTTGAACATCGCAGAACGTTTTTCGAACGCGTGAACCGTTCCTGTCCCTACGATCAGGATGTGTTTGTCGGGATGACTACGGACGATTTCCGGTCCTCGCTCTTGGTAGAGCGCCCGATTCTTCCGACGCTGGCGCATCATCGCCAGCTCTTCTTCGCTGTATTCCCTAGGCGGAAGCAGCTTGATCGCCGGCCTCTGGCCCGTTCGCTGCTCCACCACGTCGCACGACATAGATTGGTCTCCTGTTGTCCCCATTCTACCGAGTTCCCGATCTGACTGGCGGAGCCTGCGGGCCATCGGACTGCCTATACTCGACGCCAGAACACCCGTGAGATGAGAGGGTCGAACGATGACCACCGCGACTTACACGATTCAGGATTTTGTGCGAGAGGCTCAGCGCGTCACTGATCGGGGCGACTCCGGCGATCGGCAGATCGCTCAGATCGCCGGTCCGCTTGAGAAGTTGATTCAGCGCCAGGATTGCCTGCTTGATCTACCGGAATGCGATGACGCGGACCCGGAGCAGGGCTTCATTATTCATCGCTCCGACAATCTGACGATCTCGGCCGTCGTCTGGCAGCCCGACTCCGGCGCGCCTGTGCACAATCACAACGGCTGGGCGATGGAGGGCGTGATCTCGGGCGTGGAGTTGAACCGCAACTACCAGCGTGTCGATGATGGACTGACGCCGTGGCGGGCGGAGTTGGAAGAGCTGGATCCGTCCCTCGTGACAGCCGGCACGACGACCTACCTGCGAGAGCCACCGGCGGATATCCACGCCGTGGAGATCAACCAGGGCAAGACACTCGCGATCCACGTATACGGATTAGATCTGCTCAGGCAGTGGCGCTACCGCTTCAATATTGAGACCGGCGAAGTCGAACCGTTCGGTATGCGGACTCGGCGCCAACTCGAAAGTACTCAGGGCGCGAAGTAGCGACTAACCAGGCACGACCAAGTCGGGAGGTTTGCGATGGGCAAGCTCGATGGACAGGTTGCACTGATTTCCGGGGCCGCTCGCGGCCAGGGCGAAGCGCAGGCTCGGTTGTTTGCGCGCGAGGGCGCGGCGGTTGCGCTGGGTGACGTGCTGGAGGAGGATGGCCAGCGGGTTGCCGAGAGCATCAACGACAGCGGCGGCCAGGCGATGTTCCAGAAGCTCGATGTGACTGAGGTCTCGAGCTGGCAGTCCATGGTTGAAGAGACCGTGGCGCAGTTTGGCCGGTTGGACATCGTAGTCAATAACGCCGGCATCGCCAGGGTCAAGTTGATCGAGGAGTCGTCACTTGAGGAGTACCTCGAGGTGATCCGAATCAACCAGGTCGGGGTGTGGTTGGGTATGCAGGCAGCGATACCAGCGCTCAAGGATGCGGGCGGCGGTTGCATCATCAATACCTCGTCGACAGCGGGCCTTGAGGGTTATTCGGGGCTCGGCGCATACGTATCGTCGAAATTTGCGGTACGCGGGATGACCAAGGTGGCGGCGCTGGAGCTGGGCCGCTACAACATCCGCGTCAACTCGGTGCATCCGGGTCCGATTGACACGCCCATGATCCGCGACCCGCAGATTCGCCGGTCGGCCGATGGAGACTTTGAGATGTCACGGAGCTCGCCGATTCCCCGTGTGGGTCACGTCGATGAGGTCGCGAAGATGATGCTGTTCATCGCAGCCGATGCGACCTACAGCACCGGCTCGGAGTTCGTCATTGATGGCGGTGTGACGGCTGGTTCTTCGATCCAACGCGGCCGCGACTGAAGTCATTCGCCAACTCAACGAGATTCCCGCCTTCGCGGGAATGACGATCCTCGATGGGAGGAACGACATGGGCAAGCTTGATGGACAGGTCGCGCTGATTTCAGGCGGTGCGCGTGGTCAGGGGGAGGCGGAGGCTCGGCTATTTGCCCGCGAGGGCGCCGCGGTGGCGATTGGCGACGTGCTGGAGGCAGACGGACGACGCGTGGCGGAGAGCATTGTCGACACGGGCGGCCAGGCGATGTTCCGCCGGCTCGACGTCTCGGATCAGTCCAGTTGGGCAGAGATGGTCGAGCACACGACCGAGCAGTTCGGCAAGCTCAACATCCTGATCAATAACGCCGGCATCCTGCGGTTCGCGCGGATCGAGAATTCATCGCTCCAGGAGTATCTCGAGGTCATCAAGATCAACCAGGTGGGCGTCTGGCTGGGCATGCGCGCTGCGATCAAGCCAATGCGAGATGCGGGCGGCGGCTGCATTGTCAATACGTCTTCGACCGCCGGATTAGAGGGCTATCCAGGTCTCAGCGCTTACGTCTCCTCGAAGTTCGCAGTCCGTGGCATGACCAAGGTCGCTGCGCTGGAACTGGCCGCGTACAACATCCGCGTTAACTCGGTGCATCCCGGACCGATTGATACGCCGATGGTGCGCGATCCGCGGATCGGTGGCAGTGCCGAGGGCGAGCTTTCCGTCGACGCGCCGCTTGCTCGCGCCGGTCGGCCGGATGAAGTGGCCAAGATGATGCTCTTCATTGCGGCCGACGCGACCTACAGCACCGGCTCAGAGTTCCAGATTGACGGCGGCCAGATGTCAGGCCGGGCGGTTCCGGTCAGCGAATAATTGTTGCGGCTGCGAATCACCTGCAAGCGTCCGCGCCCCGCCTGCGCGGAGGACAGGCTCTCCGGCAAGGCCGTCATAATGCGACCAAGGGAGTTCGGTCTACCCAGCGAGATTCCCGCCCCGGCCTACGCTGGGGCAAGCTGCGGGGAATCACGGAATCTGACCGGGGAGGAACGACATGGGCAAGCTTGATGGACAGGTCGCATTGATCTCAGGCGGCGCGCGCGGACAGGGCGAGGCACAGGCTCGGCTGTTTGCGCGCGAGGGCGCGGCGGTGGCGATTGGTGATGTGCTGGAGGCAGACGGCCATCGGGTCGCCGAGAGCATCATCGACAGCGGCGGGCAAGCGATGTTTCGCCAGCTCGACGTGTCCGACCAATCGAACTGGGCGGAGATGGTCGAGCACACGACCGAGCAGTTTGGCAAGCTCAGCATCCTGGTCAACAATGCGGGCATCCTGCGCGGTGGACTGATCGAGAGTTCGACAGTTCAGGAATACCTGGAAACCATCAAGATCAACCAGGTCGGCGTCTGGCTCGGGATTCGAGCCGCGATCAAGCCGATGCGCGAGGCCGGCGGCGGCTGCATCATCAACACGTCGTCCACGGCCGGCCTCGAGGGCTACTTTGGGGCCAGCGCGTATGTAGCATCGAAGTTCGCGGTGCGCGGGTTGACCAAGGTCGCCGCGCTGGAGCTGGGACAGTACAACATCCGCGTCAACTCGGTGCACCCCGGACCGATCGACACGCCAATGATTGTGGGGCCCGACACGCGGCGACGCTCAGACGGAGACATCGGCACCAACACGGCGATCCCGCGGCTGGGTCGGGCGGACGAGGTGGCAAAGATGATGCTCTTCATCGCTGCGGACGCGACCTATAGCACCGGCGCCGAGTTTGTGATCGACGGTGGTCTGACGGCAGGACGGTCGCTGCAGATCGGTGACTAGTCCCGACTGAGCGGCTTGGCAAACGAGATTTCGTTGCCGTCAGGGTCCTTGACGTGGAAGTAACGCTCGCGCCAGGGGGCGTCGCGCGGCTCGAACAGTGGCTTGATTCCGACGGCGACGGCGTTGGCGTGGAATGCGTCGACATCGTCGACGTAGAAGATGGCGCGAAAGCGCAGCGCCTCGTCCTGGAGTGTCCCCAGCATCAGGTTGAGGTAACTCTCACCTGCCCGATACGACGTAAAGGCTGCATCGGGACCGCCGTAAATCGTTTCGAAGCCCAGCGACTCGTAGAAGGCCGTGGATTTGGCCATGTCTGTCACCACGATCGTGACAGCGCTGAGGGCGGTGACGTTTGGCATTGTCAGCATTGTTAGCATTGTTACGTCAGCTGAGATCCGTGAAGGGGTTAAAGGCCACCTCCCAGAGGTAACCGTCGGGATCGCTGAAGTATCCGCTGTAGCCACCCCAGAAGACTTCTTCCGGCTGCTTGACCATTGTTGCTCCAGCGCCGACTGCTTCGGTCATGGCCGCGTCGACTGCCTCTGCTGACGGGAAGTTGTGAGCCAGCGTGATGGTCGGCGTGCCCACGTCCGGTGAGGCGAACTCAACGTTCGCTTCGTCAGTGAACTTGGCGCGCCGATAGAGCGACAGCCAGGTTCCCTCCAGCTCGAGGAAGCAGATGTCGTTGCCGTCGTTGTAGTTCGGGGCGGGAAATCCGAGACCGTCGCGGTAGAACTGCACGGACGCGGTCAGATCGGATACGCCCAGCGTGATGATGCTGATCTTCGGTTTCATGGAGAAAGCCTTTCGGCGAGCTACGGGGTCGCTGCTTCGACGTCTCGCTTGATTGCGGCGAGCGTGGTTCCTGAGCGTTCGCCGTTGACATACACGGCCGGTCCGTACCTGACACCCAGGGCTCTGGCGGCCTGCGTTCGTGCGTTGATGGCGTCTTCGTGCTCATTGGAGTCGTAGCACTGAGCGAAGACATTGGTGTCGAGGTCGATTTCGCCGGCGAACGCGACCAACTGGTCGCGTGAAGCGGCCCTGCTGCCGTCGACCAGGAAGTGGTCGTGGAACTCCCAGAAGGCGGCGCCACTCTGGTCGGCGGCGCACTCCATTGCAAGGGTGACGCGTTCGGAAGCGATGCCGATGTAGACGAAGTTCTGATACTCGAAGCGCGCCAGTCCGGTCTGGACCAGTTCTGCAATCAGTTGCGGCTCAACCTGAGTCGCAAATCGGCGGCAGGACGGTCAAAACGGATCGCTGTACTCGACAATCAGAACCGGAATATCGGGATTGCCGAGCACGCCGCGATTAACGATCAGACCATCTCGATGGCCGCCGCTGATGGTCTCGACCGTTGGAGTCGGTTCTGTGGCCTCGGGTTCGGAACCGCCCGGTTCGTCCTCCGGCTCAGGAGGTTCGGGTGGCTCATCCGGTTCCGTTTCTGCGGGCGGCTCGTCAGCCGGGACCTCCGGCGCGGGAAGTACGACCGGCGTACTGACCAGCCAACGGCCGACGGTGGCGGGGCGCGGGAAGTATCGACGCGGTGGGAGGAACTCCTGTCGCGGCTCGTCGATGCGGAGCCCAAACTCGACCCGGGAATCCTGACCGCGCCGCGCGATGATACGCACTGCTGTGCCGTCCGAGAGTTCCAATGGCGAGCTGCGCTTCCAACTCGTGGGCTCGTCGCCGGCCGGGAAGAAGCGTCGAGTTGGGAACTGGTTGCCGTCCTGCGTGCGTAGGCCGAACTCGACTCTGCTGTCCTCGGCCAACCGCGCAATGATTCGTACGGTCTCGCCGGCGTCGGATTCGCTGGTTTGACCGCTGGTTGGCGCCAAGCCAGTCAATGCCACGATCGCCGCCAGGGCCATTGTGACCAGGATGCGAGAAGTCACGGACTGTTGTTTCATGTTCCCGACAGCATACGAAACAAGACGCGAAACGGGGCGGAGCTTGCGCCCCGCCCCGTTCTGAGGGTCGGTTGACCGGATGCGTCGCTAAATCTTGAGCGCCGCCGGCTCGGCCTGTCCACCGGGCAGGCCCTGCGGCCACCAGTGGTCTTCCCAGCCTTCGTCGTCCCAGATGTGCTTCAGGTTAGGGAGCACCTGCTGGGCGGTCATCTCGATGTTCGGGATGGCCAGTTCCTTGGGAATCGAACCGAACTGGTTGAGGATCATCAAGTGACCGACGTGGAGCGTCTTGATGACTTCCTCGAGCTGCTCGGTGACCTGGCTCGGCGTGCCGGCGACGATGTTGCCTTCGCGGATCAGGTCGTTCCAGGTGATCTCAGAGTTCGCCTTGGACTCGATCATCTTCTCTGCGGTCTTCTCGCCCTTGAACCTGTCTGTGTCGCCGAAGACGGGCTTGAGACCCTGGCTGCGGGTGAAGCCCTGCTCGATGGTGCGGACGGTGCGGTAGCCGGGCGGGTCGGCGTAGCGCGGGTCGATGTGGAGCATCTTGTTGTAGAAGTACTCCGCGTGCGGCCCGAACTTGTCGGCGACTTCCTGCTCGGATTCGCCGACTGCGACGAGCTGGAGGAAGCCGGCCTGATACGGGTTCATCGGCTTTTCGCGCTGCTGCATTGTGCGCCAGAAGCCGTCCACGTTCTTCTGCCCGGACTTGTAGCCGCCGTAGGAGAGGTAGCAGTAGACGTAGTTGTGGTCGGCGCACCATTCCCAGGTCTCGACCGAGCCACCGCCTGGAATCCAGACGGGTGGGTGGGGCTGCTGAATCGGTCGCGGCCAGATGTTGACGTAGCGCAGCTGGTTGTAGCGGCCGTTGTAGGAGAACATCTCCGGTCGCGTCCAGGCCTGCGTGATCAGGTCGGCGGCTTCGTAGTACTTGTCGCGCAGGTGCGACGGGTTGGAGCCGTAGCAGTAGCAGTCGTCCATCGGCGTGCCGACGGGGAAACCGGCGACCAGGCGTCCACCCGAGATGCAGTCGAGCATCGCGAACTCTTCCGCGACGCGAGTCGGCGGGTTGTAGAGCGCGATCGAGTTGCCGAGCACGACGATGGCGACATCCTTGGTGCGGCGGCAGAGGTTGGCGGCCATCAGGTTCGGCGACGGCATCAGGCCGTAGGCGTTCTGGTGGTGCTCGTTGACGCAAATGCCGTCATAGCCGGCGGCTGCGGCGGCCTCAAGCTCGTCCAGACCATCGTTGTACATCTGGTGAGCCTTGGCCGGGTCGAACAGGGTCGAGGGCACATCGACCCAGACCGAGTTGTGCTGCTCGGCGAAATCGGGCGGCAGATCTCGATAGGGCATCAAATGGAAGAACTCAAATTTCACGGCCAACTCCGTTCAGTTCCGTCGTCAAGATGGTGCGATGTCGATAACGCACCGTCAGCGCCCGTCCGGCAGGCGGTCACTGGGGCAAGGTATTGAATGATGGGCGCCAGTGTCAAACTGATCAAGGTTCCGTAGCTGAATAGAGGCCTTCTGCGGGAAGCGCTTTCCCCCTCGCGGAGACCGTTGAAAAAGTCGCGCTTGGCGATCTTTTCCGTCCCCGCCCCCGAGCGGGGACCCGTTCCGCTTCGCGAGGCTAAGACCTCTCAATCGCTCTCCACCAGATATGCGCCCCGCTATGTTCGTTCAGCCTGGAGGGAGCCGGGAGCAGGTCCCCGCTCGGGGGCGGGGACGGAACACCGGGAGTGCTGGAGTTTTTCAAAGGTCTCCTCTTGCGGAGACTTGAGCGCAAATGTCCTTCTCCCCCCTTGCGGGGGAGATGCCGAAGGCAGAGGGGGCTCCCCATCCCCTGGCCTATCTAGTCGCTGTGCGCGGACCCCCCCTGTCACTCCGTGACATCTCCCCCCGCAAGGGGGGGAGAGGGGATTTGTGAGTTTTGCAAAGGTCTCCGCAAGGGGGGAGATGGGAACGGGGAGCTGGCTTGAAGTGACTGCGGCGCACCTCCCCCAGAGGGTGGCTCCTACGCCGGGTAGTCCTGATGCCTGGTGTCCAGCCAGGTTTCGTCGTAGCGGTGCGAGGCGTGGGCGAACTGGTAGATGTCCTCGGAGTTGTGCACGTATGGCCACTCGACCTGCGGCGAGATGGCGTTCATCACCGACGGCTGACCAGTGAAGCCCTCGACACCGTGCTCGGGGTGCACGCCGAGGAAGATCTGGAGCAGCTCGGCAGCGGTCTCCTTGCGCTTGTCGACATCGAGCTCGGCGCGCATTCCCTTGATCATCTCTTCCGCCGGCGGGTAGTTGTAATTCGAGAAGTTGGAGCTGCCGCCGGCGACGTGGGTGATGTTCCATTCACCAGTCGGGTCGAGGTCCTGCGGCGGGTTGGTCCAGGCAGGCGTCTGACCGGGGTGCGTGCCCTCGAGCAGTCGCTGCAGGATGACGGTGTAGGGCTGGATGTCCATGGACAAGGTGACGCCGAGCGCCTGTTGGTACATCGAGCGGACGGTTTCGGTGATGCCCGGGTAGGTCTGTTCCCAAACATCGGGCGTGATCCAGTAGTAAGGTCTGCTCATCGCGGTCGACACCGGCAGCGTCCATCAATTCGTTGGCCATCTGCAGGTCTGCGTCGCGGTCGGGTCGATAGCCGGGCCAGGTGGCGAGCTCCTCGGGCGGCACCGTCCAGGCCTGGTTGAACCAGGGCGCCTGCGCGATCGCGCTGATCTTGGCGGAGCCGAGATAGACGGCGTCGATCAACAGGTAACGGTCGGTGGCGACGTGGAACGCATAGGCCAAACGCCGGTCCGTCCATGGATTGCCTTCCCCGTCCTCGCCGGGCCAGTCCGGGTTGAAGTTGTAGCGGATCTGGATGGTGAAGCCGAACGGCACGTCGAATGAGTTGTGCTCGGGGAAGTCTTGCAGAATGCCCTCAACCTGCAGGCTGGAGAGCGGGAATCCGCCGATGTCGATGCCCTTACCGCGATAGGCGGCATCGACCGCGGTCGCATCGAGCAGATTGGTGAACTCCACCCGATCGAGGTAGGGCAGCGGCCCGCCGTCGGCGCCCGTCTTCCAATAGTTGGGGTTGGCATCGAGGTTGATGCCGAGGTCGGGGTCGTAGTCCTGCGGGATGTACGCGCCGGTGCCCGACGACAATCCCACGTTGGTCTGCTCGTCGCGCCAGCGGTTGCCGAACTCGGAGATCGCCTCGGGCGACGTGATCCAGGAGAACGGACCCAGGTGAGCGCCGAGGTACGTGGAATCTGGTACTGCCGTGGTGAACTTGATCGTCGTTTCGTCAACCACCTCCATGGTGTCGGTCTGCTGGTACTTGCTGGCACTAAGGAAGGACGTGTCCTCGACGCCGTCGGCGTCGACTGAATCGATCTGGCGCTGCGCGTTAAAGGCGATGTCTTCGGCCGTGACGAGCCGGCCGCCCTCGGTCGGATAGCGGTCCCAGTAGGCCGCTCCTTGATCGACCGAGAAGATGTAGGTCGTGTTGTCGGGAATCTCAGGCAGCGACGCAATGTCGCTGTGCATGATTCCCTTTTCCTTGTTCTGCCAGCGGATGAGGTAGTTCATGTAGAACCCCATCCAGAACTGGGTCGGACCGAAGACGCCGCGGTGCGGGTCGAAGTAGTCGTGAGTCGCGGCGGGAGTGGAGAAGCGCAGCGTGCCGCCACGGGTCAGACCCGAGGTGTCGGCCGTGGTCTGCTGCTGAGCCTGGTCGGCCTGGTCCTGCTGCATCTGCTCTTGCTGGTCGGCCTGCGCAGCGGCCTGGTCGGCCTGTTGATCCTGTTGTTGCTGCGTGGCCTGCTGCTGTTGCTGCTGCATGGCCTGCTGCTGAGCAGCTTGCTGCTGGTCTTGCTGTTGCCGCTGTGCGCTACTGACGCCCTGCTGATCGTCGTCGTCGTCACCGCCACAGCCGACCAGCGCGAGTCCGGCAGCGCCGACGCCCGCGCGAGATGATGCTCGCAAGAGTGTGCGACGACTCAGTGTTCCGTGCTGCATCCGTTGCCAATAGTTGTGTCGCTCTGACATGCAATCCCTCACATTTCTTCCGATGAAGGAATGTTAGGGATTTCGGAACGTGCTGGGCGGAATGCCAAGGTCAGAGAGGCTGGATTTTCAGCCGGGCGTCATGCGCGACGGCGGACGAGAATAGCTCTTCAAGCTTCCTGGCGCGGTAGTCGAAGATATGACGCAACTGCGGAATTACGACGAAGTTGGCTAGAGGAGCGGAGATCGGATCCAGCGGCAGCGACCAGTGGACTCGATCTGTCGCGTGGACGCCGTCGTCGGTCTCCTGAAAGTGGTGCTCGTGATGCCAGAGCGCGTAGGGGCCGGCGAGTTGCTCGTCGGCGAAGTGGTAGGGCGCGTTGACGTGGGTAATCTCGGTCGCCCATGAGACGTTGAGTGGGATCGCCGGCAGCGGGGTCAGACGATAGGTGATGATCAGTCCGGGATGGATCGTCGAGGGCGGATCGCCGGTGACGCGAAAGCGCATCTCGGGCGGGGTGATGACTGCGAGGTTGTGGGGGTCGGAGAAGAACTCCCAGGCGGTCGCGAGGTCGGTGGAGAGGGTTTGAGTGGCATCGAGCCGAAAGATGGGCATTCCTGGCTCCCGCGGGATATCCTAACTTTAAGCGTACCCAGGGGTTGGACTCGGAAGTGTGTTGAGCGTATGGCCATCATCAATCGGCTGAGGTTCGTTGACGTCTTGCGCGAGCGCCTGGGAGATGATGTATCCCGCGACTTCACCGAAGCGCTCCAGGAAGAAATGGCTCCTCTGATGACGAAGGAGGAGATCTAAATGATGATCTCTGGCTTGGTCGATCAAATCGAGGCTCGCATGTGGCGCGTCGTGGCAATCGCTACCGGACTCCAACTGACGGCGTTGGGCATCGTCGCCGGAGTAATCATCGCGCTCAACTAGAGCGTCGCAAGGGTGAAATGGCTCCTCTGATGACGAAGGAGGAGATCCAGATGATGATTGCTGGAACGGTAGATCAGATCGAGGCGCGGTTGTGGCGGATTATCGCGATTGCCACCGGGCTAATCATCGGTACGATGCTGACCGCGATTGGAATCGCGACCGGAGTGCTGATCGCGGTGCTCAACTAAAGCGTCGCCAGGACGCCACCCAGACCGATCAACGCGCCGACTAGCAAGTGCAACTGAGCGGTTCGCTTCAGCATTGGATTTAGCGCTGCTCCTGAACGTCCTCTGGCAATCTCACGGGCGAGCCACATGCCGGGCGGCAGTGCGACCCAGGCGATGTAGCAGTAGTACGGGATCAGCTCGACGGATGCGCAGACGGCGATTGCCACGAATGCACCGATCGTGAGCGCGACATACTCGATTCGGGTGTTTCGCTCGCCCAGCATCACGGCGAGCGTTCGCTTGTTGCTGACGCGATCAGTATCGATATCGCGCAGGTTGTTGACCACGAGAATCGCGGTCACCAGACAACCGACCGGCACGGACGCGGCCGCCAGCTGCCAGGTCAACTCCTCGATCTGGACATATCCCGCGCCCATCACGGCGACGAAGCCGAAGAAGAGGAAGCAGATGACATCGCCGAGACCTCGGTATCCGTATGGCAACGGACCGCCGGTGTAGGTCACGGCGGCGACCAGCGATGCTGCGCCGATGAGCAGAATTGGCCAGCCAACGATGATGGTCAGGACGATGCCCACGACCATTGCCGCAGCGGTCGCCAGCGCGATGCCGATCGTCATCTCGCGCTGCGATAGCCAGCCTTGCGCGACGGCTCGCGGCGGACCGAGGCGGTCGGGCGTGTCGGCGCCGCGGCGGAAGTCGGACAGGTCGTTGGCGAAGTTGACCACGATCTGAATCAAGATCGCGCCGATCATCGCCAGGAAGAAACGGCCGACGTCGAAGTCGCCCTCGACGGCGGCGATTCCTGTGCCGGCGAGTACCGGAGCAACTGCCGCGGGCAAGGTCGGCGGACGGACGGCGAGCAGCCAGGCTCGGCGCTTGCTGGGTGGTGTTAGTGCTTCGGAAGTCAGCGTTTCCCTTGTTTCCGTCATTCCCGCGAAAGCGGGAATCTACGCGGCGCGCGAAAGCTGTATGGGTTCCCGCTTTCGCGGGAATGACGGTTGAGCACAGCGTGTTGCTGTGCTGTTTCGATTAGGGGAATCGGGGGTATTTGGCGAAGTCGGGCTTGCGCTTCTCGAGGAAGGCGTTCTTGCCCTCCTTGGCTTCTTCGGACAGGTAGTAGAGCAGCGTCGAGTCTCCGGCGAACATTTGCATCCCGGAGAGCCCGTCGGTATCGGCTATCAGGGCGCGTTTGACGAAGCGCAGCGCGGTTGGCGACATGCAGAGCATCTCGCGGCAACGATTGACAACTTCGAGCTCGAGGTCGTCGACGGGGAAGACCTCGCAGGCCAGGCCCATCTCGACTGCCTCAGCGCCGCTGTATTGGCGACACTGCATCCAGATCTCGGCCGCCTTCTTGTGACCCACGAGGCGCGCCAACAGCATCGTGCCGTAGCCGGCGTCGAATGATCCGACTTTCGGTCCGGTCTGGCCGAACCAGGCATTGTCGGCGGCGTAGGTCAGATCGCAGACGGTGGCGAGCACATTGCCGCCGCCGATCGCGTAGCCCGCGACCATCGCAATTACGGGCTTGGGGATCGAGCGTAAGTAGCGGTGCAGGTCGAGCACGTTGAGCCGAGGCACGCCGTCGTCGCCGATATAACCGCCGTCGCCGCGGATGCGCTGGTCGCCGCCCGAACAGAAGGCTTCCTTGCCTTCGCCGGTGAGGATGATCGCGCCGACCGACATGTCCTCGTGCGCTTGCCTGAACGCGTCGAGCAATTCGTACAGCGTTTTGGGCCGGAAGGCGTTGCGCACCTCGGGTCGGGCGATGGTGATTTTGGCGATGCCCTCGGCGACGTCGTAGTAGATATCGCCGTAGTCTCCCGAGCGCTCCCAATCGGGCAGGCCGGTGTTCTCGATGGTGACAGTGGGTCGGGACATGCGTGGCTACTCCTTTGTGACGTGAGTGCGATTGGCTGGTGAGAGCGGGACGCCGGCGCTGCGCAGCAGCAGTCGGCGGAGTTCGGGATAGATGCGGTCGATCGGCGTTGCTACACGGCCGGCGGCCCAGGCTGAGAGTGTCGATTGCACCATGCCGACCCAGGCTCTTGCTGTGAGTTCGGGATCGAGTGGAGCGTCGAGCAGCGTCAGGCGTCCGCTTTCGAGGGCGGTGCGTAGTTCCTGGGCGATGAGATCGGCGAACTCGTCCTCGATCTCTGCCACGCGCGCGCGCGCCGTTGCCGATCCTCCGAGTGTTTCGCTTGCCAGGACGCGAGCGAGTGATCGATGGGCCGATAGCGTCTCAATCAGCGTCGCCAGGGCCGCGTCTGCCCGAGCCACCGGATCGGCGCCGGCGGCATTCATCGCCCCATGAACCCGCCGTCGGAGAATGTCCCCGGCACGACCGATCACGGCGGCGACCAGCGCCTCTTTGGTCGGGAAGTGGAAGTAGAGACCGCCCTTGGACGTGTCGGCCGCGGCGGCGATTTCGTCCATCTGCGCATCGGCGTAGCCGCGTTGGGCGAAGACGTCAGCGGCGGCATCGAGCAGCAGCTCACGCCGCTCAACGGCACGGGCCTGACGCGGCTGAGTCGTGGTCATCCGGCGCTCCGCGGTGTCCGGTTGCACGCGCAAAAAATCCGACGCATGGGTCGGTTTCTGTACTGTATCACCAGAAACTGGATTGGCTGGATGGGAATCAACCGCAATGTCCGATTCGCCGTCAACCGAAGAACGGACCCGCAACATTGGGCAGATGTTCAGCCAACTGGCGCCGCACTACGACCGGATGAATCGGTTGATGACCGCCGGCCGCGACGGTCGCTGGCGGCAGCTCGCGGTCGAAGCGGCCCAGCCGCGCGACGCCGTCGTGCTGGACCTCGGCGCCGGCACCGGCGACCTCAGCGAGGAGTTCCGACGACAGGGCGCTCGACGTGTGGTCGCGCTTGATGTCTCTGCGGACATGCTGATCCGGGCCCATCAGAAGTTCGGAAGAGACGACATCGACTGGCTACAGGGGGACGCGCTTCATCTGCCGTTTCCGGACGAATCGTTCGACGCGGTCGCATCGGCGTTCGTGCTGCGCAATTTGCCCGACTTGGCCGGATCGTTCAAGGAGATGGCGCGTGTGCTGCGTCCGGGCGGACGGCTGATCGGGCTGGATATCACGCATCCGCCGGACACGCTCTGGGGACGAATGCTGCGGCTGGGTTTCGAGCAAGGCGTGACCAGGGTCGCCGGGCTTGTTTCGGGCGATCGTTCGGCGTATCGGTACCTGCCAAACTCCCTCACGGGCTATCCCACGGCCGATGCGCTGTCGGAGATGTTGGAGGAGGCGGGCGTGGAGCAGGTGTCGTATCGGCGGTTGTCGATGGGGGCGGTTGCTCTGCATGTGGGCTCCAAGCGATACTCCACATGTGTGCTATGAAGAACGTTCTCACTCGGGAACTGCCTCTGTATCGGCGATTGCGATCGTCCCAGGGCCACGACGTCTCTTAGCGTGGCTTCGCGGCGGATACGTCAGAGTAATAGTCAACTCCGAACAGTTGTTGTTAGAACGTGCGCGTGGACGGCCGCCAGCGGCAATATCGATCGGATCAATTGACTGGGTGGATCGTAGGGGGCCGTGGTATCGGCACCGTCTCATTCTGAGCGCCCATGGATTCCCTGATTGCATCGAAGTCGGATTGTGGCAGAGCGGCGCTGCCGAGATTGAAGAGGCGTTGTTCAAGGTGCGGGACCGATTGGCAACGGAGGTCGAACAATCACTGAATCGAGTCGCTGATTTTCTATCCGGTGAGCAGTTTCGACGACACTCCTCGTTGGAGGCGGCGCATCACGGCGTCGCGGACGCAATTGACAGATCAACAGGTCGCTTGGTCCAAGAGCGCCTGAGTGAGCGAGTTCGATCGGCATGGCAACGGCTGGCGCGGTGCAAGTCCATCGAAGGCTTGGAAGAGGCTAGAGCAGAAGCGAATGATACTTACTTGCGACATGCGGTCGCGCAAGTCAAGCAGCAGGTAGCGCTACACCTCGAGCGGGCGCCGACAGACGAGCAGGCGCGTGCGATAGCAACAGATGAGGATGCGACCCTGGTCCTCGCGAGCGCGGGAAGCGGCAAGACGACAGTAGTCCTGGGCAAGATTGCTCATCTGATTGAAAGCGGCGTCCCGCCGCACGAGATTCTGGTGTTGGCCTTCAACCGCAAGGCGGTGGAGGAGATCAAAGAGCGACTCTCGGTTCGATTGGACGGCATTGACGTTGCGACATTTCATTCATTCGGGTCTCGGGTGATGGGCGAGGTCGAAGGAGCGAGACCTTCAGTTTCCGCCTTGGCCGAGAACGAAACCTTTCGGCGGGCGGAGATCAATCGTTACTTACAGGAGCTGCTGGTCGACCCCGAGTGTCCGTCTGAATTGCAGTCGTTTTTGCTGTATCACCTCGGCGAGTATGCGTCCCCATTCGACTTTGATTCCATGGGCGAGTACCACGATTACGTTCGGCGCAGTGGTCTTCGGACGCTGAACGGCGAGCTCGTGAAGAGCTTTGAGGAGTTGGAGATCGCCAATTTCCTTGCCGTTCAGGGTGTGAAGTATCAGTACGAGGCTGATTACCGGCACGAGACTGCTTCGTCGGCGTACCGTCAATACCGGCCAGATTTCTATCTGCCCGAGTACGAACTGTACATCGAACACTTCGGAGTCGATCGCGATGGTCAGCCACCGAAGGGATGGGGAGAGCAGGCCTGCCAGCGTTACGTGGAGGGGATGAAGTGGAAACGCAACGTACACCACGAGAACGGGACCGAACTGATCGAGACGTTTAGTTGGCAGCGCATGGACGGCAATCTGACGAATACGCTGCGCGAGCTGCTCAAGCAACGACGTGTTGATTTTCAACGTATCGAACAGGCAGACCTGCTGAAGCGACTTGGGAATGCGAATCTGATTTCACGATTCGCGGATCTGGTGGATTCGTTTCTTAATCATGTGAGAACAAGCGGCATCCGCCTGGAACAGCTTGAGCAGGCGGTGAATTCAGGTCTCGATCAGCGGCAACGAGAGCGAGCACGGCTGTTCCTTCCGATATTCCGAGTCCTGTTTGAGCGCTACGAGCGTGCGCTCGGGTCGGAGATTGACTTCCATCACATGATCAACTCGGCCGAAGACCTGATCGCCAATGGGCATTGGCCCTCTCCGTATCGGTATGTGTTGGTGGACGAATACCAGGATATCGCGCTCAATCGGATGAAACTGATTGCAGCGTTGCGTCAACAGAGCGCTGCTTACTTCCTGGTCGGCGACGACTGGCAGTCTATCAACCGATTCGCCGGCAGCGACATGACTCTCATGTCTGACACAGAGAAGTTTCTCGGTGTTGTCCAGGAACGACACCTGGAGCGAACGTTCCGCTTCGGTCCAACGCTGTTGCATATTTCTTCGACCTTCATCAGACAGAATCCGATACAGAGCCAGCGCGCGCAGTTCCCACAGGAAGTCGCCAACGAAGTGGGCATATGCGTTGTCGCTCGGCCGCCGATCCAGGCAAACGATCGTGAGGAGTGGCGACAAAGGAACGAGGCAGCCACGGCCGAATTGATTCGGAGTGTCGTCGCAGAGATCTACTCGCTTCCAGCCGCAGACTCGAAACCGTCGATTCTCCTCTTGGGACGGTACGGCTTCAGTCAACCAGAGCAACTGAGGTCTGATTCGCGAATAGAGTTCAGTACCGTCCATCGGGCAAAAGGGCGCGAGGCGGACTTCGTAATCGTATTGGGACTGGATGACAACCAGTACGGGTTTCCGTCGCAAATCGTGGACGACCCTCTGTTGGAGTTAGTTACGCCTTCGCGGGACGAGTTCGAGTTTGCAGAGGAACGTCGTCTCTTCTATGTCGCCATGACCCGCGCCCGGCGCGGCGTCCATTTGATTGCAGATGCCCATCGGCCTTCTCGCTTCGTTCGCGAGCTGGTGGCACGGCACGGTGACGAGATAGGTCGTATCGGCGAACTCGCGTTTGATCGGTGGCCTCGCTGCGCCGTCTGCAAAAGCGGAGTGCTGTCCCTGTCGCGTTCCGGCAAGTCGCTGCGTTGCGTCAATCGCGAGTGCCCCGGACGCGCCATTGCCTGCCAATGTTCCCGCGGATATGTGCTGATCGACGATCAGGAACAGTCGTGCACCGCAGAGGCGTGCAGTGCTTCGTATGTGCGATGTCCGTCATGCGAGCTTGGTGTGCTGCTCGAACGACGTAACGAGCAGGATGGCAGCATGTTCTGGAGTTGTAGCGAATACGGGGTAATGTTGTCCTGCGGTTATACCCAGAATCTGGATCCCCTCGAGTACCCACCCTGGCCCTGTCCACGTTGCCAGGTTGGCGTTTCCAGACCGATCAAGAGTCAAAACGGGATCTTTTGGGGCTGTACCCGTTTCAACGACTTGCCGTCGTGTACTTACACGAGAAACAGTGCGCCAGCGGTTATTCGTTCAGCATCGTCTCAACGCTGAGCTTCGATTGCGACCATCGCTCGATTGCTTCCCTTGACGAGGCGGCCTCCCCAGTTTGTTGGTGGGGCCTGATTCGCGTCACGCCACTCGCTGCGGCTGATGCGGAAGCTAGCTTCAGCGAGGGGCTGCTTGAGGGTCTTGCTCATGGTGTCGGGGGTTGGCTGGTCGAAGCCGTCGGGCGCGGCCTCGGCGTTGAGCACGATGCTGAGCCGCGATCGTTTGGCGCAAAGATTGTTGAGCAGCTCCGCCAACTCTTCATCTCCGCTGAGGATCATCCTCAATAGGGCTGCCCAGGGGAAGTAGATCGTGGCCCAGTCGGCGGCGCTGCATAGCTCGGGCGGAAGCTTCTCGACCCGGGCGGCGACGTACAGCGCGTTGGGCGCGCCGCCCCGGGCGGGTTTGCGCTCGGACATCTTGGCCGCCTCCTTGAGGGCGGCTCGATCGGAGTCGATGCCGATCGCGAGGCAGTTGTCGTACTGGCGCGCGAATCGGCGCGGCCAGGCGCCGTCGCCGGTGCCGAGGTCGACCAGCGTCGACGAATAGCGACTGCGCAATTCGGTGAATTCGGCTTGCGACATGCTCTGCGGGCCGCGGCGCGTGATGGTCTCCATGTTTCATCCTCGATTGGCAGACTAGAATCCCCTAGACACTTCGTGCATCACCGATGCAACAACTGATTCGCAGATTTGCAGAGACAAGTAAGGACCATCTCCAATGCCAACTCCTGCCCGCGTGATTTTTCTCCCCGAGGCCGACGAGCCACTGGCCATCGAACGCGTCGACCTGCCCGACCCGACCGACTTCCAGGTCGTTGTGCGCCAGTACGCGTCCGGCATCTGCCATTCGCAGCTGCACCAGATGCACAACCCTCGCAACGGCGACCAGATTTTGGGCCATGAGGCGACCGGTGAGGTGATCAAGGTTGGCTCGCAGGTAACCAACGTCCAGGCCGGCGATGTCGTGTTTGTCACCTGGGTCCCGCGCAATGCGGAAACGGCGTTGCGCGAGGTTGATCCGGTCGTGGTTGAGCGTCCCAACGGCCGCACTGCGACGACGCGCAACGTTTTCACCTGGGCCGACACGACGATCGCTGACGAGAAATACGTAGTCAAGGTCCCTCAGAACACTCGGCGCGATGTGACCTCGATCATCGGCTGCGCGGTCCTGACCGGCTCCGGTGCGGTCTACAACACGGCGGCGGTGCGCGAGGGTCAGAGCGTGGTCGTCTTCGGCGTCGGCGGCGTGGGCCTCTCGGCGGTGGTGGCGGCATCTGTGGTCAAGGCGGACCCGATCATCGCCGTTGACCTGGATGAAAAGAAGCTGGAGTTCGCGAAGAAGTTCGGGGCGACGATCGGCGTCAACGCCTCGGGCGGCGACGCCATCGAACAGATTCACGCGCTGACCCAGACCGGCGGGCTGACCAGCTTCGGCGAACCGGTGTCAGGCGTCGACTTTGCCTTTGACTGCATCGGCCGCGAGGTGACGATGGGTCAGATTCTGCGCGCCGTTCGCCCCGGCATCCTGGGCGCCGAGACCGGTGGCACCGCCGTTCTGGTCGGAGTGCCGCAGTCGGGCGTCAGCTTCAGCGAGACCGACATGCGCGGATTGCTGATCAACGAGAAGAAGTACATCGGCTCAATCGGCGGCAGCTGCCGCCCCGACCGCGACTTCCCGATGTTCCTCGCCTGGGCCGATGACGGCGCGCTCGACCTCGACGCGATGGTCACGGAGCGCTTCAAGATCGGTCAGATCAACGAGGCGACGGCCGCTCTTGAGCAGGGAGAGATCTTCGGTCGGGCGATCATGGAGTTCGACGACTAGTCGGTGGCGGCCGATACGCCGATTAGTCACTCAATAGTGCGGCGATCTCGCGACGCGTTGCCGGGTCCCGTTTCCGGTAGTGGTGTCGCGCCTCAATCAGTTTGGCGATCGCTGCGTATGGTTGTTCGCTTCTGCGGTAAATGGGTTCTCCAAGGGAGTCCATAAACCACGCGGCGACATCGCGCCATGCCCATTCGGATTCAGGTTCATCCGGGAAACTGTAGGCCTGCGGAAATCCTCCAGGACCCACGCTTCCACCAACAAGGGTTTGCACTTCAGCAATCGACCGGCCGCTGACTTCGGCGATCTCTCTTGCGGTCACAGTTGAGTCATCAACTAAGCGAACTACATCAAATCCTTTGACAGACTCGACAGCTGAGACAGCCGAGCAAACCGCCTCTTCCAGACTCTCGGCTTCTCGGTCAAATCCCGCTTCTTGAATTCCGCAGGACCATCCAAACGATGCGTCGTCGCAGCCGGCTTCGAAGAGTAGATCGGCTGTCTGACCTTCCAGCACGTCCCGGCCCTCGATGATCAGGGTGAACCGCCACAACGTCATCGGTCGTCCCTTCCGCTGGAGGATGCCGCATGTGGGCACTTGCGGAAATAATCTCTGAGTCGCTTTGCATGATTCTGCGCACTGCGTGGGGTTGTGTAAATCACCTTCCGACAACCCTCGCGGCTCTCCTCCGGGCAGTACATCACGCCCCATTCCTTTGCCTTCGGCGTTTTCACAATTCTCTAGGCGACAGACTCAGTTTCGCGAAGTACGAGTTCGATCTCTTTCTTCGGATGACGTTCTCTCACCGGTCAACGCTACAGGAATCGACTCAGGCCAGGAGCAGCGGGATTTCCATCTCCTCCGAGCGCATGCCGGCGTGGTAGCCGTTGAGGGCGGACACCCGGTTGCCGGCTTCTCCGTAGACCAGCACGTTTCTCGTCGCTGACACGGCGATGTGGCTGCCGATGCGCTCGGCGGCTATTTCGCTGAGCGGCTCTGGGCCGAAAAGTTTCAGATCTTCGGCTTCTTCCTGGGTGAGCAAGGCCCAATTTCGACCCCAGCGCTGGCGGAACTGTCCGGCGAACGAGTCTTCGCGTCCCCAGCGCACGCAGAACATTGGCACCCTGGGTTCTCCATGCGGAGGCGTGTGCAGGTCGTCGATGATCTCGTCGTCGGGTAGGAAGAGTCCCTTTTCCGCGGCGCTGACGTTGAGTTCTCCGTGATCGGCGCTGATTGCGATTCTCGCTCTGCCGTCAACTGCTTCGGCGATAGCGGTGAGGGCATTGTCGACGGCCTCTAGCGCCCTCAGCGTCGCCGGGGCATCGGGACCGTCACGATGTGAGGCCGAATCGACCATCGGCAGATAGAGATAGTGAATCCCGCTTTCTGCCTGGTCGACGATCCGGGAGACCACGGATTCCACGGCGTCGCGCAGGTGATCGTATGGGTCGGTGGCCGCTGAACCACGTTGGTAGTTGGTGAACTCGCTGTCCGAGATGTTGCGTGGGTGGTAGGTGCGAAGCGGGCTGCCGATGGTCGCCATTCGCGACGGATGCATAAATGCGTCCTCCGGCTGGATGCCGAACTCCTGCAGCCGGCGTTCAGAGTCCCGCTCAATGAATGGCAAGATCGTGGCGGTGATGTTGTTCCGGTGCAGGTGCGTGTACCAGGCTGGGACTCCGTGTCGGCCCGGCCACTCCGCTGTGGCGATGGTGGTCAACGCGGCTGCCGTCGTTGAGGGAAAGACGGCTCGGAGCTGCACATGTTCGGCCTTGGCGAGCAGTCCCTGAGGACTCGTTCGACCCTCGAAGATGCAGCCGAGGCCGTCAACCAGAACAAACAACAGCGGGCGGTCCCGCCCGATCTGCTCCGCGAGCTCCGCAGCTCGGTGGTCGTTGTCGGACAATGAGACGCCACCGACGTTGGCGATTGCGCGGGCAAGGTCGACTGTGGAGGGCGGAGCGTCGCCCTCGAACGGGTGCAAAAGATCGCCGTCGCGAAACCAGCGCTCGACGCGCTCAACGTCTGCCGAAGCCACGGCAACCTCTCATTCGATCACCGTGGCCCAACGCTCCCCTCTGCCTTCGGCATCTCCCCCCGCGGAGCGGGGTGAGAGGGAAGAATGGAGTTGCGCGCAGGTCTTCCGAGCTGGGAGCGAAGATACTTGCGGCGATTAGATCTGAGAGTAGCCCGAACCCGGCGAGGTGACGCCGGTGCCGGACGGCTCTTTGCCGCCCATGTCCCAGCCGAACTCCTTGAGGATTTCCTGGGAGTAGGTGACGCGGCCGGAGACCTTGTCCAGCGGCTCGGTGGCGAGCAGCAACGCCGCCTGCGCCATGATTTCGACGCTCTCGGAGTCGTTGGGGTCACGGCCTTCCATCAGGCGGTGGTGGACGACGCCGGGGGTCGGGACAATCTGTGACGGGCTGTAGCAGCTGACCGATACGCCGTGCTGATGCACCTCAGAGGCGAGGCCCTGGGTGAATCGCTCAAGGGCCGCCTTCTCGGCGCCGTAGAGCGTGCCGCCGCCGCCGTCGCCCTCGTACGGTCCTCGGCCGGGGCCGATGGCCGCAGCCGAGGAGACGTTGACGATTGCGCCCGAACCGCGCTCGACCATGCCGCCCTCGTTGAGGCAGAGCTGGCTCATGTAGAACGGCCCGTGGAAGTTGACCGCGGTCGAGCGCAGCCAGCGACGGACCGGGAAGTCCTTGACCGGGATGAAATAGGTCAGCGCCGCGTTGTTGATCAGCACGTCGGGCGGGCCGTAGGTGTCGATGCAGGCCTGGACAATGGCGGCGCAATCCTCGTACTCAGAGACGTTGCCTGCAACTGCCGTGGCTTCGCCCCCGGCCTCGTCGATGTTCTTGATCGTCATTTCCAGCGAACCAGGCAGCGGGTGGGTGCCCTCTTGCAGCGTGCGAGCGGTCGCGATGACCTTCGCGCCCTCGGCCGCGAAACATTCGGCGATGGCCGCGCCGATACCGCGGCTCGCGCCCGTCACGATGGCAACCTTGCCGTCCAACTTGCCCATTGTGTTCTCCAGTCTGGTGGTTGGGGTCTATTGCTTGTCTTGGGAAGCATCATAGCGAAGGATTTCACAACCAAGACCACAAGTCAGTCAGCAGTCGGTCGGCAGTAGTCTCTGCACATGGAACGCCCAATGAAGCACGTCGTCATCGTTGGGGCGTCGCTGGCGGGTTTGAATGCAGCTGAGACTCTGCGCGCGGAGGGGTTCGAAGGCGTCATCACGATCATCGGCGACGAGCCAGAGTTGCCGTACGACCGTCCGCCGCTCTCGAAACAGTTGTTGACCGGCGAGTGGGATGTGGATCGCCTACCGCTGCGTCCGACAGCCGAGCTTGAGTCGCTGCAACTCGACTTCCTCAGTGGTCGTGCAGCGACAGCTCTCGATGTCTCCGGCCAACAGGTCCTGCTCGAGGATGGCGAGCGGATTGGCTTCGACGGCCTGATTATCGCCACGGGCGCCCGAGCGTTGGCGTTGCCGTTCGGACGGGGGCTGAGCGGAGTTCATTTGCTGCGTACGCAGGCTGACGCGCTGCGCATCCGCGACGATCTCGAGGCGAGCAGCCGGGTCGCGGTGATCGGCGCCGGCTTCATCGGCGCCGAGGTAGCCTCCTCTGCTCGAGCGCGAGGCCTTGAGGTGACGATGGTCGAGGCATTGTCGGCGCCGATGATCGGGCCGCTGGGAGACGAACTCGCTCGCTGGGCGGCCGACCTGCACGCAGCGGCAGGCGTCGATCTGCGAATGAATGCGATGGTGTCGGACCTGCTCGGCGATGGACGCGTCGAGGCCGTCGAGTTGGATGACGGAACAAGGATCGGGGTCGACACGGTCGTAGTTGGTATCGGCGTCCGACCGAATGTTGAGTGGCTCGCTGACTCGGGGCTGTCGATCGGCGACGGCGTGATTTGCGACCAGTACTGCCGCGCTGCGCCAGGCATCTTCGCCGCTGGCGATGTCGCGCGTTGGCCGAACGGACTGTTCGGTCCGTTCGCCTACTCCGAGCCGCAACGGACGATGCGCATCGAACACTGGACGAACGCGGTCGAGCAGGGCATGGCAGCAGCTCGGAACCTGGTGCTTGAAGCACGCGGCGAGCCGCTGGAACCGTTCTCGCCGGTCCCCTACTTTTGGTCCGACCAGCACGGTCTGAGCATCATGGCGTCTGGGATCACCGCGCCCAGGGATGAGTTCCAGCTCGTTCACGGATCGCTGGAGGACAACCGCTTCGCCGCCATCTACGGCCTGCGCGGATATTTGAGCGGCGTGGTGGCAGTCGGTTGGCCGAGAATGCTGCGTCGCTATCAGGGGATGATTCGGGATCGGGTGACGTGGGAGGAAGCGCTGGCGACGGCAAATGTTTAGGGACGGAACAGGTCAGGCAGCGGGGAGGGCGAATCTAAGCGGTCGCTGGCGGTAGCTAAAACTCTTTCGACCTCGTCGGGCCTCGACCACATTGCCAGTCGCGAAACTTGATTCAAGAGTGCGAAATCCTCTTCGGTCCAAACGTCTGCTGTGTCATCTATGAGTGAGATCAGGGCGTCATGCGGCGGACCAGCGGGGTTCAACCGAAGATCTGAGAATCCGGTGTAGACCCTGTGGCGCACGCCTCTGGCACCAGCTCGCGAGCCGCTGCTTAGCAAGAATGCCAGCGATGTCCGAGCGCCTGCCTTGATTTCAAAGTCGACTTGCCACAGTTCATTCATTCCGCGGTGCTTTGTCCGTCGTTGGACTTGAAACTCTTTTTGGCGCAGCCAATCGTCAACGTCATCGGCAATCGAGCGAATGACTCGCCCTTGCATCGCGTGCCTCAAATCTGCAACGCGCACAACTGCCTGGCCCACCAAGTGCACGGCTGTAGGGAGGTCACGAGCATTGACACAGGACGCCTCCAATTGCCCTCGATTTAGTCTCACATCAAGGCTTTGCAGCAGATCGTCGATCAACGCCCGCAAGGGTGGAGTCATCTTTCCTGATGGTGACTGGCTTCTCAGCCAACTGACTGCGAGGCCATAATCAGAGACGCGATACTCGTCGTCGTGGTGGGAGGCGAAGAGGTCAACAAGGTCTCGGTCCGGAAGGACAAAGGGCGTCCGAATTCTGACATCACCCCTGGCGCGAGGGTTGCACTCGAAGAGCAAGGGCAATTTGCGCTGCAGTGTCGCGCACAGTTCCTTCGAAGTCACAGCGTCAACTCCCCTTGGTGCTCAGGTGGAAGTAGCGCACCTTCATGCAGGATATGTATCTCTCGGCAGAATTGCTGCCAGACATTCGTGGGATCATGCCAACCGAACGTGATGTCATCTGGTTCGTATGCTTCTTGGTCTCGCGCCTCGACAGTCCAGCGATGCTTGTGCGGATCGCGCATCAATTGGCCATCAGGGTTCCGATGGGGCGGAAAGCCCAAACAGAGTCCAACGACTCGCCCGGTACCGCCGTGTATCAAGACGTAAGAGAGCGATTCTCGTGCCGGGTTCCATGTGCCGCGTGCGGTGAGCGGCCATGCAGGGTTAGATCGCACCTGAACTCGAAACTCAAGCGCGGGGGAGTGGTCGTCATCGGTATTCCACGTAATGTCGCCAAGGATGTGCTTGCTCGGGTCGGACAGAATCTCCTCAAATTCTGATTGGCTAAGCATGAGCCGAAGTCTATTGCCACAGAGCCTTCGTCCGAGCGCGTCGCTCAGCTACAGATGCCGCGGCGTCGACCAGGATCTTCGCTGGACCCAGACGATTCTGGAAGCTGGTGTAGGTCGACTCGCCTCGGATGATGCGGCAGAAGGCTCCCCAGAATCTTCCTGAGCGCCGAAGCAGCTGCACGTAGGGCCACGGCGTCTGCTGGAACAGGGCCTGAAGCTGGCGGGCGACCCTCAGCTCAGGCTCGATCTCGGCGAGGACTGCCTGTTGGTAGCCGGACAGGTCTGAGGCGTCGCCTCGCAGGAATTCGAGCGTCGGCTGCGAAGCCAGTTGGGCGCTGCGAATTGCATTGCCGATGCCCTCACCCGACAGTGGATCGACCAGACCGGCGGCGTCTCCGATGAACGCCGCCGGACCGTGAACCAGTGCGCTGTCGGGGTCGCGGAGCGGTAGATGATGGGCTCGAAGATTGGTCAAGGTTGAGCCGTCGAATGCCTCGCAAGCGGCATACAGGCCGAGCTCTTGCTTCAGCGTGGACGCAGCCGAGGGGTAGCCGCCGACGCCGACATTGCAATGGTCGCCTTTCGGAAAGACCCAGCCGTAACCGCCTGGGACCGAACCAAGTTCCAGGCCAACAGCGTCGGTCCAGCGCTCGCCGGGATTTCTCGTACCGTTTGAGTTCGCTCGAGTGGCGTTGCCCTCAATCGCCACCGCGCCGCGCAGACGGGGCAATCCCAACGCTCGGCGGACGATGCCGTTGGCGCCATCGGCGGCGATGATCACGCCCGCGCTATGGCTGTCGCCATTGGCCAATGTCACCGTGCTCTGCTCAATCCCACGAACGGCGGACGAATCACGAAACTCGGCTCCAGCGCCAACGGCCTGCTCCACCATGTAGGCGTCGAGGCGAGCGCGTTGGGTCATGATCGCGAGCGGAGCGTCGTAATGATGCTCGAACTCCCACGTCCGGCGGTAACGGACGCGGAAGGTGGTGATGGTTTGTTCCGTGACGGGGTCCAGGGAGTAGGGCAGTAGCTTGACCGCCGAGACCAGGACGCCGCCGCCGCAAGGCTTGTCGCGGGGGAACTGCGCGCGGTCGAGGAGCAGCACATCGGCCCCGGCCTGCGCGAGGTCGTAGGCTGCGGTCGATCCGCCGGGGCCGGCGCCGACGACTATGACGTCCCAGCTTCTTGCCATTTGTCCAACACAGTTTTGAGCCCCGCCGCAATCGGAGCGGCGAAGCAGAAGATGATCGATTCGATGGGCTCGCCGAAGGCGATCGCCAGAAACGGTAGTGGGGCCGCCACGAGGAGAATGCCCAACTCCGCGATTCTGGTCACCAGGTAGGTCAGGCCGCCGACCACGAATGTGATCCCAAACTGCCAGGGTAGAAACGCCCCGGCTGCGCCGAGACCTGTTGCCGCTGCGCGACCGCCGTTGAATCGCAGAAACACCGGCCACATATGGCCGACCATCACGATGCCACCGGCCGCCATCCACCAGCCGAGTTCAAGCCCCCACCATCGGGCGACCGAGACGGCGAGCAGGCCCTTGCCAATGTCGATCACGATGATCGCCGCGCCCATGAAATGTCCAGCGCCCTCGCGCGCGGCGTTGGCCGCGCCGACATTGCCATCGCCGACGAGACGCAGGTCCTGCCCCGTTCGCCAACGAAACACCAGCCAGGAAACAGGGATCGAGCCCAGTAAGTAGGCAAGGATGAGCGTGACCGCCTCGGGCATGGCTGTTCCTTGGGCGGCGGCTCCTGCGACTAGTCGCTTGTGTTGCTGTTTGTGTAGACGGGCGTTAGCCAGTGCGAATAGGCGTCGCGGTTGCCGATGATCGCGTCGAAGTAGAGTCGCTCGAGCTGCGCGGTGATCGGCCCGGTCTCACCATTGCCGATCGTTCGCCGGTCGACCGAGGAGATCGGGGTCACGTGCGCCGCCGTGCCGGTCATGAAGACTTCATCGGCGAGCCAGAGCTCGGAGCGGTCCAGCGTGCGCTCGACCGTTGGGATGCCGAGTTCGGTCGTGGCCAGTTCCATCACCGTGTTGCGCGTAATGCCAACGAGGATGTTGTCCGAGCTGGGCGGCGTGTAGATGACGCCGTCGTTGATGATGAAAATGTTTTCGCCCGAGCCCTCCGAAACGTGGCCATCCTCGTTGAGCAGGATCGCTTCGTCGAAGCCGGCCATCTCCGCCTCGCTCTTGGCCAGCGCCGAGTTGATGTAGGCGCCGGTCACTTTGGCGCGGACGGGGATCGACTGGTCCTCGGTGCGCCGCCAGGACGAGGTCACGACGTGCACGCCGCCGGTGGTGTCGAGATACGCACCCCACGGGATCAGAAAACAGAGGAAATCGTCCTGCACGCCGTGCAGTCGGACGCCGAGCGCTTCGGCCGACTTGTAGACCATTGGCCGGATGTAGACGTCCTGGTGGAAGTCACTCCTCTGGACGAGGTCGACCGTGATGTCGCAGAGCTCGTCGTCGGACAGCGGCAGGTCCATCATCAGCGCGCGGGCCGACTTGCGCAGGCGCTCGTAGTGCTCGCGCATGCGGAAGAGGTAGAGCTGTTCCTGCTCGGCGTTCCAGTTGGCGCGGATGCCCTCGAACACGGCGGTGCCGTAGTGCAAGGCATGGGTCATGACGCTGATCTTGGCGTCGGCGAGGGGCATCACTTGCCCTTTGAGGTAGGCCATTTCAGTGCCGGACATCGCGCGCTCCTCGTGCAGGTGAAGTCAGGTCAGCAGCATTACCCGTCACAATACACGCGAGTTCCGGATGGAGGCGTGGTCAGCGCAGCATTGCCAGCGCACTGATTGGCAGGTAAGACTTGATGGGCGAATTCTCGTAATCCCGCTCATTTCGCGACACGATGAATCGCGCGTCGCACGCACTGGCGGCAGCGACCTGCATCGCGTCCTCGAAGTCACGCATCGGCAGCGAGAGAGCGAAGACGAGATCCTCGCTGCCTGTTGCCGGCACAACAAGCGACCGCCGGAGTCGTTCGATGAATTCGCGGGCTGCCGCATCGCTTCTGTAGCGGCCCACGAAATAGTTGATGTTGGCGACAGTGTGCCAGGCCATGGCCGCCTCCTCCGCGCCGCTCTCAATTGCCAGGAGGATCCGCTCCGAATCAGCAAAGTGAGGTTCGCGAACCAACGCCACATCGAGCAGGACGTCCGAATCGATGAGGATCACTACGAGTACTTTTGCTTTAGGTACTCGTAACGCGCCTCGCGGTCTTCGGCCTTATGGGCTGCGGCGATGTCGGCCATTGTGGGCGGATCCTTGAGTGCGTTCTTCACCCTCCAGTGATCGAGCCACTCCCTGCGCCCCGGTTCCGCCAAGAATTCGTCAATCCGTCGCTGTTCCTCAGGGAGTGGATCTTCCTGGAGACGAGCTCCGAGAGCATTAGTGACGTAAACCTCGAGAGAGATCCCCAGTGCTTGCGCGTGTTCTTCGACAGAGTCAACCAACGCGGCGTCGAGGCTCACCGACCGCTTGGGGTACTCGGTCGTCTCGGCGTGCTTCTTGCATCGTTTGGTCTTGTGTTCCATGAGTTCAGTCTACGCAGATCTTCTACAGCACCATCTGGGTCTGCGTCACCTGAGCGACCAGCTTTCCGTCCGGATTGAGGATCGTCGTTTGCCAGACCTGCGTGCGACGGCCTCGGTGCATTGGACGGCATTCGCCTCTCAGCGTGGTCCCTTCGATTCCGCCCCGAAAGAAGTTCGTCTTGGACTCGATCGTCGTCGTGCCTGCCCCGGGAGGCAGGTTGGCGCTCGTGCCGACGGCGCCGAGGGTGTCGGCGAAGGCCATGATCGCGCCGCCGTGCATCAGGCCGGGCGCGGTGCAGAGGTTTCGGGTGACATCGATCTCGGCGACGATCAGCTCAGCAGAGACGGAGACCAGCCGAACGCCCAAGTGCTCAGGTAAGAGGCCGTGAAAGCCTCGACGGAAGGGTTCCGCATCCAGCGTTGTCAGGTCGGACATCGGCCGATCCTTCCGATCTCGCGGCTTCAACTGAAAGAAGCGGCATAAAGAAGCGACATGTGGTGATAACGTCACGCCATGGGTGCTACGCCAATCTATCGGGTGGGCTCGCGCGAGGTGCGCGTGCTCTCGGACGGTGTGATCTGGCTCGACGCCGGGGCCGTCTTCGGTCTCGTGCCGAAGGTCATGTGGTCACGTGTGACCGGCGAAACCAACGAATTCAACCAGATCCCGTTGGCGCTGAACTGCCTGCTGCTCGAGTCGGACGGCAAGACCATCCTGATCGAGACGGGTCAGGGCAACAAGGACTTCGAGCAGACGCGGCGTCGCGGCCGGGAGCCCGATCACGGCAAGCTGATCGACGACCTGGCTCGCAACGGCGTGCAGCCGGCCGATGTCGACATCGTGATCAACACACATCTGCACAATGACCACACCGGCTGGAACACCGTCGCGGACGGCAGCGGCGAGCTCGCGGTCACCTTTCCCAACGCTCGCTACTACATCCAGCGCGGCGAGTGGGAAGATGCGATGCACCCCAACGAGCGCACCCGCGCCACTTACTTGCCCGAGAACCTGGCGCCGGTCGAGGCAGCCGGACAGATCGAGTTCATTGACGGCGAGACACAGGTCACATCGGACATGACCGTGATCGAGACGCCTGGACACACGGCGGAACACGCCTCAGTAGTGATCGCCAATGGTGGCGAATCGGCCGTCTACCTGGGCGACATGATCCAGCACCAGGTGCAGTTGGAGCGGGTGGCCTGGCTGTCGGCCTTTGATGTGCTGCCCCTGGTCAATCTTGAGACCAAGAAGCGGTTGATCGCCGATGCGATCAAGAACCGCTCGTTGCTGGTGGCTGTACATAACCCGTTTCCGGGCGTCGGCCGAATGAGCGCCGGTGAGCGCGGACGCAACGTCTGGACCGCTGAGGAGCCACACGCAACCGTCGGCACGCAGGAAGTTGTCCGAACCGATTAACCAGCCAGTGAACTAGACCGAGAAAGCGCACGAGGGCGAGAACATGGCATTTGGCGAATCCCCAATGGGCGGCGATCCGATGATGGATCCCGCCGAGGTAATGAAGAACATTCCCAAGCCGCGACGCAAAATCTGGCGGCAGGAGAAGCTGGTCGACGACGTCTTCCTGCAGTATCGCGACCAGACCGAGGAACTGCCTGAGCCCGATCTGGTCGAGCGCATCTTCCTGGTCATCAGGCGCGGCGATCGCTGCCTCGCCGTCCGGCACGGCGACCGGCATGAGCCGTGGGTGCTGCCGATTCTCGAGTTCGATATCGACCCGCGACCGGAGCCGCTGGACCCTGAGCTCGATCAGGAGGCTCGCTGCGCTGCGTTGACCCAGACGATTCGCACGGTCGTGGAGGACACGTGGCAAGTCCCGATTGTCGATTGGTCGCAGCACACGCGGGTGCAGATGACTGCGAAAGAATTGCAAGACCAGTTTGCAGTCGGCTCGCGCCGCTACGAGATGGTCGTCATGTGTGAGGCCGGCGAGCCACTCGATCTGGCGGACGGCACGGAGTGGACGCGCCGCTTCTTCGCTCCCAGAGACATGAACAAGCTGCTGCGCGAGCGCTACTACGACTATCCAGAGGTCGAACAGGCGTACGAGCTACAGGTCATCGAGGCAGCCAAAGCCAGATTGTGATCATTGCGGTAACAGACGCAATGTGAGCGAGCTAGTAACGTCGTGGTCAATCATGACAGAGTGCGCGCCCTTGCTAACGAACGAACCGGTTCGCCCCACGGCCGCTGACCAGATCACGCAGCGTGTTCGGTGGGTTCCGGTCGCTGTAGCCGGCGGCCACGCGTTTCGCGCCTGAGTGATCGGCGCACGAAGCACCGCCACGGAACCAGCGCCGCCGCCTCTGACCCCATCGCAACTGCCGAATCATCACTATTGACCACGCGACATCATGAATGAGTCGACAACGCTCGGAGATAGCGCCGAGCCACGCTTGAGGAGACCGCCATGCGTCTGACCGGCGCCCGAATCCTGATGGAATGCCTGCGCGCGGAGGGGGTTGAGGTCTTCTTCGGCTACCCCGGCGGCGTCGTTCTGCCGCTCTACAACACGCTGGGTGAATACCCCGATATCAGGCACGTCCTGGTCCGACACGAGCAGGCCGCCGCGCACGCCGCCGACGGCTACGCCCGCGTCGCCGGACGCACCGGCGTCTGTCTGGCGACCTCCGGCCCGGGTGCGACCAACCTCGTCACCGGCATTACGACCGCCTACATGGACTCCATCCCGATGGTCGTGTTGACCGGCAACGTCGCCCGCGATCTGATCGGCCGCGACGGCTTCCAGGAAGCCGACATCACCGGCATCACCCTGCCGATCACGAAGCACAACTATCTGCTGATGCGCGCCTCCGAGATCGCCCCGGCGGTCAAGGAGGCCTTCCATATCGCCTCGACCGGACGCAAGGGTCCGGTCCTGGTCGACATTCCCAAGGATGTCTTTATCGAAGAGGCCGAATGGGACGGCTATCCGCAAGGCGTTTCGCTGCGCGGCTACCCGATCATGGATGTGCCGCGCGAAGAGGAAGTCGCCAAGGCGGCGGAGACCATCAATGCTGCGCGCAAGCCGATCATCATCGCCGGTCACGGGGTGGTGCAATCGGAAGCGCAGGATGAGTTGATTGAGTTCGCCGAGCGATCGGACACCCCAGTTCTGACAACCCTGCTCGGCATTTCGGGGATGCCCGAAGATCACGAGCTGTCCTATGGCTTCCTCGGCATGCACGGTCATTTCTACGCCAATATGGCAGCCGACCGCGCCGATGTCGTGATTGGCATCGGCATGCGCTTCGACGACCGTGCCATGGGCCGCTTCAGCGACTTCAACCCAACCGCGAAAATCGTCCACATCGACATCGACCCGGCCGAGATCGGCAAGAATTTCAAGACGCACGCGCCGGTCAACGGCGATGTCAAGGAGACGCTGTCCCGGCTGATTCCCCAGATCGAGCCGACCTCACACCCCGAGTGGCTGGGCGAGATCAATCAGATCATGGACCAGCACCCCACCGACTACATCGAAGAGGGCACCGGACTCGGCGGCCCCTGGTTGGTGAAGGCGCTGGCCGAGGCGACTGAAGGTCAGGCGACGATTGTCACCGGCGTCGGTCAGCACCAGATGTGGGCCGCTCAGTATTACCCGTACACGAGGGCCCGGCAGTGGGTCACCTCCGGCGGTCTGGGCACGATGGGCTACGAGATCCCAGCGGCGATGGGCGCGCAGTTTGCGCAGGAGGAGCCGATCTGGTCTCTCTGCGGCGACGGCGGCTTCCAGATGACCTCGCAGGAGCTACAGACAGTCGCCGACAACAACCTGCCGGTCCGCTTTGCAATCTTCAACAACGGGTTTCTCGGCATGGTCCGACAGTGGCAAGAGCTGTTCTACGCGAACAATTACCACTCCGTCGACCTGGGACAGCCGGACTTTGTCAAGCTGGCTGAGGCCTATGGGATCAAGGGCGTCCGGGCCACCACGCGCGCTGAGGCGTTGCAGGTCTTCCGCGACCTCGAGGGTTACGACGGGCCTGTCGTGATCGACTTCCAGCTCGAGCGCGAGGAGAATGTCTGGCCGATGGTCCCGGCGGGCGCCGCGTTGTCGGAGACCATCGAATCCGCCGACGAAATCTAATGCCAACAGGAGAGACAGAGGAACTGATCTAGAAGGGTTGGGCCGAATGGCTTCCAGAAACACCATTGTCGCCCACGTCGAGGATCGCCCGGGCGTCCTGGCCCGCGTCGCCTCGCTGTTCCGCCGCCGCGGCTTCAACATCGAGTCGCTCACCGTTGGGCATTGTGAAGAGCCGGGCTTGAGCCGGATGACGATCGTAGTCGACGGCGATGACCACCAGGTCGACCAGGTCTGCCGGCAGTTGTTCAAGCTGATCGAAGTGATCTCGGTGCAGGACATTACCTATACGCCGATGGTCGACCGCGAGCTGGCCTTGATCAAGGTCTCGGCGACCAACTTCAACCGGCGAGAGGTCCTTGATGTCGTCGAGGTCTTCCGCGCCGATGTCGTTGACGTTCACACAGAGGCGTTGATCGTGCAGGTGCTCGGCGACGAGGGCAAAGTCGATGCGGCCGTCAAGATGTTCGAGCAGTTCGGCATCCTTGAGATGGTCCGAACCGGACGCGTCGCGATGCGGCGCGGGCTGACGACGACCAAGCCGCCAGCGATCTCCGACTCGCAGCAGGCTGCTGCTGCCATCCGAGCCATGCTCGGACGGCGGCCGGAGGGCGTGCTGCCCTTCGCCAGCGACTAAGCAAGAGGCTCATACGAGATCCACGCCTACACTCAGGCGAGACACCAGAATCTAAAATCCTAACCCGCAGGAGACCTGTATGCCCGCCAAGATGTATTACGACCAGGACGCCGACCTTGACCTGCTCAAGGACAAGAAGATCGCTGTGGTCGGTTTCGGCTCCCAGGGTCACGCGCACGCGCTGAACCTGCGCGACTCCGGCTGCGACGTGATCGTCGGCCTGTACCCCGGCTCGCGGAGCTGGACCAAGGTGCAGGACTCCGGCCTCCAGGTCGACACGGTCGCCGACGCTGCCGCCGCGGCGGACATCGTCATGGTGCTGGCGCCCGACCACGTGCAGAAGGCGATCTACGACCAGCACATCGCTCCTTCGATGACCGAGGGCAAGACGCTGATGTTTGCTCACGGCTTCGCGATTCACTACAACCAGATCTCTCCTCCGCCCGAGGTCGACGTGACGATGATTGCGCCCAAGGGCCCCGGACACCTCGTCCGCCGTGTCTTCGAAGAGGGCGGCGGCGTCCCGGCGCTGCTGGCCATCTATCAGGACGCGTCCGAGACGGCGAAAGATGTCGCGCTGGCCTACGCAAAAGGCATCGGCGGTACCCGAGCCGGCGTGCTCGAGACGACCTTCCTTGAGGAGACCGAGACCGACCTCTTCGGCGAGCAGTCGGTACTCTGCGGCGGTGTAACGGCGCTGATGCAGGCCGGATTCGACACGCTGGTCGAGGCCGGCTACCAGCCCGAGTCGGCGTACTTCGAGACGATCCACGAGGTCAAGCTGATCGTCGACCTGATCTACGAGGGCGGCTTCGCCAACATGCGCTACTCGATTTCGGACACGGCCGAGTACGGCGACCTGACCCGCGGACCGCGCATCGTCGATGCGTCGGTTAAGGCGAGGATGAAGCAGATTCTCGACGACATCCAGGACGGCAGCTTCGCGCGCGAATGGATTATGGAAAACCAGACCGGCCGGCCCGGCTTCGACAAGCTCCGAGCCCGAGCCGCCCGTCACCCGTCGGAGGAAGTCGGGGCCGAGCTCCGAGGCATGATGTCCTGGCTCAACGAGGACGCCGACTAGGTTCCGGCTGCTCGACAGTCAAGCTATGCGCTGGGCATTCTCGGCGCCTCTTCAAGTGGCTCATCGATCGGTACCATCGCGAAGCCATAGTTGATTTCGTCGCCTTCTTCGGTGAATCGCCAACCAGGGTGCAAGTGGGAATGCTCGCTCAATTGGTGGGCGGACATGGTGTGAGTTTCCCAGAGCACATCTTCGACGGCTGCGATCTCAGCCGCCGAAAACCCGGATAGATCGCTGCGAACGAGCGGGACCGGCCGCCGCTGGGTGTATCCAAACCGGTCCCGCCCTTGAATGGCGAGCTGGCGGGAGTCCTCCAACCGCGATAGCGAAGCGCCAAGCTGTTCGCAGATGGGTCCGTGTTGGGCGTTCGTATACCTGGCTCCGGTGAGGATGTCGCCTGTCAGGCCGAAATAGTGAAAGTCTGCCATCCAGAGCAGTTTGTGCAGCTTGCTTCTACCGAACAGCTCGTTGGTCAAGTTTCGTTCGGAGATGTAGAGCACCATCTCATCCAGCTTTGACTGCTGGAATTCTGGTACAAAGTCAGCCATCTTGGTCCTCCGTAGTTTAACAGTAGCGTCTTTGCTTGACGCGCATTAGAGTAAGCACATGAAATGCATACTCCAATGATCCAAATCACTTTTGCCGACGATTTTCCCGCGCGAGCCAGAGAACTGGGATTTGCGGGCGATCCGAGATTGATCATTGTGGCGATTGGATCCCAGATAAGAAGCGGCACCCCCGCTGCAGACCGGGATGGCCTCGTATGGTTTCCATGGTCCGGAGGCGTTGTTCAGCGAAATCGAGGCCGTAATCGCGTTTGGCTCGGGGGTCGTATGAACAACTCTGTCCTTACCTTGGAGCGCATCCGGGTCGAACAGCAAATTTGAATCAAGTCCCCGCCGGCGTCCGAACCTCGTGCGGGACGCCGCGGGCTTCGAAGAGGTCGACCCACTCCTGTTGCGTCCGGAAGCGGATTGCTTCTGTGAGCACGGTTGACAGCTCCGACGCGTTCTGGAGGCGCAGTTCTGTGGTGGCAAAGCGGGGATCGTCCTCGATCTTCAGCTGAAACTGCGGCAGGTAAGCCTCGCCGTCGGCCGGGTGGCGCTCGTGGTGGTCCCACATGTGGTCGGCCAGGGCGGCCTCGCCCAGGGTGTCGCGTAGACGCAGCCACTCCTGGTCGGTCGTGACGGTCAGGTGGACCCAGCCGTCGGTAGCTCGGTAGGCGCGCTGCAATGCGTCGAACTCCGCCATCTCAGATCTCTCTTCGTTGGCAAACGTGACCTTCAAACTCAAGTTCAGGCTAGCGGTTAGCCTGAGCCCGAGTTGTTGAGGACCAGAGAGGAACTATCCATGCGCGCTGTGGCAGCACGAAACGGTCAACTGCGAATGGTCGATGTCGACCAGCCCGAACCTGCCGAGGGCGAAGCCCTGGTCAAGGTATTGGCCTGCGGCATCTGCGGCTCGGACTTGCACTTCATCAGATTCGGCGAGGACATCGTCAAAGGCTCGATGGGCTCCGGCAACGGACGCTTCGCGCCCGACCTGAGCCGTGACATCATCATGGGTCACGAGTTCTGCGTCGAAGTGGTCGGCTATGGCCCGAACACCAGCGGCCCCGTCGGAATCGGCGACCGAGTCACGTCGGTTCCCAGCCGGGGCGCGTACAGCAACGATTTCCCCGGCGGATACAGCGAGTACATGGTGCTCGACGCGTCAATGCTGCTGCCGGTTGCGGACAGCGTCGAGACCGAACACGCCGCCACCACCGAGCCGATGGCGGTCGGTATGCACGCTGTCCGCGCCGCCAAGCTGGCCGGCGGCGAGCCGACGGTCGTCTACGGCTGCGGACCGGTTGGCCTGGCGACGATCGCCAGCCTGCGCAACGAGGGTGCGGGGATGATCATCGCTTCCGACTTCTCACCGCGCCGCCGCGAGCTGGCTGGAATCATGGGCGCTGATGTCGTCGTCGACCCGCGCGAGACGCCGCCGATTGCGGCGCTTGAGCAGCGCGGTTACACGGCCGGCAGCGAGGTCGTGATGTTCGATGCCATCGGTGTGAAGGGCGCCATTGCGCTGCTCATGCGCGAGGCGCCGTCGCGAGGCGCGCGTCTGGTCATCGTCGGCGTCTGTATGCAGGAGGACACGATCGTCCCGATGGCCGGGATCGAGAAGGAAATTCAGCTCAAGTTCGTGCTCGGCTACACGCCGGAGGAGTTTGCCGAAACGCTCGGTGCGATCACCTCGGGAGGCATCCAGTCGGCCCCAATCGTCACCGGCCGAGTCAGTCTCGACGGAGTCGAGGGAGCCTTCACCACCCTCGGAGACCCTGAGGAGCACTGCAAGATCATGGTCACCCCGCATGAGGACAACCGCCTCTAGATCTCTCACGAGAACGGGAAGCGGTTGCTATACAGAACATACGTGTTCGCTCTGGGTTATGCTGACTGCGCTGCATAGGAGCGTGGAATGGGCGAGATTGTTGTCGAAATCGAGTTGGAGAACTCCGGCGATCGGCGGCTGTTTGAGGCTGGCTATCGTGAAGCAGGCGAAATCAGGCAGCTTCGGATACGGGCAGTTGCCGACACGGGCGCGGTCATGTTGGCGCTTCCGCAAGACGCAGTGCGGAGACTGGGTCTGAACGAAGTAGGCAGCGTCGCCACCTCATTCGCCGATGGCCGCCGAGGGTCATTGCCAGTTGCTGGTCCTCTGACGGTCCGAATCGGAGATCGTGAGATGCCTACGAACTGTGTGGTTGTTCCTATCGGCGCCGATGCCCTGATCGGACAGGCAGTAGTGGAGGTACTGGACCTAATCGCCGACTGCGCCAGCCGGACCCTGGGTCCGCGCCCGGAATCGCCTGACAGGCCGCTGATGCGGCTGTAGGGCCGCGCCCGGCGAACTCAGGGATGCGAACGAGCCGAGTGGATCATCGTTGAGATTGCAAGGGCCAATGCTGCGCCATATGCGAGCGGGTAGCGGACGAGGAACCACCAGTCCTTGAGGTGCTTCTGCCAAAGCGACCAGCCGTAGCAGCGCAACCTATAGGAGTGCGAGGTCCATAGTTCTTCGTTGAATCGCGCGGTGTCTCCTTCGTCAACAACCACCGGAAAGAAATTCTCGGCGGACTGCTGAACGAACTTCCGGCTGAAGCTCGATGGTTCTTCCTCATCGGTGTCGTCGAAGTCACGGGGAACGAGATCCGCGGGGATGATGATCGGGCGCGGCCATCTTAAGTGATTCGCAGTCGATGCCCTGCCTGGTGGCCCTAGCAGGCTGCTGAACAATGACCGGTTGGCGGGAGTCGGGCTTGGCTGAGCGGGCTCGAGTGAGCTGAACGGCAGGTCCAGTTAGAGCGGTGAGGGACGTTCCGACGGCCTGGGTGGGGGTTCGGCCGGCGTCGGGCTATGCGGCGGCGGCCTCGAGTTGGGCGAGGCGGGTGAGGTTGTAGGCGGCGGCGGTCAGCTCCAACCAGAGTTGGTTGCGGGCCCGACCGAGATAGCGCAGCTTGCCGCCCCCGCCGATCGTCTCGATCCAGCCGCAGACCTCCTCGACCCGCTTGCGCCGGCGTTGACTCTGACGGTAGCCGTCATGCCGCGTCGTCCGGCCGTCGATGGCGCTGCGCCGCCCGCGATCGTTCTGGGCCATGTGCGGGGTCACGCCCAGGGCCCGCGCATCCCAGACGAAGTCGCGCGTGTCGTGGCCGCGGTCCGCGCGCACGGTCGCCGGCCCACAGACGCTGCGCTCCAGCATCTCGAGCGCCGCCTCACGCTCGGCATACCCGTCGGCCTCGGTCAGCTCGACATAGACCACCAGGCCGTGCCGGTTCTCGGTGAGGACATGGCCCAGATAGCAGAGCCGCGCCTCCTGTTGTTTGCCTTTGCGGTAGAGCCGCGCCTCGGGATCAGTGGTCGAGACGTGCGTGTCACGGCTGCGGCGCTGGCCTCTGAAGTCCGCATCGCGGTTGCGCCCGCCGCCGCGCGGCCCGTGCTCGTCGCGCGGTCGATAGCTCTTGGCAAGGGCCAGGCCTCCAGCAGCGTGCCGTCGACCGTGAAGTGGTCGGCCGAGAGCAACCGCCTGCGACGCGCCTCGTGCACCACTTCCTTGAGCAGCACTCGTGCCGCAGCCTGCCCCTGGCTTGAACAGGGGTCCGCCTCCAGCAGGCGCTCGCGGTTCTTCGTGAACGTCGTCGGGTGGAACGGCTCATCCTCGACGTTGCGGTCCAGGAACCACTTGAGCAGGATGTTGTAACGCAGTTGCTCGCAGAACTGGCGCTCCGAACGAATCGTGTAGAACGCCAACAGCAGGCTCGCCTTGAGCAGGTGCTCGGGCGGGATCGAGGGCCGTCCACCCGCTGCATAGACCTCATCGAACAAGGGCGACATGCGCCCCAACGCCGAATCGACCAGCGGCTTAATCCGCCACAGCGGGTGGTCCCTGGGCACGAACCTCTCCGGGGTCAAGCCCAACATCAACGTCGCCTGCCGCTCAGTCTCACCACGCATACTGATCTCCCTCAACTACCAGCTCAACTGCACCTCCATGATCCCACATGCCATTTTTCAGCAGCCTGCTAGGTGGGCGGGGCGTATTCTCTGCTCTTCTAACTCCTCGGTATCAATCGGCGCAAGACGGCGTTGGTTGATGGGTCGATATCTGACAGGTGCACTGCTGACAAAGACAGGTGGGATCTCGAATGGTGACGTTGTGAGGAGCATGGAGCGCTCATCGTTGGTCGTGACGAGTCGGACCAGTTGCTCACGCTGAAACCCCTTTGAATTGCGGTTGAACCACTTCATTCCTACATCTTAGTACGCACGTGCGAGACAAACGTATCTTGATCGAGCTCTGGCTAGACATCGAATCCCCAACTCTCAGGGATGCTTCCTCGATATGGGGCACCGAACTTCAGGCAAGCACGATCGGGATTTGTAACCCCGGTTTCAGTCGGCCACTGGGGTGACTACCAACCCCAAGTTCGCGGCGGCTTCTGCCTGTCGTTGATCCCACGTGACAAAGATTACCGGGGCGCTAGTACTGGACGAAAGTGCGCTGGCGACATGCACTGCGTCGGCGCCGGAGAGCGAGTAGGTGAGCACGACTTCGCGAGCCACACGAGAGATCTCCGGGGTCAGTTCCACGACCCCGACGCCTCGCCAATAGCGGTCGAATTGATCAAACGCCGTGTCAAGGTCAGCCTTGGAGATGCGACCGTTGCGCTGTGCCCGCACAATCGCTGAACTTGACTCGGGATAGGACAGCCGACTTGTGTACAGCTCGTCGTTCTCGTCCCAAATCATCGCAGCCAGAGCTGCGCCGATCTCGTTGCGGAGCACAAGCTTGGCCAGGGCGCTTGTGTCGAAGTAAAACCGTTCGCCATTCATCTACTGCGACCGAGGTCGCGCAGCAGATCTTCGTTGGTGCCGTGGTAGCGGATGGGCCGCAACTCGGAGGTCCGCACTCGATCGGCGGGATTGGGACGTGGCCCAGTAACCAGGCCTCGCTCCTGCAAGTCTCGCCATACGTCGTCCGGGTCCGGAGTTAGTTCATCTGGCGGCAACGCTCCGTTCAACTCTCGTCGCGCCGTTTCCTCGTCCTCGCTCATTGCAATCCCCGATCGCTCCGCCTTGGTCCTGATCATATCCGTTTGAATCGCTGGATTGGTTAGCATGACTGCAACCTAAGCACTCGACCGAATTGAGTTGAACATGACCTACGACATCGTGATCCGAGGCGGAACCATTGTGGATGGCTCCGGCGCGCCTCGGTACCAGGCGGATATTGCCATTGCGGGTGACCGCATTGCGTCGATTGGGCGGATACCTGAGAAGGGCACGGAAGAGGTCGATGCTCGCGGGCTGATCGTGTCTCCCGGGTTCATCGACGGCCACACCCACTTTGACGCGCAGATTTCCTGGGACCCGTATGGCACGTCGAGCTGCTATCACGGGGTGACCTCGGTGATCATGGGCAACTGCGGCTTCACGCTCGCGCCCTGCCATCCCGACGACCAGGACATCCTGATGCGTACGTTGGAGGCAGTCGAGGACATCCCCGCCGCGGCGCAGCGCGCCGGCGTCGACTGGACCTGGCAGACCTTCCCTGAGTTCATGCAGTTCCTGGAGGACAAGCCCAAAGGCCTGAACTACGGCGGCTACGTCGGACACACCGCGCTGCGCACCTACGTGATGCGCGAGCGCGCCTTCACCGATCAGGCATCCGAGGAAGAAATCGCGGAGATGGCCGAGATCCTCAAGGAGGGCGTGCAGGCCGGCGGCATGGGTTTCTCGACCACGCGCTCGCCCGCTCACAAGACGCGCGAGGGACTGCCGGTCCCGTCGCGGCTGGCGACCTGGGATGAAGTGCGGCAACTGGTATTGGCGATGGGCGAGATCAACCGCGGCGTCGTCGAGATCAGCGGTGAGCCGACGATGGGTCAGGACCCCAACGATCCGAACCACTATGAACGCCGATTCCGCGACCTCGCGATCGACTCGGGCCGGCCGATGTTCTTCCCGGCGCTGCACAGTCGTCGTGCGGAGCCCGATAGCTGGCGGCGTCTGTTTGACCACGCGCAGCAGGCCGCCGACCAGGGCGGTCGCATGTACGGTCAAGCCCACTCGCGCGAGCTCGCCACCAACTGGTCATGGCGCACTGAGATGCCATTCGACCGTCTCTCGATGTGGCGCGACATTCGCAAGCAACCACTTGACGAGCAGATGAAACTCTTGCGCGACCCTGAGATCGTGTCTCAGCTCGTACACATCGCCAACCACGAGGAGGAAGACTTCTCCAAGGTCATGCCGGCGCAGGCGCGCAAGCCATCGGACTGGGACTGGGTCTTCATCCTGGACCACGTCGACGGCACGCCGAACCGGCGCGTGGGCGAAGTCGCGCGCGAGCGCGAGGAAGACCCGGTCAAGACGATGATCGACATCGGCGTCGAGCAGAATCTCGACACGCTCTACATGGTGCCGCTCGCCAACGAGCACCAGGAGACCGTGCTCGAGATCATCCGCGAGCCACGCTCGCTGGTCACCTTCTCCGACGGCGGCGCGCACGTCTCGCAGATTATGGACTCGTCGCTGCAGACGCATGTGCTCGCGCACTGGGTCCGCAACAGCGGTGAGCTGACGCTCGAGCAGGGCGTCAAGCTGCTGACCTGGGACATGGCGACGGCCTGGGAACTGCAAGATCGCGGACTGCTGCGTCGCGGTTACAAGGCCGACATCATCCTCTTCGACCTCGATACGGTCGGACCGGAACGACCCACTGTCGAGCACGACCTGCCGGCCGGCCAGCGACGCCTGGTGCAGAAGGCCAAGGGCTACCACATGTCAATCGTCAGCGGTGGCATCACGATGCGCGACGGCGAGCCAACCGGCGTGACCTCGGGTCAGGTGTTGACATCCTCATAACTGGGATTGGGCACTCCCTACTCCCCCTGCGAGAGACCACGACAAGACTCACAAATCCCCTCTCCCCCTTGCGGAGACCTTTGAAATACTCTCAGATCCACTCTCCCCCCCCTTGCGGGGGGAGATGTCACGGAGTGACAGAGGGGGGGTCCTCCGCTGGCAACCAGATAGGCCACGAAGTGGGGAGACCCCCTCTGCCTTCGGCATCTCCCCCGCAAGGGGGGAGAAGGGTACTTGTACATCGGTCACAGCGAGGGGAGCAAACGAGGTGATCAGTGCGGATTCCAACATTCGGCATCAACCGACAGAACGCCGACTCGCCGTCGGCATTCGCCGCTGATATCACGCGGATTGAATCGCTGGGCTGGGATTGCGCCTGGTTGCCGGACTCGCAGCTTCGACGGCGTGACACGTACGTCCTGCTCGCTGCGGCGGCTCAGGCGACCGAGTCGATTCATCTTGGCACATTGCTGGTCAATCCGATCACGCGACATCCGTCCGTCACGGCATCGTCGATCGCCACCATCGACGAACTGGCGCCGGGCCGAGTCTCGCTTGGCTTCGGCGCCGGCGACACCGCGGTTCGTCTGAGCGGCCTGCGTCCCGCTCGCGTCGCCGAGATGGAGGATGCGATCGTCCTGATGCGGCAACTGCTCGCCGGCGAGGAGATCGAGGTTGGGGCGGAGCGACCGGCATACCTGCCGTTCCATCGACCGGTGCCGGTCTGGTTGACCGCCGGTGGTCCTCGCACATTGGAGATGGGCGGGCGCGTCGCCGATGGCGTATTCATGCGCGTCGGCACGAATCACGCGACGATTGCCGACACGGTCGCGAAGATTCGACGCGGAGCTGAGAACGCCGACCGCGATCCGCTATCGGCGCCGCTGGGGATCATCTTTCACACGGTGCTGGTCGACGATCCGGACGACGCGCTGACCATGGGCAAAGCGATGGCGGCGGGCTACTACGAGTACTCGCCGATGCTGTTCGAGCCATGCGGTCTCACGTGGGACGGCCCGGACCCAGAGATTCTGAAGCACGAGCGCAATGTCTGGCCCGACTTCCATCACGATCCCGACCTGCTCAAGGCTGGTCGCGCCGCCGATTTCCTCACCGCGGCTCATGCCGACGCATTCAGCCTGCATGGCACGTCGGGACAAGTGGTTGAGCAACTCGTTGGAGTCCTGAGCGAGGCTGCCGGCGCGGGCATCGAGTTTGAGCACGTCGTGCTGCATCCGATTCCCAACCCGCCCTCGCCTGACGACGCTGAAGATGGCTATACCGTTCGCGTCGCAAGTGAGATTCTGCCCGAAGTGCGCGAGCGACTCGCCGCGCTCTCTTAGTTCACAACCCTCATTCACAGTTCTCATTCGCAGTTCTCAATCGCAAGGAGTTCGACATGACCGATTTGAGCAATGTGAAAGCACTCGCCTGGGATATCGGCGGCACCGTCTTCGACTGGCATCACACGATTCGTGACGAAGTCGCGGCCATCGCCGAGGCGCAGGGCGTCGAGCTCGACGCGCCGAAGTTCACCAACATGTGGCGTTTCCGCATGTTCGAGCGCCTTCAGCTCGTGCGTCGCGGCGACCTGCCCTGGCTCAACGCCGACCAGTTGCACCGCCGAGTGCTCGACGAGGTGATGGAGGCGCACCCACAACTGCAGCTCGACATGAACGAGCGCGACGAGCTCAACCAGGCCTGGCACCGAATGAACGCCTGGCCCGACTCCGCGGAGGCGCTTGAGGCGCTGCGCTCGCGCTACAAGGTCACGGTGCTGACCGTGATGTCGTGGGCGATCGCGGTCGACTGCAGCAAGCACAACGGGATCAGCTGGGACGGCATCCTGAGCTGCGAGTTCCTGGGCCACTACAAGCCCGAACCCGAGGCCTATCAGGCCAGCGCGAGATACCTGGGTCTCGATATCTCCGAGGTGATGATGTGCGCCGCGCACAAGGGAGACTTGATGGCTGCCGCACGCGCCGGAATGCCGACCGCATATGTGCCCATCGTCGGTGAGCGGGGCCAGGGCAAGGACCCCGACATGTCGCCCGACCCGTCGTTCACCGTCAACGCGACCGACTACCCGGACCTGACGCGCCAACTCCTAGCCTAGAGTTGGAGACATCGGGGGAGTTGAACGATGGCCCCGCAGCTGACGAAGACGAATCCCACAATGATTGCTTGGGCAATCGAAGAGTCTGGGTACGATATTCCGACTTTGGCCGAGAAGCTCGATGGTGTCGGCGTGACAGAGCAACTGATTGAAGATTGGATCGCTGCCAACACTACCCCAACCAAGGGACAGTTAACGAAACTGGCGGAGGAGTTGAAGCGACAGAAGGTGGTGTTCTACATGAAGTCACCGCCAGTCGTTCAAGGACCGGCGGTTGACTTGCGAACGGCGCGCGGTGCCCGGACGCGACCGCTTGGGCCGGACGAGCGAGTGCGAGCAAGGGAGGCAATCAGCTTGCAGGCGTTTGTTTCGTGGTTGTCTCGCGAGGGGCCTGAGTACACATTGCCTAGGGTTGAGCCTCTTTCGGACGTAGATCATGCTTCCAGTCTCGTCCTCGAGTGGTTGCGGGTTGCACGGTCAGACCGAAGCTCGTGGCGAGATGATCGACACGCGTATCGGGCTTGGAAGGTGCGCTTGGAAGAACGCGGCGTGCTAGTCATGGAACTTCAGCTCGGTAAAGACGGCGTGCGTGGGTTTTCTGTGTTCGATCAGTACACACCGTTGATCTCCGTGAACACCGCTGAGCGCGAGTCGGCGCGGTCGTTCACACTCATGCACGAGACAGCGCATCTGATCGCGCGTTCGTCCGCTTCCTGCTTGTCAACGACGCTTGACGCGGATGACGACTTAGAGCGGTGGTGCGACCGCGTTGCGGGTGCAGTACTCATCCCTTCTGCGTCGTTGGCGACCCTCGTAGATTCCCGGCGTCATGGCTCCGACCTCGACTTGGTGCGGGAGGTGGCAACGGAGTTTCGAACGAGCCTCAGAGCGGCTGCGGTCGCGCTGGGACGCTGGGATGATCGATACAAGCCTCTGTATGCGGTTGTCGAGGGAACATACCCGAGGACTGATCGCGAAAAGACGCCTGCACGTGGCGGGGGTGGGATGACACGAAGTGAGCGACGGTTGCGCGAGTCGGGTGTGGTCGCCAGCCGAGCCATCTTGGACGCCTGGCACGATCAGCGCATCAACGAACTTGAAGCCCGGCGGGCGCTAAATCTAGATGGATATGAACTCGACGTGCTTGGTGGCCTACTGAGAGCACATATGCCTACGATCGATTGACGTCATGACCCTTGTCCACGTACTGGACTCATCGTCTCTCATCGCAATCAAGACCACTGTTCACCTGAACGACCAGTGGGACCTGTTCAAGCATCTGGAGGCGCTGTTCTTGATCGGCGAAGTGACATTTCCGGCTGAGGTTGAAGCCGAGATGCGATCCGTGCAACACCCGGATGCACCGGGTGTTTGGGCTTGTGGCGTAGCCCGCCAGAAGCGCAACCGCCGAGCCGCCGAACCGCAAGAGGAGTACATCGATCTTGTGATGGAGGTGGCACCGGATGTTGTCGATCCGAACAAGCACCATCGAGATGGCGATCCCTATGTCTTGGCGCAAGCGGTAGAACTTCGCGGGGATCGGTTCGAAATTGCGGTTGTCACTGAAGACAGGAAAGACAAGGCGGATCACTGCGCTATGACAACCGCGTGTGAGAGATTAGCGCTGCCAGAGATGACGCTGCTGAATTTTCTGGACGGCTTGAACTGGACTCCGGGCGACCCGTCGCTGCCTCACTGACCTCCGGCTGACACGACTAGGCCAGCCCGCCGCCGTCGACGACGAACTCGGCTCCGGTGCTGAAGCTGGATTCGTCTGAGGCGAGGTAGAGGGCCAGGTAGGCGACCTCCGACGGGTCGGCGGCTCGCCGAAGCGGAGTGTTGCGCAGGAAGTTTGCGCTGTCGGCCTCGAAGCCGGGCACCTGCTGCAGCATCATGGTGTCGATTGGGCCTGGGTGGATGCTGTTGACCCGGATGTTGTAGCGACCCCATTCGCGAGCGGCGACCTTGGTCATGCCTCGCACGGCGAACTTACTCGCTGTGTAAGCGATTGAGCCCGCTCCGCCCCGGAAGCCGGCCGTCGAGGAAATGTTCACGACCGAGCCGGACTGCTGCGCAATCATCTGCGGTCCGACCGCCTTCATCCCCAGCCAGACGCCGATCTGGTTGATGTCGATGACCTGGCGGTAGATATCCTCGGTCATCTCGACGATTGACGCGTTGCGGTAGATGCCTGCGTTGTTGACCAGCACATCGAGCCGACCGTGCTGCTCGACGATCTCGGCGACCAGTGCGTGCCAGGCTTCTTCGCTGGTCACGTCGAGGTGGTGGTAGGTCGCCGCGTCTCCGATGCTTGCCGCGGTCTTGGCGCCCTCGCTGTCGAGCACATCGGCGATGACCACCGCCGCTCCCTCGGCTGCGAACAACTCCGCCTCGGCTGCGCCCTGTCCGCGTGATCCGCCCGTGATCAGTGCAACTTTGTCCTTGAGTCGGTCAACCATGATCGATTCTCCTGCGTTGTCCCTGTGTGGCTTGCGCAGTCTAGAGACTCGGCAACTACCCGCCAAAAGCGAGTTGGTGCGTATCCTACGCAGACGCGAAGCATTTCTAACTAGCTGGAGGCTGGATCATGGCAGGACGGATCGACGGCAAAGTGGCGGTCATCACCGGCGGCGCTAGCGGCATTGGCGAGGGATCGGTGCGATTGTTCGCCGAAGAGGGCGGACGCGTCGTCGTGGCCGACATCCAGGATGAACGCGGACACGCGCTGGTCGAGTCGATTGGCGGCGAGACCACCTATGTCCACGCCAACGTCTCCGTGGAAGCCGACGTCCAGGGCGCCGTCGCGCATGCGATCGACCGCTATGGCCGGATCGACGCGATCTTCAACAACGCCGGCTATGCGGGCGCCCTGGGCGGCATCACCGAGGTCGAAGAGGATGAGTACGAACAGACGATGGGTGGACTATTGAAGGGCGTGTTCTTCGGCATCAAGCACACCGCTCGAGCCATGATCTCTCAAGGCGACGGTGGCGCGATTGTCAGCACTGCAAGCATCGCCGGCGTCGGCGCCGGGAATGGTCCGGCTATCTACAGCGTCGCCAAGGGCGCGGTCATCCACCTGACGAAGATCGCCGCCTATGAGCTCGGCGAGCACAACGTCCGGGTCAACTGCATCTGTCCGGGCGGTATCGCGACGCCGATCTTTGGTAAGTCGCTGGGACTGTCGGCTGAAGAGGCCGACAAAACTGTTGAGGCAATGGCCGAAGTGATGGGACAGGCGCAGCCGATCAAGCGATCTGGCCGTCCGTCGGATATCGCTCACGCCGCGCTCTGGCTGTCCAGCGACGATTCGACGTTTGTGACCGGTCATGCGCTCATCGTCGATGGCGGCTTGACGCTCGGCCGTGCGCGTGACGCTGACTTCGGCGAGAGCATGCAGCGCACGTTCGACGCCCTCGGCATAGAGATGCCGCAGGAATGATTGCTCTGCAAGTGGCGCATACCGTGAAAGTGGGAGCACTAGACATGGGCACTGAGGTCTACACTCTCGGCGCACTCCGTAGCCATTTGGTGGCGCAGCTGGCAGGAACATCTGCAAGTCAGCTGAGCCGATGGCACCGTACGGCCGTGATTTCGGCGACCGTACTGCCTGGTGGCCGCGGTCATCGCCGACTCTACTCATGGATTGAATACTCGAAGGTTCGGGCCGCCGTAAAGCTGCTGGAGCAGAGGCTTTCGCCGCATCACCTGCGATCCAACCTTCGGAAACTCGATGAGGAAATTGCGGGCTGGTATCGCTTACCTCTCTTGGCCTATCGGTCACACGTTGTCGTTCCTGCCTCCGACGGCTACGGCTTCACGATTCTCGAGAAGCAGGGGGTCATGAGCGACTTTGTTGACGCTGCGGACACCGGCCCTGTGCCGGTCGGCCGCGACATGATCGATCATGCGCTCCAAGTCGTTCGCGAACTCCAAGCTGAAGGGCCACTCGGAAAGCTACGTGACTTCGGCGAGCACATAACGCTGGATCCTGAGATCAATCAGGGGTCGCCAATCTTGATTGGAACCCGCTTGGAGACGGCGCACCTTGCTGCGATCCGAGCGAAGGGATTTCAAACCGTTTCGGAGATTGCCGAACGATACCGCCTCGAGATGACGCAGGTCGAAGCTGCCATCGAATTCGAGCGAGCGCTCGCCGCCTAGGGCGCACATGCCACTCCGATGCCTCCTGGACGCGAATATGGACCCAAAGGTTGCGCGTATTCTCACATTGCTTGAACAGCCGGCCACGCATGTGTTTGATATCGACCTTGGTGCAGCGACAGACAGTCAGATTCTGGAAGCTGCCAGGGATTTCGATGTCTTGGTGACGCTCGACCTGTTCCGGCAATCAGAAGAGTGGCGTGCAGCGAAACAGGCCATGTTGGACTCGGTTCGCATCATTCGCATTCGATTTGGAGCTTCACAACCGGACCATGCGTTGGCCCAATCCCGCGCCCTGCTTTGGCGCTGGACGGAAATCGAGACCAGGATGAATGCCCAGCCGCAAGTAAGGCTGGCGACGTTGTCCGGCAACCATGCTCAAGCTCGATTCACGACTGAAGATGACCTGCGCGACATGCGTGGACCTCGACCAGGCTTATGACGATCTTCGGACGGCCGATTTTCTACGGCTGGGTGGTCGTTGTTGCCGCGTTCGTTGCGCAGTTCGTGACTGTTGGCGTCCAGACCTCCGTGATCGCTGTATTCGCTCCCGAGTTGATTGAGGAGTTTGGCTGGTCGCGGACGCAGTTCTTCGCGGCCGACTCCATTGGCCAGGCGCTGCTGATGATCATCGGCTTCCTGATCGGGTCGCGGATCGAACGGTTCGGCGCACGCCCGATCATGCTTTCGGCTGCTGTGATTGCGATTCCGTCGCTGATTCTGATGAGCCAGATCGACGAGTACTGGCAGTACCTGGTCGTGCGGGGAGTGTTCCTGGTCACCTCCGCGTCCGTGGCCGGCTTCCTGGTGGTGGCAATCGCGGTGTCGAAGTGGTTTGTCGTCAAGCGCGGACAGGCTCTGGGTTGGACTTCGATGGGCGTCTCGATGGCTGGGTTCTTCTGGCCGACGTTCGCTGCAGATTTCCTGATCGCACCGCTGGGATGGCGAAACGCGTGGATCGTGTTGGCGGTCTGTTTCGCGGTCATCTTTATCCCCGCCGCCCTGCTCATGCGCCGCCGGCCTGAGGACCATGGCCTGATCCCCGATGGCGGGGCCGCGCAGCTCACCAATGAGCAGATCGAAGCAGCCGACCGCGACGAGGTGACCTCGCTCACCCGGCGTGAAGCCCTGCGCACCAGGTGCTTCTATCTGATTGTCCTGATTTTCGGCATCTCCGTCGTCGGCATCTTTGCGATCCTGCTGAATGGGGTGTTATTTCTGCGCGAGCATGGCTTCAGCTCCGGCGAAGCGGCCAGAGCTGTCGCTGCGTTCTCGCTGCTCTCAATGGTGACCAAGCCACCGTGGGGATGGGCGCTCGACCGCTTTGATACCCGTGTGGTCGGATTTGTTTCGTTCTTAATCGGGGCGGCCGGCTTTGTGCTGGTGATCAATGCAGCGCCGACGGGTGACTGGTGGATCATTGCCGGCGCGTTGGCCGTGATGGGTCTGGGGATCGGCGGAAATATTCCGATTCAGGACATGTTCTGGGCCGAGTATTTTGGCCGACGCTACCTCGGCGCAGTGCGGAGTATCGGCTTTCCGGTGGCGATGGGAATCAATGCGGTGACGCCTGTGTTGGTTGCCTTCTCGTACGACCAATTGGGTTCTTACTCGGTCGCGTTTTACACGTGCGCAGCACTCTGGGCTGGTTCTGCCCTGTTGTGCTTGATGCTCAGGTTGCCGGCCAAGCGCCGGACGCCCCTGGAGAGACTCGTGCGCAGAGTCGCGACGATGATCGTTCCCAGGACACACCCGGCCGCGCGAGCGTCGGAGCAGAAGCGGGTCTAGCAGGTTGCGGAAGAATCCGCGTCCGAGCGCTGATCGTCCCTGTTCATCATTCCTGCGAACGCAGGAATCCAGGGCTGACCAGATATGGAGCATGGATTTCTGGTCAAGCCAGGAATGACGGATTCGAGAGCCGATGACTTTTCAGCAGTCTGCTTGCGGCGAAAACCAAACAACCCGCGCCACTAGGCGCGGGTTGTTTGAACGTCCTAAGACGAGTGAAGCTACTGCGGTAGACCAATCGCAATCTCCGAGCTTCTCAGCCAGCGGTTGTGGTCCGGGCCGGCCGCCGGGAAGAAGCGGGCTCGCGGGAAGATGTCGTCGTAGCCCGCGATTCGGAATCCGAACTCGGTTCGACCATCGGCCTCGACGTATCGAGCGATGATTCGACCTTCGAATCCATCGCCGAAGTCGATCACCGTGCTCCGCAACCAGCGGCTATGTCCAGGACCACCGTTCGGGAAGAAGCGAGACGGAGGCAGAATATCCGCGCCATCAGGCCCTCGCATGCCGAATTCGATCCGGCCATCGTCCGCTCGCCGGGCGATGATCCTGACGTTGATCGTCTCATCGGTTTCCGAGATCTCGTCAGCGACTCTGTGCTTGAAGTCGGTGATTGACAGACCTTGAGCGTCGAATTCGCCCTGGATCACATCGAGTGGGTCTGTTTGACGCGTGCCCGAATCGGTGATCAGGCTGAGCGTGACCGTCCTCGCGTCGTCTGTGCTGATGTAGAGCGACCAACTGCCTTCACTGTCTACAGTGACGGAATCGACTTCTGTGCCGTCTTGATTGACCGCGACGATCTGGTCGCCTACATACGAATGCAGATTGAGTCCCCAGAACCAGTGCGGGGGCGAAGGATTGTCTTGAGCGCCGGCAGAAGGCGCCAGCGTGACCAACAGGGTTGCCAGACCGGCTAACAGCGCGACGCCCAGAACCCACCGCCTCGTTGCGCTTTCAAACAGGATGGTTCGCATTCCCGGCTCCTCCTTTACCCACGCCCGCCTTGGTGGGAGTTAGTTGACAATAGTTTATCGCGGCCTGACGAAGTCGCCGCATCGGTTTTGCTCGCGTTAACCGATTTTGCGCTCGGCTAACGAATACGCTCTCGACACTCTGCCAACGCGCTTGGCGACTGTCAACGGGCTGGGACACCCCCAGCCGATGCGTTCCAACACGATACCGATACATTCCTATCGTGCCAGGAAGCCGCCGTCAACCTTGAGCTCGGCGCCCGTCACATATGACGATTCGTCGGAGGCGAGGAACAGGACGCCATTGGCGACCTCGTCGACCTCGCCGGTGCGGCGCAATGGGATTGCTCGCACCAGACGTTCTCGCGCCTCATCCGACATGCCGATGCTGGATCGCATCGGCGGCATGAAGCCGGGGTGAACGGTGTTGACGCGAATTCCTTCTGGTCCCAGCCGCACCGCCATCGCCTTGGAGAAGTTGCGCACGGCTGCCTTTGACGCGTGGTAGGCCGGGTGACCGGTGTCCGAGCCAACGAAGCCGTAGATCGAGGAGATGTTGACGATCGAGCCGCCGTTGCCGGCGGCCAGCATCGCCGCCGAGCCCAGTTTGGTACCCAGGAAGACGCCGGTCGCGTTGACATTCATGATCCGGTGCCAACCCTCGGTCGAATTGGGGTCGTCCTCGGAGGTTGACGACAGACCTGCGTTGTTGACCAGCACGTCGAGCCGGCCCGCGTGTGACTCGAGTGTGGACGTGAGCAGCGCGTTCCACTCCTCTTCGGCGGTGACGTCCATCCTGGCGAAGTTGGCGATACCGCCTGAGGACCGGATCTGCTCCTCGACCTCACGGCCGCCCTCTTCGTAGAGGTCGACGATCACGACCGCCGCGCCCTCGCGGGCGAACAGCCGGCACTCCGCAGCGCCCATCCCGGCTCCGCCTCCTGTGACGATGGCGACCTTGTCTTCAAGTCGTCCTGGCATGTTGAGTCTCCATTTCTGCTTTGAGTTACCGGCATCGATCTCGAAGGAGGGTAGAGAAAACGCTCCCCCTCGCAGGGGGAGCTGCCGAAAGCCTGCCCCGGCTTGAACGGGGGGCTGAGGGGGTCCCTCCCGAGACAGCCGCCCCCACCCGCAACGCGGGAACTCCCCTTGCGATGGGGAGCAAAGAAACACCCGGAGGCGTTCGTCTACGCGCCCGCTGCGGCGCTCTCGTAGATCGAGGCCGGCGGCGGCGGCAGGTGGTAGATGCGCTCTGCCGTTGTTCGCAGGACCTTCTCGCGGATGCCTTCGTCGAGGTCAGTCAGCACTTCGGTGATGTGCTCCTGCGCCCGTGGGTAGAGACAGGTCGGGTGCGGGAAGTCGGTCTCGAACATGACGTTGTCTTCGCCGATTTCGGCGATCGCCGCGCGCGGGCCGAAGTCCTCGAACCAGAACGAGGCGAAGATCTGGCGGCGAAAGTATTCCGACGGCTTCATCGACAGGCCTTCGCGCTCGGTCGGGACGGTCTCTTCGAACTGGTAGTCCATTGCCTCGAGCAGGAAGGGGATCCAGCCAATGCCGGACTCGACGGAGACGAAGTTCAGGTTTGGGTAGCGCTCGCAGAGTCCGCTGAAGATCAGATTCATGACCACCTTGAAGTTGGTGATGAACAGGCCGATCGAGATCATCGCCAGGCGCCGCTGTGGACCGTAGCCCGGCCAGAGCAGCTTGTCGGCGACGCCGGCGCCGGCGCCGATGTGGAAGTTGACCGGCATGCCCATGTCCTGGCAGGTATCCCAGAACGGGTCCCAGGCCGGGTCGCCGAGGTAGGGCAGACCGAACGCTTCCGGTGTGTCGCACATGGTGATCCCGGTCATGCCGAGATCCTTGATCCGCTGCAACTCCTTAACCGCCGCGGGAATGTCCCAGAAGGGCACCAAACCCTGCGGGAAGAGCCGGCCTGCGCCTTCGTCCTGGAACTCGGCGACCGCATCGTTGTAGACGGTGCAGCAGACGTTGCGCAGTTCGGAGTCTTCGATCTTGACGAAGTTCTGAGAGCCAAACCCGGCGACGTTCGGGTAGACAATCTGCTGAGCGATGCCGAGCTGATCGAGCAGCTTGAGCCGCGCCTTCGGCTCGGTCGCCGCCTTGCTCATCTGGTCGAACGAGCTCAGCGAGATGGTGCCGTATTCCTTCTGGCCATCCTCGCGGATGACGGTGAATCCGGGCGGGCCGAAGTCGATGTCGTCCAGGACCTGCCAGCGTTGTTTGCCCTCATCGTTGACCACGATGTGGGGCACGGCGTCCTTGTACTTGGCCGGTGCGCGCGAGGTCCAGAGGTCGGGCGGCTCGGTGTAGTGAGAGTCGATGTCAATGACGGGAATACCGTGAACGGTGAGGGACATGAGGGAACTCCTGCGGTTGCTCCAGGTTCTTCCCCAGCATGTTAACCGTTTGTCAGATCGGGCAAGTCTGGCAGAGGAGGGAGGTCAGGAGATAGGCGCTGGAATCTGGGCCAACGCGAAATCTCGGGCGGCCTTCGCCGTGGTTATTCGGCGACGCTCCGCCCGCGCGAAGATCTCTCGCGTGGTCTCGAAAACGCCCTCGGCGTGCGCGACCGACTCCTCGTAGCTCCAGCCGGCGACCTCTTGCGCGACAGAGATCACTCCACCGGAGTTGACGACATAGTCGGGCGCGTAGAGGATGCTTCGCTCTGCGATTAGCTCAGCATCTTCTGGGTCGCGGGCAAGCTGGTTGTTTGCGCCGCCGCAGATCGCGCGGCATTGGAGCGCCTGGATTGATTGCTCGGTGAACACCCCGCCCAGGGCATTGGGCGACAGCAGGTCGCAAGGCGTCACATAGGCGTCGTCGACCGACACCGTTCGCGCCCTAATTTCGGCTGCCAACACGCCCGCGGCAATCGCGCGGATATCGGCGACCATCAGGCGAGCGCCGGCCTCGGCCAATGAACGCGCGACCTTTGATCCCACCTTGCCCACACCGACGACCACGATGTTTCGACCGCTCGGACTCGGGTCGCCGTCGAGCGCCTCCAGCGTCGCGTAGATGCCGCTCAAGACGGTCACTGCCGTGAGCGCCGACGTGTCGCCTGAACCGCCGAGTTCGGGCGATGTCCCGACGACGTAGGGCGTCCACTGTGAGACCTGATCGATCTCATCGGTGGTCGTTCCGACGTCGGTCGTGGTGAGAAAGCGACCCTCGAAGTGGTTGATGAACTCCGCGTAGCTGCGCAGCTGCGCTTCGGTCTTAGCCGACGGGTCGCCGATCACGACCGCTTTGCCGCCGCCGAAAGGCAATCTCGCCGCCGAGGACTTCAGCGTCATCGCTTCCGCCAGCCGTCGCACGTCGGCCATTGCCGCATCGTGGTCTGCGTACGGCTGCCAGCGGGTGCCGCCGATGGCCGGACCCAGCGCGGTCGAATGGATCGCGCAGAATGCTTCCAAGCCAGCGTCGGGATCGCTCCAGTGAGCAAACTCTTCAAATCGGCTGTCAATGATCGTGCGAAACTCGGCCATCGCGCACCTCGCAGTCTGGTTGATCTGCTACTCGAGCATTCCTGAAATGCTGACGATCACCCCGCGGGCATCTATCTCTATCAACTGTAAATCGCCGCTCGGCGCATAGAGTCGGCCGACCTCGCGCGACCAGGCGAGTTCAAGTCGCTCTGTGCCCTGGTCATCGCCCGAACCGCCCAGCAGGATGATCGAGCCTTGGCTCGCATCGTCTTCCGTGCCAACGGCCCGACCGCAACGCATACAGCCGGGCGGCACGATGGCGATGGTGACGGCTGCGCCGCGAAGATCGCTCAAACGCCAGAGGGATTCGCCACCGGCCTGGGGCGAGAGCAGCATGTCGGGAGCGATCGCGCCGACCTCTACGCCGACCGGCAGATCCTCGTCCTCTACGACCGCAGGCGGGGACTTGACCCCTGGCAGCTGCCCGATTTGATGGCTTGCATAGACTTCGGCGAATTCCGTGGTGTGCTGCTCGACGAGCTCATCGGGCGCCTGACCGGCCCAGATGCGGACGATGACGCCGTCTGGATTGATGAAGAACGATCGCGGTGGGCCGCTTGGACCTCCGCCACCGTAGGCACGGAAGACTGCTCCGTCGAAGTCCATGGGGATTGCGTAGTCAGCGCCGAACTCGTCGATGAAGCTCAGCGCCACCGATGTCGATTCCTCGATGTTGACACCGACGACGGTAAACCCTGTTTCGGCGAGGGCTCCCTGCGCGCGGATCAGCGCTGGGACTTCGCGTCGGCAGGGACCGCACCACGATGCCCAGAAGTTGATCAACACCGGCTGACCGCGCCAGTCGGAGAGGCGAAATCGACTGCCGTTGACGGTTTCCAGATCGAAATCGGGCGCGAGCTGTCCGATGTTCGAGCCAACTTCGAGACCGTTGGTCGGCAGCCAGGCCGGCAGGTCGACGACTCCGCCGTCGCCACCGCCCGACGGTTGCAACAGCGTCAGCCAGAGCGCCGCCGCGACCGCGATCACCACTCCCGCTCCGGCAATGACGGTTCGTGCTCCGTGGTATTCCCGTGGGCGGTTCGGATTCTCGTGCGGCAGCCCTTCAGCCGCATCTTCGGTCGAGTCCTCGCGGTCTTCTGACAGGTCGTCGGTATCATTCATGGCGTTCGGCGATGGAGTCGTGCAGCAGTTTGAGCAGCTTCAGTAGTTGCGAAGTTGGAGGCAGCCTATGACGGCGCAGTCGATTCCGGCAGACCTGTTCCTGTCGGCCATTCGCGAGGCGGGCGTGCAGGATGTCGTCCTGGTACCCGACACGCATCAGCGTACGGTGCTCGACCTGCTGATGGCCGACGACGAGATTCGCACGGTCCACTGCTCAACCGAGGACGAGGCCGTTGCCGTCTCGGCCGGACTGATCATCGGCGGTCGGCGCCCCATGATGCAGATTCAGCACGCCGGCCTGTACGCCTGCGTGAACAACCTGCGCGGCGTCGCGCTGGATGGTCGATTGCCGATCGTCCTGCTGATCGGCCTGCTCGGACGCGATCCGGAGCTGGAGCCAGAAGAAGACGGTTCCTCGATGGTCCGGCTATGTCGACCGTTGCTCGAGACGCTCGACATTCCCTCGCATCTGCTCGACGGACCCGACGACTTGCACTACATCGCCAAGGCCTTCGACCAGGCCGCCGAGCGCAACGGGCCGGTCGCCCTGCTGGTAGGAGTGTCAACATCATGACCGACCACCACGAAAGTCAGGACAATCAGGACAAGCAGGACAACAACAGCAGGCAGCGGATGTCCGTGGAGTCTGCGCTCGATGTGCTCGCCCGCCGCCGCGACGATCAGGTCGTCGTCGGCACGATGACCGCCAATGGCGTCTGGCGAGAAAAATCGCCGAGCGACCTCAACCTGCCCGTGCTGGGATTCATGGGCGGCGCTTCGGGGCTGGGACTCGGCGTCGCGTTGTCGCGGCCGGATCGCGATGTCTGGGTGATCGACGGCGACGGTTCGCTGATGATGCAGCTCGGGTCGTTGGGCACAGTCGCGGGCGCCGCGCCCAAGAACTTCGTGCACATCGTGGTCCACAACGGCGTCTACGAGACCAGCGGCTCGCAACCACTGCCGTCGCAGACCCTGGTCGACTTCGCGCGGATGGCCGAAGGCGCCGGCTACGCTCAAACCGCCTCATTTGGAGACGCCGAAGAGTTCGACGCGGCAATCGACGAACTGCTCGCCGCAGAGGGTCCAATCCTGATCCAGCTCTACACGAGGCCTGGAGGTCGCTTCTACACAGCTCGCCCAACACCGCCGGGAAGCATCCCAGCGTTCGCTCGGATGTGGCCGCCGGTCGCTGAGGCGTTGGCGAAGTAGAGTGAGATCATGCCTGACGGTTACACGAACGCCGAATTTGAGGCGTTGATGACCGACATGGAGTCGGAATTGATTGAGCGCAAGTCGGTCCTCGCCGGCTCTGCGCGCGAGCGAATCCGGGAATCCATCTGTGCCTTCGCCAACGATGTCCAGGGCCACGCCCGGCCGGGAGTCGTGTTCCTGGGGCTGGAGGACGACGGATCGCCGTCGGGAATGACGATCTCCGAGCAGGTGCTGGCCACCCTCGCCGACATGAAAACCGACGGCAACATTCTGCCCCAGCCGACGATCTCAGTGGACAAGCACACGTTGTCTGGCGGAGAAGTTGCATCCATTACCGTCTGGCCGTCCGATTCGCCGCCGGTGCGCTACGCCGGCCGGATTTGGGTGCGGATCGGCCCGCGTCGCGGTCTGGCGAGCGCTCAGGACGAACGCATCCTCAACGAGCGGCGCAAGCTGAACGACGCGCACTACGACATCTTGCCGGTGCCCGGGGCGCGGCTCGAGGACTTTAACCTACGACGGTTCGAGCAGGACTATCTGCCGGCGGCGTTCAGCCGCGAGGTCTTGGCGGCGAACGATCGTAGTCTGGAAGAACGACTGGCCGCGCTTCGCATGATCGTCTCCCTCCACGATCCTCGCCCAACGATGACCGGCCTCTTGGTACTCGCTGACGATCCACAACACCATGTGCCCGGCGCGTACATCCAATTCCTCCGCATCGGCGGCGAGGACCTGACCGACCCAATCCTCGACTCCGCCGTCTGCCAAGGCGATCTGAAGCAGTTGACCAGAGAGCTCGGATTGCATCTGCGCGCACACAACCGGGTAGCAGTCGACTTCAGAAGCGGGCCGACCGAACGTCGATATCCCGACTACCCGATTCGAGCGTTGGAGGAGCTAACCAACAATGCGATTATGCATCGCGCCTACGAGGGCACAAACGCGCCGATCCATGTGTATTGGTACGACGACCGAATTGAAATCACCAGCCCCGGCGGCCCCTCAGGTAATATCACGGTTGGCAACTTCGGCCAGCCTAGTCTCGTCGATTATCGCAACCCCAACCTGGCCGAGGCGATGCGAGTCCTCAACCTGGTCCAACGCTACGGCGTTGGACTCCTGATCGCCCGGCAGGAGCTACGCGACAACGGCCAACACGAGCCGGAGTTCGATGTCGACGCCCACCGGGTCCGCTGCATTGTCTGGAAGCGTAAGAGACCGGACGCTCCACCTGTCGCGGACCGGTCCCGATCCTAGAAACGCTCTGAATAACTCCGCTCCCCCCTCGCGGAGACCTTTGAATAAGTCCCATTCGCCCCCCTTGCGGGGGAGATGCCGAAGGCAGAGGGGGGGCTTCCCATCTCAAGGCCTATCTGGTCGCTGGCGGAGGACCCCCCTCTGTCACTCCGTGACATCTCCCCCCGCAAGGGGGGGGAGAGGGGAATCATGAGTTATTCAGAGGATTCCTAGTGGTGCTCCTCGTCGTGCGAGGGCATTGTCTCCGCGACGCAGGGATTCTCCAACGTCCCAATCCCTGAGATCGTGATCGAGACCGTGTCGCCTGCGACCAGCCAGCGTGGCGGTGTCATCGCTGCGGCGACACCTGATGGGGTTCCGGTTGCGATCACATCTCCCGGCTCAAGCGTCATCGCCTGGGTGACGTACTCGATGATGTCGTAGCAGTTGAAGATCAGGTGCTTCGTGTTTGAGTTCTGGCGCAGTTCGCCGTTGACGCTGGTCTGGATGTCCAGCGTGTGCGGGTCGCCGAGTTCGTCGCCGGTGACGATGACGGGACCAATCGGGCCGTGGGTGTCGAATGACTTGCCCATCGTGAACTGTCGGGTGCGATTCTGGAAGTCGCGCACGGAGACGTCGTTGACGATCGTGTAGCCGGCAATCACGCTGGCCGCGTCGGCAGCCGAGACGTGGCGGCAGGTCTCGCCGATGACGATGCCTAGCTCACCTTCGTAGTCGACGGCCCTGGAGGCCAGCGGAATCTGCACGCCGCCGCCGGGGTCATTCACGCAACTGACCTGCTTGGTGAAGATGGTTGGGTAGCGCGGCGTTTCGGCGCCGGTCTCGGCGATGTGGTCGGCGTAGTTCAGACCGACGGCGAGGAATTTCTTAGGGTTCGGCACCGGCGAGAGCAGGTGGACGTCGGAGAGCGGACGCCGATTGCCGCCGCGCTCAACGGCCATCTCCGCCATGATCCGCGCGTCCTCGCCCATCGCGAGGAAATCGCACATGTCGTGCGGCGCGTCCGGCGCAGCCAGATAGAGGTCGACGATTTCGTCGCCGACGACCACGCCGACACTCACACGGTCTTCGAACGAAAAACTGGCCAAGCGCATCTCGCGCTCCTCTCAACACCGAAGCCGCAGATGACGGCCGGTTTGGATAGCAGGGTTGGTCCCAACGGGTTTCAGGCTAGTCGCCGCGTTCCGCCAGTGGAATTGTGCCGATCACGTCGTCGGCTTCCATTTGGTCGATCTCTTCTTTGGTTAGTGCCGTTAAACGGGCGAGTACCTCACGTGTGTCTCGGCCAAGCGTGGGCGAAGGCCGATCCTCCTCGGGGCCGTCCCAGTTGGCGAACTGGTACGGCTGCAACGGATACCTCTTCGCGCCCGCATAGCGGTGATGCTGCTGGATGAAGAAGTTGCGCGATGCCAGGTGCTGATCGTCAAGCATCGCGAGACCGTGATAGACAGCTCCAGCAGTGACTGGCAGACCCTGTAGCTCGCGCATGAGCAGATCCGCTTCGCGGTCGCGCGTCCAGTCGGCGATCGCTCTGTCGATCTCTTCGCGAGCGGAATCGCGGTCCTCAAAGGTCGGATAACGCTGAATCCAATCTGTGCGATCCATGAAGCGCGCGAGATCGGCGAATTGCTCGTTGGTCTCGCACGCGATGGCGATCCAGCTGTCGTCCCGGCAGGGGTAGGTGTTGTGCGGTGCGACCCGTGGGTGATAGTTGCCCACTCGTCCCGGATCCTCGCCCGAGATCGCATAGGCAGTCACTTCGGCGCCGGTAAACGAGGTTGCGGTCTCGGTCTGTGAGAGGTCGATGTGGCATCCACCGGGTTCGCCCTGAGCGTGAAGCCGCCGTCGCCGCTCCATCGCAGACAGCAGCGCCAGCGCTCCCATCACGCCGGCCAGAGGGTCGCCGCCGGTCGTGCCGCTGAAGATCGGTTGGTCGTCGGGGTAGCCGGTCAGATGCGGCAGTCCCGACATCTGCTCGGTCGTATTGGCGAAGGCGGTGTAATGCGACCAGGTGCCGGTCAGACCGAAGCCGGGCATCGAGATCATGATCAGTTCGGGATTGATTTTGCGCAGCTCTTCGTAGCTCAGGCCGAAGTTGCCCATCACGCGCGGTGTGTAGTTCTCGACCAGGATGTCGGCGTCGCGGACCATGTGGCGGATCACATCGGAGCCGCGAGCATCGGTCAGGTTCAGTGTGATCCCATGCTTGTTTCGGTTGACCCAGTTGAACGATGGCGCCCACTCCCACCAGAAATCATCGGACGACCCGGTGGCCCTCCAGCCATCGATACGCTGCACCGATTCAACCTTGATCACATCCGCTCCGGCGTCGGCGAAGACCAATGAAGTCATTGGACCGGACATAAACATCGACAGGTCGATGACCCGCAGACCTTCGAGCGGACGTTTGGGCGCATCACCCGTTGCGCCGTTCGCGACGGTTGAGTCCGCCACGCTCGCAGGCCAGACGGATTCCACGTCCGATTTGACCTCACTCGAGTTCTCACCGAGCAGAGGCGTTGGTGAGCCGGTCGGGCGCTCGTCGCCGAACATCCAGGGGATGCCCGGCATCCGCACGCGACCGGCGTGGGGATGCTCGAATTCAAGGAAGAAGTCGCGCTCACGATGGGGGAGGAGATTGAGCACGTCAGGGAGCGTCGGAATCAACCCAAACGGAATACGCCACGCCTGTGCGTCGTGGAAGACATCCTCGGCTGTGCGCAGCCGTGTCAGATTGGCGAGCTCGGTCGCCAGTTCACGGGAGTTGGCCATCCGAGACCAGCCGTCAGCGAACAGTGGATCTGCGATCAATTCCGGCCGGCCGAAGAACTGGCACATCATCTCCCACTGAGCCTGGGTTAGGACGTTTGCGCCGACATAACCGTCAGATGTGGGCAGAATGAAAGAGGGCGCCGGGCCGATGTCAGCGCGTCGCAGACCGTTGTCACCAGAGTATTCGTATCGCTGGACGAGCAGGAGACAGGCGTTGATTGCCGCCTCGATCACAGAAACATCGACATGGTCGCCGCGACCATGTTCCCGCGCTGCATGGACCGCGATCAATGTTGCGACTGCGGCGTAGGCGCCGGCCAGCGTTTCCTGGACAGCTGCCCCTAGTTGCAGCGGCTCACGATGTTCGCGTCCGCACAGGTGGACAAAACCGCCCAACGCGCCAGCCGTGAGATGGTTCCACTGCCAGTCGGCGTAAGGCCCGTCGGAGCCGAAGCCGGTCACCGTCGTCAGGATTGCCTTCGGATTGCGCGCGAACAATTGTTCATATCCGAGACCGCTCGCTGCCAGGCTTGGTTCAGTCTCATGCGAGATCACGACGTCAGCTTGTTGGAGTAGATAGGCCCGCAGTGTGAGATCGTCCGGGTTGGACGTATCGATGACGACGCTGCGCTTGGAGGTGTTGGCATAGAGGAACGGAGCCGAAGCCTCCGGGTCTTCCGATCCGGCGAACGGACCTCTTCGGCGGGCGACGTCACCCTGTGGCGGCTCCAGCTTGATCACGTCCGCGCCGAGGTCGCCGAGCAGCTTCGCGGCAAACGGAGCGGCCAGTCCCTCCGAGATGTCAAGGACCCTCAATCCGTCCAGCGCCATAGTCATATGTTCCGCTCCGACCTCAGACTCAGCCGACAATTCGTCGATTGCTCAAGCCCGTGCAGGGTAGATGAGCCTCTCAAAGCTGCGAGATTCGTCGTATCCGCGGCGCTGCGCGGGTATGACGGAAGTGGAGGTCAGTTGCCCTGGCGCTGCTTGTTCACGGGTAGTTGGGTCGCGCGACGATGTGCAGCGGTCTTGTAATGGGCCTCAAGTTCGTCGCGTAGAGCGTCCTCGCTGGTCGACGAGAATTCCTCTTCGCAGGGATCGCAATTCACGCTGACCGGCGCTTCGCTGGCCGTCACGGCGCGGAATGCGTCGCGTGCCGTGCGACGAGCGAGCTGTTCGTGCAGGCGGTTGCGGAATTCTCGTCGTGATGTCATTGCGAGAGACCCTCGGCTGGCAATTGGGCGCAACGTAGACTCAGCCCATCGTAGGCGTAGGTCTGGAGCTAGTCATGGTCTGGGAACCCGAGGTTGAGGAACTACGGCATCGCACCGAGCTGTCCGGTCGCGGAGGCACGGCTGACCGGATTGAGCGGCAGCATCGGTTGGGTCGGCTCACGGTGCGCGAACGGATCGAGGGCCTGCTCGATCCCAGTTCCTTCCACGAGGTCGGCGCCTTGGCTGGTCTCGGCGAATACGAGGAAGGCGAGCTGGTCGGTTTCACGCCATCTTCCTACGTGATGGGATTGGGCAAGATCGACGGACGCACGGTCGCAATCGGCGGCGAGGACTTCACGATCCAGGGCGGATCGGCGCTCTTCCCAATGCAGCGCTCCAAGGGTGGGCTGGGCGGATTCTGTGAAGAGTTGGCGCTGGAGTATCGCGTCCCGCTGATCCTGCTGATCGACGGCGCCGGCGCCAATGTCGGCGCGACCAAGAAGATGGGCACGACCTATCTGCCCAACGGGTCGGGCACGGGGCGTTCGTTCGTCACCTCGATCGAGGCGATGCAAAACGTACCGGTCCTGGGTGCAGTGCTGGGTGCGATTGCGGGTGGACCGTCGGGACGGGCGATGATGGTCCATTGGAGCGTGATGACCAAAGGGCGCTCGGCGATGTTCGCGGCCGGCCCCCCGGTAGTTAAGCGGGGCATCGGCCATGATGTGACCAACGAGTCGTTGGGTGGGTCGGGAGTGCATGTCCACACGTCGGGCTGCATTGACAACGAGGCCGAGGACGAAGACGACGCATTCCGCCAGATTCGTTCCGTGCTTTCCTATCTGCCCGACAACGTGAACGAGCTTCCGCCGGCTGCGCCGATTGTCGAAGCGCCTGAGGGCGCAGGCGAAGCGCTGATCGACCTCGTTCCGCGCAACACGCGGCGGCCGTACTCGATGCACAAGCTGATCTGCTCGGTGACTGACGGCGGCGATTTCTTCGAGGTCAAGCCGCACTGGGGCACGTCGATCATTACGGGATTCGCGCGCGTCGATGGCCTGCCGATCGGCATCGTCGCGAACAATCCGCTCAAGAATGGCGGCGCGCTCGACCGCGACGGTTCGGACAAGCAAACCCATTTCCTCGAGCTGTGCAACTACTTCCATATTCCGATCGTCTACCTGGTCGACGTGCCGGGCTTCATGATCGGCGAGCAGGCAGAGCAAGAAGGAACGCTGCGGTCGGGGATGCGAGCGATGTGGGTCGGGCTGCAGGCGACGGTGCCGCAGCTCACCATCGTGATCCGCAAGTGCTACGGCATGGCAGGCATGGCGACCGGCAATCCAACACGGCTCAACTACCGGCTCGGCTGGCCCTCGGGCGAGTGGGGCTCGATCCCGATCGAGGGCGGCGTTGACGCGGCCTACCGACGCGAGATCGCCAACGCTCCGGATCCCGCTGCCAAGCGTGAGGAGATCGAGGCGGACCTGCGCAAGCTGCGCAACGTCTTCCGAACGGCCGAGACCTTCGGCATCGAAGAGATCATCGATCCGAGAGCCACGCGCAGCTACCTACAGCAGTTCGTCGAGCGGGCCTACAAGGTGCTGCCCTACGAACTGGAACAGAAGCCGCTCTACGGCGTCCGGCCCTAAATGATCTGGAGAGCTCAGATCCCTGCTTCCCCCTCGGCGGGGGAAGCTGCCGAAGGCTGAAGGGGGGGGTCGGTCGGCCACTGACAAGGATTGGTCAGGACCTTCCTAGAGTCCGCTAGCCCGCGCAATCAGCACCGCGATCCCAGCCACCGCGCAATAGACGGCAAACGGAACCAGCGACCGCCCACGGACAACCCAGAGCAGGGCTCGAATCGCGATCAGCGCTGTGACGAATGAAACGACAGCGCCGACGATCAGGGCCGTTGCGTCGACCGGATCCTGTTCGTCAACGAGCGCAGCGACGGCAAGCACCCCGGCGCCTGCGAGCGCCGGCATCGACAGCCAGAATGCCCAGCGCGTTGCGGCCTCGCGCGATTGGCCGAGCGCCATTCCGGCCACGATGCACATCCCGGATCGAGAGACGCCCGGCAGGATCGCGAAGCATTGAGCGATCCCAATCGCCACCGAGCTTCGCTGATTCAACTCACCGATTGCCTTAGTAGTCGTCGCGCGTCGAATTCGCCACTCAGCACCCGCGATCAAGAGTCCAGTTACCAAAAGGAACGCGCCTGCTGTCGTGGCGTCTCGCAACTCGGACTCAAGCGACTCGTACAGCAAGCCACCGACGATGACGATCGGAATCGTACCGAGCAGTCCGAGCCAAACCAGTCGCTTCGGTCTCAAGCCTTCGACAGAGCCGTCATCCCTGCGCAGTCCGATCAAGAGGCTCCACAGTTCGCGGCGGAACGCCCAGAGAATCGCGGCCAGTGTTCCGATGTGCACCGCGACATCGAAGTCGAGCCCAGGATCGTCCCAGCCGAACAGCCAGCGCGACAGGACGAGGTGCCCGCTCGACGAGATCGGCAGGAACTCGGTCAGTCCCTGGACGACGGCGAGGACGATCGCTTCGAGGACGCTCACGTAGACTCCCCAAAGACTGGCCCAATACTCACGTGTGGAGTTATTTCACTGTAGGAGCCGACATGGACATCACCGAGGTCATCCGCACCACCTTCGCCGCGCGACGGTTCACTGACGATCCGGTGCCGGACGAGGTCATCGCTCGGATGCTCGAGCATGCGCGCTTCGCCCCATCGGGCGGCAATCGCCAGGGCTGGCACGTGATCGTCGTGCGAGACCCGGAGATTCGCGCCAGCATCGCGAAGTCGGCGGAGCGTCCGGCCAAGCGATACGTGGCGATGCAGCAGGCCGGCGAAGGTCCGTGGAATGCGGCATTCCCATCGGTCGTGACCGACGAGTCGGCGGCCAGTGTTCCAACGCCAAGACGACTGATGGACCCATACATCGACGCGCCTGTGCTGCTAGGCATTTGCGTCGACCTGAGTGTTGTGGCGTCGGTCGATAAGGAATTGGACCGCGTCGGCGTGATTTCGGGAGCATCGATCTACCCGTTCGTCTGGAGCCTGCTGCTGATGGCCCGAAACGAAGGCTTCGGTGGCACACTGACCACAATCCCGATCGCCAACGAGCCGGAACTCAAGGAACTGCTCAACCTGCCCGACCACTACGCCGTTTGCGCATTCCTGCCAATCGGCAAGCCGGTCAAGCAGTTGACCAGGCTCAAGCGAGGCCCGGTGGAGGGGTTTACGACGATTGATCGGTTCGACGGCGAGTTGTTCGAAGCTTAGGAGCCGCTTGCTGCAGCGGATGGTGTCAGGTCTGGGCGCTCTGTGAGTACCCGTGCAATCCGGTCCATTGCCGCTCGCTTGATGAAATCGAGAGAATCTTCCTCTGCCAGCTGACAAGCGGCCAGGAGGAGTTTCAGTTCAGCGGGATTGAAATCCACACACGGACTGCCCCAGATTTCAGCATCTGGGCCGAATGGTGACTCAAGCTCGACCGCGTTGTCCCAGTCGATTTCACCGTTCTCTTCGAGTTCTTCCGCGGTCGGTCCGGTTGTTTCAGTGCTCATGACTTACCGTCTGCGACGCCGTTGATGGTATTCGGCGTGCTCTCGATCTCCTGCCAATCGCCCGGTGACGATGTGTGACATCCCGTCTTCGTCAGGATACTCAATCACGATGACCAATAGCCGGTTGCCGCGATCCGTTCCGATCAGCCGGCGTCGGTCGGGCCGTCTGCGAGCAATCCCATCAGGCTCCGGCTCCAACCTGGCATCCTGATGAATCAGGATCGGCCGGTCGTGGGCCACGTCCAGGACATCGTCGATCGTCAGCCCATGCCGCCACAGCTTGTCCCGCGTGACACCGTTCCAAGACAACTTAGGTACGCCTTCACGCATCAAGCGATCTCGAGCCCATCAACTGCGGCTGGCTTGAGCAGCGATGATCACGTCCAGCTCCTGCTTTAGCCGAGGCAGAATTTCGTCGTAGGGATAGTGACCCAACGACTCCTCGCCTCGCTTCAGATTGACCGCCAGCGGACCGCACCAGAGACCGAGGTCGGCGTCATCCGTCTCTCCGGGACCGTTCACTCGACAACCCATCACCGCGATGGTGATGTCGTACTCCGAGGCGTACTCGGTCATGTTCTTCACGTCCTGCGCGAGATCAACAAACTTCTCGTTCTCGACCCGTGAGCACGAAGGACAAGAAATGATGTTCAGTCCCTCGTCGAAGCGCGGCGGCACCGAGCGGAAGCGACCGGCGGCGATGTCGCTGAGGATGTCTCGTGCGACTTCGATCTCCATGCCTTTGTCGTCGAAGGGCACTGTTAGCGAGACGCGGACGGTGTCGCCGATGCCCTGCGAGACGAGCTGCTCGAACGCGACTCGGGTTTTGATCACGCCCTCGGGCGGCATGCCGGCTTCGGTGACCCCTAGATGCAGCGGAACATCAGGGCGCTCCGATGCGAACTGCTTGTTGACCTCGACGACCTGTTTCCAGTCGGAGTCCTTGAGCGAGACCACGTAGCGGTCGAATCCGAACTCGTCCAGCAGCCCGCAGTGTTCAGATGCTGAGGCCACGATTGCTGAGACGTGATCGTCGGGGTAACGCTCCAGCATCCGCGGATCGAGCGAGCCACAGTTCACGCCGACTCGGATTGCGCAGTCGTTTGCTGCTGCCGTTTCGGCGATGAAGGCCACCTTGTCGCGCACGGATTTCGACTTCTCGTGGTGGTGGAGGTGTCCCGGGTTGTAGCGAATCTTGTCGACGTGCGGGGCGACCTCGACGCAGAGTCGGTAGTTCTCCTGCAAATCAACAGAGAGCGGCGCCGACGTCCGTTCACGCACGACCGCCAGCGCCTCGACGTCCTTGCGCGAGTCAACGGCCACTCGCACGAGGTCTGCCCCAGCGGCCTCCAACAACTTGACCTGACGCACCGTGGCTTCAATGTCCTGCGTCCTGGTCGCGGCCATCGACTGCACCACGATCGGATGTCCGCCACCGATCGTCACATCGCCTACGCGGACAGGGCGCGTTGGGTTCCGGCGCAGCTCGCCGGTGAGTTCAATCGTCTCGGCCATCGTTGCGTCCTCTCCCGCGACCAATCACCCGCATCGTACCGTTGACGAGTGCTCTTCAACGTGATCTTCCTGATCCTCTTCGTCGCTGCCTGGTCGTTGTTGGCGATGCTGAGTTGGATTGCTCTCAGCGTTCCCCGTCGCGCGCAGGGAGCCCTGTGGGCCGCGCCGTTCGCGTTCCTCGGCGGGATCGGAGGCGGAGCGCTTGTCCCGCTGGCGGGATTGGACGACGAAGTCGGAATCGGCGTCTCAATGATCGCCGCGGTCGTCTGTTCGGCTTTGGCTTGTTGGTTGAGTTACCGGGCCTGGGACGAGTTCGATCTGGGCCAACGCTTCCGCAGGTTCGCTCGACGCAACCGCTGATATCGTCGCTGCAATAGCACCGAGACCTGGGAAATAGCACTATGCCTGTCACCCGTATGTCCGGCCTGTTTGGCCGCACGCTGCGTGAAGCGCCCGCCGACGCCGACTCGGCCAATCATCAGTTGCTACTGCGCAGCGGTCTGATCGTCCAACTTGCCGCCGGCGTCTACTCATTCCTGCCGCCGGCCTGGCGCACGCTGCTCAAGATCGAGCAGATCATTCGCGAAGAGATGGAAGCGGCCGGGTCGCAGGAGATGCGGATGCCGGCGATCCAGCCACGTGAGCTCTGGGAAGAGTCCGGGCGCGCCGACTCCTACGGCCCGGTTCTCTTCAACCTCAAGGATCGCCGCGACCGGACGATGGTGCTGGCGCCCACGCACGAGGAATCGGTCACCGACCTGTTCCGCAAGGTCGTGCAGTCCTATCGCGAACTGCCCCAGAGCGTGTTTCAGATGCAGACCAAGTTCCGCGACGAGCCGCGGCCCCGTGGCGGACTGGTTCGGGTGCGCGAGTTCATCATGAAGGACGCCTACACCTTCGATATTGACGACGACGCCTTCCAGCTCAACTACAACGCGATGCGGCAGGCGTACTACAACATCTTCGCGCGCTGCGGCGTGCCTGTGGTGGCGGTCCAGGCCGACTCGGGCGCGATTGGCGGCAAACAGTCGGAGGAGTTCATTTTCATCACCGAGATCGGCGAGGACAACATCGTCCTCTGTCCATCCTGTGGGTACGCGGCCAACCAGGAGCGTGCAGAGTTCGCGCGTGGAGAAGGCAGCGGCACTGACGGACAGTTGGAAGAAGTTGAAACTCCCGGCGTCACGACGATCGCCGGCCTGGCCGAGTTCCTCAATGTCCCCGCGCAAGCCACAGCCAAGGCGGCGTTTTTCCTGGTCGACGGCGCACCGATCTTCGCCGTGATTCGCGGCGACCTTGAAGTCAACGAGCTCAAGTTGATGAACGCGTTGGACGCGACCGAAGCGCGTCCGCTTCTACCGGAAGAGGTTGAGCAGGTCGGCTGGGTCGCGGGTTACGCTTCGCCGATCGGCGTCGATCCAGTCCGCGTGATTGCGGACCCGAGTGTCGTTGACGCGGGCGGCCTCGTCGCCGGCGCGAACCGCGTAGATGCCCATTTGCGCAACGTTACCTACGGTCGCGACTGGACTGCTGCAACCGTCGCCGATATCGGCATGGCGCAGTCCGGCGATCCCTGCGCGCAGTGCGGTTCCGGGCTCGAAATGCATCGCGGGATCGAGCTCGGGCATATCTTCAAGCTCGGTACCCGCTACGCAGAACCCATGCAGGCCACATTCCTCGACGCCGACGGTGAACGCCGCACACCGATCATGGGTTGCTACGGGATTGGCGTTGAACGCCTGATGGCTGCCGTCGTGCAGTCCAACCATGACGAGCATGGCATCATCTGGCCTCGTTCCGTGGCGCCGTTCGACGTGCATATCGTTCCCCTGGGCAGAGGCGATGACGTTGCTGAAGCCGTCGCGAATGTGGAGACTGAACTCTCTGGCGCCGGTCTCAATGTGATGACCGACGACCGCAATGAGCGGGCCGGGGTGAAGTTCAACGACGCCGACTTGTTGGGCGCTCCGCTTCGCATCACGATTGGCGCTCGCGGACTCAAGCAGGGACAGATCGAGCTCAAACTGCGACGGGACAGCGAAGCGTCGTCTGTTCTCCTGGCGGATGGCGTTGAGGCCGCGCAGGATGCCCTGGCGTCGCTTTCGGCCTGATACCCGCTTGATACTGGGGCCCGCGAGTCCCGCGCATTCGCAGTTTCGAATTCAAGTTGGCGTGTATAGTCAACAGTGCGGATGTCGGGTGGGGGTCGGGCCGCCTTGTCTGATCCTGCGCGACACGCACGGATCCACTGACATCACGTTTCGCCGGGTCTCCCTTCAGGACGACTGCCCATGAAAACCGACTTTCTGCTGGCCATCAAGCAGCTCCATTCCGACAAGAACCTCGACGACGAGGTCATCTTTAGCGCCGTCGAGCGTGGCATGGCCGCGGCCGTCAAGCGTCGCTACGAACTGCCCGGCAATGTGGTCGTGAACATCGACCGCTTCGACGGCAGCATGTCGGTCTGGTCCGAGCGCGAAGTTGTCGAGATCGAAGAAGACATCTCCGAGCCTGATCTGCAGATTGAGCTGGAGCGCGCGCGCTTGTCCGACGCCTCGGTCCACATCGGCTCGACCCTGCGTGAGAAGCACGACATCGAGAACGTCGGCGGCCGCATTGAGGCTCAGACCGCCAAGCAGGTGGTGTTGCAGGCCCTGCGCGAAGCCGAGCGTGAAGCGGTCTTCGCCAAGTACTCCGGCGAAGAGGGCGGCATCCTCAGCGGCGACGTCCAACGCGTCGAGCCTCATCAGGTCATTGTCGAGCTAAGCGACCACACCGAAACCATCATGCCGGCCCAGGAGCAGGTGCGCATGGAGCGCTACCGCACCGGTCAGCGCGTCAAGGCGATCATGGTCGAGGTCCTGCGCGCCAACAAGGGACCGCAGATTGTCATTTCACGGTCGCGCCCCGATTTCGTCCGTCGCTTGTTCGAGCTTGAAGTCCCGGAAATCACGCGTGGCGTGGTCGAAATCCGCGGCGTCTCTCGTGAGGCGGGACACCGCACGAAGATTGCCGTCTTTTCGCGGCAACCCGGAATCGATCCCGTCGGCAGCTGCATCGGTATGCGCGCGATGCGTATCCAGAACATCGTCAATGAACTCCACGGCGAGCGTGTGGATGTCATCCAGTGGGATCGCGACCCCCGCCTCTTCGTTGAGCATGCGCTCAGCCCGGCTCAGATTCTCGCCGTTCGGATCGACCCCGAGACGAATACGGCCGAGTGCGCCGTTCCCGATATGCAGCTCAGCCTGGCGATTGGACGCGAGGGCCAGAACGCGCGGCTGGCGGCGCGACTGACCGGCTTCCGCATCGATATCAAGCCGCAGACCGTGGCCGAGCGTATGCAACTTGAAGGCCGCGGACCATTCGCGCCGCAGGCCGATATTGAGATCGAGCCGGATCCGGCTCCCGAGCCCGTTCGCGCTGCTCCAGAAGTCGAGCGAGCGATTGACGCGCCGCTGGCGCTGCCAGCATCGGAAGTTGCTCCGGCGCCCACGCCTCAGCCGGTTGTCGAACCAGAAGTCGTTGAAGAAGTGCCGGAACTCGAACCCGTGCTTCGGGCGGTTGAACTCGCTCCCGCCGCTCGCGACGATGGGCAGATTCGATTTGCCGAGGACGTTCTGCGCCGCGAACAGGAACAACAGCAACAACGTGACCGACGCCGGCGTCGACCTCGCTACCACGAGAGCGACGAAGGCCTCGAAGAAGATCCCTACGCCGCGTACAGCGAATACGAGGAAGACCGCTAGGCCACTCGTTCGCCGCTTCCTCACCCGTCTGTCGACAACGCGGGTTCCAGCCCCGCGCAGTACGAAAGATGCCGATGTCCCCTGTTTGCTCCAATGTCAGCCCCACTGATCGACCGATCCGCCGCTGTGTGGTCTGTCGTGAGTCTGCGCCTCAGCGGGAACTGCTTCGGGTGGTGCGCCGCCCCGACGGCGTCGTCACACTCGCCGCCCGCGACCCGGGCAGAGGCGCCTACATTCATCGCCAATCGGATTGCCTGGCCACTGCCGCGTCCACTCCCCGGTTCCTCGCGCGCGCGCTGCGGCAACCGCCGCCGGACGAAATCTTGCTTCAGATTGCCCAATCTGCACCGAACTAATTCATCAACTCTCGCAACACCCGTTCAAACTCACGGCTCGGAGACCCTATGACGACACAACAAACGATTCGGCAATCCACCCCAGCGCCACAGGCAGAGGGCGGCGTCCAGATTCCCCGCACCTTGACGGTGCGAGAACTCGCCGACCTGCTCAATGAAACACCCGTCACCATCATCAAGACCCTGATGACGAACGGAATCATGGCGGATGTTTCGAAGACGCTCGACTACGGCACCGCGGCCATCGTCGCGATGGATCGCGGCTTCGATCCCGAGGAAGCCGGCGATGTGGTCCAGGAGCAAGAGGCGCCGTCGACCATTGACATCCTCGGCGCGCCCGAAGAGGAGGACGAGGATCCGGCCAACCTGCGACTGCGACCGCCGGTCGTGGCGGTACTCGGCCATGTTGACCATGGCAAGACGTCGCTGCTCGATCACATCCGCGACGCCAAGGTCGCAGATGGCGAAGCCGGCGGTATCACGCAACGAGTTGGCGCGTACCAGGCGAATGCCAATGACCGCTTGATCACATTTATCGACACCCCCGGCCACGCTGCGTTCACGGAAATGCGATCGCGCGGCGCGCAGGCCACCGACATCGCCATCCTGGTTGTCGCTGCCAACGACGGCGTGATGCCGCAGACCCGCGAGGCGATCAGCCACATTCACGCGGCCGGCGTTCCCTACGTCGTCGCCCTGAACAAGATGGACCTCGAGAACATCAATCCCGACCGAGTCAAGGCCGCTCTGGCCGATGTCGGCGTGCAGATCGAGGAGTACGGCGGCGATGTGCCGCTCGTATCCGTCTCCGCGACTCGCGGCGACGGCATGGACGACCTGCTTGACACCCTGCTGCTCGTGGCAGACATCGCGGAGTTCTCCGCCAACCCCGATCGCGCGGCCTCCGGCGTCGTCCTCGAGGCGGAGCTCGATCGTCGCCAGGGCCCGAAAACCACGCTGCTGGTCCAGAAAGGCACCTTGCGGCAGGGCGACCCCGTGCTTGTTGGTCAGACCTGGGGCCGAATCAAGGCGATGACGGACTTCGTTGGCAAGCGGATCCTCGAAGCTGGGCCGTCCACACCGGTCGTCGTGCTCGGCATGCAGGATGTCGCCGAAGCCGGCGACAACTTCCGCGCTGTCGACAACGACCGTGAAGCGAAACGCATCTACGTACGCGCGCGACGCGCGCGCGAAGCGCGCGAAGCGCAGGTCCAGCACTCGGCGACCCTGGACGCGCTCTTCGGCGAGATCTCGCGCGGCAATGTGTCGGCCCTCAACCTGATCGTCAAGACCGATGTCGTGGGCTCGGTCGAGGCGCTGCGCGATTCGCTGGAGCAGCTCTCGAATGAAGAGGTCACCGTGAAGGTGATTCACGCTGCTGCAGGACCCGTATCTGTGGCGGATGTCAACCTGGCGCTCGCCTCCGAGGGCCTGGTGATCGCCTTCAGCGCTCCCGTCGAGCCCGGCGCCGAGCGATTGGCCGACCAGGAAGGCATCGAGGTCCGCAGCTACTCCATCATCTACGACGTGATCGAAGAGGTCGAAGCGGCGATCAGCGGCCTGCTCGAGCCGATCCAGATGCAGGTCGTCGATGGCCACGCCGAGGTCCTGCAAATCTTCCCCATTCGTGGGCTGGGCAACATCGCCGGTTGCCGTTCGCTCGACGGATCGATTCGCACCGACGCCCAGGTGCACGTGTACCGCAACGGCGAGCAGATCGCCGAGTCCACAATCTCCGGCTTGCGACGCTTTCAGGATGTCGTTCAGGAAGTCGACGCCGGACAGGAATTCGGTGTGGCGCTGGCGCGCTACGAGAAGTTCCAGTCGGGTGATCAGCTGGAGTTCTTCCACATCGAAACGCAGTCGCGGATCGTCCAGGGCGGCGAAATCCGCAACGTAACTCGGTAGGTGTGACTCCGACCATGGCACGTAGCAATCGACCCTATGCCGCCACCCGAGACGGCGGTGGCGTTGACCGCATGGAACGCGTCAACGACCTGCTCCGCGACACGATCGCAGAGGTCGTGTCACGCGAACTCAAGGATCCGCGACTTGACATCGCGTTGCTCAGCGTGACCGAGGTCCAGGCCTCGCGTGACCTGCGCCACGCGACGGTGAGAGTGTCGGCGATGTCGTCGCCCAACACGACCCAACAGGAACAGGCGGAGGAGGCGGTAGCCGCGGTCGACGCATTGACTCGGGCGGCGCCCTACATTCACCGGACGATTCGGCGTCGGCTGCACATGAAGCGGGTGCCGTGGCCCACATTCGAACTCGACCTGCGCATTGCGGGCGCTGCCGAAGTCCAGGAGCGCATCCGCATGCTGGGCGTGTCATGACCCGCCGTCGCCGAGAACGCCACCACCCCGGCGCCGTCTTCCTGGTCGACAAGCCAACCGGTCCGACATCGCACGACATCGTGCGCGATGTCCGCCGCTGGACCGGCCTGCGCCGGGTCGGCCACGGAGGCACGCTCGATCCATTGGCCAGTGGACTGCTGCCGATCTTCGTCGGCGCCGCCACCCGCCTGAACGAATATCTATCGCCTTACCGCAAGTCTTACGAGGCGACAATTCTGCTCGGCCAGGCGACCGACACCGATGACAGCGAAGGTCAGGTCATCGCCGAGGCTGAAGTCCCTGCGTTGAGCCCCCAACAGATCGATGAAACGCTCGCTCAATTTCGCGGCGAGATCCAGCAGGTGCCACCGCAATACAGCGCGATCAAACGCGCCGGCGTCGCCGCTTACCGCTCGGCACGCGCCGGCGAGCACGTGGACATCGATCCACGAGCAGTCACCGTGCACGAGCTCTCAGCCACCGCCGTCGAACTGCCGTTCGTCAGTTTGACGATGTCGGTCAGTACCGGCACATATGTGAGAGCGATTGCGCGTGATCTCGGGGAGGCGCTCGGCTGCGGCGCTCACGTCACCGAGATGCGACGCATCGCCATCGGCAATCAGACGGCAGCAGATGGCCACACTCCGGAAGAGCTTCAGGCCGCAGCAGATGAAGACAACGTCTGGTCATTGTCCATTTCGCCCGCCGACCTGTTCCCCGACTGGCCGCACTTCCGCCTACACGGGGAACAGCTCCAGCGAATCAAGCGAGGACAGGCAATCAGGCACGCTTCGGTCGACGGTTGGGACAAGGCGCTCGCAATCAACGCTGAGAATCACGTCACCGCCGTCCTCCGCCGGGACGAGTTCAGCACAGCCACCTGGCAGCCGGAGAAGGTCCTCGCGGCGGGATAGGTCACCGGAACACACTGAGTTTCGTCATTCCCGCGCTCCGTCGCGGGAATCTCGCCGAACCCCGCACCGATGATCGAGCCCGAGCAAGCCCGCCTGATTCGATCACTCATCCGGCTCGTTACCTTCGTGCCAAGCACATCGAGATACCCGCGGCAGAGCGCGGGTATGGCGGAGGTAACGGTCAGGCAGGATTCTGAGTCGGGCTAGGTGGCCGTCGGCATGGAGAACAGCAGCGCCAGCGAGTCCGTCTCTGCGATCAGCGAGTATGGGGCGTTCGCCTCGAGCAGCACGCCTTCGCCGGCTTTGAGCGTGGCGTTGTCGTCGAGCGTGCCGATGGCGATCTCACCCTCCGCGACGATTAGCGCCGTGGGACCAGTGGTCTCGCGATTGAGCGCTCGTTGACCGGCGGGCAGGCGGATCGCCTCCGAGGCGAGGCTTGAGGCACTTGGGCTGAATGCGCCGCCCACGCTGGCGGTGATGCGACGCAAGGTTATCGCTATGCGATCCCGGCATTTGTGAGGTAGTCGAGCAGGTCCTGCACCGTCCGGATCTCAGCCGCGGCTTCCTCGGGAATCTCGAGCTGGTTGTCGTCCGTCGAGAACTCTTCCTCCACCGCAATGGTGAGGTCGACAATGTCGAGCGAATCTGCGTCGAGGTCGTCGATCAGGTGCGCTTCAGCCGTGACCTGGTCAAGCGGCTGGCGTAGTTGGTCGGCAACGAGCTGGAGGAGTCGGGATTGCAGGCTGTTGTCGTTGGACATATGGCGGCTCCCATCTAGCTAATCGGTGGGCTGTCAGATGTCTGCCGGATGTTGGGGAGAGGGTAGCGGTCAGTTGTCGATCCGCGAGAGTGCCACGACACCGTTCTGTCCGCCAAAGCCAAAGCCATTGACCAGCGCCGCCGACAATTCACAATCGCGCGCTTCATTGGGGACATAATCGAGGTCGCACTCTGGATCGGGCGTCTCATGATTGATCGTCGGCGGCAGCACGCCGTGGTACAGCGCGAGCGCCGTCGCGGCGCCGGAGAGCGCTCCGGCTGCACCCATCAGGTGCCCGGTCATCGACTTCACCGACGATACCGCCAGATGGTCGGCGTGAGCGCCGAAGACGGTCCGGATCGCCCGCGTCTCGACGGCGTCATTGAGCGGGGTCGACGTGCCGTGAGCGCAGATGTAGCCGATTTCCTCTGGATTTAGCCCCGAGTTGCGCAGCGCCGTCGCCATTGCGCGCGCCGCGCCGGCGCCGGCAGGATCGGGAGCGGTGATGTGATAGGCGTCGGCAGTGCGGCCGCCGCCGAGCACTTCGGCGTAGATCCGAGCATCGCGCGCCCGAGCGCTGGCCAGCGATTCCGTGACACAGACGACGGCGCCCTCGCCAAAGACAAAGCCGTCACGGTCGCGGTCGAAGGGACGAGAGGCAGCCTCAGGGTCATCATTGCGACGCGACAGCGCCTGCATGTTGGCCAGGCCGGAAATTCCCAGCACCGAGACATTGGATTCCGTCCCGCCGGAGAGCGCGAGATCGGCCTCGCCGCCCAGCAGCAGTTGTCGGCTGTCGATGAACGCGTAGATGCTCGCGGCGCAGGCGGCGAGCGAGGTCAACGCGGGACCGCGGAGTCCGAGTTCAATCGAGACCTGGCAGGATGCCATGTTGCCCGCCATCATCGGCACGAACATCGCCGAGACCCGACTGGGTCCCTTGCTGTTGAGTACTTCCGTCTGTTGTGAAATCGTCGTCACGCCGCCGCCGCCGGTGTTGATCACCGCTGCAACGCGCTCAGGATCATGCGCCTCGAGGTCGAGCCCGGCGTCTTCCACAGCCAGTCGAGCAGCAGCGACGCCCAGCTGAGCAAACCGCGCCATGCGCCGGGCCGACTTGCTCTGCATGTAATCGGACGGCTCGAATTCGGGAATATCGGCTGCAATATGCACCTTGAGGCCGGCATCAACCAGCTCGGGCACTCGACGAGCTCCGGAGCGCCCAAGTGTCAGCGAGTCCCAGAAGGCGTCAACGCCCACCCCAATCGGCGTGACCGGACCGATACCGGTGATCACGATCCGCTCCTCCGGTGGACGTTCTGAAGATCGAATTTGCCCACTCACTCGTTAAAACGCCTCAATAGAACGGCTGCGTTGTGTCCGCCCAAGCCTACGGAAAACGAGAGCGCGGCTTCAACACTGAGCTCGCGTGCCTCATTGGGAATCACATCGATGTCGAGTTCGGGATCGGGCGTCTCGTAGTTCAAGGTCGCTGGCGCGACGCCCTCTTTGATCACCATCGCCGAGACGATCACTTCCAATGCGCCCGAAGCGCCCATCATGTGGCCGGTGGCCGGCTTGATTGAGGAAAGCGACAGGTGGTCCGCATGCGCTCCGAACATACGCTTGATCGCCGTCACCTCGACCAGATCTCCCAGCTTGGTGGCTGTCCCATGCGTCGAAACATAGCCGACGCTCTCCGGATCGATCTGCGCTTCATTCATCGCTTGCTGAACGCTGACCATCAGGCCCCGTCCGTGTGGTTCCGGTTGGGCAATGTCATGGGAATCGTTCGCCGATCCGCCGCCGACCACTTCTGCATAGATCGTAGCGCCGCGTTCCAGCGCGTGATCGAGATCCTCGATCATCATCGCTGCCGCGCCCTCGCCGGGAACGAACCCATTGCGGTGCAGGTCGTATGGGGCGCTTGAGGCAGAGAGCGGCTCGGCTGGAGTCGCGAGCACCCCCATGCGTTCAAAGCAGATGTGGAATAACGGCAGGATGATCGCTTCCGAGCCACCAACGATCAGGGCGTCTGCGCGTCCTGCCTTGATATGCAGCATGCCATCGGCGACGGCATTGGCGCCGGTCGCGCAGGCGGAGGTCGGCGAATAGTTCGGGCCGGTCGCTCCAGTGGCGATTGAGAGATGGCCGGACGCTGCGTCGGCAATCAGGTTGGGCATCGCGAACGGCGAGACGCGCCGCGCGCCGCGCTTGACCAACGTGTCCTGCCAGCGCGTCACCAACTCCATCCCACCGCCGCCGGAACCGAAGATGATCCCGACCCGGTGTTGGTTGTCCTCGTTGATCTCCAGCCCCGAGTCAGCCAGGGCCTCAAGTCCGGCCGACATGCCGTATTGGGTATTCAGGTCCATATGACGCAGCGCCTTGACATCGGGCAGGACGGACTCCGGGTCGAAGTCCCGCACTTCCGCCGCGATTGGCATCTTGACGCCCCACGCATCGGGGTCGAATCGCTGGATCCGACCGACGCCGCTCTGACCGTCGAGCAGGTTGCGCCACGTCGATGGCATGTCATTGCCGACAGGTGTGACGGCTCCAACGCCGGTGATCACGACACGGCGTGGAGATGTGGACGAGTTGGAAGCCACTACTTGGGGATCCCGTCGCTCTTGTCCGGGTAATCGCGCTGCGACAGACCGTTGTCGTCGTCGGACAGCGGGAAGGTCCAGGATGTGCGTGAGATCCGCCGAACCAGCTTGGAGAGCACATCGCCCGGGCCGGCTTCGACAAACAGGGTCGAGCCCTGGGCCGCCATCGTCTTGACGGCCTGCTGCCACTGCACGGGCGCCGTCAGCGCTCCCGATAACTCCTGCGCGAGCTGATCCTTCGTGTGCATAATTCCGCCGCTGATGTTGCTGACGACCGGCACCACCGGGTCGCGCCATGGGATCGCGTGGACGGCCTCGGAGAAGTGTGCCTGCGCCTCCGCCATCAACGGCGAGTGTGAGGCGATCGAAATCGGCAAGCGGACCACGCGACGCGCGCCATGTTCGTCGGCCAGACGCATGATCTTGCGCAGCGGCGCTTCGTCGCCAGAGACGACCGTTTGCCCGGGGCAGTTGTCGTTCGCCACGACCAGCGTGCCTTCTTGGCCGGCTTCGCCAATCAGGCGTCGCAGGACACGGTCTTTCATGCCGATGATTGACGCCATGCCGCCGGGCCGAAGGCTGTCGGCGGCGTGCATCACTTCCGCGCGGCGTCGAACGAGTTGCAGCGCCTCGTCGAAGTCGACCGCCCGGGCGGCCAACATCGCCGTGATCTGCCCCATGCTGTGTCCGGACACGACTTTCGGTGACAGTGTCCGGCCAGCCGCTTCCCACTTGTCGCGCAAGGCCTCAAGCCATGCGACAGAGGCGACAAAGATCGCCGGTTGCGAATGGGTGGTTTCGTTTAGCTGCTCAGTGGGACCGTGTTCGATCAGATGGAGCAGGTCGTAGTCCAGGACTTCGTTGGCGCGCTCGAACCACTGCTGGGCATTGGGGTAGACGCGCAGCACTTTGCCGGCCATGCCGACCGACTGCGATCCCTGCCCGGGGAAGAGCAGGGCGTACTCGTCGTCCGTGAGCGCCGGGTATTCGCCGCTTGGCGGATCATCGGCGGCTTCTTCTGGTTCGGTGAGCGTTTCCATCTCGGCTCCTGCCGTCCGGCGTCATCGTGCCTGTGACGCGGCGTCGGACGTGTGATGTCTAATTCTACTGACTCTCAGGTCTTTCATGGCGCTGCAACGGCAAAGCTGTGCGGATCAGCGAACAGTATGGCTAACAGAAGCAGTTGATCGGGCCAAACACTCCTCCGCCTGTCGCGATCAGCCCATCACCATGCCGCCGTCGACATGGATGATCTGCCCGGTGATGTAGGCCCCGCCCGGTCCGGCCAGAAACGCGACCAGCGGCGCCACGTCCGAGGGTTCGCCGAGGCGTTCCAACGGAATCCGTTGCATCACGCTGCCGATCACGTCTGCCGAGAGATCGGCGGTGATGTCGGTCTGGATGAACCCTGGCGCAACGAGGTTGGCCGTGATCCCTCGTGAACCAAGTTCATGCGCCAGCGAACGGGTCAAGCCGGCCAGTCCGGCCTTGGCCGCGGCGTAATTCGCCTGGCCGGCATTGCCGACCGTGCCGATCACCGAGCCAATCGTGATGATCCGGCCCTTGCGCGCGCGCAGCATCCCGCGCAGCACGGACTGCGTGGTCAGAAACGAGCCGGTCAGGTTCGTCCCGACGACCGCGTCCCAATCGGCCGACTTCATCCGCATCGCAAGCATGTCGCGGGTGATGCCGGCGTTGTTGATCAGAATGGTCGGCGCGCCCAACTCGCTCGTGACCGCTTTGGTCATCGCCGAGACCGCATCTCCGTCGGAGATATCAGCCTGCACGACGAGCGCCTGCCGGCCCAGTTCGCGAATCTGCTCAGCCACCTCATGTGCTGCATCGGACGAGGCGGTGTAGTTCACACCGACATCCGCGCCGTGCGAGGCCAACTCCAGGGCAATCGCTCGACCAATCCCACGCGACGCCCCGGTCACCAGGGCGACCTCACCAGATAACGGGAGTGCTTCGGAGTCAACCATTAGGTCGAGGTTATCACCGATCCCGGATTCAAATTCATACGTTCGTAACAAGCATGCAGCGCCGCTCCGCGACACTGCGCAGACTGGTTCCGCGGAACAATCGGGTTTCGGTTGCGTTACTCTTCTTACGTCAACCGCGCCCGGAGGGGAAATAGCGTATGGATTCCGGAAATACTGCCTGGCTGTTGACCTCAGCGGCGTTGGTGCTGCTAATGACACCGGGCCTGGCGTTCTTCTATTCGGGCTTGGTCCGTACCAAGTCAGCCGCCGCCACGATCATGCAGTCATTCATCATGATCGGTGTGGCGACGATTGTCTGGGTGCTGTGGGGCTACTCACTCGCATTCGGCACCGACATCGGCGGCTTCGTCGGCAACCTGACTAATTTTGGCCTACGCGGGCTCGAAGGCGACAGCCTGCTCTTCATGGTCTTCCAGCTGATGTTCGCGATCATCACGCCGGCCCTGATTACCGGCGCGTTCGTCGAACGTATCTCGTTCAAGGCGCTGCTCGTCTTCACCGTCGCCTGGATCACGCTCGTCTACGCCCCGCTCTGTCACTGGGTCTGGGCTGAGGGCGGCTGGCTGCTCGATCTCGGCGCAGCCGACTTCGCCGGCGGCACCGTGGTCCACATCAACGCGGGCGCCGCGGCCCTGGCCGGCGCGCTCTTCGTCGGACGACGGCGCGACTCGGTCGCCGAGACCCGTCCGCACGATGTCTCCAAGGTCGTCCTTGGCGCCGGGCTGCTCTGGTTCGGCTGGTTCGGATTCAACGCCGGCTCGGCTCTCGCCGCGAACGACTCCGCAGTCAACGCATTTGTCCAGACTCAGATTTCCGCCGCTGGCGGCCTCGTCGCCTGGACACTGCTCTCCTGGAAGTACACCGGACACCCATCGATCATCGGCGCAGCGACCGGCGCGGTTGCCGGCCTGGTCGCGATCACGCCGGCGGCAGGATTCGTCGGCCTCTGGCCGGCGACCGACGGCTACCTGAATTTCTTCCCTGCGATGTGCATCGGAGTCGTGGCTTCGGTCCTCGGTTTCTACGCAGTCCGAGCGCTGCACAACTGGCGCGACATGGACGACACGTTGGACGTCTTCGCCGTTCACGGCGTCGGCGGCATGTGGGGCGCCTTTGCAACCGGCATCTTCGCGGTTTCCGAGGTTGGCGGGGTAAACGGCTTGATCGGCGGCAGCGCCGACCTGCTCTGGCGGCAGGTTGTTGGCATCTTTGCCGCGCTGGCCTGGTCATTCGTCCTCTCGGTCGGCATCTTCCTGGTGATTCAGCGGTTCATGCCATTGCGGGTCGAAGAGACCGACGAAATGATCGGACTCGACCGCAGCACGCACAACGAGCCAGCCTACGAGTTTGATGAGATCGGATTCGGCTGGGACGCCAGCGAGGCAATCGACCAGGAAATCCCCTCAGGAACTGAAGCGCTGAAGAGGTTGGTGTCATGAAAAAGGTCGAAGCAATCGTCCGGCCGGAAGCGCTCGAGCCGGTCAAACGCAGGCTGATCGAGGCGGGCATCACCGGCTTGCACGTAGAACGAGTCGCCGGTCACGGCTACCAGGGCGGCGTCGTCCAGGCCGGCCGCGGCGGCCAGTTCTATGTCGTCGACATGATCCCCAAAGTCAAGATCATCACGATCATCTCGGACTTCAACGTCGAGCCGGCGATCGAGGCGATCATCGCCGGCGCCCGCACCGACAACACCGGAGACGGCAAAATCTTCATCACCGACGTAGAGGAAGCCGTCCGAGTCCGAACCGGCGAACGCGGCCACGACGTCCTCTGAGGCTTCGCGTGTTCGGGGGGGGCTTAGGCAACGTCCTGTGGCCTTATCCCGATCCCGTAGGGTCGACCCTTGTGGTCGCCCGCGCCCCAGATGGTTGCTGGCGACCGTACGGCGAGATCCGGCAGGGCGACCACAAGGGTCGCCCCTACAGAGCGCGACGACGCAGAGACCTGGCGTTTACAGGTCTCTGCCCGCTAGTAAACAACCTGCTCGATCAGCAGTTCCACGTACCGCTCATCTTCGACGCCGAACTCCTGCTTCAGGATCTCCTCCGAGTGCTCACCGAGGCCCGGGGATGGGCGCGTGCCCAGACGCGCGCCGTTCCAGGTGAACGGTTGGTGCTGGGTCATGAACGGCACGTCGCCGCGGTTGTAGCGGAAGAACAGGCTGTCGGCGCCCTGATCCCGCTCGACCAGATCGGCCGCTGTCTCGGCCGGCGAGGCGGGGATGCCCCGAGCTTGCAGCATTGACGAGGCCTCCCACACTTCGTGCTTCGATGACCATTCAGACAGAGCTGCCTCAATTTCTTCCTCCGCGGCCTTGCGGCCTTGAAGAGTCAATAGGTCGTCCCGATTCGCCAGGTCTCCTCGACCGATGAGATCGCACAGCTCGCGCCACTCTCGGCGATCGCGGACGGCGATAGCCAACCAGGAATCATCTCCGGCGGCTGGGAACAGACCGTGCGGGCAGAACTCGGCCGAACGATTGCCGATGCGTGGCGCGTCGACGCCGTTGATCAACGCATCCATCAACTCGTGGTCGAGCAGATGCACGGCGGCTTCGTACTGCGCAATCTCAATCTCCTGACCCTCGCCGGTGCGGTCGCGGTGCAGCAGCGCTGCCATCAGCAACGACGCCGCAATCGGCGCAAGCGTGAAGTCCGTGTGCAGCGTCCCGATGCCGATTGGTGGCCGGTCCGGCTGTCCCGTGTGTCCGGCAATGCCGGACAGCGCGGTCACTCCATTGCCGATCCCTCGATAGGACTTCTTCGGACCCGACGTGCCCATGACCGGGAACGAGGCGTAAATCAGGTCGGGCTTGTGATTGCGTAGCTCGTCGTAGGTGAGCTGGAACTTCTCCATCGCGCCGGGCGCGAAGTTGTTGGTCACCAGATCGAAGTGCGGCAGCATCTCGATGATCAGCTCGCGCGTCTTGGGATGGTGCAGATTCAGCGTCAGCGAGCGCTTGTCGGTGTTGGTGTCGTTGAAGAACGCGCCGGTGTCGATCGTGAATCCCTTGGGTGGATGCGAGAACTCGCGAACGGTGTCTACGCCCGTCACCGACTCAATCTTGATCACATCGGCGCCAAGGTTTGCCAGCAACTCGGTGATCAGCGGTCCTGCCGCCATCCAACAGAAATCCAGCACGCGAACGCCTTCGAGTGGCAGCCTCGTGGCTGGTTTCGGATCGACGGCGATCGGAGAGCGAACAGATGTTTCACGTGAAACAATTTCGTTCGGCCGCTCTCCGCGAACGATACCGAGGTCGATCAGCGCTGCGATCTCCTGATCGGAGCAGCCTCCAAGCTCGCGCAAGACATCGGTGGAGTGCTCGCCGAGACCGGGAGCTGGACGCGCATGGTGTTCCAGTGCGGTCGAGCGGTAAGCAGTGCGCGGCAGCGGCAACGTTTTTCCAAGGACGGGGTGCTCGACCTCAGGGAAGAAGCCGCGCTCGTGCAGATGCTCGTCATGCGCAATGTCCAGGCCAGTCTGAACGGGCAGGCCGAGGTCGGCGTTGCGTTGCGCCCGCAAAATCAGGGCATCGCGCTCCTGGGCCGCACAGAAGCGCCGGGTGAACTCCTGCTTCTGCACGAGATGGCTCCACCGGTACGACGGATCGGTCCACGGTTCGTGGCGCAGCGTGTCGTCGCCGGTGACTTCGGCATACCACTCGGGGAAGTCCTTCCAGGTCCGGTTAGTCGGCGACTGCATGTAAGTCACCCAGAGCCCGTCGGCGGTCTCATAGGTCGCGCCCGGTGTGTCGATGAAGACGATCTCACCGCTCTCGAAATCGCCCGACGCGAAGGAGCCGGGTCCTCTGCCGACGACCGGGTACCTCAGGCCGCCGGTGCCGGTGCGTTCGGCGACCATCCCGTGCCAGACGTAGAGATTCGGGTTAGCGGCCTGGATGATCGTGGAGATCACTGCCTCTTGCAACGAAATAGTCGAGGAGACCGCCGGACCGCCGCGGGCGCGCTGGAAGACCGTCGCCACCGCTGCCGCAACGGCCAGAGACGACGACTGCTTGTAGCCCAGCTTGCCTGCGGGATAGTCGGGCGCGATGTCGGGAAAGCCATTGCAGACGAGCTGACTCCCCGCCGCCATCGCAATCAGGTCGGTCGTCTGCTCGGACGGGTCGTCTCGGCGGAAGACCACGTCAATGACAGACGGTCCCCCGCCGTTGTGGGCGGAGTCGTGCAGACGCTCGATGAGCTGGGCGGCGCGGTTCGACTTCTCCAATGGCGCGATCACGACATCGGTTTGCGAAGCCAATCGCTCGACGATCTCCCACGACTCCGGGGCATCGAGATCGAGCGCCAATGACTCCTTGCCCTGGTTGTAGAGCAGGTGCCGCAGCGCCCGTTCATTCCCCGCTTCGCCATCGACCCACGGTCCGACTCGACGGATGCGGTCACCGTTGGCCGACTCAACCCGCACCACCCGAGCACCGAGGTCGGCGAGGTAGCGACCGGCAATGATCAGCGGTTCGTCCGAGAGGTCGAGAACGATTGCGCCGTCAAGGGGTTGGGTGTCGGGCATGAGCGACTTCCTACAGATACTCCGTTAGTTCCACGGCATATCCCTGTTCCAGTCCCCGCCCCCGAGCGGGGACCCGTTCCACGTTGGCCAACCGGGCCGAGCGGGCCCCGGTTCGTGGACGGGGGCTGGAGATTGCCGCTCGCTTGGATGGTTGCTAGAACATCGCAATCGGATTGATCGGCGACGCTGTCCCGCCGACCAGACGCAACGGCGCGATCGTCAGCAGGAACTCCCAGCGATTGCGAGCAGCGCAGGCCTCACCCAGGGGGCCGAGGCGGGCATTGTCGACCAGGTGGATGCCCATGTACGTGATGATGATGTGGTGGATCGGCAACGGTGAATCGGCGACGTTCGACGGGATCATGTCCGAGACGCCGTCGCAACCGAGAATCGCGACCTCGCGCTCGCGGATCCAGGGCAGCGTTTCCATTAACAGACCGGCCAGCCCGTCGAACGGTGGCCAGGCGCCCTCAGCTTCGCGCCGCGTGTCGCGACCGGTTCGAATCAGAAGAATGTCTCCTGAGCGCACCTGAACCCCCTGGCGCGCTTCAGCAGCCTCGAGGTCGGCCACCGAGATCGCGTCGCCGGGCTCGAGCCAATCGACACCCTTGAGCGCCGCAATATCGAGCAGCACGCCTCGAGTCGCGATGCCCTGCTCGCCGGCGAGGATGGAATTCTTCTCCGCGCCGGTCGAGAGCACGTCCGACGCGGGAAAGCCGTTGTACATCTTGCCCTGGTCGAGGATGTGGCAGAGCGCGTCCATGTGCGTGTTGGCCATCCCGTGCGGCGAGATCATGAAGCCGTCACCGGTCGCCTCCAGGCCGCGAATGCGTCCCTGATCGCTGACATCCCCTGCGCCGGTCATGAAGTGCAACACGGGAGTCGGGTTGTCGGCGGCCGGCGTCTTGGCCAGCTCCAGCGCACAACTGACTGTCACTCCATCTGAAACCAGCGCCGCCGCCGCGGCCGAGACCTCCGGCGTGATGAAGTTCAGCGCGCCGCGCTCGTCATCGGGTCCCCAGCGACCCCAGTTGGAGAGTTCTTGCGCCATCGCATCGACATCGGCTCGGGTTCCCTGCTGCTCGGCCATCACGTTCCGCCTTTCCTGTTGGTCACCGTCGGGAGGCAGTATGCCAGAGCGCAGACCATCTCGGCGACTGCGGATAAGGTGAATAGCGGTCACCTGTTCCCGACCGAGCCCATCTGCACGAGCGAGCTCACAGACCGGGCGGCTGCCAGCAGACACTGCGTGGCATCAGGAGGCTTCAGGAGGAAGTACCCGAGTGCTGCCCGCACTGCTCGGCCGGTCCGGTTCAAGCGGCAAGATCTTCTACGGCTGGTACATCGTTGGCGCCGGCATCCTGCTCAACATGCTCATGGGCGGGCTGATCATGCACGCCTTCCACTTCTACGTGGCCGAGCTCAAGGCTGAGTTCCTCTGGCCCGCGACGCTGTTCGGCATCGCCTTCATGATCACCCGGATCGAATCGGGCGTCCTCGGTCCGATCCAGGGTTGGCTGATCGACCGATTCGGACCGCAGACGATGATGCGGCTCGGCATCCTGTCTACGACCATCGGCCTGGTCGCCTTCTCTCAGTTGAATAGCCAGGCCACGTTCATCGGCTTCTACTTCGTCGTCGCAATCGGCGCGTCCGTGGGCGGATTCATGACCGTCTCGGTGGCGGTCGTGACCTGGTTCGAGCGGCTGCGATCACGGGCTCTGGGCTACATGTCCACCGGATTCGCATTCGGGGGATTCCTGGCGCTTCCGGTCGGACTGATGATTACTGAGATCGGCTGGCGACACTCCGCATTGGTCTCAGCCGCGGTCTTGTTCATCGTCGGCCAGGCAGTGGCCTTCCTGTTTGTGCGGCGTCCCGAGGATCGGGGACTGGTCAAGGACGGCGGACCGGCGGCTGCGAGCGAAGCCGGTACAACCGGGACCGCAGCGAGGACGCGGTCGGCCGCGAGTGTTCACCGACATCGAGATTTCACCGTGAGAGAAGCCCTCCGAACGAAGGCCTTCTGGGGCCTGGCGCTCGCTCACGGGGCGCCGCTCCTGGTCGTGTCCGGCGTGTTCGTCCACTTCACGTTGCTGGTTGTCGAGATCGACGGACTCACTGCGTTCCACGCAGGCATCGCCTACACGGTGATGAATGTGGCCCAACTGGTCGGCCAGCTGGTCATGGGCTATCTCGGCGACAAATTCTCCAAGCGGCTGTTGTTGATTCCGGCGATGTTTGGGCATTGCGCTGCTGCTATTTTGCTGGGCTTCGCGGGGTCGTATGAGATTGTGCTGTTAGCCGCGATCATCAACGGATTGGCCTGGGGATCGCGCGCGCCCCTGCTGACTGCGCTGCGTGCCGACTATTTCGGCGCTTCGCATTTCGGACAGATCATGGGCTGGTCTTCGGTCGTGATGTCGACATTCATGACCCTTGGCGGATTCCTCTCGGCGGTGCTCTACGACGCCACCGGCAGCTACGAGATCCCCTTCCTTGTGCTCGGCCTGGGTGCGCTGAGCGGTGTGATCTGGGTGTTGATGGCCGGCCGCCCGCGACTGCCCGGCATCCGAGTCATGAGCGCCGGAGGAGCGCTCAGATCCGCCCAACCGATCGCCATGTTCCGGCCCAACCGTGCGGCCCCCAGCCCAGCTGCTCGGCCGGCGCCACAGCGCACGGGCAGTAAACGGTAGCGAACCATCGATACCTGATACTGGACGAATGCGTTCGCGTTTGATCCCGCGCAACATCTTCTACGGCTGGTACATCGTCGGCGCCGGGCTGCTGATCAACATGATGATCGGCGGGCTGACGATGAACGCCTTCGGCTTCTACGCGGCTGCCCTCAAGGATGAGTTCGGCTGGTCGGCGACGATCTTCGGGATCGCCGCCGCCGTAACCCGTGTCGAATCCGGTCTGCTCGGACCGATTCAGGGCTGGATGATCGACCGCTTCGGGCCGCGCGCCATGATCCGGTTGGGCATCACTACCACCGCGCTCGGGATGATCCTGTTCGGCACGCTGACGGATGAAGTCTCGTTCATCGGCTTCTACATCCTGCTCTCGATTGGAACCTCCATCGGTGGGTTCATGACGGTCTCGGTCGCCGTCGTCACCTGGTTCGAGCGCAAGCGCTCCCGCGCAATCGGCTTCATGTCGATGGGGTTCACCTTCGGCGCCCTGATTTCCGCGCTCGTGGGAGTGTTGATTCTGGGTGTCGGATGGCGAGAGACGTCCTTTGGAACCGGTGCATTTCTGCTCGTTGCAGGCTGGGGACTTTCATTCCTGTTCGCTCGCCATCCAGCGGACAAGGGCCTGGAGGTTGATGGCGGCCTCGAGGATGCCGCCGATGGTTCTGGCCCGATTCTGCGCCAGCAGAACCCATATCGCCATCGAGATTTCACCGCGCGGGAGGCGCTGAGAACGAGGGCGTTCTGGGGCCTCGGACTCGCTCACGGGGCGCCGCTGATGGTGGTCGGCATGTGGATCGGTCACGGCGTATTGCACATCGACGAGTTGCCCGGCTTCAGCGCCGGCGATGCCGCTGTTGTGGTCACCGTGATGGTTGTCGCCCAGCTGACCGGACAAGGGTTGTCTGCCTGGGCAGGCGATCGATTTCCCAAGCGTCCTCTGCTGGTCATCTGCATGATCGGACACTCTCTAGGTGGAATTGCGCTCGGTCTGGCAACCGACTGGCTGATGTTGATGGCCTTCGCATTGCTCAATGGCGTCGCCTGGGGCGCGCGCGGGACCCTGATCACGTCCTTGCGAGCGGACTATTTCGGCGCATCCCAATTCGGCCGGATCATGGGCTGGACCTCGATGGTGATGATGCCCTTCATGACGATTGGCATGCTCGGCTCGGGCATCATGCGAGACATCTTCGGCAGCTACGATCTGGCCTTCATCATCTTCAGCATTGGGGCCGGGTCGGGGGTGTTCTGGATCCTGATGTCGACGCGGCCGCGCCTGCCCGGACCGCCACGGATGCCGCTCGTGCCACCGCTGCCGCCGACCGCCAGGATGGTGGTCGCGACACGGCCGAACCGCCCTGCGGGTCGCTAGGAGGTCGCACGTTACGTTGCTCTGAGTGTTACGACGCTACGCCACGGGTCGGGTCTTCTTTGGCTGGTACATCGTGTCCGGCGGGATTCTCGTGCAGTTTCTGCTCGGCGGATTGGTCATGCACGCGACCGGCTTCTATGTCGCCGCGCTCAAGGCCGAGTTCGCCTGGTCGGCGACGCTGTTCGGCGTCGCCCTGGCGATGACTCGGATCGAGTCCGGCGCTCTCGGACCGCTACAGGGCTGGGCGATCGACCGCTTCGGTCCCCGCATGATGATGCGCTTCGGCATCGCGGCTACCGCGCTTGGACTGGTGCTCTTCAGTCAGATCACGAACGAAGCCACGTTCTTCATCTACTACTTCATCATCTCGATCGGCGCAGGCGTCGGCGGATTCATGACCCTCACCGTGGCGGTCGTGCACTGGTTCAAGCGAACGCGCGCGCGGGCCATGGGCTATCTGATGACCGGGTTGGCGTTCGGTAGCCTGATGACGCCGCTGATCGCATTCCTGATAGACGATGTCGGCTGGCGCACGACCTCACTCGGTTCGGGGATTCTGCTATTCGTCGCCGGTCAAATCATTGCCACGCTGATCGTGCGGCCGAGCGATCGCGGGGAGTCGTCCGAGCCGGCGCGGGCTGCCACCGTGTCGCGTCCGAATGCGCCCATTGAGACGATCGAGCAGAGCCGCGACTTCACGACGCGTGAAGCGATGCGCACCCGCGCGTTCTGGGCGTTGTCCCTCGCCCATGGCTCACCCTTGCTGCTGGTCGCGGCCTTCAGTGGCTTCTTCGTCGTGCGCGTCAGCGAGATCGATGGTCTCAATGCCGGTCACGCAGCGCTGGCGATGGTTGTTGGCACGGTCTGCCAGGTGGCAGCGCAACTGATTGCCGGATACGCGGGTGACTTCATCTCAAAACGACTGATCATCGGCCTGTGTCTCGTCGGCCACGCCGCGGGCGCGGTCGTCGTCGCGATCGCCGATTCGTTCCCATTGATTCTCCTCGCCGCCGTCCTGCATTACACAGCCTGGGGCGGCCGCGGTCCAAACATCAACTCGCTGCGCGCCGACTACTTCGGATCCGCAAATATCGGCAAGATCATGGGTTGGGCATCGGTCGTGATGATGGTCTACTCGGCTGGTGGCTCGCTGTTGGCCGGCGCCCTGCGCGACATCAGCGGTGGCTGGACGCTGCCCTTCATCGTGGTCGGCATTGGAGCGGCGAGCGGCCTGTTCTGGCTCGCCCTCGCAACCCGGCCCACGCTGCCGGACGTGCCACCGGACGATGACCCAACCAATGCGGCGATGTCGTACCCTCAGGCTCGCAGATGACTGTACTCGCAGATGACAGTACTCGCGGATGACAGTAATTGACGGAGTGTGGAGGAGCCGATGGAATACGACGTAATCATTGTGGGCGCCGGATCGTCCGGCGCTGTGCTGGCGACACGGCTGAGCGAGGACCGCTCACGGTCGGTCTTGCTGCTCGATGCCGGACCCGACTACCGGACGCTCGGCGAGCTGCCGACCGACATCAACAGCATTCACGAACCGTCGGTCACGCGTCACGACTGGGGCTTCGGCGCCACCTTCGTCCCCGGGCGAGAGGCGCAGTTGCCGCGCGGCAAGCTGGTCGGCGGCTCGTCGGCGGTCAACACCGGCGTCGCGATCCGCGGCGCGCCCGGCGACTACGACACCTGGGCTGAGCTGACCGGCGACGACCGCTGGAGTTGGGAGCAATGTCTCCCCTATTTCCGCGCCATCGAGGACGACAAGGACGAGGGCGGCGACTTCCACGGTCAGGGAGGCCCAATTCCGGTCCGTCGCTGGAAACGCGACGAGATGGAGCCGGTGCAGCGCGGCTTCTACGACGCCTGCGTCGCCTACGGCTTCGAGGAGACCAACGACCAGAACGACCCTGAGTCAACCGGCATCTCGCCGTTGGCGATGAATCGCGACGGTCCCGACCAGATGACCCGCTGGTCGGCCAACATGGGCTTCCTATCGCAGGGCCGCAACCGGCTCAACCTGACCGTGCGCGGCCATTGCCTGGTCGACCGCGTGCTGTTCGAAGGCGGACGCGCGGTCGGTCTCGCGGTCGAATGCGACGGCGAGTTGCAGGAAGTGCGCGGCAACGAGATCATCCTCTCGGCGGGCGCGATCATGAGTCCCGCCATCCTGCTGCGCAGCGGAATCGGCCCAGCTTCCGATCTGGCACAGTTGGGCATTCCCTCGATGGTTGATCTGCCGGGCGTTGGCAAGCACCTGATGGATCATCCAATGACGCCGATGCTGCTGAACCCCACCCCGGGAACGGTCGATCCCGATCGCCCGCTAGCGCAGACATTGCTCCGCTACACGTCCGAGACCGGCGAGTTCAACGACATGCAGGTCTACCTGCTCGGCCACATTCTGGTCGGTCCTGAAGCGCGCTTCGGAGCATGGGTCGGAGAGAGTGCTGAGAATCTTGAGGCAGGCTGGGTCTTCGGCATCGCTCCCGGAGTACAACTACCGAACTCATACGGTTCAGTCACACTCGCGAGCGCCGACTACACGGATCACCCAACCATCGACCTCAAGTTCGATGAGAACGAGGCCGATCGCGTACGGCTGCGTGAAGGCACAAGGATTGCCTGGAAACTGGCGCAGTCCGAAGCGATGGCGCCGTATCACACGGGTGCACTCGATATCACCCAGGACATCATCGACGACGACGACAAGCTCGACAAATGGATCCACTCCGCCGCAACCAGCATGGCCCACCCCACCTGCACCTGCCCGATGGGCCCCGACTCGTCCGAAGGCGCAGTCGTCGACAGCGAGGGCCGCGTCTACGGAGTCGAGGGTCTACGTGTCGTCGACGGTTCAATCATGCCAACCCTCATCCGAGCCAACACCAACTTCACCTGCATGATGATGGGAGAACGAATCGCCGAATGGATGTCGGCGGAGGGCTAGGCAAGAGTTCAAACGACGTGTTTGTCAGCCCGTCAAACTCCGTCATTCCTGCGCTCCGGCGCGGGAATCTCGCCGAGTTTTGCATCGACCCTCCAACCTGAGGAGCCCCACACGCCCTAACCGCTAAGCGGCCTCGCGCCCTGAGTACCGCGCACTGCGAGATACCCGCGGCAAGCGCGGGTATGACGGAGCAAAGGTGGAATGACTGACGCGTCCGAGTTGGTGAACAGTCGCTAGCTCAGAGCGCCCGATGCGGCCAGGGTTTCGATCTCGGTCTCGCTCAGGCCGAGCACATCCTTGAGGATTTCTTCGTTGTGTTCGCCGTATTGAGGCGCGGGACGCACTGCCCCCCCAGGCGTCTCAGAGTGCAGGTATCGCGGCGCCTCGAGGACGGTCTCGCCGTGCAGCGAGTGCGGTAACCGGCGGAAATGGTTTCGGTGGACCAGTTGCGGGTCGTTGGCGGCGTCCTCGCTTGTCGAGAGGCGATGCGCTGAGATTCCGCTCGATTGCAGCATCGTCTCGACCTCTTCTGCGGTCAGTTGAGATGTCCACGCTGCGAGGGCGTCGTCGATCTCGGCCTGACGCTGTTTTCGCGCGGCGAAGGTCAGCGATGCATCGATCCCGATTAGTCCGGCCAGGGTGCGCCATTGCTCTTCGGTCGAAACGACGATTGCGATCCAGGACTCGGCGCGACCTTCCGGCGGCTGGCAGGGATAAACCCCGTGCGGACACATCTGGTCGTCGTCGTTGCCCCGAGCTTCCAGCGCCGGGCCGCCGTTCATGTAGTCGATCAGCGCCGGAGCGAGGAGTTGCAACGTGCCCTCCGCCTGCGCCTGATCGATGAACACGCCCTGTCCCGTCCGGTTTCGATGATCGACGGCAGCCAGCAGCGCAGTCAGGGCGAAGCGCGGCGCGGGATAGTCGGTGTACGGACCGAACGGTCCTGCCGGCGCACGGTCGGGCCAGCCGGTCAGGTGTTGCACACCCGACATCCCAGCGCCCTGGCTGCCAAAGCCGCTGACCTGGTTGTACGGACCGGTCTGTCCGAGCAGGGTGCTGCTGAGCATGATCAACTCAGGCTTCAACTCGCGAAGATGTTGGTAATCGAGCTGCCAGCGCGCCAGGATGCCGGCCGTGAATGACTCGCTGACGATGTCAGCCCACAGGACCAAGCGTCGGAAGATGTCCTGCGCCTCAGGAATGTTGAGGCTGAGCGTGAGACCCCACTTGCCCGCATTGACGTTTCCGTAGAGCCCGGAATGTTCAACACTCGGCTGGTCGCCATGGAAGGGGCCCACGACGCGGGCTGTGTCGACGCGGATCGGGGACTCGACTCGAATCACCGTCGCGCCAAAGTCGGCCATCGCGCGACCGACCGTTGGTCCCGCGACGATCCAGCTGAGATCGAGCAGCTTCAGCCCGGCCAGCGGACCAGCGTCTTCGGGCAGGCCATTGGCCGTCGTCATATGACACCGTCCGAACTCAGCGCCGCCAGCTCACTCTGCGTCAGGCCTAGCTCGCCGTAAAGCTCTTCATTGTGCTCTCCGAGCTCGGGCGGAGGGCGCTCGTTGCCGGCCCGGGGTTCTCCGTCGAGGAAGACCTTGAGCGGCGGCCCCGGATAGGTCACCTGTCGCCCGTCGCCATGCTCGATCTCCCGCCAGAAGTCTCGTGCTTCGAGCTGGATGCTTTCGGCCAGATCGACGACCGTGAGAACGGGAACGAGCAGCAGGTCGTATTTGATCGAGACCGCGAGCATCTCTTCTTTCGTCCGTTTCGCGACCTGCTCTGTCATGGCCTGCTGGATCGTTGGAAACAGCCCAGGGTCGGCGTCGCCGGTTGCAACACGGTCGGCGTACGTTCTGAAGTTCTCATTGAGCAGGCTGGCGTCGAGCGCGCCGATGTTGACCAGCCACTCCACTGCGTGGTTGGCGAAGTGGCCGACCGCAGGGCCGGGGGCCATGTTCAGCACGATGTGTCCGTTCTTGACCGCGGCCGAGACGCGAAAGCCGATCCCGCGCGACTTGACCCCGCCGGCGAACCGCTCAGGCTCGGTGGCGCCCAACTGGTAGGCGAGGATTTGTCCCAGCGTCGCCTGCGCCGCGGAGACCTGGGCAGACACGTCAACATGTTGTCCCGATCCCGACTGATGACGAGCGTGAAGCGCGAGCATCAGCCCGCCCGCCGCATCGGCGGCTGCATGTCCCCACGCTTGCGGTTGCGAGACGCGAATCGGCGCGCGGTCATCGTCGCCGGTCATCAACAGCGGCGTTCCCGCCGCCCAGATTGCGAGGTCGGAGCCTACATAATCGGCCTTCGGACCGGTCTGACCGAAGGCGGAGATTGAGGCGTAGATCAGTCGAGGATTGCGTTCGTGGAGGGTGTCGTAGTCGAGACCAAGTTCAGCCATCCGACCGACATCGGAGGATTCAATCAGGAAATCGGCGCTGTCAACAAGCTGCAGGAAGAGTTCGCGGCCACGAGGTCGTTCGAGGTCGCAGGACACGCCACGCTTGCCTCGCGTGTAGGCCGCCCAGTAGATCGACTGATCGGGATGGTCGGCGAAGAATGGCGCGACACCGCGACCCGAGGAGCCTGTCGGCGGCTCCACCTGGATGACATCCGCGCCGAGATCGGCCAGCATCTGTCCAGTCAGAACGCCACGCTCGTCGCTCAGGTCAAGAACGCGATATGGAGAGAGCATGAGCCGCAGGGTAGCGGCAGGTCGGCCTATTTCGGCTATCCGGCCTGCGGCTGTCTGCCCTCGCCCGGCGGTCCGGCGAAGGCCTGTGCCACCTGGAGGAACTCCTCGGCCGCTCCAGTCGTGAAGTAGAGGTCGGTGTCCGCGTAGTGGATTCGTTGCGTGACGACGCGGCAGAAGTCGGGCGCCACGCCTCGAACGACGTTTGTCGCACCTTCATCACCACGTGACCATTCGGCGCCGGAGGGTAGCGTCAGTTCGACTCGGAGCGGCTCGACGTTCGCCTCCATTCCCCGTGTTTGATAGGCGAATTGGCGCGTAATGTAGCCGAGATGCGCGATGTGCTGTAGGCGATCCGAGTGAACCGGCTCAACGCCTGCGCCATCAAGTGCGTCAAGTCCGTGCGACCAACACTCCATCAGCCGCGCAGTGGCGAAGGAGCGGGCGCTCATCGGCGGGCCGGCCCAGGGCATCCGATCTCGACCGTCGTGCGCTCGCAGCGCCGTCTCCATCCGGTCGCGGCCGGCGCGCCACCAGTCGACGAGCTGGTTCCGTGTCATATGCCGTGAACTGTCCTGCGTCGCCGATCGAGTCCCATCCGCCGATCGCTCACCTGCCGGCATCGACCGCGCCGCTCCGCTCGCTACCATCGTCGCCATCTCGTCAACCTCGGCCAGGTGCGAAATCACATCGCGAACCATCCAGCCGCGACACGGCGTGTCGTTCTGCCAGACCTCGTCGGGTAGGTCGGCCAGTTGAGCGTCGAGGTACTGCTGTTCGGCGACAAGGTCGTCGAGGAGTTCTTGGTAGGGGTCGGACATTGAAGAGACCTTTCGCGGCTTGTCAGTAAGGATAATTCGTGCTGCCACTCTGGATAGACTGAGAATCGGAGGCGGTTCATGAGACGACCCGATGACCCACGGTTCACAAGTGATCGCTACGCCTTTTCCGAGGCCGGCCGGATTCTCGGTGTTCGGTCACAGACGGTGGGCAACTGGTTTCGCGGTTACCGAAGAGGGGCCAAGCACTATGGCCCGCTGTTTGGGCAGACCTTGGGCGTGGTCAAGCCCCGAAGCAAGATCAGTTACCTGGAGCTTGTTGAGGCCAAAGTTGTCGCGGCCTGCCGTGCTCACGGGATCAGCGCGGTACGTATTCGCCGAGCAAGGGAGTTTGCTCAAGTTCATCTGGACGCAGAGTTCCCGTTTGCGACGCGCCAATTCACAACTGACGGCTCACGAGTGCTGTACGAGTTCCAGGAAAACGAAGAGGAGCGGCCTGACGGTCCGATGTTCGTCGACATCGGCAGCGCTGCGGCTCAGACTGTTCTGCCCGGCTACATACGCGAGGTAGTCGACTTATTCGAGTTTGCGACCGACGGCGTCGATTGGCCGACATGCTTTTATCCACGCGGCCGGGATGTTCCTCTGTCAGTCGATCCGACGTTTCGGTCAGGACAAGTCACGATTGTCAATCGAGGGATTCCAGCTGAGTCCGTGTGGCGTCGATGGCTAGCGGAAGAGCCGCGTTGGTTCATCGCACAGGATCTGGAGATCGATTTGACCGCAGTTGACGCGGCTATCGCATTCAGAAGCGCTGCATGAAGTTGTTCTTCGATGAATGCCTTGGCACCGGAGTGCCAAAGGCGCTCAGGCTCGTCCGCTTCACGAACGTGCTGTACCTCAAGAGTGTGTATCGCTGGAAGATCGAACAGGGAACGGTAATCAGTGATGACGAATGGATTGCCCGAGCAGGGCGTCAAGGCTGGTTGGTCGTAACAGAGGACTTGGCGATTTTGGACAGCTCCAGTGAGCGGTCATTGTTGGTTGAGCATCAGGTGGGAATCGTCTTCCTCGAAGCGGCGAAGCTGAAGAGTCGCGATGTCTTGGCCTTCACGCTGAGGCGCATGAACTGGTTTGAAGAGATCGATTCTGAGCAGCGACCGTTTGCATATGTAACGACCCTCCGAGGCAGGCCGCGGAGGGTCGAGTTGAAGTCCGAAACGGACTCTTGACTGCTAGTCGACCACCGGCGTCGCTCCCAGCGGACGCAATTCGTCCATGAGCCAGGAGAGGCGTTCCTCGGTGAGGCCGGCCGGCTTGCTGGCGTCCTTCGAGCCCGGGTAGCCGAAGCTGCTGCGACCCTCATTCTGCTGGCGGACGTACTGGCCCAGCGAGATTCGGCTGGCGTAGCTGAGGTTGGTGCGCACGTATTTGGGCAGGTCGTCCCAGGTGGTGGCATGCGCCATTTCCGCGGCGACCTCGAAGTTGACGGCGTCAGCCATCTTGTCCCACTCGCCTCGTAGCGAGAGCTCGTGCAGCTGCATGCCCAGCGACTCGATGCCGTGGGCGCGGAAGACGTGGTGGTAAGACCGCGTCGAGCCATAGAAGGAGATCGCGCGACGCAGGCCGTCGATCGACTGTTCGACCTCGGACTCGTTCTCGCCGAAGGCCATGAAGCCGCCGACGCCGAGGTCGATGTCCTCGAAGTTACGGCCGGCGCGCTCGGCGCCCTTCTTCACATTGGGAATGACCGTTTCCATCATCACCTTGTGGGTCATGAAGCCGTGCGGTCGCAGACCATCGGCGCAGGCGCCGGCAACCTGGGCCATCAACGGGCCCACGTTGGCCAACGAGATCTTCGGCGCGTCGTACTCAATCGGACCCGGGTCGAACATCGGCGTCATCAGCGTGTAGGTGTAGTTGTCCGAGATGAATTCGGGGCGCTCGCCGGTCTGCCAGGAGTGCCAGATGGCGCGCATCATGTTGATGTAGTCCTCCATGCGCTTGGCCGGCGGCGACCAGGTGCCGCCGAAGCGTCGCACGTTGTGACCCTTGACCTGGCTACCGAGACCGAGGTTGATCCGGCCCTTGGAGAGGTCCTGCATGTCCCAGGCGGCCTGCGCCATGATCATCGGCGTGCGTGGGAAGGCGATGGTGACCGACGACGAGATCTCGACGCGCTCAGTGTGTTCGGCGGCGATCATCATCTGGAAGAGGGAGTTGTGCTTGGTCTCGGGGACGACGATCGAGTCGAAGCCTCGGGCCTCAAGCGCCTTCACCTGCTCCGGGATACCACCGAGCCAGCCGCCGCCAAATCCGGTTTCGATCTTCATCTGTTTCCTGACCTTTCCGGCAAAGCCGTAGTGCTTGATTTCGTGAAGTTAGTCACAGTCTAGAGCGGTATCGGTCAGGGCCCAATCCGCCGTTTGTGACTCGCAATCGGGATAGACTCAAGCCACTGTTGACGCACGAAGCAAGGCAGGAAACACGTGGTTGCGGAAGAGATCGGTAAGCGAGTGTTCTGCACGCTCGACGAAGTGAGGGATCGCTTTGATGAGGTGCTCGCGCGAGTTGAGAACGGGGAGTCGTTCGCCATAATGCGCGAGGGCAAGGTTGTCGCGGAGTTGTCCCCGGAGTCAGAGCCGGAAATCGATGCGGAAGATCGAAATGCTGCATTCCAGCGTTTCTGGGACGAGCTCAGGGAGTTGAGAAGAGCGGAGCCAACAGGCATCACGCGCGAAGAAATTCTCAAGTGGCGTCATGAGGGCCATAAGAGGTGACCCTGATCGTTTTAGATGCGTCAATTACGACCAGCTGGCTGCTGGAGGACGAGCAAGGTCCGCTTTCGCTTGCTGTCTTTGAGATAGCAAAGCGTGAAGGCGCGACGGTGCCGCAACCTTGGCGCTTTGAGGTCGCCAACTCGCTCTTGTTCGCAGAACGTCGAAGCCGGTTGCGGCCCGGTCGAGCCATATTTCACCTGAAGTCACTCGACGACTTATCCATCCAGATTGACGATTCCCCCGATTTAGTCGCGATCCTCACCTTGGCGTTCGAGTACGGATTGACCTTCTATGACGCGCTCTATCTGGAACTCGCATTGCGGCGCGAGCTGCCGCTGGCAACCCTCGACTTTGACCTGGAGAGAGCCTCTCGCTCCGCGGGCGTGGAGGTCTTCTCCGCCTAGCCGCCGGTTCGCGACAATTCTCGCGGCGCCAGCGATGCCCAGAAATCGCGCTCCTCTTCGCCTGGCGCATTCACGACTTCACTGTCGTGATTCAACGTCATCACGGCGCGGTCGTCTGCGTCGTATGTGGGCCACTCAGGCAGGTGTTCGTTGTTGGGATTTCCGGTCTTCGCGAATGCGAGATATGTCTGCATCATCGTTTCCGACAGCGACTCCAGCTCCGGAGACGCATCACCACAGAACTGCTTCATGTTCTCGGCTTCGTACGTACCCCAGATGAAGGGGATGTCGAGCGAGTGGCAACTGCCGAGCTTGCCTTCGTGTGCCGGCGATGGATAGTCGAAGCGGTAGCTCCAGACGCCCTCGGTGTGCCGACGCTGCGCCTCCGCCGTCTTGACCGCCGGGATGCGGAACATCGAGTCGGTCATGATCGCATTCCAGACCGCCGTGTTGTCGGTCGCCTCGCCGCGAACCTCGCGGGCTCGTTGGTAACGGTCGACGCCTTCCGCCGCTCGCATGCCGCCGAACGGCGCCGTCGCCGCGGCGAGCAGGTCGTTATTGGACATCTCGACGGAACCGGTGCTAGCAGGATTGAAGAGATTGAACTCGTCCCTGGTGTGACCGATCAGTATCGGCATGCCCTTGGTCTGGATCCCCGCACCGATCCGAGCTTCAGCGTCGAGGCCAAGCGAGTAACCGTCGGCGACCGGGCCGAATCTTGCGCCTCCGAATCCTCCACCAGTGAGTTCGACCTGATAGTCGAGAATGTCGCCGGCGTCGGCGCGTCGCATCCGCTCTGGATCGTCCCAGCCGCCGAAACGGAGCAGGAACTTCTCGGCGATGGCGCGCGCCTCGACCTTGGTGATCGTCGGGATCAGCGAGCCGCTCATCGGAATCGCCTTGTCGAACGCGCCGGTCGCGGCAGGCATCGCCATCAGGTGTGCGATGTCAAAACCGCCGGCGGACTGTCCGAAGACGGTGACATTGTTGGGGTCGCCACCGAATGCTGCAATCTCACGCCGGACCCAGAACAGCGCCGCTGTCTGATCGAGCAGACCCTCGTTGCCATACGCCCCGAGAGTTGGTGCGTGCATCCATCCAAAGACGCCGAGCCGGTAGTTGAGCGTGACCATGACCACGTCGCCGGTCATCGCCAAGCGCTTGCCGTCGATCCGCGGCTGCGTCCCCGAACCCACCGTGTTGCCGCCGCCGTGAATCCAGACCATGACGGGCCGCTTGCGGTCGTCGCAGGCCGGCGTCCAGACATTGAGGTAGAGGCAGTCTTCCGATTGCGTCTGCGCAGGAATAACGATCAGGTCGCCGATTCCTCCAGCTAGCTGCCGTTGCATCGCGGAGGCTGAGAACTCGGTCGCGTCGCGGACCTCGTCCCATGGCGCACACGGCTCGGGAGGTCGCCAGCGAAGCTCGCCGACCGGCGGCTGAGCAAAGGGAACGCCGCGAAACACGACGCAACCGTCGTCCTCCGCGCCCTGAAGTTTGCCGAGAGATGTGCTGACTTGTGCTGGCATGAGTGTCGCCTGTTGTTGAGGGCCGGAGATGGATCGATGGTAACGGTGGATAAAAGCCTCCCCCGTTGGAGACTTGCGCGTAAATCCCCTTCTCCCCCCGCAAGGAGACCTTTGCAAAACTCATGATTCCCCTCTCCCCCCCTTGCGGGGGGAGATGTCACGGAGTGACAGAGGGGGGGTCCGCCGACAGCGACCAGATAGGCCACGAGATGGGGAGCCCCCCCCGCCTTCGGCATCTCCCCCGCAAGGGGGGAGATGGGGAGTTTTTCAAAGGTCTCCGCAAGGGGGGAGAGGGGATTCATGAGTCTACGCGCAGGTCTCCACAGGGGGAGCGCTTACATTTCGCAACCGACGAAGACAATTGAGCGCCCATTTCGATCCTGCAAGGCGCGGGCATTCGGGCCGTGAGTCAGTGCTTGCAACTGCTCGACTTGTCGCTGCGATACGGTCCTGATCGTCCGACTCACGTACCACTGGACCGGTTCGCTGAATGGCGGCGCGGTGAGCGACCCACTGTAGTGATAGAAGCCAAGGGCATCGGGTGCGTAATCGGCAGCGCACAGAGAAGGCACTGCGCCCTCCTCCTGGCCGGTCTGCGGACTCTCTTCGATCAGGCGCTGAATGGCATCGTTCGCCTCACCGATGCGGTAGACGGTTCCCGCCACAAGCAACTCGCGTTGCTCATTCCGGTGCACGAGATGGAGTTCTGCAGCGAACTCTTCGCCCTCAATCGTGTGTTCGGCAGGCGTGTGCCAGTGGATTTGAAGCAGCCGGAATCGGTCATCGCCGAGCCGTAGCCCGCTGCCGCGAGCGAAGTGGATCAGCGGCAGGCCCTGCAGCCGCTCAACGCGGACAGCGACGCTGGCGTACTCGAACTTGGGCGATGGACCATCGCTCGGAATCCAGCCGCAAATGTCGACGGGTGATTGTCCCCGACCGATGTCGCCTGACCTTGCCATATCAACCACATTCACATTTCATTGAGTCATCGAGCGGTAGATTAACTGGCGACCGTCGATTGATTCCGCTTACGCCGACACACAAGCGGCGGAGTGTCTTGAGGACGAAACAATGACTGTGCAGCAATACGAGACGTATGACCCGGCGGTACATAACCGCTCAACGCCGCAGGAGATCTTCGGTCCTGTGGTCAAAGTCGACAAGCTGGCGGACGGTGGGATCTATCTGATCACTCTGAATCGGCCGCATCGGTTGAACTCGATCGGCGACGGATTGAGTGACGCGCTCTACGACGCCTTCGTCGAGTATCGCGACGATCCGAACGCCCGTTGCGCCGTGCTGACCGGAGCGGGTCGAGCCTTTTGCGCCGGCGCCGACTTGATCAACACGGCCGAGACTCGCGAGGCGGAGCGCGACGGTCGGACCGGGAACGCGCCGATCATCACTCGCAGCAAGAATCCCGTCCCCCTGTCCGAGAACCTCAACCTGTGGAAGCCGACGATCGCCGCGATCAACGGTTGGGCCGTCGCCGGTGGGTTCATGTACGCGATGCAGTGCGACATCCGCATCATGTCGGAAGAGGCTAAAATCGGTATCGCCGAGACGCGCTGGAACATGGGCGGCGCCGGCTGGATGGCTCCGTTGACACGGCAAATCGGCCTGGGCTCGGCGATGGAGCTCACGCTCTGGGGAGACACGCAGTACGACGCCGAACGCTGCTATCAACTCGGCTGGGTGCAGCGAGTCGTGCCACGTGAGATGCTGCTGGAGACCGCACTCCAATACGCCCGCCGCATGCTCTACCTCGCCCCTCGCGAAGTGCGAAACATCAAGCAGGCCCTGTATCGCGGCTACTACATGGAGCCAATCATGGGCCAGCAGTTCGGCGCCGCGATCGAGCAGAACCTGCAAGGCATGAACGACTCGATCGAGGGCCCCAAGGCGTTCTCCGAAAAGCGCCGCCCAAAGTTCACGGACACCTAAGAATGCCCTGAACAACCTGGATCCCCGCTTCCCCCCTTGCGGGGGAAGCTGCCGAAGGCTGAAGGGGGGGGTCCCCGCTCGACCACCAGCAGGAATGACGCGGAAGAGTCCAAAGCCATGTCAGAGTCAACTTCACTACGCATCGTCTGGCACGAGCAGACCTCCGACTTCGGCGAGCCGATGCCCTGGTTCGGCTCATGGCTCGTCGGCGAAGGCGAGTCCGAGGGCGATTGGTTCCACTCCGGTCGCGGAGCGGCGGAGACGACCCACGAGCCGCCGGATGGCGCGGTCGGCGTGAGGCTGCGCTTCTGGCCGTCGGAGGGGCTGGATCCGGAGTACATCGACTTGCCGCTGCCCGAGAGCGGTGTGATCGAGACGATCACGCTGAATTACGACCATCCGGGTCCGCATTCACGGTTGGATCTGTCGCAGCTGTAGTCACCGCTATCCAAAACTCCGTCATTGCCGCGCTTGCCGCGGCAATCTCGCTGTGCTCTGCAACGCGGTCCGTGCTCGGCTCAGCGAGATACCCGCGGCAAGCGCGGGTATGACGGGAATCCGCTCTCTGAGATGTCACTTCTGTTACGGCTCCGTTAGACTTCCACTAACTATCGAGTGATGGCCTGCTCCGTCGGGTTTTGGAAGGAAATTGCATGGTTACCGCTGAACGTCCCGCAGCCGATCCGGTCGGATATGAGATTCCAGAACATCGCACGCTGAGCCCGGGCATTGAGGGTTGGGCTCGGACGGCGCGGCCGGAGGACCCGAAGAAGTACTTCATGGTCTCCGCCGATTGCCACGTGCATGAGCCGGTTGACCTCTGGGAGCGACGTGTCGATGAGAAGTACCGACATCGTCTGCCCCGCATTGAGGTCGACGAGGATGGCGTCCGCTGGCAGGTGACCGAGGGTCACCGCCCGACCAAGATTCGCGATCTGAAGCTCGCCGGCGAGGACCTCGTCCGCGACAAGCACGGCAACGCCTTCCCCGAAGAGCGTTTCCGCGACATGGACCGTGACGGCGTCGACACCGAGATCATCTTCCCGAACAAGGGTCTCTCAATGTGGGCGACCTCCGACCCGGTTTTCTCCAACGCCATGTGCAGCGCCTGGAACGACTGGGCCTGGGAAACCTTCAGCGAGACGTACCACCGTTCCTCTCCGCTGGCCTGTGTTGCTTCTGGCGACATCCCCGGGGCGATTGCCGAAATCCAGCGCTCGGCCGAGCGCGGCTTCCGCGGCTTCTCCTTCCCGGCCAAGCCGGTCTGGGGACCGACCGGCGAGGACTCCCGCAACTACAACCTGCCCGAGTTCGACCCGCTCTGGGCGGCCGTCGAAGAGACCGGCCTGCCGATCACGTTCCACGTCTCGACCGGACGCGACCCGCGCGGCGCGCGCGGCAATGGCGGTGCGGTCACGAACTACGTCTTCCACTCGCTGGCGATGACGATGGAACCGATCATCAACATGTGCGCCTCGGGCGTGTTCCAGCGCTTCCCCGGCCTGCGTGCCGGCACCATCGAAGCCGGCATCGGCTGGATTCCCTGGGCGATGACGGCGATGGACGAGGCCTACCACAAGCACCACATGTGGGCCTTCCCCAAGCTCGAGGGCCTGCCCTCGGACTACTACCGAGCACACTGCTTCGGTTCGTTCCAGGAAGACGCTCCCGGCATCGACCTGGCTCGCAAGAACGACCTGATCGACAATCTGCTCTGGGCCAACGACTACCCCCACCACGAGGGTTCCTGGCCCCACTCGGCGTCGGCGATCGAGCGTTCAATGGGCGATCTGACCGACGAGGAGCGGGCCAAGATACTCGGTCTGAACGCCGCCAGGCTGTTCAAATTCGATGTACCGGAGTCGAAGCGATAGACGGTATTTGTACCCTATCGAGAACGAAGGCAGTCTCGCCAATCTGTGTATACTCCGCGAGGAGCGAGACGGTCTAGCTCGCATAACGAGTAGACGCTGAAAGGACCTGGAACACATGAGATGGCCAAGCTTGAAGGGGCGGCGACTAGTAAGCGCTCTGCTATTCGCAGGAGCGGCATTAATCGCTGGAGTGGTGATCGGCGCTTGTACGTCAGACGAAGACCAACAGCAGGCGCAGGCTGGCGACCAACAGACGGCAATGCAGGATCAGGATCAACCGCAGACCCAGGTCTCCGGCGAGCCTCGTGGCAACACGGTGCAGCTGGTCAAGGATCGCGGCGTGCTCAAGTGCGGCGTCAAGCAGACGCAGCCGTTGTTCGGTTTCCGCGAGCCCGATGGTTCGGTGGTCGGCTTTGATGTCGACTTCTGTAAGGCCATCGCCGAGGCACTGGAAGTTGACCTCGAACTGGTTGACGCGTCCGACGCCTCGACTCGATTCGAGCTCCTCGCCGACGGTCAAATCGATGTGCTGATCCGCACAACGACCATCACCGCCTCGCGAGACCGCGAACTCGGCGTCGACTTCGCACAGACCACGTTCTACACCGGTCAGGGCTTCGCAGTTCACGCCGGCGCCGGCATCAACTCGACTGCCGACATGGGCGGCGCGACCATCTGTGTTCAGTCCGGTACGACAACTGAGCAGAACCTCGCTGACCACTTCACCGACATCGCGCTGAGCTACACGCCGCTTGGCGGTTCCGACCAGGAAACGCAGGACGCGTTCCTTGCCGGCCGCTGTGACGTATGGACCGCCGACCAGTCCAACCTCGCCTCCCGTATCGGCGTGCTCGAGAACGCCGACGACTTCGTCATCCTCGGTGAGCTGATCTCCAAGGAGCCGCTGGGTCCTGGCGTCCGCGACTACGACTCCGAGTTCAAGGATGTCGTGAACTGGATTGTGCATGGTCTGATCGCTGCTGAGGAAATGGGCGTCAACCAGTCCAACGTGGCAGCCATGGCCTCGAACCCGCCGAACACCGCCATCGCGCGTTTGCTCGGTGTGCCGTTCGAAGGCGGCGAGGTCTCGACGCTAGGCTTCGACTCGGTCGGTGCGCAGTTCATCCAGCGCGCGCTGATCGCAGTGGGCAACTACGGCGAGATCTACGAGAACAACGTCGGTAGCGCGGTTCCGCGAGCCTGCACGTTGAACGCCTTGGCCTCGGAGGACAAGAGCAACTGTCCGCCAGGCACCGGCGGCATCCAGTACGCACTGCCGTATCGCTAAACCGTCGTTCAACGGTTCAACGGAGGGGCCGCCCGCAGGGGCGGCCCCTTTTGCTACCCCAACCCATCGGAGCGGTCTCCGTTAACCTGTGGCGCAACGCACGCGCCTTGAGTTGAACATCGAGCAGGATCGCATGTCCGCACAAGCGCCTCCATCGCCTGCACCTCCCAGTGGGCCGCCGACGCCCGCCGGTCACGTGCCGCTGTTCTACCGGCGCGGATTCCGCAACGTCCTGCAGCAGGCGATCTACGTTGCGATAACGGCGATCATTGCCTGGTACGTGTACACGTCGCTGGGCTTGCGAGAATTTGGCTTCGGATTCCTCGGCGAGCCGGCAGGATTCGCGGTCGGTTCGCAATGGCTGACCGAGGTCGACGGCGTCTCCAGCTCGCGCCTGGAGATTTACCTCGTCGGCGTGTGGGCGTCGATTCGCGCCGTCCTCGTAGCAATGTTCCTTTCCACCATCGTCGGCGTAGTGGTCGGCGTGGCGCGGCTGTCGTCCAATTTCCTGGTCGCCAAGATGGCGACATTGTTTGTCGAGATATTCCGCAACACGCCGCTGCTCGTCCAGGTGGTGCTCTGGTACGCCGTCTTGCTCGTCGGCGCGCCGATCATTCAGAACGTCGTCAACGTCGGCGATTTCTTCTTCCTCTCCAATCGCGGCATCGCGATTCCCTGGCCCGTGCCTTCGGGCGGCCTGTGGGGCCTTCCTGACTGGTTCGTTGGCGTCTGGGTATTGCTGCTGATTCTCGCCGCATTCGTTGCGATGAGGGTTCGTGCATCGCGACAGGAAATCGAGCGTGAGACTGGACAGCCGCACTACCCGAATCGTTGGGCATTTGCGATCTTCGCAGGCGCCGCGCTGATCTCTTTCTTGCTGCTCGGTGTGGTCGTCTCGATTGACCGGCCGATTCTTTCTGGCACGCAGTATGCCGAAGGCATGGTGATCAAGCCTGAGTTCGCCGCGTTGGTGCTCGGCCTGACCGCGTACACCGGCGCATTCATCGCTGAGATTGTCCGCGGCAGCATCCAGGCGCTGCCACGCGGGCAGAGCGAAGCGGCCAATGCCATCGGCCTGTCGGGCTATCAGCGTCTGACGCTGATTATCCTGCCGCAGGCCTTGCGCCAGATGGTCCCCTCGGTGACCAACCAGTACCTCAACGTGAACAAGAACTCATCGCTGGCCTACGCGGTCCTCTACGACGACCTGTTCCGTATCGCAACGGTGATCCAGAACAAGGCTGGTCACGCGCTCGAGATGTTCTTCGTGATCATCGTGACCTACATGATCATCTCATTCGCGATCTCTGCGGTCATGAACATAGTCAACGCGCGGGTCACCGCGCAGCGGTTGTAGGGGGCGCCGATGTCTGAACTTCCCCCGATCCCGCGGCCCGTACAGTTACCGATGCCGCCGCCCGGCCAGCGCAAGATCGTGTTGCCGCCGCACCGACAACGCTCCAGTCGACCGTGGTCGGTTCGCGCCCGCGAGTGGATTCTCCGCAATCTCTTCCCTTCGTTTGGAGGCTCGCTGCTGACCCTCGTGTCGGGCGGATTCCTCGGGCTGTTGCTGATTGGAATTCTGTGGTTCGTGCTCATCGACGCGAACTGGAGCGTCGTCACCGAGAACCGTTGGCTGCTGTTCGCCGGATCCTTCCCGCGCGAGGAGGCCTGGCGGCTGTGGACCAGCATCGCCCTCGTGATGTTCCTGATCGGTCTCGCCTACGGCACCTGGTCGAGCCTCGGACAACGAGACACGCTGTTCATCGCGTTGACCGGCGGATTTGTGATTTTCTTGATGGCGCACGGCGGCGCAACGATCTGGTCGTCGATCTGGTTCCTCGCCGCGATCGGCTTCCTTTACTTCGGCTACTTCCTGACCGTCTGGATGCCACGCGAAACGTCCCCACGGCGCACGCTGCAACAGCGGGTCGTGGGAGGATTGATGGCGCTTTCGTTACCGCTCGTGCTTGTGATCCTGATGGTCGCCGGCGGCGCAAACACGCGCCAGTTCGACGGCTTCGTGTTGAACCTGATCCTGGCCCCGGTGGGCATCGTCGGCGGACTGGTCGTTGCAATCCCGCTCGCACTGGGCCGCGCGTCCAACATGAAGACCATCAAATGGACCTGCACGGCCTACATCGAGGTCGTACGCGGCGCCCCGCTCTTGGGCTGGCTATTCGTGGCGCTGTTCATCCTCGATGACGTCATCGGCGGCGATCTGATTGTCCGCACGATGGTCGTGCTGGCCGTGTTCACTGGCGCCTACATGGCGGAATACATTCGCGGCGGACTGCAGGCCTTGCCGAGAGGCCAATCCGAAGCGGCGCAGGCCGTCGGACTGACCAAGTTCCAGTCAATGCAGTTGATCGTCATGCCGCAGGCGCTGAGGATTTCAATCCCGCCGATCGTCGGTCAGGCCATTGCGATCTGGAAGGACACGACGCTCGTGACGGTCATCCTGACCTTGCGCGAACTCAAGGGAAACGCCGACTCCGCGATCGCCCAATCGGAGTTCATTCCCGACCGGATCGAGGCCTACGTGTTTGTCGCCGTGGTCTTCTGGGTGGTCGCGTTCATGATGTCGAGGATTTCCCAGCGAGTAGAACGCGCCCAAGGAATCGGTGAGCGCTGACGACGAGAATGAGTTCAGTCGGCGACCGGCTCAGCGCGTGCCACAACCACCTCGATGAACGATCCACTACTTTCGGGTACCGGGACGAGGTCCCCAAAATCCTCCAGAGCTTCAATGTGGAATTCGATTGCTTCCTTGATCATCGCCCGCATTTCGGCAAGCGTGTCTCCAACTGACAGGCAAACCGGAAGATCTGGCACCCAGGCTGCGTAATTGTTGGGAGCCTTGTCGATTACGACCAGATAGGTAGTAGTTTCGGAATCGGCGGAATTCAGCAGAGCTGCCTCGATTAGCTCTGTCTTGGCCGTTGGAGCCTCAATCGCTTCGCCCTGTTGAAGCATCGCCTCAAGGTGACTCTGGAGAGTGTTTCGCAGTGCGTTGATCGCATCTTCAGCCGATTCGCCACGCGACTCGCAGTCCGGATGATCCGGTACGAATGCCTCATATCCATTGGCTGCATTCTTGGTGACGACCGCGTATCTCATCGCTGTTCTGGGTCTCTCAGTTGAGCTTGTTTCAAGATAGCTTTCCACAGTGGCGTTGGGAGGTCTTTCGATGGCCGCCCAGCGATCACGACGACTCCCTCTTTGCTCGGGTGATGAAACACGCGGTGACTTCCCCGTTGCCGAACGAAATACCAACCGTCTGCTTCGACCAGTTGGATTGCCTTCCTGACCTTCGGCATCGATCCGAGACGCTATCACTCTGCGCGCCGTTTCACATCGGGACTCTCTCGCGTGCCGTGTTGCGTACCGTTACCATCGCAGCAAGCGTTTGAAGGATGAGGTAAGTGCGATGCCAGACGAGATATCAGCCAACATCATCGCCGAGTCGGCCGGGCCGAAGAGTGCAATGGCGACTGTCGCTGCGCCCGTTCCTGACTCCGAGGTGTTCGCACCCCGCCTGGCTGGGGCGAAGGACATCATCATCACTGAGAACGTGGACAAGTGGTTTGGCGATTTCCAGGCCCTGGACGATGTGTCGCTGCGGATTAAGGAAGAGGAAATCGTCGTGATTCTCGGACCCTCCGGGTCCGGAAAGTCGACCTATATTCGATGTCTCAATCGACTTGAAGAGCATGACGCCGGGCGGATCGTGATCGACGGAATCGAGCTGAACGAGGATGTTCGGGCAATGGCGGCGATTCGCTCGGAAGTCGGGATGGTCTTCCAGCAGTTCAACCTCTTCCCTCACCTCTCGGTCTTGGGCAACATCACGCTCGGTCCGCAGAAAGTTCGGCACATGCCGAAGCTCGAAGCCGAGGCGCTGGCGATGCAACTGTTGGAGCGAGTCGGCATCCCCGAGCAGGCCGACAAGTTCCCTGCTCAGCTCTCAGGCGGCCAGCAGCAGCGCGTGGCGATTGCTCGCTCGCTGGCGATGCAGCCGAAGATCATGTTGTTCGATGAGCCGACCTCGGCGCTCGACCCCGAGATGATCAAAGAGGTCCTCGATGTCATGCAGGAGCTGGCCGAGTCGGGCATGACCATGATCGTGGTCACCCATGAAATGGGCTTCGCTCGCGAAGTCGCCGACCGCTTGGTCTTCTTCGATGAGGGCGCGCTAGTCGAGCAGGGGACGCCGGAACACTTCTTCACCAATCCGCGCGAGGAGCGCACCAAGCTGTTCCTCAGCCAGATCCTCTAGGAACACCGCATGTCCCCAGATCTGAGTCAGGTGCGGGCGCTCACGTTCGATGTGTTTGGCACGGTGGTCGACTGGCGCTCCTCTGTTTCGGCCGAGGTCGCGTCGTTTCTGAAACGGCACGGCGTCGATGCCGACGCAGGCATGTTCACCGACCGCTGGCGACGCGAAGGCTACGCGGGCGGGATGCGCATGGTCCGCGACGGCAAGCTCCCGTTCCAGACAGCCGACCAGCTGCATCGACGGATGCTCGACATCTTGCTCGCGGAACTCGGCATAGAGGCGGAAGACTCCGAAGTCACCGAGCTCAACCGAGCCTGGCATCGACTGCAGCCGTGGGTCGATTCGCCCGGCGGACTGCAGCGCCTGCGCTCGCGATTCGTCGTCTCCACGCTGTCAAATGGCAACGTGGATTTGCTCGTCAACATGGCCAAGTTCGGAAGACTGCCCTGGGATTGCGTGCTATCGGCAGAGCTCACCGGTGCATTCAAGCCGGAGCCGCAGTGTTACCAGCGAGCGGCCGAGCTGCTGGGTTGCAGCTCCAATCAAGTGATGATGGTCGCGGCACACCAGGGAGACCTGCTTGCTGCCGCCAAGACGGGCATGAGGACGGCATTCGTCCCCCGACCAGATGAGGCAGGACCAAACTTCCCCGTCGATCTAACCCCCGACCCATCCTTCGACATCGTCGCCACCGACTTCCATGACTTGGCCGCGCAGCTGGGCTGCTAACAGCAACTGGAGTTTCCGATGAGCCTCAATCCTGACGCCTACACGACGATCGATATCGACAAGCGCTCCGACGGTGTGACCGTCGCGACGCTCAATCGTCCCGAGAAGCTGAACGCCGTTAACTCGGCCATGCACCGCGAACTGTCCACGCTGCCCGTTGACGCCAATCGCGATCCCGAGGTGCGCGTGCTCGTGCTGACCGGCGCCGGTCGCGCGTTCTGCGCCGGCGGCGACTTCTCCGCCAACCGTGATGAGCCGATGGGTGGTCGCTACCTGAATCGGATGAACGAGGCGCGGCTGATCGTCGACAACTGGCTCGACTGCGAGAAGCCCGTGATCTGCGCCGTCAATGGCTACGCGCTGGGTCTCGGCGCGACCGTCGCGTTGATGGCCGATGTCGTCTACATCGGCCGCTCGGGCGTGCTCGGCGACACGCATGTCAACATGGGCATCGGCGCTGGTGACGGCGGCGGCGTGATCTGGCCGATGCTGGTTGGACCGTCTCGAGCCAAGTACTACCTGATGACCGGCGAGCACATCCGCGCCGAGCAGGCCAAGCAGCTCGGACTGGTTCAGGATGTCGTTGAGGACGACGACCTGATGTCAACGGCGCTCGCCCTGGCCGAGCGGCTGTCCAAGGGACCGTTGGGCGCCATCTCGGCGTCCAAGGTGCCGATCAACAAGTGGATCAAGCACGTCTCGAACATGGTTCTGCCGCTGTCGTTGTCGATGGAAGAAACGACCATGTCCGGCACTGACGCAGCGGAAGCGCAGGCGGCGTTCCGCGAGAAGCGCCAGCCCGTCTATCGGCGTTAACCCTGAATCCCGAATCATCGATAGGCTGACTCGTAGTGCGGGGTGCGTCGCGTCGTTTGGGCATTGACGCGGCCGGGCATTGACATCGCTGATTGGCAGGCTTCTTCATATGCTGCTGCGTCTGATACTGTCCCCGCGCGGGGCGTTGACGACCGTGTGGTTGCCGACTTCCATCGTTCTGCTCGCGCTCCTGGCGTTTGCGGCGCTCACCGCTTGCAGCGACTCGATGGAGCAATCGGATGGAGATACGGCGCAGTCCCAGGAATCCCCGGCGCAACCCGAGCAAGCGGGCCAAGCGTCGGCTGCTCAGTCTGATGCGGTTGAAGAAGAGGAAGCGGAAGAACAGTCGGCCGCCCCCGAATCCGGGCAGCAATCACAGGACGGTGAAGCCTCGGCAGCGCAGGCGATGGATCGCGGACAGCCCGAGCAACAGCAGCAGTCTGACGACTACGGTTCGTCCGACCCGTACGCCTCCGACCAGGATGAGGCTGAAGACCAGGCGCCCGCGGCTCCGGTCGCTCCAATCCGTCAGTGGCTCGCGGAGGGCGTGCCCCTGACCCCCAGCGTGCCCGCCGAGCGAGACGAGTACGGCTGGTCGGCGGTGATTGAGGGAGATGTGCTCGCCGTGAGCGCGCCCTATCACGACGTGCTGGGCGAAGACTCCGGCGCCGTGTTCGTCTTTGAGCGAGTCGATGGCGAATGGGTTGAAACCGCATACATCCTGCCGCCCTATCCCGATCCGCTCGGCTGGTTTGGACGCTGGCTCGCGATTGACGATGGACGCATCGTGATTGGCGCGCCATACGAGGATGGACAACGACTCGACGGCACTAGAATCGACGACTCGGGCGTCGCCTATGTCTTCGAGAAGGTGGCCGGGACCTGGATTCGGACCGGTACGCTCCTGCCCGTCGAGCCGCATGCCGGCGCCTCATTCGGTTGGAGCGTCGCGATCTCGGGCGACCGGATTGCGGTCTCGGCGTGGGAAGATCCCGTTGAGGGCATCGAAGCGGGTTCGGTCACCACCTACAGGCAACACAAGGGTTTGTGGCAGGCCGAAGCGGTGTTCCGACCCAGCGACCCCAGCCCTCGTCAGCTGTTTGGTCGCGACATCGACCTGCAGGACGGCGTGTTGGTCGTCGGAGCTCCCGGCGACGACACGATCGCGGAGGATGCCGGAGCGGTCTTCGTCTGGCACTACTACAACGACGATTGGAATTTTGCGGGAAGCTCGTCGCGTCGGACGCGATCCCTGGCGACGCACTCGGCTCCCAGGTTGCGCTTCACGGCCTCTGGCTGGCTTCGGGCGCGTACGACCATGATGACCCGATGTGGAGCGCCGGCGCGACCTACGTCTGGAAACTCAATAACCTCTGGGAGTTCCACGCCAAGCTGCAGGCGTCCGACATGCAGCCGGGCGACTGGTTCGGCTATTCAGTCGATATCAAGGACGAGCGGATGGTGATCGGCGCGCCACATCGAGCCCACCCAGAGTCGGGCACCTATCGAAGCGGCGCAGCGTACGCCTTCGAGCTGATCGACGACCAGTGGGTTGAGGTCGGCGTGCTCGGCCCGGTGGACGCGATTGAAGCCCGCGAGCGAGCCGAGTTCGGCTGGGTCGCCGAGATCGATGGAACGACAGCCGTCGTCGGCGCGTGGCTCGCTGATACGGCAGCGGGCGAAGACGCCGGTGCAGCAGCCGTCTACGAGTTGCCGACGAACGGCGAGTCTGAGTAGCCAGGAATACCTTGAACAACTCCGATCCCCGCTTCCCCCCTCTGCGGGGGAAGCTGCCGAAGGCTGAAGGGGGGTCCCCGCTCAGCCTGCGACACCAGTTGTTCAGAGCGTTCCTAGCGGTCCGGCCCACGCACCGTGACCCCGCCGTCGACCGGCAGGATCACGCCGGTGACGTACTTTGCTTCGTCGCTGGCGAGGAAGACCGCGGCCCAGCCGATGTCCCACGGCTCGCCCTCCTGCTTGAGCAGACTGGCGTTCTTGCGACGGTCGCGCAGCTCGTCCGACATCCCGGCCGAGTAGACCATCGGTGTATACACCGGCCCCGGCATGATGCAGTTGGCGCGGATGCCGTCGCGTCCGTGGTCCACCGCCAGCGCCTGGGTCAGCGTCGCGACCGCCGCCTTACTGACGCTGTAGGCCGTCAGCCCGCGAGGTCGCAGCGCGGCGATTGATGAGACGTTGGTGATCGCGCCGCCGCCGTTCTCGCGCAGAGCGGGGATCGCATACTTGCAGGTCAGCATCATCGAAGTCACGTTGACTCGCATGACGTGGTCCCACTCAACCTCGGAGATCTGCTCGACGGTGCCGCGTCCGCCGATGCCGACGTTGTTGTGCAGAATGTCGAGTTTGCCGTAGCGGCTGACCGCATCGCCGACGATGCGGGAACAGTCCTCGGTCGAGGTGACATCGGCGACGGCGATGGCGGCGTCGTTGCCCTCGGCGCGGATCATGTCAAGCGTCGCCTGGACGGCTGCTTCGTCGCGGTCGACGAGCAACACGTCAGCGCCCTCGCGCGCAAAGAGGATGGCAGTGGCACGGCCATTGCCAATCCCCTCCGCGCGAGAACCGGCGCCAGTAATGATGGCAGATTTGCCAGCAAGTCGATCGGGCATGTGCACGTTCCTTTCAATCGCTAGTCGATGTCAACGGGTCTCGGCACCGGCTCCGTTCGGCGCTGCGGCTTCCACAGCACCTCACGCAAGAATTGCGGAACGGCCGGCGGGAGTCTGAACCGGCCGCGTTCTTGACGGTCCGCACGGACCCAGAGGATCATCACGATCAGCAGTAGCGGTCCAAAGAAGGCAGCCAGGCCCAGGAACACCATCGGCAATGGATTCGCATCGACAACCTGGCCAAAGATCGGCAAGAAGGGCAGCATGATCAAGGCCCAGCCCATGTGGTTGAGCGATAGCGCTGTGGCTCGCAGATGGGACGGGATGCGACGGTTGAGGTAGCCCTCCATCAGCGGCATCTGCGCTCCGCGAGCGAGTCCGAGAATGAGGAAGATTCCAATCGCCCCCAGATGGTCGAGCAGCCCAATGCCGACGTAGACAAGCACCACCCAGAAGGGCAACGAGGCGAGCGTGCGGACGATGCCGAACCGAGTGGCGAGCCAGAATGCCAGCATCGCGGCAAAGACCGTGGCAATCCTCGCCGGCGCCTGGAGCGCCGTGAAGAGCCAGCCGACCTCGACTCCCTGCTCCTTGAGGAAGGGTTGGAGAAGGTAGAACTCCGGGACCATGGAGGCGATCAGGATCGCGCTGAAGATCAAGGAGTATCGGATCGTCGGAGTCTTGCCGGCGAGCCGGAGCGTTTGCTTCATCAACTGGAGATATGACGTCGTTTCGCCGCTGTGCCCCGGTTCGTGTCGTGGTGGTTCGCGGAAACCGAATGTGATCAACAGCGCCAGGCCGGTGCCAACCGCTCCTGCGAGCAGTGCCGCCTGCGCACCGAATACTTGAGCGATTCCGCCACCTGCAAACGTCGCCAACACCATGGCCACCGAGCGGACCGCGAATGCGCGGCCTGCCTGTCGCTCAAAGTCACGTGCCCGACCCATCGCCTGTAACGAATCGTGGAGAAATGCGCTGTCGCTGCCCGTGATCAAGACCATCGCCAATCCCCAGAGCGACCAGGCCACTGCGGCCTGCCAGAACGACCCCGAAAATGCAAACCAGATCATGAATGTGATGTAGATGACGAGAGAGATGCGGATCGTTCGAACGCGGCCGAAGCGGTCGGCGAGCGCGCCGGCCGGCGGCTGACCAAACGACGTAATCACGTAGAACGCGGGTCCGATCGCGCCCAGCTGCGCGAACGTCAGGCCAACGTCTTCGGTCGCGAAGATGATCCAAACCGGCAGCCAGAACTGCAAATCGTGGAAGAAGTAGAAGAGCGGATAGAGGCGCAGATTGCGTCGCCACTTTGGACGTTCGTCGACTCCGTTGAGGTCGGGCGCAGCACTCACTCAGGCAGGGTAGGGCGTTTGCTTCTTCGGACACCAAAGGGAGCCACATATAGACTTGGGCCATCTCGATACACAACTGCGAACGGTGGCGATTGATGACGTACGAACAGATCCTGACCGAGACGATTGGGCGCGTTGGCGTGATTCGGCTGAACCGGCCGGAGAAACTCAATGCCTGGACCAATCAGATGGCCGAGGAGATGACCGACCAGATCGAGGCCTGGAACAACGACAACGGCATCGGCGCAATCGTGCTCGCCGGCGAGGGTCGCGCGTTCTGCGCGGGCGCCGACCTGCAGGGCTTCAATCAACGGCTGGCCGACGATCCCGAAGCCAGCGCGGGGGCCGGACGCGAGGTCAACTGGACCCAGATGATCCGGGAGTCGAAGCCCGTGATCGTGGCGATTCATGGCTACGCCGTCGGTGTCGGGTTGACGCTCGCATTGCCGGCAGATGTCCGATACGCGGCCGAAAACACGAAGCTGTCGATTCGCTTCGTCAAAGTTGGTCTGGTACCGGAGTTGGGCTCCACGCGGTTGCTCTCGCAACTGGTTGGCTTGGGTCACGCAACCGACATCTGCCTCTCAGGACGGATGGTCCCGGCTGACGAGGCCGCCCGAATCGGTCTGGTCTCGGCCGTCGTGCCAAAGGAAGACCTGCTCGACACGGCCATGGCCAAGGCCAACGAACTGGCGAATAACCCAACAGCCGTCGTGCGCAAGATCAAGACCCTACTCAACGACAACGTCACCGAGCCCAACCTCATTCGAGTGATGGAGCGTGAGGGCGCAAGGGACCGAGAGTCGCGTCGACTGCCATCGCACAACGAGGCCGTGACCGCCTTCCTCGAGAAGCGCGAGGCGGTCTTCAACCAGTAGGAGACATTTGAAAAACTCATGATTCCCCTCTCCCCCCCTTGCGGGGGGAGATGTCACGGAGTGACAGAGGAGGGGTCCGCCGCCAGCGACCAGATAGGCCTTGAGATGGGGAGCCGCCCTCTGCCTTCGGCATCTCCCCCGCAAGGGGGGGGGGAAGGGGACGTTTCAAAGGTCTCCAGTAGGGCGTCGAAGAAGGAACAAACAATGCCGACCCCACGCCGCGATCCCATCGCCTGGCCCGTCGACCGTCCCTCGCCGGACATCGGTTGGACGCCGCCGGGCGATCCGATCATCATCTCGTCCGACGACCATCTGATGGAGCCGCCCGGTCTGTGGGAGGATCGTCTGCCCGTGTCGATGCGCGATGAGGCGCCCAAGCTGTGGCGCGACGACACCGGATTCCACCTTGAAGTCGACGGTCGCAGCTTCGACACGCCGGGCCTGAACTCGCTGATGGTCGAGGGACGGCCGGGGATGACCGATCAGACGCAACGCATGGTCGACATGGACGCCGAAGGCGTCGATATCGGCTTCGTCTTCCCCCAGAAGGCGCTCGGAATCATGGGGATGGAAGACAAAGAGGTCATGTACGCCTGTATCGACGTGTACAACGAGTACCTCGCCGAGTGGTGTCAGTACGACCCGGACCGGCTGTTCGGCATCGCCATCCTGCCGACCATCTTCGACCCTGAGCGAACCGCCGACTACATCGACAAGATCAAGGCCTGGGGATTCAAGGCGATGGAGATTCCCTCCTCACCGCGAGACGTGGAATACAACCGTTCGCGAATGGAACCGATGTGGGACGCCGTCGAAGACAGCGGGATCCCGCTTTCATTCCACATCGGCGAGTTTCCAAACTGGCGCGGCGCCGGAGCCCTGGGAACCTACCTGACTTCCAACTTTGAGCCGTTTCGCAAGCTGTGGGCGCTGCTGACGTTCTCAGGAGTGCTTGAGCGCCACCCCGAACTCAAGGTGATCTTCACCGAGGGCGGAATCTCCTGGGTCGCCTCGGCGCTCTACGACGCCGATCGCACCTACCGCGAGTTCGCCTCGGAGATGCGACCGCAACTGGCCGAGCTGCCCAGCTACTACTGGTGGCGTCAGTGCTACGCGACCTTCATGAGCGACCCGGCCGGCCTCCGCTTGATGGACATGATCGGCCACGACCACGTGATGTGGAGCTTCGATTACCCACACCCGGAGTCGACGCTGGGTGAGAGCCGTCGAATCGTCAAGGACATCTACGACCAACTCGGTGACGAGCAGGCGGAGTGGGTGGTCTCGAAGACGGCGGAGACCGTCTGGGGCATCGAGGATGCTGTCGAGCGCAATCGCCAGAGGAAATCAGCAATGCAAGCAGGCGTCGCCGCCGGCGGCTAGCCATCCGCAGTGGCGCTGTCGCAAGAGGAGTTCAAAGCCATCATCGCCGACGAAACCAAACGGATCGTCGGCGATGTCGCGTGGCGTCCTGACCCGGATCGAGCAGGCGCCTACAAGTTTCGGGTGGCTCTCGAATGGGATCAGGAGGCCGCGCTCGAAGTCTCCGGTTACCAGAGAAGCACGACCGAGCGCTTGACCTACACCCTGGTGCATGACCGAGTGCGAATCGCGGGACTCGATCTGGGCGACGCTTCCCACAACAACCTGGACGGGACCAGAGTTGAAGGCAGCCACTTCCACTTCTGGTCAGCTCGCTACGGTCGACCAGAAGCACGCGCAGCCACGTCATTGAGCGGCAGGTACGATCAACCCAACCTAGTCTGGGAACAGTTCTGCCGAGAATTGCGTATCGTGCATCTAGGAGAACTACGAGGACCGATTGTTGAAGAGGCGTCTTGATGCGTTCAACTGAACTCCTGCACGTTCTTCAAGGAGTCCTGCCCGCCCGGTATCGAGACCTTCGGATTCTCGATAGTGGTTGGCTGCGCATTCGTAGTGAGCTACTGATGCCCGACGGCCACAATATCGATGTCTATATCGAGGCCCGGGACGAGCACTTCCGGGTCCTGGACGGGGGCGCAGCGACGGTGACATTCGAAGCAGGAGAGGGAGGCGAACTCTCCAGCGGGATGCGCCAGAACATAGCGGAGAACGCCAACGCTTCCGGAATCCAGATGGACGGGCTTGACCTATTCGTTGATGTATCAGAAACAGCGGCGTTAGCAAGCGCAGTCGAACGAATGGCCCGAGCCATTTTCGAGATTTCGAGGAGCGGCGAATCGGCAGAAACGCCAGAGCCAGTGGCAAGCGACTAACTGTCGAACAGCAGTTCCTGAACCTCAGGCAGGTCTGTGGCCGTCGCGGTCGCTCCCTGACTGATCAGGAAGTCCGCGTCCCTGAGACCAACGATTCCGATCACACCGGCGAACCCGGCGTTCTTGCCTGCGCCCATGTCCGATTCCGTGTCTCCGACGATCACCGCCGACTCCGGCTCTCCGTTGAGGATGTCGAGGGCGTGCAGTAGGGGGGCTGCGTGCGGCTTCGGGTCGCTGGCGGTGTCGGCGCCGATGATCGTCTGAAAGCGATCGGTCCAGCCGAGCAGTTCGACGGTCTTGCGGCCGGCGTCCTCGCGCTTGTTCGTGACAACGGCCATCGGAACATCGGCCTCGCAGAGCGCGTCGAGCAGCGTCTCGGCCCCGGGCAAGGGACGCGTTCGCGGCATGTAGGTCTCTTCGTAACGGCGGAGGTAGTCGAAGTAGATCGGCTGCGCCTGCTCCGCGTCGATACCGAGCATGTTGTAGAGCATCACGGGCAGCGGCGGACCGATGTACTTGAGCAGCAACGCCTCATCAACGGGGTGACCGTGCGCGTTGATCGTCTCGAGCATGCAACCGATGACCAGTGGCTCGGTGTCGGCGAGGGTGCCGTCGAGATCGAAGATCACCGATCGGTACCGAGCCTTGACGCTGGTCATGGCAGGCGGATGCGCCAATCATCCGAGCCGGGCTTGTCACGCTCACAGACCGCGAGTTTGCTGCCGATGAAGACGCTCACACTGAGCGCCGGTCCGGGCAACGTTCAATCGCGCGCCGTGGGTCGTTCGGCTGCGGCTGCGGCATTGCGGATTTCATCGAGCAGCGCATCGGAGTCGACATTCAGGACGTCGGCGGCGTTGGCGATGCTGAGGGTTTCTGTCGGTGTAACCATGTCAGAAGAGTAGCGTAGGGTTTGTCTGTCCGTGGTCTGAACCGGGGACAGCCGCTGTTCGTTGTGTGATGGACAGTGCAGGGAGTCGTTCGGTGATTGTGTATTTGGTGCTGCTGGCAGCGCTGTTGGCGTTGTCGGCGTTTTTTTCCAGCGCGGAGACATCGTTCCTCTCGATCGACGGCGTGCGTCTTGAGCATGAGCGACGGCGACGACTACCGGGCGCAGACCGCGCGGCCGCGTTACTCCAGGAACCGCGCCGGCTGCTTGCCGCAATCCTGGTCGGCAACAACCTGGTCAACACGGGCGCTGCGACCGTGGGCGCCGTGATTGCGCAGGAGCTGATCGGCGGCACAGGCGGACTCAGCATCGTCGTGGCGACGGTCGCAGTGACCATCTTGCTCGTCGTCTTCGGCGAAATCGGTCCCAAATCAGTGGCCCTGCATCACAATCTGACCGTCGCCCGCTATTACTCGATCCCACTCACCTGGTGGGCGCGCCTGACTGCGCCGGCGGTAGCGGCGCTGGACTGGACATCGCGGATCTGGCTGAGGGTCGTGGGCGGACAGGAAGAGGCCGGCTCGGCGCTTTCGATGGGCGAACTGCGCACGGCGATTATGCAGTCGCGTGAAGAGGGCGAGCTGAAGGTGCAGGACACGTCGGTCCTGCTCGGCGCGCTGCGCCTGGGCGAGACCCAGGTGCGCCGGATCATGACCGGTCGGCTGCAAATCACGTCAATCGACTCGGGGGAGACGCTGGAGGAGGCGGGACGCGCGTTCGGCGCAGCCGGCTTCCTGCGCCTGCCGGTGCGGTCGGGGACGGAAGACCAGTTTATCGGCTACCTGCACGGCTCCGACGTGCTGGCCGAGCTGGGCCAGGGCAACCGCGAACGACACGTGCGCGACGTCATGCGCGACGCGCCGTTCGAGTCGGAGCGGGCATCAGTACAACGCGTGCTCACGCAGATGCAGACAACCGGGCATCACCTGATGCTACTGATCGACGAGTTCGGCGGGACGTCGGGCCTGGTCACGCTGGAGGACATCCTCGAGCTGGTCGTCGGCAACATCCGCAGCGAGACGCGGTTCGGCACTGAGCCGGTGCCGGTGCGCATCGCGGGCGAGCAGTTCGTCGAGGGTCGCCGCGGCCTCACCGATCTGGGCGCGGAGTTGGAAGCGGACTTCTCGGACGAGGAAGCGGAGACGGTGGCCGGCATGCTGCTGCAGCGGTTCCACCGAATCCCCAGCGCCGATGAGTCGCTAGACCTGTACGGATACCGCTGGACGGTCGTGGAGTCGGACAGCCGGCGCATCCGGTTGGTGCGCTTCCGCAAGTTAGGTGTCAGAAGGCCGCGTCCGGACGTCGGCGACGTGCCCCGAGAGTCCTGATAAGCTGGGCAGAGCGTGCCGAGGTGGCGGAATGGTAGACGCGATGGTCTCAAAAACCATTGGGCCAAAAGCCCGTGCCGGTTCGAGTCCGGCCCTCGGTACCAGCAAGGAATGCCGAGTGGTGTAACGGTAGCACTAGGGACTTTGGATCCCTCAGTTCAGGTTCGAATCCTGGCTCGGCAGCCACAACGCCAGAGCACCCTTGTAGGAACTATCGAACTCTGTAGTCGCTCAAATTTCAAGTACGACTCTGCCAAATGTTGGCCAGGAAATCCCTGGCTCTACTCAGGTCTGGATCAGTCTCCAATTTCCCTTCGCCCAGCACCTCTTGGACCCACAGTGGGCCTTTCTCGATGCAGTTTCTGTAGAATCCCTCTAACTCGCCTTCGGGTACTAGCCAAAGTCCCACGGCCTCAAATGATGCTTTGAGTTGAGAGTAAGAAGGCTGAGCCTCACTTGGAATCGATGTTTCGCCGCCTTCTTTGATACGTCCCCAGGGAGTGACCTCCCTAAAGGCCTTTTCGATGTCACTCCGGAGCGACTTTAGGTTGGCGAAGTCAGATGCCGGCAAAGCGATTATTTCTCCTATTTTGGATTGCATCTGGTCTACAGAAAGTGGCTGATATACCCGGTTGATTTCTTGCTGAACCTCAGTAAAGGGCTGTTTCACCGAATCCCAGTTGCCTTGTAGTGCCTCGTACGTTCGCTTCACGATCGTTCGGTCATTAAGAATGTCGATGTCAGCGATAACATCCGTTGGTACTCCGAGAGCCACCATCGACTTGGCCAAGCTGTGAAGGCGTTGTTTTCCGTTAGCCACGAGGAATAGTACATCTGGTTCTATCTCTCCAGCGATTTGTGGTAGCTCCAGCAGAGCTCTATAGAACATAGAGTCGGCGATACCTTCGCAGATGATAACCCTCTTGTGGAACACTCCCGAAATCGCCGACGACTGTCGAAGCAACGGATCGTTAGTAAGTTCCCTTGCCATAGTCTTGTCAAGCTCGTGAGGTGTGTTCGAGTTGCCGTGGCGGTCCAACCGAATGACCCGTAGTCTGTTCGTCTCGTTGGCTTCCAGCAGTCCATCGAGGACGTGAGGACTGTGAGTGGCAATGAAATGTTGCTTATTCGATGGAGTGTTTGTGGCAATGAGCCTGCCGATGAGTTTGGCCTGCGGAGGATGGAGGAACGCTTCGGGTTCATCCAGAAGCGCTACAGAGGCAGTTCGTGTGGCGAAAAGGCTTAGCAGCACGGTTGCAAAGCTTCGCATGCCGTCCCCTTGTTCCTGGAGCGGTACGGTAGCTTCAAGTAGTCTATCGTCATAGGAGTCGAAGTGGTATTGCTCGCCGGGAGCGAAAGTAGGGCGTTCACCAACGCGAAGAGGCAGAACTTTACCAGCATTACGATCGACGAGAAGTTCCTGCCCGAAGGCGCGCCTAAAGAAGTTGCTAGTCTCATGCTCCAAATTGCTACTCTGGTGTAGCAAATGAATGGGATGAGTTGCAGGATCCGTGCGGAAGGAAATGTTTGGAGCGGGGTTGCTGGCGGAGAGACGTTCGTCGGTGTCTATGCGGCGAACGAAATACCCGACTAGTTCGGTAAGGGATTTGGGCCAACGGTGTCGCACGCTATCAGATTGGATACTGTATCCAAAGCCTTGGAGAATAGGGGGGCGGAAGCCTCTCTTGCGGCTCGAGGAGTGATCTTGGATATGCTGTCTGACGGATTCAGCATCGTGATCTGAGTGCGAATATTCTGCGTGAACAACAACTTGACCGTCTTGTTGCCCGGAAAGCAAGGATTCTATGTCTCGCAGCGCGCGGGTCTTTCCGGCGTTGTTGGGCCCCACGAAGACGACGATGTCGGCTGGATCGATATGGACGGTTTGCCCGTCCGAAAAGGTCACGGAAGTGACGGATATGGTCGGATCGGTTGAATTGTCCAGGGTTTCGCCACTTGGTATCGTCACGACAAGTCTTTCGGGGCACCAAAGACACGGTGCGGTGGTTTCGGGTCGGGTCTTTTGCGAGGGAAGGTATTGGCCAGTTGGGAGCAGCGATATTGAGTAGGTGAAGTTAGTAGTGGCTGCCCGGGCAGGACTTGAACCCCCAACCTAGCGGTTAACAGCCGCCCGCTCCAGCAAGTGGGCTACCGAGCGTTGCCAACGCCAGTTCAGCGCGGGGTTGGGTTTCGATGACTTTCCCGGCGGGGGAGTGGGGAAGCTATCTGTGCTGCGTATGGGATCAGCGTATCAGGTGAGCAGGCCTTAGGTCGAAGGAGTTACCAACTCACATGCTGGCGCTGGTATCGGATGCCCGAACTCTTTTGCCGTATCGATCCAGAGCGATATCGCGACCTGTGCTTCGTGGAGCGCGTCCTCATAGGAATCACCGTGCGCTGAACATCCAGACAGCTCTGGGATGTCCGCAACGAAGAGGTTGTCTTCGTCGCTCCAATAGATCGTGATCGCGTACTTGTGCATTGGTCGTTCGGTTCTGGCAAGTATGACTGCCCAGGCAGGTGCCGAGTGAATCGAGAAGGCGCGGGAGACTGTTGGGCAAGTAAACGGGGTTTATCTCCAAGGACGGATACGATTTCAATAGCTTGGCGCGACGAGTTCGCCGGCGGCTTGCGGAATCGGCCGTCCAATCTCCTCGGCAGCTTCGAGCCAGTATCCAATGGCCGCCTGCGCCTGGGCGAGCGCCTCCTCGTGTGAGTCCCCATGCGCCATACAGCCAGGCAACTCGGGAATATCCGCGACAAACACGTCGTCCTCATCGCTCCAGTAGATGATGATCTCGTACTTGTGCATCAATCGTCCTCCAGGAGCTTGAACAGCTCATGCTGAATGAAAAGCTTACGCAACTGCCGTACCTGGTAGGGTTTGGCGTCGCGGCGCTGCGGTTGCAGGGTAACGACTTCGGACAGGTCCGGCATTTCGTAGATGTGGTGGCTTCCCCGGATTCGTTCATCAAAACCTAAGGCCAGCAGTAAGGCTCTGAGGTCGCCGAAGCGAATGTTGGCGTCTGCTTGGCCGCTCAAGATCCGTCGGAGCAAACGCTCATGGCGATTCAGCGTGGCTCTCCGTCCTTGGGGGTGACGCGATAGTGGCTGCCCGGGCAGGACTTGAACCCGCAACCTAGCGGTTAACAGCCGCTCGCTCTACCAATTGAGCTACCGAGCATCGCCTTCGTCATCTTAGCGGGATGCGGCGGGTCGATCATCCCTCGCCTGATGCGGCCGACGCACTGAGGCGCTATTCACACACCCGGCCCCGATTCGCCCGAAACCGGGATCGAATACCATGAGAACATATGAACGCAACAAGACAGGAGGTCCCCGACATGCTCCGCCGACATCCCGACTCCAAGCGAAATATCCCTGGACTCACGCGGACGTTTCCAGCCGCAATCGCTCAAAATCGAGCCGCATTTAGCCAAATCTGGACAAATCTGGACTGTTCTGGACCCCTGAACGCACGGTCCTCAGTGCAGGACAGGAGATCCGACTCAACCGCCCGAGATCTTCGTCTCGCACAGGTCCGACCCCCTCCGCGCAGTGTGAGCAGACCCTACGTCGCCGACGGCAGGCCGGCGACCGCGAGTGGGTTGGCCGAGAGCGGGTCGCTGATGCTCAGGCTGATCCGTCCTTCGAGCGCGTCGAGCAGCGGCTGGCCGCAGACTTCGCCTCGCCAACCTTGCAGCAGCGGTGGCATCTGTTCCGGCGGGCGCCCGTTCTCGTTCCAGGCGACCAGCGTGCGTAGCTGCGAGCTGCTGCCCACGAGCTCGGCGTCGATCTCATGGCTGGCGCAAGCGGCGGCGAGCACCGACTCGAGGAAGAGAATCACCATCCGCGACGGCTTGCCGCCGTGATGCCGGTTGGCCCGAGCGGGGAGCGCCTCCTCGGGTACCGCGAGCGCGGTTTCGACCGCTTCGAGGACATCCTGAAAGTACGACTGCTTGAGCTGGCCGATTCCGCGCACGCTCGACAACTCGCTTCGCGATTCGGGCCGCGTCGCGGCAACGGCGATCAGCAGATCGTCGGGGGCAATACGACGGAAGGGCACATTACGAATGCGCGCGACGCCTTCGCGCCAGCCGGACAGTTGCTGCAAGGCGGCCAACGAACGCGGCGACAGTTTGCTCGCGCCCGAGAGGCGTCGCCAGCGATCGACCTCACGACGACTGAGTTTGCTCAGGCGGATGTCAGTCTCTTCACGCAGCCACGAGAGACGCTCCTCTGCCGGGTCTTGCGACATCCGGTCGACGAAGCGCTCGTGCAGGCGGAAGAGCCAGCGCACGTCGGCGGCGGCGTAGCGGCGCTGGGCGTCTGTCAGTGGTCGCTGCAGCCAGTTGGTTCGCGACTGTGACGGTCCGACGTCGCGGCGCAGCTCGCGTCCGACCAGCTTGTCGTAGGCGATGGGAAAGTAGTGACCGCTGAACGCAGCGGCGAGTTGCACGTCGAACAGGTCGCCCGGCGGTTTGCCGGTGCGGTGGAGGCAGAACTGCGCTTCCTGATCGTGCGCGTGGACGATGGTGCGGACACCCGGGTCGGTCATCAGATCCCAGATCGGCTGGTCGGGAGCTTCCTGGATGAGTTCGGACAGCGGATCGATCAGGCAGATCTCGTCGGGCGTGGCGACCTGGAGCAGGGCGAGCTGGGGCTGATAGGTGCGCTCGGAGACGAACTCCGTGTCAAGTCCCATCATGCCGAATGAGCGAATGCGATCAGCCAACGCGGCGACATCTTCGTGTCGCTCAAGCAGCCGGACAGCTGAGCTGGAAGCAAGAGCGTTGCTCAATGGCATACGCGAATGAATTCTTCCCGGAGCATTAGCCTTATGATAGCGACCGTTCGATGACGACTCCGCAACAGTGCCGCCGTGTCTGCGGGACCCGGCCCCGTGGTACGATTCCGTGGAAGATTCAGCAACGGAGCCCCTATGAAGGTCAGAGCCTCGGTCAAGAAGCGGTCCCACGACGACCAAATCGTTCGCCGCAAGGGACGCGTGTACATCATCAACAAGAAAAACCCGCGCAACAAACAGCGTCAGGGCTAAGCGACTCAGCTTGGAAATAGGACTGGCGGCCGGTCTGGGTGGCTGGCGCTGACGTGAGCGACGATCCGGAACCCCTACAGTCCGAGGTCCAACTCATCCAGCTCGCATTGTCGTCATGCGGCGTTGACGGCGTCGTCGCGAATATCGAGCGTCTGAGCGGCAAGTCGCACCTGAGCTGGCGAGTCACGCGGATCGACGCGACTCCGGTCGTCCTGAGGATGGAACCGCGGCGAGGCATCCTGCCGCCCTACGACCTGCCCTCCGAGGCGCGATTGCTGCGCTGTCTGGCCGAGGCCGGCATTCCGGTTCCGCAAGTCCTGGGAGTTTCGGCTGATCTGTCGGCCTGTGACGGCCTGGACGTTGCCCTCGATGCTGGTCGGAGCTGCATGGTCGTCGACTGGGTTGACGGCGAAGTGCTGTCAGAGCGTCGCATGGAGACCGACGTCGCTCGCGCCTACTGCGAGAACCTGCGTCGCATACACACACTCAACTGGCGCAAGGCGCGCCTCGACTGGTTGCCGCTGCCACCGGCGTCGGGACCGGCAATCCGCGAGCGCACGCAGATCGCTGAGCGGCTGCGAGCATTCGGCATCGACGATCTGCCGCACATCAAACGCTTACGTGAGGCCCTAAACGGCCGAGTCCCAAACAGCCCGCCGCCAATGCTGGTGCACGGAGACGTGAACTTCGGCAACTTCATCCTGCAGGCCGGTGACGACGCGATGGGTTCGCCGTGCATTGCCGCAGTGCTCGACTGGGAGCAGGCGCATCTGGGCGACCCGTTGTCGGACTGGGGTCGTCTCGCGGCAGAAGACCTGCTCGGCAATCTCAATCTCTCGGAGGGCGCGCGACAGGTGATGCAAGAGGCGCTGCAAAGCTACGGTCGCAGCCAGGACGACCTGAGCTATTGGACCCTGCATCAGCTCTACAAGCACGCCTCGGCAACAGGAGCCCTCAGCGTGATCCACGGCTGGGACATCGAACCAATCGCCGAGATGTACGCGGGACCGACGGATCAGTCGGTGTCGCGCCTGTGAATCACAGTTCGATGCCCACGCGCGCGGCATCATCCGAGGACAGATAGCGCCACGACTGCGGGGCAGAGAGTTCTTCATTGATCTGGCTCAGGCGCAAAGGTCTTTGCAGGGGTTGTGGATCGACGACGCGGATCGCTGTTGCCGATCGGCAACCTCGGAAGTAGCGACGGAATCGTGCGCGTGAGATGCCAGCGTGTTTCTTGTGAGCGTTCCAGATATTGGTAGGGCTCGCTGACTCGACTGCTGTGACCTTGACCCAACCCAGTACTGCGCTCTTGGGCGCGGTGGCGTAAATCACCAGGTGCGAGATAGCGCCGCGCACCCTGGAGCGCCGAAGTTCGACCCGTTTTTCTCCGCTCAGCAGCTTGTCAGCGTATTCCGGATGGACCGAGATCAGCGCGACTCGTCTATCTGCTGGCTTAGCCAATTGAGCGCCTCCTCTTCAGTCACTTGGGTAATCGATTGTGGCCGGCCAGCAAGGACGCCTGCCTGCTCGAGTGCCTCAAATCCGATGGCCTTCGGCAGTAGCCGATCTTGGCGGAAGCGGATAGAGATGACTTCCAGGCTCGCTAGTTTAGTGATCTGCTCGAAGCTGTACACGGTACGCAGGTTTGTAAATTGGGCGATTTCAGGGGGTTCCTGCGAGCGTAGCGTTGATTCGACGACCCCGACAGCTGTGATTCCCCTGATGTCATCGGATCGGTAGAAGAGGATTGTCGCGCCTCGGGGTAGCGCGCGAATTCCGCTTTGACTCAGATACGCCTTGCGCAAGGCATTCGCGAAGGGTGGCTGGGGCCAAGGAAGCTGCGCTTGTAGTTCCGTAGCGGCTTGCTGCTCATAGTCCGGGAAGAGCAACCGGTGGTAGCGAGGTTGGATGGGGATGATAAACGCCGGCGTGCGAGGGAAAGCCAGCGCAGGGGGGCCGTGTCGACGGTGAAACTCGAATGGATCGCTCTGTGACTTCTCGTCCGCGACAAGTCGTTTCGCTATCACAAGCTCACCTAGCTTGGTGAGCTTCCCCTGGAGAACCTCAAAGCCAAACTCCGCGAGGAGAGCGATCAACTCTTCGTGCTTTGGAAATATGGTCAACCAGACATGATCGTAGGAGTGGGAATGAAGGTGCTGAAAGAGGGCCTTCAGCAATAGATCGCCGTACCGGTTGCCGCGATACTGGTCAGAGACCTTGAATGTCGAAGCCTTCATCACCTTCCCGCCTAGGCCGTATTCGTCGTCATTGTCCTTCCAAAGGCAAAGCCCCGCTAAACCGCCGGCCGGCTCGATAGTCCACCCGCGTCGTCGTTCCCGGGCTGCCCCGTCCAGCCAAGCATCGAAATCGGGGTAGTCAACGCGCAAGCTGTTGAAGATCGGATCGTTCCGATTCAACTCGTGAACTAATCTCACATGAACATCGGGCGGAGGATCAGTTGGCTCGTTGAGCAGAGTGCGCAAGTAGAGGACGGCCGGATTGATTTGTAATACCCGCTCGTCCAAACCGAGGCGTCACGCCTTTCGGTGAATGCCTTCGTCCTCCGTGATGAGATAGTGCACGGCATTGCCCATGACCGCCGCCAATAAGTGATGATCGACCCAATCGTTGCTTTCTGGATCGGCAGCACCGAGTGCATCCTCGACAAGGGAAATCGGCGGTGGACTCTCGAGTCGCTCATATGACCTGACCTGCAGCTCGCGAACCTTCCGCCGCTCCTGGTCGCGATCTCCTCGAAGTTCTTCAATGCTCTCAGGATGAAGGAGAAGGTGTCCGCCGATCTGGCTAGCCATTCGCGCTAGATCGGCTGCGGTCGCGGATTTCTCCTCAATGTCACTTTGACGGGCAAGTGCGAGAGGGATAAAGGCATTCGTGTCAAGGAGCAGGTGAAGTGTCACCGGCGCACACCCATGTCATACAGACGTTCTGGTACCTTACCGCGCGGTCGGAAATCGGGATAGTTAGGGTTGCCCTTACACTCCTGGTATGTCCGACGACATCCAGTACCTGGTCCCCTTGCCTGAGATCGAGTCCCGCTATGGGACTAACTCCTTGTTTGGTGAGCAATTCACGGAAATCTCACGCGGCCGCACGGTGTTGGAGATGCCGATCACTCGGGAGACGGCGGGCGGCGCGCGCGGCGGCGTTCATGGCGGTGTGCTGGCGTCGTTGGCCGACATCGGCGTCGTCGCGGCGGTGCTCTCGACCTGCCGTGTTGGCGAGGCGATGCAGGGCACGTCGGAGTTGAATATTTCCTACTTGCGTCCTGCTGTGGGCTCGAAGGTGCGCGTGGAATCGAATGTGATTAAGAAGGGCCGCACGCTGGCAGTCGGCGATGTCGATCTGCTCAGCGACCAGGGCAAGCTGATCGCCAAGGCGCGGGTGACATACTCGATCACGCAGACAGGCTGAATCCATGGATCTGGAGTTGACTCCGGCGCTCGCCAGCGAGGCGCTGTTGGCGTGCGGCGTCGGCGGACGCGCAGTATCTGCGGCCCGACTCGACGGAGGCGTCTCCAATCTGACCTGGCGGGTTGATCGAGCGGATGGTGCGCCGGTCGCGCTTCGATTGCAGCGCGAGCAGGGCATCTTCCAGCCCTATGACGTGCTGCGCGAGGCGCGCGTGATCCGTTGCCTGGAGTCGTCGGCCATTCCCGTGCCACAGGTGCTTGGAAGCGCTGACGCCGAATCGCCGCTGAAATCGCCATACATCGTGCTGGAGTGGCTGGACTATCCGCACATGGGCATGGTTCCGATGACTGCCGAAGTGGTGGACAACTACCGCTCAATGGTCGAGACGATTCACGCGCTCGATTGGCGAGCGTTGGACCTGGACTTCCTTGGTCCGCCAACCGCCGGACCAGAGGCGGCGTTGCGCGATCTCGACGCCGTCCATGCGCGAGCCGTCGCGTTTGGCTGCGACGCCGACCCACAGATCGCCAACCTGGCAGCCGTCCTGCGAGGACATCTGCCCGACAGTCCCGAACCGCGCCTCTGCCACGGCGACATCAACGTGTTCAATTACCTCGTTGGCGAAGACGGCTCAATCGCCGGCGTCGTCGATTGGGAACAAGCCCAACTCGGCGATCCGCTCTCGGACTGGGGCTTGATCACAGCCCTGGGGTCGCTCAAGGGTCTCGACGCGCCGCCCGAAATGCACCCGCTGACCGCGCCGGCCTTCCAGCGCTCAGGCCGCGACGCGCGTGACCTCCGCTATTGGATGCTGCATCAGATGTACAAGCTGGCCGTGATCCATCGCATTTGGTCGGAGATCGGCGATGTCCCACCCTGGTACACGTGGTCGGACGTCGAGCGGGTGTCGGGGAATGCGCTGTCGTATCTGGGCGTATGAGACATTCGCCGCCAGCAGGTACGGGCGACCCCCGTGGTTCCCTTCTCTGTCTTCCAGTCCCGGCCCCTGCGCCGGGACCCGCTCGGTCTGGTGCAGAGCGCAGTCGGTACCTTCCAGCCCCAGCTACCAGATGAAGAGTGTGAGTGCAGTTCCTGCGGCCGCAATGGAACGGGTCCCCGCGCGGAGGCGGGGACTGGATCCAGAACGATCGAGCGCGCTAGCTGCTCAGGTTTGCCAGGTGCTCGACCGCGTGCAGCATGTTCTGTTCGGTGGGCGTCGCCAATGAGACGAGGCGGTGGGCGCCGGCCTCGGCGTATTGCTCGATGGCTTCGGCGGTCAGCCGCGCCGGCGGTGTGATCGTGATCTCCAGGTCGCCCAGACCCTCGGGCCGGTTGTGCTGCTCCGATAGCTCGTTGAGGCGGCGGACGTATTCGGCGGTCTGCTCTGGGTCCTGCATCCAGCCGTACCAGCCCTGACCTCGTTGGGCGGCTCGCTTGAGCGCGGCTTCGGAGTGACCGCCGATGTGGATCGGCACGCCTGTGGGATTGGTTGGTCTGGGATGCGCGTCGATCCCGCTGAACTGCCAGAACTCGCCCTCGAACTCCGGGTCTGCTTCGTTCCAGAGTGCGCGCATCGCATCGATTGCTTCATCTGTGCGGCGACCGCGCTCGCGGAAGGGCGCCCCGATGGCGTCAAACTCCGGTTGCAGGTAGCCCGCGCCAATGCCGAGGATGACGCGTCCGTTGGAGAGCACGTCGGCGGAGGCGAACTCCTTGGCCAGGACGAGCGGGTTGCGTTGCGCGATCAGGACGATGCCCGTACCGAGCTTGACGGTCTCGGTGCAGGCGGCGAGGTAGGCGAGCACGACGGAGGGATGGAGGAAGTGGTGCTCGGGGTCGGCCGGTGACGGCACGACGCGCGGCTTGGGCAGCAAGACGTGCTCGCCGCACCAGAGCGACTCGAGGCCGGACGTGTCCGCAGCCTCTGCGACGGTCCGCAGCGCGGCCGGGTCGGAGAAGCCGGTGCCCATGTTGAAGATGCCGAGTTTCATTCGTTGCCTCCTGCTGTAACCAATCCTCCGTCATTCGCGCGAAAGGAGACCTGTTCCTAACTCCTCTTCTCCCCCCTCGCGGGGGAGATGCCGAAGGCAGAGGGGGGGGCTCTCCATCTCAAGGCCTATCTGATCGCTGTTGGAAGATCCCCCTCTGTCACTCCGTGACATCTTCCCCCGCAAGGGTGGGGAGAGGGGATTCGCGAGTCTTGCAAAGGTCTCATTTCGCGGGAATGACGAGCTTGCGAGTAGCTTGCGAGTAGCTTGCCGCAGGCTACGACTTGAGCAGAATGTCGGTCAGGGTGACGTCGTAGTTGCCGTCGATGAACGGTTGCGCGTCGAGCACTCGCTGGAGGAAGGGGATGTTGTGCTTGAGACCCTCGATCCGCGTGCCGTCGAGCGCCGTTCGGAGCCGGTCGAGGGCCTGCGGGCGGTCGTCGCCGTGGACGATCAGCTTGGCCATCAGCGGGTCGTAAAAATGCGAGACTTCGTCGCCCGAGGCGACGCCGGCGTCAAGCCGCAACCACGGCTCGTCGGGGACTTCCAGCACGTCGATCGAGCCGGGGCTGGGCAGCAGCGTGACGGGGTCCTCGGCGTAGATGCGGGTCTCGATTGCGTGCCCGGAGATCGGCGGCGGGTCGCCGTAGCCGGGCAGCTCGGTCAGTGGCTCTCCTGCGGCGATGCGTAGCTGCCACTCGACGAGATCGAGCCCCGTCACCATCTCGGTGACAGGATGCTCCACCTGGAGTCGAGTGTTCATTTCGAGGAAGAAGATCTCGCCCGATGCGTCGAGCAGGCACTCGACGGTGCCAGCATTCAGGTAGTTCAGACCTGCGACCGCATCACGGACCTGGTTGTAAAGCCGCTCCCTGAGATCGCTGGTAAAGTGCGGCGCGGGCGCCGGGGCTTCTTCGATCACCTTCTGGTGCCGGCGTTGGACGCTGCATTCGCGGTCGCCAAGGATGGCGGCGTTGCCCTGACCGTCGCCGAAGACTTGTAGCTCGATGTGGTGAGGCTCGACCAGCAGCCGCTCGAGATAGACCTCGTCGGAGCCGAAGGCGCGTTGCGCAGACGAGCGCGCGCGCCGCAGCGAGCGAGAGAACTGATTCGGTCGCTGGACCGTCGCCATGCCGATCCCGCCGCCTCCGTATGAGGCCTTGATCAGCAGCGGATAGCCGACGGATTCCGCGACCTCTTCAGCGTCCTCATCTGCGACCGTTCCCGGCGAGCCGGGAATGACCGACATGCCCAGTTCGCGCATAGTCGTCCGGGCCTGGTTCTTGTTGCCCATCAGCTCCATGTGCGCAGCCGCGGGTCCGATAAACGTGATCCCGCGCTCAGCGCAGGCCTGGGCGAAGTGGCCGTTCTCGGAGAGCAGACCGTAGCCGGGATGGACGGCGTCGCAGCCCGCTTGCACAGCCGCGTCGAGCACCGCGTCAACGTTGATGTATGACTCGGCCACGGGCGCAGCGCCGATGTGTGTGGCGCCGTCCGCTTCGCGGACGTGCAGCGCGTCGGCGTCGGCGACGGAGTAGACCGCATGCGACTCGATGCCGAGCCTCCGGCAGGTGCGAGAGACCCGAGCGGCGATCTCGCCGCGGTTGGCGATCAGGACGCGTTGGAACATGGTTCAGTTTGTGTTCGGTCTATCGAGTTAGTCGCTGATCGTGACCAGCACGTCGCCTTCCTGGACCTGATCGCCCTGTCCAATGTGGATCGTGGTGACCGTGCCATTGCTCGGCGCTTCGACCGGGATTTCCATCTTCATCGACTCCAGGATGACGAGTTCGTCGCCCTCCTCAACGGCATCGCCGACAGCGGCAATCAACTCAAAAATGGTGCCGGCCATCGGCGACTTCACATCGGCCATAGTTACCTTCTCCGCTTTCTTGGTCTGTGGACTGATCTTGGTCTGTGGACTGGGTAGTTCGTGTTGTCGAAATCAGTTCGCGCTGGCGTACAGTATTGCAGTATGGCCGCAGCGCTGGGTATGCGCATTACGCGAGAGCGACGAGAACGCGAGAAGAACCATGAGACGTGAACTGGTTGAGCAACTGGTCTGTCCGGTGACACGCGATCCGCTGAAACTGGAGGTCGTGCGCGAAGACGAAAACGGCGACGTGTTGGAGGGCGCCCTGGTCTCGGAACGGATCAACTTCCGCTATCCGATCGAGGACGGGATCCCAAATCTCTTGCCCCCGGACATGCAGCGCCGGGCAGGTGAGTCGGTCTAGGAGCGACCTGAACAACTCTGCTCCCCGCTTCCCCCCTTTGCGGGGGAAGCTGCGGCAGGCTGAAGGGGGGTCCCCGCTCGGCCTGCGACACCGGTTGTTCAGAGGTTTCCTAGGCCTATCTGGTCGCTGGCGGCGGACCCCCCTCTCTGTCACTCCGTGACATCTCCCCCGCAAGGAGACCTGTGAATAAGTCCCCTTCGCCCCCCTTGCGGGGGAGATGCCGAAGGCAGAGGGGGGGCTTCCCATCTCAAGGCCTATCTGGTCGCTGGCGGCGGACCCCCCCTCTGTCACTCCGTGACATCTCCCCCCGCAAGGGGGGGAGAGGGGAATCATGAGTTTTTCAAAGGTCTCCGCAAGGGGAGGGAAGGGAATGGACTTGCAAGTCTCCAATCCGGGGACACGGTGTCGCGGTAGACAGTGACCTCCAGCCGTGCGATGTAAGCTCTTTGGAACAGCAGTTGGACTTTAATCCGGTTCCGTGAGGCCGGGAAGGTCAACGAGATGTATCTGAAGTATCTTCCCACCCCCGACGTACACGCGTATCAGCCGCACAACCAGCGCTTGCCGCTGGTTTTTTCGTTAATCCAGACAGCCGGGACCGCATCGTGATGACCTCGATGGATGCGGCGGCGATGGATCGGGCGATCACGCGAATCGCGCACGAGATCGTGGAGCGTCATCCCGATCCGGATCCGTTGATGCTGGTCGGGATGCGAACGCGCGGTGTTCCATTGGCTGAGCGACTGGCCATGCGCATCGAGGGAATCGATGGGCGCCGGGCGCCGGTTGGCGCGATCGACATCTCGCTCTATCGAGACGACCTGGCGCAACGTCCTCATGCCCGGATGCAACCGTCGAGGATTCCAGAAGACATTGACAGCGCGGTGATCGTGCTGGTCGACGACGTGCTGTTCACGGGCCGCTCCATTCGAGCGGCGCTGGACGCGCTCATTGACTACGGGCGGCCGGCCGCGATTGAACTCGCGGTCTTGATCGACCGTGGTCACCGCGAGTTGCCGATCCGGGCCGACTACGTCGGCAAGAACATTCCCACCCAGCGCGGCGACGACGTGCGCGTGTCGTTGTTGGAAGCGGATGGGCAGGATTGTGTCGGCGTATACGAGGAGAGGATGTCACGTGGTCGCTGAACAGGTCGCTGAACAGGTCGCTCAACAAGTCGCTGAACAGGTCACCGAAACAATGACGTCACAGCCTGCGCTGAGCGATGCTGAGCGGACCGCTCCGCTGTCGCGACCGCCGTTCGACGAGCCGATCACCGACTGGCGGCGACGGCATCTGTTGGACGTCGACACCCTGTCCAAAGACGAAATTCTGCGCGTGCTGTCCACAGCGAATGCGATGGCCGAGGTCCTGGACCGTTCGGTCGCTCGGACGCCGGCGCTGCGCGGTGTGACCATCTTCAATCTGTTCTACGAAGCCTCGACCCGCACGCGGTCATCCTTTGAACTGGCCGGCAAGATTCTTGGCGCGGACGTGATCAACGTCTCAGGCTCCGGATCCTCGGTCGAAAAGGGCGAATCGCTGGTCGAGACGTTGAACACGCTATCCGCCGTCGGCGCTGACGCCGTCGTGATGCGACACCACGCCTCGGGCGCGCCCTGGTTGGCGTCACGGACGATTACCGGCCACGTGATCAACGCCGGCGACGGCCAACATGCGCACCCAACACAGGCGTTGTTGGACGCTTACATCCTGCTCCAGGAGTTCGGCGACCTCTCGGGACGCAAAGTCGTAATCGTCGGCGACATCCTCCACTCGCGTGTCGCGCGGTCGAATCTGTGGTCGCTGACGACATTGGGCGCGGAAGTCACGCTCGTCGCGCCACGTCCGCTGTTGCCATCGTCGATGGCTCCGGGCGCATCCGAGCAGGAGCATCCGCTGTCCTTGCCGTCCGTGAACATTGAATCGGATTTGGACAAAGCGATCGTCGGCGCCGACGCAGTGATGGCGTTGCGCATCCAGAACGAGCGGCTGAGAGGGCAACGACTTCCCTCGTCGGCAGAATATGCACGTCGCTACCAGTTGACCGCGGAGCGAGTGGCGAAGGCGTCGCCGGACGCCATCGTCATGCACCCTGGTCCGATGAATGAAGGCGTGGAAATCGCGTTCGATGTGGCGCATGGTTCGCAGAGCCGAATCGAAGCGCAGGTCTCCGCCGGACTGGCAGTGCGTATGGCCGTGCTCTTCCTCCTGATTCGAGGCGGCGCATGACGAAGATTCTGATTCGCGGCGGCAGAGTGGTTGATCCGGCATCGGGTGTCGATGTCAACTTGGATGTCTTGATTGCGGACGGCCGCATCGTTCAAATCGGAGCGCAACTATTGGAAGCGGACGGCGTGGAAGTGGTGGAGGCGAACGGACTGGTCGTCGCGCCCGGATTCGTCGATTTGCACACCCATCTGCGCGAGCCGGGTCAAGAACATAAGGAAACGATTGCCTCGGGCGCACGAGCCGCCGCGCGCGGTGGCTTCACTACCGTCTGCGCGATGCCGAACACCGATCCGGCGATGGACTCAGCGGCGATCATCGACGGCGTCTTGCAACGTGCCCGGAATGTTGACTGCCGAGTCTTGCCGATCGGCGCCGTCAGCAAGGGTCGCAAGGGCGGCGAGTTGACCGAGCTCGCAGCACTACGAGACGCAGGAGCGGTCGCGGTCTCAGACGACGGCGATGCCGTCGCCGATACCGCCCTCGCGCGACGAGCGTTTGAGTACCTGTCCGACATTGGTATTCCGTTGGCCGAGCACTGCGAAGACCCCGCCATCTCCCAGGGCGGTGTGATGCACGACGGCGCGGTCTCGGCGCGGCTTGGCCTGCGTGGACAGCCGGCGTCGGCTGAGTTGTCAATTGTCCAGCGAGACATCGCGCTCGCCGAAGCGGCAGGAGCGCAACTGCACTGCTGCCACATCTCCACAGAGGCAGCGCTACACGCCATCGCCGATGCCAGAGCGCGCGGCCTCCATGTCACCGCAGAGGTGACACCGCATCACCTCTGCCTGACTCACGACGCCGTCGCCGGCAGTGGCGACGATCTGCTCTACGACACCAACGCCAAGGTCAACCCGCCGCTCAGAACCGAGGCGGATGTTCAAGCCTGCATCGATGCGTTGGCCGTCGGCATCGTCGATGCGGTCGCGACTGATCACGCGCCTCATGCAGTGATCGACAAGCAATGCGAATTCGATGCGGCAGCATTCGGCATTTCGGCACTGGAGTCGACCTGGGGCGTAGTCAACTCGCTGGTCGATTCGGGACGCTTGACGTTGTCCGAGGCGATTGAGCGACTGACTATCGGTCCGGTCCGCGCATGGAATCTTGATCGCGGCGACTTGAGCGGCCTGGGCACGCTGCGAGTCGGTGCTCCGGCTGACGTGACGCTGCTTTCGACCGACGCGGTATCGCGTGTCGAGCCGGCTTCATGGGCCTCAATGGGTAAGAACACTCCGCTCGCGGGACGCACGCTGGTCGGCGTGGTCGCTGCGACGATTTCTCAGGGACGCATCGTTTGGGACGGTCGGGAGCAGTGATGTCAGAACATATCGAGGCGGCGCTGGTACTGGCCGACGGAGCCGTATTCCGTGGCACAGCGCTCGGCGCCGCAAGCGACACCTGGGGCGAGGTCGTCTTCAATACCTCGATGACCGGCTACCAGGAAATGCTCACCGATCCGTCCTACGCCGGACAGATCCTGGTGCTCACCTACCCAATGATCGGCAATTACGGGATCGATCCGCCGATTGACGAGTCGCGGCAGATCCAGGTGCGTGGACTGGTGGTGCGCTCGGAGTGCGATTCACCCTCGCATCCGCGCGGTGGAATGCGCCTGCATGACTACCTTGCGTCGGCCGGGATTCCAGGAATAGCGGGCGTCGATACGCGAGCGATCACGCGCCGGATTCGGCACGAGGGCGTGATGTTGGGGATGATCGTGCCGGTCGGTGAGGTTGAAGCCGCGCAGCGAAAGCTCGCGGACCTGCCCGACTACGACACGCAGGACTTCATCAGCGTCGGCGCCGATGAACCGTACAGTTGGCGCGACGGCGGGCCGCAGACGTTGGTCAACGGCAGCCGCGAAGCCGGACCACACATCGTCGTGCTCGACGAAGGGCTCAAGTACAACATCTTGCGCAATCTGAAACGGCGTGGTTGCCAGGTCACGGCGATGCCGCCATCTTCCGGCGTCGAAGACATCCTCGCGCTCAATCCACAAGGTGTACTGCTGTCACCAGGACCGGGCGACCCGCGACTGCGGGAGTTGCAGGTCCAGACCGCGACTTCGCTGATCGGCAAGCTGCCGATCATGGGCATTTGTATGGGACACCAGGTCTTGGGCCGCGCCTTTGGCGCAGACACATTCAAGCTCAAGTTCGGGCATCGCGGCGGCAATCATCCGGTGCAGGAAGTGTCCACCGGTCGGATTGCGATCACAGCGCAGAATCACGGTTACGCCGTCGATCCCGACGGTCTCTCGGCCGACGTGGAAGTGAGCCACATCAACTTGCACGATCAGACCGTTGAAGGTTTGGCGCATCGAACTGAACCAGTCTTTTCGATTCAATACCACGCAGAAGCATCGCCCGGTCCGTTGGACAACGGGCATCTATTCGATCGGTTCCTCGACCTGATCGGCGAGGCACAGGGAGGCGCAGGGAGATTGATATGACACACTCAACCGGCCCGGGCGATGGAGCCGAACCTCAGTACCGACTCGCGACCGCTGATGATGCGGCTGCAATTTCGGACGTGATCCGCGATGTCGTCGAAGGACCGAATCCGGTCGTCTTCGACCGTCCCTGGAGCGTCGAGGAAGTCTCGATGTGGCGACGACGCCTGGGCAATAGCGGCGCGATCTACGTCGCCGTCGAAGGCGACTCGCTGATCGGCTTCGGCGCACTGGACTACAACACGCGACAGCCGGAGACGGCGACGCTCGGCGTCTGGTTGCGATCCGAGTGGCGTCGACGCGGGATCGGCACGGTGCTGGCGGAGTACCTGTTGGCGCATGCGCGCGAGCAGAACTTCGAGCGCGTCGTCGGCTCCGTGCCCGACAACAACGAAGCCGCGCTCTCCTTCCTCAGCGCCATCGGCGCACTCGCGCCACTGATCAATCCCGACTCACGATTCGAGCTGCCGCTGTGACGGGAACGCCGATTGAACTTTCGACGCTGGTTGTTCGTCGGCTCCGCCCTGTGCGTCATTGCCGGCGTAGCGACACTGACGCTCGCGCTGTGTTGCATCTTCGACGTCATCGGCGGACAGTGCGAGCTGTGGCTGTTGGGCCCGTTTGTCGCACTGCCTCTGGGCGCTGGCTTCGGTCTGATCGGCCGCGCGGCCGGTCGTCCTGCAGACGGCAAGGAATCGAGATTCTCGCCTACGCGGGAATGACGGAGGTGGGCTGTGGCTGAGCATGCGGTGAACGTGAAGAAGCCTGAATCCGTCCTGATTATTGGCAGCGGGCCGATCGTGATCGGCCAGGCGGCCGAGTTCGACTACGCCGGCACGCAGGCCTGCAAGGCGATGGCAGAAGAGGGCGTGCGTTCGATCCTGGTCAACTCCAATCCGGCCACGATCATGACCGACGAAGGCGTTGCCGACGCCGTCTACATCGAACCGCTGACCGTGCCGGTGCTGCGCCGGATCATCGAGCGCGAACGGCCCGAAGGCCTGTTGCCGACGCTCGGTGGACAGGTCGGACTGAATCTCGCGGTTGACCTGCATGAGGCCGGTGTCCTGGACGAGTTCAATGTCCGCTTGCTGGGCACGCCGCTCGCCGCGATTCGCCGCGCAGAGGACCGAGCACTGTTTCGCCAGGCCATGCGCGACATCGGCGAGCCGACGCCGCCATCGGCAGTCGTCAACACGGTGGAAGAGGCTCGCGAGGCGCTTGAGGAGATTGGCTTACCGGTCGCGATTCGTCCTGCATACACGCTCGGCGGAACCGGCGGTGGATTCGTTCGCACGATGGACGAGTTTGAGCGAGTGGTGAAGACCGGGCTGGACGCGTCGCCGATCACGCAGATTCTGGTTGAGCGCTCACTGCTGGGATGGAAAGAGATCGAGTACGAGGTGATGCGCGACAGCGCGGATACATGCATCACGATCTGCAACATGGAGAACCTCGACCCGATGGGCGTCCACACGGGCGACTCCATCGTGGTCGCGCCGTCGCAGACGCTGTCCGACAAGGACTATCAGATGCTGCGCACGGCCTCGCTCAACATCATCCGCTCCCTGGGCATTGAGGGCGGCTGCAACGTCCAGCTGGCGCTCGCGCCGCGTCAGGACGTGGTGCCCTGGCCGCCTGAGTCGATGCGTGACGGCGGCGGCGTCGGCGTACCGCACGACGAACCGCTGCCCTACTACGTAATTGAAGTGAACCCGCGAGTCAGCCGCTCCTCGGCTCTGGCGTCGAAGGCAACCGGCTATCCGATTGCGCGTGTGGCTGCGAAGATCGCCGCCGGCAAGCGGCTGGATGAAATCGCCAACCAGGTCACGGGTCGGACGCAGGCCGCGTTCGAGCCGGCACTCGACTACTGCGTCGTCAAGATTCCGCGCTGGCCCTTCGACAAGTTCGAGGCCGGCGACCGTGTGCTCGGCACGCAGATGAAAGCGACCGGCGAAGTGATGGCGATCGACCGATCGTTCGAGGCCGCGCTGCAGAAGGCGGTGCGCTCGCTCGAAATTGGCGGACGCTCGGTGCTGTGGGAGGATGCAAAGGTTGAGGATGAGCCGACACTCGCCGCGGAAACGCCGACCGATATCCGGCTCTGGCACCTGCTCGCGGCTGTCCGCTCGGGCGTGTCGATCGCTGAGATCGCGCGACGTTCCAGCGTCGATCCATGGTTCCTGGAGCGGCTCGAAGCGATCGTCCAGATGGAGCGTCGCCTGCTGGCCGAACCGCTGACGCCAACGCTGATGCGTCGCGCGAAACGGATGGGCTTCGCCGACGAGCAGATCGCCAACCTGGCCGGCAGCGTCGACGAACGCATCCGTGAACAGCGCTTGGCCTGGGGCATCAAGCCCGTCTACAAGATGGTCGACACCTGCGCGGCAGAGTTCGACGCGGTGACACCATATTTCTACTCGACCTATGAAGACGAGAACGAAGCCGAGCCTCAACCAGGGAAACGCGCGCTGGTAATCGGCTCGGGGCCGATCCGGATCGGCCAGGGCATCGAATTCGACTACGCCTCGGTCAAAGCCGCGCAGGCGCTTCGCGCCGCCGGCTGGGGCGCGGTGATGGCGAACAGCAATCCCGAGACCGTGTCGACCGACTTCGACACCTCCGACCGCCTCTATTTCGAGCCGCTCGATGAGGAGGCCGTGCGCGACATCCTTGAGAACGAGGACGGATCGAGGAATGGCAATGGCGGAGTGGCCTCGATCCTGCAGTTCGGTGGCCAGACGGCGATCAATCTCGCTGGTCCGCTCACGACCGCGGCACGACCGATCCTCGGCTCCTCGGCCGATGTCATCGACCTGGCGGAGGACCGCAGGCGATTCGAGCGATTCCTCGCTGATCTGGGCATTCCTCAGCCTCCAGGCACAGCTATAAACAGTGTCGACGAGGCGGTGCTCGCAGCGGACGCGATCGGCTATCCGGTGCTCGTACGGCCGTCATACGTCCTCGGCGGCCGCGCCATGGAGATTGTGCAAGCCGTCGGCGACCTTGCCCGCTACGTCGTACAGGCGCAGGCGGCTGCGCCCGGCAAACCGATTCTGATTGACAAGTACCTGGCCGGCATCGAGGTCGAGGTGGACGCGATCTGCGGCGGCCCCGGCGACGACGCCGTGCTGATTCCCGGCATCATGGAGCACATCGAGCGGGCCGGCGTTCACTCGGGCGACTCGATGGCGGTCTATCCCGCGCCGAACCTCCGCGCCGGCGAAGTGGCGAAGATCATCGAGTACACGCGCGAAATCGGCATTGGGCTCGGTGTCACCGGACTGATGAATATTCAGTACGTGATCATGCGCGAGTCCGACCGACGAGACGGCGATGTCTTTGTGTTGGAGGTCAATCCACGCGCCAGCCGCACGGTGCCGTTCCTGAGCAAGATCACCGGCGTGCCAATGGTCGAAGTCGCCGTCCGCGCCATGCTGGGCGAAACGCTGGCCGAACAGGGATATCCCAGCGGGCTCTGGCCGGCGACGCCACTGGTCGCAGTCAAGGCGCCGGTCTTCTCAATGTCCAAGCTGTCGGGCGTCGACACGCACCTTGGGCCCGAGATGAAGTCCACCGGCGAAGTGATGGGTGTCGATGTCGACTACGACAAAGCGCTGAGCAAGGCGTTGATCGCCGCCGGCATGGCGCTGCCGGCGACGGGCAAGGCGCTGCTAAGCATCGCCGACCAGGACAAGCCAGGCGCGCTCTCGCTGATTCGCGAGCTCGGCAAAGCGGGCTACGAGTTCCATGCGACGATCGGCACGGCGAATCTCATTCGCGGCCTCGGCTATGACGTCCACGACGCGCCGAAGCGCGAAGTCGGCGGCGATCCGGACGTGATCGATCTGATTCGCTCTGGTCAGATCGACATGGTGATCAACACGCCGGAGAACATCAGCAGCAATATCCGCGACGGTTTCCACATCCGCCGCGCCGCTGTCGAACAGCGGATTCCCTGTTTCACCTCAATCGACACCGCGCATCACGCAGTCGGGGCGATGGCCGAGGGCGGCGCTGACTACAACATCGCGCCGCTGTCCGATTACACGGCCGGCCGGGTTTAGGGAGCCGCTGCCTTGCGCCGCGCTGCCGCCCGTGTGATCGAGACCGAGGAAATTTATCCCGGCGCCTTCGTCACCTGGTACGACGCGCCGTCGCTCTCGCAGCACGCGCAGCCGGGCCAGTTCGTGATGGTCGATCCCGGGACCGAACATGGCACATTCGATCCGCTGCTACCCCGAGCGTTTTCTTACTACAGATTCCGATTCGCCTCCGCGCGTGATTCGGAGCGTCAGTTCGCGCTGCTTTACGCCGTGGTCGGCCGCGTCACCGAACAGATGGCGACGATGCAACCCGGCGAGCGAGTCTGGATGACCGGTCCGCTGGGACGAGGATTCGACGTGCGCCGTACAGCCTCGAATCTGCTGCTGGTCGGTGGAGGCGTCGGCATCGCGCCGCTGGTGGCGCTGGCCGACGCTGAGGCTGAACAGCCGTCGCGTTCACGCTCGATCGTCCTCTGCTTCGGCGCGCGCAGCGCCGACGGCGTCTACCCCGCCGAACTATTGCCGCCGCAGGTGGAGTACCAGGTCTCGACCGAGGACGGCTCAATGGGCACGCAGGGATTCGTCACCGACCTGTTCGCCGAGTACCTGACCTGGGCCGACCTATCGTTTGCCTGCGGCCCCGTTCCGATGTTCCGTGCGATGACGCCCATCGTCCGCCGAGACGGGATGAAGCGCCCCGTCCAAATCCTGATGGAAACCGAAATGGCCTGCGGCACCGGTATCTGCTACGGCTGCGCCGTCTTCACCAAGCAGGGAGTCAAACTCTGCTGCAAAGACGGTCCCCGATTCGAGTTACTGGACGTGTACCCGAACGGCTGATGCAAACCCTTTGTATAGGATTGGGCGCTGGGCAAGGAGTAGCGTTTGGTGTTCGAGATTCCCAGGTACGGTCTCACGGGCAATGACGCAACGGACGAAGAGCTCGCTGGACACGGGTTGGCCTTCGTTGACGCCCTGGAGGTATACGACGGACCAGCGAAGTTCTTCCCCCAGGATGCGAAGTCCGGCCTGGATGAGGACGGCATTTGGTACAACCAACCAAGGCGGCAGAGGATGATCGGTCCGAATGAGCTGGGCCAGCTTCTCGTGATCATCCTTGATCTACCAACTCAGAATGGAACGTCCCACGTCGTAACTGGGTACCCTGCAGACAAGGGACAAGAGGCTAGGTATCGCCAGCCGGGTGGAAGGACGCGCCGCCGATGAGTGTTCACCGCGACGAGGAGATCACGGCAGAAACTGCCGAATTGGTGGGTGAGCGACAGACTCCCGGTCGGATGATCATTGAGGTGGAATTTTCTCCTGAGGATGTGCGGCGCCTGAAACGAGGTTTGGAGCGCGACACGAGAATCACCCGATTCATCAAGAACGCGGCACTAGCCGAGGCCGACCGCCGTGCTGCGGCTGCTGAATCCAAAGAATTGTTGGAAGCCGATTAGCCGGCAGGGGGCGAAAACGCCTGATAGATGCCAGAAATTCCACAAGGTGGTCTGAAGGCAAACGACGCCACAGATGAGCATCTGTGGAAACATGGCCTCCCATTCCGAGACGCAATTGCCGTATGGCGCAGCCCCGCCAAGTATTTCGAGCAGGACGAGAAGTTGGAGTTTGATGAGTCGGGGCAATTGCGGAATCGGCCCGAACGAACTGTCATGATCGGCCCGGATGCCAGCGGACGTCTGCTTACTATCATCTTGGCTCTACCGGATCACGCCTGTAAGTCGCACGAAGTGACGGGTTGGTCGTCAACTCTCGGGAAGCAATCCCGTTACCATCAACCGGGAGGAAGGATGTGCCGCCGATGACCACTCAGGGTGATGAATGGCACACGATGAACCCGCCGATCGAAGACGCTATCGAAATTCCCTACGACCGCTCAGAGATGGGGCCGGGTTCGTTCACGATTGAAGTTAACTTTGACAGCGCCGAGATAGATCGCTTGTACAAGGGCATCCCCAGAGGCCCGATCGGCGTCACCCGATTCATCAAAGAGGCGGCGCTAGCCGAGGCCGACCGACGCGCCGCGACTGCTGAATCCAAAGAACTGTTGGAAGCCGATTAGCCGGCAGGGGGCGAACATGACGCGAGACGCCAGGTTGGTCTTGGATGGGTTGGTCTTTCCCGAGGGACCGCGCTGGCACGAGGGCCGACTCTGGTTCTCGGACATGCATGCGCATGAAGTAGTCGCGGTGACCCCCGATGGCGAGCACGAGACCATCGTCGAGGTCCCTAACCAGCCGTCAGGATTGGGCTTCCTGCCCGATGGACGGCTGTTGATTGTCTCAATGACCGACCGTAAGCTGCTGCGCCTCGATCCCGACGGTCTGTACGAGGTCGCGGACATCTCCGACAAAGCCCCCTATCACTGCAACGACATGGTGGTCGACGCAGCCGGCAACGCCTACGTCGGCAACTTTGGTTTCGACATCACCGATGGCTCCGCGCCTCGCGCGACGACGATCGTCAGGGTCACCACCGACGGCGAATCATCGGTCGTGGCCGACGGCATCCAGTTCCCCAACGGCGCCGTGATCACCCCTGATGGCGGCACGCTGATTGTCGGAGAGAGCTGGGGACAGCGACTAACTGCGTTCGATGTCGAGGCCGACGGTTCGCTCTCGAACCAACGCGTCTGGGCCGATCTGTCCCGAAACTCAGTTGGTCCGCCCGACGGTATCTGTCTCGACGCTGACGGGGCCATCTGGGTCGCAGTACCGACCAATCCGGGCGCTCTGGCGCGCGTCGCTGAGGGCGGCGAGGTGCTGGAGCGGATTGAAGTGCCCGATATGGGCGTCTACGCCTGCATGTTGGGCGGCGAGGGACGCAAGACGCTGTTCTCGCTGGAAGCGCCGACATCCAATCCACAGCCCGGCGACCCACGACGAGGACGGATTCGAGCCTTCGACGTCGAAGTCGGCGGCGCCGGATTGCCATAGGGTCTGCGGGCGACTACGAACGCTGTCAGCATGGTGTCCAAGGCCGATTTGAGACGGACCTTCCGCCAGTCCCGCGCCTCATTACCACCAGAACTGATCGACGGCTGGTCGACAGCAATCGCCGCTCGCCTGAATGCTCTTGAGCAGTGGCAGCAAGCCGGGGTCGTCCATTGCTACGTGGACGCGTTGCCCGGTGAAGTCAAAACCGATCACCTGATGCAGCGCGCCTTCAACGAGCGCAAACGTGTGATCTGTCCCCGCGTTCGTCCGCATGGACAGTTGGACCATCGAGAGGTCACGCAATTGGCTCAGTTGGTCCGCTCGGTCTTTGGTCTGCGGGAACCGGATCCTGAGCTGTGCCCTCCGGCCGACCCAACCTCGGCGGAAGTCGTGGTCGTCCCGGGGGTGGCCTTCAGCGCGGCTGGCGCGCGGCTGGGAATGGGTGGCGGCTACTACGATCGCTTCCTCGCCCAGAGCGGGATTCTTAGAGTGGGCCTCGCATTCGAGATGCAGTTAATCGATTCGATGACGCAAGCGGAGCATGACCAGCCAGTCGACCTGATTGTGACGGAACTGCGTGTAATCAGATGTCGGTGATTCAGTGGATGTCGCTGCGTCGCGCAGCCGTGTTTCACGCGGTCACGACGCGGTCACGACGCGGGAAGAGTTGGTCGCCGCATTCGCGGAGAGGTATCCGGCGGTCTGGGATGCCCTCCAGGAGCAAGGCGGTCCGGAGCTGGGAGAAGTGGTCGCGGTCTATCACTCGATCGGCGAGGATGAGTTGGTGCTCTCAGCGGGGATCGAGGTCCAAGAAGACTTCTCGCCGCGCGACCCGCTCGCGCCGTTGGCGTTGGGAGGCTGCGAGACCGGCACAATCAATCAAAGTGGCACACTGAAATCTGGCTGCCCTTGGCCTAGCATTCGCTGAGTTCAGCGCCAAAACAGGAGGATCGTGATGCCGGAGATCGTTCAACTACCAGCCCGCCGAGCCGCAGTGATGCACGCCAATGCGTCGACGGAGGAACTGCCCGCGACATTTGAGCGCATCTTCCCGGCCGTCTATGCCGCGTTGACCGAGCAGGGCGTCACCGATATGGGCCACGTCATCGCCGTCTATCACACGATGGACGCGAACCAGATGTCGTTGTCGGCGGGCATCGAAGTCGGTGATGACGTCGAGCCAACCGAGCCGCTGGAACTGCTCGAATTGCCTGCCTGCGATGCAGTCAAAGTGGATCACTTCGGTCCCTATGACCAGCTCTACCAGACCCATGAGTCAATCTGGCCCTTCGTGCAGGAACTCGGCCGAGCGCCGATCAGCGGACCAATCGAGCGCTACATCACCGATCCCCAGGCGGAACCCGATCCGTCCAAGTGGCACACTGAGATTTTTCTGCCGCTGCAGTAGAGGGGCTAGCTACCGAGGAAACGCTCGGAAGTCGAACTTCCCAGTCCCCGCTTCACGCGGGGATCCGCTCGGTCGGCACTCGACAGGTATTGGCTATTCAACTTGCGTGCAGGGAACGGGTCCCGGCGTGAAGCGGGGACTGGGACTTAGGCACGCTCTGAACAACTCCGATCCCCCGCTTCCCCCCTCGCGGAGACCTTTGCGAAACTCACAAATCCCCTCTCCCCCCCTTGCGGGGGGAGATGTCACGGAGTGACAGAGGGGGGGTCCGCCGACGGCGACCAGATAGGCCTTGAAATGGGGAGCCCCCCCTCTGCCTGCGGCATCTCCCCCGCAAGGGGGGAGAAGAGGACTTATGCAACGGTCTCCTCGCGGGGGAAGCTGCCGAAGGCTGAAGGGGGTCCCCGATCGGCCACCGACGGGAGTTATTCAGAGGATTCCTAGCAATTGGAGGCAGACATTTGGGACACCCTCGGCAGCAGCGCCCCTCCAGATGTGTTGAGTGACCCAGCGTGTTGGAGCGGGGGACGGGATTCGAACCCGCGGCCACCTGCTTGGAAGGCAGGAGCTCTACCCCTGAGCTACCCCCGCTGGCCAGGACTTGCCCGCAGTGGACCCGTCCAGAGTGGCCGTGACCAGCTTAGCGGTCGAGATCGACCTGCTGGCCACGGCCCTCCGTTGACGGCTTAGCGCTCCCGCATCTGACGCAGCTCCGGGTCCTTGCGCAGCTCTCGGTAGGCCTTGCTCTGGATCTGACGGATCCGCTCCCGGGTCAGGCCGAAGCGTTTGCCGACCTGCTCCAGGGTGTGCTCTTGACCGTCATTGAGGCCGAAGCGCATCGCGAGCACTGCGGCTTCACGCGGCTCGAGCCGCCGCAGCGCTTCGTGCGTCATCCCGGTGAGCGCCTGATGCAGAACTTCATCCTCCGGCGAGAGCGCGTCCTCATCGGCGAGGAAGCGGGTCAGGTCGGAGTCGTCGTCCTCATCGGAGACGCTCTTGTCGAGCGAGGCCGGCGTCATCGAGATCCGTCGCAGTGTCCGAATCCGATCTTCGGACTCGTCCAGTTCCAGAGCGATCTCGGCATCGGTCGGTTGTGCCTGAAACTCCTGGCGCAGCCGGCGCTCGGCGCGCTTGAGTTTGTTGACCAGCTCCGACGTGTGCACCGGCACGCGAATCAGGTTGGCGGTATCCGCTAGTGATCGAGTGACGGACTGTCGAATCCACCAGGTCGCGTAGGTCGAGAACTTATTGCCCTTGCGGTAGTCAAACTTCTCGACCGCGCGGAAGAGGCCGACGTTGCCCTCCTGGATCAGGTCCAGCAGATGCAGCCCCTTCTTCTGGTACTTCTTCGAGACCGAGACGACCAGACGCAGGTTGGAGATGTACATCGTCCGCTCAGCGTCATAGCCGTCCCACTTGGTCTCGGTCAGCCGTCGTTCCGCGCGCCGTACCAGGCCCTCGTCGAGCGACAGCAATGCCTCGGCATCGGCTGGCAGGTCCTTCGGATCGGAGTCCCAGCCGAACGCCACGGCCGATCGCCGGTACAGGCGCGGCGTGACAATCGAGGAAACGATTGACAGCGCGATCACCAGGTCGGCGACGTATTCCTGCTCCAGGCCGCATTCGGCGCTGAGTCGCGACGCAAACTGAGCTTCCAGCTTGCCATCGACGGCCTGTCGAAAGCGTTCGTGTCCGATCAACTCGTCAAACGGCAACGTGTGCAGGTACAGTGTGCGAGCCGCGATCTCAGTGACGCAGTTCAGTTCACCGAGCTGTCGCAACAGCTTGACCCAGACCTGTAGCGGCCTCGGCGCGTATCCGAGTTCTTCGGCGAGTCCCAGCTCCAGCGCATCGATCCATCGTGCTCGTTCAATCGCGCCGCCGAGCTCTTGCTCCTGCTCGGCAGTCAGCAGCGGCCGGCGACCGATTTCGTTGAAGTAGGCGCGTGTGGCGTCGACGTCGGGATCCGCGTCGGGGTTAACGGCGCGGCGGCGTCGCGGCTTGCGCTTCGGCGGCGCCTGTTCGGTCTCCTGTAGCTCGCTGGCGAAGTTCCACTTGGGAGTCGCGTTGCCGAAGCGAACGGTCGGCCGGGGCGCGTCACTCATGCGCCGCCGCCAGGCGGCAGCAACGCCCTTGGTTGGGGCCCGCGTGCCCGCGATGTCGAATCCGACGAGAGGGATCAACCTGTCTTTGGTCACCTCCGGCGTGGTGTGCCGCTCATCGCCGCTCACCTCGCTTTGGTCCTCGAACGGCACTGCAATGTCAGCGCCGTCGTGGTCGAGTCGTTGCTCGAACGTCATCCGATCCCCCTTTCACTCAGTGCTATTGCGCTCGCTCCGTGCTCCGTGCACCTGCGAACCAACGCGCTCATCAACAGTACGAAAAAGGACTTGAGTTTGTTCCCGAACCTGCAAGCAACTGCGTCGCGCTGTACGACCGAAGTGCGCTCGCCGTCACCGACGCGGATCCCGACGTCACTAAGTGACAGTTCCGATGTGGCGGGGAAGACTGAGTGTCGGTCAGTCCGCGACCGCGGCAACTCGGTCCGCCGCCGAAGCCGGCGCATGACGCACGTCGTCAGGCCGCATCGCGCGCGTCCAGGCCGCGAATTCGAGCATGATCCCGTCGGGATCGTAGAAGTACACGGAGCGGACGAAGACGCCTGGGTGGTTCTCGCGAGCGATGCCGCGCGCTGAATCATCGTGATTCATAATCGGCGTGCAGCGAACGCCCGCGTCAATCAGCTTGTCTCGCAGCGCCTCGATCTCGTCCGCGTCGACATTGAAGGCGACATGGTTCATCGATGCCACCGCGGTGACCAGCTCCGCCGACGGATCGAAGAACGTATTCGGATCGGGCGAGGCGATGCCCGGCGCCGGCTCAGGCGCGTTGGGGAAGTTGAAGAACGCGAGACAGTCACCGTTGCCGATGTCGAAGAAGTAGTGCTGTCCCATGTCCCCAGGCAGCTCGATGGTCTTGACCAGCGGGAAGCCCAGCACGCCGCTGTAGAAATCGACCGTGCGCTGCATGTCGCGACAGACCAGCGCCAGATGGTTGATGCCGGAGACGTTGAAATTGCCCACGGATGTCTTGGCTGTCTGCTCGTTGTTGGAGGTCATCGGTCGCGCTCCTCGTGGTAGTTCGGCGCTGTAGGATTGCTGCGAATCCCCATTCCCCGCTTCCTCCCTCGTGGGGGAAGCTGCCGAAGGCTGAAGGGGGGGCGATTGGCCTCCGAAGGCAGCCATACAGGGGAACTCAAGGATACTCGTCCGACGCAGGGATTGCCCGTGTGCGGTCGCGGCCGGATTTTCTATCGACTGGATTACTTGTGATATCAAAAGTTTCTATCGTGAACACCGCTAACTATTGACGATACCCACATCATCCGTACATTAATCCAACGTTCACAGACGATACTCGCAACGGTGTCCACGTCTGTCGTGGGCCACCGATCACAATCACCGGGCGGCAGTGAGACCGCCAGCAGGGACCGAGCACTTTGATGACCCAGACCACTGAAATCAGTACCCCCGACGGCGTGCAAGTCGTTGGAGCCGTGCAGGATGGCTACGAGGCGATTCTGACCGAGGACGCGCTGGCATTTGTCGCGGGTCTGCATCGGCAGTTCAACGCCCGCCGGCAGGAACTGCTGGATCGCCGCACCGCGCGTCAGGCCGAGTTCGACCAGGGCGCGCTGCCCGACTTCCTCTCCGACACCGAAGAAGTCCGATTCGGCTCCTGGCAGGTCGCCCCGACGCCTGAGGACTTGCAGCAGCGTTGGGCCGAAATCACCGGCCCGGTTGACCGCAAGATGATGATCGGCGCGCTCAACTGCGGCGCCGACGCCTTTATGGCCGACTTCGAGGACTCGCTGTCGCCCACCTGGGACAACGTCGTCAATGGTCAGATCAACGCCCGCGATGCCGTCCGTCGCGAGATCACATTCGAGAACCCCGACGGCTCAGTGCGCACGCTCAACGAGAACATCGCCACGTTGCTGATTCGTCCGCGAGGCTGGCACCTGGGCGAGAAGCACGTGCTGGTCGACGGCGAGCCGATTGCCGCCTCGATCTTCGACTTCGGCATGTACATGTTCCACAACGCCGCCGAGCGCGTCGCGCGCGGCACTGGCCCCTACTTCTACCTGGCCAAGCTCGAGTCGCACCTCGAGGCCCGCCTCTGGAACGACGTGTTCGTCAAGGCGCAGGACGACCTCGGTGTGCCCCAGGGCAGCGTCCGGGCGACGGTGCTGATCGAGACGCTTCCAGCCGCGTTCGAGATGGAAGAAATCCTCTACGAGCTGCGTGACCATTCAGCCGGACTCAACGCCGGTCGCTGGGACTACATCTTCTCGGCAGTCAAGCGCTTCAAGTCGCAGCCGACCTTCACGCTGCCCGACCGCGTGCAGGTCACCATGACGACGCCGTTCATGCGCGCCTACACCGAGCTCCTGGTTCGCACCTGCCACAAGCGCGGCGCCCACGCGATGGGTGGCATGGCCGCATTCATCCCCTCGCGACGCGACCCCGAAATCAACGAGATCGCCATGACCGGCGTCCGCGCCGACAAAGAGCGCGAGTCGACCGACGGCTTCGACGGCACCTGGGTCGCGCACCCCGACCTCGTCTCGGTCGCCCGCGAAATCTTCGAAACCAACCTCAACGGCGCCCGCAACCAGCGCGAGCGCATGCGCGAGGACGTCAGCGTCGACGCCGGCGACCTCGTCTCGCTCGACAAGTCTGGCGGGACAGTGTCGGAGGCTGGAGTGCGGCTCAACATCTCGGTCGCCCTGCAGTACATCAATAGCTGGCTCAACGGCGTCGGCGCGGCTGCGATCAACAACCTCATGGAAGACGCCGCCACGGCAGAAATCTCCCGTGGTCAGATCTGGCAGTGGATTCAACACAACGCCGATCTGGACGACGGACGCTCAGTCACCGCAGAACTGTACGAATCACTGCGCGACGAGGAACTCGCCTCGCTCGGCGGCCCGGAGCAATCGCGATTCGGTGACGCGGTCGAGATTCTCGACCAACTCATCCTCACCGAGGAATTCCCGGAGTTCCTCACCCTGCCCGCCTACGAGTACCTCGACTAGAGCACTCGACTAGACCAACAGTCCACGACAGGTCAAAGTAAGCGAGCACCCAACCACAGGCATAACGGCACGACCAAGCCGCTGAGAGACGTGAACCGACGCCAAGGTTCGGCCACGGACAGCCACGGAGGATCCCTGATGACGACGAACGGCACGAACGGGACGGGCAGCACCTCGGACAGCGCCGCCGCCGCACTCGAACACGAGTGGGCGACGAATCCGCGCTGGGCGGGAGTACAGCGGAACTATACGGCCGCCGACGTACTCAAGCTGCGCCCCTCGCTGCTGCCCGAGTCCGCGCTCGCACGCAATGGCGCCGACCGACTCTGGAACGCAATGCAGGACACCGCCTTCGTCCGCACCTTTGGCGCCGTCACCGGCGCGCAGGCGGTGCAGATGGCCAAGGCTGGTCTGCAGGCCATCTACGTCTCCGGCTGGCAGGTCGCTGCCGACGCGAATACCGCTGGTCAGACCTACCCCGACCAGTCGCTCTACCCGGTCAACAGCGTTCCCACGCTGGTCAAGCGCCTGAACAACGCGCTGATGCGCGCCGACCAGGTCGACCGCCTCGAGGGTCGCGCGAGCGTTGACTACTACCTGCCGATCGTGGCCGACGCCGAGGCCGGCTTCGGCGGTCCGATCCACGCCTTCGAGCTGATGCGCAACATGATCGAGGCCGGCGCCGGCGGCGTCCACTACGAGGACCAGCTCGCGGCGGAAAAGAAGTGCGGCCACATGGGCGGCAAGGTGCTCGTCCCGACCGCGCAGCACGTCCGCACGATGCAGGCGGCACGCCTCGCGGCCGACGTGATGGACGTCCCGGCGATCCTGATGGCGCGCACCGACTCCCTCTCGGCGACCCTGCTGACCACCGACATCGACGAGCGCGACCGTGAATTCACTACCGGCGAGCGCACCGCCGAGGGTTACTTCTCGGTCACCGGCGGCATCGACTCCGCGATCGCTCGCGGTCTCGCCTTCGCCCCGCACGCCGACCTGATCTGGTGCGAAACCTCGGTGCCGGACATCGGCGAAGCCCGCGACTTCGCGCAGGCGATTCACGCCGAGTACCCGGACAAGATGCTCGCCTACAACTGTTCGCCGTCCTTCAACTGGAAGCGTCATCTCGACGACGCGACGATCGCCAACTTCCAGGAGCAGCTGGCCGATATGGGCTACCGCTTCCAGTTCATCACGCTGGCCGGCTGGCACGGGATCAACTACCACACCTTCAATCTCGCCAGTGGCTACCGCGACCGCGGCATGGCCGCCTACGTCGAGCTGCAAGAGGGTGAGTTCGAGGCCGAGGCCCACGGCTACACCGCGACCAAGCACCAGCGCGAAGCGGGCACCTCCTACTTCGACGAGGTGCTGCTCACGGTCACCGGCGGAGACGCCTCGACCACCGCACTCAGCGGCTCGACTGAGTCCGCCCAGTTCAGCCCGGAAGCTGTCGCCGCGCACTAAGAACAACCGACCTCAGAATCAGCACAAAGCCCCGCTCCGGCGGGGCTTCGTGTTCATGAGACGTGAGGGGCGTCGGGAGCGGAGAACATCATGCCGATCCGCATTCGAGGGCTCGCCTACAACGGCGCAACGCAATCGGAGTTGGCGGCACACGGCCTGTACTTGGAGGACGCTCTCGATGTATACGACGGTCCTGCGAAGTACTTTCCGCAAGATGCGAAGGATTGGTTGGATGACGATGGCCGCCTCGTTCGGCAACCTGAACGCATGCTGATGATTGGTCCTGACGCTACGGGACGGCTCTTGACGTTCGTTTTGGAGCTACCCGACTTGCATCGAGTGTGTCATGTCGTGACCGGCTATCCCTCCGCGAACAAAGACCGAACCCGCTACGATCGACCCGGAGGAAGGATGCGTCGCTAATGCCGGTTCATCTTGGCACGGACTTAGAAGCGGATACTCCAGAATTGGATGTGGATGCGGAAAAGCCCGCGCTCGCAATCCTGCAGGTGGAGTTCACGAGAGATCAAATCGGCCTGCTACGCCAGGCCGTCGGTCGCGATCTGGGAATGCTCGAATTCGTCAAAGCGGCCGCCCTCGAAGTCGCTGGCCGTGAGATTAAGAAACAGTCCAAGCCCAGCGATACCCTTCACGCCGCCGACTGACCACGCAGCCATCGCGTGCTCCACTGCTACTCTGCCCCAGACAGTTTGACCAACGAATTCGACCGCTTACGCGGTGAAAGGACGTTCCCATGAGTGACAGCGTGCATTTTGGCGTCATGGTCCCGCAGATCAAGCGCACCTGGCAGGAGACGCGCCGTGCGGCTCTGGCCTTTGAGGAGATGGGCTTCGACTCGCTCTGGGTCAACGACCACCTTTACGGTCCGCAGTCGCCCGCCATTCCGATGCTCGAGGCGTGGACGCTGGCCGCCGGCATCGCCGCCGCGACCGAGAAGGCCGAAATCGGCACGTTGGTCACGCCCGTCGGCATGCGCAATCCAGCTCACACCGGCAAGATGATTGCCACCGTCGACAACATCGCCGGCGGTCGTGTGATCCCCGGCTTCGGCTCCGGTTGGATGCCGCGCGAGTTCACCGACTTCGGCATGCCCTTCGTCGGCACCCGCGACCGCCTGCGCCAGCTTGAAGAGGGTCTGCAGATCTTCAAGGGCATGTTCGACCCTGACCAGGACGAGTTCTCCTTCGAGGGCGAGTTCTTCCACACCGAGAACCTGGTCACCCAGCCCAAGCCGCCGCGTGACGTCCCGATCTTGGTCGGTGGCGGCGGCGAGAAGGTCACCATGCGCATCGCCGCGCAATACGCCGACATCTGGAACAACTCGGCCGGCTCGCAGGACGATCTCGAGCACAAGGTCTCGGTGCTCCACGGCCACGCCAACACGCTGGGCCGTGACCCGTCCGAGATTCGCGTTTCCCAGCAGTGCCTGGTCACCATCGTCGAGAACGACGAGAAGGTCGGCCCAATGGTCGAGCGAGCCCAGAAGATCTTCGGCGGTCACATGGGCAACCCGGCCGGCGACATGGCCCTGACCGGAACCCCAGCCATGATCAAAGAAAGAATCAACCGCCACGTCGAGCTCGGCTGCGACATGTTCATGATCGAGTTCTTCGGCCGAGACACCATCGAACCAGCCCAGATGTTCGCGGAGACAGTCATCCCCGAGTTCCGCTAGACGATGCGCCCGCCGCGCCACCTAATCGCCCTAATCATCAGCCTCGCCGCCCTCCTGGCGGCGGGGTTGAGCGTCGTGTCGGCGGATGAGCCCCCAGAACGCGTCGTCATGCAACTAAAGCCAGGAGACAACCTGGTCACTTGGAGTGACGAGTCCGTCCCCATCCAGGACCTGTTCGACTCGCTTGCGCAGATTGAAATCGTCTACACGTGGGACGCGGAGCGAGGCCATTGGCTTATTGCTGCGCCCGCCATGCCGCCGCGGCTTTGGTCCTTGGCTATCGTCAATCCAGGCACAGAGCTCGTCGTCCGGATCGGCGGGTCCGATCCAGTTCAGTTGGTACGAGAGCGCAATCTTGTCCTTGGCCCCGATGTCCGCTATATCGGCTGGATAGGCGAGCCGACTCCGACACAAGAACTGTTCGAGACGGTGCCCGAGATCGAGGCGATCTATGCGTGGGATGGAACTTCTCGACGGTGGATGACCGCATCCCGCAACGACGAAGCTGGCCTGCGCGCAGTTCATCCGGGAATGGGGCTGCGGCTCCAGCTCAGCGCTGGGGCCGATTTGGATTGGGAGCGCCCGCTAGTGCCGACGCGAGGTCTGGTCGAACTGTACGCCGGTGAGAACCTGGTGGCATGGGCCGGCCCTGACGAGACGCCGATCACTGATGTTGTGAAGGGGATCGGCAGCTCACTTGTGCAGGCGCGGCGCTGGAACAATCCCGAACAGCGATTTGATGTCTACTCACCCTTAGATGCGACAACCGCAGAGCAGTTTCCATTGGTCGCTCGGGGTGATGCGCTGTGGGTCACTGTGTCTAGGCGGACGAACTGGCTTCAGCCAGCCAACTTGTTACCCGAGATCAGAGTATTGGGTTCGGCATCCAAATCGTTAGAAATACGGGTCACAGAGGCAGTAGTGGCTGCGTTCGACCACTTTGCAGCAGAGTTCGGCCTGCAGCCCGACATGTCGAATACTGAATATCTCATCCCTTCGAGTGCAAACGCAACCGTCCGATACCTAAAGAACACGGAAGTTGGTTGCGATGAGAACTGCGAGAATACTATACGGTCTCTTTGGGACACTAGCGCGGGATGGGCAGATATAGGGTGGATCGTTGCAAAACCAGGTGAGTTCGGGTGCAATAGGTGTGGCTATCCGCTGACGACCCACGAGTTCTTTCACGTTATCCAAAGACAGCTCGCGGAACGAGATAACCACATCGCCTGGCTCTTGGAGGGAACCGCAGATTGGGCATTGCTGAAACAAGAAGCTAAACCGGCCTGGCGTCCAAGCTACAGTGGCGCGGTAGTTCGATCTCGCGGCCGAGTCGCTAAAGGCCCCACGCTTCAAAATACAGAAGCTCAGAATCGCACGTTCGAATACGCACTTGGGTTTATTGCCACCGACCTTCTGGTTGAGAAGGCCGGCGAGGACTCCATATTGGAGTTTTATCGGTCGCTCGTTCCCATAAATGCTGGGCCGACTGATAGATGGCGACTGTATCCGCATTGGGCCGACGTCTTTGAAATGACATTCGGTGTTGCCGTGGACGAGTTTTACGCAGAGTTCGATGCCATGCAGTCCAACCTGCCAAACCGGCGTGTGCCTGGTCCTGAATCTTTTGAACGGACGTTATCAGGCAAGTTGCTTCGTCAGGATGGCACGGCGGTTGTCGGAGTCGAAGTCACCGCCGCACCGACTAAGAACGGGATCAACGCCGGAATACCTGCCCGCGGTGTCACGGAGGCCGACGGGGGCTTTGAACTGTTTGTACAACCCAACACGAAGTATCGTCTCTATATTGCATTTGCCGACCTGTGGGCGTGCAACCTTGCCTGGACAGGCGACGCCTGGTCGAGTGAGTTGAGTGAACCTCGAATAGTTCAAGTAAGATCCAATAGTCCGCTGCCATTGACGATCACTGTCCCTGACCACTTGTGTCGTTGGCAGTTGACTGGTCGCCTCGTCGACTCCGATCGCGTTGCGATAGTCGGTGCACAGGTACAAGTATCGGGCTCAAGCGGTTGGTACAACACGGTGACGAGATCTGACGGAAGGTTCAACCTTGTGGTACCAGGGCCCGACACGTTTAGATTAACGACTGACCTTGGCGGCTGCTTGTTGCGGTGGAATCGTTCTGGAGCAAGAGCTACTAATGTCGGCGGCCATTTCGGTGTTACAGTCAAAGACGCAGACTTAGACTTTGGTACATTAGAGATTCCCTCTTATGCGTGTGCATGGCAGATAGGTGGTCATTTGTTGGATGCGAATGGAGATCCGATCAAAGGAACGAGAGTGTACGCAGATGGCGACAGTGGAAGTGCGAACGCTCTGTCCGAAGCAGAAGGTGCTTTTTCGATGACTGTTTCAGTAGGTGGGTCATATCGTCTTCGAGTGTCGATAGACAATTGTGTGGTCTACTACCGAGACGGCGGCGATGCTACGACACGAGTTCGCCCAACGACAATAACTGTCGACGGACAGGATGAGGCGGACCTTCGCTTTATGCTGCCGAGCAACGCATGTTCACTCATGATCAGTGGTCGGTTGCAGAGCGCGGACGGCGAGCCGATCGGTGATACGCGAGTATATGTCCGGACCGATGACGGTTCGAGTTCGAGTTCCCAAGCCCTCTCGGACGGTTCCTTCGCGATCACGGTCCCGGGGGCCGGCACCTATCGTCTCAGCATGCGAATCGACGGTTGCACGGTCTACTACAAGCGCGACGTCGCTACCGGCTCTTACTCGCAGGCAGCACGGATTCAGGTATCCGACTCCGATGTCACCGGCATTCAGGTGCAGCTTGTCGAGGGCTTGTGCGAGCTTCGGATGTCGGGCACACTGCTCAACGACGATCGAACAGCGCGGTCTGGAGTGTGGGTCAGTGCGAGCGGAGCCAGTGGAAACGGTGGGGCGCAGTCTGGCTCGGACGGGTCATTCTCTTTTGCCGTTCCGGCCAGCGACTCCTACCGAGTGTCCGTCCGGATCGACGGATGCTCTATCTATCGCGGTAGCCGAGGACCTACGAAGAATTGGAACAGCGCCAGCGCGATTCGCGTGTCCAACGCCGATGTAACGGGCATCGAGTTCCGCCTGCCCGAGAATCCGTCAACCTTCTGCAACTAACGTCAGCGCCCCGGTCCAGAGAGCCATCCGCTCCCTCGGCAACTCTCGAGCTCTGCCCCTATCTCACATGAACGCCCGTTCGTATATAATCGATGCTGCCAGACACCAATCTACCCATCCGCCGGAGCCAGCCATGACCAACCACCCCCACCGGAACACCCCGCAACAAGCCCGAATCCTCCCGACCACTCCGAACATAACGCCGCCAAAATCCGAACAAAATCGAACAAATCCGAACAACCCCGAACAGCGAAACGCCCAATTCACTGCCCACAGCAGCAAATCCGCGCCGACCGCCCAGAATTTCTTCGTCCGGGCCCTCACGCGGCAGCCCCGATATCTTGGCGATCAGCGCTCACAGGCTTGGGAAGGCAAACACATGCCGAAGCAGTACCGATTGCCCTACACGATGCGGGAGCCATGCGAGGACACTGGGGAGATGTTCCTCGCCGAAGTGCCCAGTCTTCCGGGATGTTGCGCCTGGGCCGAGTCGGCAGAGGAAGCGCTCTGGATCTTGGAAGGCGTCGCCGCCGCCTTTATTGAGTCGTATCAGGAGCGCGGCAAACCTCTCCCGGCGGAAATCGCTAAAGCCGGGGAGCTGCTTGTGGCGGTGTGAGATACCGAGATCTGATCCGCAAGCTGCGCAAACTGGGCTGCGAGTTCGAGCGGCAGGGACGGAGATCTCACGAGATATGGGTCAAGCTCGGTACAGAGTTGGAAGGGACGGTCCCCGACTGGGGCAGCAAGGATCTCAAGCTTGGCACTGTGCGAAAAATCCTGCGCGATTTGCAGATCGACAGGCGCGACGTTGATCAGGCCTGAGGCGTCCGCGACGGTACCACAAACATCGGCTCGCTCCGACCCTTGGCCGGCGAGATGTCCTGCCACTGGGGTGGGTCGAAGGCGACTCTTGCGCCAGGCCGTCGTCCGCGATCTGCGTGACCTCTCTGCCTTGAGCGCGATATCTTGTTGGCGATGACTTCGCGGTTGAGGGAGGCAAACACATGCCGAAGCAGTACCGATTGCCGTACACGCTTCTCGAGCCGTGCGAGGACACAGAGGATATGTACCTCGCCGAGGTCCCGATCCTTCCTGGCTGCCGGGCTTGGGGTGAGACCGCTGAAGAAGCGCTGCTCAACCTGGAGAGCGTGGCCGCGGCGTTCATTGAGTCATACCGTGAACACGGCGACAAACTCCCTCCGGCCATCGCGCAGGCGGGCGAACTGGTAGTTGCCGTTTGAAGCACCGAGAGCTGACACGCAAGTTGCGTGACCTTGGCTGTGAATTCGATCGGCAAGCTCGGGGTTCGCATGAGATTTGGCGCAATCCCGCTACTCGCAGGCGAACCGCAATCCCCAACTGGGGCAGCAAGGACTTGCGGCCCGGCACGATCTCAGCCATCTTGCGAGACCTCGAAGTCGATCGACGTGACTTTGAACAAGCCTGAGCTGGCCGGTCGTCAGTCCCCCGGCGTCCGAGACTGCACCACGTACATCGGGTCACTGTGACCCTTGGCCGGCGAGATGTCGTGCCATTGCGGCGCCTCAAACGCTCCCGAGTAGTGGAAGTACGCCCCGACCGTCTGCACGTGACCCTCGTCACCCATGCCCTGCCAGAGCTGGACCGCCTTGGTCGGGAAGCAGCGGTTAGAGAATGAGACGATGCAGCCGCCTCCCGGCCTGAGCACTCGGCCAATCTCCCGGAACACCTCAATCGGCTTGGTCATGTATTGCACCGAGACCGCGATTGTGACGACATCGAACTCATCGTCGCCGTAGGGCAACACGGGGTCGGCGTTGAGGTCGTGGACGACCCACTCGGTGAGTTGAGGGTTCTCTCGCAGCTCGTCGGCGTTCATGCCGAGGCCGGCGACGCGTTCGGATTCGAGGTCATCGGGATAGTGCGACACCCACGACGACATCAAGTCGAGCAGGCGGCCGTTCTTCGGCAGAAACTTCGCGTAGTGGTCGCGCAGAGCGCCGATGGCGCCATCGTCAATATGCGTGACAAGGCGTGGCTCCTGGTAGAAGTTCGCGTCGACAGATTCGTCGACACGCCGAAAGTGACCCTCCTCGAAAGGTGGGTCACTCGGCGTGTGTTCAGGCATGAGATGTTAGAACTTGGGAGGCTTCGGCAGGATGTATGCGGCAGAGAGTCCGAGCAGCAGCGCTGCCATCGCGATACCGATCACGATGGCCACGATCTGTCCGGCGTGCAGTCCGCCGCCACCTTCGCCACCCTCGGCGGCCATCGCCACGCCGCCCATAAGAGCGGCGGCGATCAGCGTCAGTGCCAGGGTTGTGAATCGAAGCATCGACTCGATGTCCCGTGATTAGTGCCGTGGTTAGACGGGCGTGATCATCTGCGCGGCGTGGTCGGCCAGGTGCCAGGTGGCCATGGTCATCAAGGCGGAGACCGGAGCCGCGCCCATGCCTTCGCCGCCGGCCGACTTGCCCAGCTCTTCGTCCTGGACGTAGCTGACCTTGCTGTTGAAGGCCGCCTCCATGGCGTCGAGCGCGGCAATCGCGTCGTCGGCGCTGGCGAACTCGGTGCTGGTCAGAGGGTTGTCGGGGCCGTCGTAGCCGCAAGCGGCGCAGATGCCGTTGGCGAACATCATCTCGGCCGGGATCACGTGCTCGGCGACCACGCGAGGCGACCAGCCGGCTTCGCCATCGTCGGCGGTGCCCTTGGCAACCTCCCAGTTGCCGGCCGAAGCGGCGATCGCCGCCTTCAGCGCAGCGCGTCCGCCCGAGATTCCCGCTCGCAGTTCGTCAGCAGTTGGCATGTCGTTCTCCTTGGTCAAGCAGTGGTTGTGTAATTGCTTCAAGCAGCATAGGACAGGCGCCGTTTACCCTGACCGCAGGTTCGCAACCGTGAACGTTGTCTATTGGACAGGTGGAGGATTCAGCCATGGCATTCGGAATCGGACTCATCGGCGCCGGCGGCAACCAGAAGCTGCGGCACATTCCCGGCTTCCGGGCAATCAATGACATCGAGATCGTCAACGTGGTCAATCGCTCGCGTGAATCAGGCGAGCGCGTCGCGGCGGAGTACGACATTCCCAGGGTGTCGGAATCAGTGGAAGAACTGCTGTCCGACCCCACCGTCGACGCCGTCAGCATCGGCACCTGGCCATATATGCACCTGGAGTACACCAGAGCCGCACTCGAGGCGGGCAAGCACGTGCTCTGCGAGGCGCGGATGGCCTCCAATGCCACCGAGGCCGAAGCGATGCTGGCGCTCGATCTCGCCCATCCGGACCTCGTCGCACAGCTCGTGCCGGCGCCGTTCGATTTCCGACTGGGCAAGACGATCAAGCGGCTCTGCGAGGACGGCTTGTTGGGCAGCATCATCGAGGTGCATCTCACGCTGCTCAACGGCTCGGGGCTCGACGAAAGCGGCCCGCTGCACTGGCGGCATCGCAGCGACTATTCGGGTCACAACATGATGCAACTGGGCATCTTCAACGAAACGATCCAGCGCTGGCTCGGCGACACCGCTCGCGTGACCGCCCACGCCCGGACGTTCGTGCCTTCTCGCGTCGACGAGGAGACCGGCGAGCGCTACAACATCATCATCCCCGACAGCCTCGGCATCTTCGCCGACATGGCCAATGGCGCGCGCTGCACCTATCGCGTCAGCGCTGTGACGCAGGGCGCGCCGCAGCCGCCAAGCATCGACATCTACGGCTCCGAAGGTCGACTGAACTGGCGCTTCGGAGACACCGGGGAGTGGGGCCGGCACGGCGAGGAAGTCACACCAATCGTCGCCGATCCGGGTACCGCCCACGATTGGCAGGTCGAGTACGACTTCATGCGCTCAGTCCGAGATGGAGCCCCAGTGACGCTAACCAGCTTCGCCGACGGTGTCCGCTACATGCGCTTCACCGACGCCGTCTGGGAGTCATGGAACTCGGGCCAGAGCAGGGACATCGAGCCGCTGGAGTGAGGGTCCCTCCCCCGAAGCGGCGATAAGCTTGGTCCTGTGATGGACAAGATCGAGTCGGTACGAGTCAGCGGCTTTCGTTCCCTAGCCGACATTGTGCTCGACGACCTTCCGAATGTGTCAGTAATGATCGGGCCGAACGGATCGGGCAAGTCTAATTTCGTCCGGTTCTTCGAGATGCTGAGCTGGATGCTGCGGTCGCGCAAGCTGGGGGACTTTGTGGCCCTGCATGGGGATGCGGACGATCAACTGTTTCAGGGCCGCAGGGTGACTCCGCAGATAGATGCAACGGTGACCGTTCGCACCGATGCTGGCCTCAACGACTATCGGTTCACGCTCACGCACGCCTACCAAGATCGATTCATCTTTACCGACGAATCCTTTCGTTTCTCAAGGACAGGAGAGGATTCGGAAGCCGATTGGCAACACCTTGGAAGTGGCCACGCGGAGGCACGGCTAGTTGAAGCTGCACAAGGGTCAGTCGACCTCCCGGTCAACGTGACGACAGCCAGGACTATTCGTTTCCTTCTAACCAGCAGCGCTACGTTTCAGTTTCATGACACCTCGAAAGAGTCCCGATTCAAGCAATCCTGGGATGTTCAGGACAATGCTCAGCTGCGGTCCGACGGCGGCAATCTGGCCCCGATTCTGCTCCGACTAGAGCGGGAAGATGTTGCCCGCTACGAACTCATTTGCAAGCAGATTGCGCGGATTCTGCCGACCTTTGACCGCTTCCAGCTGGATGACCCCTACGGCAAGACCATCCTGCGCTGGCGAGCTAAAGGGTCGGACAAGGTGATCGGCGCGCATCTTACTTCCGATGGCTCACTGCGCTTCTTTGCGCTCGTTACCTTGCTCAACCTCCCCTCTGAAATGCTGCCGAACGTGCTGCTCCTGGACGAGCCAGAGTTGGGCTTGCATCCTCAGGCGGTCGAACTGATTGGACAAATGATTCGTCGTGTCGGCTTGGAGCGCCAGGTCATCGTCGCGACTCAATCTCCGCTTTTGGTCGACGTGTTCGACTTGGACCAGGTCATTGTTCTGGACCTGGATGATGGCCGCACGACTTGTCGTCAACTCGATCCTGTCGACTATCAACATTGGCTGGACGACGACTTTGCTCCCAGCGATCTTTGGTGGAAGAACGTGCTGGGAGGCAATCCTTGATCCGCCTGGTGATCGTTGTGGAGGGGAAAACAGAGAAGGAGTTCGTCGATCGCCTGTTGGCCGTTCACCTGAGTGGCTATGGAGTCGCGGCGAGCGCCCGTTTGCTCGGCAAGCCCCGGTACAAGGGCGGCAGCGTCACTGTTGAACGGATAGCGCGGGACGTGCGAAATCTCGTCAACGGCTTCGACGCTGTAACGACCCTGGTGGACTTCTATGGATTTCGCCAGCGTCCGACTGATGATATCGACGAGCTGCAGCGCCAGATCGATCTTGCCTGCCGCAACGCGACAAATCTGCGGCTGCGCGATGACCGTGTATTCGCATACGTGCAGCGGCACGAGTTTGAGGCGTTGCTGTTCTCAGAGCCAGATGCGTTCGAACGGTCAATCGCCCTGCCGACAGGTGCGACGCGTACGCTCCGATCGGTGCGAGCAAGCTTCGCTACCCCCGAAGACATTAACGACAGTCGAGAAACTGCTCCAAGCAAGCGACTTCTGAAGGCCATTCCCGGCTACAGCAAGGGCGAATTCGGTTGGCTGGTCGCCGAGTCTATCGGCCTGGAAACGATCCGCCAGCAATGCCCGCGATTCAACCGCTGGCTGAGCCGACTCGAACAGATTGGTAACGCGTGAAAGCGGCGGCGGTTGCGCGTAATCCAGGGCGACGAAACCGGCTATCGGCCTAGAGCTTCTGCAGCCAACCGACGAGGATGCGGTTGAGTTCCTCCGGCTCTTCCTGCTGAGTCCAGTGACCGCAGTCTTCGATGTGGCCCCTGGAGAGGTTGGGAATCCACTCTTCCATGCCTTCCGACATTGACGGCAACAGGACGCCGTCCTTGCCGGCGGTGACCATCAGTGCCGGCTGCTCGATGTTGTTGCCATCGACTGCGGCGTCCCATTCCCAGTTGCGGCCGTGATTGCGGTACCAGTTGAGACCGCCGCGGAATCCGGTCCGCTGGAACGCGTCGACGAACGTCTGCAGGTCTTCCTCGGTCAACATGATCGAGCGCTCGGCGTCGTCGGGCAGACCGACCAATAGTCCGCCACGTTCGCGGACGCCCGAGGTCATGCCGATCACATCGAGCTTGTCTTCGGGCTTCGAGGTTCGCAGCATCAGGTTCATGGTGCGCTGCACATTGCCACCAAGTTCGGCTTCCGCGACGCCTTCGTCCTGGAAGTAGAGCTGGTAGTCGAATCGGCCCGGGTTCATCTTCATCGCTTCGAGCGGGTTGATCGGTGGTCGACGCCCAGCCGGCGTATTGATGCCGGCGACGGCGCGCACCCGAGTCGGATGGTGCTTCGCCATGTTCCAGATGATCGCGCCGCCCCAGTCATGTCCAACAAAGACCGCGTCGTCGATACTCAGCGCGTCGAGCAGGGCGACCAGATCGGCGCAGATCCGCTCCTGCGTGAAGTCCTCAATATTGGGCGGCGAATCGGTGCCGCCGTAACCGCGCATATCGGGCGCGATGGCGCGGAATCCGGCCTCAGCAACGACCGGCAGCTGATGTCGCCACGAGTACCAGAGCTCGGGAAAGCCATGGCAGAAGACGACGACCGGACCCTGGCCAGCCTCGGCGATGTGCATGTTGATGCCGGTGGAGAGATCAATCTGGGAGTGGGAGATTTCGGTCATGGCAACCCTCAGGTCAGTTCGTGACAATGCAGACTCATGGTTCCGCGCTCGCACGATCATACGCAGTAGTCGCACCGGCAGGTACCGTAGCCCGACAGGAGTGCGCTGATGAGCATGGAGACACCGGACTGGGCTGCGACGACTGCGCAGGACATCGAGCGCGGTGTTGATGACGCCATTCGCACGGTCGAGCGACTCGCGGATGAACTCGTCTCTGTCCCCGATGGCCGACGCAGCTTTGATAACACCGTGTTGCCTCTTGACGAGATTGGCGATGTCCTGTCCCAGGCCTCGGGACGATTCGGATTCCTGTCGCAGGTTTCCGCTGATCCGGAGTTGCGCACTGCAGCACATCAGCAAGAGGAACGTCTCAGTGTCTTCTCGGCGGGAATCGGATTTCGCGAGGACATCGATCGCGCGCTCAAGGCGTACGCCACGCGCGCCGAGCTTGAGGCGCTGCCCGATGACGCACGTCGGTTGCTCGAGTTCGAGCTGCGTGACTATCGACGCAATGGGCTCGATCTGGCGAAAGGGACTCGTGACGACCTGAAGACGTTGCAGGAGCGACTCGTCGGATTGGGCATCCAGTTTCGCAAGAACATCGATGACTACGAGGATTTCGTCGAACTGAGCCGCAACGAGCTCGATGGCCTGCCCGACGGCTACATCGAGCGATTGCGGACCGTTGAGGTGAATGGCGCGGTCCGTTACCAGGTCGGACTGGACTATCCGGAACTACATCCATTCATGGACAGCGCTCACGACACCGAGCGACGGCGCGAGCTGTTCCACAAGAATCACAACAAAGCGTCCGACACCAACATCGAGCTCCTCGAGGAGGCGCTGGGAGTCCGCGCAGAGATGGCGCGTCGCCTCGGATTCGAGTCCTGGGCCGCCTACGCGCTCGAAGTCAAAATGGCCAAGCAGACCCACGCGGTCCTTGATTTCCTCACTGACCTGGAAGAGCGACTGCAACCCAAGCTGGCAGCCGATCTGGACAAACTTCGTCAAGAGCAGGAGCGGCGAACCGGCGAGAAGGGCGCTGTCGACATCGCCGACTGGCGTTACTACACCAATCAGGTCGTGCAGGAGCAGTATCAAGTCGATCCGTTTGACGTCGCTGCCTATTTCCCCCTCGACGCTGTGCTGGACGGGATGTTCAAGATCTACGAAGAGTTGGTCGGCGTTCGATTTGTGGCGCGACCGGACGCAATCGATTCAGCCTGGCACGAGGATGCGCAACCGTTCGACATCATCAATCCGTCGTCCGGGGAGGCGCTGGCCCGCTTCTACATGGATCTGTATCCGCGACCGGGCAAGTTCGGACACGCCGCGGCATTCACGCTGCGCGGCGGCCGCCGTCTGGGCGATGACTATCAGCGTCCGATTTCGTCAATCGTCGCCAACTTCACCAAGCCGACCGAGTCGTCACCGTCGTTGCTGAGGCATACTGAGGTCGTCACGCTTTTCCATGAGTTCGGCCACATTCTGCATCAAACACTGACTACGTCTCGATTCACGCGCTTTAGTGGAACCCGCGTTGAGCGTGATTTTGTCGAAGCGCCGTCACAGATGCTGGAACACTGGTGCTGGCAACCGGCAATGCTGAGCAGCTTCAGCCGGCACTTCGAAACCGGAGATCCACTGCCGACCTCGCTGATCAATCGGATGATTGAGGCGAAGCACACGTCGTCGGCGATTGCCACGCTGCGACAGGTGTATTTCTCGCGGCTCGACCTGGCGTATCACTCCGATTCCGGCAATAACACTGACGAGATCGCCCGTGAACTGCATTCGATCACTGGTTTCCCATTTCCCGAGGACACGCACTTCCAGGCTGGCTTCGGTCACCTCTTCGGCTATGACGCGGGTTACTACGGGTACCTCTGGTCGCGGGTCTTCGGCGACGATATGTTCACCCGCTTCGAAGCGCCGGGCGCGTCGGTCGCGAGCGTTGGCGCCGAGTACCGTCGCAGCATCCTCGAACCTGGAGGAACCGCAGATGCGGAACATCTAATCCAGCAATTCCTCGGTCGGGAGCCCAACGCCGACGCCTTCCTGCGGGAGCTGGGACTGCAGTGAAACAGCTTGTTCATCAAGCTCACAATCGCCGTGAGCGCTGCTGGCACTAGCAACGATTCTTCGAAGCCGGTACTATGGTGCTCGAATGATGACCAACGGGGATTAGAGGCTTCGATGGTTCTGGCAAATGATCAGCCGATTGGCACAGACGCCCAAACGTTGGGAGACCTGGACATGGTCTTGGCCGAGTTGGCCGGCGTTCTCGACGAGGAACCGCTAAAGGATGGCATCACTCATCGAGCCGAGCAAACCATAGGCGCACACCTCCAACTCTTCGTTCAAAGCGACCCGGAGCAGCTCGTTGGCAAACTGTTCCAGGAGAACCCAGAGCTTTGCGCGTCTGTCATTCGGTGTCTCGGGCGCTGCCCTACAGCTGCATGGCCCGAACCGGGACCGCCATCTAGCTGGCAAGCGAGTTGGCTGGTCAGCGCTGGCTCCAACTCCATTGGTCGATCAGCCGATTGGCGTCGTGAATTGCTGAGGCAGAGCCTCGCTTCAATCGACGTACTGCTCCGCGATGCCGCAATTCAGGCGGTTGAGGAATGGGAAGACCCGACCTTGCTCCCCGTACTTCAGGAGCATGACGAGCCGCAACTCTGGCTTCGCGAATACCTTGATGCGGTAGTGGCAGACATCGCACGCTAGGCGATGTACCTCGCGCGCAACATCACTGTTGGCAACTGGAAAGATCGGTCGCATCGAATAGGCGACATTGCGTTTGAACATGCAATAAATTCTGATCTGGTTGTGCGCGACGGCACGCTCTCCTTCTGGCGATGCCCATCTGACAATCCGGCTGACCTTGACGCAGTTGCGCTCGCGCTAGCGGCCGCACGTGACCGTGTCTCCAGGGTCCAGCTCGTTCTGGTGCAGCAGGACCGAGTGGCGGCACTCCGTATTCGTCAAACCGCGACCCTGGGCAGAACGCCGGTTCACGACCTGAGGCACCTTCACGTCACTTTGGAGGAAATCAATGACGTGCGGCGGCAGGGGTTGGCTGAGCTGGTCCAGGACGCTGTTAGCAATGGCATGTTTCGCAGCTACTCGAAAGGCGAGATTCGATCGTTGCTGCTGGACGCCCTGGGCGATGGTCGGATCGCGCTCGAAGAACTTGTCCTTAGTCTGCTCGCAAGGCTCGAGGCATCCGTACCTCGCTGTGATTAGTCTGCCTCCGTGTGTCATCGTCGTTGACGTTGATTAGTCAGTCAGGCAATTCCCATCCGTCACGGCGACAGCAGGTACACTGCCGACGGTACTTCGACGCGGTCGATTGACGAGGAGATTGACGATGCCCACGATTGACACCATCGAGCAGGCGAAGACGCGCTTCGGCGAGCTGCTTGAGGCCCAACAGATCCGGGTGGATGGGATCAAGGAGCAGGGCGAGCCAACCGACTTCAGCAAACTCGACCATATTGAGATCGGCGTCCTGGGTGGCGACGGTATTGGTCCGTCCATCGCGCACGAGTCGCAGCGGGTGCTGGAAGCCTTGTTGGCCGACCAGGTCAAATCCGGCCGCGTCAACTTCCGCACCATTGATGGTCTCACCATCGAGCGCCGCGCCGAGGAGTTGGCAGCCATCCCCGAGGGCGTGCTCAAGGAAATCAACGAGTGCGACGTCACGTTCAAGGGTCCAACCACGACCCCGGAACAAGGCGACGGTTGGCCGAACATTGAGTCGGCCAATGTGGCGATGCGCAAGGTGCTGGATCTCTTCGCCAACGTGCGACCGGTGCGAGTACCTGCACAGGGCATCGACTGGACCTTCTTCCGCGAGAATACCGAAGACCTGTACGCGGTCGGCTCCGAGGGTTTCTCCATCGGTGATCTCAACATCGACTTCAAAATCCTCTCAAATCCTGGCTCCGAACGGATCATCCGGGCGGCCTTCGAATACGCACAGGCCAATGGCAAGAAGTCCGTCACCATCGTGACCAAGGCCAATGTCATCAAGACGACCGATGGCGCATTTCTCGACGCCGCCCGAAAAGTCAGTGAGGACTTCCCGGGCGTTGAGTGGGAGGGCTGGTACATCGACATCATGACCGCGAAGCTGGTCGACCCGAAGCGTCGCACCAACTTCCAGGTCTTCGCGCTGCCCAACCTCTACGGCGACATCCTGACCGACGAGGCGGCTGAGTTCCAGGGCGGCGTCGGCACCGCCGGCGCAGCCAACATTGGCACCAAGACCGCGATGTTCGAGGCGATTCACGGCTCCGCGCCGCGCATGATGCGAGAGGGCCGCGACATCTACGCTGACCCCTCCTCGATGCTGCGCGCAGGCGCGATGCTGCTCTCGCACATCGGCTTCCCCGAACTCGGCGGCAAGCTCGACAAAGCCATGGACCTCTGCGGACTGTACGAGAAGGAACTCGTGATGACCGGCCGCGACACCGGCGCGACGACCGCCGACTTCGGCGAGTACGTGTTGGCGATGGTCAACGACTCGACCCTGGACGCTCGTTGGACGACGGCGATTGAAGCCGTACGTGTCGGCGCGTAGAGGATCACAGGTCTACTCATGGCTGACTCAGTTCGAGTCGAGCGTGCCCGAGCGGAGCGTGCCGAGGCTGGACGCAAAGCAACAGTAATTCGGGCGGACTCGCTTGAGGACCGTGCAAAAAAGTCCGAGAAACAGGCGCGAGACCTGCGTGGGCATCTCGACATGCTTGCCGGCCGCCTGTCGAAAGCCGGCGAGGAAGTCGAGCCGCTGCGCAACGAGCTGCGCGAGGTCAAGACCGAGCTGGAGTCCCTGCGCACGCAAGCTGCTGAGGCGACCGCGTCGGCGGAGTCCGCCAAGGCGCAACTGGCCGAACTGAGCGCGCGCGCTGAATCGGCAGAGCTGGAGCGAGACCGCCTGCGCGGCGAACATCAGGCGCTGACCGAGAAGTCGACCTTCTACGAACAGGCGGCCAAGGAGTCAACGTCCTCATTGGCCGCGGCGTCGGCGGCGCAGGTTGAGGCGGAGAGCAAAGCGAAGGAATTGCAATCGACCCTCGACGAGCGGCACGAGGAGTTCCGCCAGGAACGCAATCGTCTGAGCCGGGAGAATGAGCGGCTGCAAAAGCAAGTCGAACAGCTAGAGGCCGAAGTCGAAGCGTCGAAGGGCGGACTGGGCGGCGTATTGCGTCGTCGATTTGGCGGTTAGCGCTGCCCTCAGCCCATTGTGTAGCCCATTGTGGTAGCGCGATACTGCCGGGTGTCGGTTCGGTAGTTACGATCAGTTGATGCAACGTCCCGACTTACGCACTGCCGCTGCCGAGCGTGTCATCGTGCTCGATGGCGCGACCGGCACGGGTTTGCAACTCCTGGGTCTGTCACTTTCCGACTTCGACGGCCTCGAAGGCTGCAACGAAATTCTCAACATCTCGCGGCCCGACGCGGTGGCGTCGTTGCATGAGTCCTATCTCGAGGCGGGCGCCGACGCCGTTCTGACCAACACGTTCGGCGCGTCGACCATCACGCTTGGGGATTACGACCTGTCAGAGCGGACGCGTGAGATCAATCGGACATCGGCAACCATCGCGCGCGGTGTCGCCGACCGATTCTCGACATCCGAACGACCCCGATACGTGCTCGGTTCAATCGGCCCCGGGACCAAGCTGCCCACACTCGGCCATGTGGGCTTCGATGAAATACACGCGGCCTATCTCGAACAGGCCCGAGGATTGCTCGATGGTGGCGTCGACGCACTGCTGGTCGAGACGGTCTACGACCTGCTGCAAGGCAAGGCCGCGATTCTGGCCTGCAAAGACGCCCTGGCCGAGTTCAACAGCTCCACGCCTCTGTTCGCGACGGTCACGATCGAGACAACCGGACAGATGCTTGTGGGCAGCGAGATCGGCGCGGCGCTCACCGCGCTGGCGCCTCTCGGTCTGGATGGCATCGGGCTTAACTGCGCGACCGGCCCCGATCTGATGCATGAGCCATTGCGTCATCTGTCGGCCAATGCCGAGACGACGCTGCTCTGCTCGCCCAACGCCGGCCTGCCTCGCACCGAGAACGGGCAGATGGTGTACGACCTGACCCCGTCGGCATTGGCCGAAGCTCATCGGACGTTCGTCAGCGAGTATGGCGTCGGCATTGTCGGCGGATGCTGCGGCACGACGCCGGAACATGTTCGCGCGATGCGCGAGGCGATGAACGGACTCAAGCCTGTCGAGCGACATCCGCAGCCGGAGGCCGGTGCTGCATCGTTATTCGTCTCGACTCCGTACCGACAGGATGCGTCATTCCTGATCGTCGGCGAGCGCGCCAACGCGAACGGATCGCGGCGATTCAAGCGATTGCTGCAGAACGAGGAATGGGAGCAGATGGCGAATGTCATCCGCGACCAGGCCGCCGAAGGCGCGCACATCGCCGATATCTGCGTCGACTTCGTCGGCCGCGACGGTACGCCGGATATGGCCGAACTGGTCTCACGGGCGCGGGGTTTGTCGACGCTGCCACTGATGCTCGACTCGACCGAGCCGCAGGTGCTGGAGGCGGGGCTGAAGCAGTTGGGTGGCAAGGCGCTGGTCAACTCGATCAACCTCGAGGACGGCGGCAAGCGGCTCGATCAGACCCTCTCCACCGCGATCCGGTTTGGCGCCGGCGTGGTGGCGTTGGTGATCGATGAAGTGGGCCAGGCGCGCACCTGCGAGCGCAAGCTGGAAATCGCGCGTCGGCTGTACAGAATCGCGACCGAGGACTACGGACTCGCGCCCGAGGACCTGTTCTTCGACGCGCTAACACTACCGGTCAGTACTGGGCAAGACGACCTGCGCAAAGACGGCCTTGAGACCCTCAACGCCGTCGAGGCAATCTCGCGAGAGTTTCCGCGGGCTCAGACGATCCTCGGGATCTCCAACATTTCATTCGGCCTCAATCCGGCCGCCCGACAGGTGTTGAACTCTGTCTTCCTGCACGATGCCGTGGAGCACGGTCTCAAGGCGGCCATCGTCCACGCGGCGCAGATTCTGCCGATCAATCGGATTCCAGAGGAACAGCTCAAAGCCGCGCGCCGATTGATCCTTGATGAATGGGCCAAAGGCCCGGAAGGTCTCGTCGATCCACTTCAGGCGTTCATGGCGCTGTTCGAGGATCAGCAGGCGACCACGCAAGAGCGCGACCGCCTTGAGGACCTGCCGCTGGACGAGCGATTGCACCGCCGAATCGTCGATGGCCAACGCGAGGGCCTGGAAGACGATCTCAACGAGGCGCTACAGAAGCGCGAAGCGATTCCGATCATCAACGATCTGCTGCTGCCGGCGATGCAGGAAGTCGGCGACCTGTTCGGCGCAGGTGACATGCAGCTGCCGTTCGTTTTGCAATCGGCGCAGACGATGAAGAAGGCAGTCGCCCATCTCGAGCCGCACATGGACAAGCTGGAATCGACCAGCAAGGGTTCCATCGTGCTGGCGACCGTGCGCGGCGACGTCCACGACATCGGCAAGAACCTGGTCGAGATCATCCTCTCGAACAACGGCTTCACGACGATCAATCTCGGTATCAAGCAGCCGATCTCAAACATCATCGAAGCGGCGATCGAACATAACGCCGACGCGATTGGCCTGTCGGGATTGTTGGTCAAGTCGACGCTGGTGATGAGAGAAGACCTGGAAGAGCTAAACCGTCGCGAGCTGTCCGACCGCTGGCCGGTCCTGCTGGGCGGCGCGGCGCTGACCCGCAAGTACGTCGAGTGGGACCTGCGCAACACGTTCCACGGCGACGTGTTCTACGGGTCGGACGCGTTCGAGGGTCTCAGGATCATGAACGCGATGAGCGATGGGATCGAGTTGGATACTGAGCCTGTCAAACCAGTAGTTACTGGTAGTGCTGGCCGGGTTCGATGGGGGGCCGATGCAAGAGGTGCAGTTGGGGTGGCTATGCCTCGTACGGCAACGATTCCTGACGCTCCATTCTTAGGGACACGCGTGATACGTGGTCTGCCGCTGTCCGATATTTTCCCCTTCATCAATCGCACTGCGCTGTTGCGAGGACAGTGGGGGTTCAAAGGTCGCGATGCTGAGACGGTCACTCGGGCTGACCAGGTTCTCTCCGAAATCCAGCAGCAAGCGTTGCGCGACGGCATCCTTGAGCCTGCGGTCGTCTATGGATATTTCCCTGTTCAGTCCAAGGGCAAAACTCTGATTGTTTACGACACCGACGGCTCAGGCTCGCCGCTGCTCCAATTCTCGTTCCCCCGTCAACAAGGCAAGCAGGGACGCTGCCTGGCCGATTATTTCCACTCCGTCAAATCGGGCGAGATGGACGTGATCGGCTTCCACGTGGTCACAATGGGCCCGAGAGTCGGTGAATATGCTCAGCAGCTCTACGCCGATGACCGTTACCAGGACTATCTCTACTGGCACGGATTCGGCGTTGAGATCGCCGAGGCGCTGGCCGAGTACTGGCATCGGCGAATCCGGCAGGAGCTGAAGATCGATGGCTCCGACGGCGCGACGCCCGAGGAAATGATCAAGACGAACTACCAGGGCGCGCGCTATTCATTCGGGTATCCCGCCTGTCCCAACCTCGAGGACCAGGCCCTGCTCTGGCAATTGCTCGACCCGGAACGAATCGGCGTCTCGCTCAGCGACGAGTTCCAGATGCACCCGGAGCAATCGACCTCTGCGATGATCGTGCATCATCCCGAAGCGCGATATTTCAGTATCTAGGCCGTCGGCGCGATAGGATGCGTTCGGTTGAACTCGACGCTACAGGGGGACTGAGGCTGATGACGCAGGCGCTCCATGGCTGATCTCTTCCGACCGCGTTGGCGCGAGGGCAACGACCCATTCCGCCGGCTGGTCGTACAGACCACGCTGCGATTCATGGAGGTTGAGGCCGCCGGCGGCATCGTCCTGGTGTTTGCCGCCGTCGTGGCGATGATCTGGGCCAACGTCGACTTCCACGCCTACGAGTCCTTCTGGCACGCACACATCAAGCTCGACCTGGTGATCTGGTCATTCGACCAGTCGCTGCAGCACGTCGTCAACGACGTGCTAATGGTCGTCTTCTTCCTCGTCGTCGGCGCCGAGATCAAACGCGAGGTCACCCACGGCGAGTTGCGCAGTGTTCGCCAGGCGGCGTTGCCGATCATCGCCGCGCTCGGTGGCATGTTGGTACCGGCCGGCCTCTACGCGATCCTCAACGCAGGCGGCGACGGCTCCTCGGGTTGGGGCATTCCTGTGGCGACAGACATCGCCTTCGCGCTGGGCGTCCTGGCGCTGGTTGGACGCGGCGTACCTGTTCAACTTAAGATTTTCCTGCTCACGCTCGCCGTCGCCGATGACGTCGGCGGCATTCTGATCATCGCCATCTTCTACTCGGAGTCGATCAAGTTCGAGTGGCTGTTGGGCATGGTTGGAGCGGTGGCGTTCCTGCTCCTGCTGAAGCAGTTTGGATTCCGCCACTTCGGCATTCATGCGCTCGGCGGTGTGTTCCTCTGGTTGACGCTCTGGGAGGCCGGCGTCCACGCGACGCTGGCCGGCGTCATTCTTGGCCTGATCGTCCCCGCCGACGCCCTGTATAACACCAAAGGCACGGGTCGGCGCATCGACTATCTACTTCAGCGACTGAGATATGTGGAAGAGGACCCTGACCCAGTGGTGCGTGAGCGGGACGCCCAGGAAACGCTGAGTAACATCCGGCATGTATCCCATGAAGCGACGAGTCCGCTCGAGCGTCTTGAGGAGGGCATGGCGCCGATCTCCGCGTTCATCGTGGTGCCAATCTTCGCCCTGGCCAATGCGGGAATCCACATCACCGGAGATAGTATTGAGGCGGCGCTCAGCTCCAACATTGCCTGGGGCATATTCATCGGCCTCTTGCTTGGCAAGTTTGTCGGGATTCTGGGCGTCTCCGCGCTGGCAATCAAACTGGGCATCGCATTCAAGCCGGAGCAACTGCGCTGGTCGCATCTGGCGGGTGCGGCGCTGCTGGCGGGTATCGGATTCACCGTGGCCATCTTCATCGCCAATCTCAGTTTCGACGCAGAGCAGACCGAGCTGCTCGAGGCGGCCAAGATCGGTATCTTCGCGGCGTCCATCGTGGCGGCGGTATTGGGCTTCTCGGTCCTGCGTGGAGTCAAGCCACGTTTTTGACCCGCGCCCTGGCCAATCTGAAACAGGCCCATTGATGAGGGAAGAAGAAACGACGCCCAGCGCCGAGAACACAGGCGCAGAGTAATATTGCGCTACACTTCCGACGGCTAACCGCCGTTCGCGTCTCTGTGCGCGACCGCGATCTGGCCCTGATCGATATCAACAAGAACGAGCGCCGAAGAGCGCTGGACCAAACAGGAGGCGGAATTCGTGCAAGCGGTGAAATATGCCCGCGCCGGCAGCGTGGAAGAGGCAGTTAGCCTCCTGCAAAACGGAGGCGAAACCGCACGTCCGTTGGCAGGCGGAACCGATGTCATCGTGCAGGCGCGCGAGCGCACGCGGGACATCAACCTGTTCGTCGACATCAAGCACATACCCGAGCTGATGAATATTGAGTACTCAGCCGATTCCGGTCTCACCATCGGCGCGGGGACTCCGTGTTACCAGCTCTACGGCGACTCCACCATTTCGGATCTTTATCCGGCGCTGGTCGACTCGGCCTCGCTAATTGGTGGCACGGCAATTCAGGGCCGTGCTTCTCTGGGCGGCAACCTGTGTAACTCCTCACCGGCAGCCGACGGGATTCCGTCGCTGATCGTGCTCGAGGCTCAGGTGGAAATTGCCGGGCCAAACGGTCGGCGGACCGTCGCGGTTGAGGACTTCTGTACCGCTCCCGGCCGCAACGTGCTGGAGGCCGGCGAAATCGTCGTCAAGCTCCACTTCCCGGTACCGGCCGAGGGCTCGGGCGCGCGATTCCTGCGCTTCATTCCTCGCAACGAGATGGACATTGCCGTCGCCAACGCCGCGACGCAGGTTCGCTTCGACGGTGACGGGACTGTGACCTGGGCCCGCGTCTCACTCGGCGCGATTGCACCGACGCCATTGCTGGTCTCCGAGGCCGCCGCCGCGCTGGTCGGTCAGCCGCTCAGCGATGAGACGATCGCGGCTGCTGCCGCGGCGTCGAGCGCTGCGGCCAAACCAATCACCGACATGCGCGGCAGCATTCGCCAGCGGGTCCATCTCGCCGGCGTGCTCACCGAGCGCACCATCCGACAGGCCGCCGAGCGCGCCGCCTGAGCCATCAGATTCGATCGATTAACGGAGGAACATCTTCCATGCCCAGCACCGAACACATCGTCGTGAGCTGCACCATCAACGGCGAGCAGCAAGTCTTTCTGGCCAACGAGCGCGACTCCCTGCTCGAGGCGCTGCGTGACCGGATCGGACTGACCGGCGCCAAAGAGGGTTGCAACAACGGCAACTGCGGCGCTTGCTGCGTCAACATGGACGGCCGGATCGTCAATAGCTGCCTCGTGATGGCAGCCGAATGCGAAGGCGCTGAGATCCGCACCGTCGAGGGACTGGCCACTGGCGACCAACTGTCGCCGTTGCAGAACGCCTTCCTTGAGCAGGCCGCGCTGCAGTGCGGCATCTGCACGCCGGGATTCCTCGTCGCTGCTGAATCGCTGCTCGAACAGAACTCCGACCCGACGGAACACGAGATCCGCTACTGGCTGGCCGGCAACCTCTGTCGCTGCACCGGCTACGACAAGATCATCAAGGCCGTCCAGCAGGCCGCTGGCCAGAGCGTCGTCTAACACCGACGGCTACACGCCGTCCGATATCGACGGTCATAGGCCGTCACACGTTGAGCACCACAAGAGAGGACTCCTCGCATGGTCACCGCACAGTCGCAACCACAGTCCAGGGAAACCGAGCAGTACAACGTCATCGGGACCCGACCGATCCGGCACGACGGTGTCGACAAGGTCACCGGCGCCGCGCAGTACGGCGCGGATCTGAGCCTGCCCGGCATGCTCGCCGGCCGCGTCCTGCGCAGCCCGCATGCCCACGCACGAATCGTCAGCATTGATACGTCCAAGGCCGAGGCTCTGGAGGGCGTGTTGGCAGTGATCACCAACGCCGACTTCCCCCGCGCCTCCGACGAGGTGATCGACACCGGCGAAGGCAGCGCTCAGCTCAACTGGGTGCTGGACAACGTCATCGCCTCGACCAAGGTGCTCTACAAGGGCCACGCGGTAGCAGCCGTCGCCGCGACCGACCACCACATCGCCGAGGACGCGCTCGAACTGATCGACGTCGAGTACGAGTTGCTCACGCCGGTCCTCGACGTCCGCGACGCCATGGTCGACGGTTCGCCGCTGCTCCACGACAGCCTGCACACGGGCGAAATGGACGGCTCCAAAAGCGACAACGCCAGCAACACCGCGTCGCACCTACAGTTCGCCAAGGGTGACCTGGATGCAGGCTTCGCAGATGCCGACGTGGTCATCGAGCGCGAGTTCGAGACCTCGATGGCGCACCAGGGCTACATCGAGCCACACAACGGCACCGCCTACTACCGCGCCGACGGCACGCTCGATATCTGGACCTCGACCCAGGGCGCATTCGTCGTCCGCGACTCCGTTGCGCCGCTGCTCCAGCTTTCACCGTCGCGGGTGAAGGTGACGCCGATGGAGATCGGCGGCGGCTTCGGCGGCAAGATTCCCGTCTACCTCGAGCCACTGGCGGCGCTGCTCTCGCAGAAGACCGGCCGCCCGGTCCAGCTGACGATGAACCGCGAGGAAGTGCTGCTCGCCACAGGCCCGACCTCGGGCACCTACATGCGGGTGCGCATGGGCGCGAAGCGCGACGGCACGCTGACTGCCGCCGACGTTCACCTGGCATTCGAGGCCGGCGCCTACCCTGGCTCGCCGGTCGGCGCCGGCGCGATGTGCGCCCTCGCCCCCTACGACATTCCCAGCCAGCGGATCGACGGCTACGACGTGGTCGTGAACAAGCCGAAGACCGCCGCCTACCGCGCACCCGGTGCGCCACAATCCGAGTTCGCCACCGAATCGGTGCTCAACGAGCTCGCCGAAGAGTTGGGCATCGACCCGCTTGAGATTCGGTTGCAGAACGCCTGCGAAGAGGGCGCTCAGCGTGCCGACGGCTTCACCTACGGCGTGATCGGCAATGTCGAGTGCATGACCGCTGCCCAGGAGTCGCCGCACTGGCAGTCGGAGCTCGAAGGCCCCAACCGCGGACGCGGCGTGGCCCACGGCTTCTGGTTCAACATCGGCTTCGAGTCCTCCGCTTACGCGCAGGTCAACGACGACGGCACCGTTCCTCTGGTGCTCGGCTCGACCGACATCGGCGGCACACGAGCCTCGCTCGCGATGCAACTGGCTGAAACCCTCGGCATTTCGGCTGAGGAAGTGCGACCGCACGTGGTCGACACCAACTCCGTCGGCTACACGCAGGTCACCGGCGGCAGCCGCACGACCTTCGCCGGTGGCTGGGCCGCCTACGAGACCGCCATGGACATCCGTCGCCAGATGGAAGAGCGCGCCGCCGTGATCTGGGAGTGCGACGCTGCGGACATCACCTACGGCGACGACGCGATCGTCCGCGGACCGGCCGACGAGGATGGCAACGACCGCCAGTTCACCTTCAAGGAGCTCGCTGGCCAGCTCGCCTCGACCGGTGGCCGCATCGTTGGCCGTGCGGACGTCAACAAGACCTCCAGCGGTCCCGCCTTCGCGACGCACATCGTCGATGTCGAAGTTGATCCCGAAACAGGCAAGGTGGATGTCCTTCGTTACACCGCGGTCCAGGACGCCGGCACCGCGATTCACCCCGCATACGTCGAGGGACAGATGCAGGGCGGCGTCGCGCAGGGCGTCGGCATGGCGCTGAACGAGGAGTACTACTACGACGACTCCGGCGATCTCAAGAACGCCAGCCTGCTTGACTACCGCATGCCGACCGCGCTCGACCTGCCGATGATCGAGCCGATCATCGTCGAGGTCCCGAACCCCGGTCATCCCTACGGTGTGCGCGGCGTCGGCGAAGTCCCGATCATTCCGCCGGCCCCGGCCATGCGCGCCGCCATCGCCAACGCGATCGGCGTGCACATGTCAGCGCTGCCGATGTCGCCGCGCGCCATCCTCGAAGCGACCGTGCTCGAGGAGTAATACCAGACGTAGGCGGCACGTGGTCACCGTCCTCATCCCTCAGCCGCTCAGGACCCTCACCAACGGTGAGGCTGTCCTGACGGCTGAGGGTCACAACATCCGCGCAGTCATCCGAGACCTCGCCCCGAAGTACCCCAAACTCGCCGAACGCCTGGTCAACGAAGGCAAAATCGGACGTGGCATCTCACTAGCCATCAACGGAGACGTAGTCTCAACGGGTCTAATCACCAAGGTCCCTGAGGGAGCCGAGATCGCAATCGTCCCGCAAATCAGCGGCGGCTAGAGGAGGCGGGGCTGGTAGCCACGATCCCTCAAAGAGGCAATGTGAAGTCCAAAGACCAGAGACGACCATGGGTCCATGCGTTTGCGCAACGAATGGAGTTCTGGTTCGCGGCATAGCAGTCCTGCATACTTGGAATTCGCCGAGAACTCTTCGGCTGCCGTGGGACGCACTGCGCCTGCAACTACAACTTCATGGACGATACCGATGTGTCGCGACGATTGGGGGGTGGCGCCATCGACGACCACGCCGATCGGTTCAACGCATTTCGGCGGCTCGGTCGCCAACTCCTCAGAGATTTCGCGCAGAAGCGTGGAACGGACGAGATAGGAGAATCCTGGATTCCCAGGTTCCCAATCGATGTGTCCGCCAACCACCATGCTGATCCTCGACTGCAAGTCGGAGCGGCCCTCTCGGATTCGGCGGAAGACGTAGTACCCGCCGTTCATGCCGCGCACGAGTGCACACGGGATCGGCTGAACGAATTCGTCAGAAGATTCGGCCTCGTGTCTGGGCAGCCAGATCATGCCCGCGTCAGCTGCCTCAATGAGCCATTCAGCGGATGCCCAAGGAGTGAAGGCAGGCCGGTCCGTCAGCCAGAGACGGGGTAGACAGAGAACTTGCTGCTGAGCCATGGCAACGCCTAGCCTTCCTCAATCGGGCTGGTCTCGAAAATGTTGAGGATGGTGTCTACGACGCCAGTAGCGGTCGTCAACGGCGTTGTCTCCTGTGTGCTGCTCGTGTCGATTCTCGTGAAGCCACTGAAAGAACTAGAGAATCTGCGTTCGACCTCCGCATACGCTTCATTCAGCTGCGTCAGAAACGTCTCGTTCATCGCTTGGCCAGGTTCGTCAATGAGTTTGTCGCTGTTCTCTCGGATCATTGATGTTTGGGGATCGGTAGTGAACAGCAACACGGCATCGATTTTCTTGCGCCAATGCTCGATTTGCAGAAAGCTCTGCACCTGGTCGCGTTCCTGCTCTGTGATTGTGTTTCGGGTCGCGAGCAGTTCGAACCATGCGAGCGCATCGAACAATCCGCGGTCCAAGATTGCTAGCGCGTACTGGTCGGAGCCGTGAAGTCCCTCAAGAACGTGCATCAGCGCGTAGGAAGCAGACCACGTGTTGAAGGCCATGAGATCGTCCTTCAAGAAGTAAGGAGTTCTCCTGGAAGCGCCCTCTGCCGGAGCCAGCACCTTGATGTCGCAGCGGCGGAAGAAATGGCGAACGATCTCAATGCATGAACTCTTTCCGCTCTTCGGCGTTCCTGCAAACTCCACAAAGACAGGTTGGGTTCGAGGATGGGCTTTCAACTGGCTCGAGACAGCTTGGGCGCGTTCTACGAGCTCCACTTTGTCCGTCATCGAGTGCTCCGCCTCAGGCAACTTGTGCTCTCAAGTCTACTAGCACAAGCGGTCTTATTGTTGCGTGCTTTGCCAATTTCATTTCGAATTACTGGTCAGCACCGCGATTGAGGCTGTGAATCCGTGGAGGTAGTTTTCTCCTCCGACTGGTCCGATTTCTCCGTTGCAGAAGAAGCCGGCGGTTGGCACGGGACCGAAGATATCGGACAGCGCCGTCGCGTCGTGATCGGGCTCACCGAAGAGCCCTCGGCCGCGGCCGTTGCAGGAGCAGAGCAGCGCTCCCAGAACCTCTTCCTCGGGATTGAGCGCGTCGCGCAAGTCTGACAAGCGGGTTCGCAAGTCATCATCGGCGGCCTGGGCGTCACGGAACTGGAATTGGAAGGTCTGGCCGACTCTGGGGATCGCGTTAATCGCGACGGTCCCTGCCTCGCGGTCGGCGCCCATGACGTTTCGGATCAGGAAGTCGCCGCGTTCGTGCGATTCCTTGTACTCGTCCATGGCCAGACCGACGAGCAGGTTGCGGGCAGCTCGCTCGCGAGTGGATTCATCCAGCGCAGAGAGAGTTTCTTGCAGCACTTCCAGCGCCGGGCGCGAGCCTAGCGATTTGACGGTGTTCGCCTCGCATTCGGTCACGATCCACGGCTGACCAAGCGGCTCCGCACCTTGCGCGACCACGGGGCGCACTGAGACGCCTCGGAGTCCCATCATCGCCGCCCCGGCCATGAGCGCTTGGTCGTCGATGAATACCGCGCAACCCTGCTGTTGTCGATGGGACGACGCCATCCCGCCGAGCAGCACGATCTCCGGTCGCAGCTTCTGCAGGTGCGAAACGAGCTGGTCGGTCATGATTGTGAACGGATTGCTGAACAGCAACCAGACTTCGGGGCCGTCCTCGATCGGAGCAAAGAGGTCGTCGGGCATGGTCTCGGGATCAATGGCAATCGGCGTCAGTTCTGCTCCGGGCAGCGACAGTCCCAACACGGCGATCGCCGAGCCCTCTTCCGCCTCCAGCGACGACCCGATCACGCTCTGACCCGACGCGCCGATCAGGTGGCGAGCGCCTGTCTCTTGCTTCAGTCGCGCGATAATTTCCGCGTAATGGCCGGTGTGGCGCGAGTCGACGAACACCAACAACAGGTCCGGAGTGGTCGTCAGATCCATGCCGCGCAAGGCGGAGTCGCAGGCTGCTTCCCACTCTGCTTCGAAGGCGACTGCGGCCGATGCTCCTGCGGTCGACATCTGCACTGTGGCCTGTCCAGGACCGCTCGAGCGACGAATCGTCTCGTCGGATGTTGACGGTTGGTTAGACATTTGAACGTTCCGTTCGCTGAGGGTGCAGCTAGCAATCCAAAGGGTAACCTGCGGGTATGACTACCATGACCGATACTTCCGAACCAACCGACAAATCAGATTTATCCGACTTGCCTGATCAACCGCTGCCCCCCGGCGACGATCTTGATGAAATAGCCAAAGCCGCGCGAGCCCTCGCGCAGCGCGGCGGCGACATCCTGATGGACCGCTTCCACGCCACAATCGAGATCTCATTCAAGGGCCAGAACGCTCACGACCCCGTGACTGAGGTTGACCACGCGATCGAAGACATGATCCGCGACGAGGTGCATCGCACGTTCCCTGAGCATGGAGTGCTCGGTGAAGAGCGAGACAACGGCGGTCCACTTGACGCCGAAATTGTGTGGGTGGTTGATCCGCTCGACGGCACAACCAACTTCATCAATGGCATCGGCCTGTTTGCATGTTCGATCGGGATTCTTCACAACGGGACGCCGATCGCGGGAGCGCTTTGGCTACCGACCAATCGGTTCCTGACTCCTGGCGTGTACCACTCCAAAACAGGATACGGTCTGATGTTCAATGGCGAACTGGTGGACTGCGGCGCGCCGGCGCTCCAGGCAGCCTCGCGATTGAGCACTGTGCCTGCCGGAACCGGCGGCGTGACTGGTCCTGCGGGGCGACGCTTCGGCATCGCCCGAACATTCGGCAGCACAGCGACCGAGTTGGCGCTGGCGGCCGAGGGCTCAGTGCAGATGGCGTTGTTCGATGGCGCGCGGATCTGGGATGTCGCCGGTGGTGTTTCCTTATGCGTTGCTGCAGGAAGGGCCGTCTACACCAAGACGAGACGCAGCGAAGAACGTTGGCGACCGTTCACGCGGTTCTGCGACAGAATCGACGGTCCGCCCCACATGGAGCAGCTACGCAAGTGGAGCGATCCGCTGGTTGCGGGCGACCCGTCGGTGCTGCCGGAATCGGCGACGGCGCTGAAGAAGGAGCAGAGCGTCGCGGCGACCGCCAAGCGGGCGGCCGTCAAGAGCGTGAAGCGAGCCTTCCCGAATCTGCCGCTGCCGTCGTATCCCTAGCGCCGCGTTTCCGCTCAGAGAGCTCTTTGCGTAAGTCCCCTTCTCCCCCCTTGCGGGGGAGATGCCGAAGGCAGAGGGGGGGACTCCCCATCTCAATGCCTGTCTGGTCGCTGGCCGAGCCCCCCCTCTCTGTCACTCCGTGACAACTCCCCCCGCAAGGAGACCTTTGAATAAGTCCCCTTCGCCCCCCTTGCGGGGGAGATGCCGAAGGCAGAGGGGGGGCTCCCCATCTCAAGGCCTATCTGGTCGCTGGCGGCGGACCCCCCCTGTCACTCCGTGACATCTCCCCCCGCAAGGGGGGGAGAGGGGAATCATGAGTTTTTCGAAGGTCTCCGCAAGGGGGGAGAGGGGATAGGCGAGTTTTGCAAAGGCCTCTTCAGGCGTGGACGACCGGTAGGACCTCATCGAACAGGCGCTGGGACTGATACATGATCGCGTCGTCGCCGCGAGCTAGCGGCCGCATGATGAACTTGCTGACCCCAGCTTCGCGATATTCGTTGACTCTGCTCAGAATGTCCTCGGCGCTGCCGACAGCCAGGTAGGTGTCCGGGTTGATCTCGGGCAGTCGAGCCTTGATTCCGGCGATCTGCGCCTGCACATCGTGGTCGTCCCACGAGCCGAAGTGGTAGCCGAAGCCGGCGCCGAAGTGGTCTGGCTCATAGTCGGTGCGGCCCGCCTCAGCGAGCGCGGCCTTGATCTGGTCGATCACGGGCTTGACTTCGTGCGCCGACTGAATCCCCGCGACCCAACCGGTTCCGATCCGCGCGGTCCGGCGGATCGCCGCTTTGCTCGCGCCGCCGATCCAGAGCGGCAGCGGGTCCTGCACCGGTCGCGGCGAGATCGAGGCATTGTCGTATTGGAAATGCTCGCCGTGATAGGTGAACGATTCCTCGTTCCACAGTCCGTTGATGACGTCCAGCATCTCGTCGGCGATCGGGCCGCGACCGCGCATCGTACGGTTGGTCACTTTCCATTCCGGGGCGAACGCGCCACCCACGCCGAACGCCGGCAGCATGCGACCGTTGGAGAGAAAGTCAATCGTCGCGCACTGCTTGGCCAGCACCAGCGGGTCGCGGAAGCCGACGACGACGACGTTCATGCCAAACTTCAGCTTCTCGGTCCGCGCGGCCATCGCGGCCATGAAGGTCATCGACTCGAGCATCGGCTGGGTCGAGATCAGGCGGTCGGTTTGCCAGATCGAATCGACATTGTGCTCTTCGCAGAGGTCGATCCAGCGCCACATGGTGGCCACGTCGGAGAAGGGGAAGTTGGCCAGTCCCATTCCGATCCGGTCGCTCATGGTCGGTACCTCCAGCTTTGCTTTTGTTTATGCCTTCAGGCTAAACGGTGGGTAGCGGTCGGTGATCAGCATGGCCATGTAAGCCCCGACGCGGATCGCGTAGCGATTGACTCCCACCACGTAGTCGAATAGCTGTCGGGGATACCGCCCCGTCGCCAGGATCGCGAACCAGGCAACGATGATCGCCAGCAGCGCGACCACCCCTGCAATGACCAACACGACGTAATGCGGAATGGCAAGTAGCCACTTGACGATGGGAAGGAAACGGTTCAACTGTTCCGCGTCAGGATAATCCAGATCCAGATGTACCGACTGCTCGTCGTCCGTTGCCGGATACTTGTCGGTGAGCAGCGAGGCGTAGGCCAGGATCCGCGTCTCAAAGCGCATCAGCTCGAGCAGGAAGTCGAACCACCAGCGCGGGTACTTGCCTCGGAACAGCAGCATCAGGACCAACGGCAGGAAGAAGGCGGCCGCGTAGCCGCCGCTCCAGTCGTCGCCTGATATCCAGCCTTCGGATGCAAAATAGAGGAAAATCGCCGGCGCCGCGGGCAACAGCGCCGAGACAATCAGAATCGGAATGATGAACGGGAGTCGCAGCAGGGTGCTGAGACGTTCCAGGCTCTCGGGATAGTCGACTTCCAGTCGGGCCGGATACCGGTCGGGTGAGTGTTCCACAGAGTGTTCCTCCCTGTCGGCTGACGCGGGGTTATCACGCACAGCGTGTGAGCGGGAGCCAAAGGTAACAGGAGCGCGGCAGCAGTTGGCAGCACGGCTAGGGAAGGGGACGGATCACGGACAGGAACCGTCGCCAGCTGCGCCGCGGCGATTCCCCACATCGTTGGAAGGTTGGAATCTGATCGAGCAGCGACGATAGCTTGACGTTCTCCAAACGGCCGATCTGTTTCTTCAGCCGAGTACGTTTGACCGTGATGATCTTGTCGATCATGAGCCAACTCAGCCTGTCGAGGCCGTTTTGTTGCGTCGGCTGAACCGGCTGGCGAAAGAGCGGAGCTTCTTGAGAGTCAGGATTGCTCGTGAAGAGACAGACTGTCACCGACTCAAGAGCCGAAAAGTACTCATGTTGAAGCACGACGCCCGGTCGTCCTTTGGACGTGTAGTCGCCGCCGCCTTCTACGAACCAGATCTGACCGCAGGTCGCGGGATCCCTGGTCGATTGGTTCATTAAGGCTGTCAACGAACGCTACATCCTCTGCCTCCTGCGGGCTATGAGCGATCAGCATCGATTGGCGGCGGGCTTCCACGGCGAATGCGGGGTGAGCTGGGTCGGGCAATCTTGGATCGGCTACGCGGGACCGGCGGCTGAATAGACGCGAGAACCGTTCGCGTCCACGCCGGAGGGACAGTATCGCGTTCGGGTAAACGGCCACTGGACTCTCCTTAACTGCCGATGCTTGTCGAACGTACGCCTGCACAAATGCCGATGTCAAGAAGTCCCATCGGTGTCCAGGCGCATCGGACGCTGCCAGAATCCGACATCCCAATAACGGTCGAACTTGCGACCGGCTTCCTTCCATACGCCTGTGAGCGCGTATCCGCGACTCTCGGTCAGGGCGACTGAGGCTTCGTTGGGCAGTGTGATCAGGGCGAACAATTGATGCAGTTCATCGACCTTAAGCAGTTCGTCATACAGCGCACTCCAGAGCCTGGTTCCGAGGCCGCGGCCGACCACACCCGGCAACAGGTACACGCTGGTCGCGACGCTGCTGTTGTATGCGGCCTTGGGATAGAGCGGGCTGGAATAGGAGTGGCCGACGATGCGGCCGTCCGTCTCGACGGCGACCATGACACGATACGGCCCGGTATCGGAATAGTTCGCGAACCACTGGCGCTTGGTCTCGACCGTGTGCGGCTCGGTGTCGAAGGTCGCCGGTGAGGTGAGAATGTAGTGGTTGTACAACTCGGCGAGTTGTTGCACGTCGGCGTCGACGGCTGAGCGGATCGTGAGAGCGTCGGTCATGGGAGCATCCGTGTGCATAGAAACGCGAAACGGCGGATCCGCAGATCCGCCGTCAGCGTAAGTGAACTGCGATTGGTCGACGAATTACCCGCCGACGACGTTGCCGGCTTCGATCGCGGGTCGGAAGACGCGTTCCATTTCCTCGGCAGCGCGTTCGACCGTCCACATCTCGGTGCCGCTCAATTCGCGGATCAATTTGTACTGGCTGTAGAGTCCGATGTCGTAGCCCATCGCACGGATGACCTGGCCGTTAAGCCAGTCCGACTGATCGGAAGCCATGTAGGCGATCGGAACCGCGACGTTGGCCGGTGAGCGGCGCGGGTCGACGATGGCCTCAGAGTCTTCGTCGAAGCCGCGGCTGCGCCGCTCCTCGGGCACCGTGTCGGTCATCCGCGTCGATGCGCCTGGGCCGATCGCGTTCGAGGTCACGCCGTAGCGTCCGAGTGCGTTGGCGCAGCTATAGGTGAAGCCAACGATGCCGAGCTTGGCCGCGGCGTAGTTGGGCTGACCAGGAGCGCCGTGCAAGCCCGAGCCGGACGTGAAGTTAATCAGCCGGTAGTGGCCCTCGCGGTTCGCGCGCCAGTAGATCGAGGCGTACTTCGTCGTGTTGAAGGTGCCCTTCATATGCACCGCGACGACGGCGTCCCATTCCGCTTCGGTCATGTTGAAGACCATGCGGTCGCGCAGGTTGCCGGCGACGTTGACCAGGATGTCCAGCCGACCATACTCATCCAGCGCTTGTTGGATGATGCCTTCGGCTGCGTCGTAGTCGGCGACCGAGTTGTAGTTGGCGACGGCGTCGCCGCCGGCGTCGCGGATCGCTGCGACGGTTTCGTCGGACGGGCCGGCCTCGCCGCCCGTGCCGTCAACCGCTCCGCCGAGGTCGTTGACGACGACCTGGGCCCCGTTGGCGGCAAGCAGTTTGGCGACTTCCGAACCGATCCCGCGACCGGCGCCGGTCACGATTGCGACACGATTGTCAAGCAATGCCATGATGTTGATTCCTTCCCATTGCTCCGAACAGAATCGACTAACCGAAGAATCCGCCGCCGCCTGCGACGGCCGGCTTGAACAGTTCTTCCATCTGCTCGCCCGCGCCTTCGACGCTCCAGCGCTCGGTGCCGCGCACCTGGCGAATCACGGCGGGCTTGTTGAAGAGCTGCAGCTCGTACCCTGAAGCGCCGATGATCTGACCGTTGAGCCAGTCCGACTGCTCGGAGGCCATGTAGACCAGCGGCACCGCGACGTTCGCTGGTGAGCGCTCCGGGTCTTCCTCGGTCGAGTCGCCGATGTCGCTGCCCGCGCGCCGTCGATCCTCGGGAACGGTGTCGGTCATACGGGTCGAGGCGCCCGGCGAGATCGCATTAGCGGTCGCGCCGTAGCGCGGCAGCGCGTTGGCGCAGCTATAGGTGAAGCCGACGATGCCCATCTTGGCCGCCGCGTAGTTGGGCTGGCCGGGTGCGCCGAAGATGCCGGAGACCGACGAGAAGTTGATCAGTCGGTAGTGACCCTTGCGCTCGGAGCGCCAGTGGATCGAGGCGTACTTGGCCAGGTTGAAGTGACCCTTCATGTGCACATCGACAACGGCGTCCCATTCCGCCTCGGTCATGTTGAAGACCATGCGGTCGCGCAGGATACCCGCCGTGTTGACAACGATGTCGAGGTCGCCGAAGTTGTCCAGCGCATCCTTGACGATGCTCTCGGCGGCGTTGTAGTCGGCGACCGAGGCGTAGTTGGCGACGGCTTCGCCGCCTGCGTCGCGGATGGCCGCAACCACTTCATCGGCGGGCGCCGCAGCGCCGCCGGAACCGTCAACGGCGCCACCGAGGTCGTTGACCACGATCTTCGCGCCTTGTGAAGCAAACAGCTTGGCCGTCTCGGCCCCAATTCCACGTCCGGCGCCGGTGACAATCGCCACTCGGCCGTCAAGCATCCCCATGTGGTGTTCCTCTCAGCCCGCAGCGCTATTTATTGAAGCTCGCGGAAAAAATTCACAGGTGGGCACAGGTTACCATCGCGCGTTCGACTTCCCCCTTGGAGGCTGTCCAGGAAGTCGTCATACCTCAAATTCCGTCATACCCGCGCTCCGCCGCCGGTATCTCGCTGTGCTTGGCACGAAAGTCAGGAACCTGCTGTGAGATCGAATCGGGCGCAGTTCCTCGGATGCGAGCGTCGGTGCAGCACTCGGCGAGATTGCCGCGACGGAGCGCGGCAATGACGGAGTTGATTTGGGCATCTGTTAGTGCCGAGGGCCGCGCCGATTCGGATCAGGCATCGAGTCAGACAACTTGCGTGAGCCGGGCGTCTCTTCGATCACCGGCTCGAACAACCCGAGCTGGGGTGGACCCGTCAGCACGCCGGCCAGCGTGCCCTGAGCGTGACCCCTGCGGAACGCATCCGATTGCGTCCAGGCATGAAAGGCCGACACGTCTTCCCACGCCGAGTAAGAGATGTAGTCGCCGGGTTCCGCGCCGCGGAGGAGCATGAATTGCACGAATCCCGGGACCTCCTGGAGATAGCTTTCGCGCTCTTTCCAGATCTGCTCCCACTCGGCCTCACGCTCGACAGTGACACTGAAGCGGTTCATCGCCAGATACATGGTTCGCCTCAAATTCAGAAGAAATTCAAAGGGGTTGCGCCGTTCCGCGGATCCGCCCGGCGCATAGACTGAGTCTAAATGAAGCGCCGAATCCTCCTGTTCGCATTTCTCACAGCGGCGGTAGCAGTAGCGGTCCTCCTGCGGACGGCGTCTCCCAACGACGAATCCACGACAGTCGCTCAGCCCGCCCCACTCGTGGATCAAGCGACTGCTCTCGCCCTTGTCGACGATTGTGCCATCGCGCCCGAGCAGGCGCCGCAGTTGGCCTCGTCCGACGCGGCGCAGCCCATCCCTGTGTCGCCGCTCGCGGTCGCCGACATGGCCGTGTCGCGCACTGCCGATATCCGTGCCGAGACGGTCGCCCCCACGCCCGAAGCGACAGTCCCACGACCACAACGTCAGTCCCTCCGCATCACGATTCGGCCCCCTCCCGCGTCATCCTCTGCGTAACCGCTTTCCCGGACCCTGCACGGACGAACCGTGCAGCGAAAGTGTGACTCTGTGAAGATGCTCTTGCCTGTGACGGCATTGCTGGCGCTCGCGATTGGGCTCAGCGCCTGCTCGGGGACGAATTCAGCCGCCATCGACCAACTCCGAGCCGACACTGCACGCGCCACTGAGGCCGCCCAGCGAGCCCAGGTGCTGGCGGCGTTGGAGCCGCTCAATCCGCTGCAATACCACCAGCTCGACCGGATGATCCTCGAAGACCAACACATCGCCGCCGACGCCGTGATCTGGGCAACCAGGGCTCGTGAAGCGCTGGCATGGGTCGACTGGCCGCACGAGCTCCAGGACCACGTCAAGCAATACGCCGAGTGGCTTGATGCGCTGCTCGCCAGGTTCCGCGAAGACGATGCGATCTCTGCCTCGGAGCCGTCCAAGATCGTTCACGCGCTGGCCCATACCTTCGAGGCGACGCTCGAAGCCTGGCTCAACAATGAATCCCTCCCTGCCGTTCCGGCTCTAGCCGGACTGGAGCCTCCGATGCACAGCGATAGTCATAACGACAATGGCCAAGTCGACGAACACAGCGAATAAGTGGCGTCTGCTCGCAGCGCTCGTACTGGGAGCGGCCGCCTGCTGGTTGCTCGCGCCTAGTGCGTCGGCGCATGCCGCGTTTGAGTCGTCCAACCCGGGGTTTGCCGAAATCCTCGCGGAGTCTCCATCCGAGATCAGCGTCCGTTTCACCCAGGAGCTATTTCGTCGAGAAGGCGCGAATTCGCTCGAATTGCAACAGGTCCACGGCGATGTCGTAGACGAATGGGATCTGCCGGGAACGGAAATCAGCAACGATGATCGTCATGTGATGCGACTCACCGTTGACGTCGAGCTGCCTCCAGGTCGATATCTCGTGTCCTGGAGAAACCTGTCCGCAGAGGATGGGGATTCGGATTCCGGACTCTATCCGTTCTACGTGTCGAAAGGACCGACGGCAGAGGAGAGCGAATCGGATCGCCAACTCGCTGCGGAGCTGCTGATCACCTATCCAGGCGACGAGGTCGAGCAATCGGAGTCTGAGGTCGCGAGTCCCACAGCACCTCCGATTGTCGTGAGAGCCGAGTCGCCGAGCGATGCGAGTCTCGGTGTTGGACCAGTTATCTGGTTCATCGTCGGCATCGTTGCCGCGCTCACACTCTTGGCGACCCTGATACTCCACCGAATCAACCGCAGGCAAGTCGAATGAGCCTGCGATCTGTCACGCTGTCGCTGTTCGCGCTGGCAACCCTGTTCGCGGCATGCGGCGGAGGCGGTGACACAGACGTCGAGCGACGAATCCCCGCTCCGGGGACCTTCATCTTCACGCAAGGCGTCGACCTGTGGATCCAGGACGAACAGGGCGCCCGACTCCTCATCGCTGCCGGACAGGATCAACAGCTCCTGCAACCTGCAATCTCGCCCGACGGCACGCGCGTGGCATACATCGTCTTCCAACTGACCCAGGCTGAAGGCGCGACGATCGGCGCCGATCTTGCCATCGCGGCTCTCGACGATCCCAAACAAGAGATCGTCGTTCAACATGCGCGACAAGCAGAGTTTGTCTGGAATCCGCGCTGGACGCCCGATGGCGGATCGCTCATCTTCACACACGAACCGGGCGAGCTGCTGATCCGGGTCGCACGGCTCGATCTGCAGCGTCGCGAGGTGGAAATCGTGCGCGAAGACGCGCGAGACGCTGATATCTCGCGGGACGGCGCCATGCTCGTCTTCGTCAACGCCCCGTACAGCGGCGATCCACACCTCGTTGTGCGGGATCTGATGGACGGCTCGGAGACCGTGCTCGATCCGGACCGGGAATGGCAACCGAGACCCTTCCGCATTCCTCGTTTCATGCCGGACGGAGACGCCGTCGTCTTCACGGCGGGACAGTTCCTGCCCCAGGTGTCCACCAAGGTTCTCGGTTTCAACGGACCTGAGGACATCTGGCTGGTCGATCTCGACACTCTCCAGCTACTTCAGATCGCCGCGATTGGCGAGGACCAACCCGATTTCGCGCTATCCGACGACGGACGCCATGTGCTCGTGATGGGAGCATTCGGCATCTATCTCGTCGCCACAGATGCTGCCGATCCGCCCTACGCCATTGCACCGGGCGAGTTTCACGGCGGCGTCGATTGGGTCGGCAGCGTCGGTGAAGAGGAGTGGGCAAGGATTCGCGAGTCTGTCTTCGAGGTTCAGGACTCCTCGCGATGAAACGCCCGGGCTTGCTCGCTCTGGTGGCGGCGGCGTCAATCGCCGTGATGCTCGTGTTCTCCGGCCATGCCGAGGCCCACGCGCTCCTCTCGCGCGCCGACCCGCCGATCAACGCCTCGCTGCGCGAGTCGCCGACGCGGATCACCCTGTTCATGACCGAGCGACTGCAGCGCAGCCACAGCTCGGTGAGGATTCTCGATAGCTCCGCTCAGCGCCGCGAAATCGGCGAAACCGAGTTCTCCGACGCCGTGCCGACACAGATGAGTGTCCGCGTACTGCGACTCGATCCCGGCGTCTACACCGTGGTCTGGGAGACGCTATCCGAGGTAGATGGTCATACGTGGACCGGCTCGTACGTGTTCTCGGTGCTGAATCCCGACGGATCGGCTCCCGCAGGCAGCGGCGTGACCGTCGACCTCAATCGTCCCGGCCCACCGGTTGCGGCCGACGCCGTCGTGAAGGCAGTTGGACTAACGGCCCTGGTGCTCTTTGTTGGCGCGGTGGCGATGTCGTTCATCCTGCGACCCTCGCCGCTATCGACGCTCCTGCCACTGATTGCCACGACCGTCGTGATCGGCGTCGCAACAACAGGCTACGAAGCAATCGCGGGAGCGCTGCGTTTGGGCGACGTGGGCTTTCTCGGAGATGTCCTCTTCGACACGCGCAATGGACTCTGGCTCCAGCAGCGCTGGTACACGCTTGTTGTCGCGGCGCTGGCGCTGAGCTTGCGCTTCATCCGTCCGGCGGCGCTCAACGACCTCAGATTGCGCTCGCTCCTGTTCGTGCTGGCTATTGTCTGGCTGGCGTCCACTTCCGCGATCTCGCACGGCGCGGCCGTCGGCTCAGGCTGGATCTGGGGCACGCTGTTTGATGCATTGCATCTGTCAGCCGCTGCGATCTGGATCGGTGGTCTCGTCAGCCTGCTCCTGACCCTCAGAACACACCCGGACCACCGCGTTGAGATGGTCCGGCGATTCTCCATTGTGGCCGCCGCAACTGTGCCAATCCTCGCCGCGGCTGGCCTGCTCTCGGCATTGATCCAGATTCCACAGGTCGATGGCATCTTCGAGACCGATTGGGGCCTGGCGTTCCTGGTCAAGATCGGTGTCCTGATTGCGCTCTTCGCTGCCGCCGGCGCAAACGCGTTCCTGTTGCGACCCCGCGACGCTGCGTCGGACGGCCGTAACAACGTGCTCAAAGAGCGTTTCGCGCGGCTCATGCGCGTTGAAGCCGTGTTGGGTCTGGCGGTGATCGCCGCCTCCGCCGCATTGACCCAACTGCCATCGCCGGCCAGCGCTCAGCCCGATGTCGAGCAGAAGGACAACACGGTCGTCGAAACCGTGGCTCGCGGCGACATCGTCGCGTCGCTGGAGATCTCGCCCAATCTGGTCGGATTCAACACATGGACCGCGACGATCGATGGTCCGCAGGACAACCCGGTAGAAGATCTGTTGCTGCGCTTCCGCTACCAGGACCCGAGCGTCGGGCCGGTCACGGTGGCGGCTGAATCTGTTGGCGATGGACACTTCCGACTTGAGGGCGCGTACTTCGGTCTGCCCGGCGAGTGGACCATCGAGATGGAGATGCGTCGGGCGTCGGGCGACGATCTCGTCGTCGCTCTCCTGAGCGACGTGGAATCCAGCTTCCAGGCGTCGCCGTTTGCCGTCGATAGCGGTGGCGCGCTGGGATTGCCGCTGACGCAAATGGATTGGAACGGCGTCGGCGCGCTGTGGGCGTTCGTGATTGGCGGATTGGCCTGGATCAATCGCCCTCGCCTTCGTTCCGCGTTCGGACCGCGAGCCGCCGACGGCGCGTTCGTGATGGGCTTGCTCGGCCTCATTCTGGCGGTCGTGCTGCTGACCGGCTTGCATGTCGAGCCCGGTCGAACCTTGGCCAATCCGGTCCAGCAAACGGCCGATTCCGTGCAGCGGGGATCGGCATTGTTCGCCGCCAATTGCGTGTCCTGTCACGGAGATACCGGCGCCGGCGACGGTCCGTTGGCCGATTCCTTGCCAGCCCCTCCGGCCAACTTCACGGTGCATGTCCCATTCCATCCGGACGGGGTGCTCTTTGCCTGGATCACGGACGGGATTCGCGGTACCGGGATGCCCGCCTGGTCACCGCAACTCTCGGACCAGGAGCGCTGGGATCTGGTCAACTTCTTGCGGGACAACTTCGATGTTCCCGTCCCTCAGTGAACTCTGGCTAGCTGGTACGCTGGAGCCAACCGATCCAGACGGACGCTGCTCGAATCCTGGGCTGCGCTGTCCCCTGACAGGAACAGATCATGGTCTCCGCGATTGAGAACCCGGGCCTCAACCTTGACTGGCTGAACCTCGAGACCGACGATGATTTCGATATCCAGGTGGGACGCAAGGGCGTCACGCTGCAGTCGATCAACCAGCGCATGGCTGGCGTCGAAGGCGTTGACGAAGCGAACTGGCGCTCATTCGCGCCTCGCGGCATCGAGGCCGACCCGCGCTCCAACGCGCACGCGCGGCAGTACCGCGACAAAGGCGATGTCTGGTCCGAGTCGGCGATGCTGCTCTACGAAGAGGCGCTGCAGCGCCAGTGGTCGTCGGCCCGTGACATTCCCTGGGACACGATCGGCGACCAGCCCGACGACATCGAAAAGGCAATGTGCACCCTGTGTACGTTCCTGACTCAGGTCGAATTCATCGCCGGCGACGTCCCCGGTCGGTTCCTTGAGTCTGTGCACCCCGACTTCTTCGAGTCGCAGCTCTTCCTCGGCACCCAGTTGATGGACGAAGCCCGACACCTCGACGTCTTCCGCAAGCGCGTACTGGTCAACGGCGGCGGCATGTCGCCGGCCGGACTCGGCGCAGTCGGCCTGCTCGCGATCGACGACTTCACCGAGATGACCACAATCCTCCACCTCTTCGCGGAGGGTCTGGTCCAGTCACTGTTCCGCATGGGTGAGCTGATTGGTCAGAACGAAGCCGAGAAGCGCATGTTCCGACTCTCCGCGCAGGACGAGTCGCGGCACCTCGCCTTTGGCGTCACGCACACCAAGTACACCGTCGAGACGCAGCCCTGGCGCAAGGAAGAACTGCACCACTACCTCGACATCAACGAGGTTGTGCAGAACACGCAGGCCGGCCTGACCACCAACCCGATCACGGGCGAGGCCCTGGCCGTGCTCGCCGGCGGTGGCATCGAGCACCTGGACGAGGGTTACAACCTCGTCATGCTGATGCGCAAGAAGCAGATCAACGAGTACTACCACCGCCTACAGGTGGTCGGCCTCGGTGACCGCCTCCACCGGATGTCGCCCGACATGCGGGCGCTGATCACCGTATAGCCCCGAACAAGCGCAGATTTGTCGGAACGTTGCCGAACATGTTCTGCTGAAAACCGAACAAAACCGAACAAAACCGAACAGAATCGAACGAATCTGAACGCGTCAAGAGCAGATCACCCCGAAGAAGACGGGAAATTCCATGCCGCCTCTCTCTCCTGCCCAGAACATGCGCGCCCAGGTCCGCGGTTGGCCCGCCGAGCTGATCAAGCGGGTCGAGAACTCGAGCACCTCGGGACGCCAGATCGACAACATCCTCAACATCTCGATCGAACCGGATCGGGTCAGCAAGTGGCTTGAGTTCATCGAGAACAATCCTGAGCACCCGTTAGCGGGAGCGCAGTTCATCATGTTCGAGGACGGTGGCGAGACAGGACTCAAGCCAACGGCGTCCGAAGACGGCATGCGCCTCAGCGACGTCGACATCGGCTCCTACGGCCACGTGCCGGATGTCTGGAAGTTCCGCAACGATCTGCCACGTGGCACTCGTCCGGTTCCCGGCATGTACATGCCCGCGGGATACGCGATTTACGACCGAGCCGAAGTCTGGGCCGAAGGCGTCTCCGACCTGTACGAAGACGCGATCCGCGACCGCTGGATTCCCGCGACTGACCTCGATTGGGATAACCGCGAAGAACTAGCGCCAGAGGTCGAACGCGCCACCGGTCAGATCTGCGCGGTCTATTCCACCTATGGCATCGCCGAGCAGAAAGTGATCTCAAAGTGGCTGGAGGAGATCTCCTACGGCTTCCACGAGGTCAAGCTGTTCCTGGCGACGCAGGTCTACGATGCCGGCCGCAAGGTCGAGGCATTGCGCAAGCGCGCGCTGCACGGCTCCGGGATCATCGGCAAAGCGCCGCTCTCGGATGTCTCCGAAGCCTGGTACAACGCCCTGACCTTCACCGACATGATTATCGCGCTTGACGTGGTCTACAAGTCCTACGAGTTGACCGCCTTCGAATGCGCGACCGACTGGGCTCGCTCCGACTTCGACCGCGACCTCTTCGCCCGACTCGCCGAGGACAGCAAGCGTCACCTCGACTACGGCCTCAAGCACCTCCAGTGGTACAACCGCTACGCCGAACGAGCCGAGATGGAACTGCCGATTTTCTTTATCAAGGCTGAAGGCGGTCTCGCCTCCGAGATGGCGCAGTCGCCGCTCGAGCGCGAAGCGCTGGCCGTGCTCTACGCGGACGGCGTGGAGCGGCTCGACGCCGGCGTCGAGGGCTTGCGCAAGCTGCGCGAGAAGCAGTACCAGGATTACCTGCATCGCCTACACGAGCACGGCTTCAACCGGATCGGCGAGGTCGCGGGCATTCTTGGTCTGGCGACCCAGGACCCGCTGCTCAAGGCGCTGACTCCAGAAGCGCTGACCGAAGGCGCGGCCGCCGGTACCACGGCCACGGATCGCGACTAGCCTGGTCCGGGCGCCAGGCCTCCGCGTATCATTGCGCCGTGAATCAGCCCGAGATTGAGCTGAACTACGAGATCGCCGGCCCGGCCGACGGGATGCCGGTGCTGTTCGTCCACGGCATCCTGACCTGTCGTGCGCATTGGTTGCTGAACCTTCCCGCGTTTCACGATGCGGGATACCGCAGTATCACCGTCGATCTGTTCGGTCACGGTTCCTCGCCCGCGCCGGAAGATGAGGACGCCTACCACCCCGACCGCTACATCAATCGCTTCAGCGCGCTACGAGAGTCGGTCGAGGCAGAGCGGTGGTTTGTGGTTGGACAGTCCCTCGGCGCTGCGTTGACGCTGAACTACGCCATGTCCAGGCCCGATGAGGTGATCGCACACGTGGTCACCAACTCGCACTCCGCATTCGGTGAACCGAACCGAATCGGCAACCCGGAAGCAGCGCGGGAGCGCGCCCAAATGATGATCGACGGCGGCATCGACGCCGTCATGAAGCATCCACTCAATCCGCGTCGGGCCAGGGCGTTCGATGCCCAGCGTCGGCTGCAGTTCGACGACGCCATGTTGCTCAGCACACCAATCGGCATCGCTCGGACGATGCTGCACACATCGCCGTACACACCGTTGCGACATCGACTACCGTCGAATCCGGTGGACACGCTCCTGGTCGCCGGCGATCGCGAAGAAGCATTCATGCCGGCGCGCGAGTGGGTTGAGGCAAACGCCGCAAACTTCCGTGTCGAGCGAGTGTCGGCGACCCATGCGGTCAACATCAGCGCCGCCGACGATTTCAATCGAATTTCCTTAGAATTCTTGGGTGAGTACATGTAACTGAGCGGCGGGGCTGGAAGGTGGACGCGTGGAGGAAGCCGTAGATTTCACGCCCCTGCTCCTGGTCAGCTTGCTGGCAGTGGTAGTTCCTTTCGTTGCCTGGCGACTGACAGGGGGATTGCTACCCGCAGTCGCCGGTGAGGTGCTGGTTGGAATCATCTTCGGCGAGCCGCTACTGGGCTTCATCACCGGCGACAACGAATGGCTGACATTTCTTGCGCTGTTCGGCTTCGCCTATCTGATGTTTCTCTCCGGGCTTGAGATAAACCTCAGCTTGCTGGGTCAGTCGCCGGGGCGTCGCTGGTACATACCGCGGGTCGCGCTGAGGCATCCCCTGATCTCTGGCGCAGTGCTGTTGGTGTTGGTTGTTGCGTTCACGTTCGTGGCGTTGCGTCTCATGAGCGCGGTCGGGTTGATCACCTCGAATCAAATTCCCATGCTGCTCTTCATCCTGATCGCCACAGCGGTCGGCGTCATTGTGCCGGTGTTGAAGGATCGTCCGGATCTGGGCCGGATGGGACAATCGCTTCTGGTCGGTGGCTTCCTGCTCGAGTTTGTAGCGATCGTCGGGGTCGGTGTAGTTGCCGCGCTTGAACGGGAGGGGATCAGCTGGAAGATCATCCTCATTCTGGCCGTCCCCGCAGCGCTGGTGCTGATGATCTGGTTGTCGAGAGTTGGGAGCGGGCGGTTTCCCATCATCCCGCGGACGATGCACGAGCTCGCCCAGACCTCTTCCCAGCTAAAGATCCGCGCGTCGCTGGCGTTGCTCGTCATCTTTGTCGCGTTGTCACAGGTCGCTGGTACCGAGATGGTCCTGGGCGCCTTCGTGGCCGGTCTGGCGGTGACGGTCGTGTCACCGCGGCACGGGTCTTCGTTGCGCGGCAAGCTCGACGCGCTCGGCTACGGGTTCTTTGTTCCCATCTTCTTTATCCACGCCGGCGCGACACTCGACCTGGGCGCTGTCTTTGACTCAACGGACTCGTTGATCCTGGTGCCCGTGTTGCTTCTGGTCGCGTTCGGGGCCAAGCTGGCGCCGTCATTGTTGGGACTAGTGCCGGCCTGGGGCTTCCGCTCAGGCCTCGCCGGAGGCTTCTTGCTGAGCGCCAATCTCTCCCTCGTGCTTGCGGCGGGAGCGATCGCGGCTGATCTGGGCGTGATTGACGGAGGTCTACACGGCGCGCTGTTGCTGATGGCCCTGCTCACGACCGTGCTGGCCCCGCTGATGTTCTCGACCATCGCCGGTCGGGCTCCGGCGCAGGAAGATGGACACACACTGATCATTGGCGGCGGAGAGCTCGCGAAGACTCTGACCGAGCGACTGTTGGCGGCGGGACAGCGGGTCATCGTGCTGGATCGTGATCCAAACGCCGCGGCGCGTTGGGCGCCGCTCGGCGTGGAGAGCGTGGTCGGCGATCCTCTGGATGCACTGACGCTGGTCAGCGTGCGGCTGTTACATACGGACGTGGCGGTTATTGTCGACTTCGACCATCCCGACCAGGTGGTTGGCTACACCAGATCGATGCGGCGGATTCACCCCACGCTGCGCGTCGTGACCTGGGTCTCGGAACCCGATCTTCAATACGACCACCTCGATGTCGAGGCGTACCTGTTGTCGGATGTCACCGCGTTGGCGCTGGAGGAAGCCGTGCTGCGGCCGTCGTTGCACGCGGCCCGCAGCGATCCCGACTCTGGCCTGGTCGAGGTGTCAATGCTGAATCGCGAAATGGATGGACAGACTCTGAGCGAAATCGACTTCGAAGGCGATGTCCGAGTGCTGGTCGTGATGCGGTCAGGCGAGATTACGGTCGCTAAGGGCGATACGGCGATCTTCCTGCACGATCGGTTGACCCTGGCTGGCGAGCCCCACGCAGTGGCGCTCATGAGCAGCCGATTCCGGCAGCGCAGCAAGTATCGCTGGCTGATCGACGTGCGAGCAGTTCGCAGGTTCGAGCGCGAAGTCTAGGCGGAGCGAAGAGTGTGCTCGGAGCCGATGCCAGCGAGGTGTCCCAGATAGATCGGGACAAGCGGCAGCACGCAAGGACTGATGAAGCTGACAAAGCCGCCGGCGAACGCGATTGCGGCGGAACCGGCGTTGAGATCGAGCATACTGGTCGACGATCCGTCCGATCCGGCCAGCACATCGACGCCGAAACTGCCCAGCGCTTCATTGAGCACGACGACCCGGTCAAGAGCAATCAGCATCCCGACAAAGACGAGCAGCACGCCCGAGACGACCCCAATCAGCGGCATCCAGCGGTTTAACTTGCGCAAGAATTTAGTTGACGCGCCGAAGGTGGCGCCGACAATCAGGAATGGGATGCCGAGCCCGGCGGCGTAGCAGATCAGCAGGATGATGGCCTGGAGGAGCGAGGCGGAATCGAGCGCGAGCACGAGGATGCCGGCCAGAATCGGTCCGACGCATGGAGTCCAGCCGACTGAGAAGGCCACGCCGACAACGACGGAGCGGCCGTAGTCAGCGGCGGCGCGTGTGCGTGAAGCCTCACCGATTGGCGCGGCACTGGAGCCTGCGGGTCCACCGACCTGGAAACTGCGGTACAGCAGCGGGATGGTGATCACCTCGGCAAGGTGCAGCCCGAGGATGACCAACAGGACGCCCGCGACACGCTGGAACCAGATCAGTTCCTCCTGGAAGGCGGAACCGAGTGCGCCAAGCAGAGCGCCGAGGGCGACAAAGACAACGCTGAAGCCGAGCACGAACGAAGCCGCATGGAGAAAGACGACTCGTCGTGCTGTGGTCTGTCCGCCTACGGCCCCGGTCGCAATAGCCATACGGTCAGTCTACGCCAACTCCGAGGCCTCAGAGGCGGGCTGCGTCTAGTGCGAAACGCCCGCGTCCTCCTCGGCCGACAGCAGCGTCGCCATCACCGACTTCATACCAAGCCCGCGATTCTTGGCGCGATTCAGCGTGTCGCTGGCGGCTGACGCGATCGGTGAGGGAATACCAGCCTCGCGCGCCACTTGCACGGCCAGCGAGACATCCTTGGCCGCCCACTTGAGGAAGAATGACGCGTCGTCGAAGTTGCGCTCCAGCAGCGTCGGCATGTTGCGAACGTGCTGCTGGGCGGAAGCGACGCTCATCACTTCGTACGCCTTGTGCGCATCGAGTCCGCCCGCTTCGGCGATCACCGTCGCCTCGATCAGCACCTGCATCGTGGCGATGCTGACCATGTTGTTAGCGATCTTGGTCAGCGCGCCCATGCCGAGTTCGCCCATGTAGAAGACGTGGTTGCCGATGCATTCGAGGACGGGCCTGTACTTGTCGAAGGCGGCCTTGTCGCCACCGACCATCACCGCGAGCTTCGCGTCGATCGCGCCCTGCACGCCGTTGGAGACCGGCGAATCGAGGAACGTCACGCCCCGTTCGGCGGCTCGCTCGGCGAGTAACTTCACGGTCGATGGCAGGTTGGTGGAGAGGTCGAAGCACACCAGCCCCGGCTGCGCGCCTTCCAGCAGACCATCGACGCCTCGCAGGACGGTCGTGACCTCAGCCGGACCTGGCAGCGATAACAGCGTGACCTCAGTCTGCGATGCGACTTCGGCGGGTGAATCTGCCCACGTTGCGCCGAGCTCAATCAAGTTCGCGGCGTGTTCCTCGACCAGGTCATTGACGACGACCCGATGTCCGCCCTTGATCACGTTCGCGCACATGGGGTTGCCGATATTGCCCACACCGATGAAACCAACGTCCGCCATGCTGGTGTCCTCTCTGCGCCGAACTCAACTTGGGGTTGCAGGGTACTCGCAGAATTTTCAGCCGTGCCGGTTGCGATAGTGGCGGTCGTCGGGCATGGGCAAGTCGGGCGGCAGCGTTCGATGCGCTTTGTCGAGTAATGCAAACAGCTCAAGGGTGGCATCGAGTTTGTCGGTCAGTCCTTCAAGTAACAGACGGTCCTCATAGAAATTTTGGTGCGCGTCGTTGGCGGCTCCGAACAGGTCGACGATGCGTCGATCTCCGGTCTGTCTTCGTAGATATTGGATGATCGACCAGCCGTCGGTGTGGCTCTCGTTGGGCCAGTTGCGCTCGGCGGCGATCTGTTTGACCCGGTGAGCGGCTGCGCCCCAGATTTTCTCCGAAGCTTGCAGCCGGTCGCCCTGCGCGATCATTTCTGCCGCGTGGTCCAGCATCCGCTGGCTGTGAACCGCGTGGCTCTCAATCGGTTCAGTCGTGGTCATTCGTTTGCTCCGGCTCTCACTGGTCACCACGATACGAGATATGGGGTGCTGAGGCATGTCAGCGGTATCCTGCCTCGGTGAGTGAGCGTGAGCCTGAAGCAGCAGCGGCAGTAGGGACGTTGGATGGCGTCCGCGTGCTGGAACTGTCGGAAACCGCAGCGGGCGGCTATTGCGGAAGACTGCTGGCAGGTCTCGGCGCAGAGGTGACGATGCTGGAGCCGCATTCCGGCTCAGCGCTCAGACGCAAGGGCCCGTTTCGAGACGATGTGCCCGACCTTGAGGGCGGCGCGACGCATCTGCATCTCAATCGACGCAAGGGATCATTGCGCGTCGACCTGCGCACCGCGGCAGGTCGCCGGCTGCTCGACTCTCGGTTGGAAGAGGTTCAAGTGCTGATTGTCGACGTGGACCGGCGTCGCTGGCGCGAGTTCGGACTGGATTTCGACGCCATTCGCACCACCCACCCAGACCTCCATCTCTGTTCGATCACGCCGTACGGCATCGAGGGACCGAAGGCCAACTGGCTCGGTTCGGAGCTGACGCTGTACGCAGCGGGCGGCTACCTGCGAATCGGCGGAGAGCCCGATCGCGAGCCGGTCAAGGCGTGGGGCGAGCAGGGTCATCTGCAGGCTGGATTGCATGCAGCGTTGGGCATCGTCTCTGTGCTGTACGCCGATTCCCGTGGACAGCAAGTTGACACGGCGATCTACGAGGCGCTGGCCTTTTTGCTGGGCGGGGGTTACCAACACGCGTGGTTCTCGGATTCAGAGCCGATGCGCAACGGAGCGCGACTGGTCGGATTTGGTCCCGGTCACCTCTATCCATCGACAATCCGGCCCTGCGCCGACGGCTGGGTACACGCACATTGCAACAATCGCTATCCCGAGGCCATGGCAGTGCTCTTCGATCAGCCACGACTCGCCGAGCCAAACCTGTTGGCGAGTCTGATGGGTCATGCGGACGAAGTGGATGAGTTGATGGCGCCGGTGCTGATGCAGACGCCACGCCGGGACGTGGTGAAGCGCGCCCAAGAGATCCGCATTCCCTTCACCGAAGTGTTGGCCCCATCGGAAGTCATGGCCGACGCCGACGGTCACCATGCATCGAGAGACTTCTGGCAGACCATCGAGCATCCTCGAGGAGGCGAGTATCAGGCGTCAGGTCCGGCAGTGAGGTTTGGCAAGTCGAAGTGGGTCGATGGCACGGCGCCGCACCTGGGCCAGGACAACGAGCGCCTCGGTTCGCCGGAGGAACGTGTTCGCTGGAGGCGCGCCGGTGTTGCCTGAACCTCAGCTGGCGCCTTACGCCGACTCGCCCTGTCGCCCGTTGAGTGGGATTCGGGTGCTTGACTTGACGACTGCGGTGGCTGGACCGGTTGCCGCCTTGTTGTTGGGGGCGCTCGGAGCGGAAGTGCTGCGGATTGAGACTCCCTGGGCCCGACCTCCGCACCCGGCCTCGGCATTGCCGCACCGCGGCGATGGTCCCGATGAGCCCTGGAATCGTGAAGCGCGGCTGAACGAACTGGCCAACAGTAAGCGGTCGGTAGCGCTCAACTTGACCACTCCGGCCGGGCGCGAGGTCTTCCTGGATCTGGTCGAACACTCCGACGTTGTGCTAGAAAACTACTCGCCGCGGGTGATGGGCAACTTCGGACTCGAGTGGGACACGCTGAGCGCGCGCAATCCCCAGATCATCTACGTGGCAATGCCGGCGTTCGGCAAGTCGGGTCCCTGGCGCGACCGCATCTCCTATGGACCGGGCATCGATGCGATGAGTGGACTGTCCTGGCTGACCGGCTATGCCGATGGCTCGCCGCTCAAGCCGGGCAACTTCTACTGCGACCAGAACGCCGGCCTGCATGCGGCGCTGTCGACGGTCGCTGCGATTCTGGCACGCTGCCGTGTCGGTGGACAGACCGTCGAATTGGCGATGCTTGAAGGCGAGCTGCAGCTCATCGGCGAGGCGATGGTGGGCCAGCAACTGTCAGGCCGGGAGCCGACGCGGATTGGCAATGAACACACCTCGGCAGCGCCGCATGGCGTCTATCCGGCGAAGCCAGTGCTCGATGATCCCGACTCATGGATTGCGATTGCCTGTCGCGACGACGCCGAGTGGGAGGCGCTGCTCAGCGTTTGGCAGGATCAAGCAGTGTCTTGCGACCTACGGTTCGCGACCGGACTTCGGCGTTGGCGACATCGAAGCGACCTCGATGCGCTGCTTCGCGAGTGGACGATGTTGTTCAATCCGATGGAATTGGCCAGTCGATTGCAGGACGCCGGTGCTCCTGCGTCGCCGGTGATGGGCGCCAGGACGCTGTTGCGTGACGAGCAGGTGCTGGCGCGACAATCGGTCGGTGGGCTGGCTCATCCGCAGGTTGGACTGTCGCCGGCGCCGCAGGCGGCCTATCGGATGTCCGAGACTCCGGCGCCGCCCAAGAACGCCGCGCCGCTGTTTGCGGTCGATACGGTCCCCGTGTTGCAGCAAATCTTGGGATACTCCGAAGAGCGGATCGCTGAACTGATCGAATCAGGTGCAGTCAGCGACCGATTGCGGCCCCGCTAACCGACAAGAGAGGGAGGTGTTGATGCCAATTCGAAAACCTTGGATTCAGCCGAGCGAAGAGTCGATTCGTGCGATTCCCGCCGTCCTCGGCGTCTATGAGATCGCCGACGCCGAGGGCAACTTGATCTACATCGGACAGGCCGGAGGTCGCGAGCCGTTCGGTCTGCGCACCAGGATGGCGCTGCACTTCGGCGGCGACGATCCGAATCTAGTGTTGCGAGAGCGAGCGGCGCAATTTCGCTGGGAGTCGAACCAGCAATACACGTCGAAGCGACTCGAGATGCTGATGCAGTTCCAGCGCGACGAAGGCGTTGAATGGCCGCCGGCGCATCCGGCGGGGGACTGGCGCGATACGCCGCAGCTCGGTCGGCTGCGTCGCTCACAGCCCCTCCGGCAATCGAGCGAGCAATCGAGCGAGTAATCGAGCGGGCAATTGAGTGGGCATTTTAGTGGGAAGTGGAGGATTCCGATGGATGTCTTGATGTCGGAAGAACAGCGGATGATCACGCAGGCCGTGAAGCGATTCGTGCGCGAGGAGGTGCAGCCGCTGGAGCGCGATCTCGATCCCGACGCGGTAGAACTCCCGCCGGGGGAGCTGGATCGGCTCAAAGGCATCGTCCAGCAGATGGGTTTGTACCACATTGACGTGCCCGAGGACTATGGCGGGCCCGGTATGCCGCTCACCACGCGCGGTCTCGTGGCCGAGGAGATGTCTCAGCATCGGGCGGGCTTATACCTGCCCTGCTACGGGGCCTTCGGCTCAGCCGGACTGGCACAGCTGTATGCCGCCACCGACGATCAGAAGGACCGCTACCTCTATCCGATGCTCAATGGCGAGAAGCGCGCCTTCTTCGGTCTGACCGAGCCGTCGGGCGGATCGGACCCGGCGCGCGCGATTCAGACCAAGGCCGTAAAGGACGGCGACGACTGGATCCTGAACGGGTCGAAGCTCTTCAGTTCGGGCGCTGACCGCGCCGACTTCGGCCTGGTCTTCGCCCGCACCGATCCGTCCAAAGGGCGGCGAGGCATCTCCGCGTTCCTTGTGGACACGGACTCGCCCGGCTTCGAAGTCCGCCGCGTCGTGCACACCCTGCGCTCGGCAAACTATGGGACCGAGTTGTCGTTCGACGATATTCGGGTTCCGGCGGCAAATCTCCTCGGCGAGGAGGGCGGCGGATTCTCGTTGGCCAACGCCAATCTGACACGCCAACGGATTCCCTACTCGGCCACCTGCATCGGCATCGCAGTCGCGGCGCAGGCGATGGCGATTTCGTACTCGCAGCAACGAGAGACATTCGGCGCCGCGCTTGCGTCGCGACAGGCGATCCAATGGATGATCGTGGACAACGAGATCGACATCCGCACCGGCCGCATGATGTATCTCGCCGCCGCCGAAAAGTCCGAGCAGGACGAACCCTTCCGCTTCGAGGCGGCGATGGCCAAGCTGACCTCAACCGAGGGCGCGAGCCGCGTCGTTGACCGCGCAATACAAATTCACGGCGGCATCGGCGTGACCAAAGACCTGCCGCTCGAGCGTTGGTATCGCGAGATGCGGATTCGCAGAATCGGTGAGGGTCCGTCCGAGGTGCAACGGATCATCATGGCGCGCGACCTGCTGGGTCGCGGTAGCAGCGGATAGTCTGCACAGGTTGCCGACGCTCGTACAGCGAGTCTGGAGTATGTGATGAGCGAAATAATTGAAGTAGCGGTCGACGGCGCAGTGCGCACGGTGACCCTGAACCGGCCTGAGAAGCGAAACGCGCTCAACAGCGAAATGCTCGTTGAGCTTCACGCAGCATTCTCAGGCGAGCCGTCGCCGGAGGAACGCGTCGCCGTGATCCGCGCCAACGGATCGGTCTTCTGTGCCGGACTTGACCTCCGAGAGCGCGAAGAAGGGCTTCCCGGTGGCGATGTGTCAATCGAGCAGATGCTCGACGCGATTCAGCACTGGCCACTGCCGGTGGTCGCGGTCGTCCAGGGTGACGCCATCGCCGGCGGTAACGAACTCGCGCTGCACTGCGACTTCGTCGTCGCCGATGTCGAAGCGAAGTTTGGTATGTCACTCGCGCAAATCGGTCTCGCGCCCTCGTGGTTCCTGGCCAAGAAGCTGTTGGAAGTCGCCGGACCGGTGGCCACGCGAGAAATCCTGTTGCTTGGGGATCGAATCCCCGCCCGGCGAATGCACGAATGGGGTGTGATCGCAAGAGTGGCGCCGGACGGGGAACTGGAAGAGTCCGCTGACGCGATGATCGACCGCTTGAGTAAGAACGCGCCGCTCAGTCTCAGGGCAATGAAGGCGCTGATCGTGAGAGAGATGGATTTCCGCGATCACATCCCACACGAGGATGTCGACAAGCTGGTCGCGGCTACCCGGGTGTCGTCGGACGCGAAAGAGGGCATCCGAGCCTTGTTCGAGCGTCGACCGCCGGCGTTCGTCGGGGAGTGATTGACAATTCGTTGAGCCGGACGTACATTCATCGTGCGCGCTGCGGCTGAGGGCTAGCCGGCAACATGCCCAACAGGCCGTACACTTTGGCCATGCCCCGCTCTCCGGGTTTAGCGCACCGGACGCGGGGCCTTTTCACGAGCGTGCGATTTTGCTTCGAGTGTCAGTGTTTATCGACTATCAAAATGTGTATCAGCAGGCGAGAAGTACATTTCACGGCAATCGCTTAGAGAACAGCAAGGGTTCTCTTGGTCAAATCTCACCGACACGTTTGGGCAATTTGCTGTGCACGCGGCATACTCCATTTCGTCCCTCTACTGACGTCATATTGAACGACGTGCGTGTGTACAGAGGCATGCCAAGTCCCAATAATCGAAGGACGTTCGAAGCTTGGGAGCGTCAGAGAAACAGCTGGAATCGAGACGGAGTAAGTTTGGTCACGCGACCAGTTGGCGGTTCAAGGACCGAACCGAGGGAGAAAGGAATAGATGTGGAATTAGCTTTGGACTTCTTTGCAGGAGCCATCGACAAGTTATTCGACATAGGAATCTTGTTCTCTATGGATCGCGACCTAGCCCCTGCCGTCGAGAAGGCAAGCGCGCGGAATCCAAACTTAACGATTGAAACGGTTACGTGGTCGAATAGCTCTCCCGGGCGTGCATTCTCACTGGTAGATCAGGAATTACGGCGACAGCGGCGCATCTGGAACCATGTACTCGAGTTCGGTGACTATGACTCCGTGAGAGACACGACGAACTACACACTAACGAAGGGAAGCCGCAACCGCTGGCCCCGATCGTTCCCATCTGTAACGGCCCACGCGAGCGACGGCGTGAGCCGAGCAGACTTCATTCCAGCTAGGAGCCAAGAACTGGATCGCCCGGACGACGGAAGGCGAAGCCTCCTGAGCTTCCGTCGAAGGCTCCTTCGACCACTGACGCTGTCGGAACAACTGATTGATTGACTACCGGTAGCAGCAGACGCGCGGCGCCTTCCCCTCCGACCATGACCGTGAGCGTGGCCTCGTCTCCCTGCGTCGGCACGACGAGGTTCTCGGCGTCGGCGCCGCTGATTGTGAGGCGCAGTCGTTCACCGACTCTCACGATGGCTGAGACCGGGTATAACTCCAGGCCGAGTCGCATCGGGTCGCCGGGTATGACCGGTGCGAGGTCGGCTTTGCTCCAGCTATGCCAGAACGGGCCTTCGTGACCTCCGGGATCGTCGCCCACGCGGCGGTATTCGAAGTTGAGGAAGCCTTCCGAGAGATAGGCCGCGCCGCCGTCGGATGAGATCTGTTCGAGGGTGACCACAATCGCGCCGCGATCGGAATCCGTGGCGAGCTCCAGCTCCAGCGCTGGCCAGCCGGTGATTTCGATGTCCTCCGCCAGCGGCTCGGTGGTGAAGGAGAGACAGTGCTCCGCCCTGGCGTTGAGGTCGGTGGTGTTGATGTACATGTCATCGACGTAGTAGCTGTGGCGGGTCATCGGGCCCAGGCTGACGTCGTGATCGACCTCATACTCGATCAGGTCGGCGTCGGCCGGGTATGACTCCGACAGCCGTCCGTCAGATTTCAGCCAGTGGCTGCGATAGCGGGCTTCGGGCAGGGGCAGTCGAGGCGCCGCTTTCCACAGCGTCTCACCGGACGGTTCGCTGGCGGCGTAGTGGACCGGCGGTTCCTCCATGATCCCGTTGTCGATGTCCTTGAGCCAGAAGTCGAACCAGCGACGCAGCTCAGGGTCGCCACCCTGGCCGTGATTCCAGGGACCGACGATCAACTTCTTGGGCACGTCGAGCCGGTTGAACGCGTCGATCAGATAGCCCGGGAACGTGAGGTCCCACCAGCCGGTGACGATGTAGGTGGGCACGCCGCTGTCGTTGATCAGATCGCAGGAGTCGAACCAGCCGCTGGCGACCTCGCCCAGGCCAAGATCGGGACGGGGCCGACGGCGGGTCAGGCCATCGAACGACGACATTCGCGTGACATCGCGCGGGTCCATCTCTGAGAAGGTCTCAACCCAGCGGTAGCGATCGGGTGATCGCTCAGACTCGGCTTCTTCTCGCAGACGTTCGCCATCGGGCCCGTCAACCGGCGCCGCTGGTTCGTTCTCGGAAATGCCCTTGTGCAGCCGTTCCCAGACTCGGGCGAAGCTGCTGATCGCCAGGCCGCCGTCGACATAACAATGCGGCAAGCCGGGATACTGCGGGGCGATGCATTTGAGTCCCTTGGGCCGATTCGCAGCGGTGAAGAACTGCATCATGCCCTCGTAGGAGATACCAACCATCCCGACCCGGCCCGACGACCAGGTTTGCTCGCAGATCCAGTCGATCACCGCCGCCATGTCCTGCCCGGCTAACCAGGAGTCGCCGTATTCGGCGCCGAAGGACGCGCCGGTGCCGCGAATGTCGACCGAAACGAAGCGGTACCCGTGATGGATCAGATCGCGGGCGATGGGCCGCTCCTCGTATTGCGTGATCAGCTCTCCCGGCTCCCTGCCGCGCAATTCCTCGGCATAGCGGGCCACTGCCTTGCCGCCTTCGGCAACCTCGAAGGCGCGGCGGTAGGGCGTCGCGTGCAAGACCGTTGCTGTCTGCCCATCCAGCACTTGTCCGTTGATGGTCGGGTGCAGCACGTCAATCGCAATGCGACAGCCGTCCTTCATGGTGAGATAGAGGGACTCTCGTTCGTAGCCGTCCGCAACCTGCTCCGTGAATCTGTCATACACGCCGAGCATTGAACGCTTTGTAGTCATCAGGCCCCTCGTATTCTTCGCTGTGGAGGTTCGAACGGATTGGTAATCTCAAGCTGCAAGGTACTCCGGCGCCGCAGTGTTCACGGGAGGGCGTCATGACAACTTCAATGCCGGCAGCGCCTCAATCGCTGGATGAAGTAGACATCACGTCAACCGACGCCTTCGTGCAGAATGGCTATCCCTATCCGCACTGGGCCTACCTGCGAGAACATGCGCCCGTCTACTGGTACGAGCGGCCGGGCATCGCGCCGTTCTGGGCAATCACCAAGTACCACGACATCCAGCGCATCTCGCGTGACCCCAAAACGTTCTCCAACGACACAGACATCACGATTCGCGCTGATCCTGAGGAAATCGACCAAACCGGTTCCACGCAGACGCATCACCTGCTTCAGATGGACCCGCCCGAACACGCCGAGTACCGCTCGTTGGTCAATCGCCGGTTCACGCCGCGCGGTTTGAGCATCCTCGAAGACCGTATCGACGAAATTTCGTCCGGCATTGTTGATCGAGTCGCCGCTGAGCTGATTGACGAGATCTCGCATCGCGGACAAGCGGAGTTCGTAGCCGACGTGTCCGCCCGACTGCCGTTGACGGCGATCTGCGAGCTGTTGGGCGTTCCTCGCGAACGCTGGGACGACATCCATGTCTGGACCGACGAAACGATCGGAGCTTCGGACCCGGAGTTCCAGAAGGGTCGCACGCGGCGAGAGACCGCGCGAGGCGGCGCGCAAGCTCTGTTCGGTTACTTCATGCAACTCGCAGAACAGAAGCGCCGGCAACCCGCCGACGACCTGATGACTACCCTCGTCCAGGCCGAACTCAACGGCGAACCGCTCAATGCCGTTGACCTGCTCTCCTACGCCTTCATTCTCATCCTCGGCGGCAACGAGACTACGCGAAACGCCACCAGTGGCGGCCTGCTGGCTCTGATCGAGAATCCTGAACAGATGCAGAGGCTGCGGGCTGATCGATCCCTAATCGACAGCGCTGTCGAAGAGATCCTCCGCTGGACCTCACCGATCATCCACTTCGGACGCCTGGTCACCGAGGACGTCGAGATCGGTGGGCAGCACATCGCCGCCGGCGAAAAGGTAGTGATGTGGTATCCGTCGGGCAATCGGGACGAAGAGGTCTTCGACGATCCTGACCAATTCAATGTCGGCCGAGATCCGAACGAACACATTGCATTTGGCGGGTTCGGCGAACATTTCTGTCTGGGCGCTAACCTGGCCCGGCTGGAGCTGCGCTCGATCTTCACTCACATCCTCGACCGGCTCGACGAGATTGAACTCAGCGGTGATGTGGAACGCCTGCGGTCGGGTTTCGTCGGCGGGATCAAGCATCTGCCGATCAGCTTCACCGCTGCCTGATCCGTCCGGTCGTCGTTGATGCCGTCGATTTCGATACGCTGAACTCAAGCAGGCACAGAGTTCCCAGTGAAGGGATCACGCCATGACGACGATGACGAGCGCGCTCGATCAGATCGATCTGGTCACGCCCGAGCTCTATGGACAGCGCGGCTATCCGTGGGAGGACTGGGCGCTGTTGCGTCGCGAAGCGCCGATCTATTGGTACGACCGGCCCGACGTGACGCCATTCTGGGCAATCACCAAGTACGACGACATTCAGCACATCTCTCGCGATCCCGAGACCTTCATCAGCAGCAAGCGTCTGGTCATCCGCTCGGCGGGTTCGGGCGACGGCGGCGCTAATGATCCGTCGCTGACCGTCCCCAACCTGATCAACATGGACCCACCCGAGCACGGCAAGTACCGCTCGGCGACCAATCGTCGGTTTTCGCCTCGCGGAATGCGATTGTTGGAGGACCGAATCGATCAGATCGGCGAACAGGTAGTTGACGAGGCGGCCGCTCACCTGGTCAATCAACTGACTGACCGTCGCTCGGCCGACTTTGTCCGAGATGTCGCGGCCAAAATGCCGATGGCGGCCATCTGCGAGCTACTCGCAGTCGAGCGCGATTCGTGGGAGGACATCTTCCGTTACACGAACGAGTTCCTGGGTTCGGAGGATCCTGAGTATCAGCAAGGTCGTACGCGTCGCGAGACGTGGCAAGCCGGGATGCGTGGCTTGCAGGTTTACTTCACGGAGCACATCGCTAGAAAGCGTCGCGAGCCGGATGACAGCGTGATGACCACGCTGGTGCAGGCGGAGATCGACGGCGAGCCGATTCCGGATCACGAGATCCTCTCGTACGCCGTCTTGCTGATCCTCGCCGGCAACGAAACGACGCGAAACGCGACCTCGGGCGGGCTGCAGGCGTTGATCGAGCATCCCGAGCAATATGAGCGACTTCGCGACCAGCCGGAGTTGCTCGACAGCGCGGTCGAGGAAATGCTGCGCTGGACGTCGCCGGTCGTCCACTTCGCCCGGACCGTGACCAAGGACACCGAAGTGAGCGGCGTCCCGATGAAAGCCGGCGAGACGCTGGCCATGTGGTATCCGTCGGCCAACCGCGACGAGGACGTGTTCGAGAATCCGGACGACTTCGACATCGCACGGACGCCGAATGAGCACGTGGCCTTCGGTGGCTTCGGAGAGCACTTCTGCCTCGGGGCAAACCTGGCACGTCTGGAGATGCGTTCAGTCTTTCGCCACCTGATTCGACGAATGGACGACTTCGAGATCGATGGAGAGGTCGAGCGGTTGTCGTCGGGGTTGATCGGTGGGATTAAGCGTCTGCCCGTGTCGTACTCGGTGCGCTAGGAATCCTCTGAATAACTGCCATCGGTAGCCGCTCGGGGACCCCCCCTTCAGCCTTCGGCAGCTTCCCCCGCAAGGGGGGAAGCGGGAATCAGAGTTATTCAGAGCATTCCTAGTGGTTCAGTTCCGTCCTTTGCTAGAGAGCGCCGTGCGGGGTTTGGCTTCACGCACGACCACGGTTCCTGTTTGACAGCCTGAGAAGCCATACGTACGATCGTGTTGCGCGCTGCGGGTGCGATGGTCGTGACTGTCGTCAGCCTGCGCAATTGAGTACCCCGTCATCCGGCGTAGCGCACAGGAGGACGGGGATTTTCTTTATGCGGAGGCGACATGATTCAGCGCGTGTCGCTGTTCGTCGACCTACAGACTTTCTATCACGGTGCGCGTCGGGCGTTCCATCGAGACATTGTGTGCCAAATCGACTCCAGCCCCTCTTGCCGATGAGCGGTTGCTGAGTGAGGTACGCGTGTATCGCGGAACGCCTCGATTGGGTGCTCCTGGATACGACGCGGTTCAACGCCAGCATGCGAGTTGGACGAACGACGGAGTGACTGTCGTCACTCGTCCACTTCGCCATAGAAACTATCGGTGGGTCGAAAAAGGAATCGATGTTGAGCTTGCACTCGACATCGTCCTTGGTGGAGTTGAAGGCCGATTCGATGTTGGAATTATATGTTCGGCCGACACCGACATGCTTCCGGCAATAGAGAAGATTCAGCGGCGAACCGACCTGATTTCGGCCCGCGTCGAAGCAGCCAATTGGTGGAATCCGCCTGAGCTTCAATTCCAGCTTGGCAGCGAAGCAGGAATCTGGACGCATCGGCTTGACTCGCAGGACTACGAAAAGGTGCGAGATCCTCGCAACTACACTCGCCGGCGATAGTGCCCAAATGTCTTAGGAACGATTGGGCATGCAGCTACAATGTTGCGCCGCCGTCGACGGTGATTGTTTGGCCTGTGACGAAGACGTTTCGCTCGATGAGCGCGACGATGGCGTCGGCGCAGGTTTCGGGTGTCGCGACGCCTCTGAGTGGCGCGGTCTCTCCGAGTCTTTTGCGGCCGGCTTCGTAGGTGTCTTCTCCCAGACCTCCTCGTAGCCAGCGACCTTCGATGAAACCGGGCGCGATGGTGTTGATTCGGATTTCGGGGCCCAGGACTCGGGCCAGGGATTTCGTGATCACGTTGACGCCGGCCTTGCTCGCCGCGTAGGGGATGCTGGAGCCTCCGCCTCCCGCGCCGGCGACACTGCTGACGTTGACGACTGCTCCTTCTCCGGCAGCTCGCATATGCGGTGTTGCTGCTCGGGTGCAGTTGAAGACGCCTCGCAGATTGGCCCCGATGATGTCGTCCCAGACTTCGTCGGTGACGGCTTCGAGATCGTTGTGGGCGATGAAATGGGTCATGCCGGCGTTGTTGACCAGGATTTCGAGGTGCCCGAACTCGTCAACCGCGGACTGGATTAGCCGGCGACAGTCTGCGTCGGAGCGGACATCTGCCTGGACGGCGATCGCAGCGCCGCCGTTGGCCTGGATCTCATCGACGACAGCTTGCGCCGCGTCGGCGCCGTGCATGTAGTTGACGACGACCGACGCTCCCAGCGAGGCGAGCAGTTTGGCGGTTGCGGCTCCCACGCCCGATGATGATCCGGTGACGACTCCGACTTTGCGATTGATGTCCATGACCAACCCTTCAATTGCACATGCAAGAGGCCGCTCCCGAAGAAGCGGCCTCTCGTGATTTGCGGGCCCCCTCCGTCACTTCGTGACACCTCCCCCAGAGGGGGAGGTTTGAGATGGTCTAGTCGCCGCCGCCGGCTGCTGCGGCTGCTGCGAGACCCTGGGGCATGACTTCGGGGATGTCGATGTTGTAGAGCTTGGCCGAGTTCCCCCAGAGAATCTTGCGGCGAACCTCTTCCGACTGCCCTTCGAGGCCGTCTTCGATCGTCTCCTGCACGTTGCCGTAGAGGCAGGTCGGGTGCGGGAAGTCGGTCTCGAAGAGGATGTTGTCTTCGCCGATGTCTTCGATCAGCTTGCGCGGGGCAATCTTCTCGAACCAGTAGCAGGCGGAGACCTGTCGGCGGAAGTAGTCCGACGGCATCATTTCGAACTCGGGGCGGGCCTTGCGCACGTCGGCGGCGAGGAAGTGGTAGTCGCAGCTTTCGAGGACGAACGGCACCCAGCCGATGCCGGACTCGACCGAGATGAACCTCAGCTCGGGGAATCGCGGCAGCACACCGGAGAGCAGCAGGTCGGTCAACTGCAGGCCGTTGGCCATGAAGAGGACGGTCGAGGTGCGGGCGTAGGTGACCTCCGGGCCGTCAACAGCGAGCCGGTCGGGCGTGAAGCCGTCGGTGAAGTCGCCGGAGCCGATGTGGAACGAGATTGGCAGGCCGGTGTCGGTCGCGATGTTCCACAGCGGATCCCAATGGTGGTCGCCGAGGAAGGGCTGGCCGTGCGACTGCGGGTCGCCGGTGAAGAGGATGCCGCGCATGCCCTTCTGGGCGACGCGCTCAATCTCCTTGACCGACTCCTCAATGTCCCAGAAGGGGATCGAGGCGTTGGCGACGAAGCGCTCTGGCGCGACGGAGATCCAGTCGATCTGGAAGTCATTCCAGGCGCGGACGCACTCAAACATCAGCTCGGGGTCCTTGAGCGAGAGGAATCGCTGCGAGGCAAAGCCGGCAACGTTCGGGTAGAGGACCTGCGCATAGACGCCGGTCTCGTCCATCAGCTTGATTCGCTCGTGGATGTCGAACGAGGCGGGGTGAGCTTCTTCGTAGGTCGGCGGCGAGCTGGGGAACTTGCCTTTCCAACCCGCGAAGACGCCGGAGGGCGCGGCCGCCACCTTCTCATCAGCGACGAACCAGGAGTTGATCCCCTTGTCGTCCTGCTTGACGTGCAACACCCGGTCGCCCCACTTGGAGGAGACTCGGGACGTCCAAAGGTCGGCAGGTTCGGTGATATGGGTGTCGGCGTCGATAAATGTCTGGAACGCCATGCGAACTCCTTCGGATCAAGGCGCGAATCTGGATTGTGAACAGTGTAACGACAGAGACAGTTCCTCGCTCCCCCTGCATGGAGACCTTTGCGTAACTCCTCTTCTCCGCTCTCGCGGAGACTTGCGCGTAAATCCCCTTCTCCCCCCTTGCGAAGACCTTTGAAAACTCCCCTTTGCCCCCCTTGCGGGGGAGATGCCGTAGGCAGAGGGGGGGCTCCCCATCCCCTGGCCTATCTAGTCGCTGTGCGCGGACCCCCCCTCTGTCACTCCGTGACATCTCCCCCCGCAAGGGGGGGAGAGGGGATTCGGGAGTTTTGCAAAGGTCTCCTTGCAGGGGAGATGCCGTAGGCAGAGGGGGGGCTCCCCATCCCCTGGCCTATCTAGTCGCTGTGCGCGGACCCCCCCTCTGTCACTCCGTGACATCTCCCCCCGCAAGGGGGGGAGAGGGGATTCGGGAGTCTTGCAAGGGTCTCCCTATGGAATCACCGGTTCGCCCGAGACGGCCTTGATGATGTCGAAATAGCTGATTACGACGATGAAGATCAGCAGCGCCGCGAAGCCCGCCATGTGGACCAGGCCCTCGCGCTCGGGGCTGATGCGCTTGCCGCGCCGGGCGATCTCGATGAGCACGAACATGATCCGGCCGCCGTCGAGCATCGGTAGCGGCAGGATGTTGATGATTGCGAGGTTGAGCGAGATCAGGGCGGCCAACTCGATCAGGCGCGACCATCCAGCACGGTCGACGACCTCGCCGGTGACTCGGGCAATGCCGACCGGACCGGAGAGTTCGATCGGTTCACCACCGGCGATCCAGGAGCGGATGCGGTTGCGCACGAGGACGAACGTGTCGCGCGTTTGCGTCCATCCGGCGCTGACCGATTCTCCGAACGATGGACTGTCGCGGGCGGTGAGTCGCGAGGCGTTGGCGATGCTGATGCCGGTCGCTCCCTGGGGGACAGAGACTTTGAGACCCGGAGGCGGGAAGACCGGGTCGATGTCGAGCGCCGCATAGACGGCAGCCATGCGGACCGACTCTTCGATCGCGATGCTCAGCATCGTGTCGCCTTCCTCGGTGACGTACGTGACTCCACCGGGAAGGGCGAGCTCGATGCCCGCCCTGAGTTCCTCGGTCTCGATGCCCCAGGCGGCAATCACCGAGGAAGGTGGAACACCGAGGTTGTCGGAAATGTCGTGGACGGAGTCTCCCGGTTGGACGACATGAGTAAGCGGCTCGGGAGCGAGACGGGCGTGGACCGTGACGTCGAAGCGTTCTGACTCTCTCGACGCGCGGCTCGCCGTTAATGACGCGGCGGGTGGCCGTTCGATCGAGACCACCAGTTCTTCGCCCAGGTTCAACTGAATGGCTCGCGAGAGATCGCCGGCGTTCTGAATTGGATCGCCGTTGATCGCCACAATGCGGTCGCCGGCGCGAATGCCGGCCTGATGCGCCGGCGCTTGCTCGATGGTGCTGGTCACCAGCGCTGGACCGACCGAGACGTTGTCGGGAATCAGTGCGCCGACCGTGAACAGGATGATCGGCAAGACGGCATTGACGCCCGCGCCGGCGGCGAGGATGCCGATCCGCGTAAGACGCGACTTCGCTCCGAGCGATCGTGGATCGATGCCAACGGTCAGTCCAAGGATTGAGGCTTCCCCATTGTCCTCAAGCAGAGACTTCCGATGCTCAGCCGTGGTTTTGTAGTTTTGTCGCGGCGGCGCATTCGTTTCATCGTCGCGCGGAGCCATGCTGAAGGTCCACGAGGTTTTGCGTCCGTCAGCCTCGTTGTGGTCGTACGAGATCTCCAGCTTGGGCTCACCGAAATTGCGGAGCACCTGTTCCAGGAACTGATCGGGGCTGACCACACGCTTGCCATTGATCTTGTGGATGCGGTCACCCGGGGCGAAGTGCTCGATCAGTCGGCTCTCGGGATCGACCTTGGTGATCAGCAGGCCTGATGCTTCCTCGCCGGTCAGCCGGACGAATCCGCCGATCGGCAACCAGTTCAAGGAGTAGACCGTCTCGCCAAATTGCCATCCCTTGCCAATCCGAGGCGGCAATCCGACACCAAACTCCTCGACGCGAACGCCGGCCAGTTTGGCGGCGACGAAGTGACCAAGCTCATGCAGGACCACGAGTCCAAGCAGTACGCCAATGAACGGGAGGACCGTGTTGATCAGGACCATACGCTCAGCGTACTAGTGGATGTCGTAGAGCGATTGCTAGGGAAATCGAGGCTTGTATCGGAGTGAGAACGGGGACGGAGTATTTCGCCTATATCCTGTCGAGGCCTGACGGCGAACCTGTAGGGGCGTCCGTTGTGAAGGTGTCTCAGATGTCTCGCAACCCTCCGATTCCGTCATTCCCGCGCTCCGTCGCGGGAATCTCGCCGAGTGCTGCACCGGCGCACGAACCTCGGGAACCTCGCTCGCTTCCATCGCTCTGTCGGTTCCTGACTTTCGCGCCGAGCGCAGCGAGATACCCGCGGCGGAGCGCGGGTATGACGGAGGTAGAGACTCTGCGACTGGAGTGAGCAGCCAGCCAGCACGGTCAAACGGCGGCGGCGATTCTTCCTGTGGTGAACCCGCGAGCCCAGGCGTCGGCGGCGTCGATGGCTTCGATGTTGGGATTCTTTGTGCTGCGGTGTGCGTCCATGGTCTGGTTCACGTAGTCGGCGATTTCTGTGAACCCGATCCGACGCTCAAGGAAGGCCTCGACCGCGATCTCGTCGGCTGCCGCCATCGCGGCTGGGTAGGTTCCGCCGGCTCGGCCAGCCTGTTGCGCAAGCTTGAGGCACGGGTAGCGGTCAAGGTCCGGCCGCGAGAAGTTGAGCGTGCCCACAGAGGCGAGGTCAAGCGGCTCAACTGTTGGCTCCAGCCGTTGCGGATATGAGAGCGCGAGCTGGATCGGGAGCTTCATGTCAGGATAGCCAAGCTGCGCCTTGACCGAGCCGTCTCCGAATTCCACAAGCGAGTGAACGATTGATTCGGCGTGCTGCACGATCTCCACGCGCTCGTAAGGGACGTCAAAGAGCCACTTGGCCTCGATCGTCTCCATGCCTTTGTTCATTAGCGTGGCGCTGTCGATCGTGATCTTGTCGCCCATGTTCCAGGTGGGATGGTTGAGCGCCTGCTCGGGCGTGACATCGGCAAGTTGGTCGGCAGGCAGGTGACGCAGCGCGCCGCCGGACGCCGTCAGCAGGATGCGGCGGATCTCATGGCCGTCCTCGCCCCACAGGCACTGCCAGATGGCCGAGTGCTCGGAGTCGACCGGTCGCAGTTGGCCGCCGCCGCGATCAACAGCGTCGCGGACGAGCTGCCCGGCCATCACGACGACTTCCTTATTGGCCAGCGCGACCGCGCCGCCTCGTTCCAGTGACATCAGCGTTGGTTCCAGGCCTGCGCGTCCAGCAGTACCGACGACCAGGACATCTCCGTCTGGATCTTCTGCCATGGCGTCCATCGGCGTGACGGTCGTCCCGCTGTCGGTGGCGATCTGTGACAGTCGCTGTTCGTCCTCACTGGCCGCCCAGAGATATGTCGGGTGAAACTCGTGCGCCTGCGCTTCGAGCGCATCGAGGTTGCGTCCGGCGGCGAGTCCGAGGACGTTGAAGCGTCCAGGCATGGCGCGCACGACGTCCAGCGTCTGCCGGCCGATGCTGCCGGTCGAGCCAAGCAGTACGAGATTGATCGGAGCGTCGGTCACGATAGTTACGCCGTCCATTGCAAGAAGAAGAATACGACGGGCAGTCCGAAGAGGAGCGAGTCGAGCCGGTCGAGCACGCCGCCATGTCCGGGAATGAGATTGGAGGAGTCCTTGACGTCCATCGCTCGCTTGAACAGCGATTCCGCCAGGTCGCCAATCTGTGAAGCGATCGGCAGCACAATGGCGAGCAACACGAGCGGCCAGATTTCAGCATCGAGGTTGAGGATCTGGTCTAACGCGATCGTCGCCCCGAACCCGCCCAGCCAACCAAAGATCGCGCCTTCGACGGTCTTGTTTGGAGAGACCGAGGGCGCAAGTTGGTGTCGACCAAGCAGGCGACCGCCGGCATAGGCAGAAGCGTCGGTGGACATGATGGCCAGCACGGCCAGGAGCATCCAGTCGGTTCCTTGCTCTGAACCGCGAACGGCGATGAACGTCGCGCCGGGGATGGCGAGGTACGCGGTCGCCGCAAGCATCGCGAGTCCACGATTGAGGATTGGCTGGAGCTGGTCAGGGCGCGGTTGTTCAACCGTGCGGACGGCGGCGGTTGTCGTGACCGCGGCGATACCGATGATCCCGGCGAGGATCGGCCAGAGCAGTGGGATGTTGGCGTCGGCCGTGGCGACCCCGATGATCGCGCCAGTCGCCGCGACGGCAACGAGGAACAGCGCGCTGCGAATCTTGAGTTTTACGATGACCGCGATCTCGCCCAGCGCAACGACCAGACTCAACGCCATCAACGCTGAAAACAGCGGTCCACCGATCAAGATGGCAGCGATGATAATCGGCATTCCGACCGCCGCGCTGGCCAACCGTAGACCGAGGCTGCTGCCGAACAGGCGGTCACGCATCGCGGTCGCCTTCGTCGTCAACCTCGTCGTCCGCCGAACGTCGCTGGCCAAGAATGACCCCGATCACCGTAAAGACGAGCGCGTAGCAACCGCCCGGGCCGGGCGCCATGATTTCTTGTCGTCTTGCGTGAGGTGGGTTAATCGCCATTGGCGGGTCGTCCGCCGAAGTTTCTGGTCCGATTCGCGTACTCGGCCAGGGCATGATCCACGTCTTGCTCGCGGAAATCGGGCCAGAAGGTGTCGGAGAAGACGTACTCCGCATAGGCGGCCTGCCAGAGCAGGAAGTTGGAGATGCGTTGATCCCCGCCGGTGCGGATGATCAGGTCGGGGTCGGGCAGCTCGCAGGTGTAGAGGTAGTCGGAGAGGGTGCGTTCACTGATGTCTTCCGGCCGGACGCCATCTGCGACGATGCGGCGCACTGCATCGACGAGCTCCGCGCGGGCGCCGTAGTTGAAGGCGACACAGACGGTCATCCGGTTGTTGTGTTGCGTCAGCTGGATCGCTTCGTCGATCTTGCGGCGGAGGCGAGCGTCGAGTGCATCGATTCGGCCGATGTATTGCAGCTTGACGCCGGCCTCGTGCAGCGGCTTGACCTCGCGGTCGATGGTCGAGGAGAGGATGCGCATCAGTCCCCGTACCTCGGGCCGCGGGCGCTTCCAGTTCTCGGTGGAGAAGGCGAACAGCGTGAGACAGCGGACGCCGCGTTCGGCGAAGGACTCGATGGCGGCGCGAATGTTCTCAGTTCCGGCGCGGTGCCCGTCGGTTGGGCGCAGCCCGCGCTGAGCTGCCCAGCGACCATTGCCGTCCATAATGACGGCGACGTGCTCGGGGATGTGAGCCTCAGCCAAGCTCTCCGCGGCGTGGACGCCATTGGTGGAGGGTGTGATGACGGCGTGACTGGTTGGCAGAGTGATGGTAGAACCGGATCGATTTGACACGTACTAAACCTCGAGGAGCTCTTGCTCCTTCTGACTGCCCACAGCATCAACTTTAGCGATGAACTGGCTGGTCAGAGTGTCGAGTTGGGTTTCTGCTCGGTGTTCCTCGTCCTGGGACAGGTCGCCATCTCGCTGCATATGGCGGAGGTCGTCGTGGATGTGGCGTCGCACATTGCGGATAGCAACGCGCGACGCTTCAGACTTCTGGTGCACCACCTTGACCAGGTCACGTCTTCGCTCCTCGGTCAGCTCGGGCAACGCGAGCCGAATCAGGATGCCGTCGGACTGTGGATTGATTCCGATGTCGGAGGTCTGGATGGCTTTGGTGATCGGGTCGAAGGCGTTCTTGTCCCACGGCTGAATCGCAATCAGGCGGGCCTCCGGGGTGGAGATTGTCGCCAGTTGATTCAGTGCCATGGTGGTTCCGTAATAGTTGATTCGCATCTGGTCGACGAGCGAGGTGTGGGCCCGACCGGTGCGCACAGCCATCAGGTCCTGTTGCAGTGCGCTCAGCGCGCCGGTCATGCGGGAGTTCGCGTCGTCGAACGCCAGGTCAAGGAGCTCGTTGTCGGACATGTCGCGCTCCTGTGGATGGTTCGGCGGGATGGTCAGCCGGCCAAGACGGTGGCTCCATGATCGACGCGCGTACCGGCCAGTTTAAGGTCGGGGCCGTCGATCACCGTGCTCACGATAGCGTTAGGCGCTTCGATGTTGAACACGACGATGGGCAGCGAATGTTCTTCGCAGAGTGCCAGCGCCGAGGCGTCCATCAAGACCCCAAGATTCTGCTGCAACGCCTCCCGATAGTTGAGTCGTGCGTAACGCTTGGCGTCGGGATACAGGGCCGGATCGGCGGTATAGACGCCGTCGGTGCCGTGCTTGCCCATCAGCAGTTGGTCGGCGTCGAGTTCAATGCCACGCAGCGCCGCGGCAGTGTCGGTGGTGACATAGGGATTGCCGGTTCCACCGACGCAGAGCACGATGCGCCCCTTTTCCAGGTGACGAATCGCGCGGCGGCGAATGAAGATCTCCGCCACCTGGCGGACTTGTAGCGCCGACATCGTCCGCACTTCGCAGCCGGTCGCTTCGATCGCGTCCTGAAGCGCGAGCCCGTTGATGATGGTGGCAAGCATGCCGGCGTAGTGCGCGGTCGCCTCAGTCATGCCCAGCTCGCTGGCCAGCCGGCCGCGGAAGAGATTGCCGCCACCGACCACGACGCCGATTTCGACGCCGCGATTGCGGCATTCGACAATCTGCCGGGCGACCTCGTTGAGTGCATCCGAATCGATTCCGGAGTCGCGCTGTCCCTGTAGCGATTCACCGGAGACCTTGAGGACGACTCTCGGCGTTTGCCGTTGGTCGGTCACTGCGCGCCCCGATTCGCTGAGTCCAACAGATACGGGTCGAAGATGATCTGCTACTCGCCCATCTCGTAACGGGTGAAGCGGGCCACTTCGATTCTCTCGCCGATCGAGGCGATCACATCGTTGATTCGGTCGGCGATGGTCTGCGAGCCGTCGCGGATGAACTCCTGGTCGAGCAGCGCGACGGCGTCTTCGCTCGCGTCCGTCGGCATGTCGTCGGTGCTGACGGCGGTTGGGTTCATCGAGGCGATCTGCATGGCAATGTCGTGAGCGAGATCCTTGAACGGCTCGGTCTTGGCGACGAAGTCGGTCTCGCAACGCAGGTCGACCAGGACGCCGATGCGTCCACCGTGGATGTAGCTATGGATCAGCCCCTGGCTGGTGGCCCGGTCGGCTCGCTTGTTGGCAGTGGCGATGCCCTTTTCGCGCAGCACGAGACGGGCGCGTTCGATGTCGCCGTTCGTCTCGGTCAGGGCCTGGCGACAGTCCATGACGCCGGCGCCGGTTTCGGCACGAAGTTCCTTGATTTGATCAATCGTTACGGGCACGTTGCTGGCTCCTCAGGTAGTTGGTTGGGCTTGGAGTTGGATTGCCACTGGACATGCAAGTGGGCATGCAAGTGGCGTGATGTGTGTCTTGTGACTCAGTTCGCGGCAACAGGCTCCGCGGACGACATCTCTTCGTAGGCTTCTTCACCCTCAACTGCGCTCTGTAGCATCATGCCGCCGGACTGCGCCGCTTCGGCAATCTGCGAGGTCAGCAGCCGGACGGCGCGAATCGCGTCATCGTTAGACGGGATCGGGTAGTCGACGAGGTTGGGGTCCGAGTTGGTGTCACAGACGGCGATGATTGGAATCTTCAGCCGGCGAGCCTCGGCGATTGCGATGTGTTCTCGCGGGACATCCACGACGAAGAGTGCGCCTGGCAAGGTGGTCATATCGCGCAGACCGCGCAGGTAGCGGTGCAGACGCGTGAGCTTGTCGCGCAGTTTCAGCGCTTCCTTCTTGGGCAGGAGGTCGAGTTGACCGGCCTCTTCGCGCCGTTCGAGCTCGATCATGTAGTCAACGCGCTTGCGAATCGTCTGGAAATTGGTCAGCGTGCCGCCGAGCCAGCGCGTGACCACGTACGGCATGTTGGCGCGATCGGCCTCGTTGCGGATCACATCCTGAGCCTGTCGCTTGGTGCCGACGAACAGAACCTGTTGTCCCGACGCGGAGAGTTCGCGCGCGAACTCGGTGGCGTCGTCAAGCCGGGTCACGGTCTGGGCGAGGTCGAGGATGTGTACGCCGTTGCGCGCGCCGTAGATGTACGGCGCCATTTTTGGATTCCAGCGTCCGGTCTGGTGACCGAAGTGGACTCCGGCTTCCAGCAGGTCGCGCATTGAGATCGATGTCGTCATCCGGCTCCTCAGATGGTTCAGTCGTAGAGTCACGTCGAACTGGTCCCGCAGGCGGGCATTCGCATCAAGTATAGGGGTGTGGTCGCAATACGCGCACCGAATCCGGCTTCGTGATAACTTGCAGGTGTTGTCTGATATCGCATGGTGTTTTTGCGCGGAGGAAGTACGTGCCCCGCTACGTCTACGAGTGTTTTGAATGTGGCCACACGGTTGAAAAGTTGGAGGGATGGAATGCGCCCGCGCAGCAACCCTGCACGGAGTGCGAGCACACCCTCCAGCGAATCCCGGTCGCCCCAGCGATCGTCTTCAAGGGTTCCGGCTGGTACTCGACCGATAGCAGGAAGAGCAACTGGAAGTCGCGACGCGACGAAGATCGCGGCGAAGACGGCGGCTCTGAGTCGGACGGCAGGTCCGAGTCGGATGGCGACTCTTCGAGCGAATCCGACTCCGGCGAGCGAGAAGCATCGGCCGCTGCGGCGGACTAGCCTCCTCAATCCCAGCATTTCTTCACGAAGCAGCTCTTCAGGGCCCCGTCCATGAGGATCGTGTTGCAGCGCGTGACACAGGCGTCAGTGTCCGTCGACGGCGAAATCGTCGGCGCCATTGATCGCGGTCTGTTGATTCTGGTCGGGGTCGCCGAGGGCGACGAAGGGGCGCAAGCCGAAGCGCTGGCCCGGAAGGTGGCGGGCCTGCGGATCTTCGCGGACGGAGAGGGTCGCTTCAACGAGAGCCTCCTGGACATCCGTGGTTCGGCACTGGTCGTCAGCCAGTTCACACTCCACGCGGACGTGCGCAAAGGCCGGCGTCCGAGCTTCACCGGGGCGGCGCGACCAGAAGCTGCGGAGCCGCTGGTTGATTACTTCGCGGGGTCGCTGCGAGAGCAGGGAGTCCCGGTCGAGACTGGCGTGTTTGGCGCGATGATGTCGGTGGCGCTCGTCAACGACGGACCGTTCACCGTCGTGATTGATTCGGCTGATCTTGAGCGACCGCGTCGCAGCTAACTCGATTCCCGTCATTCCCGCGCTCCGCCGCGGGAATCTCGCCGAGTTCTGCACTCCACGTCCATCAGGCGCCCAACCTTCCAGCCACAATCATCCAGCCGCCAAGCGGCATCCGAGTTGCTTGCAGCGAGATACCCGCGGCAAGCGCGGGTATGACGGAGTGGAGACGGATATGAGGGAGCCTTATGAACAGCCCCTAGTCCGGTGCGATCTCGAGGGCGATGTCCAATGCGATATCGAGCGACGGAGCTGAGTGCGTGAGTGCGCCCAGAGAGATGTAGTCGACTCCGGCGCGGGCGATGGCGGGAATTTGCTCGATCGTGATGCCGCCGCTGGCCTCGGTCTTGGCGTTGTAGACGCGGGCGACTTCTACGGCCGGTGGCAGGTCGTCGATCGCGAAGTTGTCGAGCAGCAACGAGCTTGCTCCGGCGTCTAGAGCCTCACGCGCCTCGTCGAGATTGACGACTTCGACTTCAACGCCGGTGGCGGGACCGACGTTGGCGATGGCTGCCGCGACGGCGTCGGCGAGAGTGCCGCCGGACTGCCGGACCGCGGCGATGTGGTTGTCCTTGATTAGCACGCCGGACGCCAGTGAGTCGCGATGATTGAGTCCGCCACCGCAACGTACGGCGTATCGCTCGGCGGGACGGAGGCCGGGCGTGGTCTTTCGAGTGTCGAGAATCTTGGTCCGTGAACCGGCGGCGGCGACTGCCTGAGCAGTAAGCGTCGCTGTCCCGCTCAGGCGCTGTAGCCAGTTGAGCGCGGTGCGCTCCGCTCGCAGCAGAGGATCCAGTTGACCGCCGACAATGGCGATCTGCTGACCGGCCGAAATTCGGTCGCCATCGCTCACTTCAGGCAGGAAGCGCACGTCTGGATCGAGCGCGGCGAATGCTGCCAGAGCGAAATCGAGCCCGCAGACCACACCGTCGGCGCGCGCCGTGAGGTGGGCATTGCCCTGTCGCCAGTCGATCCATCTGCTGAGCGAACTGGTCGTGACGTCGAAATCGGCCCGATCCTCGGCGAGGGTCGCGTCGACCAGGCGTTGGACGATGGTGAGATCTAAAGCGGTCATTCGTGGGCCAACTGCCAATAGCTGTGTTGTTGCCAAGCCGTGTCCGACTGGGGATGGTCAAGACGCAGGTGAGCTCCACGAGTTTCGGTTCGGCGCAGCGCTGCCTCGGTGATCAGACGGGCCGTGAGCGTGGCCAGCGGGAGCGATGGATCGGCCGACTCATCGCTCGAGTGGGACCACTCGCCGAAGCGGTCAACGGCGGTTTGCAGACCGTTGGCGGTTCGCGTGATCCCGACACACTCGTTCATCGTGGTGCGCAGGTCATCCCACGACGGTGCGGCAGATAGTCGATGCCAGCGAGTTAAGTGAACGTCCTCCGGGCGCGCTGTCGCCCGCCCTGGGTCGCGGCGAATCGCATTGACGGCGCGTGTCGAGAAGACCGCTGCCTCGAGCAGCGAGTTGGAGGCAACGCGGTTCGCTCCATGAGCGCCGGTCGAGGCGCACTCTCCGGCTGCGTAGAGTCCATGCACGGTCGTTCGGCCATCAATGTCCGTGTAGACGCCGCCCATGTGGTAATGCGCCGCAGGTGCAATCGGAATCGGGCCGGCTGTGATGTTGTGTCCATGTTCAAGCGCTCCGCGATAGACCCCAGGGAAGCGTTGACGCAGGTAGTCGGGATCGCGGTGTGAGATGTCGAGCATCACATGGTCTGTGCCATCGCGTCGCATGATCTCCGTGATGGCCTGCGCGACGACTGAACGCGGCGCCAGCTCGGCGTCGGGATGGACTTGAGTCATGAATTGGTCGCCGACCGCGTCAAGCAGCACCGCTCCGTCGCCTCGCAGCGCTTCGGAGATCAGAAATGCGCTGCCCTCGCTGACCAGCGTCGTTGGGTGAAACTGCACAAACTCGACATCGCGAACCACCGCGCCGGCGCGGAAGGCCAGCGCGACACCGTCGCCGGTTGCGTTGGCGGGGTTCGTTGTGGTTCGATACAGCGCGCCCGCGCCGCCGGTCGCGAGGATGACCGCGTCGGCGAGGACGGATTCGTGCTGGTCGGTGATTGCGCCGACACAGCGCCCAGCCTCAATCGCCAGGTCCGTCACGGCTACGTCGGTTCGGACATCGACATTGGCCTCCGACAGGCGCTTCGAGAGGGCGGACTGAATATGCAGACCCGTCTGGTCGCCGCCTGCGTGCAGGACTCGGGGGGTGGAGTGCGCTCCCTCATTCGCGAGCGCCAACCGGCCATCTCGGTCCCGGTCGAATTCGACTCCAAGATCCAACAGACGATCGATAGCCGCCGCGCCGTCGGCGGTCAGTGTCTGGACGGCGACCGGGTCACAGAGTCCGGCGCCGGCGCGAATGGTGTCGGCCGCATGAATGGCCGGATCGTCGAGAGCGGTGACGGCCGCGGCGATACCGCCCTGTGCTCGCTGGGTGTTGGTTTCTTCCAGCGCAGACTTGCTGAGCAGCGTGACATCGGCAAATTCTGACGCCAATAGCGCGGCATTGATGCCGGCCAGCCCGCTGCCGATGATCAGGATTCGCATCGCGTCGTCTGTATTGGGTCGTAGCTGGGTCGCGGCCGACTAAGTGATCGCCAGCATGCGATCGAGCGCAACGCCGGCCCACTCGCGGGTCTCGTCGTCGACTGTGATCGGATTGACCACGCGGCCCTCGACCAGCGATTCGGTCACCCAGGCCAGGTATGCAGGATGAATCCGGTACATCGTCGCGCAGGGGCAAATGACGGGGTCGAGGCAGAAGACGGTTTTGCCCTCGTGGGCAACCTCTTCGTTCAGTCGGTGGACCAGGTTGATCTCGGTGCCGACGGCGTAGACGCCGGGAGGCCCGTTGCGGACGTAGTTGATGATGAACTCTGTTGAACCGTCGGCGTCGGCTGCGGCGACGACGGGTTCGGTGCATTCGGGGTGCACCACGACGCGGACGCCAGGGTGCTCTTGCCGCGCACGTTCGATCTGTTCGACGCGGAAGCGGATGTGGACCGAGCAGTGACCCTGCCAGAGCAGGATCTTGCTATCGGTGATTCGCTTCTCAGTCAGGCCGCCCAGTGCTTTGCGCGGACTCCAGACAGCAGTCTGCGTCCTCGGGTCGATACCCAGGCGCTTGCCGGTGTTGCGTCCGAGGTGCTGGTCGGGGAAGAAGAGCACCTGGTCGCCCTGCTCGAAGGCCCACTCAAGGACGGCAGTCGCGTTCGATGACGTGCAGACCGCTCCACCGTTCTTGCCAACGAACGCCTTCAGCGACGCGGCGGAGTTCATGTATGTGATTGGGATGACACGGTCCGTGTCAACAACCTCGCTGAGGTCATCCCAGGCGTCGTAGACGTCCTCGGGCCGAGCCATGTCGGCCATCGAGCAGCCAGCAGCGAGGTTTGGCAGGATGACGGTCTGCGCAGGGGTCGTCAGGATGTCGGCGCTTTCGGCCATGAAGTGGACGCCGCAGAAGATGATGTAGTCGGCCTCGGAGCTGTTGGCTGCTTGCTGCGCCAGCTTGAATGAGTCGCCGCGGAAATCGGCGAACTCGATGATGTCATCGCGCTGGTAGTGATGACCGAGGATCACGAGTCGGTCGCCAAGCTTGGCGCGTGCGGCGCGGATCCGCTCTCGGAGCTCGTCGCCGGACAGCTTCAGATAGTGCTGCGGAATCTCCGGCTGCCAGTCGGGCAGGTGCGGCTCGGCGGCGAGCGGGATGGTGGCAATGTCGGTTTCGCAGGCTTCGTCGGGCAGGTTCGGCGGGAGAATCTCCGGGACGAAGTTGGTCTCGACGACGACGGCTTCAGTCATGGCTGGCTCTCAGACCGGTTACTTAGTGTCAGAGTGACACTATCAATGACAAATAGTGTTGCAAATCTGGGCCGCACTTGTCAAGAGTTGACAAACGAATCGTGCGAGATCGTGGAGTGATTCGCTCTCGACATAAGACCGGATATGGCTGCCGATCAGGAACGGTTGCTGAATTGGTAGAGACGCGCCGGACGGTGTCGTCCGTCGGTCCGCATCTCCGACGTGGCGCTAATGAAGTCGGTTGCCAGCAGGCGCCGGCGGAAGTTTCGCTTGTCGAGCGGGCGACCGAGGATCGCCTCGTACACCTCCTGCAATTCGCGCATCGTGAACTGGGGAGCCAGCAACGAGTAAGCGGCGTCGGTGTATTGAAGCTTGTTGATTAGCCGCGTGCGGGCGACATCAAGCACCTGCTCATTGTCGAACGCCAGGGGTGGGACGTGGTCCAGGTTCCACCAGGCCGGGCGCCAGGCGGTGCGCTGGGCCAGCCGCACGCGGGAGGGATCGACCAGCGCGAACCAGGCCACGCCGACGCTGCCGTCATCGGACGCAGGGTCGAGGTCGCCAAAGGTATAGAGCTGCTCCAGGAACAAATCGGTGACGCCGGTCTCCTCCGCCAGCTTGCGCACAGCCGCCTGCTCAAGCGACTCGCCGTGTTGCAATGCGCCTCCGGGGATCGCCCATTGGCCTTCCTCCGGCGGAGCGGATCGCTCGATCAGCAGCACCTGCAGCGCACCGTCAAGGACCGTGAATATGACAACCAGAACAGCGACGGCGGGCCGTCGCGCATCCGTCCGTAGTGTGTCGTGCGCGCGCGTGGTCTCGGTGGTCATCGGACTATGTCTTGGCCGGCTGGCCCTGCAAGCTTCCCAGGGCTGCCTGGCCGGCCAAGCTGCCCAGAGCCGGCTGGCCCTGCAGACTCCATGCTCCGACGCGAGTGACAGCAACGGTGAGCATGTCGCCTGCCCGATACTCGCCAATCGGCGCGTCGAAGTGGACCAGCTTCATTGTTCGGGTGCGACCGGTGTGACGTTCCATGCCGTCGGCGTCGGATGGCTTGGTCGATTCCAGCAGGACTTCGACATCGCTCAGCAAGTAGCGATTGTTGATCCGGAACGAAATCTCGCGCTGCAACTCCTCGACCCGGTGAAAGCGCTCCATCTTGATCTCGTGCGGTACGTCGTCGGGCTGGTTCTTCTGAGCGAAGGTCCCGGTGCGCGGGCTGTACGCGGCGACATGCACCTTGTCGAAGCTCAGCTCCTCAAGCAGGTCATAGGTGTCCTGGAAATCGGACTCGGACTCACCTGGGAAGCCAACGATGACGTCGGTCGAGATGCTCACATCCGGCCAGAGCGAACGGACCTTGTCCACGCGCTCGCGGAACTGCACGACGCTGTAGCCGCGTCGCATGTTGGTCAGGACATCGTCCGATCCGGCCTGGACCGGCAGTGAGAACGCTTCGCAGACCTTTGGCAGTGCGGCCATGCCTTCGAGGATGCGGTCGGTCATGTCGGGCGGATAGCTGGTCAACTGTCGGATGCGCTGCAGGCCGGGCAGGTCGTGGATGGCGCGCATGAGGTCCGACAGGTCGGCGTGGTCAGTGTCGGGGTCAACCGGCGGCTGGTCCTTGCCGTACGCCTCGACGGTCTGTCCGAGCAGCGTCACCTCGCGCACGCCGCGCTGAGTATGCGCCTCGATCTCGCGGGCGATCTCATCGATCGATCGGGAACGCTCGCGTCCGCGCCGCAGCGGGACGATGCAGTAGGTGCAGAACTTGTCGCAGCCCTCGACTACGGGCACGAACGCAGTCGGACGGGTCTCATCCGGAAACACGTCGGCCCAACCTGCCGGCCAGAACTCGCCGCCGTCATCCTCGACCTCGGGCAGACCCGGCAGGTCGAGCAGATTGACGACCTGATCGAATCGCTGCGGCTGGGCCCAGGCGTCGACGAAGGGGAACCGTTTGGTGATCGGGTCGTCGCCGCGAGCGGTGTGCGGTCCGACCATGCAGCCCATGACGGCGATGCGCAGGTCGGGGTTGGCTCGCTTGAGGTGCTTCAGTGAGCCGAGCTTGGCCTGCGCTTTGTCCTCGGCGTGCTGGCGTATCGCGCAGGTGTTGAGCACGATCAGATCGGCATCGCGGGGCTGATCTGTGGGGTCCATGCCCAGGCGTCGCAGGCCGGCCGCCAGCTTGGCGGAATCGGCCGTATTGACCTGGCAACCGACGGTCCAGATGTGGTACTGAGGCATGATTTCTCGGTGCTAGTTTGTGGCGGTTCGTCTGGCGGAGGGTGAGGGATTCGAACCCTCGACGGAGTTTCCCCCGAACCCGCTTAGCAGGCGGGCGCACTAGGCCACTATGCGAACCCTCCACCTATGAGATTAGCAGCGGGCGAGCCATATGCTGCGCTGAAGACTGTACTAAGCAGCTCAGGGAGCACTTTGCGCGATTGGTGGTTTGATGATGCGGGAACGTCTCAGCAGACTCGTAGGCAACCTCGGCGGATTGCTCCGCGTCCCCGAACCGAGGCATGTGCAGGCGCTGCTGTCGAATCGCTGGATGCCGATGATCGGAGCGTTCCTCGCGATTGTGGTTGCTCTGGCCGTCGCGGTGCCTCTGGCGTTGGGGACGAAAAGCGATGAGAACGATCCATTCGTGCTGAAGTCGGAGGACGGCGCGCGATTCGTGGCCGAGGTCAACGGTTCTGGCGAAAACTGGGTACTGCTGGGCCACATGTATCGGACTAAAAACACGAACCCGACCAATCGACGCATCTGGGACAAGCTCGCCGAGCGCCTCGTCACTGAGGGCTATCGAGTGCTGCGCTGGGACTTCCGTTGCCACGGCGCCACGCCCTGCGTCTACAGCAAGCGCCAGATCGAGGATGTGCCGGATATCTACCTCGAATGGGAGGCCGCGATTGACTACGCGGTGGACGAGGGCGCCGAACAGATCTTTGGCATTGGCGTCAGCATGGGCGGCACCAGCCTGATGCAGGTGGCGGCCTATCGGACAGAGTTCACCGCAGTCAGCGCAATCTCGAGTCCCAACATCTTCCCCAACAAAGCGCCGAAAGACTCAGATCGCGGCGGCGATGATTTCGATCGACTCGACGGACTCGCCAACGTCGCCGATATCCAGGTACCCAAGCTGTACATGGTCGGGGCCAGGAATCAGTGCTCATACTGGCAGTCGAATCGCTATTTCAAACGCGCAGGTGAGCCCGTGCGGCTAGTGATCTTCGAGACGGATTTACATGGCACGGAACTCCTTGACGAGGAAGAGATCGGTCCAGATGCGGTGCGAGAGGTTGTAAATTTCCTCGATAATCCGCACGGAATCATCGGCAAAGAAAAGCGAAACGAAGCGCCGGACGCCGATCCCAGCGACGAGTGCTGGCCGCCTGAGGACGAAGAAGATGACTAAACGGGTGTCTCAGATCTGCAAGATTCGTCATTCCCGCGCCCTGTCGCGGGAATCTCGACGAGTCCGGCGCCGACGCTCGAACCTGAGGAACCGCGCCCGTTTCAATCGCTCAGCCGACTCCTGGCTTTCGTGACGAGCACTGCGAGATACTCGCGGCGGAGCGCGGGTATGACGGAGATCGATATCGGGCGGCCTTTAAGACGCTTTCAAGATCGCAATGCCGTCTTGCTGATTCGATCGCCCAGGCGCCCGTAGAGCCGGATTGCTCCAGCGTGTTCGCCGACCACGTCAAGCGTGATCAGGACTGGTCGCGGCGGCGATTGAGGATTCTGTGTATGAGCGGAACCAGCACGATCACGGCAACGGCGCCGACGATGACGCCGACCACGACATCGATCGTCAGGCTGAGGATGACCATCAGCGCGATTCCGACCAGCGGGGCGAGGAATCCGGCTTTGGCGGCGATCTGGCCCTGTCGTTTTGGACTGAGCGGATCGTCGCTCATGAAGCTTGCCTACTCCGCTGCGCCTGGAGGTTGGTACTTGTCCGCCTCTTCGAGAACGCGGCGCATCGTCGAGCCGATCTCTGCGGGGCTGCGTGAGATCACCGCTCCGGCTGCTTCGAGCGCGGCGAGCTTTGCTTCGGCGGTGCCGGCCTCGCCCTCGATGATGGCGCCGGCGTGTCCCATCCGCCGTCCTGGAGGCGCAGTCGCGCCCGCGATGAATGCGACGACCGGCTTGGTCATACTGCGCTTGATGTACGCGGCCGCGGCCTGTTCGGCCAGTCCGCCGATCTCACCGATCAGCACGACGGCGTCGGTGTCGGGGTCGTTCTGGAATCGGCGCAGGATGGCCTGTTGTTGTTCACCGATGATCGGGTCGCCGCCAACCCCAACGCAGGTCGACTGGCCGATGCCCGCGCGGGTCAACTGATCGACCGCCTCGTAGACCAGCGTGCCGGAGCGCGAGACGACGCCGACGTTGCCGGACATGAAGACATCGGGTGGGTGAATCCCCACGCGGCACTTCGACGCCGGCTGAATGATCCCCGGGCAGTTGGGGCCGATCAGTTTGCTCTTGGAGCCGGCCAGCGCGGTGCGCACGCGGATCATGTCGTGGACCGGCACGCCCTCGGTGATGCAGACGATCAGCGGCACCTCAGCAGCGATGTTCTCGAGGATCGCGTCGGCCGCGCCGGGGGCGGGCACGTAGATGATCGAGCAGTTGGCCTGCGTCTTCTCAACTGCTTCAGTGACCGTGGCATAGACCGGGAAGATGTGATTGGCGTGGGCGAAGTTTTCGCCACCGCGGAATCCCGGATGCACGCCCACGACCACCTTCGTGCCGTAGTCGAGAGAGCGTCGAATTTGGTTCTGACCCTCGTTACCGAGGCCCTGGATCATCAGTCGGGTGCGGTTGTTGAGAAGAATGCTCATGCGCCGGTTCCTCGTTCGGGAGTGTTCGGTCTTGTTCGGGTTTGTTCGGATTTGTTCGATGCTGTTCGAACCCAGCTACGAACCGTTTGCTAGTTGTTGGACCGTGTTCGGCGCTTGCCGGACTTGGCCGCCTCGACCGCGAGCTCGGCCGCGTCACCAAGTTCGTCCGACGTCTGAATGTCGATGCCGGAATCGTGCAGCACTCGGCGGCCTTCCTCGACGTTGGAGCCGTTCAGCCGCACGACCAGCGGCTGCCGGATGTCGAGCTCCGTGACCGCGTCAACGACGCCCTCGGCAACGATATCCACGCGCGCGAGTCCGCCGAAGATGTTGATGAAGATCACCTTCACGTCGGGGTCGTTGACGATGATCCGCAAGGCTTCGATCACGCGGTCTTTGCGGTTGACCGTGCCGATGTCGAGGAAGTTGGCCGGCTCGCCGCCGTACAGCTTGAGCGTGTCCATCGTGGCCATGGCCAGGCCGGCGCCGTTGACGACGCAGCCGATGTTGCCGTCGAGCTTGATGTAGGAACCGATGTTGGCCTCTTCGGCCTCAATCTCGGTCGGATTCTCCTGAGAGCGGTCGCGCCATTCCTCGTAGCCGCCGTGCCGGTAGGACGCGTTGTCGTCAAGACCGACCTTACCGTCGATGGCCATGACCGTGCCCTCGGAGGTCAGGACGAACGGATTGACCTCGACCAGCGTTGCGTCCATTTCGGTGAAGACGCGATAAAGATTGGCGAACATCTCGCCGGCCGGGCGGATGGCCGAGGATGGCAGGCCAAGCTGGCTCGCGAGCGAGCGTCCACGGAACGCGGGATATCCCTCGACCGGATCGACCGGCACTCGCAGGACTGCTCGTGGGTTTTTCCTGTTGACCTCTTCGATCGACTGTCCGCCTTCGGCGGACGCGACGATCAGCGGTTGCCCGTTGGCCCCATCTACCTGGATCGAGAAGTAGTACTCCTTGGCGATCGAGGTCTGCTGTTCAATCAACACCGCCGAGATCGGCGCGCCGTCGGGGCCGGTCTGGACGCTGACCAGACGGCTGTCCTTGTCCATCATCGGACGGAATTCTTTGAGCGCTTCCTCGACGCCGCTGGCCAGTCGGACCCCGCCACGGCGGCGGCCCGCGATCTGGCCTTCGCTGCGCTCGGGTTCGCGGGCCAAGTCGTTGTACATCCGGCTCGCGCGGTCGCGCTTGACAATCCGGCCCTTGCCTCGCCCGCCGGCGTGGACCTGCGCCTTAACGACGACATTAGGGCCGTGCTCTTGCAACAGCGCGCGTGCTTCGCGCTCGGTCGTGGCGGCTCCGCCGCCGGGAACAGGGACGCCGTGCGCCTTGAACAATTGCTTGGCCTGATACTCGTGGATGTTCATTGTCGCCAGCCAGTTGTGCCCAGTCGGGAGAAATGTTCGATACCGTCGATACCGAACATAGCGGCGCATAGGTACTTGGGCAATTGCATATGACACTTAGCCGACGGGACTTCGTTCGGCGGTTGGGCCTGGCGAGCGGTAGCGCTTTTTTTCTGGCGCTCGTGGGCTGCGGCGAGGACGACGACAGCGGCCAACCGACGCCGACGCAACGTGCGCCCTCGGAGTCCCGTCAACAGGCTCAGCCAGCTGTTGCGGCTACGGAGGTCCAGTCACAACCTCAGCAACAGATTCAGCAGACCTCGGCAGCGGCAGCCAGGCAACAATCCGATCAACACTCGCTGCCTCCCGCTCAGCAGGCCCAACAGCAGGCGCAGCAAGTCCAACCTGTTCAACAACAGGAGCAGCAAGCGGAACAGGTCGCACAGCCGGAGCCTCCCGCCGAACGCCGGATGCTGGTCCCGGATGTGGTTGCCGAGGGGTATGAGCTAGAAGATCCGGACTTCGATCCGCTCGACGGTGCGCGCGGCGATTTCGGCGTGATCGAAGGCGCGGGATATCGCATCGAGCTGCCGGAACAATGGAATGGCGAGCTCGTGCTCTGGGCGCATGGATTCCGTGGTCTCAACGACGAAGGCACCGGCTTCAGCCGTCGCCTGACCTTCGACGAGATACCGGCCCGCGACGTGATCATCGGCCAGGGATACGGTTGGGCGACATCCACATACCGAGTCAATGGATACGTGCCCGGCGTCGGCGTCGATGATCTATTGCGTGTTAAGGATCGTGTCGCGGAGATCGCTCGTCCGGCCCGCCGGACCTATATCGCCGGCGGATCAATGGGCGGCGCGACGGCACAGTTGATGGCGCAGGAGTTTCCCGACGAAGTAACGGCCGCCCTGGCGATGTGTCCGGCGATGGGCAATGTCTGGGTCGTTGACTACACCGTCGCCTGGCACGCCCTGGCCCACTGGCTGATCGGATACGCGCCTGATCAAATGGATCCGGCTGGAATGATTGCCTGGGCTCGGGCATTGGGAGAGGCCGACGACACCGGTTTGAGGCTGACGCCGAAAGGCGAGCAGTTTGCGGCGCTGATCAAGGACTTCACCGGCGGCGATCGCTGGGGCTTCGAAGACGGACTCCGACAGCAGTGGAATATCGCCTTTGGCCTCGGAGTGACGTTCTGGCCAAACATCATCGGCGCCAGCCCGTTCGATCCCGGCAGCGTAATCGCGGTGTCTGACGACATGCCACCGGCCGATACACGTGAGCACATCTATGCCGCTGATCCATCGGCAGGGATCGACCTTGAGCGGTTGAACGCCGAGGTGATCAGGGTGACATCAAGTCCGGAGCGCCGGATGGATCCCGGTGTCGGCGTGCCAACAGGCGAGTTGCAAGTCCCGATGCTGGCGATGAAGACCACCGGCGACCTGTTCACGCCGATTCACCTGGATCGCGACTATCAGCGGCTGGTGACCGAGTCGGGCTGGGAACAGAACCTGGTCATCCAGACGGTGCGTCGTGGCGGCCACTGCACGTTCTCGCAGTCGGAGTCGTTGGCCGCCTTTACGAGGATCATCACCTGGCTTTCGCTCGGCTTTACACCCGCCGGCGAGGATCTTCAGGGCGACCTGTCATTAGTTGGGATGAAATTCACCGATCCCTTCGACGAGGACGACCCTCTGCGTCCGCATGGGTAGGGCTTGTCAAATGGAGCTCTGCCCCTCGGGGAGAGCTTTGCGTAAGTCCTCTTCTCCCCCCTCGCGGGGGAGATGCCGCAGGCAGAGGGGGGGCTTCCCCTCTCTCAAGGCTTATCTGGTTGCTGGCGGCGGACCCCCCTCTGTCACTCCGTGACATCTCCCCCCGCAAGGAGACCTTTGAATGAGTCCCCTTCGCCCCCCTTGCGGGGGAGATGCCGAAGGCAGAGGGCGGGCTCCCCATCTCAAGGCCTATCTGGTTGCTGGCGGCGGACCCCCCCTCTGTCACTCCGTGACATCTCCCCCCGCAAGGGGGGGAGAGGGGAATCATGAGTTTTTCAAAGGTCTCTGCAAGGGGGGAGAGGGGATTTGTGAGCTTTGCGAAGGTCTCCAGAGGGGGAGCGCTGGGATCGCTAGCACTCCGCAAAGCTTTTATCGCGCTCGGGCAAACCCTGCCGGAATCATGCCGATTACCAGGCCCGACACCCGGCGATCCTCGCTCTGCCGCATTCTGCCGACGATTTGGCGGAGCACCGTTCCCAGGAGGGTTCGGTTGAAGAGCCAGTCGTTGAGGTCGGCGTCGGTCGGGTAGTTGGCGCCCGGTTGGGCGGTGGCGGCTTCGTGGTAGAAGGCACGCAGGTCGTCGGAGGCGAACTTTAGCCTCAACGGCATTGGATGATTCCAGTCGACTTCACTGTCGGATGGGCCGTCCGACGGCTCTGCGCCGGTGGCGAAGTCCGCGACTAGTGTCGCCAGGTCTTCGATCTGTTCGACGGCTGCCCCGCTGATCCCGATTGTGGTCCGACCGCGTCGCTTGATCTGCTCCGCGTGCCACGGCGCAAGCTGTCGAATCTCCTCGACCAACTGATCGCGCAGCGCCTCGGACTCGTTGGCGGGCTCCGGCGGCGCCAATGCGACGGCGCAGGCCCATGGGTCGTCGCCGGAGGTCGGGGCGTCGTGCGGGTAGTCGGCGATGGTCGTTTCGGTCGCGGTTTCCAGCAAATCCAGAGCAGACTTCAGCACATCGCGCTGGAAGTCGGGCTGGTCGGGCGAGCCGAGCGGCCGTCCCAAGGGGAACGGCACCCAGAGCGAGCGCGGCGGCTTCATGCCCTCTGGGTGGGCCCGAATCAGCGAGACGCCGGTCGTCGCGACGCGGCCATCGCTGCCGCGTTCGATGTAATGGCTGAGCGCACACACGGAGCGCGTGCAGAACGGTCAAACGGGTGTCAGGAACGCGGCATCAACTCCGTCCTCGGCCAGTAGCCGGCCAATCTCCTCGCCCGTCTTCTCAAGCCGAGTCGGCTCCGGCTGCGCGCCCATGAACGAGTAGTGATAGCGGCTGACGCCGCCGATCACACCCTGTTCCGCGAGCTCGCGCAAACGCTCAAGCGGGAAGACCGTGTTGATGTCCTGCTGGAATCCCGAACGGTCGAAGTTCACGGACATGTGCGACATCCGCAGGTCGTTGAAGTCGATCTCGCCGGGAATCAGACGGTACTCCACCGAACCCGGATTGAACGTCCGATCGTCGTGGGAGTGCAAACCGGCGGTCGTGACGATCGCGATGGTCAATTCCGCCAACGGCTTGGGCGTAATCCATGGCTGGGGCTCGATCTCTGGGAGCGGAAGACTGAGCAGATTCTTCGCCATGTCGGGGTGCATGTCTTCGGTTCGGACCATGGGGCGGCTCCGCAAGTGATCTGGAATTAGTTGTCCTGCTGACCATATCGGATGCTTGGCCGCCGATGCGGTACGTCCCCGTCCCCGCCACCGAGCGGGGACCTGTTCCCTCTCGCGGTGGATGCAGGCGTGGGCCGAGCGGGTCCCCGCTCGGTGGCGGGGACGGGAGCACTACAGGTCGATGGCAAGTCGCTGATAGTCTGAGATCATTCAGCAAATCAGGAGTGGGTTGATGCCCGAAGACAACATTGAAATAAGCGTGCGCATGGCTGACCGCGGCGAGGTCGGCTACCGGATGGTGTCGGCGTCAATCAGCAGCCGCGAAGGATCGCTGGGCGGCGCGTCGGTCGCCTTCACGATCGTTGATGGTCCCGGAACCCTGGCCTCGGCCGGCGGTCGTGAGCGCACGGTCGACTCTGACGAGTGGGGAATCGCCGAGGTCAACTGGTACCCCGACCAGCACCCACGCTCATCGCCCGAGGCCGATATTGTGCAGACGGTTACGATCCGCGCCGTCTGCGAGACGGCGGCTGGTGTCTCAATCAACGTCGCCTCTCCGCTCTGGAAGCACTAAGCATCCGCTGAACAATTCCGATCCCCGCTTCCCCCCTCGCGGGGGAAGCTGCCGAAGGCTGAAGGGGGTCCCGTTTGGCCGGCGGAGCCGGTTGTTCAGAGGTTCACTCAGTTGGCGGATGGCGGGCGGCCCCCTCCGCGCCTACGGCGCACCTCCCCCAGAGGGGGAGGTCGGAGCACTATGCAACGCGATCAGAAGCCGGCCGAGCCGGAGCTTCCCGAGTGGCTGCAGAAGATCGAGCGCTTCCCCCAGGTTGATCCGGTTGTCCTGCTGGGCTTTGCGCCGGTCGCGCTCTATCTGTTCTTCGACCGCGTCTGGGATGTCCGTCCGGCAATCGCAGCGGCGGTGATCGCCGCGGTCGTCGTCTTCTTTGTTCAGCGCCGGCTGCGACCGCAACACAAGGTCGTGTTTCGTCTGGCCGTGTTGGGCCTCGCGGTCATCATCGCCTTTGGCATCGCCGGTCTGATCTGGGACGACGGCAAGATCTTCTGGGCTTCCGATCCGATCGAAGACTTCATCGTCGGGACGATCTTTGCGATCAGCCTGTTCATGCGTCGGCCGATCATCAGCCCGGTGATCCGTGAACTGATGCCGGAAGTCGCGGACAAGTTGCCCGGCGACCACAAGATCTGGATGAAGGTGACCGCCGTCTGGACCGTCAAGATCCTGCTGGCCGGTGTGCTACGGCTCTGGCTGCTGGACAGCGTCGACGCCAATACCTACGCCATCCTCAGATGGCCGCTCGGTTGGGCGATGAACGCAGCGCTGTTTGCCTGGAGCGCCTACGTGGTGGGCGGCGCCATTCGCGAATACGCCGTTTCGCAGCTTCGCGCCGAATCAGGCGAGGCCGGCGAAGTGGTCGCGGAGTCCGAGATCAGTGAACGCTGAGCGGAACCACTCGATCACCTCGGGGTGATAGGGGATGCCGCGCTCGGAACGATCGATCTCCGCCTCATGCTCCTCGAGTCCCGCGTAAATCACGCGCTCCTCACCCGGCGCCGTCGGCGTCTCCCGTAGCGATTTCAGGTACTGGTCCATGTTGGACTTGAACTCGTCGACATCGGTGAAGGCGGCGATGTTGAAGACCGTGAAGTGGTGTCCGACGCCCTTGAATCGATGCAGCGCCGATCCGGCGCCGGCCATGATCCCGCTGAGGATGTCGATCGACATGGCCAGCGAGTAGCCCTTGTGCGAACCGATCTCCCGCGTGCCGCCGAGCGGCAGCATCAGGAACTCGTCGGGCGTTGGGCCCGATTCCATGATCGGTGTGCCGTCGGCGCTGGCGACCCAGCCGGGCAGCAGGTCCTCTCCGAGGCGCTGCGCCAGGCGAATCTTGTTGCCGGCAACCGATGACATCGAGGCGTCGAAGATGAACGGAGCCTCTTCATTGGCAGGCGCCGCGACGCTGAGCGGGTTGAGTCCAACCATCGCTTGCGCGCCATGCGTCGGCGCGACGAGCAGACCGCCGACCGTCATCGAGAGGCCGATCATGTCGTGCTCGATCGCCATCTGCGCGTGATAGGCAGCCGCGCCGAAATGCCGGCCATTGTTGCAGACGACAGTGGCGACGCCGCAGTTGCGCGCCTTCTCGATTGCGATCTCCATGGCTTGCGGTCCGAGCGTGAGTCCGAGGCCGCGGTCGCAGTCGATCGTCGCCGCGGCCGGGGCGTCGCGCTCCAGCTTCCAGTCGGGCGTGGGATTGATATCGCCCGATTTGAAGCCGGCGACGTAGGCGCGCAGCATGTTGGAGACGCCGTGCGAGTCGATCCCGCGCAGGTCGGCGTAGAGCAGCGTGTCGGTGCTGCGCGTGGCGTCGTCCTCGGGCATGCCCATCCGGGTGAAGATCTCGTGTACGGCGCCGTGCATTGCGTCACCGGGGATGCGAACGGCGATCTCTTCGGGGACGGCGAACTGCTTCAGCATGAGGGGCTCCAGGGCTGCTTCCCGCGGGTCAAGCAGGGCGCTCGCGGGTCGAATCTGATGGTCTGTCGAGCAGGGTACCGCCAGTCTGATTCGTGGTTGTCAGCTGAACTGTGGCAAGTATGCGCTTTATCGTCCGTTGACATTTCCTTGATGTCGCGGACCGCTGATCTGCATAACGTCGGGAATGGAGACAACGGAAGGGCGGCGCAGGGCAGCTCGCCGGACTCCAAGCAGATCAGAGGAGTGTGACGTCATGAATGCGATGCCTGACTCGAATCCCTACGCGCTGGTTCAGCCGCAGCTCAAGGAGACGTACATGCGCGAAATCGCCCGGCGTCGATGGATGAGCCAGCAGGAGCAGGAGCGCAAGCAGGCGCGCCGCCAGCGCGTCGCCAAGGTCGCCGACCGCGTCAAGCAGGTTCAGCGACTGCGACCCGGCCATGCAGTGGCCCACTCGCTGTCGCCGGTCTACAGCATGTTCAGCGAATCCTTCTTCCGCGGTCTCTAAGGCGGCTCACGGACCAGGAAGCAACTGTAAGGGCGACCCTCGTGGTCGCCCTTTCGGTTGCCTGCCGGACGCAACCTCCGCTACTCCCCTCGTGCACAGGCAAACAAGCCGTGCGGCTCATGGCCGCCGACCGCAAACAGATTGCCGTTGGGAGACCAATCAGCACGGTGCCTCGGTACAGATTCATATGAGTCGTGGTTTCGGCAGCTGGCCGCTGCAATGAGCTCACGGTCCACTTCGCCACCACGTCCGACTATCAACACCCGGAAATTGTACAGACCGTTGACCAGGAGTTCAGGGAGTACGCTCTCTCCCCTCAGTGTGATTTGAATTGAGTCACCCGTTGGATTCCAAGCTGCAGCTCGCTGCCAATGGGTCCACGGCTTGCTGCCAAAGTCAAGTTCCACTCCTCTCGCAGTCGACAGATCGAGCAGCATCGCACCGTGAATGAAGTCGATCGCGTAGACGTCCCAAACGGCCAATACGAGAGCTTGCTCTTCCTTGGACCAGTAGACAACCAGCCTGGGTCTTTCACGGTCCATGCTCGGATCGAACGGCGGCCATATCTGCGTTCCGGTTGATCGCTGACTGGACTACACAACAACAGCGCGAAGGTCGTGTTGTCGGGCACTGTATAGCCAAGCTCGCCCTGTCGATTCCTCAACCACCATGGCGTGTCGCCGCAACGGTGACCACGCGATATAGATTGGCTCTTCAAGCGTGTCGCCTCCCTCTACTGACCGTATACGAGCAACGTCTTCATCCTTGCTCCCTCCAGATTCAAATGGCTCAAATCGAAGGAATTCGCCAGTGAATGTGAACACCAATGTGTGCAAATCTAGATCGCCCTTGATATCCACGCACAAGGCAGCAGTCGCAATCGTGTCGTCGCCGTGAAACTCCCACGTGCTGAAGTAGCCGTCAGCAAATGGTGGATCCACACGGCACGCTCGTCCTCGAAACTCACGACTCCAGAATGGGTCGAGTCGGATCATGTGACCTTCATCGTGGAACAGGAGCGTCGTAGGGGAACGTGGTTCCTGGCCTCTGTCGAACAAGGCGATTCGGAGCATGACTGCTTTGCTGTTTTTCGACCACTTTAGGTTCGCGTTCCACCCGCTGGATGTCATACCGAGGGATGACGCCACCTCCAATGTTCTGAAATCCTCAACAAAGGCGATGCGCTGCGTTCCGTCAAGCGGAATGATCAGCACACTATTGTCTCGACCGCAATCAAGATCACGAGCGCACAGATCAGCGATCGCCAGATACCGACCATCCGGCGACAACTTCGCAAAGCCGGGCGGACGCGCGATGAATTCCAACTCATCCGTCTCCGGACGCCACTGCCAGATGTGGGTGTCGTTGTGAGCCAGCAGCCAACCCCAGGGCAGCCACATCCACTCGTTCGCTCTCGGTAGAATCTTCCCCTGCCCGACGCGAAAGTCATCTCCGGGGAAGATGACCGTCTCATCGCCAATCAGAATGGGCAGGTCTTGCAGCGTGACGTCGCCAGCCGGCAGGTTCACCTCGTCGATCGGCGCGCCGGTGATTGTTGACGTGTCGTCCTCAATTTTCAGCAGCCGGACTTCCGCGCCGTCTGCCGACTGCCCCATCACCCCGTACTCCACGCCTCGCCACTCGGCGATCAGCGGAGGCGCTGGCTTTTCTAGCACCTGCCGTTGCTCGACCCTCCCGAGATCCAGCATCGTCGTGCGGATCCAGCCCTCTAAATCTCCGCCGAATCTGATCCGGTACCAACCGTCGGCGTGTTGTAGGACCGCCACTGACGCCCCGGACTCCAGCCGATCCATAACCGGCCAGGCCAACCCCGGCCGCATCCGTACATCGGCGTCCTGCACAACAGCAGCGGGCACATCGGTCCGATCCAGGGGATGTTGCCTGGGTTCCGGCCTAGCCTCCTCAGCCTGATCGTCAGTCCGTGCGGGCGCTGCCTCGGGTGATGGCTGTTCTGAGACTTGCGCCGTCTCCTCCGCAGTCGACGCCTCCGCTGGCAGCGCATCCTCAGGCTCATCCGCGGCCGCTGGCTCTGCTTCTGACTCTGCTGCGCGGTCGACATCCCCAGGCCGCCTCGATGCCTGGGCGGCTGATTGCCCTGGAGCTTCCTGCTGCGCAACCGGTTTCGACGCCCGCTGCGTCTGCGTCTGAGGCTCGGACACCGAAACCGGCTCGTCGCCTCCACACGCGGCCACCACCACGGCCAGAAACAACGCACAGTACAGACATAGGACTCGCATACAGATAGAAACGTACTGCGCTCCGGCAATGTTCCCAACCACGCAAACTCGCTAATATAAGAACACACGTGCCAAATAGCCAGGAAGACCCACCCATGCCCACCCCCATCTAATACAGAGCCTTCATCAACCGCCTCGCCCACCTCGCCGACGCCCGCAACCTATCGCACATCTGTGTCGCCGCCACCGGCCTCATGCCCCGCCAACTCTCCCCGGCCAACTAATGGCGGCTTTCGCGACCAACCGGTCCGGGAGCCGCCGTCTTTGACTCCTGGGAACATCGCGACTCTGATGCCCGGATCCTGCGGTATCACGCCCCGCTGAGCACGGCGCCTATCAAAGCGATCATCAATGCCCCCAGCAAGCCCATCCCCCACAACATCATTCTCTGCAGGTCTTCGATCCTGCCGTTGAGCTGTTCCCGGAGATCGTCAATTCGCCCGTTGAGCTGATCGCGGACCATTTGCAGTTCAGAGAGTGTCGCCGGTCTCGAGTCTTCGCCAGTTGTCATTGCCAGCCACCTCCACCACCAAGAATCCTGGTGTCGCGCTGCATCTTCAGCATAACCGTGTTCTTCGACCGCCGGACACGCAACCACTGTCCTAACACCCGTCGCCAAGAGGTCCTCCAGTGTCTGAAGGAGATATCCGAGAATTCCGTATCTGTTCACCCGATTCATCCGGGCAAGGATTGCTTTCTCAGGAGGCTGAGAAGTCGCTGATACACTGCGGGCTGCGTGAACGAAATCACGTGGTTAAGTTATGCACGCGCGGCACGATGCCGTGCGGCCGAACAAGCAATTGTTGAGAGGGGAGCGCGGTGGCCGAGTACACCAAGCCCATTCCGAGTCCCGACCCGGTCTCACAGCCGTTCTGGGACGGGGCGAAAGCGGGGAAGCTGATGCTCCCCCGTTGTTCCGACTGCAACCGAGTCCACTGGTACCCGCGGGTGATCTGCCCGTTCTGCCACTCGATGAACATCGAGTGGGTCGAGGCGACCGGCAAGGGCACCATCCACACCTTCGCCGTTCAGCACAACCGAGGACTCGTTGCGCGCGGCTGGAGCGATGAGGTCCCATACGTCTCCGCCTACATCGACCTGGCCGAGGGCGACCGGATGCTGACCGTGCTCAAGGGCGTCGACCCCAACGACCCCGAATCGATTGAGATCGGTGGCGCAGTCCAGATCGAGTTCGAAGCAGCCTCCGAGGACGTCCACATCCCCTTCTGGCGGCCTGTCTAAGCGCCCACCAGACGCATCACAAACGAGATAGGTAACACAGGAGCACAATATGCCTGGTGAAGCATCAAGGTCCGCCGCAATCGTCGGCGCCGCCGAAGCGAACGACATTGGCTACCCGCAGACGGCGAAGTCGTCGCTGACCCTGCACATCGAAGCGATCAAGAACGTGACCGATATGACGGGGATTCCGATCTCCGCTATCGACGGCATCTTCTCTGCCGGTTGGTCACCGCAAATTGCCGAGTATCTCGGTCTGCACCCCAAGTACATCGATACGACCGCCGTCGGCGGCTGTTCATTCGAGATGCACGTCCACCACGCGCTGGCTGCGATTCACGCTGGAGTGATCGACGTGGCGCTTGTCACGCACGGCGAGATGGGATTCAGCCAGCGGTTTACCGGCGGCAAGGGCACGGGCCGAGCCGGCGGCGCCGGCGACCCCTGGGACCCGGGGACACAGCACACCTCGGCCTACGGCCTGGGCGGCGCGCCGACCTCGTACTCGCACGCGCTCAACCGGCACATGGCCCGATACGGCACGACGCAGGAAGACTTCGCCGAAATCGCGGTTGTCACCCGCGAATGGGCGACGCTTAACCCGCGCGCGGTGATGTACCGCAAGGCGGGCGAGGGCGGCCTGGCGCCGCTGGAGAAGGGCGAATGGGGCGGCGGCAAGCGCGGCCACACCTTCGGTGGACCGATCACCGTCGACACGGTGATGAACTCCCGCCCGATCTCCTGGCCGATCAAGCTGCTCGATGTCTGCCTGGTCACCGACCATGGCGGCGCGGTGCTGATCACCGGCCCCGAGCTGGCCAAGACGTCCAAGACCCCTCCGGTCTGGATCGCCGGCGCGGGCGAGTCGATCTCGCACTGGAACATGCTCGAGATGGGCGACTTCACGCAGACGTCGGCCTCACGCTCGGCCGCCACGGCCTACAAGATGGCTGGCATGGGTCCCGAAGACATGGAAATGGCCATGATCTACGACTCATTCACGGTCACGGCTGGAATCACCGCCGAGATGCTCGGTCTCGCCCCTGCGGGCGAGGGCTTCAAGCTCTGGAAGGACCGCGACGCGGCGCCGGGCGGACGCCTGCCGATCAACACCAACGGCGGCGGCTTGAGCTTCAACCACTCCGGCATGTACGGCATGCAGCTCCTGGTCGAGGCCTACCGCCAGCTCTCCGGCACCGCCGAGGATGGCGGATTCTCCGGCGACCCGGGCAAGCAGACCAGCGCGCGCAGTTGCATCGTCAACGGCACGGGCGGTTCGCTGTCCACGACCGGCACTCTGGTGCTCGTCTCCGACGACTAACCCAACTCACTAGTTCGCACCCAACGAGGCCGCCCCCTCAATTCAAGTGGAGGGCGGCCTCGTTCGTTTATCTTGCCGCGAATACGGCACGGTGAAAGAGTTCGCAATGTCGGAAGCCAGGGACGCGGCGGTGAATGAGCACGACGATCAGTCGCGACAGGGAATCACGTTCCTCTGGGGCATGATCATGGCGGCAGGGTTTGTCGTTCTCTTCGGATTGACCCAATGGGGCGTACTCGACGATGTCCCCGTCTCAGAAGTTGGACTGTTTGCCGTCGGATCCGCCAACGCGATCGGCATCATCGCGATCGGCGGCTGGAACGCAATCGGGATCGTTTCGATCGGCGGGGCGAACTCCATCGGGCTCGTGGCAGTCGGTGGATTCAATTCGATCGGCGTGATTTCATTTGGCGGAGTCGCAAGCTACGGCCTGATTTCGATCGGCGGCATCAATGGCTTCGGGACGCTGGTCGGAGTCCGCATTTTCCAGTGGTCACCAGTCATCGTTCGGCGCAAGCGCGAATCGGAATAGCAAGCCCCCGTCTGCGCCATAGGCCGGCAGGCGGTGCACCGCCGATGTGTTAACCTGATGGAAGATTGAAGCCGGGGTGGTCCGACCGTTAACACACGGGGTTCGGGCCTGAGAACACACCCGCTGAACCTGATCCGGGTAATGCCGGCGCAGGGAGCAAGCGCAGCAGCCATCAGGCCCACCCGCAAGACAGTCGACCGCCCACACGCGGGAGCATTCCGTGCGCGTCGTCCTTTCGATTGCGGGATCCGATTCCTCCGCCGGGGCCGGCATCCAGGCCGACCTCAAGGCTGCCTCGCAGTTCTACGGCTGTTACGCCGCGACCGTCATCACCGCTGTCACCGCGCAGAACACACTCGGGGTTCAAGACGCGTTTCAACTGCCCACCTGGATCGTTCGGGCGCAGATCGAGTCGGTGTGTTCCGATCTCAACGTCGCCGCGGTCAAGACAGGCATGTTGGGAGATTCTGAGATGATCAATGTGGTGGCCGACGAGCTGGGCGAGCGGAAGCCGCCCAAGATCGTTGTTGATCCGGTCATGATCTCCAAGACCGGCTTCCCGCTGCTGGCCGAGGACGCCGTTGAGACATTCAAGAATCGGATTGTTCCCCTGGCGACCTTGATTACGCCCAACACCCATGAAGCCGAACGGCTGACCGGGATCGCCGTGCGCACCATCGATGAGGCGAAGCAGGCAGGAATGGCGCTGCTTGACATGGGCGCAAGTGCCGCGCTCGTCAAAGGTGGTCACCTCGCAGAAGCGCCGGGCACAGACGTATTGGTCGCCCCGGAGGGCGTAGAAGTCATCGCCGGCGAATGGATCGACACCAAGCACACCCACGGCACCGGTTGCACCTATGCGTCGGCCATCGCTGCCCGCCTCGCCTACGACTGGAACCTGAGTCTTCACGAGTGCATTGAGGACGCAAAACTCTGGCTTACGGAGGCTATTCGCTATGGGCTGAACCTCGGACACGGCGTCGGGCCGACCCAACCGTTCTGGGGCCAGGAGTGGGGACCGTGGAACGACTAGCGAGCGCGAAGGAAATCGGCCGTCTCCACGTGATCACCGACGAGGTGTTGCAGACGCGATTCACGCACGTCGAGTTGGCGGCAATGGCAGCCGCCGGCGGCGCGGACGTCATCCAATATCGCGAGAAGCGGCCGTTGTCGACGCGAGCCATGATCGACGTCGCCCGGCAGATGGACGAGCAAATTGTTTCACGTGAAACAATAGTTCTAGTTGATGACCGCGTCGATATCGCTGTCGCAGTCGGTGCGACCGCCGTGCATTTGGGCCGCGACGATTTGCCGCCCGACGTCGCGCGACAGATTCTTGGCGAGGCCGCGATCATCGGCGGTACTGCGAACTCGGTTGAAGACGCAGTCAGGGTGGCCGCACAACCAGTCGATTACATCGGTGTCGGCCCAGTGTTTGGCACGACTTCAAAGGGAGATCGCGCCGCCCCGATGCTTGGCCTTGAGCGATTCGCTGAAATCTGCGACGCAGTGGAGAAACCCGTGATCGGCATTGGCAGCATTACCGTCGATCGTGTCGCCGATGTCCTGTCTGCTGGCGCATACGGTGTGGCGGTGCTCTCGGCGGTGGTCTGCCAGGAGGACCCCGAGTCGTCATGCCGGGCATTCGCCACCGAGATCAGGCGGGTGCTGTCATGACCAATGGTTCCGCCGTCAATCATCTACCAACAACCGAAGTCGCCGTCGTCGGTGGCGGCGTGATTGGTCTGTCCTGCGCGTTCGAACTGGCGCGTCGCGGCAAGTCGGTCGCCGTGATCGAGCGCGAAGAGACCGGATTCGGCGCGTCCACCGTGGCGGCTGGGATGCTGGCCCCGTCCTCAGAGATTGAGATGACGCCGGCGCCGGTGGTTGAGCTGCAGCTCGACAGCCTGAAACGCTATCCGCAGTTCATCGCCGATATTGAGGCCGCCAGCGGACTGTCCTGCGGCTACCGAGACAACGGCACGCTCTGGGTCTCGCGGCATCGCGACGACGAGCTTGAGCTCGATCACCTCTGCGCAATCCAGAACGACCGCGGCATGACCGCGAGGAGGCTCACGGGTCGGGAGCTCCGGCGCATCGAGCCGTATCTGTCGCCCCGCGCCGTGGGTGGGCTGCTCGTCGAGACCGACCACCAGGTTGACACTCGCAAACTGGTCCCCGCACTGCGCGCTGCCTGTGAAGCGGTCGGGGTCGACATCGTCGTCCAAACCGGTGTGACCACGGTTGAGGAAACACAGGGACAACTCAGTCTTGCCTTGCACACAGCGACATCGGACTCGATCCTGCAGGCCGATCAGGTACTGCTGGCCGCCGGCGTCTGGCTTGAAGACGGCCTCGTGACGCCGCTGCCGCGCATCGGGATGCGACCGATCAAGGGCGAGATCGTCCACCTCCAGGGCCAGCCACTCATCGACCATGTGCTGCGCAACAGCGACATCTACATCATTCCCCGTGCCGGCGGCGAGTTGCTGCTCGGCGCGACCGAGGAGGAGCAGGGATTCGACATGAATCCGACCGCAGGCGGCGTGCTCGATCTGTTGCGCTACGCCTTTGAGATTCTGCCCGGCATCTACGACCTCAACGTGACTGAACTCGATGTCGGTCTACGACCCACGTTCTCGGACCACATGCCGGTGATCGCTCCGACCGAAACTGAAGGCATCTTCATCGCCGGTGGCCACTACCGGGGCGGCATTCTGCTCGCTGCAAGCACGGCGCATTGGATGGCCGAGATCATGGTCAACGGCCGGGTACCGCAGGAGGTCGAGGCCTTCGGACTTGAGCGATTGCTCCAACAACAACGAATGCTGGAGGTGGCCGGATGAGTCAGGAGTGGGATGTTGCCGTACTTGGTGGTGGGGTGATTGGTCTCACCTGCGCCTTCGAACTGGCGCGCAGGGGTCAAAAGGTGGTTGTCATCGAACGCGACCAGCCCGGCCAACAGGCCAGCCGCGTCGCCGCTGGACTGCTCGGCACGGCCGCGCTTCCGCTGGGCGAACAGGACGACATCTTTCCGCTCAAGCTGGACAGCCTGCGGCGATATCCGCAGTTCATCGCCAAAGTCGAGTCGATCGGCCGGATGAGCGCTGGGTTCCGGATAGACGGCACGCTCTGGGTGGCGAGAGACGCCGACGAAGATGAGCAGCTTGAACTGCTGTACAACGAGCGGACGCAACAGCACCTCAGATCGCAGCGCGTGACGGCGAGCGAGATCTTTCCGCTCGAGCCTGAGTTGGCGCCCGGGCTGGTCGGCGGTCTGCTGGTCGAGGAGGACATTCAGGTTGATCCGCGCCGACTGCTCGCGGCATTGGAGCGGGCGGTCACCAACGTTGGAGCGAAGCTCTACACAGATCACGAGGCGGTTGGCGGCGAGTACGACGAGTCGGCAGAAGCGTGGAGCATCCAACTACGCAGCCAACCACTCAGCCAACCACTCAGCCAACCACTCAGCCAAGCAGGGGGCGAGGAACATGACTCGATCCGCGCCCGCAATGTGCTGATCACGGCCGGACCCTGGTGCGACCAGATCATCGACACCGCCAACGAGGCGGGCTCGCCCTTGTCGCCAACGGGCGTCGGACCGGTTAAAGGACAACTCCTGCGGTTGCGAGGGCCGCGAATCATTGACCGCGTCATCCGCACGACCAACATCGACCTCGCCCAGCGTCGCGACGGTGAGCTGATCGTCGCATCGACGAAGGAACCGGAGGCCGGCTGGGATCTGACGCCGACCGAGGAGGCCCGCGAAGAACTCCTGACCCGAGCCTCGGGCCTGATTCCGCGGCTGCGAGAACTCGACTTGGATGAGCACAGCGTGGGTCTGCGGCCGGCCGTCGAGGATCACCTGCCGATCATTGGTTCGGCCGGTCGCCCAGGATTGTGGGTCGCGACCGGACACTACCGACACGGCATCCTGCTCGCTCCGGCGACAGCCTTCTGGCTGGCTGAGGCGATGGAATCGGGACAGGTACCGGACGCAATCTCGGCGTACGGGCTTGAGCGGCTGGGAATGTCGCAGTTGAACTTGGAGGCGGCATCGTGACAGAGCCGCAATCTGCATTGGAAGTCAGCCTGAACGGCGAATCGGTCACGCTGTCCAACGAATCGCTGCCCGAGGCGCTCTGCGAGATCGGCTACGACCCCGAACAACAGGGCATCGCCGTGGCAATCAACATGTCGGTCGTGCCGCGCAGCGAATGGTCGGAGACCAACATCTGCAACGGCGACCGGATCGACATCGTCGGGGCCAAACAGGGTGGATAGAGATAGCGAACAACCATGGGCATAACCGAACACGACACCTGGATGCTGGCCGGACGTGAGATGTCCTCACGGATCATCCTCGGGACGGCGCGATACCCGTCGCAGGAGACGCTGCTGGAGGCACTCAAGGCGTCCGGAACCGAACTGGTGACGGTCGCGCTGCGCCGCGTCAATGTTGGCTCGGCCGATGGCACCGATCCGACCAATCTCTACACGTTGCTGACCGAGCGCGGCTACGCCCTGCTGCCCAACACTGCCGGCTGCTTCACCGCGGCCGACGCCATCCTGACCGCCGAGCTGGCCCGCGAGGCGCTGGGCGTGTCGCTGATCAAGCTGGAAGTGATTGCCGACGAAGAAACGCTGCTGCCCGACACCGAAGGCCTGCTCGAGGGCGCGCAAGAACTGGTGCGTCGCGGGTTCCAGGTCCTGCCCTACACCAACGACGATCCGGTCACGGCGCGCAAGCTGGAGGATGTCGGTTGCTCGGCGGTGATGCCGCTCGGCGCGCCGATTGGCTCTGGGCTCGGGATTCGCAATCCGCACAATATTCAGTTGATTAAGGAGCGCGCCAACGTGCCGGTGATCGTCGACGCCGGCGTCGGCACCGCGTCGGATGTGGCGATTGCGTTCGAGCTGGGCTGCGACGGTGTGCTGATGAACACGGCGGTCGCTCGCTCCCGCAATCCGGTGCTGATGGCCCGGGCGATGAATGCCGCCGCGCGAGCCGGGCGCGACGCGTTCCTGGCCGGCCGGATGCCGCGCAAGTTCTATGCCGATGCATCCTCTCCCTCGGAGGGGATGATCTCACCGCTCGAAACATCCTGACAATGAAACTGATTGCAGATCGCGATTGAGAAGGAGATGGACCGTGTCTGATCCGACAATGTCACAGCGTCTCTGGGAAGAAAACCGAGACCTCGCGGAGGCCTGCCTCGAACACCCATTCATCGTTGGTCTCGCCGACGGGACGCTCTCGAAATCGCGTTACGGCCTGTTCGCGCAACAGGATCACTTCTACCTCGACGCGTATGCCCGCTCTTACGCCTGGGGCGCGGTGCGCGCCTCGGATTGGGGGACGCGGCGACAGTTTGGCCAGTTGCTCTCCGGCATCCTGACCGAGGGCACGCTGCATGAGAAGACCGCTCCTGAACTTGGCGTCTCACTGGAGGATGTACAGCCGCTGCCTGCGGCTCGCGAGTACACCGACTTCCTACTGGCGACGGCGTCGCTGGGCACCATTGGCGAGCATCTCGCGGCCATGGCGCCCTGCGCCAAGTTGTACGGATGGCTCGGATCGCGGCTCGCCGATCAACCGTACGACGACAAGTACGGCTTCTGGATCAACATGTATTCTAGTCCCGACTATCAGGAAAAAGTTGAGATTATTCAGCGCATGCTGGATGAACATGGCGACGAATCCGGTTCGGAAGCGATCAAGTTCCGTACCGCAATGGAGCTTGAGTACAACTTCTTTGATTCCGCATGGGTGAATGGGGACGAGTAATGACGCTCTGGAAACTGTTCGGGTCACTGCTGTTGATCAGCGTCGCGGCCGTTGCCGTCGGCGCGTGCGCCGCATCGACGGACGTGCCGCAGGCTGGTTCGATCAGAGTCGTGGAGACTCAATCCGAGCAGGAGCCCGATGTCATTCGGGTGCAGCTGGACTGGCTGCCCAACACTAATCACACGGGCATCTACGTCGCCATGGCACAGGGCTGGTATGAAGAGGAAGGGATTGAAATTGAGATCCTTCCCTACAGCGGCGCTGCCGGCGAAATTCTGCTCGACCAGGAAGTCGCCGATGTCGCGTTCTCCTTCCCGACCTTCCTGCCGCTGTTCCGCGCGCAGGGTCTTGACATTGTCTCGATCGCCGCCGTGCTGCAGACCAATCCCACCGAGATTGCTGTGCTCGCAGATGGGCCGATTAAGCGTCCCCGCGATCTCGACGGCCAGATCTATGGCGGATTCGGGGGACCGGCCGAGCAGTCGCAGTGGGAGTGGGTTGTGCGCGCCGACGGCGGCACGGGCGACATCTCCGGCGTGATCCTTGACACGGCCGCCTACGAAGCCCTCTATGAAGGCCGCGTACAGGCAGTTGAGCCGTTTGTCACCTGGGAGGGCATTGAGGCCAAGCAACGCGGCATTGAGCTTCGTACCTGGAAGTACACCGACTTCGGTATCCCCGACTTCCCGGGCACCGTCCTGGTCGCCGCGCGAGCGCTCGTCGATAGCGATCCCGATCTGCTCACACGATTTCTCGCCGCCACGATTAAGGGCTACGAATACGCCGTCTCGGAGCCGAACGAAGCTGCACAAATGATGATCGACATCGCCGGCGAGGATGTCTTCCCCAACCTGGAATTGGTCTTCGAGTCTGCCCGCCTACTGGCCGCGCAGTACTACGTCGACCCCGAGGGCCGCTGGGGCTCGCAGACGCTCGAGCAGTGGGAGGGCTACGCCGCATGGCTCTTCGAGCAAGGGTTGCTGCTCGACGTCGACGGCGACCCACTTGTCGATCCGCCCGATTACGCCGCGCAATTCACGAATGAGCTCTATGAAGCGGCGCGCGCGTCAATCAACTAGGAATCCTCTGAACAACTGGTGTCGCAGGCTGAGCGAGGACCCCCCTTCAGCCTGCGGCAGCTTTCCCCGCAGAGGGGGGAAGCGGAGATCGGAGTTGTTCAGAGGATTCCTAGCGAAAACTTTTAGCGATAGCGTGCGTCGTGCTCGAAGTTAAGTCGGTCGACAAGGCATACGGGCGAGGCGCCCACGCGATTGTTGCGCTCAGCGATGTCTCGTTGACTGTTGCCGACGGTGAGTTTGCCGCCCTGGTTGGACCTTCGGGCTGTGGCAAGACGACGTTGCTCAATCTCATTGCCGGACTCGACGATGTCGATGCCGGCAGCATCCTCGTTGACGGGGAACCGTTGACGCCGGTGGAGCGATTGCATCACTTCGGGTACATGCCACAACAGGACATGCTCTTCCCCTGGCGCACGGTGCTCGAGAACGTGTCGCTTGGCCTGGAGGTGCAAGGCGTCGGACGCTCCGAGGCCAGAGCTCGCGCTGCCGAGATGTTTCCCCAGTTCGGACTGGGAGGCTTCGAGCATCGGCGACCGCATGAGCTGTCGGGCGGGATGAGGCAGCGGGCGAGCTTCCTGCGCACCTACCTGCTCGGACGGCCGTTTCTGCTGCTGGACGAACCATTCGGTGCGCTCGATGCGATCACCCGTGGACAGCTTCAGGCGTGGCTCGCGGAGACCTGGAATCGGATCGGCGGCTCGGCTCTGCTGGTGACGCATGATCCGCATGAGGCGGTCGCGTTGTCAGATCGCGTGTTCGTAATGTCGTCGCGGCCGGGCCGGATTACCAATGTGCTGGAGGTCGATCTGCCTCGACCGCGGACGACCCACGCTGCCGAGACTGAGGCTGCGCACCGGTTGATCGATGTGTTGCGTCACGAAACTGAGCCGGAAGAGGCGCTCGCGTGAACGGTAGACCGCCAGGTCGTGTGAGCGGTAGACCGCTCGGTCGAGAGCTGGCAGTCAGCGTCGGCGCGCCGCTCGGCCTTATGCTGTTCGTCCTGGCGGGATGGCAGTCGTACGTCTGGCTCACCGATATCCGACCGCAGATCTTGCCCGGTCCGATTCGAATCGTACGTGAGAGTGTCGAGTCCGCTGCTTCGATTAGCGAACATGCGCTGGTCACGATGTCGGAGGTCGGCGCGGGGTTTGCGATCAGCATCGTGTGCGCCTTGACGTTGGGTCTGTTGCTGGACATATCGACGCCGCTTCGACGCGCGGTCTATCCGCTGATCGTCGCTTCACAGACGGTGCCGATTCCGGTCGTGGCGCCGCTGATGATCGTCTGGTTTGGCTTCGGTGTGCTGCCCAAGATCATCGTGATTGGCCTGTTTACGTTTGTGCCCATTGTGTTGGGCTTCGCTGCCGGACTTGCCTCGACCGAGCGTCCGACGATAGATCTGATGCGCACATTCGGTAGCTCGCGCTGGCAGATGTATCGCTACGTCAAGATCCCGGCCGCGTTGCCCGACCTCTTCACCGGCCTGCGGATCGCTGCTATCTATGCGGTGCTCGGCGCAATCTTTGGCGAGCTCGCCGGCGCGACCGACGGTCTCGGCATCTTCCTTGAGCAATCGCGGCTCTCGTTTCGGACCGACCTCGTGTTTGGCGCGATCTTCGTTGTCGCAATACTCAGCTACCTGCTATTCCTCGCTGTGGTCCTGATTGAACGCCGGGCAATCCCCTGGCACTTCCAGAGGCGTGAATCATGATTCTGCACCGGTTGATGCTGATCGCAGATCGACAGGGGACCAACGGTCGGCCATTGGCGGATGTGATCGTCCGTGCAGCCAATGGTGTCGGTGGCCGATTGATGGTGCAGATCCGGGACCGGGAGCTGCGGGACTTCGAAATGATCTCACTGATTCGCGCTGTCCAGCGCCGAGTACCGCCTCAAACCGTGCTGATGGTCAACAATCGTCCCGACATCGCGCGGGCGATCGAGATTGGCCTGCACCTTCCCGCCGCAGCCGAGACGCCGCGTGGTCAGTACCAACTGCTGGGACGTTCAGTGCATGATGAACACGAGGCGGACATCGCGTTGGGCGACGAGGTCGACTATGCCATCGTGGGCACCATCTTCGAGACGACGTCGCATCCTGGCCGAGCGGGCGCGGGGCTTGCCCAGCTCTCGGACATCCGGGAGCTGATGGGCAATATCGCCTGCTACGCGATTGGCGGGATCACAACCGAGAACGCCTCGTCCACGATCGAGGCGGGCGCCTGGGGTGTCGCGGTGCGCAGCGCCATCCTCTCGGCCGATGATCCGGCCGAGGCTGCATATCGGCTGCACAGTAGCCTGCCGAAATGACCACGAACAGCCCGCTCAGGAATGTGATTGAAGGCCGCAGCCCGTCGAGTTTCTCGTCGGTGCGTCGCGCTCGGGCGATGCTCAACAACGGACCAAACGCGCTGACCGCGCTTGCCGACGATCTGTCGGGAGCGGTTTTGGATGCCTCTGACGTCCTGATCGACCGTCCCTCCCGTCTGCTTTACGCCACGGATGCATCGCTCTACGAGATGGAGCCGGTCGCGGTCGTGTTCCCGCGCACGCCGGCCGATGCCGCGGCGGCGGTCGGTGTTGCACGCTCCCACGGGGTGCCCGTGTTGCCGCGTGGCGGTGGGACGAGCCTGGCGGGACAGGGCGTCAATCACGCCGTCGTGCTGGACTTCACGCGATACATGAACTCGGTTCTGGAAATTGATGCTGACCGACGGGTAGCTCGGGTGCAGCCGGGTCTGGTCTTGTCGGAGCTGAACAAGGCCGCGCGACGCTACGGGCTGCACTACCCAATCGATCCGTCGACCGCGAATCGCGCCACGATTGGCGGCGGGATTGGCAACAACTCCTGCGGCACACACAGTGGGTTGTATGGCAAGACGATTGATGTGGTGGACTCGGTCGACGTCGTGCTCTCCGACGGCGCAGAGCTGCGATTCGACCAGGTCGATGAGCGGCGGCTGCGAGCCTTGATCGATTCCGGCGGACGCGAAGGGCGTCTCTACCGAGACCTGCGCGACCTGGCCGAGCGCGAGCGAGCGGAAATCGGCGAGCGCTTCCCCGACATCCCGCGACGAGTCTCGGGCTACAACCTCGACACCCTGCTCAATCCTGGCGAGGTCAATCTGTCCAAGATGGTTGTGGGATCGGAGGGCACGCTCGCGGTGGTCACGGAGGCGACCGTCCAGCTTGCTCAGCTACCGAAGCGGCGCGGGATTCTCGTGGCGCACTTCCGCACGTTGATCGAAGCGGCGGAAGCGACGGTGACGGCGAACGCTCACAAGCCGGCGGCGATCGAACTCGTTGATGAGATCATCATCGAGCGCTGCCGATCCAGCGTCGGTTACGCGCCGCTGGCTGAGTTTGTAGTCGGCGAGCCGGGCGCGATCCTGCTGATCGAGTGCTTTGCGGATACCGACGACGACCTGCGCGATCAGCTGCGAAGCATTGAAGCCGACCTCGAATCGCGGGGGATGGGCTATGCCTCGGTGATTGAGACCGATCTCTCCGCGCAGGCGAAGATGTGGCAGATGCGACAGGCCGGGCTCGGACTGCTGATGTCGATGCACGGCGATCCCAAACCGGGCGCGTTTGTCGAAGACACCGCAGTACCGCCCGAGCGACTGCCGCAATTCGTCGCACGATTCGACGCAGCCGTTCGAGCGCGCGGTCTGAGAGCCGGCTACTACGGACATGCGGCCGCCGGCTGCCTGCACATCCGGCCGGTGGTGAATGTCAAAGACCAGTACGGCCTGGAGCAGACCGAGGCGTTAGCCGCGGAGATTGCCGACCTCGTGGTCGAGTTCGGCGGTTCACTCTCGGGCGAGCACGGCGACGGGATCGTGCGCGGCGCGTTCATGGAGAAGATGTTCGGCCCGCAGCTGGTCGACGCCTTCCGCGAAGCGAAGCAGATCTTCGACCCCGACGGTCTGTTCAATCCGGGCAAGATTATCGACACCCCGCCGTTCCGCGACAATCTGCGCCTGAGTCCGGAGACGGTCAATGCTGAGCCATCCGGCTGGCTTGATTTCTCGTCCGAGGGCGGTCTCGCGCGGGCGGTGGAGATGTGCAACGGACAGGGCGCGTGTCGCAAGTTCGACGGCGGGATGTGTCCCTCGTTCCAGGTGACCCAGGACGAAGAGCACTCGACGCGCGGTCGGGCCAACCTGCTACGTCAGATCCTGAACGGCGCGATGCCGCTGGAGGAGTTGTCGGGCGACCGGTTGCACGATGCACTCGATCTCTGCGTCGAGTGCAAGGCATGCAAGGCCGAGTGTCCGTCGGGAGTCGACCTGGCCAAGATCAAGTACGAAGTGCTGGCGCATCGCCATCAGACACACGGCGTGCCGCTGCGAGATCGAGCGTTTGCCAACATCGCCACGCTGCTTCGGCTGGGCTCGCTGGCGCCGGGGTTTGCCAACTTCATCGGTTCGACCCCGATTGCCGGGAAGCTCCTGGGACGGCTCGACGTGCATCCAGAGCGTCCGGTTCCGAGGCTGGCGACGCAGACGTTTGCTCGCTGGTTTGGGCGACGAAGGTCGCCGGCCGCCACGCGCGGCGACGTCGTCCTCTATGACGACACGTTCACTAACTTCGTCCATCCGGAGGTCGGAATTGCGGCGACGCGGATCATCGAGGCGCTGGGCTATCGGGTGATCAGGGTCGAGAATCGCGCATGTTGCGGTCGACCGTCAATCTCCAAGGGACTGCTCGACGAGGCACGGAGCCTGGCTGAACGCAATGTCGCGGCCTTGTCGTCCTTCGCAGCCTCAGGGACGCCGATCGTCGGCACGGAGCCGTCATGTCTGCTGACGCTGCGGGACGAGTATCCGTTACTGCTTCGCAGCGAGTCAGCCTCGGCCGTGGCGTCGCAGGCGCTGCTCTTTGACGAGTGGCTGACTCGAGAATTGAGAGCAGACGGGGCGCCGGAGATCTTCTCCGGGGACCACGGGCCGCTCATGCTGCATACGCATTGCCACCAGAAGGCCCTGGCCGGATTTATGCAAACACTCGATGTCCTCGGTCGCGCCGGCTACGAACCGCAGGCGATTGATAGTGGGTGCTGCGGGATGGCCGGGTCGTTTGGATTTGAATCGGAGCACTACGACATGTCGCGCAGCATGGGAGCGCTGCGGCTGTTCCCGGCGCTGGAGGCGGCAGCAGGAACGCCGGTGGCGATCACGGGCGTCTCGTGTCGGCAGCAGATCGGTCACTTTACCGACCGCGAACCGCGACACATGGTCGAGTATCTGGCGGATGCACTGAAGTAAGAGAAGCGGGTGGGAGAGGCTTGGTGCCGAGGGGCAGAGTCGAACTGCCGACACCACGATTTTCAGTCGTGTGCTCTACCAACTGAGCTACCTCGGCGCGATAGCTGGATCAGCATACACTCCAACGGACATTCTCCGGTCGCCTGCTGCTAGTCATGCGACATTAATTCGACCGTCGGCATGACAGCTTCGCGGACCTGCTCGAACACCTGCTCAATCGTGCCGCGAGCGTCAACGATGACCCATCCGTAGCGATCGGCCATCACCGACATCTCCTGCAATTGCTTGCGCTGGTGTTGCATGAATCCGTCGTAGATGCTGCGGTCGTGGAGATAGTCGCCTCCGGATTCCCAGAAGTCGAAGCCGCGTTCGAGCACCCGCAGGACGAGGTCTTCGGCATCGATGTCGAGGTAGATGACCTGGTCCGGTATCAGCGCGAAGCCGTAGATCTGCTCCAGCCATTCGCGCGATGTGCCGCGGACGATTGCCCTCGCCATCAGCGAGAAGATGTATCGGTCGGCCAGGACGACCATGCCGGCCTGCAGCGCGGGCAACATGATCCGTTCGAAGCGGTCCCAGAAGTCGGTCGCGTAGAACAGGTTGAGGGTGATCGGGTCGAGCGTGTGTCCTTGTTTCGCCTCGTCGATCCCGGGTCCAACCAGCGGCGAACGGCGCAGGCCGCTATCGACCACTCCCCAGCCCTGAGCTTCGAGATAGTCCTTCAGGATCGAGATGATTGTCGTGCGTCCGACGCCGTCGGTACCCTCGATCACAATCAAACGTCCCGGCAACCAGTCCTGATCGATGCCGGGAGGATGCTCGCCGTAGAACTTGACGGCGGTCACAGGCCACCTCCGGCGGCGAGGGCCGCGAAGCCGGTTTGGATGTGAGGCGGCACGTCGGAGATCTCGCGTCGCGGCATACCTTCGAGCAGCGGTTCAACGAGTTCACGGACCAGGACCTGCTGGCTGACGAGCGATTGTGAGGCATCGATACGGGTGATGTCGAACTCGTCGCAGAGGTCGTTGTACTCTTCCAGGATTCGTCCCTGGAAGAGACGGAAGGACTCCTGCGGGTCATCCGACAGGCCCAGGTCCATACCGGCTTCGTAGAACTTGATCTCGGCTCTCGCGGCTGCGATTCGGCGGATGGACTCGTCCAACGAGACGTGGAAATAGAGTGCGAGATTCGGAGGCGGAGCGAATGAATACAAGTCGCGCACCCATGTGCGGTTGACACCTCGCGCAGCGTCACGTGCGAATGCGGTGTAGACGTAGCGGTCGGCCAGGACGATGACGCCGGCTTGCAACGCGGGCAGGATCTGTCCGTGCGTGCGGCTGGCGAAGTCGGCGGCGTGGACGAGGCTGAACGACATCGGTGTCAGGAGTTGCCGACGCTTGCCGCGCTTGGTCGTATCGCGCACGATTGGCGACGAGTTCCACTCGGTGAAGACGGTGACGTAGCCCTCGCTGCGCAGCCATTTGTGGAGTAGGTCAAGCTGTGTGCTCTTGCCGGAACCGTCGATGCCTTCAACGACGATCAGTCGGCCGGGCAACTCGGAGAAGTCTGCAGAGGTGGCCACCGTCGTTTCCCTTCGCGGCGCTTGGATATGCGATCAGTTCGCAGATTTGCAGGATAAGCGTAGACAATCCTGTTCAGGTTAATGAAACGAAACCATCACCGGCCAAGTATGACATGAGCGCCCGCCTCTGTTTCAGCCGGACGCAGCGGGCGGCGATAGGAGACAAGTGGCCGGCCTCGCTGTTCGTCAATCGATTGACGAACAACGAGGCCGGCGGTTGGAAGCCCTGTGAAGCCGCGGCAGGTTACCGGATCACGGTCGCAGAGGCGTCTGCAAGGCATCCTACCTGCAGCGGAACGACCGGTCCGATCGATTCGACCAGTTGCACGCTCTTGCCACTACCGAACTTGTCGGCATAGGTGACGGTGATGCGCAGGAACTTGTTCGCATCGGCGGCGAGCGGTGAGTAGCTGGAGTCGTACGAGGCGATCTCGCCGATCGTGCTCCAGTTTTCCTCTCCGTTGTCCGAAATCTCCCAGAGCCAGGTGACATCTGTTTTGCCCCCATCTGGATCGCTCAACAGCGCATGGAGCACGGGAGTGCAGAGTGGCGTCGGTTTCCAGATGTTTACCCGTCCTGGTTCGTCGATGTCGGTGACGTGGATCGTGAGATCCAAGTGCGCATCGGATTCTCCGTCGTTGGCCGTCAGCCGCACGGAGTAGGTGTTCCGGTATTCAAAGCTGAGATGCCCAGTGGTTCGAAGCTGGCCGCTCGCTGAGTCAATGGCGAAGGTTGAGGCGTCCTCGCCGCTCAGGGAGTAGGTCAGCTCCTGGCCTTCAGGATCGGTGGCGACGACGGGGTCACCCACCAAGGCGCCTTCGGACGGACTCTCATCCACGGTGCGTGCCGCGCTATCGCCTTCGTTGAACGTCGGTGGCTTGTTGCGGGCGTCCACGCATTGAACGGCAACTGCCGCTACGGCGTCGTGGTCGAGGATGGCGGCATTTCCGGCGGCATCCTCGATCGTGCCGTCTGAGAGGCTGAGTTTGTTCTGTCCGATGGCGAAGCCGTCAGGGTCATGGTCTCCTTCGACCACCGTGTAGACGAAGGTCAAGGATTGCGAACCCAGGGATTCGTCTTCTGCGGAACCGCGCTGTTCCGCGCTGGCGCGCAGCGTGGCCACACGAGGCGAGCCGTCGAAGTCCAGTTCCAGCTGCGCCGAGCCGCTGACAATCACGTTCTCGTCGAACTCAACCTCAACGGTGATCTCGTCGCCGTCGACATAGTCGCGACCGGATGGTTCGGATGTCACGCTCAGGGAGCTGATCTTCGGCGCGACCAGGTCGGTCGAGCCAACCACCAGGTGTCCATCAAGGTCATGGATGGCGCGGTAGCCACGGCTGCTGTGCTGTCCGGTCGCCTGCGAGCGGATACTGCCATTGCCGAAGTACCCGGAACCTTTGCCACCGGCCGAAACGCTGAATCCGTCCTCGTCGAAGTCGGTGCGCTTGACTGTGTAGCTGAAGACCAACGTGTCGGCGCCCGAGCCACGGTTGTAACGAGCGCCGCGCCAGTTGTTGTCGCTGTCACCGACGTGAATGCTCACGCCTTTGTCGCCGTCAACCACCATGGCTTCTTCGTACGTGAGCTGCACTTCAAGAGATTCCCCGGCGTGGTAGGACTCGCCATCATCGGGAGCTGAGATGACCGACACGTCGGTGATCTTCACGACGTGTTTCCAATCGACCTTGTGATCGGAAGCGTTCTTGATGCCCGAGTAGACTCCGTGGGCTTCGACGTTTGTACCAGCAGCCAGGATTGAGCCGCTGCCGCCGAAGCCGCGCTCATTACTGTCGCGTTGGGCTCGTCCAGGCGAGAGGGTGATGCCGTTGTCGTCGAAGTCTTCCCACAGCACCTTGCGACTGAAGGTCAGGGTGTCCGTTCCCGAACCGCTTTGGTACCAGGCCCCGTACCAACGAGAACCGATCCACATGCCAAGGTGTGCACGGCCCTGGACCGTCACCGGTGTGTTGAAGACGGCCTCGATTTCGATCTCCTCATTCAGCCCGTAGGTGTCGCCCACTGCCGGAGAGGAGGCGATCCGAAGCGATGTGACGTGTGGGTCGTCGTCGTTGATCGTGACGACGCAGGTCTCGATCAGTTCTGCATTTGCGTCGTTGCCGAGCGCATATCCGACGGTGAACGTCTCATCGCCCTCCGCCAGGTCGTCCTGGGAGGTCGCGATCGAGCCCGCCATGCGATGCTCGCCCGTCTCAGGATCGGTTGACCACTCGAAGTTCGATTCGAATGATGAGAAGTCTGATGCAGCCGCGGTTCCAGCGATGACGCGCCAGGACGCGCCCAGGGACTCCACATCAGTTGCGTCGTCCGCTCGCACCAGGAAGACCTCAAGCGATTCGCCCTCCAGGACATCGGTCATCGGACATTCGAGCAACACTCCTGTTGCGTTTGCGTTTGCGTTTGCCGAGGCCATGCTCATGGATTGCAGGGCGACAAACCCGGCGAGGGTGATGAGCAGGAGTGGCAGATAGGGAAATCTGAGTCGTCCACTCAGGTGTTGGGACGGTGCGACGCGACGCCATGCGGCGTCTGGTTTGCGAATGCGCTTGCGAATCGGCTTCATCGCCGTTCCTCTCGATCGCTAGGTACTAGTTCTGTTCGGAGTGATTGGTCGACCTGACTCCGATTTCAACGTATGTCCGGCATTTGTTAGCAGGTGGAGCGAGTTAGCAGCTAGCACGCTCGCGAGCGGGCGAGCGATGAACGAATCGACACGAATTCTGTGGCTGGCGCACGTTGTCGCGCCGCGTGTATCGGACTCTTCAATCCAAACGCGCGATGAGCGGACGTTTCAACGTTGCTGCGGACAGTCATTGACCGGTTTGCGCTGCAAACGCCGATCCAACGAGGCCCGTCCGGGTTTGGCTACCTTGCGAGACACGCAGGATTTCCCCTGAGCCCAGATGGGTCTCCGCTCCGGGGTCTCCGCATTCGAATTTCGCCGCGCACTCAACGACCCTGAAGGAAACGATCATGGCATTCGGATTTGGGACGGGCCGCAAACGTCTGGTTGCGGAACTCAACGCGGCCTCGGAAGTCGTCGAGACTGCGATGGGGCCGGTCGAGTTCGCGATCCACGGCAATGCTCCGTACGTTGTAATTTTTCACGGCACGCCGCAAGGCCACAATGCAAGTTTCATCGGCGAGCCCTTGGAGGCTGCGGGTTTCGGCACGATTACTCCATCAAGGCCCGGCTATCTGAGAACTCCGATTGAATCGGGACGCACCTTCGAGGAGCAGGCGGACGCAGTAGCGGCGCTATTGGATGTCCTTTCGATCAATCAGGTCGCCGCGTACGCCATCTCAGGCGGCGGACCGAGCGGTATCCAGTTCGCCGCGCGGCATCCTGATCGGGCGCGCGCGTTGATTCTCGAGGTCGCCATTTCACAAGCGTTCGTTCCTGAGGTTTCAGATCTGACCGTTGCGCTGTCCATGAACCCATTCGTTCAATGGATCTCGGGCCTCATCATGCAGCGGTTCCCTCGCGTCGGCCTGGGTCAGTTCCTCAAGTTGGAGAGCACGCTGGAGGCGGCGGATCGGAAGAGGGTGATCGACGACATCATGGCAGCCCCGGAGAAACTGGCGCTCCTGGACAAGCTGATCGTCGACTCGCCGCCGATGAACCTATTGCGCGCCGGATTTCACAACGATATGAAACAGTTCGGTTCCATCGAACAGCTGCCACTCGATCAAGTTCGTTGCCCGACACTGGTCACCCACGGCACGCATGACGGTGATGTGCCCTTCGCCCACGCCGAGAATTCGGCCCGAGGGATTCCGAACGCGGAACTGTTCAAGGTAGAGAAGGGCTGGCATCTGCTGGGCCTCAGCGACGGAGACAACGCATACCTCCAGGCGGAAATCGACTTCTTGCAGAAGCATCTGGCTGACTGAGGGCCGTGTCTTCATGTCTGACCGGACTTGCGGTCAGTTGCCTAGTCCCATGGCAGACGTTTGAGCCGTTTCTGGCTCGCTGAGGGTGTCTCGGGAGTACAACGATCGTCATTCCCGGGCACCGACGCGGGAATGACGCCGAGTGCCTCACCGACGCTTGAAGCTGAGGAACCGCGCGCGTTGCAATCGGTCAGCCGGCTCCTGGCTGTCGTGCCAAGCGCAGCGAGATACCCGCGGCGGAGCGCGGGTATGACGGAGATGGAGGTCAAGCGCCTTGCGAGAAACCCTCTGAAGGGGCAACAGTGGCCTCTCCATGCTCATCACATCGCCGCCTGGACGTCCCTCTAGACTGTCGTCGTTTGCAGGCGGCCTGCCTCGGCCCGCTCGCACTCATCACGACAGGAATTGAGATGGATATCGCCGCACTGGGCAAGTCTCCCAACGCCGACCCGTTGGTGCAGACGATTATGGAACACGATCTGGCTCGCCACATTGTTGAGCTCGACGCTTATGGATTTACGGTCATCCCACCAGAGAAGATGGACACTTCGCCCGGCTTCGCAGATCGTTTGCGCGACGCGATCCTGAACACCTACCAACGCCGTCACGATGTCGAGATCGACGACTGGCGCACGGCCGAGCTGCCCGCTCCCAACGAGCGCGCATGGCAACTGATCGATGAAGACGACGCGATCACTGAAGCCGTGCTCAATCCGGTCGCGCTGACGATGGCCCGCTGGCACTGTGGACAGAGCGCCGTTCTCGGTGGGACTTCCTCGATCATCAAGCCACCGCACGAGAAGAGCTACCTCGGCATCCACAACGACACCCACGGCGTGCCGCCGCCCCAGGCGGCTTACACACACCTGGTCAACACGAGCTGGATCCTCACCGACTACGACTCGCGCGAGGACGGACCGACCGTGTTTGTACCGGGCTCGCATCGCTGGGGCCGCGCGCCCGCGCCGCACGAGACGAACTTCTGGGAAGAAGGCGCATTGCTCGACCCGGTCTCGATCCAGGCCAAGGCGGGCTCGCTTGCCGTCTGGGGCGGCAACACCTGGCACGGCGCGATGAATCGCATGAGCGTCGGCCTCCGGGTCACCCTGGTCCTGGTCTGGATGCGGCCGTATATGAAGATGATCAATCAGTGGGACGACGGCGCTGTCTCGCCGGAGCGGCTCGAGCGCTACCCCGAGCTGCACAAGATCCTCGGCTACGACCACCCGTATCCATCCCGCGAGTCGATCCGTAACGCCAAGTACGTCGGTGAGATGATGGCCGTCGGCCAGGATCAGTTTGCGTAGCCGAGACCTGCGCTCATGCCGAGGTCAACGTTGCAGGTGTCCAAGCTACGGATGACGCAGTCCGCTTGCAGGCCGATGGGAGGCGGAACCCCTCTGCCTTCGGCAGCTTCCCCTGCAGAGGAGACCTTTGATTAAGTCCCCTTCGCCCCCCTTGCGGGGGAGATGCCGAAGGCAGAGGGGGGCTCCCCGTCTCAAGGCCTATCTGGTCGCTGGCGGCGGACCCCCCCCTTGTATCTTCGCTATCGCCTCGGGAGCACGTGACTCCCGAGGCGAACCGGGGTGCGGCAGACCGATCCCCCCTGGGCCTTCGAGGCCGTGACAGAGCTTGGGTCGCCGCACGCCAGCAGCGAATGAGCCCGAACAGTTGCTTGGGCCCCCGAGCCCGCATGTTGCAAGGACGGGCCAGCGCAGGATAGGAGCTGGAGATGACGGAGACGAGTACCTACGTCGGCATCGACGTATCCAAGCACTGGTTGGATGTCGGCATCCGGCCGGCGCGGCGAGCCGAGCGGCTGGCCAACGATGAGGCCGGGATCGAGGCCGTGGTGGCGCAGCTGGGCGCTGTGGCGCCGGAGCGGATCGTGCTGGAGGCGTCGGGCGGTCTGGAGCTGCCGCTGGTCGCGGCGTTGGCCGCCGCGGCGCTGCCGGTCGTGGTTGTCAACCCGCGCCAGGTGCGCGACTTCGCCCGCGCCACGGGCCGCCTGGCCAAGACCGATGCGCTCGACGCTCAGGTCCTGGCCCACTTCGCCGAGGCGGTCCGACCGGAGCTGCGACCGCTGCCCGACGCCGAGACCCAGGCGTTGCGCGACCTGGTCGCCCGGCGTCGGCAGCTGGTCGCGATGTTGGTCGCCGAGCGCCAGCGCCGGCGCGCCGCCCGCGCCGCCGTGCGACCCGGAATCGAGGCGCACATCGCCTGGCTGCAGCAGGCACTGGCGCAGCTCGACGATCAGCTGCAGACCAGCGTCCAACTCAGTCCGCACTGGCGGGCGCACGACCAGCTCTTGCGCAGCGTGCCCGGCGTCGGTCCGCAGCTCGCGCGCACGCTGCTGGCCCAACTGCCCGAACTGGGCCGACTCGACCGGCGCCGGATCGCGGCCCTGGTCGGCGTCGCCCCCTACAACCGCGACAGCGGCCAGTGGCGCGGCTCGCGCAGCATCTGGGGCGGTCGCGCCAGTGTCCGCGCCGCGCTCTACATGAGCGCGCTCGTTGCCAGCCGGCACAACCCCGTGATCCGCGACTTCTACCAGCGCCTGCTGGCCAGGGGCAAGCCCAAGAAGTCGGCGCTCACCGCCTGCATGCGCAAGCTGTTGGTCATCCTCAACGCCATCCTCAAGACCAATACCCCCTGGCAAGCGCCGCGCAGCGCTTGACCATCAAGACAGTTGCTCTGTCACTCCGTGACATCTCCCCCCGCAAGGGGGGGAGATGGGAATCATGAGTTTTTCAAAGGTCTCGCAGAGGGGGGGAGCGAGAGAGTTGATACATGCTTCGAATGGGATCGTCGCGTCAATGTGAACAGGCCCCAGGAATCCTCTGAACGACTGGTGTCGCAGGCTGAGCGGCGACCCCCCATCAGCCTTCGGCAGCTTGCCCCGCAGAGGGGAAAGCGGGGATCGGAGTTGTTCAGAGCATTCCTAGTTCGCCTCAACCAGCTACGAATCAGATTCGTAGCTCAGGGCAGGTTGGGCGAAGTTGGTGGAGATAGGGGGACTCGAACCCCCGACCTCGTCGTTGCGAACGACGCGCTCTCCCAGCTGAGCTATATCCCCACGCTGAAGCCGAACGGGTTTAGCGTACAACCGCGTTGGCTTGCGTTTCAATCAACGGGTTCATCATCGGGATTCAGGCCCTCGGGCAGGTCGACGGTCATGGTTCCAGCCGTGATATCGATCGCAGTCACCACATCACGCAGCGCGGGGATGAGGATGTCACGACGCTCGCCGCGGTCCACGATGTAGACGTCGTTCGCGCCGGTCTGAAGTACCTCGCGAACGGTTCCCAACTGCTCACCGGTCAAAGTGATGACGCTGAGACCTTCGATTTCGTCGATGTACCAGAATGGTTCGCTGGTCTGCGGTCGTTCGTCCTCGGGGATCTCGATCAGTTCGCCTCGCAGTGCTTCCGCCGACTCCCGATCACCGACGCCTTCGATGTAGAGATAGACCCGACTGCTCTGCCAGTTGCTGCTCATGATGCGACGCACTTGCTCGGCGATGAAGACGCGGGCGCCGGGATCGAAGCGTTCCGGGAAGTCAGTCAGCGGACGTGCCTTGACTTCGCCCTTGAGCCCGCGCGGACGCTCAACCACGCCGATGGCGCGGAACCCGTCGCGCGGCATGCGGTCCTGTGGAGCGTTGCGTCCGAGGCGAAGCGCCATTGGTCCGGTTAGCGAATGTCGAGCGACGTGTCCACGGCGCGGGCGTGTCCAGCGACGGAGAGCAAGGTGCGCATCGCCATGGCGAGACGTCCCTCGCGGCCGATGATGCGGCCCATGTCATCCTCGTGGACGTTTAGCTGAATGGCGACGTGGTCGCCGTTGTCTACGCGCTCAACGCGTACGGCGTCCGGATCGTCAACCATCCACTTGGCGACGTACTCAATGAAGTGTTCCATCAATAATCCATCTATGCGAGATCTATGCGAATCGGTTGCGAAACTACTCTGCCGCCGCCGCTGCGGCGGCCGCTTTCTTGGCGTCGGCTCGCTTGCTCCGCGGCTTGGGTTTCCACGGTTCGATCAGGCCTTCCTTGGCCAGGAAATGGTGTACGGTCTGTGTCGGCTGGGCGCCGTGGGAAAGCCAATGCTTGGCGCGTTCTGCGTCGATTTCGAAGGTCGCCGGGTCGGTCAGCGGGTCGTAGAAGCCCAGATTCTCGACGAATCGTCCGTCGCGCGGCTTGCGCGAATCCTGGACGACCACTCGGTAGAAGGCCCGTCCCTTGCGCCCGTGCCGGGCCAGTCGAATTTTCAGCATGTGTTCAGCTCTGTCTGATCTTCCTGGGTCCGTATCGATCCAGCGTAGCGGGGACTGTCGATTCGTGCTGTCACACTAGCGACGGCCGGCCGGGGCTCGGACGCCGCCCATTCCTGGCATCTTGCCCAACGCGAGGTCCTTCATGATGCCTTTGGCCGTCTTGAATTGATTCAGGAGTTGATTCACTTCCTGGGGAGATGTTCCGCTGCCCTTGGCGATTCGGCGTCGGCGGGAACCGTTGATGATGTCAGGTTTGTGCCGTTCCTCGGGCGTCATCGACAACACGATTGCCTCAAACTGATTGAAGAAATCGTCGTCGATCTCGTCGACCTGGATCTTGTCCTTGATCGAGCTGAGACCGGGGATCATGTTCACGATCTGCGAGATTGGCCCCATCTGACGGACTTTGCTGATCTGCTCGATGAAGTCGTTCAGATCGAATTCGCCGTCCTGCAGCCGCCGACGCCAGACCTTCGCGTCCTGGTCGCCGAACTCTTGCTCGGCGCGTTCGACCAGGGTGGACATGTCGCCGCGACCGAGGATGCGCCCGGCGAGGCGGTCGGGGTGGAACTGTTCGAGCGCATCGGGCCGCTCGCCGATGCCGAGGAACTTGATCGGTGCGCCGGTGACGGCGCGAATCGAGAGTGCTGCGCCACCGCGGGCGTCGCCGTCCATTTTGGACAGGACGACGCCGGTGATGCCAACCGCTTCGTCGAAGGCGGCAGCCGCATTGACGGCGTCCTGACCCGACATCGCATCGGCGACGAGCAGCACTTCGGTTGGTTTGAATCGGTCTCGCAGCTCGGTGATCTCGGACATCATGTCTTTGTCGATGTGCAGCCGGCCGGCGGTATCGACGATGACCGTTCCCGCGCCAATCTGGGATGCGCGTTCAAGCCCCTGCTTGACAATCTTGACTGGTTTCTCATCTGCGCCGAGCTCGAACACTTCGATGTCCAACTGCCGGCCCAGCGCCTGGAGCTGATCGATCGCTGCTGGGCGATAGACATCTGCGGCGATCAAGAGTGGACGATCGCCGGCCTTCTTTGCTCGGAGGGCGAGTTTGGCCGATGTCGTCGTTTTGCCGGAGCCTTGCAGTCCGACCATGAGAATGATGGTCGGACCTTGTGAGGCTCTCTGGAGGCTGGGCGACTCCGTGCCGAGCAATGAGATCAGTTCGTCGCTGATGATCTCAACGACGCGATTGAGCGGAGTCGGCGAGCGCATCACCTCTTCGGTGTTGGCTCGGGCCCGCACCGCTTTGATGTAGTCGCGGGCGACCTTGTAGTTGACGTCGGCCTCGAGTAAGGCGAGGCGGACTTCGCGGAGGGCCGACTCAAGGTCTTTCTCAGAGATAGCGCCGCGCCTGCCGAGCGTCGCAAAGACGCCTTGCAGTTTGCCGCTCAGTGCATCGAACATCGCCATCGGGTTCGGTTCCCCCCTCCGTCACTTCGTGACACCTCCCCCCGCGAAGCGGGGGGAGGGGGAAATCTATTGGCGTTAACCCTAGCTAGGACAGCCCGGCCTTTGCCATCCGCACACAGAGGTCGCCGACGCGGACGCTGTAACCCCACTCGTTGTCGTACCAACTGACGACCTTGACCTGCGTGCCCTCAAGCACCATGGTCGAAAGCGCATCGATGATCGAGGACGATGGGGAGCCCTTGAAGTCGCTGCTGACCAGCGGTTCGGTCTCGTATTCGAGGATGCCGTGCAGCGGCGACTCGAGGTCGTTGGCGGCCTTCTCGAAGGCGGCGTTGATCTCTTCGGCGTCGGTGGCGCGCTCGGCGTCAATCACGAGATCGACGACGGAAACGGTGCTAGTCGGGACGCGGTAGGCCATGCCGTTGAGCTTGCCGTTGAGGTGTGGCAGCACGAGGCCAACGGCCTTGGCGGCGCCGGTCGTGGTCGGAATGATGTTCATCCCAGCAGCGCGGGCACGGCGCAGGTCGCTGTGGACGGTGTCGAGGATGGCCTGGTCGTTGGTGTAGGCGTGGATCGTCGACATGATCCCGCTCTTGATCCCGACGGTGTCATCGAGCACCTTGGCCATCGGCGCCAGACAGTTGGTCGTGCAGGAGGCGTTGGAGACCACGTGGTGCAGGGCTGGGTCGTAGGCGTCGTCGTTCACGCCGAGGACCATCGTCAGGTCCTCGTTCTTGGCGGGCGCGGAGATGACGACCTTGGACGGACCATGGTTGAGGTGACCGCGCGCTCTGGTTGCGTCGGTAAAGATGCCGGTGCTCTCGACGACGATCTCGACGCCGTGGTCGCCCCAGGGAATCTGGCCGGGGTCGCGCTCGGAGATGACGGCGATGCGGTGGCCGTCGATGACCAGGTCGCCGTCGACGACATCGACGTCGCCCGGGTAGCGGCCGTAGTTGGTGTCGTACTTGAACAGGTGTGCGTTGGTTTCGGAATCTGTCAGGTCGTTGATCGCGACGACTTCGAGATCATCGCCGTGAAAGTCGAGCATGCCCTTGAGCACCTGTCGACCGATCCGACCGAAGCCGTTGATGCCAATTTTCGTCGTCACGAAAGTCTCCTGAGTGATTGTGCGGTTGTGACTCGTTCACTTGCAGGATCGCAGAGGGATGCGGTGCACTCAACCTCAATGGATGCAGAACGGTGGAGATTCTCTAATCAGAACGAACATGCGAACGTGGCGCTATGTTTCTCCTGCGCGTCTGGTCGAAGCGGAACAACAGCGAGAAGTCCATGGCCTTGAACTCCGGCACACGAGTGCTCTTTCTCGACGATTCGGGGAAGCCGTCAGTCAAAGACAATACAAAAGCCGTTGTGATCGGGGGCTTTGCGATCCGGTCTGAGAACGTCCCGGAATTCAGTCAGAGGATTGCGGAAGCAAAGATTCGCCACTTTCCCCACCTTGGCGCTCCTGGCAAATGGGAAGTGAAAGCGTCGCAAATGGTTAGACCGAATCAAATGCGGCGCCGCAACAACCGAGAATTCGTCGGCGAGACCATTCGAATCCTTAATCATTTCGAATGCACTGCCTATTCGGTCAGCATCGACAAACGAGAAATGCATCACCCCATGGCACTCGAAGTCACGATGCCTTTTCAAGTTCGAGTGCTTGCCGAACACTTCGCTGCGGAGTGCTCACATCACAGCGAAACCGGACTGATTATTTCGGATTGGTCGTCAAATCGTCTCGACGCACTCACGAGTCGGACCATCGCCAGTTTCGTCTCTTCACGGCAGCTCCCCCTGCATCCCAGCATCTATTTCACCGATTCTCTCAGTTCTCATGCGATTCAAGTTGCCGACTTGGTCGCCGGAACGAGACGCCGAGCCATCGAAGGCGACGCAGGTCTACGACAAATCGACGAGGTGCTTCGATCAATTTGCACGGTGGCTGGAAGCGATGGGGTCTTCACGTTCGCGGGCCGACCGTTTAGCAATCAGATCGCGTTGATCTGAGCAGATGGGGCCGCACTTTCCCGGAGCTACGATATAATGTCGCCAGCTGGACGGTTCAGTTAGTAGGCGAGAGCCGAATGTAGCTGTACACCGCCGGTGACGAGGCCCCGGATCGCACGGGGCCTCATTCTTTGTCCCGAGAATTCGATCCTCTAGCTCTCCGCTTTTCGAGCACTCGTTTACAGCAGCAGACGCTTGGGCGCTCCCGATGGTTGGCGACGGTAGTTGTCGATCAGGAGTCTCTGGCGTCCGGCGTCGATGATCCACGTCGCCTTGCAGCGCCTGGCGTCTTCCAGCAGCGTCTGAGTCTGGCGATGCAGGCGCTGGTATTCCTGCCGGTCTTCGGACTCGACGCCGAAGAGGCCGCTGCCGACGGCGAATCGGCACTGGCGATCCTGGATCACCATCTGCCAGCCGATCAACAGCTGCGTCCAGCCGAGGTGGAACGCTTCGTCAGACCAGTTGACGAGGAACCGCTTGTCGTGCGAGCCATCGGCACTGAGCAGCGCCGACGCGCCGAAGTGCGGTCGCGACAACTCGGAGACGGCGCGATAGGCGTCGGCTGTTTCCGGCGCCATTGCGATCTGTTGGCCGGCCATGTACTGGCCCATGCCGATTTCAGTGGCGTGGTGCTCCTGGTTGTTCGACCAGGCGTCGCGTAACCAGTCTTCGAACTCGATTTGCTCATCGCCGACCACGGCCTGTTCTGCGCCGAGCCACTCCATCATGGCCCGCATCAGCGCCACGGCAGCCGAATAGGATGCGCGGGCCGTCAGCGCTCGAGCCTCGATCCCGCCGCTGTAGACGCGCGACCAGAACATGAGCGCCGAGGCATAACGTCGGTTGCGGAATGAGGAACCATAAGACTGTTCGACGATCTTGCGCTGCAGTTTGAAGGCGTCGCTGAGCCAGCGAAGATCGAGCGGGAGCGCGAAGGATGTCTCGCGAAATGCGTCGCGTCGCACCTGTGGTTCGTCGTCACGCGGCTTGGCCAGTGCGGCGGTCTCGGATGGGAACGTAATCGGCGATATCCGCTGTCTGGGCGGACTCGGAGGATCGGAGGCGTCGGCGGTCATGGCGTCGAGGTTCGTGTGTCTCTGGAAGCGAGCAGCGCTTCCAGCCAGAGCAGGAGACGTTCACTCTGGGCTTCGATGAACGGGCGGTCCGGATGCCAGTCCCACAGTTCTCGCACGACCTCGAGCGTTGACCAGGTGCTGCCGTCGCCGCCATTGACGATTTGCACGATCCGCGTGGCGACGTGGTTTGCATTCCAGATCAGTGGTCGTTCGTAGTCGAGCATTCTGGTGGTCTGGGTCAGTGCTCTGATCCATCGCTCAACGGTGTCGAAGGCGACGCGGCGGTCCATGAGCTGGGCGCGCAGGGCGAGCACCTCAGGTAGATCAACGATGCGTGCCGGCGGGCGGTCGGGAGGCGGCACTGGCTCGGGTCCGTCGTCTTCGGGGAATTGTTCGAGCGCTTCTGTCCAGTGGTTCGCCGGGATTCGGCGTAGCTCGTTGTAGACCATGGCGCCGCCGGAGCCGGCGTCCCACCAGGCACGAAGCCGCTCATGTCGCGGCTGTGTCTGAGGTTGGACGAGTTCGGTGCTTTCGGAATCGGGAGGAGTAGAGGAGGGCACGGACCTAGGTTATCTCAGGGGTTATCGCAGGGAGTTCTGTCGGCTGATAACGGCGGATTCTGTTGCCTGAACGTTACGTGGAATAACTGATAACTGGTATTACCGATCACCCACGCGGAGTTTCCGAGTCGCTTGGTAAAGCGGATCAAGCGCCGATGCCTGTTATCGGCGCCGCTACTACTACCACGATGGCGAGCATGAAGGAGGCGACGCGGCAATATGGAACACGAAATCCAACAGTTTCTGACCTACATGGCGGCGGAGCGGGGAGCATCGGCGAACACGATTTCCGCCTACCGCAACGACCTCGCGCAGCTGCGCGCCTACTTCATCGAGCAACAACCGAGGCAAGGCGAAGGCGCCGGGACCGCCACGCCGATCGAGGAGATCGACGCGGAGCAGCTCCAGGAGTACATCGTGCACCTGCGCGAACAGCAGTATGCTCCTGCGACGGTGGCGCGGAAGGTTGCCGCAACCAAGAGCCTGTTCAGCTATCTCCACGGCGAGGGCCTAATTGTTGTCAATCCGGCCGAGCAGCTGTCCTCGCCCCGTGTGGGTCGCAGCTTGCCGCGGACACTGACGATCCAGGAGGTCGATGCGCTGCTCGAGCAGCCAGGCCGCTGGGACACGCCCGAAGCGGGCCGCGACCAGGCCATGCTGGAGATGCTCTACGCGACGGGCATGCGGGTGTCGGAGTTCGTCTCCCTTGACCTGTCGTCGATTGAGCTGCAAGGGCAGCGCGCATCGGTGCGCTGTGTGGGTAAGGGACGCCGCGAGCGATTGATCCCAATCCATTCCGCCGCTGTCGCAGCACTACACCACTACCTGCAGGAGGCTCGACCCAAACTGGCTCGTGGCCGTCGAGAGGTAGCGCTGTTCATCAATCGACGTGGCGAGCGGCTGACTCGGCAGGGGGTCTGGCTGATCATCAAGAACTACTCACATGAAGCCGGCATCTCAGGTGTCACGCCGCACACGTTGCGTCACAGCTTCGCGACACACCTGCTACGCGGCTCAGCGCCGTTGCGCAACGTGCAGGAGCTGATGGGTCACGCCAACATCTCGACGACCCAGCTGTACACCCAGTTGACCGACGAACACTTGCGGGACGTTTACGATCGGGCTCATCCCCGCGCCAGTTAGCTGGCCTAGCCGGCGCGTCCGAGTCTGATCGGAGACGAGTGTGGCGTCAACCAGGATTGCATTGATCCGCGCACGGGAGATTCTCGACTCGCGCGGCAACCCGACCGTGGAGGCGGATGTCGTCCTCGATGGCGGCGCGATGGGTCGCGCGGCCGTGCCGTCGGGCGCGAGTACCGGCTCGCACGAGGCGGTCGAGCGTCGCGATGCCGACGCCGGCCGTTATCTCGGTCGTGGTGTTCAGGATGCGGTGGCATCGGTCAATAGCGAGATCAATGAAGCGTTGATTGGTCACGATGTCAACGATCAGGCAGCGATCGATGACGCGCTGATCGCGCTCGATGGCACGGAGCAGAAATCGCGGCTGGGTGCAAACGCGCTGCTCGCGGTCTCGATGGCCTCCGCGAACGCAGCCGCCGAGGCGTCTCAGATGCCTCTCTATCAATCGATCGGTGGCGCCGACGCGGTCGTGCTCCCGGTGCCGCTGGCCAACATCCTTAACGGCGGAGCACATGCCGACGACGGCGCCGACTTCCAGGAGTTCATGGTTGCGCCGCTTGGCGCGGACAGCTTCGCTCACGGTCTACGGATGGTGGTCGAGGTCTATCACTCGTTGGCGGCGGAGCTGCGATCACAGGGACTTGCAACCGGCCTTGGCGACGAGGGCGGGTTCGCTCCGTCATTGGCGACGAACGAGTCGGCGCTTGAGTTGATTATCAACGCGATTCGCACGACGGGATACGAGCCGGGTCGGGATATCGCGATTGCGCTCGATCCCGCAGCCAGCGAGCTGTGGTCTGATGGACGATATGAATTGCACACCGAGGGGCGGTCGCTCACGAGCGCCGAGATGGTGTCGCTCTGGAGCGATTGGTGCCGGCGCTATCCGATCGTCTCAATCGAGGATGGGATGCACGAAGATGATTGGGATGGCTGGCGAGCGCTCACTGCGGAGATCGGGGCGTTGGCGCAGATCGTCGGCGACGACCTGTTGGTCACCAATCCACAACGTCTGCGGCGAGGCATTGAGTTGGGCGCAGCGAACAGCATTCTGATCAAGGTCAACCAGGTCGGCACACTGTCGGAAACGCTGGAGGCGGTCCGGATTGCTCAGGAAGCGGGATGGACGGCGATCATCAGCCATCGCTCGGGCGAGACTGAGGACACGACGATCGCTGATCTCGCTGTTGCGACGAACGCCGGCCTGATCAAGACGGGTGCGCCGGCTCGTGGTGAACGCACGGCGAAATACAATCGATTACTGAGGATCGCCGAGGAATTGGGCGAGCGGGCGGTGTATGCGGGGATGGACGCGATTCCTCAGGCGTCGCGATTGCTGTAGTTCGCTGTCTGCTGAGCAAGGGGACCGCCCTTCAGCCTTCGGCAGCTTCCCCTGCGGAGGAGACCTTTGAATAAGTCCCCTTCGCCCCCCGTGCGGGGGAGATGCCGAAGGCAGAGGGGGGGCTCCCCAGCTCAAGGCCTATCTGGTCGCTGGCGGCGGACCCCCCTCTGTCACTCCGTGACATCTCCCCCCGCAAGGGGGGGGGAGATGGGATACGTGAGTATTTCAAAGGTCTCGCGGAGGGGGGGAGCGGGGGAACAGAGAGGCTTGATGAACCTCTATCGCTCCCGCCAATGGGGGAGAATTTGGATTATGGACTTCTATAGTTCCAACTTGAGCTGTTCCGCCAGGCGTTGAGTCATGCCAGGTGTTGATGCGATGTCGGTGACGTCCGCGTCGCGTAGTGCTTGCAACGATCCGAACTTGCGCAGCAGGGCTTTCTTTCGCCTGGGGCCGATTCCTTTGATTCGGTCGAGGGTGCTTTGCGATGTCTGGCGGGCTCTCAGGCGGCGGTGATATGAGATGGCGAAGCGGTGGGCTTCGTCGCGGATTCGCTGGACGAGGTAGAGGCCTTGCGACCGTCGATCAAGCCTGACCGGGTCGGCTGAATCGACCTGGAATAGCAGCTCTTCGCGCTTGGCCAGGCCAGCGAGCGGGATGTCGTCGACGGCGAGATTGCGCATCACGTCGTGTGCCGCTGAGACCTGGCCGCGTCCGCCGTCGACGATCACGAGGTCAGGAATCGCGCCCCAGCCTTCGGACTCTGATTGCCCGTCGCGTTCCTCGTCTTCCGTCGGAGCGGAGGCGGGTTCATCGGGGACATCGAATCCTTTGGCCCGCTCGGCGCGCCGATATTCTCCTAGTCTTTTGAAGCGTCGTTGGATCACCTCGGCCATGGATGCGAAGTCGTTGGGACCGTCGGTCGTGTCGACGGTTTTGATCCTGAAGCGCCGATATTCGCTCGTTGCCGGTCGACCGTCGAGGAAGACGACCATGGAGGCGACGACGTTGGAGCCCTGCGTGTTGGAGATGTCATAACACTCGATCCGGCGCGGTGGCGCCGGCAGGCTGAGCGCTTCTTCCAACTCCGTCAGCGCCGCGTCGGTGCGGCCGCGATCGGCCATCCAGCGGACGCGAGACATGGCCAGCGTTTCCGACGCGTTCTCGGTGGCCATCGCGACCAGGCGTCGCTTGTCGCCTCGCTGTGGGTGTCGCACCTCGACCCGCGTGCCGCGCTTCTCTGTCAACCACGATTGCAGCAGATCCAGATCTTCGATTTCGTCGGGAATCAGCACCAGTTTCGGAGGTTGCAACGCACCTTCATAGTGTTGGCGCAGGAATGATGAGATGACCGCGGCGGTCGATTCGTCCTTGACGCCGGCCACATTGAAGTGGTCGGAGCCGGCCATCTTCTGACCGCGAATGAAGAGCACCTGGACGACCGCCTCGTCGCCGTCGACCGCGAGGCCGAAGACGTCGATTTCGGCGGCCGACGTGTCGGCGGTGAGTTGCGTCTCAGTGACTCGCTCGACCGCGGTGATCTGGTCGCGAAGCTGCGCGGCGCGTTCGAAGTTCAACTCCTCGGCCGCGTCGGTCATTGATGTTTTGAGCTGCGTGACGACCTTCTCGCTCTTGCCGTCGAGGAAGAGCATGGTCTGGTCGATCACTTCCTTGTACTCGTCGGGAGTGCAGAAGGATGTGCACGGCGCGATGCAGCGGCGGATGTAGTACTCGAGGCAGGGCCGGGGATCGGAGCCGGTGATCTCCTTGTCGCAGGAGCGCCAGGGGAAGAGCTTCTTGACCAGATCGAGGGTTGTCCGCACCGACTTGGCGGAGGCGTAGGGACCGAAGTAGCGCCCGCCGTCCTTGGCGACGCGGCGCGTGATCGTCACTCGAGGCCAGGGCGCATCGACGTCGATTTTCAGGTAGGGATAGTGCTTGTCGTCCTTGAGCCGGACGTTGAAGAAGGGCTGATGTCGCTTGACGAGGGTCGCTTCGAGGTGCAGTGCGTCCTGCTCGGTGTGAGTGGTGACATATTCGAGCTGTGCGATCTTGGAGGCGAGCACCCGGGTCTTGCCCTCGAGCGAGCGCGGCGAGCCGAAGTAGTTGCGCACGCGGGACTTGAGATTGGCCGCTTTGCCGATGTAAATGACGCGGTCGTTGGCGTCGCGGAAGGTGTAGACGCCGGGTTTCGCCGGTAGCGCGGAGACCTGCGCCTGGAGTTGGGCGCGCGCTTGTTCGGGCGAGGTGGGCGAGGTCTGGTCGGGTGCGTCGGTGGTCACGGAATCAAGGGTATCGAAGCTGCTTCACAAGCAGGGTTGATTCAGGGTTCCCCCAAAGGAGACCTGCGCGTAAATCCCCTTCTCCCCCCCCTTGAGAGACCGATGCGTAACTCCCCTTCTTCCCCCTTGCGGGGGAGATGCCGAAGGCAGAGGGGGGCTCCCTATCGCAATGGGTATCTGGTCGCTGCGCCCCCCCCCTCTGTCACTCCGTGACATCTCCCCCCGCAAGGGGGGGAGAGGGGACCTGTGAGTTACGCAACTGTTTGCGAAGGAACGAGAAGTGGCGCGCCCGGCAGGACTCGAACCTGCGACCTCTGCCTCCGCAGGGCAGCGCTCTAATCCGCTGAGCTACGGGCGCAATGCAACGGCGGGTTGGAAGTGGCTGGAGACTTCGAGTGCTGGTGCCGACGAAGGGATTCGAACCCCCACGGGCTTAAGCCCACTACGCCCTGAACGTAGCGCGTCTACCAATTTCGCCACGTCGGCAGCGATCCGGAGTCTGCTTCGACTCCCTCCAGTCTCCTTGTTGTTGCCAACCCTTTCAAGCGTATCCCGAAATCTGATAACGGCGAATGCTGGTGGGCGATGCAGGACTTGAACCTGCGGCCTCTCGGATGTGAACCGAACGCTCTAGCCAGCTGAGCTAATCGCCCGTATCTGAAGGACGCACCCCAAGGTGCTGGTAGCAGACGCACCCCAAGGTGCTGGTAGCAGCGGCAGGACTCGAACCTGCGACACGGGGCTTATGAGTCCCCTGCTCTGCCTACTGAGCTACGCTGCCACTTCCAATCAGGCTAACGCACGCTATCGCGGTTGGGCGACGTCGTCAAAGCGCTCGGACCCGGCCTCCGTGCTCAATCGCATACTCTGACTCAGAGCGAGATGCACAGCTTCACACTTGATGCGGACGGCGGCGGCAATGGCTCTTGAGTGGCGCCCCAACGACCCACATTCCTCGCTGGCGGGGCAGATCCTGGTCGCCTCACGACACCTCGCCGACCCCAATTTCTTCCGCACCGTCGTCCTGATTCTGGAACACCGCGAAGGCGTGTTGGGGGTCGTGCTGAATCGGCCCACGGTGATCACGATTGCCGATGTCGTGCCCGCCTGGCAGGACTTGATTGCCCAACCGCCGGTTGTGTTTCACGGCGGACCGGTCGAGCGCACCGCAGCGATCGGTCTCGCGCGTCCCGATGGGCCGGTCGATCCGGAGCAATCCGCCTTCGCTCTGACCATCGACTTTCCGGGGCGCGAGGTAGGAATCGTCAACCTCAGTGCAGAGCCGGGTGAGCTGGTCGGCGTGGTTCGTGATTTGCGGATTTACTCGGGATACGCTGGATGGAGTCCGGGGCAACTTGAAAGCGAGATTCAGGCTGGCGGCTGGTTAGTTCTCGATCATGAGGCGTTCGATCCGCTGACCAGTGATCCAGCCACGCTTTGGAACCAGGCTTCGAGTGCGGCCGCCAGCGGACAGGGAGTCAGGGCCATCGACGGGCCGTGGGTGCAAAACAACTAGCTGGTTTCCGTTCCCGGTCGCACGGGGAGCGAGGGATGTGGGGAGGAACGCGCGATGGCCGACGGCATCCTGAGCAAGCTGCGCGAGAAGCAGCAGTCTTACATCCTGTTCACCTTCTTTCGGAAGCCGTACTCGATCCGAGACGCCGTCAATCGCGTAATGGTCGCTGCGGCGATCATTGCCGCAATCGTGCTGCCCATCTTCCTGGGCAGAGGCAGCGGGGACGCCACGGAAGGCGCCGGCTCGGGATTCACTGCTCAGTTGGCCGAGCTCGAAGAGGCGCGCGCGGAGCGTGACGAATCGGGCGGCTCAGACGAGCTCGACGCGAGGATCGAGCTACTGGAGGAACAGACCCGGCTTGGTTACCTGGAACGAGACGGCGACGCCTCGGACCGGGGCGCGCTTGCGCCGGACTTCCGATTGTTGGACCTTGAGGGTGAACCGCTTCGCTTGTCGGACATCGACGGGCCGATCGTGCTCAACTTCTGGGCCAGTTGGTGTGAACCCTGCGTCGAGGAGATGCCCGACTTTGAGATCATCAACCATGAGCTAGCGGGCCGGGTGACGTTCATCGGTGTCAACGACGGCGAAAGTCTCGAAACCGCACGGGAGTTCGCCTACAACGTGACCGGCGTCAACTACGTCGTCCTGCTCGACCCGACCAAGTCGATGACCGACGGACCGTATCCGCTGGTCGGCAGGCCGACGACGTTCTTCATTGGCGCCGACGGCCTGATCAAGGAGCTGCGGGTTGGCATCGTCGACATCGACACGCTGCGCGATTTGGTCGGCGATTTGGTCGGCGAGGAAGTCGGCGCCGGTTCCGAGCAGGCCATGCCCGAGGAATACGGCGAGGCGGCGCTCAACATCATCGACTCCGCCCGAGCGAACTTCGCGACGGCCGGGGAACTGATCCAGCGCTGGCGCGACAATCCAGACGTGCTGAGCGACCCCGGCTGGCAACGCAACATGGAGGCGCAGACGCGAGTCTGGTCGGATTTGACCGAACAGTTCTCAGGCCTCACACCTCCTGAACAGTGGTCGGATCTGCACCAGAAGGTGTCGGATTCGCTCGCTCAGATCGCGAATGCGGCCGGTCCGTTGGTGCGCGACGCGATTGAAGCAGCCAGTGCCGACGGCATGAATACGGCCGTCACCCTCTTCGACAGCTTCCGCGCGCAGTTCGATACCGCCGCCGATAACCTGTCGGGCGTGATCGAAACGCAGCAATGATGATTGGGATGATTGGGATCAGGGGCGATTAGCTCAGGTGGCTAGAGCGTCCGGTTTACACCCGGGAGGTCGGAGGTTCGAGTCCTCCATCGCCCACCACTTCTCGATGAAGGTCTGCGCCTGCCACTAGGAATGCTCTGAACAACTCCGATCCCCGCTTCCCCCCTCTGCGGGGGAAGCTGCCGAAGGCTGAAGGGGGGTCCCTGCTCTGCCTGCGACACCAGTTGTTCAGAGGATTCCTAGCAGGGTGCTGATAAACGCCTTGTTTCGCTCGGACATTGCCTGTGTCGCTCGATCGGGCGATTGGTTCTTATCTGGTTGAGCGATGAGCGTGGGTTGTCGAATTCCCACTAATGCACCGCTACGGACTTTTCAGCAGCATGCTAGGGCCTGTTCACATTGGTGATGAAGACATAGAAGTGACACATCCCGGCTGGACCATGGGAGGCGGGACCCCCTCAGCCTTCGGCAGCTCCCCCTGCAAGGGGGAGCGGGAGAGTTGATAGGCGCTTCGATTGGGATCGCGCTGTCAATGTGAACAGGCCCTAGTCTGAGCGTCACGGAGGCCCACGATCATGAAACAACTCGAACCTGACCTGTGGCAGACTTCTCGACGGGTGATTGACGACACCGTAGGAACCCACGCGTACCTGCTGATCCGTCCGACCGGGAACCTGCTGCTCTATGGCATTGGCGAGGGGCAGGACGACGACCTCGACGCCATGGAGGCGCTGGGCGGCGTCGCGGTCCAAGTGCTCAGCCACCGAGATGAGTCCAGCCCCGCGTTGAACGACGTCCGTGAGCGGTTTGGCTCGCGGTTGGCTTGCAGTGAGCTCGAGATATCGGCGATCAGCGCTGACGCCGAACCAGACCTGATTGTCGGACCGGATTGTGACGTTCCGGCGCTCGATGGTCTTGAAATTCTTGAGACGCCCGGGCACACCGACGGCAGCATCAGCTTCCGCTACCAGTCGCCGCACGGCAAGAGCTATCTCTTCACCGGCGACACCATCCTTCCCAGTCAGGGCAAGTGGGTGACGTTTGTCGTCGACCAATACGGCGGTACGTTCGAGTCGATGGAACAGAGCCTGCTCAAGATGCGGGACCTTGATCCGGACGTTGTGGTCCCGAGCGCGTTCGTCGGCGATGTCGCGGAAGTCGAGATGTCGGATGGTGAGTGGGCGTCGATCATCGATCATCGGGTTGAGCGCCTGCGTGAGATCGCTCCGGCCTGATCTCGCGCCCTGCATCGCTGATTGACCTCTAGTAGCCTCTAGGCAAGTGCGTCTGTAGAGCTGCCCGCAGCGGCGATGCGCCGTGTTGTGGCGCCTCGTCCGAGGACATCTATTGGAGAAGGCGATGACCTCACCATTGCAGGATTGGCTGGATGGGCCGTACGCCAAGGCGACGGGCCGTTTTCCCGAGCGTCGGGAAGCGTTCCATCGCTCATCGGGCGACCCGCTGGACCCGATCTACGTCAACGGCGACTCCGACCCGCTGCCGGGCGAGTATCCATACACGCGAGGCATCCAGCCGACGATGTATCGCGGTCGGCTCTGGACGATGCGGCAATATGCGGGCCAAGAGGACGCTGAGGCGTCAAACCATCGCTATCGATTCTTGCTTGATCAGGGCCAGACCGGACTATCGGTCGCATTTGACCTGCCAACGCAGATCGGCTACGACTCCGATGCGTCGATGGCGGAGGGCGAAGTGGGCAAGGTGGGCGTGGCGATCGATTCGATCGACGACATGCGCACGCTATTCGACCAGATTCCGCTCGACCGCGTGACCACGTCGATGACGATCAACTCGACTGCCAACATCCTGCTTTCGCTCTACGCAGCAGTGGCCGAGGAACAGGGAGTGGGCCGCGACAAGATCGGCGGCACCGTCCAGAATGACATCCTCAAGGAGTACATCGCGCGCGGGACGTATATCTATCCGCCCAAGCCGTCAATGCGATTGATCACCGACAGCTTTGAATACTGCACACGCGAGGTGCCGCGCTGGAACACGATCTCGATCTCCGGCTATCACATGCGCGAGGCCGGCTGCACCGCGGCTCAGGAGATCGGCTTCACGCTGGCCAATGCGATTGCCTACGTCGAAGCGGCGTTGGAACAGGGCATGGCGTTCGACAGCTTCGGCCCGCGACTCTCCTTCTTTTTTGCATGTCACAGCAACTTTCTTGAGGAGATTGGCAAGTTCCGCGCGGCGCGGCGTCTGTGGGCGAGTATCGCTCGCCAACGGTTCGGCTCTCAGAACGAGCGCGCGCAGATGCTGCGCTTCCACACGCAGACGGGCGGCGTGACGCTGACCGCGCAGCAGCCCGACAACAATGTCGTCCGCACCACGCTCCAGGCGCTGGCTGCGGTGCTTGGCGGGACGCAATCGCTGCACACGAACTCGCTTGATGAGGCGCTGGGCTTGCCGTCGGAGCACGCGGTCGAGATTGCGCTGCGCACGCAGCAGGTGATTGGCTACGAGGCGGGTGTCGCCGATGTGATCGATCCGCTCGGCGGCTCGTACTACATCGAACAGATCACCGACGAGCTCGAGGCCGAGGCGCGAAACTACATTGACCAGATCGACGCCCTCGGCGGCGCCGTCTCGGCGATTGAGCAGGGCTATCAGCAGGCTGAGATCCTCGAGGCTGCGTCCAGCTTCCAGCGCGAAGTCGAAACCGAGACCGATTCAGGCCGCGCGGGCGACAAGACGGCTGGCAAGCGTGGACGCGTGATCGTCGGTGTCAACCGGTTCGAGACGGATGAGGATTCGGACGTTGAGATCGTCCGTGTTGACCCGACGGTCCGCGAACGGCAGATTGAGAAGCTCGAGCGACTGCGTGACGGTCGTGATGCTTCTGCGGTGTCGGCCGCCCTCGATGCGATTCAGCAGGCTGCGGACACAGACGAGAACCTGGTGCCGCTGATGATGGACGCGGTCAAGCAGGCGGCGACGCTGGGCGAAATCTCCGATGCTCTACGCAAGGTCTGGGGCGAGTACCGCGAACGGATCGTCGTGTAGACCAGGAAAGTTCAGGCGACGTGCCATTCGGAAGAAAAGCAGTTGGGTGCGGGGCAGATGGCGGCTCAGGGGGCCGCTCCGACCGGGCGTGGTCGGACGCGAAGCGTCTGCGCTACTGGTGGCAGGCCGAGCGCGACTTGCTGCTGAAGGCCCTCGCAGCCATTCCCGATGACGCCGTCGACCTCGAGATCGAGGAAGACGGCTGGTCGCCCAAAGGCATCGCAGCCCATCGGTTGTTCTGGGAGGCGGAGGAGCGCGCCGCGATTGAGGAACACCTCGGTGACGTGTTCCCGTCGCTGCTCGATTTTCCCACGGGCCGGATCGACTCGACCAATGCGGCAGCGGTGGCGTCGCTGGGCGACAGGCGTTTGAGCGCCCTGATTCGAGCGTTGCATGACCTTCGCGAGCGAACCGCGACGCTCGTTGAGCGTGTACCCGACACGGATCTCAACACCCAGGGCAACCCGGCCCGGATTCTGCTTGGAGTCGCGCTGGAACATGACCGTGAACATCGCCGGCAGCTCGAATCCCGATTCGGCGCGCCGGCTGAGGATTGAACCCACAGGAGCGACATGGCACTGACACGGATTCACCACATCGGCATCGCCGTACACGACGCGGACAAGACGGCTGAGGTCTGGCGCGATACGTTCGGTCTTGAGACCGCACTCGACACCGAGCTCGAATCGCAAGGCGTCCGCGGGGTGATTTTCCCGCTCGACAACTGCGAAATCGAACTGCTCCAGCCAACGCGTGACGACACCGGCATCTCCAAATACCTGGAGGCCAACGGCGAGGGTTTTCACCACATCTGCTTCGAGTCGACGGATGTTGGCTCGGACCTGATCGCTGCCAAAGCGAGCGGGATGGAGATGATCGATGAGGAGCCACGGCAGGGATTGACCGGAATGATTGGGTTCATCCATCCGAAGTCAAATCACGGCGTGTTGATCGAGTACGCGCAGCCTCCCGATGACGCTGCGCAGCATTCGGGCCCGGCATCGGGACCGGGTCCACACGCGCTGCACCATATGACGGTGGCAGTCAGCGACGTGGCGCCGGTGCAGGACAAGTGGACCGAACGCTATGGATTGGCTCCGGGACGACACCTGGAATCAGAGGCCCTGGGGCTGGAGGCGCAGTTCCTGGGCATTGGACCGACAGACATCGAGCTGGTGCGTCCATTGCCGGGCAGCGGCGGTCCGTTGCCGCGCAAGCTCGATCAATCGGGCGAGGGCATGTTCATGCTCGCGCTGACCGTGCGTGACGCTGCGGCATCGGTCGACTATCTGCGCGGCGAAGGCTGGACCGTGACCGACGCCAACGCCGGCGCGTTTATTTCTCCCAAACACACGTATGGAACTCGGCTGCGGCTGTCCGAGGCTTAAGCTGGTGGTTGCTTACTCGCTCCGTCCAAGCAGACGAAGTAGAGATGGCGCAGATCGGAAGTTGAGACCATGAGCGACACCACCACCATGACAGACCAGATTCGCGTGTTGGTCGCGAAGCCGGGCCTCGACGGCCACGACCGTGGAGCGAAAATCGTTGCCCGGGCCCTGCGCGACTCGGGCATGGAAGTGATCTACACCGGAATCCGGCAGACCCCCGACATGATCGCCGAAGCAGCGTTGCAGGAAGATGTGCATGTGGTGGCTCTGTCTGTGCTCTCCGGCGCCCACCTCGAGTTGTTCCCGCGCATCCTTGACGCCTGTCGGCAGCGGGGTATTACACCTGAGAACACGCTGTTCCTCGGCGGAGGCATTATTCCCGACGAGGACGCCGAAGTATTGCAGAACGCAGGCTTTTCCGCCGTCTTTGGACCGGGCGCGCACACCGGCGACATCGCCGAGTACGTCCGCGCCCACGTGCCTGGGCTTGACCGGTCGTGACGACCAAGACGTCAGCCCCGTCACAGCTCAGCGGCAGGCTTGCCGAGCTTGAGCAGCGGTTGCTATCGGGAGACCGGCGCGCGCTTGCCCGGGTCCTCAGTTGGGTCGAAAGCGGCGACCAGCGCGGTCGCGACATGTTGCGGGCGCTGTATCCACGAAGCGGTCGCGCGCGCACCATCGGTCTGACCGGATCGCCGGGCGCAGGCAAGAGCACGGTGACGAACGAACTCGCGAAAGTCTTCCGCGCCCGAGGGCAAACGGTCGGCATCGTCGCGATTGATCCTTCCTCGCCGTACACGATGGGCGCCATCCTCGGCGACCGTGTGCGGATGTCGGAGCTGTATTCCGATCCCGATGTCTTCATCCGCTCGCTGGCCTCGCGTGGCGCGCTGGGCGGACTGTCGGTCGCGACGCAGGACATCGTTCACGTGCTCGATGCGTACGGCAAGGATGTGATCCTGATCGAGACCGTCGGCGCAGGACAGGACGAGGTCGATATCGCCGGCGCGGCGCAGACCACCATCCTGGTCAACACGCCGAACATGGGCGACGAGGTGCAGACGCTCAAGGCCGGCATCATGGAGATTGCTGATGTCCTGGCGGTCAACAAGTCCGACCTGCCCGGCGCGAACCGCATGGTATCGGCGCTGAAGGCCCTGCTCTCGCTCAATCCCGATCACGGCTGGGATCCACCGATAGTGCCGATCATTGCAACCCAGGGCGAGGGGATCGAGAAGCTCGCCGAAGCCTGCGACGCCCATTTTGGAGAGCTGGAATCGTCGGGCAAGATGCAGACGGCCGAACTTGATCGCGCGCGACAACAGATCACATCGCTCGCCCGCGCCCGCATCCTGCGTCGGCTGCACACCGAGGCCGGCGAGGAACGCCTCGTCAAGTTGGCCACTGATGTGGCCTCCCGTATCTCGGATCCGCATACGGCCGCAGCGGAATGGCTCGCAGAAGCATGAGCCAATCCGACGCGGTTCAGCGGCTGCAGATTCGGTTCGCCGCCGAGGGTCCACTCAAATACGTGTCGCACCTGGATCTCATGCGTGTCTGGGAGCGAGTCTGCAAGCGCGCGGGCCTGCCGTTGGCGACGTCGCACGGATTCTCGCCGCGACCCAAGATTGCGCTCGCCGCCCCGCTGGCCGTCGGAGCGACATCCGAGGCTGAGATCCTGGATGTCCTCCTGACCGAACGTGTGGACCTGGAATCGACCATGCACAGTCTCTCAGCCGAGCTGACGCCCGGACTGAGAGTCCTTGAGATTCGCGAAGGCCTGCTGAAGCAGTCGTCGCTGCAATCGATGCTGCGGGCCGCCTGTTATGAGGTGAAGATTTCGGACCCTCGCTCCGCGCAGGATTGGCAACATGCGGTTGACGAACTCCTCGCACGAGACGAGATTCCCTGGAGTCACCAGCGCGGCAAGGAGACCAAGTCTTACGACCTGAGACCGCTCATTCTCGAGATTGAGGTTCGCGGCGTCTTGGACGGCGTGGCAGCGCTGTGGATGCGGCTGCGCAACGACGAGCGTGGCGCCGGACGACCCGAGCAGGTCTCCATCGCACTCGGCGCGTCGGAGGAGCCAACGAAAATTCACCGCACCTCGATTGAATTGGACGCTGAGCAGAGTGCTGAAGTCGTGACGGCATGAATCGCATTATTGTTCTGCGACACGTCGAATCGGAAGCGAACAAATCGGGCGTCGGTCTCGGTCGGACTGATTCTCCCCCGACCGAACTTGGACTCCGGCAGTTGCAAGCAACCGTCGATGCGTTGCGGACCGAGTCGATCGCGCGCGTCGTCACCAGCCCGCTCTCTCGAGCGCGGAGACTGGCCGAGGCGATTGCCGCGTCGCACAACGTCGTAGCGACGCCGTTAGACGGACTGCTCGAACTGGATGTGGGTGAGCTTGAGGGCGTCGAGTGGCCGATCGTGCAAGAACGGTTCGGCGAGTTTCTCAACAACTGGCGCGGCAACGACTCTGTCAGTCAACCGATGCCAGGCGGCGAGTCGTTGTTGGACGTGTTGGAGCGCGCTCGTCCCGTCTTCGACGAGCTGGTCGTCGACCCGTCGGAGGGAACCGGACTGATTGTCACGCACAACTTTGTGGTCAAGATGCTGGTTGTGTATGCGCTGGCGATGCCGAATTATGCTTGGCGACGGATCGACACCGGTCTGGCCGGGATCACGACATTTCGAATCGCCGACGGCGTGCCGGCTGTCGACCGATTAAACGATCGACATCACCTCAACGGTCTCTGACGCCTCTTCGGCGGGTGTAGAGTGCCATCGGCGGCGGCGTTGATCGCAAATCATGGCTGAGACAATGGTCGACCGATCGGTCGAACTGGTGACGGAGCCCGCTGAGGCTTTGTCGCCGATGCCCAGGCGTTCTCCAACGCCGGCTCCGTTGCCGTGGTTGATTCGTCGCGTCGCCTTCATCTCTTCGTTGCTGTTGGTTGGATTCGTCGTCTTCAGCGGCGTCGAAGGGCTGTTGCAAGCCAATAGCCTTGATAGTCGAATCATCGAAACGCGAGCCGAGATCGCGGAGCTCCAACGAGACTCCGAGCAACTCGCGGCATTGGTCGCCTGGCTGGACTCTGATGCCTACATCGAACGCATCGCGCGCGAGGACCTGGGCATGGTTCGTCCCGGTGAAGAGGCGTTCGGCGTCCACGCGCCGAGACGAGGACAGCTCGAGATCACCCGCTCGCCGTGGTGGGCGAACCTACTACCGGAAGGCGCTGAATAGCCCAACCATCCGGAGTATCCGGTGCGCCCGGAGCATGTTGTGACCTTGCCGACCGACCGCCGCATCCGCGAAATCGGCCGGAGGGTGGCTCGCCAACTGGTCGAGAGCGTCGGATCGGGCGCTGGTCGCCAGCTCGTCGTTGCCGTATCGGGTGGCGCCGACTCATCTGCCCTGCTCCTCCTGCTGACCGACACGCAATCTCGACATGGATGGCGAGTTCGCGCTGCGCACGTTGACCATCTGATTCAGACCGGATCGGTCCGCGCCGAGTTCTGCACCTCCGCCGGCGAGCTGGCCAACACAGCCGGCGTGCCGTTCGACATCATCGAGGCCGACGCCTCGTCGGAAGCCGCCTCGTCCTCAGATAGCCTGGAAGCTGCCGCGCGGCGCGTCCGGTATCGAGCGTTGAACGACCTGGCGCTCGCGTTCGGGGCGCCAGCGGTCGCCACTGCTCACACGCAGAACGATCAGGCCGAGACAGTCTTGTTGCACATCCTGCGTGGATCGGGACTCGATGGGCTGAGTGCGATGCCTCCGGTGCGTCCGTTGAGCGACGAAGTGGCGTTGGTGCGACCGATGCTCGATGTGACCCGGGCCGAGACCGAGTTCGTCTGTCTGGCGTACGGCTGGACACCCGCGCACGATCCATCCAACGACGACCTGATTCACACGCGAAACCGTGTGCGACGGTCGCTCTTGCCGTTGATGCAGGCAATCAATCCGAATGTCTCCGAGCGATTGGCGGACCTGGCCCGGTCCGTTGGGTCCGATCGAGAGCTGCTTGATCTGGTTGGGCGACAGGCGCTGGAGCAGATTCTTGACGAGGACGGCGGGCTGCCTCGACGCGTGTTTCTCTCGCTGCCCGGTCAGTTGCAGGTCAGAGTGATCCGGTCGTTCACCCAGGCCCAGGGGGTGACGCTGTCGTCCGAGCGGACGGCGTCGGCGCTGCAGGTGATTCACAACGGGCATGGCCTGGTCGAGCTGCCAGAGGGCGTCTGTCTGCGCGTGGCGGGCGGTGTGGTGACGATCGAGGGAAGTAGTCCACCGGACATTACGGGCGGTTGACTTCTTGGATCGTGGCGGGCTAAGATTGTCTTCTGCGCAAATGAAGAACGCACCGCTCGGCAAGAAGCCTGATGAGCGTTTCGCAGATGCCAGCCTTAACAATTGGAGAGCGGAAGTCCAGTGTGCTTGGGGAGCCCCCCCAAGTCCGGACACAAAAATCGTTGCGATTCCTTTGGGAGTGGCAGCGGTCGCGATGTCCGAACAATCTCTACTTTTGCAGCCGGCATGACCGGCTGAACCAATGGAGAGTTTGATCCTGGCTCAGGATAAACGCTGGCGGCGTGCCTTACGCATGCAAGTCGAACGAAGCCCACCTTTCGGGGTGGTGACTGAGTGGCAAACGGCTGAGTAACGCGTAGGTGATCTGTCCCAAGGAGGAGAACAACTCGTGGAAACGCGAGCTAATGCTCCATACGCCCACCGGTTCGGACCGGTGGGGAAATGTTCCGGCGCCTTGGGAGGAGCCTGCGTCCGATTAGCTAGTTGGTGGGGTAATGGCCTACCAAGGCATCGATCGGTAGCTGGTCTGAGAGGATGATCAGCCAGACTGGGACTGAGATACGGCCCAGACTCCTACGGGAGGCAGCAGCGAGGAATCTTGCACAATGGGCGAAAGCCTGATGCAGCAACGCCGCGTGGGTGATGAAGGCCTTCGGGTTGTAAATCCCTTTTGTCGGGGAAGAATTTTGACGGTACCCGGCGAATAAGCCACGGCTAACTACGTGCCAGCAGCCGCGGTAAGACGTAGGTGGCGAGCGTTATCCGGATTTACTGGGCGTAAAGAGTACGTAGGCGGCGCTATAAGTCTGTCGTGAAATCTCCCGGCTCAACCGGGAGCGGCCGATGGAAACTGTGGTGCTTGAGGGGCGTAGAGGCAAGCGGAATTCCCGGAGTAGTGGTGGAATGCGTAGATACCGGGAGGAACACCAGTGGCGTAAGCGGCTTGCCAGGCGCATCCTGACGCTGAGGTACGAAAGCGTGGGTAGCGAACCGGATTAGATACCCGGGTAGTCCACGCCGTAAACGATGGATGCTAGTCGTGGGAGGTATCGACCCCCTCTGTGACGCAGCTAACGCAATAAGCATCCCGCCTGGGGAGTACGGCCGCAAGGCTAAAACTCAAAGGAATTGACGGGGGCCCGCACAAGCAGCGGAGCGTGTGGTTCAATTCGATGCAACGCGAAGAACCTTACCTGGGCTTGACATGGTCCGGATCGCAGGTGAAAGCCTGTTTCCCTTCGGGGCCGGATCACAGGTGCTGCACGGCTGTCGTCAGCTCGTGCCGTGAGGTGTTGGGTTAAGTCCCGCAACGAGCGCAACCCTCGTCGTTAGTTGTATTTTTCTAGCGAGACCGCTGCGTACAACGCAGAGGAAGGTGGGGACGATGTCAAGTCAGCGTGGCCCTTACGCCCAGGGCGACACACACGCTACAATGGCCGGTACAGCGGGCAGCCACTGCGCGAGCAGGAGCGAATCCCTTAAAACCGGCCCCAGTTCGGATAGCAGGCTGAAACTCGCCTGCTTGAAGCCGGAGTTGCTAGTAACCGCAGGTCAGCCATACTGCGGTGAATACGTTCTCGGGCCTTGTACACACCGCCCGTCACGTCATGGGAGTGAGTAACACTTGAAGTCGGTGCGCGAACCTTCGGGACGCAGCCGCCGAAGGTGGGACTCGCGACTGGGACGAAGTCGTAACAAGGTAGCCGTAGCGGAAGCTGCGGCTGGATCACCTCCTTTCTAGGGAGAATGCCGATCGACCCCGCCTCGGTGGGAATCGGTCGAGCTCCCAGGTCGATCCGCCAGCCTCTATCACCAGTGCTTGCATTGCTGAGCGAGGCGCCCTGAGGCCGACGCCCCTAACACGGGCGGACGCCAACGAGTCAACGGCGTGATTATGGTTTCACAAGCGCACTGACTTTCGCTCTCCAACGGTTAAGGCCGACCCCCGGGCCGCGATTCCGACCGAATCGCGGACCCGAGGCCATCCCGGGCCATTAGCTCAGCAGGTTAGAGCGCAGTCCTGATAAGACTGAGGTCCCTGGTTCGAGTCCAGGATGGCCCACCAACCAGAAGACTCCCGTCCAATGAACAGGCGGGAGTTTTTCGCGTCCAGCGGCCTGCAGGGTCACATTTCGAGTCCGGCGATGCAAAGCCTCGCCAGGCGCTAAAGTAACGATCCCGGGGCCGTAGCTCAGCCGGGAGAGCGCCGCCCTTGCACGGCGGAGGTCAGGGGTTCGATTCCCCTCGGCTCCACCACTCCCAGATCCTTGGATTCCACGAGATGGAAGCGGCACGATGAGTGACGACGCGCCCGCTGATCAGCCAGACCAGCGCCCCGGCCGGATCGGCTGGCAGGACCTGACCGTCGACAATGCGGAGGTCGTGCGCGACTTCTACAGCGAGGTCGTTGGTTGGAAGACGATGCCGCTCGACATGGGCGGCTACGACGACTACGTGCTGCTCAGCCCCGACGGCCAGGCCGGCGACGGCCAGGCCGGAATCGCGGGAGGCTGCCACGCCCGAGGAGTCAACGCCAATCTCCCGCCACAATGGCTGATCTACGTCAACGTCGAAGACCTCGACGCCAGCTTGAAGTCCCTGGGAGGCAGCATCGTGGATGGGCCCAGGGAGATGGGTGAGGGTCGGTTTTGTGTCATCAGAGATCCGGCAGGCGCGGTCTGTGGATTGATTGAGCAGTAGCTCAGTCGGCTTAGGTTCTCCATGTTCACAGGCGCGGGACGATGGCGGCCTGCGGTCGGAGCGGGCTATATTGGTCTCGCGATACCGGTTCATGGAGATTGAAGTGGGTGAGATCATCGTCGAGATTGAGCTGGAAAATGCCGAGGACCGATCGGACGCGCGCCGCGGACGGATCGACGAGGCGTCGGTGCGGCGGGAAAAGGTGCAGGCAGTCGCGGACACCGGCGCGGTGATGCTGGCGCTGCCCGAGGATGTAGTGGAGGGACTCGGACTGCCAACGGTCCGGACGCTGACGAGCACATTCGCCGACGGTCGACGCGGTCAATTGCCGATCGCCGGGCCGCTAACGATCCAGATCGGAGACCGACAAATGCTGACGGAGTGCATCGTCGTGCCCGAGGGCGCCGAGGCGCTGGTCGGGCAGGTCGTGATGGAGACCCTGGACTTGATTCCCGACCCCATGAATCAGACGCTAGGCCCAAGGCCGAAGTCGCCAGATCGTTCGTTGCTGCGGGTGTAGGGATTATCGGCTGCATCGTTTCGCGCAGGCTTTTGCAATAGGGTCCAGTGAGGTGGAGATTCGGACGCGCGTCGGATCGGATCGGGCGCTACGCTGGGGATGCACGGGCCGTAGCTCAGCTGGGAGAGCGCCGCTCTTGCACGGCGGAGGTCAGGGGTTCGATTCCCCTCGACTCCACTACTTGGACATAAGTATTGTGTGCGGGATAGACGAATGCAAATCAAGGAACTCCACGTTCAACGTTTCCGGGGGTTCTCGGAAATCAAGATCCGACCTCGCGGGAACGTCGTTTTGATGGGAGAACCCGGCGCTGGACGCACTGACCTTTTCGAAGCGTTGAGCAGACTTCTGAACTTCTATCAAGGTCGCAATCGCGAGATCAGTGAGTTGGACTTCCACTTGGGAGACTGCAGCGAACCAATCAGAATATCGGTCACGCTAGGTGATCTTGACATCGACCTCGAACAGGATTTCTTCGACCACTTGGAACTATGGGACGAAACTGATCGTTGCTTGATCGATGAAGCCCAGAATGGTCAATTGGACGACCGAGCCGATTGTTCATGGGCATTCAGAATAACGTACGAGGCTCGCTGGCTGCAGGACGAAGCAATGCCAGAGGACCGGGTGTTCTTTCCGAAAGACTCCGATCCTGAGTCCGGAATATTTGCCCGTGTCCGGCGCAATGACCTTGAGGCTCTTGGCTTTGGTCTGCTCCGCCCGGGGAGCACAGGGATGCTCGAATTGGGCCCACGTAGTGACTTTCGCAAACTGGTTGATGTCGCAAATGGTGACGATTTCGGGGCAGCTATGAGAAAATATGTCAACGAGGTCGGCATAGCGGCGGAGAACTTCAGTCACTCTGACCAGGTGCAAGCGGCAGTCGCAAGAATTGTTGCGCTAACGGGTGAGCTTCAAGGAATCCCGAACATTGATCCGAGCACTTTCATCCAATTTGCCCCTGATGACGGTTCTGAAAGCGGCTTACTGCGCTCTCTCGGAGCTGCAGTGGACTTTGACGATGGAGTCGGACAGCTACCAGCCTGGCGGCACGGATCATCTACCAGATCGCTTCTGAAGGTCGCTGAAGTGGTCGCTGCGGCCAAAAGCCCCAAACCAGTCTTGGTCATTGATGACCTCGGAGACGGAATGGATGCACCGTCTGCAGCGCATCTAGCTGCTGCGCTGTGCGAAACAGCCAGCCAAGTGTGGGTAACCACGCGGATACCCGCGGTTGCAGAAGTATTCCAACCTCAGGAAGTGCTGCGCCTCGGAAAAGGGAAGGCCGGGAAGAGAACGCTGCACAGCGGAACACACGCAATTAAGCCCGAGGAAGCTGCGATGTACAAGCACTGGCATCGAAACCTGTTGCCAGCTTTGACCTATCGAAGCGTCATAATAGTTGAAGGGCCTCACGACTTCGTCGCCTTGCACACACTTGCTCTCCGGCTGCATGAAGAACGTGGTACCGCCCTTCCTGCGACACACAAAATAGCAATTGTCAGCGCAGGCGCAAGTGGTGACGGCGGATACGCAACAGTGATGAAGTTGGCTCGGCAAGCCAAATCAATGGGTCTATTTGCGGTTGGCGCAGTTGACGGCGACTCCGATCCGGCTTCCCTGAAATACATCGAGACAAACTTAGAAATGGCTGACTCTGTAGTGCGGCTTCCTCGTCGGTTCGCAATCGAAAAGGCTCTCGTTCACGACATTCCGGATAGCGTCCTCATGAGCGTTGTTCAGGATCTTGAGAACGCAGTAAACATGGAGAACACCAACGTGCAGCCTTCGGATGGCGGAGATATACACAAGAAGGCAATGGCCCTTCTGAAGAAGGAATCACTGCACGGGCCCTTCATCGACCTACTCCCAGCAGAACACCTGCCCCCTCTCGCCTGCCGATACTTAGGGACCTTAGTTGGCGCCGCTAGAGGCGACTCAGCAGGATTGATTCAACTTTGCAAATCAACGACCTAAAGCCATCGCAACAAGAAGTCATCAACGCACTGCTGGGCGATGCCTCGAGGGTGCTCGTTGCTGGCGGTCCTGGAACTGGAAAAACCACGACGGCGCTGTGGGCAGCTCGCTCCTTTTTAGAGGCCGACCACGACAACATCCCCAATCGCGTTCTGTTCTTAACATTCTCACGATCGGCGGTCGATCAGATCCAGAAGCGCTGTCCGGCAGCACTCGCGGGGTATGAAGATAGGGTCGAAGTATCGACATTCCACGCCATCGCGTACCGCCTTATCCGTACATTTGGCCGATATGGTGGCCTTGGCAGGGAACTGCCAGCGATCCAATCAAGGGCATCGGAAAAGCTGTTTCAGCGAGACCGAAGTGCATACAGTTACGACGATTTGCTCCCGACTGCAACAGCACTCTTGGAAGGCAGCGAATTGGTCCGGCGTATTGTGTCAAATCGCTGGGGGCTGTTAATATGTGATGAGGTGCAAGACACGTCCTCGGAGCAGTGGCAATTCTTGCAGCTGCTATCGTCGAATGAGCTTCTATTGTTGGGTGACCTCGGGCAGATGATATACGGTTGGCTTCCAGGTGTATCGGTAGATACGTTCCACGATATGAAAGAACAGGTTGATGTTACTTTACATCTCGCGGCATCTTCTTTTCGAGATCCCTCCGGTGCGATTCCAGGATTGGCCGATGCAGTCAGAACGCGGCAATTCGATCACGGGGCAGTGCACAATGCTCTGGAAGAGCAGCGTTTGATCGTCGTGCCAGATACGGGTAACGATATGGTGCCGGGAAATCTGATCAAGTTGGTAGAGAGTGCAAGGGCACCGAGACATGAAGATGTCGGTATCTTTGCCGCGGACAACGAGACGGTCGCCCAGATAGGGGTTCACCTGCACGATGCTGACATCGATCATGTTCTGGTAGGAATTCCTGAGGCTCACGGTGAGGCTTTGGCGGCAATGGTTGCACAAATCTCCTTTGCGGTGGGGTTGATTGGTCAAGAAACTCTTCGGCACGCAATGGCGTTGTTTGTCACGGCCTGCGCAAGAGGATCTAGTGTTCCAGTGTTGGCACATAAGCTTGTCGGGAGAATGCCCTTGACGCAGACAGAGGAGTTAGCACTGTGGAGGCAGGAAAGATCGCTCGCGGCTGCCGGGATGGGTACGGTTGGAGGAGTGGCTCAGGCCGCGAGCGAATGTTGGAGCGGATTGCCTATCGGGTCCGCGGTGCGACCTTGGCAGCGCGCGGTCCGGCATTTCATGCGCTTGATGGGGCGGGATCGGGCTCTGTCCGCGTCCGGCGACATTGTATCGGTCTTGAAGCAGGTCGTCGAGGTTGGAAGAGCCGAGTCTCTAGTGGATTTGAATTATTTTGAGCGCGGTCGCGTGATGCTGATGACCTTGCATCAGACCAAGGGTCGGGAAGTCGATACGGTGATTCTCGTGTTTCGCTCGGAAGATTACTTCGGCCGAGAAGGAGAACCATTCGAAGATTCTTCGCGGCTTCTCAACGTGGCGATTTCGCGAGCTCGCAAACGCGTCATAGTCGTGGTCCCATCTGATCCTCATCCGCTCATAGCACCGTTCCAGACTCTAGCTCAGGGAGGTAGCTTCAAGTTGTGAAGGGAGTGACGAGTGCAGGCCTCCTCTTTGGAGACCGTTTGCGGGTAGAGGCCGCATGTTGAGAAGTGTTCCCATCTGCTTTGTTGTTGCCTGGTTTATCGATTGCGGCTGTCAGCGCCGTGCTAAGATTTCTGGGAGCTGGTGATTGGAGCGCGGTGGCCCCACCCGTTCCCATCCCGAACACGGAAGTGAAACGCCGCAGCGCTGACGATACTGGGGGGGCAACCCCCTGCGGAAAATAGGCCATCGCCAGCTCGCTCTTTTCCTGCTCCCGCCCGACCTCGTGTCGGGCGGTTTTCGTTTCACCCAGCGACGCCGATTCGTCCACTGCCTCTGGAGGATGTCTCGCAAGTCCCCCTGCCGCTGCCGGGTTTCCAGGCTGAACCCCGAGCGGGTCCCGGCTCGGAGGCCGGGACTGTGTGACGCGAACGGGTCCCGGCTCGGAGGCCGGGATTGGGAGTGATGAGACATTGCCCCTGTGGTACGATTTGGCAAACCCCAGAAAGGAGACGGGCAGGATTTCAGCGTCCGCGACGCTCACCATCCTGGGCGTGAGGCGCACCACTGAATCCTGCCCTACTCACCAAACCGTTGACGACACCTAGCACTGACATCGCGTCCACCACCGCCACGGCCGAAGTTCCCCAGGAACCGCTAGCGCCCGTGGCGGCCAAAGAACCCACCACCATGGACGAGCTCCTGGCCGAACCCGGTCGGGAGCCGCTGAACCCCAGACGTGGCGACATCGTTGAAGGCATCGTCGTGCACTGGACCGGTACGGCCCTGATCGTTGATGTCGGCGCCAAGTCCGAGGGCATCGTCCACTTCGAGGAGATGCGCTCGCTGACCGACCAGGAGCGTGAGGCGCTCAAGACCGGCGATCCCGTCCACGTTTTTGTCACGGACTCCGAGTCGGAAGGCGGCTCGCTTGAGTTGTCCATTGACCGCGCCCGCGGCGAGCAGGGTTGGCATGAGCTGCAGCGCCGCTTCGACGAGAACGATGTCTTCGACGGCCGCGTGACCGGCTCGAACAAGGGTGGTCTGCTGGTCAACGTCGAGGGCGTCAACGCCTTTGTCCCGCTCTCGCAGATTGTCGAAATCACCGGTGACCGCGATCAGGCGATCGCACAGTTGGCTGAGTACGAAGGTCGCACGCTGCGGTTCAAGGTCATTGAGATCAACCGCCGCCGCAACCGCGTCATCCTTTCTGAGCGCGCCGCCGTCCAGGAATGGCGCGCCGAGCAGAAGGACCGCCTGCTGGAAGAGCTCCAGGAAGGCGAAATCCGCGCTGGCCGGGTCACGAGCATCCGTTCATTCGGTGTGTTCGTCGACCTCGGAGGCGCTGATGGCCTGGCGCATCTCTCCGAGCTGAGCTGGGAACGCGATGTCGACCCCGAGGCGATGTTTAGCATCGGCCAGACAATCGACGTCTACATCACCAAGATTGACAAAGAGTCCAAGAAGATTGGCCTCTCGGTCCGCCGCGCGTCGCCCGAGCAATGGGACGAAGTCGTGGCCAAGTTCGAGGTCGGCGAGATTGTGCCGTCGGTCGTGACCAAGCTGGTCACGTTCGGCGCATTCGCGCGACTCGAAGGCCCGGTCGAGGGTCTGGTTCACGTCTCCGAGCTGGCCGACCGTCGGATCACGCATCCGCGCGAGGTTGTGCTGGAGAACGACATCATTCCGGCCAAGATCGTTCGCATCGAGCGCGACCGTCACCGCCTGGGACTTTCTCTGCGACAGGCTCGCACGGACGCCGAGCGTCTGGGCTGGGTCTTCAACCAGGACGGCGGCATCGTCCGCATACCCGACGAGGTCGCCGAGCGCTTCGGTGTCCAGCAAGAGGCCGCGCCGATGGCGCCGCCCGAGCCGGAGCCGATGCCGGAGCAGCCTCGCGCCGCCGAGGACGGCCAGCCCGAGGCATCGACCGAGCCGGTCCGCGCCGTGTCGGCGATGCAGGAAGCGCTGGAGCGCGCCGGCCTCACCGAGCAAGACTTTGGTGGCAGCTCTCGGGGTTCTTGATCGCTCTTCGAGAGTCCACAACCTGCCGGTTTCGATGCCAATACTGGCGATAAACACGCGTGCAGCCGGCGTTGAGTAGTGCTTGCTCTGATAGGCTGAGATTATCCCGCGGGCGGCTATCAATGGCCGCATCGTGCACTGGAGACTGCCATGGCAGACCGATTTGACAAGTTCACTGAGCGCGCACGCCGCGTCTTGACCCTCGCGCAGGAAGAAGCCCAGCGTTTCAACCACAATTACATCGGTACCGAGCACCTGTTGCTCGGACTGGTGCGCGAGGGCGATGGGGTCGCCGCGAAGGTGCTCTCCAACCTCGGCGTTGAGTTGGGCAAGGTCCGCTCCGCGGTCGAGTTCATCATCGGTCGTGGCGACCGCGCCGTGCTCGGCGAGATCGGTCTGACGCCGCGCGCCAAGAAGGTGATTGAACTCGCCGTCGACGAAGCCCGCCGGCTCAATCATCACTACATTGGAACTGAGCATCTACTACTAGGACTCGTGCGTGAGGGCGAAGGCATCGCAGCCGGCGTCCTCGAATCGCTGGGCGTGAACCTCGAACGGGTCCGCGCCGAGACGACGCGGATCCTCTCGCAGAGCGGTCCCGCGACCGCCGGCGCTGGAGCAGGCTCGGGCAGCGGCTCCGGTTCGCGTTCCGCGACCCGCACTCCGACGATTGACCAGCTCGGATTCGACCTGACCGCCGCCGCTCGCGCGGGTACGCTGGACCCCGTGATTGGCCGCTCCAAGGAGATTCAGCGCGTCGTCCAGATTCTCTCGCGACGCACGAAGAACAACCCCGTCCTGATCGGCGAGCCCGGTGTCGGCAAGACGGCCGTCGTCGAGGGCCTCGCCCAGCAGATCGCCTCCGGCGACGTGCCCGAGACGTTGCAGGGCAAGCGCCTGCTGACGCTCGACATCGGCTCTCTGGTCGCGGGCACGAAGTACCGCGGCGAGTTCGAAGAGCGACTGAAGAAGGTCGTTGAGGAAGTCAAGGGCGCGGGCAACTGCGTCCTCTTCATTGACGAGCTGCACATGTTGGTCGGCGCGGGCGCGGCTGAGGGCGCGGTCGACGCGGCCAACATTCTCAAGCCGTCGCTGGCTCGTGGCGAGCTGCAGACGATCGGCGCGACGACGCTCGACGACTACCGCAAGCACATCGAACGTGACGCCGCGCTCGAACGACGATTCCAACCGATTGTGGTTGAAGAGCCGTCGGTCGAGGAGACCGTCGAGATTCTTCGCGGGATCAAAGAGCGTTACGAAGAGCACCACAAGCTCGTGATCACGGACGAAGCGCTCATCGCTGCGGCTGAGATGTCGTCGCGCTATATCTCGGATCGCGCGTTGCCCGACAAGGCGATCGACCTGATCGACGAGTCGGCGTCGCGTGTGCGCATCCGCCGCTCCTATACGCCGCCGTCGCTTAAGGAAGCGACCGTTGGGCTCGAGGGCATTCGCAAAGAGAAAGAGCAGGCGATCAACCAGCAGCAGTACGAGTACGCCGCCGACTTGCGCGACCGCGAGCTCAAGCTGACGCAGCGCATCGCCGAACTCGAGGAGGACCTCGACCAGCAACGAGACCGCGTCTCATCAGATGTGCTCGCTGAGGACATTGCCGAAGTCGTCTCGATGTGGACCGGCATCCCGCTGGTGCAGATCGCGACCGAAGAATCGGAACGATTGCTGCACATGGAGGAAGATCTCCACGAGCGCATCGTCGGCCAGGAAGAACCGATCGTCGCACTGGCCAAGGCCGTGCGGCGCGCCCGCGCGGGCCTCAAAGACCCGCGCCGGCCAATCGGCGTGTTCATGTTCCTCGGACCGACAGGCGTCGGTAAGACGGAGCTGGCGCGCGCGCTGGCCGACTTCATGTTCGGCTCGGACGACAACATGATCCGGCTGGACATGTCGGAGTTCATGGAGCGTCACACCGTTGCCCGACTGGTCGGTGCGCCTCCGGGATACGTCGGCTACGACGACGGCGGTCAGCTGACCGACACGGTGCGTCGCAAGTCGTACTGCCTCATCCTCCTGGATGAGATCGAGAAGGCGCACCCCGAAGTCTTCAACATGCTGCTCCAGGTCTTCGACGACGGTCACCTGACCGACGCCAAGGGCCGCCGCGTGGACTTCCGCAACACGATCATCATCATGACCTCGAATGTCGGCTCCGACCTGATTCGCCGCGAGTCGGCGATTGGGTTCTCGACGATCAACGACGAGGATGCTTCCGAGAAGCAGCGCTACGAGAAGATGAAGGACAAGGTCCTCCAGGAGATGAAGCGCGTCTTCCGCCCCGAGTTCCTCAACCGCGTCGATACGACGCTCGTCTTCCACCCGCTGAGCCGGGCGCACATCCGCAGCATCGTCGACATGATGCTGACGGAAGTGGACTCCCGGCTCAAGGAGAAGGAGGTCGAACTCGATGTCACTGAAGCGGCGCGCGACTGGATTGGCGAGAAGGGCTACGACCCGGTCTTCGGTGCTCGCCCGCTCCGGCGCGTGATCCAGGAGCGGCTCGAAGATTCGCTCTCCGAGGCGCTGCTGCGTGGCGCATTCAAGGCCGGTGACACGATCCGGGTTGACCTGGTCAAGGAACTCAACGAGAACGGCGCCGAGGAAGAGATGCTCCACTACGAGCGGATCGAAGGCCGCTCACGCGCCGAACTCATCGCCGCCGAGGTCGAAGCCGCCGCTGAGGCCGCAGCCGGAGGCGAAACTGGTGAGGAAGAGGGCGAACCGGTCGTCACTTCCTGACCTCTCTCTGCAGTTCAACAACGCAAGCGCCCCTCAGCAATGAGGGGCGCTTGTCGTAGGCCTCGCTCCTTTCGTCATGCCCGCGAACGGGGACCGTTGCGTAACTCTTCAAATCCCCCCTCGCGGGACCCTTGAAGAACTCCAGCACTCCCGGTTCTCCGTCCCCGCCCCCGAGCGGGGACCTGCCCCCGTTCCCCGCAGGCCGAACGACAAAGGTTTGGTGCATGTCTGGTGGAGAGCGATTGAGCGGTCGGAGCCTCGCGAAGTAGAACGGGTCCCCGCTCGGGGCCGGGGACGGAGAAGATCTCCAAGCGCTGATCGTCCCTGTTCGTCATTCCTGGTCAAGCCAGGAATGACGGAGTTGAGAGCCGATGACTTTTCAACAGCCTGCTAGCGCTGCGGCGACTCGGTGATCCAGCGGAGGTCGGTCCCCATCGGATCGTCCATGATCGTTTTCATGCCCAGCTTCTCCGTGTACCTCTGGAGGGCCGCCTGCTGGTTGGAGACCTGGATTGGGACAATGGACAGTCGGACGGACATGGATACAACCGTTCTCGAGGTTGTGTGTGCGGTCAGTGCACCGGACCGCGGCGGGCGTCGTCCTGCCAGGCGAGCACACTCTGCAAGAGTCCCAGGCCGACAAAGAACACCAACAGCGATGAGTTCCCCGTACTGATGAACGGCAACGGAATACCGGTCACCGGTAACAACCGCACATTAATTGCCACGTTGATGAAGACCTGGATGGCGATGATCGTCAGCATGCCGACGGCGAGCAGCTGGCCTAAGGGCTCGCCGGCTTTGTTGGCCACCCGCAGCATGCGGAAGAGGAGCAGCAGGAACAGCGCAAACAGCGCCATCGCGCCGACGAATCCAAGCTCCTCGCTGAGCACACTGAAGATGAAGTCGGTGGTCTGGATGCGGACGAAGTCAAGCTGCGTCTGCGTGCCCTCGGTCAATCCCTGTCCCCAGAGTCCGCCGGAGCCGACCGAGGTCTCGGCCTGGATCACGTTGAAGCCCGCGCCCTGCGGGTCCGATTCTGGATCGATGAACGCACGGATACGGTCGCGCTGGTAGTCCTGCACACCGGTGGCGAGACCCACCGGAATGAGGCACATGGCGATGGCGGCGAGCGCTCCATAATGACGCAACCGCGCGCCCGCGAACATGGTCATCACCAGCCAGAGCGCCATGAACACAACCGCCGAACCGGCGTCGGGCTCGATGAACACCAGCGCCGCCGGCAGCGCGGCGATGCCGAGTGAGAGCAGGAAGATTCTAAAGTCCTGCAACCGATCGCGATAGTCGGTCAGGAATTTGGCCAGACCAATGATCGTCATCAGCTTGCCGATCTCGGAGGCTTGCACCACCGTGAATCCAAGATCGAACCAGCGCCGCGAGCCGAATTCCGAGGAGCCAAGGAATAGCACAGCGATCAGGACGACAATCCCAAATCCGTAGGCGAGCCAGCCCAGCGCATCGATCAATCGGTAGTCGATGCGGGTCATGGCGATCATCAGCAAGGACCCAACCAGCGCGAAGATGATGTGTCGTTGGACGGCTGAGGACAACACGATGCCCTCGGACCCACGCGGCAACGAGGCCGAATAGATCACCAGCGCTCCATAGCCGGCCAGGGCAAGGGCCGTGATCAGGATCAGCGGATCGAAGTGCCGCCACGAGTGTCCAACCATCAGCAGAACCTCATCTTGACCTCATCGTGATCGCTCGCGAATCGCTTCGTAGAGTCGTTGGTCCTCTTCATCGGTCAACGCGATCCTCGCGTACGGAGGCGGAAGCGCTGTAGAAAGCGCGCCTGCGGTTTCCGCCCACGCTCTCAGGATCTCACCGCCGGCGCCGGCGGCCAGGTATCCCGCCGAGAACTCGAAGAACACGGCAATCGCGATCTGTGGGTCGTCGAACGGGGCAAAAGCGATGAACCATCCGTGGGTGGGACCTTCTTCCTCTCCCGACACCGCCGTGCCGGTCTGGTTGAACTCGGCCGTTCCGGTCTTTCCTGCGATCAACATTTCGGGCAATTCGAGTAGCGCGTCGTGACATGTTCCCGCGAGGGTGCAGAGCGCCATCCCTTCGCGGACGATTCTGAGGATCTCGGGATCGACGTCAACCTGGTTTCGGACGACTGGCTGCCAGGGCTGCACGACCTTGCCGTTGCTGTCCATCAACTCTCGGACGACCCGCGGTTCGTAGACCGTGCCTCCGTTTGCGATCGCCGCCGTGGCCACGGCCATCTGCAGCGGAGTGACCGTGGTAAAGCCTTGTCCAATAGCCATGTTGTACGTATCTCCGAGTCGCCACGCCTCGCCGAAGGCCTCCAGCTTTTGTTTGCCGGAGGTGATCAATCCGGACGCCTCGCCAACCAGATCGACGCCGGTCGGGGCGTCGAATCCCATCTCACGCGACCACTTGGCCAGGGCCTCATTGCCTGCCCCAACAAACTCAACGTCTCCAGCGACCACTCCTTGCTTGGCCAGATCATCGAGTCGTTCTTGCTCGCTGGGATGACGAGGAGGGTTCTCCGGGTTGCGATACGGTTCGCCACCGGCGACGTAGTAGAAGTACACATTCGAGGACTCGGCCAGGGCCGTGCGAATGTTAAAGACGCCCTGCGTGGTGTCGCCAAACCGGTAGATGATGCCGGGTGAGAGTTCGTTGTGAACTTCCAACACGCCGGGCGAATAGATCTTCGTCACCGGCGTGATCGCTCCTTCGGCCAGACCCGCGACCGCGGTCACAATCTTGAAGATGGATCCAGGCGGGAACTGATCCTGGATTGCATGGTTGATCAGTGGCTGTCCGGGATCCTCGAGTAGGGCCTGATAGTCCTCGGTTGTCACCTCTTCGTAGATGTTGACGTCGTAGTTGGGTACCGAGACCATGGCAAGAATTTCGCCCGTGCGAACGTTCAGTACCACAGCCGACGCGAACAGCGACGCTGCCTGGTGGTTGAGCAGGATCTCCTCGACGCGCCGCTGGAGTTCGATGTCGATCGTCAGAACGGCGCTCAGACCCGGCTTCGGTGGACGATCGTCCAGGGTACGCAGAACGTTGCCGACTGCGTCGACCTCGACCAACTGTCGTCCGGCCGTCCCTCGTAGTTGGCGTTCGTATGCCGCTTCGATCCCGGCTCGGCCGATTTGGTCGCTGTATAGATAGCGAGAATCTGCCAATTCCTCGTACTCTTCCTCAGAGATCTTGCCGACATAACCAAGAATGTGCCCCAGCAAGCGGCCATGCTCGTAGCGCCGAATCGAGACCGTCTCGACCCGGACGCCTGGCAACAACGATCGACGGGACGTGACCTCGATGACCTGCGCCGGCGTCGGGTCGTCGGAGATGAGCAGCGGCAGGAATGGGTCGTTTGAGTACTTGCGCTCCCAGATTTGCTGCTCGATGTCCCAGGCGCGGTCATCAAACATCTCCGCCAGTTCCTCCGACACCGTCCGTACTTCGAGGTCGGGCACGTCGGCCGAGACCAGCATGATTCGATAGGCGGGAGCGTTCTCGACCAGCAGGTTGCCGTTTGAGTCGTAGATCAACCCTCGAGAAGGCGCAATCTCGATCGTGCGGACGCGGTTGCTCGCGGCTCGCGCGACGAACTCGTCGTGCCGCAAGATTTGCAGCCGCACTAACTGCACGGTCAAGATGCCGAACAGCAGGAGAATGAACCCACCCAGCACCCAGACTTTGGCTCGGACCGGAAAGCCTTCGCCGTGCTCGATGTGCTGCGAGTACTCGCGGGCGACGCCCTCTGATTTTCCCTTCCTCGGTCTCCGTTGCACTAGAAGCCGGCCGATCTCGAAGGCGCCGATGCGGCTGCGGCGCCGGATGTGGGGATCCGTACAAACCAATAGACGACGGCGCCGACCAACATGTTCCCGAGCACGCCGCCCAGCATCACTGTACGCAGCGCAGCCAGCCAGTTGACCCCGCTGGTTGTCAACTCGACTGCGATGGCATGCGACGTGAAGTGCAGAATGGTGGCGACGCCGATCAGCAAGATCGTTATGGCCCACTCAAGCGCGAGCGGGGTGAATCTTCTCGAGTCCGACCATGCGCGCCAGGTCAGCGCCGCGAAACCGATTGGCGCGAGAGCGGCGACAGACTCGGGCATGCCCTGGAACGCCAGCAGGCCGAGTCCGATCCCAGCCAGCGGAATCATCACCAGCGTCTCAACCGGTGGCCGGACCATGGCCCAGCAGCAGAGCACGATCAGGACGACCTGGGGTCCAACGCCGAAGATCGGAAAGGACGGGCTCGCGGCCGTCTGGAAGATCACCAGGACGAACAGGCCTCCAAGCAGCAGCAGCCATCGTAGGACGCTCATCGCCTATCCACCGTCACCACCGTCTGACCCTTCGGGATCGAGGATGCGCAGGTCGGGCGGCGGAATGGTTAGCTGGACGAGCACCTGCTCAAGCTGGTTCAGCGGCGCAATCGGCTCGAGCACGATGTGGCGGAAGGCGTCCTGGACAGTTCCCTCGGCCGCCGACACGCGTCCCACGGGCAACCCTTGAGGTAGTTCGCCGTCCAGGCCCGACGTGACAAAGATGTGCCCGAGCTCCACTTCCGATGTCCACGGAATCCGGACTTCGAGATTGCCCAGCGTGTCGCCGGTCGCAACCACTTCGCTGCGCGACTGCTGGTGTAGGACGCGGACAGCGCTGTCGGGATCGGTAATCAAGCGGACAAACGAGGTATGTGGGCGGACGTCGATGATCTGACCGATCAGCGTGCCGCCGGCAGCCAGGACCGGCAGCCCGACTCGCAGGCCGTCGTTGGAGCCGCGGTCGATTCCGATGATTGTGCGTAGGCCGGTCAGGTCGCGTGTGGTGACATATGCCGTGATTGTGACCGCGTCGGTCTCGGCCTGCACTTCGAGCAGGGCCTGACGAGCGCTGACCTGGATCTGCTCCTCGCGCAGGCGCGCGTTCTCAGCCTCGAGTTGTTCGATCCGAGACCGAAGCGCACGATTCTCTGTGTTGAGGCGTCCAAAGTCGTCAAGGTCGTTGAGCAGGTTGGAGATCGGCTCTCCGGCCTGGCGAAATGCGCGTTGCACCGGGTTGAGCGCCGTCGCGGCCGTGTCTTCAACCGTCGCGGCCCAACCGATCATCCCCAGGAGCACCAGCAGCCCGACGACCAGCGCGATCCCCAGGACCCAACGTGTCCTGATGCCCAACAGTCGAATGACTGCGCCGATCAGAGGCACGCCACCCTGCCAATCGTCTGAACTCGGCTCAGCGGCGTCTGGCCATTACCTGACCGTCGGTCGCGGCGAGCGCGCGCGTCTCGGTCAACGCCTCGGCACACCCGCGCACCACGCACGTGAGCGGCGAGTCGGCCTTGTAGACGGGGAATTTGGTCTCCTGCGACATCCGCCGATCGAGGCCGGGCAGGTATGCGCCGCCGCCGGCCAGGGCGATCCCCTGTTGCATGATGTCGGGAATCAGCTCAGCGGGGGTAATTTCCATCGTTTTCAGCACCGCATCCATGATCGATGAAACCGCTGAGGAGATCGCGTCGCGCAGTTCTACTGTCGTGATCGCGACAGTCTTCGGCATGGAGGTCGACAGGTCGCGGCCGCTCAGCGTGACCTCGCGCTCTTGTTCTAGCGGAAATGCCGACGCGCCCGCGATCTTGATTTTCTCCGCCGAGGCCTCGCCGATCTGGATGTTGTGGACATGTCGCGCATACGTGATGATTGCCTGGTCGATTTCGTCGCCCGCCACTCGCGTCGACGTGCTGACAACCATGCCGCCCATCGAGCAGACGGCAACCTCGGTGGTCCCGCCGCCAATGTCGACGACGATGCTTCCGGTGGACTCGAAGATGGGCAGACCGGCGCCGATCGCGGCCGCCATCGGCTCTTCGATCAGGTGAACCTCGCGAGCCCCGGCCGAGCGGGTGGCCTCAAAGATCGCACGCTTTTCCACTTCGGTCGCACCACCGGGGATGCCGACCATCACGCGAGGCCGTCCGATGCCGATGCCACTGCGTTGCAGCGCCTCGTGAATGAAGTGATTCAGCATCCTCGAGGTCACGTCAAAGTCGGAGATCACACCGTCGCGCAAGGGCCTCGTCGCGACGATGTGAGCGGGCGTGCGCCCGACCATCGTCTTGGCCTGTTTGCCGATGGCGAGCACAGAGTTGTCGATCCGGTTGATCGCGACCACCGATGGCTCGTTGACCACGATCCCGCGACCGCGTACGGATACCAGTGTGTTGGCGGTACCCAGATCGATTCCCAAATCGGGTGAGAACCGTCGGGCCAACCAGCCGAAGGGCGACAGACCCATCTGGACTCCTCAGGATCCGGCTACGTATGTAGGGAAGGTTACGCTGCGCGTATCAGAGTGTTGCATAGGTTCCGATTCCCGATCGACATATCTCAGCGTACTCGTAAACGGGCCGAATTCCGTTCCTGCTAATCGTCAATTGGTTCCGTCTCAGACGATTTCTCCAGCCATCGCAGCGCCACAGTCGGCGTGTCCAACACCTGCACCAATCGGTCTTCGTCCCAGATTGGCAGACCCAACGACTCGGCCTTGGTCCGTTTCGATCCAGCCGCTTCGCCGGCGAAGAGCGCAGTCGTATTCTTGCTGACCGCGGAGCCGACGCTGGCGCCAAAGGCCTTGAGTTGAGCTTCCGCCTGTGGCCGGGTCACCGCCGCGAATCGTCCCGTGAGGACGAAGCGCAGTCCGTCGAGCGGTGTTTCTGCAGGTTCGTCGTCATCGCGTTGAATCTCGTCCTCGACGCCCGCCGCCTGCAGCCGGTGCACCAGCGACCAGTTCTCTCCGTCCATGGCCCAGTCGACGATGCTCTCGGCGATGATCGGACCGACTCCGTCAACGTCGGCCAACGCCTCTCTGGGAGCGAGCAGGATTGCGTCGAGAGAGGCAAACTCGTCAGCGAGCAGCGAAGCGTTCTCCCCGCCGACATGGCGGATGCCAAGTCCGACCAACAGATATGCCAGACCTCGTGTTTTGGAGAACTCAATTGCTGCGACTAAGTTGTTTAGGCGGTCGCCGACTTCGTAGTGAACCTCGCCCTTGCGTCGCTTGACCTGTCCCAACCCCCGGATTCTGATGAGGTTCTCGCGTTCCTCGGGATCTCCTAGCAGCGTTGGGATGGAGTAGATGCCAGCGACATCGTGAATCACCTTCTCGCGCAGCAACAGTCGGATCGTCTTGTCGCCAAGGCCGCGGACATCCATCGCGCCACGCGATGCGAAGTGCTCGATGGCCCGCTGGACGATCGCCGGGCACTGACGGTTGTCGCAGTAGAAGTCCGCGTCATCTTCCTGGCGCGACACGGTCCCGCCGCACCATGCGCCTTCACAGAGGTCGGCCTCGCCGTCGGCGCCGCCACAGCGCTCGTTCGAGCACGACTTCTCGCCGCAGGTAGTGCCGGGACAGAGCGTCGGCATTCGCCATTCGACCAAGTCATCCGACCGCCGTTCCGGCACCGGCCGGACGACCTGTGGAATCACTTCGCCGGCGCGTCGGATGACGACCGTGTCACCCTCGCGGATGTCCTTGCGCCGGATGTCGTCGAGATTGTGGAGGGTCGCATTCTTGACCTCGACCCCGCCGACGCGGACGGGTCGCAGCCGAGCGTACGGATTGATACTTCCGGTGCGTCCGACGTTGACGAGAATCTGTTCGACCACGGTCGATGCTTCCTGCGGCGGGAACTTCCAGGCGATCGCCCAGCGAGGCTCGCGTCCGACGATGCCCAGGTCGGCCTGCAGGCCCAGATCGTCGACCTTGACGACCACGCCGTCCATCTCGAACGGCTGCGCGTCGCGCCACTGCGTCCAGCCCTCACAGGCCGCCAGGGCGGCGTCGATACTGTCGTGGCGCGCGGCCTGTGGCGTGGTCGGAAGACCGAACACCGACAGCCAACCGAGCGTCTCCCAGTGGGTATCGGGTGTGACGGCGTCGTCGCACCAGCCGAGCTGATAGATGCCGATGCTGAGTGGGCGTGTCGCGGTGACGGATGCGTCCTTCTGTCTGACCGATCCGGCGGCCGCGTTTCGTGGGTTCGCGTAAAGCGTCAATGCGGCGCGACCCGCCTGTTGACGCTCGTCATTCTGAGCCTCAATCTCAGCATTCATAGCGTCGAAGCCGGCCTTGGGCATGAAGATCTCGCCACGCACTTCGAACAGCGGCGGCGGATCGCCTTGTAGTTCATTCGGTACCGCATCGATGGCTCGGAGGTTGGCGGTCACATCTTCTCCGGCGCGACCATCGCCTCGGGTGGCGGCCTGGACCAGACGGCCGCGTTCGTAGACCAGCGCGATCGCCAGGCCGTCGATCTTTGGCTCGGTGACGAACGTCCATTCCTCGCGGTCCAGCAGGTCGGCGGCTCGCCGCCGCCAGCTTCGCAACTCATCGGCGTTGAAGGCGTTGCCCAACGAGAGCATCCGCAACCGATGCTCGATGACGGCGAAGGTGCGTCCGGGGCGCGCCCCAACGGTCTGGGTCGGGCTGTCGGCCGAGGCGAGTTCGGGGAAGTCTGTCTCCAGGCTGCGCAGCTCGGCGAAGAGCGCGTCGTAATCAGCGTCGGTGATCTCTGGCGAATTCTGTGCGTGGTAGAGGTGGTTGTGCCGCAGGATTTCGGCGCGCAGTAGCTCGACCCGGTCGCGAGCCGTGATCTGTTCGGCGTCGCCGGAGACTCTCTGAGTTGACATCGAGTTCACTATAGAAAGGCGAGAAAGGCAGAGCGCCGCATTCCTGCTGATACGCTCAATCCGTGACCGATCAAGCCTTGGCCGATCTTGACGTAATCATCCTCGACTATGGCGCAGGCAACCTGCGCTCCGTCGTGCGCGCCGTCGAGCGTGTCGGCGGCAGACCCGAGGTCGCATCGGTACCTGCCGCAATGGATGCGGCGGATGTGGTGATTCTGCCGGGCGTCGGCGCGGCAGCCGACACGATGCACAACCTGCGCGAGCTGCGCCTGGTCGAACCAATCCGCGAGTACATCGCAGCCGACCGACCATTCCTCGGCGTCTGCATGGGTCTACAGGCACTGATGACCGTCTCGGAAGAGGGCGGCGAGCATCTATGTCTCGACGTCCTCGAAGGCCGCGTCGTGCGCCTGCCTGCGGGCCGCAAGATCCCGCACATGGGCTGGAACCGGGTCGAGCGACGGCGTCCGACCACACTGTTCGACGGCATTCCCGATGGCGCGCATTTCTACTTCGTTCACTCCTACCACTGCGACATGGCCGACCCTGAGGATGTCGTCGCGGTCGCCGACTACGGCACAGACGTCACGGCGGCGGTCGAGCGTGGCCGCCTGGCCGCAACACAGTTCCACCCTGAGAAGAGCGGTGCGTACGGTCTGCGCATCTATCGCAACTTCCTGCTGAAGCACTGTGGAAACGGCGCGACGGGATGAGCGCCAACATGATTGATGTCTTGCCGGCGATCGACATCCGCGGCGGACGTTGCGTTCGTCTGGTCCAGGGCGACTACGAGCGCGAGACGGTCTTTGACAACGATCCCACTGACGCCGCGCAGCGCTGGATCGACGAGGGCGCGGAGATGTTGCACGTGGTCGATCTCGACGGCGCCCGCGAGGGACGAACCGTCAACGCCGAGGCGGTGGAAGCCATCGCCTGCCTCGGGCGCCCGGTGCAGATTGGCGGGGGAATACGCGACCTGGATGCTATCCGGCGTTACCTCGACGCCGGGCTGGCACGCATTATTGTGGGCACGGCCGCGGTCACTGACCGAGACTTCCTGGCAGACGCCGTCAGACTCTGCGGTGACGCGTTGACGGTCTCGGTGGACGCGCGCGACGGCCGCGTGGCGCTGAACGGTTGGACCGAGGCCACAGCGTTGCCTGCGGTGGCATTGATTCCTCAGTTGGAAGATCTGGGCGTGCGTCGATTCATCTACACCGACATCGCCTCCGACGGCATGCTCGGCGGGCATAACGAAGCCGAGTTTGGCAGTGTGGCGGGCGCCGCCCGTTCGCCGGTGATCGCTGCCGGCGGTATCGCCCACCCGATGCAGATTCGCCGCCTGGCGGCCAATGGCGCGGCCGGAGTCGTGCTTGGCCGGGCCCTGTATGACGGTCGGCTCAAGCTGCCGGACGCGATCGAGGCAGCCCAAGCCGGCGTCCATGAACGAACTTGCTGAACCCGAGCTGAGATCCAGATGCTGACCAAACGAATCATCGCCTGCTTCGACGTTGACAATGGACGAGTCGTCAAGGGCATTTCCTTCGTCGAACTGCGCGACGCCGGCGACCCCGTCGAGCTGGCGGCGCTGTACGACCACGAAGGCGTCGACGAATTGATCTTCCTCGACATCACCGCGTCCCATGAGGACCGCAACACGGTCGTCGATATGGTCCGGCGCACGGCCGACCGCGTGTTCATTCCCTTCACGGTCGGCGGCGGCATCCGCTCAGACCACGACATGCGACTGATGCTCGAGTCGGGCGCGGACAAGGTCTCGATCAATACCGCCGCCGTCCAGCGACCGGAACTGATCTCCGAAGGCGCGCTTCGATTCGGTTCTCAGTGCATCGTGGTCGCGATTGACGCCCGCACCGAGTCCGACGGATCGATGCAGGTCTACACGCATGGCGGGCGTCGCCCGACCGGGATGGACGCCAGCGCCTGGGCGCGGGAAGTCGTGGAACGCGGCGCGGGCGAGATCATGCTGACCTCGATGAACACCGACGGTCACCGGGACGGCTACGACATTCCTCTGACTCGCGCCGTGTCGGATGCGGTCAGCGTGCCGGTGATTGCCTCGGGTGGCGCCGGGAACGCGCAGCATATGATCGACGCCATCACCGAAGGCCAGGCCGACGCCGTGCTCGCCGCTTCGATCTTTCACTTCGGCACCCACCCGATCATGGATGTCAAACGGCGAATGCAGGCCGCCGGCATCCCTATCCGAATGGAACATGCCGACTATGGCGACGTCCTCTGAATCTCCGATCCGCGACGTTCCCGAGCTCAAATACGACGCCGACGGACTGATCCCGGCCATCGTGCAGGACGACGCGACCAACGACATCCTGATGCTGGGCTACATGAACGCCGAGTCGCTGCAGATGACGTTGGACAAACAGCTCGTGACCTTCTGGAGTCGCAGCCGGCAGGAGTACTGGACCAAGGGCGAGACCAGCGGCAATGTGTTGGAGTTGGTCAGCATTCGCAAGGACTGCGACGTCGACGCGCTGCTGGTTCGCGCCAATCCGCACGGCCCCACGTGTCACACGGGCAATCGTTCGTGCTTCTACCGAGACCTCGCCGAGGACTGATCCTCAGCAAGAGACGTGCTTCGCCTGGATCGGGAGGATCTGTGTGCAGGGGACAACAGATTTGTTGACATCAACGGATGTGTTGCGTAAGGTTCAGGTGTGAATGCCGGTGAACTCCGCCGTTGGTTGAAGAGGCGTGGTTGCACGTTTCAGAACCACAAAGGCGGCAGCGGACATGTCACCGTCAGGCGCGGCAACCTGACAAGTCAGTTGCCGATGCATGGCGGCCGAAAAGAACTGGGACCAGGACTGGTCGCCAAGATCAAGAAGGATTTGGAGTTGCGGTGATGCTCGCTTATCCACTCATCCTCCAGGAAGACGATGGCGCCCTGCTGGTGACCTCGCCGGACGTTCCCGAGTTGGCCACCTTCGGCGAAGACCGCGAGGAAGCGGTCGCCCGGGCGGTGGATGCGCTTGAGGAAGCGATCGCCGCGCGAATGTACAGCCGCTTGGATATCCCGCTGCCGTCACCCCGCTCTCGCAGTGGCAGCGTCTACGCGACCTTGCCGACGCTGACCGCGGTCAAGGTGATGCTGTACCAGGGCATGCGTGATCGGGGTATCGGCAAGGCCGAGTTAGCCAGGCGACTGGGCTGGCACCTGCCTCAGGTCGATCGAGTACTCAACGTGCAACACAGCTCGCGACTGGAACAGATAGACTCGGCGCTCGCCGCGATCGGGCTGCGCCTCGACGTGAGCGCGTACGATTCTTCTGCCGTAGCCGCACAGGGCGTCGCCGAAGATGCCCCGCACTACCCGTAGTCGCCTTGGTCGACGCTCCGGCGCCGATCTACTACCGAGACTGCCAGAGGCTGTTAGTTCTCTTCGTCCAACATGCCGTAGCGGCGGCGGAATCGCTCGACGCGGCCGGCGGTGTCGACGATGCGCTGCTCGCCCGTGAAGAACGGGTGACAGACCGAACAGATCTCGATCCGGATTTCGGCCTTCGTCGCGCGTGTCTGCCAGGAGTTGCCGCAGCCGCAAGTGATGGTGGCGTCGACGTAGTCGGGATGAATTTCTGCTTTCACGCGCCCACCGCCTCAAGCTCGGCCGGGATCACCGAGACCTTCTTGCGTCGCCCACGGGCGTAGGGAGCGAACTTCACGGTGCCGTCGGCGAGCGCGAACAGCGTGTGATCGCGTCCGACGCCGACGTGGTCGCCCGCGTGGATGCGAGTGCCGCGCTGTCGCACGATGATCCCGCCGGTGCGCACGACCTGACCGTCAAACAGCTTCACGCCGAGTCGTTTCGAGTTGCTGTCGCGACCGTTACGCGACGAGCCAACGCCTTTCTTGTGAGCCATGGCGCTCTCCCTACTCTTCTGAGTCTTCGGTCTCGGGGGATTCCGCCGGGATCTCGGCGGCCTCTTCGGCCACTTCGGTCTCGACCGGCGCTGCTGACTGTGCGGCAAGCGGCGCGGTCCAGCGTTGGTCGCCCAGGGTGACGGCGTTGACCAGCACGGAAGTCTGCAACTGTCGGTGTCCGCGCAGACGACGGTACCGCGTCTTGTTTTTGTACTTGAAGACCATGATCTTGCGAGCGCGTCCCTGCTCGATGATTTCGCCGATGACGCTGGCCGCTTCGACGATCGGCGCACCGATGGTGACTTCGCCGCCGCCGTTGACCAGTAGCACGTCGAATGTCACCTGATCACCTGCGTCGCCATCGAGGCGCTCCAGCTTGATTCGCTGGCCGGGTGACACTCGATACTGTTTTCCGCCGCTGCGAATCACGGCGTACACGTCGGTCACATCAGTGGGCATAGCTGTCTCGCATCGATCTCAACATGATCGGATTGTTATTCCTGAAGTATCTAGCCTAGCCAGCCACTGACAGGCGTCAAGCGACTAGCGAACAATCGCGCCGAACTTGCTCGGCGCAGGGATGGGGCTGGCGCTTAGTCGAGCGAACTCCGATTCTGATTGCCGCCCCAGGCGAGGCCTGGTTTCGGCGGCATCAGCGGCTCCCGTTCCTCGCTGGCTTCACCGCTGGACGAGGCCGGTGGAGGGGTTGGCTCCGGCGGCGGAGGCGTCGGTATGGGCACGTCCTGTCCCGGTTGCCAGGCGAGGAGGGCGCGCAGATCGGCGCCCTCAAGCGTTTCGACTTCCATCAATCTCGTTGCCAGCAGGTCGAGCTGCTCGCGGTTGCGCCGCAGGATCGTCCGCGAGCGGTCGCGTGCGCGGTCGATGATCTCGCGCAGTTCCTCATCGATCTGCTCGGCTATCTTCTCCGAGTAATCGCGCTGCTCGGAGATGTCGCGACCAAGGAAGACCATCGTTTCCTTCTTGCCGAAGGTTCGCGTGCCCAGCCGCTCGGACATGCCCCACTGCGTGATCATCGCTCGGGCGACCTGCGTGACCTTGCTCAGATCGTCGTGGGCGCCGGTCGTAATTTCGCCGAAGACCAGCTCCTCGGCGGCGTGACCACCAAGGGCGGAGGACATGAAGCCCTCGTAGTACGACTTGCCGGCCAGCCGGTGCTCCGACTCAGGCAGATAACGGGTGTATCCACCCGCCATACCGCGCGGCACGATCGTCACCTTGTGCACCGGGTCGTGTCCGGGAATGTGCGAGGCGACGAGCGCATGTCCAGCCTCGTGGAATGCCACGATTTCCTTCTCGCGTCCGACCAGCAACCGAGACTTCCGTTCCGGTCCGGCCATGACACGGTCGACCGCTTCTTCAACCTCAGCTTGCGTGATGTGCTTCTTCTGACGCCGGGCGGCGAGAATCGCCGCCTCGTTGAGCAGGTTCGCCAGTTCGGCGCCCGAGAAGCCCGGCGTTTCCTTGGCGATCGTGCGCAGGTCCACCTCGTCGGCCAATGGCTTGCCGCGCACGTGGACATCGAGGATCGCCTGTCGGCCCTTGACATCGGGCGCGTCCAGGACGACGCGGCGGTCGAATCGTCCCGGCCGCAACAGCGCCGGGTCGAGGATGTCGGGTCGGTTGGTCGCAGCGATCACGATCACGTTGGCGTTCGTGTCGAAGCCGTCCATTTCGACCAGGATCTGGTTCAGCGTCTGCTCGCGCTCGTCATGCGAGCCGCCGACGCCGGCGCCGCGTTGTCGGCCGACGGCGTCGATCTCGTCAACGAAGACAATACAAGGCGCGTTGCGCTTGGCTTGTTCGAACAGGTCGCGGACCCGGCTCGCGCCGACGCCGACGAACATCTCGACGAACTCGGAACCGGAGATTGAGAAGAAGGGCACGGCAGCTTCACCGGCGACCGCTCGTGCGAGCAGTGTCTTGCCGGTGCCCGGAGGGCCAACCAGCAGCACGCCGCGGGGAATCCGCGCGCCGAGCGAGGCGAAGCGCTCGGGGAACTGGAGGAATTCAACGACCTCTTGCAGTTCTTCCTTGGCCTCGTCGCAGCCGGCCACGTCGTTGAATGTGACTGAGGGCCGGTTCGCCGTGACCAAGCGAGCCTTGCTCTTACCGAACGACATCGCCTGCGAGCCCTGGCCCTGCGCCTGTCGCAGGAAGAAGAAGATCAGGCCGATGATCAGCAGGAAGGGGAGCAGATTGATGAACAGGCCGGCAATGGTCGAACCGAAGCCGCCTCCGGAGCCAACCTCAATGTTCGGAAAGCCCTGACCGCCGACATCGATGCCCTCGCGCGAGATGAACTCGAAGAAGTCAAACCCGGTCTCGGGCACGTTCGTTACGTACGATTCCGTGCCGTCGCGATACTCAAGCACGACCTTCGAGGACGAGACCCGAATGCTCTCAATCAGGCCCCCGTCATTCTCGATCCGCTCGAGCAACGATTCCGTGCCGCCGGCCAACGGGATCTTGTTGGAACCGCCGCCTCTCGGGAAGACGGAGAAGACCACCACGATCAACACGACGAAGATCAGCAGGTAGATCAGAAAGCTGCGTTTGAACCGGGAACCACCCATCGTCGCCATTCCTCAAAAAACGGCGCGTACTGAGAACGGCAAGCAGCGCCATCTACATGGTGAAACAGGTTCGAGCATATCGCAATGCCTGATACGCGTTCGTCAGCGTCCCATCAAATTCATGATCCCGTAGCCTCATCACGTGACTAGAGCACAGCCCAAACAACAGCTCAGCCAACAGCCCAAGCAGCAGCCGGGCCAGCGACCGTCACGGCGACGCGAACTGCAACATTGGCGAAACGGCGCGCGTCACGTTGTCGGTGTCGACGAGGTCGGGCGCGGACCGCTGGCCGGTCCGCTGGTGACCGCCGCCGTTGCACTCCCCTCGGACCGGCGACCGCGTTGGCTGAGTGACCTCCGCGACAGCAAGCAACTCACTGCAAAGCAGCGTCAACGACTGACTCCGCTGATCTGCGACCACTCATCGCAATGGGCGATCGGCTGGGTCCACGCGCGTGAACTGGATGACATCGGGCTCAGCGCCGCGCTCCGCCTGGCCTATCGACGCACGCTCGATCAGCTCTCCGAGCCGCCCGATGTCGTCCTCGCCGACGGTCGCGATGATCTCCGGCTTCCGTATCCGACGGAGATGATCGTCAAGGGAGACGCGACCGTCGCTTCGATTGCCGCCGCATCGATCATCGCCAAGACCGCGCGCGACGCCTGGATGATCGAACTGGACGACAGATGTCCCGGGTATGGATTCGCACGCCACAAGGGCTATGGCTCACCGGAGCATTTGCGGGCCTTGCACGAGCTTGGAGCCTGTGCCGAGCACCGACGCTCGTTCGCGCCGGTCGCCGCGCTGTTCCAGCCCCGACTCAGATTCGATGCCGCAGCCTGCTGACCGCCGGCGCGAGCTCGGCGCCGCCGGTGAGGAGCTGGCGGCTGCGTACCTGGAGGCGCGCGGCTATCAAATCGTCGAGCGCAACTACCGTCGCCGCTGGGGCGAGGCCGACATCATCGCGCTCGATTCCGACGGCTCCCATGTGATTGTCGAAGTGCGCAGCCGCAGTGATCGCCGCTACGTGGTCGAGGCCGCGCAATCGGTCGGCCCGCGCAAACAACAGCAGTTGCGGCGACTGGCGCACGGACTGATGTCGGAGCAGGAAACCGAGATCGACATTCGTGTGGATGTCATGGTCGTCGCGCCGGATCGTCAGGGCCGACTCGCCGTGGCGGCGCACATCCAGGATGCCGTCGAAGATGGTCCGGTTGACGACTAAGCTGAGGGCAAAACCGAAGCGCGCTGACGTATCATGCCGATCTACGAGTACTACTGCCCCGACTGCTCCAGGACCGTAGAGGTCTTCCAACGCCGTGTGCGGTCGGACGCCGATCCGCTGCCCGGCTGTCCGGAGTGCAATGGCGAGAAGCTACAGACTCGATTCTCGAAGTTCCGCTCCAAGACGGAACTGACCTTTCCCGGATTCGAGACGCTCGACGATGTCGATGCCGACGATCCGGGATCCGTCGCTGCCTGGCGAACGTCCGCCGGCGCCGCACCGGAGTTGCCAGCCGACCTCGCGTAATCCAACCGCCAAATTGAGGAGGCCCCTCGTGCCGATCTATGAATACCGCTGTCAGCAATGCGGCAACGTACAGGAACAATTCCACCGCTCGTTGGAGCGTGCCGTCGTGCCTGCGTGTGAATCATGCTCCTCGGACGGGATGGCACGCGTGATTTCTCGCTTCGCCACGCCAAAGACCGAGGCGCAGGTGATGGAGCAGTACGGTTCGCCGGGACCGGGCGCCGGTCCCGACGCCTATCGGGACCCGCGCCAGATCGGCCGTTGGGCCGAGCAGCGATTCGAGCAGATGGGCGTCGAAATGCCGGCCGAAGCCAAGCAGATGATCGACGCGGCGCGCGCCGGCGACCTTCCGGCGCCGGTCAAGGATTTGTAAGGCCCTGTCCTTGTGACGTGGCTCGAATGAACTTCTCCGTCATTCCCGCGCTCCGTCGCGGGAATCTCGCAGTGTGCTGTACCAACGTTCGAACCTGAGGAAACGTGCCAACTTCGAGCGCTCAGTCGGCTCGAACCTTCGTGCCGAGCGCGACGAGATACCCGCGACGGAGCGCGGGTATGACGGAAATGGAAGCCAAGCGGGTCCAGAGACACCGCTCGGTGGCTGCCCACCTGCGTCCGACGTAACGACCGACGGGACTGGCCGCAGCGGACGACCATGAGGACAGCCCCAACAAGTCCCCTGTCCGATTCGGCGGAAGTCAAGGCATGCAGGTGTAAATCACTTGGATTGCCGCGCCATAACGGGCGCGATAGCCTGCCGTTTGGCGGGCTGTCTGTCCGCCTGTCATTATCCGGGCCTGCTGCCCGTTTGTACCGGAATCCCCACGTGGAGAGTTGCACCTGAGAGGACCTGCATGGAAATCCTGATCTTCGCCATCATCGCCGCAGTCGTGGCGCTGGGCTTCGCGCTCGTGCGTGTACGCGACGTTATGGCCGTCGATGAGGGCAACGACGTGATGAAAACCATCGCGCGGGCCATCCAGGCCGGCGCGGCGACGTTCCTCAAGCGCGAGTACACGTTCCTCGCGGTCTTTGTCGCGGTTGTCTTCGTCGTCTTGCTGATCTTTATTGATCTCGACGTGCTCGACAAGTTCGGAGGCAAGTTCGGGGGCGACGGCGCCCGCTTCTCGTCGACCGCGATCTCCTACATCATCGGCGCGATTCTCTCGGCCAGCGCCGGTTACGCCGGCATGCTGATTGCCGTGCGCGCCAACGTGCGAACAGCGGCGAAGGCGCGCGAAGGCCTCAATCCAGCTCTGCGCGTGGCCTTCGGCAGCGGCACGGTGATGGGGATGACGGTCGTCGGCCTCGGACTACTCGGCCTCGTCATCATGTACCTGATCTGGCAGAGCGTCACGCCACTCGCCGGCTTCGCGTTTGGCGCGTCGTCGATCGCCCTCTTCGCTCGCGTCGGAGGCGGCATCTTCACCAAGGCCGCGGACGTGGGCGCAGACCTGGTTGGCAAGATTGAAGCCGGAATCCCCGAGGATGACCCGCGCAACCCCGCCACGATCGCCGACAACGTCGGTGACAACGTGGGCGATGTCGCCGGCATGGGCGCCGACCTGTTCGAGTCCTACGTCGGCTCGATGGTCGCCACGATGGCCCTGGCGGGTACTGCTCTAGCGCTCTTCGCCGGCTCGGGTCCATTCGCCGACTTGGCCTACACGCACAACATCTTCGTGACGCCGATTCTGATTGCCGCAATCGGCATCCTTGCCGCGGTGATCGGATCATTTTTCGTCCGCACTGGTGAGCAAGCCGATCAAGGTCGCCTACTGTGGGCGCTCCGTGCCGGAGTATTTGGCGCCTCAGGATTGGTACTGCTCGGCAGTGGCATCGCGGTCGCCGTGTTGGGACTGGACGTCAACATCTTCTTCGCAATCCTCGTCGGATTGATTGCGGGACAGATCATCGGCACCGTTACCGAAGGTTTCACTTCTTCGGAGGGCTTTACATTCGGAGGGCGGCGTTACTCGCCCACGATCAATCTCAGCGAACAATCGCTATCTGGCACCGGACCGCTCATCATCGGCGGTCTCAGCCTCGGGATGATGTCGACACTTGTGCCGTTAATCACGATTGTCGTCGCGATCGTTGTCGCCTTTGAGCTCGGCGGCTTCTACGCTGTCGCGCTGGCGGCGGTTGGCATGCTTGCTCCGCTTGGCGTGACACTCGCAACCGATGCCTACGGCCCGGTCGCCGACAACGCGGGCGGCATTGCCGAGCAAGCTGGACTCGATCCTGAGGTACGCGAACGCACTGATGCGCTCGACCAGCTCGGCAACACCACGGCAGCGACCGGAAAGGGCTTCGCGATCGGATCGGCCACATTGACATCACTGGCCCTACTTGCCACCTACGCCTTCACTGTGTTCCCGGAGGAGTTTCTACATGCATTCACCGGAGCCGGCGACGGCAGCATCGCGCTGTTCTCACTGCTCAACTACAAGGTCCTAGTCGGCATTTTGCTCGGGGCGCTGATGCCGTTCGTGTTCTCCGCGCTGTCAATGGGCGCGGTCGCACGCGCGGCTGAGGCGATGGTCCAGGAAGTCCGCCGCCAGTTCCGCGAGATGCCCGGCATCATGGACGGCACGCAGGACCCCGACTACGAGCGCGCGATCTCGATCTCCACCGATGGCGCGTTGCGCGAGATGATCCTGCCCGGTCTGCTCGCCGTAATCGTGCCGATCTTCGTCGGCGCGGTGATCTCTGCGGAAGCGTTGGGTGGTCTACTGATTGGCTCCATCGCGGCGGGCGCCATGCTGGCGCTGATGATGGCCAACGCCGGCGGCGCCTGGGACAACGCCAAGAAGTACATCGAAGAGGGACACTTCGGCGGCAAGGGCTCCGACGCTCACTCCGCCGCAGTGGTCGGCGACACCGTCGGCGACCCGTTCAAGGACACCTCGGGTCCGTCGCTCAACATCCTGCTCAAGCTGATGTCGATCGTCGCCGTGGTCTTTGGACCGCTCTTCCTCTAGGAAGTGACCGAGACTTCCCTGCTCCCCCAGCAAGAGGGAGCAGCCGACCCTACTTCCTCGCTCCCCCTGCAAGGGGGAGCGAGGAAGGCTGAGGGGGTCCCTTCTCCGCAAGCGGAGCCCCCCTCTGCCTGCGGCATCTCCCCCGCAAGGAGACCTTTGAGTAAGTCCCCTTCGCCCCCCCCGCGGGGGAGCTGCCGTAGGCAGAGGGGGGGCTCCCCATCTCAAGGCCTATCTGGTCGCTGGCGGCGGACCCCCCTCTGTCACTCCGTGACATCTCCCCCCGCAAGGGGGGGAGAGGGGATACGTGAGTGTTTCAAAGGTCTCCGCAAGGGGGGAGAAGAGGACTTACGCAACGGTCTCCCTAAGGGCAGGAATCGTACGGCAACCTTTTACTAGTTGGTCGCCGCTTCATCCGTCGAGCGCCGGGCCCGTTCCCGCTCGGTCTGCTCTCGAATCTGTTCTTGCAGCGCTTGGCCCGCGTTGCCTGTGGCCAGGATGGTCAAGACGCCACCGAGCAGTAGTCCCAGCAACAGTCCGATCAGAAACCGCATAAGACACCTCCCACATACGCTGACATCACTTCAACCATACGCTCGCCGCCTGCACGGCCTGCGCTGCACATGCTGCCGATCGCCCCTCCAACCACATTGGAAAGTACGCCCCCCATGTCCTCCTCGATGTCCACCTCGACCGATGTCTCGCTCGACACCCTGGTCTCGCTCTGTAAGCAGCGCGGCTTTGTCTTCCCCGCCTCCGAGATCTACGGCGGCTTCGGCTCGACCTACGATTACGGACCGCTCGGCGCCGAACTGAAGCGAAACGTCAAGGACCTCTGGTGGCGTTCGACGGTGCGGGAACGCTCGGATGTGGTCGGTCTCGACTCGGCCATCATCCAGTCGCCGCGCGTCTGGGAGGCGTCGGGACACGTCCAGAACTTCCACGACCCGATGGTCGATTGTCTCGAGTGCAAGGGCCGCTTCCGCGCGGACCATCTCGAGGGTCCCACCTGTCCCACCTGCGGGGCCAAGGACTCATTCACCGAGGCGCGCGAGTTCAACCTGATGTTCCGCACCCAGGTCGGACCGGTCGCCGACGACAGTTCCGAGGCCTATCTGCGACCCGAAACGGCACAGGGCATCTTTATCAACTTCGAGAACGTCCTCACCTCGACCCGCCGACGCCTGCCGTTCGGCATCGCCCAACAGGGCAAGTCGTTCCGCAACGAGATCACGCTCGGCAACTTCATCTTCCGCACTCGCGAGTTCGAGCAGATGGAGATGGAATTCTTCGTCGCGCCCGACGAGTCGAACGAGTGGTACCAGCGCTGGATCGACTTGCGCGAGCAGTGGTACACCGACCTCGGAATCAACCCCGAAAACATCCGCCGCGACGTCCATCCGGCCGAGAAGCTCTCCCATTACGCGACCGGCACGACCGACCTGCAGTACCGCTATCCGTGGGGCTGGGACGAGCTTGAGGGCATCGCCAACCGCACCAACTTCGACCTCACGCAGCACAGTCAGTCGTCGGGCAAGCGGCTGGAGTACTTCGACCCACAGACGAACGAGCACATCGTGCCGCACGTGATCGAACCGGCGGCCGGCGTCGACCGGATCATGCTCGCCCTGCTCTGCGACGCCTACAAGGTCATGCCCGACGAGAAAGGCAACGACCGCATCGTCCTCGCCTTCCACCCGCGCGTCGCGCCGGTCACGGTCGCGGTGCTCCCCCTCTCGCGCAAGGAGCCGGTCGCCAACCTCGCCCAGGAAGTCTGGACCCGGTTGCGCCCGCACTGGACCACGCAGTACGACGACACCCAATCAATCGGCCGTCGCTACCGCCGCCAGGACGAAATCGGCACACCACTCTGCGTCACGGTCGACTTCGAGTCACTTGAGGACGATTCGGTCACAATTCGAGATCGCGATACGCAAGAGCAGGTTCGAGTCCGGATCGACGAACTAACCGACGTGCTGCGGGATCGGTTGGGGTTCTAACTGGCGTTTGCTGACTGACCATCGTCCTAGCCACGACTTGTGCTGCGCCTGCCTCCGACTTGACCGGGGATCCAGCTGCTGCCCTGTCCTTCTTGCTCCCCCTGAGAGGAGACCGTTGCAACACTGACAAATCCTCTCCCCCCCCCTTGCGGGGGGAGATGTCACGGGGTGACAGAAGGGGGGCGCCGCCAGCGATCAGATAAGCCTTGAGACGGGGGAACCCCCCTCTGCCTACGGCATCTCTCCCGCAAGGGGGGAGAAGAGGAATTACGCAAAGGTGTCTGCGAGGGGGAGGAAAGAGTATGGATGCGACTACCCCTGTCGAGCCGGAAGCGCAAATGGTGGCCCGCACAAACTGACACAAGAACGCCGCCGCGAGCGGGGCAGCCGCCAATTGAATGGCGTCCAGCCCAAGCGGCAGCGTTGTGGAGTTAAGTCGGCAACGTCGCCCGAACTATGGGGCGAGTTCGGCGACCTTTGAGCGCGCGCCGTCCGGGTCGTCGAACCACTCGGCGTTGATCTCGGTGAAGGCTTGCCACTCGTCCGGGACGTCGTCCTCGGAGAAGATCGCGGTCACGGGGCAGGCCGGCTCGCAGGCGCCACAGTCGATGCACTCGTCCGGCGAGATGTAGAGCATGCGGTCGTCGTCGTCAGCGTGAATGCAGTCCACCGGACAGACTTCGACACAGGACTGGTCCTTCACGTCGATGCATGGCTCAGCGATTACGTAGGTCATCGATACATCCTCTCATCCGCTCTTCCAGCGTCACGCCGACTCCGACGCAACCGCGACTACCCCACTTATAAGACGGCATCCCCGTCTTCGCAATAGCCAGATGAGTTTGCTGCAAACACTGATGTTTATCCGCTGGAGTGGCAGGCGAAGGAGCGCACAAATCTACGACGCGGCGACTGCATCGGCGGGTGCCCGCCAGCCATGCGCAGACAGGACATCGCGCAGGAAACGCCCGGTATACGACCCTTCAGCCATCGCGACTTCCTCGGGCGTGCCCTCTGCCACGACGCGTCCGCCACGGTCTCCGCCCAGCGGTCCGAGGTCGATGATCCAGTCCGCGTTCTTGATCACGTCGAGGTGATGCTCGATGACGACGACCGTGTTTCCACCGTCGACCAGCTTCTGCAGCACCTGCAGCAACGCCTCGACATCGAAGAACGACAGCCCGGTCGTTGGCTCGTCGAGCAGATACAGCGTGCGCCCGGTTGAGCGCTTCGAGAGCTCCGTCGAGAGCTTGATCCGCTGCGCCTCGCCGCCCGACAGCGTGGTCGCTGGCTGTCCCAGCTTGATGTAGCCCAGGCCGACCGCCTGCAGCGTCCGCAGCTTGCGCGAGACCGTAGGATTCGCGTCGAACAGCACGGCCGCCTCGTCAACCGTCATGTTCAAGACGTCAGCGATGGTGCAATTCTTGTAGTGGATCTCCAGCGCTTCGCGGTTGTATCGGTCGCCGTGACAGATCTCGCAAGGAACCGTCACGTCCGGCAGGAATTGCATCTCGATCGTGTTGTAGCCGTCACCCTTGCAAGCCTCGCAGCGACCGCCCTTGACATTGAACGAGAATCGTCCCGGCTTGTATCCGCGCATCCGCGACTCGGGCACCGACGCGAACAGATTTCGCACCGGAGTGAACAGCCCGGTGTAGGTCGCGGGATTCGAGCGCGGGGTGCGGCCAATCGCCGATTGATCGATGTCGATCACCTTGTCAATCGCCTCCAACCCCTGAAGCCCGCGCATCGCGCCGGGTCGTCGCCGCGCAGCATGCAACTGCTGCGCGGCCGACTTGTGCAGCAGATCGTTGACCAGCGTGCTCTTGCCCGACCCAGACACGCCGGTCACGCAAATGAACGTGCCCAGCGGGAACTCAGCGTCAATGTCTCGCAGATTGTGTTCCGTCGCGCCAATAACTTTCAGCACGTCGCCGTTGCCGGGACGACGCACGGGCGGCATCGGAATGCTGCGCCGACCGCTGAGATACGCGCCGGTCATTGAATCCGGGTGTTCCATGATCGCCGAAGGCGGACCGACCGCCACCACGCGCCCGCCCGCTTCGCCGGCCCCGGGTCCCATGTCGACGATGTAGTCCGCCGCGCGCATCGTCGCGGCGTCGTGCTCAACGATCAGCACGGTGTTACCCAGGTCGCGCAGACGCTTCAGGGTCAGGATCAGCCGTTCGTCATCGAGAGGATGCAATCCAATCGACGGCTCGTCGCAGACATAGAGCACGCCCATCAACGAAGAGCCGATCTGCGTGGCCAGACGAATCCGCTGAGCCTCGCCACCGGAAAGCGTCGATGCGCCGCGGTCGAGCGTCAGATAATCGAGTCCAACATCAACAAGGAATATCAGCCGCTCGCGAATCTCCTTCAGAATCTGGGTCGCAATCGCCATCTCGCGAGCGGTCAGCGGAGTCTCTTCACTGCTCAGCCGGTTCGCCCACAACGACGCTGTCGCGACTGACATCCGCGTCACATCGATAATCGATCGTTCGTCAACCCGGACGGCCAGTATCTCTGCCTTGAGACGCGCGCCCGCGCACGACGAGCAGGGCACGGCGGTCATGTATCGCTCAATCTCGGTGCGGGACCAATCTGAGTCGGTCTCCCGATGGCGCCGGTCAAGATTGTTGACGACGCCCTCGAACTGTGTCTCATAACGACGCTGACGGCCGCGATGATTGACGAAGTCCACGACAACCGGCTCCGGCAATCCGTACAGCACGGCATCGACCAGTTCTTCAGGATGATCGTCGAACGGCGCCGCGGTGTCGGCGTTGAACTGCTCGAAGATCGCCTCGAGCATTCGGCGATGCCAGCCCGTTTGCGTCGTCGATCGCGACCACGGCACGATCGCGCCATCCTCCAACGACTTGGATCGGTCAGGCAGGACCAACAGAGGGTCAACTTCCATCGTCACGCCGAGTCCGGTGCAGGCGGAACATGCGCCGTGCGGCGAGTTGAACGAGAACGAGCGCGGTTCAATCTCGCCCAGGGCAAACATGTCGCGAGGGCAAGCCAGCTGCTCGGAGAAGATCAAATCATCTTCAGAGTCCAGCGGACGAACCCGCACGATCCCGTCACCCAGCCCCAACGCCTGCTCAATCGAGTCGGCCAGACGATTCGCCAGCGTGTTGCGATCATCCTCGTCGACGTCGTCCGCGGGCAGCGCCACGCGGTCGATGATGACATCGATCTGGTGATTCTTGTTCTTCTCCAGCTCGATGTCGTCGTCCAACGAACGCACTTCACCATCGACGCGGACGCGCACGAATCCACGACTGCGGGCATCCTCGAAGACGCCCTTGTGCTCGCCTTTTCGATCTCGAACGACGGGGGCCATAATCATCAAGCGGCGTTTCTCGCCCAGTGACATCACCGCATCGACCATCTGTTGCACCGTCTGCTGGGCAATCGGATCGCCGCAGATCGGACAGTGCGGACGGCCGGCTCGCGCGAACAGCAGACGCAGGTAGTCGTAAATCTCGGTGACCGTGCCGACGGTCGATCGCGGGTTGCGCGAGCCCGTCTTCTGATCAATCGAGATCGCCGGCGAGAGCCCCTCGATGTAGTCGACGTCCGGCTTCTCCATCCGGCCCAGGAACTGCCTCGCATAGGCCGAGAGCGACTCGACGTAACGACGTTGACCCTCGGCATAGATGGTGTCGAAGGCCAGCGACGACTTGCCCGACCCGGACAGCCCCGTAATTACGACCAGTTGGTCGCGGGGCAGCTCAACATCAATGTCCTTGAGGTTGTGCTCGCGCGCGCCGCGGACCAGGATTCGATCTGCCGGCAAGGGTCCCGCTCCTAATTCTGAACACTGTCAGCCGCTCTAGCGTATCTCACCCGGGGACGTGCGATGGCGGCTTCTGTCACGACCGCAGGAGGACGGCTGAAGCCGATGACGTGGCGCTACCTGGCGTTAGTTGGACTGGTCAGGACTTGCGGCAGGCGCCTTCTCGACCGCGACTTGTTGAGTGAAGTCATGCCGGCCGGCGCTCAGCGCATTTGACCCGAAGACTCTTTCATCCCCAACTTCGAGGTCTGGACTCGACTTCCGATCGTTCTCAGCGGTGTGCCCTTGAGCCAGGTCTCGCCAGCGAGCGCTCAACGTGTCGAACCTGAAGCTTCCCCAAACTCCATCGTCATAGTCGTCTTCAGTAATGCCGATTCCCGTAAACATGACCGGGGCGCGCGCCTTAAACTCCACGATTAGTGACAATTTGCCACCCATTGCCGAGATATGCTCGTTCAGTGCGGCGAGCACGAGTTCCTCGCGATGTGCATTGGATGAGGGGTCCTGTTGGTTGAGGCGGCTCTGTTTCTCAACACTGGCCTGTGTCTGCTCGAGAGCTAGGCACAGCTCTCGGCGAGTCAGCTCCTCGGACATCAATTTCCGCGCCCGCTCCTCTATGCGCTTGCGCCGTTCTGGTGACAGTTCTCTCAGTCTCTCTTCAAGGGTGGACATCACGGGCTCCTGGTTTTGTCCATCAGTTCGAAGCGTTCGTCGGCCGTCCTCATCAGCCGTTCGTAGAAACGTCTTTCATTGCGTCCTCTTTTGTTGCCGGCTGCGAGAACGATTGCCTGACGCGTCGGATCGAATGCGAAGGCCGCTCTCCAAACCTCGCGCTCAGCGCGAAAGCGAAGCTCTTTCATGTTGGGGTGGCGCGACCCGTTCAAGGTATCAACCTGCGGTCGGCCCAATGAAGGACCGGACTCTGCGAGTTGGTCAATTAGGGCGAGTAACTCATCCTGCACAGGCTCCCTGAATGCATGGAACTCGCGGTCGAAAGCCGGGTGGAATTCGACCTGCCATGCCATGCCGTCGTCGTGGACCTTCATGCGAGGGGTGTCAAGCTTGCGCCGGAGCGGGAGCACTCAGCCACCAAACGCTGTCGGTCCCGGTTCCTTCCTATACTCGAATCATGCCGACCAACACTGCCGATTCCGAACAACAATCCGAAATGACGGCGATCTCCCAGCCCGCCGGAGACGACTCATCGAAGCCAAAGCGGATCGTCATTTTCGATGCCTATGCGCTCATCTTCCGGGCCTACTTTGCGATGCAGCGCGCCAATCTGCGCACAACCGCAGGCGAGCCCACCGGCGCAGTGCGCGGATTCACCGCCACGATGCTCTACATCTTCAACATCCTCGAGCCGACCCACGCGGCGTTCGCCTTCGATGTCGATGACACCACCGTCTTCCGCCGCGAGATCGATCCCAACTACAAGGCGCACCGCGATCCAATGCCGGAAGACCTGCCGTCGCAGATCCAACGCTGCCGAGAAATCGCTGAAGCATTCTCCGTGCCGGTCTACGAGCAGCCTGGATTCGAAGCCGACGATGTGATCGGCACGCTTGCCGATCAGGCGGTCGCGGCCGGATTTGATACATGGATCTGCACCCTGGACAGCGACCTCCTGCAGTTGGTCAACAAGGACATTTCGGTCTACCTCTACAACCCGTTCAAGAGCGAATACACCGCTTACGACGGCCCCGAGGCCGTGCGCGCCCGCTACCAGGTTGACCCGATTCAGGTCATCGATTTCAAGGCATTGGTCGGAGACAAGTCCGACAACATCCCCGGTGTTAAGGGCGTCGGCAAGGTGGGCGCGGTCAAGTTGCTCAACCAGTTCGGCACGGTGGAACAGATCTATGAACACATCGACGAAGTCAAGCCGGTCGGCACCCAGAAGAAGCTGCTCGCCGACCGAGACAACGCGTTCATGAGCAAAGACCTCGCCACGATTCGCCACGACATTCCTGTTGCATTGGATGTCGCCGCAGCCGACGTGACCGCCTTTAGTCACGACGCCGTCCTGGCCAAGTTCGAAGAGCTCGAGTTCCGCACGCTCGTTGACCAGATTCCCAGCGACGAGGACGCAGTTGCCCTGAGCGTGCAGCGTCCGCCGATTGACGATTATGACCTGGTCACCGATGAAGCCGCCCTGCACGAATGGGTTGAGCGCGCCGCAAAGGCGTCGCTGCTCGCCGTCGACCTTGAGACCTCCTCAATCGACACCATCGACTGCGAGATCGCGGGCTACGCCCTGTCCGACGTGGTGGGAGCCGGCTGTTACATCCCGGTTGGCCATCAGACCGACGAGGAACAACTTGACCATGAAGTGGTCAAAGCCGCGCTGAGACCCGTGCTTGAAAACTCCGCGGTACCGAAGCTCTTGCACAACGCAAAATTCGACATCAAGGTCCTGCGCCGGCACGGGATCACGTTGCGCGGCCTGCACGACGACACGATGGTCGCCGCCTTCATCCTCAACAAGTCGCCGATTGGCCTGAAGGCGATGGCCCTCAACGAGCTCGGCATCGAGATGACCCCGATCACAGAGCTGATTGGCAAAGGACGTAACCAAGTCTCGATGGTTGATGTCTCTGCGGCAGAGGCCGGCAAGTACGCAGCCGCCGACGCCGACATCACGCTCCGGCTCGCAAATCTGCTACTCCCACAGCTCGCGGAGAACGAGACGATGGAGAAGCTCTACCGCGAGCTCGAGCTGCCGCTGATCCCCATCCTCGTCGACATGGAACTTGCCGGCGTCACTCTTGACACAGACATCTTGCTCGACCTCGACCAGCAGTTGAACAGCGAAATCGAGACGGTCACGACGCAGATTTACGAGGACGCCCAGCACGAGTTCAACATTGGTTCGCCCAAGCAGCTCAGCGGCGTATTGTTCGACCAGCTCGGGCTGCCAAAGACACGCAAGACCTCGCAGGGCTATTCCACAGACGCCCAGCAGTTGGAACGGCTTGTCGACGCGCATCCCATCGTCAATCACGTCCTCCAATGGCGCGAACTGACCAAGCTGCGTAGTACCTACGTCGAATCCCTGCCCGACGAAGTGCACCAGTCCACCGGACGCATCCACACCGATTACAACCAGACCGTCGCCGCTACCGGCCGGCTCTCGTCCGAGTCGCCCAACCTACAAAACATCCCCGTCCGAACGGAACAGGGACGCCAAATTCGCGCTGCATTCGTCGCGCGACCCTGGGGCGACATGGTGGAAGCTGACAATGTATGTTTCGTCTCAGCCGACTACTCGCAGATCGAGTTGCGTGTGCTCGCCCACCTGTCCGAGGACGAAGGACTGATCACGGCATTTCGCAACGGCGAGGACATCCACGCCGCCACGGCGTCCGGCGCATATGGCGTCGGCCTCGACGATGTACAGCCCGAGATGCGCCGCGTCGCCAAAATGATGAACTTCGGCGTGATCTACGGATTGTCCGCGCACGGCCTGTCGCAGCGCAGCGGTATGGAGCGCAAGGACGCCCAAGCCTTTATCGACTCCTACTTCGGCCGTTTCGGACGGGTCGAGGCGTGGATCGAGGAAACCAAGGAGTCGACCAAGGATCGCGGCTACGCCGAGACGCTATTGGGACGCCGCCGCTACTTGCCCGACATCCGCTCCAACAACTTCCAGAAGCGAAACGCCGCCGAGCGCATGGCCGTCAACATGCCCGTCCAGGGCACCGCCGCCGATGTCATGAAGCGAGCAATGATCGAGGTCGACGACGCGATGAAAGAGCGCGAGCTGCGATCGCGCATGCTGCTCCAGGTCCACGACGAACTCATCTTCGAGGTCCCGGACGAGGAAGTCGACCAGTTGGCAGAACTCCTGCGCGAGATCATGCCGGCTTCGCTGAATCTCATCGTGCCGTTGCAAATTGAGATGAAGAGCGCCTCCAACTGGCGTGACCTGGAACCAATCGAGGTCAACTGAGGAGTGTGAACCACCCATATCGTTCCCGTCCCCGCCCCCGAGCGGGGACCGGCTTCCTCTCAGAGACCGATGGCCGGCGTTGACGGCGATTCAGCGCCACGTTGGCCAAGCTGGTCCCTGCCCGGGGGCGGGGACGGATGACTACGGAAAGGACGGGCCCATGTTTCGCACGCTCGGTAACACCTGGCAGATCACCAAGCTCTCCTGGAAGGTCCTGCAACTCGACCGTGAGCTGATCTTTTTCCCAATCATGGGCACGCTCGGCGCGCTCATCGTGGGAGTGATCGCCGCCGGAGTGTTTGCCGGCACCGGCACCTTCGACCGGCTCGGCGGTGGAGAAGCCGAGTTCAACATCGTCGATCTGATCATCACCCTCGCGGCCTATTTCGGTGGCCTGTACATGGTCATCTTCTGCAACGCTGCGCTGATCGCGGCGGCCCGAGAGCGGCTCGAAGGCGGCGACCCCAACGTCATGTCCGGCATCCGAGCCGTGCGCGGGATGTGGTTGGCCATCCTTGGCTGGACGATCATTACCGGCACCGTCGGACTCCTGCTCCAGGCCCTGCAGAGCGCGGCTCGCGAGAACAGCCATGGCGTCATGCGCATCGTCGCGATCATCCTCGTTTCACTGCTCCAGACCGCGTGGGCCTACATCACGTTCTTCGTGATTCCCATCCTGGTCGTCGAGCGAGTCGGCCCGATCACTGCAATCCGGCACTCCGGCAGCCTGTTGAAACGCACCTGGGGCGAGCAGCTGACTGCCAGCTTCTCCTTCTTCATCCTCTACCTGGTCGCTGTGCTCATCGTCGCCATCCCCGTAGTCATCCTCGTCTTCATCGCCCCCGTCGCCGCCATCATCGTGGGCGTCATCCTCGGCGGAATCGCGCTGGCTTCGGTTGCTGCGATGGAGGGCATCTTCAAGGCGGCCCTGTACGAATGGGTCGCCGAGGGCAAGGGCAGCGAGTGGTTCGACCGACAGCTCCTGACCGACGCGTACATGCATCGCAACTAGCAGCCAGAAGCAACCGGAACTCGCCTTGAGCCATGCCTGAGCTGCCAGAGGTTGAAACCGTCCGGCGACAGCTACAACCGCTGATCTCCGGTCGGCGTATCTCCGATTTCAGGGTCATGCCCGGCGCCGAACGGCTGCTTCGCGGACGCTCAGCCTTCGAGATCAGCGCACAGCTCGTCGGTTGCACGTTCACGACCGCCGGCCGCCGAGGCAAATATCTCGCCCTCAACCTCGACAACGATCAGGTCATCGTTGTGCATCTGCGCATGACCGGATCGCTCCGCTTCCGATCCACGGAACACGAGGAAGATTCATTCACCCGCGCCGTCTTCGATCTCGACGGTGGAGACCAGCTCCGTTTCGTCGATGTCCGCAAGTTCGGAACCATCGATCTCGTTGATCAGCTCGCCGAGGCGCTGCCCGAGCTCGGTCCCGAACCACTCTCGGCTGACTTCACGCCCGACGCGCTCTGGCACGCGTTGCGAGGCAGGCATCAACCGCTCAAGGCGGCCCTCCTCGACCAGCGCAACATCGCCGGAATCGGCAACATCTATGCCGATGAGGCGTTGTTTCTCGCTCGGCTCAATCCCGAGGCGCCCGCTGGCTCACTGCGTCCCGCCGAGCGACGGTTGCTGCATATCACCATCAGGCAAGTGCTCGAGGATGGCGTCCGCCACGGCGGCGCTTCGTTCCGCGACTACACCGATGTCGACGGCGCCCAGGGCGAACAGCAGTACTTCGTCCGAGTCTTCCGTCGCACCGACGAACCTTGCGACGACTGTGGCACGAGGATTCGCCGAATCGTCGTGGGCGGACGCGCGACGCACTTCTGTCCGAAGTGCCAACCGGTTCGGCATCGCACGAGGCAGGTGAAATCCGTGCGGCCTCGCTCTCGCGGCTAGACTGAAGACAAGGACAGGGGAGAGGGATGACGACTGAGGCCCAAGCGGAATCTCCGGTCCCGGAATCTGCGTACGCAGACTACGAACAGGATCTGCTCAACGACGATGTGCCTCCCGCTCAGGCGCGCGCCACACGTCGCGCCCTTGAACGACTCGTGGACCGTCTGATGCTGACGTTGGCAACAAAGGCAGAAATGGCAGCCCAGGGAGAGAGGCTGGAGGGGCGGCTCGATAGGCAGCAAGAGCAGATCACTTTGCTGCTTCAGGACACGGCGACATTGAAGACGGAAGTGCGCATGTTGAGGTGGATGTTCGCCGTCGGGGGCTCGGCAATCATGGGTCTGATGACCGCTGTGCTGGTTGTCCTGCTGACTCGCCTCTGAGGGCGGGGCGACACTCCCTACCTCAGCTAGCAATTGATACGTGAATCCGCATTCGTACTACGGTGTCACGCTGGCGGTACCCTCAAGCCGACATGACCTCACGACAGCCATCCGAGCCACATCCGCGTCAGCCGTATCGGCCCGACACCGACGCTCGGCGTGACATCGCCATCGCCACTTGCGAGGACTGCGGCGACGAATTCGACCTCGCCAACTCCGACCCTCGCACTCGTATCTGCGCTCCTTGCTGGGATCGCTCGCTCGAAGCAGTCGAGACCGCATTTCTCGACAACTACGCCAAGTTCGGCGCCAAGGCCCACCGCACAGTCGCCGAGGCGTTGTTCCGCTCGCAGGCGTTGGCCGATCCCGACGACCGCAAGGTGATCGGGATGCGCATCGTCGAGGAGTACCTCAATGCCGCGCAGGAACTGATGGCGCTCTATGTCGCACTGCGGCGACGACACGAACAACCGCTGCTGACGACCTTCACCAACTTCGAGCTCAACGCGCCGTCGGTCGCCGCATTCCGCATCCTCACCACCGGCCGCTCGGCCGACGAGTTGCTGCGCGACCTCCAGCTTCCGACGCTGTCCGACGTCGAGGCCGCGCGCGGCGAAATCCCGCGCAAAGACTGGCGACAGTTCGCAGGGGCCGTGACCGCCGTGGCCAACGGCATCGGACGCGTGCAGAAGGTCGACCAGGGTGTTCTGCTCGAGCTCGCCGACGGGCTGCGTCAATCGTCGGCAATCACGCACAAACTTGAGTGGCTGCCGGATCGTGCCATGAACCCGGATCAGGTGGCGCTGGTCGTGCTCAATCAGCGCCGCCGCGTGCTCCTGACCCATGCGCTTGCGATCCACGAGCCACAGCTTGAGGTCTTTATCGACGCCATCGACAAGATCACCGCCGCGGCACGCGATCTGATCTGGTTGTATCTTCACGTCCGCGACACTCTCGCGCTGGAAGAACAACAAACCGATCCCATTTCGAGCCCGAAATGGGGCCAGTCATGAGGCCAAACATGAGGCCAACTGTTAGGCCGGAACAGAGGCCGCGAGCATGAGCAAATCTCCGTTTTCTCTTGAAGGTCAGGTCGTGTTGGTTTCGGGCGCCGGGCGAGGCATCGGCCGCGCTGCGGCCGAACTGATCGCGCAGATGGGGGCTAAAGTCGCCGTCACGGCGCGAACCGTCGCGCAGGTGGAAGAGGTCGCAGAGAGCATTCGCAATGACGGTAGACAAGCCTGGGCATTCAGAGCCGATGTCGCCGTTATCGAAGACCACGAATCCCTGCTCGACGACGTGGAGGACACCATCGGTCCGCTGACCGGATTGGTCAACGTCGCCGGTATCTCGCCGATCCTGCAGCGCGGCGAACGGATCACGCCCGAGGACTACGATCTCATCCAGAACATCAACCAGCGAGGCACGTTTTTTCTCACGCGCAACTTCGCCGCTCGCCTGATCGACGCGGAGCGCGGCGGCTCGGTTGTCACGATCTCCAGTGTCGGCGCGGAGTACGGATTGCCGCGACAGTCCGCCTACGCGATGACCCGCGCCGCGGTCGAAGCCATGACTCGCACGTTCGCGGCTGAGTGGGCTTACTCGCTGGCGGCGCCGATTCGCGCCAACTGTGTCGCGCCTGCGTTCATCGACACCCCGCTCACGGAGCCGATGCCCGGCTGGTACCGGCAGCGCGTCGAGTCGCACACCGCGATGCGTCGCCTCGGTGCAGACGACGAGGTCGCCGGCGCGGTCGCCTTCCTGCTCTCCGACGCAGCCAGCTACATCACCGGTACCGTCGTGCCAGTCACGGGCGGCTATGGACTCTGGTCGCTCGATCCGCGCTGACAACCTGACTGGAAAGCAGCACTCATGTCATACCTCGCCGCCGCCGTCCAACGCGCGCCCGGACTGACGCTGGAGCATGGCGTGGAGAAAGCCATCGCGGCAATCGAGGAAGCCGCCCGCGAGGGCGCAAACCTGATCGTCTTTCCCGAAACCTGGATCCCTTCCTACCCCTACTACCACTCACGTTCCGCCGATCGCCAGGCCTTCGCCGCCAGCTATCAGCACACATTCCAGAACAGCATCGCGATCCCTGGACCGGAATGGGATCGGATCGCCCAGGCCGCGGCCGACGCCGGGGCGCATGTCGTGATCGGCGTCAATGAGCGCGAACCGCATGCCGGCACGATCTACAACACGCTCGCCTATATCGGTCCCGATGGGGCCTTGCTGGGCAAGCACCGCAAGCTCGTGCCAACTCTGTCGGAGCGCCTGATCTGGGGCTACGGCGACGGCTCCGATCTGGATGTCTACGACACCTCGGTCGGACGCCTCGGCGGCCTGATCTGCTACGAGCACCAGATGGCGCCGGCTCGCTATGCGCTCTCCACCCTCGGGATTCAGGTCCACGCCTCCGTCTGGCCAGGCTGGGATCAGCTGCACCCGGTGGTCGACGCAGCCACCCGGCATCTCGCCTACGAGAACGCCTGCTACGTCGTGGTCGCCCGCGAGACAATGTCGCCCGATCTGCTCCCGGCTGGCACGCCGTTCGGCGAGGAGCCGTTCTGGCAAGCATCGGGCGGCTCGGCGATCATTGCGCCGGGCGGCAAGTATCTCGTTGAACCCGTGATTGACACCGAAACGATCATCTACGCCGAGATCGATCTCGAGAGCACGATCGAGTCCAAGCGTTGGGTCGACTCGGCCGGCCACTACGCCCGACCAGATGTCTTCCAACTGCACTGGAATCGCCGGCCAAAGACTCCGCTCGTCATCGACGATGAGTAGGGTCCGATGACGAGCCCGGGTCCAAACGACGCCATCACCGATGTTCCAGGCATTGAGGTCGGCCACTACACCGACCTTGACAACGCGACCGGCTGCACCGTCGTCATCGCTCGCGCCGGCGCACGTCCCGGCGTCTTTCAGCCCGGCGGCGCGCCCGGCACGCTCGATACGGATCTCGCAGTCGCCGAAAACGCCGTCCAGGACATCCACGCCGTGCTGCTGACCGGCGGCAGTGTGTTGGGTTTGGAGTCGGCTGCCGGCGTTCGCCGCTACCTGCAAGAACAAGGCGTGGGCCTCCCGCTCATGCCCGATAAGCCACCGCTGCCGATCGTCATGGGGGCGGTCGTCTTCGATCTCCCGATCGGCGAATTCGCCCATCCAACCGCCGACAACGGCTATGTAGCCGCAGCCAACGCTTCCTCTGGACCCGTCGCCCAAGGCTCAGTTGGCGTCGGAACCGGCTGCACCGTCGCCAAGACCGGCCAGCCAAACACATCGCTCAAGGGCGGCGTCGGAACCGCGTCGCTGGTTCACGAATCGGGCCTGATCGTCGGAGCATTGGTCGCGACCAATGCAGTCGGCGACATCGTCGATCCCGCCGGCGGAGAACTCGTCGCCGGTCCCAGGGGTGAACAGCCAGGCGACATGCAACGCTCGTCGGAAATGCTCCTCAACAGGTCGGTGGCCGAGTTCGAAGCGCTCCTACAAGCCCGTGCGCCCGCGCCCAAGGACGACGCGGGCGCAAACACTACGCTCTGTGTGATCGCCACAAACGCCAAGTTGCACAAAGGTACCGCCAAGCGGATCTCAATCATGGGATCGGCCGGCCTCGCGAGGACCATCAATCCCGTCTTCACCCCCGGCGACGGCGATACCGTCTTCACACTCGCCACGGGCGAGATCGACGTCACCAGCATCCCCGCGCTGCTCACCCTCACCGGAACCATGGCCGCCGAGGCAGTCGCGCGCGCAACCCTGCGCAGCGTGCGCGAGGCCCGTTCTCTAGCCGAAATCCCCGCCGTTTCCGATTGGCTCTCAAATACTCTAAAATATTAGAGTAATGTAGAGTGGACCCATGGCGCTGACAGTTGAACGCCTCCAATCGTTGACGCCGGCGAAGGTGACCGCCGCGCTGCTGACCGAACCCGAGGGCCAGTGGTTTGATCGCAAGAGTGCGCGAATCTCGGCTCGCGATCTGGCCAAATCCCTGGTCGCGATGGCCAACGCCGAAGGCGGCCTGATCGCAATCGGATTCCGTGCCGGTGAGTGTGAAGGCGTCAGCAAGCTGGTCAAGAAGCAGAACGAATGGCGACAAACCGGGCTTGACTTCACCGAGCCGCCCGTCCGCTACGACGTGCATTTGCTCGATTGCGTCGCAACCGGAGCACGACTCGATCAGACGCTGCTGATCGATGTACCTCCGGGACAAGAGATCTACACCACCACGGCTGACGAGGCCTATATCCGTAGCGGCGACGAGAACCGAAAGCTGTCGTTCGACCAGCGCATTGAGCTGCGCTACGACCGAGGCGATACCACATTCGAAGTAAACCCCGTCCGCCAACTGGGCCTGGCAGACCTCGATTGGGAGGCGGTGTCGGCGTATGCGGATCGGTTGGGCCATGACCCCGAGCGATTGCTACACGCGAGAGACCTTGTGACCGCACAGGGTGTCCCCTCGACGGCCGGAGTGCTGTTGTTCGGAACGCAGCCACAACAGGCATTTCCCCAGGCGCGAGTGCGTGTATTGCGCTGTGCCGGTACAGAGTGGCGGACCGGTTCCAGTCAGAATCTGGTCTACGACCGCACCTTCGAGGGTCCATTGCCCGGACAGATCGATGCCGCGCGGGACGCCATGCGGGAGATCGTGCCGCAATATCGCGCGCTCGGCCAGGACGGTCGATTCGCCTGGTTCGGTCTGGTGCCCGACGAGGCGTGGCTGGAAGCGCTCGTCAACGCCGTGATTCATCGCGCCTACAGCAACTTCGGCGATCACATTCGTCTGGTCGTGTTCGATGATCGCATCGAGATAGAGAGTCCCGGACGCTTTCCCGGTCTCAGCTCCCCCAAGGACCTGACCAAAGTGCGCCGCTACGCCCGCAATCCGCGAATTGCGCGGGTCATGGCCGAACTCGACTACGGCCAGGAGCTGGGCGAGGGTCTGCGCCGTATGGTCGACGCCATGGAGGCCCGTGGTCAGGCCCGTCCGCTGCTTAAAGAGACCCCTGGAGGAGTCAGTCTGGCGCTCTACGGCGCGCTCAACATTCCCGACGAGCTATCCGCGCTGCCTCAGATCGCACGCTCGATCTACGGCTGGATCGAGCGGTCGGGTCAGATGCGCACCGGGGAGATCGCGAACCTCGCCGGCGTCTCCCGACCCACAGCGCTCCGTCATCTGGGCGTGTTGGCGTCGCTCAAGCTCATCGTTCGTGTCGGCTCCAGTCCCAAGGACCCGACCGCCTACTGGACCGTCACAGGACAATAGCGCTCCACTCTCAAGTCAGGCGTTCGAGTAGTTGAGAGTGGCCGTGAGAGTTGTTCGCAGTTCGGCCTGAACCAGTGGCCGTGCGCACAGGAAACCACTCTCAAGTCAGGCGTTCGAGTAGTTGAGAGTGGCCGTGAGAGTAGTTCGCAGTTCGGCCTGCAACAGTGGCCGTGCGCACAGGAAACCACTCTTAAGTCAGGCGTTCGAGTAGTTGAGAGTGGGCGTGAGAGTAGTTTGCAAGGCGGCCTGAACCAGTGGCCGTACGCACAGGAAACCACTCTCAAGTGAGGCGTTCGAGTAGTTGAGAGTGGGCGTGAGAGTAGTTCGCAGTTCGGCCTGAACCAGTGGCCGTGCGTACAGGAAACCACTCTCAAGTGAGGCGTTCGAGTAGTTGAGAGTGGCCGTGAGAGTACCCAGGATTTCGCCACGATCCCCAGTTCTGGACTGAAGATCGCAACGTCGTTCAAGTTTCGAGTGCGCTTGCGAGTAGCTGCGAGCGGCGGAAATCCCGCGCCACTGATACGCTTTCGCCATGACACAACGACCTCTCGTACTTGCGACCAACGACGACGGTGTGGAAGCGCCTGGACTCTGGCATCTCGCCGAGGCTGTCAGCCACTTCGCCGATGTTATCGTCGTTGCGCCGGCATTCAACCAGTCCGGCATGTCGGCCGCCGTCACGCTGCGACAGGACCTCGAGGCCGAACGCGCTCACTCGCCACTGCCGGGCGTTGACGCCTGGCAGGTCAACGGCACACCGACCGACGCCGTTGTCCACGGACTCCGCCACTTCGCCCCCCGACACGTCGACATGGTCGTTTCCGGCGTTAATCCCGGTCCCAATGTCGGCCGCGAGATTCTGCACTCCGGCACTGTCATGGCAGCGATGCAGGGCTATCTGCGCGGGTTGCCCAGCGTCGCTGCTTCGCTGTCGTCGTTCGACGAGGACCATCTGCGCGACGCCGCCATCATCGCCGGACGCATCGCAGAGCGTCTGCTCGCCAGCGGACGCGTTCAGTTCCTCAACGTCAATGCGCCCGACCGTTCCATCGAGGAATATCAAGGCGTCCGCGTCGCGGCGATGGCAGATCTTGCGGTCTCCCGAGTCGTCGACCTCACCGATGGACATGGCGCCACGCGGCGCAAGCTCGAGTTCCGCTCTGACATCGATGTGGTCCCCGATACCGATGTGGCCGCGATCATGGCCGGCGCCGTGGCCGTCACGCCGCTGCACAACGACCTCACAATGCGTAGCGCCTTGATTGATACGATCACGCTGATCGGTGATCTCAGCGCCCTCACTGACGCCCCCATCGACAGCCCCATCGACAGCCCCATCGACAGCCCCATCAACAGCAATGTAAACTGAGGACTCCCACCTCAGCTACTTGACCGCACAGGAGTTCGAGTATGGCTGGCCATTCCAAATGGTCGCAGATCAAGCGCAAGAAGGGCGTCACCGACGCCAAGCGCGGCCAGCTCTTCACCAAGCTCGGACGCGATATCTCCGTCGCCGCGCGCGCCGGTGGTCCGAAGATCGAAGAGAACTCGGCGCTGCGGCTCGCTGTCGAGCGCGCCCGCGCGTCGAACATGCCCAATGTCAACATCCAGCGCGCGATCGACCGTGCGACCGGCGGCGCCGACGGCGCTCAGCTTGACGAGATCCGATACGAAGCATATGGTCCCGGCGGCGCCGCGCTGCTGATCGACTCCTTGACCGACAACCGCAACCGCACCGTCTCCGATGTCCGTGCCGCGCTGACCCGCGCCGGCGCGAGCATGGCCGAGGCCGGCGCGGTTGCCTGGCTCTTCGAGCAAAAGGGCGTTATCGCCGTCGATGTCGACGAGGCGGCTGACGCCGACGACATCATGCTCGCAGCTATCGACGGCGGCGCGGAAGATGTTGAGATCGACGAGGGGTTGGTTGAAGTCATCACAGCCCCGTCCGACCTCGAGTCCACTCGCAGCGCCGTCGAGGAGGCCGGCGCTCCGATCGCATCGGCCGAAGTGGTGATGCGCGCGACCAACATGGTTCCGGTCGACACCGATCAGGCGGCCAAGCTGCTGCGCCTGATTGACTCGCTGGAGGACCTCGACGACGTGCAGCGCGTCTTCACCAATGCCGACTTCCCCGACGCTGCTCTCGTTGAGGCGTAGACTCGATACATGGCTCGCATCCTCGGTGTCGACCCTGGGCTCACAGCCACCGGCTGGGGTCTCCTGGAGATCGACGCCGGCGGGACTGCCCATCTCCGCTGGAGCACGATTCATGCGCCCGACGGGCCGCTCTCGGAACGTCTCAACTTCATCAACTGCCGAATCAAGGAAGTGATCGAGCGTCTTCGACCCGACGAGTTCGCGATCGAGCGCCCCTTCGTCCACAAGAATGTCAAGACGGCCGTCATGCTCGGACAGGCGCAGGCGGCGGCAATGATCGCGGCGGCCTCGGCAGGGCTGCTGGTCCACGAGTATCCGCCGCGCCAGGTCAAGGAAGCGGTTGCCGGACTGGGATCGGCGGACAAGGCCGCTGTCAAACGAGCCCTCATCGCGCGCCTCGGTCTGAGCGACATCGACGCCCCGCCGGACGCCGCCGACGCGCTCGCCGTCGCCTATTGTCACCACCTCATGACCGCGTCGAACGCATCGCTGGAGCTGACATGATTTCCCGAATCCGAGGACGAGCGCTCGACTGGCACGACGATTCGCAGAGTGTCGAAATTGACACCGGTACCGAGGCTGGTGGGCTCGTCTATGAAGTACGGCTGCCGACAGCGGTGTGGATGGCGCTCGAGGACCAGCGACCCGAAGTGCTCGATCTCTACACCCACTATCACGTGCCCGATCGCGCCCCGGTTCCCGTGCTGATCGGTTTTCTCAGACCGATTGAGCGCGACTTCTTCCGCAAACTGATCGGGGTGCCGCAAATGGGCGTCGGCAAGGCGCAGCAAGCGCTGGCCGCTTCCGTTTCCACCATCGCGCAGGCCATCGAGGCCGAGGATCGGCGCACCCTGACCCAGCTCCCCGGCATTGGACCACGACAGGCCGACCGCATCATCGCCGACCTCAAAGGCAAGGTCGTCGAGGAAGCGTTATTGGTCGACGAAGGCTTCGACGCCAAAGCTCAACGACCCATTCGACCGACCGACCAGGTTGCAGCAGACGCGCTTGAGGCCCTGATCAGTCTTGGCTACACCCGTCGCGACGCGGACCGCTGGATCGCCGCGGTCCTCAGTGCGCCCGATCTACCGGCGCCGCAGACTACGGAGGATCTCCTGCGAGCAGTGCTCGAACACATCGGTTCCGGTCCCTAGAACAAGCCCATTAGTGCTGAAAGCCCGCTAAACTCTTTGCCATGACTACAGTCTCAGCCCCGATACGTAACGCCAGGCCATTCGAACTCTGTGCCGACTACCAGCCAACCGGCGACCAACCGGACGCCATCAAGCAGCTCGTTGAAGGCATCGAGGCCGGACACCGAGCTCAGACGCTGCTCGGCGTGACCGGGTCGGGCAAGACGTTCACGATGGCCAACGTGGTCGCCCAGCTCAACCGACCGACCCTGGTCCTGGCCCACAACAAGACCCTGGCCGCACAGCTCTGCACCGAGTTCCGCGACTTTTTCCCCAACAACTCCGTCGAGTACTTCGTTTCCTATTACGACTACTACCAGCCCGAGGCCTACATTCCTCGCTCCGACACCTACATCGCCAAGGAGTCGGATATCAACCAGGAGATCGACAAGCTCCGCCATGCCGCCACCCGCGCGCTGTTCGAGCGGCGTGATGTGCTGATCGTCGCCTCGGTCTCCTGCATCTACGGTCTCGGCGAGCCCGAGGATTACCAGGGCATGGTGCTGAGCATGGAGCAAGGCAAGTCCTACTCGCGCAACCTCATCCTCCGCCGCCTGGTCGATCAGCAGTACGAGCGCGACGAAATGACCCTCTCCCGAGGCAAGTTCCGTATCCGCGGTGACACGCTCACAATCCATCCCTCGTACGAAGACCTGGCAATCCGAGTGCAGTTCTGGGACGACGAGGTCGAGCGGATTGTCGAACTCGATCCGCTGACCGGTGAGATCCTGGCCGAGCGCGACCGCGTCGACATCTACCCGGCCAAGCACTTCGTCACGACCGACGAGCGCATGGCGGCGGCGGTGGAAGACATCGAGGCGGAGCTGCAGCAACGATTGGAAGAATTCCGGCGCGAGGGCCACATCCTCGAAGCGGCGCGACTGGAAGAGCGAACCCGTTACGACCTCGAGACGATGCGCGAGACCGGATACTGCCCCGGCATCGAGAATTACTCACGACACCTCGCCCGCCGCGCCGCCGGCTCGACGCCCTGGACCTTGCTCGACTACTTCCCCGACGACTGGCTGCTCTTCCTCGACGAGTCCCACATGACCATCCCTCAGGTCAGAGGCATGTACGGCGGCGACACCTCGCGCAAGCAGACCCTGGTCGATTTCGGCTTCCGACTGCCATCCGCGATCGACAACCGCCCGCTCAACATTGACGAGTTTGAGCGCCACATCAACCAGGTCGTGTTCGTCTCGGCGACGCCGGCGGTCTACGAAAAGAACCACTCGCAACAGGTCGTCGAACAACTAATCCGTCCCACCGGACTGCTCGACCCGGAAGTTGAGGTCCGCTCCACCGACGGGCAGATCGACGACCTCGTCAGCGAAATTAAGGCTCGCGCTGAGCGAGGCGAACGCACACTCGTCACCACGCTGACCAAGAAGATGTCGGAAGACCTCGCCGACTACCTGCGAGAAGTCGGCATTCGTACCTACTACCTGCACTCGGAGCAGGACACGTTCCAACGCGTGGAAGTCCTGCGTGACCTCAGGCTCGGCGTGTTCGACTGCCTGGTCGGGATCAATCTGCTGCGCGAAGGACTGGACTTGCCCGAGGTGTCCCTCGTCGCAATCCTCGATGCCGACAAAGAGGGCTTCTTGCGCAATGAAGGGTCAATGGTCCAGACCATCGGTCGCGCCGCCCGTCACGTCAACTCTCATGCCATTCTGTACGCCGACCGCGTCACCGACTCCATGCGCCGGGCGATGGACGAGACCCGCCGCCGGCGCACCGCTCAGCACGAATACAACCTCAATCACGGCATCACGCCGGTCGGCATTACCAAGGAAATCCGCGACATCGCCGCCGATGTCGCCGACCAGGTCCGCGACGAGTTCGAGCTGCGAGCCGTCGCCGAAGATGCGCCCGGCTACGACCCGGAGCTTGGCGCGACCATCCCTGCCGATCTGACGCCCGACCAGATCGCCAGGATGATCAGCGAGCTCGAAGTCCGGATGAAACAGGCAGCCCGTAACCTCGAATTTGAGAAGGCCGCCGCGCTCCGCGACCAGATTGTCGAGCTGCGCCGCGACCAGCTGGCCCTCGGCGAAGACCTCCAGAATTGGAGCGATCAGGCCTACGGTCGCCGCCGCCGCCCGCTGAAGCGGAAAGAGCCTGTGTCACGCCAGCGTTAACCGCCGCAATAGACGCCGCCATCCTTTTGCCGCGTCACTCACAGCTTGCTACCGTCAAACCGACGCTGCCGCGCCCGCGCTGTTATGATCTGCGCGCCTGCCACGGCAGGCGCGCAGAGAGTGTGAACAGGTGGCTGACGGACCCCAAATAGAACGCTGGCGGCGCTCTGCCGATGCGCCGCCCTCGTGGATCGGCGGAGAAGAGACCCGCCGCCGCGCGTGCGCGTTTTGCGGCGCGGTTCCCCCTCCGGCGTCGTCATTCTGTCCAAACTGTGGACGCGCGGTCACGGCGTCCATTCTCACCCAGCAGGGAGAGAGCGCCACGGTGCTCTTTACGGACATCGAAGACTCGACCCACCTCACCGAACGACTGGGCGACGCACAGTGGGAGTCGATCATCGACGACCACAACAAGATCGTGCGCGAGGAACTCGACCGCTACGCCGGATTCGAGGTGAAACTGACGGGCGATGGCTTCCTGATCCTGTTCACCAACGGCATGCAGGCGTTGCGGTGCGCCGCCAGAATTCAGGCTCGGGTCACCTCGGAGGCCAATCGCCGGGGTGCGAAGTGGCCCGTCCGCGTCCGCATGGGCATTCATCGCGGCGATGTCATCTATCGCCCCGGCGGAGATATTCTCGGCCGAACCGTCAACATGGCCGCTCGAGTGATGGCCAAGGGCCGTGGAGGAACGATTGTCGTTTCACACGCCTTGCATGACCACGTCGGACGCCAGATCGCCCCCTCATTCTGGGTCGACATGGGAGCGCGTCGCGTCAGAGGGCTCAACCGCCGAGAGCGGATGTTCCTGTTCGACTGGCCCGAATACCTCCGCCACGAGGCCAGCCTGCAACACCCCGGTCCCGACCACATGGTCTTCCTCCCCGACGACGCTGTCGATCCATTCGATCCCATCCTGACCGAAGCCGGCGCCGCCACCGTCGAGAGCTAGGAAACCTCAAATCAACTCCGATCCTCTCTCCCCCCTTGCGGAGACCTTTGCAAAACTCACAAATCCCCTCTCCCCCCCCCCTTGCGGGGGGAGATGTCACGGAGTGACAGAGCAACTGTCTTGATGGTCAAGCGCTGAGCGGCGCTTGCCAGGGGGTATTGGTCTTGAGGATGGCGTTGAGGATGACCAACAGCTTGCGCATGCAGGCGGTGAGCGCCGACTTCTTGGGCTTGCCCCTGGCCAGCAGGCGCTGGTAGAAGTCGCGGATCACGGGGTTGTGCCGGCTGGCAACGAGCGCGCTCATGTAGAGCGCGGCGCGGACACTGGCGCGACCGCCCCAGATGCTGCGCGAGCCGCGCCACTGGCCGCTGTCGCGGTTGTAGGGGGCGACGCCGACCAGGGCCGCGATCCGGCGCCGGTCGAGTCGGCCCAGTTCGGGCAGTTGGGCCAGCAGCGTGCGCGCGAGCTGCGGACCGACGCCGGGCACGCTGCGCCAGAGCTGGTCGTGCGCCCGCCAGTGCGGACTGAGTTGGACGCTGGTCTGCAGCTGATCGTCGAGCTGCGCCAGTGCCTGCTGCAGCCAGGCGATGTGCGCCTCGATTCCGGGTCGCACGGCGGCGCGGGCGGCGCGCCGGCGCTGGCGCTCGGCGACCAACATCGCGACCAGCTGCCGACGCCGGGCGACCAGGTCGCGCAACGCCTGGGTCTCGGCGTCGGGCAGCGGTCGCAGCTCCGGTCGGACCGCCTCGGCGAAGTGGGCCAGGACCTGAGCGTCGAGCGCATCGGTCTTGGCCAGGCGGCCCGTGGCGCGGGCGAAGTCGCGCACCTGGCGCGGGTTGACAACCACGACCGGCAGCGCCGCGGCGGCCAACGCCGCGACCAGCGGCAGCTCCAGACCGCCCGACGCCTCCAGCACGATCCGCTCCGGCGCCACAGCGCCCAGCTGCGCCACCACGGCCTCGATCCCGGCCTCATCGTTGGCCAGCCGCTCGGCTCGCCGCGCCGGCCGGATGCCGACATCCAACCAGTGCTTGGATACGTCGATGCCGACGTAGGTACTCGTCTCCGTCATCTCCAGCTCCTATCCTGCGCTGGCCCGTCCTTGCAACATGCGGGCTCGGGGGCCCAAGCAACTGTTCGGGCTCATTCGCTGCTGGCGTGCGGCGACCCAAGCTCTGTCACGGCCTCGAAGGCCCAGGGGGGATCGGTCTGCCGCACCCCGGTTCGCCTCGGGAGTCACGTGCTCCCGAGGCGATAGCGAAGATACAAGGGGGGGTCCGCGCACAGCGACTAGATAGGCCAGGGGATGGGGAGCCCCCCCTCTGCCTACGGCATCTCCCCCGCAAGGGGGGCGAAGGGGAGTTTTTCAAAGGTCTCCTTGCTGGGAGAGATGTCACGGAGTGTCAGAGGGGGGTCCGCTAGGCCGCTCTCTCGATAGGTCCCGCTCCCAGGTCCCGACGCCCGGAGGATGTCTCAGAGGTCTCCCACCCCCACCTCCGTCATACCCGCGCTCCGGCGCGGGTATCTCGCTGCGCTCGGCACGAAAGCCAGGAGCCAGCTGTGCGATTGAGACGGCCGCGGTTCCGCAGATTCGAGCGTCGGTGCAGCACTCGGCGAGATTCCCGCGACGGTGCGCGGGTGTGACGAATCCCTCAATTCCGAGACAGCCTCTTACCGTTCAACTCAACCCCAAGGTGGAAAGCCCAAGACCACTACTTCGATCGCGCGAGCACCCGCCGCGACCGGCCAACGTCCGACTGCTCGATTACGCCGGCCTCAGCCAACTGATCGATCAACCGCTCCGCTCTGGGACGGCCGATTCGCATCCGGCGCTGCAGTAATGACGCCGAGACCCGCTCATACTCGCGCGCCAACTCCGTCGCTTCGCCCAGCCTGGTGTCCAGGTCGGTGGTCGGCGTCGGCGCTGCTTCCACAACGATGTCCGGTTCCTCTTCGTCGCCAGACGCATCCAAGGCCGTTTCCAGCGTCGATGTCAGCGTCCGCAGATCCGCCTGTGTCGCACGGGCTTCAACCTCTGTCACCGTCGCCGCCGATTCCTCCGACAACTGCTCCAGGACCTCATCCAGCGATCCACGCTCCGTCTGAGCCTGGGTTGGCGCGCTCCACGATTCAATCAGACGATCAATTTCCGTGTCCGAGACATACGCCCCCTGCACCCGTCGCGGCTTGATCGAATCCGACGACATGTACAGCATGTCGCCGCGACCCATCAGCTTTTCCGCCCCGGCGCGATCCATGATCACGCGAGAATCCGTCTGTGATGTGGTCGCAAACGCGATCCGTGTCGGGAAGTTCGCCTTGATCAAGCCGGTGACCACATCGACCGACGGCCGCTGCGTTGCCACCACGAGATGAATCCCAACCGCGCGAGCCAATTGCGCCAACCGGACCAATTGACCCTCGACCTCCGATGCCGCCGCCATCATCATGTCGGCCAACTCGTCCAGCACGACAACCCAGTACGGCAACCGCTTGTCGACCGTCGGCAAGCCGTTGTAGGCCACGATGTTGCGCGCCTTGTACTGCTCCAGCCGCCGATACCGACGATCCATCTCTGCCACCACAACCCCAAGCACCGACACCACTTCATCTGGCTCGGTCACGACGTGTGAGAACGCCAGGTGCGGCGCCGAGCCATAGTTCGTCAGCTCCACCCGCTTTGGGTCGACCAGGATCAGTCGCACTTCCTCCGGCGATTTCTGCATCAGCAACGAGGAAATGACCGTGTTGATACAGACCGACTTGCCCGACCCCGTCGCTCCGGCGATCAATACGTGAGGCATGCGGGTCAGGTCGGCGATCACCGGATTGCCGGTCACGTCGCGACCCAACGCAATCGGTAGGCCGCCCGTCGCAGCCATCTGCACAAACGCCGGAGACTCAATCAAACCACGCAACGCGACGATCCGGGTATCCGCATTGGGGACCTCGACCCCGACAATCGGCTGCCCAGGCACCGGCGCCTCGATCCGGATCGACGGCGCAGCCAACGCCAACGCCAGGTCGTCCGCCAGCCTGGTAATCCGGTTGACGCGTACTCGCGTCCGTGAGACTTCCTCCGTCTGCGTCAACGGACGACCACGTTCATCGATCACCGCAGCGCCCGAGGCGTCTTTCACCGACACTTGGCGGGTCTTGACCTCCCAGCCCGGTTCGACGCCAAATTGTGTGATCGCCGGACCTTCGTTGATCTGCGTCACCGCTGCATCGACCCCGAACGAGGCCAACGTCTCCTCGATCACGCGAGCCTGATCCTGGGCGCCGGTACGCAACTTGGTGATCGGATCTTCGTCCAGCAACGCGATCGGAGGTAGTCGCCAGCCATCGGCCGCAGTCCGGTCGAGCGTCCGCAGCGTCGACGGCGGTTGCTCGGCGCGCGTCGATTTGGGCTTGGATTTGCTCGCCGGCTCTGGATCATGGGCCTCGGGCTCGTCATCAAGCGCCTCAACCATCGGCGGCCAGGCGGGTGTTGGTTGGATCGGTGTTGGAGCCGATGGAATCGAAGCCGTCCGTTGCGCCGCGATGGGAGCCGGATTCGGTCGCGGCACTTCAGGTTGGCCGCGCCGCGACTCCCGAATCTGCGTTCCAACCACGCCAAAGGCCAACCACAACTCCCGACCCGACCATTCCAGCATCGCCCAGAAGCCCAACAGCAGCGCCACAAATCCGCGTCCCATCGCGCGAGCCAAGGCCGCCAGGACGCCTGGCCCTCGCTGCTTCGTTTCTCGTCCCAGGAACCGCAAGCCGTCCTGCATGGAGCGACCGGCGGCCTTCAGTATTGATCTCGCTGCCGAGGGAGCAATCAGCACAAACGATCCGACCAGCCCAAGCAGGATGACACCCCAGCCAACTGGCGAGTTCAACCATCCGCCGACCTGGCCGCCCGCGCCGTATCGCGCCAACGACACGCCGCCCAGCGAAGAATCTGGCGTGATTGCGCCGGCGATGCCCCACAGGGCCAGCAGCGCCAGACCCACGCCGACCCCCACCCGCAGCACTCGCCGATCCTGACGAACCGTTGAGCGCACACGCTGAACACCGGTCAAGACGCCAAACACCGCGACGAACGCTGCCAGCAGATACGCACCGCCACCGATCAACTGGACCACCATGGTCCGTTGGTCCCCGAAAGGTAGGGACGCCATCGTCACCCAGACGGCAAACGCCGCGGCAACAGCGACGAGCAAGCCGCCCATGATTACGTGGCTGTGTTCTGACAGCCAGAGAGAAATGCGGTCAGGCAACGCCCGTTGAGACCGATTCGAGGCTCTACGACTCGCCATACATCAGTTCAGCCGCCCAGGGACAGATCCGACGCTGCCAATCAGACCTGCACCGCCACCACCACCACCATAGGACGTTGACGTGTCTCTCGTCGAAGGTAGGCCGAGACTTCCTGCTGCACCTGCCGCTCGCGCTTGTCCCAGGCGACCGGTTTCTTCGAGTTCGCCCGCGACTTCAACACGTCGCGAGCGACCTTCGCCGCGCCGGCCTTCAACGTCGCAGTCGCGCGCATCTCCGCAAATCCACGAGCCGCCACTTCGATCTCGCCTGCGAGTTTCCCGCTCTCGCCCTCGACAGGAATCGCGACCAGCAGGAAACCATCCCCCGCCAGTTTCTGCCGATCCCGGATGATCGCCCGATCCACCCCGCCGACATTCATCCCGTCAACGTAGACATACTCCGCCGGCACCTGGTCCACCACCGCAGAGCGTTCCGCCGTCAGCTCCAGCACATCGCCGTCGAGCAGAACGTGCCGATCGTCATCGCCAACGCCCATCGACTCCGCCAACCTGGCGTGCATGACCAGATGTCGAAACTCGCCGTGGATCGGCAAGAACGCCTGCGGATCGGTCAATGCAATGACCGTCTTCAGCTCCTCCTGGGCCGCATGACCGCGAACGTGGACATGCTCATGCCCCGATCCCACCGACACGACATCGACCCCCCGCTTGTACAGGTTGTTGATCGTGTTGTTGACCGCCGACTCATTGCCCGGAATCGGTGATGACGACAACACCACCGTGTCGCCCGGCTTCAGGTTCACCTCCCGATGCGAACCGGTCGCCATCCGCGACAACGCAGCCATCGGCTCGCCCTGTGCGCCGGTGCAAATGATCACCGTGTTTTCGTCGTGCGCCGAGCCCAGGTCGGTAATCGGACGCAAATGCCGATCATCCGTCTTCACATATCCGAGATCCCGCGACATATCGATGTTCTTCTCCATCGATCGCCCGGTCACATACAACACCCGACCCGATTCCTCCGCCGCGTCGATGATCTGCTGGATCCGCGCAATCTGCGACGCGAACGTCGCAATGATCACGCGGCCCGGCGCGGTCAGCAGGATCTGCTCCAGCGCGTCGCCGACCACGGTCTCCGATGGCGTCACGCCGGATTTATCGGCATAGGTGGAGTCCGAGCACAACAGCCGCACCCCTTCCTGCCCATAGGCCGCTAGCTGCTGCAGGTCGGTCGGTTCGGACATCACCGGCGTGTGGTCAATCTTGAAGTCGCCGGTGTGTACCACGAGCCCCGCCGGAGTCCGCAGGCCAATTCCGAACGCGTCGGGAATCGAATGCGCAACAGGGAAGAACTCCGCCGTGATCGTGCCGAAATCAAAGGACGATCCCGCTTTCACCTCGATCATCTTGGCGTCGAGGATTCCCGACTCTTCCAGCCGCCAACGAATCAATCCCAACGCCAACGGCGAGGCATAAATTGGCGCTTTCAACTGCGGAATCAGAAAGCGCAGCGCGCCTATGTGATCCTCATGGCCGTGCGTGATCAAATAGCCGCGCAGCTTGTCGCGACGCTCCAGTACATAAGACGCATCGGGAATGATGTAGTCGACGCCATGCATATCTTCGGAAGGAAACAGCAAGCCGGCGTCGACGATGATCAAGTCCTCGGCCGTCTCGTAGACCATCATGTTCCGACCGATTTCCCCCAACCCTCCCAGTGGAACAACTCGTAGGACGCCCTCCGCCACAACGGACAGGTCAGCCACAATCACCTCATTCTGTGTTTCGGTCGCTAGAGCAGCGACCGCTGTGAATCATCGTCTCGCCCTGCTTGGCCCTGCATCGTTTCGCCGTGCGTATGCCCAACCTGCACCGGAACAATCTCCGGTCGTTCAGCAGTCGCCAGCAGAGGCGGAATGATCGCAAAGTCTTGCCGCATCGTTCGCATCAGGTTCGAGTTCCGAAGCGCCGCCGCAGGATGGTAGACCGGCAGAATCAGCCACGGCCCCGCCTGGTACGGCTGACCGCGAGCCTCACCCATCTTCGCGTTGGGCAGAAAATACTGAGTCGCAAAGCGACCCAGCAGCACGATCAATTTCGGACGAATCCCCTCAATCTGCTCACGCAGATACACCTCACAACAGCCAATCTCGTCCGGCTGAGGATCGCGATTGTTCGGCGGCCGGCACTTCACCACATTCGCCACAAATACCTCAGGCCGGCTGAGTCCAATCTCGGCCAACAACTCGTCCAACAACTTCCCTGCGCGCCCGACAAACGGTCGTCCCTGCAAATCCTCATTCGCGCCCGGACCCTCGCCAATAAACATCAACTCCGCGTCAGGATCACCATCCCCCGGAACCGTCAACGTCCGAGTCTCATGCAACCGGCAAGCCGTGCATCCTGCAATCCGAGCATTCAGTGAAGTAAGCGTCTGAGCATCCACAAAATCAGTCTACGACCATGTCATACATTTGCAGTGAACTCCTCCCTCTCCGTTATCTGCTTCTCTCTCCGTCATACCCGCGCTCCGCCGCGGGTATCTCGCTGTGCTCGGCACGAGGGTCAGATCTCGTCCTCTTGAGACAGGCTCTGTGAGGTTGCCTCCTATCTCCCAGTCCCGGCCTCCGCGCCGGGACCCGCTCGGTTTCGCTGCCGAGCGGTCGACGCTGCCATCTTCGGCTTGCCAGAAACAAACGAATAAGTCTCCTTCTCCCACCTTGCGGGGGAGATGCCGAAGGCAGAGGGGGGGCTCCCCATCTCGTGACCTATCTGGCCGCTGTCGGAGGACGCCCTCTGTCACTCCGTGACATTTGCCCCCTCAAAAAGGGGGGAGAGGGGATTTGTGAGCTATGCACTGGTCTCTACAAGAAGTTGACCATGTCAGCGGTCGCGGCGACCGCGTGGGAACGGGTCCCCGCTCAGGGGCGGGGACGGCCTTGCGCAACAGCTATCTACGTTTAGCGGCTACGCCGGCTGACCATCTGGCCCATCGTCGTCCAGATCCGACTCGATCACCGGAATCACCGTCCGATTCTCCACGAGCCGCACCAAGATGATGCCCAGGATGTACAGACCTAGCGTCGGCACTGCGACGAAGGTCTGAGTCACTGGGTCGATTGACGGTGTAATCAGCGCCGCCAGCAAGAATGATCCGATGATCGCCCAGCGCCACATCCCCAACAGTTTCTTCGAGTTCACGATCCCGAGCGCGCCCAGTCCCATCAGGAACAGCGGCAGCTCAAACACGATCCCCGTCCAGATCACAAACCGCGTCAGCATGTCGATGTAGTTGTTGATCCGCACCTGGGGATCGGCGATTTCCTGGCCAAAGTTCAGTAGGAACGACAGCGCCGGCGGCCAGGCGATGAAGAACGCAAAGGCGCCGCCACAGGCAAATGCGACCGTAGCCATCGCCACAATCGGGATCACCCACTTCTGCTCTGCTCGCGTCAGACCGGGATGGATAAAGGCGTATATCTGGTAGACGATCACCGGCATCGCCCCGGCCAGCCCCAGCATCAACGCGATCTTGATGTACGCGCCGATGAAGCCCAGCAGCTCCGTAAAGATCGGCCGAAACTCGGGCAGCGCCTGGCGACCGGGTTCCAGCAGATAGTCCAGGATTGTCGAAGCGAAGATCAGCGCCACCACCGTCGTCAGGACCATCGTCAACACGGCGATCGTCAGTCGCTGACGGATCTCGTTGAGGTGTTCGCCCAGCGTTAGATCATCGCCTTGGGGTTCCTCAGGTGGCCCGCCCGGTGGCATACCGGGCGGCATGCCGTCATCCATGCCGTCGTCGATGTCGTCCACGACAACGTCCAACTCCGAGAGCTCGGGCGGCTGCGGCAAATCTGACGGGGTGGGGACGGGTCGTGAGGCCATCAGTGACTAACCGGCTGCGTTGTATGCACAGACATGGCGACGTTGCTACCGCGCATCGCGATCGAGATCGCGGCGTCGACGATTCAGCGAAATCACGTTGGACGGCCGCGCGGGCTCAGTGGCATCTGCCGCATCCGCATCGCCTCCACCCGCTGCGGCCGCGACCTTGCGCGGACGCACCACCGGCCGCCGCCGAACTCGTCGCACCGGGCGCTCCTCGGCCTGCGATCCATCGCGCTCTGCCGTCTGCGTCGCGGCAGCGCCGGAAGATTCGCCCGACACGCTGCCGTCCTTCGCCGCTTCGATTGCCTCTTCAGTCATCGTCTCGGCATCTCGCACGGCGCCTTGCACATCGGCTTGCGCCTGCTCAATGTCGGCGCGGATGTCCGCGTCGAGTTGCTGAAACTCGAATCGTTGCTCGATCAACTCTTCGCGGACCTCTTCGAAGTCGGTCAGGTACTCGTCGCGGAAGTCACGCGCATACTCTCGCAGCTCGCGAATCGCACGGCCAAACTGACCCGCGATCTCCGGCAACTTGCCGGGACCGAAGATCACGGCCGCAAGCAGCAGCACCACCAGGATTTCAGGAATGCCGACGCCGAAAATGTTCATCGGCAGTCAGCGTACCCGATTACCCCACATCCGCCGCCCTGAGCGTCGTCTGGGCGAATGGGATTCGAGCCGATCTCCGTAGCGCTAATCGTTCGGTACGCCCTTGGAGACGAGGAAGTCGATCGCGTCCTGCACCGTGCCGATCCCCTCGGCATCCTCGTCCGAAATCTCCAGATCGGGCACCTGGTCACGGAACTCGTCCTCGAACGACATGATCAGCTCGACCAGATCGAGCGAGTCCGCGCCCAGGTCATCGACGAACGACGCCTCCGGCGCCACGTCGTCCGGGTCCGCCGACAACTGGTCGACGATAATTTCCTTGATTCGATCAAACAGGGCCATACTGCCTACCTCCAGCTACTCCGCAGTCCCAGCCTGCAGACGGTTCCGTGTGACCGCGCCCAGGACGCCGCTCACGAGTCGGCGGCTGCCATCGTCGCCAAATCGCTTTGCCAACGACACCGCATGCCGAACCGCGGTGTTCGGACGTACCGAGCCATTATCGAAGAGCATCTCATACAGCGCAATGCGCAACACCGTCAGGTCGACCAGCGCCATCTGATCCATGGGCAAACGATCGGCCAGCTCTGCAATCAGCGCATCAATTTGGTCGCGTTGTTGGATCACGCCTGACACCAGGCTCGAGGCCCGTTGCGCCTTCTCGACGGACATCGGTACAACCTCGTGCGATCGCAGCAGCGCCGTCGTGGCCGGCCTCACGCCGAATTCTGCTTCAAACAAGGCGCAAAATGCACGCACGCGCGCGTTGTCCTCGGCGTCGGGACGAACTCGCAGTCTTGATTTCTGGCTTCCGCTATCCGCCAACGCTCTCCCGATCACTGATATTGACCAATGTCGGTGAAGTCGGCAGCTTGAGCGGCCGCAGTGTCGTGCGCACCAGCCCCGTCAGCACCTTGCCCGGTCCCATCTCGACATAACGCTCGACACCCATCTCCTGCATCTTCAGCACCGTGTCGCGCCAACGCACCGGACGCCGAATCTGAGCCGTCAGGTCCGCTCGCACCTCATCCGCCGTCGTCAGCGCTTCGGCGGCGACGTTGCCGATCACGGGCGTCAACGGATCGGCGACGTCAGCCGCCGTAATGATCGGCGCCATCGCCTCGGCTGCGGGCGACATCAAGGACGTGTGAAACGCGCCACCGACATTCAGCATCACCACGCGCCGCGCCCCGGCCTCCTCGGCCAGCTTCGCTGCCCGTTCGACCGCAGGCACGTTCCCGCCGATCACAATCTGACCAGTCGCGTTCAGATTGCAGACCTCAGCGCCGGCCTCGGCGCAGACCGCCTCGACATCCGCCTCGTCCATGCCCAACACCGCGGCCAGTGTGCCCGGGTTCTGCTCGCCCGCAGCCTGCATCAGCTCGCCGCGCTTGGCGACCAGGCGCACCGCCTCCGAGACCGACAGCGATCCCGATGCGACCAGCGCCGAGTACTCACCCATGCTGTGTCCTGCGGTGCAGATCGGCGTCGAGCTCAGCGCCTCATGGCCAGCCACGGTTGCGGCGCGCCAGGCCGCGAGTGATGTCACCAGGATCGCCGGCTGCGTGTTGACCGTCTCGCGCAGGACCTCGTCGGGCCCTGCAAAGATGACGCTCGACAGCGAACGTCCCAGCGCCTCGTCGGCCTCCTCGAAGATCTCCCGCGCCTCGGCGAACGCGTCGTAGAGGTCGCGTCCCATGCCGACCTCTTGCGCGCCCTGACCCGGGAACAACCACGCCGTGGACGGAGCTGTCGGCGGAGAAGCGCTCAAGTCCGCCTCGGACACCGCTAGTCCTCCAGCTCAATCACGCTGCGACCGCGATACGTGCCGCAGGTCCAGCAGATGTGGTGCGCCTGATGCGACTCATTGCACTCCGGGCACGTCACCAGCTTCGGCCGATCCACCTTGTGATGCTGGCGTCGCAGTCGCTGTCGAGTCTTCGCGTACTTTCGCTTCGGAAGCGGGGCCATAATCTCAGTCTCCCTCAGTCTCAATCTTCAACGCCGACAGCGCCGACCAGCGGGCATCCACCGGCGCTTCTGTCGACGTGCTTGATTCCAGTCCCGGACAATCCGGCCCGCAACGCGGACTCATCGGTCGTCCCATATCCACATATTGTCGCACGGCATCTGATAAGTCGATCTGACCGTCAACCACCGCAAATCCCACACGTTCCGGCGGAGGCTCAATCGGCATGCCCGAAGTGATGTCTGATGAGGGCCAGAACTCCTCGTCAAACGACACATCAAGCGGCAATTCCACGTCCTCCAGGCAGTTGCCGCAGACATCGCGGAATGCGGTCGAGAGCGTTGCAGACGCCAACAGCGACTGATCAGTGCGCAGCAAACGCAACGAGCCGTTCACTGCCGCGTCCAAACCAGCTCCGCGAGCATCTGCAATCTCATAGTGACGCAGCGCCCCGATCGGCTCCTGCAGCAGTGTCGAGACATTGATGATCAAGGAAGTGGTTCGTCGGACCACCGCAGGCCCTACGTGCCCAACATGCTCGGTCCCACCCTCATCAGTCATGGTCAAGCCAGCCTATCAGCGAGACCCATTCCGCAATCCAGCTTGATTCTTCCGTATTGGCTATCCCAGTCGTCAGGCATACACTCAATCAATCAGACATCCCAGACGCGCCAGCCTCACCCGACCTCCAATCACGAAAACGAGCCGCCCACATGGATCTTGAAGGGTTGCAGCAGCTCCAGGAAATCGACATTCAACGAGACCAGGCCGGGCGGGACTTACAGGCCGTTGTCGACCAAATCATCGATCCGCCATTTATCGCCCAGATCGAGGCGGAAATCGCCGCCCAGGAGGACGAAGCGCGCCGGGCCGACCACGCCGTGCGAGAAGCGCACGCCATCGTTCAGACCGCACAGCGCCGAATCGAAGTCACCGACCGACGTCTCTACTCCGGCTCGATCACCGATCACCGCACATTGGAAGAGCTCCAGCGCGATCTGTACGGACAGCGGCAACATCTCCCGCCCCTCGCCGAGGCCGAAACCCGAGCCGAGTACGAGGCCCAGCTCGCACACGACGCCAGCACCTGGCTGCAGAACCTGCGCACCGGAGCACTCGATGTCTGGAACGCCCGTCAGTCCCAATTCCGGGTCGAGCGCAGCGAAGCCCAGGAACGCGTCGACGAGCTCTCTCGTCAGGTCGAAATCCTGCGCGACAATCTCTCGCAAGACGACCTGTCCACCTACGACCAGTACCGCCGTCGCCGACCTCGCGTGGTCGCCACGGTGGCCGGTGGCGTCTGCGCCGAATGCCGACTGACCCTGCCCACCATCGTCGTCACGCGCGCCCGTCGAGGAACGCGCGCCGTCGAATGTCCATCGTGTGGATGCTTGCTGCGGGTGACCTAGTCCTCTCGTACTCAACGGCATAGCATCAATTTGTGCGTGCCATCGGTTATCTCAGTCAGCGCAGTGAACACTCCCAGCGGACAGATCACGCGGTTGATGGTCAGTCGTTGGTTGTCCAAAACGCAAACTTCCTCGAATACTGCCATCAGCACGGATTCGAACCGACGGCGACCTTCCTCGATACCGACACCTCGCACGAGAGAGAACGCTCCGGCCTCAGCCAACTGCTGCGCCACCTCAACGAAGAGGCGCGCGGATTCACCTTTGTCATCACCCAGAGCTTCACAAACCTGGGCCACGACGCGACCCACGCCGTCAGAACCGTGCTCCAACTCCGAGCCCGCGGCGTCAATCTCGTCTCGCTCGAAGACGGCCCCATCGACGAATCCTCATTGATCGATCTCTGGCGCCTGCACAGCGATCCCGACCCGGACGCAAACCGCCGCCGTGAGCGCTTGCAAGAGCGAGCCCGGCTCGGCCAGGCCATCGGCCGGCCTCCCTACGGATATCACGTCGGTGCCGACGGTCGTTACGAGGTCGACGAAGAGGAATCAGTCGTCGTCCGACGCATCTTCAATCTCTGCCTGCACGACGGACTCGGCATCCGACGGATCGCCCAACGCCTCAACGAGGAAGGCGTCCAGACCCGGCGCGGCCGCAACTGGAGCATGATCAGCATCCGCGATCTGCTGCGCAGTCCCGTCTACATCGGCCGCTACGACAAGCTCGGCGTCAGCGTGCCCGGCAACCACCACGCCATCGTCTCCGAGCCGGACTTCGAAGCCGTCGCTCAACAGATGGTCCAGCGTCGTACCGCGACCGGCGTCAGCCATCCCTCCGACTTCCTGCTCGCCGGCCTCGTCTGGTGCGGCGAAGACCAGACACGGATGATCGGCGTCACCCGTCGCCAACAGTGGCGCAAAGCCAGCGGCGACACCGCCAACGCGACCTACCGCTACTACCAGTCCGAGGCCCGTACCAACCAGTCGGTCGGCGCTTATCACACGCGCCGCGCTGACGACCTTGAGGCCGAAGTGCTCTCCCACATCCGCGGTGAACGGCAAGGCGGTCAAATCGCCGTGCTCAACATGGGCAGCAATGACACCGCGCTCGCCGCCGAAACCGCCGTCGCCGTATCCACGGCCGAGGCCCGGCTCCGAGCCATCGACCGCAAGCTCGGCCAACTGCTCGAGGACGCCTCCGCCGGCGACCCACCGCCCGCCAGTCTGCACGACGCCGGAGCCGACATCATCGCCGAATGGGAATCGGCCAGCGCCGACCTCGCCCAGATCAAAGGCCGAGCCGTCGCCCAGGAACGCGAAGCCGACCGCCGCCGCCGACGAGACCAGCGTCTCCAACGAGTCCGAGAAGGCTGGCAAGACCTCACCTTCCCCCAGCAACGAGAACTGATCGAGCACCTCGTCGATCGAGTCATCGTCTTCGACCACTCCGTCACCACCCAACTCAAGGCCTAACTGCACGACATTGTCATACCCGCGCTTGCCGCGGGTATCTCGTTGATTCGAGCACTGACGTCTGTGCTGAACGCGGCGAGATTGCCGTGACGGAGCGCGGTAATGACGGAAGTGGGGCCACGCTAAGCTCACCGACATGCACCTCATCGCCTACGCCGACGGCGCATCCCGAGGCAACCCCGGACCAGCCTCTTACGGAGCCGTCCTCTGCTCGCCGGACGGCGAAGAACTCGACGCCTGGGGCAATCCCATTGGTCGAGCCACCAACAACGTCGCCGAGTACCAGGGCGCTATCGCCGCCGTCGAGGCCGCCCTGGAAATGGGAGCCACCAAACTCGAGCTCCGCCTCGACTCCGAGCTCATCGTCCGCCAGCTCGAAGGCCGCTACCGAGTCCGCAACAAGCAGCTCAAGCCACTCTTCGAGCAACTCAACGATCTCATCGACCAACTCGACGAATTCAAACCCACCCACGTCCGTCGCCACCTCAATCAACGAGCCGACGCCATGGCCAACGAAGCCCTCGATCGCCGCGCCTAACCTCATACAATCGCTGGTAGGAGCGGCAGCATGTCTCGTAACGGTCGGATCATCGGCTCGAATCCTGACGATTGGGGTTCGATCCCATCTTGGATGGTCGCCAGAATGTCCGGACTCTCGAAGCGCCGGCTCGCCGCGTGGGCTCGAAGCGGCCTGATTATCGCCGGAATCGGCAAGGAAGACCCGAGAGAACGCTTCTATTCCTGGTATCAGTTCGAGCGAGCTCGAATCGCTGCAAAACTCATCGAGCACGGCCTATCCCCGAAGAAGGTTCGCTACTGCCTCGATGCATTGGACCAGCCATATCGAGCATGGGTCGACGAGTCATGTAGCTGGATTGAAGTCAAGAGGCATCACTTCGAACATGACGGACGCGTGCTGACCTGGGACACCACCAACATGCCGCCGCCCGACGCGATGACATTCCTGGGCGCCGATGCGCCCGGAACGCAATCCGTCTTGGAAGCATGGCGCAGTCAGTTGCCCGCAACCGCCGATATCGAGTGCATTGTGGCAGACCTGATCAGGGAAACACCGCTCGGCACGCTACACGAGTTCAATGGTCGTATCGAAATGCTGCGTGGTCGTCTGGGAGCTATGCCCTGTTTGGCCGGCACTCGTATGGGCACAGAGTTCTTTGCTGGATGGACCGTCGATCATCTGCTTGAAGGCTGGCCCGACATGCCAATCGATGCCGCTCAATCAATTGTGGACTTCAACAACGCCATGAGATCTCCCGCTACGTCATATGCGGCTGTTGCTTGACGCCATGTTTGCTCCAGTCGTGGCGTCGACCCTCAAACGGGCGGGCCATGACGTTGAACGCGTTGCCGACTTGCTACAGCCGGGCGCCAAAGACGACTTGGTGTTTGCCGTGCTTGAGGAAGGCGGCTTTGACGCTCTTGTGACCCTCGATAAGCACGGCAAAGAGAAACCGGACGATAGAGATGCGGCGCTCTACGCAATGAGCGCCGGCGCTCGGGTGGCGGAGCTTCGGCTGCCAATCGGTCAGAATCGACTCGAAGAGCAGATTGAAACCTTGATTCTCCACCTTGACGACATACGACTGCTCATCGCGCCAGACTCACTCGTTCGAAGAATCCGATTCGGTCTGAGCGCGGGAGTCCAGCGATCCGACACGCTCTACGACATCCTCAACGAGATACACCGCCTCGGCGGTGGAGACTGACCGCGCTACAGTGCCCGCTACAGTGAGTGTCGCCAGGCCGCCGGGCGACCGCGGCTCCCGTCTTGTACGGGCGTCGAGGAAAGTCCGGGCTCCGCGGGACAGGGCGCTGGGTAACTCCCAGGCAGGGTGACCTGACGGATAGCGCACAGAAACATACCGCCTACCCGTTCGACCACGTTCTTTCTGTGGCGGACGGCGGCAAGGGTGAGATGGTGCGGTAAGAGCGCACCAGCGGTCGGGTGACCGGCCGGCTGAGCAAGCCCCGCTCGGAGCAAGACCAAATAGGGAGACATTGGCTCGTCCCGGGCCGTCTCCGGGTAGGTCGCTCGAGGCGGCGGGTAACCGTCGTCCCAGATGGATGGTCGCCGAACGACGCTCTGAATAATTTGGAGCGCCGCGAACAGAACCCGGCTTACAGGCGGCCTGGCGCAACCAAACCCGAACAGAATCGAACAAACCCGAACAAATCCGAACAGAAATAGAGTCGATCACCAGCGCATGACAGCAAACCATCGCCATTCGAGAACAATTCAAGAAATCTGCCATAATCTCGACCATCGCGTCGAGCAGGGCGATCCCGATACGGCGATCACCGCCGTGCGACAAGACTCGCGACATCTCAAGCCTGACAACGTCTTCGTCGCCGTTCCAGGATTCTCTGTCGATGGTCACCAATTCCTGAGTGCAGCCATCGTCAACGGAGCGACCGCACTGGTCGTGCAGTCCGATCGACGGGAACTCTGGCGACCAATCGCCGACTCCAATCCCAACCTCACCATCGTGGCGGTCGACGACACCCGAGTCGCGCTGCCCCAGATCGCCGCCGCCTTCCACGACTACCCCGCGCAACAGCTCACAGTCGTCGGAGTCACCGGCACCGACGGAAAGTCCACCACGACTTACCTGACCCATGCGATGCTCACCGCCGCCGGACACCAAACCGGCCTGCTCAACGGCGTCGAGTTCCACATCGGCGGCGAGTGGAGCCGCAACGAAACCGGCGAGACCACGCCCGAAGCCGACATCATCCAGGCCAGGCTCGCCGAGATGGTCGCCGCCGGCGACACCCACGTCGTCCTCGAAGTTAGCTCCCACGCCCTCGAACTCCACCGAGCCGACCAGATCAACACACAAATCGCCGTCTTCACCGGCCTCTCCGACGACCACCTCGACTTCCACGAAACCCGCGAGCAATATCTCGCAGCCAAACTAAAACTGTTTCAGTCGCTCGATGCCCACCCGAACGGCCAGGCCGTCGTACGAGCCGAAGATGACCGCCGCGAAGCAATCGTCAACGCGCACGATCGCCCCACAACAATTGTCACCGCGACGCCCAATACTCCGTCAGATCTCAGCATCCTCCCGTCATCGCAGGACGCCACCGGCTCAGACGTCCGAGTCATTACGCCCGCCGGAGCCTTGGCCGCCAGACTCCCACTTCCCGGCGACTACAACCTCGGCAACGCCGCACTCGCTGCCGGCGCAGCCTGGACACTCGGAGTCGGACCCATCGCTATGCAGGCGGCGCTCAACAACCTCCGAGCGGTCCCCGGACGCATGGAATCCATCGACGCCGGACAACCGTTCACCGTGATCGTCGACGCCGCCGCGACCGGCCCGGCTCTCGACCTCGCGCTGCAAGCCCTCAAGCCGCACGTCAAGGGAAGACTCATCCTGGTCTTCGGCGTCGCCGGGGAGCGCGACCCAATCCGCAAGTCCAGCATGGCCGCTGCAGCCGCCGCCTACGCCGACCACACCGTGATCACCAACGAAAATCCACGTTCGGAAGATCCTGCGGAGATGGTCGAAGAAATAGCGCAGCATCTTGCCGCTTCAGGCGGACAATCCTTCGACAAGGAACCTGACCGACGACAAGCAATCCAACGCGCGATATCTCTCGCCCAGCCGGATGACCTGGTCCTGATCGCGGGCAAGGGCGCCGAACCAACCATGATCTACGCCGACCGCGTCGAGCCCTGGGACGACCGCGTCGTGGCCCGAGAGGTTCTCGCGGCGCCGACGACCGAGCGCCTACCGCACTAACGAACTTGCGCATACGCTTCGCCTATAGCCCTGCCCAATCTCCCGGAGCCCACCAATGGACAACGCCCAGTACCGCGCACTTGTCGAGGACGACCTGAACCATTGGGTTCACCCGCTCTTCCACCCTGACTTCCATCAGGAACCGGTGCTCTTCGAACGCGGTGAGGGCATCTACATCTACGGCGCTGACGGCCGCAAATACATCGACGGCCTCGCCGCCCTCTGGAACGTCGCCGTCGGCCACGGACGCTCGGAACTCGGCGAAGCCGCCAAGGAGCAGATGTCCAAGCTCGGCTTCTCCAACTCTTACGAGGGCTACACCAACGAACCCGCCATCCGGCTCGCCAAGAAGGTGATCGAGCTCGCCTACGACAACATGCAGGCGGTCTACTTCACCAATTCCGGCTCCGAGTCCAACGAGACCAACGTCAAGGCCGCCCGCTTCTACTGGCAGCAGAAAGGCCGCCCCGAGAAGCAGAAGATCATCACCCGCGTCGAGGCCTACCACGGCAACACGGTCGCCATGACTGCCGCAACCGGCATGCAGATATTCAAGCCACAGTTCGGCCGATCCGTGCCCGACATCATCAACGCGACGACGCCTGACGCCGTTCCCACAGGCGGGGGCCGAATCGACAGCGGCAACCTGCTGATCGACAACATCGTCGCCACGATCGAAGTGGAAGGCCCCGACACCGTCGCAGCCGTGATCGCCGAGCCCGTGCAGGGCGCCGGCGGCGTCTACCCGCCGCCCGACGATTACTTCCCCCGGCTGCGCGAAGTTTGCGACCGCTACGAGGTCCTGCTCGTTGCCGACGAAGTAATCACCGGATTCGGGCGCACCGGCAAGTGGTTCGCGCTCGAGCACTTCGATGTCCAGCCCGACATGATGTCGATCGCCAAGGCGATCACCTCGGGCTACGTGCCCATGGGCGCTGCCGTCTGGTCCAGGGAGGTCCACGAGACCATCACCCAGGGTCCCGGCAAGTTCATGCACGCCTACACCAACGCCGGTCACCCGACCGCCGCCGCCGTCGGCCTGCGCAACCTGCAGATCTTCGAGGACGAAGGACTGGTCGAAAACGCCGCAGCGCGCGGCGATCAACTCCTCTCGGGCCTCCAGCGCCTGACCGAGAACCCGCACATCGGCAACGTCCGCGGCCTCGGCTTCATGTGCGGCTTCGACATCCTCAAGGACCCCGAAACCGACGAAGCCTTCCCCGCCTCCGACGGCATGGGAGCCAAGCTGCTCAAAGCCTGCCAACGCCGAGGCCTGATCAGCCGAGTCCGCAACGACGGCTACCTCCTCGCCCCACCGCTAGTCGCCACCAAAGAGCAGGTCGACGAAATCCTCAACATCGTCGAGGACTCGGTTCGTGAGGTCACATTGAGCGGGTAGAGAAGGCCTCCGTCGCCGGCTCTTGGCCAACGACTGACAAGATTCAATGGTTTGAGCCTTTTGAGACTCGGAACAATTCCAGAGGAGTGCCGCCCTCCCCTGATCCAAGACGTTGATGAACTCTGCTCTCCGGCCAGCTGCCTCGAGGCGGCAAATGTACTGATGGCTCTTCTCAGCCCTTCGTGGACTAAACGTCGGTAAGTCCCTTGTTCAGCTGGGCCTCGCGAAGCCATTTCGCAAGAATCTAGCGGCACGGATCGAGCACCGACTCCATGACATGGTTCGAAGTTACCATCCGGACTAGTAAAAATGAAAGCTGTTTTACCACTCACATAGCTCCGTTTCCCTTCAATCTAGTAGTTGTATTGCTCTCACAATGTTTGCGCTTTTACTACTAAGCGATAGTTGAAGCTACATGTCTCTCTACGTGTTGCACTTAAGGCGCATGGCTGTAGCATGATGTCCGTGGAAACGCACGCAACTGGCGACCTTGCTCTTGCGAGCGCCAATATGAAGGAGACACACATGGTGAGCGAACGACCCTGAAACGTAGACAAGATCGAGTTGCTTGCCCAAGCGGCTTCGCGGCATGTTGCGGATGGCTACCGGGTGGAGTTTCAGTCCGATGTTCAAGCAATCATGGCCAAGAAGAAGGTTTCATTGCTGCGTGTTGTCGTCTGTTCCCTTGTTTGTGGCCTGGCTTCTTCAGAGACGACCACAAGAAGGAGCATCGCCTCATCATCCGCATTGACGACGCCGGAAACGCGCTGATTCAGGAGGCCTGAAGACGGCCCGCGGCGTTCGCAACCCGACAGGCCACTGCGTTGGTAGAGCGAGCCTAGCAGGGTGCTGAGTTACTCAGCGACCGTAATTTCAGGCTTGACCTGGAATCTCGATCCAGGTGTCGCCTTATCTGGTCAGGTGAGTTCTCCGTCAGCGCAGGATTGACGATTTCAGCGGCGGTCGGACTTTTTCGGCAGCCTGCCAGGTGTGTGGCCTTATGCAGGTCAACCGAGAGGAAGAGTTGGATGATTTGCTCGTTCGCGCGAGACGGGGCCAATAAGCTTTTGCTACTAGTCGCCTTGAGCGCGGTTGCTGTGTTAGGTGTGTTGGCAACGCGACAACCGGCATCGGCCGCATGCATCATACATCCGTTTGGGGAGGTGGCTTCATCCAGAACACTGAGTGGAGACCTCAAGTCCGGCGATTGCATTGCAAGCTGGAGTGGCTCTCGCAAGTGGACAGACTACATCCGCTTTACGCTGGCGACGCCACAAGAGGTGACTATCAATCTCTCCTCGAACGATGTCGATCCCTATCTGGTCCTATTCTCGTGGGACGGCAACAGATCAACCGTGTTGAGTCGTGATGATGACAGTGGTCAAGGAAACGACGCTCGCATAAGCCACCAGCTTGAGGCGGGGACATACTATACCGCAGCTACAAAACGTGATGTTCAGGCTGGCTCTTACTCATTGCAGATCAGCATAACTGGCCTGTCGCTGGATGATCCGATCGTTCGTCGCGAGATAGCAGAGATGTACAAACCGATTCTTCACTTTGATAGCCGAGAACAGTACTATCCAGTACCGATAAAGGCTATGTTTGACTACTCCACACTGAAAGTGGACAGATACTACGGCGAGTTCACACTCTCGACAATTCCTACCGCGAGGGGGCTCGCGGAGTACGGCCGTAGAGAAAGCCAGGCCGATCAATTCCTGGACTTCGATGTGAACAGTTGGGACTCGGCTCGCCCTGCATACACTCCTACTGCGTACGTACACGTCAGGGAAATCAATCGTCGTGTGTATGTGCAATACTGGTATTTCTATGTCTATAACCTGGGGCCCCCGTTGTGGAATTGGTGCGAGATTGGACAATGTTGGTACCCGCAACAGCACGATGGTGACTGGGAGAGTGTTCAAGTCGTGTTCCCAGCTGACGCTAAAGTGAACGAGATTCTTGAAGGCACTGTTGCTCCAGAGGAGATGTGGTTCGCCGCGCACGAATCGGGTACCTGGAGGCCTTGGGCCAATGTGTTTAAGGATGTGTCGAGGATACGACCGTACGTTTATGTTGCCCTTGGGTCGCATGCTAGTTTTCCTATCGGGGGCTGGAATGAAGGGACCCTTGATGATATTAATGATTATGATGGATTGGTCATTGGTTACTATACGGTGGAACTGATCGACGACAACACAGATTGGGTTGGTTGGGACGGCCGATGGGGCAAGATAGGGGAGCTCGGCAACAGTCTGACTAGTGCACCTAGGGGTCCGGGTAGTAAATCCCAGTGGGACTGGGAATAGTCGTGAAGCGCCTGCTCTTGTACCGATGCAAGGGAAAAGCACCGCTGCGAACGAGGATTGGGGTGAGTGAGACTGAGACACCGATTCCACAAGCCAATAATGATGGCTCAGGAGGATTGGATCTACCGTGTAAATGTGTTGGTTACGCCCCACAGAAGTGTTAGAGTATACGGACCATTGTACGTGAATACTAAGGTTTGGGAGGATTTGTGGACTGTATCGCGGCCCGGCTCCTATCGGGCGGCTGCATCGGTGGACCCTATGCTGTCTGTTGATGTTCATCCCGAAAACCCTAGGTGCTTCCGGTTTCCCGTGAAGTATCTAGGCGCGCAATTCCGTCAGTTTTGTTTGGAAGAGAGTCGTTGGACAAGGGCCGCCAAGTCCTGCTACCCTCTGTGGCAGGAAAGGAGGTGATGCAACTTGGGACATAGTCAACGTTCGCCCAATGGATCGGCCCGAAGCGCTACGGAGGTGAGCGCCTCCTAACGCGCAAGTATTCCGACCGTCCATTGGGCGATCGAACCACAGCCCCGAGCCGCTCAGCTCGGGGCTGTTTTGCTGTCACTTGTTTCCCTCAAAGATCCCCTCTCCCCTCCTTTGCGGAGACCTTTGCAAAAGTCACAAGTCCTCTCTCCCCCCCTTGCGGGGGGAGATGTCACGGAGTGACAGAGGGGGGTCCGCCGACAGCGACCAGATAGCTCACGAGATGGGGAGCCCCCCTCTGCCTTCGGGATCTCCCCCGCAAGGGGGGAGGAGAGCAGGTAATAAGAGGTCTCATGGCAGGGGGAGCTGTCGCGGAGCGACTGAGGCGGTCCCAGCTTGGCTACCCTGACGCCATGACCAGCCACGACCTCCTCCCACCCGACCAACGTCTCAACATCGGCCAGGTCCGCTCACTCCTCACCACCACCGAGGTCGGCCAGAACCTCCATTACCTGGTCCAAACGACCTCCACCATGGACGACGCGCGACGCCTCGCCGAGGACGGCGCGCCGCACGGCACGGTCGTCGTCGCCGATGAGCAGACCGCCGGTCGCGGCACCAAGGGACGCATCTGGGTTTCGCCGCCTGGCCAGAGCATTCACACCACGCTGGTCGTTCGGCCCACGATTGAGCAGTTGAAGCGGCTGAGCATCGTCAGCCCGGTCGCCACGACGGACGCTGTCCGCGAAACCACGCCACTGCAACCCACGATCAAATGGCCCAATGACATTCAGATGGAGAATCGAAAAATGGGCGGCATCCTGATCGAAGCGGATTGGGGCGCAGGACAGCCGCGCTACGCGCTGGTCGGCATCGGCCTGAACGTCAACTTCGATCCCGCGCCCTGGGCCTCTCAAATCGACCGACCGGCGACCAGCCTCATGATCGAACTTGACGCACGCCAGGAACGAGAACCAGTCTTCGCCGCACTGCTCAACGCCTTCGAGCACCGATTCAATCAGGCCGAATCCCAGGACCTCCACGAGACCTGGATCTCTCGACTCAACACCTTGCACAAAGAGGTCACAGTCACCCTCACGACGGGAGAGGCAATCAAGGGAACGGCCATCGGCGTCGATGACGCAGGAGCGCTCATCCTCGAAACAGAAGACGGTCAGCGCCGATCCTTCATCGCCGGCGAGGTCACCCTACGAGAGACCACAGATCCTCAGTAGGCCATAGTTGGATGTCCCGTCGCAGGATCAGCGCCGGCCCAACAACGCGGTCATCCTGACGCGCGAATCGCCACTCCCCCGAAATCAGGTCGAGTACGCAATACGTGGCCCAGAAACGGCCGAAGTTCTCGCCGGAAATGGCGACCCGCACACCCACGTCAGTCGGGACACCCTCCACGTCGCTCACCCCGATCCACCAGGCCTTCATCTCCAACGCTTCATCCCCATTCCTGCAAGATGCCGGAACCGTCTCAATCTGTTCCAGCATGCCTTTGACGCCTTCGATTGGGAACGCATGAACCCGCGTCGGCTCGTCCCCCAACCGCTCGGAGTCAATCGAGAGCCTCAGGCCACCGCGCACGACCGTCGTCCAACCCGTGCCCCCCTCCACCACGACCCCAATTCCCTGCTGACCTGCAAACCCACGAGCCAACTCGCGTGCGAACGTCGTCTCCCCGCTCGATGATCTCAATCTGGCATCTGCGACTCGCTGCTCGAGCGACTTCGGCAGCGCCGTCACGTTGGTCGCCCACATTCGGAACTCAGCAAGCGCGATTCCAGATGAATCCTGTACCGAGCCTGCTTCGCCAGGTGCATACGAGAGCGCAACCGCATCGAGCGATGTCACACGTTCGGCCAGGGCGAGAACCACGCCCGACGAGGACCATTCCAGCGATGTCGCCGCGATCATCCGACGCCCCGCAGTCACAGAGAAGTCGGACATCAGTGCCTTGGTCCCATCAACACGTTGATTGAACGTCAACTCGATTTCGGACGAGTCGGTCACCACTGAGGTCACAGTAGGCGCGGTTTCAGTGAAGTTGCGAGCCACGAATACGGCGTCTGGAACTCTTGAACCCGTCAGGCCCGCCAGACCGCCGCGTACCCGCGACCAATACACCAGCCCGAACAGCTCCAGATCGTCCGGTAAATCGTCGGACAACTCCAGGTAGAGCGAGTCCCCGTTCACGTTGACCGAGAGCGCCGTCACATCGATGCCGGGACCGACAGGCGTAAACCGCGAGCCGGAAATCTGCTGCTGGAGGAGTGTCTGATCGAACTTGAGGAACACCGCTGATCCGACGGCGAACGCAGATACGAGTTGCGGCGGCGCCGTCACGTCGACCACATCGATGTCAAAGGGCGCGGCAGTCAGGCCACGACCGCGCAGCGACGTTCCCTCATAGGTCAGTTTCGCCTCTTGTTCAGCACGAAGACCGGGCGCAGCCAATCGCAGCGAGAGCGTGGCGCCGTCGATGCCGGTCACTGACTCAACGGAAGCGTCCCCGCTGATCGTGAACTGTGATGGATCCGGTAAGTCAGCATCCAGAGTGCCGTCAAACGTCACAAGCAGCGACACGCCGTTCGCCTCGGCGCTCACGACGCAGGGAGCCGCCAGATGCACTACGCGCTCCAGCAGCAGCGACTGAGCTTCCTCAGGACCGGCAAGTCGAACAGTCACCAAATCTCCGGTGCAAGCCGCAGGGAAAGGCCGAAGCTCGACGACATCGCCCGATGCCGATATGACCAGTTCCCGCTCCTCACCGTTGACCAACAGAGTCCACTGACGCTCCGCCAACGTGACGGTCTCGATTCCGTCGGCAAACGTCAAATCCAAGCCACCGAAATCCGAGCGGACACAGCTCAGGCCCCACGTCGGATCGATCAGGTTGGGCACATCCAGACTGAATGCGGAAATCTCCTTCCCTGAAGCGTCGTGAAGGGCGAGCGTGGCTGGGTCATAAGACAGCGAAACAGCCGAACATTCCGCGATAGCTGTGGTCAGACGAAGCATCATCTGTTGTTCCGAAGTTGACGCCTGCTCAATGTCATGCAACTCGCTATCCGCGACGACCTGAAGCGAAGCGACTTCGAGGTCCGAACTCGTCCCCAGGTCACTATCGAACTCAACAAGGAGTTCCTCCGGTTGAGCGCGATCCAGAGCGCCCGCTAGAGGCGCTGCCGCCGTCAAGTTCGTGACGGGCATTGGATCAATCGTTTCGACCTGGTTTGCCGGCGACGAGGTGTCGTGCAGGTTGAAGTTCCCGCCGAGCAGGGATTCAGCGCTGTACACAACCACCAGCCGGTCTGCTGGAGTAGCACGCTCCGCCAGGTGGAGAATCACCTTCGAACCGCTGACCGCAACTGATTCGATTCTGACCAGATCTGCGTCATTCCGCTGCACGACAAACCAGCTGACATCCGGATGCTCATCGCAATCGAATCCCTCAACCTGTTCTTCCAACGCCTCACAGTTGGGCGGCGGGACATGATCGGGATGAAGTTGCTGATCAAACTCGATTTCGAGCACATGTCGGTTCACTGTCGCCACTTCGAACGCTGGTGCAACGTCGACGGCGTTGTGCACGGTCATCGTGAAGGCAAGAACGGCGTTCGGAGCATCGTCATCCTGAAGTCCGCCCGACGGCGGCGGCGAGTACACCAGGGATACCGACTCGCCCTCGCGGATTTCCGAGCCGGGTTCGAGCCGCACAATGAGCCGTTGTTGGTCGCCAATATCCGAAACGAGCTCCGCAGAAATCACGGGGTGAGCCGGTTCCAACGAGAACCATGAGCGGTCAATTTTTGGCGATGCATCCAACCTCTGGTCAAATTCGACAGTGAGCTCCTGACCATTCTCATTTGTTGTGACCTTGATCGGGAGCGGCGCGTAATCCGTCTCATTTGAGACCTCTTGCACAAACATCGCCAGGGTATTGCCTTGGAGATCCTGGAGCGCGTTCGTTTCAGGCGTTGTGTACGTCAAAGTGATTTACTCGTCCTCAATGACCGATTGTGTGAGCATCAGAGTTAACGTCGCTTCCCGGATCGAGATCGATGCAACTGGTGGGCCGTTAGTCAACGAAAAAGCTGAAGTCGACGGCAACACTCCGGGATCGAGGGTTGCGCAAAACACGACCTGCAAGGTTGAACCGTCAACGATTGCCGAAATAATCTCCAGTGGACGCTTGGTCAGATTTGTCAACGGAAGCTGGTTGATCTGGGCTCGGTTCTGCATAGCGTCGTCGTCTCTGATTCGGATGGAACCTGAGACCGGAAAGTAGGTGATAGTAAGGTTGTCGCAGACTCCAACGGCCTGAGAGAGCGTAATCACTACCCTCCCCACTCCCTCTGGCCCGTCGTTGGAGACCAACACGAACGCGATTGCAGCGTCGGTGCCGTTGAGACTGAAGTGATCAGTTGGATACCCATCATCGAGGTCGAATCTAGGATCGTAGTACAAGTCTTGATCCAGGACGAGGACAATCACGTCGTCTTCCACTGTTCCGGAAAGCGGGATTGGCGAAGTGTCTGTCTGATTCAAGACGGAGAGCGAAAACGAAGCCGACTGATTTCCGGTCGCGTCCACAATGCCGTCCTCGTCGGGCGCAGTGTACGTAACGGTCGTCGACTCATCCTCCAACAGTGGCCGGGACAGGGTCACCAACAAGGCGCGATCTCCGTGAGCGACGCCTGCGACCGACACTTCCCCGTCGGCGGAAACTTCAAAGGAGTCAAGCGCGATCGCCGACTGCGCATCCAGTGATTGATCAAAAGTGATCGTTACTGTCGAGCCGTCGCCCGTGGCTGACGTGGCCACAGGCGCGGTATCGGTGTCGTTAGTCATGGCTTCCGAAAATGCCGAGAGCTCTTCACCATCGTCAGTCGTCAATAGTATGGAATTGGTCGCAGCGTAGGAAACGGTGTACTCGATCCCTTCTCGCAATGAACCATCGAGGGTGAGAGTCACGGTCATGCCCAAAATAGATACGTCGCTGACATTCAACTCGCCAGGAGACACCGAAAAAGCATCAACTCCCGGAATCTTCGATTCATCCAACGACACCGATAACGACACAACTATCGTTCGCCCGTTACCGACTGCAGAGAGCACCAACGGAGGCGGCGGGGTCTCGTTTGTGACGGTTGCAGCAGTGAAGGCTTCGACCGTCAGTGTGTGGCCTTCGCGAGTAAGCAACGTCATTCCGGTCGCGCTGTAGGAGACCGTCACTTCATCGTCGTGCGCCAACGTCCCATTGAGAATGAGCGTGACGGTTCGTCCATCTATATTCACGGTGCTTACGGTCAGATTGTTCGGTGTCACGCTGAAGGCGCCGGGTTCGGGCGTCAGGGAGTCGTCCAGGTTCCGATCGAACTCCAGGACTATCGAATCAGCGTTGCCAACGCCGGCTACCAGCCGCGGGACGCCGTCCGCATGGTTCGCAACAGACTCATTGGTCCATGCCGGACTGCGCCAATGTCCATCGGCGCTCTGCAAGGCCGGCGCCGACTGATTGATCGGCACGACATAAGAGACATCAAGCGACTCGTTGAGGTCGGCGGCAGGAGAGAGCGACAACAAGATGCTTGAGCCGTCTAAAGCAACCAACTCAACTGCCGCACTGGTCGTGCCACCCACCGAGAAAGCGACATGCGCAGGAATGCCAGCCGCCATATCAAGGAGTGGGTTTGACATCACAATCGTCAAGCTGCGACCACTGGCGTCAACAGACGCAGATTGAAAGAGGGGCGTCGGATCCACCGTGCCGTTTGAGACCGCTTGGCCCAAGAACGTATCGACGAATATAGCCTGCCCCGATCGCTTCAACGGGGATGCTGAAGGCTTCGTGTAGCCAACTGTGATCACGGTCTGGTGTGTGACGCCGGGAGCGATCGTTAGTGTCAGCACGCGACCATCGATGGCCGCACCAGACACCGTCGAAGTCGTGCCGCCCAACGTGAATGCATCTGCGGCAGGAGTGGAATCGGCGTCAAGCAATCGATCGAAACCAATGCTCAACGTGGCGCCGGTGACTGCCGCGCTAACGACACGAGGTTTCCCGTCCGCGTGATTCACGACAGACGCGCCCGAGATTTGGGCCACAGGCACAACATGCGTCGCCGATCTGAGCCGAGGCTTGGTCGCGTCGCCCGGCGCGACATAAGTGAGGAGAATGGTCTCACCGACATCTGCAGCCGGGTTCAAGACCAACGTGACCGTAGAATCGATGATCGACAGCGACTTGATCGTGGCGTCTGTGCCCGACAGCGAGAACGCTGTGAGTTCAGGCAATCCCTGATCGCTCTGATCGAGCGGAACCGAGAATGTCAGCGTCAGGGACGCGCCGTTCGCTGACACTGTGGACATGTTCAACTGCGGCGCTGGCGCGCTCGTGACATTGTCGACTGCGTAGGCGTTGAACGACGCTGCGTCCTGGTTGTTGCGTCCCTCGATTCTGGGCGGGGATTCCGGTCGAGCGTAGGCAACAGTGATCGAATCGCCAGCGCCGACAGACTCGGACAAGGTCAGCATCAGGCTGGACCCGGAGAACGATGTTGAAACAACCGTGAGGCCAGACACCCCCGATAACTCGAACGCGCTGCCCGCCGCAACCGCCTTCAACGGGAGATTGAACTCGATCGTGAGTGTCGCTCCATCAACCTCCGCGCTCACTGGCGCCGGCATGGCCGTCGGAGTGCTGCTACTGAACGAATAGTCAAAGATGTCTTCGACATCATGCGACTTGTCGGTTTCTCTCAAGGGCCGCTCGTTCGGGATCAGGTAGCTGAGCGTGTAGGTGGTTGAGTGCCTGTTGTCGAGGATGCCATCGAGCGTCAACAACACATGATTGTCAGAAACCCCCACTTGCTGAACCTGCGGCGGCGACTGTACGCCGCCAATCTCAAACGCCGACGGATCGGGTGTGCTTGACTCGTCGAGAGCCTCATTGAACGTCATCGTGACGTTCTCATACAGCGAAGACACCGCCGTCAGCGTCGGTGGACTATCAACGTTGTTGGTCACCATCCGCGAAGACCAATTGCTCACGAGTTTGTTCCCCTGGTTGTCATCCTGCAAGGGATAGTTCTCGTCGCCTTGATCCTGGTCGTAGGCGACAGTGACCTGGTGTCCTTCCTTGATCGCAGGATCGCTCGGCAAGCTGATATCGAGGCGTGAGGGAGTATCGGACCGCCTGAGCAGGTCATTGACATCAATAGCGTCGCCATCAATGACCACGCTGAACGCCGAAAAATCGGCCCACTGGTAACTCAGATCAGCGATGTCCTCACAGAAGGTGACGTAGATGTACCTCCCGGTACTGTCCGTTTCCAGGCTCACGATCTCGGGCGGCGCGTCGGTTTCATTCGTAACAGATGCTTCGCTGAAGGCCGCAACCGCTGTGCCATCGCTACCAGCGAGCGTCGAACTCGTTGCCGAGTAGCTCACCGTGACAGCTTCTGTCGTGCATTCAACGTCTGGAATGGGCACTTGGAGGATCAGTAACACGTGATCGGTACTGACCGTTACCGACTGGACTGCCTGCATCGTTTCGCCGTGCAGGACAGTGAAGTCGGCAGCGGCCGCGTAGCTGTTTGGGTCGAGATCGGATGAAAACGAAATCGTGAGTTGCGAGCCCTCGACCGAGGCAGAGCTGAACGTTGGCGCCGACTGTGAAGTTGCTGTCGGAGTCGTGAGCCCTGTGAGCAGCGCAAAGACGGGCGCCGCGAAAACGACAATGAGTAGAGCGATCGGGTAGACAGCCCCGCGTCGATGTTGAGTCGGCGCTGACACGGGGCGGTCAACATGTTTATCTGACCCTCAGCGGCCGGTCCAATTTGGCGGCCGCTTCTCGACAAAGGCCCGTGGGCCTTCCTTGGCGTCCTCCGAGTTCAGGACCGTACGGCCGACCCACTGTCCGACGCGGTAAGACTCGTCGATCTGCAATTGTCGCCACTGTTGGGCCATGAACTTGGTGCCCTCGACCGCGAGCGGCGCGTTTGCGGCGATCATCTCGGCGATCTGAACGGCCCGAGGCAACAGTGCGTCGGGTTCGAGGATTTCTCGAATCAGACCCATGCGCAGCGCGTCTTCCGGCTCGATCCGATCGGCGGTCAGCATGATGTAGAGGGCGTCGCCGATCGGAAGCATTCTCGCCAGATGATGAATCGCATAGCCCGGCATAATCCCGCGTTTGACTTCGAACAGGCCAAAGTAGGCCTCGGTCGAAGCGATGCGGATGTCACAGTCCAGCGCGCGCTCGAGGCCGCCGGCGAGGCAGAGACCATTGATCGCGGCGATAAACGGCTTGCGAGCGCGAGCAAACGGCATCGACTCGTCGAGGTCGTAGCCCATCGTGTCGCGCAGGCCTTCGCGCCGCTGGTTGCCCTCGTTCATTTCCTTCAGGTCTGCGCCGGCCGAGAACGCTCTGCCAGTACCGGTGACGATCGCCGCCCGCATGTTGGGGTCGGCTTCCAGATCGTCGACCGCCTGCTTCGTCAGCCGGCGCAGGTCGCCGCCTAAGGCATTCAGGCGATGCGGACGATTCATGGTCAGGATCGCGTAGTGGTCGAACTTCTCGTAGATCAGGTCCGGCACGATCGGTTTCCTCCGGCTCCCCAGGGTGCGTCGCTCGCGGCTACAGCGCCGCCAGCGTGTCTCGTATGTCGCGGTCGTCGACGATGTTGCCGGTGTACGACGACGGCTGACTGGCGATCCAGACACTGGCGCGGGCCATCCAGTCGGCCGATTCGAACTCAGTCTGAGGCTTGTCGGGCGTGGTCAAGGCATACCAGTGACCAGGCGTCTTGATCAGGTATCGCAGCGTAAGGATGTTGCAAGCGATCTGGTACTTCTGCAGTTCCATCGCCCAGCCTTGGGTGATGCGCTCCAGGCCGGCCTTGACCATGCCATAGAACTGTCCGCCCTCGCGCACCTCGTCGTAGGGACCGGGGCCTGGGAAGTCGGCGGCGCCCGAGGAGATGTTGATGATGTCTCCGCCGCTCTGCTTCATGTGCTCGACGGCGTACTTGGCCAGCAGGACCGGCCCACGCAAGTCGAGCTGCCAGATCAGATCGATGTGGCGGTCCTGGACCGATTCCAGCGTGCCCGGCACGAGCACGGCGGCGTTGTTAATCAGGATGTCGAGGCCGCCGAGTTCCGAGGCGGTGGTATCAATCGCGCGCACGATTGACTCGGGGTCGCGCACATCCAACGCCACCGGGACAGCGTGTCCGCCTGACTGTCGAATCTCTTCGGCCACCGTACGAATCGTGCCCGGCAGCCGAGGATCGGGCGATGCCTCGTCCGACCGCGCCGCCACAGCCACCGCCGCCCCATGCGCCGCCAATCCACGCGCGATGTCGGCGCCGATGCCGCGACTCGAACCCGAAACCAGCGCTTTGCGTCCGTCCAGCAATCCCATGGCCGAGCCCCCAGTATCTGTGCTTCTGCGCTGCATGAGCCCACCGACCCATTGAGTCGGTCAAGGCGCGCGCAGTCTAGCATCGCAGGATATTTGAGCCGGAATCTGGCATGCGGTCAGAGGACCATCCACCACGGCGCAGCCAGGACGTTCGGCGCCATCCACTCCAGCGTCGGGCCATTGTGCAGCAAGAGTCCCGGACGGCTGATGTCTTCGTACTGCGAAAGAAAGCTGCGCAGATGAGCGGTGTCGCGCAGGCGTGGTCTGGCGCTCGATTTCACTTCGATCGGCAGCAGTCGGCCCTCCGACTCAATCACAAAGTCGACCTCTTCCCCGATCGTCGTGCGCCAATAGAAGAGCTCGGCAGACGTCTCGTGGCTGGTGCGGCTATCGCGCCAGACGAGCAGGTCATGCAGCACAATGTTCTCCAGATGGGCGCCGCGAGGTTCCGTTTCCTGGCTCAGGTGCATGGCCGAACCGGTGTCGCTCCAGTAGACCTTGGGTGACTTGACCAGACGCTTGGTGCGATTGCTGGCGAATGCCGGCAAGCGGACCAGCAGGTAAGAGGTCTCGAGCAGGTTGAGATAACGGTGCACGGTCGGTTGAGAGAGCGAGATATCGCGGCCCAGGCTCGACTGGTTGAGTATCTGGCCGACGCGCAGGCAGGTGGCGCGCATGACGCGGCGAAAGTCCGGCAATGCCGAGATGTTGGCGATGTCCTGCAAGTCACGTTCGAGATAGGTGCGCACGTAACCGTCGAACCAGATCGCGCGATCCTGTGAGTTCTGCAATTGCAGCGCCGGCACGGGGAAGGCGCCCCGTCGCGCGAGGTCGCGCCAGTCTTCCGGCTCACTCGGCTCCGAGCGCAGGAGCTCAATCCAATCCGCTTCGTCCGTCTGGAGCAGTTGCTCCCATACGCCGCCATGCCCAAGGCCGCGTTGCTCGCGACGGGTCATCGGCCAGAGCGTGAGGTAGCTGGCGCGTCCGGCGAGGGACTCAGACACGCGCCGCATGAGTAGCAGGTTGGCCGAGCCGGTGAGCAGGAACTGGCCGGGCCGACGATGCTGGTCAACCGCCCACTTGACGGCGTGCAACAACTCAGGTTCGCGCTGGACTTCGTCCAGCGTGATCGGCTGTGGGCCGTCGACGAGCAGGGCCGGGTCCTCGCGTGCGGCGGTGCGAGCATCGAGGTCGTCTAGCGTGACATAACGTCGGTTCTCCCCGGCGAGCTGGCGGACCAGGGTGCTTTTTCCGGTTTGCCGCGCGCCGCTGACCACGGCGACCGGCATGACGCGGAGACGCTGTTCCAGGCTCGGGACGGCAATTCGGGGAAGGACGTCGGGATCCATGAGTGAATGATAATCATTCATGATCTGAATGACAATCCGTCATGGTGTGAATGATAATCCGTCAAGCTAACTGTGAAAATCATTCACGACGTGAATAGATTTCATTCACCACCACATTGAGAGACAGGTTGCGACTGCTGATCCCCGCTACGAGCGGGGTAACGAGCGAGGGTAAACTGGGCAAATGATCGACGCAGCGCACGAAGTGGGCAGTGGACTCATCGAACTGGCGGGCGGCGCGTTCATCATGGGCGCCGATGACCAGCGACGCGACGAGCGACCCGCTCACCGTGTCTGCCTGGGCCCGTTTCGCGCTGCGCCGCGCCCCGTGAGCAACAGGCAGTATGCCGCATTCGTCGAGCAGACCGATGCCTCGCCGCCGCCATTCTGGTCTCAGGAACACTTCTGTATTCTTGAGGCTCCGGTCGTGGGTATTTCCTGGCACGACGCCGTCGCCTACTGCCACTGGCTTGGCGAGTTGACCGGGATTGCTCTTCGCCTGCCAACCGAGGCGGAACGCGAATACGCGGCCCGTGGTGGCATCGCGCAAGCCGACTGGCCCGAACCCCAGGAATCCTGGTCGGACGATCTGTCCAGAGCGTTGGTGGCTAACACGGAACATCCGCACGTTCCGCTGGAAGCCTGCCGCAACGCGTTCGGCCTCTACTGCATCGCCGACAACGTGCATGAGTGGTGTTCGGACTGGTACGACCGCAGCTACTACGCCACCTCGCCGAGTGAAGCGCCAACCGGTCCGGCGCAAGGAGTACGACGAGCCAGCCGAGGTGGTTCCTGGCGGCACCGGATCAAGTTCACTCGGGTGAGCGCCCGTTCCAGCCTGTCGCCCAACTATCGCTACAACGACTATGGGTTCCGCGTCTACGCCGACGCTGAATGATCGATTAGGAGAGTTCGCCATGCCGATACGCACCACCGTCGTGGGATCGTGGCCGATTCCTTTTGGACAGCGTCTCGAGCTCAAGCGCTACTACGCGGGCGAGCTCTCGGACGAGGAAGCCGACGAACTGCTGCAGACCGCCGCGCGGATCGCCATGGACGAACAGATCGCCTGCGGACTCGATCAGATCATGGGCGGCGAGGTATTCGCGCCCGACTTCCTCCATCACATCCCGCCGCGCCTCCACGGGCTTGGCACGCTCGCTCCAAGAGTCACCAGTCGCGGACAGCAGGGCGTCGGGCGCTACCAGGTCGTGGACACCGTGACGGCTCCACGGGGCACCGGACATGCGAAGGCCTGGCGTCGTGAGCGAGAGATCGAGCCGCGATTGGACAAGGCTTCCGTACCGTCACCGCTAACGATCGGCGGTGGATTCGTCGTACCCGAGGGCAGCAACGAATCTCTGCACATGAACGACCTGATCAAAGTCGTGCAGGACGAAATCGCCGACATGGTGGAACACGGCCTCAAGGAAATCCAACTGGACGCGCCCGGCGAGGCCATCGGCCTCGTCTCCGAGAGTCGATCTGTGGACTCGCTGTATCCGATGGTCGCCGAACCACTGATGCCAGCTTCCGAGATCACGCGGACCATTCACTTCTGCCTCGGCGACATCGCACGCAAGCCGTCGATTGAGGTGCAGAACCTACGCTCGCTGATCCCCTTCATCCAGCAACTTGAGGGCGTCGTCGACCGAGTCCACGTCGAGTGTTCCTACTCCGGTCAGTGGAAAGAGCATGCGCTGCTGGCTGAACTCCCTGAAAGCATGGAAATCATCGCCGGCATCGCCGACGTGAAATCGAAGCCCGCGCCGGTGACTGAACTGCGGGAGAAAATCGAACAGCTAGCCGACGTGATTCCGGCAGAGCGTTTGCTAGTGTCAACGAGCTGCGGCGTCGGACGAGTACCGCATGACGAAGCAATCCGACTGATGCGAAACCTGGTTAAGGCCGCGACGTTGGTGGGCTAACAGCGACTGGTTGCGCAATTCATTCCGACAAACGGATAGGACGTTTCGCATGGAAATCAGACCGCTTGGACGCACCGGAGTGCAGGTCTCCAGCCTCTGTCTCGGCTGCATGATGTTTGGCCGTCGAACCGAGCCGGAAGAGTCGTACGCAATCATCGACCGCGCGCTCGACGCCGGCATCAACTTCCTCGATACAGCCAACGTCTACGCGCTGGGCAAAAGCGAAGAGATCACCGGCGAGGCGCTCAAGCGCAACGGAAAACGTCACAACGTCGTCCTGGCGACGAAAGTACACGGCGCGATGGACGCCGAGGACCCCAACGCACGAGGCAATAGCCGGCGTCACATCATCGAGCAATGCGAGGCGAGCCTGCGGCGGCTGCAGACCGACTACATCGATCTCTACCAACTCCACCGTCCGCAGCCCGACATTCCAATCGACGAGACGTTACGAGCGCTCGACGACCTCGTCCGCGACGGCAAGGTGCGCTACATCGGTACCAGCACATTTGCCGCCTGGGAAATCGTCGAGTCGCTGTGGGTGTCGAAAGAGTTCAACCTCAACCGCATCGTCTGCGAGCAACCGCCCTACAACCTGCTCGACCGACGTGCGGAGCGTGAACTGCTGCCGATGGCGCAAACCTTCGGCATCGGCGTGATCCCCTGGGGACCGCTAGGCGGCGGTCTACTCACCGGTCGCTATCAGCGAGGTCAAGCACTGCCCGAAGACGGTCGCTACGCAATGAACCCACAACAGCAACGCCGCGTGACCGAAGGCGTGTACGACATCGTTGAGGGCCTGACGCCGATTGCCAATGAGAAGGGATGCACACTCTCTCAGCTAGCGCTGGCCTGGTGTGAGCAACAACCCGGGATTACGAGCCCGATCATCGGACCACGCACGATGGAGCAGTTGGAGGACAACCTCGGCGCAGCGGATGTTGTGATCACCGAAGAGGATCGCGAGAGGATTGATGCGGTGATCGCGCCAGGTCGGACAGTCACGCCGTACTACGAGGCTGACTGGCGGCCGCATGAGTATCGGATTTTGTAGACCTCTGTTCGTAACTCCTGCGCCCCCTCCGTCATTCCTGCGCAGGCAGGAACCACGAAGCACCCAAGCTCATGCGGAGCGCCGACCACAGCCGTACCCCCAGTTCCCGTTACCAGGATCCTGAGTCCGTCACTCCGCCAAACCAGAGCCGCACCGTGGCGCCTCCCAGCCCCCCCCCTCCCCCCCCGTCATTCCTGCGAAGGCAGGAATCACGAAGCAGCCAAGCTCATGCGGAGCGCCGACCACAGCCGTACCTACGGCTCCCGTTGCCAGGATCCGTGGTGCGTCTCTCCGTCACATCCGAGCCTTACCGTGGTTCCTGCATCTCCTCCGTCATTCCTGCGCAGGCAGGAACCACGATCCTCCCAACCTGGCCGAATCGCAATGCCCCGACGTACACCGGATCCTGGTGACGGAATCTCTCGGTCCGGCTGTGGTCGGCGCTTCGAACGAGCTTGAGTGCTTCGTGGTTCCTGCCTGCGCAGGAATGACGGAGGAACTAGTAGTAAATCCCCCGACCGACACCGCCGCCGGCGGCGATCGTGTCGCCCGTAATCGCAATCGATTTCGGCGATGCCAGGAACGCCACAATATTAGCGATGTCGTCGGAATCGATAATCGTCCGCACTGAGTTGCCCGAGGCCATCCGCGCTTCGGCTTCTTCCAGCGAGATGCTGTTTGTCTCGGCAATCTGCGCAATCCGGTCTGCCGTCGCTTCCGTCCGAGTCAGGCCGGGATGCACAACTGTCACATTGATGCCGTCGGGACCGAGTTCGTCGGCCAGGTTCTTCGTCATCGCGGCGACCGAGACGTTGCGAATCGAACCGACGGTGTTGCCGCTGCCTCGCGCCGCCAGTCCGGACACGTTGATGATCCGTCCCCAACCGTTCTCCTGCATATACGGCGCAGCCGCTTTCGAGCAGCGCAGATAGCCCAACACCTTGACCTGTAGGTCGGCCAGCGCGTGGTCGGCGGTTAGGTCGGCGAGCTTCATCGGACCGTGGACGCTGCCCGGCGACGCCGCGTTGTTGACCAGGATGTCCAGACCGCCGAGCGCGTCCGCCGCGCCAGTGACCATCGCTTCGACGGAATCGTCTTCCGACATTTCACATGTAAACCAGGACGAAGCGCCGACTTCAGATGCTGCGGCCGCCAGTCGCCCGGGGTCGCGAGCCGAAATCACGACGTCGCAGCCCTCTTCGACCAACACGCGCGCGATCGCTTTACCGATGCCTCGGCTGCCGCCGGTGACCAGTGCTCGCTTGCCTTGAAGTTGCAAGTCCATATCAGGCTCCGTTCGAGACGACGCGCTCGTGCGGCGCCTTGAGGAATTCATCAGGCTCAATTGCGTGACCGTCCAGCGACGCCTCAACCACTTGACCGTGCTCAATCACTACACGCTGGGGGCGAGTCGGGTTGCGAGCGCCCTCCGACGGTCCCAAGGCGACGATCTCGGCCTCAAGACGATTTGGCTCGATGGTGAGGTATCCGATCGCACCCAATCTGGTCGTGAGGTGATGCGGAAGCGATGGGCTTCCCGGATTGATCAAGAGCACCTCGTCGCGGAACTCCAACCGCTCGACGTGGGTATCGCCGCCGATCAGCACATCGACCCGTTCGCCGTTGAGCGATGACGCAAGAATCTCTGCAATCGGTCGATACTCCGGCCTCAGCTCATGCGACATGCCGATGCGGAATCCCTCGACCTCGATGAATTGGTGCTCCGCCAGTCGCGGGTCGTCAAAGATGTCGTTGTTGCCGCGCACGGCGATCACCGGCGCGAACTGCTCGCACCAGTCCAGAACGGCGGGAATGGTGACGTCGCCACCGTGCAGGATCAGGTCAACATCGGCCAGCGCCTCTGCCGGTTCGGGGCCGAGTTGGTCGAGTGAATGAAGCAGTTGGGGTAAGTGTGTGTCGGAAATCAGGCCAATGCGCATAGCTGCAGGCTACGCCCGCACGCCGAACGGCGCTAGCCTGTGACCGCTCACGCTTGACTTGACGAGACTCAACAGAAGAGGGAACGAAATGGCACAGGAACGTCTGGCGGCGATCGCCGGCATCCACGAATATCCACTACGAGTTGCGCCGGGCGTCTCTTCGATGCAGATCAAGGCAGACTCGATGAAGAAGGCGCTCGACGACGCCGGCCTCGACTGGGGCGACGTTGACGGTCTGTACGACGCGCTTGACGGCGAGGGCGGCGGCGGTCTCGGCCTGGCCGCGTATCTCGGGATCAAGCCGCGACTGCTCGACACCACACAGGTCGGCGGCTCGTCGTACGAGTTCCACGCCTCGCACGCGCTGCGCGACATCGCCGCCGGACGCTGCAACGTCGCGGTGACCACCTACGGCTCAACTGCAGCGACGCAGCGAGTTCCGATCGGGACCGGCGGTATGGGTCGAGGCGGCGCGTCCTGGCAGCAGAACATGGAAACGCCCTACGGCGGCACCCTGATCAGCAACTACGCGATGGTCGCGCATCGGCACATGCACGAGTACGGCACGACCACCGAACAACTGGCGCAGATCTCGGTCGCGACCCGCAAGCACGCCATGCGCAACCCCGAAGCGGTCAAAGCGATGACCGACCTGCAGTTCGTCAAGGTCGACGAGATCACCGTCGAGGACGTGCTCGAGTCTCGCATCATCGCCGACCCGCTGCACCTGCTGGAATGCTGCATGATTTCCGACGGCGGCGGCGCGGCCGTCTTCGTCTCGCCCGAGATCGCGCGCGACATCAAGAAGAAGCCCGTCTGGATCATCGGCGCAGGCGAGGCGACCAAGTATCGCGAGAACGGCGGCGACATCACCACGTCAGCCGGCGCACAGAGCGCTCCCGCCGCATTCGCGCAGGCCGGCGTCACGCCGGACGAGATCGACATCGCGATGATCTACGACTCGTTCAGCATCACCGTCGCGGTCATGCTGGAAGACCTGGGCTTCTGCGCCAAGGGCGAGGTCGGCCAGTTCATCGACGACGGTCACCTTGCCTTCGACCAGCCCGGCTTGACGCTCAACACCGACGGCGGCGGACTTTCGTCCAACCACCCCGGTATGCGCGGACTCTTCCTGCTGCTCGAATCCGTCCGCCAGTTGCGCGGCGAGTCGACCAGCCAGGTCGACGGCGCGAAGCTCGCTGTAGCGCACGGCAACGGCGGACTGCTCGGTGGCACACACACCGGCGGCACCGTGATTCTCGCCGCCGATTAGCCAGTTGCCGCTCTCCCCGCTTCCCCCCTTTGGGGGGAAGCTGCCGAAGGCTGAAGGGGAGCTCCCTGTATGACCACTTCGATCACTAGAGCCGCATCACGAAAGGCGAAAAAACAATGGCCAACCGACCACAACCCAGCTTCCCCGAGCCCGACACGCAGCACTTCTGGGACGGCTGCCGCGAGGGCGAGCTGCGCTACCAGACCGACTCCGACGGCAACGTCGTCTTCTACCCCCGCGGGCACTCGACCGTCAGCGGCGACCGCGATCTGACCTGGAACGTCTCCTCCGGCCTGGGCACGGTGTACACCTACTCTGTGGTCCGGCAGAACCGGATGCCCGGCTTCCAGGAGCTCGGCGCATATGCAGTGGCGTACATCGACCTCGACGAAGGCTTCCGCATGATGAGCACCATCGTCGGCGTCGCCAACCCGACGACGGACATCCAGATCGGGCAACGAGTCCAGGTCCAGTTCGAGGAGCAAGAGGCAGAGGGCGCATACCCGATCCCCGTCTTCCGGCCGGTCTGACCAGCGAGTGTGTCGTAGGACTCACGTTCTGTTATTGAACCGCTTCGTGTTTCCCACCCGCGACGGTTGAATCGATACGCTCTCTCTCATGCCCAGCCAGCCTCCGACCATCGCCGATCGTCTGCGTGACGAGCTATTCGCCGCTGCGCCGCAACACGATCGCGACGTGACCCTGGCGATCCAGGCGACCGGGTTGGTCAAGCACTTCGGAGACATCCACGCCGTCAACGGCATTGACCTGCGGGTGCGACCGGGACAGGTCTTCGGCTTCCTCGGTCAGAACGGCAGCGGCAAGACCACGACCGTCCGCATGCTGACGACGCTCCTGCGTCCGACCGCCGGCTCAGCGCGAGTGGCCGGCTACGACATCATCAACGACGACCGCCAGATTCGTCGTTCAATCGGCGTCGCGCTGCAGGACGCTGGTCTCGACATTCTGCAGACCGGACGCGAGCTGCTCCGGCTTCAATCTCGCCTGTACAACGTGCCTCGCGGAGTCATCGAGGGTCGTATCGCCCATCTGCTTGAAGTCGTCGACCTGAGCGAAGATGCCGACCGTCGGATTGGCGACTATTCCGGCGGCATGCAGCGTCGGTTGGACCTCGCATCGGCCCTGGTGCACTCGCCCTCGATCATTTTCCTCGATGAGCCGACGACCGGCCTCGACCCGATCTCCCGGCAAAACCTGTGGGAATACATCCAGCGTCTCAATCGCGACGACGGCGTCACCTTCTTCCTCACCACGCAGTACCTCGAAGAGGCGGATCAGCTCTGCGATGAGATCGCCATCCTCGACGCCGGCAAGATCGTCCAGCAAGGCACGCCGGACGGACTCAAGTCCACCGTTTCGGCCGATGTCATCTACGTCCAGGTCGAAGGCGATGAGCGAGCTCAGCAGAAGGCCGTCGCTGCTCTATTGCCGTTGGCCAACGTCGAGGATGCGCGCTGGGACTTCAACGAAGGCATTGCGATCTATACCAGGAGCGGTCACGAGACCCTGCCGCTCGTTGTTCGCAAGCTGGATGACGAGGAGTTGCCGTTCAGTAACCTCCGGCTGTCTCGCGCCACGCTCGACGATGTGTTTTTCAAGGCGACCGGACACCGGATTGATCCTGGCGATCAAACGGCTCAGCAACCACAGGGCGCAGCTTCGTGAGCAGCGCACAGGCAGACGGCAGACCAGTGACTTCGGCTTCTCGCGAGAGCGGGCCGCTGCAGGTGCTGCTCGATGCTCGCTATCTGGCCGGACGCGCGCTGCGCGAATCGTTGCGGCAGCCCGGCGTCGAGATCACGAACGTCTTCATTCCGCTCTTCTTCCTCGCCGTGTCGACGGGGGCCATTGCGGGCTTCTCGGAGCGCGGCTTCGGGGTCCAGAACTACCTCGCATTCCAGCTCCCGGTGGCCGTGCTGCAGGCCGTGGCTGGATCGTCGGCGGCCTCAGGCATCGCAATCGTGCTCGATATGGAGCGCGGCTACTTCGACAAGCTGCTGCTGACACCGGCCTCGCGCTGGTCAATCATCATCGGCCGCGTCTGGGCCGACGCGGTGCGCGCGGTCTTCTTTGCCTCGCTCATGCTGATCGCCGCGCTGATTGCCGGCTCGGGTATGGCCTCCGGCGTTCCCGGCGCCCTGCTGATTCTGGTCATGGCCGGACTCTTCGGCGGCGCCTACAGCGGGATCGGCATCTTTATCGCGATGCGGACCGGCAATGCTCAGGCGGCCCAGGCCGGCTTCCTCCTGTTTTTCCCCCTGCTCTTCATGGCGCCCGCCTTCGCGCCGCTGGCCGTATTCGACGATTGGCTCCGCTGGATCGCCACAGTCAATCCGGTCACCTACATCATGGAAGGCATGCGCGGATTGGTCATGGAGGATTACGGCTGGCCGGTGACCGAGAACGGTCAAATGGTGTTCGGCGCCGACGGCCGCCCGCTGACCAAGGATCCGCCGGGACTGCACTGGGCATTTATTTCGTTGGCCGGCTTCAGCATCTTCACGATGACGATCGCCGCCCTCGCTCTGCGCTCCCGTACTCGCGCCGACTAAGGCAGACTAAGATCGTTCACAATCGAGCGGTTGCCCGACTGGGCTGCCCTCGGTAGCCTCAAACTGCACCAAAAGCAGAGAACAACTCAAGAAGGAGCACCGAATGTCCTTGTTCCAGACCGCAAGCGCTCACTGTGACCTGCCCTGCGGCGTCTACGACCCCGCGCAGGCCAAGATCGAGGCGATGTCCGTCCTCAAGTCGATGGAGAAGTACAACGACTCCGACGACCACGACTTCAAGGCCCGCTGCCTGCTGGTCAAAGAGCAGCGAGCCGAAGAGGTCAAGCATCACCTCTGGGTCCTCTGGACCGACTTCTTCAAGCCCCATCACCTCGAGGCCGACGCCTCAATCCACGAGCTCATGTGGAACGCAACCAAGGTCGCCGGAGAAGCCAAAAAGACCAACGACACCGCCAAGGGCCAGGAACTGATCGACCTGATCGACCAGATCAGCGCAAAGTTCTGGGCAACCGCCGAAGGCCCGGGAGCCGGCGTCTACGCCCCATAGGTTCCAACCGCTGGGATATCAAAACGGCCCGTCATCGCGACGGGCCGTTTTGGCATGTCCTTGGCTGTAACATATGAACCTCATCAGGCGGTCTCCAAGCGCCTATTCATTGCTGTGCGGAGTCGATTTAGTCGGGATGCCGACACGCTTTCGTTAGGACGGCAATGATCTTTCTGAGCCAACGGCTGTGACAGCGAAGGATTGTTGCTTGCCTTAGGCTTTGACATCATGCTGGCCAGGTGGGACATAGGCAAAGTTACGGAGATGTAGGATGTCTGACCGCTACACGATAAATTTCACTGTGCTAGGCGATAAATCCAAGGCCGGACTCAGCGGGGTAGACCTGCTTCATGACGTGCGTACCGTTGTCCGTGATTGGATCAAGGCTGGATTTCTGGGGCAACTGGGTGATGAAGGCTCTGGCTATTGGGTCGGCCCCGACGAGACTCTAAAGTTGGAGGTGGATTCCATAGGCGACGCCGGTTACTTTGTTGCTGAATGGGAACACCCAGACCGCGACCTAAAGCAGTTCCGTTGGCGAGTGTCTATCCAAGCGTCCACCGAGGGCGTGGCGACTACATTTCGCGCCAATATCCAAATGGTCGATAGCAGTACAGCAATAACACCTGATCGTCGCCCTGTCGACCGTCCTCGCCTGATACCGAACATGATCGAGAGGTTCGAGTGCAGGTTTGACACTTATCCCCTTTCGGTCACAGCTGCCCACGTTCGAATGGACAACGCCACCAATTTCATAAGAGATGTCATCTTAGGTGCCGAGCGCAACCTGCCAATCATTGTTCTTTCGCGAACCGCAGTTGGCGCAACTGCGCTCCTTCCGGATCGTCTTCAGAATCGACTTGCGGGCTTGGCGACCGTCGCGGTGTTTGAACCTGAGGCCACGTGGGAGCTAACTTATCAGCTGGGACGGCACCTCGCCTGTTTCGATGGAGCGGTACGGGTCTATTGGCCTGGTTGCCAGCCTGACGATCCCCCATATAGGCATCGGCGCTGGCTGTTTGAGCAAGCCCAACTGCTTGAGAGACGGTTGTCGGACACCCTACTTCATGTATTGACAACTCAATTCCCTCGTTATGCTGGACAGACGACCATTGAAAGAGTAGTTAGGGACATTCGTCGAAGCCGGCTTCACGAGTTGGATACAGAGTTTCGCTCCTTGCCGTCGTACGGCCAGATTCCCACTGAACTTCTTGAGCGCATAGAAGCCGCTCTAAAGGGGCGTGACAAGACCTTAGAGGGGCTTCAGTTCGAGATTGAGATGCGTGATGAAACGATAAGAGAACAGACAGCAGAGCTAGATACGCACAGGAAGAATTACCGAGACACCAGTACTGTAGCAAACCCAAGCGATCCAGAGATACCAGAGTCGCAAATCGATACAGTAGCAGTTGCAGTGTTATCCGCGGCAGACCATCTTACGCGATTGAGATTTCTTGATTCAGCTTTCGCATCGGCCGATGATTCACCTTACGAACATCCAGAGAAGATATACGCAGCGCTAGTGGAGATGAACGAGTTGGCGGTATTGCGGGCAGCAGGTCAACCTCTAGGTATGGACATAGTTCAATATCTTGAGGAGAAGGGGATCGACTACACGGCACAGGAAAGCCAAATTACGCAATCGAAATTTGGTGACGAGAGAGATTTTCGCGACGGAGCTCGAAAATGGTTGATGACCGCACACGTGCGATTTGGAAATGCGGTAGATCCGCGATACTGCGCACGAATATATGTGGATTGGGACGACTCACAGAAGGAGTGGGTGATTGGACACGTTGGAAAACATCTGACAAATACAAAGTCTTGACAGCGGCAGTAGTCGTTTATCGTGACCTTGGGATTCGAAGAAATTGGTGCAACGGCGTTTCCAAGAGTATTTGAGTGGTGGGGCGAGAGGGACAGAAGTTAGCGACGGATGTCGCAAGGCGAAGCGGCCCACCACATCCAATTGTGCTTGCCAATCGAATTGGCGAAGTCGATAGGCTCCAATGTGGTGCGGTTGGCCCCGGGAGGACTCGAACCTCCAGCCTACGGATTAGAAGTCCGTTGCTCTGTCCGATTGAGGAACGGCGGCTTTCCGCTCCCTGTACCCCGGCCTATTCGGCGATACCCAGACGATCCCCAGATACCCGGTCGCCGCGCCTGGCGACCTGCCGCAACTCGGTCCTACACTAGGTCGCAGAGGACAACCGATGACCACCCAGCGAGACTCCTTCGACGAACGCTTGACCCGCCTCGAAACCGAGGTTGCGGACGTCAAGGAAATGCTGGGCGATAGCGCCACGGTTCAGGCACAGATGTTGAACGTTCTCAACCAACTCGACCGGCGCTTAGACAAGATGGACGGGCGCTTCGACGGGATGGACCGGCGATTCGACAAGATGGACCTGCGATTCGACAAGTTGGACGGGCGCTTCGACGGGATGGACCGGCGCTTAGACAAGATGGACGGGCGCATAGACAAAATGGACGGGCGCTTCGACAAGATGGACGGGCGCATTGAGGACATCGCCAGGCATCTCGGTGTTCCCCGGCGCAACGGAACAGTCTGACCACCAATCCGAGCTGCCGGCCAACTCGCCGACTACCCCCCCGGCAATCTGATCCCGAGATGTCCGGCTGCGGACCTTCTCTGCAAACTCCAACACACGTTCTCCAATATCCTTATCCCAAGCCGCTCTAACGTTCTAGTAAGAACAGGAGCGATCCCATGCCCGCCTCTCCTCGCCGACGCCGACGCATCCTCCGCGCCCACCAACTGCGACAGAACGGGCGCTCACTCAAGGACATCGCGAAACGGCTCAACGTTTCCATCGCCACCGTCCATGCCGACCTGCGCATGCTCGAGACCGATTGGAACGACATCGCTCAGGCCACCCGCAACGATCTCCTCCTGCAACAGATCAGCCGCATCAACAGACGTATTGTCGGACTGATCAGCGGGTCGCCTCCCGGCGAGGAACTCTACGCCACGCTCGATGAATTCTTGCGCGTCCAGGCGCTCCACACGCAGAACTTTAACGCCGCCTGCCGTGAACTCCGCCTCCTACTCCGCGAACTTCCGCGCGAGGCGCCCACCGGCAACGGCCAGATCATCGAACTTGAACGCGCTGACTACCCCGACCACGAACTCGCGGACCCCGAACCAGACCGAAAAAAGCTGAAAGAACCTGAAAAAGCTGAAACACCTCAGCCAGCAATTCCCAGCAATACACAGGAGATCGTCGCTTCGGCAGTCCCAGAAAAAAACTCGACTGAAACCCTGAATCCCAACCTGCCCCGGAACACCGGTCGCAACCGACCCTGCCCCTGCGGAAGCGGCAACAAACGCAAACACTGCCATCCGCAACACGCTCAATCCTATGCCCCATCAACCGATACCGAAGCCGAGGCGCTGCGACTCACCGAGCGCTATCAAGCCGCAGAAAAGAACAACGATCCCCTCGCCCAGGTCAACGCACTGGAGCAGCTCGTGGACCTCATCGGCCCCTGAACACGCCCGTGATCTGCCAGTGGTCCCCCCGGGAGGACTCGAACCTCCAGCCTACGGATTAGAAGTCCGTTGCTCTGTCCGGTTGAGCTACGGGGGGTTAGCTTTGCGGGCGGCCCGCCTCGTAGTAGGCCGCTCCACGCTTGTCCAACGATATCGCGACCGTCTCCACGCTTGAGCTGCCGTCTGGATAGTGGAACTCCAACGTGATCCGGCCTCGATGCGGTCCTTCGGGCACGCCGCCCGCGGCCGCCGAGATGCTGAGCCGTGAGCTCTGCGCCGCGTTGGAGAATGGGTACCCGCTGCCCAGCGCTACTCCGGCCTGCACGTCGAAACTGAGCCAGCTCGGAGCATCGACGATCCGCCAGGCGAGCAGGCCCGTGCCTTCGTTGTGGATCAGCAGCGGCACGGCGCCCGACTCTAGCTGCGACGACGTGAGCTCCAACTCGTCCGTCTCCAACCGGCCCTCCGGCTCGCCCAGCACTCGAGCGCGAGTCGCCTGGGCTTGTTCAAGGTCGGGGGCTGCGCGTCGTTCAGCGCCGTTGGGCAAGGCCATGTTCATGTCGGCGAACGGCGGTTGCGCCGGGCCTCCGGGGAAGAACGAAATCGAGTCGAGACCGGCGTAGAAGACGTCCAGATCGAGCGGAGCGCCGGTCGACACGAGCAGCGTGAGGTCGGGCAGCGAGACCGGCTGCGCCGTCCAAAGCGCGCGGCCATCCACGGTCGGAGGGTTGGCAATGCAGCCCAGCACCAGTTCCTGATAGGGGTAACCGTTTCTGGCGTCGTCGCAGTTGTAGGGCGAGCGAAAGAGGTCATAGGAAGGATTGGCAGGATGATTAACACCGGCCCAACCGTTGTAAGCCCACAGCGCGTAATACCAGGACTCGAAGTAGCCGGGATCATTCGCGCCGACAATCGGATAGAAGCCTTCATTCCACTTCTCGGCCAGAACCCGCACGCCGGCGGCGATGTTGTACGCGAAGTGCGTACCGGTCAGCGCCGCATAGCGCGACGGCAGTCCGCCGTCGTTGATGATCGAACTGGTGACCTGCATGATTCCGTAGCCACAGTCGAACGAGACCAGCGCCGGACCGAGATCGCCATACGGCACCTCGATCGACGTTTGGTTGGTCTTGCTCTCGATCCAGCTAATCGCGTGCAGGATCTCGGGAGGGATGGTCGCCGACGGGTCCTCGATGCGCTGTTCTCCCACTTGCAAGGGGAACAGTTGGAACTCCTCGTCGTTCGGGAAGAGCTGGTTGGCGGCGGCCAGCAATTGCGTGTCGAGGTAGAGCTCTCGCGGCCGGTCGGCCTCGAACGATTGCAGCGAGAACGAAGGTCCGCCGCCGCTATACGGACAGCTCGATGGCGCGGCCCGCAACGGCTCGCCCCGCAGCCACTGACCCGCGGCAAACCCACCAGCCAACAGCACGATGGCAATCAACAACGCTTCCAGACCCGCCGACCTCACACAGCCCACCAACCGACAAACGACAGATCGTCAGGGGCCTGGACCAGCGCCCCATCGGGTCCTTGGAAGGCCAGCCGTTCGTCAACGACCCTGCCGGGACCGCTGCCATCCAACGACCGAAGCGCCAGCCAAGCGCCGCTGTGGTGCCAGGCAGTCGGCAACGTGAAGCCTGTCTCCAAAGTGGTCTCGTCCCACGTCCCGAAATCGAGCTGCCCGTCGGGCCGCCAGACGGGTGACGCGCTCGGACCGACATCGTCCCAGGAGTCGGAACTCGATCGCTCGCCAACGCTCCAGCGGCTGGACACCAGGTGTGGGTCGTCGTCGCGCAACGGCACTTCCCGCACGCGTAGTTCCAATCCGTGCTGCTCGGTGAATGCAAGACGAGAGCCGTCCGGCGAAAGCGTCCAGTCGCGAGTGACGCCGTCTGAGAGCTTCACGCGTTCGACGGTGGCTAGACCCGAATCAGTGAGCCGAACTTCCGCGATCGACGTGCCCGAGGACTGGACCGTTGCAACCCACAACGTGTCATGCGTCAGTGCTACGGGATGGGCGGTGTGCGATTTCGTCGGCTTCCAATCTGCGACCACCGCTCCGCTGCTCGCGTCCAAGACCAGCACTATTCCTGCTCGCTGGACCACGAGATGACGCCCGTCGTCGGACCAGAGGAGGCCGCCACGGAGTTCAAGATTGGTGGCAAGGTGTCTGACCCAGTCCTCTGAAATCAAGAGAAGGCTGGCGTGCGATGCTGGATCCCAGCCTCCCGGCGGAATGGCCAGAACGGCGACGGCGGGCTGAATCGGATTGAGCGACGCTTCGATGTCCCAGCCGGGCGCATGAGGAATGTCGGCCAGGCGCGAGCGCTTGTCGGGATCGTCCGCATGGGCGAGCCAGAGCGTCGTGTAGCTGTCCTGATACTCGGAGGCGAGGAATACCGGCGAAATCTCGTCGCTGTTGCTCTCGAAGAGAGAGCCGCTACCGAATTCGATTGTGGTCCCCGAGCGGGGCACGAACAGTCCCAGCAGCAGTCCGACCACGGGAAGCAGGATCAGCAACAACCAGATGACCAGTCGTCGCCGGCTGCGTGGTTTGAACCTGGACGCATCCACTCTCAGCATCGACCCGTCGGCCCCGCCAGGCCCCACCACGGCGTGCGTGCACGCGCGTTCCGACTCTACCACGATGTCTAGGCGTCGATGTCCCACCTGCGCACGTGCCGGGGCGGGCGCTGCGATACTGTGAGCGACAACCGGCGTGTGTCCGCATCGAATCCCCCGCGAGTGACTTGGGACGAACGATGTAGGGCAAGTGAGTCAGGGCGAAGACAGGAGGCGCCGATGGCGCGCATTGCGATTATTGGTTTGGGCTACATCGGAGGCTCAATCGGCATGGGCCTGCGGGCAGCGAAGCTGCGCAACACGGAGATCGTCGGATTCGACGATTGGCGTGCGGCGCGAAGAGCCGCCGACAAGCAGGACGCCGTCGATCAAGTCGCCGGGAACCCGCGCGAAGCGGTCGATGGCGCAGGTCTCGTCATCCTGGCCACGCCTCCGGCCGCAACATCCGAGCTGTTGGCAGAGATCGCGCCCCACCTGGGACGCGGCGCGGCGGTGACCGACACCGCCGCGTCGAAGACGCAGATTGGGACCTGGGCCCAGCAGCATCTGCCCAACGGCGTGTCATTCGTCGGCGGACACCCGATGGCGGGCGACGCTTCGGCGTTCGGCATCGAGAACGCCAGCGCCGATCTGTTTCGGGGCAAGTCCTGGTTCGTGACTCCTTCGGCGACGGCGTCGGATGGCGCGGTCAAGTCCGTCTTGGGCATGGTGCGGGAACTCGGCGCGACGCCGCACTTCCTTGAGGCCACCGAACATGACTATGTGATGGCCGGCGTCTCGCACTTGCCGCTGGTCGTCTCCTCGGCGCTGTTCACGATGTTGCGGAGCTCGGACGGCTGGCCCGACTTCGGTCGCGCGGCCGGCGACACCTTCCGCGCCATGACCGCGTTCAACGCAGGCGATCCCAGCATGACCACCGAGATCGCCGTGACCAACAAGGAGCAGGTCCAGCACTGGATCGATCGCTTCGTGCTGGAGCTGAGTCGAGTGCGCAACCTGCTTGACGAGCCCGAAGAGGACGTCTTCCGCGAGTACTCGGCGGCCCAGATCAATCACGCCAAGTTCCTCGGTGGGGACGACCTCGATCCTGACGCGGGCGCACAACCCGACATTCCCGACGCGACCTCGCAGATGGCAGCGCTGCTCGTCAGCCCCCGTCTCTATGACAAGGTGCGCACCATGACCAAGCGAAGCGAAGAGAAAGAAAAGCAACGCCAGTCTCGGGGGCGTCGCTGGGGTCGTGGCTGATCCATGTCTACCGACGTCATCGTCGAACCAAGTGGGCCGCTGCGTGGTGAACTGAGAGTTCCCGGCGATAAATCGATCTCGCATCGTGCCCTGATCTGCAACGCATTGGCCGAGGGCGAGGCGCAAATCGCGGGACTGCTCGACAGCGCCGACTGTCGCTCGACCATGGCGTGTCTGCGTCAGTGGGGCGTCGAGTTCGAAGCGACGGGCGACCGTGTCGTCATCAGGAGTCCGGGCCAGGATTCGTTCCGACCCACATCAGGCGTGCTTGATTGCGGCAATAGCGGGACAACGATGCGGTTGCTCAGCGGCGTCGCAGCGGGGCTCCCGTTCCGCAGCGCGTTCGATGGCGACGAATCGCTGCGTCAGCGTCCGATGCGTCGCGTGCTTGAACCCTTGGCTTCGATGGGCGCCGTTGTCGACGCGAGCGACACCGCGCCCTTCTGGATTGACGGTTCCGGCGGCTTGCCTCGAGGATTCGACGGCGAGGTGGCGGTCGCCAGCGCGCAGGTCAAGAGTTGCATCGTCTTCGCCGCGCTGAGAGCAGCCCAGCCCAGCCGGATCGTCGAGCCCGGTCCGTCCCGCGATCACTCCGAGCGGATGCTCTCTGCCATGGGAGTGGAGATCGATGTCGATGGCGCGACGATCACCGTGCAACCGGGCGCAACCTTGACGCCGCAAGACGTAGCGGTTCCCGGTGATGTCAGCGCTGCCGCATTCTGGATGGTCGCTGCGGCGATGACGCCCGGCTCCGAGATCGTCATGCCCAATGTTGGCGTCAATCCGCGCCGCACCGGCGTGATCGATGTGCTGCGCTCGATGGGCGCCAGCATCGAGCTGTCCAATCCGAGGGAGATGTCGGGTGAGCCGGTCGCGGACATCGTGGTTCGAGGGTCGACCTTGCACGGCACGCTGATCGATGGCGACATGATCGTTCGTGCGCTCGATGAGCTGCCGATACTGGCAGTGGCCGCCGCTGTCGCCGACGGCGCTACCGAGATTCGAGATGCGGCTGAGTTGCGAGTCAAGGAATCCGACAGAATCGCGACGACCTCCGCCATGCTGACGGCGATGGGAATCGAAGTCGCCGACTGGAGCGACGGGATGCGCATCGTCGGTGGCAGTCTGCGCGGCGGAAGCGTCGACTCGTTCGGCGATCACCGGCTGGCGATGGCGGCAGCGGTCGCTGGACGTTCGGCAAATCCAGAGTCGGGACCAACCAGGATTACACGCGCATCGGCGGTTGATATCTCGTACCCGACCTTCTGGCAGGACCTCGATCGATTGCGCCATGTCGCCGCCGTCTGAGCCTGCGCCTCTCGTGGTCGTCATCTCCGGCCCGTCGGGCGCCGGCAAGGACACGGTGATCAATCAGGCGCTGACGTTGGATGCTTCGTTGTCAAAGGTCGCAACGGCGAAGACGAGGGCTCCGAGGCCTGGTGAGATCGAGGGGATTCACCACGTGTTCCTGACCGACGAGCAGTTCGAGCGCTGGGTGGCCGAGGATGCCTTCCTCGAGCATGTCGAGTCCTACGGTCATCGCAGCGGCGTCCCGCGTGCAGCGGTGTCGGAACTGCTTGCTCAGGGGCGCACCGTCATCTTGCGAACCGATGTGGAGGGGGCAAACACGCTCAAGGACCAGCTTGATCACCCGCTGCTGGTGTTTGTCACCGTTCCCGACACCACCGAGTTGGAGCGACGCATCCGGGTGCGAGGAGCAGAGAACGAGAGCGAGATCGCGTTGCGGTTGGCGGAAGCGGAAGCTGAAATGGCGGAGTCGGAATGGTTCGACGAAGTAATTGTCAACGCCGAAGGTCGACAGGGCGAGGCTGCTCGCAGGCTGGTTGAGGTGATCGAGGCGGAACGTCGACGTCGGCATTCGGACTGATAGCGCGTCCATTGTGATCGTGACAGGGGGCAGGACCCCCTCAGCCTTCGGCAGCTCCCCCTGCGAGGGGGAGCGAAGGGAACAATGTGGCGCCTCCCTCGAATAGCGACCGATGCGCAACTCCCTACCTCCGTCATTGCCGCGCTCCGTCGCGGCAATCTCGCGGTGTTCCGCACCGACGTCCGTGCTCGAATCCGCGAGATACCCACGGCGGAGCGCGGGTACGACTGAATGGGGGCTGCGCCTCGTCAATTGATGGCTCGTTTGATGTTCTGTTGCTGCGTGGCGTCTGTGTCGGGCTTGATGTTTGACAGCGGGCGCATCTGGCGTAGCATTTGCTCAGAAGTGGGAGCGCGCGATGTCGGCGATGCTGTTTAGCGGTGAATCGGGAACGCTCATGCGTCCCTCCGCGCACTGCCACACCTCGGGTGGGCAAGGGGTTTGGCGCGGCCAACTCTGAGTTGAGTCGTTTCGCCGACGCAGTCCTCACGCATTGGTTCGTTCATTTTGGACTGCGCCTCATCCCTGGAGCCTGTTCCCATGCCGTCAGCCGGTCAACCTACTCCCAGCCTTGACGAATTCAAACAGCTCGCTGCCGAGGCCCAAGCATCCGGCAGCGGCAACTATGCCGCGATCTATCGCGAAGTTCTCGCCGACCTCGAAACGCCCGTCTCCGCCTTCCTCAAAGTGAAGCGCGGCGCCTATTCGTTCCTGCTTGAATCGGTCGAGGGCGGCGAACGCCCCGGCCGCTTCTCTTTCATCGGAACCGAGCCGTATCGAGTCTTCCGCGCGCCCTCGGGAGGCGCGGTTGATCCGCTCGACGAAGTTGAAGCGGAACTGGGCCGATTCGATCTTGTGCCCAACCCGGACTTGCCGCCATTCCACGGCGGCGCGGTCGGGTATCTCGGGTACGAGTCGATTCGCCACTTCGAGCCTCGGGTGCAACCCGCCAAACGCGACCATCACGGTCTGCCCGAGGCGCTGTTCCAGTTCGTCGACACCGTGCTGTTGTTCGACCATCTCAAGCACGTGATCAAGGTCGTGACCCATGCGCGGCTCGACGGCGACGTTGACGCCGCTTATCGAGCAGCCGAGTTCCGAATCAACGAGCTGGTCGAGCGGCTTCAGTCTGGTCCGCCGATACCTCCTACCGACGCGCCCGAACCGGTTGGGCATTCCAGCGCGATTCGCTCCAACATCGAGCGCGAGGGGTACTTCTCCGACGTCAAGCAGATCATCGACTATGTCATCGCCGGCGACATCATTCAGTGCGTCTACTCGCAGCGCTTCTCGCGCGCGACGTTTGTGCATCCTTTCAACGTCTATCGGACGCTGCGCACGGTGAATCCGTCGCCCTACACGTACTACCTGGAGATGGACGATCACCAGATCGTCGGCACGTCGCCGGAGTTGCTGGTGATTGTCGAGGACGGCAAAGTCTCGACGCATCCGATCGCCGGGACGCGTCGGCGCGGGTTCGATAACGACGAGGACCTCGCGCTCGAGGCCGAACTGCGGACCGACGAGAAAGAGGTCGCCGAGCACGTGATGCTGCTTGACCTCGGTCGAAATGACATCGGCCGCGTCGCGAAGCCCGGCACCGTGCGCGTGACGCAGGAGCTCGACATCGAGCGCTACAGCCACGTCATGCACCTGGTCTCGCACGTCGAGGCGGAGCTCGCCGAAGGCGCAACTTCGTTCGACGCGGTGCGGGCGACGTTCCCGGCGGGCACGGTTTCGGGCGCGCCCAAGATTCGGGCCATGGAAATCATCTCCGAGTTGGAGGAGGATCAGCGCGGACCGTACGCAGGCGCGCTCGGTTACTTCGGATTCGGCGGAAACATGGAGACCGCGATCACGATCCGCACGATCATCATGCAGGACGGCGTCGCCTCGGTGCAGGCCGGCGGCGGCATTGTCTTCGACTCGAAGCTGAACGACGAATTCGACGAGACCGTGAACAAGGCGATGGGCATGTTCACCGCACTCGACCTGGCTGAGGAACGCTCTCGGGCGGCCGCCGGCGTCGAAGGATCGCGGGGCTACTAATGCCCGAGTCATTGATCATCGGCTACGGGGTCGTCTTCGACGACGACGGTCGCGTGATGTTGCTGCGTCGTCGTCAGAGCGAAGCGCTCTGGCCCGGCGCATGGTGGCTGCCGGGTGACGTCACGCCGCTCGATGAAGAGCCGGACGACACGGTGCCGCGGCTCTTCGAGCATCTCCTGCGCCAACAAGTCCGGGTGTCATACGCACACACCGTCTACGGCGCGGAGCCCTCAAGTGGTCGTCACACGATTCACAACGGCTACGTGGTCACCGTCGAGCAGGCGCTTGATTCGGCGCCGGCGGACGAAACGAATCCCTTTGATGCGATGGAATGGTGGGATGTGTCCGCTGCAATCGCCGAGCTGCCTGAGCAGCAGTCGGAATTGCTGACGACCATTGTTGAGCGCCGCGAGTCCGGCTGGGATTTCGATGCGGATTCCAGTCTCGAAGCGCTCTTTGACGCTCCAGAACGTGAGCCCCAAGTCGGCAAATTGCCTGCGCGGAGCCACGCTAAACGGCGTGCCGCCGGCGACGCCATCTTGTCGGAAGTGTCCGGGCTTGACCAGTTCGCCGACACCATCGAGGCCCGGACCGGTCCCTTCGGTTCCTATCTCGTCGACCACATCTGGGGCGACATCTGGCAGGACGGACTGCTCACTCGCCGAGATCGCAGCCTGGCCGCAATGTCGGCTGCCGGCGCATTGATGCAGATTGATGGCTTCGCGTTCAACGCCGGCATCGGTGAGCGCAATGGACTCAAGCGCGACGAGATCGTTGAGGTCTGCGTCCAACTGACCGTGGAATGCGGCTTCCCGTTCGCCAATCTGGCGCTGACGAACGTGTTGTCGGATTGGGCCGCGTCGGGACAGCCGTACCAGCCCACACCTGCCGTAGGCAAGGATGACGAGCAGAGGCGGATCGATGCCGCCGCTATCTCCGAAGCGTTGCTGGGCCGCCACGTTGATGCCGACAGCATCGCCGAGGACGCGCAGCGGCAGCTTGGGTCGCTCGGACGGTTGACGGTGGACTGGTCCTGGGGCGATGTCTGGAGTCGCGAAGAACTCTCGCGTCGAGATCGTGCCCTGGTCGTATTCACGATGCACATGGCGATTGGCCGGGAGCGCGAGCTAGAGAGCGATCTGCAGACCGCACATCGGCTTGGCTGCACCTGGGATGAGCTGGATGGAGTCATTGCGATCGCCTCGGCCTTCTGCGGACTGCCACGCGCCTCCGACGCGGCGCGTGTTCTCCAGCGCCTGCGCGGTCAATCGCGCTGAGCTTCCTAGAATGCGCGCCAACAGAAGACATTCAGACCGACTTCAGGAATGAGGGATTGACATGGCGACTCACGCAGAACGACGCAAGGCGGGCAGTGAGTTGTTGGCCGAGATGACCGGCCAGCCGGCAGGCTTCGCGTCGGCAGCCGAACAGCGCACCGGCGCATTCGGCAGTTACGTGGTCGACTACGTTTTTGGCCAGATGTGGCAGGGCGAGGAACTCTCGCGGCGCGACCGCACGATCGTCGCGCTGGCAATGCTCGGTGCGATGGAGCGACTCCAGGCAGTCCGATTCCACGCCAGCTTCGGTCCGGCCAACGGCGTCTCACGCGAGGAGATGGTCGAGATCGCGCTACAGATCGCCGGCTACTCAGGTTTCCCGGCGGGCAACGAGATGGTCAACGTCCTCGTCGAGATGTGGAGCGAAGCCGACGGTAAGCCGTACCGGATTCCTCCGGCCGAGTACAAGGACGACGAGCAGCGTCACCGCGACGCCGTCGACGTGCAACGCACACTCGCCGGCCGCGAAGAAGCACAGGATCCGGCTGAGGCGTTGGCCGCGATGGACAGGATCGGGCCGGTCGGCAAGCTCGCCTTCGAGTTTGCTTTCGGCGACCTCTGGTCGCGGACGCAGCTCTCGCGGCGCGACCGCTCGTTGGTCGTGGTCTCAATCCTGGTCGCACTGGTCAAGCCCGACGAGATGCAATTCCACATTCCGGGGGCGCTCAACCACGGCGTCACCGAAACCGAACTCCAGGGCGTGATGGCGACAGCCGCGCCGTACTGCGGATTCCCGCGTGCGGTCGAGGGCTATCGCACGTTGCACCGCATTCTCCGCGAACGGGAGGCTGCCAACGATGGCGGTTGATACGTTACTGATCGACAACTACGACTCGTTTACCTACAACTTGTACCAATACCTGTGCGAGTTGGGCGCTGATGTCGTCGTGCACCGCAACGACAAGATCACGCTTGATGAAATTGCAGCGCTGGAGCCGCGCCGGATCGTAATCTCGCCCGGTCCGAAGACGCCGGTTGAAGCCGGCGTCAGCGTCCCCGTGTTGCAACGCTTCAGTCCGACGATTCCCACGCTCGGCGTTTGCCTGGGACATCAGGCCATGGGCGCAGCATTCGGCGCGACCGTTGGCCCGGCAGGGGAAATTCGGCACGGCAAGGTGTCCTCAATCGAGCACGACGGCGCGGGCGTCTTTGCCGGCCTGCCCAATCCAATCGAGGCGACCCGCTACCACTCGCTGATCGTCGAGCCGGACACGCTGCCGGACGCGATCGTCCCCACCGCATGGTGCGAGCGAATCGACGGCTCGGGCAAGATCCTGATGGGCATGCGACACACGGAGTTCCCGATCGAGGGCGTGCAGTTCCATCCTGAGTCAATCCGGACCAAGACGGGCCACGCCATTCTGCAGAACTTCCTCGACCAATCCGAGGCCTACCACCGTGCCTAACACCGACCTCGGAGCGGCGCTGGCGGCAGTGATCGACGAAGGGCGCAGCCTGTCCGACGCCGAAGCGTCTGGGGCGATGGACGCTCTGATGTCGGGTGAGGCGGATCTAATCCAGGCAGCCGCGCTGCTGACCGGGCTGCGGATGAAGGGCGAGTCGGTTGACGAGGTCGTGGGACTCGCGCGGGCGATGCGCGAGCACGCCCTACGCGTCGACCTGTCAGACCTGCCGCGCCTGGCCGACACCGCCGGCACCGGCGGGTCGGGCAAGCACACGTTCAACTCCTCCACGGCGGCCGCCTTCGTGCTCGCGGGATGCGGCGTGCCTGTCGCCAAGCACGGCAATCGAGCGATGTCGTCCAGCGTTGGCAGCGCCGACGTGTTGGAAGCGCTGGGAGGTCAGATCGCACTCCAGCCTGACCAGGCTGCCAGCCTGATTCGTAAAGTCGGATTCGGATTCCTCTTTGCGCAGTCATTTCATCCATCAATGCGATTCGTCGCTCCGATTCGCCGGGGAATCGGAATCCGAACCGTGTTCAACATCCTCGGCCCGTTGACCAATCCGGCACGAGCAACGCATCAACTGATCGGTGTCGCGAGGCCCGAGCTTGGTCCATTGATGGCCGCAGCGTTGGGACGACTCGGAGTGCGTCGCGGACTGGTCGTCCACGGACAGGAGGGCCTGGACGAGGTCTCGCCATCGGGTGAGACGAGCTGTTGGCAGGTCGACGGGGAAGAACTGACCGAGTTCACGGTGTCGCCGCAGGACTTCCAGATTCGTCCTGTTCCGTTGTCCGCCGTCAGCGGCGGAGAGACCGCCAGTGAGTCGGCCGTCATGATGCGTGAAGTGCTCGGCGGCAAGACATCGGCGCTGACCGGGTTCGTCACGCTCAACGCAGCGGCCGGACTGCTTGCAGCCGAGGAAGTGCCGACGTTCGCTGAGGGCGTCAGCCGGGCGGCGGAGTGCATCGACGACCAGCGAGCCCTGCGTAAGCTGGAGCTCTGGGTCGAGCGCTCCCAGGCGATCAGCGCCGCAACCGAAGCACAGGACGCGACATAATGGCGTCCGTTCTCGAGGGCATCGTCGCCGACACCCGCGCCGCTGTTGAGCAGAGAAAGATGGCGAGGCAGATCGAAAAGCTTCGCGAGTTAGCCGCTGCACGGCAATCGCGAAACGACTTCGTGGAGGCGCTGAATAGGCCCGGTGTTGGCCTCATGGCGGAGATCAAGCGTGGATCTCCATCCAAAGGACTCTTCGCTCCCGATCTTGTGCCGGCTGAACTGGCCCGGATTTATCGAGACATCGGCGCGATCGCTGTCTCTGTGCTCACCTCACCGGCATTCTTCGCCACCGACGATGACCTGTGCGCGGCGTCAGAGGCGCTCGCGGGCAGCGGACTTCCGCTGCTGCGCAAGGAGTTTCACGTCGATGCGTATCAGGTTGCGGAAGCGGCGGCGCTCGGCGCAGATGCCTACTTGCTGATCGCCAAGACGCTGAGCGCCAGGGAACTCGCGGAGCTGTCGCGGGCCGGCGAGGAATTCGGATTGACAGCGTTCGTTGAAGTCACGGACGAGATGGAAACTTCGATGGCGCTCGATGCCGGCGCTGCCGCCATCGGGATCAACAACCGGAATCTGCATACATTTGAAGAGGACCTGGGCACGACTGAGCGATTGCGGGACAAGATTCCAGTTTCGGTCCCAGTCGTCGCCGCGAGCGGCGTGCGCACGCGAGAGGACATGAGGCGGATGGAAGCCTGCGGTGTCAATGCCGTCCTGATCGGTGAGGCGCTGGCCTCGGCAGCGGATCCACATGCCAAAGCGCGAGAGTTGCTGGGACGATGACGTTTGTCAAAATCTGCTCCGTGCGCGCGGTCGAGCATGCGGTCTGGGCGCGTGAGGCGGGGGCCGACCTGATCGGCATGATCTTCGCCGACGCGCCGAGGCGCATCGATATCAAGGTCGCTCGGGCAGTGAGACGCGAACTCGGTCCGAGAGTCGAGATCCTGGAATCGAGCACAGAGACCGCCGAACGCGAACGCCATGCGGCAGGCCAACCGTTGCTTGTCGGTGTATTCGCGCGACAGTCGGTGGATGAGATCGAACGGGTGCTGGATCGCGTAGATCTTGACCTGGTGCAGCTCAGCGGCGGCGAGCATCCGGCGCTCGCGGGTCGCATTCGCCGAGCCGTTATTCGCGCCGTTCACGTGGCAGAGGGCATGGACGCCGCCGCCGTGCTTCGAGAGATCGATCGCGCGCCAAACACCATGACTATGCTCGACGCCAAGTCGAAGCAGGGTGGCGGAACCGGTCAGCGGATCGATTGGTCGCTGGCGGCCGAGGTCGCCGCGTCGCGGCCATTGTTGCTGGCCGGTGGTCTCAATCCAGAAAATGTCGGCGAGGCAGTCCGCTCGGTGCGGCCCTGGGCCGTCGACGTGTCATCGGGTGTCGAAACCGACGGGGCCAAAGATCGAGACAAAATCCGCGCGTTTATCGCGGCGGCGAAGGGTGGGTAGCGCAGTGGTCAAGGAAAGCGGAGCATTTGGTCCGTTCGGCGGGCAATTCGCGCCGGAGACGTTGATGCCGGCGCTGGCCGAGCTGGAGGAAGCATGGGTCGAGGCTCAGGATGATCCCGAGTTCCATGCAGAGCTGAACGGCCTGCTCAAGAACTACGTCGGACGCGAGACGCCGCTGACCCACGCTGAGCGGTTGTCGGAACAACTGGGTGGAGCGCAGATCTGGCTTAAGCGGGAGGACCTTGCCCACACCGGCGCGCACAAGATCAACAACGCGATCGGTCAGGTGCTGCTGGCCAAGCGGATGGGCAAGCCGAGGATCATTGCCGAGACCGGCGCCGGTCAACACGGTGTCGCCACAGCGACGGCCTGCGCGAGATTCGGCCTCGAATGCATCGTCTACATGGGCGCGGAAGATGTGCGACGCCAGGCGCTGAACGTGTTCCGCATGGGGCTGCTCGGAGCAGAGGTCGTGTCGGTCCATTCCGGCGCGCGCACGCTCAAGGACGCGATTAATGAAGCAATCCGAGACTGGGTCACAAACGTCCGCACGACGCACTACCTGATCGGCAGCGCCATTGGGCCGCATCCGTATCCAATGATCGTGCGGGAACTTCAGTCGTGCATTGGGCTTGAGGCTCGGGATCAGATCCAGGAAAAGATCGGCAAGCTGCCCGACGTCGCCATCGCCTGCGTTGGCGGCGGCAGCAACGCGATTGGTCTGTTCCATCCATTCCTCGATGATCCGGTGCGGCTGATCGGTGTCGAGGCGGCCGGCGAGGGCCTGGAGGCTCGCCACGCGGCGACGCTCACGGCAGGGTCGCCCGGTGTGCTGCATGGCACCCGCACCTACGTCTTGCAGGACGAACACGGACAGATCACCGAGGCGCACTCCATCTCGGCCGGTCTCGACTACCCCGGTGTGGGTCCCGAGCACGCCTGGCTGATGCTGACCGAACGCGCCGAGTACGTCTCGGTGACCGACGATGAAGCGCTCGATGGTCTGCAACTGCTGTCCGAAACCGAGGGCATCATCCCGGCGTTGGAGACGGCGCATGCCATCGCCTATGCGGCAAAGATCGCGCCAAGGATGAGTCCCGATGAGACGATTCTGCTCGGCCTCTCGGGTCGTGGTGACAAGGATGTGGAAATCGTCCGGGACGCGCTGGCATCGCGGGCAAACTGATGTCCGTTGATGCGGTCGGCCTGATCGCGAGGCCTGCCGACCAACAGTCGACGATGACGCTGGTCGCGCAACCGGCGGGCCAGTCAGTCCCTGCTCCGACCTCCTACGCACCCGAAACCTGGCTTGATCTACCGGCGCCAGTTGCCGTCGAACAGGCGCCTCGGAGCCTGGGCCGCGCACGCATGCCGGTCCGGGTCTTGCTTCTCGTGGTGCTCACTGTCGTCGGTGTCGCAGGATGGACCGTCTTGCTGCTCTGGACGGATGCCTACGAAGCCTGGGGTTGGCAGTGGTACTTCGTCGTCAGCTTGACGGGAAGTAACATCATTGGCCTGATCTGTTGGGTCGTGACTCCTCGCTGGATTCTGCGACGCCACCACGCTTCAGAGGTGGTTGCCTGGCGCCGCCCGAACCGGCAGGACTTCACCTGGGTCGGAGTTGGACTGGCGGTGATGGTCGGGATCTGGTTCGCCTATTGGGAGATCATTCCCTGGGCCGGCTGGGAATGGGCGCTACCGGTTCAGCCTCCTCAAGGCTCCAACGTAGTTGTGTTCTTCGCCTGGTGGCACGCCGCGCTGTTCGCCGTTCTCGCCGTGATCGTCGCGCCCTTCGTCGAGGAGACCTTCTTCCGCGGGTTCATGCTCGGCGGACTCAATCGAGTCTGGTGGCTCGTGCCTTCGATTCTGCTCAGCGCGGCGCTCTTCTCTGCAGTCCATTTCAATCTGCGCGTCCTCATCCCGTTCGCCGTCTTTGGCGTGATTCTCGGCATTGTCTACCTTCGCACGAAACACTTGACCGCTCCCGCGATGGCGCACGCTGGTTGGAATCTGGGTGTCACAGTCCTCCTGTTGATGGAGTATGGAGTGGGATGACACAGCTACCAGAACTCAATGACACGTCATTGGATGAAGAGCCCGAAGATCAGGGCTTGGAAGGATTCAAGCTCGTCGGTTGGGGATTGCTCTGCACCCTGGCCTGGCTGGTCGTCCTGCTGGTGACGGGCCTGATCGTCGGGACGATCGATGACACGAGTGAGGCGACGAGCGAGCTCGGTTTGCTCATCTTCGTCGTCGGACAAGGCACGGCGGGTCTGATCGGCTGGCTCGTGCTGCCGCGCCTGATCATGCGCCGCAAACAGCGAACGGACGTGGTCGCGTGGCGCCGGCCGACTTCGTCCGATGTTGCCTGGGCAGTCGGCGGACTGATTGCGATCTACGCGGTGCTATTCGCCTACACGGCGATCGTGAGTGTGGCTGGGGTTGACTCGTTGGAGCCGCAGTCGACGATTGACGACGAGCGGCTCTTCGTCCACACCTCGGTCATGATTGCGCTCGGGATCCTGGTGATCGTCTGCGCGCCGATCTACGAGGAAGCGTTTGCGCGAGGCTTTGTGCTCGGTGGATTGAAACCCTATTGGGGGATGATTCCGGCGTTCCTGGTCTCGGCTGCTGTGTTCTCCGCGTTGCACGCCGATTTGGGCAGCCTGATTCCGTTTGCGATTGCGGGGGTGATACTAGGGGTCGTGTATGTGCGCACCGGATCGTTGACGGCGGCGTCAATGGCGCATTTTGGCTTTAACGTAATCGGATTCTTGGCGACGCTGTGGCAACAGCTCGGTTGGGGGGCGGGATGACTGAACTTGGGAAGCGATATCGGGACGCCTTCGCGGCCTCAGCCGTGAGCGGCGATGGGCCGCTGGTCTTTCCCTTCCTGACTGCCGGATTTCCATCGCCGGAAGAGACGCCCGAACTGATTCGGGCGGCACTTCGAGGAGGCGCCGGTGGCCTGGAGATCGGCGTTCCCTTCTCCGATCCGATCGCCGACGGGCCGGCGCACCAGGAGGCGTACACCGTCGCGCTGGCCGCCGGCGCAACGCTGGAGACTGCCCTTGACGCGGTTCGCACCGCCCGCCAGATGTCGCCCGACGCTCCGATCACGCTGATGGGCTATCTCAATCCCTTCCTGTCCTTCGGGTCGTCAGCAAGCAATTACGCAGATGAGCCTGGCGCCGCGGTGGGCCGGCCGATGGAGCCGCTAGCGCAGCGGGCCGCCGAGGCCGGCGCCGACGGCGTCATCGTCGTCGATCTCCCCGTCGATGAGTCGGACGCGGCGCGCGAGGCGTTCGCCCGTCATGGCATCTCGATGATCTATCTGCTCGCTCCGACGTCCACCGAGGAACGAATCGCGGCCGTCGCGGAGCGGGCGTCTGGGTTTATCTATCTAGTATCACTGACGGGTGTGACCGGAGCCCGCGACCAGGTCGCCGCCGACTTCGAGGCGTTTGTCGGCCGTGTTCGAGCGTTGACTGATACTCCGTTGGCAGTTGGCTTTGGCATTAGCCGGCGAGCGCACGTCGAGGAAGTCGGAAAATTGGTTCCGGCTGCTATCATCGGCTCAGCGCTGACCTCGACGATTGCGTCGGCGCTGGTTGATGGCCGTGCTGAAGCCGTCGAACGATACCTTGAGGTGGTCACCGGCCGCCGGAGCGAAGAGACAAGCGAATGAGTACCAGGCGCCCTCTGGGACAACTGCTATTCGTTAGCTGCGTCTATATCTCCGCGGCCGGCATCTTTGAAGCCGGTCGCTAGATCGCGTGCCGACGGACAATGTCGTCGCGCTGATCGCACTGCTGCACCACCCGCCCGTTTCATTCCTGACCGCACTGAACGACTGAGCACCTGACGATGTCGAACCGTGAATCTGAGGCTGTTTGGCGTCTGCGAGGCATTCGCGGCGCCACGACCGTGTCGAATAATTCACGCGACGACATCCTCGATGCGACCGAAGAGCTGTTGGGCGAGATGATCGTCCGCAACGAGATCGATGGCAGCGAGGTCGCGTCGGTCTGGTTCACTACCACTCCGGATCTCAACGCCGAGTTCCCGGCGGTGGTCGCCAGACGCACGTTCAATTGGACTGACGCTGCGCTGATGTGCGGTCACGAAATGCAGGTGCCGGGTTCACTTCCGTCCTGTTTGCGGATTCTGTTGCACGTCAACACGCCGCTGCGTCAGGACGAAGTGGAGCACGTGTATCTGCGCGGGGCGCGGGTGTTGCGACCGGATTTGACAGCGAATACGGACGATTAACGTTCGTGCGGCAGATTCCTGCGAAGATTCAAGCGTGAGACCAGTACTCAATACCAGACGAGCGAGAAGGTAACAACATGCTGATTGTGATGAGAATGGGCGCGAGCGACGAAGAGATTCGCGGCGTGCTCGCACGACTGAAGGAAGTCAACCTCGAGGGGCACCTCTCACCGGGCAAGGAACGCGTCGTGATCGGCGCCGTCGGTGTGATCGGCGACCCGGACATCCGCGCCTCGATGAGCCGGATGAGCGGCGTCGACGAGGTCATCGCGATTTCCCGTCCCTACAAGCTGACGGGCCGCGAGTTCCAGAAGAACGACACTGTGATCAATGTCGGCGGCGTCGAGATCGGCGGCGGCAAGATGGTCGTCATGGCCGGTCCCTGCTCCATCGAGAGCGAAGAGCACATGGTCACGACCGCCAAGTCCGTGGCCGCGTCGGGCGCGCAGATCCTGCGCGGCGGCGCATTCAAGCCGCGCACCTCGCCATACGCCTTCCGCGGACTCGGCGAAGAGGGCCTCCAGCACCTCGCGACCGCTCGCGAAGAGACCGGGCTGCCGGTAATCACCGAGGTCATGGAAGCGCGCGATGTCGAGCTCGTAGCTCGCTACGCCGACATCCTGCAAGTCGGCACACGCAACATGCAGAACTTCATGCTGCTCGACGAGGTCGGCCTGGCTCGCAAGCCGGTCATGCTCAAGCGCGGCCTCTCAGCCACGATCGACGAGTGGCTGCTCGCGGCCGAGTACATCATGGCCAAGGGCAACCGCGATGTCATCCTTTGCGAACGCGGCATCCGCACCTTCGAAACCGCGACACGCAACACTCTCGATCTCTCGGCGATTCCCGTCGTCCAGCGACTCAGCCACCTGCCGATCATCAGCGACCCGGCGCACGGCACCGGTCACTGGTACCTGGTCGAGCCGATGGCGCGTGCCTCAATGGCCGTGGGCGCAGACGGCCTCATGATCGAAGTGCATCCCAATCCCGACCATGCGCTGTCGGACGGACCGCAGTCCCTGACGCTCGAGAACTTCGACTCGCTGATGCGCTCGCTCGAGAAGGTCGGCGAGGCAGTTGGGCGCCCATTGGCGCCGCAGCCGCAACTCGCCGCCGTCGGCGACTAACGCGCGGACGATTACTGCGAACGGCTGTCGAGGCCGTTCGCCGCGCTAGAACTCATTCGTGAGTGCGCGGCGAGCGGCGTCGTCGCGTTGGTCAATGGCCTGCGAATGCTCGCCCTGCTCGACCTTGAGATCAAGTTGATCAAGCGCGCCTGAAACCGACGTCTGCATCGAGCGCAGTTGGTCATGCAGCCGTCGCAGCATTTCCATCGAGTAGCGGTCCGCCTCGAGCGCCTGCGAAACAGCCTCCGTCGTCGCCTGACCGCGCACGGCGGCTGCTTCCTGATTGGCGCGCGTAACCGTCTCCGTCGATGAGTGATGCGCCTGGTCGACGATGCTCTGGGCGCGCGACTCAGCGGCTTGCACCAGCTCATGCACGGAGATCTGGTGCTCGGCATCTTGCCGCGCCTGTTGCGCGAGGATTGCGGCCTCTTCCTGCGTTTGCTTGAGCAAGCGCTCGCGCTCTTGCAGCAGGCGTTGGGCCTGATCGGCCGAGGCCGGCGCGGCCATGCGCAGGCGGTCAATGAGGTCGAGCAACTGCTCGCGATCAACGGTCCAACCCGATCCAAACCGGCTGCGCCGACCGGCAATCACCGCGGCTTCAATTTGGTCGATCAGTTCCAGGAGGTCGATGGTGAGCTCCTCCCCAATACCTCGCCTCGTTCGACTGTAGCGCAGACTCCTGGCGTATCGCCGATATCGGCGGTCGCAGCCAAGCTGTCATTCCAGCCCAAGGAATCTCCGTCATACCCGCGCTTCGCCGCGGGTATCTCGTTGTGCTCGGCACGACAGCCAGGAGTCATCTGAGCGATTGAAACGGGCACGGCGCCTCAGGTTCGGGCGTCTGTGCAGCACTCATCGAGATTCCCGCGGCGGAGAGCGGGAATGACGGAATGCTGCACGTTCGAGAAAACCTCCGGGGGCGGAGAAACTCGGAACCTAGTTTCAACGCAACCGAGAACCTAGCGAATCGGCGGACCGTACCGCGCGACCAGTTTCTTGGCCACGTTTGGCGGCACCAGATCATCTACTGGATGTCTCAGGGAGGCAAGCTCCCGGATTCGGCTGGCTGAGATGAAGAGGTGTTGATGGCCGGCCATCAGGAAGACCGACTCGATGTGCGGCGCAATCTTTTTGTTCATCAACGCCATGTCGAACTCAGCCTCGAAGCCGGTCACGGCGCGGATCCCACGGACCAGCACGCTGGCGCCGACCTCGTCGGCGAAGTTCACGACCAGGCCGGTGAACTGGGCGGCGCGGACGTTGGGACAGTGCTTCGTGGCGCCCTCGATCATGGCGAGGCGCTCGTCAACATCAAATGTCTCGCTAGAGCGCGGATAGATAGCCATGACGACCTCGTCGAACATCGACGCTGCCCGTTGCACAATGTCGAGATGTCCGTTGGTGAGGGGGTCGAAGCCGCCTGGGTAGAGCGCGATTGTCATGGTTGTGCCTCCGCGCGATACGTGTCGATAGCGCCGTCACCATAGCGCCGTTGATCAATTCGGACTAGTCCGCCGATGCGTTCCGGTGGCGGAGGCACGCCTCCCGACGCCCTGGTCAAGCGCCGCCAGACGGCCAATGCGCCCTGCGGAAGGGCGGCTCGCTCGGCGAAGGTCTCAATCACGGGCAGGGCGTCGACCTGGTAGGGAGGGTCGATGAAGATCAGGTCAGGGTCCAAAAGAATTCGCGAGAAGCAGCGTTCGACCGGCAGTCGGTGGACGCGCGCGAGGTCGGTCAGGCCGAGCGAATCGAGGTTTCGCCGAATGACCGCGCAGGCCGGACCGTTTCGCTCCACAAAGTCGACCGACGCAGCGCCGCGACTGAGCGCCTCGATGCCCAGGTATCCAGCGCCGGCATACAGATCGAGCACCCGCGCGCCCTCAACGAGGTCGCGAATCTCAGGCCGGTCGAATATCGCCGATCTGACGATTGCCGTGGCCGGTCGCGTTCCAGTAGCCGGAGAGCGCAGGCGTCTTCCGGCCAGCGCGCCCCCGACTACTCGAGCGTGGGACTGCGCCACTATTCCTGCTCCTCGGCCCGCACCGGCACAGTAATCACGTGCCCGACGCGAACATCACCGTCCGAGACGACGAGCTGCGCCCGATAGTCACCGGGTTCAGAAGGAAGATCCCAGAACTGCCAACCGCTGCCGCTGTTGCCGGAGAGTTCTCCGGCCTCGACGCTGAAAATGGGATCGAACAGGATCGCGTTGGGCAGGCGCAAGTCGGGAATGCCCGATTCGAAGAACGCGGCGATCGCCGGCCAGAGATTCGCGTTCGACTCGTCGGCGGATGCGTTGCTGATGTAGACGCCGCCCAGCTCGAATTGCGACACCACCTGCAAGTGAAAAGCGGCGCTGAAGCGATTGTGAATCCAGATGGTCACGGCCGAGCCCGTCTGGTCGGGGTAGGTGAAGGTCACGACGCGGTTGACGTTGTCCCAACGCAGTCCTCCTGAGAGTGAGTCCAGCATGATCGAGTTGCCCTGCAGGGTGACGCGGAGCCCGGGCCGATAGGGTCCGGGCTCGCGGATGCTGAGCTGCGATGCGATGTCTAAGCCCCCCCGCTGCGATGTTTCGCTGAACCCGGACGACGTACGGACAACGGCATTGGACCGAAGCGTCAGCAGCAGCTTGTTCGATTGAATCCGCTGCAACAGCGTGGGCAATGACGCATCGATTGACGCCTGGAACACCGTTGGATCAAGCGGCGGTTCGATCACGATGAAGTCTGCGGAGGCGCCAAGCTGCGACAGGTCATACGCGCCTTCGCCGATCCCGCCGGATGCGCTAATTGGGATGTGAACTGACAGCCCGCGATCCTCGCGGTGCAGTCGATCGGCCAGTTCGCTGATAAACGACGTGAACTGGGATCGAAGCGCCGGCGAAACGTTCAGATATTGAATGTCGACGCCGTCGTATTGGTGACTCTTGATGGCGTGCTGAATATTGGCAATGTGCTGACGCCGCAGGTTGTCGGAAGCCAGAATGTCGTTTACTAATTCGGCCTGATCGGCGGTAGCGAAGACCGTTGGCCAGACGCTTTGCGTACTCGCCGCCGCCGCAGGGAACTCGACCTGTCCCAGCAGCGAGCCATCGCCGCCGGGTTGCCAGCCATCGGGGTGCACGATCGTCAGCGAACCGGCCAGGATGGATTGCGGCTCTTCTCCGCGAGGCACCCGCCCGGCGATCACGTCGCGGAACTGAAGACGCCGCAGGATCGCCAGGTTGTCGGGCGATTGGCTGAGCAGGATCCGGGCCGAACTGCCGTCACTGCTGAGCACGGCGTCGCCGAGCCGAACCCAATCCTCCTCGTTCCAGGTGTAGGCGCCAAGATTGCGCGCGTCCTGGGTGGGATTGGTCAGGCGCAGTGTGAACTCGAATGGCCCGATCCGGCCGTCGGACGAGCGGATTTCATAGATCGGTGAGGCGGCGCCGAGCACGTCGGGGATTCGCGGCGCCTGCTCCATCAAGCGTCCCTCGAAGGAAACCGGCGCGAGCGATTCCGATCCTACGTCCGCCGACAGTGACTGAGGTTCGTCTTCGGTGTTGAAGCTCGTGTCGATCAGCCCGGGCTCGAAGAACAGAACGATGACGACCGCGACCAACAGGGACGCGATGATCAGCACCAGCATGATGCCGAGTCCGCGACCGCCCGTTGGCGCGCCTGTTCGGCCAGACCCTGATCCCGGAGGTCCAGGTTGTCTCAATCGCCTGGCCGGCGCGGGCACGGGAGGTGGAGGTTCGGCTGGTGTCGGCTGAAACGGCGCCGCTTGTGGTGGACGCCGAGCGCGTCGCGGACGACTCGTCGGTTGCGCTGGCGGCTCTCCGATCCGCCGTACAGGTCGCGGCTGCCAATCGCCGCCGCCCGGGGTCGTCACGGCGCTCGCAAGTCGGGCGCGATGCTGAGTCGATACTCTTCGCCGCCGCGGTAGATATGGACGATCACCGGCACGTTGGGACGCAATGTCTTGAGGCTATTCAGAAACGGGTTGTCGGCGTTGATTGGCATGCCGTTGAGTTCACGCAACACGTCACCAGGCCTGATCCCGGCTCTGGCGAACGCGCCGAGTCGTTCCAGCTCGATCAAGAATGATCCTTCGGTCACTTCCAGATCGAGTTGCACGGCTGCGGTGGGCGTCAGCAAGCGCTCGTTGATGACGCCGAATGTGGGCCTGGGGTAGAAGCCGTCTTCGGCGATCGCACGCGCCACTTCGAGCACCGGATCGATCTGCACGGCGAAGCCGACTCCGTCAACGAAGTCGCCGTCGTGGGTTTCGCGAGCGATTACTGCTGTCATGCCGATGATGTTGCCGTCCAGGTCGACCAGGATGCCGCCGCTGTTGCCGTGATTGAGTGCAGCATCGGTCTGGATCAGATTGTCCTGCTCATAGCGCTCTCGGAAGAACGTGGTATCTGGATCGCTGACGACGCCGACCGTCACCGCGATCTCTTGTCCCAAAAGCGTATTGCCAATCGCCAGCACCGTCTCACCGGCGTCAACCGAATCGGAGTTGCCGAAACTGGGAACGATCAGCTCGACATCCGCCTCATCGAGGTCGATGCGCAAAACGGCCACATCCGAGAACGGGCGATCGTCGCCGACGCGTTGAGCAGGCAGACGGTCGTCGTTGGGCAGGATCACGGTGAATCGGTTCATGCCCTCCAGGACGTGGGCCGCCGTCACGATGTGCCCGGCTTCGTCGAGCACGAAGCCTGTCGCGAGTGCTGCCGGCACGACGATCACGCCTTCGTCGTTCGTGCGTTCCGGCCCTTCTGCATCAATGACCACAACAGACTCCGAGATTCGCTCGAAAATCTCGGCGATCTGCCGCCGCTGCATTGACCAGCTGTCGTCAAACTGGGCGGCGAGTTCGCTCGCCGACTGTTGCATCGCTCGGTCCACGGCTTCGGCCACGGCCGACTCCACCGCGGCCACGATGGCGGCATCCAATTCCTCCTGCGATGCCTGGTCGTTGGAGCCAAAGATCACAACCACGACGGCGCCGCAAATCGCGCCGATCAATGCCGAAATAACGATGATTGTGAAAGTGTGACGCACGTTACATGCATGCCTCAGCGTGGGAGGCAAATTTTTCAACGTTGGATGCTATCGTAGCGTGCCATAAAGTAATTCGACTTTACGTAGGATCGAGCGGTCAGGCAGGACTCGTGGTACTCAGACGGTCGGTGCCAATCACAGCAGAAGGTCTGCAGCGGTTGCGAGATGAGCTGCTCAAGCTGATGGAACGCCGCCGAGAAGCGGCAGAGCTAATTCAGCAAACTCGCGAAGACTCGCCCGGCGCTCGTGACGAGGGCGACGGCAGCGAGACCAAGAACGAACAGGCCTTCATCGAAGGCCGGATCCAGGAAATCGAAGCGGTGATCTCAGCAGCCGAGGTGATCGACGAACAGGAGATTCTGGGCTCCGACACCGTCCGCCTGGGCTCCACGGTGACCGTGAGGCCCTTGCCCAAACGAACCGATCTCAACTATCGGATCGTCGGGCCGGCCGAGGTCGATCCGAAGAACGGCTTTCTCTCCGATGAGTCGCCGGTCGGCAAAGCGTTGCTGGGCGCGAGAATCGGGGACACGGTGGAAGTCGAGACGCCGACCGGTGTGCGCAAGTTCAAGGTCAAGGCAATTTCGTAATCGCGCGCGGTCTCCCGCTCAGCCCCTGCTCAACCTCAGTGCGGCGGTCAGGAGACCGCCGACAGGCGTCCGGCGCGAATGGCGCGCCCGTAACGAGGGAGCGTCCGAAGTGAATGCGACAGATTCCGAACCGATACCCGAGACGGTCGATGCGCCGGCATCCCCGGCATCCGCGAGTCGCCGTCTGCGGGAGATCATCGCCGAGCGCAGGCAGAAGGCCGAGTCGCTGCGTGATCAAGGATTGGATCCGTATCCGCCCCGCACCGCCAGGTCGCACTCCATCGGCGACGCCATCGCCATCTTTGAGACTCACGAAGCCGAAGCGCCTGACACTGACGGTCCACGGGTGACCCTCGCCGGGCGGATCGCCGCGATGCGCAACATGGGACGGATCGCGTTTGTCGACATTGAAGACGAGTCAGGCCAGATCCAAATACTGGCCAGCAAGAAGGCCCTGGACGATTCGTGGTCATTGCTGTCCGCGTTCGACCTCGGAGATTTCCTCGAGGCCTCCGGTCCACTGATTCGCTCCCGCCGAGGCGAGATCTCCGTTCAGGCCGACTCGGTTGCCATGCTGGGAAAGACGTTGCGACCGCCGCCCGAGAAGTACCACGGGTTGCAGGATGTGGAGACTCGCTACCGCCAACGCTACCTCGACCTGATCGCCAACGACGAGGCCAAGAGAATCCTGCGCACCCGATCGCTGATCGTGTCAGCGATGCGCCAATTCATGGACGCTCGAGGATTCCTCGAAGTCGAGACGCCGGTCTTGCAGGCTGAGGCCGGCGGCGCTGCGGCGCGTCCCTTCCTCACCCACCTCAACGCGCTCGACGAGCCGCGCCAGCTACGCATCGCGCTCGAGCTGCACCTGAAGCGCCTGATCGTCGGTGGATTCGACAAGGTCTACGAGATCGGCCGCGTATTCCGCAACGAGGGCGTCGGCAATCGCTGGAATCCCGAGTTCACGATGCTTGAGAGCTACGAGGCTTACACCGACTACCACGGAGTCGCCGAGATGGTCGAAGCCGCGTTGTCCAACATCGCAACCGATGTCACCGGCTCTACAACCGTGCCCTGGCGTGAAGGCGAGATCGATTTCACGCCGCCATTTGCGCGAATCACGATGGTCGACGCGGTGAAACAGCATGTCGGTGTCGACTTCCGCGACTATCCAACCGTCGAGGCGATGGAAGAACTGTTGCGAGATAGCGGCGTCGCGATTCCGCCCGACGCCGGCTGGGGCAAGCTGTTCGACGAACTTGTCTCGGAACGAGTCGAGCCCCATTTGCAGCAGCCGACCTTCCTGCTCGACTACCCCGTCGCCATCTCTCCCCTGGCCAAGCGCACCGAGTACGACCAGACACTGGTGGAACGGTTCGAACTGTTCGTCGGTGGCTGGGAACTGGCCAACGCCTACACCGAGCTCAACGATCCGGTCGATCAACGCCAGCGCTTCGCAGAGCAGTTGCGGCTCAAAGACGCCGGCGACGACGAAGCCGAGTTGCTCGACGAAGACTTCATCGTCGCGCTGGAGCACGGCATGCCGCCGACCGGAGGTCTGGGCATGGGCATGGATCGTCTCGCCATGCTGCTGACAAACTCCCAGTCAATCCGTGACGTCATCCTCTTCCCGCAAATGCGCAAGCTGTCGGACTGACCACAGCCCCCGCGAGCACCGTTACTTACTCCAGGATTCCTGGCTCTCCGCTCTCCCCCCCTTGCGGGGGAGATGTCACGGAGTGACAGAGGGGGGGTCCTCCGACAGCGACCAGATAGGCCTCGAGTTGGAGAACCCTCCTCTGCCTGCGGCATCTCCCCCGCAAGGGGGGAGAATAGGACTAAATCACAGGTCTCCTCGCGGGGGAAGCTGCCAAAAGCCTGCCCCCGGCCAGAACGGGGGGCTGAAGGGGGGGGCGATCGGCCGCCGACGGGAGCTATTCAGAGGGTTCCTAGATCGCGTCGCGCGTGACACTCGATTCCACGAGCGCGTCGATCTCCGCGTCGCCGAATCCAAGCTCGCCGAGAATGTCGCGAGTCTCGCTGGCGAATGGCTTCGCCGGAGTTGGCTGCTGGAAACCGGCGTTGTCCAGTGCGACCGGTGGCGCCAGCAGGCGCACATTGCCGATCTCTGGGTGCTCGAGGTTGTAGAGCATGTCGTTGGCGGCCGCCTGTGGATCGTCCAGGATCTCAAAGGGCAACAGCACTCGCGACGCCGGGACGCCCGCCTCCGCGAGCGTGGCCTCCCACTCGGCAGTCGTCCGCTCCGATATTCGCTGTTCAGCGGCGACTTGGAGATTGGCGTAGTAGTCCTCGCTGGCGACTTCATCACCGGCGTGCGGGTCGGTGAGACCGATCGCCTCAATGAACCAAGCCCGCAGGCGACGACTCCCGCAGGCGATCGCCATCCAACCGTCGGCCGTCGTGTACGTGCGGAAGTAGATGTCGGCCATGGTCCGAGCTCGCGCCGACGGCTGCGCCGCGCGCTGTTCGTCATAGCTGGCGCCTCGTTCGCGCAGCCCGGCCAACAGTTCCTTCGAGTCAGCGTGAATCGGACCATCGACCGACTCCACGCGCATCATCTGATTGTTGTTCAGCGTCATTGAGGCCTGCATCAGTGACGCATGCACTTCGCCGCCCTTCCCGGTCTTCGTGCGCCGCAACAGCGCCGACGCGATCCCGAAGGACAGCGACATCGCGGCCATGTAGTCGGCGCTGACGGGGTCGCCGCTCATCGGACGGCCGTCGTGCTGACGGCCGTTTGCAACCATCAAGCCGCTGCGCGCCTGCACGACGATGTCCATCCCAGCGAGTCCGGCATCCGGTCCATAGCGGCCGAAAGGCGTCACGGTCGCGATGACCAGGCGCGGGTACTTCTCTCGCAGCGTGTCGGCGTCGAGCCCGATTTGCCCAGCCAGGCCCGGCCTGAAGTTCATCATCGCGACATCGGCTCGGCTCAGGAGCGCATCGATAATCGCCGCCGCGTCGTCGTGACGCAGATGCAAGGGCAACGACCGCTTGCCGCGATTGCGCGACAGAAAGATGCGCGACTCCATCGGCGCGAGCTGCGCCAGGCGGCGAGTCGGGTCGCCCTCAAGTGATTCAATCTTGATCACTTCGGCGCCACCCTCGGACAGCAGTTGCGCGGCGAACGGCACGGCGACGAACTGTCCAAACTCGACGACCCGAATACCATCAAACGGCTGCTCGCTGACCGCATCCTCGGAGACATCACTGGACATCCGGTACTCGCCTTCGTCAACTTTGAGAGTCACGCTGCGAGTGACGCTAGCACCGGCGCGACAATATGAACTATGACCGATGATCGATGACCGACCGATACGCCGAGGTGGCGGTCCTCAGTGGCAGTCCACAGCGCGGGGCGTTCACATACGCCGTGCCTGGCGGCATGGCCATTCGGCGCGGCATGTCGGTCGTCGTGCCCTGGCGAACGCAATGGGCATTAGGCATCGTCCTGGAGGTCGCTTCGGAATCGGAAGTGGCCGAGCCGCGCGAGATTAGCCACGTGCTCGATCCGAGGACGCTGCTGAGCCAGCAGCAGCTTGAACTGGCGAACTGGCTCGCGGCGCAGTACCTGGCCCCGATTTCGGCCTGTGTGTCGCTCTTCCTGCCGCCCGGCGCCCCATCCAGAGCCCGCAAGTCGGCATCGACGTTTCGGCCGATCATGCCTGTCGCACCCTTGACCCCGAAGCGACTAGAACTTTCCATAACGGATCAGCAGCTTCGGGAACTGATCGACTCGTGGCCGATGAGTAAGCCGTCGCGACCGGCAGAACTCCTGCTCCTGCTAGTCGAAGCAGACGTGGCCGTCGCAGATGCCGCACGGACGCTGGGCGGAACTCGAACACTGGACAATTGGCTGGCCTCAACGTCGTTGGCAATACGCGATGGCGAGTTCGTCCGTCTGGCTATTGATCCCGAGGACGCCCGGTCGGCCGCGAACTCGCTTCGCCGCACAGCCGCCGAGCGCAGGCAACTCGCCGTCTTGAGATTGCTCGCTTCGGGTGGCGTCGATGAGACCGAAGCGAAACCAATGACGGACGCGAACTCAGCGGACCTTGACGCGTTGGAGCAGATGGGTCTGGTCCGGCGTCGGACAGTGACAGTCGCAGAACCATCTTCGACACCGATCGCGCTGCCCAGCTTGACCGATGCGCAGCGGAATGCCACCAACGAGCTCGTTCGCTCGCTGGACGCCGGTCGGGGCGAAACGTTTCTGCTGCACGGCGTGACGGGCAGCGGCAAGACCGAGGTCTACCTGGCAGCGGCGGAGCATGCGCTCGCTGGCGGCGGTGGTGTGGTGGTGCTGGTGCCCGAGATTGCGCTGGCGCCGCAGACCATCGCTCGGTTCGAGGCGCGATTCCCCGGACAGGTCGCGCTGCGCCACTCGGGATTGTCGCGCAGTGAAGCCCGCGATCAGTGGAGACAGGTCGCGACCGGAGCCAAGCGCGTATTGGTCGGCGCGCGCTCGGCGCTATTCGGACCCATGCAAGACCTGGCGCTCGTGATTCTCGATGAAGAGCACGAATGGACCTACAAGCAAACCGATCCCCAGCCGCGCTATCACGCCCGCGCCGTGGCGCAGGAGATGGCGCGTCGCTGGGGCGTCGTGACCGTCTTGGGCTCGGCGACGCCGGACCTGGTCTCGATGTCCGCTGCCAGGTCTGAGGACGGTCGGTTGTTGACCCTGTCCGACCGCATCCAGTCGGGCTCAGGCGAACCGATTGTCATCCCCCAGCCCATCGTTGATGTCGTCGATATGCGCGAGGAATTGGCCGCTGGCGTCCGCTCGGTCTTCAGCCGCGATCTTGACGCCGCAATCTCAGATGCGCTCGTCCGCGACGAGCAGGTGCTGCTCTTTCTCAATCGACGCGGCATGTCTGCGCTGGTCTGTCGAGCTTGCGGCGAGACCGTCGGCTGCAGGCGCTGCGAAATTTCCATGACGCTGCATCGCCCCGGTCCGTACCTGCAGTGCCACGAGTGCGGCGAGCGACAATCAGTCCCCAACTCGTGTCCCGCCTGCTATGACGAGCGAATCGGGGCGATGAGTTTCGGTACGGCGCAACTGGAAGCAGAAGTCCGTCGGCGCTGGGGCGATGTGCCGATTACCCGTTGGGATCGCGACACGTCATCCTCCAGCGACTCTCACGAGACCTTGCTCAGAGAGTTCGCCGAAGGCCGCTCGCAGGTGCTGATCGGTACACAGATGATTGCCAAGGGTCTGGACCTGCCGCGCGTGACCGTGGCCGGCGTGGTCAACGCCGATCTGTCGCTGCGGGAATCGGACTACACGGCGTCGGAGCGGACATTCCAGTTGCTATCGCAAGTGGCGGGACGGGCCGGTCGAGGCGCGTTGGGCGGCCGAGTGATCGTGCAGACCTACGCGCCGGATCACTTCGCCGTCACCGCCGCGGCCGCGCACGATTACGAAGCCTTCTACCAGCAGGAAATGCGCCTCCGCGCAGCGCTCGACTATCCGCCCTACGGTCGCCTGGCGCGTCTGACGGTGTCGAGATCGTCGGCGACCGAAGCGGACAGCGAAGCCGATCGAGTCGTTCGAGAACTGGACGCGCTACGAGCCACCACACCCGGCGCAGTCGTCGATGTCATCGGACCTGCGCCTGCCAATCCAGCGCGCCGCCGCGACCTGTGGCGTCGCCAGGTGTTGCTCAAAGGCGAGAATCCGTCGGTCTTGCTGTCGAGGCTGGAGCTCGGACGCGGCTGGTCGGTCGACGTCGACCCAGTCGACTAGAACGCCTCGAACGCGACTCTGACGGCGACGAGCAGCATGCCAATCGCCAGCAGTCGCGAGAGCACGGACTCCCGGATCCGCGACGCGACCCTGAGACCGATCGGATTCGCGATCATCGCGCCGATCAATAGCGGCGGGACATCGCTGAGCGGGTCGCCGAAATGCTGTGTCGCGACGTGAAAGATCACGACGACGACAGCGATGCTGCTGACGATCGCGTGCGAGGCCGGCACCCCAAGCCAGGCAGGCATACGCATCACACGAATCGTGATCGTCGCGAAGAACAATCCCCCGCCAATGCCGGCCAGCGATGTCAGCACCGAGGTCAGGCCAATCACGCCCAGCGACCGACGCACTGGAATCCAGTAGAGGTACCGCTCGCCGCGACCGTCTCGGATCATCCGTCGCCAGCCGCGTTGTCCCAGGGCGCCAGCGTTGCCGGTTGGCCGCCAGATCAGATATCCGCCCAATCCGCCCAATAGGACAGTGAATCCAAGGGCGAAGATCTCACGTGGCAACTGCGCCGTTCCCGTTGCGCCAATCAGTCCGGCCGGGACGGCGATCGCCGCCGCCATGCCGACAGCGCGATAGTCAATTCGTTTCTGTCGTGCCAGCCGCACGGTCGCCAATCCCGATGAGGCGAGCACGAGGCACATCGAGGCAAGCGCGACCTCGGCCGGACTGGACTCAACGTGCCGCGTCAGGAGGACAGGAGCAAACAGGAACCCGCCGCCGGCGCCCACGGCCGTCGCGTATACCCCGACCGCGATGCCGACGCCGATCAGCGCGACGAATGTCAGTGGCTCCATCCACGCAGGCTACGACGGGCCGGCGCGGATCAAGATTGAGAGTAGCCAGCGGCGTCTACTGCTTCGGGATCCTCGGTAGCAGCCAACTGAGGAAGGCGTCCTGGCTGCGCGTCTGCATGTAGAAGCGGCCCGGACCTTCAAGCTTGCAGACCAGCCCCTCGCCGGAGAGCAATGTGGTCTTCCATCCGCCCGAGCGACCGACGCTGTATTTCACCGACTCGTCGAAGGCGACCATGTGTCCGGTGTCGACGGTGTACTCCTCGCCGGCACGCAGTTCCTTGAGATGGATTGCGCCGTAGCTGGAGAGGAACAGCAATCCGTGTCCGCTACAGCGAAGCAAGATCAGGCCCTCGCCCGAGAAAAAACTCTTCGAGCCGCCCCACGATGTGTCGACTTCGACATCAGGCGTCGCGGCGAGGAATGAACCGGACTGAACCAGAACAGAGCTGCCAGTCATCTCCAGTGCCTGGATGTCGCCGGGTAGACCGGGAGCGATCGTGACCTCGCCCGACTGGTCCGCGGTGAAGGTGTTGATGAAAAAGCTCTCGCCGCCTAGCACGGAGCGTTTCAGTCCGCCGAGCAGCCCGCCCTTCATCCCCGTCTCAATCGAAATACTGGCCGACATCGAGACCATCGCCCCAGCCTCGGCCTGCAGCTTCTCGCCGGATGCCAGTTCAATGCGTCCGAGAGCGTAGGAGGGTCGGTGGAGAATTTCGTACTGCATGTGTCGTATTCCTTAGCGTTAGGCGGTCGTGATCTCACTCTATGTCAGTACGCAAACGGGTGTCTCATTTCTCCCAGTCCCGGCCCTCGCGCCGGGACTCGCTCGGTCTCATTGCTGTGCCATTGACCTCGCCAACCTGGCCCCAACAAATAAGACATCGGTCGGCCTGCACGACGGCCGCAGAGGAACGGGTCCCCGCTCGGGGGCGGGGACGGGAGAATGTGCCCAATGGCCGACCGCGTCCACCGTCATACCCGCGGCGGAGCACGGGTAGGAAGAACGACTGGTTCAGCTGGAGTCGCGCATAAACTGACGAATCGCGTCCAGCGTGGCCGGCAGCTTCTCCGGCGAACGCGCGTCGACATCGAGGCAACGCGCGTTTGGCGCCTCGTTGCAAATTCTCTGACCGATGCCCGTCGGATGGAACGGGTCGGCGCCGGGGATCACGAGCATCGGCGAGTTGGTCCGCTGCACCGCGACATCGTTGACGGCGAAGTAGGGCGGATTGTCGGGCCACATGCCGTCGCGGAACTCGACCACCAGGGCGATATAGCCCTCGCGACGAATGCTGCGCAGCGCGTTGACGAACAGCGGTTCGTCGTGGATGCGTTGCGCGAACGGCCCGCCCTCGTTGTGTTGCATGAAGATCGGATCGCGCTGCGCAGCCTCAATCACCGCCTCCAGACCTTCGGCGCGACATAGACGGATGGTCGGATTGAACATGTCGTAGAACGTCTCGGACGAGTTCGTCTCGTCGAGTCCGACCGGATCCTGCAAGATCAAGCCAGCCACCCTCGCGGGCGCCTGGTCGGCTATGCGCAGCGCGTAGGCGCAGCCGATGCAGCCGCCCATCATATGAGCGCGCTGGATGCCGGCATCGTCGAGCACGGCGATCTGGTCCTTCATCGCGTCGTCGTAACTGAACGCGGTAAGACCGGTCTTGGACTGCCCGCAGTGCCGCTGATCCATGCCGATCACCGTGAACTCGTCGGCGAACGACTCAATCGGATTGATGATCGAGCGCCGCCAGAATCCAATCTCTGAGTTCACGCCGCCGGGAGCGAACAGCAACAGTGGAATCTCGCTGTTGCCCTCACCGAAGACTTCGTAGTGAATGATCGTGCCGTCGGGTCGCATGACATCGGCCATCGGTCGCCTCCTGCATCGGTCCGCAATGAGCTTGATCACCGGTCGGCGTCAAACCGTTCAGATTCTAGAGCGACGACGCTACTCTGTGTCTCAAGTCACAATTCCTGAGCAATACCTCGTGGAGGAGCAGACATGGTGATCGCGGAAGCCCCGGCACTCAGCGTTGACACCCTCGACATCACAGAAGCGGACCGATACCGAGATGTCGGCTATCCGTGGGCGGAATGGGATCTGCTGCGCAACGAAGCGCCGGTCTACTGGTACCAGCGGCCGGGCTTCGAGCCATTCTGGGCGATCACGAAGCACGCAGACATTCGCTACATCTCCTCGCACCCCGAGTTGTTCTCCAACACGCAGATGCTGCGCCTGAATCGCGCATCGAAGCTGGGCTCGGCGCAGCGTCAGCGTCAACAGGGCGCCAACCGCACCGGCGGAGACCCGGATGACCCGCCCGATTTCATTTACATGGACCCGCCCGAGCATCGTCAGCACCGCGGTCTGGTCGCCAAGCACTTCACCCCGCGCATGATGAAGATGCTGGAAGACCACTTCGCCGAGATGGCGGAGAACTACGTCTCCGACTTCGCCGACAAGGTCGTCGCCGACTTCGCCGAGCGCGGATCGAAATCCGCCGTCGATGTCGTGCATGAGCTCTCGGCGAAGCTGCCCGTCGCAGCAATCTGCTCGATGGGCGGCGTCCCGGAGGAAGACTGGGACCAGATCTTCGCGTGGACGGAAGTGCTGGTCGGAGCGGATGACCCGGAGTATCGACTGCCGGGGGAGACGCCGGGCCAGGCGACGACCCGTATCTCGGTCGAGTGGTTCCACTACAACAACAACCTGATCGAAGAGCGCAAGAGAAATCTGGGCGATGACCTGCTCAGCGACCTGCTCCGCGCTGAGGTCGACGGACGCAAGCTCACGCCGGCCGAGATTCACGGCTACTTCGTTCTGCTGCTCGCTGCCGGCAATGAAACGACGCGAAACTCGATCTCCGGCGGCGTCAAGGCCCTGATCGATCATCCCGAGCAAATGCAGATGCTCGTCGACGATGCGTCGTTGGTTCCATCGGCGGTCGAGGAAATTTTGCGTTGGACATCGATCGTGATTCAGTTCCAGCGCACCGCTGTCGAGGATGTCGAGTTGCGCGGCCAGAAGATCCGCAAGGGCGAGTCGGTCGTGCTCTGGTACCCGTCGGCCAACCGTGACGAAGACGTCTTCGAGGACCCCTACAAGTTCGACATCCGCCGCGACCCGAACGACCATTTCGCGTTCGGCGGCTACGGCGAGCACTTCTGCCTCGGCGCCAACCTCGCGCGATGGGAAATGCGAGCCATCTTCCACGCCCTGCGACCCATCCTGCCGCAGTTAGAGCTCACAGCCGACCCCGAGCACGTGATCGGCTTCCTCCACGTCGGAGGGATCAAGCGTCAGATGGTCCGCTATCGCCCGGCATGAGCCGGCATTTGTCTACTGTGATAGGAAGAACATCAGATCCCTCGGCTGAATGAAGGGAGGTCTGCCATGTCCAGAGAGCCGAGACTCTGCAAGTTTGAATTCAACGCCGAGAAGTTCAAGAAACTCGTCCTCTACATCGCGGAGCGATGCGCTGACGATCCTACCTACGGCACGATCAAGCTCCACACCGCGCTCTACTACGCAGATTTCGCGGCCTACCGCATGTTCGGTCAGCCCATTTCCGGCGCGGTCTACGAGAAGTACCAGGCTGGGCCGGTGGCAAGGCAACTACCTGCTATCCGCAAGGAACTGATTGAGTCCGGTGCAGCAACCTTCGTGAACCGTCCACACTTTTTGGGCGGTCATCGACAATTTGTTCCGGTCAACCTCTCCCAGTCGATGCGCGAGCACTTTGATGAGCGTGAACGCGAGTTGATCGACTCGATCGTCGATTTCTTCCGGGGTAAGAGTGAGCGTGAAGTGTCGCAATTCGTTCGGAGCGAACCAGGATGGGCGGCGGCCGACGAGCAAGAAGCCATTCCCTATGAGTCGGGGTGGCTGAAGCCGACTCCGCTCGATCCTGACAGCGAAGCAGCGGCTTTCCGATATGCCCGCGAGCATGGCTACCGGTGACGACCGAAGGGCCGCGGCCCACGGAACCAGCCTATGTAATCCGCGAGGGGCCGCTGTTTCTGTCGTCCGTCTACCGACATGTCGGGACCGTCATTCAGTGGGATGCAATCCGCGTCAACCTTGACCTGGCGCTTGCGCACGACCCGACCGATCCGGTCGTTGCCCAACACATCGTCGCCAACCTATGGGCGGCCGGCATCCGCGAACTACCAGATTTGGTGCTCCTATATGAAGTGCATCAAGACCAGCAAGTGGTGATCTACGAAGCGCTGATCCCAAGCCTCGAGTGATTCAGCCGCGACAAGACGACACCCTTGCCTTCCTGCGATCAAAACACCTATCTTCATTGCAATCTTCGGCTCTGGAACTTGCTCGCAACATGTTTGGACATCCTCTAATGGTTACCGCTGAACGACCGGCACTGACGCTTGACACCCTGAACATCACCGACACGTCGCTCTATGTCGACTACGGCTACCCGTGGGAGGCCTGGGACATCCTGCGCCGCGAGGCGCCGGTGTATTGGTACCAGCGGCCGAACTTCGAGCCCTTCTGGGCGATCAGCAAACACGCCGACATCCGCTACATCTCGTCGCACCCTGAACTGTTTTCCAACACCCAGATCTTGCGGATGAACGACACCGTTTCAATCGGCATCGGCGAGCGCGGGCGCGAGATCAACGCCAACCGCTACGGCGGACATGCGTCCGACCCGCCCGACTTCATCTTCATGGACCCGCCCGAGCATCGGCAGCATCGCAAGCTCGTGGCGCATCACTTCACGCCGCGGATGATGAAGAAGCTCGAAGACCATTTTGGCGAGATGGCCGAGAATTACGTCTCCAGCTTCGCCGACTCGATCGTCTCCGATTTCGCCGACCGCGGCTCGAGGTCGGCCGTTGATGTCGTACATGAGTTGACCGCCAAGCTTCCCGTCGCCGCGATCTGCGACATGGGTGGCGTGCCTGAGGAAGACTGGGACCAGATCTTCCACTGGACCGAGACCAGCGGCGGCGCAGCCGACCCCGAGTTCCGGCTGCCCGGAGAAGATCGCGAGCAAACGATCCGACGTGTCAACCTCGAGTTCAACCTCTACAACGAGGGACTGGTCCGGGATCGCCAGAACAACGGCCTGGGCGATGACTTGCTCAGCGACCTGCTGCGCGCCGACATCGACGGCCAGAAGCTGACTCCGCGCGAGATTTCGTCTTACTTCCGGCTGCTGATCGGCGCCGGCAATGAGACGACACGAAATTCGATCACCGGCGGGATCAAGGCGCTAGTCGACCATCGCGACCAGCTCGAAGACCTTGTGGCCAATCCTGAGCTGATTCCCTCGGCGGTTGAGGAAATTCTGCGCTGGACATCGATCGTGATCCAGTTCCAGCGGACGGCGACGGAGGACATGGAACTCCGGGGCAAGACGATCCGCAAGGGCGATTCGGTTGTCATGTGGTATCCGTCGGCCAACCGCGACGAAGAGGTCTTCCCCGACCCCTACAAGTTCGACATCCGCCGCGACCCGAATGACCACTTCGCATTCGGCGGCTACGGCGAGCACTTCTGCCTCGGTGCGAATCTGGCCCGCTGGGAGATGCGTTCGATTTTCCACTCGTTGCTGCCGATTCTGCCCGACCTGGAGTTGGCCGGCGAGCCCGAGATGGTTCCCAGCTCGCTGCACGTCGGCGGGATCAAGCGACAGATGGTGCGTTACCGAGCGCAGTAGTCCCATTCAGTAGTCACATACAGTGGTGGGGATGTCGTTCTCCACCCGAAACGGTGCGCGTGTTGCAAGCCTCGCACTTGCACTACTGACGATTGCCCTTGGGCTCGCGTATCTGATCGTTAGTTCGGCGAGCGCCCAAGAACCGACCCTGCCGGAACCTGGCTACGAGTTGAGCGGTCAGATTCTGACCCGCATCGACGATATTGGTCGGATTGAACTCTGTCTCCGGACCGGGGACGGTCAGGTCATCTGTCCGGACGCACGATTTGTTCGACCCGACTCCGTTCGCCCGGACAGATGGCTCAACAGCAGCGAGATATCCTGGGACGCTCCCATCGACCTTGAGCGCATCATCTACGCCACTCCCGAAGTTGCTGTTCCAGTCGGAGAATCGAGTTGCGCTCCGGACTTTGAGCGAATGCTTGCCGCGACGTGGAAAGTGGAGACGAGTCGCAGCCTTGGGACGGCGTTTCACATCGGCGGCGGTCGCTTCATCACTGCGCACCACGTGATTGAGCGGCGTCCGCCGTTTGTCTCCCTGATTCACGGCGAGCGAACCATCGGCGCGGCCGTGCTGGGATTCGACGCACAGTTCGACCTCGCGCTGCTTGAAGTCGATACCCCGGAGTTGTTGCATGACGTTCCAACAGTGCAGCTCCGCTCGCCGACCCAGGACGACGTTGGCCAGCCGGTCTATCTGGTCGGCTATCCCGGCGGCGAGGCGCTGACCCTGTCCGGCGGCGGCGTGGTCACGCAGGTCTGGGACGACAACATTCAGACCTCGAGCGCAGTTCGCGGCGGCAACAGCGGCGGTCCAATGTTCGATGCCTGCGGCGACGTGGTCGGCGTGGTCTGGGCGGGCAGCAGTTCGTACACGTACACCAACTCTGGTCGCGCCTTGCTGACCTCTCTCAAGCGAATCAATGAACGCTGGCCGAGCTGGCCTCGAATGCCTGAATCGCTACCGCAATCGCTGGAAGCAGCCAACCGCTTGATCTGGCACTACGACGCAGAACCGCCGCCCGGCGTCGACTGCTCTGAGCTGGACGGCGACTGGTGGATCGGCGTCTCCGGCGTCGCAGACGAGGCGGGCGTCCGAGCCGACCTCGAGCGATCCGGATGGCGGCAAGTTGGAGTCTGCGGCGCGGACGGCCCCGAAGATTTCGACAACGGACGCACGTGGATTGCCGCCCTGGAGTCGTTGGTTGAAGAGGAGCCTGCGTCTCCTGTTTGCGTCGTCGATCCGGATAGCCAAACGGAATCGGTGGTCTATGAATCAGCACAGCAAATCGGCGGCGTCCAATTGCTGGCGACGGAACCCAGTCCCGATTGCCCCGGACCCAGGGAGTTTGCACTGCGTCTGACGTTTGAGTCCCCGCAGGTTGCCGGAGCCAGCCTGGGCGCGACCCTGATCGGCGGAGACGGATCGCTCCTGGTCGGAGCGGGGCGAGACAGTTCGTACCAGGGATTGACGGACGCTCCTGACTCGCTGGTCGTGAGCTTCTGGCAGGATTGGGCGGCTCCTGCCGAGTTTGAACCGGTCGGGCTTCGGCTTGCGATCGGACAAGAGCGTCTGCTGATCCCGCTGACGGCAGAGCCACCAGTTTCGACGTCTGGACAGGACCTGACGATCAACCAGAGCGCTCGCATCGTGGCTCGCGTCGACGGCAGTTCCGGCGCTATTTCCGCGTGTCTCAGGATCGGGCAAGATGTCACTTGTCCCGCAGACGGTGGCATGGTCGCCTATCCGGCTGTCGAGCATCGGTGGCGTGAATCCGCTCCGGTTGTGTGGACCGCGACGATCCCGCTCGACGCGACGCCGATTGCGGCGCATCTCAGCCCGCCGGTGTTGTCTTGCTCGTACAAGGACCCCAGCGAGCTGTACGCCTGGCAGTTCAACTCCCTGGCTGGCTCCGGTACCGCGGTCTATGTGGGCGACCGGCAATTCCTGGTCAACCGGGGCTTGCTGCCCGACACTGCGCCGTGGGCGGTCATTTCCCGCGGTGAGACGTCGATTGCCGTTGTCCGCGTGGCAGACGATCCACGCAATGACCTCGCCCTGGTCGAAGTGTTCGATCCGGAAGAGGAGATCCAGCTCGGTGTGTCCGCTTCGTTCGGCAGCACGGCCGAAACGCTGGTCGGGGCGAACGTCCATCTGCTCTCGTATCCGAGCGGAAGCGCCGACCGCTTTGGTATCGGCGTGCTTAACATTACCGCGATCACCGAACGGGTGTTCCGCGCCGAGCCCACTGGTATTCGTCGGCACGGCGCACCTCTGGTTGACCTGTGCACCAATTATCTGTTGGGCGTCTCGATCGGCGGCGACGATTTGCTGCGTGTGGAGGTCGTCACCACATCGCTGACCGCGATGCGGAGCCGGGCCGAGCGACCGGACTTCTCCCGGGACGGACCTCCGGCGCACGGTTCTGCCGCGGCGTATGGTCAGCCGTTGTACGCGGGGCCGATGCAGCCGGAGTTCTCCGGCAAGATCTGCGATGTCCATCCGTCGGAGCGGCATGACCTGTACTTCGCCGTCTATGTGTCCAATATCGACAACCCGGATGTCTGGCGCGTCTACGAAGAGGACGGCGATCGGCCCGATACTTGCGACTTTGGCGACAAGATCTTCATCGTGGAGTACCGGCCCGACGAAACGCCCGAGGCGATCTGTATCGAGGCTCGCCGGCCGCTCTCCCCGGTCTCAACTGTTGGATGGGAGCTCGAGGCCCCCGACGGTGTCGAGCTGCACCTGGTCAGGGAGTTCCCGCGCAACGACTGCCCCGGTCTGTCCTCGATCGAAGAGACCAGGTGGTTCTCGACCCACTATTTCAAGCTACGAAACATCGGAGAGCACGACTTCGAAGACTTCATCGTCCGCGTCTACAACGAGGAAGACAAGCGCTTCCTGCCGCGTCGTGACATCTACACCTTCGCCGACTCCGACGTCTGGGCCTGGCGGGTGAATGTCGATGAAGGCAAGCCGGTCAAGGTCATCGTGACGGTCAGGTAAGGGCCCTGGAGGGGCGGCTTGTTCGGCTTGATTGGATGATTTTGGGACGGCCGGCGTGAATTTGCTGCTGTAGACGGCGGATCGGTCGTTTTCTTGTTCGGATTTGTTCGGATTTGTTCGGATTTGGTCAGAATTGGTGGTGAGTCGAGCCGTAATCGGGGAGAGATTGGGGGTCAGGTCAGCGGTGGTCAGGTGGAGGTGAGTGGTCATGGCTGCTTCCTGCGGATGGGTGGACTGGCGCCTGGCGGGATCGATCTTATGCGAACTTGAGTTCGGTCGGGGGAAGAGGTGAGTGGGGGAGTTGCGGATGTGACAGTCGGATGAGGACGTGGGAGTCCCGGAACTTGGGGGGTGGATGTGAGGCGGGTACGGCTGCGCTCGATCTCTGCGGCGAGGGTGACTATGGAGCTGCGAGCGACGGGGTCTGTGGCGCTGGAGAGGGTGGGCTAGGGCGTGTTCACATTGGGTGATGAAGAGGCGGAAATGACCCATTGCGGCTGAACAATGGGAGGCGGGACCCCCTCAGCCTTCGGCAGCTCCCCCTGCAAGGGGGAGCGGGAGAATTGATAGGCGCTTCGATTGGGATCTCGCCGTCAATGTGAAGAGGCCCTAGTCGGTCGAAGCTGTGGCCGCCCGCTTGAGATTGAGTTCGAGGAGGCGTTCGAGCATATTGTCGTCGCTGATGTCGGTCGGCCAGCCGTAGGCGGCGAAGACGGCGGCGTCGAGAGTTGCGTGGAGGTTGGCGAGCCAGGTTGGGCGTTCGTTGTAGAGGTTGGTGAGGGTTCGCTTGCGCAGTTGCTTCTCGGCGTGCTCGTCGACGGGCAACAGGCGGGGCGGGAGCGAGAGAATCACGTCGGGTTCCTCGCGCACACAGTCGGGTGGATTGAGCCAGAGGCGACGCTTCGCGTCCAGCTCGCGCGCCGCCTCGCCGATGGCGTCGCGGTGCTCGCGGTGCTCGCGCTGCTCGGGTGTCAGCGACTCGTCGGGAGTGTTGAGCGGCCAGGGGAAAGGGAAGGTCTCGAATGTGGTGGTTGGCGTGTAACGCGGCCGATCCTCAAGGCTGGTGCCCATCCGCAGTGACCAGAGTTCGTGCGCTCGTGAGTGGAGGACGCCGAAAGCGTAGTCATCATCGCGGGCGATTGCGATGAGTTGGTGGTCAGGAAGTGTAGGCGCGGCTAGCCAGATAAACAGACGATGCTTCGACACTGTTGGAGTTGCCATGAAGCGATATAGCGGGGCAATCGCTGCTCGCATGGCCGGTCGCGGTCGAGCATGCAACCACCACCTGTCTCTATACGAAGCCAACCTGTTCCTAGCACGCACTGGCTGGACATGCTCAGCTACATACTCAAAGGGTGCTTCGTATTCAGCGGCCGCCGACTTTGGAGTGTCGATGCCAAAGTCAACGATGAAAGTGCCACGAGGCCGACGCGTGATGTCCATCCCATTCACGCGAGGAACAACGACATCACTATTAGGACGTCCGTTGACGTTGGTTGCTGCCTGCAACATTCCTCGGGCGACGGTACCAGAAATGTCGAACGGACCGGTCTTCAGAACGCCAAGAAACGCAAAGTTGTGGTTTTCCGGTAGCACTAACGCGTTGGTCAGGTCAATGTCGCTCGTTAGGTCAGCGTTGATGGCTCCGACTGAGTTCCCGTTTAAGTGTCGTTGTTCCTCGGAACCATCGTCCTGCCCAACTATCGAAACACGAACTGCTGCACCTTCAACTATCCATGGCTCATCGGACCACGCCATGAAAATGTCGCCGGATTCTTTCACGTTGTCGAGAACTCGGCGGTTTGCGCCACCACGAATACTGTTTGTCGCCAACAGGCCAGCCCGCTCCGTGGTACCTCGGGCGATCTGTAGACGTGTGGCTTCGTGCCAGTAACAGACCAGATCTGCTCCGCCTGGGACAATGCCTTCCCAAGCTCTCCGTAGGACAGAGTGATAAGTCGGGCCGAGTGATGGCCGCATCAACTTATCTCCCAAGAACGGTGGGTTACCGACGATGAACTCCGCCTCCGGCCACGTCGCCGGGACCGGCTTTCCGTCCTCGTCGTAGGCGAGGATGGCGTCGCGCAGCTCGATGTTGTCGAGCGGTTGCAGCACCGGGTCGCGGGGGAACCCGTAGCCGTGGTCGAGCATCCACTGGATGTGGCCGATCCAGATGGCGACGCCGGCCAGTTCCCTGGCGTAGGGATTGATCTCGATGCCGAGCATGTTGTGCGGGTCGACGCGCGGGAACTCGCCGGTGATTCGCAGCCGTTCGGCTCCCCAACGGATTGTTTCCTGCTCGAGGTCCTTGAGCAGGCGAAGGGTGACGTAGAGGAAGTTGCCCGAGCCGCAGGCCGGGTCGAGCACGCGCACGTCGCGCAGCCGCTTGAGGAATCCGCGCCACTCGGCCTCGGCGTTCAGCTCCCACATGGGCAGCCGCTCGCGGCGCTTACCCTCGCGAGTCAGCGGGCTCGGCTCGCGATCCTTCATCAGCTTGTCGACTCGGTCCTGCATCGCCGCAAACTCGCGGCGCAGCGGGATCATCACAACCGGCTCAACGACCATCAGGATTTTCTCGCGGTCGGTGTAGTGGGCGCCGAGCTGGCCTCGCTTGTCGGGGTCGAGCCCGCGCTCGAATAGCGTGCCAAGGATCGCCGGCTCGACCTGCGACCAGTCGAGGGTCGAGGCCTCGGCGACCGTGCGCATCTCGTCGCGAGTGAAGGCCAGGGCCGAATCGTCGTCGAACAGCCCGCCGTTGAACCACTCGATGCGGTCATTGCCGAAGTAGCGGCTGGCTTCGCGGTCGGACATCCGGCGGAACACGTCGGTGAGCCCGTCCGTAAACGCCTGGGGATCATCGGCGCGAGAGGTGATCATGCTGGTCACCAGTTGTTTGGGCAGCAGGCCCACGTCCTCGGCGAAGAGGCAGAACAACACGCGATTGAGGAAATGCGCGACGGCTTCAGGTTCGTGTCCGCGTTGCTGCATGGAGCGAGCGAGGTCGGCGAAGCGCGAGGCTGCCGCCTGGGTTACCTCATCGGGGGTCTGTCGCGGGCGCAACGCTTCCGGCTCGCTCATCACCGCGCGCAGGATGCGTAGCGCCTCGGCGGTCTTGTCTCCGCCTTCGGCAAGGTCTTCGAGCGTCAGGTAGTGAATGGTCGGGCGGGTGTTGGTGAAGTTGGTGTGGACCTCGATCCGGTCCATGTCGCTGACGACGAGCGCGGGCGGATTCTCCAGGTCTTCGCGGTAGTCAAGCAGTTGCCGATAGGCGGCGGCGAGGTCGGCGTGGTCGCCCTTGTACTCCCAGCCGAAGTGTCCGCGCTTCCAGACGTCGGCCCAACCCCGATTGCCGGTGCTCAGTCGTTCGGCGCCGGCCTCGAACGTGTACTACTCGCCGCTCGGGTCGGCCTCGTTCGGCGTCTGCACGCCGAGCATGCGGCAGAGGTCGATGAAGTGCTCCTGGGAGGAGGCGCGCTCGCGCCGGGCGTTGTCTCGCCACTTGGCGGCGAACTCGGCGGCGGAGAGGGATCCGGCGTCGGGCACTTCTCAACCTGTCGGAGAGTGGAGAACGTCTGGGAATAGGGAAAGCGTAGTCGCTGGTCAGAGGGGACTGCGTCCAGCCTGCGCATTTGAGGGGCAGGTTTTCGGCAACTTGGCCTCAGAGGAAGATTTGTGCATCAGTCCACTCATCGCGATTAGGAAGATGCTCCCTCTTCCTCTGGGAGAGGGCTGGGGTGAGGGTTCCCGATTCCGTCTATCTGCTAGTGCTCGCGTTTAGCCCGCGCACCGGCCCTCACCCTCACCCTCTCCCAGAGGGAGAGGGGACCGGAAGCAGATGGCAGGTGATTTGCGCGCAAGTCTTCTGAAGGGAAACGGGGACCGTGAGCGGCTGTTCCAACTGCAGGGCAGTGCGGCCGCCGGCGGCTTAGTCCTCGACCGAGATTGCCGCCCTTGGACAGGTCCTGACTGCTCTCATCACGTTGGCTTCTTCTCCTTCGGGCACGACGTCAACCAGGACGTGGGAGAGGTCGTCGTCGCGGACTTCGAACACTACTTCGGTCGCTTCCATGCACTTTGCGTGCCCCTCGCAGAGGCTCGTGTCGATCTTGACTTTCATCTTGGCCTCCCCATTGATGGTCGCGTCGATTCAGCTTGGCACATTCTACCGAAAGCGCGGTATCACCTCTTGCGCGAATAGCTCGATGCTGCGCCGCGCCAGTTCACGCGAAGCCCCGGGCGGCACCGGCGACGTGATGATGTGGTCGGCTGGAATCCAGTCCAGGGTGCGCTCAATCGCCGCTGAGACATCGTCGGGCGTGCCGGCCACGAATCGGGCGCGCAGATCCTCGTCGGTTTGATTGAGCAATTGACCGAGCGGGTCCTGCTCGCCGAGGTCGGAGGCGTCGTTGTACCACTTGCCGTAGGTGTCGCGCAGGTAGCGCTGGTGCGGCTTCAGTTCTTCCCAGAGGGCCTCGGGATCATCCGAGACGTAGCCGCCGGCTGAGAGCAGCACTTCGAAATCGGACGGGTCATCGCCCTGCTTGCGCAGCTCGTCGGTCCAGGCGTCGTAGACGGGCCGGTCGGCGACGATCATCAGATTGGCCTTGAAGCGCGCGGCGCGTCGGGCGGCAGCCTTGGACCTCGCGCCGACCCAAAGCGGGAACGGCTGTTGGATCGGTGGCGGCGTGACCTGCACATCCTTGACCTGGTAATGCCGGCCGTCGAGCGTGACCGATTCGCCGGCCATCGTGCGGGTGATGATTTCCAGCGACTCGTCCATGATTGACGCGCGGTGCCGACGGCTGATGCCGAAGCCGTCGAACTCCTCGATTCGGTATCCCAGCCCGACGCCGAGATCGAAACGTCCATGCGAGAGGATGTCGACGGTTGCCGCATCCTCGGCGACGCGAATCGCGTTGTGTAACGGCAACAGCAGCACCCACGTCCCGATTCGGATGCGCGAAGTTAGCCTGGCAATCGCGGCGGCGATGGGCAGCACCGATGGCGTGTAGCCGTCGTCGATGAAGTGATGCTCGGTGATCCAGACGTGGTCGTAGCCGAGCTGCTCGGCGTAAACGATCTCTTCCAGCAGCTCGTCGTAGAACTCCGCCCACGGCTTGCGCCACTGGGGCGGGTTGCGGAAGTCGTAGATCAGGCCAAATTTCGGCTTGCCTGGGGGCATTAGTAGAGCCCAATCCGTCCGCCGAGCGGGATATCGAGCAGCTCCGAGCGCGGCGCGACATGGTTGAGCTCGTTCTTGACCGGCGCGAGCGAGTCGGGGCCGGTCATATCGTTCGTCATCGGCGGCATCCAGTCGTCGTGGTGACCGAGGACGATCCGCGGCGCGCGCAGCATGTCGGACATCCGCCCGACGAACTGCGCCAACGATCCCTGGATCGGTTCGCCGTCGATGTTGGGCCGGCCGGCCATCGCGACAATCGCCACGTCGGGGCGCATGTTCTGGACGACGCCGGTCCAGCAGCCTGAGGTGTCGTGGTAGAAGATGGAGCCGTACGGCGTGTCGATCAGATAGGCGAGCGCTCCGCCGGTGTCGTTGGAGCCGAGACAGGTCGCGACGTGATCCATCATCTGACCATGCGTTTCCGGGCCCAGATCCTGCGAACGCTCGCCCAGCGAGCCGCCGATATCGAGTGAGCCGCGACTTCCCCAGCGTTCTTCTTCTGACAGGCCGTATTGGCCGAGGACTATTTTGCCGGGATCCCACGAGCCTTGCGTCCAGATGCAGGAGTGCAGGCTGGGGAAGACCTCGATCGTGATGTCTTTGGTAATGCGGTGGCGCTCGCCGCCCTGTGAGCGCAGGAGCAGGTCGGGAGAGATGCCGGCTTCGATCAGTACACGCGCCGACTCGTTGGAACCGATGACCGGCGCGCCCGTGTTTGCAGCAATCACCTCAGCGCCGGCGATGTGGTCGAAATGCGAATGTTCGACCAGGATTGCGTCGGCGCGGGAGATGTCGGCGGCGGTCAGTCCAACATCGGGCGCCGAGGGAACGCGGTCGATGTACGCATCAAGCATGATCACGGTGTCGTCGACCTGAAGCCGAAAGGTCGCGCAGCCGAGCCAATCCAGTGTGACGGTCATGGGTGAGCCTCCGATGGTTGTGGTCGGAGGCTAACGGGTGGGTCTGGCTCTACAGCATTAGCAGGGAATTTGGGATCAGGCGCTGTTCAACGGGATCGACGAGCAGGGTGAGTCCCTCGAGGGTGTACGCGCCGAGCAGCGATGGTCCACTGTCCTCACCGAAGGCCACAATGGTGAAGACGCTATCGCCGTCGATCGTCACACGAGCATCTCCGATCTTCATGTCAACCAGTCTGCCATCGGCCACGCGGAAGCGCCGCGTTCCGTTCGGCTGAATGCCCAGGTCTCGCAGCAGCTGCGATGGCAGAGTTGTGAAGAAGGCGCCGGTGTCGACAATGGCTTCGATTTCACGCGACTGCGCGCCGGCGAGGTCGGCGATCTCGATTGGATAGCTGAAGGTTCCCATGTGGCCAGAGTATCGGAGATATCGCGACTGGGTCAGGACGCGACGATCCGATACCACTTCCGACGCCCGACGCGGAGCACTGCGCCGGCGTGAATGGTCGCGTTCAGCTCTTCGGCGACCACGTCGTCGATGCGTACACCGCCCTGGGAGACAAGTCGCTTCGCCTCAGCCCGGCTGGCGGTCGCGCCAATTTCTTGGAGGAAGATGGGCAGCGAGACCTCAAGCTGATCCGCCCCTGCGAAATCAATAGCCGCGTCGGGGATGTCGTCGGGCACGCTTCGCTGGGAGAAGGTTCGCGTCCAGCGTTCTTCGGCGGCGGCTGCCTCTGATTCACCGTGCCATTCGCTGACAATCGCGCGGGCGAGTCGGCGCTTGACGTCCATTGGTTTGAGCGCGCCGGACTTGAGCTCAGTCTCGATCTGGTCGACCTCGGCATCGGCGATATCGGTGCCGTAGTCGAAGAAGCGCACGATTGCGTTGTCGGGGATTGACATCGCCTTGCCGTATTGACTGTTGGCCGGTTCATCGATGCCGATGTAGTTGCCGGTGCTCTTGGACATCCGCTGCTTGCCGTCGGTGCCGACGAGGATCGGCGTGAGCACGGCAACCTGCGCGTTCTGTCCCTGCCGCTCCTGCAAGGTGCGACCGCACATGATGTTGAAGGTCTGGTCGGTGCCGCCGAGCTGGATGTCGGCCTTGAGCGCGACGGCGTCGTGGCCTTGCATCAGGCCGTACATGAACTCGTGGACGTAGACCGGTTGCTCGGCGTCGATCCGCTTCTTGAACGTGTCGCGGCTGGTGAATTGCTGGACCGTGAAGTTCGACGCCAGACGCACCACATCGCCGAATGACATCTCGCCCAGCCACTCGCTGTTGCGCCGGACCTCGGTGCGCTCGGGATCGAGCAGCTTGTAGGCCTGGTCGCGATAGGTGGCGGCGTTTCGCTTGAGAATCTCCGCCGCCTGCATCGGGCGCAGTGAGTCCTTGTCCGACGGGTCGCCGACGAGGCCGGTGAAATCGCCGATCAGCAGGATCGATTGGTGTCCGAGTTGCTGGAACAGGGCGAGCTTGCGCAGCGTGACGCAATGCCCGATGTGCAGGTCCGGGGAGGTCGGGTCGACGCCGAGATAAACGCGCAGGGGACGGTTCTCCATTAGTGACTCGGTCAGCCTCAAGCGCAGCTCACGATCCATGACCGACCGTGTGCCTTCGTCGCCATAGGCCGTGCCACGCATGATCAATGTGTGCTGACGCTCGACTTCCGCAGCAATCTCGGGTGGGATTTGGTCGCTCATTGCTCTGTTCCGATAGACATGCTGGACAGTAGTTCTCGCGCCGCGTCGCGGTCTTTGCCGATCTGTTCGACGAGTGCCGCGATCCCGTCGAACTTGCGCTCGCCGCGCAATCGCTCGACAAACTCGACGCGCAGGTCGGTTCCGTAGATGTCGTCATCGAAATCGATGATGTGGCACTCGATCGACAGTCCGCCGCCGTCATCGAACGTCGGTCGCATCCCGATGTTCGTGACCGACGGCGTTGGTCCCGACGCGAGGTGTGCGATCGTCGCGTAGACGCCGGGCGCAGGAATGGCGCGATCATTGCCGATGGCGACATTGGCCGTCGCAAAGCCAATCGACCGGCCTCGTTCGAATCCCACGACCACTGGACCGTGCAGAGAAAAACGTCGACCGAGTAGTTCGCTGACACCGTTGACATCGCCGGCCACTAGGGCGTTGCGAACTTCAGTGGAAGAGACCTTGGTCGTCGAGTCGTTAGTCAACAGTTCAAGCACCTCGACCTCATAGCCGAGTTCTTTGCCCAACGCCCCCAGGGTCTCGGGATCGCCGCCGCGCTGCCGACCGAGGGCGAAGTCCTCGCCGATCACCAGCCGGGCCAGATTGAACTCCTCGACCAACATGCGGACAAAGTCGCCGGCATCAGTCTGCGCAAATTCCGACGTGAATGAGACGGTGGCGACACCGTCCAGGCCGGTGCGCATGATCAAAGACAGGCGGTCTTCCAGAGAAGTGACGTACTCGGTCGTCAGATCGGGCCGCAGCACCTGTCGCGGATGCGGATGAAACGTGATCGCGGCCGACGCCATTCCGTGGCTTTTGGCGCTCTCGACCACGTGCTTGAGCACGGTCTGATGCCCGCGGTGGACACCGTCGAAGACGCCAATCGTCGCAGCCGTCGGTCGGCCCAGCGCGGCTCGGCGCAGTTCCCAGCGAGCGAGCTCTGTCACCACCTGAACACCACCTTGCTCAGCCCTTCTCGCGCGCCCGTGACTGGAGAATCAGCGTATCAGCCGGTCCGTTGCTTGCAGGCTCATTCATCGAAGGAGGTCGCTTTAGCCGCGGCCCAGGCGGAGTCCGGAGCGTCGGGTAGCTCAGTGATCAGGATGTCCGAGAAGTCCTCTTGTTGTTCAAACTCGATCGCTAGCGACTTGTGCAGCTCCAGCACAGCCATGAAGGAGACAATCAGCTCCAGTCTTGATTGGGATGTGGAGATCCAGGCGCGGAACGAGACTGCGTGACCACTCATCAGCCTCGCCCTGAGATCGGCGGCGCGCTCGCGCACGGTAATGCGCTGCCGCTCGATCGCGGCATCGTGAGCGACGTCCTCCTGCGCCTGTCGTTCTGCCGCCCGATCAAGGACTTCCTGCGCGATTCGCGCGAGAATTGCAAGGGTGAGACTGTCGGACATGCCAACTGGCAGCGGCTGCTCCAACGGTGGGGCTGCGATCGGTGTGTACGAGCGCAGCCGTTCGCGATCTCGTTCGCCAAGCTGCGCAATGCCGTCGCGGTAGCGCTTGTAGGCCTGCGCCATCTCGACAAGCTCATGCGCATCGTTCGCAGACTCCTCATCCTCAGTCGACTCTTCGCTGGGCGGCAACAGCTGGCGAGCCTTGAGCAGCACTAACCGACCGCCAATGCTGATGAAGGCGGCAAGCGCATCGGCCTGCTCAGCACTCAACTCCCCCTCCTGAGGAGACATCGCCGCAACCTGCGCGAGGTACTGATCGGCGACCTGCGCCAAGGACAGCTCAGAGATGTTGAGTTTGTGCGACTCGATCAGTTCCAGCAGGAGGTCGAGCGGACCCTCGTAGGACGGTAGGTGGAGTTGGACCATGTGGTTTCCAGACCGCGGATGGTCGTCTCGCCGGGTTCGACCTCCCCTCTGGAGACCTGCGCGTAAACCCAATTCGCGCGATGAGGAACAAGTTCCCTCTCTTACCCCCTCTCCCTCTGGGAGAGGGCCGGGGTGAGGGTGCCCCGTCCAGCTGTCTGGTGGAGGCCACGTTTGCCTCGCGCCCTGGCCCTCACCCTAACCCTCTCCCAGAGGGAGAGGGGACCAGAAGCAGGCGACAATTGAACTACGCGCAGGTCTCCAGAGGGTGAGCTGTTGACTCCTTAGTTCGCCACGAAGTTGAGCAACTTGCCCGGCACCCAGATCACTCGACGCAGCGTCTTGCCTGCCAACTGGCCGGAGACACGGGCCGATGCTCGTGCGGCGGATTCCGCGTCATCCTGCGATGCGCCGGGCGCCAGGGCGAGCCTCTCGCGCAGTTTGCCGTTGACCTGGACGACGACGGTCACGGTCTCGGCCTGAGCCAACGCCTCGTTGTATTCGGGCCACGACAGTTCGTGGATCGATCCCTCTCGGCCAAGCTGTTGCCAGAGCTCCTCGGTGATGTGCGGCGCCGAAGGCGCGAGGCAGAGCAGCAGCGACTCAATCGCCTCTTGCCAGGCGTCGGCGTCGACTGGACCCTGGTCGCGAATGCTCTGCAGTTCGTTGGTGAACTCCATCATCGCGGCGATCATCGTGTTGAAGCGGAAGCGCTCGATGTCTTGCGTGACTTTGCCGATCATCGCGTGCGTCGCACGGCGAATTGCGTCGGCCGATTCGCCACCGGTCTCGACATCCCACAGCACAAGATTCCAGACGCGGTTGAGCCAGCGCCACTGACCCGAAATGCCGCTGTCGTCCCAATCGCCGCCGCCCTCCCACGGTCCCAGGAACATCAGGTAAAGCCGGACCGTGTCTGCGCCGAACTTACCGACCCAGTCATCCGGGTTGACCACGTTGCCGCGCGACTTCGACATTTTGAAGCCGTCTTTGGTGATCGTGCCCTGGTTGAACAGTCGCGTGAACGGTTCGTCGATCTCGAGGATGCCCATGTCCCGCGCCGCCTTGGCGAAGAAGCGCGCGTAGAAGAGGTGCATCACCGCGTGTTCTGCGCCGCCGGTGTAGATATCAATCGGCAGCCACTGACGTGCCAGGTCGCGACTGATCGCCGCGTGGTGATTGTGCGGATCGACGTAGCGGTACATGTACCAGTTGGAGCACATGAACGTGTCCATCGTGTCGGTCTCGCGCCGCGCCGCCGCGCCGCATTGCGGACAGTCGGCGTTGACAAAGCCCTCATGCCGCTCCAGCGGCGATGCGCCGGTCGGCAGGAACTCCGCGTCGTCGGGCAGCAGGACGGGCAGCTCGTCCTCGGGCACGGGGACAATGCCGCAGGCGTCGCAGTAGATCATGGGAATCGGAGCGCCCCAGTAGCGCTGCCGTGAAATCAGCCAGTCGCGCAGCCGATACGACACCGTGCGTCCGCCGAGTCCCAGCTCATCGAGCGCATCGGCGACGGCCAGCTTGCCGTCCTGCCAATCAGTGCCGTCAAATTCGCCCGAGTTCACCATCGGCCCCGGACCGGTGTACGCCTCCGACAGGTCGCCGCCATCCCAGTCGGGAGGCGCGATGACAACGGGAATAGAAATCCCACGCTCGCTCGCAAACGCGAAGTCACGCTCATCGTGAGCCGGTACGCCCATCACCGCGCCGGTCCCATAGCTGAGCAGCACGTAGTCGGCGATCCAGATTTGGATGTCCTCGCCCGTGAACGGATGCTTGGCGTACGCGCCGATGAAAACGCCCGTCTTCTGCTTCGTCGTCGACTGACGCTCAATCTCGTTCTGTCGACGCGTCTGCTCGATGTACGCGTGGACATCGGCGCGATGTTCTTCTGTAGTCAGCTCGGCGACCAGCGGATGCTCGGGCGCCAGCACCATGAACGTGCTGCCGAAGAGCGTGTCCGGTCGCGTCGTAAAGACGGTGATCCGATCCACGCCGGCGACTTCCTGGCCCAGCGGGAACGAGATCTCCGCGCCCTCTGAGCGACCGATCCAGTTGCGTTGCATCAGCTTGATCGGCTCGGGATAATCGATGCCATCGAAGTTGAGCAGCTCGTCAGCGTAGGCGGTGGTGCGGAACAGCCACTGCTCCATCTGCTTCGCTTCGACAATCGATTCACAGCGCTCACAGACGCCCAGACCGTCGGCGTTGCGCTGCACCTGCTCGTTCGCGAGCACAGTTCCACAGCCCGGACAGAAATTGCAGTCCGCTCCGGCTCGATAGGCCAGCCCGTGCTCGTAGAGCTTGAGGAACCACCACTGGGTCCAGCGGTAGTACTCGGGATCCGAGGTCGCGAACTCGCGCCGCCAGTCGAACGATCCGCCCATCGTCTTGAGTTGGCGCGTCATGTTCTCGACGTTGCTGTACGTCCACTGTTTGGGATGGATGTCGTTGTTGATCGCCGCGTTTTCGGCCGGCAGGCCAAAGGCGTCGAAGCCCAAGGGGAACAGCACATTCTTGCCCTGCATTCGATGCCAACGAGCGGCCACGTCCGACGGCGCCATCGCGTACCAGTGGCCGATGTGCAGGTCGCCGCTGGTGTAGGGAAGCATGGTCAGGAAGTAGAACGGCGGGCGCGGATCGTCGTTGTCGACTCGGTAGAGTCCGTCGATCTCCCAGCGTTCGCGCCAGCGCGGCTCGATCTCGGAGGGGTCGTAGGCGGGTGGCTGCCCAGTCGAAGGCATAGCTGTAGTCATAGGCGCAGATTACACGGGAGTATCTTGTGATCTGACCAGAATTGCTTGACGAATTCCAAGCTGAGAAAGGCAATACGGCCCTATGACGAACGGACCGTTGGTTGGCGTGATGATGGGTTCGCATTCGGATTGGGACACGATCAAAAACACCGCCTCGACCCTTGAGTCGCTGGGCATTTCCTGGGAAGCGCGCGTGCTCTCGGCGCACCGCACGCCTGACGAAACTGCCGAGTATGCGGCCGAGGCTCAAGGTCGCGGGATCAAGGTGATCATCGCCGCAGCCGGCGGCGCGGCGGCGCTGCCCGGCGCGGTCGCGGCCAAGACGCCGATCCCGGTGATCGGCGTGCCGGTCAAGGGTTGGGCCACCGATGGCCTCGACTCCCTGCTCTCGATGGCCCAGATGCCGCGCGGCGTGCCTGTCGCGACCGTTGCGATTGGCCGTACCGGCGCTGTCAACGCGGCGCTGCTGGCGGGACGTATTCTCGCCCTCTCCGACCCTGAGATCGCCGCAGCGGTTGACCAGGATCGGCAACGTCGCGCCGACGAACAACTCAGCCAACCGCATCCCACCCTCGACTGAATCCGACAGAATCCGACCAGTCGCGATGTCCGTTCATCAGATCACGACACTCCCACGAGACGCCGCCGTTCTGCGCACGCCCGCCAAGCGAGTGCGCAATTTCGATGCGTCGCTGCGGGCGCTGGTGGCCGACATGATCGACTCGATGAACGCGGCGCACGGTGTCGGCATTGCCGCCCCGCAGATAGGCTTCGGCCTGCGAGTGGTGGTGATCGGCATGCCCGGCGAGCGACCGTTCGTGATGGTTAATCCCGAGGTGGTCAAGCGCAGCGGTGAGCGCGAACTGACTGAAGGTTGTCTCAGCGTTCCCGGCTTTCGGGGCCGTGTCACCCGCTCGACGCGAGTGCTGGTCAAGGCACAGGACATTTCCGGACGTGAGATCCGCATCCGCACCGAAGACGACCTGTTGGCGCAGTGTCTGGAACACGAGGTCGACCACGTCAACGGGCGCGTCTATATCGATCACGTGCAGTCGATCGACGAGCTTTGGACGCTCGAGGAGATGATCGAGGATGACGATGAGGACAACGAGGACGACGAGGAATTTGATGACGACGAATGACACGTCGTCGCTGCTGTCCGCGTTGGAAGCCGAGGGCGTGTGGGTCGTCGGAGGTGCAGTTCGCGACGCACTCGCCGGAGACCGGAGCGATCGATTCGACATCGACATCGCAGTCGCAGATGCTCAACGCTGGGCTCGGCGCTCCGCGGAGACGCTCGGCGCACCCGCGGTCAAGATCAGCGCCCACTTCGACATCTGGCGAATCCCGTTGGGCGACGGTCAGATCGACGTCTGGGATCTCCCGGATGATGATCTCGACCGCGATCTGCGACGCCGTGATTTCACGGTCAACGCGATGGCCGTTCCATTGGATCGGTTTCGGCGGGGAGAGACTTCAACGTCGCTGATCGATCCCTTTGGCGGACGCGGAGACATCGCCGAGCGCCGGCTGCGCCTCGTCACAGATGACGCGCTGCGCGACGATCCTCTGCGAATGCTGCGCGCGGTGCGGTTGGAATCGGAGCATGGCTGGAGGCCAGATGCTGCGCTTCGCTCGGCAATGCGGCGCGACGCCGCGCTGATATCCAGGTCCGCGGCCGAACGACAGTGGGACGAGTTGCAGCGAATCCTGCTCAGCGATCGCTTGCCCTGGGCCCTGCGACGCATGGAGCAGAGCGGACTGCTCGACGCCATCTTCCCCGAACTGGCGCATTGCCGCGCCGTTGACCAGCGGCCTGTCCACCGTCGCGACGTGTTCTGGCATCAGCTCGACGCCGTGCGATGGTTGACAAGATTGACTGAGTTGAACAGCCGCTATGTTCCACGCAGCCGGCGGGCATCCGCGATCCGGGACGAACTGAATCCTCTGCTGGATGTACCCAGCGTCGCTGCCCGACTCGATGAATGGCGACTGCCTCTTCGTCTGGCGACGTTGCTGCACGACATCGGCAAGCCGCGGACTCGCACTGTGGACGCCGACGGTTCCACGCACTTTTTCGGTCACTCGGAGCTGGGCGCGGAGATGGCGCAGCATCGGCTGCGAGCCCTGCGTGCTCCGGCCAGGACAGTTGAACAGATCGAGCTGCTGATCGAACAACACCTCCGACCAGGTCAGGTGAACTCGCCCGGCAAGCCGCCAACCGACCGCGCGCTGCACCGCTTCCATTTGGCGCTCGGGGACGCCGCGCCGCCGCTGTGTTGGCTCTTCCTCGCCGATTCCCTGGCCACCGCCGGCGCGGACGTGTTGTTGCCGCGTTGGCGTGGATACGCGGCTCATGTCGCGCGAATCATCGCCTGGCAGCCTCGACGGCCGCAAGAGACAGGTCGAATCCTCGACGGCAACGCGATCATGCACGCCACCGGCCTCGCGCCCGGCCCGCTGGTCGGACAGATCCGTGCGAAGATTGACGAGGCCGCCGCGGTCGGAGAGATTACCGATGCTGAGGAGGCTCGTGAGCTGGCTCGCCGACTTGCCGGTGAACTCAGACTGACGGCAGGCCACTAGGAGAACGCCGAAATGACCGAAGTCGTTCTGATCACGCTGCTCGTGGTGGCGCTGTTTTACATCTTCTTCATCCGCCCAACCCGCTCGGAGGAGCACAAGCGGCAACGAGACCTCAACGAACTCCGTGTCGGAGACACCGTCCTTACCCGCGGCGGCCTGATCGCAGAGGTCGAAGGCGTGGAGACGCCGGAGGACGGTCCAATGGTCGTGCTCTTGCGGCTATCCGAGAATGTCGTCGTCCGTGCGCGAACCGGCGCGGTCGCCGAGCGGATCGATCGGCCGGAGCCTGACGATGAAGAGGCCGATCCAGAGATCCTTGACGAGTAAACGTCACGCAAGCCACGCTCACAGACCCATTCGTCATTGCCGCGCTCCGTCGCGGGAATCTCGCCGCGTGTTGCACGGGCGCTCGAACCTGAGGAACCTCGCCCAGTTCGATCCGACAGGCGGCTACCGGCAGTCGTGCCGAGCGCAGCGAGATACCCGCGGCGGAACGCGGGTATGACGGAATTCGAAGCCGGCCGACTTCGAGGGTCTCCACTCGCCTGGATCACAGCAGGGGAGACTCGTCGGTTGAACACAACTTGGCTGATTACAACGACCCTGATACCTATGCTGAACCGACATAAGCGGGATACAGTTCGCTAAGCGATCAAAATGCTCGGCGCTCTGGCGGCGTCGCGCGGCAGCGGTTGATGGGCGGCCCTTCAGGCGATGGACTTCATCAAACGCTTCAAGTTCCGCGATGCCTATATCTTCGCGCTGATCATCATCCTGACCGCCTTTGCCATAGCGGCCTCTTGGCCCGGCAATCCCGACCGCTACCTGCCCAACTTCATCCCCTGGCCCACGGGCGGCGGCGTCAGCGTCGGCGACTGGACGCGAGACGAGTTCCATCTCGGCCTCGACCTGGCCGGCGGCGTCTCGATCACCCTCGAGGTGGCCGGCGAAGCGGCGCCCGTCCGGCGTGGCGAGTCGCTCACTCAATTCCTCGACCGCGAGGGCGTCGAACTGGAAGACATCCTCGATCTGAATCCACAGCTTGCCGATTTCGATGCGGATTCCTACGAACTGCCGCTGCCCGACAACATCTCTGAAATCGTCTTGCCACTCGATGTCGACGACGCGTCGCTCGAGGAGGCGGTGTCCGAATCGCAGCGTGTGATCGAGGAACGGGTCAACGGCTTCGGCATCTCGGAGGCGGAAGTCACCGTAGTGGGCACGGACCGCATCAACGCGCAGATTCCCGGCGTCGACGCGGACGAAGCGTCAGACCTCGTCGGTTCGACGGCGCTATTGGAGTTCCGTGTGATTGACCTGGCACAGCCGCAGCCGCCGCGCGAGTTGGATCGGCTCCAAATCGGCGCCGCGATCGACGATGTCTGGGACACCACGCTCCCGTTCAACGACGACCGGTTTGTCCGGCGCGCAGCCCCGTACTTCATCGCACCTCCCGACGAGGACGTGGTGATCGGCAACGGACTGCGTTGGCTACCGGCGACAGGCATCAATGCCGAGGGCGCAACCGTGCAGCTCACCGGACGGCACCTGATCGCCAACTCGATCTCGCGCACCATCGACCAGAGTGGATCGCCGGCATTGAACTTCGAATTTGACGACGAGGGCGCGCGCCTGATGGAACAGATCACGCGTCGGCTTTTCGAGAGCCGCGGTCTGTTGGGCATCTTCGTCGATGGTCGTTTGATCTCCAGTCCGTCGGTCAACGCGGTCATTTCTGACAGCGGCATCATCAATGGTCTGGACGAAGAAGACGCCCTGACACTGCGGCGCCAGCTCCGTGCCGGCGCCCTGCCGATCAATCTGCGAGTGCTGCAGAGCACCGAGGTCGCCGCAACGCTTGGTGAAGACTCGGTGATTGACACGGTGCAGGCCGGCGTGGTCGCCTTCATCGCCATCGTGGTCTTCATGATGATCTACTACCGCGTCGCGGGAGTCGTCGCCGCGCTGGCGCTGATCGTGTACGCAGCCGGCGTCCTGGCGACATTCAAGCTCGTGCCAATCACACTGACCCTCGCCGGCGTGGCCGGCCTGGTGCTGTCGATCGGCTTCGCCGTCGACGGCAACGTCCTGATCTTTGAGCGACTCAAGGAAGAACTCCGTCTCGGCCGCAGCCTGAACGGCGCTATCGAGACCGCCTGGGCCCGAGCCTGGCCGGCAATCCGCGACGGCAACTTCTCGACGATCATCACGGTCGCCATCCTCTGGCTATTCGCCGACGCGCTGAACCAGAACCTGATTAAGTCATTCGCCCTGGCGCTGTTCGTTGGCACCGGATTCAGCTTCGTCACGGTGATCTTTGTGACTCGCAACTTCATGACGATCGCCGCCAGCACAGGATGGGTACGTGGCCTGCGGCCATTCGGCGTGCGTCAAATGACCGTCCAACCGCGAGCCAGCAGAGGCGGAGGCGCGGCCACATGATTGACTTCGTCGGACGCCGGCGCTTCTATGCGGCGCTCTCCCTCATCATGATCGTGCCTTCGCTGATCGGACTGGCGCTCTGGCAATTCGAGGCCGGACTCGACTTCGCCGGCGGCCTGGAAACCGAAGTGCGCTTCCTCGGCAACACCGACCTTGACGACGTGACCGATGCCGTCAACAGCATCGACGGAGCGCCGGAGAGCGCGACCATCAACGTCAGCGAGGGTGAGGACGGCTCCTACGTTGTCAATGCAACGATCAATCCGCCGTCGCTCGATGATGGCTTCGCCGTCGCCGAGGCGGTGGGAAACACGATTGGCGCAGAGCTACCGGCAAGCGTCAGTCTGGACCTGGATGTTGAAGAGTCCGCGGTCCGCAGCGAGTTCTGGTTCCCCGGCAGCGTCTCACAAGACGAGGTCCGCTCCGCATTGGAGACCGTCGGTCTGGGCGGCGCCAGAATCCAGGCCACTGCCGATTCCGCATTCCGCCTACGCGTCGAGCAGCCCTCCGACGGCGATCTCGAGGGTCTGCGCCAGCGGATCAATGAAGCGCTGCGAGGTGAAATCGGACCAATCGTCATCCTGCAGAGTTCCTCGGTTTCAGGGACGCTCTCCGTCGAGATCGCCCGCGACGCCGGCGTCGCTCTGGCCGTGGCGGCGGTCGCCATCTTGGTCTACATCTCACTCGCCTTCCGGCGTCTGCCCAATCCGATGCTCTATGGAGCAGCGGCGATCATCGCGCTGATGCACGATGTCACGATCGTCGCCGGCGTATTCGCGATCGGCGGCCGCTTCGCCGACCTCGAGGTCAACGCCATGTTCATCACGGCATTGCTGGCGATCATTGGGTACAGCGTCAACGACACCATCGTTGTCTTCGACCGAATCCGCGAGAACCTGCTGCTCGACCCGCGCGAGGACTTCCGCCGCGTCGTCAACGCTGCCATCACACAGTCCATGGGCCGGTCGCTCAACACGTCAATCACCGTGGGGCTGGCGCTGCTCGCGCTGCTGCTCATCGGCGGTGTCACAATCCGGCCATTCGTGATCGTGCTATTCATCGGGACGGTCGCCGGGACGTACTCGTCGATCGCAGTCGCCAGCCAGATCGTCTACCTCTGGCAGGACGGCACGTTGCCCCGCCTCCTGCGAATGCGCCGAGAGCGAAGCGTCGTCCGCCGAGTCGAACGCGGCGTCTAAAGACGGCTCAGAATACTCCGACCAAATCTGATTCCCGCTTCCCCCCTCTGCGGGGGAAGCTGCCGCAGGCTGATGGGGGGTCCCCGCTCGACCCGCGACCCCAGTTATTCAGTGGATGCCTAACCCTTACGCAGGACTCGAGCATCGCCGACGCGCCGCGTGATCCGGTTCGTGTCCAGGTGCTCCAGGAATGCCTGCGCGATCTTGCGGCTGGTGCCGAGACGATCACGGACATCAGCCAGCGTCGCCCGCTCCTGCGCCTCAAGCAGCGCCTGGGTCTCGGCGACCATCGTGTCGTACACCGCGCGGTCGAGGTTGACTCCACCCTGGAGACGCACGATCAGATGTTGCGCTTCCAGGTACTCCAACAGATCAGCGTCGAGCTTCGGGTCGGTTTCCGGCCGCATGCCCTGTTCCGTTAGCCGGCGCAGCAGGGCGTCCACCTGCGACTGCTGCGACTCCGAGAGCGTTACGGCTCGATACGGAATATCAAACGAGGCGTCATTGAGGATCAGCCGCCCGGACTCAATCAGCGCTTGCTGCAGGAACGTGAACGCGCGCTGTGGCAGTTTGACTCGTGTGCGCAGATCTTCCCTGGGCAGTCCGGCCCGAAGCGGAAACTGTTTGACATAATCAGCGACCGCGTTCTCGGTTCGCGCCAACAACGCGCCCAAGCCAGCTTCGGAAATCAGCACTGCCGAGTCCGACAGGCCAGCTTCATCGAGGACCAGCACCGCTTCGTCGCCTAACTGCCGCTCGATCGCTGCAAGCGCCTCCTCCGGCGCGAGCTCACTGCGAGCCACCAGGTCGTCCCAACGCACTGGTTCCATTCGTTGGAGCACGGTGAGCAGCGTGTCGTCAGGCGAGCCGTCGAGCAGCCGTTGCAGGGCCTCGAGCGTCGAGGCGTCGTTGCGATGATGCCGCCGCGGCCGCGTGTCGACGATGCGTCCACCAGCCACGGTCGAGTCGGCCGAGCGCAAGACAAAGTGGTCGCCGCGAGCGGCGGCAATAGGACGCTCGAGCCGAAGCTGCGCCCAGGTCGATGCCCCCGGAGCAAGCGCATCCCCCTCAAGCAGACGCACGCGAGCCTGCACTTCATCCGCGCCGACGTGCAGCGTCCGGGTCGCGTTATGAGGCAGGGCCTTGGCGGCTCGCGCGACCGACCGCAGGCGCACATCGACCGCGACCGTTGGTTCCAGCCAACCGGGTGTCGACAGCACCATCCCGCGCTCAACCTCGCCCGCCGACACCCCACTCAGGTTGACCGCCGTGCGCGCGCCTGGCGGCGCTGCATCGAGTGACTCCTCGTGAGACTGCAGCCCGCGAACTCGACATTCCTTGCGTCCCGGCTCGACCACGACCGCATCGCCCACTGAGAGTTCGCCATCGAGCAGCGTGCCGGTCACCACCGTCCCGAAGCCCGAAATCGTAAACGACCGATCGATCGGCAGACGCGGCCGGCCCTGGTTCGCGACCGGCGGCAGATCAGCGAGCATCAAATCGATCAGCGCGCGCAACTCATCGACTCCGTCTCCAGTCAGCGCCGACACCGGAGCAATCTGCGATCCGCTCAGGGCCGTGTCGGCCAGCAGCTCGGCAATCTCTTCTTCGACCAGCGCAATCCACTCTTCGTCGACCAGGTCGGTCTTGGTCAGCGCGACGAGCCCACGGTCGATATCGAGCAAGTCGAGGATGTCCAGATGCTCGCGGGTCTGCGGCATCACGCCTTCATCGGCGGCGATGACCAGCAGCGCCAGGTTGATCCCGCCGACTCCGGCCAGCATGTTCTTGATGAACCGCTCGTGTCCGGGCACATCGACAATGCTGACCGCGCGCCCCGAGGGCAGCTCGCACCAGGCGAAGCCGAGGTCAATCGTCAGACCGCGCGCCTTTTCCTCGGCCCAGCGGTCAGGATCAATGCCCGACAAGGCCTGCACGAGTGCGCTCTTGCCGTGGTCAACGTGCCCTGCCGTGCCGATCACATACACGCGACTACCCTGACGCTTAACTCAAACCGATCAGAATCCCTTTGTGTTGGAGGATATGTGCGATGAAGGCAATTGTTGTCGATCCACCGGGCAAGACGGCCGATTCTCTGCGTCTCGACGAAGTCCCCGACCCGCAGCCCAGCGACGAGGAAGTCCTGATCCGCGTCCATGCGACGGCCCTGAATCGGGCCGACATGATGCAGCGGATGGGCAACTATCCCGCGCAACACGGCGCCTCGGAGATCATGGGTCTCGAAATAGCGGGCGAGGTAGTTGAGACCGGCGCCAGAGTGCGTGAGCTGGCGGTGGGTGACCGCGTCTATGGTCTGTCCGGTGGCGGCGGCTACGCCGAACTGGCGACCATGCACGAGTCGTTGACCATGAAGATTCCCGACGAACTCACCTATCACGAAGCCGCCTCGATTCCCGAAGTCTTCTTTACCGCCAACACCGCAGTGCGCACCCTCGGCCAAACGCTGCCGGGCGAGCGTGTCTTGATCCACGCGGGAGGCAGCGGTGTCGGCATCGCTGCGATCCAGATCGCCCGACTGATCGGCGCCGAAGTTTGGATCACCGCCGGCTCCGACGAGAAATGTGAGCGGGCGAGAGAACTGGGCGCCGACCGGACGATCAACTACCGAGAGCAGGACTTCGCCGAAGTGATCCGGGAAGAGACGAACGGACAAGGCGTCAACGTCATTCTCGACGTGATCGGTCGCGACTACTGGAACGCGAATCTGCAGTCCCTGGCCATGGCCGGCCGGCTGGTCCTGGTCGGACTGATGGGCGGCGCAACGGCCGAGACCAACCTGGGAATGCTCATGCAGAAGCGACTCCGGGTCCATGGAACCGTGATGCGCTCACGACCGCTCATCGACCGTGCCGAGATCACGCGCGACTACCAGCAGCACCTCGAACCGGCCATCATCAACGGAGACATGAAGCCCGTGATTGACTCCGTCTTCCCGCTGAGCAAAGCGGCGGAAGCGCATCAATACATGGCCGATAACAAAAACTTCGGCAAAATCCTGCTCGATTGCATCGATGTCGAGGAGCTGCTCGAGGTCTAGCGCGATGCGTATTCCGGCTCCCCATTGCAATTGGCGCTGCCGGTCATCTCCCCTTTGCTCCCCCTTGCAGGGGGAGCTGCCGAAGGCTGAGGGGGTCCCTTCCCCACGCTGAGGGGCACTGTTGCGCCGATTCCCCTTCAGTCACTTCGTGACAGCTTCCCCCGCAAGGAGACCTTTGCAAAACTCACGATTCCCCTCCCCCTCTTGCGAGAGAGATGTCACGGAGTGACAGAGGGGGGGTCCGCCGCCAGCGACCAGATAGGCCTTGAGATGGGGAGCCCCCCCTCTGCCTTCGGCATCTCCCCCGCAAGGGGGGCGAAGGGGACTGATTCAAAGGTCTCCGTAAGGGGGGAAGCGTAGGATCGCTGCGTGCCGTCATCCCAAGGCGGGATCCACGAGTCGAACAAAGATCTCATTCGCGACCGCGTGTCCCCGCTTGGTCAACATCAGCCGACCCCCCTCGCGCTCAGCAAGCCCATGCTCGACTGCCCAATCGAGCGTTGGCCGAAACTCGCCATAGGAATCCGGCAACGACGATTCATCGACACCCTCCACTAACCGCAGACCCGACGTCAGCGTGTCGATGATGTCTTCACGATCGTTGACCTGCTCTGCCCCTGCGATAGCTGGCGATGGCAGCCCTTCCCACAATGCAGAGGCTTGGGTGGCGCCGCGCAAGCGGTCGATATAGACCCTCGGGCTTCGCACGACGTGGTACCGCATACCGTCCACGTATCCGTGCGCTCCGGGACCGATTGCCGCGTACTCCTGATTGCGCCAGTAGATCAGGTTGTGGCGACACATCAGGCCATTACGCGCGTAGTTGCTGGTTTCGTATTGCTCATAGCCGGCGGCGACCAGACGCTCTGTCGTCCAGTCGGCGATCTCCGCCACGTGATCTGAGTCCGCTTCGATCACACGTCCCGACGCGACTCTGGCCGCCAGCGGGGTCCCCTCTTCCACGGTCAGGGCATAGCAGGAGATGTGGTCGGGGCCGTGGCCGCTCCAGGTCAGGACCCGATCGAGTGTTGACTGCCAGGTCTCCAGCGATTGTCCCGGCAGCCCGTAGATCAGGTCTAGGTTGACGTTGTCGAATCCCGCCTCGCGTATCTCACCAAACGCCTGTTCCGCGCGCTCCGCGCTGTGGATGCGGTCGAGAAATACCAACTCGGACGAGTCCAGCGACTGCACGCCCATCGAGATCCGGTTGACCCCCGCGTCGCGGTAGATCGCCAGTCTCTGCGGCTCAACGCTCTCCGGATTCGCCTCCAGCGTGATCTCAGCGTCGGGCGCGAGCGTGACTCGATCTCGAATTGCATCGAGCAGTTGCTGCACGGACGGGCCGGGCAACAGACTCGGCGTCCCGCCGCCGATGAATACGGTGGAGATTGAGCGGCCCTGGAGCCTTGGCGACCACAACGACAACTCCGAAAGCGCGGACGCCAACCACTCGCCTTGCAAGTCTTCGATGCCGGCGAATGAGTTGAAGTCGCAGTACGAACACTTCACCGTGCAGAACGGAACGTGAACGTACAGGCCGATTGGAGCGTCAGTCACGTTTCGAGTGTATGGGTCTGGTCGTGGTCGCTGGGCAAGTGTCGGAACTGATTGCCTGCGTAGACAGTTGCTGACACACTCGATCAGCGGACTCGATCTGCGGACTCGATCGGTGTCTCGATTGGCGGCCCGATCGTCGGCTCGATTGGCAGAATGGTTGGAGGTTTCGGTGCTCAAGACACATGGTTGCGGGACATTGCGGGCGACGCACGCGGGCGAGTCGGTCACTCTGGCCGGCTGGGTCCACCGGCGGCGCGATCACGGTCAGTTGATCTTCATCGATCTGCGAGACCGCGACGGTCTCGTCCAGGTCGTGATTCGCCCGGACGACAATCCCGACGCCTACGAAATCGCCAACGGGGTGCGGGGCGAGTACGTCCTCCGCATCGAGGGCGAGGTCATCGAGCGCTCAGAGGCCACGCGCAACTCGAACATCCCAACCGGCGACATCGAAGTCGTCGCGACATCGGTTGAGGTTCTGAACGCAGCCAAGACGCCGCCCTTCTCCATTAGCGATGACGAAGATGTCAACGAGCTGGTACGGATGCAGTACCGCTACATCGATCTCCGCCGTCCCTCAATGATCGCCGCGCTCGAGCTGCGCCACCGACTCAACCAGTTCATCCGCGACTTCATGACCGAGCAGGGATTCCTCGAGGTCGAGACGCCAATCCTCGTCGCCGCGACGCCGGAAGGCGCGCGCGACTACGTCGTGCCCAGCCGTCTGACGCCGGGCGCGTTCTATGCGTTGCCGCAAGCGCCGCAGCAGTTCAAGCAGTTGCTGATGGTCGCCGGCGTCGAGCGCTACTTCCAGATCGCCCGCTGCTTCCGCGACGAGGACCTCCGCGCCGACCGTCAACCCGAGTTCGTGCAGCTCGACCTCGAGTGGTCATTCTGCGAGGAAGAGGACATCCTCGGCCTGTTGGAGGAGCTCTTCGCCGGAGTCGCCGCCGCCCTCCGCCCCGACTTGACCGTGCCCCGACCATTCCCGCGACTGACCTGGCACGACGCCATGGAACGCTACGGCTCGGACAAGCCTGACCTGCGCTACGGACTGGAGCTCTCGGACTGCTCAGATATTGCTGAATCTTCGGGATTCGGAGTCTTCTCCTCGACAATCGCCAACGGCGGTCGTGTCCGCGGCATCGTGATGCCCGGTGGCGCGTCGCTCTCCCGACGCGAGGTAGACGCCTTCACAAACCTGGCCAAGACGATGGGCGCGCCCGGTCTGGTCTCACTGCAGTTCCGCGCGGAACCTGCTGATGCAACCGAGAACGACATCCGTTCACCCGTCTTGCGACACCTGGGCATCGACGACGCCCGCAAGATCGGCGAGCGTTGCGGCGCGTCATCCGGCGACCTCGTCCTGCTCGCTGCGGGCGCGGCCGGAATGGTCTCGACCGTTCTCGACGGCATACGCCGCGAGCTGGCCCAACGCCTCGACCTGGTCGACGATTCGATCCTCAATTTCGGTTTCGTCACCGACTTCCCGCTGGTCGAGTGGGACGAGGACGGCCAGCGCTGGGACGCGCTGCACCATCCGTTCACCGCTCCTCAAGATCAGGACGCTCATCTGCTCGACAGCGATCCCGGACAGGTGCGCGCTCGCGCCTACGACACCATCTGCAACGGCTTCGAGCTCGGCTCGGGCTCGATCCGGATTCACCAGCGCGACTTGCAGATGCAGGTCTTCGAGCTGCTCGGCGTCGGCGCCGAGGAGGCGCAGCAGCGCTTCGGGCACATGCTCAACGCCTTCGAATACGGCGCGCCGCCGCACGGCGGGTTCGCCTTCGGCATCGACCGTGTCGCCATGCTGCTCGCCGGCGCCGAGAACATCCGCGAGGTAATCGCCTTCCCCAAGACGATGTCCGCATCCGACCCCATGACCGGCGCGCCGATGTCGATCAGCGACGAGCAGTTGGACGAGCTCCATTTGCGTGTCAACGAGGCCGTCAGCCCGTCGGTTCAGTGATAATCTTCGATAGATACATCTTCGATAGGTGCATCTTCGATAGATGCACTGGGCTTGGGCGTTCCGGGTGACAAACGGAAGTAGAGGGTCGCTGACGTGTCAGTTGATCAACTTGAGCGAGCGCTGGGGAGTGTCAAGTCGGCCTTGACCTCGGAAGCGCGATGGAAGTCGTTGCTTGCCGCGTCCGTGTTGGGAGTCGCCATCCTGCTGGCTGCCTGCAGCGGCGATGACGAGTCGTCTCAGCAGCAAGATCAACCGCAGGCCGACACTCGAACCGAACGCACACAGCCCGAACAGGATCAGCAACAAGAGGGCGAGCGACAAGAGCGCCAGGCCACGATTCAACAGCAGGACCAACAACAGCAACAACGAGCCGCAGCCGAAGCTCAAGCCGACGGCCAGGACGCCGCGCCCGTGGCCCCGCGAGAACGCGGTGAATTCCGAATCGCGCGCTCGGAACCGATCAACCTCGACCCTGCACAGATCACCGATGTCAGTTCCGCGGTGATCGCGGTCGAGATCTTCGGAGGCCTGCTCGTTCTCGACCGAGATCTACGCATCGCCGCAGACCTGGCCGAGTCCGTCCCGGGGCCGACGATTAACGACGACGGCACGGTGACCTATCGCTTCACCATCCGCGAGAACGCGACCTTCCACAACGGCAAACGGATCACTGCTGAGGACTTCAAATGGAGCCTCGAGCGCAACCTGCACCCCGAGACACTCTCGCCGACCGCGCCGGACTTCCTCGGCGACATCGTCGGCGCAGCAGCATTCGTGCGCGGTCGCGCGGATGAAGTCATTGGCATCCAGGTGATCGACGACGTGACGCTCGACATCACCATCCTCCGGTCGACGCCGGTCTTCCTCTACAAGATGACTTACCCCACCGCATACGTTCTCGATCGGGAACAGGTCGAGGCCGACCCTGAGCGCTGGGCGCTCAACCCGAACGGCAGCGGACCCTTCCGCCTGACCGAGTGGCAGCTCGGCCAGGGCCTCACCCTTGAGCGATTCGATGATTATCACCTCGAACCGGCCCGGGTCGAGAAGGTGTCGGTCCGCTTCGCCGGCGGTTCGGTCGAGCAGTTCGAGAATGACGAACTCGACCAGGCCTTCGTCGGCATCAACGACATCGAGCGCGTCCGCGACCCGGCCTCCGACCTGAACGAGCAGTACGTCACCCGGTCCGAGCTCTCAATCTTCTACCTCGCCTTCAACGTGGCGACGCCGCCCTTCGACGACGTCAATGTTCGCCTCGCCCTCGCCCACTCGATCGACAAGACCACGATCACGCAGGAAGTCCAGGCCGACCTGCTGATCCAGGCGCGTCAGATCATTCCACCCGGACTCGCCGCGCACGATCCCGACTACCCGGGCCTCGTCTTCGACCCGGAGTTGGCGCAGGAGTTCCTCGCCGCGTCGCGATACGCCGGTACGCCGTTGCTCGACGACATCCGCCTGACGATCTCCGGCGCCGGCGCGACACCCGGCCCCAGCATCGAGGCAATCCAGGACATGTGGCGCCAGCACCTGGGACTGGAAGTCGAGATTCAGCAGGTCGAGTTCGCCAGCTTCATCTCCGACATCGACCGCGGCCTCTACGGATTCTTCTCGCTCGGCTGGAGCCTCGACTACCCCGACCCGCACAACGTGCTCGACTACAAGTTCTACAGCGCCTCGCTGGGCAACGATACCCAGCTCGACGACGAAGAGATCGACGCCCTGCTGGAAGAAGCGCGATACTCCTTCGACAACGAGCTGCGCACCGGCCTCTATCGGCAGATAGACCGCCGTCTGGTCGAAGAGGCCGTCTGGATTCCGCTCTACTACTCAGTCGCCCATGAACTGGTCAAGCCCTACGTCAAAAACTACGAGCCGACGCGAATGGTGATCCCCCACCTCCGCTTCGTCAGCATCGAGGAATAGGCGCCGTCCAGGCGGTCAGCGCCCAGAAGGGCGAGGCATGAATACCGCTGTAATCCCGATCCTGGCTCGGCGATTGCTGCTGGTGCCCATTCTGGTCTTCGCTGTCATGGCGCTGACCTATGCCCTCACCCATGCCGCTCCCGGCGATCCGGTCAAGATCATCGCCGGCGCCAGAGACATCGAGCCGCAACGCGCGCAGGAGATTCGCGAGGAGTTCGGACTCGAAGGCAACTACCTCCAGCGGTTCAGCCGCTACGTCTGGGGTGTCGTGTCGCGTGGCGACCTTGGACCGTCGTACTACTACCGCTCGCCGGTGCGCTCGGTGCAAGAGCTGCTCGGCGAACGGATCTGGGTCTCGGCGCAGATCAATCTGATCGTCATGGCGTTGGTCTTCGGGCTGGGCATCCCGATCGGTGTGTACGCCGCCGTGCACCGAGGACGCTGGCAGGATCCCGCGGTCATCGGTGGGCTCAAGGTCTTTGATTCCATTCCATCGCCGATCTTCGCAGTTCTGCTGGCGGTACTGCTTGTGACCGGCCTTGCCTCTCTATTTGCCTTTTTCGGGTTCAACGTGCCCAATGTTTGGACACCCGGGGACCCAGCCTCGTACATCCTGCCCGTGCTCGCCCTGACACTGCCATCCCTCGGGGGCATGGCGCGGTTCGTTCGCGTCAGCGCGCTCTCGACCATCGACGACGACTACGTCCGAACCGCCAGGGCCAAGGGTCTGACCGAGCGGCGCATCCTCTACGGCCATGTCCTGCGCAACGCGTTGCTTCCCCTGTCGACGGTCTTCGGTCTGTCGATTGTCGGAATCATCGGCGGATCGATCATCATTGAAACCATCTACGGCGTCCCCGGCGTAGGCGCGTTCGTGTTCCAGTCGATTACCCAACGCGATTTCAACGTGATTCTCGGCTTCACGCTGTTGACTGCCACGCTATTTATCCTCGTCAACGCCCTGATTGACGTGCTCTACATCTTCATCGACCCACGCATCAGATTCACAGCGCGGTCCGTATGACATCCCGTGTGGAAGTTCAGCCGCAATGGGCGATGCCGGATACGTCTGAAGCGCCCTGGATGCGCGGGCTCAGGGCGATTCTGCGCAAGAAGATCGCAGTCGTCTGCATTGCCGTCATCGTCGTGCTCTACGGCTCCGGCGCCTACACCATGCTCGATGCGTTCGGCATCGACATCGGCCTGCAGGATCCGACCGCTTCCAATTTGAGCCAGCGACGCTCGATTCGAGATGTCGACGGCGCCCCTGAAACCTTGGGAGCGTTCACTGAACGACTGAATGTCAATATCGCTGTGATCGAGGCGCACAACCCTGAGATCGTTGAAACGTACGGGCCCCTGAGCGCCGATACGACACTTCCCGCGCGTACAGAACTGGTATTGAGCGGCGACGAAACGCTTGAAGGACCTTCCTCCCGCCACTGGTTCGGCACCGATCGAAACGGGCGCGATGCCTTCGCGAGAGCGATGTTTGCGTTGCGGACTACGTTAATTATCAGCCTCATCTCGGTGCTGTTTGGCAATCTGTTTCTGGGCCTGGGACTCGGCCTGCTCGCTGGCTATCGCGGAGGTCTTGTTGATCAGGTCATCATGCGCGTCGGCGACGTGATGCTGGCTATGCCCGGTCTGCTGTTCCTGATCGTGATCGTCGCGGTCTTTCGAGTTCAGTGGGAAGACTGGTTTCGCGCGATCGAGGACGCCACGGGGCAAGGCTGGCTGATTGCCCAGGGGGTCGACGACTACGTACTGATCGTCTTTGCGACGTCGTTCGTCGGATGGGCAGGCTCGGCGAGGTTCTATCGCGCGCAGGTGTTGGCGCTCCGTGAATCCGACTACATCCTGGCCGCGGAGACGATCGGCGCTCGAACGCCGCGCGTCCTGATCCGCCACCTGTTCCCCGGCATCCTGCCCTGGTTTGTCGTCGGATTCAGCGCCTCACTCGGAGAGATTGCAGGCGCGGAGGTCGTTCTCACCTGGCTCGGCATCGGCATCACCCCGCCCACGCCGTCATTCGGGATCATGGTCGCCAATGCGGGCGGCCGCACGTCCTTCCTTGCCTATCCCTGGCTGATGATGGTGCCCTGGTTGTTCCTGCTGATCCTGATGCTCTCGTTCAACCTGCTCGGTGACGCAATCAACGACGTGCTAAATCCGCGCGGGCGCTAGCCCGATCCGCTGATATCCTCAAGTGCAGCTATGCCTAGAAGGTTGATCCATGAAAGTAACTGCTGAACGCATCCCCGAGGCGCAGATGCTGCTCGAAATCGAGCTCGACGACGACCGCGTCAAGAAATCCCTTGACCAGGCCGCCCGACGCCTCTCTCAACGATTCCGCATCCCCGGCTTCCGCCAGGGCAAAGCGCCCCGACGCGTCGTCGAGAGCGCTCTCGGCGCGGACGCTGTCTTCGAAGAGGCCGCCGAGCGTCTGATTCCACAGGCGCTGACTGAGGCGCTGGAACAAGAGGGCCTCGAGCCCGTTGCTCAGCCCAGCGTCGAGATCACCGAGCGCGAGCCGGTCACCTTCACGGCCACCGTGCCGCTGGCGCCGGTCGTCGAGCTGGGCGATTACCGCGAGATCGCCGTCGCCAAGACCGAGAGCGAGTACACGGAAGAGATGCTGGAGCTGCGACTGCTCGAGCTGCGCCGCCAGCACGCCGTCCTCGAGCCGGTCGATCGTGCGCCTGATCTCGATGACCGTGTCACGGCCGATGTCCGAGCGGAAGTTGACGGCGAACAGATCCTCGACCAGCCCGGCGCAGAATTTCACATTCGCGAAGGCGCGATCATCGGCGTTCCGGGTCTCTGCGAACAACTGGTCGGCGTCCCCGTCGGCGAAGAGCACGTGATCCAGGTCGATGTGGACGAGGATTGGGATGATGAACAGGTCGCGGGCAAGACCGTCACCTTCACCGTCACCATCCACGACGTGAAGTCGGAAGAGCTGCCCGACCCCGACGACGACTTCGCCATGGAAGTCTCGGAAGAGTTTGAGACCTTCGCTGACCTCCAAGCGCGTATCGAATCGGGTCTGCGCGAGCAGACCGACCAGCAGGTTGACGAGCTGTTCAGCCAGGCGGTGATGCAGGCGGTCGTCGAACGGGCCACGCTCGAATATCCGCCCGCGTTGGTCGAGCATGAGATCGAGCACATGCGCCAGGACTTCGCCCGCCAGATGGGCCAGGATCCGGCGACGTTCCTCCGCGACACGAGCGAGCAGGTCGACCAATTGCTGGCCAGTTTCCGTTCGCAAGCCAACGAGCGCGTCATCAACACGCTCGTCCTCCAGCATGTCGGCGAGGCCGAGGACATTCAGGTGCTCGACGAGGAGATCACCGCCGATCTGCAGCAAATGCTCGCCAACATGCCGACCGAGGACCCGGAGCAAACCGCGCAGATGCTCGAAGACGAAGGCATCCGAGCCAACGTCCAGACTCGCCTCGTGCGCGAGCGCACGATCGAGCGCCTGCAGCAGATCGCGCTGACCAACCATGCCGCCGGCGTCTCGGACGACGTAACGGACGATGAAGAGGACCCGATAGATAACGACCAGGATGAAAGTACCGAGAACACTGAAGATTCAGCGGACTCGGACGAATAACCCACCGATATGCCAGCGAGTTCTGTCCGCAGAGGTGGGCAAAGATGTTGGCTGCGCAACCGCGCGTTTACGAATCGTGACTACACTTAACCCGCGAAGGAGGGTTTCATGGCCCTGAGCAATTCCCTGACCCGCCCCAGCGACATCATCCCGATGGTGGTCGAAACGACCAACCGCGGTGAACGCGCCTACGACATCTACTCGCTGCTCCTGCGCGAGCGCATCATCTTCCTCGGCACGCCAATCGACGACCAGATCGCCAACGTGATCGTCGCTCAGCTGCTCTACCTCGACCGCGAGGACCCGGACCGCGACATTCAGCTCTACGTCAACTCGCCGGGCGGTGTGATTACCGCCGGTCTGGCGATTTACGACACGATGCAGCTGATCAAAGCGGACGTGTCCACGATCTGCGTCGGCATGTCGGCCTCAATGGGCACCGTCCTGCTCGCCGCAGGCGCACCCGGCAAGCGTTTCGCCCTGCCGCACGCCACGATCCACATGCACCAGGCCCTCGGCGGCGCGCGTGGACAGGCCTCCGACATCGAAATCGCCGCTCGCGAGATCCTGCGCAACAACGAGACGATCCGGACGATTCTGGCCAGGCACACTGGCCAACCGCTGGATCGCATCGCCGCCGACACCGACCGCGACTTCTACCTCGACGCCGAGCAGGCGATGGAGTATGGCCTGGTCGATTCCGTCCTCGCCACGGACGCCGGTGGGGATGCAGCCGCAGCCGCAGGCGCGTAGCATCGGTACGGGCGGTCACCGCTCGACCCGACAAGTTCACAGCTCTCCATAACCGGGGCGTTGGGGCGCAGCAGGGAGGCATGAGCGCATGAGTAGTGCACATGGTGGTGGTCGCAGCCAGTATCACTGTTCCTTCTGCATGAAGGATCAGGCACAGGTGCGCCGCCTCGTCGCTGGACCAGGCGGCGTGTATATCTGCAACGAGTGCGTCGAGGCCTGCCGCGCCGTCATCCAGGACGAGCAGCTCAACAGCGCCCCGCCCGAGCAAGAAAAAACATCGAGCCCGCCGCAGACCATGCCGCCGTTGGCCATTTACAACCGTCTCTGCGAACACGTCGTCGGCCAGGACGAGGCCAAGCGCGTGCTCGCCGTGGCCGTCTACAACCACTACAAGCGGATCAATTCCGTTGTCGACCCGGATGACGAAGTCGAGCTGGAGAAGAGCAACATCCTGCTTGTCGGACCGACCGGTTCCGGCAAGACGCTGCTCGCCTCGACCCTCGCGCGCATCCTCGATGTCCCCTTCTCGATCGCGGACGCCACCGCTCTGACCGAGGCGGGCTATGTCGGCGAGGATGTCGAGAACATCTTGCTCCACTTGATCCAGGCGGCCGACTTCGATATCGCCCGCGCCGAGCGCGGCATCATCTACATCGACGAAATCGACAAGATCGCCCGCAAGTCCGACAACCCGTCAATCACCAGAGACGTCTCCGGCGAAGGCGTCCAGCAGGCGCTGCTGAAGATCATTGAAGGCACTGTTGCTTCCGTTCCGCCACAGGGCGGACGCAAGCACCCGCACCAGGAATTCCTGCAGATCGACACCAGCAAGATTCTCTTCGTCTGCGGCGGCGCATTTGAAGGACTCGACCAGGTCATCGACCGACGGGTCACGACCGGCATCCGCAACATCGGATTCGGCTCGGCCGCTCGCACAGACGCGGATCGCGACCATCTGTTGCATCACCTCAGCCACGATGACTTGCAGAAGTACGGTCTGATCCCTGAGTTCGTCGGACGCTTGCCGGTCGTGGTCACGCTGGACCAGCTTGATCAGGCATCGCTCGTCCGAATCCTGACTGAGCCAAAGAACGCGCTCATCCGCCAGTACCAACGATTCTTCGACATGGACGGCGTCGAGCTCAGCTTCACTCCGGAAGCCCTGGAGTCAATCGCCGAGCACGCCATCGCCGAGGCGACCGGAGCTCGCGGGCTGCGAACCGTGGTCGAGGATCTCCTGCTCGACGTCATGTTCGAAGTCCCGGGGCGTCCCGAGGTCAAGAAGTGCGTCGTCAACGCCGACACCGTAAGGCGTCAAGAACGTCCGCTGCTGCTCAACGATCAGGGCCTCGCGGTGGAGTATGAAGCAATCCGCCGACGCGGAGACGGACGATTGGCGCCGCGCCAGGAAAGTGCCTGATGTCGGCTGGCTCAGCGGTGAAGAAACCCAGCCGAGTGCGGGTCGACGACCTGTTGGTACAACGAGGCGACGCTCCCGACCTCACATCTGCAAGAGCGTTGATCATGGCCGGCCGTGTCCACGGCGAGGGCAAGCGGTACACCCAGGCCGGGCAACAAATCACACGCGACACCGAGCTCAACATTCGCAACGTGCGCCCATTCGTCTCCCGTGGCGGCGAGAAACTCACCGCCCCACTCGATATGTGGCCGATTGAGCCGAGCGGCCGAATCTGCCTCGATGTTGGCGCATCAACCGGCGGCTTTACCGATGTCCTGCTTCGCCGCAGCGCAAGCCACGTCTATGCCGTCGATGTCGGCTACGGACAGTTGGCCGATGAGCTGCGCCATAGCCATCGAGTGATATCGCTGGAACGCACCCACATTTGCGAGCTGTCGGCACTGCCTCAAGCGCCGACACTGATCACCATCGACGTCTCATTCATCGGCCTGCGACAGGTGCTGCCCTGCGTCGCGAGTGTCGCTGCCCCTCATTCGGACGTGATTGCCCTGGTAAAACCTCAGTTTGAAGCCCAGCCCGATGACGTCGACGAACGAGGCGTCGTTCGCGACCGACTCGCCCAGGGGCGCGCCGTCAGCGGCGTCATCCACTGGGCCATCGAGCATGACTGGCGCGTCGGCGGTGTGCTCAAGTCGCCGCTCAGCGGACCCGCCGGCAATCATGAGTGGTTCGTATGGCTGCGTACATCGTGACCGAGATTCAGTGCGCCGGCATCTACTATCACCCACGCCTCAACGAGGCGCATGACATGGCGAATGTCGTTGCCGACAAGCTGCGCGACCTCGGTCGTGACGTCTGGGTCTCGGCCCCCTGGGAACCCGAACGATCGACCGAGCGTCTCCCCGAAACCGACCTGCTGATCTGTCTCGGCGGTGACGGAACGATCCTCCGCGCTGCCCGCGCGACGGTGGGCCACGACTGTCTGATCCTCGGCGTTGACCTCGGCCGTCAAGCGTTCCTCACCGAGCTGCTGCCGGAACAGCTCGACAAACGCATCCCAGACTTGCTGGGCGGCGACTTCGTCGTTGAGCACCGCACCATGCTCGAGGCTCGGCCAATCGGGACTGAGGGAAGCGCGCCGGGCGTCCTACCTGCGCTCAACGATGTCATGATCGGGCGCGGCAGCCTGGGCCAGCCGGCGTATATAGCGGTCTGGGTCGGCGATGACCTGATCGGCGTCGTCCGCGCCGACGCGGTCGTGGTCGCCTCGGCGACAGGCAGCACCGGCTACTCGCTCTCAGCCGGAGGCCCAATCCTTCACCCTCAGGCACGAAGCGTCGTCTTGACGCCCGTAGCGCCGCACCTGGCGCAGGCCGCGCCGGTCGTCCTGCCTGCCGACGCAGTCATCGAGTTGCGCCTCGGTCGCGAACACCCAGGCTCGCTCTCCGTCGACGGCCAACGACCATATCCGCTCAAGCCCGGCGGCGGGGTGCAGGTGCGACGTAGCGAGTCGCTGGCGCAGTTGGTTCGCTTCGGTGAGCGCTCGTTCTTCGCGCAGCTGGGAAGACGCCTGGCCTGGCTGGACGAGCGTCGGCTCGAGGCCGTCTCCCGAACCGGCGTCGAAGCGTTCGACGCGAAGACCGCCGACCCGTCATAGATTCCAGCTGACAACACAACCGTTTCCGTTAAGCTGAACATGTGCTCCAAGACATGCTCGCGTCCGTGGGGACATAAGGAGACCGACGGTGTTGATCGGCCTGCATCTGCGTGACTTCGCGCTGGCCGACCGCGTCGACCTGGACCTCGGCCGCGGATTCACGGTCATCACCGGCGAGACCGGGGCAGGCAAGAGCGTCCTGATCCAGGCCCTGGCCTTCGCGCTCGGCGCTCCGTCGGACATCGAGATGATCCGGCCTGGTGCAAACGCCGCAGAAGTCGAAGCGATCTTCGATCTCACCGACGCCGACGCCTACGGACCCGTCGCCAGAATCCTCTCCGACGCCGATGTCCCGTTTGATGGCGAACTCATTGTCCGGCGCAACGTCAGCCGGCCTCTCAGCGGTTCCAACCGGCTCGGCGGCCGACTGCGAATGAACGACCGTGCCGCGACCGTCGGCGTCCTCCGAGAACTGGCGCCGATCCTGGCGGACATCCATGGTCAGCGTGAACACCTATCGCTGCTCAGACCGAGGGAGCAGCTCTTCTTGCTCGACCGCTTCGCCGGCGTCGAACATCAGCGAGACGCGATTTCAGCCATGGTCAGGCGGCTCAACACACTCGACCGGCAGATGGGCGATCTGTCCGACAACGAGCGAGCGCGAATTCGGCGAATCGCGCTACTACGCCATGAAGCGTCCGAAATCGCATCGGGTTCACTACAGCCCGGCGAGGACGACGAACTCCAGAGCCAGCATCGGCGACTGGTCAACGCACAGACGTTGGCCGCCGACGCCGGGTCGGCGCGAGAGGCGCTTGAGTCGGATTCGCTCGGCGACGCCCTGAGCGCCATTCGGCGAATCGCGGAGATTGACGATTCAGCCGAACCAATCGCTGTCTCGATTGAGGCCGCGGCAGAACAGGCAGCGGAAGCGATGCGGTCACTGCGCGCCTACGCCGACCAGGTCGAACTCGACCCCGCACGATTGGACGAAGTGGAATCGCGCATCGCGCTGATCGCCGACATGAAACGTCGCTGGGGCGACACGATCGACGAGATCATCGCCTACGGCGAGCAGGCGCAGGCCGAGGCGGACCGACTCGAGCAGGAATCGGCCGATAGCGACTCACTCGCCCAGGAGGCGGAACAGCTGGCCGCCGCCATCGCCGAAGCGGGAACAGAACTCAGCGAACAGCGTCAAACGGCGGCGAAACGACTAACCGCTTCGGTGCTGTCGGAATGCGAAGACCTGAGGCTGCCCGACGCCCGCATCGAGTTCCAGTTCGAGCCGATTCCGGCCTCCGCAAGCGGCCGACTATTGCAGATTGGCCAGGAATCGGTCGCATTCGACCAGACCGGCATCGACCAGGTCCAGCTTCTGGTCGCATTCAACCCTGAGGCCCCGCCGCGACCGTTGCAGCGCGTAGCCTCAGGAGGAGAGACCGCACGGCTGACATTGGCAATCAAGGCCGTGTTGGGCGAAAGTGATGTGGTACCGCTGATGGTCTTTGACGAAATGGACGTCGGGCTCGGCGGTCGCAGCGGCGGCATGATCGGCGAGCGATTGGCTCGCCTGGGAGAGCATCGACAGGTGATCTGCATCACACATCTGCCCCAGGTCGCGGCTCGAGCTGTCGACCACATCACGGTCAGCAAGTCCTCCGGCGACGGACGCACGAGCGTCGACGTCCGTAAGTTGTCGAGCGACCAACGCGTCGTCGAACTTGCCGAGATGCTCGGCGGCCTGACCGACGCCAACCGCGCCAGCGCATCGGACCTCCTGCACCCGGCGGTCGCCTCATGACCTCCGAAACCATCGGCCCGACCCCGGCCGCCACCGTTCGCCAGCGAGCCTCAGAGATCCACGCGCTCCAGGACATCACGGTCGATCGCAGAGAGCCGGTCGAAGCGCCGCTCTTCACCGAGAAGGCGAACGTCGGCGACGCGCCCGAAATTCATCGGCTCATCCAGTATTGGTTCGAGGCCACCGGAGACGTGCTGCCGCGCACCGAGGGTGAAATCTACGAGACCATTCGCGACTTCGTCGTCGTCCGCGATCCGGGCAAGCGTCGCCTCCTCGCCGCTGGCGCGCTGCATGTGGAATGGAAAGACCTGGCTGAGATCAAGTCGCTCGTCGTCGATTCCGGCACCCAGGGACGAGGGCTTGGTCGCATCGTTGTCGACGCATGTCTCAGTGAAGCGGTCGATATGGGACTCAAGACGGTCTTCGCCCTGACCACGACGCCGGCATTCTTCGAACGGCTCGGATTCCGTATCTCCGGCGTCTCCGCCTTTCCGCGAAAAGTCTGGAACGAGTGCTTCCGCTGCCCCAAGTACAACGCCTGCGACGAGATCGCTGTGACCATCGATCTGCGTGACCGGCTCAACGCATGACCGAGTCAGTCGACGCGCTCACCGAAACAGTGCTCGAATCGAAGCAGGTGTACCACGGCTCGCGAATCAAGGTCCGCGTTGATGACGTCGAAATGGCCGACGGCCGCAAGGCGCGACGTGAAGTCGTTGAGCATCCCGACGCCGTCGTGATCCTCGCGCTCCGCGAAGATGGCGCCATCGCCTTCGTGCGCCAGTGGAGACACGCCACCGGCCGACCGTTGCTTGAGCTCCCGGCCGGCCGCGTCGATCCGGGAGAGTCGCCGGCCGAGACCGCGCGTCGCGAGCTTCGTGAAGAAGTCGGTCTCGACCCAGCCCGCCTCGACTTCGCTCGCGGATTCTACGTCGCGCCGGGATTCGCAAACGAGTTCCTGCACGGATTCATCGCTCGCGACTGCACGGAAGCGCCGCTTGAAGCCGACGAGGATGAGGAACTGATCGTCGAGTGGATGCACCTCGGCGACGCGATCGAGCTGGTCGAATCCGGTGAAATCATCGATGCCAAATCGGTCATCCTGATTCAGTACCTGGCGCTCGAGGCTGTGGGTCCGCTGGGACGCAAGATCGTGCGTCACTACCGCGGCCAGGAGTGAGGTTGGGCGGTCGGTAGTTGCTACGCCAGTGACTACCGCCCAATGCCGATTGGTGCGAAACTGAGGCGTGAATGCGACAAGATCGCAATTCAGGGGGACAGCACGATGTTGCAGCATGACGTACTGATTGTCGGCTCAGGACTGGCGGGAATGCGCGCCGCCCTGGAGGTATCGAACGATCCAACCCTGGACGTGGCGATTCTCTCCAAGGTGCATCCGTTGCGCTCACACTCGGGCGCAGCGCAGGGTGGCATTGCCGCCTCGCTGGGCAACTCCGCCGAGGACTCGTGGGAGCTGCACATGTTCGACACCGTCAAGGGCGGCGACTATCTCGTCGACCAGAACGCTGCCGAAGTGCTGACCCGTGAGGGCCCCGAGAACATCTTTGAGCTCGAGCACATGGGCTGCGCCTTCTCCCGCGACGACGAGGGCCGCGTCGCCCAGCGCCGCTTCGGCGGACACACGGCGCCGCGCGCCTGCTACGCCGCCGACCGCACCGGCCATGCCGTCCTGACTGTCCTTTTCGAGCAACTCCTGCGACGAGGCGTCAAGGTCTACTCCGAGTGGTACGCGCTCGACCTCGTCATCAAGGACAACGTCTGCCAGGGGCTCGTCGCCTACGACATTCTCTCCGGCCAGATCGAAGCAATCTCCGCCAAGGCCGTCATGTTCGGCACCGGCGGCTACGGCCGCGCCTTCCGCGTCACGACCAACGCGTTCGCCTCAACCGGCGACGGCGTCGTCATGGCCTACCGAGCCGGCATCCCCCTGGAGGACATGGAGTTCGTCCAGTTCCACCCGACGGGACTGCAGGGCTCCGGCATCCTGCTCTCCGAGGCGGCACGCGGCGAGGGCGCCCACATCGTCAACTCGGACGGGTTCCGTTTCATGGAGAACTACGCCCCTGGCCGGATGGAACTCGCGCCGCGCGACATCGTCGCTCGCGCCGCGCAATCCGAAATCGAGGCCGGCCGCGGCGTCACCGAGTTGCGCGACTCCGTGTTCATGGATCTGCGACCAATCGGTGAGGAGCGCATCCGCTACGCTCTCCCGTCGGTGATGCACCTCGCTCGCGACTTCGCCGGCATCGACCCACTCAAAGCGCCCGTCCCGATTCAGCCCACCGCGCACTATTCAATGGGCGGCATCCCCTGCGACATCAACGGGCAGGTGCGGATCAAGGACCTGCCCGGCGCGCCGCAGATTACCGGGTTCTTCGCCGCCGGCGAAGCGTCCTGCGTCTCGGTCCACGGCGCAAACCGGCTCGGCACCAACTCATTGCTCGAAGCCGTCGTCTTTGGCCGGCGCTCCGGACGCGGCATCCTCGATGTCGTCCACGACCTCCCGCCGACCAACATCGACGAAGGCGACATGGCCAACGCCGTTGGCGAAGTTGACAAGTTCCTCCGCGCCGAGGGCTCCGAAAAAGTCGGCAAGATCCGTTCAGACCTGCGCGACACGATGATGGACAAGTGCGGCGTCTTCCGCGACGACGCCGAACTGCGAGAGTGCCTGGCCGAGGTCAAGGACTACCAGGAGCGTTTCAAGCACATCGCCATTGACGACCACGGCTCGACCTTCAACACCGATCTGCTCGACGCAATCGAGCTGGGCCACATGCTGGAGTACTCCGAGGTCATCGTGACCGGCGCGCTCGCCCGCGAGGAATCACGCGGCGGTCACGCTCGTCGCGACTTTGACACACGCAACGACGCCGACTGGTTCAAGCACACGCTCGCCTACCGCCCGAAGGACGGCGAGGACGGCCCCTCGCTCACGTACTGTGATGTCAACATGGAGCCGAACTTCCGCGAACCGTTCCCGCTCCAGGAGCGCACGTACTAGCGGTCAAAACGAGCGCTCAAACGCCGAACAGCCGCGAGCAGAACCGAACAAAACCGAACAAAATCGAACACCGCCGAACACGAACGAACAGGCGTGACCATGGCTCAGCAAGAATTCGTTATCCAGCGCTACAACCCCGACACCGAGGAGTCGTACGAAGAGTCCTTCAACGTCGATGTTCAGCCCGGCCAAACGGTGCTCGACTCGCTCAACGCAATCAAGTGGGAGCAGGACGGCACGCTCTCATTCCGCATGTCCTGCCGACACGCGATCTGCGGCTCATGCGCGATGAAGGTCAACGGGCAGTCGATGCTCAGCTGTCAGACTCAGGTCGACGCCGCAGCAGAGCGCGGCGACCCTATCAAGATCGGACCGCAGGGCAACCAGACGGTGATCAAAGACCTGGTCGTCGACGTGAACAAGTTCCTACTTCAGTTTGAGCGCGCCGAGACCTGGCTTGAGCCCTACGAGGACCAGGAGCCGCCCGAAAAGGAATACCGCCAGAAGGTTGAGGAGTTTGACCACTGGTCACACGCCTCCACCTGCATCCACTGCGGCGCTTGCTACTCCGACTGCACGGTCGCCGGAGTCGATGAGAACTTCCTCGGACCGGCTGCATTGGCCAAGGCCTACCGATTCGTCATGGACAGCCGCGACTCGAAGCGCGAAGAGCGACTGGAGTTCCTCTCCGAGACGCAGGGCGGCATCTGGGACTGCACCCGCTGCTACATGTGCGTCGAGGCTTGCCCCAAGGACGTGCTGCCCATGGACGCCATCATGGAGCTGCGCACCCTCGCGATCGAGGCCGGTCACACCAACAACCACGGCGCCCGACACCACAAGGGATTCGCCAGTGGAGTGCGCAAGCGCGGGCGTCTCGACGAAATGATGCTCCCCATCCAGTCTGTCGGCGTCGGCCGGTTGCTGACCGGCAAGATCTCCGCACACAAGGAGATGATGGACTACACGCCGGGCGCCATCCGCCTGCTTAAGTCACGCAAGCTGCTAACCATCGCCCAGCGACACGGCGCAAATGCCGAGGGTCGTGAGCAAATCCAGCGCATCTTCGACGAGGTCGAGGCTGAGAAGCATCATCACGATGTCGACGCGGATGCCTTTGGCGCTGAGTTCGAGACCGCCATTGGCGGACACTAGGCCTCAGACCACCACGAATCACGGCACGGGACCGACGAGCGGGGAGAACCGAACATCATGAGCAAGTACGCATTCTGGCCCGGCTGTGTAGCGCGTGGAGCGACCCCTGAGCTGTACACCTCGACGCTCGCGGTTGCCGAGCATCTCGGCATGGACCTGGTCGAGCTGGAAGCTGCCGCCTGCACCGGCGCCGGCATCATCTCCGACGGTCAGCCATACCTCCAGGACGTGCTCAACGCCCGCACAATGGCCATGGCCGAGCAGATGGATCTCCCGCTGATGGATATCTGCTCAACCTGCGTCGGCGTCCACCGACTCGCCGCCGAGAAACTGCGCGAGGTCGACTACCGCATCCGCATCAATCATCATCTCGCGCCCGAGGGCATCGAGTACCGCGGCTCAGCCGACCCGCGGCACCTGCTTTGGATCCTGCTCGAGGATGTTGGCATCGACAAGATCAACTCGATGATCAAGCGACCGCTGGAAGAGCTGAACCTCGGCCCCTTCTACGGCTGCTATCTCGTTCGGCCCGAACGCACGCTTGAGTTCGACAAGCATCCGACGCGGCGCGACAGTCTGGAGCAGTTGATTGAGATCCTCGGCGCCACGACCGTCACCTACGACGGCATGACCAAGTGCTGCGGCTTCCCGATCCTGACGACCAACAAGAAGAACTCGCTGACGATGGCCGGCACGCACCTCGCCGAGGCGCAGTCCAAGGGCGCCGACGCGCTCGTCACGCCCTGTCCGCTCTGTCACCTCAATCTGGACGCGCAGCAACCGGATGCGGCCAAGGTCATCGACCGCAGCCTCAACCTGCCAATCCTGCACGTCCCGCAGCTACTCGGCCTGGCAATGGGCCTTGACCCGGAGAAGCTGGGTCTCACGAGGCACGTCGTCGACACCCGAAACCTGCTCAACAAACTCGGCGTCTAACTCTCCGCCTCTACTTCTTTGGCTTCATCCGCTTTCCCTTCCTGGAGACCCTTGGCATAAGTCCTCTTCCCCCCCCCTTGCGGGGACCTTTGAAAAAATCCCCTTCGCCCCCCTTGCGGGGGAGATGCCGAAGGCAGAGGGGGGGCTCCCCATCGCCAGGCCTATCTGGTCGCTGGCGGCGGACCCCCCCTCTGTCACTTCCGTGACATCTCCCCCCGCAAGGGGGGGAGAAGAGATTTGCGAGTCCTTTATATGTCTCCGCGAGGGAGGAGAACAGGACTTACGCAACGGTCTCCAAAAGGGAGAGTGCTCATCGCCAAAGGGAAGCGCCCCCGCCGGGTTTGGCGGGGGCGCGACACAGGCAGTTGGAGGGCGGCCAGCCGGAGAGACATCCGATGTCTCACATGCGGACATCGGTGGGCGGGCGGGGTGACAGTTTCTACCGTCTGACCTCACTGACCCTCCGTCATACAAGACGACGGAGAAGTCCGAAAGGTTCCCAGAAATCAGCCCCCAGCCCCAGTTCCCCGAAGTCGCGGGTCGAGAATGTCTCGGATCGCGTCTCCGAAGAGGTTGAAGGCCAGCACGATCAGCGTAATCGCGACGCCCGGCGTCAAAGCCAGCCATGGCCAACGAGTGAGTTGACCGCGCTGGGTCGCCTCAAACAGGATGAATCCCCAGGTTGGATTCGCAGCCGAGTTTGCCCCAAGCGCGAGGAATGAGAGGGCTGCTTCCGCCAGAATCGTCCCGCCAATGGTCACCGTCGAGAGGACCATGATCGGGGCGACGATATTCGGCAGGATGTGTTGCATCACAATCCGCGGAGAACTGGCGCCAATTGTGCGCGCCGCTTCGATGTACGTGTTCTCCTTGAGTGACAGAACAGTGCCGCGAATGACACGCTGAGTCCCGGGCACAAGGAAGATCACAATGACGAACACCACCGTCCCAATGCCTGGCGACATCATCGTGACCAACACCATCATCAGGACAAGTGGCGGCAGCGCCTGGAACGCATCGGAGATTCGCTGCACGACCATGTCACCAACACCGCCCAAGTAGGCCGAAATCGTGCCGAACAGTGTGCCGATGGCAATCCCGATGCCGGTTGCTGCGAGCCCGATGATCATGGCAGTGCGAGCGCCATAGATGATCCGGCTGAACATATCCCGGCCCAGCGAATCGGTCCCGGCGAGGTGGTCGGGCCAAGAAGGCGGAGCGAGTTTGTTGACGACGTCGGTTTCGTCGGCCGGATACGGAGAGAAGCCAGGGACGATCGTTTCTCCACCAATGGAGATGTCTTGTCCGAAGATGGCCGTAGCCAACAGGATGACAATGACGACAGCGCCGAAGGCGCCCAAGGGGCGCTCTCTCGCCATTTTCCTCAGGCTTCGCAATCGGCTCGGGCCGGCCGGAAGCAGAACGTCAAGCGGTACGGCGATTGGATCTGAAGTGGTCATATCAGCGTCCCTCGTCCTACCCGTACCGAATCCGTGGGTCGATCCAGGCGTAGCTCAGGTCGACCAACAAGTTGATCAACACCACGCCCAGTCCAATTACCACTGTGATTCCTACTACCTCGTTGAAGTCGGCGCGTCTGATTGACGTGACCAGCAAGGCGCCGATGCCATTGATCCTGAAGATGTACTCGACAATCACTGCGCCACTGATCAGGAACGCGAACTGATTGCCGAAGATTGTGAGGACAGGGATGAACGAGTTGCGGAAGACATGCTTCAGAATCACGGAACGCTCGGAGAGGCCTTTGGCGCGCGCAGTTCGCACGTAGTCCTCGTGGATAATCTCTAGCACTTGAGAACGCTGCATCCTCATCAACGTTGCCATCAATGAAGCAGATAACACCAGCGCCGGAGCGATCATGCCTTCCAGGTTTTGAACGAAGCTATCCCAGATGTAGGGAGAAGGCAGCGTCGCCAGCGACACATTCAACCACTCCGCTACAAACGAGACAACCAGCACCCCCAGGAAGAAGTTGGGAATAGCGAGGCCCAAAATGGTGAAGACACGCCCGGCATAGTCAGGGAAGGTGCCTGATCTCACGGCAGAAAGTACGCCAACTGGTATGGCAATGAAGAACGCCATCACGCTCGCGAGAATGACAAGTTCAAGACTGCGTGGCAATCGAACCTTGATGTCGTTGAGCACGCTTTCGCTGCTGGCGAACGAATTGCCGAGGTCACCGCGCACGGCGTTCCAGAGCCAGTCTCCGTAACGCTCCAGGGGAGGTCGATCGAGCCCCAACTCCTTGTTAAAGCGTTCGATTATTTCCTGCGTAATGCCGGAACCCTGCGGTCCTTCCGCCAGCAATCGCTCTGCGGTGCTGCCGGGAAAGGCGTTGACCAGCATGAAGGCGATAAACGAGAGGAGGAAAATGACAACCACGACACCAAGCAGGCGTCGTAACAAATAGCCGCCCATCGCGTCCCCCCCGTACCCCGTAATTCCTGGAAACAGTCGCCGCGCCCCAAACTGGGGCGCGGCGTGTGGCGCCTACAGGTTCTTCCAGATTTTTTCGGTGTTGGTCGCGCCCCAGCCGGGGTTCCACGCGTTGTACGTGTCGATCTCGTTGTAGAGGTAGCCACGTCGCCCCGCGATGCGGTACGGGTTGACCGCGAAGATACGCCACATGTTTTCAAGCTCGCGAACCCGGATTTTCTCCAGGATGTCCGAACGCTTGTCAACATCGAGCTCCTGGCGCTGGTCGAGGCACCATTGGTCGATGTCGGGCTCGGAGATGCCATAGAAGTTGCCCGGGCTGTCAGTGTGGAGTTTCCCGTAGGAGAGACCGTCGGCGTCCATTTCGGCGCCAATCAGCCACGTAAACAGAGCCTGCGAGAAGTCTCGTGTCACGAGCCGAGCAATCCAGGTCTCCAGGTCAACCTGCTCGTGCGTCGCGTTGACGCCCAGGTTTCGCTTCCACTGGTCAACGATGAGCAGGAACAGGTTGAGGTAGGAACCCGGCACCGTGTACATCGCAGCGTCGAACTCGAGCGGATTGTCCTCGTTGTATCCGGCCGCATCAAGCAGCTGGCGACCCTTGGCAGGATCGAAGCTGACAAACTCGCCCAGCTCAGCCGCGGTCCACGGCCACTCGCGGAAGCCCCACGGGGAACTGTCGTCCCGGAAGAACGTCCAGTTCTGGCCATAGCCGGCAGCGGCGAGGCCGTTATAGATGCCTTCCTTCTGCTCCTCGCGGTCCATACCAAGCGAGAGCGCCTGTCGAACCCGAACGTCGTTGAAGGGAGCCTCATTGAGGTCCTTGAACGTCATGTATGGCTGCCAGCCCGGAGGTGGCGCTGTGACCTGGACAACAGTGTCCGGCTGCTGCTCGACGGCCTGTTCGTAGTCGAACGTGTCTTGCAGCGTGATCCGGTCAATGATGCCGGTTTCCCAGGCCGCCCATTCCGACTCTCGCTGGGACACGAAGTCCGGACCGTGCAGTGCGTCCATGTACGGCAGCTGCATGCCCGAACGAGGATCCTTCTTGAAGTAGGTCGGGTTCTTGCTGGCCTTCCACTCCGAGCCTTGCTCGACGAAGTCAAGCACGTAGGGCCCGGTCCCGACCGTGTTGCGCCAGTCGTCCAGCTGCGTGTAGTCGTCGGTGATGTACTCGGGCGCCGCGACGACGTGGAACGGGTTCATCATGTTGTTCAACAGATACGCCGCAGGTTCGGTCAGGTTGAACCTGACCGTATTGCTGGAGTTGTCGAACTCGATGTCCTTGACGGCCGTATATGACGAGGCTTGGACGGGAGTCGGAGGCTCGTCAGAGCCGGGAGCCAGGAAGGAGCCATCGCGAAGCGCGTCGTAGGCAATCTTCACGTCCTCGGCCGTCATGTCACGGCCGTTGAGCGGCGCCTTGTCCTGCCACTTGATGCCATCCTGAAGCTGGAAGACCAGCGTGGTTACATCCGGGATTTCCCAGCCCGCAGCCAGGTCGCCTTCGTTCTCGTAGTAGTGCGCATTGGCCCAGTCGTCCATGGGGAAGACGACCAACTGGCTGTAGAACATCGGCGCGAACGCGGCCATCAGGTTGGCGTTGGGTCCCAGCACGTTCCAGTTCGCAGCCGGCAAATGCGCCAGTGTCCAGGTGCCGCCGTACTTCGGGCCATCTGACTGACCAGGGAGGTTCTGCAGCTTTGACCAGTGGTAGCGGAGTCGCCACTCTTCTTCAGGAGTCAGCGACATCGCCTCTTCTTCGGCGGTCAGCTGACCGGGGAGCAGCGCCACGGCCTGCTCGTCCTGAGCCTCTTGCGGAGTGTCCGCCTGTTGGGCTGCAGTCTGTTGCGCTTGCTGCTGCACCTGCTGCTGTGCCGCTGACTGAGGCTGCGCCTGCTGCTGCTGTGCCTGCGCCGCCGCCGGCTGATCATCGTCGTCGCCACAACCGACCAGGGCCAGTCCGGCTGCGCCGACACCGGCTCGCGCGGAAGCCGACATCAGCGATCGGCGGCTCAGTCGCTTGCGCTGCATGCGCTTCCAGTAGTTGCGTTCTGCCATTGTTCGCTCCTCAATGCGTTGATGCCCGACACTCACACGGGCTCCAACCCGCAACGCCGGTCATTCGATTCCACGTAATATAGCGCTTTGTCGGCTAATGCGTTCCGGAGTTGTCGAATGACCGAATCCGAACAGATCGAGAAGAGGGTCCGACGATTTCTCGCGGACACCGAAATTCCGTTTCAATCCATCACTTGCCGGCCGGATCAGGCAGACACGGCCATCTTCTGTGAAGTCTTCGGAATCGCTCCGCAAGCGTCGGTCAACACCATCCTCGTGGCCTCAAAGAAGGAACCGAAGAGCTACGCGGCTTGCCTCGTCCTGGCCAACACCAGACTGGATGTCAACCGAACCGTGCGCAAGGAAATGGGCGTGCGCAAATGCTCATTCGCGTCATTCGCAGAGACCGAGGCCGTGACCGGCATGATGTCCGGTGGCGTGACGCCGTTCGACCTCCCCGCCGAGATCCCGATCTTGATCGACGCGCGCATCAGCGGTGACGAAATGATGTGGTTGGGCGGCGGCAGCCGCTCACTCAAGGTCGGGGTCAAGGCCGACGACCTCGCTCGAATTCCGAATGCTCGGGTCGTGGACGGCCTGGCTGGCTAGGGAACCTCTGAACAACCGGTGTCGCAGGCCGAGCGTGGACCCCCTTCAGCCTGCGGCAGCTTCCCACGCAAAGGAGACCTTTGAAAAACTCATGATTCCCCTCTCCCCCCTTGCGGGGGGAGATGTCACGGAGTGACGGGGGGGGTCCGCCGCCAGCGACCAGATAGGCCTTGAGATGGGGAGCCCCCCCTCTGCCTGCGGCATCTCCCCCGCAAGGGGGGCGAAGGGGACTTTCAAAGGTCTCCGCAAAGGGGGGAAGCGGGGAGCAGAGTTGTTCAGAGCTCTCCTAGCAATCGACTACGAGGCTTTGAGTTCTTCCTCAAGCGCCACAATCTCCTCGATCGGCACAGCCCCATCCCGCAGACCCGCGTGGAGTGTGCGCTTCGCCATCAGCTGCAACGCTCGATTTGCCGGTGTCGGCACGCCCTGCTCCAGACCCATTAGAACGATCTCGCCGTTCAGCCAATCGGTCTCGATCCCCGACAACCCTCGACGGAACGACTGCCAGGTCGAACTGCCGCCGCGCTCGACGCCCGGGATCTCGCCCCCGCTGAATGTCGCCGCCCGCCGCTCTGCGACTTCCGCTCGCGGGGCATAATCGATCTGCGCAGCCTCGTAACAGGCGACTGCCTCAGCCCGCATCCGACCCATGAACGCTCGCACGTCGTCGGCTGCTGAGCGCAACGCAGTCTCGCCGCACAACGCCCCGACCGCGTTTCCCAGGTTGTCGAGCAGCTTGCCGTATTTCAGTCTCATCACGTTCTGTTCGGGCTGGGCGTTGAAGCCCGCTCCCGAAAGGTCGGCGCAGACCTGTGTGATGGTCGCGTCCACTCCGCGTGGGAACCGGCCGCTGTCCAGTAGTCCCGGCTTGGGCGCGCCGAACAGCGCGACCTCACCTGCGACCAGGAACGTCGCCGGCATCACCACCACCATTCCGTACACGTTCAGAAAGCGCCGCGCGGCACTGCGCTCGTTGCCGACGCCGTTCTGTCCGCAGACGACTGGAATCTCTGGGCCGGCGCTGCGCTCCAGGTCATCAAGCGCGTTCGCGGTGTCCTGGCCTTTCATGGTCAGCAGCACGACATCATCGTCACGGAACTCGATTTCGCTTGGGTGCGCTGCAGTTTCGACCTGAACCCGTTCGGTCTGACCGGGTTGTCGGACCAGCAGGCCCTGCTCGCGCATCGCAGTCAGATGGTCGCCGCGGGCGATCAACACCACCTCCCGTCCGCTGCGCGTCAGCAGCGCCCCAATCCCACCGCCGATGCCGCCCGCGCCGTAGATGATGTATCGCATGTTGACGTCCTCGGTCGTGCGCTGGTTCTCCGCAAATCGTTCTCAGTCTGAACAGCAACGCGCGGCTGATCAACCGGATCAGCCGCGCTCGCTTGTTGCCCTTGATGCCGGACTATGGCTGTGGCTCCTCCGAGTCGGATGTTTGCTGGGTCGCGTCGGTGTCTTCCGCGTCCTCGGTTTGACCCTGCAGACTGGGCGGCGGACCGGCGAACATCGACTTCAGCTCGGCCGCGCGATCCTTGTCGGCCAACGTCGGCTCGATCAGGATCTTGGCGCCATTGAGGAAGACCTCCGCATTGAGCTGGCTCAGCTCAAGCGTGTAGGCCAGCGCCATCGCCGAGACGGCCAGATAACCCTGCACGACCGGGTGGTCCCAGACGATGAACATCAGCTTGCCGTCGCGCACCGCATCGGCAAGCTCATCGCTGAATCCGAAGCTGGCCAGAGCTATCCCCGCCCCTGCCGCCTCAATCGCGGCGATCGCCGCGATTCCGCTGTCGTGATTGAGTGTCAGAATGCCGCCGAGATCACCAGCGGCGATTCTCCCCGCAATCAGCGCCTGCGTGGTCTCCGGGTCGGTGATGCCCGTCTGGTCAACGGACATGGTCTCGACTTCGCCGCCGTCGTAGCTCTGAGCGATACCGTCACAACGGTCGCGCAATCCGATGTTGTCGTCTTCGTGGATCACGCAAACCAGCGTGCCCGAAACTTCGGCTTCGTCGAACTCGTCGCCGGCCCGGACACCGCCGCCGAAGTCGTCGAGTCCGATGTGAATCAGCGACCCGACGCTATCCGCGTCTTCGGCGCCGGAGTTGAAGCTGACAACCTGAATGCCCGCGGCCTGCGCCTCGGCGAGCACGTCTTCAAGGTCCTCGGCGTATGGCAGAGAGGTCGCGATGGTGATCGGCTCGTGCGAAATGCAGTCGCGGATGTCGTTGGCGTGCTCAGCGCTGTCACGTGCGCCGTACAAGACCATGTCGACCCCGTACTGGTAAGCGGCCACCTTCGCTGCTGCCAGGGTCCACTGCCAGAACCTGTCCTCTTCGGGGTACGCGTGGCCAAGCACACACATCACCGGTCGTCGTGGCTGGACCACGACGACGGACTCTTCTTCTTCTACGACTTCTGCTACGACGACTTCCTCTTCGACGGTCGCAGTCACTTCAATCGCAGTGCTGTAGCGCCACTGATCGATGTCGGCGTCTTCGGGCAGGAAGCGAGCTGGCGCAGTCTCGAGGTCCTGCCAGCCTGCCTCCTCCGTCATCTGCTGGAGTCCGACTTCTATGCGTCCATCGTCCAACCGCCGCACACCGATTCGAACTTCGCTGGTCACGCTAATCGCGGCCTGCACCACACCGAGCGCGATCGCGCCGATGACCAAGCCAATGACCAAAGTCACCAAATGAGACTTGCCCACATGTTTCATGTCGACTCCTAGATCAAACTCCGCCTGTTTCGACTTCAGCCGATCATAACGTTGATTCAATATTTGACATAATCCCGGCAAGACATCCAGTCAGACGGTTCCTACACGACCGCTCAGCCTTGCGAGAGGTCCGCGATTACCATGCCTAGCGACGACCAATTCCTACAATCGGAGCGCGTGCGATGACCGATCAGGCAACACTTCCTCAGATAGACGGCGAACTCGAAGCAGAAGGACTTGAAGCCCCCGTTCGTATCGTCCGCGACCGCTGGGGCGTGCCTCACGCCGAGGCGCAGTCCGTTCACGATGCGTTCTTTGCCCAGGGATTCTGCGTCGGCCAGGATCGTGGCTGGCAGTTGGAGCTTTACCGTCACATGGCCCACGGGCGAGCAGCGTCGCTGCTCAACAAGGGACTGCTGCGCATCGACAAGATGAACCGCACGCTCGGCTTCAGCCGTGACGCGGCCCGCGAGTGGGAGGAACAGTCCGACGAAGCGCGAATGATCCTGCAGGCCTACGCGGATGGAATCAACGCGGCCATCGCCGCAGGTCCCGCGCCCGTCGAATTCGGACTGTTAGATCACGAGATGCAGCCGTGGTCGCCGGTCGACTCGCTGGCGATTCTCAAGATGGTCTCGGCCAACGTGCATTGGGCGACCAAGATCGGCAACGGCGAAGTCGCATCGCGACTCGGAATCGACGCGCTGCAAGCGCTGATCCCCGACGTGCCGGCCGACGCCGCCTTGATTGCCCCGGCAGGAGCCTCATGGACCAACGGCGCCCACGCATTCGCCGGCGCGCTGGCCGATCTTGAGACCGAACCGGGCACACGCCGCGGAGGACTCGACGGATCGAACTGTTGGGTGATCGACGGCGCACACACGGCCAGTGGCAAGCCGCTGGTGGTCGGAGACCCGCACCTCGCATTCAGCGTGCCGCCGCAGTGGTACGTGATGCATATGCAGTGTCCCGAGTTCACGGTCGCCGGACCATGCAGCCCCGGCTATCCCGGCCCGGTCTACTACGGACATAACACCGAGATCGCCTGGACGATGACTCATGGCCAGGGCGACCGCTGGGATGTCTACCGCGAGCGCATCTCGCGCAACGGTTCGGGACCTGAGGCGGCGTGGCTCGACGGCGCCGAGTCACTCGAGCGACGCGAGGAAGTGATCGAGATCCGTGGCGAGGAATCCGTCACGCAAACCGTATGGTCGACCCGACACGGACCAGTCGTTCACGGCAACCCTGAGTCCGACGACGAGGTCTTGACCGCTCGCTTTGGACTGTCCGATCCATGCCACGACTTCGACGGCATGTTGACCATATTCACCGCCGACAACATCCACGACGCGCGTCAGGGTTTCCGTAGCTATGACTCGATCTCGGGTAACTTCTGTTTCGCCGATCAGCAGGGCGACATCGGCTACCAGTACACAGGACGCGTGCCCATTCGCGAGGCGAAATTGACGCCCGTCAACGGCTGGGACGGCGCGCACGAGTGGGACGGTGATGTTCCGGTCGATGAACTGCCGCAGGATCTGAACCCTGAAAACGGCGTGATCATCACGGCAAACAATCGCACCACGACCGACGACTATCCCTACTACCTGACCTTTAGCCAGACCCCGTATCGGGCCGACCGCCTGCGCGAACTCCTGCTAGTCCGCGACAACTGGGCGCCCGAGGACATGCCCGAAGTGCAGTCGGACCAAACCAGCCTGCACGCGCGTTTCGTCGCGGGACGAGTCGGCCAGGCGAGCCTCAGCGGCAACGCGGCGACGGAGCTGCAATCGCTGCTCTCCGGTTGGGACGGCCAGATGGCGATCGACTCCGCTCCGGCCCTCGTCTACTACGAGTTCTGCGAGCAGCTCATCGCCTTGACTGTTCGCCCATACTTCAGCGCTCCCGCCCGGATCGCGCAAAGCTCCTATGAAGAGATGCGAATCCTGCATGAGCAGATGAAGAGCGACAGCTCGCTCACGCTGCCCGAAGGCAAGTCCTGGGACGACGCCATCGGCGAGGCGCTTGAGACAACTGCAGCCGTGCTCACTGAGCGGCACGGCTCAGACCAGACCCAGTGGAAGTACGGCGACGTTCATCCAGTGACGTGGCGACACAACCTGGGACGCGACCCCGAGCGCGCGGCTCGTTTCAACGTCGGCGACTTCCCCAAGGGAGGCGACGGCAATACCCCGAACAACGCCAGCGGCCTGATCAACCAACCAGCCGACCACGGAGTTAGCTACCGGCAGATCTTCGACCTCTCAGCGCTCAACGGAGCGCGGATTGTCCTGCCGCCCGGCAACTCAGGCCGACCGGACAGCCCGCATTACAGCGACCACATGGATAAGTGGCTAAACATGGAGTACTTCCCGCTCTACATCGAGTGGGACGACATCGAGGCCAACAGCGAGGGCTCCTTGAGTCTCAATCCTGCTTAGGGCGCCGTCGCTGCGACGCTCGCTCTCAGGATTGCCAGACCGCGCTCAAGGTCCGCGTCATCGATCGTCAGTGCTGGCATCAGCTTGACCACGTCGGACGCCCCGCCTCCCGAGGTTTCCAACAGCAGCCCGCGCTCGAACGCAGCCTCAGTGATTCGCGACGCCAACCCATCGATCGGCGTATGCAGACCGACCAGCAGTCCCCGCCCGCGGACCGTGGCACGCAGACCTTCATGCTCCGAGGCAATCGACTCCAGTTCGGCGCGGACGATGTCAGCTTTGCGGCGCACGTCGTCAGCCAACGAGTCGTCCTGCCACCAGGTCAACGCTTCCGTCGCTGTGACAAAGGCCGCATTGTTACCTCGGAACGTGCCGTTGTGTTCCCCTGGCGACCAGATGTCAATGTCGGGGCGGATCAGCGTCAGCGCCATGGGTAGGCCGCTGCCCGAGATCGACTTGGACAGGCAGATCAGGTCCGGCTGAATCCCCGCAGGCTCGAATGAGAAAAACGTGCCGGTCCGGCCGCAACCGGCCTGGATGTCGTCGACGATCAGTAGCACGTCTTGTCGCTTGCAACATTCCGAGAGTCGCTGCAGCCAGCCGAAGTCGGCGGTATGCAGTCCGCCCTCGCCCTGGACCGTCTCGACGATCACGGCAGCGACCGACACGTCATCCCTGGTCAGCATCGTGTCGAGAATCGAGATCGTGTCTACGTCTGGGCCGTGCTCCCCGTCGAATGGCGCCGTGAGCTGATATTCCAGTGGAATGCCCGCAGTTTCTCGCTTGACGACGTTGCCACTCAGGGCCAGCGCACCCAGGGTCATGCCGTGAAACGCATTGGTGAACGAGATAACCGTCCGTCGTCCGGTCACCTTCCGCGCCAGTTTGAGCGACGCCTCGACGGCATTGGTACCGGTCGGCCCGGGGAGCATGACCTTGTACGACATTCCCCGCGGCTGAAGGATCACTTCGTCAAAGCGCTTCAGGAAGTCGCGCTTTGCCGTGGTCGCCATATCCAGAGAATGGAGAATGCCCTGCGACTGCAAGTAGCGCACCAGGGCCGCAATCATGGCGTCGTTGTTGTGTCCGTAGTTGAGACCGCCGGCGCCGCTGAAGAAGTCGACGTACTTCCGACCATCCTCATCCCAGATCGACGACCCATGCGCTCGCGACCAGACGGCCGGCCACGACCGGACGTAGGACCGGACCTCAGACTCCAACTGCTCAAAGACTTTGAGTCCACTCATGGCAGGTGTAACCGTAACCATTCACGACCCTCACAATCAGACGCTCCGCCCAGAGCCTCTACCTCCACTATGCCCGATCTCGTGGTCAATGTCGCACCCACCCATCTCTCCCCCCTTTGGAGACCTTTGAAAAAATCACGAATCCCCTCTCCCCCCCTTGCGGAGACCTTTGAAACTCATGATTCCCCTCTCCCCCCCTTGCGGGGGGAGATGTCACGGAGTGACAGAGGGGGGGTCCTAACTGTGACCGTTTGCGGAACGATGCGCATGATCTTGCGATCCGTGTTCCATGTCATGTTCACAGTGATCCGCTTGCGGCACGTCTAGGCCGGGGTTGCGGTCGAAGAAGCCCCATGGCTTCAGGCTGAATCCTGCTCGCTGCACCGGCATCACCGGCCAGTCCTCGGGTCGCACGATGTGGTTCATCCCGACCGTGTACCAGAGCACCACATCGGCCTGCTGCAACGGACGATTCGCCGCAGTCCAGTTCGGCATTCCCTGTCCCGGCTCGCTCTGCGCCGGGAAATCGCCGGCGGGGTAGCGCTCCGATGGGTCATACGCGGTCACCCAGAGCTGCTTCCGAGCGAATGCCGCCCGCTGAGCGATCAGCGATTGCTCATCAGCCATCATCGACACCGTCGCTCCCGGTGTCAGCACATACGCGGGCGACTCACCAATCGGATTGCTGAGATCATCGTTCGCAATCCGCCAGTGCCGCGCCGAGGCTGAGGCAACCGTTCGACCGCTCTGCGACTCCTCAGCAATGGGTGTCGCCTGCGCGGTGAACGTGTTGTGGTACGGATTCTCCGGACCGAACGGCAAGGGAACCGTGTCCACCTCATAAACCGTGTTCGGCCCACCGTCGACATCCATATCCAGCCGGAAGCTGAGGAAATGCTGGTGGTGAACGCCTGCAAGCTGCGGCGCGATCTTGTGACGTGTGATCTGCGGATCGTCGTCGTCGATCGCCATCGTTTGGATGATGCCGGTCGCCTTGACCTCATGCTCCCATGAGCCGTCCTGGTAGAAGTACCAGTAGAGGCCGTAGTCGTAGTTGTCGACCGTGGTGATCGTGGAGATCACCAACCGCCGAGAGCGGCGCGACCAGGACTGCTTCCCGCGCTCGTCGGGATGCCGGTAGGTGTGCTTCCAGAGCAGCCCCGCATCTTCTTCGTGAATGCAAATCGCATTCTCGATCGTGCGAGCGCCGCCGCGTTCGTCGGTGACGACACCGTCCATGTAGACGATCTCGCCCACGCAATCGCAGCCAAGCTCCAGCGAGTTGACCAACCGGCCGATGCCGCATTCACCGGAGTCGAAAGCATTCTTGAAATAGTGACCAAGCGAAGCGTCGCCATATGGCACAACCATTTCGGCGAGTGACGCGCGGTAGCAAATCGGACGCAGACGGCCGCCGTCCTCGTAGCCAATCTGGTGCAACACCAGGCCTTCACGCGGATGCAGCGAGACTCGCATCTGCCACTTCTGCCAGGTCAACAGATGTCCGTGCAATGTGAAGGAGGGACCTTCAGATTGCACGATGTCGAGCGGCTTCAGATCGTCGCGCGGCGGGCCGCAGTGATCGTGGTCGAATCGCAGCGATGAAGCGGGCGTCGGTGGCGAAGGCGCGTCCACGACCTCCAGCACTCGGTTAGCAACGAGATCGACGATCGCGATCAGTCCTTCGACGGGCCGTCCATAGGCATTGTCATCCGGTTCGTCGCGCAGATAGACGATGCCCTTGAGGATGCGGTGCTGAGTCTCCCACTCCGAACCAAAATTGCCGGTCGGCCACAGGTGGATGAACGACAGGTCGATCTGCGTTTCGCTCAGGCCTCGACCCGTCATCGCCGAGCGCCAGCCCGCGTCGGCGCGGATCGCTGCCTCGGCCCGTTTGTATTCATCGAACAGCGCCGGCGGCTGTACGTCTGGACGCTCAGTCACCGACGACACCGCGCCGGCATCAAGATCGACTGTGACCTCGATTGTCAACCCAGACGACGTGTCGATGCAGACCAGGTCGGCTGAGCGCGACCAATCGACCGTCCCCTTGGGCGGCTCAAGCGCCGCCACCATGAGAAAGCGCAGCGACTCCGGCGAGCCCAAGTGCTCGCTCGCGATTGATGACGCGCGGATGAGTTCAGCCGCCGACAGCGGGTCGAGCGGATGAACCTGGATCGACGTTTCGGTGACCACCGTCGCTCCTAGCTGTGGCCCCTGGGATATCTCTGAACAACTCCCCTCCCCGCTTCCCCCTTGCGGAGACCTTTGAATAAGTCCCCTTCGCCCCCCTTGCAGGGGAGATGCCGGAGGCAGAGGGCGGCTCCCCATCTCAAGGCTTATCTGGTCGCTGGCGGCGGACCCCCCCTCTGTCACTCCGTGACATCTCCCCCCGCAAGGGGGGGAGAGGGGAATCATGAGTTTTTCAAAGGTCTCCTTGCGGCGGAAGCTGCCGAAGGCCTGCCTCCGGCTCGAACGGGGGACTGAAGGGGGTCCCTCTCGGCCAGAGGGACCGATTGTTCAGAGATTCCCTAGCTGTGTCCATTGTGACCAGAGTGATTTGTGTGGTTGCTGTGGTCGTGTTCGTCCTGATCCATGTCGTGGGCGCAATGGTCGGGCGCCGGCAGGTCGAGCGCCGGGTTGTGGTCGAAGAAGCCCGCTGGTCGCATCTTGAATCCGCTGCGATGCACCGGCGCGACCGGCCAGTCTTCGGGCACCACGATGTGGTTCATCCCGACCGTGTACCAGAGCACGAGGTCCTCGTCGGCGATCTCGCGGTCGGCGGCCACCCACTCAGGGATGCCCTGACCCGGTTCGCTCTGGTTCGGGTAGTCGCCGGCCGGGTACATCTCCGACGCCTCGTACGGGGTCACCCAGAGTTGCCTCTGCGTGAACTGTGCGCGTTGATAGACGGCCGACTCGGGGCCGGCCATCATCGACACCGTCTCGCCCGGAACCAGCAAGTATGCCGGTGAGTGTCCGACCTGGTTCTGCGTGTTCGTGTTGGCGATCCGCCAGTGACGCGCAGAGGCCGAGTTGACCACGCGCTCGCCGTCAGATTCGCTGAGCAACGGCTTGGCGACGGCGGTGAAGGCGTTGTGGTACGGGTTCTCAGGACCCGCGGGCAGCGGCACGGTGTCGACTTCGTAGACGGTGTTGGTCCCGCCGTCGACCTCCATGTCCAGGCGGAAGCAGTAGAAGTGCTGGTGAATCGGCGCAGCCAGTTGCGGCGCAATCATGTGCCGCGTGATCTGCGGGTCGTCCGGGTCGGCGGCGATCGTCTGCACGATGCCGGTTGCCTTGATCTCCTGCTCCCACGAGCCGTCCGGGTAGAAGTACCAGTAGAAGCCGTAATCGTAGTTGCCGACCGTGGCAATCGCCGAGACCACCAGCCGCCGCGTGCGGCGCACGTCGGAAATCGCGCCCTCGTCGGTCAGCTCGGTGTGCTTCCAGTTGAGCCCGAAGTCTTCCTCATGGATGCAGACCGCATTGTTGATCGTGCGGGAGCCGCCGAACTCGTTGCTCACGTGGCCGTCGAGGTAGACGATCTCGCCCAAGCAGTCGCAGCCGAGCTCAAGCGAGTTGGTCATGCGGCCGAGCCCGCCGACCTCGCCGGAGTCGAACGCGTTCTTGAAATACTGCGTCGGTGAGGTGTCGCCGTAGGGCACGACCATCTCGGCCATCGACGCGCGATAGCAGATCGGCCGCAGCCGACCGTCGTCGTTGTATGCAATCTGGTGCAGAACCAGGCCTTCGCGCGGGTGCAGCGAGACGCGCATCTGCCACTTCTGCCAGGACAGCAGGTGACCGTCGAGCGTGAATGAGACGCCCTCGGGCTGCACGATGTCGAGCGGCTTCAGGTCCTCGCGCGGCGCAATGCCGTTGTCGCGATAGTGCAGCGACGACTCGGGCGCCGCCGGTCCGGGTTCGTCGATCACGTCAAGCACGCGGTTCTCGACCAGGTCAACCACGGCCATCACATGCTCAATCGGACGGCCGTAGCCGAGCGAGTCCTCGGAGTCGCGCAGATACGAGATCGCCTTCAGCGTGCGGTGCTCGCGCTCCCACGAGGTACCGAAGTTGCCGCCCGGCCAGGGGTCAATCTGGATCAGCTTGATCTGCTCTTCGGTGATCCCGCGAGACTTCATCGCCGCACGCCAGCGGTCGTCGCTGCGAACCGCCTCCTGAGCGCGGCCAAATTCCTCTGCCAGAGGAAACGGCTGATGTCCCTCGAGAGGAGTCCAGCCAACCACGGACGCAGACTCCAAATCAACCACACACTCCGCCGCGTCGCCGGACGACACGTCAAGCATCATCAAAAACGCCCGCCGGGAAATCGAATCGCCCCCCGAGAATGAGCGGACAACATCCTTAGAGGGCTCGTCCAACGCGACGAGAGGGAATCGCCAGCCATCGCGAGGCTCGTGGGAGGCAGCGATTTGGGATGCCGCCGAGATCTCGTCGGAGGTCAGTGGATCGAGGGGGTGGGTAACGCTAACGGGCGTCGTGGGTCGGGTTTCGGTGACCATGGGTGGTGCTCCTGTTTTACGGTGTTAAGCGGAGAGTACCGGAAGCAGGGGTGGACTGCCCGCGCGAGGAATTTTCGGTCGGTTGGGGCGATTTTGCCGCTCTGGACTGGGAATTGTGCCGGCAGGTGGTCAGATTAGTCCAGATTTGTCCAGATTTTGCTCGAATGTGCGCTGATCCGTCAGGGTGGCGCCAGGAACGAGCGGGAAATTCTGGGGATTGTCTGGGTTGTTGGTTGGGGTCTCCGGGCGCTCCTTGGTTGGTTTGGGGGTGGTGGCTCTCGATTGTATACGGACTGATGTTCTGCGGCGTGTTTCTTGAACGGTCGTCGTCGGTCACGCGCCGACGAAGATGTGCTCGCGGTGGTGCTGCATGAGGACGAGGTCGGGAGCGAATTTCTCCGGAAACTCGATCTGTTGTCCGGCGTAGGCCCCGAATGCGCGACGCGTGAATCGGTCCTCGGAACTCCCAAGTTTCTTTGACAGCATGAGACACAGATCAGGGTCGAAGGTGATCAACCCGCGGTCGAATGCGCGATCATGTAGAGCGGACAAGCACAGTCCGTTTCGAGGGTTGAGACGATTGTTAGGGTCGTCGCGCCAGGGGACGATGTGCGAGGCGTTCAGGAGGCGGGCGTCGGCGAGACCGGTGATGCAGCAGCGGCTTTGATAGGCGCTCAACACCGTCGCGCGGAACAGCGCTTGACCACGCCGCACTTTGGTATCGGCGATCACATCCTCGCCTTTGCTGGCGGGGTGGCTCTCTTCGTCGTTCGAGGTCGTCGCGCCAATCGCTTGATTCGCTTCGGCAATCGCATCGGCGGTCGCCGACCAGTCCGCCTGTAGCTCCGTCCACATTTCACGATCCGCCCGCGAGGCGTTGCGCAGTCCCGATCTCTTTAGCGAGTCGTCAAGGCTGGCTAGGTTACCCATCTTCATCGATAGCGCGGCAGGCGATCGGTTTAGCAGTGCGGCATGGCGAATGATCTCAGGATTTCGCTGGCTGATTTGTCCGAACGGCACCCGCAGATACAGGCCGAGCGCGACTAACAACTCTTCCCGCATCCACGGCCGACGCTCCGTCGCCACGCTCAGTCTCCCTCTTGCGCTGACCTTCTAGCCAGGCCAGGCTACTGCGAGGGGGCGCCGATCATGACGACTGAGGCTGAACTGACCAGAGCGATTGAGGAACTGTGGCTGCGACCAGACGTTGTCTGGCTTGCAACGCGGCTGCGGTCCGACACCGATGACGAACGAGGATCGTGGCCTCAACGGATCAACGTCCACGGCAAGCTCTTTCGCGCGCTCCTGAAGGCCGGTTGTCGAGAGGGAGTTCCGGTTGAGCTCGCTTCTCACGGCAAGTCAGGCCGTGCGATGCCAAGGTCCGTGAGGCACCGAACGTTCCTCGAATGGGATATCGAGGGCGAGTCGGCAAGCCAAGATGGGATCTGGCACGCATTCACCATCTTCGCGCTGATCCCGGGCGCCGAAAACAGCCGACTCTGGTGCTGGATCCGTGAGACCGTCGAAGAAGAAGACTACGCCGAGTCGGTGTTTTCATGGTGGGAACCGCAGGCGTTTGCATACGCGAGAGGCCTTCCGCTGTTCCCGGAACGCATCGCGTAGAGAACCAGGAATCACCCCAGAAGCTCAGTCCCCGATTTGTTCGAGGATCTGTTTGAACGGTGTGTGAGGTGCGGACAGGAGCAGACCCCCGAGTGAATCGGGGGTTAGACGAGGGCGGCTTCATCGGGGCCGCCCTCTTGGATTGCGACTAGGCGCCTGCTTTTGCTGGCAGAAGGATGGCGACTGATCCGAAGCCAACTACATGGCAAGGGCGCAGACTTGCTGCCGCCAGCCCTCGGGCAGCAGCTTGACGTTAGCTATCAAATGCCATCAACGCTCGCTGTGCAAAAGGAATCTCCGACGATCCTGTACATGAAAGTGGATTCACTGTGCGAGTGATTGGTGTTGCCGGGTCAGTAACATGTTGTAGGCAAGCAGCTCAAACTCTCCAGTTAACTTGATATGGAGCAGGAGAGTAGCAGGCAGTGTCCAGTAGACTCCCTAGTCCATTACTGCATCGAAACACTTTGGCGCCAATACTTAAGTACTTGCTGTTTGTAACTTACGAATGGCAGCTCTATAATTTTCACATTCGGATCACTCGCTAAGGGCGCAAGAGCGAAACGCCTCCAGGAGACGTGGATCCGGAACAACTAAGCGCTATTGCCGGAAAGAAGGAGTTCGATGCCACTCGGTGAATCACTTTCAGAGCTGCGCCGGCAGCACCGTGACTTGTGTCGGAACCATGTCTATCCAAGGCTTGTGGAGAGCCTTCGAACTGGCGACCTGCAGCGGGCTAAATCGCAGGCGGGTCTTCTGGGATTTGAGTTTCAGCCCACTCTGAACTATCCATACGAGGCACAAGACAGGTCCCTGCAGAGCGCCATTAGGGAAGCTGAGCTAATCGCGCGGGAGGCGCGACAGCGAGGAACCAATGGGGACGAAAAGTGAGCAATGTTGTCAGGTGCAGCTAGACATCTAGTGCTCTGAGCCAACCGCTCGTTTGCTGGTGTGGGAATCTGGGCAAAGTCGCTGGCGTACACCAAAGAGGGCGGGCCGATTGGCCCGCCCTCTTGGCTTTGCCTGGTGGCTTGGGACTAGACAGCTTCGATGATTGTGCTGATTCCCATGCCGGCGCCGATGCACTGGGTGGCCAGGCCGTACTTGCCGCCTGAGCGCTTTAGCTCTCGCGCGACCGTGGTGACCAGGCGGGTGCCGGTGGCGCCCAACGGGTGACCGATGGCCAGTGAGCCGCCGTTGACGTTCACGCGGTCCAGCGGGATGCCCAGTTCCTTGACCGACGGGATGACCTGTGCGGCGAAGGCTTCGTTGAACTCGACGCGGTCGATTTCCGACGCGTCGACGCCCGCGTGGGCCATCGCCTTGCGGGTCGCCGGGATCGGGCCCAGACCCATGACCTGGGGCTTGACCCCGCCGACGCCGAAGCCGACGATCCGGGCCAACGGCTCGAGGCCGAGCTCGTCCGCCTTGCGCTCGCTCATCAGCAGCGCGGCGGTGAATCCGTCGTTGGTCGGGCAGCTGTTGCCCGCCGTGATGCGGATTTCGCCCTGCGTGTGCGAGACGGTGCCGCGCACGGTGCGCAGGCCGCTGAGGCCCTCGAAGTTCGTGCCCGGGCGGAAGCCCTCGTCGACTTCAATCACGCGCTTGTCGCCGCGCTCGTCGAGCAACAGGTTGCCCTCTTCGTCGAAGACCGGCATTTCGACCTCGATCGGGACGATTTCGCCCTGATAGAAGCCGGAGGCCAGCGCCTCGCCGTACTTGCGGTGCGAGTTGACCGCGAACTCGTCCAGCTCCTCGCGCGAGAGGTTGTACATCTCGGCGACGTTCTGGGCGGTCTGCAGCATCGAGGTGACGGGCGAAGAGTCGAGAATCTCGTCCGGAATCGGAACCGAGAAGTCGAGGCCGTGTGACGGCAGCAGGTTGCGCTGGTTCTCCGACATGTTGTGACGGTCGGAGTTGAACTCGGTAATCCGGGTCGGTTCCGCGCCGCCGCCGCCGCCGAGCTGTCGGCCCATGCGCTCGACGCCGAGCGCCACGCCAACATCAATCGCGCCGACCATGATCTCCTGCGCGACACGGTGCATGGTCTCCATCGAGGAGCCGCACTGGCGGTTGGAGTCGAAGGTGCAGACGGACTCGGGCAGGCCGGCCAGTCGCACGATGTGGTTGGCGCCGATGCCGGCCAGCTCAGTCACGCCGCCGACGCAGCCCATGCCAACGTCTTCAATGTCGTGTGGGGAGAGCTGCGGGTAACGCCCCAGCAGTTCCTGAAGAACCTGCACGCCAATTGTGTCAAGTCGGGTCGCCGTAAACGCGCCGCGCCCACCACGGGCAAAAGCGGAACGAGCGCCGTCAACAATGACGACATTCTGCATTTCCATCGGTCATTTCCTCTCTGAGGCGCAGGCGCGCCTGGTTTCACGGGTTCAGTCGTGAAGTGTAGCGAATGCTGCGACTAGAGCGGCCCGCTTAGGAGCCGAAGATGGACTTGACCAGACATAGAAAGCCGGGCAGCACGTCCGATCCATCTAGATAACCATCTTCTTTAATGGCGACGACCGGAGTCCCAGTTCGATGCACGTCCACGCTGCGGATATCGGGGTGGATGACCCAGACGAGCCGGACGCCATAGCTGAGCCACATCAGAGCCTTTTGAAGGACGTCGTCCGGATTGTCGCTCGGCGAAACAATCTCGACTACAAGTTCGGGAACAGCTTCCAGATAGCCGCTCTCTCGCTTGTCCAAAGGCAGCTGGGCTGCGGAAATGAACGCGATGTCAGGCTCACGAACTGTGTCTGGATCTCGTTGCAGCAACACCCCGGAATCCGAGCCGATCAGTCGACCGAGGCGCTGCGGGACTACGAAATTCCCAAGATGCCTACCCAACTCCATGACCACTTGACCGTGCTCGACTCCGCTAGACATGGTTTCGCAAAGCACTCCCTGAATAAGCTCACCGCGAACGCCGCTGCTATGGAGGCGAAGGAGGTCGCCCGCGGTCAACAGGCCGGCGTCGGTTGTGGTCATCGGATGGTTCTCATGCGTATCAGGCTAGCGCTTAGGCAGGATGCCAGACCCGGGTTGATCCACGGTTCCACGCGGGCATGTGTGGCGTTCGGGATAGACGACTCGGTCTGATGTCAGGCCGATCAGAATCGTCGGCAGCCTGCGGTCCACTTCATCGCGCAGCAAGGGCAGGTACTTGGCGATCCACTCCTCGCGGCGTTGTTCCGAGCGCATCCCGGTTGTCAGTCCGATTCGGGTGGGCCTACGCCAGAGAGGCGCTGTGGAGAAATCGCGAATCAGGGCTCGTTCGATCTGTGAACGGCGCTGGGCGAGCGCGTCATAGACGTATTCGTTGCAGCCGTTGCATGAGCAATCGAGGATGAGAAAGAGGCTCGCTCGCTGGCGTCGCCGAACTACACGAACATTTCGCCATTCATGTTGCTTCGCCGCAGCCACAGCGTCTCTCAGAAGGTTTCAACCCTCGATCAAGTCGAGGGCTGGGATTCGGTCTTAGGCGCCAGAAATGCGCCGCGCCGGACTCCTGAGGAGCCCGGCGCGGTTTGTTGGTGTCCGTTGACCTCGTGGGTTAGACCTCGAAGTTGTAGACCTTGGCGGCGTTGCGCTGGAGGACGTTCAGCAAGTCTTCCTCGGGCAGCACGCTGAGGACTTGCTCGACGTGCTCCTTCGGGTTGCGGGCGATGCTGTTCGGTCCCGGCGACATCGACGTCGGGTGCGGGAAGTCGGTCTCGAACAGGAAGTTCTCGGAGCCGAACGACTTGATCGCATTGAGCACCGAATCTTCCTCGAACCAGAAGCAGCCGTAGCACTGTCGGCGGAAGTACTCGGAGGGCAGCAGGTCCATCTCGGGATGCTCTTCGCGGCAGCCGGAGTTGAGCCACTGCCAGTCCATCGCCTCGAGCAGGTACGGAATCCAGCCGACGCCGGACTCAACCGAGACGACTTTGAGCTCGGGGAAGCGGTGGCACATGCCCGAGAGAATCACGTCGAGGATGGCGTTAGAGTTGTCGAGGAACAGCTTGACGGTCGACTTGGCGTAGGCGGCCTGGCGGCCGTTGTCGACGGTCACGTTGCGCAGCTCAGTCAGGTCGCCGGAGCCGATGTGGAAGTTGATCGACAGGCCCATGTCCTGCGCCTGGTTCCACAGCGGGTCCCAGTGCTGCTCGGTGATCCGCGGCAGACCGAAGGTGTGCGGCTGGTTGGTCATCAGCACACCGCGGTGTCCGCGGTCGTAGGCGCGCTGCATCTCGTCGACGCAGGCCTGCACGTCCCAGAACGGCATTGCCATGATCGGGATGAAGCGCGACGGCTCGACCGAGGTCCAGTCAACGAGGAAGTCGTTGTAGGCGCGGACGCAGTCGAGTCGCAGTTCGTCGTCGGTCATCTGCAGGAAGTTGCCCGAACCGAAACCGCCGACGTTCGGGTAGACGACCTGAGCGTGCATGCCGTACTCGTCCATGCGGCGCAGGCGCTCATGGATTTCCCAGCTGCCGTGGTCGGCTTCCTTGAGGCTCGGTGGGTGATTCGGCGGCGGCGTCTTCCAGCCCGCCATCGCGGCGCCGGCGGTGGGCATGAACTTCTTGCCGCCCATGACCCAGCGGTCCTCGTTGATCTCCGGGTCGAAGATCACGTGCGGAACCAGGTCGCCCCACTTCTGGGTGGAGATCCGGTCGGTCCACAGCGTTTCCGGTTCGGAGACGTGGGTATCGGAGTCGATCACTTTGATGCGATCACAGATCATCTCGGCCATGACGAGTCCCTTCGTGCCAGCGAGAGAGTTGGAGATGTAATCAGGTTAGCACTCGGTTGCAGTCGCTTGGACTGCCACGCGACTAGCCCGAATTCCCGCGTCTTCGTACCCTGAGCGATAGTTCGCGCAGCCGAAACAGTTTCACGTGTCCGTCCGCACTGACTCCGCTGACCCGCAATCGTCCCCCGATGAGCAGCGCCCCCTGGGCATCGATCTGCCCAAGCAGACCAAGCGCCTGATCATCGTCGGCGCGATGCTCGCCATGTTCATGGCGGCGCTCGAGCAGAGCGTCGTCAGTCCGGCGATGCCGCAGATCGTCTCAGAGCTAGGCGGACTCGAGCTGTATCCGTGGCTCGTGCAGTCGTTCATCATGGCGCAAGTCGTCACGATCCCGCTCGCCGGCACCCTGAGTGACCACTTCGGGCGCAAGCCGGTGCTGCTGAGCGGGATGGTGGTCTTCCTGCTCGGCTCGGCGTTGTGTGGCTTTGCGCCGGGCATCTACGAGCTGATCGCCTTCCGCGCGATCCAGGGCGTCGGCGCCGCGATTCTGATGACATCCGCCTTCTCGGTGGTCGGCGACCTCTACCTTCCCGCCGATCGCGGGCGCTTTATCGGACTGTTTGGCGGGGTCTTCGCGCTCAGTGGCCTGATCGGTGCTCCGCTCGGTGGCGTGCTGACCGAGACTCTGTCCTGGCGCTGGGTCTTCTGGGCGATGCTGCTACTCGGCCCAATTGTCTTGCTTGTGATCACCATCAAGATGCCGTGGTTGCGCCCGCCGCCGCGCGTCCTGCGGCTCGATGTCAAGGGCATTGTGCTACTGACCACGGCGCTCGTGCCGGCGATGATCTCGCTCAGCCTGGCTGCGACCTGGGGTTGGTTCGCTCCTCAGACGTTGGCGTTGTTTGCGATCTCTATCGCGGCGATGTACCTCTTCTTCCGCGTTGAGCGAAGCGCAGAACAACCAATCGTGCCGCTGGAACTCTTCAAGATTCCGACCGTCGCGACGACGGCAGTGGTCAACTTCTTCCTCGGCGTCGGGATGATGGGCGTCTTTGTCTACCTGCAGTTCTACTTGCAGGTGGGGCTCGGGGCCGACGCAGCCACCGCCGGCCTGGTCATGGGTCCGATGATCCTGGTCTCTGTGGCCGCCTCGGTGATCTCGGGACAGGTGATGGCGCGGACGGGACGCTACAAGGCCCTGGCCGTGACCGGCTCGTTGATGATGTTCGCTTCGATGCTGCTGCTCTCCACGATGACCAAGGACACCACGATTCCCGGCGTGCTCGGTCGCATGTTCCTGTTCGGCATCGGCATGGGACTGATGATGCCTGTGATGTCGATCGCATCGCAGAACGCGTCGCCACAGAAGTACCTGGGCATCGTCTCCGCGTTCACACAATTCTTCCAGCAGGTCGGCGGTGTGATTGGAATCGGTGTGATCGGGGCCTTGTTCAACGCCCGACTCGCGAGCGGACTAGCCGAGCGACTGGCGCCCGACCTGGTCGACAAAGTGCAGCCGGAGAAACTGGTTGACCCGATCTTCCGTGACGGGCTGATGGAAGAACTCGGTCCCGAGATTTGGGTCGTCGCTGAGCCACAAGTGCAGGCCGCAGTCGCGACGGCGATCACCGACAACTTCCTTCTGGCCGCGGCGATCGTGTTCGTTTCTGTGCTCGCCATATTGCGGATGAAGGAAATTCGGCTGCGTCGTGAGGGAGTACCAAGCAATGCGGTCGACGTCCAGCGACCCAGGCCGACGCGCGCGATTCCATCGGGACCGGTTGTCACTTCAGCCAGGGACATTCCGATTTCGCTGCGGCCCAGCCGCCCAGCTCGTTTGACTCGCTTGACTCGCTTGACTCGCTTGAATGGTGTGTCGGAAGTCTTCGACCTCGAGTTGCGTGGACAGCTCGACCCTCCCAGCGGGGCTGTGGCCGTCGACGCTGCTGAGCCGGCGCCGGGTCTGCGACGGTCCGTCGTGGTCGCCGCGATGCTCGGCGCGGGAGTCGGATTCGTGCTCTCCGCAATTTATCCCCGAAACCGAAGCGGCTAGACCCGTCCCTCTCTGTTCCCCCCTCCGATACCCTCTCCCTCTGGGAGAGGGTTAGGGTGAGGGTCCCTCCGATGGTCTTTGCTCCAACTCCATCAAGATGGCATCCGCCACTGCCTCCAACCCCGTCAAGACCTCGTTGTTCCAGAATCTCAATACGCGATAGCCCTGGGATTCCAGCAACGCTGTCCGCCTGCTGTCTTCGCGCGACCGCTGCTGATGTTGGCCGCCATCGACTTCGATCACCAATCGTTGATCGATGCAGACGAAATCGACAACATAGCGGCTGATTGGGGTCTGTCGGCGGAATTTGTAGCCGCCTAGTTGCCGATTTCGCAAGACACTCCAAAGGGCGTGTTCTGCGTCCGTCGAATCACGGCGTAGTCGTCGGGCGCGCGAGGTGATGCTCATAGTTGTTGTCTCACGGCCGGACCCTCACCCTAACCCTCTCCCAGAGGGAGAGGGGGTCGGAGGGAAGAGGGAAGAGAGCGGGTCAGGTTTCAATTCCCTCTCCCTCTGGGAGAGGGTTAGGGTGAGGGTCCCCCAGAGGGCTATGGTGCGGCTCCGACCAACGTCCTCTCCGAAGCTGACCCCGCTAGTCCTCGAACTCCGCAGCGACCACTGCAAACGCCTCTTCCGAGGCTTCCAGCGTGTGAGCGACATCCTCATCGTCCAAGGCTGTCGACAGGAACCCGTTGTGGAACGGATGCAGGTAGACGCCTCGGTCGGCGAGCTCGCCAGCGAAGCGGTAGGCCCGAGGCGCCTCCCTCTTTGAGAAATCATCTCCATCGAACAGCATCAGCGGAATCTGGACCGGTCCGGTTTGTCGGATGCCGACCCCGTGGGCGTCGGCGGCCTGCTGCCAGCCGTCGCGCAGGGCGTTCCCGATTCGTTCCATGTGGGCGATGCCGCCCGTCTCCTGCATTGTGGTGATTGTGGCATACGCCGCGGCCATTGGCGCACCGGTGAACCAGTAGGAGCCCGTTGCGAACGTCGCCGCGACCGACTCCGCCAGGCTGTCGCGTCCCATCAACGCCGAAATTGGATGGCCGTTGCCAATCGCCTTGCAATAGACGCTGAGGTCGGGGTCGACGCCCAGCGGCGCCCAGCTGCCGGCGAGGTCGAGGCGGAACCCGCCTCGCACGTCGTCGAGGATCAGGACAATCCCATTGGCGTCGCAGAGGTCGCGCAATCCTTGAGCGAATTCAACGGTCGGTAGTTCCTGGTCGTAGCCGACATCGTGCCTGAAGGCCGAGACGATGATGGCTGCGGCGTCACCCTCAGCAGTGTCGAGGGCATCCTGAACCGAACTCAGGTCATTGAATTCATACTCGATCGTTCCTTCGGCGGAACCTTCGGGTCCGCCCGACATCCAGGTCGGGGAAGCGCCGTGATAGGCGCCTCGCGCTCTGAGAATTGCGTCCTTGCCTGTCGCGGTGCGAGCGACCGAGGCGGCGTAGACGGTGGCGTCGGTGCCGTTCTTGGCGAACCAGGCCCAGTCTGCCCAGGGCGTGATGTCCACGAGCAGCTCGGCCAACTCCACCATCTGTTCAGAGGGACCGTTCATACAGTCGCCGGCGTCCTGGACCTCCGCAGCCGCCCGGTCGACGGCAGGATGCTTATAGCCGAGCAGGATCGGGCCGTAGGCGCACATGTAGTCGATGTACTCATTGCCGTCGACGTCCCACAGGTGTGATCCGTCGCCCGCGGAGAAGAACTGTGGGAAATTCTGAGGCAGGTAGGCCGCGTTCTGGTGTCCGTACATACCGTTGGGAATGACGGCTCGTGCTCGCTCGCGCAGTGCCATGTCGTTCGATCGCTGACGCTCGGTGCTCATGCCGTCCCTCAATTTCATCGTAGAGTTCATCGCAGAGTTCATCGCAGAATTGCTGTGCGTCCGAGTCTAAACGCCCGCCGATACCCTGCGCAGCATGACTAATTCCTCCAGCGTGTTTGTTGAGTATGAGGAACACCCGCTCGTCGAGGCGGCCCGAGAGTTGCAGCCGATGATCCGCCATTGTGCGGATGAGATCGAGGAGACCGGCGCGGTCCCTGGGGAAATCATTGACGCGATCACGGATCACGGCCTCTTTCGACTGAACCTTCCGGCACGCAGCTACGGGGAGCAGGCGCATCCATTGGTGGTATTTCACGTGATCGAAGCGCTGGCGCATGCCGACGCCTCGACCGCGTGGGTCGTGATGATCGCGACCGAGGTCTCGCTGCTGGCGGCCTACCTGCCTAATGCGGTGCTGAGTCAAATGATTGGTGGCGAGGAGCCGGGCGGTCCACGATGCCGGATTGTTGGCTCATCGCGAGTGATGACGACGGCGGAGCCGGATCAGGCGGGCTACCGATTGAGCGGGCGTCTGAATTTTGTCAGCGGCGTGGAGCACGCGACATACGTGGTCGCGACGTTCATCGACTTTGAGGAACGCGTCCGCTTTGCCTTGCTGCCGCAGCGAGCGGGGACAGTAGTCGAGACCTGGGACGCCATGGGTCTGCGCGGCACCGGCAGTCACGATTGGGAACTTGATCGCGTGTTTGTGCAGAACGCTCATACCTGGGCGGCGGCGGATCCGCCGCATGCGGATGGTCCGCAATGGTGTGTGCCCGACCGCTCGCTCGTCGCCTGGATTGCGAACGCCGGGCACGCGATTGGTACTGCGCAAGGGGCGCTGGACGATCTGGCCGTCGTCGCTTCGGAGTCGACGACGGGAGACACGGCGGCCTTGCGCGAGCGCGAGCCATTTCGCCTGGCCTTCGCTCGAGCGCAGGCTGAGGTCTCGGCCGCCCGCGCACTCGTTCAGGGGGCATGGTCGACGGCGTGGCCGTCAATCGAGCAGGGGACGCCCGATCCCAAGTTGCTCGGACGCTGCCGGTTGGCCAACGTCCATGCGGTTCATGCGTGCGTCAATGCCGTCGAGCGAGTGTTCCGGGCCGGCGGGACGAAGGCGGCGCGTCGGACGTGGACGCTGGAGCGTCGTTGGCGAGATCTGCAGACAGCGCGTCAACATGGGGCCGCATTGGAGTGGAACTTCGATGCCGGGGTCCGGCCGTTGCTCAATATGCCGGCTCGTCGAGCCCGTTAGCGGGCATTCTCCAGGACCGATTGTCCCAAATTTGACAAGTGGGCTTAGCATGGCGAAATCAGGCTGGCTGAGCGGGTAGATGCGCCCGCCGCTGAACTGGCTGAGTCGTGTGGGAGACGTATGGCCGGACCCTTGGATGGCTTGGTCGTGCTGGATCTGACCAGCGTGGTGGCGGGGCCATATGCGACGAAACTCTTGGCCGATTACGGAGCGCGAGTAATCAAGGCGGAGCCGCGCGGCGGCGACGCGTCGCGTCGCTTCGGCCCGTTCCCCAACCACGTGCCGAACATTGAGTCCTCGGGCCTGTTCATGCACCTGAACACGAACAAGCAGTCGATCGTGCTTGATCCGCACACAGACGACGGCGCCGCGACGGTGCGCCGGCTGGCGATGGCGGTTGACGTGGTCCTGGAAGACCTGAGGCCGGGCGAGGCTGAGGCGGCCGGTTGGGGTTGGGAAATGCTGCACTCGATCAATCCCAAGTTGATCATGTGCTCAATCACGCCATTCGGCCATACCGGTCCCTATCGCGACTACCGCGGTTCCGAGATCACCATGCAGGCGATCGGCGGTCCATTGCACGCGACCGGCGCAGCCGACCGCGAGCCGATCAAGATGGCTGGTCACTACGCCAACTATCACGCCGGCGCCACCGCCGCCTTCGCGATCATGCTGGCGCTGAAGCGCGTAGCGGATGATCCGCTGGCCGGCGACTGGATTGATATCTCGATCTATCGCTGCCAGGCAGGCTGTCGTGATCGTCGGACGATTCAGCTCCTGGCGGCGGAGTACAGCGGCGTGGCTCCGGGACGAGCCAAGCCGGCCGGCAAGCGGGTCGGATTCGGCATCTATCCCTGTGCCGACGGCTTTGTCAACATCATGGGCGCAGGCACACGACTGCCGCGCTTGTTGAAGTGGGTCGGCCGAGCCGATCTGCTCGAGGAGGAGGATTACCTGGCCGGTCCCCGCTCCGGCTCCGGTTTCGGCGCACGCGTTGACGACGCAGTGGAAACGTATCTCGCGGATAAGCGCAAAGTCGAACTGGTCGGGGAAGCACAAGAGGCAGGGTTGCTCGCCGGCGCCGTGATGACCGTCGCCGATGTCATGGACGATCCACAATTGGAGGCGCGCGACTGGTGGCATCACATCACGCACTGGCACGGCACGTCGCTGCCCTATCCGGGATTCCCGTTCCGGATGAGCGAGTCGCCGCCTTCGCCTCCCAAACGATCACCGAGGTTGGGCGAGCACTCGCGAGTCGTGCTGGACCTAACCCCTCCGGATCCGATCGAAGGCATGCGGCATCCGCTGCCCGAGGGACCGAAGAGCGCATTGCATCTTCCACTCGAGGGGATTCGCGTCGCCGCGATCACGGTCGTCTGGGCCGGCCCGCACGTGGCGCAACTGCTCGGCGAGTGGGGCGCCGACGTAATCAACGTCGAGCCGGTCAACCGGATTCAGCCTTACACCCGCGGAGCCGAGAACGCACCCTCCAAGGATGCAATGTTGCGCGGCGCCGAGCAGGGCGTCCAACCGCAATATCCGGACGCCGAGCCCGGAGACGATCCCTGGAATCGATTCGCATCGTTCAACTCCCACGCTCGCAACAAGCGGTCCATGACCTGCGACATCATGTCGCCGGAAGGACGCCAGGCGTTTTTCAAGCTGATCGCCGAATGTGACGTATTGGTCGAAAACAATGTGCCGACCACGATCGACAAAGCGGGCATCGGTTGGGAAGAGCTACGCGAGGTCAATCCTCGGCTGATCATGCTGCGCATGCCGGCGTTCGGGCTCGAAGGGCCGTACTCTTCTTACCGCGCATTCGGACTGCACGTCGAAGCGATGGTCGGTCATACGCACCTGCGTGGCTATCCTGATCGCGGGCCAGAGGGGATCGGCGAAACGCTGGCCAGTGACGGTCTATCTGGTGTGCAAGGAGCGGTTGCGGTGTTGATGGCCCTCCGACATCGCGAGCGGACCGGGCTGGGGCAGATGGTCGAGATGCCGCTGACGGAGGGGTTCATCCCGACCCTTGCCGAGTACCTTTTCCAGTTCACCATGAACGGTGAAAACCCGCCGTCGCAGGGCAATCGGCACGAGTTTCACGCGCCATACGGCGTCTACCCCTGTCGCGGCGATGACCAGTGGATCGCGATCGATGTCGCGTCCGACGCCGAATTCGTCACGCTCTGCGACTCGTTGGCGGCTGGCCCCGGCACAGCGTCTGTGCAGTCCGACCTGGCCCACGCGCCGCTCGACACACGCTTCACTCATGCCCAGGCTCGACAGGCGAACTCTGAAGCGCTGGACGCTCTGATTGGCAGAGAGACCAAGGTCTGGAACAAGGAAGACCTGTTCCACAAGTTGCAGGCGGCAGGCATCTGCTGTGCGCCTCTGAACGATCCGTTCGATGCGCTATCAGATCGTCATTTGCGCGAGGTTGGCTTCTTCGAACAAATGACGGTCGACGGCGTGGGCACGCATCGCTATCCGGGTCTGACCTTTGCGATGACCCGCACGCCGAACCAACTGCGCACGCCGCCAGCCAAACTGGGCGAGCACAACCGCGAGATCTACTGCGATCTGCTCGGCTACTCCGAGGAAGAGGTGGCCGAATTGGAAGCCAGAGGGTTGGTCGGGACGGCCTATCCCGACTCCTTACTGCCGAAACACCTACGCCGCGAAGCATCGACAACGTAGACAGATTAGACAGAACTGGATCCCACCCATGCCACGACTCGGACCGCAAACCTTCGATGACCTGAACGACGACCAGCGCGTGCTCTGGGACAACATCACGACCGGGCCGCGAGGCAATCCGGATCGGGAACATGGCGGGCTGGCCGGCCCTGATGGGGCGCTAGTCGGACCGTTCAATGCGTTATTCCTCTCGCCCGGCGTCGGCGACGCGATCCAGAAGCTGGGCGCAGCGATCCGCTACAGCACATCGCTGCCGGCCGATCTGCTGGAGGTCGCGATCTGCACGATGGGCGGTCACTGGCGAGCCAACTTTGAGTTTTGGGCCCATGCGCGACTTGCTGCGAATGCCGGCGTTTCGGCTGACGCCATTGACGCCATTCGCGATGGCGGCTCGCCGGACTTCGGCGACGAGCGGCTGCAAACGGTCTACCAATTCGGGCGAGAGCTGATTGAGAATCAGCGCGTCTCGGACGAGACCTTCGAAGCGCTGACAGGCATGATCGGCGAGAGCGGCGTCTTCGAAGTCGCCTCGGTGATGGGCTACTACGGGCTCGTCTCGATCGGGCTCAACACCTTCAATGCGGCGATGCCTCCGGGTGTCGAGGCGCCCTTCGCCGACTGATTCGGAAGAGGCCCATGCTCAGCGATTTCGATCGAGACTTCTTTGAGCAACACGGATTTCTGGTCGTTCGCCAACTGATTCCTCGCGAGCAAGTCCAGGCCGTGGTCGACGCGATCTGGGACTTCCTCGAGTTCGATCCAAACGATCCGTCGGATTGGTATCGCGAGCCGCACCGCGTCAACGGCATGGTTGAGATGTATCACCACCAGGCGCTGTGGGATGTGCGGCAGAATCCGCAGATGTACGAGCTGTTCCGCGAGCTGTTCGGTCAGGATGACTTGTGGGTCTTCCTCGACCGCTCCAATCTGAAGCCGCCGCCGAACGAGGATCATCCCGAATACGACCATCACGGCATGGTGCACTGGGATCTGGATGTCCGCCAGACACCGATCCCGTTTCAGGTGCAGGGTGTGCTTTACCTCGTCGACACGCGGCAGGGCGAGGGAGGATTCCAGTGCATTCCCGGCGCGCACCGGCGAGCCTCGGAGATCGCAGCAGGAATCTCCGACCAGGACCTGCGGCATCAGCAACTGCACGAGCGCTTCCCGGAGCAACTCGCGCCGCCAGTTGAGGTCGAGGCCAACGCCGGCGACTTCATCATCTGGCACTCGGCGCTGCCGCATGGCAACAGCCGAAATTTCTCGAACAAGCCTCGGCTGGCGCAGTACGTGCGGCTATTCCCTGCTGATCCGTCGGATGAAGAGCTGCGCGAGGCGAGAATCGCCTCGTGGCAAGGGTCGACGCACCCAGCATTCCAGAACTCACGCGCATTTCCCGGCGATCCGCGAGGCAAAGAGGCAGAATCGCCGCCAGCAGAATTGACGCCGCTCGGTCGCAGGCTGTTAGGGCTGGACGACTGGGGCTAGTCGGGCGGCTGATCGGCGGGTTGTCGTCGCAATTGGACGATCGCGCTGCCTGTGACGAGCAGCGCGAGGCCGACCAGGACCTCGAATCCGAGTGACTCGCCGAGGATGATCCAGCTGAAGATGACGCCGAAGATCGGTGCGAAGAGCATCGTCGCCGAGACCTGCGATGGCAGGTAGCGCTTGATCAGCCAGGTGTTGCCGATGAATCCGAATCCGCCGATCACGACGCCCTGATAGAGCAGGGCGACGAGGAAATCTGAGGTCCAGACCAGAGGTCCTGACTCGAGCAGCACGCCGCCGATACCAAAGAGGATCACCGCGGCCACGGATTGCGTCATTAGCAGCCGCGCGGGATGAATGCTCTGGGAAAAGTGGGAGAGATAGATCTGTCGCGTGCCGAGCAGCATCGCCGATGTCACGGTCATCAGGTCGCCCCAGACGCTGGCGCCCGGCGCGCTGAATCCGCCGACGAAGACGACAACCACCCCGCTGTAGGCGATCAGCAATCCTCCGGTTCGCCGCATCGACATGCGGTCGCCTGGAATCAGGAAGTGCCCGAGCAGCGCCGTCCAGAGCGGGAATGAGAAGATCAATACGGAGGCGTGGCCGGAACTCGTGTGATCACCGCCGACGTACATCAGCGTCGTCTGCACGACGAACAGAATGCCGAGGCCAACCAGTGGGCGGAACTCTGCCCGCGGGGGTCGCAAGGAAGTGCGAGTGACGAGCGCATAGCCCAGCACCACGATGCCGCCCAGCAACATGCGGATGGCGCTGAGCCGTAGCGGACCCATGCCCTCCTCGAGCGCAGCCTTAATCGCGACCGGCTGCCCGCCCCAGAGCAAGACGAGCAACATCGCAAACGCGCCGGCTCGCAGGTTCAGCGGCTGGCGTTGCTCCGGCGCGTCCGCGGGTGGATCAATCTCTCGGCTCTGCGGGGCGTTGCGTTCGATAGCCACGTCCCGACGATACCGCTAGATCATGCCGATTCCGTGTCGCCCAGCGGCCAGGCGCGCACGGCCGTAATCGGAGCGAGGTGCTCGCGCAGCAACGTCCACGAGTCCCCAGCGTCGATCGAGCCATACAACTCGCCGCCACTGGAGCCGAAGTACAGGCCGAGCGGAGCACAAGCATCCTGACCCAGCGCATGTCGGTAGACCGTCTGGAAGAATCCCTCTTGCGGCAGTCCCTCGGAGAGGCGCTCCCAGGTGGCGCCGGCGTCGCGGGTTCGGTAGACCGCGAGCGATGCGCCGTACGGCATGCGCGCCTGGTCGGAATCATGCGGGACGAAATAGCAAGCGTCTGGATCCCGAGGATCGATGGCGGTTGGGAATCCAAACGCGCCAGGCAGATCGTTGCCAACGTCGATCCAGGATTGGCCGTCGTCGTCGGAGCGATACTGACCAAAGTGAGTCTGCTGCCAGAGTCGGCCGCGCTGCATTGGATGCGCGATCAGCGAGTGGACGCAAGGGGCGAACTCCTGCATTTCGGGCGGGAGGTGGTCAGACCGAATGCCCTTGTTGCGGGCCGCCCAGGTCTGTCCGCCGTCGTACGAGGCGTAGACCCCAGTCGAAGAGCCGCCAACGATGATCCGCTGCGGATCGCCGGGATCAACCGAGATGTGGTGAAACATCATCCCGGCGGCCCCCGGTACCCAGTACTTGCTGTACGGATGCTCGGTCAGCGATCTGACTTCTTCCCAGGTCTCGCCGTCGTCAGCTGACTGAAAGAGCGCGGCGGGCATGATGCCTGCGTAAAGCGATCCGTCAACCGCACCGGGTTCGACGATCCAGATACCCTCGACCGAGCGCTCGCCGTCGGTAAACGCCGGGGTCCCGGCCTCGTTCCAGGTTTCGCCCCAGTCGGACGTGTAGTGCAGCCGTGGACCCCATTGCCAATGGTTGGGCGGCGCACCAGATCTTTCCCGTGCGAGCGTCAAACTTCGAGTAATCAACGATCCAACCGCTGCGCTGCAAATCCGACCATTCCCAATCGGTTCGCCCATTCGAACTCCGGCCGATGATCAGTCCCTTGCGAGTGCTGACCAACAGTCCCGCTTCACTCATGTCATCTCCAGCTGCACTTGATCGATGATGTCTTCGCCGCCGGATACTGCAGGAAGAATGTGCAGCTGATCCCCGTCGGACACCGGATCCGATAGCTCCTGCCGGTCGTGAATCAGCTCGTTGTTGATGTAGATGTTGACGTGCTGCCGCAGACGGCGGGCATCGTCGAGCACGAACCGTTGCAGCGATGGATGAGCGACAATCAGAGCGTCGACTGCCTCGCGAGCCGTCGATCCAATCACATCGACGCGCTCGGGCACATCGACATGAACTCTCAGCCCTTTCGCCATCCGAATCTCGACGCTCATATTCGCTCCCCCAACAGCCGCGCTATCATAGCACGAGTGTTTGATGTTTATACTTCGCGGCAGGAGCGTCTGGACGCAGTTCTCGCGATGTGACGTAACGAGAGGATGAGGGCAATGGTGCAGATCAAGGCGATGGATCACATAGTGCTGCGCGTCTCGAACGTCGAGCGATCGCTGCGCTGGTACACAGAGCAACTTGGACTCGGCCCCGTGCGTGTCGAGGAATGGAAGGCCGGTAACTGTCCCTTCCCCTCAGTGCGCGTCTCGGAACACACGATCATCGACCTGATTTCAGGTGAGATTGATCTAGATGCACGAAATCTCGATCACTTCTGCATGGTCGTCTCAGCAGCGGATCTGGCGGAGGTTCGGCAGTCGGGAGCGTTCACAATCGTCCGCGATCCCGACTTCGAGCTCTACGGCGCTCGCGGCTATGCGGACGGACTCTACATTTCTGATCCCGACGGCAACGAAATCGAACTGCGCGCATATCCCGACGACATATCCCGCTGAGCAGCGCCGACTGCCTCGGATCGGCAGCCTGCGATAGCCTGACTCGCGACAACGCCCATCATGAGAAGCCGAAGGAGCCTGCGATGTCTGCACATAACGCTGATGCCAAGGCATTGGAGATGGAGCTCGATCTGAGCACGAATCCGCCGCTGGCGAACTACGTGCCGGCGGTTCGGACAGGCAACCTCGTGTACCTGTCTGGACACGGACCATTCCAGAACGGCGAGTTGATCCGTGGCAAGTTGGGCGCCGACCTCGATGTCGACGCCGGCTACCAGGCTGCTCGTGCGGTGATGGTGCAGCTCCTGGGCTCGCTGCGGGCCGAGATCGGCTCGCTCGACCGCGTCTCGCGTGTCGTGAAGCTGCTCTGCATGGTCAACTGCACGCCGGACTTCGGCAATCATCCCGGCGTCGCCAACGGCGCATCCGATCTGCTGGTCGAGCTGTTTGGCGAATCTGGACGCCACGCCCGCTCGGCGGTCGGCATGCAATCGCTGCCGATGGGCATGTCCGTCGAGATCGAGATGATCGTCGAGATTGAGTAGAAGCTATCAATCCCCTCTCCCTCTGGGAGAGGGTCAGGGTGAGGGCAGAAAGAACCTCCGAACCAGAAAGTAGAACCAACATGAGACTGGGCATCCTGGCGGGATTCGGCGCAGACTGGCAAGACACGCTTGAGAAGGTCAAGATTGCCGAGGACCTTGGCTACGAGATGGTCGCAACCGGCGAGGCCTGGGGGCATTCCGTATTGCCCTGGCTCACGGTGATCGCCGCGAACACCGAGAAGATGCAGATCGGCACAGGAATCCTCAACACCTTCTCCCGATCGCCCGCCGCCATCGCGCAAGAGTTTGCAACGCTCGAGACCATCTCCGGCGGACGCATGGTTTGCGGACTCGGATCGTCTGGAAACGTCGTGATCGAGGGCTTCCACGGCGTCCAGTTCGACCGACCGCTGCGCCGCATCCGCGAGTACACCGAAATCATCAAGATGCTGCTCAGCGGCCAGCGGCTCCAGTACGAGGGCGAAATCTACACCCTGCAGCGCGGATTCCGGTTGCTGGGCTATGAGCCCGTACGCGAAGAGATGCCCGTCTGGATCGCCGCGATCACGCCGCGCTCGATTCAACAGACCGGTGAAATCGCCGACGGTATCTACCCGATTCACTGGCCGAAGCGAGCGTTTGAACCACTGCAGCGACAGCTCGCCGGCGCGTCAAGAGACGCGGGACGCCCAGAAGACTCCGTCACCATCGCTCCATTCACCAATGTGTTCGTGACCGGCGAAGGCGATGACGAGCAGGTCTGGCGCAACGCGCGACAGCCGCTCTTCCACTACACGAACCGGATGGGTTCGTTCTACTGGCAGATGCTGTCGCGATCCGGTTTCGAGTCGGACATCAAGGACTCACGCGCCGCCTGGGCCGACCGCGATTCCGAGGGCGCCTTGATGGCCTTCTCGGAGAGCATGGTCCGCGAGATCCAGACAATCGGATCAATCGAAGAGGTGCCGCAGATCTTGCAAGCACGGTCAGACGCCGGCGCCGAGCTACAAATGATCCCGCTGCCCCAGGGCACGACGGCCGAGGTCGGACGCCGGCTCGAGCAATACTTGGGCGGCTAGGTGGCTAGTACAGGCTGAAAGACGAGCCGATGTCCGAGCAACAAATCGCAATCGAGGTCGTCTACTGCGCCGACTGCGGCTACTGGCCGCGGACGGCGTGGATGCTCGGCGAGCTGATGACGGACATCCAACACATGGTCTCAGACGTCAAGTTGATTCCTGACACCAAGGGCCTGTTCGAGTGGAAGGTCAACGGAGAACTGGTCTTCAGCAAAGCCGCAATGGGCCGCTTCCCCGATATGGACGAACTCAAGGAAATCGTCTACAGCCACCTCGAATAACCCGCAAACCACCCCGCCTCCGGTCGGGGACATGCTTCCTCCCCTGCTCACGCTCGCCCTGCTTGACAAATCCCCCACTCCCTCCCCCTCCGTCATTCCTGCGAAGGCAGGAACCACGAACCACCCAACACCAATCCCAGCAACACCCCTAGTCGTCCCACAAACCCAATCAGCAAGTTCCCCTCCCGCCCCCCTTCCGTCATTCCTGCGAAGGCAGGAACCACGAACCACCCAACACCAATTCCAGCAACACCCCTAGCCGTCCCACAAACCCAATCAGCAAGCTCCCCTCCCGTCCCCCTTCCGTCATTCCTGCGCAGGCAGGAACCACGAACCACCCAACACCAATTCCAGCAACACCCCTAGCCGTTCCACCAACCCAATCAGCAAGTTTCCCTCCCGCCCCCCTTCCGTCATTCCTGCGCAGGCAGGAACCACGAACCACCCAACACCGATCCCAGCAACACCCCTAGCCGTTCCACAAACCCAATCAGCAAGTTCCTCTCCCCTCCGTCCTCCCCGCCCCCCTTCCGTCATTCCTGCGCAGGCAGGAACCACGAACCACCCAACACCAATCCCAGCAACACCCCTAGCCGTTCCACAAAACCCGATCAGCAAGCTCCCCTCCCCATCCCCCACTCCCGACGCATCCCACGACACAAAAGCCCACCCCCTATCGAACATCCGTACGCATATCCTTGACCCCCTGCAACCCAATAGGAGAAGCCAAACCCATGTCCAACGCAAATCCCCCACTCCCATACACCCGTGACGCCATCATCGGACACCTCCAACAACACGCCAGCAACGGACCCGCCTACGTCCAAATCCAGGCCACTAAAGCCCTCGCAAGAATCATGGGCCTCTTCGATGAAGCCAAGAGTGCGATCAAGGACACCATCCATCACATCAGCGACGAAGCCCGCGCCCTCTCCGCCCGCGTCACCGCAATCCAGAACGGCGAGAGCGTCGCCACCGCCGAAGAGATCGCCGAGTTCGGCGACTTCTCCAACAACGAGACCGAATCCCAGGAGGAAGACGATGAACCCCCATAATCCCCACACCGAAGCGCAGCGCCAACTCTTTGGCATGCTGCATCGCATTCGCAGTTTTTTCCAACCGCGAGACAGCGACAACTACTCAACGACCTCACCAGCGCGCCCAGCCCCGGCCTGGCCCTGCTCGGCTATGGAGGAGCCATGGGCGGCGGGAAAACACGCGCCATCGTCGAACTCGCCCTCGACGCCGCCCTCGCCTACCCCAACAACAACGTCCTCGTCGCCCGTCACCACCTCTCCGAGCGGGGACCCGCTCACCCCGCAACCACAGCCCGATACCCTGACACCCCTATAGCAAGACCGACCTCGAAGCGGAGTCGATGACATGGCAGAGACAATCGAAGTACTGAGCCCGCTGGCCCACGTGGCAGTCCACGAGGCGACGCCTGCGCCGAGGCCGTTGTCGCTGGATGGACTACGCCCGGGCATCCTGGAGAACCGCAAGGCCAATGCGCGGCTGCTAATGGAGACGATGGTCGAGCGGCTGGGCGAGCGCTTTGACCTGGGCGAGATGGTCGTCGGCAGTAAGCCGGTTGGCGCGCCGCCCTCCGATTCGACGATTGAGGCGCTGCGGAATGGAGCCGACTTCCTGCTAATTGGGAGCTGTGATTGAGGCAGCTGCACGACGTGGAGTGTCCACGCCGCAGTGTTGTTCGAAGACCTGGGAATCCCGACGGTGACGGTCGGCACGACGGCGTTCACCGACCTGCTGCAGCTCGAAGCCGAGCAGCGCGGATTGCCCGAGTTAGACCGGCTAATCGTGGCGCATCCGCTGGGCGGCCTCAGGCCCGAGCGCGTGCGTGCGCGAATCGACGATGCCGTGCTTGACCGATTGGCGGCCGCGTTGCTCGGTCACGGGGCTAAAGGGGCCAGTCAGGCAGATGGGTCGTGACGGCGATTCGCGGCCGCGAGGCCGAACGATTCACGTTGCCGTCGGAGCCGTTTGACTTTTCGCAAGAGTGCATCCGTCGCGGCTGGTCGGATGGTCTGCCACTGATTCCTCCGACCAGCGAACGGGTCGATGCGATGGTCGCAAGTTCGGGCCGTGACCCGCTGGAAGTGCTTGGCGTGCTCTCGCCCAGACAAGGCGAGGCGACGGTGCAGGGCATCGCGATCAATGCGGTGATGGCCGGTTGCCGACTACAGCAGTTTCCGATCGTGCTGGCTGCGGTCGAGTCGATTTCGCAGCCGCCGTTCAATCTCGACGGGATCAATGCGACGACGCACCCATGTGCCGTGTTCATTCTGGCGTCCGGTCCGGCAGCGCGCGCCGCAGGGATACATGGAGGATCGGGATGCTTCGGCCCCGCGTTCCCGTCCAACGCGACGATTGGCCGTGCGGTGCGGTTGGTGCAACTGAATATCGCCGGCGCGACGCCTGGTCGCGGCGATCGAGCCACCCAGGGCACTCCCGCCAAGTTCGCGTTCTGCGCGACTGAGCGCGAGGATGCCTCGCCCTGGCCTCCATTCCAGACGACTCGCGGACTCAACGCCGAGGACAGCTGCGTCACGACCTGGGCCTGCGAGGGTCCCCACAACATCCAGGACCACGGCAGCAACACCGCCGCCGGAATCTTGCAAACTGTCGCCGGCGCAATGGGGCAGGCTGGCTCAAACAACATCCTCGGCAAGGGCGAGCCGGTGCTCGCGTTTGGTCCCGAGCACGCCGAGACAGTGGCGTCGGAGGGTTGGACGCGTGAGGGCGTGCAGGAATATCTCTGGGAGAACGCCCGCTATCCGGCCAGCAAGCTGAGCGAGGAGTTCCTCGAGTCGGTCAACATCCGCATGGCCGGAGGCGTGCTACCGACTCACAGTTCCGAAGAGTGGCTGCCGATCACGGATCGACCGGAAGACATTCACATCATCGTCGCGGGAGGCCCAGGCAAGCACTCATGTTGGATGCCGACATTCGGCGGCATGACTCACCCAGTGACGGTGCAGCTCTGACGAGCGTCCTATCCCAATAGTGCTTTGGGGTTGTCTCGGCACATTGCCTGGATCTGGGAGGCTGAGAAGCCGTTGTTGAGGAATCGGTCGATCCAGAGGGCGAAGCCGATTGGCGGGTCGGGGTTTGCGGCCTGACCGAGATCGGTGGCGAGAATCGTGTGCTCGGGACCGACGGCTCGGACCTGTTCCAGGACTTCCGCCACCGCGGAGTCGCCGTCGTCGTGGTAGCTCACAATGGCGCACTGCTCGAGGTAGCCGCCGAGCTCGGCGATGGTCACTTGGGCCTCAATCGGCCACCAGAAGCTGGCGTGAGTGATCACGCATTCAATGCCGCGTGTTCGCGCTGAGGTGACGAGTTGAATTCCCTCCTCGACGCTGACGTGTCCCGACGCAAGGACAGCATCGTGTTCGCCGATCAGGTCAAGGATGTCTTCGACGACGGGCAGCAGGTCGCCAGAGTCGTCCAACAACTGGATAGGGTCCTGCGGGCTGAAGAATCGACCTGGTCGGTGCAAGCGCCAGTGGACGGCGTCGAAGGTGGGCATCCAGACGACCTTGGTCCCAAGTTTCAGCGCGATCCGCAACGCTTCGGGATTGAGGCCTCCGACGCCGTGGTCGAGGGCGATTCCTCCGTAGATATCGAGGTTGGGGAACTCGTCCTGGAGCGCCCAGGCGATGGGCTGTGTGGGATATTCATGGCTCTTGAGCACGATGCCGGCCATCCGCTGCGTTCGCGCAGCCTGTGCGAGCTGTCGGGCGTCCAGGCGACGTTCTGTGTACGGATCAGGTCCGGCGTGAACGTGGATGTCGATCGCGCCTTCGAGCAGAGCGAGAGCGTGATCAGACGGCTGCCGGTCGACCGAGTTGCTCACGTTGCGAATCCAGCGCTTCGGGTTCCGGCGTGAAACTCCGCAAGCTTGGTGAAGAGATCGTTGAAGATGGGGTCACGGCGGACGTAGTGGGCTTCGCTGAATGGCGCGTAGGGAGCATCGTCGGGAGGAACGGCCCAGGTCATGTCCTCGGTGAGCATCGGACGGCCGGCGCTTCGTGTCTGGACCCACGCCTCGGCGATCAGGTAGCCGATCGCCGACAGGTCCCAAATTTCCTTCGAGCGGCCCGGATACTGCTCGTTGTGGTCGCGGAAGATGTCGCAGAGGTACTCGCCGATCGCTCCCTGGGGCCTGACATACGCGTCGAGCTCGGCGGTGGTGGTGAGCAGGTGCGAGGCTGCGCCGTAGCATGGAATATGTACCAGCGGTGCGCCGCTGTCGAACACCGCTCGCGCGGCAATCGGATCCTGGTAGAGGTTGAATTCGCGGGCGTCGTGTCGATGCTGAGGCTGGCCGCCCAGCCAGACAATGACGATTCGCCGGGCGATATGCGGCGCGTCGTTGAGCGCTGAGGCGATATTGGTCAACGCGCCAATCGCAGCGACGAATAGCGGCCCATCCCGGGGTTCCAGGGCACGCTGAATCAGGTCATCCGATGCAGCATTCCGGACAGTGGGTCGGTCTTCGGCGAGAAATCGGTCGGCGCCGCGAAACACTCGGCGACCGGGATCGACATCGAGACGCTCAAGCAGCCGATAGATTTCCGCTTCGGATTCGGCCACGCCCTCGTCTGGCGAGTTGCCCTGACGCATGAAGAGCGTGGCATAGATCGCTTCCAGTTGCAGCCGGTCCTGCGACAGCAGGGCATGGACAACGGCGAACTGGTCGTCGATTTCGTTGGCCGTGTCGGTGTCAAGCACCATCGGGACGCGATGCGGTGGGGCCGGCGGGCTGAGAACGTGGTGCTGCATGGGTTCAGCGTAAAGGTGGGAGTAGAGGTCGTAGTCTGTTGTCGGCTGAACTATACGAATTGAGAGGATTGTCGATGAAGTACGGCGTGTTCATTTTCGCAACGGATCTGGCGATGGACCCGGTCTCGCTAGCGGTCGCTGCCGAGGAGCGAGGCTTTGAGTCGCTCTTTGTGCCCGAGCATGTTCACATGCCGGTCAACCGCGAGACGAAGTTCCCGCGTTCTGAGGACGGATCGCTGCCCGACGAATACCGCCGGATTCACGATCCCTTTGTGGCGCTAGCCGCGGCCGCAGGCGCGACTTCGGAGATCAGGCTGGGCACAGGCATCTGCCTGGTCACCGAGCATGAGCCGATTGCGCTGGCGAAGCAGATCGCGTCGCTGGACATGATCTCGGGCGGGCGCTTCGAGTTCGGCATTGGCGCGGGTTGGCTGGCCGAGGAAATGGAGCCGCTCGGCGTGCGCTTCGCCGACCGCTGGAAGGTGACCGAACAGCGGATCGCGGCGATGAAGGAGATGTGGACGCAGGACGAGGCGGAGTATCACTCGGAGTTCGTCGATATTCCCAAGACCTACGTGCTTCCGAAGCCGACTCAGAATCCGCACCCGCCGATCCTGATGGGCGCGGGCAGCAAGTGGGCGCGACAACGAATCGTCGATTGGGCCGACGGCTGGCTGCCAAATATCACGGCGCCGCGCTTTGTCGAGCGCGGAATTCAGGACATTCAATCGCGCGCGGCGGAAGCAGGCCGCGACTTCGACGAGATTTCGATTAACGTCTTCGGCGCGGACGAAGACGCGCTCGCCGAATACGAGCGGATGGGCGCCGACCGCTGCATCTTCCGCCTGCCGGCGGAAGGCGCTGACGTGGTCGTGCCTGAGCTGGATCGTCTGGCGAAGCTAATTTCCTAGAGTCGCCGATATCGCGATCTCAGCGCTCCTCCGATGGAGACTTGCGCGTGAATCCCCTTCTCCCCCCTCCCGGGGGAGATGCCGGAGGCAGAGGGGGGCTCCCCATCTCGAGGCCTATCTGGTCGCTGTGGGAGGACCCCCCCTCTGTCACTCCGTGACATCTCCCCCCGCAAGGGGGGGAGAGGGGATACGCGAGTTTTTCAAAGGTCTCCGCAGGGGGGGTCCCTTTCTTGGGAGTTACTTGAACCGGCGGCCGCGCTGATCTCGGCTTCGGTCGCCCTGGTATTCGTAGACCGGAACGCCGTAGCCGCATGAGGTTTGGGTGCGGTCGACGCTGATTTCGATTACCTGCCGTTCGGCGGTGGGAATATCGACGGCTCGGAGCTGCTCGGCTTGCTCGGCGAGGATTGATTCCTCCAGCGGCTTGGCGACGGCGTGTCCGTAGAGGCGGACGATGGCGGCGTCTTCGTCGAATGAGGTCACCATCACCGTGATTGGACCTCCTGCGGCGGTGTGACGCGCGGTCTCGTTGCCGCTGCCTCGGTAGTCGAAGTAGGCGAGCGTGTTTCGGTCGATGATCTGCAGCTCGCCTGCGCCCTTGGGCGAGAGATTGACGGCCCCTTGTCCATCCGGTCCGTCGCCGAGCGTGGGATCGGCGGAGGCGATGAAGAAGACCTTGGCGTTACGGATCAGGTCGGCCTGCTCGTCGGTGATGTGATCGATCATCGGCATCGTGGTCAGCGCTTTCGTTTGCGGGCTTCCTGGTTGGTCCGGCGGTAGGTGCGTCCGAGGAATCTGGCCGCTCCGCGGAAGCTGGATTCGGCCTCCTGCTTGGCCTTCTTGACGAGCTGTTGGGTGTCCGGTTGTTTCGGCTGCATCGCCGCCAACAGTTCATCGAAGTGCTGGTCGTCTGACTCAGCGAGCTGGGTGAACCAATGCAGCACTGCGCTCGGACCCACACTTTGCAGTTCAAGGAACACGCTCGTCAGGGCGTTGACAGCCGCGTCGTTGCCCTTCAATCGTGTCCAGAGTTGCTGGTATGCGCCGGGCTGCGATTGCTTGAATGGTCCGGACAGCCAGATCAAGAAGCGGCGCCGATCCTCGTCTCGGGTCGCCGGTGTGGTCAGTCGCTGAGTGATCTGCGAGGCGAGTTGCGGCGCGGCGGAACCGGCGATGACTCTGGCCGCTTGTCGGATGAGGAAGTGTGACATGTGATCAAGATACTCACCGTGGTCTACCGTCGCGAATTCCAGGATGTCCACGTGGCTCGAGTGAGCGTTTTGACGTTGCCGAATTCGAGGGAGGCGGTGGCGATGTCCCAGTTTCCGCCATCGTGCAGGTGGTAGGCGATGCGGTCGAGGTCGGCCGGATGGGGCGCCGGCGCGCCGGCGGGGGATTGCAGGTATGGCAATTCCGAAACGCTGTCGTCGGGATGGATGATGATTAGCTCGGCGTTGCGAATGAAGATGATGTCGCCATCGGCAGCCACGGCTGGTGACTGATCGACAGGGTTGTGCGTTCGCCTGGTGACGTTGCCTGATGCGATGTCCAGGACGCAGATGCCATTGCGGATGAACGCGATCGTCTCGCCATTGGGCGACCAATGCGGCTGGTCGGCATCGCGAAGCACGAGGTGTCCAGTGCCGTCGATTTCGCGGACGTAGAGGTCTTGACTACGCACGAATGCCAGTTGCAACGTTGGTGCCCAGGTTGGATGGCTGGCGTTTTCAGACAGCGTGGTTCTGTGGACACCGTCTGCGCTGACCGCTTCAATTCGGTGGTTTCGCTCGATCGCGATCCACTGTCCGTCGGGCGACCAGGCCGGATCGTCGGCAGTTGCGCCCTTGGTCAGGCGAGTCGCTTCGCCTCCCTCGGCGGGCATCGTGTAGAGATCCCAGCCCTCTGCGCGGTTGCTGAGGAAGGCGATGGATTGGCCGTCTGGCGACCAGCTTGGAGACATCCCGTTTTGGGCGGAGATTAGTTCCATGTGCGATACGGTAAGCCTCGTGAGCGGTATCCGACACTTCACAGTGACCACGTTTGTATCGATGAACGGCGCCACGCTATTGCACTGGCACCGTAAAGTTGGCCTGTGGCTGCCGCCGGGTGGTCATGTCGAGCCGAACGAGGATCCGATGCAGGCGGCGCGGCGCGAAGCGTTGGAGGAGACTGGGATCGTGGTGGAAATCCTGCCGACCACGTCTGTATTCAGCTACGACGATCCGCCGCAACTGTCGCCGCCAGTGACGATCATGGTCGAGCCGATCGGCTCGTTCGATGGCGAGGATGCACACCGCCACATCGACATGATTTACTTCGCTCGGCCATCGTCAGCAACGCAGCCGGACGTACTCGCCGATACCTGGCAATGGGTGAGCCGAAAGCAACTGGAGGATGATGCGCCGCTGACGCTCTCGGGTGTCACGGCGCACATCTCGGAGGACGTGCGGGTGCTGGGAATGGCGGCGATTGACCATGTAGCGACATTCGAGGAGACCACAGCGTGATTTCAGCGCAGATGATTCGGGAGCATCCAGAAGTGATTCGGCGTTCGCTAGAGCGTCGACATGCCGAGGCTCCGGTGGATGAGGCGATTGAGGTCGACGAGCAGCGGCGCTCGGTGCTGATCGAGCTGGAAGAGTTGCGTGCGGCGCGCAACACCGCTGGCCGCGCGATCGGCAAAGCGAAAGACAACGAGGAGCGCCAGCGGCTGATTGCGTCGCAGCGTGAGTCGGCGTCGCGGATCGACGAGCTTGAAGAACAGTTGCGCAAACTCGAGGCATCGCTGAACAGCCTGCTGCAGGAGATTCCCAACGTTGTCAGCGACGTAACGCCTGACGGTGACGATGAAGAGTCGAATGTAGTCGTCAAAGAGTGGGGCAAGCGTCATGCATTCGAGTTTGAGCCGAAGCCGCACTGGGAGCTGGGTGAACAATTGGGGATCATCGACATTGAGCGGGCGGCGGCGATGTCCGGCTCTCGGATGTACGCCCTGCGCGGCGCCGGAGCTCGGCTGCAGCGTGCGCTGATTGGCTGGTTCCTCGACAGCCACGGCGCGTCGGGCTACGAGGAGTGCTACGTCCCGGCGATGGTCCGTGAGGAGGCGATGCGCGCCTCAGGCCAGTTGCCGAAGTTTCGCGACAACTTGTACCGCGACGAGGAAGAGGACTACTTCTTTATCCCCACGGCCGAGGTCCCACTAACAAACATGCATGCAGGCGAAATATTAAGCGAGGAAGATCTGCCGATTAGGTACGTAGCTCATACGCCGTGTTTCCGCCGTGAGAAGGCCAGTGCCGGCAGAGTTGGGCGTGGAATCAAGCGGGTGCATCAGTTTGAGAAAGTGGAGATGTACCAGTTCACCACGCCGGATGCGTCGACGGATGCGCTGGATCAGATGCTGGCTCAGGCCGAGTCGCTGTTGCAGGGACTGGAGCTGGAATACCGAGTGCTGCAGATTTGCAGCGGCGACATCGGATTCAACGCGTCGGTGAGCTACGACCTTGAGATCTGGGCGCCGGGCGCGCAGGAATGGCTTGAGGTGTCGAGCGTCTCGAACTGCACCGATTTCCAGGCGCGGCGAGCCAACATCCGTTATCGGCCCACCGAGAAAAAGGGGACGCGGTTCGTCCATACGCTCAACGGCTCAGGATTGGCTCTGCCTCGGACTATCGCGGCCCTCTTGGAGAACGGTCAGCAGGAAGACGGCTCCGTGATTCTGCCTGAGGTGCTGGCATCGCGGATGGGTTCGCGTGTCATCGCTTGACCCGTACCGAGTGGCCAATCGCGCTCGCTGGGACGAGACGGTCGCGATTCACGCCAAGTCCGAGTTCTACGGGCTCGACAGGTTCCTGGCGGGCGAGTCGAAGCTGTTGCCGCTTGATCTTGAGGAAGTTGGCGATGTAACGGGCAAGTCGCTGCTGCATTTGCAGTGTCACTTCGGCCTCGACACGTTGTCGTGGGCTCGGATGGGCGCTGAGGTGGTTGGTGTTGACTTTGCGCCGTCGGCAGTTGACACGGCTCGCGAGATTGCGGGGTGCGCTGGTCTGAAGGCGGAGTTCGTTGAGTCGGAGTTGTATGCCTCGCCCGATGTCCTAGCCGATCGGTTGGGGAGCTTCGACATCGTCTACGTGAATCTGGGCGCGCTGTGTTGGTTGCCCGATGTCGCAGGCTGGGCGCGCGTCTGCGCCGGCTTCCTGCGTGAGGGCGGCACGCTCTACGTCCGTGATGTGCATCCCCTGACGCAGACACTGGACGACGAATCCGCCTCGGGAGAGTTGAGACTGATCTATCCCTACTTCGAGACGTCCCAGCCGCAACACTGGACCGGAGGCGAAGACTACGCCGACGATTCAGCGTCGCTTGCGCACCAGGATTCCTACGAGTGGAACCACAGTCTCGGAGAGATCGTGACGGCGGTGATCGATGCCGGATTACAGATCGAGTTCCTGCACGAGCAGGACTGGACGGTGTATCGAGCGTTGCCGTGGCTGGTCGAATTGGAACGCGGAATCTGGCGTCTGCCCGAGCGCGATGGCGAGCCTGATCTTCGGTTGCCGCTGATGTTCTCCCTCTCTGCGACGAAGCGGGCTACTCGACGCTCCCCATCGGTTCTTCCTTCCAGGTGAAGAAGGGGCCGCCGATCTTGACGTGTACCGGCTCGGTGAACGTGGGGTGCGTGGCGAGTGTGAGCTGATGTCGGGACCTGCCTCCGTTGGCGAGCTTGGCACGAACGTCCTCCGGACCTTTCCAGCTGTCTTGCCGCGCTCGAGTGGCATGCCAATGGTCCCTGTCGGTGTATTGAGTGAGCAAAATGACCATGTCACAAGGCTCGGTCACCTCGTCGTTGGGATGCGGCTCCTCGGCGCGGAACATGCCCAGGATGCGGGCGCCGGCTGCTTCGATGGCAGGCCAGATTTCCTCACGGCTGAGACGCTCGAACTCGTCGAACGAGTCTTTCTCGATCCAGAGTCGGCGCATGACGACAAGCATGAGGTTTCCTCCAGTTGGTACGGATGTAGCGCGTAGCATTATGGCGCAAACGATGAGGAGCGCCTGTGAGCATTCTGGGGCGGACACTCCGGCGATTAGGTCGGCGCGGTCCCGACGAAGAGTCGACCAAGGCGGTGATTGACATGCTGGCCAAACGCAGCGTGAGCGGTCGCGCCGCGTCGGACCCGAAGGGCGTGATGCAGGAACTGTCGCTGGCCAGCGGCTCTCGGACGCTGGCGGTGATTGAATTGGACGACGATGAAGCGCCGCTTCGTCATGTGGTTGCGTCGCGGATTGGCGGTGACGCCGCCGGTCACATGGGACGCATTGTGGTGACTGGATTTCACGTGACGCTGGACCGCAAGGCGCTATCCGAGCAATGGCCGTCGCGCTGGGCGACGGCGATCCAGGCCCAGCCGGGAGAATCGCGGAGCGGGCTCGGGACGACGCGCGAGTTTGTCTGGCGACCGGTGGATGCGACTGGCGCGAACGTGGCCGAAGTGGTGGCGTTGCTGACCGAGAATGAGCGTGTGACGAGATGGGTCAGCGTGGTGCTGCAAGAGGCGTCAACGATGCAGGTTGAAGTTGTGCCGTCGGCATCGAGGGTGCGAGTCGCGGCGCATCAGAGCGGAGGCGGACTGCCTCATCCGACGACCGTGGAAGCGGTGCTGACGGTCGCTCGAGCGATTGCCGGCGAGTAGAGAAGTTAGAGATTCAGGTGATTGCTGGCGGAGGGGGAGGGATTCGAACCCCCGAGACGCTTGCACGCCTAACGGTTTTCAAGACCGCCGCCTTCGTCCGCTCGGCCACCCCTCCGTCTGGGTCAGCGTACAACGGAGCGTTGGAATTGTTGGGGTGTTTGAAGGGGAACCCCCCCCAACCCCCCGTTCGTGTCGGGGGCAGGCTTTCGACAGCTCCCCCCAACGGAGACTTGCGCATAACTCCCCTTCTCCCCCCTTGCGGGAGAGATGCCGAAGGCAGAGGGGGGGTTCCCTATCGCAATGCCTATCTGGTCGTCGCCGGCGACCCCCCCTCTGTCACTCCGTGACATCTCCCCCCGCAAGGGGGGGAGAGGGGAACTGAGAGTTTTGCATTGGTCTCCGCAAGGGGGGGAGAGGGGATACAAGAGTTTACGCGCAGGTCTCCCAAAGGCTGGGAGCAAAGGAATCTGTTAACGACAGCTCCCCTCGCAGAACGAGGGGAGCTTTGCTTGCCAATGAGGACTTGTTCGCTAGAAGCTGGTGAGGACGGTTCGGGCGACCTCGCCGGCCTTCATCGCTCGGAAGGCTTCGTTGATGTCCTCCAGCGGCGCGGTGATGGTGACCATCTCGTCGAGCATCAGCCGGCCCTGCCGGTAGTACTCGACCAGGTTGGGCATGTCGGTGCGGAAGCGGTTGCTGCCCATGCTGGAGCCTTGCAGGACCTTCTCGGAGAGCAACTCGTGCGCCGGAATTTCGAGTGTCTGGCCCAGTGGCACCATGCCGATGATGGTGGCGACGCCGCCGCGCTTGATCGCCGCGAAGCACTGCTCGGCGACCGTCTTGAGGCCGATCGCTTCGAATGAGAAGTCCACGCCCTCGCCGTCGGTCATGTCACGGATCGCGGCCACCGGATCGCCGCTGGACGCGTCAACCGAGTGGGTCGCGCCGAGCTCTCGTGCCAATGCGAGCTTGTGCTCGTGCAGGTCGACTGCGATGATCTGCTTCGCTCCGGCGATGCGCGCGCCCTGGATGGCCGAGAGGCCGACGCCGCCGACGCCGAAGACGGCGACCGTGCTGCCGTGATGCACCTTGGCGGTATTGAGCGCTGCGCCGGCGCCGGTCATGACGCCGCAACCGATCAAGGCAGCCTTGTCGAGCGGCATTTCGTCGTCTACGTAGACGAGCGCGTTCTCGTGTACCAGCGTGAACTCGGCGTAGGTGGAGAGGTTGGCGAACTGCGCGACCGGCGAACCGTTCCAGGACAGGCGCGGGTCCTGGTCGGGACGGCGCTGGGTTTCGGGGCTGCGGCACAGGTTGGGTCGCCCGCTGAGGCAGTAGGAGCAGTTGCCACAGAAGACCGAGAGACACATGATGACGTGGTCGCCGGCCTTGAATTGCACGACTAGCTCGCCGACTTCCTCGACGATGCCGGCGGCTTCGTGTCCGAGGATGCCAGGCGACTGGAATGGGTAAAGACCTTCGACGAAGTGGAGGTCGGAGTGGCAGACGCCGGAGGCGGCGGTCTTGACTAGTACCTCGCGCGGGCCGGGCTTGTCGACATCAACGTCTTCGATCGTCAGATCCTGGTTTGGGCCGTGGAATACAGCGGCTTTCATGAGACATCCTTTCTGGGCACGGCGCTACCAGGCGCCGTTTATCTGCGCAGTGTAAGGCTTCGTGGAAATTTTATGGGAAGTGGTACCGGGAGAGGGGCTCGAACCCACACGGCCGTGAGGCCAGCGGATTTTAAGTCCGCCGCGTCTGCCATTTCCGCCATCCCGGCACGCGGTGGCGTGCCAAACCCGCCTAGCACGCGACGGCGTGCCAAACCTGCCCGGCACGCTGCTGCGTCCTGTGACGATATCGAAGATTTATCTCTCCGTCGTGAGACTGATGGTTCGTCCGTCTGTGGCAAAGGTGATGTCACCGCGCTCAGGCGTCGCGAACGGGGTCGCGCCGATCTGGTGGAGAGAGTCGACGACTTCGTCGTGCGGGTGACCGTGAGGATTGTTGATCCCTGCGCTGAGAATCGCGAAGGTCGGTCGGACGGTCTCCAGGAACAACGTGGTCGAAGAGAACCGGCTGCCCTGATGAGCAACTTTGAGGACGTCGGCGCTGAGGGTGCACGGGCTTTGAGAACCGGGGCACGGCCTGCGGACCAGGTCGAGTTCCTGCCTGGCGTTGATGTCGCCGGTGAACAGGAACGAGGCTTCAGCGAATCGTGCACGGATCACGATGGATGTCGAATTGGGGTCCGATAGATAGTCTTCCGGCAAACCGCTGGGCGGCGGCCAGAGGACATCGAGCAGCAAGTCGGTTCGTCCCTCGAACACGAGATGTGTTGCTGGTCTGGCTGTGATTGTCGGGATTCCGTGTTCCGCCACAAGATCGAGGAGGCGCCGACCGAAATAGGTCGCATCTGCGTAAGGGCTGAAGAGAACCTTGCCGATGTCGTAGTGATCGAGGATGGCCCATAGCGCCTCTCCGTGATCCGACTGGGGATGCGTGATCACTACGAGATCGATCCTGCGGGCTCCTTGAGGCAGGTGGTTGCGCAGCGCCGCGAGAATGGCCTCAGGCTGCTCGCCGGTGTCGATCAGGATGGATTGCCGCTGCGGTGTGACGATGAGCGCGGAGTCACCTTGTCCCACATCGATGAAGTGGACCTGGAGACGTTCGTCGGCTGTGTGGCAGGCAGATAGCCAAAGCGCTGCTGCGAGAGCCGAGACGGCGCCGGTGACGAACATCGGGGTCAGGTGCGTGCGCAAATCGGGAATGAAGTCGATTCCGAAACGGCGTAGCGGATTGGTGAACGGGACTCGGTTCGCCGAGTGAAGGGAGCGATTCCAGCGTTCGACACGCTCTCGATGGGGGCGGAACGCAACGATCAGGACGGCTGCGTATACGACGAGGAGGTGGAAGTGTCCGAAGCCTTGAATTGCGACACCTGCGCCGGGTAGCTGTGAACTGTGCTGAGCGACGAGAGCCAGCCAGCGCAACGGCAACCAGGCGAGTGGCCAACTGAGCACGGTTGCCAGTGGTTCCGAAACAAGACCGATCATGGCCGTCGCGGCCGAGCCAAGCAGCATCCAGGCAAAGAAGGGAGTGACGAGGAGATTCGCCGGGAGTCCGATCAGTGCTGCCCGTTCGAAATGCAGAACGATCAGTGGCATCGTCGCCAGGGTTGCCACGAAGGTGACCAGGGCGGCGTCGCGGACCGAGCCGACGATTCCCTGCTCGCCGCTGAGGAAGTCCTGCGAGAGCGCCGGCATCAGGATGATGATGCCCAGCGTCCCGGCCAGCGTGAGCTGGAACGAGAGGTCGAGCAGAATGTGTGGCTCGAGCGCAACCATGAGGCCAGCCGTCATGGCCACGGCGTAGAACGCCGACGTGCCGCGTCCCAGCATGTGCGCCGACGCAAAGATGATCGCCATCCACATCGCGCGCTGAACAGGTGGGTCCGGGCCGATCAGCGTTCCGTAGGCGAGTGCGGCCAGTATTGCGAGCAGCGCGGCTGCTCGGCGACCGAGCAGCCAAGCGGATCCAGCCATCACGAGTGCGGTGAGCAGGGTGAGGTTGCTTCCGGAAATGACAATGAGATGTGACAGGGATGTGTCGTTGAGGTCGGAACGGAGCTCCGGGTCGATGGCGCCGCGGCGACCGGTGATCATGCCCTGCGCAATACCGGAGAGCGGAGGCGGCAGGGCGGAGCGCAGGCTGCGATTCAACGCATCGCGAGCGTCGGCGGCGAACGCCTGCCACCAGGGGAGTTCGGCTCGACCCAATCGGCGCAGGCTTCCGGTTTGGACCGCTGCGGTTGCGGCGATGCGCTGGTTTGCAAGCCACTCGAGATACTCGGTCGAGCCATTCGCCGTCGATGTCAGGACAGCGTCGACGGCGATTCGATCTCCGTAGGCGAGGTTGTACGCGTCGGGAATGTCCAGTTGGACACGGTCGTCCACCTGCTGCTGTTCAGGACCGAGGGCGATGGAGTCCGCCTGAAGGAGGACGCGCAGCCCAGCGCCACGAAACTGCGGTTCGTTGACCAGGACGCCTTCAAGCTGCACGGTTTGACCGGCGAGGTCCACCACGCTGATGCTGTCTGCCTGCAACTTCGTGGCCTCGGCGCGCCAGAGTCCCAGGCCAATGAGAAGTGGAGTGAGGAGCAACAGCAGCAGGTTGCCCCGGCGGTACTTCGGTATGGCATTGATACGCGCGGCCGACGACAGAGCTAACGATGTCACCAACAGCGTCGCAAGCGCGAGCATCCACGATGCAGCATCGGTCAGCGACAGGGCAGCTCCGACAGTGAACGCCAATGTCCACAACAGGAGCGGGGGCTGGTAGGGGAGCCTGAGTCGATTGACGATGCCCAGGTTGGGCCTAGTCGGCAGGAACATAGACCGCAGCCAGATCGGCGATGGCGAGGAGTTCGGATGGTCGAAGAATGCCGCGCTCAACGAGGTCGGCGGGGGAACTGAATGGCGCCTGCTGACGGAGCTCGACGATGGCTTCAGCGCGCGAGGCTCCGATCCCCGGCAACGTTGCAAGTTCGGCTGCGGTTGCCGTGTTGAAATCGATCAGGGTGACACGGGTCGAGGTCGGCGCAGGCATCTCGCTGACGATGGGTTGAGCCGGAATCGTGGAGTGCAGGTCGGCCACGACGAGCAAGCCGGACACGGCGCAGAACGCCGCGACTGTCGCGGGCATATGAACAACGAGCCTGCGCAACGCTCTCGAGATTCGTGGCTCGTTGGAGCGAGTTGAATTATCGACATTTCTGGGAGGCCGAATCTCAGTCCAGAATGACATCGCGTTCCTCGCGGCGCTGATTGGGAAGTGAGGTCCGTAAGACATTAAACGAATAGGGGTCACAAAGTGAATTTCGCCGGGAATACAGTTGAATTCGAGAAGTGGAGGAGTCATGACGCGCTCGGTGTTGACGGTGTGTGACCTGTCGTCGTCGGAGATTGGTGAAGTGCTGGATCTGGCACACGAGGCGAAGCAGGACACACGTCGTCGCGGCACAGAGTTGGCGGGCAAGACGGCGCTGTTGATTTTTCAGAAGCCGTCGTTGAGAACCCGCGTGTCGTTTGAGCTGGCCGTGAGCAATCTCGGTGGCCGGCCGCTCTATCTGTCTCCACCTGAGGTTGGCTTGGGCGAGCGCGAATCGCCGGAAGACGTGGGCGGTGTGGCGGGACGCTACTGCGACTTGATCATCTGCCGGACCTTTGACCAGAGCAATCTCGAACGTCTGGCTGCTTCATCGGGAGTGCCAGTGGTCAATGCCCTGAGCGACTGGGAGCATCCCTGCCAGGCGCTCGCTGACGTGTTGACCATTCGCGAACACGGCGGAACAGCAGGCCGCACGGTGACCTATGTCGGCGATGGCAACAATGTGGCCCGATCGCTGGCCATCGCGGCGGCAGGTGAAGGCATGGACGTGCGGATCTCTTCGCCGTCCGGCTACGAGTTGGATCCCGTGAGCGTTGCCGAGGCGTCAAATCGGGCGGCTGCGTCGGGCGGTTCGGTGACTCTGGTTTCCGACCCGAATGTCGCGGTTGACGGTGCGGACGTGGTCTACACGGATACCTGGACCTCGATGGGGCAGGAACTTGAGGCGAAGACGCGGCTGGAGGATTTCACCGGCTACCAGGTCGATGTGGCTCTCGTTGCGAACGCGTCGCCTGGCGCGAGTGTGATGCACTGTTTGCCGGCGCATCGCGGGGAAGAAATCACCGACGAGGTGCTGGACGGCCCGCAGTCCGTCGTACTGGATCAGGCAGAAAATCGGTTGCACGCGCAGCAGGCTCTATTGGCCTGGCTGTTCGGCTAGTCGCCGACCTGGTTGGCTGTTCGCCTAGCATTGCGAGCGTCGAACCACTGATCAGCGACCGAAGAGAGAACTGAGGCGGATGTCGTGGGTAGTCTGATCAACGACATTCAGGTCGCGTTCGGCGACTTCAGCTGGTCGAATGCCCTGGAGGTCACCGCGATCGCAGTGGTGTTCTATGCCGGATTGCGGCTGCTGCGCGGGACGACGGCGATGTCGGTCATTCGCGGCATGGTGCTGGTTGTGATGATGATCCTGGTGCTGGGGCGCTTGCTCGACTCCGTGGTGCTGAACTGGATCGTTGACAATGCGCTCGCGGTCCTCTTGATCGTGGTGCTGGTGGTCTTCCAGGCTGAGTTCCGGCGTGCGTTCGAGCATGTGGGACGCGCAGGTGGATTGAAGCATTGGGGCATCATTCGTCAGCCGTATCGCACCCTGATTCCGATCACCGCGACGGTGGCGCATCGCCTGTCTCAGCAGAGTGTTGGCGGGCTGTTTGTCTTTGAGCGCGACACCGGCCTGGAGGAGTTAGCTGAGGCAGGTGTGCGTCTTGGCGCCGAACCGACCGCAGATCTGTTGGAGAGCATCTTCTGGCCCGGCTCACCGCTGCACGACGGAGCGGTGCTTCTGCGTCCGTCGGAGGTCGTGGCGGCCGCAGTGATCCTACCGACGCGGGCCGGCGACTTTGCCTCCCGTGGTCCGATCAATGGACAACATGATGGCGCACACCTGGGGACTCGGCACCGTGCCGCGCTCACGATCTCGGAAGAAACCGACGCGATTGCGGTGGTGATCTCGGAAGAAACTGGCTCTGTGTCGTTAGCAGCCGGCGGCTTGCTATCTTCTCCGATGACCGCATCGGAGCTGGAAGTCTCACTGTCGAATTACCTGCACTCGCGGCGATGGGGAGATCGGCTGGGTCTTCGGGTGTTGGGCGGAATGTCGGGGCGGCATCGACGCACGCCGACGACAGCCGGCGGTGATGCGACGGGGTCATAAGTGCGACGTGTGGCGCAAGAGGCGACGCTGCTGATCACGGTCGTGGTGTTGTCACTCGTCGTGTGGTTCGTGATCGCGGACGCCGAAAATCGGGAGATCGAGGAGCGCCTGGGATTCAGTTTGCAGGTCGAGGTACGCGACCTGGGCACGCACCTCGTGGTCGCCGGGGAACCGCTGCCGGTGACAGTGACTGTCGTGGGGCGCGAGGCGGACGTAGAGTCGGCGCGTCCCGAGCATTTCCACGCGACGGTTTCGTTGCGCAATCGGGCGGCAGGCCGTCACAGCTTGCCGGTTCGGGTGGAGGCGCTGGAAGGCGACGTACGGGTCAGGGCGGTTCAGCCTGAGACCGCAGTCGTGATCTTGCAGGAGACCGTGGAACGCGAAGTCCCGGTGGTCGTCGAGCCGTCCAATCCACCTCCGCTGGGATTCAGCGTGGGAACTCCGGAAGTCATGCCCGATACGGCCGTGGTTTCTGGGATCGCGTCGGAGGTGGAGGCGGTGGACTCGGTGGTCGCGCGACTCGATCTTGGTGGTGCGACCGTCTCGGTGGAGCGCGATGTGGCGTTGGAGGCGAGGACGGCGGCCGGTGGCGCCGTATCGCAGGTAGTGGTCAACCCTCGCTTCGCCCAGGTGCGCGTGCCGATTGATCAGGAAGTGTTCAGGCGGACGGCTTCGATTCTGCCGGATGTGATCGGCACCCCTGCCGAGGGATATCGGGTGCGGACCGTGCGGGCGACGCCGTCAACGGTGGATGTGTTGGTCTCGGTGGATGTCCTCGACGATGAAGTCGAGGTCCTGACGGAGACGGTCGATGTGACGGGACGAGAGAATGATGTGATGGCACTGGCTGAACTGATATTCGCCGACGGCGCCGCGCCGGCCGGCGATTCCGCGACCACAGTGCGAGTGCTCGTGGTCATCGAACCGGTCATCACGTCCGTACTGTTGCCCATTTCTGTAGAAACATCCGGTCTGAGGGACGGTTTAGAGCTCGCCTTTGCAACGCCGCAGACAGCTCGAGTGACGTTGCGTGGGCCGGTAGCCCTAATCTCAGAGTTGGAGGGTCCGTTAGGACCAATCCGCGTCAACCTTGGTGGATTCGCTGCTGGACGACACCGCATTGATCTCAGGTGGAATCCTCCGCACGGGATCGAGCTGGTTGAGTTGTCCCCGCAGCAGATAATCGTCACTCTGGCGCCCATACCGCAGCCAGCGCCGCCCGACCCGGAACCAGACGAACCCGAGGACGTTGACGACACATCGACAGATGCGGACGAGGGAGAATCACAAAATGACGACGGTGAGTGACGGAGCCACAGGCAATCTTCCCATCGCCGATGTGCATGCCGTGCCCGGCAATGTGTTGCCGACCGTGGCCATCGTGGGTCGGCCCAACGTTGGCAAATCGACGTTGTTCAATCGGCTGGTGAAACGCCAACAGGCGATCGTCAGAGGTGAGCCGGGGACGACGCGAGATCGCAACTACGCGACAACCGAATGGCGGGGTCAGCACTTCTCCGTCATCGACACGGGCGGGTTGCTGGGCGAGCAGCTGACCGGCCCCTTCGCCGACTCGGTGGCCGAGCAGGTGGAACAGGCGTTGTCGGAGGCCGATGCGATTGTCATGGTCGTTGATGTGCAGGTGGGTCCACTGCCGGCCGACGAGGATGTGGCGGCGATGTTGAGGGAAGCTCAACAGCCCGTTACGGTCTGCGCCAACAAGGCCGATAACGATGCGTTGGCATCGGAGGCGACGCAATTTTTCGGCTTGGGCCTCGGGGAGCCAGTAGCAATTTCTGCCCATCACGGGCGATGGATCGACGACCTGCTGGACCGGGTGACGGCAGACTTGGCCGTCGCTGAGCAACTGGAAACGGAAGAGGTGGAGTGCCGACTGGCGATCATCGGGCGACCAAACGTGGGCAAGTCGTCCTTGGTCAACGCACTCCTGCGCAACGAACGGATGATTGTCTCCGAGGTGCCGGGAACCACGCGGGACGCTGTCGACACACAACTCAGCTTCGATGGACAACGGGTGTCATTGGTCGATACCGCCGGGATACGGCGTCGCGGCCGGGTGGAGCCGGGGATCGAACGCGCGTCGGTGCGACGCGCCAGCGCAGCGGTGCGACGCGCGGACGTTTCGGCAGTGGTGATTGACGCGCAAGAAGGGGTGACGTCGCAAGATTTGCACGTTCTGGGCATGGCCATGGATGACGGCGCCGGAATCGTGATCGTGATGAATAAGTCCGACCTGGTCGATGCCGAGGACGGTCTGCGCAATAGCCGCGAGCGTCAACTTGCCGGTCGGGCGCGGTTCGTCAACTGGGCGCCGATCGTCTGGGTGTCGGCTCTGACGGGTAATGCCGTGGACAGTGTGGTTGCTGCTGCGCTGCATGTCGCCGAGGCTCGCCGGCAGCGGATCCCGACTCCTCGTCTCAATGCGATGCTGCGACAGGCGCAGGTGGAGCGTCCTGCCGCGTCCTATCGCGGAAAGCGGATTCGCTTTTACTACGGCGTTCAGACGGAGCAGGCGCCGCCCACGTTCACCTTTTTCTGCAACTACCCCGATGCGGTGCACTTCTCCTACGAGCGCTTCCTGATGGGTCGCATCCGGCGGGCGTTCGGATTCGAGGGCACGCCGCTACGCTGCGTCTTGCGCGGCCGGGAGCCGTCCGACTCGGACAACGGAGGTAGGCGTCGTGATTGAGGCCTGGATTGCCGGTGCGGCGATTGGCTATCTGTTGGGTTCGATCCCGACGGGTCTATGGATTGGCAAATGGCGCGGGGGCGGAGATATCCGAGCCTCCGGCAGCGGGCGCACCGGTGCGACGAATACGTTTCGGGCCCTGGGACTTCGCTGGTCGGTCACCGTCCTGGTCCTGGATGCGCTCAAGGGCGCGCTGCCTATCCTGATTGTGATGCTGGTCTGGGACAGTCCGACCGGCGAGGTGATTGGCGGGTTGGCGGCCGTGATTGGGCATCAGTTTCCGTTGTTTGCAGGATTTCGTGGAGGTCGGGGGGCAGCGACCGCGTTGGGCGGGATGATTGCGATCATGCCGATGGGCGCGTTGTTCGCATTGGCGACGGCGATACCGATTCTGCTGAAGATTCGCGTCATGTCGCTCGCGACGCTGGCCGGCGCCACGTCGGCGGCGATTGGCATCTCGCTACTGGCCGCATTCGGCGAGGCGCCCGACGCATACATCGCCTATGCCGTGGGCACGTGGGTGCTGGTCTTAGTGGGACATAAGGACAATGTTGAGCGCATCGCCGCGGGGACGGAACGGGTGCTCTCGATGGGTAGGACCGCAGCATGAAGGTAATGGTTGTCGGCGCGACGTCCTGGGGCTGCACGCTGGCGTCGTGCGTTGATCGGGCCGGTAACGACGCGGTCGTGCTGTGCCGGACAGACGCTGAAGCGGCGGAACTGTCGGCGGCGCGTGAACATCGGCGGTTGTTGCCGGGCGTGCCCTTGCCGGAAGGGCTGGAGTTCACGGCCGATCCTTCAGGCGTGCCGCCTGAGGTAGTGATCTGGGCGACGCCGTCGCAGCGCTTGCGTGAGAACATGCGCAGGGTGCTTCCCAATCTGACGCCGGGCAACACCGTGCATGCATCGGCGGCCAAAGGATTGGAGAAGGGCTCACATCTACGGATGACAGAAGTGATGAGCCAGGAATTGGGGCTCGCCGGTCGCGAGGATCGGGTTGGCGCTGTGTCGGGCCCGAACATTGCACGGGAGGTTGCGCGTGGCCTGCCCGCGACCACGGTGTCCGGTTCTGCATTTGCCGATGTTCGCGAACGAGTGCAGACCGCGTTGAACTCGTCCTCATTCCGGGTCTACACCAACGAGGATGTGATCGGCGTGGAACTGGGCGGAGCGCTTAAGAACGTGATTGCGATTGCGGTCGGAACTGCGGTGGGACTCGATGTTGGCGACAACGCGCGAGCCGCGTTGATGACGCGCGGGTTGTCGGAGATGGCGCGGTTGGGCGTGGCGATGGGCGCGTCGCCGTCCACGTTCGCAGGATTAGCAGGACTGGGCGATCTCCTGGCGACGGCGAGTAGCCCACGATCGCGGAATCGGACCCTGGGCGAGAAAATCGGCAGCGGGATGACGCTGTCGGAGGCGATGGCGGACAACCCTCACGTGGTCGAGGGTGTGGAAACGACTCGCGTAGCGCTAGAAGTGGCTGAAGGGCTGGGCGTCGACATGCCTATCGCGGATGTGGTCTCACAAGTGCTATTTGAGGGATTGGAGCCGCGCCAGGCGATTCGGGTGCTGATGGAACGCGCGCCGACGGTGGAAGGCTGATGACCGAACCGACCGGTTACCAGGACGCTGCTGATCCGGTTGACGGCTTGCGCCGCGTGATTGAGGCGATCTCGTCGGGTCATGTTGAGCAGGAGCCCGAAGACCTTCATGCCGTGTCGCGGCTGAGGAGTGATTCTGCCGGAGTGGTCCGCGAACAGCTTGGCGCCATGGACGCCGTCGGGCGATTCGCAATCCTGGAACACCTGCGGCAAGTTGGGTCCGAGTTCGGTGGATACGACTTTACGGTGCTCTTCAGCGCCATGATCTCCGATGAAGACGCCTCCGTACGAACGCTGGCGGTCAATGGACTGGCGTCGTGTGAAACCGCCGGCGCGACGGCGTCTCTGTTGGCGGTGGCCAGGTCGGATGAGGAAGAGGTCGAAGTTCGAAAGGAAGCGGTGACGGCCCTGGGAGAGGTGGCCATGCGCCTGGAGTTGGGTTGGGCGGGGAGCGAGGATGCTGATCAGGTCGTCGATGCGCTTCGTGAGATTGCCGAAGATGTCAGGGAAGACGAGCAGATACGCGCGACGGCTGTGTCAGGCGTCGGCGTGATCTCGGCGTCCTGGGTTACGGAACTGATCGAAGCGGCCTTGGAAAGCGACACGGCTGCGCTGCATTTGGGCGCCGTGCAAGCGATGGGTCGAAATGCCGATGTGTCGTGGTTGCCAGTGCTTGAAGCGTCGTTGGACGCCGAAGATGAGGATGAGCGCTTGGCTGCGGTGCAGGCGATCGGCGAGATTGGCTCCGAGGACGGCGCGCCCATGCTGCTCGAGTTGTTCGATGATCCCTCGGCTCCCGAGGAGCTGATCGAGGCGGCGGTCGCGGCACTGGGCGAAATTGGCAGCGAAGAAGCGGTTGAAGAGTTGCAACGGCTGCGGACCCATCCCGACCCGACCGTTCGCACTACGGCGCAATCTGCGCTGGAAGAAGCGACTTGGCTTGACGATATCGATGACTTGAGCGCAGCCCGCGACCCGTTCGAGTGGGCGAACGAATAGCTCGTCCACGAGGACGGTCGGTGTGTGCTGATGTGTCAGAAGTGTTTCAAGGGCCTCTGATAGATTGAAAAACGTTAAGTGAACTTTGACGAGGAGAAGTGGCGTGCAGAGCACTAGCGAGCGTCAAAGGAGAGCTGGGACGCGAAGAACGACCAAATCGTCTAAATCGATTCGGAAGGGAATCGCCGTCAGTGCTGGTGGCGTGGTGTGGCGCGAGCGAGACCGTGACGGCAGGGCCGGCGAGGTGGAGATTGTCCTGGTGCAGACGCCGGCACGTCGCTGGTCCTTGCCGAAGGGTACGCCTGAGAATGGTGAGAAGTTGGACGAGACGGCGTTGCGGGAGGTGTCGGAGGAGACTGGGTTGCAGGTGGAACTTAACGAGAAGATTGGCGTCATGCGCTACTCGTTCGGTGGTGAGGAAGCTCGGATTGACAAGGCCGTCCACTTCTGGTTGATGCAGGCGACGGGTGGTTCGTTTGAGTATCACGATGATGAGCACATTGATGTGCGCTGGGTGGGGTTGGGCGATGCGATGCGGATGGTGAGTTATCGCAACACGGCGTCTCTGCTTGAGGATGCGGCAGCGCTGCTGGATCGTCGCGTGGGGCCTGCGCAGGTCTGACGGGCGTCCTACCCTACGGCAGTTGCGAAGTGGGCCGAGGGAATTCGGAGTCGCGTTGTGGTCACCAGTCCGGCAGATGTTGTGGCGGAGGGGAAGTTGGTGCTGCTGCGTCGGAAGCGGCTGGATGACGCTCAGTTGGACTGGATCTGGCGCACGGATATCGAACTGGCGGAGCTGGACGCGGCGACCGTTAGCCCGTTGACCTTCGAGCAGTACCGGAATCAATACGCCTGGCAACTGCGCTCGACGCCGGTCTATCGCTCGACCTTTGCGGTTGAGGCGCTTGCGGACTCGCGCCACGTCGGCAATGTGATGTACTACAACACGGACTTCCAGCGACGGGAGACGGAGCTGGGCATCCTGTTAGGTGATCGTACCTGCTGGAACGGCGGATATGGTCGTGAGGCGGTGGGGCTGCTGCTTGATTATGTGTTCACCAATACGGCGCTGACGCGGGTGTATCTGCACACGCTGGACTGGAACGTCAGGGCTCAGAAGGCGTTTGCGGCGGCTGGATTTCGGGATTGCGGACGGGTGCGGCGGGGTCAGCACCGGTTCCACCAGATGCATGTGCTGCGAGAGTGGTTCTGGGATCGTGATTATCAGCGTCGGGGTGTGCCGACGGGACGCTGAATTCGAGGAAATCTCCGAACAACTGGTGTCGTAGGCCTAGTGGGACCCCCCTTCAGCCTGCGGCAGCTTCCCCCGCAGAGGGGGGAAGCGGGGATCTGGGCTGTGCAGCAGCTTCCCTCGCAGAGGGGGGGAAGCGGGGATCTGGGCTGTGCGGCAGCTTCCCTCGCAGAGGGGGGAGGCGGGGATCTGGGCTGTGCAGCAGCTTCCCCCGCAGAGGGGGGAAGCGGGGATCACCGTCGTTCCGAGAGTTCCCGGAACTGCACATGGCAAACACCGCGTCTCCGGACGCGGTGTTTGCCATGTGCCATGTCGCCGAGGCGGTTAGCTGCGGCTGGGGAGAACTACGACGCCCTGGCCCGGGGTGCTGACGGAGCCGTCGGCGCGGACGCCCTCGACGGAGAGCTCAACGAAGTTGCGCTCGCCCTCGGTGTACTTGCGGGTGACGGAGCCGCGCAGGGTGAACTTCTTCTCCTGAGCGGACTCACGGCCCTGGGCGGCCGGGTCCATGCCACGGTATGAGCACTGGACGCGCTTGACCTGGCCCTCGGGACCGGCGAAGCGCCAGAGCAGCTCGCCGAGGAAGGCGTGCTTGAGGGCGCCGTGGACGATGATGTCGTCGAGGCCGGTGTCCTGCGCGTACTTTGTGTCGTAATGGATCTGGTAGAAGTCGCCGGAGCCGGCGGCCCAGTAGACGAGCTGCTGGCTGGTCGGGTTCTTCTCGAGTTCGGGGATGCTGTCGCCGATCTCGATGTCTTCGAAGTAGATCTGGTCGGGCACTGCGTCTGACATATTGGTCTCCTTCAGGCCCCGGTTCAAGCCTGGGGCAGGCGTCGCTGACAGTCTAAGCGAACCGCGAGATTTAGTCGCCGGGTCGCGGGTAGGAGATGCCGGTGCCGCGGGAGATCGCGACGACCCGGCCGTCCTGGTTGGTGTAGGTGGTTTCGGACACCTGGATCAGCATCGGCACGCCCAGTGCGCCGCTCCAGCGCTCGTTCAATGCGGCGAGGGCGGTGGCGGAGGTGAGCGTGTCGCCGGCACAGATCTGGTCGCCGGTGTATTCGATGTCGGTACCGCCGTTGAGGACCAGCGGGTAGGGCGAGCGGAAGCCCTGGCCGCGGCGTCCGCCGAAGGTCGGGTCGGATTCCGCCGGGTTGTAGATCGGGGTGCCGAGGTATCCCGGAGGCGCCGGCAAGCTGCGGTAGCCGCGCTCGTTGGCCACGGCTTCGTCGAAGAAGGCCGGGTCGACATAACCGACTGAGCGGGCGAACATGCGCACGCTGGTCGTGGTCAGCTCGCTGACCGTCTCTTCGCCCTTGACGCCGATCATGGCGCGCATCTCGTCGGTGATGACCGACTCAAACTCTTGGTCTGCCATAAGCTCCTCCCTTGGTTGTGGTGTGGTTTCGGGTTGTCATTGCTGGACGAATCGAAGTCTAGCTGCTGGTAGCGGGGATACCCTCCTCTGCCTTCGGCATCTCCCCCCTGGAAGGGGGGAGAGAGGAGGAGGTAACGATTCTGAACTTGGGTGGCCGCGAGGGCACGGCGAATTCCTCGCCGGTTTCCATGTCGACGGCGCAGAAGTTGCCGGCTTTGAGCTCGCGGACGAGGTCCTGCCAGGTTTCGATGCTGTCGGTTTCGAACCAGGTAGCGACCTTGCCGATGTCGTGGACTGCGTGCGAGTCGGTACCGGCGGTGCCGTTCATGCCGGAGGCGGCGGCGAGGTCGGCGGAGAAGCGGTTCTCGCGCTCTTTGCCGCGTCCGTTGAGGATTTCCAGGGCGATCACATGGTCCATGGCGCCGTTGTCGGCGGCCCGCTGGACGGCGATTTCCCAGTCTTCGCGGATGTCTTTCCAGGCGATCTGGCGTCGGTAGGGGTGGGCAAAGACGAGTACGCCACCGCGCTCGTGGACATATGCCGCGAGTTTCTCGACGCGGTGCATGCCGAAGACGTATTTCTCCATGCCCCAGGCGAGCATGTGGCCGGGGTCGGTGGAGACTTCGCAACCGGGAATGATGACGATGCCGACTTCCTCGGCGATCTTCTGCACCTCATCGTGCGGCCAGAGCGCGTCGTGCTCGGTGAAGGAGATGCCGTCGAGGCCGGCTTCCTTGGCGCGGATGGCCAGGTCCTTGGGATCGAGCACGGAATCGTGCGAGCGCGGCCACGTGTGGTTGTGAAGATCAATCAGCATGCAGGCATCTAACTGGTGAGGGATATCGATAGGGGTGAATTGCGAGTGTCATGGTATCACCCCGTCTGGCGTGGTCTGGGGTTGAGCGGAGGGAGACAGTTGGCTGCAGTTGGAGGGAATGTGACCGATGAGGCGCGTGCGACGGTCGGGACCGAGCGGGTCCCGGCTCGGGGGCCGGGACTGGGACAGGGACGGGGCGACGAGGACGTCGTTGTTTGGGGTTGTTGGGGTAGGCGAGGGCGGCGTCGAGGGCGAGTTCGACGATGGCGCGTGTTTTCCCGCCGCCCATGGCTCCTCCATAGCCGAGCAGGGCGAGGCCGGGGTTGGGCGCGCTGGTGAGGTCGTTGAGTAGTTGTCGCTGTCTCGCGGTTGGAAAAAAACTGCGAATGCGATGCAGCATGCCAAAGAGTTGGCGCTGCGCTTCGGCGTGGGGATTATGGGGGTTCATCGTCTTCCTCCTGGGATTCGGTCTCGTTGTTGGAGAAGTCGCCGAACTCGGCGATCTCTTCGGCGGTGGCGACGCTCTCGCCGTTCTGGATGGCGGTGACGCGGGCGGAGAGGGCGCGGGCTTCGTCGCTGATGTGATGGATGGTGTCCTTGATCGCACTCTTGGCTTCATCGAAGAGGCCCATGATTCTTGCGAGGGCATTAGTGGGCTGGATTTGGACGTAGGCGGGTCCGTTGGTGGCGTGTTGTTGGAGGTGTCCGATGATGGCGTCTCGGGTGTAGGGGAGTGGGGGGTTTGGGTTGGACATGGGTTTGGCTTCTCCTATTGGATTGCAGGGGATCTAGGATATGCGTACTGATGTTCGATAGGGGGTGGACTTTTGTGTCGTGGGATGCGTCGGGAGCGGGGGATGGGGAGGGGAACTTGCTGATCGGGTTTTGTGGAACGGCTAGGGGTGTTGCTGGGATTGGTGTTGGGTGGTTCGTGGTTCCTGCCTGCGCAGGAATGACGGAAGGGGGACAGGGAGGGGAACTTGCTGATTGGGTTGGTGGGACGGCAAGGAGTGTTGCTGGGATTGGTGTTGGGTGGTTCGTGGTTCCTGCCTGCGCAGGAATGACGGAGGGGGGGCAGGGAGGACGGAGGGGAAGCAGGGGTGACGGAAGGAGGGGGGTGATTGAGTGAGTTGGGGCTGGTGCATATACTCCCTCAGAGTCCCCCGCCACAGTTGGGGGTCTTGATTCGGAGCGGGGTTGTTCGAGATGGACAATGTCCTGGAGCAGTACGGGCACCTCGGCATCCTGCTGATCTTTGCGGCGGCGTTTCCGTCGATCCCGCTGGTGGCCTCCTGGGCGATGTTCAAGTTTGGTCTGCGGCCGCATCTGCCCAACGCGGTTAAGCAAGACACCTATGAGTGCGGCGTCGAGACTGAAGGCCCGACCTGGGTGCAGTTCAACTTCCGCTACTACCTGGTCGCGCTGATCTTTGTGCTGTTTGACGTTGAGGTCATCTTCCTGTTCCCGCTGGCGGTGGCGCTGGACTCGCTCGTGGTGACCGGCATGGTTGCCGCGTTGATTTTCATTGCCATCCTGTTCCTGGGACTGGTCTACGAGTGGCGACGTCAAGCTCTGGAGTGGCGCTGATATGACGGCCAAGTACGACGCCACGGCGGCGATGGAGATCGTCAACGCGAGCGCGCCGGGGGCGGCGTGTGTTGAGGATGGCGTGCTGTATCTCGAACCGGCGAAGGTGGCCGAGGCGATCGAGCTGCTGCGGGACGCTGAAGAGAGCGACCTGATTTTCCTGTGCAATCTGACCGCGGTCGATCAGGAACGTCACTTTGAGATTGTTTATCACCTGCAGTCGTTGGATTTGAATCACATCCTGGCGATCAAGGCGCGTCTGACCGACCGCGAGGATCCGAGTCTGCCAACGCTGACCGGCGTGTTCTACGGCGCTCATTTGCAGGAGCGCGAGGTCTATGACCTGTTTGGGATCAAGTTTGAGGGTCATCCCGACCTGCGCCGGATGTTCCTCTGGGAGGGCTTCCCGGGCTGGCCGCTGCGCAAGGACTTCCTGCAGATGCCAGGTCAGATTCGGGCCGGACTGCCGGGCTTCCCGTATGAGAGCCAGGAGAACGCCTGGCCGGTGCCGGGCAGCATGCCGCAGCGTCCAATGCATCCCAACGACCCGCAGCCGCCCAGCGATGTGGCGGTGGCTGGTGACAAGAGCGACGTGGGCGTCGCTGGGGACGAGAGCGAGGGGTCGTCATGACGACTGCCGACGACACCAGCATGATGATGGACGACTCGCGTCTGGCGATGCAGGGCACGATCGAGGCGATTGCGAGCGGTGTGGGCTCGGAGCCGGTCATCGTGAATCTGGGTCCGCAGCATCCTTCGACGCATGGGGTGTTCCGGCTCAAGGTGACGCTCGACGGCGAGATCGTGCGTGACGCGGAGATGCGGATTGGTTACTTGCATCGCTCGATGGAGAAGCTAGCCGAAGAGCGCACCTACACGCAGAACATTCCCTTTACCGACCGGATCGACTATCTGGCGGCGATGTCGAACAACCTTGCTTATTGTCTGGCGGCTGAAGAGCTGCTGGGCGTCGAGGTTCCGCCGCGGGCGAGTGCGATTCGGGTGATGTTTGCTGAGTTGCAGCGGGTCGCGTCTCATGCGATGGCGAACGGGACGTTTATCAACGACTGCGGCGCCTGGCATACGCCGTTGTTCCACATGTTCCGTGACCGTGAGCGGGTGCTCGACATGTTCGAGATGACCTGCGGCGCTCGGTTGACGACGAATTACATGCGGATTGGCGGGGTCGCGTTTGACCTGCCCGACGAGCTGCTGCCGGCGCTGGAATCGTTCCTGACGGATATGCCCGATCGGATCGCCGATTACGAGGCTCTGCTGATGGAGAACGAGATTCTGCATGCTCGAGCTCGGGGCGTGGGCGTGATTTCGCCGGAGCTGGCGATTAACTCGTCGTTGTCGGGTCCGGTGTTGCGCGCGACCGGGGTTCCCTGGGACTTGCGCAAGGCGAATCCTTACTGCGGGTACGAGAACTACGAGTTTGATGTGCCTGTCGGTGAGAAGGGCGACTGTTTCGACCGGTTCCTCGTGCGAATGGCCGAGGTCAAGCAGAGCTTGCGGATTATTCGCCAGGTCATTGACACCCTGCCCGATGGTCCGTATCTCGCCGATGTGCCTCTGCATGCGCGTCCCGATCCGGGTGAGGCGTATCAGCGGGTTGAGTCTCCTCGTGGGGAGCTTGGCTTTTACCTAGTTTCTGACGGTGGGCCGGCTCCTTATCGATTCCACTGCCGTCCGCCGTCGTTGATCAATCTCACGGCGCTGAAGGAAATGTCGATTGGCGGTACCCTTGCGGACGCGATCGTGACGTTGGGTTCGATTGACATCGTGGTGGGGGAGATCGATCGATGAGCACTCTCGCCGGCCTCTCCAGTGTGCTGGGCTCCACGTTGGGGGCCTGGTATGACTTGCGCGACCTGAACAACCTTCAGCGGTTGATCACTGAGTGGATTGCCGAGTGGGGTCCGGACTGGATCGCCTCGATCGTGGCGGGCGTGCTTGGGGCGCTGGGGATTCTGGCTGTGATTGGTCCGACGCTGTTGATCTTGATCTGGGTCGAGCGCAAGGTGATTGCTCGCTTCCAGCAGCGATACGGTCCGAACCGCGTTGGTCCGAAGGGATTGCTGCAACCGGTCGCGGATGCGGTCAAGTTGATTCTCAAGGAGCAGCTCGCGCCGCGCTCGGCGGACAAGTTGCTGTTCTTCCTGCCGCCGGTGCTGATCTTTGTGCCGGGCATCCTGGTCTGGGGCGTTCTGCCGTTTGGGCCTCGGATGTCGGTGGCCGACCTCAATGTGGGTGTGCTGTACTTGCTGGCGGTGTCGGGCACGGCGGTGTTGGTGCTGTTTATGGCCGGCTGGTCGTCGAACAACAAGTATGCGCTGTTCGGCGCGATGCGCGCTGTGGCGATGTCGATCTCGTATGAGGTGCCGATGGTGCTGGCGCTGCTGACGCTGGTGGTGTTCTCGGGCACGATGTCGGTCAATGGGATCGTGGAGTGGCAGCAACAGGAGGATGTGATCTTCATCCTGCTGTTCCCGTTGTCGGCGGTTGCCTTCTTCTTCGCGGCGTCGGCTGAGTTGAATCGGACGCCGGCCGATATTTCCGAGGCGGAATCGGAGATTGTGGCCGGGTATCACACTGAGTACTCGGGCATGCGATTCGGGCTGTTTTATGCGGTGGAGCTTGGCAACACGTTGGTCGTGTCGGGGTTCATTGCGACGTTCTTCCTCGGCGGCTGGTGGTTGTGGGGCCTCGACCAGTGGGTTCCGAGCTGGATCATTTTGCTGGCCAAGACCGGCGCGGTGTACTTCCTGCTGATCTGGACTCGCGGCACGTTGCCTCGACTACGGATTGACCAGTTGATGGGCTTCTGCTGGAAGGCGCTGGTGCCGGCGACGCTGTTGTTTGTCGTGGTGGCGTTTGTCGAGCGGACGTTGATCCTGTCGGAGGGCTGGGACACGACGATTGCCCTGCCGATCATGGCGGTGTTCAATATCGCTCTGACGCTGGGCGCGGTGATGCTGTTTGCCCGTGTCTCACGTCCGGCGGAGTTGCGCCGACCGGCGCGGATCCGCATGGCGGGCGCGCAGATTGGCGGGCTGCGGGCAGCTCGGGACATTGCTTCCCGATCAGAGGCGCCGCAGTTCCAAGTGGGTGGTGACTAGTCATGAGTGACTTTGGTTTCCACCTGGCGTTCTGGTCGCTGGCGTTGATGACGTTGGGCGGCGCGTCGATGATCCTGATCAGCCGCAATCTGATTCACGCGGTGATCTGGCTGGTGATGTCGATGCTGGGGATTGCGGGCTTGTATCTGACGCTGTCGGCCGACTTCATCGCGGTCGTGCAGGTGTTGATTTACGTCGGCGCGATCTCGGTGCTGATGCTGTTCGCGATCATGCTGACTCCACGGGCGGAGCGGGATAACTCGCAGACGAAGGTGAGCGCGCCGGCGGGGGTAGTGGTGCTGCTGGTGATGATCGCGACGATGTGGGTCGCCGTTGATACCGACTGGGGTCCCGTCCGCGAGGGCGCGTTGCCGGAGCAGGCTCGACTGATCGGGGAGAGCCTGATCAATCACTACATCCTGCCGTTTGAGATTGGCGCGGTGCTGTTGACGGCGGCGTTGGTTGGGGCGATCGCCCTGGCTCGACAAGATGATGAGGACGGGCCGGTCCACACCGCGTCGCTGCAGGCCGAGCTTGATGGAGAGATTGAGATTGACCCGGCTGACGTGGTCGATCCGCCACTGGCTTCCGATGCGTCGGACGGTGGGGCCCCTTCATGATCATTGGACTTGAGCACTACCTGGCGCTGGGGGCGTTGCTGTTCTGCATCGGCTTCTTCATTGCGCTGTCGAAGAAGAATGCTGTCGGGGTGCTGATCGGCGTTGAGCTGATGCTGAACGCGGTCAACCTGACGTTGGTGGCGTTCTCGCGCTTTAGCCCGGCTGAAGTGGCGTTGTCGACGCAGGTCTTCGTGTTGTTCATCATCGCCGTGGCGGCGGCAGAGGTAGCGGTGGGACTGGCGCTGACGCTGGTCGTCTATCGCAACCGGCAGACAATCTCGGTCGACCGCACGACCTTGTTGAAGGGCTGACACCGGGATGTGGGCTCCGCTAATGACCGCGCAGAATCGCTACGTCGCCGAGACGTTGCGCGAGCTGTTGTTCGCGGAGGGCGTGTCGGTGCGGTTCGTGGTTGAGCCCGATCGCAAGGACGAAGGCGACTTTGCGCCGGTGATGATCTACGTGCCGGACTCGAAGACGCACGTGGCGCGGGAAATCCTGGGGAAGGTGTAGCGGCGTGCCCGAGACGATCTTCTGGGTCATCCTCATTCTGCCGCTGACCGCGTTTGTGTTGGCCGGCATTTCTGGGGTCAACCAGAACCTGCAGCGACAGATTCCCGAATGGGACCCGAAGTACCCGCGCTCGTGGAGGCCGATCGCCGACCTGTTCTGCGGGCCGCGGATAGCCTCGACGCCGCTGATCATTGCGTTGGCGGTTGCCTTCCTGCTTGCGGTGATCAACCTGATTGATTCGATCGGACTTCGCGGCTTGCCGCTTGATATCGCTCCGCATGTGCTGTTTAGCGCGGGTGATCTCAAGGTCAACCTCGGCGTTCGCATTGACGGGTTGACCTCTGTGATGTTGGTCGTCGTGACCGGCGTCTCGCTGCTGGTGCAGGTCTACTCGACCGGCTACATGGACGGTGACCACGGCTATCGGCGCTACTTCGCGTTCATGGCGCTGTTCACGACGTCAATGCTGGGTCTGGTGCTGGCCGACAACCTGCTGATGCTGTTCGCCTTCTGGGAGCTGGTTGGTCTGACGTCATATCTCCTGATTGGATTCTGGTTTCACCGACCGGCTGCGGCCGCGGCGGCGAAGAAAGCGTTCCTGGTCACACGTCTGGGCGACCTCGGAATGCTCGCCGCGTTGATCCTGATCTACAGCCGCACGGGGACTCTCGATATTGCCTCGATTAACGCTCTGGCAGACCACGGCGCCGAAGCGGGCATGTTCGCGCTCAACGGTCTGATGATTGGTCAAACGGCGATGACGCTGTTTGGTCTGGGCCTGATCGCGGGCGCGGTTGGCAAGTCGGCTCAGTTCCCGCTGCACATCTGGCTGCCCGACGCGATGGAGGGCCCGACGCCGGTCTCGGCGCTGGTGCACTCGGCGACGATGGTCGCGGCCGGCGTCTACCTGCTGGCTCGCTTCTTCCCAGTGATTCACGCCTCGTCGACCGCGTCGGATCTCATTGCCTGGATTGGCGCGGGGACGGCGCTTGGGGCCGCGATTCTCGCATTGGTCCAAGTGGACATCAAACGGGTGCTTGCGTACTCAACGATCTCGCAGCTTGCCTTCATGATGTTTGCGATTGGCGTCGGTGGGTATGCGGCGGCTGTCTTCCACCTGATGACGCACGCCTTCTTCAAGGCGATGTTGTTCCTCGGTTCCGGCTCGGTGAATCACTCGACCAACACCTTTGACATGCGCAAAATGGGTGGTCTTCGCTACACGATGCCGATCACGTTCGCGACGTTCGTCATTGGCACACTCGCGTTGGCTGGCATCTTCCCGCTGTCGGGATTCTGGTCGAAGGACGAGATTCTGGTCGAGGCGTGGCAGAACAACAAGGGTGTGTTTGTGCTCGGCTTCATCGCCGCTGGTCTGACAGCGGCCTACATGGTGCGTGCGGTGTACATGACATTCTTCGGCGAGTACAAAGGCGGCGAGCAAGTCGCGCCAGGCGAGCATGGCAACGAGGACCCGTCGCATCCGCATGAGTCTCCGCGCAGCATGACGACTCCGTTGATCATCCTGGCAGTGTTTGCGTTGTTTAGTGGGCTGATCACGCTCGGCTCAGAGATACAGACCTGGCTATACGGCGCGCTTCCGAACCCAGAGCATCACACCGACCATCTGCCATTCCTCCATTGGCATTGGGGGATCGCGATCAGTTCAACCGTGTTTGCCCTCATTGCAGCCGGAATCGCGTACCGCTTTATGCGTGACCGCGAACGCATCCGGTCGTGGGGTGTTGGCGGCATCTGGCCGATTCCGGAGATGCAGAAGTTTGCGACTGAATTGTTCTATCTCGACGCGCTCGCCGAGAACGTCCTGGCGCGGCGCGTGTTTTACAACTGGATTGCCCAGGCGTCGTCCTGGTTCGACATCACCGTCGTTGACGGCGTGGTTAATCAAGCCTGGCGACGTGGCGTGAGCATCTCGAATACGGCCCGATTCGTGCAGAACGGTTGGGTTCAGGCGGGCACATTGTCAATCGGTCTCGGCGGGGTGATCATCTGGGTCGCCGTCGTGTTGTTCTAGGAGCGGTCAATGGATCCGGGCTTCCCCGTCCTTTCGCTGCTGATCTTCTTGCCCCTCTTGGGCGCGCTGCTGATCGCCGTGCTGCCGGGCAAACATACGCCGACCGAATGGCTGGTGCAGAACGCGCCGGGCTATGCGACGCGCGGGGCGGTCGATTACCCCAAGTGGATCGCGCTGGGCATCTCTGCGGGGACGCTGATCATCGCGCTGGTGCTGTTCATCATCTTCGACCGCTCCGCCTCGGGATTCCAGTTCATTGACGAGTTCGACTGGATTTCGGCCGAGGCGGTTGGATTCAACGTCAAGTATGCGTTTGGCGTCGACGGCCTGTCGATGCCGCTGGTCTTCCTGACCGCGCTGCTGACGGTTGTGGCGGTGTTGGTGTCGTGGCGCATCGAGCTGCGGACCAAGGAATACTTCGCCTGGTTGCTCGTGCTGGAGACGTCGGTGCTGGGCGTCTTCACCTCACTCGACCTGATCTTCTTCTTCCTCTTCTGGGAGCTCGAGCTGGTGCCGATGTTCCTGCTGATCTCGATCTGGGGCAGTGGCAACCGTAACTACTCGGCGCTCAAGTTCGTGCTCTACACGGTGTTCGGCTCGGCCTTCATGCTGGTCGGATTCCTGGCGCTGGGCGTCGCGGCGGACACGTTCGACATCCGCGAAATCCGACAGGACGTGCTGGCGGCAGCCTTCTTACCCGCGCCGGCGATCTTCGCATTCATCCTGATCGCGTTCGCGATCAAGTTGCCGGTCGTGCCGCTGCATACCTGGTTGCCGGACGCGCATACAGATGCGCCGACGGCTGTATCGGTGATGTTGGCGGGCGTGCTGCTGAAGATGGGCGGTTACGGGATCCTGCGCCTGCTGTTCACGATGATGCCGGAGGTGGGCGCGGACGCCGATCTGGCGCTGGCGATCATTGGAGTGGTTTCCATCGTTTATGGCGCGATTGTGACGATCCGACAGACGGACTTGAAGCGTCTGATCGCGTACTCGTCGGTGTCGCATATGGGATTCGTCCTGTTGGGAGTGGCGGCGCTCGGTACGACCGGGATGAGCGGGGCGGCGATGCAGCTGGTCACGCACGGTCTGATTACGGGCATGTTGTTTGTCATGGTTGGACTGGTGTACGAACGGACCCATACGCGGGAAATCGGCGAGATGACGGGTCTGATGCACCACATCCCGCTGCTGGGGATTGGCATGGTGTTTGCCGGTCTGGCCGGACTGGGTTTGCCGGCGCTGGCGGGATTCGTGGCTGAGATTACGATCTTCCTGGGCGCGTTTGCCTCGCAGACTGCACCTGTCTCGGTTGCGTTGCTTGGCGTCTTGCTAGCGGCGGCGTACATTCTCTGGGCGCTGCAGCGGACATTCTTCGGTCCCAGGGACGAGAAATGGGCTCACTTGACCGACGCGAATCACTGGAGCGAGTTCACGATCATCGGCGCGCTGATGGCGCTGATCGTGTTGTTGGGCGTGTATCCGTCGATTGTGATGGACTTGCTCGAAATGGGCGTGGCGCCAATCGTGAGTGAGCTTGAGGCGGTTGTGTCCGCCGGTGCGGGAGGCGGCTGATGCTGAGCGACGTCAACCTGCTGGGCCCCGAACTTGTACTGCTGATCGTGGGCGCATTCCTGCTGATCGCGGACCTGTTCTTCAAGGACCGACGCCTGCTGATGGGCGTTTCGGTCGCTGGGTTGATGGGCTCAATCCTGTACTCGGCCGTCCTGCTGACGGAAGGGCATGTTGGTGAGCAGGGCTTCAATGGGGTGCTCGTCGTTGACAAGTTCGCGATTTTCTTCCAGATTCTGCTGGCCTCGGCCGCAATGGTCGCTGTGCTCGTGTCGACCGAGACATTGCAACGCACGCCTTCGCGTCGCGGCGAGTACCTGGCGCTGATCCTGTTCTCGACGGCCGGACTCCAGTTGCTGGCCGGCTCGCGCGACCTGATCATGGTGTTCATTGCGCTTGAGCTGACCTCGCTCTCGCAGTACGTCCTGGTTGGATTCCATAAGGATCGCTGGGGCTCTGAGGGTGGGCTGAAGTACCTGTTGACTGGTGCCGTGGCCTCGGCAGTGTTGCTCTATGGCATGGCGATTTTGATCGGTCTGACCGGGTCGACGAACTTGTCGGAGATTGCGTCGTACATCGCCTGGCAGGGCGACGGCAAGGAAGAGGCGTTGATGCTGGCCGCGGTCTTCCTGATCGCGGGGTTCGGCTTCAAGGCGGCGGTGGCGCCGTTCCATATGTGGGCGCCCGACGCGTATACCGGCGCTCCGACGCCGATTGCGGCGTATCTGTCGGTGGCTTCCAAGGCTGCGGCGTTTGCCATCCTGATTCGGATTTTCTTTGAGGCGCTGGGCGATGACCTGTTGGCGGAGCACTGGAAGACGATCTTTGCCGCGCTGGCGACGCTGTCGATGTTTGCCGGCAACTTCTTTGCGCTACGACAGAACAACATTAAACGGATGTTGGCGTATTCGTCGGTTGCGCAGGCCGGCACGCTCTTGATTGGTCTGGCCGCGATCTCGGCGGACCGCAGCGAGTTGTTGGGCGCCAGCGGGATTCTGTTTTATCTGGCCGGCTACACGGTGACCAACCTCGCCGCGTTTACGGTGATCATTCTGATTGCCAACCAGAACGGCGGCAGCTACGACATTCGCAAGTATGCGGGATTGGGCAAGAAATCGCCCTGGTTGGCTCTGGTGTTGTCGTTTGCGTTGATCTCGCTGATCGGTCTGCCTCCGACGGCGGTGTTCTTTGGCAAGATTTATCTCTTTGAGACGGCAGTGCAGAGCGGGCTCGCCTGGCTGGCGATCGTCGGCACGGTCAATACTGTGATTTCTGCGGCTTACTACTTGCGGCCGGTGAAGGCGATGTTTATTGACCCGGCACCCGATGAGGACGACGAGATTACGATGCCGCGGCCGTCCAATAGCGTGCTTGCGACGATGGGTCTGGTGACGGCGGGCGTGTTGGTGATCGGGTTGCATCCCGGCCTGTTGATTAATGCGGCTGAGGCTGCGGTCGCCGCCATATTCTCCTGATCTGACCGCATGTGACTATTGAGCGCCATCTCATTGACGTCCTGGTTGACGCAGCATTTGTCCACCGAGTTGATGTGGAAGCTCTTGAGCGTTGCGTGCGAGAGACGTTGGCGTCGCGCAAACTACGGATACCTCGTGTCGTGGCGGTCCGAGTGACGGATTCTCGCTCCGTGCGAACGCTGAATCGGCGATTTCGGGGTGAGGATTCTGCGACTGACGTGCTGTCGTTCAACACTGACTTTGATGGACTGCGTCGGCCTGATGGTTCGTCGGAGTTGGGTGAGATTGTGATTGCGTTGCCGGTCGCGGCACGAGGCGCTCGGGAACGAGCTATCAGCCTCGGTGAAGAGCTGGCGCTCTTGACGGTCCACGGAACGTTGCATCTGCTTGGTTTCGATCATGAGGAGCCGGAAGAGGAAGTGCGGATGAAGCATTTGGAACGAATTGCGCTGGAACGAGCTGGGCTGGAGTCGGCTGCGCGAGCTTGACGATGATAGATAATATGTTCTATACTGAGCGCATTGGGAGCGTATCTGAGGGAGGGCTGACGTGAGCGGCACGGTGTTGTACCGCAAGTGGCGACCGGCCGACTTCGATGAGGTCGTGGGCCAGGAACCGGTCGTGCGGACGCTGAAGAATGCCGTTGCGCAGGACAAGATTTCCCACGCGTACCTGTTCTGTGGGCCTCGCGGGACTGGGAAGACGACGACGGCGCGCATCCTGGCGCGGGCGATCAACGGCCGGACCGCTTCGAGTGGAGCGACGGCGTTGGGTGCGTCGGATGACCTTGGATTCGATCTGGTGGAGATCGACGCCGCTTCGAATCGTGGGATCGACGATATCCGTGAGCTTCGTGAGCGTGCGAATTACCGTCCTGGCTCGGCGCGATTCAAGGTGTACCTGGTCGATGAAGTGCATCAGCTCACCGGCGCTGCCGCCGACGCGCTGTTGAAGACGCTGGAGGAGCCGCCTCCGCATGTTGTGTTCATCCTGGCGACCACCGACCCGGAAGCGCTCAAACCGACCGTTCTCAGTCGCTGCCAGCGCTTTGACTTCCGCCGCGTCGGGGTCGACGACATGGTGTCGAGGTTGCATGCGATTGCCGAGGCGGAGGGCATCGAGATTCCCGACGAGGCGCTGCGGCTGATTTCGCGGGAGGCGACGGGGTCGCTTCGAGACGGCGTCAATCTGCTTGACCAGGTGTGGGTGATGTGTGGGTCGTCGGTGACGCTAGAGGCGGCGCAGGAAGCGTTGGGATTGAGTCCCGACGCCCGGGCGATGGAACTGGCGTCTGCCGCGCTGCGAGCCGAGCTCGCGGAGGGGTTGGGCGTGTTGGCGGCGGTGCAGGAAGACGCGATCGATTTCGGACGATTCAAACGGCAGGTCGTGACCCACCTGCGACACGTGCTGCTGACTCTGACCGGCGCGACGGGGACGTTGTCGCTCTCTGCGCCGGAGATGGAGCGGCTGGAGGAGGTATGCAAGGGCGTTGAGGCGGCGGCGGCGGTGACGGCGCTCAAGGCATTTTCGGAAGCAGACGTGCGTCGCGATCCGTATCAGCCGCTGCCCCTGGAGTTGGCACTAGCGTCGATTGTGTACGGACCGCCGACCGTCGAGGTGGCTGCCGCACCGGCGCAGCAGCAGCGACCGCAGAGACAGCAGCGACAGGACGGGCAGCGCCGTCAAGGTCAGTCAGACGGGCAGCGCCGTCAGGGTCAGTCAGACGGCCAGCGCCGTCAGGGTCAGTCAGACGGCCAGCGCCGTCAGGGTCAGTCAGACGGCCAGCGCCGTCAAGGACATCGACGTGAGCAACAGGCGACGCGGAACTCGCCTCGCGCGCAAAGCCAGAGCGAACGAGCGCCGTCTTCGCAATCTGACCAGGCGCCTGCGCCTCCTCCAAGCCAACGATCTGAGCGCCCGGCGCCGGAGGCTCAACCGGCGCCTGCGTCCGGCGGCGGCTCGTCGGGTTCGGCCGATCTGCTCGATCAGATTCGCACCGCCTTGCGGCGTCGCAACCTGGGATTGGTCGCGACAATGCTGAATGGTTCGTGCAGGATCACCGCGCAGACGGAAGACTCACTCACGCTGGGATTCCTGCTGCGTTATCAGCAAGTGCATATGCAGAAAGTCTCCGAGGCGTTGACTGATGTGTCGGCCGCAGCGTCTGAGGTGTTGAAGAGGCGTGTGACTGTCCGCTGTGTACCGGTCGACAACTCGGCTCCAGCTGCTTCCAACGGCGATGGAGGACAGCGCACAGAGCAGAGTGCGCAGCCACCGCAGCAGCCGAAGCCATCGCAGCAGGAACCGAAGCGTCGCGAGAGCGTGATTGGTCGTGAAGCACGATCGCGGTTTGGCGCGCGGCCGTATCAGTCCAACTGAGACGGCGATTGAGCGCGTAGACTGAAGGCCAGAGTATGAGTCTCATGGGGCGAAAGGGCTGACGATGGCGAAGCGGAAGGGTGGGATGTTTCGCCCGGCGCGCTCGAGCAAACAGCGCGGACAAGGCGTCGGGGGAGCCGGCGGGTTCTCGCCCGAGATGATGCGGCGGGCGCAGGAACTGCAAACGCAGTTGGCTGAGGCGCAGGACGAACTGAAGGATGCGACGGTTGAGGCGTCGGTCGGTGGCGGAGTCGTGGCGGTCACGATGGGCGGGGATCACAAGCTGCGGGAGGTCGTGATCGACCCCGATGTCGTCGACCCGGACGATACGGAGATGTTGCAGGACCTGTTGCTGGCTGCGGTAAATGAGGCGCAGGACCGGTTGGAAGCAATGCAGCAGGAGCGGATGTCGGGTCTGACGGACGGGTTGTCGCTGCCGGGCTTGCAGTAATGCAGCGCTCGCCGGCGACCGCGCCGACGATTGCCCGCCTGATCGAGGCGTTTCATCGACTGCCCGGGATCGGTCAGAAGACCGCCCAGCGGCTTGCCTATCACGTATTGCGCGCGCCACGCGCTGAGGCGGAAGCGCTCGCTGACGCGTTGCTCGAGGTCAAGGATTCGACGCGGCTATGCGGCGTCTGCCAGAACATCACCGATGCTGATCCCTGTGCGCTCTGCCTCGACCCGCAGCGTTCGGACTCGTCGATCTGCGTAGTCGAGGAGCCGCTCGACGTGGCGGCGATTGAGCGGGCCGGCGTTCATCGAGGTCGGTATCACGTGCTGCATGGAGCGATTTCACCGATGGACGGCGTGGGGCCGGAGGACTTGAAGGTCCGCGAACTGCTGGCGCGGCTGGGGGATGCCACGGTTGAGGAAGTCATCCTGGCGACGAATCCGAACCTCGAAGGCGAAGCGACGGCGGGCTATCTGTCCCGCGTGATTGCCGCAATGGGTGTTCGGATCACGAGAATTGCGCACGGCCTGCCGGTCGGCGCCGATGTTGAGTACGCAGATGAGCGAACGCTGCGTGCGGCGATGACGCATCGCGTTGAGGTCGATGGTCGGGGAGGCGACGACTGATGCCGCGGATTCGCCCGATTCGCACAGAAGCGATTGTGCTGCGACAACGTCCGCTGGGCGACGCGGATCGGATCTGCGTGCTGTTCTCGCCGACACGCGGACGGATCGAAGCGGTGGCCAAAGGCGTGCGCAAGCCGCTGAGCAAGCTGTCGGGGCATGTTGAGCCGTTGAGCCGAGGTCAGTTCGGCCTGGCGCACGGGCGCTCGCTTGAGGTCGTCACCGATGCGCAGACGCTCGACTCGTGGCCGCCGTTACATGAGGACATGGATCGGATGACCGAAGCGTTGGCGATGGTGGAGCTGGTGGACAGATCGACGGACATGGATGTGTCGTCCGGTCCGCTCTACCAGTTGCTGCGGCATTCGCTGGACGCGTTGGCTGCGACTTCGTCTCCGCGCGCGGTGCGCTGGTGGTTCATCGTGCGATTTCTCGATCAGCAGGGCTATCGGCCGGAGCTCGACGCTTGCGTCCGCTGCCGGAGCGAGGTTGGGCCTGAGGGCAATGGATTCTCGGCGACAGACGGCGGAGTCGTGTGTCCAACGTGCCATGGCGCCGGTGTCGGGCAGCGACTGTCCTCTGCGGTATTTCGATTGTTACGATATATGAGACGTTCGTCGTGCGAGTCGACAGCGCAGGTGCGGGTCGGCGCTGAGGCGTCGACCGAGCTTGAGCGTCATCTGCGATTGTCGCTCGAGCAGGCGTTGGATGGTCGGCTGCGTTCGAGCGGGTTCGCTGAAGCGCTCGCACGGGCAGAAACGATTGGTCGCAGCGCGGCGTCAAGCGCCGCTGAGAGAGTGCAAGAGGAGCAGAAACATGCCGCTATATGAGTACCTATGCGAAGAGTGTTCGGGCATTTTCGAGGTGGTGCGGCCAATCCGCGAAGCGCCCGAGCCGCAACCCTGTCCCGAGTGTGACGAAGAGTGCGAACGCGTGATGCCGACGTCGTTCTCGGCGTACGTGATGCGTCAGGGCTATCCGCGCCGGATTCCCGACAAGGGCACCTACTGGCACCTCGGTCAGGAAGTCACCTACTTGCCCAAGAAGGCGAGACCCTACGAGCACCCGCAGGTGACGAAGCGCCGCGAACAGGAACCGCTGGGGGCTCAGGACTACACCGACATGGTGGATAGCAAGATCCGCGACCGTCGGTTGGCGCGGGAGGATCGGCGCAAGGAACGTGAGCTGAAGCTGGACCGGATGTCGAAGAAGGGCCGAGAGCTGAAGCCCCAACCGCAACCGGTCAAGCGGGGCTAGGTCCGGCTCTGCTTGTTCCAGGAATCCACTGAACAACCGCTGTCGCCGGGCAAACGGGGACCCCTCCTTCAGCCTTCGGCAGCTTCCCCCGCGAACCGGGGATCAGCTCGGCTGAGAACTCCTCTAAAAGTCCCGCTGGGTGATGAACTCGGCGATGGCGGTGAGTTGCTCTCGAGGACCGACCGCGGGAGTGGCGTGCAGCGCGGACAGACCCTTGTCACGCCATTCTTCGACGGTTTCCATACAGCGCTCGACAATCGACTGGTGACGGGCTGCTTCTAGCGCCCGGTCGAGGAATTCGGCGCGCCCGTCGTCGTCCTTGGCGTCGAGGAAGCGCGTCACGGGGTTGTCGTCGGGATCGTTCTCCATCAGGACGATCGCCGGCAGGGTGAGGGTCCCAGCCGAGAGGTCGCCGCCGACGGGCTTGCCCAGTTGCTCCTCGGTGCCGCAGAAGTCGAGAATGTCGTCGACGATCTGGAAGGCCATACCGATCGAGCGGCCGTATTCTCGTAGTGAGTCGATGGTCTGGGCGTCGCAATCCGACATCATGGCGCCGCCCGCGCCGGCAGTCGCGAAGAGCGAAGCGGTCTTGCCGTGGATGCGACGGTAGTAGTCGCGCATGGTGCCGGAGTCGGCGTCGAAGGCGGAGACGTCCTGCGCGAGCTCGCCCTTGGCCATGACCATGAGGGTGTCGGCGAAGAGCCGGATGACGCCGATGTGGCCGGTCCGTGCGACGAGTTCGGCGGCGTGGGCGAACATGTAGTCGCCGAGCATCACCGAGGCGGGATTGCCAAACGTGGCGTTGGCCGTAACGCTGCCGCGTCGAGTATCGGCGGAGTCGATCACGTCGTCGTGGACGAGGGTGGCGGTGTGCAGCAGTTCGATCGAGGCGGCGAGGGGAATCTGGGTGTCGGCGTCATAGTCGCCGAAGCCGCCGCAGAGTAGCGAGATCGCGGGTCGCAGACGCTTGCCGCCGCGCGAGAGGACCTGATTGAGCATGGCCTCGAGGGGAAGGAAGTCGGACTGCGCGACGATGGAGAGGGTGTCTTCAACGAGCGCCAGGTCGTCGGCGATGGGCTCATAGAGTTTCGCGAGTGAGGTCATTGGGGGTTAGGGTATCGCGCGTATGCTCGTTGGGCATTGTTGAGGAAAGGGACCCGCAAATGGTGAGGCAGGAACTCGGTCGGCTTGAAGAGGTTGAACTGCGGACGATTTGGAGCGATGAGGCGAGAGACTTTACGCCATGGCTGGCCGAGCACTTGGACGAACTTGGTGCTGCATTGGGTCTGGATTTGGAGCTCATCGAACAGGAAGCGGGAATCGGCCCGTTTGCAGTCGACATTCTTGCTCAAGCCGATGAAGGAGTGGTGGTGGTCGAGAACCAGTTGGAACGCAGTGATCACAGCCACTTGGGACAACTGCTTACCTATGCAGCGGGACGTGACGCTTGGACGCTGATCTGGATCACGCCTGAACTGCGTGACGAGCACCGGGCTGCGTTGGACTGGTTGAATCGTTGGACGACAGACGAGATCGAGGCCTACGGCGTTGAGGTGCGTGCAGTACGTATTGGTGACTCCCTGCCTGCGCCTGAGTTCCGCGCTGTGGCATTTCCCAACAACTGGTCGCGGCAGGCGAGGTCCAGAAACGTTGAGAGTTCGATGAGCAACGACGAGCGGAGTCGTCGGATTGAGTTCTTCGACAGTCTCGCCAAACGTGCGCTCGAGCGAAAGCTCACAGACTCGACCGGTTACGGCTCAGTCGCCAAGTCCAAGTCGTTTCCTTGTCGAGTTGACAAACCTGGACTGAGATACTGGGTTGACCTACGCCCATCTGGTGTCGCTGCGATACAACTGGAGATCAGGACAGGGGATATTGAACGAAACGAATCTATCATTGAGGCGCTCGACGAAGATAGAGCCGAGATTGAGCAAGAGTTGAACTTCCAGCCTGAATTCTTCCACCCGGATCCTAATGGACGTCGTGGCCGCATAAAGGGAGCGGTCATGATGTTCCGAGAAGCGTCCATCGATGATCCGCCCGATCAGATTGAAGCGACACTTGTGTGGTGCTTGGATGTGCTTGAGGGGTTCCAACGTGTGTTGGAGCCTCGACTCCGCGAAATCATTGACACCTTAGAAGCGGAAGAGGCGGTTGGCGTTGAGGGTGGTCTGCTCGGCGACGAATTTGAGTGACACGCGTCGGGCTTGGGCGATTTGCCCGGCGGTGTGTTGGATGTTTGCGGGTTCGTTTCTTTTGCCCCGACGTTGCTGTGGACTGAGGTATGGGCAGTCCGTTTCGACGACGATGGCTTCGAGAGGCAGGGTTGCGGCCGCCTGTCGCAGTTGATTGTTCTTTGGGTAGGTGACCGGGCCGGCGAAGGAGATCAGGAAGCCGAGGTTGTGATAGCGCTGGGCGAGGTTTGCATCGCCCGAGAAACAGTGGATCACTCCGATTGGTCTGGTACGCCTCTGCTTGTCGGCCCACAACTTGAGGATGGTGAATGACTCCTCGTGGGCGTCGCGGGAGTGGATCACGACGGGCAGTTCCAGGTCGTCGGCGAGGGCGAGCTGGGCCTCGAATGCTCCGTATTGAGCCTCGTGCGGTGAGAGGTTGCGGAAGAAATCCAGGCCGATCTCTCCGATGGCGACGACTCGGTCGCTGTTGGCAAGCTGCCGGAACTCGGATTCGAGTTCGTCTGTCCAGTTCTTGGCGTCGTGCGGGTGGAGGCCGACGGTGGCCCAGATGTTGTCATAACTGTTGGCCAGTGCGATGGCGTCGTGAGTCGTGGGCAGGTCGGTGCCGATGGTGACGATTCGGTCGACACCGGCCTCGGCGGCTCGGTCGAGCACGTCCGGCAGGTCGTCGCCGATCCAGGGGTCGTGGAGATGGGCGTGGGTGTCGAACAGGGCCGGTTTCGGGCTCATGTACTGGCTTCAGGTACCAAGTCGGGCCTCTTCTTCCTCGACGATCGAGATGTCGAGCTTCTTGAAGAGGGGCATTGGCTTCTGCAGCTGGTCGCCGGGACGGAGCGCGTGCATTTGCCAGCCGAGGTCGTTGATGGTGCCCGGCGTGTTCAGCATCTCGTGCAGCCGTTGGCAGCTAAAGGGCAGATAGGGCGCGAGCGCTGTGCGTAGCGCGGCGATGACGCTGAGCGCGGTGTAGAGGCTGCGGGCGGCGGCTTGCTTGTCTGTCTTGACGGTTTGCCAGGGCGCGGTCTGGTCGAGGTAGCGGTTGGTCTCCTGTGCGAGCGCGAAGGCTTGCTGAATGCCCTGTCGCAGGTGGACGCCCTCGATTGACTCGCCTACCTGTTCGAGGCCGGATTGGGCGCGGTCGAGCATGCGTGTGGCGTCGCGGTCAAGTGGGCCCGGGTCGGGGACCTGGGCGTCGAAGTGTCGGTTGATCAGCGCGAGCACGCGGTTGACGAGGTTGCCCCAGGTGGCGACGAGTTCGTCGTTGTTGCGGCGCAGGAACTCGGACCAGGAGAAGTCGGAGTCGGCGGTCTCGGGCATCTGCGCGGCGAGGGCGTAACGCAACGCGTCGGGGTCGTAGCGGGTCAGGTAGTCGTTGACCCAGACCGCCCAGCGTTGCGACGTGCTGGCCTTGGAGCCGCTCATCGTGATGTATTGGTTGGCCGGGACGTCATAGGGCAGGTTGTAGCCGCCTGCGCCCATCAACATGGCGGGCCAGATGATCGTGTGAAAGGGGACGTTGTCCTTGCCGATGAAGTTGTATATGCGTGCATCGTCCGACTGCCAGAAGTCGCGCCACGACTCGGGGTCGCCATTGGTCTGGGCCCACTCGACGGTCGCGGAGAGGTAGCCGATCACCGCTTCGAACCAGACGTAGATGCGCTTGTTGTCCCAGCCATCGAGGGGGACAGAGACGCCCCAGTCGATGTCTCGGGTGATGGCGCGGTCCTTGAGTCCCTCGCGCAGCATGCCTCGGGAGAAGTTGATGACGTGGGTGCGCCAGAAGTCCTTGTCGTCGTCGAGCCACTCCCGAAGCTGATCCTCGAAGGCGGTGAGGCGGAGGAAGTAGTGCTCTGAGCTGCGTAGTTCGGGAGTCGCGCCGGTGTTGCGCGAGCGGGGATTGATCAGGTCGATTGCGTCGAGTTGGCGGCCGCAGGTATCGCATTGGTCGCCGCGTGCTCTTGGCTCGTGACAGTGCGGGCATTCACCCTCGATGTAGCGGTCGGGCAGGAAGCGCTTCGCTTGCGGGTCGTAGAAGAGGTCCTGGGTCTGCTTGAACAGGTAGTCATGCTCGAGCAGGGCGTTGAAGAGACCGTGCGTGACCTCGCGGTGGTTGTCTGTCATGGTCGTCGTGAAGGTGTCGAAGGAGATGCCCATGCCCTGCCAGGTCTCGAGGATGGAGTTGTGATACTCCTTGACGACCTCGACGGGTGTCCGGCCTTCATCGTCGGCGCGGACGGTGATTGGCGTGCCGTGGGCGTCGGAGCCGGAAACCATGACGACGCGGTTGCCGCGGATGCGGTGGTAGCGGGCGAAGATGTCGGCCGGCAGGTATGCGCCGCCGAGTTGTCCATGGTGAATCGGGCCGTTGGCGTAAGGCCAGGCCACGCAGACGAGAATGTTGTCGCTCATGGTTGGTTGCTGAGAGTCGGTTTCAGGCCGGTCGGATGTCGGATTGCTTGTCAATTTGTAGGGTAGGCGTTGTTTGGGTTTGGAATGTCAACGGTCCTGACCGAACGGCCAGAGGGCGTAAACGTCGCGTCGCGGATGACCGGATTGCTGGGCGACGAAGCGTGCGGCCTGTGACCTCGACGCACCCTGTGCGGAGGCGTCGGCGAGGGCGTCGGCAATTTCCGCGTCTGTCCAGCGCTGCGGTTCGCCGGGTGCCGGAATGATGAGAACGGAGAACTCTCCCCTCGGCTCGGCGAACTCGGTCAACGCTTCGGCTGGAGAGCCGCGCCAGATTTGTTCATGCAGCTTGGTCAGTTCGCGTCCGATGACCAGGTGCGCGTCGGGGATCACAGCTGCAATGTCGCGCAAGGTGTCCGGGATTCGGCGCGGCGACTCAAAGATGATGGTCCCGGTCGCTCGTTCGGCGAATTGTTGCAGCACGGCTCGTCGTTCCCCAGTCTTGCGAGGAAGAAATCCGTGCAGGTAGACATTGGGAGAATCCGCGCCGCTGACGGACCACAGGGCGATCGATGCTGCCGGTCCGGGAATTGGCACGACCTGCAGGTCGGCTTCAACTGCAGCCGCGATCAAGTTCCTTCCAGGGTCGGAGACTCCCGGTGTGCCGGCGTCGGAGACCAGCGCCACGGTTTGTCCGCTGTGAATGCGCTCGACCAAGCGCTGAGGGTCGGGACCCCTGTCGTGGTACGGGATCACCTGTGTGTCGATCTCGAAGTGGCGCAGGAGAGTGCGTGCGACCGGGACGTGTTCGGCCGCGATCAGGTCGACTTCGCCAAGGATTCTGAGAGCGCGTAGCGTGATGTCCTCGAGGTTGCCGATCGGTGTCGCGACGACGTAGAGGAGGCCCGGTTCCACGCTGGGGTCCACGCGAGGATCATTGTTCATGCGGCTCACTCTAGGAGTCCTCTGAGCGGCTGTATTCGTTGGGCCAGCCGGGACCCCCCCTCTGCCTACGGCATCTCCCCCGCAGGGGGGCGATGGGGACTTATTCAAAGGTCTCCGCAAGGGGAGGAGAGGGGATTTGTGAGTTTTGCAAGGCTCTCCGCAAGTGGGGGAGAGAGAGGGGAATCAGGAGTTGTTCAGAGGATTTCTGGGCGCGGTTGTTGGGTCGTTTACGAATTCTTGGGTGAGGGTCGGGTATCTTATGGTGACCGATGAAGGCAGGACAGGCGGTCGGTAACGTGCTTGTTTGCACGGGACACTGGCGTATTAGCGAATGAGCGCGGCCATGTGCCGCGCTCAAGCGTTTAACGGCGGATCGGCCGTCGGAGCAACAGCGAACAGGGGAGACAGATGACCACGGTGACGCATCACGAACCGCTGACTCCCGGGCAAGAGCTGGTGCAGGGCGCCTACGAGTCGGGGATTCAGCCGATGCCGCAGCCGCGACGCAAGTCGCTGCAAGAGGCCTACGGGTTCGACGATGTGGCGATCGTGCCGGGCGCGTTGACGATCAATCCCGAGTTGACGGATGTGTCTACGGAGTTGGCCGGTCAGCGTCTGGAGATGCCCATTCTCGCGTCGGCGATGGACGCCGTCGTGGATCCACACTTCGCTGTTGAGGTTGGCCGCCGTGGCGGCATGGCTGTACTCAATCTGGAAGGATTGCAGTGCCGATTCGACGACCCGGCGGAGGTGCTGCAGGAGGTCGCGGGAAGCGACACTGAGACTGCGACTGCGATTCTGCAGCGCGCCTACATGACGCCGATTCGCGATGAATTGATCGGTCTCCGAGTCCAGGAGATCAAGGATGGCGGCGTGGCTGCGGCGGTTTCGGTTACTCCGCCGAACGCCAAGCGACTGGCTTCGGCGATCAAAGATGCAGCGCCCGACGTGTTCGTGGTGCAGTCCACGGTGACAACTGCGCGGCACTACTCGCGCTCGGAGCGAGGACTGATCCTGCGCGAGCTGATCAAGGACATGGGCATCCCGACTCTGGTCGGGAACACGGTGGGATTCCAGGCTTCGCTGGAGCTGATGGAAGAGGGCATCGCGGGATTGTTAGTGGGCGTTGGACCGGGCGCCGCCTGCACCTCGCGGGAGGTACTCGGGATTGGCGTTCCGCAGGTGTCGGCGACGATTGAGTGCGCTTACGCACGCGATATCTACTTCGAGCGGACCGGTCGCTACGTGCCAATTATCACCGACGGCGGGATTCGGACGGGTGGCGACTTCTGCAAGGCGCTGGTCTCGGGCGCGGACGCGGTCATGATCGGGTCGCCATTCGCCGGAGCTCTTGAAGCGCCGGGCCGTGGCTTCCACTGGGGCATGGCGACGCCGCACGCCGAACTGCCGCGAGGGGTTCGAGTACACGTGGGTCAGCACACGACGCTGGATCGACTGTTGTTCGGTCCGACATCGAGGACCGACGGTACCGAGAACCTGATTGGCGCGCTGCGGACCTGCATGGGCAGCGTCGGCGCGGAGACGATCCGTGATTTGCAACAAACCGAGATGGTGATCGCGCCGGCAATCAAGACTGAGGGCAAGCGCTACCAGATGATGCGCGACTAGCGCTTGTCGGAGTAACCACTTCTCGTCCCCTCCTCGGAGTGCGTGTCTCGGAATTACTTGCTTCGTCATTCCCGCGCTCCGTCGCGGGAATCTCGCTGAGTGCTGCACCGACGCTCGGAACCGCGAAGCCTCGCGCAGTTCAAGTACTCGGCCTGCTCCGTACTTCCGTGCCGAGCACGGCGAGATACCCGCGGCAAGCGCGGGTATGACGAGACATGGTCTAAAGCGCTTCGTAGAACAGATCGAGCAGGCGGCGGGTGTGGCGGTGCTGCCAGCCTCCGCGACCCTGGTTCATGACGTAGCCCCAGCCGACTTCGGCGTCGGGGTCGGCGAAGGCGAGTGAGCCTCCTCCTCCGAAATGACCGAAGGTCTGTGGATTGGGTCCGAGCGGACGCTCGGCCATGGTGAGCTGGAATCCTGAGCCGAATCGGGTTGGGCGGCCGAGGATGCGGTCGACGCCGTAGACCTGTTCGGCCGACATGCGGTCGATGGTCTCGGGATTGAGAATGTGATTGCCGTCGAGCTGGCCGTCGGTCGCCAGCGCTCCGAAGAGTCGCGCCAATCCTCTGGCGGATCCGTGGCCGGTCGTGGATGGGAACTCGGCGGCTCGGTACTCGCGGGTGTTCTGAGAGCCTGGGCCGGTCTGGATTTGTGGGGGATTGCGGCCACCCAGCGTTTGCAGGGCATTGAGTGGGGCGCGGCGGAAGTCAGGCGGCTGTTGGATTGGCAGCATGTCTGCCGTGCGGGGATCATGCTCGGGCCTGGTGCCGAAGTAGAAATCGAGGTTGATCGGTTGGCTGAGGTCAGACTGCAGGTGCTGTCCGATTGATTGGCCGGTGATGCGCCGAATCACCTCGCCAATCAGGAAGCCCTGAGTGTTGGAGTGGTAGCCGTGGGCCTCGCCCGGAGTCCACCACGGCTCCTGCTCGGCGAGGGCCGTGGTCATCAGCTCCCAATTGAGGAATGCGCCGGGCATCAGCGGACGACGAATGGCGGCCAGGCCGCTCTGGTGCGTGAGAATCCAGCGGAAGGGGACGTCGACCTTGCCGTTCTGCGCGAACTCGGGCCAATAGTCGGCAACCCGCCGGTCGATGTCGAGTTCGCCGCGCTCGGCCAGGCGCCAGGCCAGGATGGCGCAGATGGCCTTGCCGACCGAGTAACAGCAGACGATGGTGTCCTCGGCCCAGGGTTTGCTGTGTTTGAGGTCGGTCCAGCCGCCGTAGATGTCGATGACCAGCTCTCCGTTGAGCGATACGGCGAGGGCAGCGCCGGTCTCCGATCGGTCGACGAAGTTCCGCTGAAACTGCTCTTTGACGGCGCTGAAGCGCGGATCACAGTAGCCCTGCACAGGGGCGTCGGCGGGCGAAGGTAGATCGTTGTTTGGCGTGCTCATCCGGCGATGATACGGACCGCTCGCGGTCGCTGTGAGACGTCGTCGAGGATGGTGACGTTGGCATTGGGCAGCATCTGGCGGGCGGCGTCGGCGATGGCCGATTCCTGTCCGGGATCGACTTCGAGCACGGCGACGCCGTTGGGGTGGAGTCTCGATGGCAGCTGCGTGATCAGGCGGAGGATTAGTTCTGTACCGCGAGTGCCCGGCGTGAGTGCGATACGCGGCTCATGTTCGGCGACCTCCGGCTCGAGTTCGTTGAGGCGCTCTTCCGGGATGTATGGCAGATTGGCGACGACACAGTGGAAAGGCCCGGGCAGGGGGGTGAGCAGATCGCCCTGGACAAACGCTGCATTGGGTCGTCGGAGCAGCCGCCGGGCATTGTCACGGGCGACGAGCAGCGCGTCACGGGAGACGTCGCTACAGATCAAGTTGATGCCACGCCGATGCTTGGCGAGCGCAATTCCGACCGCGCCCGATCCGGCGCCGACGTCGGCGACCTGCGCGGTGCGGATTCGCGCCTGACGCATGTGGTCGAGTGCCGCGTCGACGAGCAGTTCTGATTCCGGTCGAGGAATGAGCACGTCGGGGGTGACTCGAAATTCGAGCCGATAGAACTCGCGAGTTCCTGTGATGTACGCCAGAGGCGTTCGCGTCGTGCGTTCGGCGACGGCGGATTCAAACCGCTGCCTTGCGTCGGGATCGATGACATCGGTGAGCGATGCGTAGAGCTGCGCGCGCGAGAGGCCGGTGGCGTGCCGAAGCAGCACTTCGGCCTCGAAGCGAGAATCATCGATCTTGGCCATCTCCAGGGCGGCGGCGCCGGACAGCCAGACGTCTCGGAGCACGGAGGGAGTAGTCATCACGACGGTTCCGCGAGCAGGCGCGCTTCTTCGGCGGTGGCTGCGGCGTCGATCAGTGGGTCGAGATTTCCCTCGAGCATTCCATCGAGGTCATGGCGGGTCAGGCCGATTCGGTGATCGGTGACACGGTTCTCGGGGAAGTTGTAGGTGCGGATCTTCTCCGAGCGGTCGCCGGAACCGACCTGCGATCGGCGGAAGTCGGCGCGTTCCTGGGCGGCGGCCATCCGCTGTTGTTCATATAGACGGGCGCGCAGGACGGACATCGCCTTGAGCTTGTTCTTGAGCTGTGAACGCTCGTCGGTACAGGTGACGACGATGCCGGTGGGCACGTGGGTCAGCCTGACGCCGGTTTGGACCTTGTTCACGTTCTGGCCGCCTGCGCCGCCGGAATGGAACAGGTCGAGGCGGATTTCGGAGTCGTCGATGTCGACATCGACAGCTTGAGCCTCGGGCATCACTGCGACGGTTGCTGTTGACGTGTGGATGCGTCCCTGCGCTTCGGTCTCCGGGACGCGCTGGACCCGATGGACACCTGATTCGTACTTGAGGCGAGAGAACGCGCCGTCGCCGGCGATCTGGCAGATGACTTCCTTGAAGCCGCCCTTCGCGTTCTCGGACATGCTCAGCAGGTCGGTGTGCCAACGACGTCCTTCGGCGTAGCGGACGTAGGCGCGGTAGAGGTTGGCAGCCCAGAGGCCCGCTTCATCGCCACCGGCGCCGGCGCGGATTTCGATGATCACATTGCGCTCGTCGTTGGGGTCGCGCGGCAGCAGCGCGCGCTTGGCGTCGGCCTCGAGCTGCTCGATCTGTTCGCGAAGCTCGGCGACTTCCATCTGCGCGAGTTCGCGCATTTCGTCGTCATCGGCCTCGTCGAAGACTTCGCGGGCCTGTTGCAGTTGGTCCGAGGCGGAACGGTACTCAATGAGCAGGTTGATCTTCTCCTGTAGTGAGGAGTGCTCTCTGGCCAACGCCTGCAGGCGTGAGGGATTGCTGGAGGTGGCTGGATCGGCCATCTCCTGCTCGATTTCGTCGAACCGTTTGGCGACATCTTCCAGCCGAGCCCACATGGGCGCGGTGTCGAAGGTAGCGATTGCTGCCATGGTGAACCTCAGTCCTGTGACCGAGTATATGGAAGGTCGGTCAACTCATCGGTCAACTCATCGGTCAGGTCACCGATCAGGTCAACTTCAAGCTCGTCAAGCATTGCTTCCATCAGTTGGTCGGCGATGGTCTCAACGAGTACATCAAGATTGATCTGTTGCTGTTCTGAAGTGTTCAGGTCACGAACAGTGACACGTTGCTTGGCCAGGTCGCGTGCGCCCGCGATTACGGCGAATCGCGCTCCCGAGCGGTTCGCCTGTCGCAGCTGGGCCTTGAGTGATCGTCCGCCAAACGCAAGCGTGGCGCCAACGTCGGCTCGACGAAGTTGACCGGCAATTCGAGATGCCTCGATTTCGGCGCTCTCGCCAAGAGCGGCAATGAAGACATCGACTGCGCCGGACTGCTCAGGCGCGAGACCCTGTTCGCGCAGGTGATGCGCCATCCGTTCGAGGCCCATGCCGAAGCCGATGCCGGGAGTTGGCGGGCCGCCGATCTGTTCGATCAGCCCGTCGTATCGTCCACCGGCGAGGACGGTGACCTGCGAACCGTCGGCATGAGTTGGCACGATCTCGAACACGGTATGCGTGTAGTAGTCGAGACCGCGAACGAGCGTGGGGCGTTCTTCATAGGGAATCCCGAGCGCTTCGAGGTGCGATTTGACGGCGTCGTAGTAGGCCGCCGACTCGGGTCGCAGGTGGTCGGTAATGATCGGCGCGCTCGCCTGGAATGCTTTGGTGCGCTCGTCCTTGCTGTCCAGCAGACGCATGGGGGTGCGATCCCAGCGGGCGCGGTCGTCGGGCGCGATCTGGTCGAGATGCGGCTCGAAGTGAGCCTTGAGCAGCGGCACGTACGCCTGGCGATCTTCAACGTCGCCGATGCTGTTGAGCAGGATCTTGAGCTCGGAGAGCCCGAGCGACTGGGCGATGCGCCAGCCGAGGTCGATGACTTCGGCGTCGAGGGCCGCGTCGCGGACGCCGATCGCTTCGACGCCGAACTGCGTGTGCTGGCGGAAGCGTCCGGCCTGCGGTCGCTCGTAGCGGAAGATCGGCAGGTGATAGGCGAGCTTGACCGGCTGGCTGAGGTTTGCCATGCCATGTTGGAGGTATGCGCGGCAGACCGACGCGGTGCCTTCGGGCCGCAGGGCAAGCCGGTCGCCGCCGCGATCTTCGAAGATGTACATCTCTTTCTCGACGATGTCGGTGCCTTCGCCGACTCCGCGCGCAAATAGGTCCGCATACTCGAATGTCGGTGGTTCGATGAAGCCGAAACCGGCCAGACGCGCCTGCTCTCGGGCGTAAGTGAGGATGTGACTATGGACGGCATAGTCCTCCGGAAGCAGGTCGCGGGTACCCCTGGGAGTCTGAAACTGTCGAGTGGTTGATTTGCTCATCGTTGATCCTCACGGCTCATCGTACAGATGGGTCGTCGTTTCACGTGTTGGTCATCTTGGTCGCGCAGGTAACGGTGTTGGCTTTGTATGATCGATCCATGGCGACACAGACCGTTCCCGCCGAAGTCGTTGACCTGACGAAACATCCGACGCTCGACGTGCTGGTCGACGTGTTGGAACAGTATCTGCCCCCTGCCGACCGCGAGCGGGTGTTGGCGGCGTATGAGTATGCGCGGGAGAAGCACGAGGGTCACCAGCGGCGCTCGGGGCATCCCTACATCGAGCATCCGCTAGCGGCGGCGGTCACCTGCGCAGAGCTTCAACTCGATGTGCCGGCGCTGCAGGCAGCCCTGCTGCACGATGTCATGGAAGACTGCGGAGTCACCCGCTCGCAGCTGGTGACCGAGTTCGGCGTTGATGTTGCGAAGCTGGTGGACGGGGCGACGAAGCTGTCGGCGCTGCAACTGCCGCGGGTCACGGGGACGATCGATCGTGATGTGCAGGCCGAGAACCTGCGCAAGATGTTCGTCGCGATGGCCGACGATGTCCGGGTTGTGATCGTGAAGCTGGCCGACCGATTGCACAACATGCGCACGCTCGACGCGATGCGGCCGGAGAAACAGCTCCAGATCTCGCGCGAGACGATGGAGATCTACGCGCCGCTGGCGGCGCGTCTGGGGATCTGGCAGATTCGGGCGCAGCTTGAAGATCTGTCGTTCAAGTACCTGGAGCCCGAGGAGTACCGGCGAATCTCAGATCTGGTCGCGTCGCGTCGGCAGACGCGCGAACGGTACCTCGGTCAGATTCGGGTGCAATTGGAGAACGCGCTGGCGGCGGAGGGGCTGAGTGCTCAGGTGAGAGGCCGGGTCAAGCACCTGTACTCGATTCACGAGAAGATCCAGAAGTACTCGGCGCAGGGCAAGTCGTTCGACGACATCTACGACCTCCTGGCGCTGCGAGTCATGACAGACAATACGAGCGACTGCTACGCGGTTCTTGGCGTCGTACATGGGCTCTGGCGTCCGTTGCCGGGCGAATTCGACGACTACATCGCGAGCCCTCGTCCGAGTGGATATCAGTCACTGCATACAACGGCGTTCTGGTCACCTTCGCACGCGGTCGAGGTCCAGATTCGCACCCACGAAATGGACCAGGAGGCCGAGTACGGCGTCGCCGTGCACTGGGCGTACAAGGAGAACCGCCACAACGCGATCAACGATCGCGAGCGGATGTCGTGGCTGCGCCAGTTGGTGGAGTGGCAGGGCGAGTTGGCGGGCGCAGACGATTTCCTCGAGACGTTGCGATCCGATGTCTTCCACGACCAGGTGTTTGTGCACACGCCGAAGGGTGAAATTCTCGCTCTCCGCTCAGGCGCGACGCCGCTCGACTTCGCCTTCCGCATTCACACCGATGTCGGATACCAGTGTGTCGGGGCGAAGGTGAATGGCCGCCTGGCGCGTTTGTCAACCCCGCTCCAAAACGGGGATGTGGTTGAGATCGTGACGAGCCGGACGACTCGCGGCCCGAGCCGGGACTGGCTGAATCCCGCGCTGGGCTACGTGACGACTCAGCATGCGCGGACCAAGATTCGACAGTGGTTCAATCGACAGGCGCGGACCGAGAACGTCGCACGGGGTCGGGACGAGCTGGAGCGAGAGCTGCGGCGACTGAGTTTGAAGATGTCCAAGGTTGAGGCGGAAGTGATCGAGGCGACTCGGACCAGGAGCATGGAGGATGCCTTAGCCATGATCGGCGCCGGCGACGTGACGGCACACGCCGTGGCGCTGAGGGTGGCGTCGGCGGACGACGAAGAGACCGCGGTAGAGCCAGAAATCCGAGTCGTCAAGGCGCAGGCGACGCCGAGCGCCGACGCGGTTCATGTCCTGGGCGGATCAAACATGCTGACCCGGTTGGCGCCCTGCTGCTCGCCGCAGGTCGGCGAAGACATCACCGGGTTCATCACGCGCAGCCGCGGGGTGACGATTCACCGCAGCGAGTGTCCCAACATTTTGTCCGTTGCAGATGACGACCGAGTGGTCCCCGTGCGATGGAATACATTCCGCCAGCTCACAGAAGCGCGGCTGAGGATCACGGGCTGGGATCGCGTGGGACTGGCGCGGGACGTTGCTGCGATCTGCGCCGACGAGAACGTGAACATGGTCTCGTTCCTGACGGGTGAGCCGGATCGAGGCGCTGTCACGCTGACGTTCACTGTCGAGGCGAACGGGCTGCGTCAGTTACAACGCGTGATGTCAAAGCTCGACGGGGTACATGGTGTGATGAGCGTCGAGCGGGATTACTGACCGCTGGTCGCTCAGGGCTTGAGCGCAGCGACCAGCCGATCAATGTCCGATTGCGGCGTGTAGAAGTGTGGAGAGGCTCGCAGTCGCCCGAATCGCACGGCGGTGATGATCTCTAATCCTTGAAGCCGCTCCCACGTCTCATCGACCGTTTCTCGTTCCAAGAGCTCCTCGGGTGGGTCGAAGATCACGATGCCGCTTCGCTCCGATTCTCCTCGGGGCGAGAAGATACGGCAGCCTGCGTTGGTCAGCGCGTCGCAGAGGTATGCGGTCACAGCTTCGAGTTGGTCCCAGACGTTGTCGATGCCGATGTTGAGCAGGTGCCGAATTGACGCCCGAAGTCCGAGCATCGTCGCGGTCGGCGTAGCGCCAGGTTCGAAGCGCGAGGCGGTCGGCGAGAGGATGAGTTCCGCGTTGCCTGCGCCCAGGCCTCCATCCATGCTGTTCGCGCCGAGCACGGGCGGGATGAGACCGTCGATTAGCTCCTCGCGGATGTAGAGGATGCCGGAGCCGGTCGGCCCGAGCAGCCACTTGTGTCCTCCGGCGGCGAGAATGTCCACTTCGTCTTCCGCCACATTCACAGGCAACGCGCCGGCGGATTGAATGGCGTCGACGGAGAGCAACCCACCCACGGCATGGACGGCGTCGGCGATGGATCGCAGATTGGAGCGGAACCCGCTGCCCCACTGCACGTGTGAGATGCCCACCAACCTGGTGCGCGCCGAGACGGCTGAGATGATGTCTTCGGTCGGGATGCGGCCGTCATCCTGTTGTACGACGACATCGAGCTCGACCCCGCGCTGCTGCAGCGAGTTGTAGAAGTGCCGATTCGAGGGATACTCGGCGTCTGTGACGAGGATGCGGTCGCCGTCCTGCAGATTCAACGCGCCCGCCGAGACCGACACTCCGGTCGCGGTATTGGGCACGAAGGCGATCTCGTTGGCGCTACGCGCGCCGATCAGCTCGGCTGAGACCTGGCGAAAGTCGGCCATGTCGTCCGCCCAGGTCGAGCCGAAGTATCCAGACCGCCCGGCTTGAGTGGCGTAGTCGTGGACTGCCTGGGCGACATCGGCCGGCAGCGGCGATACGCCGGCGTGATTGAAGAATGCGAGGCCGCTGTCGAGTACGGGGTACATGTTGTTGGTCATCGTTGGTCCTCCACCGCAGCGAGTGTAGACATGTTTGGGGAGATAGGGGTTGCAGAGGTTGCGCTGCGGAGAATACTTGTTCTATAGTTTCTGTGCATGAGAGAACACTAGTTCCGTAAAGGTGTTCTATACGAAACCCACGGAGGATGGTAATGCATACGCGAGTCAATGGCGGAGCGGTGATCGGTCTGGATGGAGCGCCGATCTGCGTCGAGGTCGACATCTCGTCGGGAATGCCCAAGACGACCATTGTCGGCTTACCGGACGCAGCGGTGGACGAGGCGAGGGAACGTGTTCGCTCGGCGATTCGTAACGCCGGGGCAGGGTTTCCCACGAAACGAGTAACGGTCAATCTCGCACCGGCGCATATTCGCAAAGAGGGCGCCGGCTACGATCTGCCGATCGCGGTTGGGATGCTCGTGGCGACCGGGCAGGTCTGTGAGTCGGCCGTACAGGACACCCTGTTTCTTGGCGAACTGGCGTTGGACGGGGAGTTGCGTCATGTGCGCGGCGTGCTGTCTGTCGCGGCAGCGGCGCGAGACGCCTCCGTACGGCGCATCGTGGTGCCGAAAGTTGATGCGGAAGAGGCCTCGCTGATCGAGGGAATCGAAGTCGTGGGGGTGGATTCCCTGCGCGACTGGATCGAGATCGCGACGGAAGAGCGTCCGTTGTCGGACGCGATCTGGCCAACGACTTGTCCAAGCGATGATGATCCAGGTACTAGCTACGATGGGCAAGACTTCTCGGACGTGCGTGGTCAAGAGCATGTCAAGCGCGCTCTGGAAGTCGCCGCTGCGGGTGGACATAACCTCTTGATGTGTGGTCCGCCGGGAGCGGGGAAGACGCTGCTTGCTTCCTGTCTGCCGGGGATTCTGCCTCCGTTGACCTCGCAGGAGGCGCTCGAGGTGACAAAGATCGCTTCCGTCTCAGGCCTGACCGGCGGAAGCAAGTTGATTCGCGAGCGTCCCTTCCGTGCGCCGCACCATACGATTTCGAACGCCGGGCTTGTTGGCGGCGGACAGCGTCTGCGGCCGGGCGAAGTCACGATGGCGCATCGCGGCGTGCTGTTTCTCGACGAGCTGCCCGAGTTCTCGGTGCGCGCGCTTGAGACGATGAGGCAGCCACTCGAAGATCGCCATATCACGATCTCTCGGGCGCATGGGTCGGTGACGTACCCGGCCGACATCTGTTTGATCGCCGCGATGAATCCCTGCCCGTGCGGCAACTTCGGTTCTGGCCAGCACTGCACCTGCACCGATGGGGCCGTCTACCGATATCAACGGCGTATTTCGGGCCCGGTGCTCGACCGCATCGACCTGTTTGTCGATGTGCCTCGGGTTGATGTGCAGAAGCTGATGGAGGTATCAGGCGCATCCGCACCGCCCAGCGCTGAGCCGACTTCTGAGGTGCGACGGCGTGTCATTCGTGCGCGCAACGTGCAACGCGAACGCTTCGGCGACTGTGGGCCGAACGCCAATGCGACGCTGTCGGCTCGCGAGGTCAATCAGCATTGTTACGCCATGCTCGAGGACCGTGCGCGGACGCTCATTCAAGAGGCCGTTGACCGTCTCACGTTGTCGGCGAGGGGATTCCATCGGGTGCTGAAGGTTGCGCGAACGATCTCAGACCTCGCGGGGTCGGAGGTGATCTCGGCTCAGCATGTGGCTGAGGCGGTGCAGTATCGCCGACGGTCGAATCTCAGTTAGCGCGGTCCTGTGGACAATCGCTTGCGGGCTGATAACCGGTTGTTGCATAGAGCATTACTGCTCGCGGCCCGGTCGTTAATCGCCGACACTGTTGCCCATTTATAGGCTGCATCAAGCGTCTGACGGAGAGGCCGGGCGCCAGAGCGGAATGGGGACAAGAAGACATGAGCTCAGATAGGGCGTCACGCGGCTTTGCACCGCTGAACTGGATCTCGAGGCAGGCGAGATCGGTGTACCACTGCCAGATATCGTGTGACGATGCCTGTTTCAAGCCAGTGCCCAACCAGAGCGGCAACGAACCGTTTGCGGCTGTGTTGAATCGCCGCATCTCGCGACGCTCACTGGTCAAGGCGTCGGCGGTCGGGGCGCCGTTGCTGGCCTTGAGCACGTCGCCGCTGGGCTCGCAGATCTTCAGGTCGGCCCCGCTGACCAGTTTAGCGAGCGCAGCTTCGAGCACGGTGGGTCTGGAGAGCATTCCTCATGATCTGGATGACCAGGTCAACGTCTCGCCTGGGTACAGCTCGAACGTCGTTACTCGCTGGGGCGACTCCGTCCTGCCGGGCGCTCCCGAGTTCAGCCTGAGTGGACAGACTGCCGAAGTCGCAGCGAAACAGTTTGGTTTCAACTGCGACTACAACGGCTTCTTCCCGCTCCTGCCAGGGCAAAGCGGGCGGGGTCTGCTGGCGGTCAACCACGAATACACCAGCGGTGTGGACATGTTCCCCGGCTACGACACGGAGAACGTCACGGCCGAGCAAGTTGCGATTGAGATCGCATCGCATGGCATGTCGGTTGTCGAGGTCGAGCGCGCCGAGGATGGCTCGTGGTCGTACAGTCCGACGTCAACACACAACTTCCGCATCACCGGCGAGACGCCGATGCTGCTCACCGGTCCGGGCGTAGGCAGCATTTACACGATCACCAATGCCGATCCGACGGGTGAACATGTGCTGGGCATGTTCAACAACTGCTCGGGCGGACGCACGCCGTGGGGCACGATTCTGACCGCCGAGGAGAACTTCCACCAGTACTTCGCCAACGCAGTCAACGACGTGCGCGTTCCGAGATACGGCGTCCCAGAGGCAAGCTCGGTGCGTTACTGGGAAGACTTCTACGACCGTTTCGACCTGGACAAGGAACCGAACGAGGTCAACCGTTACGGCTACCTCGTGGAGATTGATCCCTACGACCCGACCTTCACGCCTCGCAAGCACACGGCGATGGGCCGGTTCAAGCATGAGGCCGCGACGGTGACGCTGTCGGACGACGGACGTGTGGTCGTCTACTCGGGCGACGACCAGCGCTTTGACTACGTCTACAAGTTCATCAGCAACGACCGTTACAACGCGTTCAGCCGTTCGGCCAATCTCGACCTGCTCTCGACCGGGACGCTGTTTGCTGCGAAGTTCAACGACGACGGTTCGGGCGAGTGGTTGCCTCTGGTCGCCGGTAGTCCGCAACTGGCCACCTGGACGACGGCCGGTGTGGCGACGTTCACCCGGCTCGCGGCCGACGCCGTCGGCGCGACGCCGATGGACCGGCCGGAGGACATCGAGGTCAACCCGGTCAACCATCGCGTGTACATCGCGCTGACGAACAACACCAATCGCGCTGCCGACGCCGTCGACAGCGCCAATCCTCGTGGCCCGAATACACATGGCCACATCCTGGAGTTGACAGAGAACGGCGGTGACGCGGCCTCTCGGCGGTTCACGTGGGACATCTTCATCCTCTGCGGCGACCCGGCCGACTCCGAGCAGGAGACTTACTTCGCCGGTTTTGACAAGAGCCAGCTGGACTCGATCTCGGCGCCGGACAACTTCGCCTTCGACCAGAACGGCAACCTGTGGATTGCGACGGACGGTCAGCCGACCAAGCTGAACCAGGCCGACTCGATCTATGTCGTTCCGACTGCCGGACCGGAACGCGGCCGCATTCGCCGCTTCATGACCGGGGTGCCGCGTGGCGAGCTGGCCGGTCCTGAGTTCACGCCCGACTACGAGACGTTGTTTGTCAGCGTGCAACACCCCGGCGAAGGGGATGGCCTGGACGAGCCGTCGAGCACGTTCCCTGACGGCGACTTCCCTCGACCGAGCGTGGTCGCCGTGCATAAGGACGGCGGTGGAGTTATCGGTACGTAGCCAATTCACGACCAACGCGACTGATGCCAGCGCCGCTCCCGAGAGGGCGGCGTTGCTGGATGTCAAAGCGTGATCGCTATCGACGGTGATATCGTGGCGATTCGGCCCCCGTAGCTCAGGGGATAGAGCACCGGCCTCCGGAGCCGGGTGCGCAGGTTCGAATCCTGCCGGGGGTGCCAGCCGCTTCTCGTTCGCTCAGTTCGTTTCCCACGTGATCAGCATGCCCTGGGAAGGGATTCGCCATGCTGGCTGGTAGACATCGCCGCGCTCGAAAAGCTCGCCGATGTGCTGGCGGACGTGTTGTTCGGCGTCGGGCTGATCGAACGAGGCGAGTTCTTCCAGCGCGAAACTCACTGCTTCATCCTCCGTCGTTGGCAGGCGCTCGGGCCAGGTGAACGACTGATCGACCACCTGGACATCGGGCACGATTCCGAGATCCCAGATGACGGGGAGTAGATCACGGAATCCCGGAGACGGCGCTTCTGGCTCGCCAAACCCGATACGGAAGAGTTCGGCATTCACGTTTGGCGGGGCAACCGTCCAGGTGAGAATGATGACTCGGCGACGAGCCGAATCGTGCATCGCTCGAATGAAGGGCTCGATGTCGGTGATGAAATACGTCACGTCGACGGTGAGCACGATGTCCGCGCTGACCTGATCGGACATTGGCCAGGCAGACGCGATCGTTTGTGCATTCTCAATACTGTGCTCCGCGACGGAAATGCCGAACTGCTCTCGCATGGCCGCCGAGGGTTCGACGTTCCTCAGTGAGTTGGCTTGCAGGGCCAATGGCAAACCGATGCGCCCTGCTCCGCCGCCGATCTCGATGATGTCATCGCCGGGCTCGATGTACTTCAGCGTGGCGGAGAGCTGCGGCTCCGGCTCGCGGTAGGGGTCGAATCGGTAGGTGTGCGCGAATCGTTGCCAATAGGACTCGCCGAATGGTGTGGCCAGTCGAGTCTGCTGGTCGTGGCGAGCCTTGACCATTGCGTTGTAGTGTTCTGCCGCGTTCATGGTTGGCGGTCCCGTCCCTTGCGAATCGCCCGACGTTGGGCATTCCAGTGGCATCGTCATAACGTGGAGCGGTGATAGCGTAAGGCCTTGAGTGCGCTCGTGTGCCGCGCGCTCGGAGGGGATGGCCGGTGTCGCAACGAGGTCGCAGCGCTCGAAGGCGTCCGCAGCGGCTGGCGCGTCGACGTGCAGCGGTGCAGGGCTTTGATCGGGGCGGCGTACGGCGTTCAAGGTTGTTTTCCCGCCCGGTGATTGCCACGGTCGGGCTCATCCTGGCTGCCACATTGATTGTCAGCCTGGCCCTGGTCGCATTTGATAGCAGTGGACCATCGCCGACGACAGATCCTCCGCCGGTTCGGCGAACCGGATCCGATGTCATCAGCGGCGCTGTTGAGGGCAAACCCAGATGGGATGCTCCGCCGGCGTTCGCGTTGGTCGAGGGTGTGGATTACGGCGCGGAGATCGAACTTGAGAGTGGCGAAGTCGTCGTAGTCGACCTGATGGAGACGCTGGCTCCCGAGCACGTCAATAACTTTGTCTTCCTGGTCAACGAGGGCTTCTATGACGGGTTGTCATTCCATGAGGTGCTGCCGGGATTGAGGGCACATGCGGGCGATCCGACTGCTGGCGATCTTGAGGCCGACTTCCCCGCAGATGCGGGGTACCTGCTGCCTGATGAGCCGACGGCCGGCGACGGGGATGCTCTTGCTCTGGACTCCGAGGGCATCGTCGCGATGAGGCGCAGTGAGCATGGCGCGTCCTCGTCGCAGTTCTTCATCACGTTGTCCGATCAAGGATCGGAAACGGATGAAGCGTCCACGGCGTTCGGACAGGTGACATCGGGGATTGTGGCTCTCCACGGCTTCAATCCCAGAGATCCCTCCAGAATTCCGACTCCTCCACCTGGACCGAAGATTGTTGCCATTCGGATCACCGAAGACGGCGCGGTTGCGACGACTGCCGGCGCATCGATTGACCCACCGGCTGCCGAGGATGCGCCGCCCCCGATCCCCGATCTTTCATTGACCTGGGTCGCGCCGCCGGCGTTTGCGCTGGAAGATGGTGTGGACTATCGCGCCACGATTGAAATGGTCGGCGGCGGGACGATTGAGATTGACCTGTACGAAGACCTCGCGCCCGGCCACGTGAATAATTTCGTCTTCCTGGCGCGAGAAGGTTTCTACGACGCGGTGACGTTCCACCGGATCATCTACGGATTCATGGCCCAGGGCGGAGATCCCACCGGATTTGGAACCGGCGGTCCCGGCTACCTGCTGGATGCCGAGTTCAACGACACCAGACACGTGCGTGGAGTTGTCTCCATGGCGCGGTCTGCCGATCCGAACTCTGCCGGTAGCCAGTTCTTCATTGTGTTTGACGATGCGCCTCACCTGGATGGTCAGTACACCGCATTTGGCGAGGTGACATCGGGTATGGCAGTTGTGGCTGCGTTCCCGGAACGCGATCCGGCGGACCCGAGCGAACCTCCCGGTCCACAGATTGCCACGATCACAATCAGCGAAGTCGCTCGCGCGGAATAGCGCGGGCCCAACAGTGCCGCGTTGCGGCGGAGGTCTTGATGGCGAAGTACAGTAAGCGGCCCGAGATGGCCTTGACGGAAGGCGCTTCCTATGGCGCCACGATCGAGATGGCAGACGGCGGCACGATCGAGCTCCAGCTGTGGCCCGACCTTGCGCCTGAGCACGTCAACTCATTCGTCTTCCTGGCCCGCGACGGGTTCTACGACGGCGTGACGTTCCATCGCATCATCGACGGATTCATGGCCCAGGGCGGCGACCCGACCGGTACGGGCACCGGCGGACCCGGTTACAACGTGCCGGCCGAGTTCAACGATACGAAGCACGTCGAGGGTGTGCTGTCGATGGCGCGCGCACAGGAACCGAACTCGGCGGGCAGCCAGTTCTTCATTTGCAATGCGGACGCCACCTTCCTGGACAAGCAGTACACCGCGTTCGGAAAGGTCACCTCGGGAATCGAAGTCGTCAAGGCGTTCCCCGAGCGCGACCCGCAGCGTGCGCGCGAGCCGGGACCGACGATGAAGTCGGTCACGATTACCGAGTCCTAGTCACACAGTCAGGGAGATTCCCACGTCATGTCAGGGCAGCCACCGCAGATACCGCCCATTCCACCTGCCGCAGTTGTGCTGCGGGTGGTCTCGATCCTGGGGATGGGATTGACGATCTCCGGCTGCGTGCTCGCGCTCGTGGCTGCCGAGTGGTGGTGGGCGATCGGCACCGGCGCCGCGTTCGTGCCGTTCATGTTGATGATGAGCATCGTTGATCGACTGATTCCCGACGTCTCGAAATGGGTAGCTGAGAACACCCCGCCTCGAGATCAGGATTAACGACGTTCGCCCGCCGCAGATCGATCTGCGCGGGAAAATTCTTGCGTGTGTCGACTCAATCGAGGGCTGTTAGCCGTCGATTCGAGCGGTGGCTGATCCCTTGACGACCTCGGCCCCGTCCTGGTTCACGGTCGAGACTGCGAGATCGACGAGGCTGACGCCGTCCTCTTCTCGGATCGCTTCGACGGTGGCGCTTGCGGTCAGCGAGTCGCCGGGCCAGACCTGCGCGACGAAGCGGACGCCGTACTTGGTCAGTCGGCCGTCGCCGACGTAGTTGGTGAGCATCTTGCCGGTCAAGCCCATGCTGAGCATGCCGTGCGCGAAGACAGTTGGGTAGCCGGCGATCTGTGTGGTGAAAATCTCGTCGGTGTGCAGCGGGTTGTAGTCGCCGGAGGCTCCGGCGTACTGGATGATCTGGGTTCGGGTGAGGTCGTCCACGACCTGCTCGCTGTGCTGGTCGCCGACGTTGATGTTGGATTTGTTGAGAGCCATGACGGTTCGCCTTCCGTGTTGCCGTGTTGCCGTGTCGCAGCTTGTGCGGTTATTCGACGACGCGTGAAGTCTGCACACCGACCGAGCGGGCGGTGACGACGAGGACGTCATCCTGGTTGTAATACTCGGTGACTGACTCATTGAAGCTCAGGCTGCCGCCGCGTCGGCCTTCTCGGGTCCAGCTCTTGCCGGGCTTGTCGACGGCCTTGAGCACGTCGCCGGGCTGGATTGGCGCGTGGTACTCGTAGTGCTGCTCGGCGTGGAAGCCGGTGCCGCCGCCTTCGCCAGAGGACTCGCGCTTGACGCCGGTCGGCTCCTTGCCCGAGCCGAACCAGGGCTGGCCAACCACCGGGCGCAGGTTGTAGCCCTCGGTGAACTGGGCCGAGGCCTGGACGAAGGTCGGCGGTGGGATGACGTGTCCGGGCTCGGTGTCGGTTGCTGCATCGGGGTCGTGGTAGATGGGGTTGTCGTCGCCGACCGAGCGGGCGAACAACATGATGTGTCCCTGCTCGATCGGGAATCGGTCGGTGGCCACTGGCGGGTCCTTCCTGGGTGTGTCTCTGCCTACGGGCGATAGCTTAACGGACACGGTCGTGAGCATCGAATGCCAGAGGAATGCCACAGGGATGCAACAGGATTGAGGGGCGTAATCGATGACGAAGTCCTTTGAGCAGCTTCGGGTGGTTGAACTGGCCGGTTCTCATGCCGGAGCGTTCGCGGCAAAGATGTTCGCCGACAACCGCGCTCGCGTCGTCAAGATCGTGCCTCCGGGAGGCGATCCGCTGCTGCATCACGGAGAGATCTTGCCGTCACACGTGTTGGGCGATGGAGAAGTCGGCTCGACCTGGGCCTACTGCAATACGTCAAAGCAGATCGTCGAAGCCGACCCGGAGTCGGCCGACGTGACAGCGTTGATTTCGGACGCCGACGTGGTGATTGAGAGCTCGGCGCCGGACCCGCTTGTTCCTCGGACGTTGGAACTCGATGCCGGGCGGCTGGTCAAGGTGTATCTATCCCCCTTTGGTTTGAGCGGCCCGTGGTCGGAGCGTCGCTCGAATGTGTTCACGGACGACGCGGCCAGTGGGCACATGAATCTCAATGGAGAACACGATCGTCATCCGTTCCGTCGGCATGGTCGGCATACCGAGTACGCGGCAGGCATGTACGGATTCATTGGCGCGATGTCGGCGCTCGTTGCGCGGGAGTCGACCGGGGTTGGTCAGAGGGTGGAAGTGGCGCACATCGAAGCGATGGTGGCGATGCATCAGCACACCACCACGATGTGGACTCACGCCGGTCACATCTTGAGGCGGGAAGGCAACGGACAGCCAGGCATGTGGCATCCGGCAGGCGTCTACGAGTGCCAGGATGGGTACGTCTTTCTGGGGCATGCGGGAGCGGCCAAGTTGGAGCCATTCCTCCAGGCGGCAGGGTTGGGACACGTGCTCGACGATCCCTTGCTGGCCACTAACGAAACCCGCGCGCGAAACAAGAGAGCCTTCGACGAGGCGATTCGCCCCTGGTTGATGTCTCACACCGTCGCCGAGATCTGTGAGCTTGGTGAAGCGACGTTCTCGCCAATGGGACCGGTCTGGGATACGCATCAGTTTCTGGCCGACCCGCACATGGCGGCGAGAGAGTTCTTCGTGCCGCTGGACGAGGAGCGCGGCGATGAGCTGATTCCACGAGGACCGTTCAGAATCGGCGAAGACTACGACGGCGCGACACCGTGTCCACCAATCTCTATATCGCTGGAGCAGATTGAGGAATGGGATCCGGAGGCGGTGCTTGCTGCCCCGGCCAACGAGTTGTCATCTGGTCCACTGACCGGTCTGCGCATACTGGATCTGACTCGAGTCTGGGCTGGACCAATTGCAGGAAGACTGCTGGGGGATCTTGGCGCCGAGGTGATTCACATCGAGTCGCCGTGGAATCGCGGACCGTTGGAGGTCCCCGATGACCTGGCCGAACTGACTCACACATTCCCCGATAACGAGCTCGGCGAGCGGCCCTGGAATCGCAACGGTGGATTCAACAAGCTCGCACGAAACAAGCGTGGCCTGTCGCTCGACCTCTCGGGCGAGAAGGGTCGGCACGTGTTCCGGGCGCTAATCGCAACGTCGGATGTGGTGCTCGAGAACTATTCGCCCAGGGTGTTCCCGCAGTGGGGGTTGGACTGGGACACGCTGCGCGAGATCAATCCGAACATCATTCATACCTCGATGCCGGGTTACGGCGCGAAGGGACCGGGAGCGAATCGTGTGGCATTGGGACCGGTGATTGAGGCGGCCACCGGGATGACGATGATGGCCGGCTACGCGGACGGCATTCCCTATCGCTCGGGCGTGGCCTGGCCCGATCCAGTGTCGGGGATGAGCGCTGTGGCCGGAACGCTGGTTGGGCTGTGGCATCGAATGTCGACGGGCGGCGATGGACAGCGAGTCGAGACGGCCATGATCGAATCGATGGGATCGTTTGCCGGCGACGAGTTGTTGTCGGCCCAGGTAGTAGGTCATCCGCCGCCGCGGCGAGGCAACCGCGAATCCGGTGTCGCTCCTCAGGGCGTGTATCGCTGTCTGGGCGCCGACCGTTGGGTCGCGATCTCGGTTACGTCGGATGAGGAGTGGGAGTCGCTGTGCGAAGTGGTCGCGTTACCTGAGGGGTGGGCTGCTTGGGAACTGTGGGAGCGAGAATCGCGGCACGACGAGATCGATGTGGCGTTGAGTATCTGGAGCCGGTCGATATCGCCCACCGAGGCCGTGATCAAGTTGCAGAAGGCGGACGTGCTCGCCGCCGTTGTCGCCGATGGACGCGATTTGTTGGAGTCTGAGCATCTGGCTGAGCGGAACTTCTGGGCCGAAGTTGGCGGCGTCGACATGGGCGTGCTGCGCTACCCGGGCTGTCCCGTACGCCTGAGTGCGACGCCGGCGACCTATCGACGCGGCGCTCCCGGCCTCGGCGAACATAACGCCGAGGTGCTGTCCGAGATCCTGGGGATGAGCGAGGAAGAGATTGCGGGACTGGCCGAGGAGCGGGTGATTGCAGATCGGCCGCCGAGCATGGCGGAGTTAGGGAGGGCGAGAATCTAAAGGACCCTTGTGCAACTGTTGTCCATTTTGGAACAGGGACCCCACCCATCAGCCCCCCGTTCGCGCCGGGGGCAGGCTCTCGGCAGCTTCCCCCGCGAGGGGGGATGCAGGGAGCAGAGTCGTTCAGAGCATTCTCGGTACGTTGAAATGGTCGGGGTGGGCGGATTTGAACCGCCGGCCTCACGGCCCCAAACCGTGCGCTCTGCCAAGCTGAGCTACACCCCGTTATTGCTCACTCTATGGGCTGTCGCGATTTAGTCGACCTGTACCGCGCCGATCAGCTCGGAAATGTCCGACACACCGTTGTCCCGGCAATACTCGACGATCTCTTCCAGGACGCGAATCGCTGCAAAGGGATCGCGGAAGGAGGCGGTGCCGACCTGAACCGCGCTGGCGCCGGCGAGCAGGAACTCGACCGCGTCGCGTCCATCGACGATGCCGCCGCAGCCGATCACTGGGATATCCACGGCTCTCGCGGTTTCCCAGACCAGGCGCAAGGCGAGCGGTTTGATCGCGGGACCGGTGAGTCCGGCGACCGGACGATTCGTGCGCGGCCGTCGCGTGTTGACGTCAATGCTCATGCCGACGAAGGAGTTGGCCACGCAGAGGGCGTCGGCGCCAGCCTCCTCGCAGGCTTTGGCAACGACCGAAATATCGGTCACGTCGGGCGTGAGCTTGGCGATCACCGGCAACGTTGTTGACGTCACGACTGCCTCGATCACTCGTGCCGCCGCGACCGGATCACGTCCGAATGCGACGCCTCCGACATCGAGGTTGGGGCACGAAATATTGACCTCAAGTCCGGCGACGCCGGGCGCGCCGTCAAGGACCTGCGCAAGGCGTGCGAACTCGTCGACGGTGTCTCCGAGCATGTTGACCACGACGGGGACATCCCACGTCTCCCAGACCGTGGCGACATCGCTCAGCAGGCGTCGCACGCCGATGTTCTGGAAGCCGATGCTGTTGAGCATGCCAGCCGGCGTCTCGACGATGCGAGGCGTCGGGTTGCCGCGTCTGGGCTTGAGTGTGACGCCCTTGGACAACACGCCACCAAGGCGATTGATGTCGAAGAGGCGGGCGAACTCGATCCCGTTGCTGGATGTGCCGGAGGCTGTCATCACGGGATTGCGGAGAATCAACTCACGCTTGGCGCCGGGCGCGAGATCAACGCTCAGGTCCGGCATCGCCAGGCGATCATGCGTCGATGCCGACTGAATGGTCTCGGCGATGGGCGAGGACATCAGACCTCCTGCCGCGCATATTAGGGCGCGGGCGGAGTGTGTATCCGGGTAGCGGCGATAGCGCCGAGCAACAAAGGACTAGTTGTCGTCACCGGCGGCGCGGCGGCGCTTCGAGATGCCCATGTCGTTCCAGCGCGAGCGGCCCTCGTTGCGATCCCAGATCGAGTCCTCGGAAGAGTTGCGGAACTCTTTGGTCTCGCCACAGGTGCAGAGACCCTCGGACATTGGGCCATTGGGGGCGTCGATCACCCAGTTGTGAATGTGGCTGGGCGCTTCGCTCTTCACACGAGTCTTGGCAGGCATTCGGGGAACCTTCCTGGGGCTGAGCAACCGGGCTGTGGACGCAACCCGCGCTCTGTCAGTCCCACGTGAGCAGGACGCTACGTATGGCAAAGTTGGTGGGCAATACATCGGGCAACACACTGCATTTGTACCTGTAAAGTGGAATACGCACCTGTAACAACTTGACGATTTGGGAGTCGTTTCGGTTCCCAAATTGCAATATCCATTGCTGGATTCACAGGATTGACGAGATTTGTTTCCGGCGGGTTCGAGCCAGGACCGAGCAAGTGGGTTCTTTGGAGTACGATGAAGTCGGCGAGAATCGCTCCGACCGTATCCACGGCAGCGACTCAGGCTCATTTGATCAATCTTGATTCCTACATTCATTCACGACCGACCTTGCATGCAACGCCACCGCCGATTCACGCGCTGGATTCGACTCAACCAACACTGGTTCTTATCCCACGGTACCGCGGCTTCGCGGGACCGGAGCTGAGGCTGCGGTGGTCTGGCGACGGCTGACAGGCAGAGGCGGGGGTCGGGCCGAGCTCGACAAGAAGGGGAATGGCATGGCGCTCACGGTCGAATCGGTACGAGACACACTTCGGACGGTCCGCGATCCGCAACTGGGTCGCGACCTGATCTCGCTGCGCATGTTCGGCGGGGCGGTGATTGACGGCGCGTCGGTGACTGTTCACCTGACGCTGCCGATTCACGGCTACCCCTCGCAGGACGAGTTGGAGCAGCGCGTGTCCACGGCCCTTTCGGCTGCGGGCGCCGAGTCGGTGTCGTTCGAGTTCCGTGTCGATGTGCCGTCCTGGCAAGGCAGCGGTCAGCAGGCCGCAATTGGCGGAGTCAAGAACATCATCGCCGTCGCTTCCAACAAGGGCGGCGTGGGCAAATCGACGATTGCGACCAACCTGGCCGTCGCGCTCGCAGAGTCGGGCGCAGCGGTGGGACTGGTCGACGCAGACGCAACCGGACCCAACCTCCCAACCATGTTCGGTCTGCCCAACGGGTTCCAGGCGCAAAGCGAGCAGGGATTGCATCCTGTGACTCGATACGGCGTCAAGCTGATCTCGCTGGGATTTCTGCTGCCACCCGGCGCTCCAGTTGTCTGGCGTGGACCGATGATTGGTTCTGCGATCAAGCAGTTGTTGCACGATGTTGATTGGGGGGAGGTTGATTACCTGCTGATTGACCTCCCGCCGGGTACGAGTGATGCGTCAATGTCGATGGCCCAGGAAGCGCCGATCGCGGGAGCGGTCGTCGTGTCGACGCCGCAGCCGGTAGCGCTGGAAGATGCAAGCAAGGCGGTGACCATGTTCGAGAAGCTCGACGTGCCGGTGTTCGGCATCGTCGAGAACATGTCCTACTTCATTACGCCGGACACTGGTCAGCGACTGGAGATATTTGGACATGGCGGCGCACGGGAAGCCGCCGATGATCTGGAGATCGACTTTTTGGGCGAAGTGCCCCTGGCGACGGAAGTCCGGGCGGGCGGCGACGACGGACGACCGATTGTCGCGTTCGAACCCGAGAATCCGGCAGCTACCGCCTTCGTCTCTATTGCGAACCGAGTCGCGGTTAAGGCCGCGGCGTCGGCACTGCTCCAACCTGTAACGATTCCCGTCCTATGAACGGAAAGCTAGGTAATGGCAAGGTTCTTGAGGCGGCCCGCTTCGACTGAAGCGCCCGCGAGTAAGCAAACAGAACAACCGGATCCGCCTGCCGCAACGACGCAGGCGCCCGCTCAGACACGAACACAGAATCAGGCGCTGGTTGAACCACCGTCGCGAGCGCCGACACGACGTGGCGGACGGCGACGCTCCTCCTCCAACGGTCCCAACGCCCCGGCGTCAACCGCATCCTCGCCGAATACGGCGCAGGCGCAACCGGCCCAGCGACGCGGCGGACGGCGTCCCTCGCAGGACAACACACCAACAGATCCGACCGAGCAGATGCTCGCATTGCTCGAGCGCCAAACGGCGCTGTTGGAGCAACAACGCAGCACGATCGAGCATCTGGCCGAATCACAGATGCTGCTGACAGAGACCCTCCTGGGTCGTCGCGGCGACGCCGATGCGCCGGCGCGTATCGAAGTGCTACCCAGGCTCGCAATCTTCGTCGATGTGCCGAACATCTTGTACGGCGCGGAGTCGTCGGGTGTTCGGCTGAACTGGGGGAGGGTCGCTGACTTCCTGTCGCACGGTCGCACACTGGTGCGCGCGATCGCGTATGCGCCGATCTCCGACGATCCCTCAGCACGCACCGATAACGAGCGATTCGTCGTTCCGTTCCTCGATCATGGCTACCGGATCGCGACGAAGCCGCTGAAGCGCTTCGCAGGCGGTTCGGTGAAGGCAAACTTCGACGTTGAGCTGGCGATCGACGTGCTGACGATGTCCGACCGTGTCGACGTGATTGTGCTGGTCTCAGGCGACGGCGACTTCCGGCGCCTGGTGGAGATCGTTGGGGCACGCGGTGTCCGGGTCGAAGTGATGGCGTTCGGCAAGAGCACCTCGGCCGACCTGCGACAGGTCGCAGACCGCTACATCGATATCGCAAGCCACGCCGACAAGCTGCGGGATTAGGGGGTCTCGCAGCGTGTGAGACCGCACTCCAGCTTGGGGCCACCTATCGCCTTGATCGCTCGACGCGCGTATAGGATCATGAATTCCGCCAGCGCACTTGCCGTCGAAATCTTGACTTCGGCAAGAACGTCAGGGGAAGTCAGGATTGGCAGGGATGGCAGTTCCATTCGAGTTCGTCATCGAGGGATCACCGGTGTCTCAACAGGCGCGCCGGAGATCGAGGCGAGAGAGCTGGAAGCAGGAAGTGGCGCGTGCTGCGAGCCAGCTCTGGAGTTCTGATTCTCCCGACAATGGCTCCATCAGCGTGACGATCACGTTTTTCTTTGCGAACTACGGGCGGGGCCAGGACCGGATCATTGATGTAGACAACATTCCAAAGCCTATTCTGGATGCAATGAAAGGCCTCGTGTTCACCGACGACTCGCAAGTGACAGACCTGCGCTGTAGGAGAAGGAACCGGGCTGACAATCTTCTCGTTCCTAGCGACCCACCTGGTCTAAGGGGTTGTTCTCAAATGTCAGGCCCAGCATTGCACGTCTTCGTTTCACGCGCAGAAGAACGGAAGGTAGCGCTTTGGTAACGGCAGGATCGAATCTGGAGTACATCCTTGCTCGCCAAACGGCGGAGGAATATCGGCAACGGGGATTCGACGTGTCAATGGACTGCCCCTTGGATTTTCTTCCGGGGTTTCGGGCCGACATGATTGCTCGGAAAGACGATCAAGTGAAGGTTGTGGAAGTGAAATCCCGCTCTTCGCTGGCCGCTAACCCAGACTTCACTGAGCTGGCTAGAATCATCGACTCGAAACCCAATTGGTCACTTGAGCTGGTTCTCGTTGGGGAACCAGAACGGCTCGAGGGTCCACAAGATTCACAGTCCTTTGCCGACTTGGAGATAACCACTCGGCTTGAAGATGCACAACGGTTACTTGGCTCCGGATACGCTGATGCAGCCCTACTGCTGGCGTGGTCAGCGTGCGAAGCAGCGACGCGGAAGCTAATCGCTGAACAAGGAATCTCAGATGATCGAATCACTACGAGTAGTTACGTATTCGATCAGGCCACCTATCTCGGCGTGATCTCTCGAGACGAGCACCGTCAGTTGTTGCAGGTGCAGAGGTATCGGAATGCTATCGCGCATGGCTTTAGCCATGGCGAATTCGACGCCGAGCTGGTGTCAGAGCTGATCGAGATGACAAAGAGAATGATCAGCGGCGCGGAGGAATAGAGCCAATATCCAGCACCGCTGCGAGGTTGTGGGCTCTCCTTATTCAGCCCCGAAGTAGCGGGTGCCGTCTCGGCGAGCGGCTCGTCCGATGCCGGGGAAGTTGAAGTGGCCGGAGGCGATCAGGGCGTTTTCCGCCTCGATCTGGTCGAAGAGCTTTCGCCGGCTGGCGGTGGACTCGTCCGTATTGACGTCGGCGCCCGGGCACCAGTCCGTCTCGGTCAACTGGACCAGGTGGTGTGCGGCGTCGCCGAGGACGTAGGCCTTCTCTCCGCCGCTTGAGACTGCGAAAGAAACGTGGCCCGGCGTGTGCCCCGGCGTCGGAACGGTGACGACCTCTGAGGTGAGCACGTGCTCGCCCTCAACAAAGTCGACGAGTCCGGCCTCGACGATCGGAGCGAGCACGTTGTCGTAGCCGGCGCCCAGCTTGAGTTCGTCGCTGCTGGTCCAGAAATCCCACTCGGCTTGCTGGATGATGTGCCGAGCGTTGGGAAACTGCGGGACCGGCGTGCCGTCATTGTCGTAGGTGTTCCAGCCGGTGTGATCGAAGTGCAGATGCGAGAAGGCGACGATATCGACGTCGTTGGGCGAAACGCCGGCTTCCTGCATCACGGTCGGTAGCGCGGCCGGCTGTTTGAGCGGCATCTGGGTGGGTCGTCCGCCGATGCCGGAGTCGACCAGGATGGTCGTGCCCTGGGAGATCACGAGCCAGGCGCCGAGGTTCAACGTGATGTTGCCGTCGTCGTCGAGCAGGTCGCGATAGTTATCCCAGTCGGAGTCCTGGGTCTTGTTGAAGAACGCCGTCGGGGGCATCGCGGCCCACGAGTCCTGAACTGCAATAAGCGTTGCTCCGCCGACCTCAAGCTGTTGGAACAGTCCCATGATTGCCGCCTCTTTCGTGCATTTGATTTTCTGTTTGCCGTAGGGAGGCTAGCGGATCAGCGGGCACGTTCCTCGTCTCCCAGTCGGTATGACTCGTCGAGCAGCTCGATGGCGTGAGTAGAGCGCGGCATCATGCGGCGGTCGTCGTCGAAGCGAGCGATGCCGGCGTCGAGTTGCAGCATGCAACCCGGATTGGCAGTGCAGACCTGCTCGGCGTTTGTGCCCAGCACGTCTTGCATCTTCTCGGCCAGGACTCGCTGAGAGATTTCGCTCTGAACGACGGAGTAGATGCCCGCGGAGCCGCAGCACTTGTCAGGCGTCCGCATCTCGTTCAGGGCGAGTCCGGGAATGCTGCGCAACACGTCTCTCGGCGCGCTGCGCACATTCTGTCCGTGCGAGAGATGGCAGGAGTCCTGGTAGGTGACGGCTCGTTCGATTCGTCCTTCTGGAGGCGAGAAACCAATTTCGACCAAGTACTCGTGCACGTCGCGGACTCGCGCCGCAAATGCAGCGGCACGCGCCGCGTAATCGGAGTCGTTGCGCAGCAGGTGTCCATACTCCTTCAGGTGAGATCCGCAGCCGGCGGCGTTGATCAGGATCGCGTCGGGCAAGTCGGATGACTCGGGTGTGATCGCTTCGATGTTCTTTCTCGCGAGGTCGCGCGCTGCCTCTATGTCGCCGCCGTGGGCGTGGAGTGCGCCACAACAGACCTGAGCATCGGGAGCGTTGACCGCGACGCCGTTGCGAGTGAACACGCGCACGGTCGCTCGGTGGGTTTCGGGATAGGCCAGCGGCATCATGCATCCCGTGATCAGGGCAGCCCGTGCGCGGACGGGTTGGGCGGCCGGAACGCGTGCAGCTTCGCCGTTCGAATAGAACGGCTTGTCGGCAACCGGTGACAGTTCATCGATTCCTGCGAGCTTGGGCGCCAGCCGTTGTAGCAGGCCGCTCTTCCGAACCAATGTCTGGATGCCAGTCCGTTGATACAGCTTGAGGCCGTAGCCGGCCAATCGCATTCTTCGCGGGTATGGAAACAGGCCGCGCATGATCAATCGCCAGATAATGCGCTGGCGTCGCGGCCACTTGTCCTGCGCAAACGCTTCGGCGCGCGTCGCCTCCATCAGCCGTCCGTAGGGGACCTTGGAGGGGCAAGCCGTTTCGCAGGCGCGGCATTGGAGACACTGGTCGAAGTGCTGCTGGACTCGCGGAGACCACTCGATCCGTCCGCTGTCGAGTCCTCGCATCAGGGCGATGCGACCGCGCGGCGAATCGGTCTCGACGCCGAGGTCGTGGTAGGTCGGACAGGCGTTGAGGCAGAAGCCACAGTGAACGCACAGGCCGAGTTCGGCCACATCGGGGCGATCTTCGGTCAGCCAGATTGTTTCGGCATTTGAGGTCGGCGGCGAGATGCTCATGGATGCAGCTTAGATTCCGTCTACGAATCTGCCCGGATTGAGGATCGCTTGAGGGTCGAACGTCTCCTTGATGCTATGCATCAGTCGGACTCCGGAACCGCTCGGTCCCCAGACATTGCAGGTTTGCTTCAGCTCGATGGGGGCCGATTCAATGGTCAAGCGACCCTGCAACGGCCCAAGTTCATTTCTCAGCGACTTGATGGTCTCGGCATCGGCGGCCGGAGTGTCCAGGAACAACAATCCGGAATCGGCCGAGGCGATCCAGCTTGTCGTGTCGGGCAGTCGTTGACTCAGGATTTCTTGCGCGCGAATCAGGTTCCCCGGTGGTAATCCGAGACGTAGCCGAACGTGGTTCGGAGGCGTGTGCAACTCGAGATCCGTCACTGCCTGCCAGGTCTCAACGATCGCGGTGGTCGTCAACTCAGGTCCGTCGACGCCGTGTGCTCGAGCCGCGTGAAACGCCTGCGCGAGTATCTCGTTGGCCGACGACTCCAGGCCACTGGCACGAAGCAGGAGGGCCGGCTGGTCGCTGAGGATCTCTGCGCCCAGCGATCGTGCATTCGCGGCGGCCTCCCCAGACAGCGCGACGCAGCCGTTGAGAAATGGGGCCGCCTGTGAGGCGGCGCGTCCTGCAGCCAGGGCAGACTCGAAGCTTGGAGCGCCAATGGCGACGATCTGGTCGCTGGCCGGAAGCGGGTGCAGTTTGAAGGTGAGCTCGACGATGATGCCCAGAGTGCCCAGCGAGCCGGCGAAGAGCTTGGGCAGGTCATAGCCGCTGACATTCTTGACGACTCGTCCGCCGCCCTTGATTGCTGTGCCGTCGGCTTGGATCATCCGCATACCGATCAGCCAGTCGCGAGGACCGCCAAACGAGTTACGTCGAAGGCCGCCGCGTCCCACAGCACAGAGCCCACCGAGCGTTGCACGCTCAAACTGTGGATGATCGAGCGGAAGAAACTGTCCATTCGCCGCCAGATGGCGTTGGAGATCGGAGAGCGTCAAGCCGGCTTCAACCGTGATCGTGAAGTCGTTGGGCTCATAGTCGACGATCCGAGTGAGGCCGGATAGGTCGAGGGCGATGTCATATCGACTCGGCGGCATGCCAAGCCCGAGCATCGTGCGTCCGCCGTGCGGGATGACGGCGAGATCGTGCTCAAGGGCCAGAGACTGTGTGTGTTCGATGTCGCCGACTGTGCCGGGATGTACTGCGACCTCCGGAACTTCGCCGTCGATTGAGTACTTTTGGGCCAAGTCACCTACCGATGCTTTTGGCAGGCGGTCGCTGAGTTCCTTCGGGTTCACATTGCATGTCCCGTCATGAGACATACGCGTATTGTGGGTCGGCTGCCCACCCTGTGACGCTGAAGACTACTTCGTGGCAAGTTCGTCTCCTCGGAAGTGGTTGAAATTCAATGCGCAAAGTTGATTGTCAGCGAGAGCGGCGGCGTACAGCCCGCCATCCATGGTCAGGAGTGGTCGATCCGAGGAGACTATTCCAAGCAAGGCGGCATCAGTCAGTCCCAATTCCGGGAACAGCGGGTGTTCGGCTGCATCGTTGCTCTGCACCATGACTTCTCTGCCAACGGCGATCAAGCCACGCAGAGTTTCAAGCAGCTGTTCGCGCTCGGGACTGCCATGTTGACCTAGTAGGTTCGAGGTCTCTGTCAATGTGTTCGGAGTGAGCCAGATCACGCCGCCAAGATCAGCGATCAGATCGCTCAGTTGATTGAAGTCATCGGCGGTATAAGCACCTAGATTCCGATGCTTCGCGATGATCCGGGCATTCGTACGTCCAGCGACATATAACACCAAGAGCATCGAATCGACGACGCAGCCAGCGGGGGGCATCGCGCTATGCGACCGGAGCCAAAAGGCGATCTGTCATGGCGATGACTCTCTCATCCTCGTCTCGGATGTGGACGACCTTGTAGACCCGATTGCCGTACACCTTTAGGGCTAGAGCCGAAATTGCTGGTGCGTCAACAGGGTGTGGGCTGCGCTCGAAGGCGAAGCCAATAGTAATCCGCCATTCTTCTTGTTCACGGTCAAGAGTGAGCTCCTCGAGCCGTGGACGGCTGATCATCTCGTCGGCGAAGACCTGCCGAATGTAGTTTTTGGCAGCTTGAACGGCTTCAATGGATTCCATAGCCGTTGAACTCCTTTGCACCGACCTACACGAACGCCTTGGGGCCGAACTTGGCGATTTGCTGTTGGGCGTGCTGGTGCCCTGCTTCTCCGCAGCCGTGGCCTTTGGGGAAGATCTTGCAGGGGTTGAAGTTGTCGGTTGGACCGAATGCGGCGCGCAGGGATTTCATTGCGTCCATGTCGGCTTCGGTGAAAATCCAGGGCAGGTAGTCGCGCTTCTCGAGACCGACTCCATGCTCGCCGGTGATCGCGCCACCAGCATCAACGCAAACGCGCATGATCTCTCCGCCGGCATCGAGTACTCGCTCGGTGGCGCCGGGCTCGCGTTCGTCGAACAGCAGACACGGGTGTAGGTTGCCGTCGCCGGCGTGGAACATGTTGGCGACGGGCAGGCGATATCGCTCGGCGATCTCGTATACGGCATCGAGTACGTCGGGCAGCTTGGTGCGCGGGACCACGCCGTCGAGCAAGTAGTAGTTCGGCATGATCTGGCCCAGTGCGCCGATCGCGCCCTTGCGCCCTGCCCATAGGTGTTCGCGCTCTTCCGGGTCGGTGGCGGAACGGACTTCGCGCGGTTCGAAGCGGTTGAGGATGCCTTCGACCCGAGCGCCTTCGGCATCGACCTGCGATTGCGGACCATCGACCTCGACGAGCAGCACCGCCTCCGCGTCGAGCGGGAATCCGGTGTTCAAGACGGGCTCGACGGCCGCGATCGTCATCTTGTCGATCATCTCGAGGGCGGCCGGGACAATGCCGGAGGCGACCACGGCGGAGACGGCGTTGGACGCCTGACGGACGCTGTCGTAGATCGCGAGCATCGTGCGCACTGCAGTTGGTTTCGGGACGAGGCGGACCAGCGCCTGGGTGACGATGCCGACCGTGCCCTCCGAGCCGACCACGCAGCCGACGAGGTCGTAGCCAGGTTCGTCGCGCGTGTCATGGCCGATCCATTGGACCTCGCCGTCGGCGGTCACGAGTTCGAGGGCCAGGACGTGATTGGTGGTGGTGCCCCAGGCGAGCGTGTGCGGCCCTCCCGCGTTCTCGGCGATGTTGCCACCGATTGTGCAGGCTCGTTGGGAACTGGGATCGGGCGCGTAGGCCAAGCCGTGCCGCCCCGCCTCAGTTCCCAGGTCGAGATTGACGACGCCCGGCTGGACGACGGCAGTCTTGTTCTCGACATCAACGTTGAGAATGTGGCGCATGCGATTCATGCCGATGATCACGCCGCCTTTGGCCGCGAGTGCGCCGCCGCTCAGTCCGGTGCCCGCGCCTCGAGGGGTGACGGGGGCGTCGTACTTGTTGGCGATCTTGATCAGGTTGACGACGTCGTCGGTGTTCACCGGCAGCACGATGACGTCGGGGTTTCCGCGATCGATCGTGCCGTCGTATTCGTAGACGAGCAGGTCCTCGTCATGCCAAACGACGGCCTGTTCGCCGACAGCCTCGATCAGCTCGCGGACCATGGGGGTAGGAGTCTTCATGCATTGATGATAGGGCGCTGCCTATGGCTTCCATCGCCGATCGAGGAAGTCAAGGACTGCTTCATTGAAGCGTGCCGGTCGCTCGAAATAGGCGGAGTGACCGGCCTCAGGAACGACGACGAGCTCAGAGCCCTTCATGGCCCGATGCGACGCCTCCATTGCCTCAGGCGGCACGATGCGGTCGTGCTCGCCGACGATGTAGAGCATCGGCATTGCGAATTGGCGCAGGAGTGGCATTGAGGAGCCGCGCCAGGTCGCGAGTCCCGGAGTCGGCGCCAGGAACGTCGAGGGTCGTTTTGGGTTCCAACCGTTCATTCGTCGGTAGAGCCAGGTGAGTTGCGGATCGTTCTGCTCCGTGGCTGGAGCGAGCGAGCGCTGACGCAGCGTCATGCCCTCGACGGTCTTGTAGTGAGCCGCCTGGATTTCACGGACTTCGTCATTGACCGCGCCGGCAAGTGTGCCCGACAGAATCAACGCTTCGATCCGCCCGGGGAAGATCAGCGCGAATGGCGTTGCCGTGCGGCCGCCCATGGAGTGCGCGATCATGGCGAAGCGGTCGATGTTGAGGTGCTCCAGGAGGGCGTGCAGATCGTGCGGGAAGGCGCGACGGCCGGGGCCTCCGGGGACGTCTCGGCTGAGTCCGAAGGCGCGGTGATCGAACGTGATGGTGTAGTAGCGCTCGCTGAGCACCGGGACATTGCGCCACCAAACGAGATGATTGCCGCCGGCGCCGTGCGCCAGGATCAGTGCGGGCGCGTCGGGATCGCCGTGCGCCTCGTAATAGAGGTTGATCTCGTTGCAATGAAGGAATGGCACTATGTGTATTGGGTGTTCTGGCGGCTCAGGCGCCGGCCGCGGCTTGGGCTGCCTCAATGACGAGCTCGACACAACGAAGCGCGGTGAGCCGCTTGTTTCCCTCGCGGTCCGAGTCCCACACCTGTCGCTCGGCGTGGACGCGGTCGCCCGGTCCGACGCAGGCGATCCAGACCGTGCCGACGGGTCGGCTTTCGGAGCCTCCTGTTGGACCGGTGATGCCTGTCTCCGAAACGCCGATATTGGCGTTCAGCGTCTTGCGCACACCCTGAGCCATGGCGACGGCGGCCTCTTCGGAGACCGACCCGTGCTCCCGCAACAGGTCGCGTGAAACGCCGATCAGATCAATCTTGGGATAGTTGTGATACGGGGCAGCGCCGCCGATCCAGACCTTGGAACAGCCGGCGATGTCAGTGATCCAGTGACCGATCAGGCCGCCCGTGTCGGTCTCGGCGGTGGCGAGGGTGAGTTCGCGTTCCGACAGCGTGTCGATGAGCTGTTGCGCGATCGGCTCGGCCATGTTGGTCAGCTCTCCGCTGCGACTGAGTCGCAGTTATTCCTCGTTGCCGGTCGAACGGTCCCAGGCGAATACCAGGATCAGGATGAAGGTGACCAGCACGATGAACGGGGCGAGCAGAATCGAGAATTCGAACCACTCTTCGCGGCCAAAGTTGTTGACGCCGGTGCCGCCCTCGTCAGGTGCGGCTTGTTGTGGCAACGAGAGCGTCGTGTCAGCAGGAGCCGCGTCCGCAGCGAGGAGATCGCCGCTGCCCGTAAAGACTGGTTGAATCGCGGAGATGGCGACCAGTGCCAGGGCTGCGACCAGCGAGAGTCGCGCCATCGGTTTGATGATTGCTCGCAGGACATCTCGCATGGTATTCCCCTCCGCTGAATCGCTGTCCGTGGCTGTCGCCACGTAGGTTATTCCAGAGCGCCCTCTCGCGCGAGAGCATCGATCTTGTTCTGGTCGTAGCCGAGCATTCGGCTCAGCACGTAGTCGGTGTCCTCGCCCAGTCGTGGCGCCGGCGAGACGATCTCGGCGGGTGTCTCAGACAGCTTCCAAGGCGGCGGCAGGACCTGTCGGAGATGCGTTTCCGGGGGCCTGACGTTGACAGCGCCTCCCCGAGCCTGGAAGTTTTCGGAGTGGTGGATGTCGCTGCCCCAGACGGAGGCGGCAGCCGGCACGCCGGCGGCGCGAAGCGTCTCCGCGGTTTCGACAGCGGACTGCTCGGATGTCCATGCTTCAATCATGGGCTTGAGCTCTGCTCGGTGCTTCCAGCGCTTGAGGCCGGTGCGGAAACGCGGGTCATCCTTGAGGTGGTCCAGGCCGCTGCACTCGCAGAGCGCGCTCCATTCCTGATCGGAACGGCAGGCAATGGCGATCCATCCCGACTTCGCGCCTTTGTGCTCCGCCGAGTAGGCCTCGGGCGCACGCATTGCGGCGCAGCGGAAGACATCGTGGGGAGCGTAGGAACGGTGACCGTTTCCGAGTCTGTCCCCATCGCGACCGATCATGTCGACATGCAGGAATTCTTCGGCAATGTGCATACCGATCGCTTCCGACGATGACGCATCAATGAACTGTCCGCGGCCGGTGCGCTCGCGATAGTGGAGTCCGGCGATCATGGCGAACGCTGCGGCGGTGCCAGCGCGCAGGTCAATTGAGCCACCCATCATCACCGGTGGCTCTTCCGGCTCTCCGGTCAGGTACGAGAGTCCGCTCATGGCGGCGAAGGTCGGCGCATAGCCCGTGTAGTTGCGGTCAGGACCGGTCGCGCCGAGCGCAGAGGCGGAGATCATGACGATGTCCGGTTTGATCTGGCGCAGGTCGTCGTAGCCCAGCCCGAGTTTCTCGAGGATGCCGGGGCGGAAGTTGTCGATCGCACCGTCGGCGGTCTTGGCGAGGTCGCGGATGACCTGTTTCGCGCCCTCCGTCTTGAGGTTGAGTTGGACGGAGTACTTGTTGAGGTTGACCTCGTTGAACATCGGCGCCTGGTTGACGCCGCCCTTGAACGAGCCCATGGCCAACGACCGCTGACGTGAGTGATCGATGCGGGTCGCGGACTCAACCTTGATCAACTCAGCGCCCAGCAGCGCGAGTTGCATGGCGCCGTACGGTCCGGCCCAGGCCCAGGTGAAGTCGATGATGCGCTTGCCGGAGAGAGGGCCGGGACGCGGCGCGGGCGTGACCAGGCCCGTGACCAGGCCCGTGACCAGGTCATGGTGACCGTTCAACTCGTGCTGTCCGTTGACGGCCTGTGATCCATTGGTCGTTGTGGTCATCCGATGACTCCAGCTCTTCTGGCTTGGGCAGGGGTCCATGGAGCGAGGTGGGCTCGCGTGATGTCGGCAGACGACGATCCGAACAGGGGGGCTGATGATCTCGGGCTGCGAGCAGCGCCGGTCCATTGGGCGGCGAACTGTGGATATCGTCCGCTCGGCGCCACCGGATGGTTGAGCAGATCAAAGAAGCCGCGGAAGCGTTCCTGTTCGGAGTTCATGACCTCGGAGGGGCGCAGGACGGGCCCTGCCGGTGCGCTGTTGGTTTGCAGTGCACGAAACACTTCGTCCCGAGTGCGAGCGCGGGCCCACTGCTCAATCGCATCGCTTGCTTCTTCCCCGAGGTCCACTCGATCGATCAGCTTGCCGTCAGCATCGAAGGCCCATTCGGGGTCGCCCATGCCCTTGATTAGACCAGCCCACTGATGACGCTGCGGTGTGACCGCGATGATGTGTCCGTCGGAGCATTCGAGTCGACCGCCGAAGGCGCTGCCGCCCTTGGTCGGTGGACGCGCCGGCGGGCCGCCGTCGTTGTGGGCGATGGAAATGTCTACCCGGTCCATGTTCATCATCGCGTCGGTGGAGGCGACATCAACGATCTGTCCGTGACCAAAGCGCTCGCGAGCGAGCAAGGCAGCCCAGGCCGCCAGTGCCAGTGCGGTGCCGCCATCGGCCTCGTGGATTTTCGCCCCGGCCATCAACGGAGCGCCGCTGTTGGCGCCGAGATTGCGTCGGACACCGGCCGCGGATCCTGAGGCGTGGGCTCTGGTCAGGGCGGTCGAGGGCCATTCGGCCGCGCTGCCGATCAGACCGAACGGGGTGACTGCGGCGATGATCAGCTGCGGGTAGCGTTCGCGCAGATCGTCTGGCCTGAGGTCAAGTTCCGACAGCTGATTCAGTGTGTGATCGGTGATCAAGACATCGGCCCCGGAGACCAACTGTTGCAGCACGCGTCGACCTGAACTGGTCTCCAGGTCGAGCACCACGCTGCGTTTCGAGGTGTTGTAAGCGAGCCAGGTCGTTGACGTTTCTCGATGAGGCGAGGGCTCGGCGAACGGCGCCATGCGCCGGGCGATGTCCCCCGCCGGAGGCTCGATCTTGATCGTTTCGGCGCCTGCGTCCGCGAACAGTTTCGCGGCGAAGGGGGCAGCGACCTCTTCGGCCAGCTCGACGACGCGAACACCTTCCAGGAGAGGCGGGCCAAGCTCGTCGGAGGATTGCGCAGGATTACTGGATGGCGTGGTCATTCAAGGACAGTCTAGAACGCAGTGACAGGTGCTCATAGACTGCCTGCGATGAGCGAGCACGATCAATCCCAGCCCGACGCTTCCCGGCCCTATGACGGCGTGCGTGTGCTGGAACTCGCGGAGGGGATTTCCGGACCCTACGCCGGTCGCTGGTTGGCTGCGCTCGGCGCTGATGTCGTCAAGGTGGAGCGCACGACCGGTGATCCGTCACGGGCATTCGGGCCGTGGCCTGGTGATCTGCCCGACGACGAAACCAGCGGACTTTTCCTTTACCTGAATGGCGACAAGCGCTCGGTCACGCTGAATCTGGATACGTCCGACGGACGCGAGATCCTGCGCGAGCTCGCTTCCTCAGCCGAGATCGTGATCGAATCGTTCGAACCGGGATACCTGGCAGAGCGCGGACTGGGATACGACGAGCTGTCGAAGGACAATTCGGCGCTCGTCATGATCTCGATTACGCCGTTCGGACAAACCGGACCAAATGCGAGCCTGCCGGCGACCGAACTGACCTTGTACGCAGCCTGCGGACAGATGTGGCTGACGGGTCATCCGGATCGGCCGCCGCTGAAGAACGGCGGCTCTCAGCCGTCGTACCAGGCCGGGCTAAATGCCTTCGCTGCGATTTCGGGCGCTTACTACGGCGCGGTGATCCACGAGCAGGGGTCGTACATCGATCTCTCGATGCGCGAGACCTACGCGGCAATGGCCGAGGCGTTTCATACGCGAGCGTCCCAGTTGGGGATCGAGACACAGCGCTCCGGCAACAATCTCAATGCGCTCTGGGGTGTGTACGAAGTCTCGGACGGCTACGGCGGTATTTGCGCATTACCGCGCAACTATCCCGCGTTTGCCCGGGCAGTAGGACTGCCGGAGCTGCAGGAAGAGCGGTTCGCCGACCCTGGGCAGCGATTGCTCAATAACGACGAGCTGATGGCGATCATGCTTGGCTGGTTCATCAGTCAGACGCGCGAGGGACTGCTGGAGCTGGGAATCGAGAATCGTGTCCCCTTCGGATTTGTCGCCACCGTGGAAGACTTGACGAACTCGGAGCACCTGCGCAGTCGAGATTTCTTCGCGGAAATCAATGACGAGCGAGCCGGACCGTTGACCTATCCCGGTCGCCTGTGGCTGAGCAGCGGACACGACTGGAAGATGGGTCGCGCGCCGTTGTTGGGCGAGCACAATGTCGAGGTCATCCACGGCGAGCTGGGCTATGAGCGCGAAGACCTGGTCCGCCTACGGGAATTGGATGCCATCTGATGTTTGATCCCGGCCGGCCGCTGACTGGCGTACGCGTCGCCGACTTGACCATGATCTGGGCCGGTCCGTACGGCGCGAAGATCCTCGCCGACCAGGGCGCTGAGGTGATTAAAATCGAATCGCCGCGAGCCTGGGACAACATCCGCACCCTGCTTCCGCCTCCGGTGGCGCCGGGCGAGCACTGGTGGAACACCAACTTCTACTTCCACGAGTACAGCCGCAACAAGAAGTCACTCAGCCTCGATCTGGCCTCGGACGAGGGCAAAGCGATCTTTGCCAGGCTGCTGACTCACTGCGATGTCGTGATTGAGAATTACCGCACCGATGTGATGGACAATCTGGGCCTGTCCTACGACTGGCTGAAGGAGCAAAGGGAAGACATCATCGTTGTCGGGATGGCGGGGTTCGGCAAGTCGGGGCCTGAGAAAGACGCCGTCGGCTACGGACCGATCATCGAGATGATGAGCGGCATGACCTCGACCTCCGGCTACGGCGATGACGGCGTGCCCTACAAGAGCGGGATTTCCTACGGCGATCCGATTGCCGGAGTATGCGCCGCAGCGGCTGTCGCCACAGCACTGGTGCAGCGCAAGCGGACGGGACAGGGTCAGTACATCGACCTGGCGCAACGCGAGGTGATGTCGACCCTGCTCGGCGAGTTCTACATGGACTGGTCGATGAACCGGCGACTGCCCGAGCACATGGGAACGGGCCACGACTGGATGTCGCCGCACAACGTGTATTCATGCGCCGGCAGCGACGACTGGATCGCTATTTGTGTGCGGACGGACGGCGAGTGGGAAGGGCTGAAGCGGGCGATAGGTTCGCCGCAGTGGGCTGAGCGCGCCGAGTTCTCGGATCAGATCCTGCGCTGGGAACATCGGGCCGAGCTCGATGAACTTGTGGGCAGCTGGACGTCAACGATGTCGAAGACCGACGTGTTTGCTGCGCTGCACGCCGAGCGGATTCCGTCGTCGCCGGTCTGGAAGATGCTGGAAGTGGTGCGCGAGCCGCACATCAAGGCGCGCGGTTTCTACGAACCTCTGCGGCATCCTGAGGTCGGTATCTGGTCGGTGCATGGTTGGCTGTGGCGTACCGACGGAGCTGGGCCCTGTATTTTGGCCCCGGCTCCCGAGTTCGGTCAGCACAATGCCGAGGTGCTCGGCGGCCTGCTGGGCCTGTCGGATGACGAGCAGGCCGCGTTGGAAGCCGCCGGCGTGATCGCGTCGCGGCCGGAAGGTGTGCCGGTCGCCTCGGAGATGCCTCCTACGCCTTCGATGCTCTGACGATTTCGGCAGTTTCAAGAGCGGCTACGAACTGCGCGATGTGCTGATCGACGTCTTGGCCGACTGCCTGCGTCCAGGTGTCAGTGCCCTCAAGCCGCCGGCTGATCTCAACGATGTCCTCGAACCAATGCCATGAGTTGCTGATCGGCGAAGGCACCGCCAGGCGCAGGGGCCGTTCGTCGTCGGGAAGCCAGAAGTATGCGTACCAACCGTGCCGGCGAAAGACGCCCGCCTGCATCAGGACCACATGGGTCGTGCGGTTATCCGGCGCGGGGTATTCCTCGTCGGTGGCGCAGCGTAAGAGGAAGTTGAAGACCGAGAACTGCCCGGCTCGATCGCCGGTTCTCAGCTGTCCGATCGCGCAGAGCCCGTCGGCGATGGCGAGCAGCCGTGCGGCGTGATCCGCTGGCAGTCTCACCTCTTCCAGTGACGTCGGCGGCTCATCCCTGCTTGTGGAAGTCATCGAGAGTGGCGCGGAGCCCTCGCTCCTTCAGTGAACGGTTCATCTCGAGCACCGGTTTGGTGAAGTGGGCGATGGCGTCAATCTCGACGCCGCCCATCAACGCTTCGCGGAATCCCTGGACCTCTTGAGTACGGTTGATGGCTTTCTTCTGGAGTACCAGGATTTCCTTCGGCGTCTTGGCGACAAGCTCGACATAATCATCAACGTAGCTGTCTAGTTGATCGGCGGGCAAGGCTCGGTTGAACAGCCCGATTTCGGCGGCTTCCTTGCCTGAGATCATGCTCCCGACGGGGAAGAAAAACTCCTTGGCGCGCTTGGCGCCGATCTGCCAGGCCCAGAACGATGCGACGAATCCAGCGCCGAGCGGGAGCTGTGGCGCGCCGACGCGCGCGTCTTCGGACGCGAATGTCACGTCGCAGATTGTCGCAAGCTGGGTGCCGCCGGCCAGGCAGTAGCCGTGCACCTTGGCGATGACGGGCAGTCGCAGGTCCCAGATGCGCAGCCAATTCCGATTGAGCTCTTCCAGTCCGTCGCGGTCGCGCGAGATAGCCGAGGACTGAGCGGCGGGGACGCCGGAACCGCCGACCAGGTCATAGCCGGCGCTGAACGCTCGTCCGGCGCCGGAGACGAGCGCGACGTGGATTGCGTCGTCTCGTTCGGCCTCAACCAGCGCTTCGACCAACTCGCGCTGGAGCTCTCGCGAAATGGCATTGAGTTTCTCGGGCCGATTGAGCGTGATGCGCGCAACACGACCGGCGATGTCGACGGCAATGGTCTCGGGCACGGGCGAGCCTCCGTTCGCAGCCTCTGACCGGGTCGGAGGCCGTGGGCATAACAGATCGATGTCATCGTATTCGGTTGCAGACGAACGGACATGTGTTCTATTGTCTCTATAGAACGCAAGAGCGATGAAAGGAAGGCATCATGGTGATCGTGATATTGCTGGTAGTCGCTGCATCGATCTGGTTGATGTGGGAATGGCGAACCGGCGCGCTGGCGCCCGCAGGGAATGTGGTGGGCAGACGGGTTGCCGAAACCCCGGTTGGACGTGCCCGCATCCTTCCAACCTCGGCAGCGCTGAATGTTGACGCATCGGTGGTTGCTCGGACAGAATCGAGAGGCTGACTCATGATCGGGGACAGCCGGCGCCTGGAATTGCCGGATACGCATGAGCGCCTAGACTGCCAACGGAGCGTGTGATGACAACAAAACGAGCATCGGCTAGTGATCGTGGTGGTGAGGCCCTGGATCTGTTGTTGAACGTGGTGTTGCTGCGAGGCATGCCGCGTTCGATGTTGCTGGATCTGGCATCGAAGTTGCGTCCAGTGCGATACCGGGCCCATACGGACATTTTTCACGAAGGCGACGAGGGTGCAACCCTGTACATCATCCTCAAGGGCGCAGTGAAAATTTTCATTCCGTCACTCGACGGGCGCGAGGTCGTACTGGCCGTTCACCGCAAGTACGACCTGCTGGGTGAGATGTCATTGCTGGACAGCCAGCCTCGTTCGGCGTCGGCCACAACGATCGAAGACACCGAAGCGGTCAGCCTGAGTCGGCACGACTTCCTGTTGGTGCTGGAGCGCCATCCCGAGGCCCAGCGGGCAATCATCGATGTATTGGTCGCACGACTGCGCGCGACCAATCAGTCGATACAGGATGCCTACTTGCTCGATGTCCCGGGTCGGCTGGCGCGACGTCTCTTGACGATTGCAGCAGAGCACGGCGAAGAGACTGACGAGGGCATTGACATTGGCCTGCGCGTGTCGCAGCAGGAGCTGGCGAACATGATTGGCGCGTCGAGGGTGGCGGTCAATAAGCAATTGCAGCATTGGCGGAAGCAGAGCATTGTCGATGTCAACCGGCAGCGCGTCACGATCCTTAATCCCACCGCGTTACAGCGCGAGTTCTCGCTAACGCCGTAGCAACTCTCCGCTGCGCATCAAGTTCCCAAATGCAACGAACCAACGAGTAAAAGGTGTGCAATGACTGAACCGCTGAACGACGAACAACTCGCAGACTTACGCGCCTGGCCCTCACCGGCCATCGCAAATGCGATCGAAACCTTCAACGTCCAAAGTCGGGCAACGGGCTTCATGACCCCCGACATTGTGTGCCGGTTCCCGGACATGGATCCAATCGTGGGCTATGCCGCGACATGCAAGATTCGCGCCTCGATTCCACCCGGCGACGACCCGCAAACCAAGTCGGCGCCCGACTGGTGGGCGCACATTGAGTCGATTCCCGAGCCGCGAATCATCGTGATTCAAGATTTGGACCAACCGCCGATCGGCTCGTTCTGGGGCGAGGTCAACGGCAACATCCACGCAGCGTTGGGCGCCATTGGCTTGATCACCGACGGCGGAGTTCGCGACCTCGACGAAGTGGAAGAGATTGGCTTCCAGTTCCTGTCAAAGGAAATCCTGGTCTCTCACGCCTACGTGCACATTGTCGAAATCGGCCAACCGGTGACGGTTGGCGGTGTGACCGTGCATCCCGGCGACCTGCTGCACGCTGACAAGCATGGCGTCACCGAGATTCCGCAGGACATCGCACCCGAAGTCGCAGCCGCCGCGCAAGCGGTCGAAGATCGCGAGCGGGTGATTATCAATTTCGCCAAATCGGACGAGTTCTCAAGCCAGGGTCTGTTGAACGTGATGCAGGGTCGGGCGCCGTACGCCGACGAGGAGTAGGCCTCGACTTCCGGCGCTCCTGACGGAGCTGCAACAGACGGCAGGCGGCAAGCCTTCCTGCGCCGGCGCGAAGCGGGCATGTTCGCGCCCTTCGCCTCACGCGACTTCCGCGTGCTCTGGCTGGCCATTTTTCTACGTTCAGGCGCACTCTGGCTTGACCAGGTTGCACGCCCGGTCCTGATCGTCGATCTCACCGGCTCGGCGTTTCTGCTCGGGGCGGTGCTCGCTGCCCGGATGGCGCCGAACCTGGTGCTCGGCCTGTTCGCGGGCGCCATTGTCGACCGTTACCCGCGCCGAGTGTTGCTGGTACTGTCCCAGACCGGCAACGTGGCCGCCACGGGAGCGCTGTTTGCGCTACTGCTGCTGGACGTGGTCGAGGCCTGGCATGTGATCGCCTTGGCTGCAGCGTCGGGCGTGAACATTGCATTCTTCCAACCCGCGCGACAGGCAATTCTGCCGTCGATGGTGCCGCAGTCGGCGCTTCGTCCGGCTGTTGCGCTATCGCAGACGGCGAACACGGTGATGCGAATCGGCGGGGCGCTGCTGGCGGGACTGCTCCTGGATATCGCCGATTTCGTCTGGATTTACGGCGCGATGACCGGCATCTATGTCTGCGCGGCGGTCTGCACAACGTTGATTCGGACAACAGAAACATCCCGCGTCACCGTGACTCGGGCGGGCGGCTCGCTGCTCCGTCAAACGGTGGCCGGCGTTCGCTGGGCATTTGAGACGCGCTGGCCACTGGCGGTCTTGGCAATCTCGGTCGTCATGTTCATCTTTCTGATTCCATATCAGGGTGTGTTCATTCCCCTGATGGTGATTGACGTTCTCGGAGAGAAAGAATCGTGGGTCGGATATCTCATTGCTGCCGGCGGAGCCGGGGCGGCGGGCGGATCGCTGGCCCTGGCTGGACTGCGCTCGATTCCTGCCCCCGGAAGGCTGATGGCGGGACTGCTGATCGTTGCTGGGATCGGACTGGCCGCGATGTCGGGGGCGCCGCATCTGCTGGTCGTGGGTGTCTGCGTGTTCGTCACGGCGGCCTGCTCGACGAATGTGATGTCGCTGGCGAACCTCACGCTGCTGTCTCAGGCCAGGGAGGGCATGGCCGGCCGAGCGCTGAGCCTGATGAATATCGCTCGTGGGATGATCCTGGTCGGAGCCCTGCTGACCGGTGGACTCGCCGATCTGTTAGGCGCCCGCACGGGCTTGTTGACAATGGGCGTGAGCCTCGCCATCTGTGCCGCGCTCATGCTGGCGACTCCGCTGGCCCGCCGAGTTGCCGATGACCGGAAGATCGGCGAACGGCCCCAGCGCTCGTAGTCGAGTGACACGAAACGTCCAATGTGTTCCCGGTAACACATAGACTGCGCTTGCTTTCGAGTTCGGGCCCTGACTCCGCGGGTGACGCTGCTTGCACATTGAGAGAACGAAGTGAGTTCCGATTCATCGGACGGCGGCGAGTCGGCGCCACAACCGCGTGTCCTGGGCGTCTTCCACGCAAAGACATTCGCGCCGTTCGCCTATCGCGACTTCCGGGTCCTGTGGCTTTCGATTTTTATCCGATCAGCCGCGCACTGGCTGGAGATGGTGGCGCGCCCGGTCTTGATCGTCGAATTGACCGGCTCGCCCTTCCTGCTCGGGGCCGTGCTTGCCGCGTACATGGCGCCCAACCTGATCCTGGCGCCCCTCGCCGGATTCATCATCGACCGCTATCCCTACCGATTGGTGTTGGTCGGCTCGTTCGTCGCCAACATCGCGTCTTCCGGCATCCTCTTCGTCCTCTTGCTGCTTGACCAGGCCGAGGGATGGCAGGTGATCACCCTGGCTGCCGTGTCGGGGACCAGCTCGGGATTCTTCAATCCCGGCCGGCGCGCCATGTTGCCGATCCTCGTCGACAAACCCCTGTTGCGCTCGGCCATGGCCCTGTCACAGACCGGCCAGACCTCGATGAGGATTGGTGGAGCGCTGCTCGCCGGTCTCCTGCTTCAGTTCGCCGATTTCACCTGGATATTCGGCTTGATGACGGTATTCAGCGTCGTCGCGGCGGCCTTCGTCTTGATGATCCATGCCAGGGAAGAGCCTCACGACCCAACACATCACGAGGGTCAGTCGATCATTCGTCAAATCACTGCCGGAGCAACATGGGCAGTGGAAACACGTTGGCCTCTGGCCGTGCTGGCGATTTCAGCCGTGCTCTTCATGTTCCTGCAGCCGTATGAAGGCGTCATGGTCCCGCTGATCGTGATCGATGAACTCGGTCAGCATCGATCCTGGGTCGGCTACCTGATCGCAATCGGTGGCGTCGGCGCGACCCTGGGCTCTATCGCCCTGGCGTCGATGGCTGAGGTTCGATCGCCGAGCGTACTAATGATTGGCATCATCATCGTCGGTGGGGTCGCACTGTCTGTGCTCTCACAAGCGCCGCATCTCGCAGTCGTGGCGATCTGCGTCTTCTTTGGCAGCGCCTGCGTCAACAACATGGTGTCCGTCGCGAATCTGGCCCTGTTGGCGCATGCTCCCGAGCGGCTTCGCGGCCAGGCGCTCGCCCTGATGAACCTGGTCCTGGGAACGATCCTAATTGGAGCGTTGCTCGCCGGAACCCTTGCCGATTCCATTGGACCGCGATTCGGACTCTTGACGATGGGCGCATGTCTGCTCGGCTGCGCTCTGCTGGCGCTGTCGACGCCGCGAGTCCGTTGGTGGCTATGGCGACGGCAGAGGTACGCGAATGTGTCCAAGGAAGAGTGGCTGCGGAACAGCGAGGACGACAGTTAGCCGCAATCCGTCGTCGGAGGCTCCGTCGGCCAGGCGCCCGCGGTTGCTTCGAGCGTCATCTCCCGAAGGCCCCGTTGGATAGTGATCGAAAAATCTTCGCCAGGCTCGATCAACCCGAGCGCCTCGATCAGGAGCTCCAACGAATTGGCCGGCTCGCCATTGAGCTCGAGGACGTGGTCTCCGGCTCGCAGGTCTGCGTCGTCGGCTGCCGACCCACAGACGACGTCGACAATCTCAAGTTCGTCGTCACTCTCTTGAAGTGAAACGCCGAGGTAGCTGCGCTCGTAGTCCTCGCCGCTGATCAGGGTCGGCAGCGCGCGCAGCATCGCGTCGGCGCTGACCGCGAATCCGATTCCGCTTGAGACTCGTTCGGGGCTTTCAATCTGCGTAGGTATGCCGATCACGCGGCCGCGCTCGTCGATCAACATGCCGCCCGAGTTGCCGGGATTGAGCGCGGCGTCGGTTTGGATCATGGCCCGCAGCGGTTCCAGCGTTCCGGGCCCGTTTGGACGAGTCCGACCAAGCGCCGAGACGATGCCCACGGTCAGCGAGTTGGGCAGGTTGAATGGAGCCCCCAACGCGCCGACGGGATCGCCAACCTGAAGCTCATCGACTCCGCCGTAGGTCGGCAGGACGATTTCCAGGCCTTCCGGGTCGACTTTCAGAAGAGCGAGGTCGTTGCCGACATCTTTGGCAATGAACTCAGCCTCACGCCTGTCGCCGTCCTGCATGTAGACCAGCAGTTGCTCGGCGCCGGAGACGACGTGCAGATTCGTGATGACGTGTCCATCTTCGGAGACGAAGAATCCAGAGCCCGCGCCATCTTTGCTTACTACGGATACCAGTGATGGCACGACCTCGGCGTAGATCGCGGCCCAATCGACCGAAAAACGTGTCAGCTCGGCGAACGTGATCGGAGGATCGGCCGGCGCAGATGGACTGGATGATGTTGACGGTAGTTCCGAGCGCTCGGTCAGAATCGAGGCTGCGCTCGGTGAATCGGTTGGTGATTCCTGATCAGCGATCAGGACAAACGCCATCACCGTAATCAAAGCCGCAATCGCGGCAGATGCCAGTGCTGAGGTGAATGCGGCGCGTCGGCTCATGTCTGATTCTCCATGGGCTCAACGTATGTTGGTCGAATCTAGCCGGACTGTCGCTATTCAGGACCTGCGAGAACTTCGATCAGAACGCTTACACGGCCTTCAGGAAGGATGGCAAGTTGCTGGAACGCCGCTTCGGAGAGGTCAACGTGATTATGACCCAACAGTCCGGTGTCCTGCACGATGACATCGACAAACCGTTCATCCCGCCAAACGCGCAGGCGGGTGCCGCAGGGCCAGGTGACCGCCGCGCCAACGGTCACGTCCTGCGGATCGTAGGCCTTGCCGGTGCAGTACATCGGCCCTCCGGCTAATGACGGATGGTAGTACGTGATTTCGCCGGGTACGAGGCGGGCGGCGCGGTCGGCCTCGATGATGCCGTTGGCCGGATTCCATCGCGCCCCAGCGATACGCATCCTGAGCCAGACGGCGTCTCCCGGATGCAGAACGGCAAACAACTGGTCGGCAGGTTGTCCCGCCGAGTAGGAGATCCACTCCTGAAGGTCGCTGTTCCAGCGCCGCGCCTCGGCGACGGAGCCGTATGGCTCCACGCCAAATGCATTCCAGACAGGTTCGTGCAAACCCGACCAGCCCACATAGGACCAGCCCACCGGCAACTCCAGAGCCTCGGGAAGCGCGCCTCGGTAGGTCGGCTGCGACCAGGTGGCGTCTTGGTTCATGTTGAGCAACAGCGGCTGACCGTGTCGCAGCGTTCCAATGGTGTTGATGGGGGTATTCGGCGCGTACGCTAACCATCGACGTTCGACGATGTCCCAGCCATGGGCGATGCGCAGGGGCAACGACGCCACAGCCTCGGCGATCGGCCGATCTGGACCGCACCAGGTATGACTGTTCCATCCAGCGACCAGAGGGATGCCGTCCGTCTCCCGGGCGAGGACGGGCAACTGAGGTCCAAGGGCCGCAGCGACCGCGCACACCGCCCCGGCGCGGAGCAGGCTTCGACGGCTGAATCGGCGTGTCATTGATTAGTCATTGACGAGCTTGCCAACCACGAAACGCGAACATCGCGACAGAAGTCGCGACCGCGACGTTGAGGCTGTCGATGTTACCGGAGAGCGGCAGTTCAAGCTGGAGCGCGGCGGCGTCGATGAAGGTCTGGGGCAATCCATCGCCCTCGTTGCCCGCGACGATCAGCGGGCGTTCCGGCCAGTCGGCATCCCAGACTGGTTGAGCCGTTGGCCCCTGCTGAAGCGCCACAATCTCGAATCCTTCCTGTTCCGCGCGATTGAGGCAGTCGGCAGGCGTCTCAATGGTCTCGACCGGCAACCACCAGTCGCTGCCCTTGGTCGACGGCCGGTAGTAGAAGTCGCGTCCAATGATCCAGACCGCCTCGGCGCCCGCCGCTTCAGCGCTGCGCACCAGGGTGCCGAGGTTGACTCCGTAAGAAAAGTTGAACGCAGCGACGGCAAAGGACTGAGGCCTCGGAGGCGGCGCCTCCCGAAAGGGCAGACCGAATGGACGCACGTAGGAGAGGTTGCGGTTGGCGTCTTCGGGAGGGCGAGCGTCGATGGCGTCGAGCGCCCGTTGCGCGCGGTTGCGGATCGCCTGATCTGGGTCAAGCAGCAATCGCTGAAGAAGGGGTGCTGCCGGCGATCCGATCGCAGCCAGCGCGACGCAGGCAGCGCGTCTCGACTTCCGCTCACCGGATTCCAACACTGGATCAAGCTGTCGACAGACCTCATCCGGATCGAGTCGTGGCAGCAAGGTCATGGTTCGTCGCCGCATTCGCTTGTTGGGCGAGAGCAAAGCGGGCAGAAGAGCGGCGACGACCTGCTCGGCCGGACCGAGCTGAAGCGCAATTCGCGCCTCACCGCGAGGAAATCCGTGGTTGGTGTTGAGGGCAACCTTGACGGTACGCGCAATCCAGCCGGGAGAACGCGACTCGGCGTCGGCGCGGACGGCCAGGCCGGCCTCGTATGCTGCCTGCTCATCGGCGTTGAGGTCCGGGACAGTATCGGGATTATCCATGTGGGGACTAATCTGCGTCACAGTGGATCATCGTATTGCGAAAGCCGATCCCTGGGTCTGCGAGCGCCCAATAGCTGCGGATACGAGTGTCTCGTCGCGTTTGAGCGCACATCAGGACGGAGTGGAGACGATGAATGACGACGCGTGAAATTGGGATCGACGCTGAGCCGGTTGATGCCTTTGAGGCGACGGTCGAGGTGCTGGAGCGGGCAGTGACTGAGGGGGCGTTCAAGGAGGTGCTGAACGAAGCGCCTCGGCACTATGCCATTGGCTGGACGACAGTGTTGACCGGCGCTCGGTATGATTTCCGCTTCGTGCGGGGCATTGGCGGCACCACTCAAGCGGAGGCGATCCTCGAGTTCTCAGGCTTCCTGGGGCCGATGTTGACGCTGTTTCGTGGCGCGGGAAACGGATCGCACCTCGAGCAGATCTTGGGTGACATCAAGGATCTGGCGGAATCGGAGGAGTTCTATGAGGACTCCGAGGGCGATCTCGAGGAAGAAGACGACCTCGAAGACGCAGACGAAACCACCGACCCCACCTGAATTCCCTCGCTGTCCTCCCCCTGTGGTGACGCTCCCGATGGGTGCCCGTCCTATTCACGGCCCGACTGAGCAGATGACAGCGGAACTCCGGCCGTTTTCCATAGAACTTATATTCTGGTAACGTGGGTTGGCCAAGCTACCGTCTCTGAATCAACAGGACCCGCCATGCCGTCGCTCATTCCTCCAGGCGTCCCAGGCAACCATCCGCACCCCGGCCGAATTGCCCCGACCGCCGCCGAAACGACCCGTCGGCAGACGACCACCACCGACCAAAATCGAACAGAATCGAACAAAATCGGCGTTCAGTTTGACCGAACAGGGCTGAAAAACCTGAAAAAACCTGAAAGACCTGAACGCCCGATCTCCCGTAAAACACTGGGGATCGTGCTGCTGAAGCACGAAAAAAAAACTTTCCCTCAAAAACCTGAAACACCTCCCGATCTCCGTACAACTCACCATCAACCTGAACATGCCCTAGCCTCGCTGCGTACTCAATCCCACCTGATCAAAGAGGAACAGCAATGCAACTGAGCGGAATCGACGGCAAGGTCGCCGTAGTCACAGGCGCAGGACGAATGCGCAGCATCGGACGGCCGATCGCCGTGGAGTTGGCGAGGCAGGGCTGCGATGTCGTGCTAACCGGTACCGGACGTGCGCCTGAGAACTATCCGGACGATGAGAAAGCCGTCGGCTGGCGGGACATCGAATCGGTCGCTGACGAAGTTCGTGCGGAGGGTCAGCGAGCATTGGCGCTGGTCTCCGATGTTGCCAGCTACAGCTCAGTCGAGGATCTCCTGGCAACGACCCTTTCGGAGTTCGGTCGTGTCGACTACGTCGTCAACAACGCCGGCGCGGCGCGAGGCTCCGACCGTGTTCCCGTAGTCGATCTTGACCCCGATCTGTGGCGCGTGGTGTTGGACGTCAACCTCAACGGCGCCTTCTACATGAGCCAGGTATTCGGTCGCAAACTGATCGAACAAGGCGAGGGTGGGGCGATCATCAATATCTCCTCAATCGCCGGCAAGATGCTGGGGCCGAACACAGCCGCATATGCAGCATCGAAAGCTGGATTGCAGGCGCTGACGGCCTCGATGGCGCAGGAGGTCGGGAAGTACGGCGTGCGCGTCAACGCGATCTGTCCGGGAATCATCGACACGGCACGAATGGACGACATGGGTCGTGGAGAGTTCTGGCAGCGCGCGATCGATACGCGGATTCCGTTGGGCCGCGCCGGAGAGGGCGAGGACATCGCCAACATCTCTGCGTTCCTCTGCTCGCAACAAGGAGAGTGGATCACGGGCCAGTCCTACAATGTGGACGGCGGGACTTGCGTCCAGCACTAACCGACAGCGACGCAGGCGCGGAAGCGCTTGCGCATCTCATTCCGGGACAACTGACAGGGGTTGAATATGGCCGACTACGAATTCATCAGGTACGAGCAAGACGGCAACATCGTCACCATCACGATCAACCGGCCCGAGCGGATGAACTCGATTCACCCGCCGACCACGGCCGAGCTGGCCGACGCGTGGAACACGTTCGCGAATGACGACTCCGCCTGGATCGGCATTCTGACCGGCGCCGGCACGCGCGCATTCTCGGCCGGTAACGACCTGAAGTACACGGCCGAGATGTCGCGAGTCCCGTCGTCGGAGCGCCCGACATTTGAGCCCGTGCCCGGCGGCTTCGGAGGCATTACTGCGGACTTCGATTGTCCCAAGCCGATGATCGCCGCAGTAAACGGCTTCGCACTCGGAGGCGGATGCGAGATGGCGATGGCCTGCGACATTGTTGTCGCCGCCGAGCATGCAGTGTTGGGACTGCCCGAGCCCAAGGTCGGCCTGATGGCGGGCGCCGGAGGCGTACACCGACTGCCGCGTCACATCCCGCTCAAGATCGCGATGGGCTACATGCTCACGGCACGTCATGTTCCCGCGCCCGAGGCGCATCGCTGGGGACTCGTCAATGAGGTCGTTCCGGCAGAGGACTTGATGGCGACCGCTCGCCGTTGGGCCAGTGAGATTCTGCTCTGCGCGCCGATCTCCGTGCGCGCCTCGAAGGAAGCGGCCTACAAGGGTCTCGACCTGCCGCTGCCGGCCGCGCTGACACACTCGTTCCACCAGCAGCGGATCATGGGTCAGTCGGAAGACCTGATCGAAGGCCCACGAGCCTTCGCCGAGAAGCGAACCCCGAACTGGAAGGGCCGCTAAAACAGCTCTGATCCCCGCTTCCCCCCTCTGCGGGGGAAGCTGCCGCAGGCTGAAGGGGGGTCCCCGCTCGGCCTGCGACAACAGTGGTTCAGAGCGCTCGCAGGAGCCAACCAGCCGCCCTTGCACAGGGCTGCGATGTCACGAGCCGTGTCGCGCGAAGTGTCCGGGCACGGCGAGACAAAGACATCGCCGCCGTGCACATGTCCCGCAGTCGCGAGCAAAGGCCAACCCAGCGACGAGGCTGAGGTCGGGATCAATCGTCGAGCTTCCAGGGCGGGTTGGCGGAAAGTTCAGACATCCGACGGCCGGAGTCCGGTACGTCGTGGCTGAGCTTCCGTCCGTATTCTTCTGCCCAGTCAGGCGGGAGGACCTGCTGCACCTCGTGCCATCTGATGGGTTGACTGCGGGTGTTGCGCGAGGCGTCCGTGACATCGGCGAGCCAGATCGCCATGTCGCCGCCGTCCATGTAGTTGACGACGCGGCAGGTCATCCAGCCGAGGACACCGTCGAGAATCGGCAGTCCATCGTCGTGCTCGTGCCAATCCAGACCGTCGAACTTGTCGACCTCCGTCTGCGAGCGGAAGCCCCAGTGCTTGACCCATTGCCATTGCTCGCGAGCAATGACGTGTACGGCCAACTGGCCTGAGGCTTCAATCAGCGAGTTGGTGTGATTGCGCTTTTGAATCTGAACCAGGACGCGCGGCTGCGCCGGCACGATTGAGGCGGCGAACGCGCCGACCGCAATCTGCCCTCCGCGTTGTCCGTCGTGCGCGGCGGTGACCACAGTGAGCGGCGACCACATCAGTGTGAGCAGCGATGGTGCGTCGGAGAGCGGCATGTTGCGAGGCTAACGCTCCGACTCCGCTGGTTGTGCCTGGCGTCGGTGTCGCCACCAGACCCAGACGATCGGCGCCGCGAAGAAGAGGACGATGGCGATGAACGCACCAATCAGAATTTCCCGGTTGCGTTCCAACACGGCGTCGCCAAGCACCGCGGCAAAAATCAGAATCGGCGCTGAGGCGAGCACCGAGATCACGATGTAGGACGCAAAGCGCATCTGCGTCAGTCCGGCAGCGTAAGACACGTAGTCGACTCCGGCGATGGGGAACAGCCGCAACACAATCAATAGCCGGATTCCGAGCCGTTCACCCAATTGATCAATCTTGTCCAGCGCCGCCTGCGACGTGAGACGCCTGAGCGTTGGTCGGCCCAGACGCCGGGCGACCCAGAAGCAGATCGTCGAACCGATCGCGGTTGCGCTGATCGTGTAGAGGAAGCCCAAGGCCGGCCCGAAGACTGCGGCGGCAATCAATGGCATCGGCGCAGTCGGCAGCGGAGCGAACAGCATCGAGAGCGCGAACACCACGATGTAGACAATCGGCCCCCAGACGCCGTATCCGTCGATCCATTCCTCGATTTCAGCCTGCTCCCAGGGGAACCAGCGCTCGTAGGCGAGATAGGCCCCGATCAGAATGGCAATGACAATGATGCCGAGCAGGAGTAAGAGCGCGGCACGCCGTCGGTTGATCTGCCAGTTCTGCACGTTGTCACTCTAGTTTGACCCCTTGACCACCATGAGAACGGCGGATGCAGGCCCTGTGTTGCGCTAGTGTCGAATACAGGGCAACGCAGGAGGACAGTTATGAGCGGGACGACGGCGATTGATCGGGAGTTCTTTGCCAGGCACGCCGAATCGGCGCGACGAGCTGAGGAAGCACGCACCATCTTCCCCGGCGGAGTCACGCACGATGCCCGCCACTTTGAACCCTTCGGCATCGTCGTTGATCGTGCCGTCGGGCCGCGCAAGTGGGATGTCGATGGCAATGAATACATCGACTATGTGATGGGTCATGGAGCGCTGCTCTTCGGCCACAGCCATCCCTACCTGGTCGAGGCAGTGACGCAACAAGTTGCCCGCGGCACGCATATGGGAGGCTCGAGCGACCTTGAGCTTCGATGGGCACAGGCGATTCAGCGTCTGTTGCCAAGCGCCGAGAAGGTGCGCTTTACATCGTCGGGCACCGAAGCGACGATGATGGCCGTCAGGCTCGCGAGAGCCGCAACCGGACGCGATCGTCTACTACGTCTAACTAACCATTTCCACGGTTGGAACGACAGCGTGTTCGCTGCCGGCCGAACATCCGCGGGCGCTGTGGCTGCCAATGGCCAGCCGGAGGCGATGCAGGGTCTGCTTTCGGTCTTTGACCAAACGGACGTGACCGGCATCGCTGCCGCGCTCGCCTCGAAGGAATTTGCGGCGCTGATCATGGAACCGACCGGATACTCGTGGGGCACCTGTCCACTCGATCCATCGGCGCCACAGGAGTTGCGCGACCTGGCAACGCGTCACGGCACGCTCCTGATCTTCGACGAAGTAGTCACCGGCTTCCGCGCGAGCGCGGGCGGCGCCCAGGAGCGCATCGGAGTGAGACCGGACCTGACCACCCTGGCCAAGATCGCCGCAGGCGGTCTGCCGGGAGGCGCAGTCGTCGGACGCGCAGACTTGTTGGACCAAATCAGCTTCGACGCCGGTGGTGGACGCGTGGCGCATCCGGGAACGTTCAATGCCAATCCGCTCTCGGCTGTCGCAGGCGAACGAGCGCTGCGAGCCGTCGCCGAAGAGGATCCGATCTCGGTGGCAAATGAGCGCGCTGCTCAGTTGTCGCGAGGGCTGAATCGGGCGTTGCTCGAAGCGGAACTGCCCGGCTGCGTCTGGGTCGACGCATCGATGGTTCACATCATCCTCGGCCAGGATGTCGAGCGACCCGACGACGGCATGACATGGGACTGGAGCCAGCACGGAGGCCCGCGCTCGGCGTTGCCGATGACCGCGTCGGAAGTCGCCTGGCCGTTCCGTCGCGCGTTGCTCAACCATGGCGTCGACCTGATGGGCATGGGCGCGCTGGTGTCCTGCGTTCACACCGAGGCTGATATCGATGCCACGATCGAGAGTTTCGGCGCTGCCTTCTCCGACTTGAGACGGGACGAGATCCTGTAACGGAATCGCTAGCTTGGTGGGGTCGATTGTGGGATTATTCACGTAATATCCGCGCTGATGCCCTCATTTACATTGACTCCGACAGTCAATGTCCGCGAATCGATAGACGTAGACGATATGACACGCACCCAGTACGCCAACCGAGCAACGCCGACCGACTACGCCGGACTCTACGATCCGCAGAGTTTCCGGGATGCCTGCGGTACTGGATTCATCGCTCGGTTGGACGGGGTCGCGACACACGAACTCGTCCAGCAGGCCGTTGAGGGTGTCGTCAGCCTGACGCATCGTGGCGCCGTCAACGCCGACCCGGACACCGGTGACGGCGCCGGGGTCACGATCAGCATTCCCTACGCGATCCTGCGAGACGAACTGGCGCGCCTGGGACGGGCGAATGTCAGCGACCTCGATCTCGGCTTGGCCATGGTCTTCTTGCCAATGGACAACAGCGCGGCCGAGCGTGGCCGTTCCATGCTCGAATCCGCTGCGAAGCGAACCGGGTTAGATGTCATCGGATGGCGTGTCGTACCGACCGATCCAACCGTGCTCGGTCGCTGGGCGCTCGGTGAGTTGCCTTGCATTGAGCAGATGCTGTTTGCACGGCCAGCGGGAGTTTCAGACGACGAGTACGGGCGCCGCGTATATCTGTCCCGTCGCCGTGCCGACACGGAGTATCGCGCGCTGCGCGAGGCAAGTTCAGACGATCCGGCCGGAGAGACGTACATCGTTTCGATGTCCAACTCGACTGTCGTTTACAAGGGCCTGATGGTGGCTCCGCAGCTGAGCCGCTTCTATCCCGATCTGACCAACCCCGAAACCGTCTCGGCGCTGGCGTTGTTCCATCAGCGCTACGCGACCAACACGCTGCCCGACTGGAAGATTGCCCAGCCATTCCGCTATATCGCACATAACGGTGAGATCAACACGCTCCTCGGCAACAAGCATTGGATGCGGGCGCGTGGTCCGGCATTGCAGTCGGACGTGTGGGGCGATGCCGTTTCCGAGTTGCATCCGGTGTTGGGGTCGGTGAGTTCCGACTCTCAGGCGTTCGACGAGGCGTTCGAGTTGCTCGTGGCCTCGGGTCGGGGCGTGCTGCACGCGATGATGATGTTGATTCCCGAGGCTTGGGAACAGTACGACGACATGGACCCGGAACTTCGCGGGTTCTACGAATACCACGCTTGCTTGACCGAACCGTGGGACGGCCCAGCGGCGATGGCCTTCACCGACGGCAAGATCGCCGCGGCGTCCATGGACCGCAACGGTCTGCGTCCCGCTCGCTATCAGGTGACCCGAGGCGGACTGGTCGTGATGGCTTCCGAGGTCGGGCTGATTGAGCTGGACCAGTCGGAGATCATCGAGTCAGGCCGGCTTGGCCCAGGTCAAATGGTTGCCGTCGACACCGTGCGTCATGAGATCCTGCGTAACGATGACATCAAGCGCCGAGTCTCATCGCGAATGCCCTATGGACGCTGGGTGCGGCAGTACATGGGCCGGCTCAAGCGGGCAGCGAGCATCGACGCGTCGCTGGTTCCTCAACCGGATGAAGGCGAGTTGCTGTCCAGGCAAATACTGCACGGCTACTCGAAGGAAGAGATCGAATACGTGCTCAAGCCGATGGCTCGCCAGGCCAAGGAGCCGGTTGGTTCGATGGGCGACGATACGCCGCTGTCGGTGCTGCATGATCCGGCCCGACCGCTGTACACCTACTTCAAGCAGAAGTTCGCCCAGGTCACGAACCCTCCGATCGACTCGATCCGCGAGCGCAACGTGATGTCGCTCGACACCTGGCTGGGACGACGGCAGTCGCTGTTGGAAGAAGCGCCCGAGGCCGCGAGACTGGTGCACCTGAGCTCACCGCTATTGCTGAGCGATGAGTTTGAGGCGCTGATCAGTTTCCGCCAACCGGGGTTCTCGGCGGCAGTGATCGACGCGGCATTCCCGGTGGAAGATGGCCCGTCAGGGCTTGAGGCTGCGCTCAACGCGCTCTGCGACCACGTCGATAACGCCATCGAGGACGGACACTCGCTGATCGTCCTGAGCGACGAAGACGTCGGACCGGACCGCGTTCCGATTCCCATGCTGGTGGCGGTCTCCACCGTTCACCATCACCTGATCGATAGCGGGCAGCGATTGTCTGCGTCGATTGTCGCGAACTGCGGCGACGCACGCGATGTGCATCAGATTTCCTGTCTGATTGGGTTCGGCGCAGACGCGATCCATCCGTACCTGGCGCTGCAGACCCTGAACTCGTTGCACGCCGAGGGCGACTTCGACGACATGGACGCCGGCGAGGTGATTGATCGCTACGTTCAGGCCGTCGACTCGGGGATTCTCAAGATCATGTCGAAGATGGGGATCGCGGCGCGAGCCTCCTATCACGGCGCGCAGATCTTTGAGGCTCTCGGCATTGGCCATGAAGTCGTCGAGCGTTCGTTCCCGGGCACGGTCTCCAGAATCGGCGGTATCGGATTCGAGGAAATCGGCGCTGACGCGCTCTCGCGCCATACGTTGGCCTATCCGGCCGATGGGCTCGATGCCGGCGGATGGTATCGATATCGCCGCAACGCGGACTATCACGCCAACGAGCCGCCCGTTTGGCGCTCGTTGCACAAGGTCGTGCAAGGTGGCGGCGCAGAGGAATATGCGAAGTACGCCGAGCGTGCCAACAACCGGCAGCCGACCGCGCTGCGCGACATGATCGGCTTCAAGTCAGACCGCAAGCCGATTTCGCTGGACGAGGTTCAACCGCACGAGGACATCACGCCAAGATTCAGCACCGGTGCGATGTCGTTGGGTGCGCTCAGCCCCGAGACACACGAGGACATCGCGAGGGCGATGAACGAACTCGGCGCCTCGTCGAACACCGGCGAAGGCGGCGAAGACCCGCGGCGATTCCTCCAATCCGGCGACAAGTCCGACGCGAACTCCAACATCAAGCAGATCGCGTCCGGTCGCTTCGGCGTGACGCCCGCCTATTTGGGCAGCGCCGGTGAAATCGAAATCAAGATTGCCCAGGGCTCGAAGCCGGGCGAAGGTGGCCAGCTCCCCGGTCACAAGGTGACGCCATACATCGCGATGCTGCGGCATTCGACACCGGGCGTCGAACTGATTTCACCGCCCCCACACCATGACATCTACTCAATCGAAGACCTGTCGCAGCTGATCTACGACCTCAAGATCACCAACCCTCGAGCGAGAGTCTGTGTCAAGCTCGTCGCCTGCGAGGGCGTGGGCACCATCGCCACCGGCGTGGCGAAAGCCTATGCCGATGTCGTGCATATTTCGGGAGCAGATGGCGGGACCGGCGCATCGCCGCTGTCGTCGGTCAAGTACGCCGGCGCGCCGTGGGAGCTGGGCGTCAAGGAAGCGCATGAGGCTCTGGTGGTCAATGGCTTGCGCGGACGAATTCGGCTTCGCACCGACGGCGGATTCCATACCGGTCGTGATGTCGTTGTCGCAGCGATGCTCGGAGCCGAGGCCTATGGCTTCGGCACGACGGCGCTGGTCGCGTTGGGCTGCAAGATGGCTCGCCAATGCCACCTCAACACGTGTCCCGTCGGCGTTGCGACTCAACGTGAAGACCTGCGCGCAAAGTACTTCGGCAAGCCGCAGATGCTGATCGACTTCCTGCTGCACGTCGCAGAGGAAGTCCGAATCATCCTCGCCGAGCTTGGCTATCGCTCGATTGAGGAAGTCATCGGTCGCAGCGATCTACTTGAACAGATCCCGCCGCGCTCCGGCGAGCGCGCCAAGCTAGTTGACCTTTCGAAGCTGCTGGCGCCAATCGAAGCCGACCCCGATCTTCCGAGAATGCGGATTCAGGAACGCAATGATCGTCGAGACGATCTGCGACTTGACGACGAACTGCTGGAGATGGTCGAGCAACATATCCAGCGCGAGGAACACATCTCGGCCAAGTTCGAGATCACGAACAAGCACCGCACGGTCGGCGCCCGGGTTTCTGGCCGGATCGCCCAGCAATACGGCGATCTGGGGATGCAGCGCGGGACGATCGAGCTGCATTTCAGCGGCTCAGCCGGTCAATCATTTGGCGCATTTCTTGTGCGCGGCCTGCGATTGTTCCTGCGTGGAGAAGCAAACGACTACGTCGGCAAGGGCATGGCTGGGGGCATGATTTCCGTCGCGCCGAAGGATGGCGCCGGATTCCGCGGCCGAGACGCCGTTCTGGTTGGCAACACCGTTCTTTACGGGGCGACGGGTGGAACCCTTTGGGTCGCTGGCCGCGCCGGCGAGCGATTCGCGGTCCGCAACTCAGGAGCCCGAGCCGTTGTCGAGGGCGTCGGCGATCATGGCTGTGAGTACATGACCGGCGGTACGGTCGTGGTGCTCGGTCCCGTCGGCCGGAACTTCGCCGCAGGCATGAGCGGCGGCATTGCCTACGTCTGGGACGCGGACGGCGACGTTGAACGCCGGATCAACCCGGCCATGGTCGATCTCGAAACCGTCAAGGATCCCAATGAGGCGACCATGCTCGAGGAGATGATCGAAACGCATGCCGAACGCACCGGCAGCCCGTTCGCCCGCGAAGTATTGGACAACTGGGATGTGGTGCTGCGTCAGATCGTGAAGATCATGCCGCGCGATTACAAGCGAGTCCTGCGCGAACGAGCTGAAGAGCAGGCAATGGCGCTGGCGACGCAGGAATAGTCCGACTGCCTGGCCGCCAGGCTAGTTCAATCAAACGAGACCGTCGGCTAACCCAGCCAGCGGAGCAACCCGGAGCGCTGAGGCTCGACAGGTATCAGCGACGGATCGATCGCCAGTGCAATCCTGCGTCGCAGCACCGTGACTCTGCTCGGAGGCTCCAGCGTCGGTGCGGGAATCTTCGTCTGACGCCAGGAGCTGCCCAGCCTGAGCGCGACGACGACTGCAATCGCCATGGTTGCCGCCGGAGCAAGCACCTTGACGAGCCGCGGATCGATTGTCGGTTTCGCGACTTGATAGCTCAGACTTGCCCGGAGGGACTGACGCCAGTCGTTGCCAGGCGTTTGCGGTGCGACCGCGGGAGCTTCTTCGACGATGAACTCAGGCTCGCTGCCATTCGACCCATTGGAGGGCGGCTCAGCGATGACGGGTCCCCAACCATCCAATGCGAGCACCGTGCTCGTCGCCTGACTGGATGCGCCATTGGGATCGAGAGGGTGTTGGCCGTTGGGGGTGGACATCGGAACTCCGACTAACCGGCTGGATCGCGTCGATTCGGTCGCTGCCTCGCCCAGGAAGCAATCAGCGACACCGACCCATGCAGCCGTCTTGTGCGCGAGCCGCCATTCTCGGAGACGGCTGCGACCGTTGATGGTTGCGGTATGGGACTAACTGTAGGGCTTGGAGCGAACTGCGTCGTCAAACCGGGCGTCGGTCTACCCGAAGGAGACACAGGCATGCCGGGTGGTCCCGCGGGCGCTCCGGGTGGTCTGTTGGCGGCGGCCATCGCACGGGCATTGGCCATCATTTCCGCTTGAGTCTGGAATTTGACCCGGGGCAGGATGATGGCCACGACAAGCACGACGAGCATCAAGATCGAAGAATACAGGAAGGCATCGGTCACAGGGACGGCCAACGCCTCCCGGGCAGTCATGATCACGGCCTCCGAGCTGCCCGGCGCCTGTTGCTCAAGACTCTGCCGGAATCCTTCCAACCTGTCGGGATTGAGCAAGGTCTCTGGGCGCTCTTTGAGCGCGTCGAAGCCGGTCGGGAATGCCTTCGTGAGCTGACTGGAGAATCCGCTGACGATCATCGCGCCGAATAAGGAGACGCCGATGGCAGCGCCAATTTGTCGGAAGAATTGATTCGTGGCTGTGCCCACGCCGAGCAGACTGAATGGCAGAGCGTTCTGCATCAGCAGTGAATAGAGCGGCATCAATGTACCCATGGAGGCGCCCATGAGGAACATATAGAGCCGGGCATAGTTGAGGTTGGAATCGACATCGAGCGTCGAGAGCAGGAAGAGTGCGACTGCCGCGCCGGCGGAACCGACGATCGCGAGGATCTTGTATTGCCCGGTCCGGGCGAGAATCTGCCCTGTGATCACAGACATCGGAACGACGCCGAGGCTCATCGGCAGCGTCACCAACCCGGAGTTTGTGGCCGAGATGCCCTGCGCGCCCTGGAGGAAGAACGGCAGATTGAACAACGCGCCCATCATCGCGATGCCAATCGCGAACATCACGATGGTGCAGAGGAGGTAGACGCGGTTCTTGAACATCGGCAGCGGCATGATGCCGTGCTCGCCCTTGCGTCGGGCGGTCCTCCACCAAGCCAGGGCGGCGATCACGGCCACGATCAGACAGGCGACGATCGGTGAATCGAGCCATCCGAACTGGTTGCCGCCCATCGAGAACGCCAGCAGCAGCGGCGTCACGGCGACAATCAGCAAGCCGGCCCCGAGCCAGTCTGTCGGCTGCCGGTTGCGATGCTGCGGCTTTTGTCGCGGCATGATCATGGCGATGGCGAGCAGCCCCACTCCACCAACGGGGATGTTGATGTAGAAGACCCAGCGCCAGGAGAGTTCGTCAGTCAGCACGCCGCCCGCGAGCGGTCCGATGATGCTGGCCAGGGCGAACGTCCCGCCGATGATTCCGGCCCAGCGGCCGCGCTCGGCAGGCGCGAAATAGTCGCCCATCGTCGTGAAGGCGTTGGCCATGATGAAGGCGGCGCCGAACCCCTGCAGCAGCCGGAACCCAATTAGTTCCCACATGCTCCCGGCCGCGCCACACAACGCAGAGGCGATGAGGAAGATCACAATGCCGGCGAGCAGGAACGGTTTGCGGCCGTAGACATCGGAGAGTTTGCCGATGATCGGAACGATGACAGTTGAGCCGAGCAAGTAGGAGGTGGCAGGCCAGGCGAAGAGGTTGAGGCCTCCGAGATCGCCGACCGCTTTGGGCGCGGCGACGCTCCAGATGGTCTGGTCGAGCGCCGCCAGGAACAGCGCCAACATGACGCACACCATGATCAGCACCTTGCGGCGCTGAGGCAGCATCCAACCGGGAGGGACCTCGCCCATGCCTGGCATTCCCATGGGAGGACCGCTGGAAGGCGTGGGGAGCGGTCCTGACGGGGCGCCAGCTTGGCCGTTCGGCGAACCTGGCAGCCTCGTCGACATCACATCACCTCTGGATCGGGGGGCCACGGTGCGAGCACGCCCTGGCGCTCTGCCTCAGAGGTGAGCAATGTGAACGTGCGGTCGATATCGTACAACTGCTGCTCGCTGAAGTTGCGGAAGATCTTCCAGATTTGCGCGCGGTTGCGAGCGCGCAGTTCATTGATGACTCGCATCCCGCGTTCCGTCAGCCAGATCCGGACCCGTCGGCGGTCCTGGTCGTCGCGCTCGCGCCGCACCAGGCCGTCGCGCACCAGTCGGTCGATGATGCCGGTCGCAGTCGAGGGACGGACCTTGAGCTGCGCCGCAACCGACCCGGCCGGCGTACCCGGTCCCGCTTGCAGCATGTACAGGACACGAAGCTGGGACATAGTCAGACCCAGCTCCTCCCATACCTCAAGTCGGTTGGGGTCGAACACTCCGGCCGCACGGCCGTAGTTGTCGAGGATGGTCTCAATCAAGGCGTCGATCTTGGCGTTGACCGTGGTCATCTTTATCCGCCTTTGCCTGGTGGAGCCGGGAATGAAACGCCGCGCTGTTCTCCCAGCGCGATCAGTTGTTCGATTGTCTCTTCGTCCAAGGGGACGCCGTTCTCGGAGCGGTCGGCGCGGGCCATCTCTTCCGGATCACCCGGAATCACGACTCGTTCGACGCCGTCAACCGGCGCGACCTCACGGATCGCGTCGGCCATTTCCTTCATATTGGACTTGAACTCGTCGGGATCGCAGAACAGGTCGATTCGCCACGCGGCGAACCACTGTCCCTGGACCAGATTCTGCCCTCGCGGTGAGAACAGGCCGGAACCGTCACCCGACAGCACACCGGACATGATGTCGACCATCAGCCCGAGGCCATAGCCCTTGTGCGAGCTCGTCTCGATTGTCGAACCGAGCGGTAGCAGCCCGCCGTTCTTGCGCAGGATGAATGGGTCGTCGCTGTGGTTGCCGTCTTCGTCGACGGCCCAACCCTCAGGCAGCGGCTTACCCTGCCGTCCGGCGATTTCCAGCTTCCCGCCTGCGACCGCGGTCGTGGCGATGTCGAGCCGGAACGGCGTGCCGTCTTCAATTGGAGCGGCCATGGCGATTGGGTTGGTGCCGAAGACGCGTCCCTTGCCGCCCGATGCGACAGCGATCGGCGGCACATTGCACATCGCCATGCCGATCAGGTCGTGCTCGACCGCCATGTGCGCGTAGTAGCCGGCCGCGCCGAAGTGTCGGCCGTTGCGCACGGTCACCATGCCCATGCCGCTGGTCTTGGCCTTCTCGATGCAGGTCGACATCGCCTTCTGACAGACGATCGTGCCGAATCCGCCGTCGCCGTCCCAGGCGGCTGATACCGGAGTCTCGCGCAGCACCTTGATCTCGGGAGTTGGGTTGACGACGCCCGATTCAAAGCCCGGCGCATAGCCGATGTGCCAGGGCAAATGTGCGATCCCGTGAGACTCAATGCCGACCAGATCGGCGTCGACCAGGACATCCGCGCCGATCTCCGCGTCGTCGGCCGGTACGCCATACGACTGCAACACGGCGGAAGTGAAGCCGCGCAGGTCGGATGCGGCAAAGCGATGACGGGTCTCGGGCGCTTCCCGCCCGGTCCAGGCCACGTCTAGTCCTGGCCGTAGCTGCGGACGGTGCGTAGTCCCTGCGACGAAGCCTGTGACATGAACTGAGAGTCGCTGCCGGACGGGATGTAGAGCCAGCCCTCTTCCGCGCGGCGCTTGGCCTCGACCGGACCCGACGTGAAGATGCCCGGAGCCACGCGGTTGTCAATTCGCTGCGAGCCGGCCAACACTTCCGCGCAGAGCGCGACGTGGTCGGGGTGCGGGTTGTCAGGTCGGACCGGAATGCCCATCGACATTGCCAGGTCGGCCGGGCCAATGCAGGTCGCGTCGATGCCCGGGACGCTGAGGATCTCGTCAATGTTGTTGACGGCGTCGACCGTCTCAATCTGAATGATGCAGGCGATTTCGTTGTTGGCCTCGGTGCCGTAGTCGGCGCCGCCATAGAGGAAGCCACGGTACGCGCCGAAGCCACGCAGGCCGTCGGGCGGATAGCGAACCGCGCTGACCGCTTGTTCCGCCTCGGCGCGGTTGTTGACCCAGGGAATCACGACACCATAGGCGCCGCCGTCGAGGATTCGCTTGATTTCGACCGGGTCATTCCAGTGCGCGCGCGCCATCGGGATGGTGTCGGTCGTGGAGATCGCCTGGAACATCTGGACCATGGTCAGCAGGTCGACAGGGGAGTGCTCTCCGTCAACGACGAGCCAATCCCAGCCCTGGTGTGCCATCGACTCGGCCGCGAGCGTGGAGCAGGTGGAGAGCCAGGCGCCAAAGGCGGGCTTGCCCTCGGCCCACAGCTGTTTCACCGTGTTTGGTCGCATTCAGGAACCTCCACTCGCGAAAAGTCGATCTGTCATCTACGTTGCAAAAAGCGTACACGATGACATGAAAATTCATGCCGTCTGTCCGTCCGCTTACCTCGGCATGGCAGGTAGTCCGTTGAGAGCGAGTTTCGGGCCTCTGCTGGGAACATGTGGCAGGGACTGAGATGCGGGGCCAACGTGAGCGGCCTCCAAGAATCTCTTGAATAACCCCCGACGGTGGCCGACTAGGGACCCCCCCTCTGTCACTCCGTGACATCTCCCCCCGCAAGGAGATCTTTGAATAAGTCCCCTTCGCCCCCCTTGCGGGGGAGATGCCGAAGGCAGAGGGGGGTTCCCCATCTCCAGGCCTATCTGGTCGCTGGCGGCGGACCCCCCCTCTGTCACTCCGTGACATCTCCCCCCGCAAGGGGGGGAGAGGGGAATCATGAGTTTTGCAAAGGTCTCCGCAAGGGGGGAGAGGGGAATCGAGAGTGTTGCAAGGGTCTCCGCGAGGGGGGAAGCGAGGATCAGAGCATTCCTAGCGGTCGGGGTGCGGCGAGAGCGACACCTTGTCCAGCACCGCCTTGTTCACCACGGAGCGCGGCATGTAGCCCTGTAGTACGTCTGCGGCCGCCTCTCCGACACGCTGGAGCAGTAGCGGCGCCGAGGCGTCGGAGTAGTAGGCAGAGTGCGGCGTGGCGATCACGTTGTCGAACTCAAGCAGCGGGTGATCCTTGTGCACTGGTTCCGGATCCCACACATCGACACCGGCGCCGGCGATCTGTCCGTTCTTGAGCGCGTCGTACAGCGCTGACTCGCTGACGACGCCGCCTCGACAGGTGGTGATCAGGTATGCGGTCGACTTCATCATCGCCAATTCAGCGGCCCCGACGATCCCTCGAGTCTCCGGACTCAGCGGCGGGTGCACGGAGACGTAGTCGGCCTGCATTACCTCTTCCAATGACGTCAAGCGCACCCCAGCGGCTTCGGCGACCGCAGGATCCTGAAACGGGTCATATGCAATCACGTTGAGACCGAAGCCCTGAGCCCGAATCGCGGCCTGATGCGCAATGTGCCCGAATGCGACGAGACCCAACGTCTCGCCGTAGAGCGGCCCCGACGGTCCCAGCGGCACTCGTTCGCCCGAGCGAGCTGCATTGTTGTGCGCAACCAACTTCCGGTTGAGCGCCAGCAAGAGCGACATCGCGTGCGTCGCGACTTCGTTGATGCAGTAGTCGGTGATGTTGCAGACGACGATGTCGTAGTCAATCGCCGTTTGCCAGTCGATGTTGTCGAAGCCAATGCCGTAGCGAACGACAACCTTGAGGTTCGGCGCAGCGTCGAAGACGTCTTTGCCCACCTGTCGATAGCCGCAGATGATCCCGTCGGCGTCGGTGACGTGAGCGGGAATGTCCTGCTGCTGATCGAGAGACAATGCCACGAGCTCAGCGTCGGCCTTGGCCAACTGCTCTGCTTCCGCCACATGCGGCTGGCGATCGGGGCGCGAATCGACGTGGTAGACCTTGAACTTCGCCATTGCCACCTACTCCTAATGTTCCTGCTTCTCGTGCTTCGGTTGTTTCGTCTGCGTGGGTCTAGAGCCAGGTTTGAATCCTGGAGCGCGGCTGGTTCGGAATCACGGCCTTCAGCCGTTTTCCGTCAGCAGTGAGCGTAAACGACATCTGCTTCCCAGGCTCCAACTCAGGGTGGAGGATGCGCTGGACCAACCGGAACGACTCGAAGCGAATCAACGACAGGCGAACCTGCTGTTGGTCTGCCGTTGGTCGTGCCGCCAGGACTGCATCGACCAGCTCCGCAAACGACGCCTGCTCGACGAGCAACAGATGCTGAACGACCAGCTGCTCGACAACATCCAGCTCAATCTCAATCGGATCCGGCCGCAGACGGTGTGTCAGCGTTTCACGGATTCTGTCCAGTCGTGATTTGAACGACACATTGAGTCCTATGCCTTGAGATACGCGGCGATATCGGGGCCACCCTTGGTCAACACAACACCAGCCTCTTCCAGGCTCGCGGTCTCCTCCGCCGGGATATCAAGCCATTCGTCGAGGACTGCTGCGGTGTCCTGGCCAAAGACTGGACCGTATCCGTAGACGCGACCTGGAGTACGCGAGAGTTTGAGCGGAGACGCCGCCATCTTGACGGCGCCTGCGATTGGATGCTGAACGGTCGTAATCATCTCGCGAGCCGCAATCTGCTCCTGGTTGACGGCCTGGCCGATCGTGTTGAGCGGCCCAATAGGAACGCCGTACTGGGAGAGCACCGTGACCCAGTAGTCGGTGTTCTGCTTGCGGGTGGCTTCAAACAGGGTCGGCTCCAACTCGGCATGGTTCTCGGTGCGCTTGAATGAGGTCTCAAAGCGCTCATCGCCGACCAACTCAGGCAGTCCGAGCTCGGCGCAGAACAACTCCCATTGCGTGGCGACACCCCAGGACAGGGCGACCACCATCCAACCGTCAGCCGTGGGGAAAGCCTGGAACGGCGTCGCCGACGGATGCCGAGTACCAAGCGGTCCCGGCTCTTTGCCGGTCGTGAAGTAGCGCGCGACCGCGTTTTCGAGGATGGCGATCTGGCAGTCGAGCATCGAGATGTCGACCGACTGTCCCTGCCCGCTGTAGTCCCGCTCGCGCAGCGCGGCGAGGATACCAATGGCGGTGTAGAGGCCGCCGCAGATGTCGCCGATTGAGGTTCCGGGTCTGGCGGGCGGTTCGTCGGGATATCCGGTGATGCTCATCACGCCGCCCATGCCCTGGACGATGATGTCGAGGGCCGGCCGATTGCTCCAGGGACCCGTTTGTCCAAATCCTGAGGTGGAGGCGAAGATCAGCCGTGGATTCCGCTTCAGCAGCGCGTCCGGCCCAATGCCAAGCTTGTCCATCACGCCGGGCGTGAAGTTCTCCATCACGACGTCGGCCTGATCGACGAGGCGAAGAAAGATGTCGCGTCCTTCGTCTGATCGCAAATCGATGGAGATGCTGCGCTTACCGCGATTGACCGATTGGAAGTACATCGACTCGTTGTTGACGAACGGTCCGGTCGTGCGGGCGACATCACCATGCGGCGGCCGCTCGACCTTGACCACTTCAGCGCCGAGATCGCAGAGGATCATCGCGGCGTAAGGTCCGGCCAAAACCCAGGTGAGATCAAGGACGCGAACGCCTGCGAGTGGTCCGGGTGGATGTGTGCTGTTGGAAGTGGTCATGTGCGCTCCTAGACGTCTCCCTCGCTGGGATTGCTGAGCTCGATGTCGGTGACGACCCACTCCAGGGGCTCACCGTTGGCGAGGTGGACGAGATTAGTGAAGAAGAACTCTGCCGTGCGCAAGTATGAGGCATCGACGTGACAAGAATCATGAGGCGTGATCTGGCAGTTGGGAAGCTCCCAGAGTGGCGAGTCGGGCGGGAGCGGCTCGAGTGGCGCGACATCCAGCACGGCGCCGGCAATGCCTCCGGTTCGGAGCGCTTCGCCCAAGGCGTCGTGGTCGACCACACGGCCGCGCGCGACATTGATCAGAAGTGCGTGGGACCGCATCGTCGCGATTGCGTCCGCGTCGATCAGGTCGAGCGTCTGATCGGTCAGCGGGCAGCAGATTACGACATAATCGCTGGCAGCGAGTAGCTCATGCAGTTGGTCGGGTGCGAGATGCCGGTCCAGGAAGACGTCGCTCGGCGGACGTCGCTTGGTCGCGATCGTTCGCATCCCGAATGCTTTGGCGAGCCTGGCGCAGGCTTCGCCGATGCCGCCGTAGCCGACGACGCCGAGCGTTTGCCCGGCCAGTTCGACCGAATCGAGCGGCGTCCATTGCCGGTCGGTGTGGTTGGCGGCGTGCTGCGGGAGTCGCTTCGCGTGACTGAGGATGTAGGCGAACACGTACTCGGCGATGGGGCCGCCATGAACTCCGGGCGAGTTTGTCACCACGGCGCCGGAATCCAGCAAGTAGGCAAAGAGTGCATGGTCAACGCCGGTGCTGGCGGTCTGCATCCACTTCGGCGGCGCTGACTCCAGCAGGTTGATGAATGCGCCTGCCGCTTCAGGCAGGTAGTACAGGTCTTCGGAGAAGAAGAACGCGTCGAGACGACCAGGATCTACGGACCAGCAACCGTTAGTGTCGAGCAGCACGATTTCGGCGCCGGGCGCAACTGGTCGGAGGCGGTCACCGGCTCTGTCATTCAGCTCGGTGGTCACCCCGATGCGCAGGTTCGACTTGAAGGCTGATTGAGGCGGCGACTCAGGCATGGCCCCTCCGCTTCTCGTGTGGCGCGATGTCTAGCGCTAGGGTAATGGCGTCGATGAGCAAGCCTGCCGACCCTCAAAGCCGCCTGCTGCTCCGACGCCGGGAACGTCTGCCGGGATTGCTCTATCGCCGGCCGTTTCGCCGGGTGTTCGCGGGCTGGTGGATTGTCGCCGCGGCGTCGATGTCGTCGTTCGCTGCCGTGACATTCTTCAATCCCGTCCTGGGCGCAATCACCCCGGAACTGCAATCAGAGTATGGCTGGAGCACGGCATCGATCGCCCTGTCCATGGTGATCGGCGGCATCGGTGGCGGGGCGATTGCCTCTTTCGTCGGACCGATCGCCGACCGGCACGGCGCACGCTGGTTGCTCTTTGGCTCGGTCGGCGTTGTGGCTGGGCTGTTGGTCAGCCTGGGATTCATGTCCACCCTGTGGCAGTTCCTGCTGATCTGGGGCGTGGGACGTGGACTGACCGTCGCGGTTGTTGACATTGCGGTGGTCGTCGTCATCTCGAACTGGTTCATTCGCCGTCGTGGGTCGGCCATGGGTATAACGATGGTCGGGACTCGCAGCGGGATGATGATTTTCCCGCTGGTGATCTCTGCCGGCATTTGGCTCGGAGGATTGCGGGAGGCCTTCTTTTTGATGGCGTTGCTTGTGATCGTGATTGGTTGGCTGCCGTCACTGATCATCCGCCGCCGCCCAGAGGATGTGGGTTTGCAACCAGATGGCCGTTCTGTTCGAGCCTCGGTAGCAGGCGGCGAGGGCCAGTCACTACTCGCGTCGGACCCGGATTGGACGGTTCGCGAGGCGCTGCGCACTCGAGCCTTCTGGCTGCTGCTCATCGGAACGACGATCCTGATGGCTGTCAGCGGTTCGGTGAACTTCACCTTTGTCTCACACATGACGCAGAATGGCATCGGCGCCGACACGGCACGGACCGCGTTGGCGGTGTGGGCCGGAATGGGAATCATCGGTGGTGTGCTGGGCGGAGAACTGCGGCAGCGTCTGCCGGTGCGCTACTCATTACCACTCGTGATCCTGGTCACGACTAGCGCGCTCGTCTGGTTCGTGCTGATCGACTCTGTCTGGATGGCGTTCGTCTTCGCGATCTGGCATGGACTTGCGTTCGGCGCGCAGCTTCCGCTCAACCGGATTTCGTTTCCCGACTACTTTGGCCGTTACTCGGTCGGCCGGATTCGCTCGGTCACTGCGCCACCGCAGCTCTTGCTCAACGCCTTCGGCCCGTTTGTCTCGGGACTGGTGATCGATAGCCGAGGCTCGTACGACCTGATCTACTTCGTCTTTATCGGGCTGCTGCTGACGGCCGCGGTCAGTGTTCTGCTGGCGCGTCGACCGGATCCACCGGTCAGGTCATTACGCGCCAGCAGTTGACTGATCTCCAGCTTCTTGCGGCGTCGGCTCTGGCTGGGGGCCAAAGATCGCCTCGAGCTCGCAGCTGAAGCCTGGGAGGACATCAAGACCTTCAAGCGAGTCTGTACCGCTCAACCTGATGGTGTTCCGTCCTGATCGGTAGACATCCACGCTGCGACTCTCTGGCTGGACTACCCAGACAGCTTCCGCACCGTAATACAGCCACATGTGAGCCTTGTCGTGGAGCTTCCATCGTCCGTCATTCGGCGACTGTACTTCTACCACGAGATTGGGAACGACATCGGCGTAACCGGGAATTGCGACTTCGGCTGGCAGTCGTTCCAACGCGAAGAATGCCAAGTCGGGCGCACGAACCGTGTCGGGCGCGCGTTCGATTCGGACACCTCCGTCGCCCATAACCCTGCCCAGTTTCCTTGCATCTACGAAAGGGAACAGGAGCGCGATGAGCCTGGCGACTATCTCGGCATGTTGGACACCGGGAGGCATGTCCTCGCAAAGCTCCCCTCTCACCAACTCGCCGTAGAAGCCGTCAGCGGACAGTTTCAGCAGGTCATCGGCGGTGATTAGCTCTGGAGGCGCTTTGGTGACCATGGGTCCATGCTATGCGTTTGCGAGGATGAGGGTGCCGGCTGAGGCGAACATGCCGCCTGGGCCGTGGGCCATGCTGACGTTGACGTTGGGGACCTGGCGGTCGCCGCCTTCGCCTCGGAGCTGGCGGACCGACTCGATGATGGCGAACATCCCGTACATGCCGGTGTGGCAGTACGAAAGGCCTCCGCCGTTGGTGTTCATCGGGAAGTCTCCGCCGGGGCCGGACTTGTAGATGACCTCGCCGTCGGGGCCGGTCTTGGTCTCGGCGAAGAAGGGGCCGCCCTCGCCCTTGGGCACGAAGCCCAGGTCCTCGGCCGCCATCAGCGGGGTGAACGTGAAGGCGTCATAGAACATGCAGTGGTCGATGTCCTGCGGGCCCAGGCCAGCGCTCTTGTAGGCCGCGTCGCCGGAGATGCGGTAACCGTCGGCCGTGGTGTGGTCGCGCATCTGCGAGACCATCCAGTGTGCAGCAGCCTCGCCCGCGCCGAGGACGTAGACCGGGTCCTTGGCGAAGTCCTTGGCCCGCTCTTCCGAGACGAGCACGAGCGCGCCGCCACCGTCGGCGACGACGCAGCAGTCGAGCAGGTTGAACGGGTAGCAGATCATCCGCGAGTTGAGCACGTCCTGCGGCGTGATCGGACCGCCGCCGCGTTCCGCTGATCGACGGTGGCTGCCCATCAGGGCCATCGGATTGAGGTTGGCCCAGGCGCGCGTCGCTGCGGCGATGTGCGCGAGGTGTTCCTTGGTCGTGCCGTACTCGTGGAAGTGACGCAGCACGGGGATCGAGAACGTCGTTGGCGCGCCGCCGATGGCGAATGGCGACTCGAACTGTCCGCCCGGCGACGATGCAGAGCCGCCGCGCGGAGCGTCGACGCCGGAGCGTCCGCTCTCGCCATGAGTCACCAGGGCGACATCGCAGTAGCCGGCCATAATCGCGGCCACGGCGTGGCGCACGTGAATCATGAACGAGCAGCCGCCGACGGACGTGCCGTCGATGTAGCGCGGCTGGATGCCGAGGTACTCGGCAACCTCGTTGGGAATGGCGCCGGCGCAGAGCAGGCCATCGACATCGGCCAGCGACATGCCGGCGTCGTCGAGCGCGTTCTTGGCGGCCTGCGCGTGCAGCGTGAGCCGAGACATGTGAGGCAGTTGTCCCAAATCATCGGTCTCGGCAGCGCCGACGATGGCGACCTTGTGTCGAATCTGATCCATAAGTGGTCTCCGTTCCAGGAAGTTGCTAGTTGTCGGCGGTTAGCTCGATGCTTGAATGGGCTTGAACTTGGGCAGCGTGACCTCATCGGTCACGTCGTCGAAGACGATCTCGACGTCCATGTCGACGGTGGTCGTGTAGGGGTCGTCGATGATCAGGTTCGACATAAGGCGCGGGCCCTCATCGAGCTCGATCACGGCGATCACGTACGGCGGCGGGTTGTCGACGCCGTAGGGCGGAATCGGCTGGTGGGAGATGACGTAGGTGTAGACCTTGCCCTTGCCGGAGGCTTGCTTCCAGCCGATGTTCCAGCTAAAGCACTCGGGCTTGGGGCAGAACGGTCGTGGGTAGAAGTGAGGGCTGCCGCAATCTTGGCAGGTGGGCAGCATCAGTTTGTGTTCTTTGAGCCCGTCCCAATAGGGCTTCGATTCGGGGGTTGCCACCGGCAACCTGCCGCTGTATTCGGCCATGCGGAGCTCCTTCGTGTTTGAAGATTTGGTGTCCAAGGCGATGCTACACGACGGTCGTGCGTCACCGGCTAGCGGACTGAGGTGAGCGGCCAGTTGGCTCATTGCCGTGAGCCGAAGGGATTCTGGCCGAAGAGCTGGCGGACGAGGGGGATCTCGGCGCCCTGTCTTGGGATGTAGCCGAAAGGGTTGTCCCAGCTTGCAGGGTGTTGAGGGCCGAAATTGACTTGAGGGAGTGAATTTTCGGGGAGTTCGTCGAATTCCGTGTCAGGCGCGGGGAATTCGTCGGAGGGGTGGTCAGATTTGGTCAGGTTCTGTCGGATTGGGTCAGGTTCCGATGTGATTTGCGGGGGTAGATCGTCGTCAGGTTCAGTGGGTTCAGGTTCGGTAGGTTCGTTGTGGGTCAGGGAGAGCGTGACGGGGGCCAGGGCGGATTCGCCTTCGAAGAGTTCGGGGCGGCACATGGGGCAATCGGACAGGCATCGACCGAGCATCGGCCCGCCGATATAGCGGGCGTGTCCGTCGCTGGCGGCGGCGTAGTGGAGAGTTCTGGCGATGGCGATGGCGGGGGCGTTGCGAGCAGCCACTAGTTGCTCGCGCTGCTGTTCGTCAAGTTCATGGAGTTGGGGCAAGTCGCGGAGCAAGAGGCGCAGCTCGCGCGCGGCGGCGACGTGTTGGCGGTGTTGGGCGGGGTCGGATTCGGGTTGGGTGAGCAGGTGGACCTGGTCGAGCAGGCGGTCGGCAGCGACAGTGTGAAGGATGTGGGAGCGGTGAAGCTGGAGGTCGCGGAGGTAGGCGGAGACGGTGGGGTGGGCGCAGCCGAGTTCGGCGGCGATCTGTCGGAGGGAGCGTCCCTGGCAGCGGAGGTGGTGGGCCTGGAGTATGCGATGGCAGCGTCGGGGAGAGGGCGGGTTGGCCAGGGGGTTGGCGGGGGTATTGGTAGGGGTGTTGGGCATGGTTGATGAACTCCGGGCGGTCGTTAGATAGTGTGTTCTAAATATGTGGGATTGGGTTGGGATTGTCAAGTGTGGTTGGGGGTGGTTCCTTGCGAGGGGGAGGGAGGGAGGGAGGGAGGACCCCCCCTCTGCCTTCGGCATCTCCCCCCGCAAGGGGGGAGATGGGAATGGGGAGCGGCATCTTCCCTTGCAAGGGGGGAGAGGGGAATGGGGAGCGGCATCTTCCCTTGCAAGGGGGGAGAGGGGAAGGGGGAGCGGCACTCCCTCCCGCAGGGGGGAGTTGGGAAGGAAGTAACTCATCTCCCCTTGCAAGGGGAGAGAGGGGAAGGGCAGGGAGGTTAGTGGGGAGTGGTTTCGCGTTCGATCCAGGCCTGGTGGAGGGCGGTTTTGCCTGGGGTCCAGGGCGGGGTGATTGTGCGGCGCTGGCGGGCGATTTCGGCCAGGAGGACGGCGGCGGCGACGGAGACGTTGAGGGATTGGACGAATCCGACCATGGGAATGATGATCGCGGCGTCGGCGAGTTTGACCATCTCTTCTGAACAGCCGGCGTGCTCATTGCCGAGCACGATTGCCGATGGTCCGGCGAAGTCGACGTTCAGATAGTCCTGCGCGTCGTCGGTCAGTTGCGTCGCATATACCTGTAAGCCCTGATCGTGGAGCGCCGAGACGCATGACTCGGTGGTTTCGAAGCGGTCGATCTGGAGCCACTTGTCAACCTGGGCTGCCACGCCGCTAGAGATCTTGGGGAAGACCTGGTTGGTGTAGACGAGGTCGACTCGACCGACGCCGAAGGCGTCGCAACTGCGCAGGATGGCGGAGGCGTTGTGCGGGTCGTGGACGTTCTCGAGCACGACGACGAGATCGTCGTGGCGGCGTTCGAGCACGGAGTGGAGGCGTTGACGGCGGCGCTCGGTGATCATGGTGGAGGAGGGACCCCCCCTCTGTCACTCCGTGACATCTCCCCCCGCAAGGGGGGGAGAGAGGAGCCCAGGCGTGATATCTCCCCCGAAAGGGGGAGCTCTTGGGAGTTAGACGGCGCACTCTCCTTCGCCTCGTTCGAGGACGTAGATGTCCTTGCGGTCCCAGTCGATGAACATTGGTAGGGTGTCGGCTGAGAATTCGGGCGGCAGGGTGAGATCCTTGAGCGTTTCCTGGATTGGTACGAGACCGGCTCGGTCGAACCAGGTGCTGAACAGCTCTTCGTCGCTCTCGCGGTCGGACTGGTACAGGTTGATGACCCGCTCGACCGCGTCGGGGACGCGCTTGGCTGGCAGGCGGATTTTCGGCACGAGCGTGCCTAGCCGCATTTCCTCGGTCCGGTAGGTACCGGCGACGAACAGGTGATAGGCGGGAATCTGGCGGTTGCCGACCTTGATCGCGGCGCCGTGGAAGCCGATGTCGGCGATGTGGTGCTGACCGCAGCTATTCGGGCAGCCGCTCATGTGGATGCGCATCTTGCGGGTCACCGGGTCGTCAATGTTGAGCGCACGTACCCGCTCCTGGACGGCGCGGTTGAGGCCCATCGAAGAGGTAATGCCCAACTTGCAACTGTCGGTACCGGGGCAGGAGACGACATCCTCGATTTCTTGCGCATCCGGCGCACCCATGCCGAGCGCGTCAAGTTCTCGCCAGACAGCGTAGACACACTCGTTGGGAATCCAGCGCAGGACGAAATTCTGCTGCGGCGTCGAGCGAGCGCGCTCGCGTCCGTACTTGCGCAGAATCTCGGCGAGTCCGCGGAACTGTTCTGGAGAGAGATCGCCCTGGTCGATTGAGGCCTCGACTGCCGAGTAACCCTCTTGAACCTGTGGTCGCACGTTGCTGAAGACGAAGCGCTCGAATTGCGCAGCATCGCCATTCGGCTGGGGCGGAGAGACCGCCGGCGTGCGGACATCGGCTGCCTCGTCGTCGAGGTAAAGCAATTCCTCAAGCGGCGGGGACTCGGCGGACCAGCTCTTCTTGAGCTCCTCGTCGACCATTTCGCGGAACGTTTCCGCGCCCACGCGATGAACAAGGAACTTGATCCGCGCCTTGAGAATGTTCTTGCGCAGCTCATCGGCTGCGTTGAAGATGCGGATGACCGCCTCGGAGAGTGTGAGGAATTCAGACATCGGGACGAAGTCTGCCAGCAGCAGCGCCGGCTTGGGCATCGTCGAGAGGCCGCCACCGACCATGACACGGAATCCGCGTACCTCTTCGCCGTCGATGATCCGGACCTGCGAGAAGAACGCGAGGTCGTGGATTGCGGCGATCGCCGAGTCGGCTTCGCGTCCGGTGAAGTAGACCTTGAACTTGCGTGGGAGCAATTGCGTGATGGAATTGCGAACCCAGTAGCGGACGAATGCGCCGGCGTAGGGCGTGGGGTCGAAGACCTCGTCGGGCATAATCCCGGCCCAGGGGTCGGCGGTGACATTGCGGACGGTGTTGCCGCAGGCTTCACGTGAAGAGAGCCCGACTGTGCCCAGGACGCGCAGCATGTCGGGCATCTGGTCGAGCGGGACGAAGTGCACCTGGATGTTCTGGCGCGTGGTGATGTGACCCTTGCGCAGGGGGGCGAAGGTCTCGCAGACTTCCGCGAGGCCGTCGAGTTGATCCGACGTCACGCCGCCCATCGGCAGCTTGATCCGGTTCATGTGCACGTCGGCCTGGCGCTGGCCGTAGACGCCCTGTCGCAGGCGGTAGAGCATGAACTCGACCTCCTGGCGCTCCTGGGCGCGGAAGGCGGTCGCTTCGGTTTCAAAGTCGGCGAGTTCGTCATCCCAGATCGGGATGACAACTCCCGGAGTGTCGGTTCGGGTTTCGGACATCAGGTAACTCCCTACGGGGTATAGGTCGGTTTCAGTCTAACAACGACGGGTCGATGTCCACGCGGCGCGGAATGCGTCCGACAGCGGCTCGGTGTCGAATTGCTTCCAACGAATCCTGCGATGCCGGCGTGCGTTCACCGTTGGCGATCATCCGGCTCAACAATGGGTCGCCTGGCGAAGCGGGTTGTTGATCCCAACGACCGATGTGGTCGTGGTCTGCCTGTCGCCAGACTTGTTTGCGAGCGCCAATGCTTGGCTTACCAACTGACAGTTTTCGGACCGGCTGGCCGTCGTACTCGACGAGCTTGTAGGCGGCGTCCAGGGTCGAGGCGTCGGGCGGAGCGACGATTGCGGTGCCGCAGGCGAATATGTCGATTGGTGCGTTTGAGGCGACCAACTCAGCGATTTGGTATTCGTCGAGACCGCCGCTGGCGACGATTCGCACGTCCTGCAGGCCGACGGTGTCGAGCTTGATGCGGGCCTGCCACGACTCGTTGCGGAAGTTGCCGGAGTCGATTCGGATTGCTCCGACGGAACCGACGCCGAAGCGCTTCGCGGTTTTGATGGCGTTGGTTACACCTGACTCGGAGCCGTAGGTATCGACCAACAGGGTCGTTCCGGGGTAGCGGGATACAAACGCATCGAACGCGTCACCTTCGCTGTGGCTGGCGAGCACGAAGCTATGGGCCATCGTTCCGGTGACGGGAACGCCGTATCGTCGGCCGGCTTCGATGGAGGAGGTGGCGTCGAAGCCGGCGATGTAGGCGGCTCGGGAGGCCTCGATTGCGGCTTCGGAGCCGTGGGCTCGTCGGCCTCCGAACTCGATGACTGGTCGGCCGGCGGCGGCGTCGATGGTTCGTGCTGCCTTGCTCGCGACCAGGGTCGGGTAGGCGATCTGGTTGATCATCGCGGTCTCGACGATCTGCGCCTGCGGCAGGGGCGCGATGACCTGGATTAGCGGCTCGTGCTCGTAGACGATTGTGCCTTCGGGCGGAGCCCAGACCTCACCGGTGAAGCGGAACTCACGAAGCTGCTTGAGGAAGGCGTTGTCGAATTGGGGAAGCGTGGCCAGATAGTCGAGCTCTTCGTCGCCGAAGCTCAGCGACTCGAGGAAGTTGAGCGCTCGGTCGAGTCCGGCGGCGATCAGGTAGTCCCAACCGTCTGGCAAGCTGCGGACGGTTAGCTCGAAGACGGCGTTGCGCGTCATGTTGCGGTCGTAGTAGACCTGCGACATGGTTAGTTCGTAAAGATCGATGAAGAGCGGCGGCGGTGTGTTCACTGCTAGGGACCTCTGAACAACTGGTGTGGCAGGCCGAGCAGGGACCCCCCTTCAGCCTTCGGCAGCTTCCCCCGCAGAGGGGGGAAGCGGGGATCAGCGTTAACTAGGGTATTCCTAGAACAGCAGAACACTAGTCGATATTAACGCCGAGTTCAGCGAGCTCAGACAGGGCAGTTTTGCCGTCGTCGGGCTGTAGATTGACTGCTGCGATGCCGGCGGTTGGGACGATGACGGAGAACCCCAGGCGGCGAGCATCCGCGGCTGTTTCCTTGACGCAGTAGTCGGTTGCTAGTCCTAGGACGACGCAACGCTTGATGCCAGCGGAGCGGAGTAGGGATTCGAGGATTGTCGGCGTTTTGTCGCCGGTCTGTGGGTCCCTCGTGGTGAAGCCGGAATAGCCGTCTGCGCCGTCGACTCCCTTCCGTACGATTTCTTCGGCGTTGATTTCGAGATCGTCGTGGAACAGGGCTCCCCAGGTGTCGGCGACGCAGTGGACCGGCCAGAGGCCTCCATCGGGTTCGAAATGGGGTGTGTGCTCGGGATGCCAATCCTGGGTGTAAACGATTAATGCGCCGGATTCGGCGGCTTGCCTGATTGCGGTGTTGGCGTGGTTGATGACTTCGGCTGCGCCGTTGACGTAGAGGGAGCCGTCCGGGTGCGCGAAGTCGTTTTGAATGTCGACGACGATCAGCGCGGTCCGGGGATCGAAGGTTGGCACGAGTAGTTGTCAGGGAAGGATGAAGGGGGAAGTTGGAGGCGACGACCGGATTCGAACCGGTGATCAGGGTTTTGCAGACCCCTGCCTTACCACTTGGCCACGTCGCCTAGATCGGGATTCAGCGCACTGGCTGGTGAGGGCATTTGTCTGGAGCGGAAGAAGGGATTTGAACCCTCGACCTTCTCCTTGGCAAGGAGACGCGCTACCGCTGCGCCACTTCCGCTCGGTAAGGACATGGTAACCGTCGTTGGGCCAACTGGCGAAACGGCGGTTGTCCGTTGGGTGGTGCCGAGGAAGAGACTCGAACTCTTACGCTCGCAATGAGCACAGCGCCCTCAACGCTGCGTGTCTACCAGTTCCACCACCTCGGCATATCGAAGGTTGGTTGCTCTGGCAGGGGTGGCAGGACTCGAACCCGCGACCTACGGTTTTGGAGACCGTTGCTCTGCCAAACTGAGCTACACCCCTCCGTAAGCTCCGAGCATAGCAGGTAATCGGGCGGCTAAGCATCGCTCAAGGCGGCCTGAATTCGCTCTGGATAGTCGCCAACAATTCCCGTTGCGCCCAAGTTGACACAGCGCGAGATGTCGGCCGGTTCGTTGACCGTCCAGATGAACGCGGCCATCTCGTGCGCCCGGCAGGCGGACACGTTGGCCTCGGTCAGACCCGTCGCATGCATGGACATACCGTCGAGCCGGTGTTCTGCGGCGATCTGCCAGATCTCAGGCGTCGGGGTCAGACAGAGGTGAGCGATCCGTCGACCGCGTGGCGCCCGATTCGCGAGTTCGATCACGGTGTCGGAATCGAAGCTCCACAGCCAGGTCCAGGGCAATGCGTCGACGCGCTCGATTTCCTCCAGCACGGCGGCGCACAAATCGGGGACGTCCGCTTCAGGAGAGATCTTGAGTTCGATCACGAACAGCATCTGTCCGTTGATGAGCTCAAGCGCGTCGCGTAAGGTCGGGACGGGTTCTCCTTGACCGGCGTCAAGCGCTTGCAGTTTGGCCAACGATGCTTCCGCGACCGGCCCTGAGCCGTTGGTTGTGCGGTCGAGCAGATCGTCATGAATCAGCACGGGAATGCCGTCGGCGCTCAACTGGACATCGATTTCGACGCCATCGCAGCCCATTTGTAACGCTGTACGGATTCCGAGCAGGGTGTTCTCGGGCGCATGTCCCATCGTGGTTCGGTGGGCGATCACCAGCGGGGTATCGTGAGACATCGGCGGACTCGTTTGCGGTTGATCTGAAGGAGCGAGGCACGTGCGCAACGATGATATCGCCGAGGCGTTCAACGCCAGCGGAGCGCAATACGAAGCGTTGGCCGGCGAACTGATCAACCTGGCCGCCTCCGAGCTCGTGCAACGTCTCAATCTTTCCGAGAGCGATGATTTCATCGACCTGGGCTGTGGCTCCGGCGCTGTGGCCGCACATGCAGAACCGCTGCTGACGAAAGGCACGCTTGTCGGTGTTGACCTGTCGCGAGTGCAGCTTGAGCTGGCCAGGGAGCGATTTCGGCTGTCGCCGATTCAACCTCGATTCATCCAGGAAGACGCGGTGGCGACCAGTATGCGAGACCGCTCGGCCAGCGCGGTCGGCCTGGGCCTGGTGCTTCCCTACTCGGAGCGTCCGCGGCAATTGCTTAAAGAAGCCACACGTCTGACCCGGCTCGGCGGCCGTGTCGCGGCGACCATCCTCGGCGGCCCGTTCTTCGGCTCACCGGGAATGCGGCTGCTCGGTCTGCTCGAGCGGCGCGGGGTCGCGTGGCCCGAAGTTGAGCTCCAGTTCGATCCTCGACATGCGGTCCAATTGGCTCTGCTTTGCGAAGTCGATGGTCGGCGCCTGGATGATGTCACCATCGAGGAGATTGAGCGAGAACTCTGGTGGGACAGCTTCGATGACTGGTGGCTCATGCTGTCAGCGTTCGGCTTTCTGCCGTTGGGCCGCGAACGAATGCTCGACGCCATCGCTCAGGGCATGCGCGAGGATGATCGAGTCGTGGACGCCGACGGCAAGGTTCGCTGCACCATCAAGATCTGGTTGCTGTCCGCGACCGTGAGTGAAGGAGACCCCTGGCTATGACATCACCCACGTCAACCGGGCGACGAATCTCGGTCAACTTGCCCTGGAATCCCGACTTCGTCGACACGTTCCTCGCCCGGGCACGGCTGGCAGACGAGATTGGAGTCGACACCATTTCCGTGCTCGAGGGCTACGGCCACGACGCGTTCACAGGCATGGCATTGCTCGCGCACGAGACATCGAATGCGCGGATTGCATCCTCCATCGTCAACGTGTTCTCGCGCACCCCGGCGACCCTGGCGCAGAGCTTTGGGACGGTTGACCAGTTGTCAGGCGGGCGTGTCGTGATCGGGCTCGGCGCGAGCGCGCCTGGAGCAATTGAACGCTTTCACGGAGTCAAATTCGAGCGTCCATTCGCCCGGATCCGCGAAGCGGTCGAATTGATTCGGCTGTATTGGTCGCGCCAACGATTCGACTACGACGGGCCGACCATCCACGTCGAGCGGGCGTTGGTCAGCGGTATGATTCCGGGTCAACCAACCGCACAGATCCATCTGGCCTCGCTGCATCCAACCTCGGTCAAGATGACGGCCGAGCTGGCCGATGGCTGGATGCCGACCTGGATTCCCAATGATCGGGTGTCGGAATCGATTCAGCAGCTAAAGCAGTGGACTCGCGAGTTCGGCCGGGCGGAGGATGCGGTCGAGGTGCGCTCTGCGGGCTCGGCGACTGTGCTGCTCGACTCAGAGCGACAGGCCGAGATTGATCGAGGATTCGCCCAGGGACTTGCATTCTTCGCGGTGCGCAACGGTCCCGGATACTTCCACCAGTTCGAGCGCCAGGGATTCGCTGATGAGGTCGCCGCGATGCGCGAGGTCTGGCCGTCCGGCGGCGCCGGAGCGGCGACCGAGATCGCCATGGGGATTGCTCCCAAGTTCTCGTATCGAGGCTCATTGGAGGGCTGCGCGGCATACCTCGATGAGCAAACGGCGCTCGGCGTTGATCTGCACCAGGTCGCGGTCGACACAGACGATGATGACGCCTGGGCTGACGTTTTATCGCAACTCGTTTAGTAACGTGCAGCAAAGAACCAGGAAGGCTCTGAACAACTGGTGTCGCAGGCCGAGCGGGGACCTCCCTTCAGCCTTCGGCAGCTTCCCCCGCAGAGGGGGGAAGCGGGGATCGGAGTTGTTCAGAGTATTCCTAGCAACATTCCCAGAGGGATTTCACCTGAGGGATTTTGAGAGGAACACCAATGGCAGACAACCCCTTGGCTGAGTCGCTGGCCAAATTCACCGATCGCGTCCTGCGCTGGACCGTGCAGTCGATGGAAGACCTCTCCCAGGACGAGGTTCATTTCCGCACGCACGAAGGCCAGAACTGCATCGGTTTCGAGGCCTGGCACATCGCCCGCACCGCCGACAACCTGATTCACTTCGCCTTCGAGCGTGAGAAGCCGATCTGGCTGGCCAACAATCTGCACGAAGAGTGGGGATTGCCCAAGGTCGACCAGGGCACCGGGACGAGCTACGACGAGGTCGCGAGCTGGGTCTTCCCAGAGGGCGCGACGATTGCTAGCTACCTCAATGATGTCGCCGACGTGATCGTCCCGCGCATTGCCGACATGCCGCTGGAATACCTCAACTCGATTACGCGGATCGTCCCGCAAGGCGAGTTGCCGAAGTGGGAGATCATCGGACAGGTGATCATCAACCACTCGAACAATCACCTCGGGCAGATCAACGTCGGTCGCTCGATGCAGGGCAAAGAGGGTTTGGGCTTCTAGGGATGCTTTGAACAACTCCCGTCGGTGGCCGATCGGGGACCCCCCCCTTCAGCCTTCGGCAGCTTCCCCCGCGAGGGGGGAAGCGGGGATCGGAGTTGTTCAGAACGTTCCAAGTAGGGCGTCTTTGGAGTTCGTAACGCGTCCATGCCCATCATTTTCGCGAACGCGGGAATGACGAAATTGAGGTCCGTTCTTAGGAGCATTCCGTGACTGAATCCGGCGAAGTCAACCTGGTCGCACCGCTATCCCTCACCGCTCAGGTCAACGCCGCAAGATCGGGCGAGCTTCCGCTGCAAGATCTGATCGCCCAGACCATTGGTCGGCTCGAGGCGGTCAATCCGCTGGTCCGTGCGATCCTGCCAGATCCGCGCCTGCGTGAACGGTTGTCGTCGGAAGCTGCCGACATCATGGATCGGTGGCCGACGCCGTCGTTGCGCCCGCCGCTTTATGGGGCGATGGTCGCGGTCAAGGACATATTCAACGTTTCCCGCATGCCCACGCGCGCCGGATCGGCGGTTCCGCCCGAGTCGTTCAGCGGTCGCGAGGCTGACGTCGTCGCCCGCCTTCGAGAGGCGGGCGCGCTCGTCCTCGGCAAGGCCGTCACCACCGAGTTCGCCTACTTCGCTCCGGGAGCGACAGCCAACCCGCACAACCGGGCGCACACCCCCGGCGGCTCCAGTAGTGGCTCCGCCGCTGCCGTCGCCGCTGGTATTGCGCCGCTGGCGCTGGGCTCTCAGACGGTCGGTTCGGTCATCCGTCCGGCGTCATTCTGCGGCGTGGTTGGATTCAAGCCGTCATACGACCGCATTCCGACGGGTGGGACGCTCTATTACTCACCGTCCGTCGACACAATTGGCTACTTCGTTAGCTCGGTCGCTGATGCAGCGCTGGTCGCCTCCTCGGCGCTGCTCGGTTGGCGCGAGGGCGAGGATGCCGAGGCGCAGGCGCCGCGAATCGGGATTCCAACTGGCCCGTTCCTCGATCAAGCCGGACCTGAGATGCGCAGTGCGCTCGACACAGCAGCAGAACGCCTGCGTGCAGCCGGCCTAGGAGTCGAGTCAGCGATGACTCTGCACGACATCGCCGACATCAATGCCCGTCATCGCAACATGACTACGTTCGAGTTCACCGAGACCCACAGCGAGCGTTACGCCAAGTACGGGGCCATGTTCCGGCCGCAGAGTGCGGAGCTGTACGAATCGGGGCTAAATATCTCGACTGCTGATGTCGAGGCAGGTCGCGCGAGCCGGATTGCGCTTCGCCAGCGCCTGCACGAGCGAATGGACCGCGCCGGAGTCGATCTCTGGATTGCGCCTTCCGCCGTCGGTCCGGCGCCCAAGGGTCTCGGTTCAACCGGCGATCCCAGGATGAATCTGCCCTGGACCCATGCTGGTATGCCTGTGATTTCGCTGCCGTTTGGCGACGCCGAGGGGTTGCCGTTGGGTCTGTCGTTGGTCGGCCGGTTTGGGCATGATGAGACGTTGTTGGGTCAGGCGGCGATGGTCGAGGCTGCGTTGGTTGGCAACGGCTAGCAATCTTTTGAACGACTGTGATCGGTGGGCGAACGGGGACCCCCCCTTCAGCCTTCGGCAGCTTCCCCCGCGAGGGGGGCAGCGGGGATCAGAGTTGTTCAGAAGATTCCTAGAAGGCATTAGTTGGTCCCCCCGGGAGGAATCGAACCTCCGCGCACGGTTTAGGAAACCGCTGCTCTATCCCCTGAGCTACGGGGGGACAGGCTGAGTGTATTCCCGTACTGATAGGTTGGAGTCGACTTGCTGTTTCGTATTCTTCATGCAGAAGCAGAACACAGACCGGGAGCACAACCGATGCCGATGTACGAGTACTACTGCCGACCCTGCAACGAGAAGTTCACTAAGCGGCGACCGATGAAGGCTGCCTCGGAATCGTTCGAGCACGCCTGTGGCCATGTCGCACAGAAGGTCCTGACGGCGGCGATGGTCTCGGTGGCCGGCGAATTCTCCGACTTCGAAGCGGCCGAAGCGATGCCCACCGGCGGCGGCTGCGCCTGTGGCCGTGGATCGTGTGGTTGCGGCGCCGGCGGCGGCGGGATGGGCGACCTGAACTAGGTAGTCGCTACATAGCTGGTTCCGCGGTGCTAGCGGGACCTCCTTCAGCCCCCGCATCAAGTGCGGGGCAGGCTTTCGGCAGCTTCCCCCGTATGGGGGGAAGCGGGATCGGTGTTGATCAGAGGATTCCTAGAAGTCGCTGACATGCACTTGCGATCCAGAGTCACGATCCTGGCTTTCGGCGCGCTGACTGCTGCAATCGCGCTGGCGATTGGTCTGTCGCTTGGCGGCGAGCCGGATGTGACCGCTCAGCCGCCGACCGTTGATGATCGGCTCGATGATGTCCAGGACGGCATCGCTCGTTTGACGAGCGAACTCAGCGACGGTCGGGCGGACTTGTCTCGGGCGCTGGAGGAACTGAGTGGGTTGCGCGGCGACATCGCCGTCCTGAATGAGCGAGTTGGGCGGCTGACCAGAGCGGGACGCGATTCGGAGGATGAAGAAACTGCCTACACGCGGGCGTTCGTTGAGCAGGCGATTACGAAGTACGAACGCGATGGGCGTGAAGCGACGCTGGAGTTCTACAACTCGGTCGAGAGCGTCGACGGTCAATGGTATCTGGTGATCATCGACGAGCAGGGCACCGTTGTCGCCCATCGAAATCCTGAATCGGTTGGATTGACAAGCTCCGAAGTCACGGGTCCTCAGGGTTACCCGGTGGGTCGCATGGTCGAAGCCGTTGCCAGCGTCGAAGGCGCCTGGGTGGACTATCTGTTTGCTAACCCGGAGAGTGGCGACGAGCAGCTCAAACATGCTTGGGCGGTCCGGCACGACGGACTGATTTTCCTGTCCGGCTGGTACGAGAATGAACCGTCGGCCGTCCACGATCCCGGCTCATACACACAGGCGTACGTCCAACGGGCGATCGAGATGCACAAGGTCCTGGGACGCGAGGCGGCGCTCGAGTACTACAACTCGTCAGTAAGCGCCAACGGTTACTGGTGCCTGTTCGTGTATCAGACGGACGGTACGTCCCTGGCCCACGCCTATTGGGGCGAGAGCTGGTTGGGGACCAACGTCGCTGACAGAGGCGTCGATATCACCGGCTACGACTTCGGGGCCGACATCCTGGCGATCGAGGAGAGTGGCTGGGTCTCCTACGTGTTCGTCGACCCTTACGACGAGAACGAGTTCCAGCGCAAGCACATCTGGATTGTGACGCACGATGGGTTGCACTTCGGTTCGGGCTGGTATGAGCGCCACTATGACCTTGCTGCAGAGGATCCGGCCGGCTACTCGAAGGTCCTGGTTCAGCAAGCCATCGATCTGTATGACTCCGAAGGCCATCAAGCCACGCTGGATCATTACAACTCGTCGGACAGCGCAGACGGCGAGTGGTACGTGTTTGTCTTCGATGCCGACGACCGCTGGATCGCGCATCCAACGAGACCGGACCTGGTTGGTGAGCGGCTGCAGGACCACGGAATAGATGCGGCCGGGTATGACTTTGGCTCGGAGTTCCTTGCGATTACGGACAGCGGCTGGGTGAGCTACGTGTTCGGCAACCCTGCAACTGGGCGAGACGAGCAGAAGCACACGTGGTTGGTCCGGCATGACGGACTGCTGTTCGGCGCCGGTTGGTACGGGGCCGGCGCCGACTAGGCGCCCTATTCGTAACTGGGATCTAACCAACCGCCTCGACGAATGCGCCATAGATAGGCTGCCGACAGGCCGCCTGCCGCCACCACGAAGATCAACGTCACTCCGCCGATTAACAATGTCGTGTCGAAGAAGAAGCGCTGAGGAAACAGCTGGATCAGGCCGTCCCGCGAGCTGAGGCGCCACAGGTCGTTGGTGAAGAACAGCAGATGGAATTGACGGAAGGCGGCGTCGAATCCCGCAATGCCAATGACGCCGAGGACGGCGACCAGCAGCGCGACAACTCCACAGGCTGACAACACCGACCTCGCCAGCGCTGAGGCGGTTCTTCTGCCTGATCTCCAGATGGTGACCGCCACGAACGCGATGATGAAACCGAGGGCGGCCCAGCCGGCGTCGTAGACCCGCGACATGAGCCGCTTGACATCGATCATGTGGAGGATTTCGCGCTCTGAGTAGAACGACGCGCCGTCGACCGTGACATCAAGCCGTTCGTCATCGTTGGCCAGGTACTCGCGGGTTTCGGCGGCGACGCGGAGTACTTCGTCCTGCGGCAGGCCCGTTCGGCGCGTGGCGTCGTAGCGCTCGAATCCTCGTTCCCACCATGAGGCCGATGTCGCTGTGTAGCGCACCGATAGGGCGACCGGAAGAATAAACAGCGACAGTGCGAGCGCAACCGCAGCAATCGTGCGGACGAATCGAAGCAGCGCGAGTTGGGCGATAGGATTCATAGGTCGGATTGAGCGTATCGGGACTCGAAGTCGGGGATGCAAATGAACCTGTCAACGATTATCGAGATCGCCGGCCTGGAGGACGAACAATCACTGACGATCGTGCGGACGTCGGCCAACGAGCCACCGGTGACGACCGGCGTGCTCGTCATTCTGGTGGGCGAACCCCAACGCCTTGCCAACGCACTCCGGCACTATCCAACTGGGCACACTGTGCGGTCGGTTGATCGACAACAGGAGATTCGGTCCTCAACCGTTGCTGATGCGTTGCAAGCAGACTTGTCGAACGTGGTTGCGCTCGTCGTCGATCCCATTGAACTGTTCGACGTTCGAGACGCTCCCGATGGCGTGCGGGGTGTGATGGATCGGTTGCGCGACCCGGTCGATGGTTGTCCCTGGGACAACGTCCAGACTCACGACAGCTTGCGTCCGCACCTGTTGGAAGAGACTTATGAGGTTCTGGACGCTATCGCGTCGGGCGATCCGGCGGAGCTTTGCGAAGAGCTCGGCGATGTGATGATGCAGGTCGTGCTTCACGCGAAGTTGGCCGAGCAGGCGGGCGAGTTCACGCTCGACGATGTGTCGGAAGGGATTCGCGCCAAGCTCGTGCGACGCCATCCGCACGTCTTCGGCGACGGCAGCGCTGACACGCCCAAGCTGGTCGAGGGCGCCTGGGAGCGACTCAAGGCGCGGGAACGTCCGAATCGGGAATCGGTGTTGGACGGCGTGCCCAAGATGCTGCCGGCCTTGGCCCGCGCTCAGTCGATTCTTAGCCGGGCAGAGCGCAATGGCTTTGTTCGTGAACCGGCCAGTACGGATGACCTGGGGGAGCGTTTGCTTGATCTCGTGCAAGAGGCACGGGTGCTGGACTTGTCGGCGGAAGACGTCTTGCGCGATGCGTTGGCGGCATTTGAGCGCGGTGTCAGGTCGGAAGAGGCAACGCGGGAGGAGTCGAGCTAGGAATCTTCTGAACCACTGGTTCTGACGGCCAAGCGGGATCCCCCCTCTGTCACTCCGTGACATCTCCCCCCGCAAGGGGGGGAGAGGGGGGAAGCAGGGATCGGAGTAGTTCAGCGCATCTCTAGATGCGGGTCAGATTCGCCATCGAGGCGAGTAGTCGCTTCACGCCGATATCGGCGAACCGAACCGTGACCTCGGCGTCACGACCGATAGTGCGTAGCGAGATCACGACGCCGTGCCCGAAGACTTCGTGTGAGACCTCGTCGCCCGGGTTCAGCCCGACATTGGAGGGAGCGGCCGGCTCAGGATCGAAGCTGTCGAAGTCATCCCAGCGCACCGTTCGATTGCGCGCCGGTCGCACGTCCGCGCCGACCTGCGCTTGTTGACGCTGATGCCGTTGTAACAACTCCTCGGGGATGTCGGCCAGGAATCGGGATGGCGGATTGTGTCCTGAGCGTCCCTGATACGACCGTCGGAACGCGTACAGCAGGTGCAGCTCTCGCATCGCTCGGGTCATACCGACGTAGCAGAGTCGGCGTTCCTCCTGCAGCTGCGCCGGATCGTCGAGCGAGAGTTGATGCGGCAGGAGGTACTCCTCCATGCCGACCATGAAGACGACGGGGAACTCCAGGCCCTTGGCCTGGTGCAGCGTGATTAGCGTGACGGCGTCGGGCGGACCTTCGGGCAGGTCGTCGACATCGGCGACGAGCGCGACATCTTCGAGGAATGCGTCCAGGGCTGCGCCGGGAGCGATTTCCGAGTAGTTCTCGGTGACCGTGACCAGCTCCTGGACGTTCTCCCAACGGGTCTCTGCCTCTGGCTCCGAGTCGGATTGCCGGACCAGCCACTCGCGGTATCTGGTCTTGACCAGGATCGAACGCAACGCGTCCGATAGCGGCTGCGTTGCGGCCTGAGTCCGTGCGTCCTCAATCAGGTTGACGAAATCGCGCAAGGAGTTGGCAGCTCGATTCGTGATCGCCGGTGGCGTCAGGTAACCGCCCAGCGCGTCTGCGTCGAGACCGGCTGCGGCTGACGCGGCCTGAAACGGAGAACGCGCATGGGTGTTTGCCCAATCGGTCAAGGTCTGAACCGTCTTCGCTCCAACTCCTCGCGTCGGCACGTTCACGACACGACCGAAGGCCACGGCGTCGTCCGGATTGCGGACCAGTCGCAAGTAGGCCAGCAGGTCGCGCACTTCCCGTCGGTCGTAGAATCGCGTCGCTCCGACGAGGCGGTAGGGAATCCCATGCTGAACGAGCGATTCCTCGATCGCCCTCGATTGCGCGTTCGTCCGGTACAGGACTGCGGCATCGCCGGGTCTCAAGGAGGCGTCGCGCAGCCCGCCCTCCACGTAGCTGGCGACGTACTCGGCTTCGTCTTGTTCGCTGTACGCCTCATGCAATCGAGGCAGCGAGCCATCGCTGTTGTCGGTGACCAACTGCCGTTTGATCCGATTGGTTGCGCGACCGATGACTGCATTGGCTGCGTCGAGAATCTGTTGGGTCGAGCGGTAGTTGTTGTTGAGCTGAACCTCAGCGGCGCCGGCATGGTCGCGGACGAAGTAGTTGAGGTTGCGGATATCCGCAGATCGCCACGAGTAGATCGACTGGTCCGGATCGCCGACGACGGTCAGATTGCCGCTGCCGGCCGACCAGGCGCGGGACAACTGGTACTGGATCGTTGATGTGTCCTGGAACTCGTCGACCAGGACATGGTCGAATCGGTCCTCGTAGATCCGGCGCACCTGCTCGTGCTCGAACATGTCGAGCGTGTTGAGCAACAGGTCGTCGAAGTCAAGCGCGGCTGCCTGCTTGAGTTCTGCGGCGTAGCGTTCCCAGACCCGCGCCGCGACTTCGTCGAAGTACGAGTTGGTCGATGCCGCGAAATCGTCCAGCGAGTCGCCCTCCGATTTCGCCCTCGAGATTCTGCTGAGCAGACCACGAGGGGAATACTGCTTGGGATCAAGCTGCATCTGCTTGATCGCACTGCGCACCACCTGCATCTGGTCGTCGCTATCGAAGATGACGAAGTTGCGAGGAACACCGACTTCTGGGCCGTGTGATCTCAGCATCCGCACGCAGATGCGGTGAAACGTGCCCAGCCAGACTTTGTCGCTGTCTTCATCGCCGATCAGCGCTTCCAGGCGTGAGCGCATCTCGCGCGCCGCGCGATTGGTGAATGTGACGGCAAGGATTCGCCAGGGCGGCGTGCCCTGCTCGATCAGCCAGGCGATCCGGTGAGTAATGACTCGGGTCTTACCGGATCCCGGCCCGGCGATCACGAGCAAAGCGCCGTGCGGGTGTGTCACAGCCGCACGCTGCGCGTCGTTGAGATGGTCGAGATCCAGCGGCGAAAGAATCGAACTGAGACCGGACGGTGAAATTTCAGTCATCGTTGCGAGCATACCGTCGGCTTCGGCCTATAGTGACCGCAGCGGGGTGCAGACGAGGCGAACCATGCTCGACGGAGTGGGCATTTCCTGGCCGGGAGGCTCTCCCGAAAACACCGGACTGATCCTGGCGCTGATTGTTGGCGCGTATTTCGTGGTGCTCTGGCTCTCAGCGGTCGTGTGGACCGCGCGCGACATTCATCAGCGTACGCCCGAGCCGATGGCACAGCTGGTCTACACATTGATCGTGTTGGTCTTCAACTTCCCCGGTCTCGTGGTCTACCGAGTCCTGCGGCCGCCGTTGACTCTGCAGGAAGCCGAGGAGCACCGGCTCGAATCGAGCGCGCTCCTACGTGAACTGGAGCAGACTCCGCCGTGTCCACGCTGCGGCTGCGAGATCGCGCCGGACTACCTGGCCTGCCCGCGCTGTGCGCTCCCGCTCAGGATGACCTGCGCGACATGCGAGCGAGTGCTCGACCCCAGTTGGCGGGTGTGTCCATGGTGCGTGACCGCGGTCCAGAGCGAGACGCCGCCGCCTCCCTCGGATGAGCCGCCGACCGTAACCCCTCCGCGGAATATTTTGACCGCGCCGAGCGACCAACGCTCGCCGTCAGTTCCGCGGAGCGCGTCCAATGTCTGACCTTCGCCATTCACGACTGTCCATCAACGGCGTCGCCGGCGTCGTGACTGAGGCGGGCGACGCCGAGAGCACGGAGGCCGTCGTCTGCCTGCATGGCGTTCCCGGATCGGGCCGAGACTTCCAGTGGCTGCTGCCCGAGACGGGAAAGCTCATGCGGTCCATCGCATTGGACCTACCCGGATTCGGTCGCGCCGACAAGCCTCGCGACTTTCCCTACTCGGTCGAGGGCTACCAGACCTGGTTGTCGCCGGCCCTGGAACAGTTGGGCGTCCAGCGAGCGCATCTTGTGATGCACGACTTTGGCGGGCCGATCGGCCTGATGTGGGCGGCGATGAACCCGCACAAGTTCGCCTCGGCCGTGTTGCTCGATACCGGTGTCCTGGCGGACTATCGCTGGCACCTGCTCGGACGCCTCTGGCGGACGCAACGAGTTGGTGAGTACATACAGGCCGGCACGAGTCGCCCATTGTTTAAGCTGTGGATGAGGCGCGGGAACATTCGCGGACTCGATCGGCAATGGCTGAACGAGTTGATCGATGAGGACGAAGAACGAACCAGACGCGCAACCCTCACGCTGTATCGCAACACCGACGAGCCGGGCAGTCCGATGCTGGGTCAGGCAATTGCGCCGCAAGGGAAACCGGCGTTGGTGATCTGGGGTCGCCGCGACCCATACATCTCATGGCGCTACGCCGAACGTCAACGAGAGACATTCCCGAACGCCGAGGTGAAGGTCTGGAACGACTGCGGTCACTGGCCGCACGTCCAGCATCCGGAGCGGGTGGCCGAAGCCGTGCGGTCATTCCTAAATTCACAGCTGTAGACGGCGGTTAACAACGTTCAGGGTTGTACATCTCACTTGACTCGCCAATGCTCGATTGATCCGTTGATGTCCTGGTCGGTCGGTGAAATCTTCGTGACATACAGGCTGGACAGAAGCAATTCCACGGTTCCTTAGTGTGATGCACTAATCCGTGAAGTTGACCGCCCTCTGAGTCGATGCGTGGAGCGATTCGGTCGAATTGTCTGGCGTCTCCCTCTTCGTAGCGCCGATACATTGCGTTCACCGCGAAGTCCGCAAGTTGGAGAAGTCGAGAACTCTTGGCGTGCGCGAAGAACGGAACATCCGCGATATTCTTGAGGTCGCCCCATCGATGACCACGGTTCCAGAACCGCTTGCCAAGCGCGTTCGCGTTCTCTCGATAAGAAGATTCGGCAGCGACTATGACGCCTCGTTCCTGTTGTCCAGCTTGGTACAAGCGGTTCAGCATGCGGTCGAATCTGCTGAGCAACTGCTCGAGTGCATATTCGTATGGCACTTCGTCCAAAGCCTGCTTCTCGACGACGACGCCAAATGCGGTTGCTTTCGAGTTCACAATTACATCGATGATTCTATTGCGAAGCCGCAGTCGATCTCCGAAATCGAGCGAGTCATACGGCGGCCTGAGACGCCGTTGCTGCGCCATGAGTGAGCTGGAGTGAAACTCGATCGATTCTGAAGCATCCGCGAAGAACTCGCGTGCGATGTCGTCCATTTGCTGTGACAAGAAGTAGGTTTCGCGTTCGAACACAGCGATCCCAGCCAACGCGAAGTGCCGCGACTCCGCGTCGGTGCCCGACTCATCCAGGTAGAGAATGAACATCGCGAACTTAGGAGCCGGCTGGCCCCCTTGCGGGGGCCAACAGACCGTGATCAAGGGGCCTTGCCGACTGACCTCAGTGTATTCCGTTGACCGTGATTGTCAACGCGTCTAGTCCGATGCCCCCAATTCGACTGCGAGGTTTGCCGTCTTCTTCATCTCTTCGAAGCGCTTCATCTGCTCGCGGGCGCGCGCCTCGGCGGCTTCGTTTTGGTACTGCGTTTCGTCCTGCTCTGCGCTGGCGACGACGTCGAACCCGTAGGGGCCGTAGGTCGGAATCTCGTCGTCGGGGAGCTCGGCCATCATCTCGTTGCGTTCCGCCTTGCGCTTGAACGCTTCCTCGATGTAGGGCGCGAGCTCTTCGTCCTTGCGCGCCACACGTTCCGTCTCGAATTCCTTGAACTCGGGCATCACGTCGCGGGCGAAGATTTCCAGTGATTCGCAGATGTGCTCGTGCTTGTTGTTGCCGGCCTGCTGAATGAAGACCGACTGGTCGACACCGCACTCAGCGAAGATGCGCAGATGCTCGCGCAGCTCGTCCGGGGTGCCGATGCCGCCCTCGCCGCCCTGTGGCGGCCAGGTGTCGCGCACCTGCTCCCAGGCCTTCCAGACGTTGGTGCGGCCCGGCTTGTGCATCCCAGCGGCGTAGTGATGACCTAGCGCGTACTGGAAGAAGCGGAATCCGTCGCCGCCGCGCGCTTCGGCCTCGGCCGCGTCGGGGTGTACCGAGAACGACGAGACCATGGCGATGTTCGCGTTGACCGTGTGGCCGATTGGCACACACTCGGTTTTCAGGGTCTCGTAGTAGTCGTTGACCCAGTGTTGCGCTTCTTCGGGGTCGATGAAGGCGAATGTCAGTGCGCCGATGCCCAGCTTGGCGGCGAGGTGGATGGTTTCGCGGTTGGAGCAGGCGACCCACAGCGGCGGGTGCGGCTTCTGCACCGGCTTGGGCACGACGTTGCGTGTCGGCATCGAGAAGTACTTGCCCTCGTAGCCAGGATACGGGTTCATCGCGAGCATGTTGGCGACCTGCTCGACGGTCTCCAACCACATCGAGCGGCGCTCTTCGGGATTGACCATGTAGCCCTCGAGCTCGGCTCGCGATGCGGATTCGCCGGTACCGAACTCGACCCGGCCATTGGACACGAGGTCGAGCGTGGCGATCCGCTCGGCGATGCGCGCCGGGTGGTTGTAGCCCGGCGGCATCAGCACAATGCCGTGACCGAGGCGGATGTTCTTCGTCCGCTGCGAAGCGGCGGCCAGGAAGACCTCAGGCGCGGAGGAATGGGAGTATTCCTCGAGGAAGTGGTGCTCCACTTCCCAGGCGTGGTCGATGCCGAGTTTGTCGGCTAGTTCAACCTGATCCAGTGCGTCCTGGAACAGCTGCTGCTCCTTGCCTTCGCTCCACGGCTTGGGCAACTGGTGCTCGTAGAAAATGCCGAAACGCATATGCGACTCCGTTCGTGTCTGTTGCTGAAAGTCTAGGAGACGACGGTGATTTCCCGACCCTGGAGGATGACGGTGGCTGGTCCATCAATCAGGGGCGGGAACGGGTCGCCGGGTTCGTCGGATGGCGGTAGTCCATGTGCTGCCGCTTCAGCGTCGGCGTACCAGAGTGACGCGATGCCATCCCACGGTCCGCCGTCGGCGCCCTGGTTGGCGTGCGAGGTTGTGTACCTGAGACAGGCGCCGTTGGTCCGGGCGATGGTGTTCGCGACGCGCGGCGAGTGACCATCGGTCCAGGCCGCAAAGAGCTGTTCCCGCGTTGCCGCATCGCCCTTCTTGACAAATGCGACCCACTTCAATGCATCCTCGGACGTAGGGGTGTCGACGATCACATTCTCCGTCGTGAACAGGGCATCCGAAGTGGGCTCAATCAGAGCGCTGAACCCGTCGACGGTGCGCAATCCACCGTGATGCTCGCCGAACGCCTCGCCGAAGTGGTCGAAGTCCCGGAACCAGAGTTCAGCCATACCGTCGTAGGGCATGTCCTCCGACGCCGGCGGCCCACCAAGCGATCCGACGCTCTCGAAGAAGGTGACGCAGTAGCGCTCGGGCTTCGCCAGGTTGGCGACGTGCGGTGCGTGGATGCACTGCCAGAACTCGAAGAACGACTCTCGTTCGACGCCCTCTTTCCTCGTGACGGGGACAATCCATTTCAACATGATTCGCTCATTTCCACTCTGGACGAGGTGCTCAGTTCTGGGCGGAGTCTAGGCGCTCTGCGACCTCGATCGCCCGCTGAGCCTGGGCTCGCGCGATCTCACCGCAGGCGCCGGTGTAGCTCGCCGGATCCAGGAGCGCGTCCAGCTCAGCCTCCGACAAGTGGCGCCGGACTTCTTCATCGGAGATGAGGAGGTCGCGGAACGCGACATTCTGCACCGCGGCGTCCTGTGCATGCTCGTAGACAATGTCATGCGCACGCTGGCGTCCGACCCGCTCGCCCAGGGCGAGCATGATGTTCTCGCTCATGATCAGTCCGCCGGACAGATCGAGATTCTGACGCATCCGATCGGGTTTCACATCGATGCCGTCGAACAGCAGCGCCAGGCGCGAAAGGATGTCGCCGACCAGTTCGACTGAGCCGTGCACGACCCGCTCGATCATGGCGCTGGTCGAGCCGTCTGCTTCGTGTTCCGTCCTCATCGCGTCGAGCGCCAGGGGAAAGAGCGCGGTGACCTGCGCAGCCGCGGCGCGGATGTCCTGTGACAGCTTTGGATTGCGCTTCTGCGGCATCGTGCTGCTGCCGACGGTGCCGGGCGGGACCGGCTCCTCGATCTCGCCGAACTCGGGCTTCATCAGGGTGTAGGTCTCGTCGGCGATCTTGCGGCAGGTCGCGGCGAGCATGGCGAGGATCGCTGCGTACTCGGCGTGATGATCGTGGCTGGTCCGGCCGGGCACGGGCATGGGCAACAGGTCGAGCTGCGCTGCCATACCGTCCTGGACCGCCAGTCCCGGCGTGCCGAACGAGGCCAGCGTGCCCGCTGCGCCGCCCAACATCGCGACGAATACTCGAGGCTCGGCGTCCTCCAGCCGCTCAACGTGCCGGCATAATTCGTCGATCCAGGCGCCGATCTTGTAGCCGAAGGTCGCCGGCACGGCGTGTTGACCGTGTGTGCGGCCGGCGCAAGGATCGTCGGCGTGTTTGATGGCTAACGGCGCAAGCGCGCTCAGCACTTGACCGATCTGACCAAGGATGATCTCGTGAGCCTTGCGCAACTGCAGAATGTCGCCGGTCTGCGTAATGTTCTGGGTCGTCGCGCCCCAATGCACATAACCGCCCACTTCGCCGCCCAGAATGCGGTCCAGTTCCCAGATCAGCGGCACCAGCGGATGAGCGGTGACCGCCAGCCCTGCTTCGATGTTCTCGATGCTGAGCAGGTCCAGTTGGCAATGCTGCGCGATCTCGACGGCGGCATCCGCCGGGATCATGCCGAGTTCGGCTTCAGCCCGAGCGAGAGCGGCCTCAACGTCGAGCCAGGCCTGCCAGCGGGCTTCCCTCGTGAACAGCGCCCGGATGCCCGGATCGGGCACACGGGCGGCGGTTGGTCGATTCTGCATCTCGCTCTCCTTCACGGTCCATGCGTCGTGATGTCGTCGGACAAGTAGGATCGGACTGCAAGCTAACGAAGGAGCCCAGTATGGTTGCGCCGCTTGAGGGAATACGTGTCGTCGAAGTCGCCAACTGGCTGGCCGCGCCATCGGCAGCCGCGTTGATGGCCGATCTCGGGGCCGATGTCGTCAAGGTCGAAAATCCCATCGGCGACGCCTGGCGCAACACGCTCATGCGCGGTCGCAAACCCGATTTCGATCCCGACACCGATGTGGACGCTCCCTATGAGCTGGACAATCGGGGCAAGCGCGGAATCGCGCTGTCGCTGGAACAGCCGGGCGGTAGCGACGTAGTCAAGAGGATGGTCTCGGAAGCCGACATATTCATTACGAATCTGACTGCGCCACGCATTGCTCGCTACGACCTCGGACGCGAGATACTGCAGGCGCTGAATCCGGGCCTGATTTACGTCGTGCTGACCGGCTACGGCACTCGTGGGCCCGACAACGCCAAGACCGCATTCGACTACTCGGCCTTCTGGTCGAGGTCAGGCATTATGAGTTTGATCGGCGAGCCGGATGGTCCGCCAATGCCCTGTCGACCGGGGCAAGGTGATCATGCGACGGCGCTCAATCTGCTCTCCGGCGCGCTCGCGGCGCTGCGTCTGAGAGATATGACCAGCGAAGGTCAGTTCGTCGAGGTGACGCTCCAGCGCACAGGCGCATGGACGATCGGCGCGGACGTCTCGGCCAGCCTGATCATGGAAGACCAGCCGGGCCGTATCGACCGTGTGCGTCCCGGCAATCCGCTGTTCAACTCCTACGAGACTGGCGACGGTCGCTGGCTCATGCTGGTCATGCCGACCGGCGACCGCTACTGGCAGCCCACTTGCCGCGCGCTTGGACGCGACGACTGGCTCGCGGACGAGCGCTTTGCGACGTTGATGGGCCGCATGGAACACACGGCTGAATTGACGCCGGAGATCGCGTCGGTCCTTGCCTCGAAAACCCTATTGGAATGGACGCCGCTGCTGGATGCGCAAGCGCTGACCTGGGCCCCCGTCGCCGAGTTGCCTGAAGTCATCCATGATCCGCAGATGGAAGAGATGGACGCCTGGAGCGTGATCGAAGGTCCGCAGGGAACCTTCCGAACGCTGAACACGCCGTTCGCCATTGAGGGCGCGGATGTTGGACCACGCGGACCGGCGCCGAAGACGGGCGAACACACTCACGAAGTGCTGAGCGAGTTGGGTTTCTCGGACGATGAGATCGCCCAGCTCGCGGCAAGCGGCGCCCTGGGCTAGCGAGATGGTTCGACACGTTCGACACGTTCGACACGAAGGTGGATATTGAGTCGTGAGTGAAGAGCTCGATCTGATCGTTCAGTCGGTCCGGCGATTCGTTCGTCGCGAAATCTGGCTGCAAGAAAAGCGAGTCGATCCGAACGCGCCGCAACTGCCCCGAGAGGCCTTCGAAGCGCTGCTTCGGCGTGCGTCGGAGCTGGGCCTCGATCACCTCATGGCCCCGCGCGATGCAGACGTGGGTCCGGATGTTGACCTGCCCGACTCAGACCGCCTGCGCATCGCGGAGGAACTATCGCAGCACCGCGCCGGCGTGCTCAATCCGTCCTATGGCCTCTTCGACCCGGATCCTCCACCGCAGTTGTATGCAGCGACGAGCGAGCAACAAGCGCGTTTTCTGAGACCGTTGCTGAGCCGCAACGCCACATGCTTCCGCGGGCTTGAGGACCCTGATCTCGCAACACTCCCGATTGATTCGGTGCGCATCCGCGCCCAACGGCATCGCGAGGGCTGGATGCTTGATGGGACCAAACTGTTTGTCGCCGACGCTTCTGAAGCGGCGTTTGGAATCGTCTACGCCAACACTGAGCTCGTCCCAGGCGAGCGATCTGGCGTGTCCGCCATCGTGGTGGAGACGGACCGCGTTGGCTTTCAGCGCTGGCGACCGTGGCCAACCATCGCTGCCGGTCGCGACACGATGGAACTCAACCTCTCGGCGGTGAAGGTCCCGGAAGCCAATCTATTGGGCGAACCGGGCGAGGGACCGAGCTTCGCCAATGACCTCGTACTCCGGCGGCGCCTGTTCACCGCCGCGCATTTGACCGGCATCGCGTCGGCGGCCCAGGATATGTGTCGAGGCGCGGTCTGGTCGCGACGCGAACACGGAACGCCGTTGGCACAGGGCGAGCGCGCCAGGCTGGCGCTTGCGGACAATGAGATCGCGCTGTCAGCCTCAAGAGCGCTGTATGGCTCTGCTGCCGAACGAATAGAAGAGTTAGCGCAGCAAGCAACTGCGTTCGCGAACGAGATCGCTGAGGCTGTCGTTGATCGAGCGTTGGATCTTCACGGTCCAGCCGGAGGGTCAGCCGATCTGCCGCTGGAACGCTGGTCGCGCGAATTGCGCTGGTTGCGGCTTAGCGCAGGCGGTCCGGACTTGCAAAAGCTCGCCGTTGCTCAACGACTGATCACGACATTCAAGAAGTGATCTCGGGCAGAGGGTCGAGCGCGGCAGACGCGATCAGTTCCAGACCGCGCGGCGTAATTGGTGGATTGTGAAGCGGGCCTCGGACGTCGCGGTAGAAGCGCTCAAGTGGCTGCGATCGATGGAGGGAGATGCCGCCAACGAGTCGCATGCAGCGATCAACGATGTCGACGGCCGTATCTCCGGCGTGCAACTTGGTCGCTGCGACTCGCGGTCCGAGCGTTGGTCGAGTCTCGGCGTCCAGACTGTCCCAGGCCGACGCCGTTTCGTGGAGCAGTGCTCGTACCGTCATAATCCGCAGGTCGATCTCGCCAATCTGAGCGCGAACGGTCGGCAAGCTGCCGATCACTCCAGGCGCGCCGCCGGGTCGTCGATGACGCGCGAAATCGACCGTGTAGTCGCGCGCCGCCTCAGCGACACCCAACGAGGCGGCCGAGACGAGCAGCGAGAACCAGGCGAAATCGCCGTGACGTTGACCGGCTCTCCTTGGATCCTGCCGAACGAGGAACTCGTCGTCGGTGATCGCAACATCGTCGTACAAGACATCGTGCGATCCGGTCGAACGCAGGCCGACGACGTCCCATGTCTCTTCGATCCGCAGGCCTGGAGAGTCGCGATGAACGGCGACGCGGGCGAGCATCCCCGAGCCGTCTTCGATCGCGCAGTACGTCAGGAACCAGGTCAAGCCCGGTGCAAGCGTGGTGAACGACTTGCGTCCGTTGATGGACCAGCATCCCGGACCATCCGGCGTCAGCGTCGTTTGTGGTCGCCCTCCGCCCTGTGGCGATCCCATTTCCGGCTCGGTGGCGACTTGATTACAGAGTGCGCCATCTTCCACCACGGATCGGAAGATCCGTTCGCGAAGCTGATCCGGCCAGGTCCGGTTGGCCCGCTCCGCGCCGACCGACATCAGGTGCATGCCGCAAGAGTATGCCAACGCCATATCGACCTTGGCCAACGCGATTTGCGCGGCGACCAGGTCGGCGAGCGAGCATTCAGCGCCGCCATATTCCTGTGGAATGGGCGCGGAGAGCCAGCCGATCTCGCGCAGGAGGTCGAACGAGGCGAAGGGAAAACTCGCGTCGCGGTCGTGCGTTTCTGCGGATGCCGCTAACGACAGCAGGTGTGGTTCGAGCCGCTCAATGAGATCTCGTCCGGCGTCAGTGGTTGGCGGAATGGGCGACATTGGCGACTCGAATTGTTGGGGTTAGAGAACGTCGCGAAGGCGCTTGAGGGCGCGCACGCGCACCTTGCCGCGGTCCAGCGCCGGCCGCGCCGCGATCGTGATGCTCTCGCCCGTCGCTGGGTTGCGTCCTTGTCGTTCGGGACGCTCCGTCTGCGGAACGATGTCGACCTTGATCAACCCAGCCAACGTGACCGAACCAGGGCCGCCCGCAGAAAGGTCGTCGATCATAATATCGGCGAGCGCATCAAGCACTTCATTGACGTCCTGGCTTCTGATATCGGTCTTGGCCTCGATCGCTTTCGCCATCTGCGCCTTGGTCTTTGGCTTCGCGTCCGTCATCGTCACCCTCTTTCCGTTGTGGATTGCAAACCCCATCCGTCTTCCACTGTTTGCACAGTGTTATCGGCAAACCTCCATGGGGCAATAGCCCATGCTGACTTTCGATTCCCCAGCTAACGTTCAGGCATGAACTCTATCCGAACCGTGACGGTGACTGAAGAACTGGCTTCATATATCGAGCAGACCGCGACCCGCGAAGACGACGTGTGGCGACGATTGCGCGAGGAAACTTCGTCCCTGCCAGCCGGAGGCATGCAGATCGGGGCCGACCAGGCCCGCTTGCTGGGTTGGTTGGTGCGGCTCATCGGCGCGCGCCGGTCGCTCGAAATCGGCACATTCACCGGTGCATCGGCCCTCGCCGTCGCCCAGGCGCTGCCCGAGGACGGCCGAGTGGTCGCCTGCGATGTGAGCGATGAGTGGACCTCAATCGCTCGTCGTTACTGGGTCGAAGCCGGCGTGCGTCACAAGATCGACCTGCGTCTGGGACCGGCGCTCGACACGCTGGTGTCGCTCCAACGCGAGGCTGGCGCCCTGTTCGATTTCGCCTTCATCGATGCGGACAAGGAGCCGGTCTGGAGCTACATGGAGGGCGCGCTGTCGCTCATGCGCGTCGGTGGGTTGATTGCGGTTGACAACACGCTCTGGGGCGGAGATGTCGCCGATCCGACGGCTAATGATCCCGATACGAAGGCGATCGATTCATTCAACCGCCGAGTCACGGACGATCCACGGGTCGATTCGGTCCAGCTCACAGTCGGAGACGGTCTGACGCTGCTGAGGACGATCTAAGCGGCGACTCAGGCGAGAGCGCCGGCGTCGACGTTGGCGGATACCAACTCAATCGCCGTCGCCAGTTTTCGCTCACCGACGAACGGCGCATTGCCGTAGAGCGGACCGATCGCTGCGACCGTCTCAAGCGTGGTCAGCGACGTCGTGATCAGTGCGAACGACTCGCGTTCCGCTCGCTGGGCAACGTACGGCAACGTCGGCTCGCCGCCGGCCAGGATCAGGCAGAGCGGTTCATAGTCCAACGCGCCCAGTGCGATGTCGATCCGGTCGTGGCGGGTAATCAGTGTCTTGTCCGGGTACTTGCGGAAGTAATCCATGCCCTCATGTGCGCTGACCGGACCGATTACCAGGTCGCGCGAGGACTCGTCGAACAGCTCCTCGTCGCCTGAGAGTTCACCCTCAACCGCCGGCGCGATCTCGCGCACGAGCGGCGCCGCGAGGTGACGATCCTGTGGGATGGCGCCAATAGCGTTGCCACCCAGATCGGCGATTCGTTTGACGGCTGCCGGTCCACCGAATTCCGAAACGCCGTTGACGATCACTGCGTCCGGATTGAGATCGGAGAGCGCTTGAGACACGGTGTCGTCGTCGGCTTCTCCCTGGCGCACCACCAGCACTGTCCGGTCGGCGTCGATTCCCTGCGCTGAGGATGCCTCGATCACTGTGTGGTCTGTGTCGACGGGAACATCATTCGCCGCAATAGGATCCGAACCGCCTCGGACGCCGTTAACACGCGCGAGTTGTTGAGCGTCGCTCGCTGCCGATTCGCTGTCGTCAATTCGAGCCAGCCGAACGGTCGCGCCGGTTGCGCGAAGCGCGGATGCGATACCGACGGCCACCACTGACTTGCCGTCTCGGGCCAAGGTGGAAGTGACGAGGATGCGAGTCACGCGACGCTCCGGTTCTTGTGGAATTGATAAGCCAAAGGGTAGAGGCAGGCGCAGCTAGGCGCAGTTGGGCCCAGTTGGACCCAGTTGGGCGCCGTTGTTCGCAACGCGACATCCGTTATCTGCTGGCTAGACTAAGCACATTGATTCGCCCGATGGCAAGCGGAGGACTGTGGGATGGCCGAGGACCGTGGAAGCGAGCAGGGCATATGGCCGCCGCCCCCGCCCGATTCTCCAGGAGCCAGGCGGCGCAGACCGCCGCCCGAGCGTCATGCGCGTTGGATCGATCCCGAGAACCGCGCTGAAGAACCACGCGAAGACGCACCGCGTTTGCTCTGGTGGATCCTGGGCGGCCTGCTGTTATTCGGTGTGTTCTCGGTGCTAATTCGGATGTTCCTCGTCATCTAGGTCAACAAAGGCATCGGCTTCGGTATCTTGACTGGCAATCCGCCCAACACGCGCGACACAGTTCGACGTGTGTGAGTCAAACGGCAGATCGGAGCATGGCTATGACGACCGAGGCGTCCGGCACATTGCTGGATGGGATTCGAGTGCTGGATCTGGCAACATCACGGGCCGAAATGGCCGGTCGTGTGCTCGCTGACATGGGCGCCGAAGTGATCAAAGTCGAACCGCCGGGAGGATCGCCTTCGCGTCGCCTGCCGCCATTCAGCGACAAGGATCCCGCACGCTCGCTCTATTGGGCTGCAATGGGATTCGGCAAGCGCAGCGTGGTGATCGATCTGGACGACGCAGCAGGCCGCGCCGACTTCCGAGCACTGTTAGCCACCGCCGACGCGCTGATCGAGTCATTCGATCCAGGCGCAATGGCCGAGTGGGGCCTGAGTTACGACGACGTCAAAGATGAACATCCCGAGCTGATCTACGTCTCAGTCACGCCGTACGGACAGGATGGTCCTCACGCGCACCGACCGGCAACCGATTTGACGATCGAGTCGGCCGGAGGACTCGTCGGTCTCCAGGGAGAAGGTGATCGACCGCCGGTGCCGGTGGGCTTCCCGCAAGCCGGCATCCATGCTGGCGTGCAGGCGGCGGCGGATACGTCGATCGCGTTGCGCGAGCGTGAACTGTCCGGTCTGGGACAGCATCTCGATGTCTCGATGCAGGCGGCGATGGTCTGGACGCTGATGCACGCCACCGGATTCCCGCCCAACACCGGCGATGACCCACCCGGCACTTGTGGCGACCGCGCCAACGGCGGTCCTGGCGGGCCCGCCGTCATGGCGATTCATGCCTGCGCCGACGGTTACATCGTCTTCAACATCGTGCCCGGCGGACTCGGGCTGCGCCATTCGACCAAGGTCATGCGCTGGATCGCCGAAAACGACGGACTGACGGGCGAACTCGAGGGCGCAGACATCGACGAGTGGGCGGCCGAACTCGGCCGCGTCGTGATGGAAGATCCGCCCGAAATGCAACGCATGCTGGCCGTGGCGAATGAGGTGCTGCACAACTTTGTCGCTACTCAGACCATGGCTGAGTGCTATCGGCGAGCCGTCGACGACGGGTTCATGATGGCGCCGCTCTACACCTTCGAGGACATCGCCAACGACAAGCATCTCGCCGAGCGTGGCTACTGGGTGGATATCGACGGCAAGCGCTATCCCGGGGCATTCGCCAAGTTGTCGGAGACTCCGCTGCAACTGACTCGTCCCGCTCCGACGCTTGGTCAAGACCAGCATCTGCTCTCCGAGGTTGGCCGCGTGCCGAAGCGGAACGGACGTGCGCCTCGATCATCTAATGGTGTTCGCGGCGAAGAGGGCGGCGCGCTTTCGGGCGTCAAGATTGCCGACTTTGCCTGGGTCGGCGTCGGGCCGCTGATCTCCAAGTCGATGGCAGACCACGGCGCAACCGTCGTTCATATCGAGTCGGCGACTCGGCCCGACGTATTGCGATTGGGGCCTCCGTTTAAGGACAACCAGCCCGGTATCGACCGCGGCCAGTTCATGGCCAACTTCAATTCGTCGAAACTCGGCGTCGCGCTTCGGCTCGACACCGAGCAGGGACGTTCGTACGCCCGGCAACTCGTTGATTGGGCCGATGTGGTGGTCGAGTCCTTCACGCCGGGGACGCTGAAGCGATTCGGCCTGGACTACGCCGCGCTGAGCCAGGAGCGGCCGGAGATCATCATGCTCAGCACCTGCCTGCGCGGGCAGTGGGGCCCGGAGTCGAGCTACGCCGGCTTCGGTCTGCAGGGCGCGTGTCTGTCGGGTCTACATCGGATCACCGGTTGGCCCGACCGTCAACCGGCGGGCACCTGGGGCGCGTACACGGACTTCATCAATCCTCGGTTCGGCTCCGGCGTCCTGGCGGCGGCGATCCGCCATCGAGATCTCAGCGGCCAGGGGCAGTACATCGACCTTGCCCAAACCGAAGCCGGGATCCACTTCGCCGCGCCGCTCTTGCTCGACTACTTCGAGAACGGCCGCATCGCCGAGGCCCCTGGGCATGGATCGCTGTACGCCGCGCCGCACGGTGTGTTCAGAGTCCAGAGCGGCGAGCGCTATGTCGCAATCTCCACTGAGACGACCGAGCAGTGGCACGCGTTGCGCCAGGCCGTTGGTTTGAGCGGATGGTCAGGCGACGAGTTCGACGAGCTCGCTGCTCGCATCGCGGCGAAGGCCGAGATTGAGTCCGAGATCGCTGCCTGGTGCCTGCCGCAGACTCCGGACGCTGTGATCGACTGCCTCACGGCAGCCGGCGTGCCGGCGGCGTTGGTGGAATGGCCGTCCGACCTGTACGAAGACGCACAACTGACGCACCGCGGATTCTTCGTCACGCTCGATCACTCGGTCATGGGACCGACACCGTACGACGGTCTGGTGACCAAGTTCTCAGGCGGCACCGCACGTCTGCGCAGGGCCGCGCCCGCGATCGGCGAGCACACGCATCAGGTGCTCTCGGAAATCCTGTCGGTTTCGGACGAAGAGATATTTGAGGCGCTCGCAGCAGGGGCTCTTGAATAGAGCCCGCGAGCGTGCGCCGATCATCAAGTAAACTGCGTGGCATGACCCCGTAGCAATGCGGACTGGGCCAGGCAACAGGTATGTGCGAGGCAAGCTCGCGCCGCCAGGAAGGACACTGACAGATGAGTAAGCGCACCATGCGCGGCGAGTCGGCGATTATCGGCGTGGGCGAAACGACCTACTACAAGCGCGGACGCTCGCCGGACGCGGAATTCAAGCTGGTCGTCGAATCGATCCTCAAGGCCTCAGCCGATGCCGGGATCGACCCGCGCGAGATTGATGGCTTCGCCTCATACTCCAACGACCGCAACGATCCCTCGAGGATCGCGGCGGCGCTCGACATCAAGGACCTGCGCTTCTCCAATATGGAGTGGGGTGGCGGCGGCGGCGGCGGCTCGGCTGCCTGCGCGCACGCGGCAGCGGCGGTCGCAACCGGTCTGGCGGACACGGTTGTCGTCTTCCGAGGCCTCGCGCAGGGTCAGTTCGGACGCTTCGGTCAGGGTGCCCAGGTGGCGCATGTGCGCGGCGACCCTGCCTATACCGCCCCCTACGGGCTGATGTCGCCGGCGCAGTCGTTCGCGATGCGCGTGCATCGCTTGTTCGACGACCACGGCATCACCCAGGACACGCTCAAGGCCTGTTCGCTGGCGTCGTATCACCACGCACAGAACAACCCGCGCGCCGTCATGTACGGCCGCCCGCTGACGCCTGAGGACTACGACCAGTCGCGCTGGATTGTCGAACCGTTCCACCTGTTCGACTGCTGTCAGGAGAACGATGGCGCGGCGGCGATGATCTTCGTCTCGGCCGATCGGGCGAAGGACTATGCCCAGAAGCCGGTCTACTTCCTCGGCGGCGCCGTTGGTTCCGGCAATCGCGCCGGCTCCGGCTCGCACAACGCGACCGACTACGCAACCTCGAACTTCAAGACGGTCGCCCCGCGCATGTACGACATGGCGGAAGTGAAGCCGGAAGAAGTCGATGTCGCGCAGGTCTACGAAAACTTCACCGGCGGCGTCGTGATGAGCATCATCGAGCACGGCCTGACGACTTACGAAGGGGCCAACGACTTCATCACCTTCGAAAACATGACCGCCCCGAGCGGCAAGATGCCGATCAACACCAGTGGCGGCAACCTCGCCGAGTGCTACATGCACGGACTGGAACTGAACATCGAGGCAGTACGCCAGGTGCGCGGCCAGTCCTGCAACCAGGTCGACGACGTCAACGTCTCGCTGGTCGCGTCGGGCCCGATGGTGACCCCGGTTTCCGACATGATCGTCGGCTCAGAGGCGGTGCTCTAATGGCAAATCCCGGAGCCTACTACCTGGGCGAGGGCATGCCTGCCCCCGCCCCAGCGATTGACGGCCTCGACACCGAGTACTGGGACGGCGTCAAGCGCCACGAGCTGCTCGTCCAGAATTGCAATAGCTGCGAGCGCCAACAGTTCGGCCCGGAATGGGTCTGCCACCGCTGTCACTCATTCGACATGGGCTGGAAGCCGGTCGAGGGCAACGGGCGCATCTACTCGTGGGAGCGTGTCTGGCACCCGGTCCACCCGGCGCTGCAGGACAGTTGCCCCTACATCGTCGTGCTGGTCGAGTTGCCCAATCACGAGAATGTCCGCATGGTCGGCAACCTCGTCGGCGACCCAATGCAGACCGTCGAAATCGGCGCCGAAGTTCAGCCGGTGTTCGAGGACCACAACGGCGACGACCCGTTCACCCTCGTCCATTGGGAAGTTGTGGAGTAGACATTCCTATTCCGTCATACCCGCGCTTGTCGCGGGTATCTCGACGCGAGCACTATTGCGGTCGCGCGTAACCGCACCGTAAGTGGCCGCAGGGTGATCTCCGGTAGAGCTGAGGTACTGGGCTCTGCGAGATTCTCGTGGCAAGCGCGAGAATGACGTGTGTAGGCGCTGGCGACTATCCGTTGTCGGCTTCTGTTCGCAATTGCGAACCGACACTACCCCGTATTACGCAGCCCAGCGGCGACGCCGTTGACGCTGCGCAGGATCGCTTCCAGCGTGTCGGCGTATTCGGGGTCGTCCTCCGCCAAGTCACGGATGCGATTGAGCAGCTCTACCTGGAGGAAGCTCAACGCGTCGACGTACGGATTGCGCAGGGCGATGGAGCGTTGCAGGACCGGTGTGCGGTCGAGCAATCGGTCCTGGTCCGACAGCCGATTGACCATGCTGACTGTTCGGTAGTACTCGCCGCGCAACCGGTCGAAGGTGCGTAGATCGCTGTCGCCGTCGCCCAGGGTGCGGGCATAGTGCTCGGCGACATCGAAGTCGGCTTTCGCCAGTACCATCTCGACGTTTGAGAGCAGCGTGGCGAAGAACGGCCAGCGCGCTCGCATGTCACGCAGTAGCTCTTCACCGGCGTCGCCGTGACGCTCGATGAACTGTGCCAGCGCTGTCCCAACACCCATCCAGCCGGTGATCACATGCCGGGTCTGCATCCAGGCGAAGACCCAGGGAATCGCTCGCAACGAGGACAATGACGCATCTGAGCCGGGCCGGAACGTCGGCCGTGAGCCGATCGCGAGGTTGCCCAACATGCCGATCGGCGTGACCCGCTGGAAATAGGCGTGAAGATCGGGATCATCGACAACTTGCTCGCGGTAGGCCTGTTCCGCGATCTCGGCCAACTCGTCCATTGCCGCGTGGTAGCGATCCCGCTCAGTGTCGGGCGTATCGCCGTGATCGCGGTCGAATCGCTTGACCAACGAAGCAGCCAGCGTCTGCTCGAGATTCCACTTGGCCAGCGCCGGCATGCCGTAGGTGAACTGAATCATCTCACCCTGTTCGGTGAGCTTGATCCCGCCCTCAGTCGTGTGCGGCGGCAACGCCAGGATCGCATCGTGAGACGGTCCGCCGCCGCGACTGACGGTCCCGCCGCGTCCATGAAAGAACATCAGCTTGATTCCGGCCTCACGGGCGACCTCGTGCATCAGGTTTTGAGCGCGATACAAGCCCCACAGAGACGGTAAGACACCGGCGTCCTTGGCTGAGTCGGAGTAGCCGACCATCACCTCCTGGAGGTTGTCGTGAGCCTGGAGATGGCGTCGATAAGCGCCATGACTGAACAGCGAGCGCAGCACCGACGGCGCGCGATCCAGGTCGGGCACACGCTCAAACAAGGGAGCGATGCGGATCTGTCCGCCGGGTGCGCGCAAGTTGATGTCGTTCAATCCGGCCTGACGCGCGACCAGCACCGGGGCGAGCACGTCGGCCGCGGTCTCGGTCATCGACACGATGCAGGTCTGGACCGCCTCCTCGCCGCAAATCCGCTGAATCCGGCGAGCCGTGCGGAATCTGCGCAGGGTGTCGTCGTCATGCGTGGACATCGCGTGACCGACCGGGAAGTAGTCTCGATCGAGCTCACTGGCCAGGAAGGCCTCCTGCTGGTCTCGATTGAGCTCGAGGTAGCTGCCGCCGGGAGGCTGGATGTCGAGACCCTTGAGCACGGCGTCGGCGGCCGTGTGGAAGCGATCGGCATGATCGCGGATGTCCAGGGTCGCGAGGTGAAAACCGAAGGCGCGAGCACGATCGATCAGTGGTTGAACCACGGTCTCCGAACCCGCCTTGGCGCCGTGGAAGCGCAGGCTCTCCGCGATCGTCTCCAGGTCGTCGACATAATCCTGAGCCGAGTCGTAGGGCACGCCATCGGGTTCGGTCGCGGTCAGCCGTGCCTCGTGGATGCTTGCCGCTCGCGTATCCAACAACGCATAGTCCGCCTCCAGCGTGGCCTGTAGCCGCGCGGACATGTAGCGGACTTTGTGCCGGTACCGCTCGGCGGCATTGCGACGCTCCAGGCGTTCCTGAATTCTCGGCATCCGTCGCGCGTCGCGCTGTAACGATGCCTCCAAGTCCGGCGAGGCTGCGACCCGGCGCACCGAGTGGGGCAGCATCGGATCCATCGCTCGGACGGCATTGAGGTGTTGTCGCAGCACCGTGGCGCGCATCGTCAGCGCCGTTTGCCAGGTCAGGTCGGGCGTGACGTTCGGATTGCCGTCGGCGTCACCGCCCATCCAAGAGCCCAACACGATCGGCGTCGGCGCATCCTGTGGACTGATTCCGGTCGCCTGGCGAAATCGACGAGTCACGTCGGGCACAGCGTCCCACAACGTGGTTTCGAAGGTGCGAAGCAGCAAACGCGACTCTTCCAGCACCGTTGGCCGGCGATGGCGGAGGTGATCGGCTTGCCAGAGGCCTTCGATGTGCATTCTCAACGCAGAATCGACTTGGTCCAGCTCATCGGGAATTGCGCGCTCTCGCTCCAGCAGCAGGCGATGCACATCCTGCAGCGTGCCCAGCATCGTCAGACGTTGCGATTCCGTCGGGTGCGCCGTGAACACCGGTTGCAGATGAATTCCGGCCGCCTGAGAGCGGATCGTCCCTTCGTCGATGCCTCGCGACAGCAGCTGTTCAACGACGGCAGGTATCGATCTCGGCGCGGTCGGTGAGTCCGATGAGCGGAGGCGTCGGCGGCGGACGCGGTGCGTCTCCTCGGCCGTATTGGTGAGCAGGAAGTAGGTCAGAAATGCGTTGCCGACTTCGGCCGCGAGCCAAAGCGGCCAACTCTGGACCAGTTTGACAATCTCGGCGGTCAACTGTGGCTCGGGCTCTTGCCGAATCCCACGGCGACGCTGGGCGAGGCCGCGCAATTGCTCAACGGCATTGAAAACCTCTTCGCCGTCCACCTTGCGAATGGTGTTGCCCAGCAGACTGCTGAGGAGCCGCACGTCGGCTGCGAGCGGCTCGTCGACTCGCTTGCGGTCGTGATTTGGGAGATCATCGGACCGACCCGTGGGCTGTGCGTCTGTCTGAGACCAACGAGCCATGCGTCACCCCCCATCGCACCACGCGGCGCCAGTGGCATTTCCATGTGTCGCATACGATGATTGCAGGTTTGCAATGAGCGAGGGGCAACGATGAGTGAACAGTCTGGCAAGCGACAGATCGCGCCATATGGTTCCTGGGAATCGCCGGTCACCACCGAGATGCTGACCGCCGGCGCGTTGCGATTTGACGAGCTGGATGTCGACGGCGACGACCTCTACTGGGTCGAGTCACGACCGGACGAGCAGGGCCGTTACGCAGCGATGCGTTGCTCGTCGAGCGGTGAAATCAGCGAGGTCACAACATCGGACTACAGCGCGCGAACGTTGGTCCACGAGTACGGTGGCGGCTCCTTCGCCGTATCAAACGGTGTTGGTTACTTCTCAAACTTCTCCGACCAGCGCCTCTACCGGCGTCCCGTGGATGGCTCCGAGGAGCCGATTCCGCTCACTCCCGAGATTCCAGTGCGGTACGCCGACGCCACCGTCGATGATGCCCGCGGACGATTGATCTGTGTGGCCGAGGATCATCGACGCGAGGGTCTGGAAGCCGAGAACTACCTGGCGTCGATTCCCACGGACGGCAGCGCCGCCGACGTTGAGGATCTCAATCGTCTTCACGAAGGGTTCGATTTCTGTTCCTCGCCGCGCCTGAGCCCGGACGGTCGACGCTTGGCCTGGATCTGCTGGAGCCATCCCAACATGCCCTGGGATGCGACCGAGCTCTGGCTGGCCGAAGTCGCGGCGAATGGGTCGCTGCTCTCGCCCCGGCGAATTGCCGGCGACGCAAAGGGCGATGTCTCAGTCGTCGAGCCGCAATGGGGTCCCGACGGGACCCTGTACTGCGTGTCCGACGTGTCAGGTTGGTGGAACATCCAGCGTTGGGACGGCGACGAACTTGTGCCGGTCGTGTCGATGGAGGCCGAGTTCGGACAGCCGCAGTGGGAATTCTCGATGTCTACGTACGCGGTGTTCGATGACCGCCACCTTGTCGCGCAGTACGGCAATGCCGACGGTCGCAGGCTCGGCGTGATCGATGTCGAGACAGGGCAGCTGAGAGAAATCGAGACGTCGTTCAACACCTTTGGGTTCTTTACAGCAGCTTGCGCCGGACGCATCATTTGCGCTGCTGCCGGACCCGATGTCGGAGCGGCAATCGTCGCGATCGACGCCGAGACTGGCGAGTTCGAGACGCTTCGCGCATCGACCGGCCCGCAACTAGATACCTCCTACTTTTCTAAAGCCGAGGCGATTTCGTACCCCACAACCGGCGGCCGCACCTCCCACGCGTATTATTACGCCCCGCGAAATCCGGACTGTCAAGCGCCGGACGGCGAACTTCCGCCGCTGGTGACCTTTATTCACGGCGGCCCGACCAGTGCGACCAATCCCGGATTCAATCTCGCGATCCAGTTTTGGACGACACGCGGTTTCGCCGTTGTCGACGTGAACTATGGCGGTTCCACCGGGTACGGCACTGCCTATCGGCGTGACCTCAACGGCAACTGGGGCGTCGTCGACCGCGAAGACTGCGAAGCTGCAGCGAGGTACCTGGTCGAGCGAGGCGACGTTGACGGCTCACGGCTCGCCATCCGCGGTGGGTCGGCGGGCGGTTACACGACTCTCTGCGCGCTGACCTTTGGCGATGTCTTCACGGCCGGAGCTTCGTACTACGGCGTCTCCGACGCTGCCGCACTGGCCGAAGACACGCATAAGTTCGAGTCGCGCTATCTCGACTCGCTGATTGGTCCTTACCCGGAACGGGCCGAACTCTACGAGCAACGCTCGCCGATTCACGCGGTCGATCGGCTTTCGTGTCCAGTCATCTTCCTGCAAGGCTTGGAGGACAAGATCGTGCCGCCCAATCAGGCTGAACGGATGGTCGACGCCCTGCGTAAGAAGGGTCTACCAGTTGCCTACATCGCCTTCGAGGGCGAGCAGCACGGATTCCGCCAGGCTGCTAATATCCAGCGCGCGACCGAGGCGGAGCTGGACTTCTACGGTCGCATCTTCGGCTTCACCCCAGCAGGCGACATCGAACCCGTCAAGATCGAGAACCTGTAGATGGCCGAGATTCACGAGCTGTCGGCGCTCGATCTGCGGGCCGCCTATCAGTCGCGCGAACTGTCGCCGGTCGAGGCGCTGGAAGCGTTGTTTCGTCGAATAGACCGTCTGGAACCATCGATCCATGCGTTCATCACGCAGACCCGCGACCTTGCGTTGTCTCAAGCGCGTGCAGCAGAGCAGGCATGGTTGAGGCCCGACGCGGACGTGCGGTCGCCGATGTTGGGCATTCCGGTGACAATCAAAGACCTCGTTGATGTCGAGGGTGTGCCGACGACCATGGGATCGATGGTTACTTCCCACGAACCCGCAACGCGCGATGAGCTGTTCATCGAGCGTCTGCGCGACTCGGGAGCGGTCATACTGGGCAAGACGAACACGTCCGAGTTTGGCCTCGCCGCTCAGACGATGAATCGCGTCGCACCGACGACCGCCAATCCCTGGAATCTTGACCGGACCTCGGGTGGATCCAGCGGCGGCGCGGCGGCGGCGTGCGCTGCGGGTTACGGACCGTTGCACCACGGCACCGACGGTGGCGGCTCTGTCCGCGTTCCAGCCGCGTATTGCGGCGCAGTTGGTCTCAAGCCGACGGGACGGCGAATTCCCCGACGCATGCGTGGGGCCGGGATGTCGCAGATATCCACCGACGGAGTGTTGGCTCGAACACTTGCCGATGCCGCGTTGATGTTCAGCGTGATCGCTGGTTTGGACCAACGAGATCCTGCCCCCTGTCGGTCAGCGGCAATGGACTTCACATCGTTCGCGCGGCCTGGTTCGCTCGACGGAGTCCGAGTCGCATGGACTACCGACCTGGCCGGCCCGACTCCCTGCGAACCATCGATCGAGTCCCGAGTCGCGGCGGCAGCGCAGATCCTGGCCGATGCCGGGGCAAAGATCGTGCAAGCCAGCCCGGACATTCCTGATCCGCAGGACATCTTCCCGACGCTGTCCGCTGTTGGCGCAGCATCGAACTATGGACTGATCTGCGAGGGCCGGGAGGACGAACTCTCCAACTACACGCGAGGCAGCCTCAAGCGCGGGTCGGCACTGACTGGGTCACAAGTTGCCGAGGTGTACGCCAAGCTCGACAAGTTGCGGCGACAGATGGCCTCATGGTTCGTGCAATACGACGTGTTGCTGACCCCGACCTCTGCGATCGCCGCGCACGGGCATGGCGCTCGCATAGACGAGATTGCAGGCCAATCGGTCAACCCATGGATGATTTCGATTCTCTACACACCGCTCGCCAATCTGATCCAGGCGCCGGCCATTGCAATACCCGCCGGACTGGATAGCGACGGCCTGCCGATATCGGTCCAGGTCATGACGCAGGAAGGCAACGACGCAACAGCGATCCGCTGTGCCGCAGTGTTGGAAGAAGCGGGGCTTGGTGGGGCTAGTCGTCAAGCACCAATGTGACCGGAGCATGATCCGAGGGTTTGTCGCCATCACGTTCAGATCGACGTTCTTCAACGTCAATTTCCACGGCGCTGGCGCGTTCGACTAACGGCCCGCTGATCAGGTGATGATCGATCCGCAGTCCCTTGTTCTGCTGGACACCTCCGCCGCGGTAGTCCCACCACGTGTACACGCCTGCCGATTCGTCAAAGAGCCGTAAGGCGTCGGTCAATCCCCAATCGATGAGGGCATTGAGACGCTCACGCTCGGGAATGGAGCAGAGAATCTTCTCATGCCAGGCCTTCGGATCGTTCACGTCGCGGTCGTCAAACGTGATGTTGTAGTCGCCGGTCAGCACCAGAGCATCGCCGCTGTTCTGTCCGTCAAGCCAGCCTCGCAGCCGGTCGAACCATTCGAGTTTGTACTTGTACGCCGGATTGTCGATGTCGCGTCCGTTGGGACAGTAGAGGCTGACGACACGAACGCCGTTGATCTCCGCGGCGATTCCGCGTGATTGATCATCCGCAGGCCAGGGAACTGCCTCTTCAACGCTGTCGGGATAGTCCAACGAGGCAATGGCCACGCCGTTGTAGGACTTCTGGCCGTGAATCACCACGTTGTAGCCGAGCGCATCGAAGCCATCGAAGGGGAACTGCTCCTCAGTGCATTTGAGCTCCTGCAGGCAGAGCACGTCGGGCTGGTGCTGGTCGAGCCAGTTGAGCACACGGTCTTCACGCGCTCGGATAGAGTTGACGTTCCAGGTGGTGATGTTCATATCACGTTTCTCCGACGCGCCTCCTGGCGCGCGTGGTGCAGGATGATTCCAGCGGCGACGTTGACGTTCAGCGACTCGACTCCGTCGGCGATTGGAACAGCTACCCGGTCGTCTAGCAGAGGGCTGAGTGTTGAGCTAATGCCGGCGCCCTCGTTGCCGAAGAGCCAGACGACTTTGGGCGGGATTTCGACTTCATCGAGCGGTTGACCGCTGCTGTCTGCGCCAATCACCCGAGCTCCTTCAGCCTGGAGTCGAGCCAGATCGTCGGCAAGGTTCCCCGAGCGCGCAACGCTTACCTGAAACCAGGCTCCGGTCGCGGCTCTGGTCACTCGTGAATGAGTCGGGTCGGCGCTGCCCGGCCCGACGATCACCGAGTCGACTCCCATCGCTGCGGCGGAGCGAATGATGCCGCCAACGTTGCCGGCGTCTTGAATGGCGTCAAGGGCCACAACTTGCCAGCGGTCGCCATGTGGCGCAGGAGGCGACGTTGTGGGCCCCGGCAACTCGTCTCGCACGACTGCGAAGTGGCCCTGTGGCGATCTCGTGTCCGAGAGCCGCTCAGAGTCGGCCTGGCTCAGTTTGATCACTCGCAGGCCGGGCCCGTGCCATTGCTCAGGTGAGACGCTTAGTACCTCAACCACCGGCGCATTCGCTGCGATGGCGTCGCGGACCAGCTTCTCGCCGTCGAGCAGAAACACGCCCAACTCTCGCCGACCCCTGGTCGTGCTGAGTCGCTGAAGTTGGCGCAGTTGGACGCGCGTGAGCCGGAGGCTGAGATCCTCGCTGATCACGGCGCCCGCTGCTTACTCATGTTGGTCTCAGCCGCCGTTGAACTCGGCCTTGACCTCGGCGTAGCGATCGAGCATTGGAATGACGGTGCCGGCCTCGGCCGGCGGCAATCCAAAGATGATCCGTTGGAATCCCATGTCGATTAGGTCCTGCACCAACTGCGGATTCGGTGCAACGCCGAACACGCTTCGCTGGATCGTGTCGAAGTCCCGCTCCGCACGATCGGCGGCGGCTTTGAGCTGCTCCATGTCGGCGCGCATGTCGCCGCGACCAACGATTGGCAACCAGCCGTCGCAGTAGTCGACGACGCGGTCAAAAGCCCACTTCGACTGTGCGCCCAGCAGAATCTGCGGCCCGTTCTCCTGAACCGGTTTGGGGTAACTCCAGACCGGGTCAAAGTCGACGAACTCGCCGTGGAACTCGGGCTCGTCCTGTGTCCACAGCTCGCGCCAGGCGAGGACGATCTCACGCGTGACCTTCCAGCGGTCCTTGAAGTCCCAGCCGTGATTCTCCAGCTCTTCCGCATTCCAGCCGGCGCCGATGCCGAGGATCAAGCGGCCGCTGGAGATCATGTCGAGCGAGGCTGCCGACTTGGCCGCCACGATCACGTCGTGCTCGGGAACGAGCAGGATGCCCGTGCCGACCTTGATGTTCTCGGTCGCCGCCGCCGCCGCCATGAGCGAGACGAACGGGTCGTGCGTGTGCCAGTACTCCTGTGGCAGGTCACCGCCGCCGGGCCAGGGAGAGACGCGAGAAGTGGGAATGTGCGTGTGCTCGGGGAACCAGAGCGACTCGAAGCCGCGAGCCTCGGCCTCTCGGGCGAGTTCCATCGGCTGAATGGCATAGTCCGTTGGGAACATCGATACGCCGAAATCGGTCATGTGCTGTCCTGTCTGTCTGCGTGAGCTGTCTCGCGATTGAGGATATCGCCTACCGCTATCTTCGCTGAGATCGAGGACGAACGAAGAAAGGCAGCACCATGGTCAGCCACCAGGAAACGTACCCACGACCGAGCCGCGACGAAATCATGCGCAACTACAAGGAGCGGCGCAACTGGGGTCGCTGGGGCGATGACGACTCGGTCGGGGCGATCAATCTGATCACAGTCGAGAAACGCCTGGCTGCTCTGGCGTCGGTCCAGAACGGTCGGACCGTTTCACTGTCCCGCCCGTATCCCAAGGACCCGTCGGCGATCAATCCCACTCCGGCTCAGCATTTCATGCGGACGTTCTCACGTGGCGACGACGGGGATGGCGCGGTCGTCGACTATTACGGGTTCGTCTATCACGGACACACGTTTACACACGTTGATGCGCTCTGCCACATCTGGGACTCGGATGGCATCTGGCAAGGGCGAGATCCCAATGAGGCGATCGACTCCGCGACGGGCGCGACGTTCGCTGACGTCACGGCGTGGAATCAGGGCATCTTCACTCGAGGCGTGCTGCTCGATGTGCCGAAGTTCCGCGGCGAGCCGTACGTCACATTCGACAAGCCGGTAATGGGCGACGAGCTCCAGGACATCGCCGACGCCCAGGGTGTCACGGTCGAGCCGGGCGACGCGCTCTTGGTGTATTCCGGGCGCGAGGCATACCAGGCCGACCATCCCACGGACTTCTTCGGCCAGCCGCCCTCGCCCGGGCTTCATGCGTCGGCGAGCATCTTCATCCGCGACAAGGATGTCTCGATGCTGGGCTGGGACATGATGGATCAGCGTCCCAGCGAGTATGAGCTGGCGTGGCCGGTCCATGGCGTGATCTTCAGCTTCGGCGTCGTTCTGCTGGACAACGCATTGCTGCAGCCGTTGGCCGAGGCGTGCGCGCAGGAGGGTCGCTACGAGATGTTGCTCTGCGTGCTTCCGCTCAACATCCAGGGCGGAACCGGCTCGCCCGTGAACCCGATCGCGATCTTCTAGGTAACCCTTGAACCGCTGGTTTCGCTGGCGTAGCGGGACCCCCCCTTCAGCCTTCGGCAGCTTCCCCCGCGAGGAGACCTTTGAAAAACTACTCTTCTCCCCCCCTCGCGGGGGAGATGCCGGAGGCAGAGGGGGGGCTCCCTATCGCAGTGGCTATCTGGTCGCTGACGGAGGACCCCCCCTCTGTCACTCCGTGACATCTCCCCCCGCAAGGGGGGGAGAGGGGACTTGTGAGTTTTTCAAAGGTCTCCGCAAGGGGGGAAGCGGGGATCACGGTAGCTCAGAGGATCCCTAGCCGGCTAGATGGTCAAGCCGCCGAGGCCGAGCAGGCCGCGAGCGTGCTCGACTTCGCCGACGTGTCGGTAGCCGTGGTAGAGCAGCATGCCCGTCAGCGCCTGCCAGATGCTCATCGGCGGGGTTGGCTTGATCATGATTTCGTTGGAGAGATCGTCCTCGGTCAAGGTTGAGACCCACTCGCGTGTCGCCACCCAGACGCCTTGCTGATACGTGAACCAGGCGTCGACATCGTTGAGCAGCACCGCGTCAGCCTGCTCCTTGGTCATGCCGGTGCCCTGCGATGTGCGATGCAGGCCGAAGTGTTGGTCCCACTCGCCGTTGAGCCAGACCGTCGGGCGGCGATGGACCACCCAATTGACGATGTTGTCCTCGGTACGCACGTAGTGCCAGAGCGAAAAGAACGCACTGACGCCGTCGCCGGCCGGCCTCGCGTTCCATTGTTCGGCGGTCATGTCGGGGACAGCTCGATCGAGCATGGCGTGCATGCCGTCGAGGCCTTCTTGAATCACTTCGATCTGAGATAGCGGCATACTGTCCGTCCTGATTGTGGCGCGACTTCTGGCTGATCATATGCTGGGAAGAGGCTTGAGCGAGGAGACGGTCATGGCGAATCAGGCGGCGGTCGGCGAATACCAGGAAATGCTGCGTCACGGGACGATGTCAGTGGGGCTCTACACCCCGCGAGGAGTGGATAACCAGAAACCGCACAACCAGGACGAGGTGTACATCATCGCCTCGGGCACGGGTGTCTTTGCGCTGGGCAACGAGCGGATAGAGTGCGGTCCGGGGGACACGTTTTTCGTCGGCGCCGGGGCCCGCCATCGCTTCGTGGAGATCAGCGAAGATCTGACAGTCTGGGTGGTCTTCTACGGTCCACCCGGCGGTGAGCACGCCCACAACGCGGGCTAGGCCAGATGGCTGACGATTCGTCCCTGAGCGTTCGCTTGGCGTTTGACGTCGCCCTGTGGCGGCTCCAAGAGCAGTTGGAGCGGTCACGGAGCCTGGACAGTCGTCTCGGGAATGCGTTCGGATTGAGCGCGGCAATGATCGCGCTATTGGGTTCGGCTGTGCTCTTTGCTGATGAGTCCAAGACAGCGGAAATCGAAATTGCAGTGACAGCCGCCGCCTCGCTCTTCGTAGCGAACATTGTGATCTCAACGGTGGCTTTGTTGATTGGCCGAATGGCCGTGGCTCCAAATCTCGCGGAGCTGGTGGGAAATCTTGAGACAAGGAATTACGTCGAAGTGACTCGGTGGGCCGCTGAGGTGCTTGTCCATGCGACAGAAGTGAACGCGCTTCAGTTGCAACTGAAGGGTTGGCTAGTTAGCGCTGCTGTAGCCACGACCGCAGCCACTGCAGTGGCTGTCGCCTCGTCTGCCATTCTTGCGGTTCAATAACCCAATCTGCCGGATCGCGACGCCAGAACGGCGGAAATCCGCTGGTGTAAATGATGTCGAGCTTGCCGGGAGGAAGCTTGCGAGGTTCCTCGCCACCAATCTCGCTTGAATCCACCTCGGTCGAAGTGTCTGCCACGGCGCGTCCAACTCAAGAATTCGATGACTCCATCATATCCAGAGTGGCTTGCATATGCCTAGTACACGCCGCCGAGTTTTTCGTGGTCCCAGCTGTAGATGCGGGTCGGGTTGATTCTGACGACGGCTCGCTTGGAGGCCTGTCGCCGGCGCTGCTCGTTGTCCATCGGAGTTGTTGATGGGCCGGCGGCGTTCGGATTTCGCTTGGTTCCGGTGGCGTCCTGCACGGCCATGACGAGGTCAGGGTCGTTTTGGACTACGTCGGCTTCGCCCTCAATCACGAGCCCTTTGATCTTTGAGTATTCCGTGCCCGACTCAAGCATCACGGTGATCCGCGGGTCACGCTGGAGGTTGAGGACCTTCTGCGCCTTCGCGTAGGTGGTGAAGTGAATCTTGCCGTCGATCACGCCGTACCACATGGCGACGAGGTGTGGGAAGCCGTTATTGCCGTTCGAGGCGACTTGCAGCGTCCAGCCGGTCTCGATGAACTCCTTGGTTTCTTCGTCGGTCATGGCGATCATGTTGCGTCGGCTGGGCATAGGTTCTCCTCTTACTTCAGGTCGTAGCGGTGCCTAGAGGCAGTCTAACTTTGGGCGTGCTCCATCTGCCTTCGGCATCTCCCCCCCCCAGAGGAGACCTTTGAAAAACTCACGTATCCCCTCTCCCCCCCTTGCGGGGGGAGATGTCACGGAGTGACAGAGGGGGGGTCCGCTGCCAGCGACCAGATAGGCCTTGAGAAGGGGAGCCCCCCTCTGCCTTCGGCATCTCCCCCGCAAAGGGGGCGAAGGGGACTTATTCAAAGGTCTCCCAGAGGGGGGAGAGGGGACTCAAGGGCGGGTCATTTCTTCGGGCTTGACCCAGTCGGCGAACTGCTGTTCAGTGAGCAGGCCGAGTTCGAGGCCGGCCGAGAGCAACGTGCCGTTGTCGGCGTGCGCCTTCTTGGCAATGGCCGCGGCAGCGTCGTAGCCGATGTGTGGGTTGAGCGCGGTGACGAGCATCAGCGAGGAGCGCATCAGCTCGTCGATTCGCTGTGAGTTCGGCTCGGCGCCGACGATGCAATTGTCGGTGAAGGAGACCGACGCGTCGCCCAACAGCCTGATGCTCTGGAGGTTGTTGAAGGCCATCACCGGCTTGAACACGTTGAGCTCGAAGTGACCGTTGGAACCGCCGATGGAGACGGAAACCGAGTTGCCCATTACCTGGGCGCAGACCATCGTCAGGGCCTCCGATTGAGTCGGGTTGACCTTGCCCGGCATGATCGACGAGCCGGGCTCGTTTGCCGGCAGACTCAGTTCTCCTAGACCGGCACGAGGTCCCGAGCCGAGCATCCTGACGTCGTTGCCAATCTTCATTAGCGAGACGGCGATGGTGTTGAGGATGCCGGCCAGTTCGACCTGGGCGTCGTGGGCGGCCAGCGCCTCGAATTTGTTAGGGGCTGTGACGAACGGCAGGCCAGTCAACTCGGCGATTTCCTCAGCGACCTTGACCGCGTAGTCGGGGTGGGAGTTGATGCCGGTGCCGACTGCCGTGCCGCCCAACGCGAGCTCATACAGGCTGGGCAACGTCTGTTCGGCTCGGCGGATGCCGTAGGCGACCTGCTGGACGTATCCACTGAACTCCTGGCCGAGCGTCAGTGGGACGGCGTCCATGAAGTGGGTGCGGCCGATCTTGACGATGTCGGTCCAGGCCTCGGCCTTCGCTTGCAAGGCGTCGTGCAGGTACTGCAGGCTCGGAATCAGGTGATGGACGGTCTGCTCGGCGGTGGAGATTGCCATGGCGCCGGGGAAGACGTCGTTGGACGACTGCGACATGTTGACGTGGTCGTTCGGGTGGACCGGCGACTTTGAGCCGATCTCGCCGCCGAGCAGCTCGATCGCGCGGTTCGAGATGACCTCGTTGGCGTTCATGTTCGACTGCGTACCGGAACCGGTCTGCCAGACGACGAGCGGGAAGTGATCGTCGAGCTCGCCATCGATCACCTGCTCGCCGGCTGCGCGGATCGCGTCGGCGACTTCGGCGTCGAGCTTGCCCAGCTTCTGGTTCGCCGATGCGGAGGCGTGCTTGATGATGCCCATGGCGCGGAGGATCGAGCGCGGCATCCGCTCGCCGCCAATTTTGAAGTTCTCCAGCGAGCGCTGCGTCTGCGCTCCCCAATATCGGTCGGCGGGGACTTCGATTGTTCCCATCGTGTCGGATTCGACGCGGATTTCGGCCATGGTTCAGTCCTCAGCAGGGTTTCGTTGTTCGGTTTGTTCGGCTGTGTTCGGTTTTGTTCGGGTCTGTTCGGGAACGGTCGGTGTTTGTTCCCTGATATGCGGGCTAGTTCGCGGCTAGTCGGGCCATGTCGTCGACGAGGCCCTGAACGGCGTCGGCGGAGTGCTTGAGCTGAGCCTGCTCTTTGTCGGTCAGATTGATCTCGAGGATTTGCTCGATGCCGTTTGCGCCGAGGATGACGGGGACGCCGATGAAGAGGCCGTCGACGCCGTACTGACCGTCGAGCAGGGCGGCGCAGGGGAGGATGCGGCGCTTGTCGAGGGCGATCGCGTCGACCATCTGGGCGACCGCGGCCGAGGGAGCGTAGAAGGCCGAGCCGGTCTTGAGCAAATTGATAATCTCGGCGCCGCCGTCGCGGGTGCGCTGGATGATCTGGTCGAGTTGATCCTCGGGCAGCAACTTGGTGATCGGGATGCCGGCAGCGGTCGTGTACGAGGCCAGCGGGACCATGGTGTCGCCGTGTCCACCCAACACCAACGCGTTGATGTCCTCAACGGAGACGTTGATTGCTTCGGCCAGGAAGGAGCGGTAGCGCGCGGTGTCGAGGATGCCGGCCATGCCGACGACGCGCGAACTGGGGATGCCGGCGGCGTCGTAGGTGACGTGGCACATGGCGTCGAGCGGGTTGGAGACGACGACAATGGTGGCGTCTGGCGACTCAGCGATGGCGGCTCTGGTCACGGAGTCGACGATGCCCATGTTGATTTGCAGCAGGTCGTCGCGCGACATGCCGGGCCTGCGGGCGACGCCTGAGGTGATCACGATGATGTCGGAATTGGCGGTGGGCCCGTAGTCGGTCGCGCCGGTGATGGAGGCGTCGATGCCGACGACCGGCGACGCTTCGTACATGTCCAGCGCCTTGCCCTGGGGCAAGCCGTCGATAATGTCAACCAATACGATGTCGGCGTAGCCACGCTCGGCGAGTCGCTGAGCGGTGGTAGCGCCGACATTTCCGGCTCCGACGACGGTCACCTTGGTTCGCATGTTCAACATCCTCTCTGGGCACGGGCGCATGGTCCCGTGACAGCACGTTTACGGGTAGTTGTATGTCTCTTTGTTATCGGATGCGCGCGTTTGGGTCTGCCACGTGCGTGGCTGAAACGGCTGAGTTTCAAAGTAGAGCTCTCACTTGGGGAACGAGGGAGCAAGTAATCGTCTCCAAGCCGGAATATGGGGCAGGGCCCCCTCAGCCTTCGGCAGCTCCCCCTGCACGGGGGAGCGGGGAGCAGTGGATGTTGCGGTTTACTGTGTGGCGGCGATGTTGTTCAAGGCGCTTCCGGCTTGGAACCAGGTGATTTGTTCGTCGGTGTAGCTGTGGTTGACCGACACTTCGTCGCTTGAGCCGTCCTCATGGTCGATGCGCAGGGTCAGCGGGTTGCCCGGAGCGAAGTTCGCGAGGCCCAGCACGCTGAGCCGATCTCGTTCGCCGACGAGGTCGTAGTGGGACGGATCGCTGAAGGTGACGGCGAGCACGCCCTGCTTCTTCAGGTTGGTCTCGGCAATGCGAGCGAATGAGCGGGCGATGACGACGTAGCCACCGCTGAAGCGGATTTCCATCGAGGCGTGTTCGCGGCTGGAGCCCTCTCCATAGTTCTCGTCGCCGACGGCGACCCAGCGGATGCCGGCGTCGTTGTAGGCGCGTGCGACTTCATTGATGGGCTGGTCGGCCTGGCCGCTGAACTGGTTCAGCGTGGTTCCGGTGCCGCCGGTGAAGGCGTTGACGCCGCCGCTAAAGAGATTGCCTGAGATGTTCTCAAGATGTCCGCGGAACCGGAGCCAGGACCCGGCCGGCGAGATGTGATCGGTTGTGGTCTTGCCCTGTGTCTTGAGCAACAGAGAGAGGAACGTGTAGTCGTCGCCATCCCAGGGGTTGAACGGCGTCAGGCGCTGGAGACGGTTGCTTTCGGGGCTGATGACGATGTCGATGTCGCTGCCATCATCGGGCGGCGCGATGAAGCCTTCTTCGCCGGGGTCGAACCCGTTGGGCGGCAACTCGTCGCCTGTCGGCGGCGTGAAACGGAACTCGCCGTCGGCGGTGGCGAGGGAGTCGCTGCGAGGATCGAATCCCATTTCGCCGGCAAAGGCAGTCGCGACGACCAGCTCGGGCGAGCCGATGAAGGCGAGGGTGTTGCGGTTGGCGTCGTTGCGTCCGGGGAAGTTGCGGTTGAAGGAGGTGACGATCGTGTTCTGCTGGCCGCCTTCGACGTCCTCGCGCTTCCATTGACCGATGCAGGGACCGCAGGCGTTGGCGAGCACCGTCGCGCCGGCAGACTCGAATGCGTCGATCTGGCCGTCGCGCTGGATCGTGGCGCGGATCTGCTCGGAGCCCGGGCTGACCAGGAGCGGCGTGCGCAGCTCGAGGCCTGCTTCGGCAGCCTGTCGAGCGATGTGGGCCGCGCGGCTCATGTCCTCGTAGGAGGAGTTGGTGCAGGAGCCGATCAGCGCGCTCTCGACGTTGACGGGGTAGTCCTGCGACTCCATGAAGGAGCGGACCTCGGCGACGGTGTTGCGCAGGTCGGGCGTATGCGGGCCGACCCAGGCCGGTTCCAGTTCGCTGAGATTGATCTCGATGACGCGGTCGAAAATCTCGTGGCGTGCTGCCTCGACGCCGTCGTCGGCTCGGAGGTATTCGGCGTTGGCTTCGGCGAGGTCGGCGATGTCTCCGCGGCCCGTGCTGCGGAGGTAGGCGGCGGTGCGGCCGTCGAACTGGAAGAGCGACGTGGTGGCGCCGATCTCGGCGCCCATGTTGGTCACGGTGCCTCGGCCGGTGGCGCTCATTGAGGCGAGGCCGGGGCCGAAGTACTCGACGATTGCACCGGTGCCGCCCTTGACGGTGAGTACGTCGGCGACGCGCAGGATGACATCCTTGGGCGCGGTCCAGCCGTCGAGCTCGCCGGTCAGGTAGACGCCGATCAGCGTGGGCATCGTGACGCCCCAGTCGAGTCCGGCCATCACATCAACGGCGTCAGCGCCGCCGACGCCGATGGCGATCATGCCCATGCCGCCGGCGTTGGGCGTGTGCGAGTCGGTGCCGATCATCATGCCGCCGGGGAAGGCGTAGTTCTCGAAGACGACCTGATGGATGATGCCGGAGCCGGGCTTCCAGAATCCAGCGCCATAACGCGCGGCGGCGCTGCGCAGAAAGGTGAAGACCTCTTCGTTCTCGGATATGGCGACCGCCAGGTCGGGGTCGGCGCCAACGTGGGCCTGGATCAGATGGTCGCAGTGCACGGTCGTCGGAACGACGACTCGCCGCAGGCCGGCGAGCTCGAACTGCAGCAGGGCCATCTGCGCGGTCGCATCCTGGAGGGCGACGCGATCGGGCTGGAGCACGGCGTGATTGACGCCTCGCTCGATGGGCTGATTGGATGGGTCGGTGAAATGTCCGAACAGGATTTTCTCGGACAGCGTCAGAGGACGGTCGATGCGCTCTCGTGCGACGGCCACACCGTCACGCAGCTTGGCGTAGGCAGCGTCGATGCGCTGCAGGATGTCGGATTCGTGAGCCATGTCGGGTTCGTGAGCCATGTCGGGTTCCAGTTCGGTGCTGTCGTGCGCGCGGTTCGGGACCGTTGTTCAAGAGATCAGAGAGGGATATTCCCGTGTTTCTTCGGCGGTGAGGTGTCGACCTTGTCGGCGAGCATGTCGAGCGCCCGGAAGATCGCGGTGCGGGTTTCGCGCGGGTGAATGACATCGTCAACGAATCCGAGTTCCGCCGCTTGATAGGGCCGATAGAACTCGGCTTCGTACTCGGCGATCAGCTTGGCTCGCTCGGCAGCCGGATCGTCGGCTGCGGCGATTCGGCGTCGGTGGATGATGTTGACTGCGCCATCGGAGCCGGTGACCGCGATCTGGGCCGTGGGCCAGGCGAGGTTGATGTCCGAGCGGAGGTGCTTGCTGCTCATGACGACATAAGCGCCGCCGATCGACTTACGCAGCGTCACGGCGACCTTGGGTACGGTCGCTTCGGCGTAGGCGTAGAGGAGCTTTGCGCCGTGGACAATGATCCCGCCGTACTCCTGTTGCGTGCCGGGCAGGAATCCGGGTACGTCGACGAGGGTGACGATGGGGATGTTGAAGCAGTCGCAGAAGCGGACGAATCTCGCTGCTTTGCGCGAGGCGTCGATGTCGAGCACGCCGGCGAGGCTGTCGGGGTCGTTGGCGACGATGCCGACGCCGTAACCGCCCATGTGGGCGAAGCCGATGGCGACGTTGCGCGCCCATTGCGCCTGGATTTCCATGAACTCGCCGTTGTCGACGATCTCGCGGATGACTCGGCGCATGTCGTAGGGGCGGGTGGAGTCGGCAGGAACGATGTCGACGAGGTTGTCGAGCTTGCGATCGGGTGAGTCGCCGGTGTCGATCCAGCGCGGGTCTTCCATGTTGTTTTGCGGTAGGAACGTGAGTAGCTGACGGACGCTGTTGAGCGTCGCCTCTTCGCCCGGGATGCAGAAGTGAGCCACACCGGTCTTGGTGGCGTGGGTCATGGCGCCACCGAGTTCCTCGTGGGTGACTACCTCGCCGGAGACGGCGCGGATGACGTCGGGGCCGGTGATGTACATCTGACCACTGCCCTGGACCATGAAGATGAAGTCCATGATTGCCGGTGAGTAGACGCCGCCGCCGGCGGCAGGTCCGGCGCAGACAGCGATCTGCGGGACGAGCCCGGATGAGAGTGTGTTGCGCAGGAAGATCTCGCCGTAACCCCGCAGCGAGGTTACGCCCTCCTGGATACGGGCGCCGCCGCCGTCGTTGATGGCGACGATCGGCGCGCCGACTTTCATCGACAGGTCCTGGATCTTGACGATCTTCTCTGCGGCTGCTTCGGAGACCGAGCCGCCGTAAAGGGTGAAATCCTGGGCGTAGGCGAAGACGGTCCGGCCGTCGACCGTTCCGTGCCCGACGACGACGGAGTCACCCTCGGGCCGATTGTTTTCCAGACCGAACCCCGTGCCCCGGTGCTTGACGAATGGATCCATTTCGGTGAACGAACCAGCGTCGAAGAGGATGTCGAGTCGTTCTCGGGCGCTGAGCTTGCCCCGACTGCGCTGCCGCTCCATGGCGGCGGCTCGAGCCTCATCCGCGTTGCCGTTGAGCCGACGCTGGGCGACTTCTTCGAGCAGAAAATCGATGCCACGGTGGGGACTGTTCTGCGAACTGTTCTGCGAAGAGAACTGGGCAGGTTCTGAGACCATGTGTCACCTGACGCTCGGTGTAGCGGGACCCGTCGAGTGGCGGCTTCGCAGGAAATGAGGCTACTACAGGGGGATCGCGGGGACAATCAACGGCGAACACCTGTATGCCAGCGTACGCCTGGTCAGCCGGGCGGTTCGTCCGTCTCTGACTCTTCGGATTGCTCTGATTGAGTGTCGGCGTCGGCCGGCGGCGGGATGATCAAGGCGGTTCCGATGGGCAACGTGTTCGCCTGCGCCTCGGTGAGGCCGTTGTAGTTCATGAGCTCAACCCACGTGAAACCGAAGGCGGCCCCGATGCCGGACAGCGTGTCGCCGGGTTGCACGATGTAGATCTCGCCCGGTGCACGTTGCGGTTCGCTCGGCTGACTGGGTGTCGAAGAAACTGGCGCCGCCGCTCCGCAGGCGCCTTCGCGAATCGGGATACGAAGCTCGTCACCGATATCGATATGCGAGATATCAACAATCGTGTTAAGCCGCTGAATCTCCTCGACTGTGATGCAGAAGCGTCCGGCGATGTCCACCAAACGGTCTCCTGGTTGCACGACGTAGACGATCTCGGTGACGGGCGCATCTTCGATCGTGATCTCGTCGGTGAACAGATACGGAGCAGGCAACGGGTCGGGCAGCGCCTCGACAGGGATGTCCTCGTTGATCGGAAGAGCTTCTGTTTGGCTTGCCAATGTATCGGTCGTCGCGGGCGTGCCGGAGTTGTCGCAGGCAGTCGCGAGGAGCAGCGTTGTAAGCAATGCCACGAGCCATGCAGCGCGGCAAGTAGCGCGGCGGTTATCGCAGAAAGGCGAGCGGTTCACCTCGTTAGTGTCGCATGTCATGGCCTGGTTGTTTCCTCGGCCTCGCAGGATGTCGCAGGAGCAACGGGGCTGCCGGCTCGCTGTAGCAGGCAGGCGAGAATCCCGTGGTTCAGGGTTGCGATATCGGCGAACACTTCGCGGTTGATGTTGTCGAGGTTGTCAGCCGGTGTGTGAATCACAGCGCCGGGCGGGAACAGGAAGATCGCCGGAATGCCTTCGGCGATGAAACTGGCGTGGTCGGAGCCCAGTTGCATGGGCAACGCGCCTGTGGACGCATTGATCTGTAGTTCTGCGGCCACTGTATTGCCCAGCGTTCGCAATTCGTCCGAGGCGATGATCCGATAGGGAGCGCGGCCGTCGCCGATTGCATCGAGGTTGAGCATCGCGGTGACTTCGCTCAACTGTCCGCTCTCACCCAGTTTCTGAACGAACTCCCTCGATCCGAACAGTCCCAGTTCTTCCGCTCCGAATCCCACGAAACAGATGTCGTCGGCTGCTGGATGACTGGCCCAGGTCTCTGCGAGCGCCAGCGTCAGCGCTGTGCCGGAGGCGTTGTCGTTTGCCCCATCGACTTCGGGCACGGTGTCGTAGTGCCCACCGACAATCACCCGGCAAGTTCCGCCCGGTTTGCGAGCGATGACATTCTGGGACTCGCCGTTGGTCGGCGTCGCCTCGGGGATCGTGATGCGCTCACCGATGCGCGCGTGCAGTTGATCGCTGGTGGCCAGGCTGACGTGGAGCACCGGGATGTCGACGGTGTATGCGCCGAACGTTCCGCCAATCGAATCGGAGGTTCGGGTGTTGGAGATGATCAGCGCTGCGGCTCCTGCGGATTTCGCGTTCGCTGCCTTATGGCGGAATTCGACGACTCCACGATTGACGAGGGCGATCTTGCCTTCCACATCGACTTGATCGAAGTCGGTTGGCTCGCCATAACCAGGGATCCTGACCAGGATGGCGCTGAGTCCGATTGGGGCAGAACCGGGGAAACGGAATCCGAAGGCCGGGGCCCTGCTGTCGATGTCGATGCGACTGATGCTTGGCGCGCCGGTGTAGGCGAACGTCTCAAGCTGGGTCTCGTAGCCGAGTTGTTCGAAGGACTCGGCGAGGTAGTCGGCTGCGGCTCGTTCCTGAGCGGTGCCTGAGGCTCGTGGGCCGAGTGCTCCGGCGAGGTGGTTGAGATATCCGAGCGCGGTGTCGATGTCGAAGTCGGGAGGCGGCGGACCTGCGGACGGCGCAGGCTGGTCTTGCCGGCCTTGTTCGGTAGATTCGGGCTCGGACTGATGCGGTTGCGACTCAGTGGATGGTTGCTCTTGCTGAGCCTCGACTGGCTGCTCTGTGGCTGCGGCCGGCGATTGGGTTTGGGATTGAGGTTGTTCTTGCTGTGACTGGGCAGCGACCTGCGACTGTTCGGATTGCGGTCGAGGCGTGTTGTCGTTGTTGCAAGCGGCGAACAGTAGCGCCGTGGCGGCGACTGTCAGGAGGAGTCGAAAGGTCACGGGAACGGCGCTGTGGTCAACGATCGCGGCGGAAGAAGCGTCGCAGAGGATTCGAGCTGGTCTGCTCGTAGGTGATGTAGCGGTCTCGCCAGTAGCCGCCCTTTGGTTGGTTGGCCTGGGGGTTGCCGCCGCGTGTGGTCCAGAACAACCCGATCACGAAGATCACGATGCCCGCGACTGCGATCCACAATCCTCCGCCTCGGAAGACCAGTCCGACGATCAGCATGACCGCACCGACCAGTAGGAGATGATTCGGCGTGAGTGAGGTTGCGCGGTTGACCAGCGCTTCGGCGACTCGTTGTGCGGCGATTCGAAGTGGGCCGGGACGGCGTGACTGCCGCTTGCGCCAATCGAAATCCTCGATGTTGGCCAGGACTTCTTCTACGTCGCGTTCGAGTCGGTCAGAACCGTCCGACATGTTCGCTCCTCCGCTGCCCGTTGTTATCAGTTTAGCGCCCACTCTTAGCGAAAGGAGAACGTGCCCCATCCACCGCCGCCCGGAGTTTCTATCCGAATGATGTCGCCCGGTTCAACGTTGATGGTGACTTTGCCCGGCAGCTTGCGACGGGTGGGCTTGCCGCTCGCTGATGTCGTTTCGAGGCTGTTTCGACCGGTCCTGCCTGGTGCTCCACCCTGCGAGCCCCATGGTTGTTGAATGCGCCGTTCGGAGATCAACGTCAACTGCGCGGGTCCCAGGAACTGTGTGCGACGGATCAATCCGTGTCCGCCGCGATGGGCGCCGCGTCCGCCGGAACGCGGGCGGATGTTGTTCTCGATCACTCTCAGCGGGTAGGCCAGTTCCAGCGCCTCGGCGGGCGTGTTGAGTGTGTTGGTCATGTGCGAATGCGCCGCGTCGAGACCGGGGCCTTGCGGTCCGCCGCCGAGTCCGCCGCCGGACGTTTCGTAGTAGGCCCAGGGTTGGCCGTTTCGAGGATCGATGCCACCGGCGGTGAGGTTGTTCATCGTGCCCGACGATGCTGCGGGCATGCGCTCGGGCAATAGCTGATTGAACGCGCCCCAGACGGCGTCGACGATGCGCTGTGATGTCTCGACATTGCCGGCGGCGACCGCCACGGGCGCCTGCGCCGCCACCACTGAGCGTTCGGGCAGGGTGAACGTAATCGGTCGGAAGAGTCCCGAATTCATCGGGGTGCCGGGAGGCAACAAACAGCGAATGACGTAGTAGCAGGCGGAGCGGGTCACGGGCGCGACGGCGTTGATCGACGCCGCGCGTTGGGGGGCAGTGCCGGAAAAATCGAAGTGGGCGCGATCTTGATCGAGCGTCAACTCCAGCTTGATCGGCACCGGATCGGGTGTGTGACCGTCGTTGTCGAGCGAGTCCTCGAAGCGCCAGGTTCCGTGCGGCAGATCGGCGAGCGCCGCTCTGGTGAGCCGCTCTCCGTAGTCGAGCAGCGCCTTCGTCGTTTGGCGGTAGGCGTCGTCTTCATAGTCCGCATGCAGGTCGGCGATTCGTCGTTCGCCGAGCCGTTGAGCCGCAATTTGAGCGTTGAAGTCGCCGCGCCGTTCGTCCGGGGTGCGCACGTTGCGCAGGATCAACGCCATTGCCTCTTCGACAAGGTCACCCGCCCGATAGAGGCGAATCGGCGGGATGATGAGTCCTTCCTGGATCAACTCGCGTGCGACGGGCATCGAGCCGGGGGCCATGCCGCCGATGTCGGCCTGGTGCGCGCGACTAGCGACGTATCCGATCAGTTTGTCGCCGTCGGCTGAGCCGTGCGCGAAGACCGGTGAGACCATGGTCACGTCGGGCAGGTGAGTGCCACCGAGGAAGGGGTCATTGAGGATCGCCAGATCGCCTGGCTTCCACGGCGCGAGTCGCTCGACCGCGCGCACCGACTCGGGCATCGCGCCCAGGTGGACGGGAATGTGAGCGGCCTGGGCGAGGAGCTGACCGTCCTGATCGAAGACGGCGCAGGAGAAGTCGGCCCGCTCCTTGATATTGGGCGACAGAGCGGTATGTCTGAGGGTTGCGCCCATCTCTTCGGCGATCGAGCTGACCAGGGAATCGAAGATGGCGAGTCGGGCGGGATCGATGTTGGTGGTTGACATAATGCGCTCGCTCAGGATTCGCGGCTCAAGACGAGGCTGCCGGACGGGAGCAGGGTGGCCGTCCAGCCGGGCGGAACGGTCACCGTGGTGTCGAGCTGTGTGATGATCGCGGGTCCTGAGACAGACTCGGAGATCGTACCCCTCGAGAGGATTTGAGTGTCCTGGGCACGATCCCAGGTCACAACTTCGGTCCGGGATTGATCGGTTGCCGAATCTTGTGTGCCTCCGACATCACCGCGATACCCGCTGTGGCGGGCCTTTGCGCGTGCGGTCACGATCTCGACCGGCGTGTCGTGAGAGGAAAATCCGAAGCGCTCATGGTGAGCCTCGTGGAAGGCATCCCTCACCGCCTGGGCGTGGTGGCCGTCATTGAGCGACACGGTGAGTTCGTGGGACTGTCCTCGGTAGCGAAGGTCTGCTGCGTACTCGACGATGACGCCTACGGTGTAGCCGTCCTCTGCGATTGCCATCCTCGCTTGCGCTGCAATGGCTGCGAACGCCTCACTCAGTACTTGGATGGAGCCCACGTCTTCAGGATTGACGCTGAGATGGAGTCCCTGCTCGGCGTCGCGGCTGATGTCGGCGATCAGCATGCCGGCGGCGGAGAGCACTCCGGGCGAAGGTGGAATGAGCACCTGGGGAATACCGACGGCGTCGGCGAGGTCGCAGGCATGGAGCGGGCCTGCGCCTCCAAAGGCAACGAGGGTGAATCGGGCAGGGTCGTAGCCGCGCTCGACGGAGATGACGCGGAGGGCTCGAGCCATGTTGGCGTTGACGACATCGATCACGGCCTGCGCGGCGGCCTCGATAGAGCTGAAGGGTTCGGCGATAGTGGAGATTGCCCGGCGAGCGCGCTCGACGTCCAGCGCGACCGTGCCTCCGAGCTGCTGCTCGGGACGGAGGCGTCCCAGGACGGTGTGCGCGTCGGTCACGGTAGGCAAGGTCCCACGTCCGTAGGCGGCTGGCCCAGGATCGGCGCCGGCGGATTGTGGACCGACTCTGAGTGCGCCGCCCGGGTCGAACCAGGCGATCGAGCCACCGCCCGCGCCCACCGTGTGTAGGTCCACGGCCGGCGTGCGGATTGGCATGTCATCGACGACGAGGTCGGTTCGTTCGAGTAGTCGGCCGGGGCACAGGGCGACGTCGGCTGATGTGCCGCCCATGTCGAACGTGATGGCGTAGCCGTAACCGTCGGTGTCGGCTGCGGCGAAGGCGCCCGCGACGCCTCCGGCCGGACCTGACAAGACCGTGCGGACGGCGTTGCGACCGGCGGAATCGCCAGAGAGCGAGCCGCCGTTCGACTGCATGATCCGTAATCGGACGCTGTTGTCGGCTTGCTCGTTGAGCCTGGATTCGAGGGTGTCGAGATAACGCGACATGACGGGCGAGAGGTAGGCGTTGGCCGTGGTGGTGCTCATCCGCTCGAACTCGCGATGTTGGGGGAGGATTTCGTAGGAAGCCGAGACGTTGAATCCCCGCTCGCGGGCTCGCCTAGCGGCCAGTGCCTCATGCTGGGTGTTGATGAAGCTGAACAAGAAACAGATTGCGACGCTTCGCACCTTTGTTCGCTCGATCCGATCGAGGACCGCGTCCAGTTCGTCGACGTTGAGCGGCGTGACCACTGTGCCGTCGGCGGCGATTCGCTCGTCGACCTCAAAGCGCAGTCGCTGCGGAACCAGCGGCTCCTTGCGCTGCGGATGGAGCGCGTACAAATCGGGTCGGGCTTGGCGGCCGATGACCAGGGTGTCGCGGAAGCCCTTGGTCGTGATCAGCGCCGTCGGCGCGCCGGTGCGCGTGAGGAGTGTATTGGTGGCAACCGTGGAGCCGTGGACGACTTCTTCCGGCGACCAACCGAATTCGGCGAGGCCATCGATGATGGCTCGGCCGGGATCGTCGGGGGTCGAGGGCCGCTTGGCGATGTTGATTTCGCCGTCGCGGAGAAAGACGAAGTCGGTGAATGTCCCTCCAACATCGACGCCGAGCAGCCGGCCGTGGTCTGTCGCAGCGGGAACCGCGTCTGGTTGAGCCATGGTCGTGCCAGTCTAGGAGTCCTCTGTACAACTGCTTGCATTCACCGGGCGGGGAACCCCCCTTCAGCCTGCGGCAGCTTCCCCCGCAAGGAGACCTTTGCAAAACTCACTAATCCCCTCTCCCCCCCTTGCGGGGGGAGATGTCACGGAGTGACAGAGGGGGGGTCCGCGCACAGCGACTAGATAGGCCAGGGGATGGGGAGCCCCCCCCTCTGCCTACGGCATCTCCCCCGCAAGGGGGGCGAAGGGGAGTTTTTCAAAGGTCTCCGCAAGGGGGGAAGCGGGGATCGTGCTGTTCGGGCCATCCCTACGTCGAGTGTTTGGATTGCTTGACTGCCTTGGGATGCGCTCATAGCGTCAGTTGGTAAGCTTTGTCGTTATCGACGGATCGCCGTTGAGCCACCATTGAGTCACGTTTGAGATGGATGGAAACCGATGCCTGACGCTGCTGAATTAGTTCTACAAGCGAAGAGTCGGTCCGTCCTGGGCAAGAAGGTCAAGCGATTGCGACGCGACGGCGTTGTGCCCGGCAATATCTATGCCCGGGGCGAAGCATCACGCGCGATTCAGTCGACACTGACTGAGATTCGGCGAGTGTTCGGCGCGATTGACCGCAACTCCGTGGTGACGATGTCGGTCGATGGTTCGGACGACACGATTCCGGTGGTGCTCCGTGAAGTGCAGCGACATCCGGTGACCCGTCAGTTGATTCACCTGGATTTCTATCAGGTTGACCTGCTTCGCCGGATTCACTCCGACGCGCGTCTGCTGCTGTTTGGCGATTCCGAAGCGGAAACCAAAGGCGGCACCGTGGTGCAATCGCTTGACCTGATCATGCTTGAGTCCCTGCCTGAGGCGATGCCTTCGGTGTTGGAAGTCGACATCTCGGTGCTCGACGAGTTTGGCCAGTCTGTCCTGGTTCGGGACCTGGAGCTGCCGGAGGGTGTGATCGCCCTGACCGACGGCGCAGTCGCGGTCGCGACCGCATTGGCGCCGCGTGTCCTTGAAGAGGATGAAATAGAGGTCGACGAGTTGGAGCTGGACGAAGAGGGTCTCGAGCCGGAGGAAGAGACCGTCGACGAGGAGTAATCGGCTACGCGCGATTACGCCTGTTTGCGGACTCGGTCGCCGCGGAGTTGTCCGCAGGCTGCTGCGATGTCCCGTCCCTGTTCGACGCGCACGGTTGCGGGAACGCCGCGTTCCTGAAGCGCGTGCTGAAATCCAAGTGTCGCTCTGCGAGTCGGCCGTTCGCCGACCACGCCGGGCGATGGATTCAACGGGATCAGGTTGACGTGTGCGCGCAGACCGCGAATGCGGTCTGCGAGTCGTCGAGCGTGGTCTCGACTGTCGTTGACGTCTCGAAGCAGGACGTATTCAAACGTGACCCGGCCGTTGGTGCGGTCGTTGTGGTCACGAACTGCGTCGAGGATGTCGTCGATCGATGCTCCCGGAACTGGAACCAGTTCGTTGCGCAGCTCGGGGTCAGGCGCGTGCAGCGACACGGCGAGATTGACGTGGGGGTGGTCGGTGGCGAGCCGTCGGATGTTCTGAGGAATGCCAACGGTCGAAACGGTGATGCGGCGTGGGGAGAGGGCGAAGCCGTCGGGATCGGTGAGGCGTTGGATGGACTCGCTGACGTTGGCGTAGTTGGCGAGCGGCTCGCCCATGCCCATGAACACGACGTGGGTGAGCTCGCGGCCTTCGTCGCGCGACCAGGAACGCGCCAGGATGGCCTGTCGCATGATTTCACCGGCCGTGAGCTGACGGCGTAGGCCCTGCAGTCCCGTGGCGCAGAACACGCACCCCATCGCGCAGCCGCCCTGGGACGACAGGCAGACGGTGTCTCGAGGCTTGGAGCGAATCAAGACGGTCTCGATTAGCTCTTCGTCCTGCAGCTTGAGCAGCGCTTTGCTGGTCGAGCCGTCGGCCGATGTCTGAAACTCGACCGGGTCTGACATGGCAGTGCTGAACTCGGCGAGCCTGTTGCGCAAGTAGGCCGGAAGATCGGACATTTCTGCGGGATTGGTCACGCCGCGCTGATAGATCTGGCGCCAAATCTGTTTGGCCCGATATGCCGGTTGGCCGAGTGATTCGACGAGTTCGCTGAGGCCGGATTGGTCGAGGTCGAGCAGTTCAGTCATCAGTTGAGCCGAATCGTTGGCCGATCAGGTCTCTGGTTCCGCGCACGAATTCCTCGACGCTTAGTTCTCGTTTGCCGGCTCGTTGCAGCCGATGGATTTCGAGGATGCCGTCGGCGGTTGCCACGTTGATCGTGGCCCCGGCGTCCAAAATCGTCCCTGGCTGGCTATGTGTTTCGGAACCGGAGCAAGTTGCCAGCGTGATTCGGATCGGCGTCTGTTCGAGCGTGGTCGCGGCGGCCGGCCAGGGCGTGTAGCCGCGGATGTGTCGGGCAATCTGATCGGCGGAACAAGTCCAGTCGATCCTGCCCTGCTGCTTCTTGACTCGGCGCGCTCTTGTGGCTTTGTCTGAGTCCTGAGCGACAGGGGTGATGTCTCCACTTAGCCAGTCGGGGATTGTCTCCAACAGGAGTTGCGCGCCCATCGGGGCGAGGCGATCGCTGAGGTCGCCTGCGTGTTCGGATGCTTGAATGGGTGTCGATCGCTGGCGCAGGATGTCACCGGTGTCCTCGGTTTCATCGACCAGCATGATGCTGACGCCGGTCTCGGCGTCGCCGTGGAGGATGGCGGCGGAAATTGGCGACGCACCCCGCCAACGCGGCAAAAGCGAGGCGTGGACGTTGAGCGTCCCGTGCGCCGGCAGGTCGAGGATATCGGTCGGAATGAGTTGTCCGTAGGCAGCGACGATCTGCATGTCGGGACGGAGGCTGGCGATCTGTGCGATCGCGGCTCGGTCACGGAGTTTCGCGGGCTGCAGGGCAGGAATACCGTGCGCTGCCGCGAGTTCCTTGATCGGCGGCGGCCTCATCGACCGGCCGCGGCCGGCGCGGGCGTCGGGCTGCGTGACGACGGCGATTGGACGGAATGGACTGTCGATCAGAGCCTGGAGGGTCGGCGCGGCGAAGTCCGGCGATCCGTAGAAGAGGACTCGCAGGGGATCGGACATGGCGCTGCTGACGGATGGGTGGGCGTCGAGGTGGTCAGATTCGGACGGCGGCGATGCTGAGGCCGACGAAAACCAGCATCAGGACAATCGTGCCTCGGAACAGGGACCGTTCGATCCCGCGCCGGGTGCGATAGGAGTCGGCGCCCGCGCCGCCGAAGATGTTGCCGAGACCGGCGCCCTTGGCTTGCAGGATGACTGCGCCGATCACGGTCATTGCGACCAGAATCTGGAAGATGTTGAGGATGTCGGAGGTGCTCACGTTGGGCTGGAACCTCAATCGTCCCTGTTGCGGTTATTCAGGAATCGTGACGCGCTGTGGCCGGCGCGGTCGCACGCCGGCTTCGCGGCCTTCATGGTAAGCGGTCATGATGGCATCGGCGAGTTTGGCGCTGTCGTGTCGGTAACGGTTGCCGGTGTCGATGATGTCCGACTCGATAATTCGCACTGCGTCAGCGATGTCGGACTTGTCACGACTGTGCTCGACGCGGACGGGTTCCGATTTCCAACCGCGAGGCAGCCTCGCCTTGCTGTTGTTATTTGCGACCACTGCGTCGAACGGTAGGCCTCCGATGTGTTCGCCGATCACTCGGACGTGGTCCTGGACGGTGAAGTGGTCGGTCTCGCCGTGCTGCGTGGCGACGTTCGAGACGTAGAGCTTCATCGCGGCGGATTCCTGGAAGGCGATGCGCAGGTCAGGCACGAGCAGATTTGGCAGGACGGATGTGTAGAGCGAGCCGGGTCCGACCACGATCAGGTCGGCGTTGCGGATCGCGTTGAGCGTCTCGGGATAGGCAGCCGGATGAAGCGGCTCGAGGTTGAGCTGGGCGATGCGCTGTCCGGCTTCGGTAATCGAGGACTCGCCGCGAATGGTGTCACCATCGGAGGTCATCGCGGCCAGGCGGATGTTCTCCAGGGTTGATGGCAGGATCTTGCCTCGCACGGCGAGGACACGGCCGGTCTCGTGAATGGCTTCTTCCATCGAGCCGGCGACATCGGACATCGCGACGATGAAGAGATTGCCGAACGAGTGGCCTTCCAGACCGTTGCCGGAGCCCTCCGGGAAGCGGTATTGGAAGAGGCGCGTCATCAGCGGTTCGGCGTCGGCGAGGGCGGCGATGCAGTTGCGCAGGTCGCCGGGTGGGATGATGCCAAGGTCGCGTCTGAGCCGGCCGGAGGAGCCGCCGTCGTCGGCGACGCTGACGACGGCTGACAGGTTGTCGGTGTAGGCCTTGAGGCCTCGTAGGAGAACGGAGAGCCCCGTACCGCCGCCAATGCAGACGATGCGAATTCCGCGACCGGCGAATCGCTGGCGATGCAGCAGGTCGACGAGCGGCTCGCCGGCGCCGTTACGCCGATCGGAGGAGCGCGCCGCTATGACGAGGCCGGAGGTGAACTTGCCGATCCCGAAGCCAACGCAGAGGATGGCGAGGCTGATCAGGATCGCGCCTCGGACGGCGTAGGGCACAAACTGGAGCGTGATGTAATAGAAGGCGCCGGGCAGCGTGACCGTCAGGTAGAGCTCACGGGCAAGGAACGAAACGCCGAGTCCGAGCAGGCCCATGCCGAACAGCAGGAGAACGAACCAGCGCTTGATTCCGATGCCGGGGGCGAGCCACTTGCGCAGTTGCCACTCTGGTCGGGCCGAAGCCCCCTCTGACGCCCGCGCGCCGGGAGAACTCGGTCGGGTGCGCCGGAACATAACGTCACTATAGGCGGCTCACCGCTCAGGCGGTAGCGTAAGCGCTGCATAGCACTGGCTTGATGGTCTGGAAGTGTAGGAACCCTCATGGAACAGCGACGATTTGGCGACAGCGACCTGGTGACCTCGGCGGTCGGCTTCGGCACCTGGGAGATGAGCACGACGATGTACGGCCACATCGACGTGGACGAGGCGGCGAAGGCCGTGAATATGGCGATCGACCGCGGCATCACGCTGTTTGACACGGCGGAGGTCTATGGGCCGTATCACTCGGAAGAGTTGCTGGCCAAGGCACTGGGCAATCGGCGCAATGACGTCGTGCTGGTGACCAAGGTTGGTTTCGACTATGACGACACACCCAGCGTGAGGGGCCTCGACTCGACCAAGGCCAACATCATCGAGCACACCGAGGGCTGTCTGCGCCGGCTGAACACCGATTACGTCGACCTGATGCTGATCCACTGGCCCGACCACGACACTCCGTTCGAGGAGACGATGGAGGGCCTCGAGGAGCTGAAGCAAAGCGGCAAAATTCGCCACTACGGCGTCTCGAACTTCAACATCGACATGATGGAAGAGTGCCAGCAATACGGGAACATCATTGCCAATCAGGTCGGCTATCACATGTTCGACCGGCGCATGGAATCGCGCGTGCTGCCCTGGTGCATGAACAATGGCGTGGGTTTCATGTCCTACGGCTCGCTGGCGTTCGGTCTGCTGACCGGCGCGTTCCAGCCCGACCACCAGTTTGAAGAGGGTGACTGGCGCGGCAACGGCGTCGCCTTCAACCTGCCGCTGTTCGAAGGCGAGCGCTTCAAGCAGGAAGTTGCAATCGCCAACCGGCTGAACGAGCTCGCCGACGGCTACGGCAAGACGGTCGCCCAGCTCGGCATCGCCTGGGTGCTGGACCACCCCGGCGTCACCTGCGCCCTGGTCGGGATGCGCAACGAGCGAGAGCTCGAGGAGAACGTCGCGGCCACAGACTGGAAACTGACCGAAGAGATCCGCAGCGGCATCAACCAGATTTTCGACGAGGTCGGCGTTCCCACATACCAAAACCTGGATCAGGTCGTACACGTCAACCGCGCCACGGGAGCTCGCCGAAACCTGCGCGACTAGCGTCCGCTCCCTCGGGTCCAACACCCTCTGGTCCCCTCTCCCTCGGGGAGAGGGCTAGGGTGAGGGCCGGAAAGCAGGCAGAGCGCGGCTGCCACCAGACAAAGGAAAAACGGCTAACAATGGAACAGCGACAATTTGGCGACACGGACCTGGTCGCATCAGCCGTGGGATTCGGTACCTGGGAGATGAGCACCACGATGTACGGCCACATCGATGTGGATGAGGCTGCCAAGGCTGTGAACATGGCCATCGACCGTGGGATCACCCTCTTCGACACCGCCGAGGTCTACGGTCCGTACCACTCCGAGGAACTGCTCGCGAAAGCGCTGGGCAATCGGCGCAACGAGATCGTGCTCGTGACCAAGGTCGGATTCGACTACGACGAGACGCCCAAAGTGATCGGTCGGAACTCGAAGAAGGGTCACATTATCCAGCACACGGATGACTGCTTGCGGCGTCTGAACACCGATTACGTCGACCTGATGCTGATCCACTGGCCCGACCACGACACGCCGATCGAAGAGACGATGGAGGGTCTGGAAGAGCTCAAGCAGAGCGGCAAGATTCGTCACTATGGCGTCTCGAACTTCAATATCGACATGATGGAGGAGTGCGAGCAGTACGGGCATATCGCCGCGAATCAGGTCGGCTACAACATGTTCGACCGGCGCATGGAGTCTCGCGTGTTGCCCTGGTGTCAGGCCAACGGGGTCGGCTACATGGCCTACGGCTCGCTCGGCTTTGGACTGCTGACCGGCGCATTCTCCCCCGATCACACGTTTGAAGAAGGCGACTGGCGTCGCAGCGGCGTGGCCTTCAACCTGCCCCTGTTCCAGGACGAGCACTTCCGCAAGGAAGTGGAAGTGACCAACCGTCTGGTCGAGTTGGCGGACGGCTACAACAAGACCGTCGCGCAGCTCGCCCTCGCCTGGGTGCTGGACCATCCCTCCGTGTCATGCGCCCTCGTGGGCATGCGCAACGAGCGCGAGTTGGAGGAGAACGTCGCAGCGACCGACTGGAAACTGACTGAGGAAATCCGCACCGCGATCAACGAGATCTTCGAAGAAGTCGGCGTGCCGACGTATCAGAACGCCCCGCAGGCGATATGAGTGGCGTCGACGATTGTGCCTGACGATTGTGGCTACTGTGCACAGCTCCTGGTAGCAAGGTTGGAACAACGAGGCTAGAGATGGAACAGCGACGATTTGGTAACACGGACCTGGTGGCTTCGGCGGTGGGCTTCGGCACCTGGGAGATGAGCACGAACATGTACGGCCACATCGATGTCGATGAGGCCGCGAAGGCCGTCAACATGGCGATCGACCGTGGGATCACCTTGTTTGATACGGCCGAGGGTTACGGACCCTATCTCTCCGAGGAACTGCTGGCGAAGGCGCTGGGCAATCGACGCAACGAGATTGTCCTGGTGACCAAGGTTGGTTTCAACTACGACGATACGCCGACCATGATCGGTCTCAATTCGACGAAGAGCAACGTCATCGAGAGTACTGAGGGCTGTTTGCGACGGCTGAACACTGACTACCTCGACCTGTTGCTGATCCACTGGCCCGACTTTGACACTCCCATCGAGGAGACGATCGAAGGCCTTGAGGAGCTGAAGCAGAGCGGCAAGATTCGTCACTACGGCGTCTCGAACTACGACATCGACTTGATGCAGCAGTGCGAGCAGTACGGGCACATTGCGGCCAATCAGGTTGGCTATCACATGTTCGACCGCCGCATGGAATCGCGGGTGCTGCCCTGGTGTATGGCCAACGATGTCGGGTTCATGTCATATGGATCACTCGCGTTTGGATTGCTGACCGGAGCCTTCAGTCCTGACCACACATTCGAGGAAGGCGACTGGCGACGCGGCGGCGTCGCATTCAACCTGCCCTTGTTCGAGCCGGAGCACTTCAAGCAGGAAGTAGCAGTCTGCAACCGCCTGGCGGAGCTCGCCGACGGCTACGGCAAGACGGTCGCACAACTAGCGCTCGCCTGGGTGCTCGACCATCCGGGCGTCTCCTGCGCGCTGGTCGGCATGAGGAACGAGAGAGAACTCGAAGAAAACGTCGCAGCGACCGACTGGAAGCTGACCGAAGAGATCCGCAGCGGAGTCAACCAGATATTCGACGAAGTCGAAGTGCCGACATACCAAAACACGCCGCAAATCGTCGAGAACGCAAGGGTCGCGGCCATGCGGCGATAGCGGCTAGTGCTATTCGCTTGCACGCTTGCGATTGAGAGCGAGCAGTCGGGTCAGAATGTCATCGTCGGTGAGGTTCGTGGGCCAGTCGTAGGCGGCGAAAACGGCTTCGTCTAGTTGTTCATGGATGTCGTTCAGCCAGTCAGGTCGAGCGTTGTACAGCGCTGTCATCGTTCGATCTTGCAGGATCGCAGGGTTGACGCTCGCAGGGTTGAGTTGAGCTTCACGGCGTCGGTCGAGCTCGGCCGCGGCGTCTGAAACGGCCGAGCGATGCTGTTGCTGATCGCTGCTGAGATCAGCGTTAGGCATTGTCAGCCGCCAGGGAAACGGAAAGGTATTAAAACACTGGGTATGGGTATAACGAGGATCGTTGCCGACCCCGAGTCGCGGTGCCTGAGCCAGCGCCCAGATTTCATGGATACGGGAGTGAAGCACGCCCATCGCGTAGTCGTCGTCGCGAGCGATAGCGACTACCGTCGCGTCGGGCACAACGTTGGCTACAAGCCAAACGTAGAAACGATACTTCGACGTGATCGGGGTGGCGATGTATCGATCGAGCCGCTTCAGCGCCGCTCGCAACCCCGGTCGCCACGCCTCGTGGATCCACCAGCGAGTCCGAAGTGATTCGCTAAGGAGCGTGTCTCGGTACGACTTGACATGTTTGCGTGCGTATTCCCAAGGTGCTTCGTACAGCGCGGCATCTTTGCGATCCGTATTCTGTCCAAAGTCGATGATGTAACCTCCGCGTGGACGCTGAGCCAAATCGTGGGCATTGACAAACGGGTAGACCACATCCGAGTTTGGACGGCCATTGACGTTCGTGGGTTGGGCCAGCATCAGTTCGCCTTGATCGAATGACAGATCAAAGGGGCCGTTTCTGATATCGCCCTGAAACGCTATACGCGTATTCTCAGGAAGCTCTACTGCCGAGGAGACGTACTCAGAACCGCTCGTCAAGTTTGGGTTGATGTGTGGAACGGACACTCCGTCAAGCGAACGATCGGATTCGCTGCCGTCGTCTTGCCCGACAATCGAGATGCGTACGGCTGCGCCGTCGTTGATCCACTCTTCGTCGGAATAGCCGAAGAAGATCGCACCCGATTCGGCGATACGCTCGAGCACCGGTCGGCTGAAGGAGCCGCGTATGTTCTGGGTGGCGAGCAGGCCGGCGCGATGGCACTCGCCGTTCGCGATCTGGCGTCGGGCGAGTTCGTGCCAATAGACGCACAGGTCGACTCTGCCGTCAAGATCGTCAGCGTAAGCCGCACGGAGACGGTCGACGTAGCGGTCAGTGAACTCTTTTCGCATCCGCTTCATACCGAGGAATGGAGGATTGCCAATGATGAACTCCGCATGGGGCCACACAGCGGGGACTGGATCGCCCTCGGGGTTGGTAGCCAAGACCGCGTCACGACATTCGATCTGGTCAATGCGGCCAAGGATCGGTTCACGGGTAGCGTCTGTGAAGTGTTCGCGATTCCATTGAAGGTGACCGATCCACAACGACATCCGTGTTAAGTCAACAGCGAATTCATTGATGTCTATTCCCAGCAGATTTTGCGGGCCAACACGTCGTTGTCGCGGACTCGGATCAACCTTGACTGCCCATTCAATGAACTCCTGTTCGAGGTCCTTGAGCGCACGCAGAGCGGAGTATAAAAAGTTGCCGGAACCACAGGCGGGATCAAGCACGCGAACTTGGCTCAGCCGCTCATGGAATGCGCGGATCCGGGCTTTGGCTGAGCCGGGCGCAGGTTCATCCTCCAGATCGAAATGCCCGTTGACCGCGTAGTCTGCCGGCGGTTCTGCCACGGCGGGATCGCTGGTCAGGGCCGCCTTGAGAGCATCGAACTCAGTCCTTAGAGGGCGGAGCAGCACCGGCTCGATCACGCGCATGATGTTGTCGGGATCGGTGTAGTAGGCACCGAGCGGGGCGCGACTCTTGGGGTCAAGTCCGCGCTCAAACAGGGTGCCGAAAATTGCCGGATTGATCCGCGACCAGTTCAACTCGGATGTTTCCAGGAGGATTTGCGCCAAGTCTTCGCTGATCGGAAGCGTCTCCAGCGCGGCTGTTGCCTCGTCGAACAACCCGCCGTTGAACCAGCGAATGTAGAAGGCGCCAAATGTGCGTTTGCTCTCGCTGGACATGGCCTGGAAGAGCTGGCTGAATACTTCGTCGGCATCTTCCGATGAATAGGCGAGGTTGTCGAAGATGTCGTGGATCGGCTCCTGCCTGTTGCCGCGACGGTTACGGAACAGGCCGATGCTCTCAGCGAACATGCAGAAGATGATGCGGTTGAGGAAGCGGGCGACCAACGCCGGATCGTGATCCTCGGCACGCAGTGCGTCAGCCACCTTGCCGAACTTGGAGGCAGCGGTTTCGGTGATGTAGCGAGGGTCGTTATTGGGGTGCAGCCCGTCGGGATTGAGGAAGACGTCGCGAAGGATGTTGGTGAAGTGAGTGGGATTCTGCGACAGGTCCTTGAGGTCGAAGCGGATCACTCGCGGGTCGGTGTTGGTGAAGTTGGTGTGGACCTCGAAGCGATTCATGTCGCAGACGACCAGCAGGGGCGGATTGCCCAGACCTTCGCGATATCCCAGAAGCTGACCGTAAGCAGCGGTCAAGTCCTTGTTCTTGCCCTTGTATTCCCAGCCGAAACAGCTTTGCTTGCGGACGTCTGCTTGTCCCAATGTGCCGTCGGGTCGTTTGACGCCTTTCTCGAATGCGTAGGTGATGCCCTCAGGATCGGCCTCGATTGGGTTTTCGACTCCGACAACGGCGCAAAGGTCGATGAAGTGAGACTGCGCTGCCTGTGTTTCGCCAGCGGAGACTTTGCGCCACTTGGCGACAAACTCGTCAACGCTAAGCGTCTGGGCGGACGGCATGATGAGTTACTCGCTTAGCGCGCCGACGAGCAGTTCAGAGGCTTGCTGGGGGTTTGCTTGGCCTCGGCAGTGCTTCATGACTTCGCCGACGAGGCTCTCCAAGGCCGCTTCATTGCCGGACCGGTGATCGCTGGCGCCGCTCTTCCTCCTAGTCTACGTTGCCCCGGCCTGGGACGAACCAGCCGTGCGTTGACAACGGACTGGCAACGAAGTACATATGTACTATGGCATGCAGACCGGAAAGCGAGGTTCGGCATGGCAGCGTACGTCTCTCTCCAATCCAGATCCCCGATCCATCACGTGTTCGATTCTCCCCCGTCACGACCTGTTGCCTCCCGTCATCGTCCGAACAAAACCGAACAACATCGAACAGATTCAGGTGCGTCACAACCCGAAAAACCTGAAAAAACCTGAAAGAACCTGAAAGCGAAATCGCACGATCTCCAGCAAAACACTGGGTTTCCTGGTGCCGACGCCCTCAGAAAAAAGTGCGCCTGAAAGCTGAAAACCCCGAGAATCTGCCGATTCCCGGTCAAACACGAACAGGAAAGGAACGATGAACTGGCCCTAATCGCTCAACGCCGCGACCAACAACTCTGACGCCTGCTGCGGATTCGCTTGACCTCGGCTGTGCCTCATGACTTGACCGACGAGGTATTTGAGGGCGGCTTCTTTGCCCGACTTGTAGTCGCTGACGGCGTCGGGGTTGTCGGTGATCACCTGGTTGATGATTGGGCTGAGGGCGTCTGCTCCGCTGATCTGGGTGAGGCCCTTGGCCTTGACGATGGCAGCGGGGTTGTCTCCGGTTTCGTACATGGTCTCGAACACGGTTCGGGCCTGGCTGCGGGAGATGTCTACGGAGACGATCAGGCCGACCAGCTCGGCGATGTGATTGGGCTGGATCGGCTGATCTTCGAGGTCGGGGTGGGCCGGGTCCTTGTTGATCTGGGCGAAGAGGTCGCCGGTGATCCAGTTGGCGGCCTCTCGGGCATTGGAGGGGTCTTTGAGTGCGGCGATGGTTTGCTCGAAGTAGTCGGCTCGGTCCGGCTCCTCGGTGAGGAGATTGGCATCGAACTCGCCCAGGCCGTAGTCGGACTGGAATCGGGCGCGGCGCTGCTCGGGAAGTTCCGGAAGCTGCGCGCGGATTGACTCGATTTCTTCAGGGGTGATCGAGAGCGGCGGCAGGTCAGGCTCGGGGAAGTAGCGATAGTCGTGGGCGTCCTCTTTGGAGCGCTGCGAGAGCGTGATTAGCCTGACTTCGTCCCAGCCACGGGTCTCCTGATCGATTCGTCCTCCGCTGCGAAGCACTTCCGCTTGCCGAATGACTTCGTACTCGAGCGCGCTGTGGACGCCGCGCAGCGAGTTCATGTTCTTGATCTCGACCTTGGCGCCAAGCTCAGCCGCACCGACCAGTCGCAGCGAGACGTTGGCGTCGCAGCGGAAGGAGCCCTTTTCCATGTCAGCAGTGGAAACGCCCAGGTATCGGAGGATTCGTCGGAGTTGGACGAGATAGGTGCGCGCTTCGTCGGGCGAACGCATATCGGGCTCGGAGACGATCTCCATCAGTGGGACGCCGGAGCGGTTGACGTCAACGAGGGAGAAGCGCTCGCCGGCTTCGTTCTCGCGATGCAGCAGTCGCGCGGTGTCCTCCTCCAGGTGGACGCGGGTGATCCCGATTTGGCGCTTGCCCAGGTCCTCGGTTTCGACGTCCATCCATCCGCCCTCGGAGAGCGGCATGTCGTACTGCGAGATCTGGTAGCCCTTCATCAGGTCGGGGTATGGATAGTTCTTGCGGTCGAACTTGGAGAGCTCGGGGATCGTCATGTTGAGCGCGAGCGCCGTGCGGATCGTCCACTCGACGGCGGTCCGGTTGATCACCGGCAGCGTGCCAGGCATGCCGAGGCAGAGCGGGCAGACGTAGGTGTTGGGTTCGGAGGAGGCGTAGTCGGCCGGACAGCGGCAGAACATCTTGCTCTGGGTGCGAAGCTGACAATGCACCTCGAGTCCGATCACGGTCTCGAATTCGGTGGCGGCATCTGGTGAGGTTTGAGTGGTCATGGAGGTCAGGTTACCTGCCTGCTGCTGTTAGTCTGAGGCAAGTATTTCGCCGTGCGTGAGCGGCGTCGGGGGTGCGTGTCCTGCATGAGCACTGAGGTTTATTCGCCGCGAGCCGGGCTGTCGGAAACAACGTCGGAGGTCCGCCCGCTGCGGATGCTGCACACCTCGGATGTCCACCTGGGGGCATACACGTCGCAGCCGTACAAAACCGAAGCGGATGGGTCGGATGTGCTGGAACCGGCGCTCAAGGCGTTCAAGCACGTGCTTGAGCTTGGCATTGAGGCTGATGTCGATGTGGTGGCCATCGCCGGTGATTTCTTTGACCATGTGCGCGTCAAGCGACCGTACGTCGAGGTCACTGGCGAGCTGATGGCGGCCGCCGGCCGTCCGGTGGTTGTGCTTCCTGGCAACCACGATCCGCACATGCCGGATGGCATTTATGAGAAATTTGAAGACGCCTTCCCATCCAACGTTCACATCATCGCCTCGGCTGAAGGCGAGCTGATTTTGCTCGAGGACATCGGCATTCAGTTCTGGGGTCAGGCTCACGAGAGCTACAACGATTTCTCGCCGGCGTCGGCGATGCCGGCCTGGGCGAACGGCTCAGAGCAGTACATCTGGCGCGTGGCGATGGCTCATGGCTACTACGTGGGCACTGGCGAGTCGCGCTATTCGTATCAGATTCATGCTTCCGAGATTGCGTCGATGGGCGCCGACTACGTCGCGCTCGGTCACATCGACGTCCATGAGGGCGTCGGCGACGGCACGGTGCCGGCTTACTATCCGGGAGCGCCGCGTCACTCCGGTGGGGCGACGATCGTCGATTTTGCCGCGGACGGGACGACAGTGCGTCATGAGTTGCATGATGGCGCTGGGACCGATCCTCAGACCGCGGGCAATCCGATGATGGAAGCGCGGCTTCACTAGCAGGTTCCCCCGGAAGGGGGAGAAATGAATTCGCTGTGCAGCTCCCCTCAGATGAGGGAGCGTGAGCATGGGAGTGAGGATCAGATATGGGCTATCGAGCGTTTGTGGTCAACAAGGACGGCGACGACTTCAGTGCGTCTGTGCAGATGCTGGATGAATCATCGCTGCCTGAAGGCAAAGTGACGGTTGCGGTTGATTGGTCCGACCTGAACTACAAGGATGGTCTCGCCTGCACGCCGAATGGTCGTGTGGTGACGACGTATCCGATGACAATTGGTATCGACTTTGCCGGCACCGTGGTTGAGTCCTCCGATTCTCGATATGCGGTTGGCGACGCGGTTGTCGCTACTGGCTACGACCTGGGCACCGGACATCCCGGCGGCTATGCCGAGCGAGTGCGGCTGTCGGGCGATTGGTTGGCGCCGAGGCCGGAGGGGATGAGCTCGGAAGAGGCGATGACGCTGGGTACGGCGGGGATCACGGCGGCGATGTCGATTGACGTGATTGAGAAGGCGGGGATCGATCCCGATGCCGGGCCGGTGATCGTGACGGGCGCCACCGGCGGCGTGGGTTCTACTGCCGTGGCGATGCTCGCAGCTCGTGGGTTCACCGTGCATGCGAGTACCGGCAAGTCGTCGGAACACGACTTCCTGCGGGCGTTGGGCGCATCCGAGATTCTTGACCGCGAGGAATTGGCGGCCGAGTCGCGACGACCGATTGAGCGGGAGCGATGGGCAGCGGCGGTTGACCCGGTCGGTGGCAGCACCACGGCGTCAATCTTGCGACAGACGAAGTACGGCGGCGTGGTGGCGGTCTCAGGATTGACCGGCGGCGTCGCGGTCAGCACGAACGTGATGCCGTTCATCCTGCGCGGCATTTCGCTTGTGGGGATCGAATCGGTCTACTGGCCGGGCGAGGATCGACCTCGACTGTGGGCTCGGATGGCCGAGGACTTCAGCGGTCGCAACCTCTTGGACCTGGTCGAAGCGCGGATCGGGTTGGAAGACGTGCCCGAAGCGGCAGCCAAGATTCTGGCGGGCGGGGTGCGGGGACGCATCCTTGTGCGCCCGTCTTAGCGACGTTGAACACGGAGGCATGACATGGAAATCGGAATCTTCATCGGTGGCGCCGGTCCGGCGCCGAGCGTGCTGGACATCGTCGAACAGGCACAGCGTGCTGAGGCGGCTGGGTTCGCGACGTTCGGAATGGCGAACATTTTCTCGCACGACGCGATGGGCGCGCTGACACTCGTCGCCGCTCAGACCGAGCGGATTGAGCTGATGACGGCTGTGGTGCCGACGTATCCGCGCCACCCGCACGCGATGGCGCAGCAAGCGCTGACGGTGCAGGCGGCATCGGGCGGGTCGCGCTTCGTGATGGGCATTGGCCTCTCGCACAAAGTCGTGATTGAGAGCATGTTCGGCTACTCCTTCGACCGTCCCGCGCGGCACATGAAGGAATACCTCGATGTGCTGTTGCCGCTGTTGAACGGTGAGCCGGTCAAGACCGACGGCGAGCACTACCGAGGCGCCGTCAGCCTGGACGTCCCCGACGCCGAGAAGCCGGTGTCCTGCATGTTGGCGGCGATGGGTCCGGCCATGCTGCGGCTCGCGGGTGCTCGCACGGATGGCACGATCCTCTGGATGACCGCTGCCGGCGTGGTCGAGTCTTACATCGCGCCGACGATCAACGCCGCTGCCGACGAAGCGGGGCGACCGCATCCACGAATCGTGGTCGGCTTGCCGGTCATGTTGCACTCGGATGTTGACGCCGCTCGCGCAACGGCGGCTGAGCAGTTCTCGAACTATGGGCGGCTGCCGTCATATCGCTCGATGCTGGACAAGCAGGGCGCTGCCAATCCCGAGGATGTGGCCGTGCTCGGTACGGAGGAGCAGATCGAGACGCAGCTCAGGCAACTGCAAGAGGCTGGCACGACCGATTTCGTCGGCGTCGTGTTCGGTTCCGAGGACGAGCGCTCACGGACGGAAGAATTCCTGGGCTCGCTGGCGCCGACGCTGTAACTAGTCGCTGGAGCGATTCAGCCGGATCACTTCGATCTGGCGCGGCTTCGCGCGCTCGGCATACTGGACGTATGGCGGCCAGACTTCAGCCGCGGCGGCCCAAATGCGTTCACGTTCTTCATCCTCAAGGAACTCCGCCTCCACCGGGTAGCGCTTGCGGTCAACGAAGACCCATGCGTGCGGGCTGGCTCGCAGATTGTGGACCCAGGCAGGATGTTTGGGTCCTCCGCCGACGGAGCCGATGATCACCCAACTGTCGCCATCGGGAATGTAGAAGAGCACCGCGTCGCGGAGGTCTCCGGACTTCGCGCCGACGGACCGAAGCATCAACGAGTCGACATAAGGAACGCCTTCGTTCCAGGTGATCATGCGACCCATGAGCGAATAGCCGGTCAGCGGTACGACGAAATTCTCCATCGGCCGTAACAGGCCGAGTCGACGGAGAAGGTTGACGATGTCCTGCCACATGGTTGCTCCTACGGGAGCAAGCTACTCGATTACTCGATTACTCGATGTAGTCGCGGAGGCGGGTGGCTCGGGTTGGGTGGCGCAGTTGGCGCAGGGCCTTGGCTTCGATTTGGCGGATGCGTTCGCGGGTGACATCGAAGTCTCGGCCGACTTCTTCCAGTGTCCGGGCTCGGCCATCGCCGAGGCCGAAGCGCAGTTCGAGCACCTGGCGCTCTCGCGGCGAGAGCGAACCGAGCACGGCGCCGACGGTCTCCTTGAGCAGCTGCTGGCCGGCGGCGGCTTCAGGGGCGACCATCTTTTCGTCCTCGACGAAGTCGCCGAGGTGACTGTCGTCCTCCTCGCCGATCGGCGTTTCCAGTGAGACCGGCTCCTGGGAGACCTTAATGATCTCGCGGACGCGCTGGGCGTCGACGCCCATGCCCTGGCCGATTTCCTCGTAGGTTGGCTCGCGGCCGAGTTCCTGGACGAGTCGCCGAGAAACGCGGACCTGCTTGTTGATGGTTTCGACCATGTGTACCGGGATGCGGATGGTACGGGCCTGATCGGCAATCGCGCGCGTGATGGCCTGCCGGATCCACCAGGTGGCGTAGGTGGAGAACTTGTAACCCTTGCGGTAGTCGAACTTTTCGACCGCGCGGACGAGGCCGATGTTGCCTTCCTGGATCAGGTCGAGCATCGACATGCCGCGACCGATGTACTTCTTGGCCACAGAGACGACGAGTCTGAGATTGGCCTCGGTCAGTCGCTTCTCTGAGAGGTAAGCGTCTTCCTTGAGCACGCCGATGTGTCGCTCGCAGCGCAGCGCGATCGGATCGAGCTTGTCATCGAGGTCCGAAGGGCAGGGGATTAGTTGTTCGAGTCCGCCGGTTGCTCGGAGGAGGTGGCGTACATGGCGCTGATCGAAGATGTGGGTCACGACCGAAACCTGTACCAGTCGCTCTTCGGCCCGTGCCTCGTCGTACTCTTCATCAACCGGCTGGAATCGAGTGGCCAATGCCTCGCGGAGTTCAGGGTCCATCTCCTGGTCGACGCGCTCACGGAAATCGATGTCCTTGCTCAGGTCAAAGAGTGACAGATGGGCCTTGCCGATTTCGTCGGCGATGACAGCGATTTCGGGCAGAAGTGATTCCAACTGGAGGAGCAGGAAGATCGTGATTTCGATTGCCGTGGGCCAACGGCCATTGAGGATGCGCCACTCTTCCTCGAAGTCGCGGATCCAGTTGCCCTCTTCCATCTGGCGTGAAAGGTGGCGCTCATCCTGGGCGGTGAGCAGATTGACGCGGCCGATCTCGCGCAAATACATGCGGACCGGGTCGTCGATGCCTTCGGCCTCTTCGTGGACGCTCTGGCGACCTTCTTTACGCATTTCGATGATGCGGCGTGAACTGACTTCCTTGGTCCTGCCGTAGAGGTCAACGGCTGGTGTCGCGGGCGACGCCGGTTCGGCCTTCTTGCCTCGTCCGCGGCCTCGGCCCCTGGGTGCGCCCTTGCCGCGCCGGCCGGTGGGTTTGGGCTTCGGATCCGGCCGGGCCTGAATCGGGCGGTCGAGGACACCGAGCAACTTACCGAGGGAATCAACAGCTTCCGGCGATTCTTCGCCGGTCAGCAAGAAGCTGGCGACCGAAGCGTGAGAGATTTGTCGCTCTTCGTGCATCTTGGCTTGATTGCGGCGTTCGGCGGCCTTCTTTGGCGTTGGCGCCGCTTTGGTGGACTTTTTGGTTGTGCGCTTGGGCTGTTCGGCGAGGTTGATCGTCCGCCGGCCGGCCGGCATCGAGAACTCGTCAACCGGCGCGGTCAGCGCGCGGACGCGGGCTTCTTCCTCGGACTGGGCGACGGCGCGAGGCTTGCGTTGGCCGGGCGCCTCGGCGGTGACGCGGCGGTCGCCGAGTTGGTCACGGACGAGTTGGCGCAAGATGCCGACGCTGTGGTTGGTCACCTCGACGCTGCGCGCGCGCTCGGCAAGCGTGGCTGCAGTGAGGGTCGCGCTGGAACGGTTCCGAGATGGGGCAGAAGTTCCCGCCGAATCGCCGGCGCCATTCGCGCCGTTGGCGCTCGTCGCGGAAGTCGATTGACCGTTGCCGGCCACGTCGGCTGCCGCGCCGTTCGTCGACGGTGCGCTTGACGGCTCCGATTCGGCCTCTGGCGGGGTAACAAGCGTGGACGTGGCGGCTGCCGCCGGTGCGTCGACGGCTGCGTCTCGAGCGATCACCATGGTCATGGTCCCTTCTCTCGGCGTGGTCCCCCAGCGAGGTTCGCGGTGTTTCTCAACAGATCAATCCGCCCCTGACGGGGCGAGTCGATGAAGACTACGGGCAATATCGCGAGTGGACACGACGGAACTCGCGGCCGCGGTCAGCTCGGGCTCGCATTCGTCGGTCTTGTCGAGTTGCGCGGCGGCGCGGGCGAGCTCGTCAATGCCGAGTTCGCGCTCTTGCTCGCCGATTTCGAGGTTCTTCAGGCGAAGGCCTTCTTTGCTGCGGTTGCGTCGGATCCGGCTGACTGCATCGGACACGGCCTCGGTGGCCTCCGCGTCACTGTAGGGCGGAAGATGCTTCGCGTCACGTAGTAACTGCGCGATTCGTTCCGAGGAGTCAACCAATTCGCTTGCCCAGGAGGATTCGGTGGAGTTGATCCGCGCCATCAGGATGGCCCGGTCCTCGGAATCTTCGATCAGCTCAATGTCTTCGAACTGCAAATTGTCGCGGACGGATTGATAGGCGAGGGCAAGCTGAAGGATGAACGATTGCTGTCGGTCGCGACGACGTTGATTGACATTGGGGCTTGCGGGCGCGGCGCCTGAAGCCCGGTTTGAGGGCGACGAGTACCGAGTGAGAAGTGAAGCGGCGTCGACGCGTCCCCAGGCGGCGACTCGCCTGGTGTATTCCTCTCGCATGACGGCGTGACCGATCGTGCGAATGGTGGGCATGAGATCGTCGATGAACTGAGCCCGACCTCGAGGACTGTCAAGGTCGTGGAGCGTGCGCGCGTGATCGACGAGCCAGTCGAGATACGTCGGTGCGGTGTCGACCAGCGTTCGCCAGAGTTCGGGCTCTGAGCGAATCAGATCATCGGGGTCGCGACCCTCGGGAAGCGGGATGATGCGGATGTCGTTCGACAGCTGATTTTGCAGTGCTCCGACTCGGTGGATGTCGGTGGCGACGCGCTGTACGGTCCCGATCGCTGCTCTGGCGGTGTCGATGCCCCGGCGTGCAGCTGCCTGCCCTGCGGCGTCTGGGTCGAGCGCCAGGCGGACGTCCGTTACGAGCGGCTTGATCAAGGCAATCTGAGTCTCGGTGAGCGCCGTTCCCATTGAGGCGACCGTGTTTGGGCTGCCGAATTCGTGGGCGCTGATGACGTCGGTGTAACCCTCGACGATGATCACCGAGCCGGATTCGCGGATGGCCGGGCGCGCGAGGTCGAGGCCATAGAGCAGGTTGCGCTTGCGGAACAGTTCAGACTCGGGCGTGTTGATGTACTTGGCCGGCTCGTCGATCAGGGTTCTGCCGCCGAAGCCGACTGTCTCGCCTCGGCCGTTGCGGATTGGGAAGATTAGACGGTCGCGGAAGCGGTCGCGTGGTCCGTTCTCGGTGACCAGAACGAGGCCGGCCGCTTCGGCGTCTTGCAGTTGATGTCCGCGTGCGGAGAGATGATGGGCGAGGGCGTCGGGCTCCGAGCCTGCCAGTCCCAGGTTGAACTGCTGAGCCGACTCTGGTGAGATGCCGCGCTCTCGCAGGTATTCCTGCGCTTCACGACCGAAGGATGGATCCTGAAGCTGGCTGCGCCAGAAGTGCAGGGCGGCGTCGTTCGCGCGCAGGAGACGTTGTCGCTGCTCATCCTGGCGGGTTTGTTCGGAAGTTCTCGCGCGGAGCTGCACGCCGGCGCGCTGAGCGAGCCGCTGGAGCGCCTCGCGGAAGTCGACATTGTGTCGCTTCATCTCCCAGCTAAAGATGTCGCCGCCTTCTGAGCATGCGCCGAAGCAATGCCACGTCTGGCGGTCGGGATTGACGATGAACGAGGGTGTCTTTTCGGCGTGGAACGGACACGGCGCCTTGAACGTTGAGCCGCTCCGCTTGAGCTGGACTTCGGTAGCGATGAGATCGACGATGTCGATCTTCGCCTTGACATCTTCCGCTACCGACATGCGCAACGGCCAGGCGGGTTATCCAGGAGGGAAGGCAGGGGCATACACCGAATTTACGTTGATGCGGAACATTTATCAATGATTGACAGGAGGAATAGAGCTAATCGATGGGTCATTGGCGTAATTCGAGTGTCATTTCATTATCAGCAGTGTTCAGTTCGGTCGAATTGCCGCCGGTGACGACGGTAATCGTGAGCGTGCCTGAGTGAGGTTGAAGGCTCGTCAGAATTTCCGTGCCGCCTGAGGCCAACGGTTGAACGTCGGCATCGCGTCGGGTGATGACTTCGAGCTGCTCTCCGGCCTGGTTGGTGATGATGATGATGAAGGTGTCGGCGGGGCCCGCTCCATTGTTGATGACAGTGAGCAGGACGTATCCGTCGTTCGTTGCCTGAGCGTCGAGGAATGTGAGGTCGGGTTGCGGTCCCGTCTCCGGAGGCACGGCTTCTTCTGACTGGTCTTGTTCCTCGGGATCTTCATCTTGCGGCGGCGCTTCTTGTTGCTGATCGTCCGTTGGCTCGTCGGGCGCGGAAAGCGTGATCTGGAACGTATTGTTTCTGGTATTCGTATCGACGCTTGCTTCGAGGACAACAAGCGCCTCGACGCTGCTTCCGGGCTCCAGGTCGAGATCAAGCGGAATCGTCCGCACATCGTCTGATTCAATGCCAAAGGTGACGGCAGCGGATGCGAGCTCGGCGCCGTTGCTTGCGTCGACAACGGTAATCAAGACATTCGTTCGTTCGATATCGACCGAGCTGGTATTCGTGATGGAGACGTTGAGCCGGGTGCGGTCATCGGCCACTTGTCTGGCTGTGACGATGGCCAGGTCGATCTCATCGCTATCGGACGCGCCTTCATCCTCATTCTCGTCGCCTGTCGAAGATTGATCTTGTTGATCATCGGCGACGGCCACGACATGAATCACGATGCGGTCGTCGTAGCGATCTTTCTCAGGTGTGAAGACGACGAGCTGAAGCTCGTACGAGCCGGAGCTTGTGATCCAACGTTCGACGTCGGTCACCAGCTCGCTGAAGTCGCCCGTCGCATGACCCTCGGATGAGTGGATCAAGATCGAGTTGCCGAGCGTGTTGTCCGGGGCGATCGGCGTGATGTAGAGCAACGCGCTGGCGACTGTGCCCACATTGTGAGCAGCAAGCTCGACATCGACGGCGAATTCAGAGTCCAGCGAGAATCGCTGACCGTCGGATGGAGACTCGATCCGGGCGACGCCGATTTCGCCCGTGGGTTCGTCATCGGGTGACGGCCGGTCGGGTGTGGATGATTCTTCTCTTTGCTCGTCCGACTGAGGAGTTTCCGTGACGCCGCCTTGTGGAATCAGAATCACGAGAGTCGTGATTGACTCTTTTCGACCAGCAGTATCGACCGCCGTGATCGTGACCTGAACTTCTCCGGTCTCGCCGGGCGTCCAATCGATTGCGGCGAGGTACTTGCCGTCCTCCCCCAATCGCGGCGTTACAGAGACGACGTGTTGTTCGTTGACCAGCATGTCGAAGCGTTCGATCGGCTGGCTGCCAGTTGCAGAGATAACAATGGGAATGGCTGTACCCGAAGGGAACCGCTCGAACGGAGTGATGCCCAGCACCTGCACACGCAGCGCGGCAGCGACTCGGGCCTGGTCGTCGGTGACTTCGACTCGAATCTGACGGACCGACTCCACGCCCTGGTCGTTGAGGGCGACGATCTGAACGTCGGCGAATCCGAGTTGTGTGGGAGTCCAGACGAACGTGCCGATCCAGGCGCCGCGGTCCTGGGAATAGGCCGGCAAGACGGAGACCACGGATTCGGTATCGACGAATAGTTCCAGCGTGGCTATGGGATTGCCCGACGAGATGGTGACAGTAATGCTCTGCGGCTGATTGATCAGGACCAGTTCGCCTTCGTCGAGGGACACCACCATGACGGGTGCGTCGGGCTGGCCGGTGTCAAGGAGATCGAGTCGGCTGATGACGATGACCACCGCAGCGACGATCGCCGCAATGACAAGCAGGATGGCGATTGAGCCGATTCGGCTGCCCATGCGTCTCCAGCGACCAGATACGACTTGCAGCGACTCGCGTGGCGAGCGCACATCCTATCCCGAGTCGGACAGACTCGCCGTCACTCTATATCGCGATGGGGCCGAGACGATTATCGCTGCTTTTGCGCTTCGGCATTTGCGACCAAGTGACGCGTCCGTTCGATCACGTCAGGAGTGACGGAGATCGAGGTGATCCCCCAGTCAACTAGACGCTGCGCCAGGTCCGGATGTTCCGACGGGCCCTGACCGCACACGGAGACTGTGATGCCGCGCCGTTTGGCAGTTGTGATGACCTGCTCAATTGACTTGAGCACTGCGGGGTTTCGCTCGTCGAAGGAATCCGCGAAGCGTTCGGAGTCTCGATCGATACCGAGTGTGAGCTGGGTGAGGTCGTTGGAGCCAATCGAAACGCCGTCAATGCCGCAATCGATGAACTCGTCGAGCAGGATGACGTTGGATGGTACTTCGACCATCATCCAGAGCTGGAAGCCGCCGAGCTCGCCGGCGTTGCGCTCGAGTCCGTAGTCGTCGACCTGTTTGACCACCTGGGCCATTTCGTCGGGTGTGCGAACGAAGGGGATCATCAAGTGAAGGTTGGGATGATCCTCACGTACCTGTTCGAGGGCGCGGAGTTCGAGTTCGAATAAGTCCGGCTCGCGGATGTATCGCGCGGCGCCTCGGTAGCCGATCATCGGGTTCTCTTCGTCCGGCTCGTAGAGGTTGCCGCCGGTGAGATTGGCGTATTCGTTGGTTTTGAAGTCGGTGGCGCGGTAGATCACCGGACGCGGGTCGAAGGCGGATGCGATCTTGCGCATGCCCTCGGAGAGGCGCCGAACGTACTCGTCCTGTCGGCCCGTGTTGATGAAGTTACGAGGGTGCTCGCCGAGCCGGGCGATGATGAACTCGGCGCGTAGCAAACCAACGCCGTCAACATCGCGCTGCGCAACACGGTCGGCGATCTCGGGTTCCGCCAGATTGACGTAGAGCTTGGTCTTGGTGGCGATGGGGGCGTAAAGCTCCTCTTCGCGGTCGTGCCACCAGTTGAGCAGGTCGGCCTGGACGCCGTCATAGATCAGGCCGGATGCACCATCGACGGTCACCTCGCGCCCGTCGGCCAGCTTGGCGGCGCCGGAGGCTCCGACGACACAAGGGACGCCGAGCTCGCGGGAGATGATCGCGGCGTGGCACGTACGTCCGCCGCGTTCAGTGATGATCGCGGCGGCCCTCTTCATTGCGGGCACAAAGTCGGGAGTGGTCATCACGGCGACGAGGACGTCGCCCTCGCCGATGCTGGACGTTTCACGAGCGTCGACGATGACTCGGATGCGGCCCGTCGCGACTCCCGGGGAAGCCGGTGACCCATCGAGAATTGGCGCTTCGGCGGGTGTCGGGGCGGGATTGTTTCCATTTGTCTTGGCCGACGGCGCGACCGTGGTGATTGGCCGGGTTTGCAGTAGATAGAACTGACCGTTGGCCCAGCCCCACTCGATGTCTTGCGGTGAGCCGTAGTGCGATTCGATTTGCTTGCCGATGGCGGTGAGTTCGACCACCTGTTCGTCGTTCAGCTTCGGCTGCGAGCCGTCGGCGTCCGAGAGCGTCTGCCATACATTCGGTCCGTGCTCAGGATCGACGACACCATCGGGTGCGCGGACGAGCTTGCGGTCTTGTGTGAATATCTGGCGTTGCAGAATGTTCTCACTGGACTTCTCGACCTCAAAGTGGTCGGGCGACACCAGACCGCCGACCACCGCTTCGCCAAGGCCGAAGGCGGCCTCGATGATTACTCGGTTGTGGTCGTTGGTCATTGGATCGACGGTGAACATGACGCCGGATGATTCCGACTGGACCATGCGCTGGACGGGCACAGCGAGGTCGACATCGAAGTGTCCCCAGCCAGCCAGCTCGCGGTAGAAGATGGCCCGGGCTTCGAAGAGCGAGGCCCAGCAACGCTGGACTGCCTCGACAACGTTGACTCCGCCCTCGATGTTGAGGAAGGTTGCCTGCTGTCCGGCGAACGACGCCTCGGCGAGGTCCTCGGCAGTCGCAGAGCTGCGAACCGCGACCGGCCCTTCCCCGAGCTGCGCATATGCGGCGGTGATCTCTTGCTGCATGATCGCCGGCATTTCGGCCTGTTCGATTGCGTACCGAACCGCTGCTGCCTTCGCGTTGAGCTGGGCGTCGTCGTCCACATTGAGGCCGTCGAGCAGTCGTCGCAGGGTGTGATCGAGACCGCTGTCCTCGATGAATTGGCGGTAGGCGCGAGTGGTGACCACGAATCCGGGCGGAACTGGGATGCCGGCCTGGGTCAGTTCGCCCAGGTTGGCGCCCTTGCCGCCGACAAGCGGAACGGATTCTCGTCCGACTTCGGCGAACCAGACGATGTGTTGTGCGTCAGAGGTCATTAGGAAGCCCGCGAGTACTGATTGGGTCGGTCACGGCTGGCTGACGCAGGATATCACCGCGTTCACGAAACTCGATTGTCACCTAGTATCACCTGCCGACCGCGACGGAGAATCGCACGCTATTCGACGGTGACCGTCTTGGCCAGATTTCGCGGCTGATCGATGTCGAATCCCCGAGCCAGTGCGATGTGGTACGCGAGCAGCTGGATCACGGGGGTGAGCGAGAACGGCGTCAACAACGGCGGCGCCGGCGGTATGGCAATGAAGTGGTCGACGAGGTCCATCAGTTCTCGGTCACCTTCGTCGCCGATTGCGATGACCGGAGCGCGGCGGGCGCTGACCTGTTGGATGGCGGACATCATTTTGTCGAAGAGCGGCCCTCGAGGCGCCAATGCGATGACGGGAAAGTCCTGGTCGAGCAAGGCAATCGGACCGTGCTTCATTTCGCCGGCGGCGTAGCCCTCGGCGTGGACGTAGGAGATTTCCTTGCACTTGAGGGCGGCTTCCATCGCCAGGGGATATTCTATGCCGCGTCCGAGCACGAGGAAGTTGACGGCCGAGCCAAAGAGCTGCGCGATCTCTGCGCATCGACCCGCCTGTCGAATGCCGCGTTCAACGAGGGATGGGGCGGTCAAGAGCTGCTCCAGCCGCGCGGTCAGGTCGTCGTTGCTGAGGCGGTCCTGTGCTCGTCCGATGCGACAGGCGAGCAGATAGAGGGCAGCCAGCGAACCGACGAAGGTCTTGGTCGAGGCGACGCCTACCTCCGGACCGCAGCGCATGATGATCGAGGCGTCTGCTTGTCGCGTGGCTTCCGAGCCGTCGACGTTGGTGATCACGATTTGAGGCGCGCCCCAACGGTCGCGCACATGATTCATGGCGCCGAGTGTGTCGATGGTCTCACCTGATTGCGTGACCGCGACGACCAGGGTTGAGGGGCCGAGGAGCGGCGCGCGGAAGCGGAACTCGGAGGCGTTGTCGAAATCGGCTGGAATTCCGGCGATCTGTTCAATCCACCAGCGGCCAATCATCGCTGCATGGAGTGACGTGCCCATGCCGATGACGAGCACGCGTTCAATGTTCTGGAGGGTTTCGTCGGAGATGCTGAGATCGTCGGGCAATGCGCTCGGCGGATCGAGACGGGCGCGACCGCGGATCGTGTCAGAGAGGGCGCGCGGCTGCTCGTGGATCTCCTTGAGCATGAAGTGTCGATAGGGACCGCGGGCAATCGCGACGGGATCCAGGTCGACCTGTTTCGGCGTCGGTTGGAACGTTGGACGGTCAGATCGACTGATGGTGATGCCGTCGGCGCCGATGACGGCGATGTCGCCGTCTTCGAGGTGGTAGATCGTGGTCGTATGCGGAAGCAGCGCGGGCAGATCGCTGGCGATGAACATCTCGCCGTCGCCGTAGCCGATGACGATGCCACCGGCCGACCCCTTCCTGGCAGCGTAGATGCGGGAGGGATTGCGCCGATGGACGGCTGCAATTGCGTTGGCTCCGTTGAGGCGACCGATGGCGTAGGCGAGCGCGTCCTCGAATGAGCGGCCGGCGGAGAGCTCGCGGGCGATCAGCTCGGGAATGACCTCGGTATCGGTGTCGGACTGCCAGGTGCGACCCTCGGCATCAAGGGTTTCCTGCAGTTCGGCCTTGAGGTCTCGGTAGTTTTCGACGATCCCGTTCTGCACGACGATCACTTCGCCGGCGGAGGATGCATGGGGATGTGCGTTTCGATCCGAGGGTTCTCCGTGGGTTGCCCAACGTGTATGGCCGATTCCCGCTGCGCCCGTCGGCATCTCGGTGATCGCGGCCTGGAGGTCGCGGAGTTTGCCCTGGCGTTTGAGCACGGCGAGGGCGCCGTCACGGTCGACGACGGCGATGCCGGAGGAGTCGTAGCCGCGGTATTCGAGGCGTTGCAATCCTTCGAGCAAGATGGGACCGGCCGACTGATGACCGATGTAGCCAACGATGCCACACATGAAAGAATGCCCTACGTCTACCCCGCCACAGGAGTCGTCCAGCTACGCCCGTTGGAACGCTGATTCGGCTGCGGCTGCCTGCTGACCGAATTCCTGTTGTCGACGCCTTCTGCTACTGACTGTAGAAGCTCTGAGAGCGTGTAGACGAATGAGACAGGTCGATTGAGTTGCGATTCCAACTGTTCGGGCGAGAGATCGTCAAGGAATTTGGCGCCGAAGTAGTCGAGCGAGGCTCGCGGCAGGAATACGCGGTCGGGCAGGTCTAGTTCGGACAACGCTGAAATGTAGTCGCGACCGGGAATCAAACCGCTGACATTGACTCGTGCGCCGAAGAGCGTGTTGGTGATTGGTACGACCGTCAACTCGACTCCGGTCAGCTCGGTGGCTTCATCGGACAGTGCCCGCAGCGTAGGCGCGATGAGGGTGCCGCAGGCGATCACTGCCGAGGTTGGCGGGACGTGCAGTCGGCCTTGCTGAATCTTTCGCTTCGTCTTGCGCCAGTCGTCGACGAGCGTGCGCGTCATGCCAATCCCGTTTTCCCACTGAGGGAATCCGTCGTAGCGGCGCGCAGAGGGAATCTGGGCGTCGGCGGTGAGATAGAACTCGTCGCTGGGAAACACGACGGACAGACCTCGGTCGGCGCGGGCCTCGCGCTGCCAGCGGCGCAACTGCTTCACGACTCGTCGGGCTTCCGCCGGGCTGTGCGTCCGCATTCCGTCATCACCGATGCGCCGCTCGCCTTCGAGCGACGAGCCCACCGGCACAACGCCGATTGAGGTGACGTTGTCCTGTCGCAAGAGATCGCTAACCGTTTGGTCGAGGGCATCGCCGTCGTTGACGCCCGGGCAGAGGACGACCTGGGTGTGCGCCTCGATCCGCATATCGGCGAGCCGCCGCAATTGCTCGAGGATGTCGGGCGCGTTGCGATTTCCGAGCAGGCGGCGTCGCAGGTTGAGGTCGGTGGCGTGGACACTGACGTGCATCGGGCTCAGCCGCTGTTCTTCCAGACGCACCCAGTCGTCGTCGGAGAGGTTGGTCAGCGTGACGAAGTTGCCGTGCAGGAAAGAGAGACGATAGTCGTCGTCCTTGATGTAGAGCGGCTTGCGCAGACCCTTGGGCAGACCTTTGAGGAAGCAGAAAAAGCACTTGTTGTTGCAGATGCGGGTGCCGTCGAACGCGTCGTCTTCGAACTCGATGCCGAGCGGCTCGTCAATCGGTTTCTCGAACTCGACCAGGCCGACTTCGCCCTGATGGATGACTTCGAGTTCGACGATGTCGTCGGTGGTTTGAAATCGGTAGTCGACAGGATCGCGGATCGGTTGTCCGTTGACGGAGAGCACCTGATCGCCGGGTTGCAGACCGGCTTCGGCTGCCAGAGAGTCAGGGTCAATCGCGCTGATCGCGCCGACTGGAACTGTTGAACGGCGCTTGCGTGTCATCGGAGAACTTGCCGAATCAGCTAAGGAAGCTGCGGTGAGACGGTGGCTGAGGCCAACGCGTCGATTTCTTCGATTCGACTAACGACCGCGTCAATTGAGAAATCCGGAGTCGACGCTCCTGCGGTCACGCCGATGTCCTCGTGGCCATCGAACCACTCTGGCTCGAGTTCTCCCGACGTTTCGACGTGGTAGGTCACGACCCCGTTTGCTCGTGAGAGTTCGGCCAGATGTCGCGTGTTGGCGGAGTTGTGCCCGCCGACGACGACCATTAGATCGACATCCTGGGTGAGGTCGCGAGTGGCGGCCTGCTGGGAGGTCGTGGCGTTGCAGAGTACGTTGACCACGCGGATCTCGGTGATCTGTGCGATGCGCGCGCGCATCAGGTTGGCGACAAACATGGCGAAGCGATCGGGGGTATGCGTGGTCTGGGAGATCACGCCAATCTTTGCGGGCAAATACGCCGGCAAGTCATCGAGGGTCTCGTTCTTGATGACGATGCCCCGGCCTCGGCACCAACCGAGCACGCCTTTGACTTCGGGGTGGGTTGGATCGCCGAAGATGACGACCGTGAAGCCGCGCTCCGCCAGGTTTCGGGCGGCGCGTTGGGAGCGGGAAACGAACTGGCAGGTGGTATCGATGACCTTGAGTCCGCGTGCTTCGATATCTCGGACCACGGTCTCGCCGACACCGTGCGCGGTGATGGCAACGGTGTCGGTCGCGACATCATCGGCCGAACGGTCGTTCTTGACCATAATCCCGGTTCGCTCGAGCTGGGCGACCACCTGCGGGTTGTGGACGACCTGCCCGAGCGTGGTGACCCTGGTGCCGTTTGCGGCGGCCTCCTGCATCATGTCGACAGCACGACGAACGCCGAAGCAAAAGCCCATGTCGCTTGCGCGGTGAATTTTCATGCTGCTGCTCCTGACCTGTCAGTTCGGGACCGGTTTGCATCCACGTCAGGGTCGGCGACAGTGTCGTCAACCAAGTGTGCATATACGCCACGATACGCGGGGGGTAGCTCTTCGGCAATGGCGCGCATGATTGTGGTATGTGCTTCTGCAATGTCATTGCGGGTCACGCGGCGTCCCTTCGGTTTGAGTACGAAGGGGCGCGACGCGGTCATCCGGACCTGGGTTCGCGCGAATAGTGCGCGCCAGCCGGCGCGCATTCGCTGGGAACCGGTGATGCCGACGGCGACCACAGGGGCTTGAGTTCTGAGCGCCAGCAAGGCGGTGCCTGAGTGCGCCTGGATCAGCGCGGCGGTTTCAGAGCGATGTCCTTCAGGGAACATGCCAACGATGTCCCCCTGCTCGAGCAAGCGCTCGGCCTCACGGATCGCCCGACGGTCGCCCGCGCCGCGTCGCACCGGAAATGCGCCGGAGAGGGCGAACAGGTAGCCAATGACCGGCTCCTTCTGGAAGAGTTCGACCTTGGCCATGTATCGAGGAGACCGTGGATAGATGGCGGAAGCCATCATCGCCGGGTCGGCGGACGAGACGTGGTTAGAGGCGATGATCACGCCTCCCGTGGGTATGCGATCGAAGTTGACCCACTCACATCGGACGATGCGCATGAAGGCGAGCCGTGCGAGAAAACCGACAACGAGGAACCAGACACGCGAGGCGTTGGGCATGCCGCGCATGCCGATATCAGCGAGTGCCTTGTACTCGCCGAAGATCAGGCGAGTGAGCTGACGTGTCGTCCAGCGGTATGCGCGTTGCCGCATGGTTCATCCCTGTCCGGCCGGCGCGGCGTCGGGGACGCGAGCCAGGATTGGGATTCGTTTTCGAATGATCGCCTCTGCGGCGTGAATGGCTTGCTCAAGCGTGAGGTTCGATGTGTCGAGTCTGACCGCGTCGGGAGCTGCAACAAGAGGAGAGGTTTCCCGGCTGCGGTCGCGGGCGTCGCGCCGCTGGGTTGCTTTGAGGACCGACGCTTCATCTGCGCCGCCGTTTTGCTCGACGGCGCGACGCCGGGCGCGTACCTCCTCGGTCGCGTCGAGGAAGATCTTGACCGGCGCATCCGGCAGGACGACGGTGCCAATGTCTCGACCGACGACGATCATGCAGCCTCGACTCGCCTGGGCCTGTTGAATCTGGACCATCAGGACACGAACACCGGCGATTGCCGCGACGATCGGCACACCGGACTCGACAGCGGATTCTCTGAGGTGCGGAGTTGCGTTGAGCCCATCGACGTACACGTCCAAGTCGGGAGCGTTGCCGCCGGCACTTGGCACTAAGAGGAACTCCGACTCGCGGATCAGGTCGGCAACGGTCTCGTCCTCATCGAGATGGACGCCATTCTGCTGTGCTTGCCATGTCGCCGCGCGGTACATGATGCCTGTGTCGAACAGACGCCAGCCCAGGCGCGTCGCCAAGGCGCGGCCAACCACGGTTTTGCCGGACGCGACGGGACCGTCGATTGCAACCACCTGATGTTTGCAATCGCCAACGGACGCTTTCTCCTTAGTGGACATAGGGGAATGGTAGTGGTGGGCGCGTTAGCGCTCAGCGTCGGCGGAGTCTTCAAGAAGTCCGGCGGCTCGTCGCAGCAGCCGAATCTCGCGCCTGCTGAGCGGTCGGACTGTCCCCTCGGGCATGTCCTGCAACAAGAGCGGCCCGAAGCGGACTCGGCGCAGACTGACGACGCGGTGGCCGACGGCTTCGCACAGGCGGCGGACTTCGCGTTTGCGTCCGGTATGTAACGTGAGCGTTAACCACGAAGTTGAGCGCCGATCACGAAGCCGCCGGCCTTCTCGTCGTGAACGGGCCGGCTTCGCTTGCAGCGTCTCACCGTCGTCCTCGACTCCGTTGTTCATACGGTCGAGTGCGGCGTCCGACGGTTTGCCGATGATCTCGGCGAGATAAACACGCGGCACTTCGTGCGAAGGATGCAGGAGTCCGGTGACGAGCGGACCGTCATTGGTGAGCAGGATGAGACCTTCGCTGTCGAGGTCGAGCCGTCCGACGGGAACGCAGCGCGGAGCGTCGGCGGGTAACAGGTCGACGACCGTGCGACGACCGCGGTCGTCGCGGGCAGTGGAGAGCACACCTCGGGGTTTGTTCAGGGCGTAGTAGCGCAAGGGCTCGGATTTTGGCAGCGGCCGGCCGTCCAGCGTGATGTGATGGGCTTGAGGATCGACTCGGAGCGACAGATCTGTTGCCACCTGGCCGTCCACTGCGATTCGTCGTGCGCGCACGAGGGCTTCAGCTCCCCGCCGGGACGCGACTCCACTGCGGGCAATGGCGACTGAAATGCGGATTCGGTCGGGGTCGGTCATTCTCCTCGCTTCTCATCTATTCGTTCGAGGTCGCCTTCGGTGTGCGACGCATCGGCAGGGCCGGAGTACGCAACTCCCCCGGGATTCTGATCGGCGGGTTCGAGTTCTGGGCGCCAACGGCGAACGAGCAACGTCATGATCACGCCGATGAGTGCGAAGCTCACGATCATCCAGGCGTTTGCTCCGTCATTTTGAGTCGCTTCCACGACCGGAAGACGATCGTCGCCGTTGATTGGAGGCTTCGGGGAAGCTGAGCGGAATGCGTCTCCGAGCAAGGGTATGACTTCCTCCGAGCCAGGCGTGGCTGCTGCGGTGACGACCCATCTCTCCGGATCGAGCGCGATCGAGAGGCCGCGGTCCGGCGCAGGCAGCTGATCGTTGCCGTAGCGAATTTGATGGACGATTTTCCCCTGGGGATCGAAGATGCTGATGGTGTCGGCTTCGTTATTCAAGCCGTTTCCGATCCGGTCTATCACGAGGACGGCCCCAGCAAGGTCAAGCGGCTTCGTGGAGATCACGAGACGAGCACGCGGTGGAATCGTGCCGGACAGTTCCGATCTTCGTTCTGCGTCGCCAAGTGTCCAGCCTGTGAGGTCGATGGGTTGATCGGTGGGGTTGTACAACTCGACCCATTCCGGTTGACCCGCCAGGGGCGCAGGCAAGATTTCGGTGATCTTCAGCACCGGCTGCCCGGAGTCGTCGGCGACGGACTCCGACAATGGAGCGGATTGAACCGGCGCGTCATCGCCGTTGAATGTCGGAGTTGCCATGGTTTCGCTCGCATCGGCCCGCACCGTATTCGGTGCTTGTGTCGTTTCGGTACGGCTCACTTCGCCTGCCGATGGCGCCGCGACAATGGCGACGTGGCCTGGTGAGGCAAGGTGTACGGACTCGTCGGCCTTGGGCGCTCGGACTGAGGTGTGTGTTCGATCACTGCCCCAGCTGACAGCGCTGACCACGACTCCCTCTGCATTGATCAGTCGCAACTGGTCGCCTGCGTTGGCCAGTCCATTGCCGATGCGTCCATCTGCGATCGCCGCAGCGAGCGTTACGTCAGCTTCAGTGGACACCCCTACGACGACGGATGATCTTGGTGGAATGACGATGTCATCGAGCGGATCGGATGATGTGTTGTCGGCGATTGTCCAGCCGATGAGTTGGATCGTCTCGTCAGTCCCGTTCGTGATTTCGAACCATTCGAAGGCGGGGTCGTTTCGGCCCTGACCGGCGGTTGGATGGACTTCGCTGATCCAGACGCTGGCTTCTTCGGACTCTTGGTTGATGCCGGCGAGCGGTCTTACGCGTTCAAGTTGTTTCGCAATGTCAGCGTTGTCGCGAGACAAGCGACCGGAACCGGCTGTGACCATCGTTCGATTACCTGGATTGATCGATTCGAACCAGGGAATTCGCGGGTGGACGCGTGCCAACGGATTGAACCGAACGATCTCGCCCGTTTTTGGGGCGGGTTGTTGATGGAACGTGTCGTCACTACCCCAACTCGCGGTGGCGAGCCAGTTGCCGTGCTGGTCTCTCAAGACCAAGTGTCCGCCGCGACGAGACAGCCCTCCTCCGATCTTGCCGTCCGGCTCGGTGACGATGAACGATTCCCCGGGATTTAGCCGCACTGAACGAAGTTTGACCAAAGCGCTGCCTACGGTCAGGGTCCAGTTCACTGTCAGCAGCGGCTCAGGAGAGATGTTCTTGATCGTGACCGATTCGGGTTGACCGACCGGTGGGTCGACTTGCGCCGTCGTGATTCGCATCCTGGTATCGGGTAACGGATGCCGATGTCGCTCAGGTTCTGCGTTGATGGCTTCGCCGACGGTCCAGGGAGTCAGGGAGTCGGTGAGCGTTTGACCACCGCTTGGTGTGCGGATGATCGACTGGCGAGGATTCGGGGGATCGATTGCTCGGGGCGAGCGGACTGTTCCCCAGCTCACTGCGTCGTAGCGGACACCGTATGGATTGACGAGCGCCACGCGATCTCCAGCATTTCGCAGACCCGTGCCGATGGTCGCCGAATCAAGAACGACCATGGTTCGTCCTGCCGGCACGACGATGTCGGCGGAGCTGCCAACGATTAGCACAGCCGCTCCCGGCTCTAGCTCAACATCCGGTAAGCGAGCGATTGCCTGGGCGTCTTCGATCGTCCATCCCTCGAGGCTGACGGCGTGTCGCTCGAGATTGTGAATTTCAATCCACTCCGATGAATCCATCGAGGAACCCGTGGCGATGACGCTTGGATGCACTTCGGAGATCACGAGTCGCGGGTTGTGCGACGCCTTTGTCAAACTGCTGTGGTTAGTAATAGAGAACAGGAGAATGGTGATGGCAAGCGCAGCTACGAGTTCAAGAAACAAACGTGACGCGGCGGCGAACCGTGGTGTGCTCTTCAACGAGAATCGTCTGCGTGTGCTGCGGTGCTGGGGAGATGATCTGGCGGGCCTTGTCGACCAGCGCTGGTGCAGCATAGCGAGCCGTGAACTCGGCGACAGCAGCAGCGGCGATCAGTCCTGCGGCGCTGCGCAGTGCTGGTAGAAACGGGGCCAGGTCCTCGCGGATTGCGGGTAACAGCGCCGAGGACCGCGGCTCAATGATCGTAGGCGTGAGCACTCGCGACTCTGGCTGCATCATGATCCGATCATATAGTTATCAGCGTAAGCGTGTATACAGATTGTCCCCATCGTCCACATCGGGAGCTTCATGACATAACGACAAGACGCTAGGAGGGTCGTCGCCGCATTTCGGCTTCGACCGCTTCGGTGATATCCGATCCTATCCCGTTTCCGCGACCAAGGAGCGGCGCCGTGTCGAGCGATGTTTGCCCCGATGCAAGTGCTCTCAGCGACTGAAGGATGAAGGTCGGTTCACGGCCGGCGCCGGCCTCGCGGATTGCATGGAACAGCGGGGTTTCAGACTCCGTGTCCTCACCAAACTCGGTCCACAGGTCGTCGAACTTCGGTCCTCGTATCGGATATTCGACCCAGGTGACCGTTGGCCCGCGGTCGAGCTCGGTCGTGACTCGCTGGAGGACCATGCCCGAGGATTCTGCGTGGTCGGCGATGAGCTGGTGAATAACCTGTTGCCAGGTACCGATTGGACCGTCAGGCAAGGCTGGATGGAGGTTGAGGCAGGGCAGCTGGTCGCAGATCACGTCGGTGATGACGAGCATGTAACCGGCGAGCATCGCGATATCGGACGAGAACTCGATGATTTGCTCGTAGAGATGCCGATCGTAGTCGCGTCTCCAGGGAGCGAGATCTCTGCCGGGATCGGAGATTTCGCCGCCGACGTTTCTGCGCCAATCTCGGGAGCTGCTGGCAATCAGCGGTATCCCTGCTTGCTTCGCAACCTCAAGAAATGCGTCGGTGTTGGGCGATTGACCGGGCTCCCGGTTGCAGACGATACAGACGATTTCAGCGTCGAGTTCACCCTCGCGGATCGCATTGAGCGCGGAGTTGAGCAGTCGCCGTGAGCTCTGGCCCTTGGCGGTAGCGAACCAGGCGATGCGGAGGGTCATCGTCGGGAAACCAGTGGATGCTCAGTGCGTGCCCAAGAAATTTTGGGTGAAACGCGCGAATTTGCCGCTGTGGGCTGAGAATTCGCGCGGACGGTGTCCAGATTTGTCCAGATTTGTCCAGATTTGTCGAGATCTTGCCGGATATTGGGGGTGTTTCTCGGCGCCATGTCAGAAATGTCTTGGCTAATTCGGATGGCTGGGATGGTCATTACGGATTCCTTGAGGGCCTCGGTTGGGTGTCTGGCCAACTCATTGTATACGCACTGACGTTCTGTCTGGCTGCGATTGCCGAGCGTCATATGGATGACATGCGGCCGGCGTAGGGCCCCTCCACGCCTGCTTCAGAGGGGGAGGCCTGGTGCGGAGGGAGCGAGTCCCCAATCGAGGGTGGGGATGGGCGTCATGGTTGGTTGCGGAGGGTGTCGATGCGCAGTTCGGATTCTGCCAGCAATTGCTGCGCCTGCTGGCTGAGTTCGACGCCGCGCGCGTAGGCGTCGACCGCCATTTTGAGCGGTAGGCCACCATCCTCCAGCTCAGTGAGTACGGCTTCCAGGTCGTCGATGATGTCTTCGTAGGAGCGTTCAGGTTCTTCGGGCACGTCGTGGTTCCTAACTCAAGTTTGGCAATGACGTAGTACGCGCCTCGACGTTGCCGTCGGCGAATTGAATCGAGAGTGCCTGGTCGTCGCCCAGAGTGGTTGCTGCGGTGACGACCTCTCCGTCGGAGTCCGAGACGATGGCGTAGCCGCGTTGGAGGGTTCCGAGAGGATTGAAGGCTGTCAATCGTGAGGTCGCGGTGGTCTGATGAGCGCGAAGCAGCGTGAGCTGGCGACTGATCGCCTGCTCGAGATCTCCTCGACGACGATTGATCTCAACGCGCATCGTGGGTGGATGTGGGACGGCTCGTTCCAGTCGGTCGCGGCTGAGCGCTGCTTCCTGGGCCATTCGAATCAGTCGGTTGTCAACTACCTGATCGGCCGCCTGGCGCAGGCCGGCGACCCGCGCGGCCTCCTCTGCTCGATCGGGAACGGCGATTTCGGCTGCCGCTGAGGGCGTGGGCGCTCGCCGATCGGCAACGTGGTCGGCGATGCTGACATCGGTTTCGTGACCGACCGCCGAGATGACAGGGATGTCGCTGGCGAAGATTGCTCGGGCGACGGGTTCTTCGTTGTAGGCCCACAGATCTTCGGGCGAACCTCCCCCGCGCGCGACGATAATCAGGTCCGGCGGGTCAACCGTCAGCAGGTTGAGCCGCTCGATTGCGAGCGAGATGGATTCGGCGGCTCCCGTGCCCTGGGTCAGACAGGGCGAGAGTGTCAAGGCCGTGAGCGGCCATCGCCGCGTGATGACCTGCTGGATGTCGTGCCAGACCGCGCCGCTGGGTGATGTCACGACGCCGATTCGCCGGGGATACGTCGGCAGGGGTCGTTTGCGCTCGGGATTGAAGAGACCCTCGGCGTTGAGATTGCGAAAGAGACGCTCGAATTCAGCCTGGAGGACGCCTTCGCCGATTGGTCTGAGGTCGTCGACGATGATCTGCAGAGAACCGCGAGCGAGGTACAGGTCGGCGCTGCCGTGCACCAGCACCTGATCTCCCTGCTGGACCGGCATGCCGCGGTTCTCGCGGCGGAAGAATGCGCATGAGAGGGCGGCGTCGGTCTTGCCGTCTTTCTGGGCATCGGCGAGGTCGAAGTAGTAGTGGCCGGCGCCGGATCGGTTGAAGCTGCGAACCTCACCCTCGATCCAGATGTCTGTGAGTTGTGGATCTGCCTTGAGTTGGCTACGGATGTGCCGGGCGACCTCGCCGACAGGTCGGGACTGTGGTGTCGGCGTTGGGGAACTGGTGACTTCGGTCGCCGGCGTCGCCGGCTTGTCCCATGAGATGCGCTGTTGCTGTGCGCGTCTGACGTTGAAGCCGCGCGGGGGACGTTTCGCCATGGGTCACTTCCGGCGGTGGGACTGGGCCGCTGCGAGGCTTAGGCGCGCTCCAGATATTGGCCGCTGCGCGTGTCGACTTTGACGGTGTCGCCGGGGTTGACAAAGAGCGGCACATTGATGGTCAGGCCGGTCTCTAACTTGGCCAGTTTGGTGGCGCCCGTTGCGGTGTCACCCTTGACGCCGGGATCGGATTCGGAGACTTGCAGGGCAACTGCAGCCGCCAGTTCGACGGCAACGGGGTTTTCTCCGACGATCAGCACCTCACACTCAGCATTCTCGGCGAGGTAGTTGAGGGCGTCGCCGACGACATCGAGGTTGAGCGGTTGCTGCTCGTAGGTCTCGGTGTTCATGAAGTAGAGCAGGTCGTCCTCTCGGTAGAGGTACTGCATGGTCTGGCGTTCGGTGCGGATGCGACGGAACTTGGTGCCTGCCTGGAAGGTTCGCTCAACGGTGTGGCCGCCGCGAATGTCGCGCAGCTTGAGCCGGGCTTGGGCTGATCCGCGTCCGACTTTGAGATGATCCCAGTCGACGATTTGGTATTCGATGCCGTCGAGTTCGATCACAAAGCCGCGCTTGAGGTCGCCGGTGGAGATCATCGTTTGCCTGTCAGTTTCGTTCGTTGTTGTTCGGTCTTGTTCGGATCTGTTCGGGAAGATTCGAGTGTTAGGGGGTGATTCCAGCAGGTTACGCGAGCATGCGCAGCTTGGGCGTTCCGGTGAAGGAATGGAATCCATCCTCATCAAGCAGGCCCATGTCCTCGATCCGGACGCCGCCCCATTCCGGCAGATAGATGCCCGGCTCGATCGTGATGACCATGCCTGCCTCAAGGGTGTCCTTTGACGTCGTGCCGAGATGAGGTTTCTCGTGGATCTGGAGTCCGACGCCGTGACCGAGCCCGTGGCCGAACTGATCGGCGTAGCCCGCGTCACTGATGACCTGGCGGGCGAGCTGGTCCGCGTCCTTGCCGGACATGCCGGGTTCGACCATTTCGGCGGCTAACTCGTGCGCTGCGAGAACGATGTCGTAGATCTTTGGGAACAGGTCGTCGTGGTCGCCGAGGACGATGGTGCGGGTCATGTCGGCGCAGTAGCCGTTGCAGCGGGCGCCCATGTCGATGACGATGGGTTCGCCCTCGCGGATGATTTGGTCTCTGGGTCGCGCATGCGGCCGAGCGCCCCACGGTCCAGCCGCGACAATCGACTCGAACGCCATGCCCTCTGCGCCATGTGAACGCGCGAATTGTTCGATTTCCCAGGCAACCTGTCGCTCAGTCCAACCAGGTTGCATGGCGCCCTCCGCGTGGGCGAACGCATCGTCGGTCAGCTGCACTGCCTGGCGGAGCTGTTCCAGTTCGGATTCATCTTTGATCGCTCGCACCGCTTCGACGATTCGGTCTGTCTGGACCAGGGCGGGTCGTTGGCCGGCTGGGAGCTTGGCGTTGATGTCGCGCAGCTGCTTGTGTGCTGCGACTGTGAGGTCGTGCGACTCGAAGCCGAGCCGTCCACGTCCAAGTGGCTTGGCCAGTTCGCCCCACCACTGCTCCATTCCACCCTTCATGTGCACGACGTCGAATTCCGGCGACTCATGCGCCGCCTGATCGAGATAGCGGAAGTCCGTGGCGAGCTTGGCCGGCTGCGAGTCGTCGGCAGGGATCAGCAGCCAACCATTGGAGCCGGTGAACCCCGATGCGTAGCGGCGATTGTGCGCGTTTGTGACCAGCAGCGCATCAACTTTGGCCTGTTGCAGGCGGTCCCGCACTCGATTGAGGCGGTTGTCTCGTTCGGGTTTGGACGGGGATACAGTCATGTGTCGGATTAAGCGTGTCCGATCGGGCCGGAGGTGCTGCTTCCGTGGCGTTCCTGGAGCATGGGGACTAGCGCATCGAGCGCGGCGAGGTAACCGCGCCAGCCGAGGCCGGCGACGACGCCATCCATGATCGGCGCGGTGACCAGGTTGTGGCGAAAGTTCTCGCGAGCATGGACGTTGGAGAGGTGGACTTCCATCTTGCCGCCGGGAAAGGCTTCAAGCGCGTCGCGGAGCGAGTAGCCGTAGTGCGAGAGCGCGCCGGGGTTGATGATCAGACCTTCAGCCGAGCGCTCCTGCTGAATGAAGTCGATGATCGCGCCCTCGTGGTTGGACTGATAGGGGCGAATCGTGACGCCCCATTCCCTGGCGCGCTTGCCGACCAGGTCTTCGATGTTGGCGAGCGTCTGCGTGCCGTAAATCTCCGGCTGGCGTTGGCCCAGGATGTTGAGGTTGGGTCCCGAAATGAGGAGGACTTTCATTGCTGGTCGTCTACATCCCGGTTGTGTCGTTCGCGGAGAAGGTCAGCGATTCCGTCGAGCGCGTGCTCGATGGTGTCGCGGCGGGCGGCGTCGCTGACGTGGGTGTAGATCTGCGTCGTCGCCACGGATGCGTGACCGAGCAACTCCTGGACCACACGGATATCAGCGCCTCCATCGAGCATATGAGTGGCAAACGAGTGTCGCAACAAATGGGGATGCACGTCCGGGGGCAGGTCGGCCTGCTCGGCGTAGCGACGAACGCTCAGTTGGACCGCCCGCGTCGATAGCGGTCCGCCGAATCTGTTGAGCCAGAGCCAATTCGCTGATTTGCCGGAGACCAGCGATGGCCGGCCGTCGTCCTGGTAGCGGCGCAGCCAGTGCCGGGCCGACTTACCCAACAGGGCGACCCGCTCCTTGTCGCCTTTTCCTTTGACGACAAATGCGTTGTGATCGGCGTCGTAGTTGGGCAGACGCAGGCCGGTGAGTTCGCTGATCCGCAGGCCGGCGCTGTAGAGCACCTCGAGCATCGACCGGTCTCGCAGTCCGGCTGCGGTTGCGATGTCGGGGGCGTTGAGCAGGGCATCGATCTGTGACTCGCTGAGGATATTGGGCAGGTAGGAGGTCGCCTTGGGCGTCGCAGCGAGGACCAGAGGATCTCGGTCGATCTCATTTCGACGATTTAAGTGACGGGTGAAGGATCGGACGGTGGAGGCGCGACGGCGCACTGACGCCTCGGCGACTCCGTCGGCTTGCAGTTCGGAGAGATACTGGCGGTAATCGGCTCTGCTCAATTGCTCCAGGCTGCAATCCGCCTGCTCCAACCAGCGGAGGAAGTGCGAGATATCCGAGCGGTAATTGCGGATCGTGTGCGGCGAGAGTCCGCGCCCGTGTTCGAGCAATGACAGGTAGCGGTCGAGCGCGTCGAGGTGATGTTGCGAAATCGCGACTGTTGGCACGAAATCACTGTAGGACAGGGAGCGCGGCGTTAGCTGCGGCGTCCGCCCCGACGTGCGCCGGTTCTTCGCTGCCCGCGTCGAGGCGCTTTCGGCTCTGACAGCAGAGCCAGCGCCCGATCCAGCTCGATGGTCTCAAGATCGTCAGCGTCCTTGAGGTTGCGCCGCTCGTCGCCGCATTGCAGGTATGGGCCCCAACGACCGGGACGAACGGTGACCTCTTCGCCGGATTCCGGGTGCGCGCCGAGTGTCTTGGGCCAACGCAGCCAGTCGATGGCGTGCTCGAGGTTGACCTCGGACAGCTCCATGTCCTTGGGCACTGAAGCCCGCCGCGGCTTTGGTTGGCCGCGCTTGGGTTTACCAACCGTTTGGCCGACCTGGACAAATGGTCCGAACCGGCCGTTGAGCAGCCAGACGTCGTCGTCGTAGTCCGGGTGGTGTCCCAGCCTTCGCGGGAGTTGGAGGGTCGTTTCGAGGAGGTCATCAGCTTGTGCCAGCGTCAAATCGGCCGGCGCGAGGTCGGGTGGCAGCGGCGCGGTGCGCATGCTGTCGCCGACACCGCGACGCAGGAATGACGATCCACCACGAATGCGTACCTGGATGTCCTCGGGTCCAACGTGGTCGTCGCCGTCGAGGTCGAGCTCCAGCCCGTTTTCGGTCAGATTCAGCGCCCAGAAGGGAATGGTGTCGATTTTCTCTGCCACACGGCCCTTGAGACCGTTCTCCATGGCCTCGTCGCCGAAATAGAAGGTGTGCAGGTGCTCTTCGCCTTTGGCCTCGCCACGCGCAATCTGATCGAGATAATCCTCCATGTCTGCGGTGAACTCGGCATTGACCAGGTCGGCAAAGTGCTGGGTCAGCAGGTCGGTCACACCGAAGCCGAGGAATGTCGGGATCAACGTGCGGCCGCTGCGGCTGACGTAGTTGCGGTCGGTGAGCGTCTTGATGATCGCGGCGTAGGTGCTCGGCCGGCCGAGACCGTCTTCCTCAAGTTTCTTGACCAGCGAGGCCTCCGTATAGCGAGGAGGAGGCTGCGATTCACTGCGTCGTGGTTCGAAGTTGAGCAGTTGGGCTGACTCGCCTTCGGCCACGTCGGGAAGCAGCTGTTGACCGTCGCCGCGAGGCGGCAGGACTTCGTACCAACCTGGGAAGAGCACGACCTGGCCATTGGCGATCATGATGGCGGGGTCGTCGTTGGGTCGTGCGGGCAGGTCGGCCTGTAGCTCGATTCGGGTCCGTTCGACGCGGGCGTCCGCCATTTGCGAGGCGAGCGCTCGCCGCCAGATCAGGTCATACAACGCGAAATCGTCGCCGTCCAGGATCCTGCGCAGCGACTCCGGCGTTCGCGCGATGTCGGTCGGGCGAATCGCTTCGTGCGCCTCCTGGGCATTGCGAGAGCGAGTCTTGTATGTGCGGAATTGGTGGTAATCATCGCCATAGGTGGATTTGATGTAGTCGGCGGATTGCGCCAGCGCCTGGTCGGACAATGTGACCGAGTCGGTGCGCATGTAGGTGATCAGGCCGACTCGTTCTGCGCCCAGGTCGACGCCCTGGTACAAGCGCTGTGCGGCTGCCATCGCCCTGGCTGCGCCCATCCCGAGCCGATTCGAGGCGGCCTGCTGCATCGTTGAGGTTGTGAAGGGCGGCGCGGGACGCATCCGAGCCTGAGTCTTGTTGATCGTCGAGACGACCCACTCGGCAGCGGTCACGGCGGGGCGGAGATCCTCGAGGGTCGCCTCGGTCTCCCAACGCTTGTTCGTGGCAGTCAGTTGGCCTGTAGCGGGATCGAAGTCGGAGGTTTGACTGGCGAGCTCGACTCCACCCAGTGACAGGAGCCGGGCGCTGAGCTGACTATCGCCGATAGCGAAATCGGCGTTGGCGCCCCAATATTCGGCGGTGACAAATGCCATCCGCTCGCGCTCGCGGTCGACGAGGAACTTCAGCGCGACGCTCTGCACGCGTCCGGCGGACGTGCCCTGTCCCAGTTTTCGCCACAGCACCGGGCTCAGCGAGTAGCCGTAGAGGCGGTCGAGAATGCGGCGTGATTCTTGCGCCTCGACCAGGTGCTCGTCGATTGCGCGGGGAGACTCAAGCGCGTGCTCGATGGCACTTGGAGTGATCTCGTGAAAGACGATTCGTTGGTACGGCACCTTCGGCTTCAACACCTCGACGAGATGCCAGCCGATGGACTCGCCTTCGCGGTCCTCATCCGTGGCCAGCAGGACTCGGTCGGCCTGCTTGAGTTCCTTGCGCAACCGTGTGACGTGCTTTTTCGATTCGCTGGGGACGATGTAGTAGGGCTGGAAGCCGTGATCGACGTCGACGGCGAAGTCGGCCCAGGGTTGGCCCTTGATCTTCGCCGGGCGCTCCGCGGCTCGACGCGGCAGATCACGGATGTGCCCGAAGCAGGCGCTGACGACATAATCGTCGTCGAGGAATCGAGAGATCGTGTCCGCCTTGGCGCCGGACTCGACGATTACGAGCGTCTTCTTGCCACTCCGGCCGGCGTTGTCAGCGACGGGCATAGGTCATTGGTCCTACTTGATGAATCAGGCCTTTGAGTTCAAGGGTGGCCATGGCTGCGGCGGTTTCGTGGACAGGCTGTTGAAGTATGCGAGAAAGCTCGTCGACGTGGATCGCTTCCCGGCCGATGCGCTCAAGCAGCTTTGCTTCGGCGGGGTCTTCAGGAAGCTGCTCGACCAACTCGGCCTGCCGTTCGATCGGTCCCAGGTTGAGTTCCTCGAGGATGTCCTGGGCGCAGGTGACGAGCTTACCCAACCCGCGCTTGATGACGTTATTGGCTCCGGTCGATTGTTCGGAGGTGATCGGTCCCGGGACGGCGAAGACTTCACGCCCCTGGTCGAGCGCCGAGGTCACGGTATGCCAGGTTCCGGACTTTTCCCCGGCTTCTGTGACCAGTGTTCCCAGCGTCATTCCGGCGATGATGCGATTGCGCCGAGGGAAGTAGCGGGCATCGGGCCGGGTGCCGAGCGGGTACTCGCTGAGCATTGCGCCGCCGCTCTCCAGAATCCGGGCGGCCAGCGGCTTGTGTTCCGGCGGATACACACGATCGAGACCACAGGCGACAATAGCGATGGTCCGGCCTCCGCATTCGAGCGTAGTCTCGTGCGCGATGCCGTCGACACCGCGGGCGAGACCGGAGACGATCGTCAGGCCGGAACGTGCGAGGTCGGTTGTCAGGGTGCGAGTCACCTGTTGTCCGTAGGCCGTCGGTCGACGGGTGCCGACGATCGCGAGCGACCATTCGTCGCGATCGGCCAACTCGCCACGGATATACATCAACGGCGGCGGATCGTGAATCTCCTTGAGGCGTCGCGGGTAGCTGTCGTCGTCCGGAGTCAGGGCTGTGATGCCTGCGTCCAGCATGCGTGCGTAGGCTTCGCTGGGGTCGAGCGTCGCTCGCGTTGATTCCAGTTCGTCCACGGTTCGCTTGTCCAGCCCGGCCTCTCGCAACTGGGTGCGATCCGCTCGCCAGGCTTCTTCGAGGCTCTCGAAATAGCGATCGAGGGCACTCATCCGCGCCGGACCGATGCCGGTCACGTGCGAGAACGCGACCCGAAACGGGACATCGCTGGCGGCTGGGTTGGCGTCTGGTTCATTGAAGTGGGGCACGGGCGCTCACGTTAGCGCGAGTTGGCCTGCCTGTCAGTAGCAGGCGCTGCGAGGGTTACAGCGCGCATTTGTATCACACGCCGGCCGTCCATGCGTTCGACGACTACCGAAAGTGTGCCGAGCCGCACTTCATCACCGACTTCTGGAATACGACCAAGCCGGTCGAAGACCAGCCCCGCCACCGTGTCGTAGTCGGCAGCCTCGATGTGTCCGCCGATCTGCTCCAGCGCTGCCAATGGAGCGCGACCATCGAGAATCAGGTCGCCGTCGACCAACCGAGCGCCGTCGTCTTCCGCCCCGGCGGGGTCGTATTCGTCGGCGATCTCGCCCACGATTTCTTCCAGGATGTCCTCAAGGGTGATCAGGCCGGCGGTGCCGCCGTACTCGTCCAACACGATTGCCATATGCACCCGTGAACCTCGGAGCTCGTGCAGGAGGTCGTCAATCAGCTTGGACTCGGGGACGAGGATTGGTTCTCGACCGATCTCGGAGATGGGTCGGTCGCGATCCTGAAGGATCTCCGCCATCAGGTCTTTGGCATAGACGATCCCGGTGATGTTGTCGATCGAGTCGTTGAAGATCGGAACTCGCGAGAAGCCGTGCTCGAGCAGGAAGTATGCCGCGTCGGTCAGATTGGTGTCTGCCGGCAGCGCGGCGATGTCGGGTCGCGGGGTCATTGCCTCTCGCACGATGCGGTCGCCGATGGTCATGATGCCGCGGATCATCTCGCGTTCCTCGTCTTCGAGCGTGTCGGTCTCATGCTCGATCAGCACTTCGATGTCGGTCGGCTGAGGCGCGACCTCGGTGTGGCGGCGTCCGAGTCCGGTGACCAGTCGCGCGGGAGCCTCGAGCAGGGCGGCGGGCCAGAGGAAGACGGCGTCGAGCAGGTCGATGGCGGGTACGAAGTTCAGAGCGAAGCCCTCGGGCCAGGTCGCGGCGAGCCGTCGCGGGACGGAATGAATCAGGGCCGCAACGAAGGCTGAGATCAGGCCAGTAATCACCATGGATTCCCACTGGAACCCGAATTCGCGGACCACGATGTAGAAAACGGCTGTGAATCCACTGGCCACGGCGACCGTGCGACCGACGGCGAATGATCCCAGTGCTCGTTCGCGGTCGGCGGTGATCTCCGTCAACCGATTGGCTCGGCGACTGTCGGGCTGACGGCTGGCAAGGAGTCGGGCGCGAGATCGGGAGAGCGAGATGACGCCGGCCTCGGCGATTGCCTCGAGCATCAGCAGCACGACGGCGAGGATCAGGATGACCAGAGCGATGATGGCGCTGTCGCTCATGAGCCGGACTCCGATTCTCGCCGGGAGCGGCGCGAGGGCGTGAGTCTCGCCGGATGGCCGACGGCGTTACCGTCGTTTGGTACGTCTTTCGTCACGACTGCTCCTGCGCCTGTCCTGGCGCGATCTCCGACCCTGAGGGGCGCGACCAGCATCGTGTCAGAGCCGATGAATGCGTCCTCCCCGATGATTGTCCGCTGCTTGGATTCGCCGTCGAAGTTGCAGGTGACAGATCCCGCGCCGATGTTTGCGCGCGGGCCGACATCTGCGTCACCGAGATAGCTGAAGTGTCCGATCTGTACGCCCTCACCAATATGGGATTCCTTGAGTTCGGCATGCGTGCCAATGTGCGCCCGGGATTCGATCTGGCAACCGGGACGGATGGTCGAATACGGACCGACTTCCACCTCGTCACGCAGCACTGAGCCACGGACCGTGCAGGATTCCAGGATGCAGTCGCGGCCGATGGTCGAGTCCTTGATGATTACGTTCGGTCCAATCTTCGAACCCGCTGCGATGGTCGTCTTGCCTTTGATGTGGCTGCCAGGCTCGATTGTGGCGCCCGGTTCGATTGATGCCTGTGCGTCGATCCAGACCGCGTTGCGGTCGCGAATGTGGACCCCACAGTCGACAAGTCGGCGGATCACCCTCGTCCGGATCACATCTTCGGCGTCGGCGGCGTCGGCGGGCGTTTCGACGTTGAGCCGGACACCGCCCAAATCGACCTTGACGGCCGTCGCGCTTCCGTTTGCGACGGCAATAGGGACAACGTCTGTCGCGTATGCCTCTCGGTCTGCGTCTTCGACGATCCGCTCAATCGCGGGCCAGAGGAAGTTGCTGCGGAGGAGATAGAAGCCCAGATTGACCTCGTTGATGGCGCGCTCTTGCTCGGAGGCGTTCATCCATTCGACGATCCCTCTGAGCTCGCCACCCGGATCGCGGACGATTCTGCCCATCTTCGCCGGGTCGTTCACGGTGGCTGTGGCGATGACCGCGTCAACGTCCGCGACGTTGAGCAGTGGGCGCACGTGATTCGCCGACAAGAGCGGTAAGTCGGCATTGACAACGAGGACGTGCGAGGTTTCCACCTGGGATCGTGCCGCCAATACGGCGTCGGCGGTGCCTCGTGGGTGTTCCTGGACTGCGAAGCGCAGCTCGAGGCAGCCCGTGTCGTCGGCCAGTGCTTCGCGAACGACTCGACCGGGTTCTCCGGGGGGAACAATGACGACCGCATGTTGAATGCCGGCGTCACCGAGGGCGTGAAGTACGTGCGATGCCATCGCGCGGCCGCAGATGGGGAAGGCCGGTTTGGGTATGTCGGCGCGCAGGCGCCGGCCACGACCGGCGGCGAGCACCACGGCAGTGATATGTGGGGATGGGTCGGATTCTGGTGGATCGTCGTCGGAACTCAAGCGGGGCTCCGGTTCAAGCGGGCCAATGCAGTAACGCTAGGTACGCAGTTCACGGACTGTCAACTATCTGGGTCACATCAGGTGCTTCGCGCAGGGCAACATGAGGACTTCTGCGTATACTCGGAAGTTGCAGCTCGCGCTCGGCGCGGACTGGTTTCAGCGTGCGCAAATGAACCCTCAAGGTGGCCCCTGAGCTATGGACGCACAGACGATCCGACAGACATTTACCGACTTTTTCGTGGAACGCAACCACCTGGCAGTGGCGTCGGCGCCGTTGACGGCGCCCGGTGATCCGACTTTGCTCTTCACGAGCGCCGGCATGGTGCCGTTCAAGCCGTATTTCCTCGGCGAATCGCAACCGCCACACAACCGGCTGACATCGATCCAGAAGTGCTTCCGCACGACCGATATCGACGAAGTCGGCGACGCCTCGCATCTCACGATGTTTGAGATGCTCGGCAATTTCTCGCTGGGCGACTATTTCAAGGCCGAGGCACAGGCCTGGGCCTGGGAGTTGGTCACCGATGTCATCGGCGTGCCCAAGGAGCGACTCGTCGCGACGGTGTACACCGATGACGACTACGCCTATGACCAATGGCGCAAGATCGGTCTGCCCGATTCGAAGATCTACCGCTACGGCGAAGATCAGGGCAACTTCTGGGCCGCAGGACCGACGGGGCCCTGCGGTCCCTGCTCCGAGCTGCACTACGACATGCGTCCCGGATATCGAGAGGGAACCGGACCGGCGGAAGCCGAAGAGAAATGGCTTGAGATCTGGAATCTCGTCTTCATGCAGTGGACGCGATTCGACGACGGATCTCGCGCTGATCTCCCCGCACAGAGCATCGACACCGGCGCCGGCCTCGAGCGCTGGGCGATGATGCTGCAGGACAAGGACAACCTCTACGACACGGATCTGTTCGTTCCGTTGCTGAACTACATCGGCGGCCGCTGTGAACTCGCTTATCACACTGCCGACGAATCACAACGTCGCGCGATGCGTGTGGTGGCCGAGCATGGTCGGGCAATGACGTTCCTGATTGCCGACGGCGCAATGCCGGGCAACGAGGGTCGCGGCTACGTCCTGCGTCGTCTGATTCGTCGCGCCCTGTACATGGCGGATTCGCTGGGCATTCAGGAAGATTTGCTGTCCGACCTCGCGATCCAGGTACAGGAGGGCATGGGCGCCTGGTACCCGGAACTGGAGGAGCACGCGGCACTCGTGGCCAATGTGCTCGATCAGGAGGAGCATCGCTTCCGCCGGACTCTGTCGACCGGTCGTTCGCTGCTCGAAGGCCGCATCGCGGAACTGAGATCAGGAACGATTAGCGGTCGGGACGCCTTTGAGCTTTACGACACGTACGGTCTGCCCTTCGAAGTGACCGCGGAGGTGGCGCGAGAGAATGACGCGATTTTGGATGAATCAGTAGTCCGCGCCGAGTTCGAGGCAGCGCTGGAAGAGCAACGAGAACGCTCGCGTCGGCAAGCCACGTTCGCCTACGACGAAGAAGCCGCGAAGTACGCGGAACTTGATTCAGCGACGCAATTCACCGGCTATGAATCGATCGAAGCGGCGACTGAGGTCGTCGCGATTGTTGCTGGCGGCGAGCGAGTCGCTCGAGCAACTGTGGGCGAGGAAGTCTCCGTGGTGCTCGATCGGACCCCTTTCTATCCGGCAGGCGGCGGTCAGGTCGGAGACGCCGGCTGGCTTCGAGGCGACGATTTGCAAGTCGATCTCGAAGACACGCGGGCCTTTGGTGACGTCATTGCGCATGTCGGCAAGGTGACTTCCGGCGGCATCGCAGTCGGAGACCGGGTCTCAGCGAACGTCAGCCGCGCGCGCCGGGCCGACGCCGCTCGCAATCACACGGCGACTCATCTGCTTCACGCGGCGCTGCGTCAGGTGCTCGGTGACCACGTCCGACAGGCAGGATCACTTGTCGCACCCGATCACCTGCGCTTCGACTACACCCAACCCGAGGCGCCGGCGTCCGCGGACCTGCGCACTGTGCAGCAGTTGGTACAAGAGCGAATTCGCGACAACATTCCTGTTGCGACAACGGAGATGTCCTACGACGACGCGCTCAAGACCGGCGCGATGGCGATCTTTGGCGAAAAGTACGAGACCGCTGTCCGAGTTGTGGAGATCTGCGATCCGGAGCCGCATGTCCATGACTGTTTTTCCAAGGAACTCTGCGGCGGCACGCACGCTCCGGCGACCGGGTTCGTGGGCGCATTCCAGATCATCTCGGAGGGGAGCGTGGGGGCGGGCGTGCGACGGATCGAGGCCTTGACGGGTTCGGCGGCGTCAAGTTGGATGGATTCTCGCCTGGATGCGCTCAACGAGATTGCAGGCGCCGTCCGCGCTACCCCCGATACCGCCGGAGAGCGAATCGCTCACTTGCAAGCGGAGGCGGCGGAATTGCGACGACGGCTGCAAGCGGTAGAGGCCAAAACGGGCGCAACGACCGCCGAAGACCTGGCAGCAAGCACCACTGACATTGGAGATGTCGCAGTAGCGGTTGGGCGAGTCGCGGTTGAATCGGCGGATGCACTGCGTCGAACCGGAGACGAAGTGCGGCGTCGGCTAACCGAGAGTGGGCGCGAGGGAGTGATCGTGTTGGGCGCCGTCGCCAATGATCGGCCGCTATTCGTGGCAATGGCGACCGATGGCGCTGTTGCCGGCGGCGTCAACGCGGGGAAACTGATTGGCGGGATCGCGCGACTCGCGGGCGGCGGCGGCGGCGGCAGTCCGGAGATGGCGCAGGCAGGCGGACGGCATGCCGACAAGCTCGACGAAGCGCTTGGCTCGGCCGTCGACGCGGTGCGAGCGCAGCTCGGATAGTGGGATAAGGCGCGTTAGATGGCGCGCGGTTGCGCGGTGGGGATCGATCCAGGAGAACGGTGGATCGGCGTGGCCCGCGCCGCAAGCGGCTCGGACCTCGCTCTGCCGGTCGGTACGATTGATCGCAGTTCCGGAGATGTTGAGACTGCCAGGGCGCTCAGGTCGATGCTAGGGGCCGAGGCCGTCTCAGAGCTGGTCATCGGCGTGCCGCTCCGTCCTGATGGTCGCGAGGACCCGCAGGCCACCGCGTTTCGACAGTTCGGTGAAGCGCTGGCCGACTCGCTGGGCGCGGTATGTGTCGCGCAGGACGAGCGATTCTCCAGTGAGCCGCCGACGCTCAGTGACAATCAGCGTGATGCCGGCGGCGGCCGCAAGTCCAGAGCGCAAGGAAGGAAGAGCGTCCAGCGTCAACGCCGAGAACGAGAACGTTCGCACGCGACGGCTGCGGCGCGGATTCTGCAACGTTGGCTGGACTCGCGCGAGGGACTGCGAGCGCGCGGCATCGCGGATCGCGGCGTCTGATGCCTGCTTCTCCCTGGCGGACTGGGGCAGCGGTGGTTCTGGTGCTTGTGACGATGATTTGCACGGCCGCGGCGATTGTGGCGATTTCGAGAACTCCTGGCGCCCAACTTGCCGGGGCGTCTGACGATCAGACCACGAGGCTTCTGCGAGGGCCGTCAGCGGTGACGATTGTCCAGGGTGACTCAACAGCAGTGATCGGCCGACGGCTGCTGGCCGGTGAGGCGATTAGCTCTCAGACGCGATTCGAGCTGTTGGCCTTGCTGCTCGGTTGGGAATCGCGATTGGAGCCGGGTTCATATTCGTTTGAGGCCGGCTTGACGACGTTTGAGATCTTGCGACGCATACACTTTGGAGAGACATCACCTCTGCGGGTGGTGATCCCGGAAGGGCTGAGGCTTGAGCAGGTGACAGAACGTCTGGCAGAGGCAAGCGTCATCGACCGGGCGTCGTTCGCGGCCGCCCTTGAGACCGCTGCGCAGCCGACGGTGTTTGGCTCGCTGGCCGCACAACGTCCCGCCGGCGCGACGCTGGAGGGATATCTCTTCCCCAGCGCCTACTCCTTCCCATTAGGCGCGACGGCGAAAGACGCTCTTCGGCTAATGCTTCTGCGATTCAATGACTCGCTGACCCCACCGCTCTGGGAGCAGATCAATGCCTCGGGCCGAAGCTTGCACGAAATACTGACCATCGCCTCGATCATTGAGCGCGAAGTCGTTGAGGACTCGGAGCGCGTCCTGGTGTCGGCCGTGATCTGGAATCGCCTCGACGCCGACATGCTGCTGCAAATGGATTCAACGGTGCAGTACGCCGTTGGCGCCACCGGAGAGTGGTGGAAACGGGATCTGACGCTTGAGGATCTCGCTGTGCAGTCGGCCTACAACACCTATGTGTCACATGGACTGCCACCGACGCCGATTGCGTCTCCGGGGCTGGCCTCGATCGAGGCGGCGGCGAACCCGGCGAATGTGCCGTATCTGTTTTTTGTCGCCACAGGAGATGGGATGCATGTGTTCGCGGTCACGTATGAGGAGCATCAGGCCAACGTGGAGCGCTATCGCGGAGGCCGCGAATGACGTTGCGTGTCGGCGTGATCGGTCATCCTGTGGCGCACAGCATTTCGCCGCGGTTCCAGCAAGCAGGGTTTGACGCTGCCGACCTCAACGTGCGTTACGAAGCCTGGGACCTCGAGCCCGGCGAGTTGGAAGGCTTCATCGACCGGCTTCGCGAAGACGACGCATTGGGGGCGAATATCACGATTCCTTACAAGGAGGCTGCGCTGCGTCACATGGACGGGCTACACCAGACGGCGCGGTTTGTCGGGGCGATTAACACCATCGTCAACAACTCCGGACATCTACAGGGCTACAACACCGACGTGACCGGTTTTCAGCGCTCGTTGTCGGAGGCGGGATTCGATCCGTCAGGCGCGCGCGCGGTGCTCTGGGGCGCAGGCGGGGCCGCTCGCGCGGTCGCCTGGGCGTTGATTTGGCGCGGAGTGGAAGCGCTGACAATCATCAATCGCACGGCGGTGCGCGCCGGACGGTTGCGCCACGACCTTGCCTCTGCCTCGGCCGGGGCATCGTTGCGATCATTCGGAGCGGATGAAGAGGGTGTCGCTGACGCCCTGCGCTCAGCCGACCTGGTCGTCCAGTGCACTTCTGTTGGACTCAAGGGCAGTGAGACCGATGGTCAACAACCCTTTGATCCGTCTCGGTTGTCGAAGGACGCGTTCGTCGCCGACTTGATCGCCAATCCGGTTGAAACTCCATTGGTCGAGGCGGTTCGGAAGTCAGGGCGGCGCGCAATCGGCGGGCTGCCGATGCTTGTGTACCAGGGCGCGGCGGCGTTTGAGCTGTGGACAGAGTGTGAGGCTCCCGTGGATGTCATGCTCAGGGAAGCGCACTTGGCGATGTCGGCGATGTCGGAGGCAGGCTCGTGAACGAAGGCGTCACCATCGGTTTTCTCTTGATCGCGATCCTCTTCGGCGGAATCGGGTTCGTATTGTTCAAGGAGGCGCGGACACATCGCTTCTGGCGACAGCTCGTCGCCGACAACGACATGGACGCCATCCGCGGGATTCTGGACCAGGAGCTCGAGCACTGGCGCACACAGCGTCCGCCGAAGGATGTCAGTGCAGCCGTCTGGGCGGGTGTGCAGGGGCTGGCACTGGTCGGAGCATCGGCCAAACATGTCAGAGTGAGCACATCAGCCGATCCCGAGTTCGGCGCCGTCGACGGCAAGCGCGAGCAGATCGCGTCGTCGCTGGACACGGCCTATTCCACCGCTCTGCGGCTGGTCGAGATGATTTTCTACGACGTGCCCAACTTCAGGCCCAACGATGTTCGGGTTGATGTCTACACAACTTTCCGCAACGCCGAAGGCGTCGCCGAGGCGTTGCCGATTCTCTGTGTGGAAGCGGATCGCGTGTCGGCGATGAGCCTCGACTGGAACCTTTCGCCGGCTGCGCTGGCTCGTGAGTTTGAGACGACAGCGGATCGAGCGCCCAGCGGAGAGCCGCGTCCGATCGTGCTGCCCGAGGACCGCTTCGCCGATATCGTGGCCGAACCAGCCGATGCTCCGGTTGAGAAACAGGGGACGGATTGATGGGTAGCTTGCGTTGGTTCACGGCAGGCGAATCGCACGGTCCGGGATTGACCGTGATCGTCGACGGCGTGCCGTCGGGTCTGCCGCTGACGGAAGCGCAGATTCGTCAACAATTGGCTCGGCGTCAGAAGGGCTACGGTCGCGGCGGACGGATGAAGATCGAGACCGACTACGCCCACATTCGCGGGGGCGTGCGGCAGGGCCGGACGATGGGCAGTCCGATTGCGCTGTGGATTGAGAACAAAGACTTCGACAAAGGACTCGGTCCCGACAAGCGTCCTTGGCGCGAGACGATGTCGCTGGATTCGGTGGAGCCACCGCCGACGCAGGTGACGCGGGTGCGTCCCGGGCATGCCGATCTATCAGCAGCGCTGAAGTATGGGTACGACGATGTGCGGGACTCCCTGGAACGCGCATCGGCGCGCGAGAGCGCTGCTCGCGTCGGCGCCGGCGCTGTGGCGAGACGTCTGTGCGAGGAGCTGGGTTGCGACTTCAACAGTCACGTTGTGCAGATTGGCTCGGTGGCGCTCGATCCATCGGTTGAAGCCAATTGGGAGGCTGTAGAAGAGTCTCCGGTTCGCTGTACCGACGCTGACGTTGCGCAAGCGATGATCGATGCGATCACTGCAGCTAAGCAGGAAGGCGACACGCTGGGCGGCATGCTGGAGGCTCGGGTGACGGGCGTTCCCTTTGGACTTGGCTCACATGTGCAGTGGGATCGGAAGCTGAGCGGCAGGATTGGCCAGGCCATTCTCTCGATGAACGCCTTCAAGGGGGTTGAAATCGGTGACGGTTTCAGCGGCGCGGCGCTGACAGGTCGTGGCTACCACGATGTCGTCCTGCCCCAGGATGCGTGGGGCGACCATCCCTGGCGTCGACAGACGAATCATGCGGGCGGCGTTGAGGGGGGAATCTCCAATGGCGAGGACCTTGTGGTACGGGTCGCCGTAAAGCCGATTGCGACACTCGCACATCCCTTGCCATCGGCGGACCTGACAACCGGCGAGCGAGTCGAAGCGCACTATGAGCGGTCAGATGTTTGCGTCGTGCCGGCTGCGGGCGTCATCGTCGAGGCGATGTTGGCTCTCGTCCTGGCCGATGCGGTCCTCGAAAAGTTCGGCGGCGACTCGCTGGACGAAACGCGACGAAACATGCACTCGTTCCTAAAGACCGCGGTGCCGCGAGGAGAGTGGTCGTGAGAACGCAGGCTGGACTGAAACGAGTCGTGCTGATCGGATTCAGCGCGACTGGCAAGTCGGTGCTTGCTCCGTACATCGCTCACAAACTCGGATGGACGGCCGTTGATCTTGATGTTGAGATCGAGCGAGGCGCCGGCCGTACGATTCCGCAGATTTTCGAATCGGAAGGCGAGAGCGGATTCCGCGCTCGCGAACACCAGGCGGTCAAGGACGCGGCAGAACAGGATGGCCTGGTCGTTGCGACGGGCGGTGGCGTCTGGTTGAACAGTGAGAACCGATCTCTGCTAGCCGAGCAAGGGCTGGTGGTCACGCTCGAGGCTCGATCGGCGACGATTCTGGCGCGCTATGCGGCGACCGAACAGGGCGCGACCGAAGTGCGACCGATGCTGGCCGGCGCCGACCCTCGGCGCCGAGTTGAGACGCTCAAGGCGGCGCGACAGCCGTTCTACGCCATGTCCGATCTGACGGTGCACACGGACGATATCGAGATCGGCGAGGCGGTCGATCAGATCGTCGAAGCTGTCGCGAAGCGTGCAAGCGGCATCCTGGCCTCAGACTCGCGGCTGAGGGAGATGCGAAACGGCCCTGGCGTGGACCCGCCGCCGGTCAGCGACTTTGGCCCCGATGTCGGTTGCATCGTGGAAGCCGGGTCGGCGCGCTATCCGGTCTATTGCGCATGGGGCCTGCTCGAGCGGGCTGGCGATGTCTTCGACCGGCTTGGATTGACCGGGCGCGTGTTCTTGATCGCTGATCAGGCTGTGATTGACTCGCACGGCGCGACAGCGAGACAGTCGCTTGAGACGGCGGGCCGCTCAGTCGTTTCCTATGCCGTGGCTTCGGGCGAGGCGAGCAAGTCTCTTCAATCCTTGGACGTCCTATACGGATGGCTCTCATCCCATCGAGCTGAGCGTCGCGACGTGGTGTTTGCGCTTGGCGGCGGCGTCACGACCGACCTGGCCGGAACGGCTGCGGCGACGTATCTGCGGGGTATGCCACTCGTTCATGCGCCAACGACCGTGTTGGGCATGGTCGACGCCGCTATCGGTGGAAAAGTGGCCATCGACCTGCCCTCGGGCAAGAATCTCGTGGGCGCGTTTTATCAGCCTCGTGCGGTCCTGGCCGACGCGGCCACGCTTGCCACGCTGCCACCGCGCGAGTTGCGATCGGGATTCGCCGAGGTGATCAAGCACGGGTTCATTCGCGATGAACCGATGCTCGACCTTCTGGACGAATCAGTGGATTCGCTTTTGAATCCGGCCGCGGGGACAGATGATGAAACGCGTCGCCAGCTCCTGGTCGATGTCATCACCCGAAACCAGGCGATCAAGGCCGCCGTCGTCTCTGCCGATGAGCGTGAGTCTGATGTCCGCGCGATTCTCAACTACGGACACACATTGGGACATGCGATCGAAGCAGTGACCGGCTACAGCGCCGTGTTGCACGGCGAGGCGGTGGCGATGGGCATGATCGCAGTCGCTGAGATGGGCAATGCGTTGGGCCTGATCGATGAAGCCTTGGTGACGCGGCATCGACGCTTGATTGAGCGATTCGGTCTGCCGACTCAGAGCCCACCGGGTCTCGGCCGAGCCGAGATCCTCGAGGCCATGTCCCGAGATAAGAAAGTCGTTGGCGGCAAGCAGCATTGGGTGCTGCTTGAAAGCATCGGATCGCCGATCGTGCGAGACGACGTTCCTGCGGAAATTGTGTCGGAGGCCATCGACGCAGTTGTCGGCCTATCCTGATGGTGCGGATGACGGTCCGCGTGCGAGGCCGCGTTCAGATGGTTGGCTATCGCATCTTCGCCGAGGGAACAGCAGACTGAATTGGCGGGATCCAGGGAACGGTCCAAAATCTGCCTGATGGTTCGTCCGTGGAGATCGTGGCCGATGGGCTGCGACGAAAGCTGGAAGAGTTCCTTGAGGAACTCAAGATCGGACCGGCTCACGCGCTCGTGCGTGGCGTTGAGGTCGATTGGGGCGTCGCCTCGGGTGAGTTCGACGGCTTTGAGACGATCTATTGAGGCCTGTTCACAAATCCGGCCATTTGCCCACGATCCATGATTCCTGAGCCACGCCAAAGAACAGGTATGGGCAAACTCGATTCAGTCGTGCCCAGTCCCGCTGATTGATCCTCAGATTCCCGGGTTGTGAATGACGAAGCCCGATATGTGAACCGGCCCTAGTCGGCTTCCGCTTCAACCGTTGGCGCCGGGACCGTTGCACCACCAGCACGCTGGACGCGGATGTCGAGGTGCCGAAGTCCGCGCAGGACGATGTTTGGCTTGTAGACCGGTGTACGGGCGCCGAGCTTGATCTCATCGAAGCGCTCGAGCAATGCTTCGAATGCGATTTTCCCTTCCAGTCGGGCCAGCGGTGCGCCGAGGCAGTGATGAATTCCGCGGCCGAAGGAGATGTTGCCGGCGTCTTCGCGTGTGATGTCGAGCGTTTCGGGGTCGCTGAACTGCTCCGGATCACGGTTGGCGCCGCCGATCAGGAGCGAGACGGGACGGCCCGGCTTGAGCTTGTGGCGATCAATCTCGAAGCCGTCGAGCGTCATCCGGCCATCAACCTGGACGGGCGAGTCGTAGCGGAGCAACTCCTCGATGGCGTTGTCCACCAACTCCGGCTGCTCGCGGAGGAGCTGGAGCTGCTCGGGATGCTCGAGCAGGGCCTTGAGCCCGTTGCCGATCAGGTTCGTGGTGGTCTCGTTGCCCGCGACCAACAGGAGTCTGAGCGTGACGATCATTTCGTCTTCTGTGAGTCGATCACCCTCTTCTTCGGCCTCAATCAGGCGTGAAACGAGGTCGTCCTTCGGGTTCTCGCGATGTTCAGCGACGATGTCTTTGAAGTAGCCGTCGAAGAGTTGGGCCGTGCTGAATACTTGACCAAGTTCGTCCTCCGTCAAATTCGGTTCCAACACGCGGGCGAACTGGTCGGACCACACTTTGAATTGCTGCCGATCTTTGATCGGGACGCCGATCATCTCGGCGATCACCACCGTCGGCAATGACGATGCGAGATTCGACATCAGGTCGAACTCGTTCTGTCCCTCGACCTCGTCGAGCAAGGCGTGCGCGGTCTCGCGAATGTGGTCTTCCATCTTGGTGATCTGCCGAGGCGTAAACGCACGGCTGACCAGTCCGCGTAAGCGTGTGTGGTCGGGCGGATCGAGCGACAGCATGGATGGTTGCAGTTCGTTCTCGATCTGCTCGCCGATCCCTCGCCGATTGCGCGTGCCGACTGGGCCTCGGAAGTTGGAGAAGACCTTGTAGTTGCGCAGAACGGCGTCAACATCCTCGTAGCGTGACAGCACCAGGGCCTTGGTCAACGGGCTGGGATGGTAGGGATCCCGCTCGCGCAGTTTTTTGTAGGTGGGGTACGGATTGGCGATGAAGTTGGGGTCCAGTGGGTACCAGACGACTCCGGACTGGAGCTTCTCCTGAGCGAGCTTGGCTCTGATGTAGAGCGGTGCAATTGTGCTCCGGATGGCGGTCTTGAGAGGCATGTTCCGCTCGTTTCAGTGCTTGGGGCGAGGGCGAGCTAGTCGAGCGGATGATCCCAGTCGACCATGATCACATCGCATTCCTCGCCGGCGTGGACGCGTTCCTGGTCCTCTGGGCACACAGCGTACCCATTGGCGATCGCCATTGATGTCAGCACGCCGCTGCCTTGCGGTCCGGTCAGGCGCGCGCGCCAGCGGCCGTGGTCGTCCTGGCTCAATGTTGCACGGGCGTAGACCCGCCGCCAGTCGGTGTTGACGATGTCTTCGTCGGCAATCGCCCGAATCATCGGTCGCGGCTGCGGCTGACGGCCCATCATCTGGTAGATCGCGAGCCGTCCGAACAACTCGAACGCCAACAACGAAGAGACCGGATTGCCCGGCAGTCCGATGTGCGGGACACGGCGACCGCCTGGAGCGTCGAACTCGCCAAAGGCCAGCGGCTTGCCCGGCTTCATTCGGACTGTCCAGAAATCGATCGCTCCCTCGCGGGCGAGGACTTCCTTGACGACATCGAAGTCGCCGCGAGATACGCCGGCCGAGGTGAGCACGAGATCGCAGGTTTCAAGCGCTTCGTTGATCTTCGCGGTCAGCGCTGGGATCGTGTCTCGCGCGATGCCGAATCGCTGCGGCACGCCGCCATACTGTGTGACCAGCGCGCTGAGACCGTATGAGTTGGAATCGTAGATTTTGCCGGGCGCGGGTGGTTCACCGGGCGTCAGCAATTCATCGCCCGTGGACAGAATTGCGACCCGAGGTCGCCGGATGACTTCGACTTTGGCGACGCCCAGCGATGCGAGGACAGCGACTTCGGGTCCGCGCAGGACGGCGCCGGCATTGAGAACTTGTTGGCCTTGACGCACATCTTCGGCGCGCCGGCGGATGTTGTTGCCGAGGGCCGCGGCCTTGAGGATGCCGACGTCTTCGATGGCCTCATGGGCCTGTCCCGGCGCGCGCAGACCGACTTCATCGGTCTCTTCGAACGGGACAATCGTGTCGGCGCCGTCGGGCATGGGCGCGCCGGTCATAATTCGGACGGCTTCGCCGGGACCGACCGACTTGTCATAGAGATAGCCGGCAGCCAGCTCTCCGATCACTCGCAGGCGGACCGGATTCGTGTCCGATGCTCCGTCGGTGCTGGACGACTGGACGGCGTAGCCGTCCATGGCCGTGTTGTCGTGCGGCGGGATGTCGAAGGGCGCGGTGATGTTGGTGGCGAGCACCTGGCCCACGGCATCGTCAATTGCCCGGATCTCCGAAGGCAACTGTCTGCAGAACGCGAGGATGCGCTCAACGGCGTCCTCGACCGGCAACATGTCGACGGGCGGCTCAGTCGAGCGCGGTTCGGGAGTCTTGGGCGAAGACATCTGACTACAGCGGTCCGCCTCTAGACCCGGATGGTCAGGCAAGTCGTGGTTCGCTTGACGCCGGGCACGGTCTGAATCGAATCGGTGATGCAGCTGCCCAACTGCTCCAGGTTGTCGGCCTCGACGAGGCAGATGACATCGAACGGTCCGGTGACCAGCTCGACCGTCTTGACTTCACCGTCGGTGTGGGTGAGGTCTGCCAGGGCGAGCGCCACCTGCTTGGCGGTTCCCACCTCAGTTTCGATCAGGATGTAGCTCTTCACGGCCATGGGGGGAGCTCCAGAAATTTGCGCGCCTCGCGATACGCGTCGGGCTGGGACAAGTTTACTATCCAGGCGGCTCGACGCGTTTTACGTGCGAAGGGCGGCGGGTACGATACGAATTGTATGCCCGAACAATCATTGACGAGTATTGGTGGGTTTGCGCTGTGCTAGATCTTGTGGCGTTGGAAGCGGAAGCGCGCGCGTCGCTCGCCGAGGCGGGCGACGAGGCCGGTCTTGAGTCGTGGCGTGTTGAATGGCTAGGACGCCGCGGCCGGCTCACTGCGGTTCTGCGCGGAGTTCGCGATCTACCGGCCGAGGAGCGGCCAACGGTCGGGGCCGGGGCGAATCGGCTGAAAGGCATGTTGGAAGAGGCGGTGACGGCGCGTCGAAGCGAGTTGCTGGCGTCCACGGCTGATGGACCGGCGATTGATGTCACGCTTCCCGGCAGACGGCCGTCGTTGGGATCGCTTCACCCCGTGACGCTGACACGCCGGATGATGGAGCGGACCTTCCGCGACATGGGATTCGACGTGGTTGAGGGTCCCGATGTCGAGCTGGAAGAGTACAACTTCGACCGCCTGCGGATTCCCGCCGGACATCCGGCGCGCGACATGTGGGACACGATGTGGGTGGCCGACGATGGCAGCGGTGGGCCGCGTCAATTGCTGCGCACCCACACCTCGCCGATGCAGATTCGCTACCTCGAACGCAGGAAGCCACCGATTCGCGTGATCGTGCCCGGTACGTGTTACCGCTATGAGGCGACCGACGCCACGCATGAGTGGATGTTGACGCAGATTGAAGGCCTCGTGATCGACGAAGACCTGTCGTTTGCGCATCTCAAGGGGACGCTAGAGGCATTTGTTCGGCGGGTGTTTGGCGCGGAGATTGAGACGCGATTCCGCTGCGACTATTTCCCCTTTGTTGAGCCGGGCGCAGAGCTCGGTGTCCGTTGGCAGGGTGACTGGCTGGAAGTGTTGGGTTGCGGCATGGTTCATCCGGAGATCATTGAAGACGCCGGGTTGGACCCTGAGCGCTACACAGGCTTCGCCTTCGGGATGGGTGTCGAGCGCGTCGCGATGCTGCGCTACGGGGTCCGTGACATTCGGCACTTCTATCGCAATGACGTGCGATTCTTGCGCGAATTCGAGGGGCGCTCCTGATGGATGTCCCGCTGAAGTGGCTCGCGCAATACGTCGACTGGAACATGTCGGTCGAGGAGCTGGTGCATCGCTTGAGCATGGCCGGCGCGGAAGTCGAATCGATCAAACGAAGCGGCGGTGAGTGGGAGCACGTTGTGGTTGGGCGGGTCGCCGCCGTTGAGCAGCATCCGAACGCCGACCGATTGCGTCTGGCCACCGTCGACTTCGGCGGAGACGAGCCGCTGCAGGTGGTCTGCGGAGCGCCGAACCTGGCCCAGGGTCAAACCATCGCGTTTGCCCAGGTCGGCGCGCAACTGATCGACCCTGGCACCCGCCAGCCTCGCAAATTGCGCAAGGGCAAGATTCGTGGCGTGACCTCACTGGGAATGGTCTGCTCGGAGCGCGAGCTGGGACTCTCCGACGAACACGAAGGCATCCTCGAGCTCAGCACCGATGCCGCGCTGGGAACGCCATTGGCCGATGTGCTGGGCGAAGTCGTGCTCGACATCAAGCCAACGCCGAATCGTCCCGACCATTTCTCCGTCCTCGGCATCGCACGAGAGGTTGCGGCGCTAACAGGCGGTGCGGTCCGCGAGCCATCGGCTGCCTATCCGGAGTCGGACATGGCGGCCATCGACAAGACGAACGTAGAGATTGAGGACACGGAGGGTTGTCCCAGATACACAGCCATCGTGATCGATGGCGTCACCATTGGACCGTCCCCGCAATGGATGCAGGATGCGCTCTCGTCGGCCGGGATGCGCCCGATCAACAACATCGTTGATGTGACCAACTACGTGATGTTGGAGTGGGGACAACCGCTGCACGCATTCGATTTCGAGATTCTGCGCGAGGGCCGAATCGTCGTGCGGCGCGCGCATCCCGGCGAGCATCTGGAGCTGTTGGATGGCTCAGAGCTCAAGCTGGAGACGGATGACCTGGTCATCGCCGACGCCGAGCGCGCGGTCGCGTTGGCAGGCATCATGGGTGGCGCTGAGTCGGAGATTTCGGATTCATCGACGACCATCCTGCTGGAGACGGCCAACTTCCAGGAAGCGTCGATTCGTCGCAGTCGCGCGCGACACACTGAAGGCGGAACCGAGGCCAGTCGTCGCTTCGAGAAGTCGCTGAATCCCGAACTGGCCGAGCTGGCAGCCAAGCGCGCGACGGCCCTGATCATTGAAACCGCTGGCGGAACGGCGTACGCGGGCATCGTTGATGCGTATCCGGGCAGAGTCCATGCTCCGCAGGTCGTCGTGACGCAGCGCCGGATCGAGCAGATTCTTGGTGTTCAGCCCAGCGTCGAACGTGTTCGCGACATCCTTTCTGGCCTCGGCATTTCCAATCGCTGGCTACCGCCCGATCGCTACGCGGTGACCTGTCCGCCCTGGCGATCGGACATCATCGTTCCCGATGACGTGGTCGAAGAGATCGGGCGGATCGAGGGATACGACAACCTTCCATCAGAGCCATTGCCCGGCGCCGTACCGGAACCTGAGCACGACGCTGAGCGAGAGTTGGGCGAACGGATTCGCGATGTCCTCGCGAGCCTCGGGCTGCGAGAGATCATCACCTACGTCGCGGTCGGCGAAGACGAGTTGACGTCGACAGGCGTCGATTCGCCTTCCGTACAACTACAGAATCCAATGAACACCGCTCGCGATCGGATGCGGACCAGCCTGCGGCCGTGGGGACTGCAAACGTTCGCGTTGAATCAGCGCGAGACGCGAGGCTCGCTGGGGCTGTTCGAAGTTGGCAAGACGTTCAAGGCCAGGCGCGCGAGCCAACCGACCGAGGAACGCATGCTGCTGGCATTGCTGGGCGGCGATGCCATTGGTTCCGTGCACGGCGATCCTGCGCGGTCGTTGGACTTTTACGACATCAAGGGCGTGATGGAGCAGCTTGGCTCCGGTCTGGACGTGGAATTCGGTCTGACGGCGAATGCGGAAGATTCAGCGCTCGTCGGAGGACAGTCGGCGCGTATTTCGGTTCGAGGTCAGCAGGTCGGAGTGTTGGGCAGAGTGATCTCCGCTGTGGCGTCACGATTCGGCGTCGAAGGCGATGTCTTTGCCCTGGAGTTGTCCATTGCCGAACTGGCCCCGCTGATTCGATCAGCGAGTGATGTACCGTCGCCTTCGGTCTATCCAGCCGCAGTTGAGGATCTGGCCTTGATCGTCGATGCCTCCGCGACCTCCGGCGAGTTGGCCTCGGCCATCGCAGGGAATCGCCTGGTGGAGTCGGTCGAACTGTTCGACATCTACATGGGCGATCAGATCCCGGCGGGCTCGAAATCGCTGGCGTTCCGCGTGTACTACCGATCTGCGGACCGCACACTGACGGACCGCGATGTCGAGAAGGCGCGACGCGGAATCGTGCGCCGCCTTGAGTCGCAATTCGGCGCCACACTTCGCGATTCCTAGGAATCCTCTGAACAACTGGTGTTGCAGGCTGAGCGGGGACCCCCCTTCAGCCTTCAGCAGCTTCCCCCGCAGAGGGGGGAAGCGGGGATCAGAGTTGTTCAAAGCATTCCTCGGCCTGCCTCAACGCTTGCGATTCCTGTTCTGTTGCTTGCTTGTCTCACTTGTGTCAGACATGTGCCCACAGATTTGGCACTCTCGTGTTGAGAGTGCCAAACTTGAACATGAAGACGAACGACACGGAAGGAATCGATCATGACCTACGTGCATCCGAATCTGTCTGAGAACTACGGGAGCGCGTTCAACCTGGGTGATCTGACGCATCGCCTGAACGACGCGGGCGATCACATCGAACTCGCGGCCGCGCTCTACGATGCGACCGCGCTGCCTCCGATTGAGCTTCGTCGCGTGATGCGAGCGTTGGCCCGACGCCAGGGCGCCGCGTCTCTGGAGATGGCGCACGAGCTCGCGGTGCGCCGCTTGCGAGCCTTGCTTCGGCTTGATGTCGAAGAGGCCCGCATCGCAGCTCGGTCGTTCGAGGACGCCCACATCGACCTGCCGGCCGAGTGGGGCGAGCGCAACCGCGAGATCGAGTTTGACGTGATTAAGAACGCGCTACACATGCGAGAGTTCGCGGCGTTGACCAAGATCCTGCCCTGGTTGCGCGACCACGACGCGTTGGACTGGCTGCTGGAGCGCCTGCCCGAAGGCGACGATGCTGAAATCGTCGCTGAGGCCAGCGGAACGCCGGCATTGACGGCTCAGTCTTAGCTTTCCAACCTCAGACGCACAACAAAACGCCCGGCTCGCTCCTCTTTGAGCGAAGCCGGGCGTCCTGGTTTCAGAACAGAGGGTCGTCGGTCAGGCGGCGGTTGCCTGTTCAACGACCGCAGTGAAGCCTGCCGGGTCATGCACGGCCATTTCGGCTAGGACTTTGCGATCAATCTCGATCTCGGCCTGCTTGAGGGCGTTGATCAGACGGCTATAGGTCGTCCCGTTCAGACGGGCCGCCGCGTTGATCCTGGTGATCCAGAGGCGGCGCATATCGCCTTTTCGCTCGCGCCGGTGCGCGTAGGCGTACGAGAGGGCGTGCAGACGGGATTCTGAGGCCCGGCGATATAGGCGATGCCGTACACCGTGATGGCCCTTGGTTTGCTTGAGGACTTTCTTGTGTCGGCGTCGCTCGCGCGGTCCGCCCTTGACTCTTGGCATGGCTCGGATTCCTGTTCTGATCCTGCTTAGGGAGAGCCGTAGGGCAGCAGTCGTTTGACGCGCTTCTGGTCGCCAAGGCGCTTCACTTCGTGCATACGTCCCTGCGCGCGCAGAGTGCGCTTGTGCTTCTTTTGCTTGTTGTGGCCGCGGGAACTCTTCATCCGCAACACCTTGCCATTGCGTGTGATGCGAAATCGCTTGGCTGCGCCCTTGTGGGTCTTCATCTTCGGCATTGGTGAATATCTCCAACACAGGCGCGCATCAGCAACGACACACAGGCGCGTCCGATCAGCTTAGGAGGAATTTGGTCAGTGTCCAATCTGACCTGACACAAACATCTCAGGCTGAACAGGACAGAGGCCGACGCGCAGTGATCTAGCCGGCGGCTTCGGATGCTTCGGCCGTTGCCTCGGCTGTCTCTACCGGCTCAGATGTCTCCTCTGCCTTCGCCGTTGCCATCGCCTTCGCTTTGGCTTTGTCCTCGGCGACGATCACCGACATGAAGCGACCCTCGGTCGAGATCGGTTTCTCGATCACGGTTGGCACCTCGTACTGCTCGAGTGTGTCGAGCATTTCGTAGATGCGTTCCTGGCCGATGTCACGGTGCGTGATCTCGCGACCACGGAACATGATCGAGATCTTGACTTTGTCGCCGTTGCGCAGCAGCCGCGCGGCGGTGCGCCCCTTGGCTTCCATGTCGTGCTTGCCGATGTTGGGACGCATCTTGATCTGGTGCAAGGCCGCGCCCTTTTGCCGACGTCGGCCCTCGCGTTCTCGCTTGGACTGCTCGTACTTGAAGCGACCGTAGTCCATCATTTTGGCGACGGGCGGCCGGGCGCTGGGCGCGACCTCGACGAGGTCCAACCCCTGGGCGCGCGCAAGATCGAGCGCCTGAATGGTCGGCATCACGCCGAGCTGTTCACCCTCGTCGCCGATGACCCGGACTTCTCGAATCCGAATCGCTTCGTTGACGCGTTGTTCTTTGTGGTCTCGTTGATCCTTGACGGCCAGAGGAATGCTCCTTCACTGCGAGCCGGTCTGTACGCGAATGCGTGTGGCTCTACTGACGCCGATGGTAGGTCCCCGCGCGCGGGGATTCAAACGTTAGAGGGAAACTGGAGGAAATTGCTATTCCGCTTCGGTGTCGATCACGAGCATGAGGGCGCCCTGTTCGACGGCATCGCCAGCCTCCACCGACACCTGAGTGATGAGCCCGCTCGCTGGTGAGCGGATCTCGTTGTTCATCTTCATGGCGACGATGACCAGGAGTGGATCGCTTTCCTCTACGCGGTCGCCCGCGCCGACGAGTACTTCAGTGACCTGGCCCGTCATCGGAGAAGTCAATCGAACTTCGCCTTCGATTGCCGGCCCGGTTTGGGTGAGCATCCCAGCGCTGCGTTCAATCTCCGCCGAATACCGGTCAGGTCCGATGAACAGATCGAGCGACATACCTTCGCGCCGGATAGCGACTGGAGTGCTTGCGCCGTCAATCCAGAGACGGAACAGCGTGCTGTCGTCGACTGATTCCAGCTCGAGCGAATACGTCTTGCCATCGAACTCGGCGCGGTACCGACCATCGCCGTTGTCGTCGATGGTCACTTCCTCGAGTCCGCCCTGGACGATCAGCCGGTAGTTCTTCGCCATCCCTGCTCCACTGGATATCGGCGACCCCGCGACGATGTTGCCCACGGACGGCGTCGCGGTTGTGTGCCGCCTCGTTCGGAATCGGCGCGTTCGCCTTGTGTGTGAAAGAAGAGTGCGGTGGCGAGGGTCGCCTCTGTCACGTGCGTTGGCCGGTCGCCACGGTCGAGAATCTCGTTCTCTTCGACGTACAGCGTGTGAATGTCGCCATCGCGGAAGTGCTCGTCGTCCATCAATGCCTGATGGAACGGAATTGAAGTGCTGATGCCAATGACGAGATATTCGCCGAGCGCTCGCTTCATGCGGCGGATGCATTGCTCGCGGGTCTCGCCCCAGGTGATCAGCTTGCTGATCAGCGAGTCGTAGTGCGGGCTCACGCCGACACCGCGGGCGAGCATCGAGTCCAGTCGGACGCCGGGACCGTCGGCTTCGCGGTACCAGGCGATCGGTCCCACCGAAGGCGTGAAGTCGAAGTACGGGTCCTCGGCGGTAATCCGGCACTCCATCGCCCAGCCGCGGATCGGTCGCTCCGCCGCCGTGTAGCCCAGGGGCAATCCTCCGGCGATCTTTAGCTGATCCTGCACGAGATCGACGCCGCGTACGAGCTCCGTCACCGGATGCTCGACCTGGAGCCGGGTATTCATTTCCAGAAATGCGAAGTTGTGCCCGCCGGGCGCCCTGGGGTCGTCCCAGACGAGAAACTCGACCGTGCCTGTCGAGGTGTAGTTGCAGGCACGGGCGGCATTGGTCGCCGCCTCTTCCATTCGAGCACGTAGTTGTGGCGACATGCCGGGCGCCGGTGATTCTTCGACCAGTTTCTGCCGTCTGCGCTGCACCGAGCAGTCACGCTCGCCCAGGCAGACGATGTTGCCGCGCGTGTCGGCGACCACTTGAATCTCAATGTGGCGGGCGGGGCGAAGCAGTTTCTCCACGAAGACGGAACCATTGCCGAACGCGGTGATCGCTTCTTCCTGCGCCTGGTGAACCGCTCGCTCGATCTCGTCCGCCGATTCGACAATCCGAATCCCACGACCGCCACCACCTGCAGAGGCCTTGATCACGACCGGATAGCCGATTTCATCAGCCAGTCGGCGGGCTTCTTCCGGGTCCGTGAGCGGATCGATCGCGCCGGGAATGATCGGCACGCCGACCCGCTTCATCGTGCGACGGGATTCAATCTTGTCGCCCATCAACTCGATGGCCTCCGGCGAGGGGCCGACAAACATGATGCCCTGCTCGCGACAGGCGCGAGCAAAATTGGCGTTCTCGGACAGGAATCCGTAGCCAGGATGAATTGCATTGGCGCCCGTCTGCTTCGCGGCTGCCAAGATCGCGTCCATCGAGAGATAGCTCTCGGCGGGCGCGGAACCGCCGATGCGAACGGATTCATCTGCCATTCTGACGTGTCGTGCAGCGCGGTCGGCGTCGGAGAAGACCGCAATCGTCTTGATCCCAAGGTCCCGTGCCCCGCGAATGACACGAACGGCAATCTCACCGCGGTTGGCGATCAGGAGCGTGTCAAAAGGACGCTGGAAATCAGTCATCCGCCGCTTTCGTTGAATCTGGATTCGGCAAATGAACCTGTCTGATGGCGGGCGTCGCCACGCCTGTGGCGGCCGTATGAATCATACCTGCCAAGATGTCTGGAGAGTATCGAATCGATGACGCCGGCCATGCCGTGCTCAGGCGGGCTGGATGGCACGGGAATGCTTCAGTTGAGTCAGCATCTCGCGGATCTCGTCCAGTGGCATGGCGCCGAGATCGTCGCCGGAGCGCACTCTGACCGCTGCTGCGCGCGCCTCCACCTCGCGGTCGCCGATGATCAACAGGTAGGGAATCTTGCGACGCTGGCCCTTGCGAATCTTGGCCTGCATGCGCTCGTTGCCGTCGTCGACGTCGACTCGAAGCCCGGCGGCTCGCAGGTCGGCCGCAATCTCCCGTGCCCAATCGAGATGACGATCTGCGATGGGTACACAGCGCGCCTGGATCGGCGCGAGCCAGAGTGGAAACGCGCCTGCGTAGTGCTCGATCAGGATGCCCAGGAAGCGCTCGAAGGAACCATGAATCGCCCGATGGATCACCACCGGCGTGTGCCGCTCGCCGTCGTCGGCGACGTAGACGCAGCCCAATCGGGCCGGCTGGATCAGGTCGAGTTGAATGGTCGACAACTGCCATTCACGGCCCATCACATCGGACACAAAGAGATCGGCCTTGGGTCCATAGAAGGCGGCCTCGCCTTCCTGCTCGACATAATCAATGCCTGCGCGATCGAGCGCGTCGCGCAAGGCGGTGACCGCGGTCGCCCAGGCCTCGGGGTTGTCGACGTACTTTCCGCTCTCGCCCGGCAGCGAAAGTTCATAGCGGAAGTTGGGCATGCCGTAGGTCTCGAAGAGCGTCTGCACCAGCTCGAGCACATTCGACACCTCGTCCGATATCTGCTCGGGCGTGATGAAAATGTGGCAATCGTCCTGGGTCAGCGCACGGACCCTGGTCAGGCCGGAAAGCTGGCCCGACTTCTCGTAGCGATACAGCGTTGTGTATTCGGCGTAGCGAAGCGGCAGTTCGCGGTAGGAGTGCAGCGAGTTGTTGTAGAGCGTCATATGAAGCGGACAGTTCATCGGCTTGAGGAAATAGGCCTCGTTATCGCCGTCCTCACCCGTTTCGCCGTGCTCGCGCCCCGCCTCTCGCCCCGTCTCACGCATGGCGGGGTACATGACATCGCCGTAGTTCTCGAGGTGCCCGGAGCGTCGAAAGAGCTCGCCGCGAGCCACGTGGCCGGTCCAGACTTCGCTGTAGCCGCGAGCATCCTGTAGCTCGCGAATCAGGCGTTCCATCTCCTGGCGGATGATCGCGCCGTCGGGAAGCAATAGCGGTATGCCGGCGCCGACGAGTTCAGAGAACGCGAACAGTTCAAGTTCGCGGCCCAGGCGTCGATGATCGCGACGTTGCGCTTCCTCGATTCGAGCGAAGTGTGCGTCCAATTCTTCCTTTGATGCGAATAGCGCTCCATAGACGCGCTGAAGCTGCGGCCGATGTTCGTCGCCGCGCCAATAGGCGCCCGCGACGTTAGTCAGTCGAAATGGCCCGATCTGCCTCGTCGATTCCACGTGTCCGCCGCGACAGAGGTCGGTAAATTCGGCGTGAGTGCAGATCCCGAGATCCTCCGATTCGGCCGAGAACCGGTCGATCAACTCCAGCTTGAACGGTTGATCGGCGAATCGTCGACGCGCCTCAGCGACTGGGATCTCGTCCCAGATGAATCGGTGATTGCGCCGTATTTCCTTGCGCATCCGCTTTTGAATCTCGGAGAGATCCTCCGGCGTGAGCGGTCTGGGCAGGTCGAAGTCGTAGTAGAAGCCAGTGTCGATTGGTGGGCCGATGGCAATTTTGCCATCGGGGAACATCTGCAGCACCACCTGGGCGAGGACGTGCGCCGCGGAGTGGCGCATCCGTCGCAGCCATTCGGCCTCGTCCACTTCCTCACGCGAGGCGACACCGCCGGCGTCGCCGTCCTCCACCGCAACTCCTGCGTCGTAGGGGTCGTCCGCCATCCGCCTGCTCACTGCGCTGCATCCGCGACATCTGTTGTTGAATCATGCCGGGGGTATTGGGTCGAGAAAGTGGTGGGCGATACTGGACTTGAACCAGTGACCTCTGCGATGTCAACGCAGCGCTCTAGCCGACTGAGCTAACCGCCCATGCCTGACCGCCTCGCTCATGATGGCCTGGTCAGGACTGGATTCATCGTATTCCTCGCGCGTCGGCTTGGTCAACGAAGGGGGCGCCGACGCAGTTCCGAACTTCGCAGACGCAAGGGACTAGAATCAGTGTCAACTCGTTGACGTTCCGCGTCGGGTTGGCTAGCTTGCACGCCAAGCCGTTATCGGGCCGCTACGGAACTGATGTGGAACAACTGAAGAGCAATCAGGCTTGGGAGCAGACGTTGAGCCGTAAGGCCGCATGCCGCGCCATTGGGACAGAATGTTTGAGCACCGCGGACGCACGTCACTTGAGCGCCCGGAGCGCACGACGTGTAAGATTGTGGGACGCCTCGACGCAACCGGCGTTGAGGGCGATCCAAGCGCGGGGGCCGCTAGCTCAATTGGCAGAGCAGCTGACTCTTAATCAGCAGGTTCGGGGTTCGAGTCCCTGGCGGCTCACCAGCTACATCAGCACGAGCGGTCTGCCACAGATTCCGCGCCTCTCGCGCGAGGACACCGGTTCGCCGGCCTTCTTGTCGTCCTCGGGGGAAGTGTCGGAATTGGCAGACGAGCATGATTTAGGTTCATGTGCCGCAAGGCGTAGGAGTTCGAGTCTCCTCTTCCCCACCAACGCCCACCCGACCGCGAATCGGTCGGTCGTGTTGCGAACCTTGGAGCCACAGGCGTCGCTGAAGGAGTGTTCTTATGGCTGACCCGCTATTGAGTGTCCAGAACCTCTCTACGAGTTTCTTCACCTCCGAAGGAGTCGTTCAGGCCGTCAACGATGTCTCGTACGACGTCATGCCCGGCGAAACTCTCGGTTTGGTCGGTGAGTCCGGTTCGGGCAAGAGCGTATCGGCGCTCTCGTTGCTGCGCCTGATTCCCAACCCACCGGGCAAGATTGTCAACGGTGAGGTCTGGTTCGACGGCGAAGAGTTGATGAGCGTCGATGACTCGCGGATGCGGGAAATCCGCGGCAACGACATCGCCATGGTCTTCCAGGAGCCGATGACCTCGCTCAACCCGGTGTTGACCATCGGTCGACAGCTCACAGAGGCGATCGAGCTGCACATGGGTCTGAACCGCAACCAGGCCAACGAGCGCGCTATTGAGCTGCTCAACATGGTTGGTATCCCTGCAGCCGAGCAGCGCCTGTTCGACTTCCCTCACCAGTTCTCCGGCGGCATGCGTCAGCGCGTGATGATCGCGATGGCGCTCTCCTGCGACCCGAAGCTGCTGCTGGCCGATGAGCCGACCACCGCGCTTGACGTGACAATTCAGGCGCAGGTGCTTGAGGTCATGGCCCGCCTGAGCCGCGAGCTCGGCACAGCCGTGATCGTCATCACTCACAACCTCGGTGTTGTCGCTCGTTACGCGGACCGCGTGAACGTCATGTACGGCGGTCGCATCGTCGAGAGCGGCGAGGCCGGAGATATCTACGCTCGCCCCAAGCACGCGTACACGCTGGGCTTGCTTGAGTCGGTGCCTCGCCTTGACGAGCGAACCGGTCGGCTGATCCCGATTGAAGGCACACCGCCAGACTTGACCAACATGCCCGAGGGTTGTTCATTCGCACCTCGTTGCCGATTCGCCACCGACCAATGCGTCACTGAGCGTCCGATACTCCAGGAGTACGCACCTGGCCACACGGTCGCATGCTGGAATTCGGATGCGGTGGCCGTCGAGGCCGAGATCATCCTCGCCAGCGCAAAGACTGCCGAGCAGCTTGCAGAGGAGACCGCCAATGTCTGAGAATGAACAGCTGACAGACGCTGACGAACAGCAGGTCGAGGAGACCAGCTCTCAGGAAGAAGCCGCCGCCGGCACTATGACGCCGGAACGCATGCGAGCCGCTGCGGCCGCATCGGTCGGCGTCGCCGCAGCCGCGATCGGGGAGATCGCGGATTTTATTGGCACTGGACGTACCGAGCCGCACGAGAATACGTTGCTCGAAGTCCAAGACCTGAAGATGTACTTCCCAGTCACCGCCGGGTTGCTGCTTAAGCGCAAGGTGGCGGACATCAAGGCCGTCGACGGTCTCACATTCTCCGTCCGAGAAGGTGAGACGCTTGGACTCGTGGGAGAATCCGGCTGCGGCAAGTCGACTACCGGTCGTGCGATTCTGCAGTTGTACCGCCCGACGGCGGGCAATGTCTTCATGTCAGCGCCGAAGTACACGTCACACATCGGCGCAGATGACGATGGCGGCGCACAGTCGGTGAGTCTCCCCGGCGGCGGCTCAGATGGTGCGCCGGTCGACCTGACGACACTCACCGGTCGCAACCTGCGCGCCTATCGGCGTCAGATGCAGATGATTTTCCAGGACCCATACGCATCCTTGAATCCTCGGATGAGCGTCGGCAGCATCGTCTCCGAGCCAATGGTGATTCACGGCCTGCAGAAGGGCCGGCGCAAGGAGCGTGTCCGAGAGCTGCTGGAGACTGTGGGTCTCAACCCCTATTTCGCCAGCCGCTACCCGCACGAATTCTCTGGTGGGCAACGCCAGCGCATTGGTATCGCCCGCGCGCTCGCGGTTGAGCCGGCGTTCATCGTCTGCGACGAGCCGGTGTCGGCGCTTGACGTGTCGATTCAGGCGCAGATCATCAACCTGCTTGAGGACCTCCAGTCCGACTACGGTCTGACCTATCTGTTCATCGCACACGATCTTTCGGTGGTGCGTCACATCTCGCACCGCATCGCGGTCATGTACCTGGGCAAGATTGTTGAGTTGGCTCAATCTGACCAGCTCTACGACAATCCGCTCCACCCCTATACCCAGGCGTTGATTTCCGCTGTTCCGATTCCCGACCCGGCGTTGGAGCGCCGACGTGAGCGCCTGATCCTGACCGGCGACGTTCCCAACCCGATTGCGCCACCGCCAGGCTGTAACTTCCATACGCGTTGCCCGATCGCCATCGACATCTGTCGCGAGGAAGACCCGGAATGGCGCGAGATCGTCGAGGACCACTTCGTCCGCTGCCATCGCGTCTAGTTCGCTGTCGAGAGTTGTGTACCAGCGCGGGGCCGGAAGGCCCCGCTCTGCGTATCCGGCACACGGCAACAGCACTGCTGACTGATACGATCTGCCCACATGGACCCATCGCGCATCCGCAATTTCTGCATCGTCGCTCACATCGATCACGGCAAGTCGACCCTGTCCGACCGTCTTATGGAGGCGACCGCGACGGTTGATCGCCGCGACATGTCCGAGCAGATGCTCGACTCCATGGACCTGGAGCGGGAGAAAGGCATCACGATCAAGGCGCGAGCGGTGCGGATGAAGTACCAGTCGCCCGTCAGCGGTGAGTACCGGTTGCATCTGATCGACACGCCGGGACACGTTGATTTTTCCTACGAAGTGTCGCGCAGCCTCGCTGCCGCCGAAGGCGCCTTGCTAGTCGTTGACGCCGTTGAGGGCATCCAGGCTCAGACACTGGCAAACGTGTACCTGGCGATGGAGCAGGATCTCACGATGATTCCGGTGATCAACAAGATCGACCTTGATATCGCGAGGCCAGAAGCCATCGCTGCCGAATTGGTCGACGTGATCGGCTTCTCCCGCGACGAGATTCTGTACGTCTCGGCCAAGACCGGACAGGGCATTGAAGAGCTGCTCAACGCGATTGTCGAGCGCGTCCCGGCGCCCACAGGGAAAGCCGACGATCACCTACGCGCGCTGATCTTTGATTCCGAATACGACCCCTACAAAGGCGTGATTGCCCACATCCGGGTCGTCGACGGGAATGTCAAGGGACAGGCTCCTCTCCGACTCAATGCAACCAACAGACGCTTCGAGGCGATGGAAGTCGGTAGTTTTGCGCCGGAGTTGCGCAAGCTCCAATCCCTGTCCGCGGGCGATGTCGGCTATGTCGCGACCGGACTCAAGGATGTCGCCGATGTCCGCGTCGGCGACACCTTGACCGGCGGCGGACGTCACCAGCCCGAACCGCTGCCCGGTTATCGAGAACCAAAACCGATGGTGTTTGCCGGGCTGTATCCGGCAAACTCGGCCGACTATCAGGATCTATCAGACGCGCTGGACAAGCTCAGGCTTTCGGACAGCGCCATCCAGTATCAGGCCGAGTCGTCTGCTGCCCTTGGATTCGGCTACCGCATGGGATTCCTCGGGCTCCTGCACATGGAGATCGTGCAGGAACGCCTCGAGCGGGAGTATGGCCTGGAGCTCGTATTTACTGCGCCATCCGTCGAGTACGAGGTTGAAGGCGTCAACGGGCAGGTTCGACTGATCGAGAACCCATCCGAGTTGCCGGCGCCGAACCACGTTTCAGAGATCCGCGAGCCCTGGGTACGCATCTCCGTGATTGCCCCGCACGTGCACGTGGGCGCGGTGATGGAGACTGTCATCAGCCGGCGCGGAACGTTCCATCGAATGGAATATCTGCAGCTAACGAGCCAGGTAAACGGTTCCAGCGGATCCGAACCCTCGACCAGCGAGATTCGCGTGCTCCTGGAGTACGAGCTCCCGCTGTCGGAAATCCTGACCGACTTCTATGACGAACTCAAATCGAAGACGCGCGGCTACGCCAGCCTCGACTACACCCTGATCGACTACCGCCCGGCAAAGTTGGTCAAGCTGGACCTGCTGATCAACGGTGAACCGGTCGACGCGCTCTCCGCAATCGTGCATTCCGACTCGGCCGCGACACAAGGACGAGAACTTACCGATCGGCTACGCAAGCTCATCCCGAGGCAATTGTTCGATGTCCCGATTCAGGCGGCAGTTGGCGGCAGGATCGTGGCGCGCGAAACGGTCCGTGCGATGCGCAAGAACGTCACCGCCAAGTGCTACGGCGGAGACATCACGAGGAAACGCAAGCTCCTCGCGAGACAGGCAGAGGGAAAGAAGCGGCTGAAGCGGGTCGGCAACGTCGAGATTCCGCAAGAAGCGTTTCTTGCCGTGTTGCAACTGGGCAAGGGCTAGTGGGCAAGGGCTAGCCGGACTCAGGTCGTCTCGGCGGCAGTCGCGACGGCTCCGTTTCCGGACGCCACTGTGGACGATTCCGCTTCCTCGTCTTCGACCTCTTCCTCCAGCGCGATTTCCAGAACGCCCGCAGTGTCGGCGATTGAGCGACGAATCTCTTCCAAGACTTCCGGCTCGTCTGCTGCATCGCCGGCGAAGGTCACGAGTTCGAACAACGCTTCTACCGGAATCAGCGCATAGCCGTAGGTTTCGCAGGCATTGATCAATGTCTTGGGGAACGGGTCGCGACGAATCCTGGGATCCGTTTGGCGGTGACCGTTGGCGACGATGATGCCCTTGGGCCGACTCTTTCGGCGCAGGTATTGCTCCTCGATTCGGCTCTGCAATGTCAGATACAGACGGTCACTGACCGCGTTGTTCGCCGATGCCAGTTCGACCACAGAATTCTCCGAGCCGTCGCGGATTTCCATGTTGTCGCCTGTTGAGGCGATTGTGTAGCCCAACACCCGAAATGCGTCCACGATCACGCCGCGGAAGGCGAGATTCTGGCTTTGCCAGAGCATGCTCTGGAATCGGTTGGCGTCGGCCAACAGCGACTCGGCTTCGGTCACCCGGCGCTGCGCCTGCTTGAGTTCGTTCTGCGCGCTGGTCAGTTCATCTCGCGCTGAGGTCGCCTCGGGCGTGTCGTATCTGCGCACCCAGACCGGGGCCGCGCCCGAGTCGGGTTCCTGGATGAGTCGTTCGATCATTTCCAGCAGCGACAGGGAGAACACTTTGCGTTGCGAAGCGGCCAACGTGTCCGGGGGAGGAAGAACCACAATTCGTCCTGGACCGATTCGGAACTCCGCAGCGACAGCGGCGCCGCCAATCGAACGTCCAATGATCAGCGCACCGTCCGACGCCTTGAGATCGAAGAGCGCCCGATACCGGAGCCGGCCCGAAAGGTCATCCAGGAATCCACTCGCCGCGTGCTGGGGGACCGTCGGCCGAACGTCCTTGCCATCTGCGGGACGCAGCTTTGGCCATTTGAACGGATCGCCGTCCGGTCCGGGGATCAGGGAATATCGATTCAGGCCGGGAAATGACGCAATGTTCGGGTGGCGGACGTTCGGGTAGGCAAAGACAACGAGCACCCCACCGTTGTCAAGCAACTGCTGGAGCTCGAGTTGGCGTTGCTGCAGCAGCTCTCCCAGACCAAAATGGAACGCGCCCGATTCCCCGGTGCTAACGGCGCGACCATCGGCCGCCTTGACATCGAGCGTTGTTGCCGCGATGCCTTCAATCTGTTCGGAGACGGACTGTAGGTCGATAATGCAGGCGTCGTAGTCGAAGATCGACGATGCGTTGGCGATGGAGTGGTTGTCGACGCTGGGGCTGGGAACAGGGCAGCCGATGGAGATGATTCGCACTGGCTGCTCCCTTGCTCAACTCGTCAATGCCCAACGTCGGACCATTGCCATGAGTTTACTCTGACAGGTCGCCGCCGCCGCTGATGGTAGGATTGGACGTGGTCGTGCTAGATGGGGAGCTAGCGGTGCCCTGTACCCGCAATCCGCTCTAGCGGGGTTGAATTCCTGAGTTGAGGGCGGCGACACGAGAACTACCGACGCCAAGCAGTGATGAAGTTTGGGTCCCGCGCGGCGGCCCGCCGTGAACCCCGTCAGGTCCGAGAGGAAGCAGCGGTAAGCGGTTGTAGGTCGGGTGACGTGGGAGTGCCTGGGCAGAGCCGGCTAGCGAAGGCAAGCTCGATGGCGCCGTTCGAAGTCAGGTGCACGGCCACACCACAACATCAATTGCACCTCCCATTGTTCCGAGTGACCACATGAGCGGACGCCGACGACGCGCGCGGTTGGGCCAGCATCTGCTGCGCGACGAGCGCGTGCTCGGCCGCATCATTGATGCCATACCCGAACAACCTGCGCCAATTCTCGAGGTTGGCGCGGGCGATGGCGTCCTCACCGAGCGTCTGGCTGAGCTTGGGCGCCCGCTGGTTTCTGTCGAACTCGACGAGGGCATGGCGTATCGAGCGCGCCGTCGGTTGTCGCAACGTGGACTCGATGGTGACGCCGTCGTGATTGAATACGACGTGCTGGACATCGATCCTGCGGAAACCCTGGCGGCAATCGCAGCGCGTCCCCCGTACGGGCTGGTCGGCAATCTGCCATATGCGATCACCGCCCCAGTCTTTCGCAAGTTCCTTGAAGAGGAGACGCAGCGGCCGGATTGGATGCTGGTCATGATCCAGCACGAAGTGGCCCAGCGGGTGACGGCGCTTCCAGGCAAGCTGTCACTGATGGGAGTCTCGGTGCAGTTCTACGCCGAAGCACAGCTGCTTTTCACCGTCGAGCGCGAAGCCTTCGATCCGCCTCCGCGAGTGCGATCGGCCGTGGTGCTCGTGCGACTCAGAGATGAGCCCGCCGTCGACGTACCGAGCATCGAACGATTCTTCGAGGTCGTGCGCGGCGGATTCCGCAGTCCAAGAAAGCAATTGCATAACGCGCTTGCTCAAGGAGTCTGGCTGCCGCCCGAGGGTGCGGGGGACTGGCTCGAGTCCTGCGACATCGACCCGACACGCCGACCGGGGACGTTGTCGCTTGAGGAATGGGCTCGCCTCGTCTGGTGGCGTGAAGAGCACATCCTGAATCATCCAGAAACTTCGCAATGACCTCCTGGAGCAGCATTGCTGCTGCCAAGCTCAATCTGACGCTGGAAGTGCTCGGCAAGCGCGAAGACGGATTCCACGATCTCTCTTCCGTCGCCATCTCGCTTGACCTTGGCGACGACGTTTGTCTGACAGCTGGAGGAGACCGACGCTCAATCTCCTATCAGGATGAAGACGGGCGGCCCTTCTCGATTGAGACGAATGACGACATCATCGCTCGCGCTTGGGCGGCCCTCGAGGCGCACCAGGGTCAGCAGATGATGGGCTCGGTCGAAGTCGTGAAGCGTATTCCGGTTGTCAGCGGGCTCGGAGGCGGCTCCACCGATGCCGCCGCCTTTCTTCGCCTGGCGAAAGAGGCGTTGAACCTGGGACTGACAGAGGACGATCTGTGCAAAATTGGATCGCAGGTCGGCTCGGACGTGGCCGCGTGCATCATTGGCGGTCCGGTATTGATGGCTGGCAGAGGGGAGATCGTCACCCCGATCGAAGCACCGACAGCTTCCCTCGAAGGCTGGTCGGTCCTGCTTCATCGCCCTGAGATTCCGGTTCCCGAAGCGAAGACGGCCACGATGTATCGCTCGTTGCGTTCCTCGGATTACCGGGACGGCGCGAGGTCAACAGCGCTCAACGATCTATTGCTGGCAGGGCGCGCTCCATCCCAGGACGACTGCGGCAACTCATTCGATGCGCCTGCGCGCGAGGTCATGCAGGGATTGACGACAGCCTGGAGGCGCATGGGAGCAGCCATCGCCCGGGCCGCAGTCGAGACCGATGCCGAGCCGGTCACGCCTCTGCTGGCCGGGGCCGGGCCGACGATATTCGCGATCCTTTCGCCCCAGACGGCAGAGGCGGCCGCAAGGGAACTTCAGCGAGCCTCCGGCGTTACCCGAGTCGCGAAACCTCTCACCCGCGCTGAAGCAACCGCTGTCCGCGTCGTCTGATCATGGAAACCGTCGCCGCGCTGTTCTCAGGATTCGTCGCCGGCGCTGCCGTGGGCGTTCTCGGACTCGGCGTCTTTGGTTCGCTGTTGGTGACCGTGCCAACCACCAACTGGCTTCGACAGCAGTTTCCCGATCCTTCGAACTGGGTCATGGTCAGCCTGGGAGCGGCGCTGGTTGCGCAGGCTGGTTGCGCCGTGCTGGGCATGCTGCTCGGCGTGGTATTCCTCAACGTTGCCGATGGCGGCTCCAGCGGACTGGGCAGTCCCTCATGGCAATTCACGGCGGGCATCGTCATCTGCATCGCGCTATTGGCGACAGGGGCCATCCTCATGTACCGACCCTTGTGGCGACGATTCCTGACGATTTCCCTGGTCGCAGCGGGTTGCTTTGGTTGGATGCTGCCGCATCTCGCCTCCGGTTAAGTGCGTCAGAAATGCATCAGAATGCACACAGACGGTGCGTATACTCAGTTGAGCAACCCCATTCGCCCCTGGAGCTGGAGACCTAGTGGATCCTCAGTCGATGCCCGGCACGATCCTCGACGCACACATTCACACTGTTCGCGGCGCGGCAGATTCAGCGCTGCAACCCGACGACTTGTTGGCGGAAGCCAATCGGATTGGCCTGACCGGAGTCAACCTGACCGAGCACGACCGCGTCTGGGAGCGATTCGACTGGAAGAACTTCGTCACCGAGATGGGCGAGGCCGGCGTCTACCTGAACCAGGGGATGGAAGTCTCGACCGACCTCGGACACATCATCGTCTTCGGCATCGACCAGTACTACTCAGGCATCCGCTCAGCCGAGCGGCTGCGCGAGGTCTGCGACGAGATCGGCGCGTTCATGACGGTCGCGCATCCATTCCGGCACTTCTTCGACCCCGTCACCTTCCGACGCAAGGGCGAGGAACCGTTCGCGATGACGCCCGATGAAGCAGCCGAGCGCATGCACGTGTTCCAGGTCGTGCATGGCATCGAAGTCGGCAACGGGGGAAACAACCGCCGCGAGAATCTCTTTGCCCTCGAAGTCGCCCGCATCCTGAACAAGCCGGTCACGGGAGGCTCGGACGCCCACTCGACTTCAGGCATCGGCAGTTACGCGACGGTATTTCCGGAACCGCTGACCTGCCGCGAGCAGACGGTGCAGCTGCTGCATGACGGCGCCACGGTCTGCTACGAAGGCCTCAACATCGGCAAGTTCCGCCCCTTCGGCCCCTGCTCAGAGGATGAGGCGTCCTAGCCGCCGACCAAACAGAATCGGTTCGGGGCGTGCCAGAGCGTATCTACGCTGCCATCGATCTGGAAATGACGGGTCTCAAGCCCGGCTTCGATGAGATCATCGAGGTGGGCATCGTCCGCTGCACGCCCGAACGTGTCCTCGACCGATGGAGCACGCTGGTTCGTCCACTCGAAATGCCACCGCTGCGCATCCAACGCATGACCGGGATCGCCCCCGACGCCCTTGTCGATGCCCCCCCGTGGTCCGAAGTCGAGTCCAAGGTGCAGAGCTTGTTGAGCGACGCCACCCTGATCGGGCACAACGTCCGATTCGACGAGTCGTTTCTTCAAGTCGTTGGTATCAAGCCGTCGACTCCGTCGGTCGACACCCTGCCACTGGCGCAAATCATCGAGCCGGGTGCGACGTCGCATCGGCTCGGCGACCTCTGCCTGCGCTACGGCATTGAACTCATCGATGCCCATCGCGCCCTCGCCGATGCTGAGGCGGCGCGTCTGCTATTTCTGCGACTGAAGGATCGCTTCGTACAGTTGCCCCAATCGGCGCGGGACTCGTTGAGCGAACTCGCTGGAGCCGCAAACATCTTCTGGGGACCGGGCCGAGTGCTCCGCGAGTGGTCGCTTGAGACTCCGAGATCACCCACGTCGCCCTCAGACAGATATCGCTCTGCAGAACAAAATCGCCCCCTTGCTCCCGTGGACCTGCCGCAGGGTTCGCTGGCCGAACTCACGGCACAGGCCTTCGCCTCGGTCAGTGACGACGAATTCGAACAACGGCGGGAACAGCTCGAAATGGCCCGAGATGTGGCCGACTCGCTCCAGCACGGCGGCACCTTGATCGTTGAAGCCGGGACCGGGACGGGAAAATCCCTGGCCTATCTGGTGCCGGCGGCGCTCTGGGCGCTCAAGACCGGCAGCACGGTGGTCGTCAGTACCCACACGATCAACTTGCAGCAACAACTCGAAAGCAAAGACGTCGAGTTCGCCCGCAGACTCATCGCCGGCGTCTCGCCCGATGCTGCCGCAGCGCTGAAATCGACGGTCGTCAAAGGCCGTGACAACTATCTCTGCCAGCAGAAACTGGATCGTGAGCTGAGCAGAGTCGCCGACTGGGAAGATCCCATGTTGCCGGCTCGAGCCGCCGTCTGGCGCTCGACGACCGCGCGCGGCGACCGCGCAGAGCTCCGGCTTCCTGCGCCAATGCTCCGTCCCTGGCAGACGCTGTCGGCGCGCGATACCGGTTGCCTGTCGGACCGCACTTGCGAGTACGCGATGAATGGCACCTGCTTCCTGTTGCGAGTCCAGCGGCAGGCGGCCTCGTCCCACATCGTCATCGCGAACCATGCGCTGCTCGTCCGCGCGCTGGCGAGCGGAGCGGTCACCATGCCCGACGCCTCGGTCGTGATCGTCGACGAGTCACATGCGCTGGAAGAGGTCGCAACCGATCAGCTGTCATTGGAAATGAATGAGTCCTGGATGCTTGAGACACTCCGTCGGAGTGCCGAGGGCCCCGACGCGCTGACCAGACTGGCTGAAGCCGTCGGCGTCCAGGCAGAGGCTCAACGACTGAAGCAGAACGCCGCTCAGGCAGTGAGCGCCGTGGAGGCGCTGTTCGACCGGATCGGCTCATTCGTCTCCGAATATTCGGAAGACAAGCGAGGCAACGAAGACCGGGTGACATTGAGCCAGGGCGCACGCAACACCAAGGCGTGGTCGGACCTGGAACTGGAATGGGAAGAGTCTCAAGCCGTCATTGCCGGTGTCAGTCTGGCCATTGAAGAGATCGCCGAAACATGCGATGCGAATGCTCGAGAATCCAGTGGCGATGAGCGGCAGCGGCTGCAATTGGTGACGACGGAAGCGCAGGGTCTATTGGCTGAACTGTCAGAGCGTCGCTCGCAGCTTGCTCGTGCCATGACCGAATACTCGAGCGAGGAAATCGCGTGGGTTGCACGGGAGAATCGCAGGACGGGAGCCTCAAGTGTCCACGCCGCGCCCTTGAGCGTGGCTGCTCATTTGCAGCCACTGTGGCTCGAGCGCCACGCAACCATCCTGACCGGAGCGACCTTAGCGACCAGCGCTGAGGACGGTTCCGCATTCGCCTATCTGCGTGAGCGTCTTGGAATCGAAGACGCCGCTGAGTCGCAGTACGGATCGCCCTTCGATTACGAGCAACGTTGCCGCATTTATCTGCCGACGGACGGGCTCGACGCCACAGACAAGGAGCACAACGACTTCGTCGCAAACGCAGTGCGGAGGCTAGCGATCGCGGCAGGCGGCCGCACGATGGTGTTGTTCCGGTCATATGGCGCCATGAATCAAGTCACAAGAAGAGTCCAGGAGGATCTCGAGCGGGCCGGACTGCTCCTGGTCCGGCAGGGACGCGACGGTTCTGCGTCGTCGATTGTCGAGCTCTTGCGCCGCGACCCCAAGATCGTCGCATTCGGCGTTGCCGCATTGTGGACTGGCGTCGACATCCCGGGTGATGCGCTCTCTCTGCTGATCATGACTCGGCTGCCATTCGTGCCCCCCAACGACCCGGTGCTCAAGGCACGCGGCGAGCAATACGACAACGAGTTCATGGAGTTTTCGCTGCCAGCGGCGATATTGCAGTTCCGGCAAGGAATCGGTCGGCTAATCAGGACGCAATCCGACCTGGGCGCTGCGGTGATCCTGGATGGTCGCATCGACACGCGGAGGTACGGCAAACGGTTCCTCAAGGCGTTGCCGCCGGCGCCAGTGTTCAGGAAGTCGATCAGCGACATCGCACAGGAGTTGAGGACCTTCCTGCCGTCGAATCGCAATGCCCAATGACAGCCAGCTTCGATTGGCCCGCGATCGTCGAAGGCGATCGCGCCAGCATCGCGCCATTCGATCGCGATGCAGTCGAAGGCGATGCGGTCGAAGCTGACTGGCTCGAAGAGGCGGCCCATGCAATTGCCGGTCGCGCTTCGCCCTGTCTGCTGAAGGACCGACTCAATGATGGTGACCTTGGGTGGTGGATTCGTGGAGACGGCGAATTTGTCGGCGCTCTCTGCGGCAAGATTGTGAATCTTGCCGATCCTGCCGCTTCGAAGGCCTTGATCTGGACCTGGCTGGCCATCGACGCAAAGTGGCGGGCATTTGGCTACGGCGGCGCAGCGGTTCCCCTGTTTGAGCAGGCCGCGCAACAGGCCGGGGCGACCGTCGCGCTGGTGCCACTGCCTGCCGACAATGGAGTCGCGCTCTACTTCTGGCTACGCTTGGGCTACACACCGGTGCGGGAGGTCGATGTCGATCAAGACGACGTTCCAACCGGTGTTCCTCGGGACGCGCTCTGGATGCGACGTCCGCTCAATCCGACATCCGTTTCCTGCACCCCGAGTCACGAGGAGTAACACATGCCGCTGGTTCTTCCCGATGAAGTTCACGCTCGCGTGAATGGCGCGCTGGACGAAGGCTTCCCCTTGTGCATGGTCGCTATCAGCGCCGACTCGGAACCGGTCGTCAGTTTTCGCGGCAGCACGCAGACGTTCGGAGATGATGCGCTGGCAATCTGGGTTCGTGGAGAGTCGTCCTCCACCCTCAACGCCATTGCGACGAACCCGAGCGTGGCGCTGACATACACCAACATGCCGGCGAGGAAGTTCTTCATCTTCAAGGGCCAAGCAGCGGTCACGACCGACGCCGGCGAGCGGGATCAGATCTGGGAAGGTCAACACGCCCTCGAGCAGGCGCGCGACACGGAGCGGATTGGCACGGCCGTCGTAATTCGCCTGGATTCTGTGCAGGGCGGCGGGCTGAACCTGAAGCGTGACTAGCGCCGGCTGGTCCGCCGGTCACGGCGCGCCTGAATCGAGCGCCGGATGAGTCGGCCGCCGCCGAGACCGGCCATCAGGACACCCATCCAAAGGGCGATGTCCTCAACGATCCCACCCGTGATCGTGAACGTCCAGCCGACCCAGATTCCCAGCCCCATCGCAGTCACCACCCCAGCCGACGGGATCCACCTGCGGCCACGAGATTCCTCGGTGCGCTCGATCTGCGCATTGGCTACAGCAGCTTGGGTCGGCGTCGTTCCTGATGCAGCACGTCTTCTGCGACGGCGGGGACGTTGACGGGGCATATCAGCGCCGCCGCCGCGCGAGGTCGCGGGCCGAAGCTCCGCTTGCTGCGCGTCTCGCACGCGGTCGATCGGGCGCTGGCGGTTCCTCCGGGGCAGGTGGCTGAAGATCCGGCGACTCGATTTCTCCCATCTGCTCTGCCAGACAGTTGCGACACGCGAATTGCAGAGCCATTACTTCATCGTCGAGCCAGACATCGCCGCAGTCCGGTCCAGTCGCAGTCGTCGTCAGACGCAAATGGAAATACTCGCCGCAGCGGTAGCAATCAGAGCGGGCCTCCGGTCCGGCCGGCTCGCCGCAGACTGAACAGGGCCAGGTGTCCTCGGTGACGGGAGAGTCAGAAGTCATCGCGACAAGCGTATCCGCTGTGCCGCTCGCGCAACAGACGATTCATCCTCGGGGTCAAGTTCAGCGTCCCAGACCGCGGCTTCGAGACGATCCAACCACTGCCCGAGTTCCGGTCCAGGAGTGATACCGAGCTCAATCAGCTGTCGTGCAGAAATTGGCGAACTGACAGATCCTCGACGCTGAAGATAAGACGCGACTGCCCGTCCTGAGGAACCAGCCCAAACTTGCGCGGCGGTTTCGACGACAGCTTCCGGCAATCCGTCCAATCGCGCGGCGATGCGAGACGGTCGGCGGATACTTCCAATGCTCCGTCTCATAGAGCGCAACGACGCGCCGGCAACGAGAGCTGAACGCTCGCTGCGATTGAGCCCGACTGATTGCGGCAGCCACTCTTCGATTCCATCCTGATCTGCAAGCAGGCCAACCGCCGCCCAGAAGTGCACCACAGATTGCGCCGCCGCGACGGCTGGCGTAGGAATGCCCCATCTCTGATCTCGGGACTGAGGCAGCTTGAGCCTGCGGGCCATCTGAAGCGCTGACTTTGAGTCTCGCTCGCCCAAGAGCAAGCGCCACGCGTCGCCAAAGCGATTGGCGCTGAGCACCGTCAGGAGAAATCGCTCGCGTCGGGCATCAACGAGAGTCTGACGTGCAATCGTTCCATTCATCCGGGAGGCGTATCGAGCAGCGCGGATCAACCGAGTTGGGTCGTCGCGAAACGATTCCGCGTGCAGGGTTCGGATCTGTCGACTCTCCAGGTCGGCAACGCCTCCGAACGGATCCAGCAGTTCTCCGGCGTCTGGGCCTACGAGAGCCAATGCAGTGGCATTCACCGTGAAGTCCCGACGTCCCAAATCCACGTCGATGGGCGCAGGCGTCACTATCGGCAGTGCGCCCGCAGCGGGGTATCGTTCTGCCCGGGTTCGCGCGAGATCGATGGAAGTTCCGTCGGGAAGCTTCGCGCTCGCGGTTCCAAAGCGGTCGTGAATCGTGGGACTTCCAGCCGCCGCCTCTGCGATCACCTCGAGAAACGGCGTGGGATTACCGTCGAGGGCCAGATCGAGATCCAGCGCGTCAGAGTCCGATTCCGAGTCATCGAGAAGGGTGTCCCGGATCACTCCGCCAACGACGTAGAGCGAGCACTCACGAAGTGAGGCCAAATGACATAACGTGTCCAACAGGGCAATAGTTGCTTCGGAATGGCGTCGGACTCGGCCCAACACCCGTTCCGTGAGGTCGGTCCCTTGAACGATCATTGGAATCGGTCTCGCGCCCCTCGTTGTTGACACCGTAGGCCGTCCCCCGCGTGCAGGGTGATGGAACGCTGGATAATTGATCAGCTGAGTACACTGAGTTGGATATGTGCTCGACGTGGAACAAACAGTTAGCGCGACTTCAGGATCGCCTTCATTACCGATTCTCCGACATCGGTCTGCTTCGGCTGGCGATGATCCATCGCTCGTACCTCAATGAAGTCAACGAAGTCAACGAAGCGGGCCTCCAATCGAACGAGCGCCTCGAGTTCCTGGGAGACGCGGTCCTCGGCGCCGTTGTCGCACGCCGCCTCTATGTGGACTTCCCCGGTGCGGGTGAGGGATGGATGACGGTCGCGCGATCACAGTTGGTGCGCAACGAAACGCTCGGTCGCGTCGGACGTGATCTCGGCCTCGGCGAGTGCCTGCTGATGGGGGCCGGGATCGCCAACGACGGCGCTCGCGAGCGGTTGTCGGTGCTCAGCCGCGCTCTCGAAGCGACGTTCGGCGCGGTCTGGCTTGATGGCGGCGATGACGCGGTCCGCGATGTCATTCTGGGACTCCTCGAGGACAGCATCAACGCTTTGACCGCCGACGAAGTTCAGGCCGATGCGAAGTCTCAACTGCAACAGTTCACCCAGTCTCGGACCGGCTCGAAGCCGACATACTCGATCATCGACGAATCCGGACCGCCGCATGATCGGTCGTTCCGTGCGTCGGTTGTGGTCGAGGGCGAATCTCTGGCCGAAGGGGTAGGCAGAAGCAAGCAGGCCGCCGAGATGGATGCCGCCCAACAAGCGCTGATCATGCTCCAGGAACAAGAGGCATGATGCGTCTGCGATCAATCGACCTGCACGGCTACAAGTCGTTCGCCGCCCGCACGGCGCTGCAGTTCGACGCACCCGTCACGGCGATCGTCGGACCAAACGGTTCCGGCAAGTCCAATGTCATGGACGCATTGCGCTGGGTAATTGGAGCAGGATCCGGGCGAGTCTTGCGCACCAAGCGAGCCGAGGACGTGGTGTTCTCCGGTGGACGCGACCGCGCCCCTAGCGGCTTCGCTGAGGTGCGCCTGCGCCTGGACAACAGCGATCAATGGCTGCAGCTCGACGCCGCAGAAGTCGAAATCGTGCGTCGGGTTCATCGTGATGGCCAGTCTGAGGTTCGAATCAACGGCAGGGCCGCTCGCGTACGCGACGTGCAAAGCCTCTTCCGTAGCAGCGGCCTCGGCGCTGGCGGTTTCGCGCTGATGAGCCAGGGGCTCGTCGACGAAATGCTGCGTCTCCGACCGCACGAGCGACGTCAGGCCATCGAGGAGGTCGGCGGCGTCCGACAACACCGTCACGAGATGGAAGAATCGCGTCGCCGCCGACAACGCGCGCAGGAACACCTGGACCGAGCGAGGTTGTTGCGAGACGAACTGGGGCCGCGATTGAACAGCCTGGAGCGCTCCGCGCGACGGGCAAGACGGCACTCTGACCTCCAACAACAGTTAGCGCAAGCGCTGAAGCGGTACTTTCAAGCTGCGGCTGCAGGGCTTGAGCACGAACTGCTCATTCGCCACGAATCAGCGATATCAGCCGCCGCCGCCCGAGCCGCGGCCGAACAGCGCCGGGAAACGGCCACCAACGCGCTGGCGGTCGTTGAACGCGAGACCACCCTCGCGCGGCGAGCGGTCGAAGCCGCTGCAGAAACAATCCGTGGCGCCCGAACAGAACTCAGGACGCTGGAGCATCAGCAGGAGCTGGATCAGCAGCAACGATCGTGGCTGAGCCGCGAAGTGTCTGAATTGTCCAACCGGATCCCTCGAGAACGCCTCGATCCCTCAGGGAATGATCTCGACGCCGCCAAGCAAGCGCTCGCGGACGTCAACGCGCAACTGAACGTTGCGCGCAGCGAGCGCAACAACCGCGAGCGAACACGAGCAGCCGCTTCCGCTCAACACGAGCGGGCGCTGGCCGACATCGCAGGATTTCGAGTCCAGGCCGTTCGTCTCAATCGTCGCTGGAGAGCCAACGCCGCTTCGATCTACCTGTCCTCGTCCGACGTGACCGTCGCCGAGCGGAAACAGCAGGAAACACAGGATCAGTTGAGAGACTCCGAGACGCGAGTGCTCCAAGCGCAACGAGAAGAGGCGGCTGCCCGAGAGGCGCTTGGACAGATCCAAACGCAGCGAAAGCGACTGAAGAGACGAATCGAAGAGATCGACGGACAGATCGCGGCCATCAATCGCAGCGACGATCAGGCAAACACGCTCCGAGCCCTGGTTCTGGCGAGGGTCAAGGACCCAATTCACGCCGACGCCGTGTTCGGCGAACTCATGGACGCAACATTGCACGACGATCAAGACGACGCCATCGCATCTGTCCAGCACATCGTTGACGCCGATGTCGGTCGAGCAACGGCGCTTGCCAATGATCGTGCGGCCGAGCTGATTGATTCGGTGTTGGCATCCGTCGTCTTCGTTGACGATGTCAATGCTGCGAAGCGCGCAGCAGCGATCGGCAAGACGGCCGTGACATCCTCGGGCATCGTTGTTCGCCCAGACGGCGTCGTTCTGGCGGGTGGCTCGCTTCCTGGAGCGCGCCGCCGCCGACAACAACTCACTGAGCTTGAGACGGAACGACGCGATCTTTCTCGAGAGCTGTCTGAAACCAACGATTCACAAGTCCTTCGCCGCGAAATTGACGGCCTGGCAAACGTCCGATTGCAGGCCGAGACAGAGCGGAACTTCGCACGACAGGCAGGGTCTGAGTCAGCGCTGGCGTACGACGTCGTGCGCCGCCACCGAGCGTCAAAGCTGGCGGAGATGGCCACCGACACCGGCGCAGTGGCCCGGCTGCGCTCCAACATCGAGGAGTCCAGACGCATCGAGCGACAATCGGCGGAGCAACTGGCCTTGATGCCTGTGGCGCCAATGGAAGACCTGTCAACGCTCGAGCGCGAGCGAGATCGCTGCGCCGCAGGGCTCGCCGACGCCCGCGCCCACGCGGCAGCCGTCGATCGGGCCCGGGCCGACCGCGCGCGGTTGTCTTCTCTCAGGCGCGAACTTGCAGGAGTCGAATCGGCGATCAGGGAGCGAGAACCACTCCTGGAGCGTGCCGCCTCCGTTGCCTCCGATGTCGGAGCGCACGAGCTGGCCAAAGAGCATCTCGGCGCACTGGAAGCGCAACGGGCGGAAGCAGCGCGGGAACTGGAGCAAGCGCAGCAGGCTCGGGTCATCGCCGAGCGACTTGAAGTCGAGGCGGCAGCTGACCTGCGCGAAACCGAGTCGTCGCGTGCCCGCCTGTCGGCTGAAGCTGCTGCCGAGGGGATTGAATTCAGCCCTGCGCATCGGGCCGCGGAACCGACTCTCGATTTAGTCGAGCTCAACGGGCTCAACGGAGTCGGTCACAACTCAAGCAACGGTTCGGTCAACGGCCCGCAAAAGCAAACACGGACGGCGGTCGCGGTCGCCGAACCTGACGTGTCCGAGCTAAAGGACACCGTTCAAGAACTCCGCGCGAAGCTCCAACGACTGGGTCCTGTTGACCCGGGAGCCGCACACGAGTTTGCCTCTGAACAGGCGCGCTGGCAGGGCATGGAATCGCAGATCACAGATCTCGAGCAAACGGAGATGTCGCTTCGCGTCGCCGAACGTGACCTTGAGCAGTTGATTGAGAGCAAGTTCCGCGAGGCCTGTGCGCAGGTAGATGAAGCGTTTCAGCGATACTTCCAGCTCATGTTTCGCGGCGGCAAGGCCGAGTTGGTGATGACTGAGGATCGAGTCGACGCCGAAGATGACGTCGACGAGACCGATCAACGCACCAGGCTGGGCGTCGACATTCGCGCCCAACCGCCCGGCAAACGAGTCTCGACACTTGGTCTGTTGTCCGGAGGGGAACGCGCGCTCACGGCGATTGCTCTGCTCTTTGCCCTGCTCGAAGTGAGACCTGCGCCGTTCTGCGTTCTCGACGAGGTGGATGCGGCGCTCGACGAGGCCAATGTCGAGAGATTCGTCGCCGCGCTCAAAGAACGGGCGCAACACACGCAATTCGTGGTGATCACCCACAATCGGCGCACGATCGAGCAGGCCGACAGTATCTACGGCGTCACGATGGGCGCCGCCGGAGTGAGTCGTCTGCTGTCGGTCAGAGTTGATCAGCTGCCGACAACAGACTCCTGACCCGCTGGTGACCTGCGTCATGCATGTCGCCCGACGCTCTGCCCTAACCTGATCGCCATGGAATTCATACATGCTGTCTGGACTCCCGCTGGTCCAGGCCCTCACCCCACCCTGATCGCGCTGCATGGCCATGGCGCCCACTGTCAGGACCTCGCTCCGCTGGCGCCGATGTTGGCCGGCGGCCAACTCCAGGTGATCTGTCCACAGGCTGAATTTGCGCTCGAAGGTGCACCGTACTCCTACAGCCCCATGTTTACCTGGATGCAGCGCGGTACGAATGATCGCCCGCTGGACGGTGAGTTGGACCGCGTCGCCGGCGCGCTCTCGTCGTTCATCGACACGGTTTGCGAGCGCTACCACGTCGACACCGGCCGGCTGGCATTGATGGGATTCTCGCAGGGGGGCTTTCTGGCCTATCGGCTGGCGTTGAGCGAACCGCACCGCTGGCGTGGCGCGGCTATGTTGTCGACCTGGCTCTCGGATGAGGCGGCGGATGTCGTCCACGACGAAGCGCCTGACCTGCCCTTGCTCGTCCAACACGGAACGAACGACCCGCTCGTTGGTATCGACCGAGGCAGAAACTCCCGAGATCGGCTCCAGGCGATGCGCATGAATCTCGACTATCGCGAGTATCCGATGCAGCACGAGATTGGGCAGCAAAGCATCCATGACCTCTCGGCCTGGCTCACCGAGCGGCTGCTGAGTGAACGGTCCGGCGACTAATGGTCAGCCTCTTTCGACGCTTTCGCAGAGACCGCGATGAGCAGCCGGACGAATCGGACGCGCAAGAAGCTCAGGAAGTCCGCGAGCAGTACCAGCGCAGCGTCGCCAACACCAAGCGCGGCCAGCTCGGCGCGCTGAGACAGATCTTCACTCGCACGCAAGTCGACGAAGACTTCTGGGAAGAATTGGAAGAAACGCTGATTCTTGGCGATGTGGGAGGGGCGACATCGGCTCGCTGGGTGGAAGATTTGCGCGAGGCATCGCGAGGTAAGGACGCATCGGCAATTCGAGATCTGCTACGTGATCGAATGATTGCCGGACTTGAGCGGCCGAGCGCGGACGGCTCTCTTTGGAGCGGACAGAATGGCTCGGGGGCGCATCCCACGCCTCATGTGGTGTTAGTGGTCGGCGTCAACGGCGCGGGCAAAACCACGTCGATTGCCAAGCTCGCCCATGCCTATCAGGAAGACGGTAAGACAGTCATCCTCGCAGCCGCAGACACCTTCCGCGCCGCCGCCATCGAGCAACTTCAGACCTGGGGCGAACGAATCGACGCGCCGGTGATCGCGCACCAACAAGGCTCAGACCCTGGCGCGGTCGCATACGACGCCGTCGAAGCCGGAATTTCCCGAGGCGCCGATGTCGTGCTGATCGACACGGCAGGACGACTGCAAACCCAACGCAACCTCATGGCGGAGCTTGGCAAGGTGCGCCGCGTCGTTGAGACCAAGCACCCTGGCTCTCCCCATGAAGTGTTGCTCGTGATCGACGCGACTAGTGGACAGAACGCGCTGATTCAGGCGCGCCAGTTCTCGCAGGCGAGCGGCGTCACTGGCGTCTGCCTGGCCAAGCTCGACGGCACGAGCAAAGGCGGCATCGTCTTCGCGATCACGGAGGAACTCGGCATTCCCGTTCGCTTTGCAGGTACCGGAGAGCGTCTGGGCGACATCGCCCCATTCGATGCCACCGCATTCGTCGATGCTCTCCTCGCTGACGACTGATTGACATAACTAAACGATCGATGGAGGCGCGAATGTTGAGCCATCTTCAGAGCCTCAGTCCCCGCCGATTGATCGCCATGGGCCTCGTTGTAGGCGGCGCGCTGATTGCCGTCCTGCTGATCATCTTGTGGCAAGTGGGCCTCTTCGACAGCGCGCCACCGCCCGTGTCGCTCGAGTCGGCGGTCGAATCGGTTCGGCAAGATGAGCAGCAGCAGTCGAGTCAGCCCCAGCAGGAACAGCCACAGCAGGAGCAGCCTGCATCTGATCAGCCACAGCAGGATTCTGAGTCAACGAAGGAGGTTGGCCAGCAGGATCAACAGTCAACAGAGGCCGAGCAGGAACAGGACACTGCCCAAGCCGACGACGCTCAATCCGAGCAGCAGCAGTCCACCCAATCTAACCAGGGCCAACAGGACTCGGCTCAACAGCAGGATGGACAGCAAGCGGTTGAGCAACAGCCTGAGCAGCAAACGGCTCAGCAGGCGCAATCGACTCAACAGGAGTCGGCTCAGACGCAATCCACCGCCGGTCGGCCAATGCTCGGCGAACTTGCTGGGACCTGGACGCTTTCAGAGCAGGGAACATCCTTCGTCGGTTACCGCATTGGCGAGGAGCTCGCCAACATCGGAACCGCAACCGCCGTCGGCCGCACCAGCGACATCGTCGCGACCCTGGTGTTCGACGGTGTGATGATCACCTCGGTGATCATCGAGGCCGATCTACGAACACTGACCAGCGATCAGTCGTTCCGCGATGGCGCCCTTCGCACACGAGGCATCGAGACGGATACGTATCCCGTTGCCACGTTCGTCCTTGTCCAGCCCATCCCGGTCGCCGCGCTGCCAGGTGGCGAGGAAACGCTCAGCGTCACGGTCAACGGCACACTCGAACTACACGGAGTGACAAACCCCGTCAGTGTCACGCTGCAAGGTCAATTGGTGGATGGGTTGGTCGTGGTGGTCGGCTCAACCGAAATCGCCTTGGCCGACTACAACATCGAGCCGCCGACCGGCTTCCGAGTCCTGTCAATCGATGACATCGGCATCATGGAGTTCCAGCTCGTCCTCGAGCGGGCACCCTAAGACCCCGCCGACCACAACCCAGATCCCCTCTCCCTCCCTTGCGGGGGGAGATGTCACGGAGTGACAGAGGGGGGGTCGCCTGGGGCTGACCAGATATTTGCCGCGCTCCGTCGCGGCAATCTCGCCGCATTCAGCACAGGCGTCAGTGCTCGAATCAGCGAGATACCCGCGACAAGCGCGGGTATGACGGAGTTGTTCGTGCGAATCTGACCCTTTTCAAAGGTCGCCTCAAGGGGGGAAGCTGCCGAGAGCTTGCCCCAGGCCCGAACTGGGGACTGAAGGGGGCGCGCTGGCTGGTCGAGGAGATGCAGGCATTCAGGCCGCGTTCTCCATCAGCAGCCCACCTATTTCACTTGTTATGTCGCGTAAACGGCCCGCATCCCTACATAACCTACATAGTGCGATCATGAAAATTAATCTTGTGGGCCACGCAGCCGGGCCAGGTCGAACTTGAGATTGCCGAAGGAATCCTGCTCCACGTTGGCGATCTCGCCCTCGGCATCGAGATGACCGATGATCTGGAACAAATCCAATCGCCGCAGGTCCTCGCCTGAGTACTCCATCAGCATCGTCACGGATAAGCGTTCGCGGCGACCTAGCCGATGAGACTCCGCCACCAGTGCCCGACGCACCGTGTCGACATCGGCCATCGTGGCGGCTTCAGCCTGGGATGCCTCGCGCACTTCATTAAGCGCTGACAGGCGTCGCTTCAACCCGTCAAACAATCCCATCTTCGGCCTCCGAATCGACAGTCATCCCGAGTTCTAGCGAATGCTGGATGAGGGCAAGCCCCTCAGGATGCCCACCACTGAGCGCTTCCATTCGCGTCTCCACGAGTCCGGCCAAGCGCCACAATGTCGTCAATAGAGTGGCTGCCGAGTCCCAGTCCTCGTCCGACGCCGGGATATCGTCCTCAGGCGCGAAGCCACGAGCCAAAACTGCGGCTCGGCGTCCATCAGCAGCATCAGGCTCCGCTCCGAACTCTTCGATTACTGCCTCGAACTCATGGTCGGCATGTTCCAACTCGTTTCGAGCCAACCGCACCGTTCCATGCACAATTCGCGAGTCGACATCGTAGGGTCGCGAGTCCGCAGCCGCATAGGCTAGTTCCTGCGCCTGAGAACGGTCACCCAGGAACAAGGCTTGCCAAGCATGGCCAACGTTGTCCGAGGGAACCGCCTGCTGTGCGATGCGCCGAATCTCTGCAACGGCGCCGCCCGTCCGCAACAGTCGTTCAGCCTCGGACAACGATGGCAGAGAGGGCGCCGGCGCAGGATCGGACGATAATCGGGTTCGTAGACGACTGATCAAGCTCATCAATGAAACTCCGCCGAATTGATAGCGTAGTGGCGTGACAAACGAGCTTGAGCAGCATCGGCGCCGGCACATCATTCATGCCGACATGGACGCATTCTTCGCGTCGGTTGAGCAGCGTGACAATCCTGAACTGCGCGGGAAGCCGGTGCTCGTCGGAGGCTCTCCCCGCAGCCGCGGAGTCGTCGCCGCCGCCTCGTACGAGTCGCGAGTGTTCGGCTGTCGCTCCGCGATGCCGATGCGCACAGCCGTCCGCTTATGTCCTCACGCAGAGATTGTGAGACCGCGTTTCTCTCGCTATCGCGAAGTCTCTTCGCAGATTATGTCGGTGTTCCGCGACATCTCACCGCTAGTCGAACCGCTTTCCGTCGACGAGGCGTTCATCGATGTGACGCATCGCGTGCGCGAGGGCGCGACGCCGGCTGAGCTGGGGCAATGGATTCGCGAACGTGTGAGGCGAGAGACCGAACTCACTGTGTCGTGCGGCGTCGCCACCAGCAAATCTGTCGCCAAGATCGCCTCCGACCAGGACAAGCCGGACGGCTTGACCGTCGTGCCGCCCGGCACAGAGGCGGCCTTCCTCGCGCCGCTGCCAATCTCCGATCTGTGGGGCGTTGGTCCCAAGACTGCGGACCGGCTGCGCGGCGCCGGCATCGAGACCGTCGGGGATCTGGCCGAGCGTCCCTTGCCCTGGCTGATCGACCGGTTTGGTTCTCGTGGCGAGTGGTTCTGGCAGTTGGCTCGCGGGTTGGACGACCGCGAAGTCTCGCTCGAACGCGAGACGAAATCCATCTCTTCCGAAACAACGTTTGCGGAGGATGTCGGCAGCGAATCCCGGCTCAGCGCCGTCGCGTCCGAACAGGCTGGCAGCGTCGCAAAACGACTGGTGGAGCACGGATTCCGTGCTCGTACCGTCCAGATCAAGCTGCGACTGTCGGACTTCACCACATTTACCCGCCAACGAACGCTGTCCAGTCCAACCAGTGACGCCGCTACGATCGAACGAACGGCGCTCTCCCTGCTGCGTGACCAGCTGTCACCGGTGCGCAAGTTCCGCCTGATCGGTGTCGGCGTGTCGGGGTTGGAGCAGCGGCCCGTCGCCTCACAGCTCTCCATGTTCGATCAAACGGGCGCGCCGACCGTGGAACCACCGCAGTCCACTGCGCGCCGCGAGCGCCAGCGAGTCGTCGACGAGGCCGTCCGCGAGCTGAACGAGAAGTTCGGGGGCGATATCGTCCACTTTGGCGCTGATCCCAAGTCCGCAAGGGAGTCTCCATGATGCATCCACGCGACGCGGCCGTGATTTCCTTCGATTGCTACGGAACATTGATCGACTGGCAATCCGGCGCCCGAGCAGCAGTGAACGCAATTCCCGAACTGGTTGCAGTCGATACCAACGCGCTGATCGCGCGACGACTGGAAGTAGAACTGGAAGTCGAGCACGAGCATTACCGACCGTATGACCAGGTGCTGGCGATCTCGATTCAACGGACCACCGCCGAGTTTGGCGTCGAGCTCAACGACGCTGCAGCCAACTCCTTCGCCGGCTCAATCGCCAACTGGCCTCCGTTCCAGGACGCAGGGGGATTCCTGAAACGACTGGCGACCGTCGGCACGCCGATGGCGATTCTCTCCAACGTCACCCGCGCGAGTCTGTCGGTCAGCGTGCAAAAGCTGGGCGCGACGTTCGACCAGTTCGTGACCGCCGAGGATGTCCGCAGCTACAAGCCCGACCACAACCATTGGCGCGAACTGTACGAATCGCGTGGGATCCGACCAGACGAACATCTGCACATCGCCGGCTCAATCGAACACGACATTCGGCCTGCAAGCGAGCTCGGCGCGACCACGGTTTGGGTGCGTCGTGCGCACGAACCGATTCCTGACGATGTCAAACCGGATCTGATCGTCCAATCCCTGGCCGAGTTGGGCGACTTCTGGCGTCTTCACTACTCGCGGTAGCATCAGCGCAGGAGGCGGGACATGCGACTGACGAGGATGTACCAGGAAGACGATGGGGAATCGCACTTCGAAGACATCGAGGTCGGACTCAAACACTTCGATGTCGGCGATCTCTCAAGGCGGCTGTTTCCCGCCAGTATGTCGTTTCGGGTCTCGCAGCCAGGTCTCTTCGTCGATTGGCATAACGCACCCGGTAAGAGCATGATCATCGTGATTCAAGGCATCGTGCAGACCGAAGTGACTAACGGCGACGTTCGCCGCTTCGGCCCCGGAGACATCTGCGTGGCAGAGGATGACGCAGGTCCTGGTCACAAGACGACCGACATCGAAGGCCCGCGCTTTAGCCTGATGGTCAATCTGCCCGACGACTTCGACGTCCACCACTGGGCCCGTTCGTTCGACGATTAGTCAACCGAAAGTAGTGAACCCAATGCAAATCTCCCGCGTCTACACCGGCGATGACGCCGAATCCCACTTCGAAACCATCGATGTCGCAATGTCAGAGAGCCGCTACGGCAGCCTCTCTCAACTGTTCGACGCTGAGGGCGTCACGTTTCGCACGACTCCCGTCGGCGGCGAACTGGACTTCCACAACGCGCCGCGAAGACAGTTCGTCGTGAACCTGAGCGGCACGGTCGAGATCGAAGTCGGCGACGGTTCCAAACTGCAGTTGCACGGCGGCGACATTTTGCTCGCCGACGACGTCACCGGACGTGGACACATCACGCGCGACCTCGAAGGCCCGCGCCGCAGTTTGTTCATTCCATTGCCCGAGGACTTCGACGTCGACTCGCTGAGAAGCTAGACCTGACCGCTCCAACGCCAGTAATGGTCGAAGGCGGCAATCGTCAGCGCGTGCGTGATCAACTTGTCGTTGAGCAGGCCGGGAATCTCGTTCAGCGGCACGTTGCTGACTTCAATCGCCTCACTTGAGGTGCCGACAACATGGTCGTCGCCGACCACAAGTTCCACGTCCTGTGCCAGATAGGACCAGCAGCGATTCTCCTGTAGCGCCGGATTGGGATGAACCCAGCCCAGCTCAATCGCTTCAGGCGCGTAGTAGCCGGACTCTTCGAACATCTCGCGCAGACCGGCTTCTTTAGCAGATTCCCCAGGATCGACGATGCCGCCAGGAATCTCCAGGGTCAGCTCGCGAGTTCCATGCCTGAACTGGTTGACGAACACTACTTCGCCTTCCGGCGTCAGCGGCATGATGTTGACCCAGTCGGGGAACTCGAAGATGAAGAAGCGGTGCTCACGGCCCGACGTAGGGTGGCGTGAGATGTCCTTGCGCAGCTTGAAGAACTTGAAGTCCTCAATGATCTCGGAACTCAGGCGTCGCCAGTCATCGATCTTGGCATCGTTGGTCATGTTGCGGCGTTGATCACTTTCGCGTAGGTCTCGATGCGCAGGAAGGAATCGAGGCCGGCGTCTTTGAATTGCAGTCCGAGGTTCTCTAACAAGGTCGCCTTGTACTCGTCAACATCAATGCCCAGCGCCGCTACGTCGCCCTTGATGCGCCGCAGTCCGAGCGCTACGGCCCCGGCCAATAGCAACTGGCTTTGCCAAACGTAGAGTCGGCCAGTCGCGGGCAATCGCTCGATCATGTGAGGCAAAATCGTATGCAGAAAATTCACGTGCCGGACCTCATCGCGGAGGATGAGCCGGAAAATCTGTTTGGCCAGCGGGTCCACGTCTTCAAGCTCGAGCGCTTGCTGCAGGAACAGCGCCGCGAAATTCTCGCTGAAGAGCGTTGATATGAGCCAGTTCTCGACCCGGTAGAAGCCCCACGAGGACATGCCGCCAAACCGGTCTATCAGGAACTTCTCGGGCTTCGAGATGAATCCGTGTCCATCAACCTCGGTCAGATAGCGATCCAGCACATACACATGCCTCGCTTCATCCTGGCATTGTCCGGCGAGGTACAGGTTCAGCGCAGGATCGGGGATCTGATGCGTCGCCTGACTCATCATCACCTGGATGGTGTCGAGACCCATCACTTCAAGCCCGTGAAACACGTTGATCATCCGCAGCCAGGCGTCGCGACGCTCGTCCGGGATTTGCGAGCCTGCGGCCCAGTCGATGTCACGATCGGCATTCCAGAGTCGATCACTCTGCTGTCGGAAGAGCATGCGGAAGGCGTCCGCCTGTTCGGCCGATCGGTGGGGGCGCACAGCGTTCGGAGATCGTCGCATAGGAAGGCAAGCCTCTGCCGAAGCATACTCATCAAGTCGCCGAACCGGGTTCGTCCTCAGACGCGGGCTGATCGTATACTGGCGCCATGGCTGACGAAGGATTCGATCTCGAAGAGACGCTACGCGCGCTGCGCGAGGCTGACGTTGTCGTCATCGGATTCGGCTGGTTGCAAGAACGCCTGCTGATCGACGGGCGTCGCAACGACTCTGAGGGACCGTACGTCCGTGTCGTGGAGCCGGTCCGCTCTCCGCAGGACCGAATTCGGGAGCTTCGCAAACTTCGACCAACCTTCGACGACCCCGAGTCCTTTGTTTTTTTTCCGTGGGCTGGACGCGTTGATTCCTTTGTCGAAGCGGAGCTCTTTGACCGCATTCTTGAGCGCTGCGCCGGCGATCCCACTGCCGAAGACGACGCTCGCGCCGCCCTCAGTCGCCTGTACCAACTCGACCGCGAGGACATTCGCCAGGCAATTTCGGGCGGCGACAAGTACCACACGCTCTACGAGCGAACTTCCTGAGATTTCGCTCGTTCACCTGTTTGTTACGTCCACGGATTGTAAGTGTTAGCTGCTTGTCATAGGCTAAGACCATCAATGTGCATTTGATGACAAGGCGGAACACGTGGTCGAGCGAATAACGAAGGCTGACCGTCGCACTGAGACGACCAATCAACCGGTCGTTGCTGCGGCAGTTGAAGCGGCAGAATGCTCGCATTCTTGGGAGATCGACCGCCCCAATCAACAGGTGTCGCACGGCCGCTGCAGCAAGTGCGGCGCCGAAAAAGACTTCCTCAACTACGGCGAAGAACTGAGAATGCCGTTCGGGCGGCGTCGGCGCGCCTGAACCGGGCGACCACTCCGACTACGGCGGTGGCGCGGTGACTTCCACTCGCACTGCGATGATCCGCTCGGTGCCGTAGACCGCGATCTGGTCGAATGCCGCCGGACTGAGCTGCAAATCAGTGTTGGACGATTCCGTGCCGCGCACGACGACCAGCGCCTCCGTTCCCACAACCTGTTCCTGTTCTTCGTCGCTCAGCAGCGTCGCTCCCGGCAATCGAACCAGTCGCAGCGTTGTGCCGATCGGCCAGCGAGAGGTGAACACGGTCGCCGGCTCCGTCGGATCGTAGTTGGCGCCGTCGGCCAGACTTCGCGGGATGCCAGAAGGAATCGGTTCGGCCGTGACACGTTCGGCGCTGATTTCCGCGCCGCCGATCTGGGCCGGCGTCACGAGTTGATTCGCGACGCTCGGCTCGATGGACGATACGGACACCGAGGGTCCGTCCGCCACATTCGCCGCTTGGTCAGAGTCAACGGCTGCTGCCTGCTGCGTCTGCGCTTGCTCGGTTGCTCCAGCGTCCGACGCTTCGTCGCCGGCGGATCCTTCCTGGGACCCCGTGGAGCCTGATTCCTCGGTGCTCGTCGAACCCTGCTCCGTCGCCGATTGCTCGGCAGCCGGTTGCTCCTCGGCTGCGCTTTGCTCTTCCGCCGTCGCCTCAGTGACCTCGGCAGATGTCGACTCGTCGTCATCGATCAACAGCGTGACGCCGAAGTAGACGGCTACCCCAATGCCGCCGAGGATTGCCAGCGTAAGCATGGCGCCGAAGAGCTGTTTGAATCGCGGGCCAAGCGGAGGCCGCTCGTTCGGCAATCTCAGTCGCTGATTTGAGTAGTGCCGAAAGTCGTTCGCGCCACGTATGCGAATCTGTGGGCTAGAGAAGTCATGCGCGCCGCGAGGCTCGCGGGAGTGATGGCTCATTACCGCAGAGTATGCGATCAGCCTGAACCTGAGGTAGCGCCGTGATCTTCGCGAGCGGCTCGACGTTCGATCCTCGGTAAGATGGAGGCATGGCTGATCCCATCGAGACCAAGCGCATCCGCTGTCCAAATTGTTCCAAGCCGCTCAACGTCGGCGTGCCGCCCGAAACCGGTCGCACCCGGCGCGTCGTCACGATGTGTTCCAACTGCAACCACGACCTGGTGGTCTCCCGCGGCCAACAAGATGACGAGCCGATGAAGATCAGGGCCTGCATGCGTTGGGATGTCACCTGCCCGTACTGCAAGGAACCCAGCGTGGCCCGCGTGCCGCCCAAGGGCTTGCTGCGACGCAAGGAGACCGCTCCCTGCCAGCACTGTCACAAGCCGCTAATCGTCGAGCGTCGCGAAGAGGGACAACTCGTCTTGCGAGCCCATCGCGGCATTCTTGAAGGAACACTGCTCTAGCGCCTGCTTTGCGCTCTTCATGCGTGATCAGATGTAATCGCTGCTACGAAAGACCTCTCTTGTTTCCGCAACGTATATGGCGCTAGTGACCGACTCGGCTCTCACTACTACAGTGCAGGAATACCAATTCTCGGCCCTCAGAAGACCGTCAGGGCCCCAGAAAGAGCGGGAAAATGAGCGATTACGACCAGCGCGCCATCGAGATGCATCGTGAATGGGGCGGCAAGGTCGACTATGCCTCCAAGGTCACCGTCGAGAATCACGACGACCTCTCAATTGTCTACACCCCGGGTGTGGCGGCGCCCTGCCTCGAAATCGCCCGCGACCCGTCGCTGGCTCGCGTGATGACTGGTATTGGCAACCTGGTGGCCGTCATCACCGACGGCTCCGCCGTGCTCGGCCTCGGCGACATCGGCCCGCAGGCCGCGCTACCGGTGATGGAAGGCAAGTGCGTGCTCTTCCGCTCGTTCGCGGGCGTTGACGCCATTCCGATCGCGCTCTCGGTTCGCTCGGTCGAAGACATCGTGTTTGCGATCGAGGCGATTGCGCCGTCGTTGGGCGGTATCAACCTCGAGGACATCTCTGCGCCGCGCTGCTTCGAGATCGAGCGCCGGCTACACGAGTCGCTCGACATTCCCGTCATGCACGACGACCAGCACGGCACCGCCGTGGTCGCCCTTGCCGGCGTGATCAATGCGCTGCGCGTCACCAACCGCGATTTCAAGGACATTCGCACCGTCGTTCTCGGCGCCGGCGCCAGCGGCATCGCTTGCTCTGCGATCCTGCACAAGATGGGCTGCGAGGACATTTCGCTGATCGACTCCAAGGGTCTGCTCACGGTCGATCGTGAAGACTTGAACCCCTGGAAGCGAGAAGCAGCCGGGTGGTGCGAGCACCACAACAACGCCGACGGCAGCATTCCGCAGACTTCGCAGGTCATGCAAGGCGCCGACCTGTTCCTCGGCCTGGCCGGACCGGGACTCGTCACGGTCTCGGATGTCGCGTCGATGAACGACAACTCCATGGTCTTCGCGATGGCCAACCCGACGCCTGAAATCATGCCCGACTTGGCCGCCGAGGCCGGCGCTGCGATTATCGCTACGGGTCGCTCAGACTTCCCCAACCAGATCAACAACGCACTCGGCTTCCCCGGCATGTTCCGCGGTTTGCTCGACGGCGGTATCTCCAAGGTCGAGGACGCGCACAAGATTGCCGCAGCTCGGGCGATCGCCGACTTCGTCACCGACCCCTCGCCGGACCGCATCGTGCCAAGCATCTTCGAAGACGGTCTGGCCCAAAAGGTTGCCGACGCGGTCCAGGCGTCTGGCTAGTCGCCTCTTTGGTCGTCGGAGTTGACCTCGGGACCTCGCCGATACACGTCGAGAGCCTGGGCCAGCGCTGCCCGCACCCCCAGGAGCGGTGCGTAGCCCAGCGACACCCTCGCCTTTGAGTCGTCTACGAGATGTGGTCGGCCCGTCAGTGAGATGTAGGAGTCGACGCCTTCCGGCTCGGGCAGTACCCAGCCGGACAGCCTGAGCGCGTTCAGCGCCTGAGCCAGCGGGTACGGCGCGTTCCAGAATCGCTCTTCAACTCCCCGCAGTTGACAGGCTTCGACGGCGAGTTCTCGCCACGTCGTGTGCGCCGACGCCACGTGAAACACCTGATCGACCGCCTCTTCTGGTTGACTCAGCATTGCCCAGACCGCCCGGCCCAGATCTGCGCCGGCCAGAATCGACACTGGCGCCTCGCCTCCCGAGACCAGGGCTGCCCGCGGTCGAGAAACGAAGTGTCGGATGATCTTCATCACCGGACCGCCGCCATCGGCGATCACCGGCGCTGGACGCAGGATCGAGAGCGGCACGCGGCGCCGATAGGTTCTCGCCACCCGCTCGGCCGCGACTCGGCTCTGGAGCGCCGGACCCAGCGGCCGCGGAACCCAGCTCTCTGTCACGGGCCAAGGTGGCAGACGTCGACCATAGGTCTCCGTCGTGGAGATCAAGATGACCTGTTCGAGGTCCTGCTGCCGGCAGGCGTCCAACAGCGCCGTCGTGGTGTGAACGTTCGCCGCGGTGTAGTCGGCAGCGGTTCGACCAGGCTCGACCTGGGACGCAGCATGGACGACGTGCGTCGCTCCATCGAGCCGCATTTCAAGTTCGTCAGCCGAATCGATTTCCAACAGCGCAAGCTCAACGTCGTGGCGTTGGAGCTCGCTCAGTACCGCCAGTCCGACCGGTTGCTTGGCGCCGGTCAGCACAATTCGCAGCGTTGACATCTGGTCGAACTCCCCGACCGAGGTAGCTGGTAGCCTCGCCTCTGCATCAGAAGCGTACGTGTTGCTGATTCGGAGGACTCGATGCCGACCCTGGAACGACCAAACTGCGACATCCACTACGAGGAGACCGGCAGCGGTCCGGCCATCATCTTCGCCCACGGTGCCGGAGGCAATCACCTCTCATGGTGGCAACAAGTGCCGGTGTTCGCCAAGTCCTACCGATGCGTGGCCTTCGATCACCGTGGTTGGGGACGCAGCATTCCAACGGGCGGCCCCGGACCGGCCGCGTTCGTTGATGATCTGCTCGCGCTGATGGACGAGTTACGCATCGAACAGGCCGCGCTGGTCGCTCAGTCAATGGGTGGCTGGAGTTGTCTTGGAGCGGCTGTTCGCGCGCCGGAGCGTGTTGCGGCCCTGGTCATGGCTGACACCATTGGTGGTCTGATGACGGACGCAATACGTCCGTCCTGGGAAGCGACCCGCGCCAGACTTCAGACCGAGGGTCTGGCAACTCTGGCGTTCGACCAGAGCCTGCGAGAGCGAGATCCAGCCCTGGCGTTCCTCTATGACGAGATCATGGCACTGAATCCACCGCGCGATCCGGCCTTAACCGGTGCGCTCTCGGAGCTGGCTCCTGATCCCGACGCCGTCTCCAAGCTCTCAATGCCAATCCTCTGGGTCGTTGGTGGCAACGATCCGCTGATACCTCCGGAGGCGATGCGCGCGGCCCATGCGCACGTGCCGGGATCGCAGTACTACGAGATTCCAGCGACCGGCCACAGCGTCTACTTCGAGCGCGCCGAGGAATTCAACGGCCAACTCATCCGATTCCTGGTTGACGCTGGCTGGGGCAACGGTATCTAGGAAGGCGCTGAGCAACTCTGATCCCTTCTCCCCCCCTTGCGGGGGGAGATGTCACGGAGTGACAGAAGGGGGGTCCGCCGCCAGCGACCAGATAGGCACTGCGAGAGGGAGCCCCCCTCTGCCTCCGGCGTCTCCCCCGGGAGGGGGGAGAAGAGGAGTTTCGCAAAGGTCTCCTCGCGGGGCAAGCTGCCGCAGGCCGAGGGGGGTCCCAGATCGGCTACCGACGTGAGTTATTCACAGGATTCTTAGGAATCAGCTGAAGGTTCCGAGCCTGCGTTATCCGAATGGGTTCCAGGTCAGGGCGAGCGCATGTTCAAGCGCTACCTGCTGATAGTTGAGCGACGGGTCCCAGAGCATGAACCCAATCCCGCCGGCAGTCGCAGTCGCTCTGATCTGGGCCAGCACTTCCTCGGCGTAGTAGGGCAGATTGCGGGCCTGGTAGTCGCGGAAGTCCTGCAGCCAGGGCCGGACCAACGCCGAGCCATGCTCCTTGACCAGATCAACGGTCGCCTCGACATTCAACCGGACCACGGTCCCCGGGTGCTCCGGCGGATACTCGAATCCGAACGAGCCCGGAGACCAACCACTCGGATAGACCATCGGCGACACGTAGTCGAGGTGCGGAGCCAGACCTTCGACCGATTGTCCGATGCCCTGATCGTTTCCGGCCGTCGAGATCACCCCGAACGTGTCGAACGAGACGGCCAGTCCGGCCAAGTGCAGCGCCTCGCTGGCCTCGCGAGCGAAACGAGTAATGGCCGCCACGCGATCAGCCTCGGTATTCTCGAGCCGCTCGCGCAGTCCGTTCTCGTACGGCAAACGTACGTAGTCATACTGGATCTCTTCGACGTAGTCAGCGGCCGCGACTCCGATCTCGATGTTGTATCTGCGGGCGCCGGACATATAGGCCGAGGACCAGGTAATACCCATGCCATCCTTGAACAGTCCTCCGGAAACGTGGTGCAGAGCATTGTCATGGAACCACCGGGGATATGTGTCGTCGAGGAACGTCACTACCCGGCCGATCCGGTAGACGCCCTTGTTCTCAAGCTCTTCAAGGAATGCGGCGACTGATTCGCCATTGCGGGCTGCCTTGATCTGTTCGACCGTCGGCGTCGATGCCAACGAGAACACCTGACCTGATTCATCTTTCAAGTCAACAACCACTGCATTGATCAGATCGCGGTCAACGAGATCATGCGCCCAGGCCTGTACGGCCGGCTTGGTGACCTCGCTGAAGGGGATATAAATCGCCCGTACGACAAGATTCCGCAGCACAACGACCGACTGGTCGTAGTAGATCGGACGCCTGACGGTGTCGTAGCCGGGCTGGACGATCGACAGCGAACCGCTCCGCTCGTCGGGGCTGAACTCGAATCGCCCGCTGCTATCCGTTCGGACCAGGGCATTCCCGGTAGAAACTCGGGCTTGGGATGCCGGTCGCAGTCGTCCTTGATCCCAAACGTAGACCCTGCCGCTCAAACTCTTGGTGAAGGTGGCCGCTGAAGTAATCGCGGTTGACTTTTCAACCAGGGGATATTCCGCAATCTCGGGGTCTTCGGCAGCAACAATGTTCAGCGCAGCGCCGGCGACAAACGCCACCAGCACCACTGAGGTGATGAGAATGAATCGGAGGAAACGAACCGTCCGCAATCTATCTTGAACAAACACCTTTTGTGCCTTACTTCAATCAAAGATCACCCCTACCGCTATCCACATTGTACACATAATCGCTTGACCATTTTATTCACAGTATCCACATCTTGTGGAAGGTCCCGTAGACCAACGTGGCATCTCAAGCGAAACTCGTTAGCCTGCCTGTTCTTCATTTCCCTCGGCGGCGGCCTTGAGGTTGAGCAGACCCTGTGCAGCAGCGGCCTCGAGCGGGCGCATGCCTCGTCCAAACAGGAAGACGTTGCTCAACCGCCAACGCCAACCGATCGGCCGCACATTGTCACTGACGGCGCACTGGTCACCTCGCCGCTCCAGTTGATACGCATGCTGCACCCGAAATCCGATGCCCATATGCACTTCCAGCAGGAGCTCGCGCTCTCGCACCTCGGACAGCACGAGAGCTTGGCCTTCCTCAACGCCCGCCTGTGCCTCCGAGCGGAGCAGGTTCCAAACGCGTTCGGCTGGGGCCGAGATGTCGAGCGGCTCAATCATCGGACGCCAATCGCTCGATCAGACGGCAAACTTCGCTCATATTCGTGCAGCGAATGACACCGGATGGATACGTCAGATCGCGATTGCGCGGCCATGTCACGAGCGCGGACGAAACCCCATTGCGGGCCAACAGCGCAGCCGTCGCGGCGTCGTCGTCAACGTGTAGCGCCACATCCTGTCCGCTCAGATACGCCTCCTTGTAGCGGGCCGATTTGAGGCGGGAGCCGTTCATGATCAACACGTCGATCCACTCTGCGAATCCATGTTGCTCAAGCCAATCCTGTGTCTGTCGCCGTCCTCGTTCGTGTCGACCGGTGAGAACAATCACGCTCCCTCGCTCCGCAGCCAATCGCACAGCCTCAAGCGCGTCAGGGCGTGGAGGTCGCAGCAGATAGCGGAAGCGATACCAGGTCGCACTTAAGACACGGTCAATCGGATCTTCGGCGTGCGCCGGTGGCAAGATTGCATCCCCATTTGGCTGCAGCCCCACATCTCGATTGATCGCCGGATTCCATCCAAACGGTGGCTCCGCTAATACCCCGTCCAGATCGAATGACCACAGGCTCGGCATTTGAATCCTGTGATCAGGCCCAACCATGCTGCTGGTACCACGCCATGGTTTCCCGCATCCCGTCTTCCAGCGACGTGGCCGCTCGCCAGCCGGTGTCTCGAGTCAGCGACGAGGAATCGCAGATCCACGCCGGCTGTCGCATTTCCACGACCCGCGTGCGGTCCAGCATGGGTTCAGACCGAGTCAGCATCGCCCACGCCTCCGAGCCACGGGCGAAGCCGTGAAACACGCTTGGCGCCAGCGTCGGAATCCACAGCCGCTTGCCGGCGATGATCTCCAACGTCGAGAGGAGGTCGTTCCAGGTGAACGGACCTTCGTCGCTGGACGCGTGATATCGAGCAAGTTCTTGCGCAGGCGCGTCCAGAATCGCTCTGATTGCCTGTGCCAGGTCTGGGCCATAGATCGCATCGACCAGATTGGCCCCGTCACCCAAGCGGGCTGAAATCCGGCGCCGGGCCAGCCAGAAGAACATCTGCAGGCCGGTGTCACCTGGTCCGTAGACCATGGGCGGACGCACGATGGCGATCTGCATCTGACCTAGCTGCTTGAGCACTTCGTCTTCGCCGGCGGCCTTCGAGCGACCATACGCCGATACCGGATGCAGCCTCGTTTCCGGCGGTTCGGGCGTAGCGCTCGGAGCTGGACCCTGAGCCGCAATTGAGGAGAAGTAGATGAATCGCTCCACACCGGCTTTCGATGCCGCCTCTGCCAGATTTCCGCTGCCCTCTTGGTTCGCATGCATGAAGTCGCCCTGACGGACCGCCCGCAGCACGGCCGCGGCGTGAACCACGGCATCCATACCTTCGCAAGCCGCCGGTAAGGTGTCCGCCTGACGCAGGTCGCCCACGACCCGCTCAAAGTCGACGTCCTTGACCAACGAGGTATCGCTCTTCGGCCGCACCAGCAGCCGCAACTCGTGGCCCGCCTGAGCCAGCGCGCGGGCCACATGTCCGCCGATAAATCCGCTGCCACCAGTCAACAGTACGCGCACGATCGGTCAGTCAATCACGCCATTACGACGCCCGGCCTCGGCAAAGATCTGTAACGCTTGCTCGAGTTGTTCGTCGGTATGCGTCGCGATGTAGGACGTGCGCAAAATCGCCTGTCCGCGAGGAACGGCCGGCGCAATCACCGCATTGGTATAGACGCCGTGGTTGAGCAGGTCGCGCCAGAACAGAGCGGTACGGACTTCGTCCCCGACCCGAATCGGAATGATCGGTGTGGCTGAGTTGGCCACGTCGAATCCCAGGTCGGACAATCCCTGGCGCATTCGCGCGCCAAGCTCTTGAACCCGTTGGACCCGCCAGGTCTCTTCATCGATCAGTCGCAGCGCCGCAAGCGCCGCTGCCGCTGAGGCAGGAGGCAGCGACGCAGTGAACAACATTGGACGCGAAAAGTGCCGTATGTACTCGAGCACGTTCCGCGGTCCGGCGCAGAATCCGCCGACCGAGGCCAACGTCTTGCTGAACGTGCCGATCGTCAGATCGTCCGGCTCTTCCAGACCGAAATGCGTTCGTGTACCGCGTCCGGTTGGCCCGACGGTGCCGATCGCATGAGCGTCGTCGACCAACATCCGCGTCTGGTGCTTTCGGCAGACCTCCCGCAGCTCGGGCAAAGGAGCGAGATCGCCGCCCATGGAGTACGCGCCGTCAATCAACACCAACCGCGCCTGATCGGAAGGCAGGTTCGAGAGCACGCGGTCCAGATGCACGGGGTCGTTATGTTGAAATCGGGTGTACTTGCCGAGGGCGAGTCCGGCTGCGTCGTAGATCGAGGCATGCACATCGCGATCGAGGACCGACACGCCGTGGCGATCCACCATCGAGGAAACGGCGCCCAGATTGGCCAGGTATCCAGTCGAGAAGACAATCGCCGTCTCCGCACCCAGGAAGTCGGCCAGCGCCTCCTCAAGTTCGAGGTGAATCGGGCTCGTGCCATTGAGCAGGCGCGACCCCGTCATCGAGGGTCCGTAGCGGTCCAGTGCTGCGTGCGCAGCCTCAAGCACCTTGGGATGTCGCGTGAGTCCCAAGTAGTTGTTGGAACCCAACATGATGACGCGCTTGCCGTCGACGATGGCTTCCGGCCCGTCATTCACTTCAATCGGCTGAAAGAATGGGTACAGGCCGACGGCGCGCGCTTGGTCGGCCAGTTGGAAGTGCGAGATACGTTCGAAGATGTCGGGCGAGCCGACCTCGCGTTGGTGCCCGTCCATCTCTTCCATGTCCAGGCCGGCGGCCTCCGCTAACTCGTTCAGCGACGGCGTATCGGACTGCGTCTGCGGCATCGCGCGGCACTCCCTTCACGCCGGTCCTTCGCCCATCGCGAAGCGCATCATCCTGCGTGTTTCCCGCGAGTGTACGCGACCTGAACTGTCAGCCTCATGCTCCCACGATGCACTCCTCGGCTAGAGTGAATCTGTCGGTGCTTCTGCGGCGTGGCCACGACCGTCATGAGAATAAACCTCAAATCGGCCGCAGCGTCCGCTGCCGCCGCGTTTCTTCTGCTCCTCGTCTTCAGTCTCACCTGGCCGGGACACGGCTTCTGGCTGCTTGCCGTTGGCATCTTGACCGGGCTGATTGCCGCCTACCTCTGGTGGCGCGACCGATTCTTGCTCGAACGAGATCCCTACGCGCCGACTGATTCGTCGCCGTTTACCAACGTGGGCGCGTATGGCCTCGCCGGTTCCCAGATCGAGTTGTCTGGCCAACCGGTGGCTGGAGTACCGCTCGCCGGCCTGTTGGCTCCGGTATCCGCGCTCGCAATCCTGCTGTTCGTGGGTGGAGCAATCGGCTCTGTCGAAGCGACACCTCAGGAGTCATCGACCGCCCTCGACCAGAATGTCTCGGTTATCGACCGCAGCCGTGACGGCGAACCGGCGACCCCACAAGTAGATCCGCCATCCGCGACTCAAATCCAACAGACGTCAACGACCGCTACGTCAGTGGCGTCACCGCAGAACTCGACCGCCAGTCCGCAGGCCTCGACTGAGTCCCAGCAGTCGTCCGCGCCCGTCAAGCCGATCGTCGTGGCTGCACCCCAGGCCGCCTCGCCGGCTGACGATGCATCCGAGGAAGTTGACCTGACCCCCCAGGCGGCGAACACCTTCGAGTACATCGTCGAGGAGGGCGACACGCTCTACGACATCGCCGAGCGCTACGACTCCACCGTTGACGCGCTCATGAATCTCAATCAGCTCGACAGCTTCAGCTTCATTCACCCCGGCGATGTGCTGCTGATTCCGCTCAGTGATGGCGAGGCTGAAGAGTCCTAGGAATGCTCTGAACGACTCCGATCCCCTCTCCCCCCCTTGCGGGGGGAGATGTCACGGAGTGACAGAGGGGGGGTCCGCCGCCAGCGACCAGATAGGCCTTGAGCTGGGGAGCCCCTCCTCTGCCTTCGGCATCTCCCCCGCAAGGGGGGCGAAGGGGACTTATTCACAGGTCTCCTCTACGGGGGAAGCTGCCGAAGGCTGAAGGGGGGTCCCCACTCAGCCTTCGACACCAGTTGTTCAGAGGATTCCTACCGGTGCAGCTGTACGTCAACCAGCCGAGCGGATCGCGCCTGCTCGTCGGCGTGATAGGAACTTCGCACCATCGGGCCCGACTCGACGTGTCGGAAGCCGAGCGCCAGCGCCTCCTCCTTGATCGATTCAAACTCGTCCGGCGGCACGTAGCGAGCGACGGGCAAGTGTTTGGCCGACGGACGCAGGTACTGACCGACCGTGAGCAAGTCAACATCGGCGGCACGGAGATCTTCGAGCAACTCTGTGACCTCGTCACGCTCCTCGCCCAGCCCGAGCATGAATCCCGTCTTGGTTGGGATGTGCGGAGTCCAGTCTGCTGCGCGTTTCAGCAGTTCCAGCGACCGCTCGTAGCGCGCCTGAAATCGCACCAGCGGATAGAGCCGACGGACCGTTTCGACGTTGTGATTCAGCACCGTCGGGCGCGCCGACAACACCGTTGCCAGCGCATCCCAGTTGCCTTCAAAGTCGGGAATCAGTACCTCGACCTCAGTCTCCGGCCGTTTGCGACGAATGAGCTGAATGCACGACGCGAAAATCTGTGCGCCGCCATCGGGAGCGTCATCGCGGTTGACCGACGTGATCACCACGTAGGCCAGATTGAGCCGCTCCACCGCTTCAGCCAGACGACGCGGCTCGGTCCAGTCAATCGGCGATGGGCGGCCTGATGTGACGGCGCAGAAGCCGCAGGCTCGCGTGCAGGTATCGCCAAGAATCATGAAGGTGGCCGTGCCACGGTTGAAGCACTCGCCGATATTCGGGCAGCGCGCCTCCTGGCAGACCGTGTTCAGCGTCTCTTCGCGCAGAAGCTGGACGATCTCGCCGTAGCGTGTTCCTCCGGGAAACTGGGCCCGAATCCAGCGCGGTTTTCGCTCTCGCAAGCTGGTCATTCGGAAACCCTCAACCCTCGGACCGGCGACAATCGCAGCCCGAACTCCTCGCCGAAGCAGCGCTCGAGCTCTGCTGCGGCATCGGCGACGCCAATGCGTCTCCCCGTTTCATTAGACAGTGAAGTTGCGCTGCTGTCCGCGATCCCACAGGCGCGGATGCCGTCGAACCACATGAGATCGACATCGCAGTTCAGCGCCAGCCCGTGGCGGCTCACTCCCGACTGCACACGCACGCCAACGCTGGCAAGTTTGCGATTGCCGATCCAGACTCCCGGACGGCCTCGAACGCGTCCGGCCTCGACGCCAAAGGCACGCGCAGTCTGAATGGCCGTTTCTTCGAGGCCACGGATGTAGCGGGCAATGCCGATACCACGCTCTCGCAAGCGCAGGATCGGCCAGACCACCAACTGACCGGGACCATGAAACGTCACATCCCCGCCCCGATCGGTATCGATGATCGGCGCATCCAACTCCTGCAACACATGCTCTCGACCCCCACGTCGCCCTTGCGTGTAGACAGCCATGTGCTCGAGCAGAACGACGATTTCCGGCTGTGAACCGTCAACGACTTCCCTCGCCATTCGCGTCTGCCAGGTCGCAGCCCCTGCATATGGGGCCGTGTCGAGGCGCGCAGATTGAACGATTTGCGAGCGCTCAAGGCCGCGTTCCTCATGTCGGTGCGAGACTTCCGCTGCCGATATTGACATACCGTTCCCGACACCGCTTCCGTTTCTTTAACTCTATCTATCGGCTCGTCCCATTACGGGGAGGGAAGGTCTGGTTGAGTAGACTGGCGTAACGATGACTACTTCTGAATCCCCGTGGCAATCGGCGCTTGATCGTGTTCCTGATGCCCCAGGGGCCGACGATTGGTTGGAAACCAACGACTGGATCGACTCGCTGAGAGATGTCGCGCGTCGGCGCGGACCCGAGCGAGTCTCCCGCTTGCTGCAGACCTTGCAAATCGAAGCTCAGCGCTCCGGCATCAGACTGCCGGTCACCTCGCAGACTCCCTACGTCAACTCGATTCCGATCGAGAAGCAGCCGCCCTATCCCGGCGACCTCAATATCGAGCGGCGAATCAAGTCGATCATTCGCTGGAACGCCATGGCGATGGTCGTCGAGGCGAATCAGAACAACCACGGCATCGGCGGTCATATCTCGACCTATGCGTCGGCCGCCACACTCTACGAAGTCGGATTCAACCACTTCTTCCGAGGCCAGGACCATCCCTCCGGCGGCGACCTGATTTACTTCCAGGGCCATTCCGCGCCCGGCATTTATGCGCGCGGTTATGTCGAGGGTCGTCTCTCACCGGAGCAGCTACATAAGTTCCGCCGAGAGCTGTCCGGTGGTCTGCCGTCCTATCCACACCCGTGGCTGATGGACCAGTACTGGCAGTTCCCCACGGTGTCGATGGGCCTCGGACCGCTGCAGGCCATCTACCAGGCCCGCTTCATCCGCTATCTCGAGAGCCGAGACCTGTTGCCGCGGACCGACCGCAAGGTGTGGTGCTTCCTCGGTGACGGCGAGACCGACGAGCCGGAGTCGCTTGGCTCGATCGCGCTCGCATCCCGGGAAGAGCTCGACAACCTCGTTTTCGTTGTCAACTGCAACCTCCAGCGCCTCGACGGACCGGTCCGGGGCAATGGTCAGATCATCCAGGAACTTGAGGCCGTCTTCCGAGGTGTCGGTTGGAACGTGATCAAGGTTGTCTGGGGTTCGGAGTGGGATCAGCTGCTCGCTCGTGACGAGCACGGTCTGCTAATCCAACGTATGGGCGAAGTCGTCGACGGCGAATATCAGAAATACACGGTGGCCGGCGGCAGCTACATCCGCAAGCATTTCTGGGGCGTCGATCCCCGGTTGCTGCAGATGGTCGACGATGTCTCAGACGACGAGCTCTGGCGCATGCGACTCGGTGGTCACGATCCGCTCAAGGTCCACGCCGCCTACGCCGCCGCCAGCAACCATCGCGGCGCGCCAACCGTGATCCTCGCTCGAACGATCAAGGGCTACGGCCTCGGCGAGGCGGGCGAGGGCCGCAACATTACTCACCAACAGAAAGAGCTCAACGAACGCGAGCTGATGCAGTTCCGCGATCGTTTCGCGATCCCGTTGTCGGACGACGAGGTCGTCGGCGCGCCGCTCTACCGTCCCTCGCGAGACAGTCGCGAGGCGACCTACATCTCCACGCGCAAGGCGGCGCTCGGTGGCCATGTGCCCGAGCGCCGATCGCCCAAATCGCACCTCACCTCACCGCCCGATGAGACGTTCGCCGAGTTCCACGAAGGCACCGGCGAGCGTGAAGCGTCGACGACCATGGGATTCGTGCGCATGCTCAGCCGGCTGATGCGCGACCGCGAACTCGGGAAACACATCGTCCCCATCGTCCCCGACGAGTCGCGCACCTTCGGCATGGAAGGCATGTTCCGCGAATTCGGCATCTACGCCTCCACCGGCCAGTTGTACGAGCCGGTCGACTCCGATCGCCTCCTCTACTACAAGGAAACTCGCGACGGTCAGATTCTGGAAGAAGGCATCACGGAGGCCGGAGCGATGTCGTCGTTCATCGCCGGCGGCATGGCTTACTCATCGCTCAAGGTGCCGATGATCCCGTTCTTCATTTTCTATTCGATGTTCGGGCTGCAACGGATTGGCGACCTGGCCTACGCAGCCGGCGATGCCCGGACGCGCGGCTTCTTGATTGGGGCCACAGCCGGCCGGACCACGCTCAACGGCGAGGGTCTCCAGCACCAGGATGGCCACAGCCACATCTTGGCCTCGGCCATCCCTAATCTCATCGCCTACGACCCCGCCTACGCCTACGAGATTGCCGTGATCGTGCAAGAAGGCATCCGCCGCATGCACGACGAAGACGAGAGCATCTTCTACTACGTCACCGTCGAGAACGAATCCTACGTACAGCCGCCGATGCCCGAGTCGGAGATCGTCCGCGAGGGCATCCTGCGCGGCATCTATTCGCTGTCACCCTGCGAGGCGCCACAGGTGCGTCTGTTCGGCAGCGGGCCAATCCTCAACGAAGTACGCCGCGCGCAGCAAATCCTGCAGGATGACTACGATGTCCGCGCAGACGTCTGGTCGGTGACCTCGTACACCGAGCTGCGGCGCGAAGCGTTGCAGAGTGATCGCTGGAACCGGCTGCATCCGTTTGAAGAGCCCCGTGAATCGTGGCTCGAAACTTCGCTCGGATCATGCGATGCGCCGATTGTCGCGGCGACCGACTACATGGCTTCGCTTCCCGATCTGGTCTCTCGCTGGCTTCCCGGCTCGCTGACAGCCCTCGGGACTGATGGGTTCGGTCGCTCAGACACCCGCGAATCTCTGCGCGACTTCTTCGAGGTCGACGCGAATCACGTCGCCTGGTCTGCCTTGAGCGCGCTCAGCCGCCGTGATGAGATCGATGGCGACCTCCTGCTCAAAGCCCGCGATCAACTCGGTATCGACCCGACGCGACCTGATCCTATGTTGCGATAGGAAATCAGATGACTACCACCGCATCCAATGCCGGCCTTGCTCTCCTGCCCGACCTGGGTGAAGACATCGAAGAGGCAGATGTCATCCAGATTTACGTCGGCGTTGGCGAACTGATTGCCCTGGAGCAAGCGATCATCGAGATCGAGACGGAAAAGGCCACGATCGACCTGCCCTCGTCGGTTGCCGGCAACGTTACCGAGATCCACGTCCGAGCCGGAGACACCATCCGGCCGGGAGACCCGGTGCTGAGCGTCGATCTCAACGCGGGTTCAGGATCGAATTCGGCATCGAACGCAGCAGCGGTCGCACCCGCCACGCCAACCCCAAACCGTGCAGCGCCGGCTCAACTGACTCCCGCTACAGAGGCTGACTCGGGCCAGATGATGCCGCTGTCTCCGGATCCTCCGCTGCCATCCGCCGAGGAAGATCATCCGGCGCCAATCCTGCACGTCCCAGCCGCCGCTCCGTCGCCACTCCTTGAGAGCGATCTCGAATCTCGACCCGTCTTTGCCTCGCCATCGGTGCGGCGCTTTGCCCGCGAAATCGGCGTCGACATCCGCAGCGTCAGGGGTAGCGGACCGGGAGGCCGGATCGATCAGGGTGACATCAAACGTCACTCCCGAGAAACGCCGATTCAGACGCCAAGCCTGGGCCACACGGCCCTCTCGCCCGGCGCCTTGCCCGACTTCTCCGAGTTCGGCGCCGTCGAACGGGTCCCGATGAGTCGGCTCCGGCGCACGATCAAGAGGAACATGGCGGTCTCCTGGCACGAGGTCCCCCACGTCACGCTGTTCCACACCGCCGACGTCACCGAACTCGAGCAGGTCCGCCGCGACTATCGAGGCCGAGCCGAACAGGCCGGCGGTCGCCTGACCATCACGGCCATCCTGCTCAAAATCACCGCTGCGGCGCTCAAGGCGCATCCGCACGTCAATAGCTCCCTCGACGCCGAGAACAATGAACTCGTGCTCAAGCGTTATGTCCATCTTGGCGTCGCGGTCGACACGCCACGTGGACTCGTTGTGCCGGTCATTCGAGACGTCGACGAAAAGAACATCATCCAGATCTCCGTCGAGTTGACCGACATCTCCGAACGAGCGCGCTCAGGCGATCTTGGGCTGCAAGACTTCCGCGGCAGCAGTTTCACCGTGACCAATCTCGGTGGCATGGGCACCGGCCACTTCACGCCGATCATCCATCATCCCAATACAGCCATCCTTGGCCTCGGACGAGCCGAACGCCGGCCGATCTGGTCCGATGCGCTCGACAACTGGGAACCGCGCAGCATCCTTCCGCTTTCCTTCACGTTCGACCACCGAGCCATGGACGGCGCCGACGGCGCGCGCTTCATGACCTGGATCGCCGACGTGATCCGCCAGCCGCTCGTGCTGGCGTTGGGGAGCTGAGGCGTGGTCTCCGGCGGCGACAAGTTCCGCCTCGTGGTGCTCGGCGCGGGCCCCGGCGGATACCCCGCCGCCTTCCACGCCGCCGAACGCGGACTCGATGTCACACTCGTCGATACCAGAGCGCAACCTGGCGGTGTCTGTCTGTACGAGGGCTGCATTCCCTCGAAGGCGTTTCTACACGTCGCCAAGCTGATCCGCGAAGCTCGTCACGCATCCGATTGGGGCGTGACATTCGGCGACCCGACGATTGACGTCGACGCCCTCCGCGACTGGAAGGACGGCGTCGTTCGCAAGATGACCAACGGGTTGGGGCTGCTCCGCCGTCAGCACAGCGTGCAATACCAGCAGGGCTACGGACGAATCCGCGACGCCGGGCAACTCAACATCGAGAGCAATGGCGAAGTATTACCGAAGGATTTCGACGCTCTGATCGTCGCCACTGGCTCCACTCCGTCAGTCCCACGATCGCTACAGCTTGAATCCGATCGCGTCATGGACTCGACCGATGCGCTCGAGCTGAAAGACATTCCAGAATCCCTACTCGTCGTCGGCGGCGGCTACATCGGCCTGGAGCTGGGAACTGTCTATGCGGAACTCGGGACGGAAGTCACCGTCGTCGAGGCCTTGCCGGAAGTCCTCAGCGGCGTCGAGCGCGATCTCGTGCGCATCCTCGAACGGAGCTTGCGAGCCCGACTCAAAGCCACACACGTCAACACGTCGGTGTCCTCGCTTGAGGAAGTGGAAGGCGGAATCGCCGCGGTCATCGTCGACAAGGACGGTGTCGAGCGAACCGAGGTCTACGAGCGCGTCCTGGTCGCCACGGGTCGGCGACCGAACAGCGCCGGGCTGGGCCTGGAACGGACGCAGGCGCAGATCGACGACCGCGGGTTCATCGTCACTGATCACCAGCGACGCACGGCGGAACCTTCAATCTTCGCAATCGGCGATGTCGCCGGCGAGCCGATGCTCGCCCATAAAGCGACGGCAGAAGCCTCAGTCGCGGTCGAAGCGATCGTCGGAGAACCGTCGGCCTTCCGTCCACTCGCCGTACCGGCTGTGATCTTTACCGACCCGGAAATCGCCTGGTGCGGACTCACCCAATCCGACGCGAGTGCGCTCGACATTGAAGCCACGACCGTGAGCTTTCCCTGGGCGGCATTGGGCCGTGCGACCGCATCAGGTCGCAACGACGGTCTCACCCGGCTGGTGATCGAGGAAGGCTCGGATCGCGTGCTTGGCATGCAGGTCGTCGGACCCGGCGCGGGCGAGCTGATCGGTGAGGGCGTCTTGGCCGTCGAGCTGGGAGCTCGCGCCTCCGACTTGGCCGAGTCCATTCACGCGCACCCGACGTTGAACGAATCGATCATGGAAGCCGCCCAGGTCTTCTTCGGACACAGCCCGCATTACCTCACCCGCCGGCGCTGAGGCGACAACGATGCTGATCCACTTGGGCGGACAAACGCTCGACGCCACTGATCGTTGCCACGTCATGGGCATCCTCAACGTGGCGACCGATTCTCCCGTCATCGATTCCATCGTCGACGTGGGAGACGCCCCACGCCGAGCCGAAGCGCTGCGCGTCGCCGGAGCCTCGATCATCGACGTTGGCGCTCAGTCGACCCGAACGGGAGCAGCGAAAGTTTCGGCCGACGAGGAGATCGCCAGAGTCGCGCCGGTCGTTGAAGCATTGGTGGCCGAGGGTCACCTGGTCTCCGTCGACACCTGGACCGCGCCAGTCGCTCGCGCGGCCGTCGACGCCGGCGCTCATTTGATCAACGACATTAGCGGCGCCGACCCCGAGACCGTAGCCGTGGCCGTCAACACGAAGACGCCAATCGCCGTGATGCACATGCGCGGCCGGCCACAGCGACACCGTGATGTTGAACACGCATACGAGGATGTCGCGACTGAAGTGCGGACGTACCTGGACCAGCGAGCAACCGAGATCGAGGAAGCCGGTGCGCCGGATGTCTGGATCGATCCCGGCTTCCAATTTGGTCGCGGCCTGGAAGATAATCTGCGTCTCCTGCTCGATCTGCCCAATCTTTCCTTGCTCGGTCATCCAGTACTGATCTCAGCGTCGCGCAAGGGTTTCCTGGCGGAACTGCTCGGTCATGGCGAGCTACGCTCACATGACGCCCAGGGACGCCCGGGCATGCTCGAGGCGACCGTTGCGTTCAATGTGCTCGCCGCCTGGCTGGGAGCGCATGTCGTCCGCGTCCACGACGTGCAGGAGGTGGCCTGGGCCCTCCGCGTTTCGACTGCCGCGCGTGCAATTCAGCGCGTCGCGTCGCGACCACCGACTTAGCGATAAACTCGCTGCAATAGGCAAGTGCCACAGATTCGTATTTGCAGGAGACCTCCGATATGCCCGTCTACACCTATCGCTGCGAACAGTGCAGCGACAACTTCGAGCGAATTCAGCCGATGTCTCGCGCCTCGGAGCCGCAACCGTGCCCTACGTGCGAGAGCGACTCCGGGCGGGTGATCGCCGCTATCTTCGAGAACAACTCGAGCAAGAACCGATCCGCCAACTTCCCCAAGCGCAAGCGCTACACCAACTGGTAGCCAATCCCGGCTGATCAACCAGCGCTGTCAGCCGACCGGAGACTCGCATGACCCAGCGTCCGCCTGACCCGATCCCGTTCCCTCGCGACCGAGTTCAACGCGGCGCGCCTCCACCGCAGCAACAGCCGCCGCAACCATCCGGTCCGGTGATCTACTCCGCGTCGGGACAACCGATGCGCAGAGTTCAGCAAACACCGCCTGCTCCCCCACCCGCGCCGATCCCGATTCGACAGACCCCTCCGCCCTCACAGCGAACAGAGCCGGTTCAGCCAGCCGATTCCGCTGAACCGCAGAACCTACACGGACACATTGCGGCCGTCATCGACTCCACCGATGCCACGTTTGCTCAGGACGTGGTCCAGCGCTCCCATGAGCTTCCCGTGATCGTCGACTGCTGGGCGCCATGGTGCGGCCCCTGCCGCGTACTCGGTCCAATCCTGGAAAAACTCGCATACGAGCGCGACGGCCAAGTACAACTGGTCAAGGTCAACACCGACGAGAACCCGCAGGTCGCCCAGGCTCTACAGGTCGAGGGCATCCCGGCCGTGTTTGCGTTTGTCGGTGGACAGCTTGTCAACCAGTTCGTCGGCGCACTGCCCGAGGAACAGGTACGAACCTTCTTCGATTCCCTTGTCCCTTCCGAAGCCGACATCAAAGCCGCCGAGGGCTATCGGATGATGCAGGAAAACCAGATCCCAATCGCTCGGTTGCACTTCGAGTCGGCGCTGGAAGAAGATCCCAACCACGAACCCGCTACAGTCGGTCTCGCCGCCATCCTCTCGCGGATGGGTGAGACGGAACGCGCAGCAGAGCTCGCTCGTCGCTGGCCCGATCACCCAATGAGTAAAAGCGTCCTCATGTCATTGGAGTTCGCGGCCACACTCGATGGCTACGAACCGGACGAAGTCAGGCTCGCAGTCGCGACCGAACCAACCGATGCGCTCGCACGCTTCCGACACGGCTGCCTGCTTGCGCTCGAGGGTCAGTGGATGGAAGCGCTCGACGAGTTGCTGGAGTCGGTGCACATCGACAAGTCGGCGGGCGACGAAGTCGCTCGCAAGACGCTGCTCGGGATCTTCGGGATGCTCGGCGAGAACCAGCCGGTCGTGGCGGAGTATCGACGACGCCTGGGGCAGCTGCTGTTCTAGCCGGAACCTCTAGCCGGAGGGCGAACGACCTAAGAATGCACTGAACAACTCCGATCCCCGCTTCCCCCCTCTGCGGGGGAAGCTGCCGAAGGCTGAAGGGGGGTCCCTGCTCAGCCTGCGACACCAGTTGTTCAGAGGATTCCTAAGAATGCCCTGAACAACTCCGATCTCCGCTTCCCCCCTCCGCGGGGAAGCTGCCGAAAGCCTGCCCCGCACTTGATGCGGGGGCTGAAGGGGAGTCCCCGCTCAGCCTGCGACACCAGTTGTTCAGAGGATTCCTAGGCCTCGTCCTCTTCCGTACCTCGGGTGTACCACTGACGCGTCCGCCACCACGGCATCGGGGTGTCGTCGTCATCTCGCTTGGCCCGATTGCCGATGGCCCAGATGAAGATTGCGAGTGTCGTTCCGACGAAAACGAACGGAATGAACAGGGAAGTCGCGAGCGTCGCGTCCGAGACGTGAATGCCATCGTCATCCTCGCCACCAGCGTCGGCTACTTGTGCCGGTTCCTCGATGGCGTCTTCGCCTGCGGCCGCGGCGCCAAGTGTCAGAGCGCACATCCCGCCGACCACCACTAACGCCAACAGAAAGCGTCGAACCTGGGACATTGGATCACACCCCTCAACCGTTCCGGCTATCGTGATTGGCCATAGTGTCGCGCTAACGCGCAACAGCGTCAATCTCGCGAGCATCAACGCTAAACTACGGACATGCACCCTCCAACCAAGTTTTCCCTCCGCAACGCCGACGGTCAGGAAATGCAGTTCCCGCCGCAACGGCCGGTGCTATTGGCGCTGGTCAAAGAAGACTGCGAGACCTGCAATCTGACCCTGCCGCTGCTCGAAGCCGTTCACCGAGCCACCGACGACGGACTCGACGTCTGGGTCGCCGTCCAGAAGAGCGACGACATTCCCATACTCAAGGACCGACACGATCTGACGATGCCGCTGCTGGACGACGACGCACTCGATCTGTCCTACGAGACCGATATCGACACGGTACCGACGCTCTTCCTCTACGACGAACAACAGAACTGCACCCTGCAGACCTTCGGCTTCGACAAGCACGAATGGCGAGAGATCGCCAGTGAATCGATGGCGTTGGCCGGTCGTCCCGATGGCGACACCGCTATCGACTGGGACTCCTTGCCCGTGCAGCGACCTGGTTGCGGGGCTCGCAACTACGAGCCCGGCGTCTACGAGCGGCTGCAAGCGATCAAAAGTGGAGACCTGCTCTCGCGCCTCGTCGATCTCGCAGCAAGAGACGATATCCACGAGTTCATGTACGAGCAGGGCTACACCGACGGCTTCCCCGTCGTCCCGCCGACCCGCGAGCGCGTCTGGCAAATGCTCCAGGGCACAACGAGAGATCCGCAGGCAGAAGTGGCAATCATGCCACCCAACCTGGCCCCGATCACGGTCGAGAAGATCGCGATCAACGCGGTCATGGCCGGAGCCAAGCCCGAGTACATGCCCTCAATCATCACCCTCGTCGAGATCGCTTGCACCGAGTCATTCAACATTCACGGTGTCCTCGCCACCACGATGGGCGCCACACCCGTCGGCATCTTCAACGGGCCGATTCGCGACCGAATCGGCATGAACTACCTCCACGGCGCGCTCGGCTCGGGAAACCGAGCCAACGCAGCCATTGGCAGGGCCTTGCGACTCTGCGCCCGCAACGTCGGCGGCAGTCTTCCCGGCGGCACCGACCGTGCCACCCAGGGCGGCCCACATCGACTCACCATGAACTTCGCCGAGAACGAGGACGCGAATCCATGGGATTCCCTCGCCGTCGAACGCGGCTTCGCGCCGACCGACGATGTCGCCACCTTGATGGCGATGTCCGGCGGCCCAGCCACCATCGCCGACGAGCGCTCGCGCGACGGTCGCGGCATGGCCGGTACCCTCGCAATGTCCATGAGTTGCATGCAAGACCCGAAGTCGCCGATGGTCGACACGCTCGTCGTGCTCTCTCCGGATCACGCCGGTATCTTTGGGCGCTCAGGTTGGTCCAAAGATGATGTGCGCGAGTGCATCATGGAAGAAACATCCATCCCGCTGAAATATCGCTTACGTTCAGAGGACGCCGGCTGCGGCCTGCCTCCCGAAATCGTCGAACGCTTCGGCGGCGAGGCGGCGCTCGATATGCCGATCGCCAAGTTCCGCGACAAGTCCAACATCATCCTTGTCGTCGCCGGCTCGTCGGCGGCGAAGTTTTCAACAATCCTCGGCGGCTGGGCCGGCGGCGTGTACTCGACCCCGACCAGCGCAAAAATTGGCGCATAATCATGCCGACAAAACCGAACGGATCCGAACAAAATCGAACAAAGTCGAACAGATACGAACGAAACTCCCCACACAATCCGCGTAACGCGCGTCGCGACCCTGCAGTCGGCGCGTTGATGGAGAGGCCCCATGGTTACCCAGATCCTCGACCCCACTGACGAACGAGTGCCGATCAAGCGCTCTCTCACGCCGCGCCCCGAGGCGCTGCATGGGACGGTTGCTCTGCTCGACATCTCCAAGCCGCGCGGCGATGTCTTCCTCGACCGCCTTGAGCAGCTCTTGCACGAGCGCGCGCCGGGCGTGGAGACGCGACGCTTCATGAAGCCGACCGTCGCCAAGCCTGCCCCCGAACCGATCAAGCAAGCGATTTTGGAGGAATGCGACTTCGTCATCGAAGCGCTGGCTGATTGAGGATCCTGTACGACGTGCAGTGTGCACGACACCGTTTACTTCGAACTGCAGGGCAAGCCCAGCGTCTTCGTCGCCACTTCCGAGTTCATCAAGGCCGCCAGCCACCAGGCTGAGCGACTCGGACTCGAAGAGGTACGTCGCGTCTTCATCCCGCATCCGATGCAGGATCGCACCGATGCCGAGATGCAGAATCACGCTGAGCGGTTTATCGACGAAATCCTCGACACCTTGATGGCGCCCGTCGAATAACGACAGGCGCCGGATCAGGTGTCCCCTTCGTCTCGTTCCTTCGGGGACAGAATCGCCACGAACCGTCCATCTCCCCCGTCTAGGGGGGATGCGGTCCACTTCCCACTCTCCCCCCTCTGGGGGGAGATGCCGCAGGCAGAGGGGGGCTCCCATCCCCCCTACCAACAACCGACAAGGCATTGCCGTGCCCGGCGACTCCGACTTCTTTTCACGAATCATCGAAATCGCCGAACACGACGATGTCTATGAGTTCATGTTCGCCCAGGGAATCACCGACGGCCTGCCGGTTGTCCCGCCAACCCGCGAGCGGGTCGACCGGATGCTGGACGCCGCTCCCGAGCACTGGAACGACCCCAAGAAGGTCATCGCCGTGCTCCCGCCCAACCTCGCGCCACTGAGCGTCGAGAAGGCAGCGATCAATGCCGTCATGGCGGGCGCGAGGCCAGACTTCTTCCCCACGATCCTCGCATCCGTCGAAGCCGCCACCAGCCGAGGTTTCCCGCTCCACGCCTCAATCGCCACGACTGCCGGTCTCGCGCCGATGATGATCGTCAACGGACCCGTGCGAGAGCAGATCGGCATGAATTGGGGTCTCAACGCCCTGGGACAGGGCAATCGAGCCAACTCAACGCTCGGAAGAGCGCTGCGATTGATGCTGCGCAACATTGGCGGAGCCAAACCAGGTGAGATCGAACAGGCGATCCAGGGCGGCGGCCACAAGTGGACACTGAGCTATGCCGAGTACGAGGACTACTCACCGTGGGAGCCGTTCCACGTTGAGCACGGCTACGAGCCGGACGACAGCGTCGTCTCGTTGATGCCCACGACCGGCGGACCTCGAATCTGCATCGATCAAACCAGCCGCACCGCGCGCGCGCTGACCGGCTCAATCGCGATGGCCTTCCAGCAGGTCCTGAAGCCGCGTGGCCAGGTCACACCCTCGATGTTCGTCATCAGCCCCGAGCACGCCGATGTCTACCGCGCCGACGGATGGTCGAAGGACAACATCCGCGAAGCGATCATGGAGTTCACCGCCTTGCCGCTGCGTGAGCGCCTCGAGACCCCGACGATGGGTGGTGGCATCAATGAGTATGTGCCCGAGAAGTATGGCCTGAGCGGGGACCAGCTCGACATCCCGATGTCGAAGGTGGCTCACCCTTCGTTCATTCAGATCACCATGGCCGGCAGCCATGCCGGCAAGTGGACCAGTATCTACCAGGGAATCTTCGGCGACGGCAACCCCGCTGTTCCACCGCCAACATTTGTGCCCCCGTCCGCTCTCGTCCGTTCATGACCGAGCTGCGCGCGCGCGCCATTGACGTTGTCGACCACGACGACATCTACGAGTTCCTCTTCGACCAACATGTGACCGACGGCCTCCCAGTCGTACCGCCAACGCCCGAGCGCGTGGAGCGCATGTTGAGCGGAACCTCCCGTCATCCGGATAAAGTCATTGGCAAAATCCCGCCCAACTACGCGCCGGCGACGGTCGAGAAGATTGCAATCAACGCCGTCATGGCCGGAGCCGCTCCCGAGTATCTGCCCGTAATCCTGGCCGCCGTCCGAGCGGCTTCCGCGGGCCGATTTCCGCTGCATGGGACGATCGCCAGCACCGACGGCATCTCACCGATGATGATCGTCAATGGCCCCATTCGTAAGCGAATCGGGATGAACTGGGGTCTAAATGCGCTGGGTCAGGGCAATCGAGCCAACATGACCATCGGCCGAGCCCTGCGATTGGTGCTGCGCAACATCGGAGGCGCTCGCGAGGGTGAGATCGACCAAACTGTCCAGGGCGGCGCGCACAAATTCACATTGACCTTCGCCGAGCACGAGGATGCGTCGCCCTGGCAACCGCTGCATGTCGAGCACGGATACGAGCCCGACGACAGCGTCGTCACCCTCCTGCCTGTCATCGGTGGACCAAGAATCTGCGTTGACGAGTACAGCCGCACCGCGCGAGCGCTGGTCGGCTCACTCGCGATGGGTTTCCAGCGCATCTTCAGCCCCAACGGACAGATCGGCCCATCGATGCTGGTGCTCAGTCCCGAGCACGCCAATGTCTTCCGTCGCGACGGCTGGACCAAATCCGACATCCGAGAAGCAATGATGGAGCTGACCGCGCTGCCAATCCGCGAGCGTCTCGCCACCGACCGCGTCGGCGGAGGCATCACGGCGCCAACGCTCAAGCGTGAAGGCATTACCGAAGCGGATCTCGATCAACCAATGTCGAAGGTCTCCCACCCTCTCACATTCAATTCGCGGTCGCTGGAGCGAATGCCGGCAAGCGGACCGGAATCTATCCGGGGATCGTCCGGCGCATGGACCCGGACCACATGGACGAGTTCAGGCCCGTCTCCGCACGGATAGACCTGGCGTGACATTGCCAGCCCGGAAGTCGACTGACCATGAATCGCTTCGCAAGCGCCTCGCGCAACCGCCAATAGTGACCATCGAGCTAAGTAGCCACCCCATCGAATTGGTGGCCCGTCACGGCCTGTTCTCAGCCAGAGCGCTGGACGAAGGAACCGCCTTGTTGCTGCGAGAGCTAGAGCCGCTCCCACCGCTACCTCGTGTTCTTGACCTCGGCTGTGGCTACGGTGCCATCGGACTGACGCTCGCTGCGCGCTGGCCGGCCTCGCATATCGATATGGTCGATACAGACATCCGCGCCGTCGAGGCCGCCACCGAGAACGCCGCACGCAATCACCTGGACAACGCAGCAGTGACCCTGAGCGACGGCACGAGAGAGCTTCGCGACAGCGCCGGCGCATACGACCTCGTCGTTTCCAACCTGCCAGCCCAGGCAGGGAACGACGCTATCGATCAGCTGTTGCTCGATGCCTACGACGCCCTGAAGCACGAAGGGTCGCTCGTTGTCGTGGCCGTCAATGGACTCCGCCGCTATCTCCAACGGCGGCTCGCCACCATCTTTGGAGCTGACCGAGTCGCCAAAGTCCATCAGGGGCCCCGGCACACGGTCCTCGAAGCGGCGAAACTATCCGCATGACCGCCCAGTCGCCTCCTACGCGTCCCGGCATGTTGGAGCCGCTCCGACTACGTGAGTTCCGCCTGCTGCTGACCGGCTTCATCGTCGGTCAATCGATGATGCCGCTGCAGTTCGTTGCCTCAATCGCCTGGATCCAGCTCGTCGCCGACGACAGCATCGAGATCATCATGGTTGGCGCGATCGGCACGATTCGCGGCGCCGGCATGATCGGCTTCGGGCTCTTCGGCGGCGCACTGGCCGACCGCTTCGACCGCCGCCGCCTCTTGATGGTCACTCAGGCGATCGCATTCGTGAGCAACATCCTGATCGCCGTCATGATCTGGACCGGCTCCGGTGGTATCACCGACATCGTCATCTTCTTCGTCCTCACCATCATCGCCTCCTCCGCTCACGCCATAGACGGCCCGACTCGCCAGGCGATCACCCCGGAGATTCTCGGCCCGCGTCTGACCTCGACCGGTATCGCACTGAACTCGGCCGCTATGCAGTTCGCCATGCCCTTTGCCATCTTCGCCTCTGGTCTCATGATCGACAGCCTGGGACACGGCGCCGTCTTCGCCATCTCTTCCTTCGGACACCTGGGCGAAGTCCTGATCCTCGCGATGATGGCCTACCGCACCGTGTTCTCCGCGGCCCATATGGCAGCCCGTAGAACTGGTCGCGGGCAAGCCTTCCGCGACATCGGCGCAGGACTTCGCTACGCGCGTTCCAAACCGGTGATCCTCTGGACCGTCCTCATCGTCGTCCTGATGATGTCGCTGATCATGCCGCCGACCGGCACGCTTGGTCCGCAGTGGGTCACCACAGTTGTCGGCGCGACCTGGTCGGAGTTCAGTTTTATCGCCGTCTTCTGGGGCGGCGGCGCGATGGTCGCATCAATCATCATGGTTCGCTTCTCCTGGATCGAGCGCAAGGGAGTCCTGACCGCCGCCGGCGTCATCGTGATGGCGCTGGGCTTCGTCGTCTTCGTCAACCCCGCGACCGCATTGAACGCCATCGCCGGCAATTTCCTGTTGGGTGTCGGTATGTCGATCGCGATGGTCTCCTCCAACGCCACGCTTGCACACGAGACGCCGAACGAGATGCGCGGCCGAATCATGGGGCTCGTCTTCCTCGGCATGGGCATCGCGCAACTCGCCGGCCTGCCCTTGGGCGCCGTCGCCCAGGTGTTCGGCATGGAGACCCTGTTCCCACCGATGTCGTTCGCAATCCTCGCCTTCCTCGCCGCATTGATCGTGCTCCGGCCTGCCATCCTGCGCGCGCGTGTTCCCCAACACCCGGCTTTGGAAACAATGGCGGCACAAGCGGCGACGGCGAGCCGCGTCCTCAACGGTGCAGCTAGGTTCATCGTCCGCACCGCGCCCAACAAGGCCCTCTCGACCCTGCGATAACATTCAAGCAATCCGAAACCGCTCAAACACGAACACTCCACCCAAGGGAGCCTCACCCATGGAATACCGCTTCAGCGACAAAGCACTCGCCTTCGAGGCCGAAGTCAACGAGTTCCTCGACCAGGAATGGACGCCGGAGCTCAGAACCGAGATTGGCGACCCGACCAAAGACACCATGACGGAGGAACGCGGATTCCGCAAGCTCCTCGCCGAGCGTGGTTGGCTGACCATGTCCTGGCCGGCCGAGTACGGCGGACAGGAGCGTTCGCTGGAGGAGCAGTACCTCTTCTGGGAGGCAATGAACTACGCCGGCGCGCCACAGGCAACCGTCGCGACCCAACAGGTTGGCCCGACGCTGATGCGCTTTGGCACCGATGAACAGCAGGAGCGCTTCCTCCCGCCAATCGCCCGAGGCGAAGTCGAGTTTGCCCTCGGCTACACCGAGCCGGACGCCGGCTCCGACCTCGCTTCACTTCAGCTACGCGCCGTCAAGGACGGTGACGACTACATCCTCAACGGGATCAAGCGCTTCACCTCAGGAGCCCACCGCAGCGAGTACGTTTGGCTTGCCACTCGCACCGATCCCGACGCGCCCAAACACCGCGGCGTCTCGATGATGTTGGTCGACATGAAGTCGGCCGGGATCACGGTCAGGCCGCTCTGGACGATGGCCGGTTACCGAACCAACGAGGTCTATTTCGAAGATGTCCGCGCCCCGTCCAACGTCCTCGTCGGCGAGGAGAACCGCGGCTGGTACTACGCCGCGCACGCTCTCGATCGCGAGCGCATCTCGATCTTCACCGTCTCGTCGGTACGAGCCGTATACGACCGCCTGATCGACTGGGCCAGGTCGGATACGCCCATGGGTCGGCCAATCGACGACGCCGGCGTTGCGGGAACGTTTGCCGAGTTCAAGGTTCAACTGGAAGTCCTCCAGCACCTGAGCTACAACATCCTGGACATGCTCAAGCGCGAGGAATCGCCTAACTACGAGGCCAGCCAGGTCAAGATCTTTTCAACCGAGATGATGCAACGGCTGCAGAACTTCTCGCTCCACGCGATGGGACTCTACGGCCAGCTCAACGGCAACGACCCGCGAGCGCCAATCGACGGTTCATCCGAAAACGGCTACCTCGCCGCCGTCATGCCGACCTTCGGCGCCGGCGCCAACGAGCTACAGCGCAACATCATCGCCCAGCGAGGATTCGGCCTGCCCAGGGCATAGGGCTTGCGATTTCCCCGCTCCCCCTTGCAGGGGGAGCTGCCGAAGGCTGAGGGGGTCCCGCCTCGCATCGTCCAGGCGGAATGCGCCATCTGCCGCTCTTCACTACCCAGGTGAACAGACACTAGCCGCAACTCAAATCGGCGGTCCCGGTCCGATCGACATGCGCCGCCAGCCAGCGGCGCGTATTCGGCGCAATCTCCTCCGGTAGCTGCGGCAGCACTTCCTGCAGCCATCGCAGATCGGCCGGCGTGTCGAGATCGAACGCCCATACGTCGATCTGCGCCTCGCGAAATGGCACCCCTGCTTCGCCGGCCGCTGCCGCCGATTGCTCATGAGCTCGCGCAGACGATGGACCGAACTGCGGCGCAATCACGCCGGGTGGCCGCAAGAACAATCCATTGGTGCCTCCGTTATGTGCTGGAGCAACGACGACCGCAGGACCATCGGGCGCCGAAGCCACCACGAGGTCAACAGCGTCGGGCGTAATCAGCGGTACATCGGCCGGCACGATCAGTAGCGCGTCAGCATCAGCCAGAGCTTCCTGAGCGAACGATACGGCTCGGTTGTAGCCCAGACGCAACTCAGTCTGGTCAAGGAACCCGACATTCAATCGTGCAGCCTCATCGCGAGCTGCGACGTCGCGCGATGCGATCACTACACGCTCGACCGATTCCGCCGCCACGAGCGCCCTAGTGACGTCATCCAGCATGGCCAACACGAGGGCGTTGCGATCGTCCACATCCAACAACGCCGCCAAGCGGCGCTTGCCGGCCGGCAGACCTCGGACGGGTACGACTGCAATCACACCTGTTGCGTCAGCTGACATCAAGCGCCGCCTGTAGTGTTCCCGACGCCAACGCCATCTTCGCCGCAACGTCCGTCATCAGCGTCGCCATCACGACGACGCGCATCCCGGTCTCAGATTCAATCTCAGGCGCCAGGGACTGATCCTCCTCGTCGAGAATGAAGATGTCGGCGATTGAGCCATAGATTCGGGCCACGCCCAGGGCCGAGACATCGTGGCCCAGGGACTGCAAAATGTCCGCCGCCGGACCTTTCACAGCTTGACCGCCGATGATCGGACTGATGGCCACGACTGGCGCACTGCTTGACACGATCGCTTCTCGAACTCCGGGAACGCTCAACAACGGATCAATGCTGAGGAATGGGTTCGACGGAGCGATGACGATGACATCCGCCGACTGCAAGGCGTCCAACACGCCTGGAGCGGGACGCGCTGTGTCGGCGCCGTCGAATCGCAGAGCGTGAACCGGATCGGCGGCTCGTCGACGCACGAAGTAGTCCTGAAACGCTAATTCTCCCGCATCGGTGCGAACGACGGTCCGCAATCGATCGTCGGTGACCGGTGTGATACCGCATTCAAGGCCCAAGCGCCGCGTAAAGTCGCGGGTGATCTCCGAAAGTGGGTCGCCCTGAGCAAGCCGATGTGTCCGATACAGATGCGTGGCCAGATCGAGGTCGCCGATCATGAACCAGTCCGGTCCGCCCAACTCAGAGAGCCGGTCCAGCGTCCTGCGCGATTCTCCCCTGAGTCCCCAACCAGTTTCCGGATTCACGAGGTCGGCCAATGTGTAGGTGACGGTGTCCAGGTCCGGCGAAATGTGTAAACCGGACCAGTCCATGTCGTCGCCGACGTTGACGATGGCCGTGACGTCGGGCGCGGGCACAACTCGGACCAGTCCATCGAGAAACCGCGCAGCTCCCACGCCGCCGGCCAGCACCGCAACCCGGCTCACGCCTCGTCTCCCTGCGCGCCGAACAGTGTCAAGGACAGATCAATGTCCCCGTCATCGCGCTGACGCAGCACAAGCTCACCGTCGTCGCCGCGCAATTGAAGGTCCAACCTGTCTTGCGAGGCCAGCTGCACATCTTGATCAAAACCGATCACCGCGTATATCCCGTCTGATACCCCGTGAATCTCGAGGCTCAACTCTGCCTCCACTACCGTGCCGTCGCGGTCGACAACCAATCGTAGAGCGGCGTCGGCATCCTCAGTATCGCCCACGATCTCGACATGCCGGCTCCCGTCGAGCTGTCGCTCATCTTCAACCAACGCTGCCGTGATCTCAATCAGTCTCACGTGCGAATCCTACAACTGCGGCCGGGCCTCTTGACGATCAAACTTAAGGTTGACCCACGCGCCCGTACGCGTGACGCTTGGCCTACATGCTGATCGACATGCACACCCACACCTCGGTCTACTCGACCGACAGCAACTTGCTGCCCCACGAAGCCCTGGCCCATGCGGCGGAGCGAGGCATCGACGGCGTCATCCTGACCGAGCACGACGTCGTCTGGGCGGCTGATCGCACCGCGCGTCTGGCCGAGCAGATCGGCATCGTGGTGTTGCCCGGAGTCGAAGTGACGACCGAGCTCGGACATGTCCTGGTTTACGGGTTGCCGTCGCTCGTGCCGCGAATCACGGACTCCAAACGCCTCAGAGCGCTATGCGACGAGCACAATGCTCTGATGTTCCTGGCGCATCCCGCACGCGATCCGGGGTTGCGCGTGCCACGAGACGCCATGGATATGTTTGATGGCGTGGAGGGGCTCAACGGCTGCGACGGTCCACTACAGAATCAAAGTTCCTCGTCAAGGGGCCGGACCAGGCCTCTGCCGCCGATCGGTGGCAGTGACTCCCACGCCCTTCACGAAGTCGGTACCGCGGCAACCGACTTCGCGGCGGACATCCGCACCTTGGACGATCTGATGGCCGCTCTACGCAGCAAGGACTACCGACCTTCGGCTCTGCCCTACTAAGCTCAGGGCCAGGAGCGCCGAATATGGGTCGATTTGAGCCACTCGACGAATCTGTACCGCCGCCGCGCGGCCTGTTCGGAGCAATCTGCGCCGCCTGCGGTAAGAACACCAATCTGGGCGTCAAGTTCTGCACCACCTGTCGGGTGCTTCGTTCAGACGCGGAACATGGACACTCGCCGCGCTACGCCGCCAGCCGCACATCGCGCTTCATGGGTTCCATCGCCGATGGGTTGATCCCAGCCGTGATCGGCATCGCCCTGAGCTTGCTCAGCGTCGGCGGGGTGTTGTCACTTGAGCTCTGGTTGGGATCCGTCATCTGGCTGATCTGGTTCGCCGCCGTCGCCAAACGCGGTCAAACTCCCGGCAAACAGCTCGTCTCAACTCAGGTCATCCGTATCGACGGCGCGCCAGCCTCTCGCAAATTGATGTGGGCGCGCGAAGTGGGATATCGCATCGCAATCAACACGCCAATGGTCCTGATCAGCTCCCTGTATCCGGAGTCTGCCATCGCCAGCCTCGTCGTGGCCCTGATTGCCCTGGTCGTAGTCGCCGACGGCGCCGCCATCTTCTTCAGCGCTGATCGGCAAACGCTCCACGACCGCGTATTTGGCACGCTGGTCATCAGTATTCGCGCAGTGCGACAGACCAGTGCGGAACTCCGTGCCCTGTGACCTCGCCGTCGGACAGGACGTTCGTCCTCGAATGCAATGTCTGTCACCGGCCCTCAGGACCAGGAACCTACTTCTGCTCCAGTTGCGAGATTCTCAGCAGCGATCCGCAACGGCGTGCATATGCCGCGTCGCGTTGGTCACGGTTGGGCGCATTCTCACTCGACTACCTGATCATCTGGCTCACCATCGGTGTTGGCTGGTTGATCTGGCTGGCAATCGTCGCGCCGCGCGGGCAATCGCCGGGTAAATCGCTGCTTGGTCTGTACATCCACCGAGTCGACGGCGACCAGGCCAACGCCAGCCACGTCTGGTTGCGCGAGTTTGGTTGGGATGCGGCGGTCGGCTTGATCGCTATTGCCCTTCTGGTGCTGTTCGGAGCGTTCGCCAGTTCGGTGGAAGAGTTCCTCATCCTCTGGTTCTGGCTGACCGTTCTCTTTTGGTCAGTGTCGTTCCTCGACGCCGCCTGGTTGCTTTGGGACCGAGACCGCCAGACCCTGCACGACAAGGTCCTGGGCACGCTCGTTGTCGAACGGGCCAGAACGCCCAACTGACGACGACCTAATGTCCGCCGTGGCGAAACTGAGGATCGCAAAGCCAACTGTCGTAGCCTTATGGCGGAGGACAACCCATGTCCACGCCACACGCGAGCAGCACCAGCGCTTTGCGTGCCGAACACTGTCCGATCTGCGACAAATACCCCGGCGTCGGAGCGTTCTGTAGTGAGTGCGGTGTCCTCACCTCCCATCCAACCTCAGGCGACTACGCAGCGCCCTACGTCCACCGGCTCGGTGGCGAACTCCTTGACCTGTTGATCTTCCTGCTCCTGCCGGTCTGGCTGGTCTGGATGTGGAACACCTCACGCGACGGCCAATCACCAGCCAAATCGTTACTCAACCTGTATGTGATCGACGAGTCCGGCCAACTAGTGACAGCCCAGCGGATGTGGATGCGCGAGTTGGTGATCAAGCGGCTCCTACTCGGCCTGCTTGGCTACGCGTTCGGTCTGTTGGGACCGATTATCAATGCCGGATGGATTCTGATGAATCCCGATAGACAATGCGTCCATGATCGGTTCGTGGGAACGCTCGTCGTGGTCCGACGCGAACCGCCCCAACTCGCTACGCCTAGGTCGGAGTTTGCTCAGGGGGATGTGCAGTTGCCGCCACCTGCGCCACGAGGACCGCGGGTCAGGCCGGCGCCGCCTCCGACGCTTCGCCCTGACATTCCGGCTCCCGCCTCAAGCCAGCTGGCGCCTGCCGAGAAGGCTCCGACATCTCCAGAACTCGAAGCGCTGGAGAGAGGGCGGACGGCGCTGTCCCAAGCCGAGTACGAGCACCGTCGCCAAGCTTTGATCAAGGAACTCGAGGACTCGGCCTGAGCCCGTTACGAGCAGCCTGACGTCGCGCCGCAGTTCATGCAGCGGAAGCAGGAGCCCGAGCGCACCATGATCGAGCCACACTCCGCACACGGCGGAGCATCGAGCTGGTTCTGGAATCCCACCGTCAACGAGGAATCGACCAGCGGTACGGCGACCGCAGTCGGCATCACCGGCGACGGTCCTGCCGACTCATCCGCGAGCTTGACCTCGTCCGGCGACATTGCCATCCGTGCCTGCTTGGCCACGGCGTCCGAGGACTCCTCGTTCATATACTTCGTGCCCATCCAGCGGAACACGTAGTCGAGGATCGAGTCCGCGTGCGGAATGTCCTTCGACCGCGTCCAGCCGCTCGGCTCGAATCGCATGTGAGCGAATTTCCTCACCAACGTCGACAACGGCACGCCCGATTGCAGCGCAACGGACGTCAATGTTCCGACAGCATCCATCAGACCGGAGACGGCCGAGCCTTCCTTGGAAATGTGTACGAACACCTCGCCCGGCTTGCCGTCTTCGAATTCGCCAATCGTCATGTAGCCTTCGTGCTCGCCGATCGTGAACTTGTGCGTCAGCGCCTGGCGCTCGTCCGGCAGGCGGTGACGCCGGTACGCCGGCGGCGACATGGCGTTCTCGAGTACGACCGGCTTGTCCATTGGCGACGACGGTCCTGGTTCAACCGCGACCTGCGCCTTAGCCGGACCACTGCGCTCGCCGGTCTCCAGCGGCTGAATCCGCTTCGAGTTATCGCGGTAGATCGCGACGGCTTTGACGCCCAGCTTCCAGGCATCGATGTAGGTCTGCATGATCTCTTCGACGGTCGTGTGCTCCGGCACATTGACCGTCTTCGACACCGCGCCCGACAGGAATGGTTGCACTGCGCCCAGCATCCGGATGTGACCGGACGGCGCGATGGTCCGCTCTCCCGACTGCGCCTTGAAGGCGCAATCGAAGATCGCCAGATGCTCGCGGTTCAAGTCCGCCGACCCCTCGATCGTCCCGGTCTCGTCAATGTGCTGACCGATGCGCTCGATCTCGTTCTCGGTGTAGCCCAGGCGCCGCAGAGCCGCCGGCACCGTGCGGTTGACGATCTTGAAGTAGCCGCCGCCGGACAGGTTCTTGAATTTGACCAGCGAAATGTCCGGCTCCACGCCGGTCGTGTCGCAGTCCATCATGAAGGCGATCGTGCCGGTCGGCGCCAACACCGTGGCCTGCGCGTTGCGATAGCCGTGCGCATCGCCTAGCTCGACTGCCTGACGCCACGCGTCATCGGCGGCAGCGCGAACGACGGCAGGCACACTCGCCAGTCCGTCGATCCGGCCGACCGAGGCCTGGTGCTTGCGCATCACGCGAAGGAACGGGTCGCGGTTCGCGGCGAATCCCGCAAACGGACCGATCCGTTCCGCGATCCGCGCCGATTGCAGGTAGCCCTCGCCGGTCATCAACGCGGTCACCGTCGCCGCCAGCGCTCGGCCCTCGATCGAGTCATAGGGCAGACCGCGAGCCATCAGCAACGCGCCAAGATTGGTGTAGCCAAGCCCCAGCGGACGGTATTTCTCCGAGTTCTCGCCGATCAACGGGGACGGATACGACGCATTGGAGACCAGGATCTCCTGGGCCGTGATCATCACCCGGCAGGCATGGCGATAGGCCTCGACATCGAACTCGTGCGTCTCGAGGTCGTAGAACTTCAACAGGTTGAGCGAGGCCAGATTGCACGCTGTGTCGTCAAGGAACATGTACTCCGAGCACGGGTTCGAGGCGTAGATCCGGTCGGTGTTCGAGCATGTGTGCCAGTCGTTGATCACCGTGTCGAACTGCATGCCCGGGTCACCACACTGATGCGTCGCCGAGGAAATCGCGCGCAGAATGTCGCGGGCCGGCATTTGCTCAACGACCTGTCCGCTCACCACCTCCCGCGTCGCCCACATGCCGTTCGCTTCGACCGCCTGCATGAACTCATCGGCGACCCGGACCGAGTGATTCGCGTTCTGGAATGAGACCGAAGAGTACGCGTCGCCATTCAACGAGCCGTCGTAGCCGGCATCGATCAGCGCCCATGCCTTGCGCTCTTCTTCGGCCTTGCAGTTGATGAACTCCATCACGTCGGGATGGTCCGCGTCGAGGATGATCATCTTCGCCGCTCGGCGCGTCTTACCGCCCGACTTGATCACGTTGGCGAATGCGTCATAGCCGCGCATGAACGAAACCGGCCCGGAAGCCTTGCCACCGCCGGTCAAGGACTCCCGGCTCGATCGCAAGGTCGACAGGTTCGATCCTGTGCCGCTGCCCCACTTGAACAGCATCGCCTCGCGCTTCGCGAGGTCCATGATCGACTCCATCGAATCCTCGACGGCGTTGATAAAGCAGGCCGAGCACTGCGGCGTTTTCTCAATGCCCACGTTGAACCAGACCGGCGAGTTGAACGCCGCGTACTGATTGATCAGCAAGTAGCGCAGCTCCTGCGCAAACGCCGCCGCCGCCGCCCCGTCACTGAAGTAGCCGCCTTCGCGACCCCAATACGTGATCGTCTCGACCACGCGGTCAACCAGGGTCTTCATCGACGTCTCACGCCGAGGCGTCCCTAATTCTCCCCAGAAATACTTGGACGCCACGATATTCGTCGCCGTCTGCGACCAGAATGATGGCGTCTCAATGTCGGTCTGCTCAAAAATCGTGTCGCCGGTATCGGAGGTGATCGCCGCGGTGCGATAGGTCCACTCAATTTGCGCGTAGACATCCTCACCAGGCTGGGTAAAGTGCCGTCCAATCAGCGGCTCGCGAACAACGCGTGCGGCAGGCAGGGTGGTTCCAGGCTCCTCGGTAGTCGCTTCGCCCGCAAACGCAGCGGTCGATTCATCAGCTACATCGGTATGGTCGTCGGCGCGAGTCATGTTCCGCTCTCCTGCACTAACAATAGTAGTACACTTGTCCTGTCGGGTAAGCCGTCGGCTGATGCGTCTTGCCCCTTATGTCTCCTAGTGGCTTGACTCTCCGTTTTTCCCCATTTGGGAGAATCGGAAAATGCACAAGTGCCTAAGCAACTAGACAAAAATATTAGCACTCAAGCAACATCCTTGCAGCTTCGAGAGCGCTGCAAGGAATTAACTGGAAGTGTTGAACTTGAAATCGATTCACTGGAGTGAAGCGACTTTCGAGCACCTGCTTAACCGCAAGCGCCAGTAAACTGGGTTTACGAACCGCTTGTACATCCCTGCCCACATCTCCACAGAAAGCGTTGAGAACGTGGACGCACCCATTCACCTGCCGCTCCTGCCCTGCGGCATCGGGTCTACTCGACACACCGATGCCGCCGAAGCCACCGCCGAAATCCTCGAGGACTACTGGCGCCTCCCATTCTGGCCCCAGCTGCCCAACCGCACGCCCGAGGAACAAATGATCCCGCAGACCGCGCTCTCCCTGCCCGGCGCATCCTGGGACGGCGAGTACATCACCTGGTCCGGCGAGATCTCCGACGCCGATCTCGCCAACGCCGATCTCCCACCCAGAGAACGTGCCGCAGGTCTGCATCAGCTCCTCGATCGCCTGCCGACCGTTCCCGAAGACCGCAAGTCCAAGGTCGTCAAGGGACAAATCGTCGGACCATTGACCCTGTCTCGCTGGATGCGTGACGCCAACGGCAACGCGCCGCACGAGGATTTGCCGACACTCGAACGGCTCGCTGCCTGGCTCGGCCAAGCGGCAGCTCAGCAGGCGCGAGTCTTTCAGCGACTTGGCTACCAGGCCATCATCCTCTTCGACGAGCCCGAGTTAGCCTCAGTTGGTGAACCGTCAATCCCCTTGCCTTGGCGAGAAGTCGTGCCCGTCCTGCGCGCGGCAATCGAGCCGGTGCAGCGGATCGGCGCGCTGGCGGGCATTCATTGCTGCGCCTCGCCCAACTGGACGCGGGTCCTCGACTCACGCCCCAACCTGATTCACTTCGATGCGCGCGAGGGCCACGTCGAAGACGTGATCGAGCATCACCGAGCCGTCCGTGAACACGTAGCGCGCGGCGGCTACCTCGGTTGGGGCTTGTGGCCGACCGATGGTCGTGGGCCGTTCCCCTTCGATTCGAAGGAAATGCAATACTTCCTCGCCCACAAAGCGCGCGATCTCTCCTTTGTCGACGCGTCGGTCGGCTTGATATTCAAACGCTCGATGCTGACCGGCGTCTGCGGAGGCGCTGGACTCGACGCCACAACCGAGCGCCGGGTCGCCGCCGACCTCGAGGCGTTGTCAATGGGCATCAGGCGCCGCTACTGGATCGCAGAGACGACCGACCTCGATCCCGACTCGCCGCTGACCTAGGAATCCTCCGAACGACTCTGAGCCTCGCTTCCCCCCTCGCTTTCCCCTCGCGGAGACCTTTGCAAAAAACACGATTCCCCTCTCCCCCCCTTGCGGGGGGAGATGTCACGGAGTGACAGAGGGGGGGTCCGCCGCCAGCGACCAGATAGGCCGTGAGATGGGGAGCCCCCCCGCTGCCTTCGGCATCTCCCCCGCAAGGGGGGAGAGGGGGAGTTTTTCAAAGGTCTCCTTGCGGGGGGAGATGTCACGGAGTGACAGAGGGGGGTCCGCCGCCAGCGACCAGATAGGCCGTGAGATGGGGAGCCCCCCTCTGCCTGCGCCATCTCCCCCGCGAGGGGGGAGAAGAGGACTTTATCAAGGGTGTCCGCGCGGGGGAAGCTGCCGAAAGCCGGCCCCGGACTTGATGCGGGGGCTGAAAGGGGGGCGCTCGACCACCGACGCAAGTTGCTCAGCCGATTCCTGGCAACTGCGGACATCGTCACTTCAGCGGTAGCGCTCGAGGAACTCAAGCAACAGCCGGTTCACGTCCTCCGCGCACTCTTGCTGCACCCAATGCCCGCAATCGGGCAGATACATCAACTCGAACGGGCCGCTGAACAAGCTGTCCATTCCCTCGGTCAGTTCTTTGCCGAGGGCTGTGTCGCGCTCACCCCAGAGCAATAGCGTCGGCGCGCCAATGGTTGGAAACGTCGCTGGCTGCGCGGCAGATGGTCCGATCAAGTTGTCCAGCGCATTCGCGAGCCCCGAGAAGCGGCCACTCAATCGCGCCCGCGATTCCTGGGCGCCCGCCCTGACTGCCGCGCGATAGAAGTTCAGCGGGCCACTGAGACCATTGCGGGCCACGGCGCGTCGGTATTCCTGCTGCACTTCAGGCGGAAACGCTTCTGGATGCGCTGCCGTATCTCGAAACGCCCAGCCGACTCGTTCATAGTCGTTGGTCGCGAGCCAGCGTTCGGGAATCTTCGGAATCTGGAACATGAACATGTACCAGGATCGGCCAATTTGCCGGAAGTTGGGTTTCCCGCCAAACGCTTCAGCCATCCGCTCCGGATGCGGCGCATTCATCACCACCAGCCGCTCGACCGACGAGGGATAGTCCATCGCAAACTGCCAGGCCACCGCGCCGCCCCAGTCGTGACCAACGATCACGGCCCGCTCGCGGCCAAAGTGTCCAATCAGCCGTTGCACATCTTCGGTGAGTAGGTCCATGTCGTAATCATGGATCTCCGATGGCGCTTCGGAGAGGTTGTAGCCGCGAAGATCCGGAGCCACGACCCAATATCCCGCAGCCGCCAGCGCCGGCATCTGCAGACGCCACGACCACCAGAACTCGGGGAAACCGTGCAACAAAATCGCCAGCGGCGCGCTGCTCAGGTCACCCTCAGGACGCACCTCGGCATAATGCAGCCTGACCCCGCCTGAGCCCTCCGCGAAGCCATGAGTCCAGACACCTATTGGTTCAGACTCCGTCGACGGGTCGCTCATCGTAGCGACGCTCCGACGGCGTTCGGCGCGAGGAAGTCCAGCATCGCGGCCGTGACTTCTCCGGGCTTCTCTTGCTGAACCCAGTGACCGGCGCCATCGATCAGCACCGTCTGCAGGTCGTCAACCTGCTCGGCCGCTTCCTCCATGAATGGCAAGCGGACCGCGCGGTCTTCACGTCCCCAGATGAATTGGGTCGGACACGTAATCCGCCGATTGCGGTCGGGCCAGGTCAGGAACCAGTTCGGCCAATAGATGGAGCGGTAGTACTTCATCGCCGACGAGAGCGCATCCGGCTGCTTCAGCGCCTCTGCGAAGATTTCGAGGTCTTCTTCGCTGAACGCATCTTCGTTCTCTCCGACGCCCCTGAAGACGCGCCGCGTCGTCTCATCGACATCCGACCACATCTTGCGCTCGGACAAACCCGGTACCTGCATCAGCAGCGCATAGGTGTTGTTTGGGTAATTCTGCTTGCCCCAGTACCACGAGCGGACCAACGGCGCATTCATCACGATCAATCGGTCGCACGCCTGCGGGTAGTCAATTGGGAATTGCAGCGAAATCACGCCGCCCCAGTCGTGACCGACGATCGTCGCGGATGTCTCTCCCAGGGCGCGAATCAGGCCGCGGACGTCCTTGGTCAGGTTCTTGATGTCGTATCCCCCGCGAGGCTTGTCCGACAGGTTGTACCCCCGCATGTCCGGGGCCACGACTCGGAAACCCGCTTCGGCCAACGGACCTATCTGGTAGCGCCACGAGTACCAATGCTCGGGAAATCCGTGAAGCAACAGCACCAGTGGGCCTTCGCCCTGGGTCACATAGTGCAGGCGGACTCCGTTGGTTGTGGCGTAATCGTGAGTCCAGCCCGCTGGATCAAAACCAGGATCATCTGCGCTCATGCCTACCTCCGCCTCGAGCGGCGCGTTGATGCGGCTCGAGCGTTCAAACTAAATCTGCTAGTTCAGCCAGGCCAAGGGATTGACCGCTTGGCCGTCGACGATGATTTCGAAGTGCAGGTGCGCACCAGAGGAATTTCCGGTGTTCCCTACCGTTCCAATGTAAGCGTTGCTCTGCACCCATTCGCCTTCGCGGACCCAAATTTCATTCAGGTGCGCATAACGCGACCGATATCCGCCGCCATGGTCGATCTCAATCCAGTTGCCGTAGGACGGATCCCACGTCGCGACTGATATTTGCCCCGCAGCCGTGGACCCGACAATCGTACCGACCGCTGCCGTGAAGTCCACGCCCGTGTGGTAGCCCAAGGAATTCGCTCGTGCCGACCCAAACAGGTCGCTAATTTCGTCATATCCCAAGGGCCAGATGAACGTCGGCACGGTCCAGACTTGCGCGCTCTGCCCGCCGCCGGAGTCTGAGGACGCAACGGCGCTGGTCGCAGGCAGCGACGCCGACCCCTGGACCAGAAGCAACTTCTGGCCGACATAGATCTGGTCCCGGCTGGAAATCCCATTGGCCGGATACGCCAGCGTCGCTTCCGCGTCCCCCTGGAAGTTCGCCATCAAGGAATCGAAGTTGTCCCCCGGCTGCACGGTGTACACCAGACCATCAACCGACGGCAGCTGCAGCAGCTGACCCACACTCAGGTGATTCGGGTCATAGATGTCGAAGTTGTTGAACAGAACCGTCGCTTCTTCCAGACCGAATCGGGACGCAATGCTAGATGCGGTATCGCTCTGCTGTACCTCATAGGTGAATGACACCGGCAATAGCGCCGCGGCGTGCAGGCCCAGGTGGTCGCGAATCCGCGACGCCGGATCGTCAAGCACCGCCGCGCTGACCGATGCTTCGCTTGTGGCAACTTCTGGCGATGCGCCGTCGACCTGGGTCGAAGCAGCAACGGTCTCGTCCGGCCGTGCGGCGGCAGTCGCTCCGCCTTGCTCAACCTCACGAGGTCTTGCCGGCGATGTGAGCACCGACCGCTGGGAATCAATCTCGGTCGTAAGGGATCGAGCGCCGGTCTCGGCGACCGATCCGGCTGCCTCACTCTGCGGTCGAGCGGCCGCAGTGGGTACTGGCACGGTCGCCGGAGTTGGCACCAATGCGGTTCGCTCAGTGGATTCGACGGCCGTTGGCGCAGGCAATCCGGCCGGCAGCACACCTTCCGACGACAGCCGAATGTCAAACACGACCGCCAGCATGGCGACCAATGTGGCCGTCGTCAAGATCAGCAGTGACCATTGCCGACCGCTGACAGCAGTGCGTTGCGGTGGACTCTCCACCGTGGCCCAGCCGCCCAGGCGATTGCTGACCAGCGGCTCTGCCAATCTCAGCATCCGCGCAGCCCCTTTGTAAACTGGTGGTCATCGACTGTCTACATTACGTCAGCAGTTTATCGCAGTCTGAACCCGTTCGAACCCGCGTGACAATTCCGTTTCGATCGGCTAATATGAGCTTGGTTGGGAATCGATAGGAGGATTAGATGCGCAAGCTCAATATCCATCTCATCTTTGGAGTCCTTCAAGTTGACCGTCTAGGCTCCCGTTAGGGAGCCGAAGACACACGAGAAGATGCGCCCCCGCTAGGGGGCGTTGTCGTATCCAGGGAATACTTGCACATGACAGAATCGGTCGACCAGCTTCCTGACCAGCATCAGGAATCGATCGAGCGGGCGGCCGCGTTACTTGCTCAGTCGCACTACTGCATCGCGCTGACCGGCGCCGGCATTTCTGCAGAGTCCGGCATCCCCACCTTCCGCGGCAAGGACGGCCTCTGGACCAAACATGGAGAGCCGCCGCTCAACCAGTACGACCAGTTCTCGGCCGATCCGGCCGAATGGTGGCAGAACGTCGCGGATCGTCGCCGCAATCCGGACGAACTCACGGCCACGATCGCTAGTGCGCAGCCCAACGACGCTCACTACGCCATGGCCGAGCTCGAACGCATCGGCATTCTCAAACACATCATCACTCAGAACGTCGATGGCCTACACCGCGCCGCCGGCGCACAGAGCCTGACCGAGATTCACGGATGCACCACGCTACTGAGGTGCATCAACTGCAACACGAGAGCGCCGTTCGACGAAATTCCTGAGATCTTTCCGCCCCGCTGCGACAAGTGTGGCGGCATCGTCAAGACCGACACTGTCATGTTCGGCGAACCAATTCCGCCCGACTGCTTGCAGCGCTGCTATGAAGAGTCGGCCAGGGCAGACTGTGTCATCCTCGTCGGCACGACCGCCGTCGTCTCGCCTGCGGCCGACTTCGCCTTTGCTATTGGCCAACGTGGACACCCGATGATCGAAGTCAACCTCGATCCCACCATCATCTCGCAGTATTGTTCCGTTGCCATACACGACAAGGCCGGCGAGTTGATGTCGCGGATCACTGCCGAGGTCAAGACCATCCTCGCCGACCAATCGCCCTGACGCCGCCCTGACACCGCCCTGACACCGCCCTGACGCTGCATCGTCGATGCCTATACTCGCCCTATGACTACGACACCCCAACTAGGCGTCAACTGGGACGACGTGACGGCTGAGATCACGTCGGTTCTGCGCGACTACCTCCGCATCAACACGTCCAATCCGCCAGGCAACGAACAGGCCGCCGCCGAGTTCCTCGCGACCCACCTGGAAGCCGAAGGCTACGAATGCGAATACGTCGAGGCCGGCCCCGGCCGAGTCTCGATGCGAACACGACTTAACGGCTCAGGTGAAGAGCGTCCCTTGATGCTCCTTAACCACACCGATGTCGTCCCTGTGCAGACCGAGTTCTGGGACGTCGACCCGTTCGCCGCCGTCGAGCAGGACGGCATGCTCTGGGGGCGTGGCGCGCTTGACATGAAGGGCATGGGCACGCTCGAGTTGCTCGTCATGCTGCTCTTCAAACGCCTGAATCTGACGCCCAACCGAGACATCATTTTCTTGGCCGTGGCCGATGAAGAAGCCGGCTCCGCCTACGGCATGGAGTGGCTCGACCAGAACGAGCAAGGCTGGATCACCGAGCCCGAGTTCGCGCTCAACGAGGGCGGCATGGGCGCCCTCAATCTGCTGGGCTCCAATCGGCCCGTGTTCGCCTGCTCGCCCTCCGAAAAGTCACCGCTGTGGCTCAAGCTTCGAGCCGAGGGGCAACCCGGACACGGCTCAACCCCGCACAGCGACAACGCCGTCGAACGCCTCGTCCGCGCCCTCTTCGCAATCCAAAACTGGGACCGAGCCGTCACTGTCCAGCCGCACACCGCTGAAGCAATCCAACGGATGCGCGACGCCAACGCCTGGGCCGGTTCGGCCCCAAGCCTCAACAAGCTCTGTCAAACCTACCCCGCCTTCGCCGCCGTCACCCGCGACACCATCTCCAACACCGGCGCGACGAGCGGCATCAAGCACAACGTAATCCCCGCCGACGCCGAAGCCACACTCGATTGCCGCCTGCTGCCCGGCGAGTCGTACGACGACTTCATCAAGAACATGCGCAATGTGATCGACGACGAAAAAGTCGAAGTCGAAGTCGTCTTCGGCAGCATGGGACCGTCGAGCAGCTTCGAGACCGAAATGGTCAGCGTGATCGAGGACGTAGTGCGTGAGCAGGTCGAAGGCGCGTTGATCATCCCGTCAACTTGCGTCGGCTTCACCGACTCCCGCGTCCTGCGACGCCATGGTGTCCATTCCTACGGATTCGTCCCAACACTCATGGACGCCTCGCTCGCTGCAGGAGTTCACGGCCACAACGAGCGCACCCCAATCGAAGGACTCAACACGGGCATCCAGATCCTCTTCGAGGTTGTTCGCCGATTCACCAACGCCCAGCGACTGTAATCTCTCAAGCAATTTGTTCTGAGCCAACCAGCAGGGAGCCGATCCGTGCGACATCCGCAACTTGACGGTCAGTGGGCATTGATTCTGGGCGCGTCCTCCGGCTTCGGCGGCGCCTGTGCTGTCGCCCTGGCCGAGGCAGGCATGAACATCGCCGGCGTCCACCTCGACCGCCGCTCAACGATGGCGAACGTCGACCGAATCGTCAGCCAGATCGAGGGACACGGACGACAGGCGTCTTTCCACAACATGAACGCCGCCGACGCCGGCAAGCGCGCCGAGATGCTGGACAGGTTGCGCGAGCAGATGGATCGACATGACGGTCCCAAGTCAGTCCGGATCCTGTTGCATTCGCTCGCCTTCGGAACGCTCGGACCGTACATCGGTGAGAAAGAAGATCGGCCGATCTCACAGAGGCAAATGGAGATGACCCTCGACGTGATGGCCAACTCGGTCGTCTACTGGGCCCAGGACATGGTCAGCCGCGGCCTCCTCGGCCAGGGTGGCAAAATCTACGGCATGACCTCAGGTGGCGACATGCGAGTGATCCCGCAGTACGGCGCCGTCTCTGCGGCCAAAGCTGCACTCGCGGCCCACCTGCGGCAACTCGCCGTCGAACTCGCGCCCCGAGGAATCTCCGCCAACGCGATCAAAGCCGGCATCACTCACACGCCCGCGCTCGAGAAAATCCCAGCCGGCATGCAGCTGCTCGACTTCGCTCTCAACCACAACCCCTCAGGCCGAGTCACCGAGCCGGCAGACATCGCCCGAGCCATCATCGGCCTCAGCCTCGACGATTCAAACTGGGTCACCGGGAACACAATCAACGTCGACGGAGGCGAAGACATTACCGTGCTCTAGCGCGATAGAATGTGGGAGCAAATAGTTGCAACCTGGGGATGTGATATGCGTTGGAGCAGGCGAACCAATAGGGCTGAAACTGCGCTGAAGAAGCGCCCCGATGACCCTGATCCGGCGACTGCAACCGAAGAAGATCTCCTTGAGTATGGGAACGAGCTGATCGAATACCTGGAGAGTCGCTACCCGCTTCGTCGAAACGCCGAAGGAAGCGAAATCGTCCGCCGACTCTAGACACAATTGCGGCCTACCACGGCGCGCTCGAAATAATCGCGGCAACAGAGACGACACCGGCATTCAGCGTGGCCAATCTGATGGCCCATCGAGTCCACCGCTCTTTGGCTGCGATTCTGCTGACGTTCTCATAGTAGGCGCGCACAATGGCATTTCCCGACATGTACCACTGGATGCCTACATCGCGCCCGACGAGCATCTGGACGTCGCGAAGATCCGGTCTGATTGACCAGTTCCAGACATTCAAGGCTTGATAGGCGCACAAAGAACTGACGAAGAAGACAATCAGGACCACAACCGCAAACGACCACAGCAGGATCGGAAGATCCCCGCCCCTCAACGCGACCGCCGCGCCGAAAATGGCCACGATGACGGCATTCAAACTCGATGCTGCTGTGACCCTTCGATCCAGTTCAGCAACACGACCGAATTGCTCGTCCAATCGCCAACGGGCGATGTCGTAAAGTGCGCGAGACCGTTCTGAAAACGTCGATTCGAAGTCAGGTGTGGCATCAGAATTGGTTCCATTGGGCACGTCTTCATCTTCTCACAGAACCCCACAAGGCCGCTGCTAAACTGACCCCGCATCAGCGAGGAGTTTCACATGAGCGATCCGATCAGGGGACAAACAGCAATCTGCGGCCTGGGCATCACCGAAATGGGCAAGGTCTACGGACACGATGCGTCGTGGTTCGCCGGCGAAGCGATCAAGCTCGCGATGGAAGACGCCGGCCTACAGAAGGACCAACTCGACGGACTCCTGGTTAACCCGGGCATCACCGGAATGATGGGCACCGGCATTGGTATCCCCTTGCAGGGATACCTCGGGCTGCGCAACCTCCGACTCCTCAACCACATGAATTCGTACGGCGCGACCGCGTCGGCGATGGTCCAGTACGCCGCCATGGCCGTCCATCACGGCATGGCCAACTACGTCGCCTGTGTCTTCTCCGACGCTCCCCTGCAGCAGGGCGGCTCCGCCGGCGCAGCCTACGGCGGCGCGGGACGACGCGGTCCCAGCGGCATGGCCTCGTTAATGCCCGCCTTCGGCTTCTACGGAGCCAACACCTCATACGCGCTTGCCGCACGCCGATACATGGAGCGCTACGGCATCACCAACAACGACCTCGGCCGCGTCTCCGTCACGCAACGCCGCTACGCCGTCGACAACCCGCACGCGACCATGCGCCAGCCGTTGACGCTCGAGGATTACCACAACTCGCGCTGGATCGTCGACCCCTTCCACCTGCTCGATTGCTGCCTCGTCTCCAATGGCGCAGTCTGCACGATCGTCACAACTGCCGACCGGGCACGAGACCTCCAGTCCTCCCCCGCCTACGTCTGGGGCATGGGCCAGGGACACCCCGGCAACTTCCCTCACGCCGAGGTTGAGACAGGCACCACCTCCGGCGCCGTCATCGCCGGCGAGACCGCATACAAGATGGCCGGACTCGGACCCGAGGATGTCGACATCTGCGAGTTCTACGACTGCTACACCTACACCGTGCTTCGCACGATCGAGGATTACGGACTCGCCAAGCCCGGCGAAGCTATCGGCCTCTACCCCGAGGACCCGGCCGACCCCGAGGCTGAACTGCCCCTGATCAACACCGGCGGCGGACAGCTCTCCTCCTACTACATGTGGGGCATGACACCAGTCTCCGAAGCCGTCATCCAGGCTCGCGGCTCCGGCGGCGATCGCCAGGTCGAGAAGAACGACATCGTCCTCTGTTCTGGCAACGGCGGCACGCTCGACACGCACGGCACGCTGATTCTCTCGCCCAACGCCAACTAGCCCAATCCACTAATCATCAGGAACGACACCAACGCCAATGGCCTACGAAAAGCCGCTCCCGAACCCCGACGAGAACACGCAACCCTTCTTCGACGCACTCAAGGAGCACAAGCTCCTGCTGCAGTACTTCCCGTCGGCCGACCACTTCCAATATCCGTACAGCGACCGCTGCTACAAGGATTGGTCGACCGATTGGGAATGGCGCGAGTCCGCCGGCAATGGCGAGATCTACACCTGGGTGCGCATGCACCAGCTCTATCACCCGTCATGGAAGGAAGAAATTCCCTACACGCTCGCCGTCGTCCAACTCGACGAGGGTCCGCGAATGCACACGAATCTCATCAATGTCGACCCTGAGCAGGTCCGTGTCGGCATGCGCGTCAAAGTCACGTTTGATGATGTCACCGATGAGTTCACGCTGCCCAAGTTTGAACCCGTCTAGTGCCTGTGACGTTCCCCAACAGGCGCGATCGGTTTTCTCTACCTTTGCGATAACCGGTTCAGCAGAAGGGAACGCCATCATGGCCGAGAGTCCACAAGTAAGCGGTCGATCAGTCCCTGGACTTGATTCGATCATCGACAAAATTGCCGAGATCAATGTCGCCCTCCCGATCAGCGTCGTCCTTGTCTTGCATTGGTGCCTCTTTTGGATCACCAACGGAGCGGACAAGTGGCTCAACGGGGGACACTTCTTCGGAGTCCGCTTCACCAGCGCTCTGGAAAACGACCTACTCCCCGCCATCGGAGTCAGCGCCTCGCTCGCGGAACCGATGGCGATCGTGGTCGGACTCGCCGAGTTCGGAATCGGCATTCTCTTCGCCGTCACCTTCGCGCTCTTCATATGCAAGCATCGTCAACGCTTCAACATGGCGCTGCTCTCGATTAACCTGAGCGTGCTCAACTTCCTCGTCCTCTCGTTTGGCGCTGTCATCTTCGGCGCGCGAGCTGCACTCAACAACAACGGCATCTTCATTGCCGCGCTCCTCCTGAGTTGGATCATCATCAACCACCTCCGACGACAAGCAGAAGACGCCTGATTGACCACGTATGGGTTTATCGAACAGCAACGCCGACGCCAAACCGCCGCTTGACGGCATTCGCGTCGTCGACTTCACCTGGATTGTCGCTGGACCCACCTGCACCAGACTGCTCGGCGATCTCGGCGCGGAGGTGATCCGCGTCGAGAACGAGCAGACTCTCGATTCGATCCGCTTCGGCCGTCCCCATCCAAACGGATTCAATCCGCCCGACTCGGGCGCGATGTTCAACTGGCTCGACCGCAACAAGCGCTCGATTACCGTCAACGCCCGCCATCCAGATGGACTCGACCTGATCAAGCGTCTGATTCGCGTCTCCGATGTCGTGATCGAAAACTACTCCTCCCGGATTCTTGAGAACTGGGGACTCAGCTTCGAGGAACAGCGCGCCGAGAATCCTGAGATCATCTACGTGTCGCTGTCCGGCTTTGGACACTCCGGTCCTCAGCGCGACTACTCCACCTGGGGACCGACCGCGCAGGCGCTCAGCGGTCTGACCGCGATGTCCGGGCTTCCCGAGGCTCCCGAACCGGCCGGTTGGGGTTACTCCTACCTCGATCACATGGCCGGCTTCACCGCCGCCGCCGCGATCACCGCAGCGTTGCGACACCGACGCGACACCGGTCAAGGCCAATGGATCGATCTCTCCCAGGTCGAAACCGGCATGGCGCTAACCGGACCAGCGACCCTCGATTTCACCGCCAACGGCCGCAGATACCGCGACACCGGCAACCCGCCCGGCAACCGCTCCGTCTGGCCGCAGGCCGCGCCATACAACACGTACCCCACCGCCGGTGACGACAATTGGATCATGATCACCTGCACCTCAGACGCTGAATGGGAAGCCTTCTGCGACACGAGCGACCACCCCCATTGGCGCACCGACAGCCGATTCGCCACCCTCCCCGCGCGCCTACGACACCAGGATGAACTAGACGAACAGATCGGGTCCTGGACCGCCGGACAAGATGGCCGCGCCCTCATGCAGCGCCTCCAGAATGCCGACGTGCCCGCCGGAGTCGTGCAAAACGGCGTCGACCTGATCGTCAGCGACCCACAAATGAAGGCCCGAGAGTGGACCGTCACTCGCGACCATCCGGTCATCGGCGAGCATCTGACCGATGGCCTGCAGATTCGATTCTCACGAACGCCGGCCCACCGTGACCTACCGGGCCCGCCGTTGGGCGAGGCGAACCAGTACGTCTTCAGCGAGCTGCTCGGTCTCAGCGACGAGCGCATCGCCGAGCTACATACGAACGGCGCAATGGGCTAGCTATGGGACCACTCGACGGCATCACCGTCCTCGACCTCTCCGATCCCAAGGGCCATTTGGCGGGCAAACTGTTGGCAGGCCTCGGCGCGAATGTGATCAAGGTCGAACCGCCGGACGGTGATGTCGGTCGCAGCTACGGGCCGTTCCTCGACGACCAGCCCGGCCATGATCGAAGCCTCTACTGGTGGCATTACGCAGGCGGAAAACGCTCGGTCGCGCTCGATATCTACAGCTCGGATGGTCTCGAACTCTTTCTGCAGTTAGCAGCCCAGGCCGACGTAGTAATTGAAACGTGGCGGCCGGGACGCAATCGACCGTTCGATCCAGCGGCGCTCTCTGAGTACTACCCCGAGCTCGTCGTGCTCAGCCTCACTCCCTTCGGACAGACGGGTCCCTGGCGTGACTACGCCTGGTCCGACGGCGTCGGAATCGCCCTCGGCGGACCGATGGGCAGTTGCGGTTATGACAACATTCCCGGCACGCCGCCGATCAGACCGACCGAGCACCACGCTGGACACATCGCCGGCTATTTCGCTGCAACTGGCGCCTGCGCTGCGCTCTATGAACGACAACAGAGTGGTCTCGGACAACATCTCGACATCGCCATGCATGAGTGCATGGGATTCACGATCGAATCCTCAGCGCCCTGGGCGCTCTACGAGCAGCATCCACTGATCCGCCAGGCGGGTCGTCACGCCGGACCGCAACCGACCGAACCCTGGCAGTACCCCACCGCCGACGGACGCCTGATTAACATCTTCGGCATGCCCCGCTCAGAAGCGAGTTGGCTCGCGTTGGTCGCATTCATTCAGGAGCACGGCATGGGCGAGAACCTCTCCGACTTCGAACTCCTCGACGGTCGGAAACGCCAACTCGGGCTACAACAACCGACGGTCGCAATGATGCTCGCCGATATCGCCGAGTTCATCGCTGCCCATGAAGCGCAAGAGATATACGCTGGCGCACAGGCAGCCGGCGCGGCGTGGAGCATCATTCGCACGCCGGACGAATGCCTCGACGATGAACACTGGCACGCGCGCGGGTTCTTTGTCGACGTTGAACACGAGGAACACAACCGCACCGTGACCTTCCCCGGAGCTCCCTACATCCTCAGCGAGACGCCCTGGACGCACGGTCGCCGAGCGCCGCTGCTCGGTGAGCACACCGCCGAAGTCCTCTGCGGACAACTGGGACTGAGCAAAGACGAACTTGGCGCATTGGTCGCCGCAGGAGTCGCCCGATGAGTCAACAACCGGCCCGCAGGCGTCGCCGACGCCGACCCGCACGTCCCGCCGGAAACTCCGGCGAATCTGAAGTCGGTCGCCGGCCTGAAGGTGAATCGAACGAGGAATCGAGCGACCGCGGCCGCGGAGGCGGTAAGCGCTCCGGCGCCGCGACCGCCGATCAGCCACAGCGGCGAGCCACAATTTTCGGCATGCCCCGCATGTCCGTCGCGCTCCTCGGTGGTCTGCTGGTCGCCATGATCGCGGTCTTCGCGATGCAGCTCATCTTCCCGCCCGATGACGTAGCGCAAGTCGAGGGCGTGCAGACATTCGCGGACCAGGGCCGACGCCATTTGGGCGAGGGTGAGACCTTCGACAACTACAACTCGTCTCCGCCAACCTCGGGCCCGCAGCAAGCCGAAGCGCCCGAAGCCGATGTCTACCTGCCCGACGACGAGAACATCCCCCTGCCCGCCGAAATGCTGCCGCTGCTTGAGCGCGGCGGTGTCGTGATCTACTACGACCCCAACTCGTACACCGACGCCGAAGACACCAGCGGCCTGCTCGGAGCGATGGATAGCCTGCGCCAGTTCCGCGAGCGGCTCGCGGTCGTGCCCATCGAGGGATTGGCGGCACAGCATGACGGCGCGACCATCGTGCTCGCCGCCTGGCGCACCCTGCTTCTCGTCGCACAATGGGACGCTGATGGCAATGAACAAATCACGGCGTTCCTCCAGAACGCGCCTGACGGCTACTACGACCGCTACCGGCTCGAGCGCGGAGAGCCCACGGTGTCGGCAGGAACCTCGTCCGAATGAAACGACTCAGTCCGGTACTTCTGATCGCGACCATCGCGGCGATTACTGCTCTCATCTTCTCAGCATGTGGCGGTGGAGGAGGATCGGATGACGGTCAGGCCGCGGTCGACATCCGTGACCGCCCCGAGCTTGAGATCTACGACAACGAGCACACGACCGACCAACAGATTCACCTCGTTGGCAATCAGCCAGCCGACTACACCATCTTCCCTCCATACGGCGAAGAACACTCCCCCATTCCGCTGGCCTGCGGCATTTACAGCTCCACACCGCTCTTCGAGATGGTGGTCCACGCGATGGAGCACGGCGCGGTCGTCCTCTGGTACACCCCGACAGACCTGAACGCCGACAACATCACCGCGCTCACCGAGGTCGTTTCCGAGCACCTCAATGACAACGAGTACGCGATCCAGGCGCCCTACGGCGGCCTCAACTCGCCAATCATGCTGGTCGCCTGGGGAGTGCGACTGCCGCTCGACAACGTCGACAAGCAAGCAATCGAGCAATTCTTCGACGAGTTCCACGACGACGCCCCCGAACCACTCGCAGCCGGCGGCTGCGCCACCGCCCGCTAACGCTCCCCTCCGTTCCCCTCTCCCCCCCTTGCGGAGGCCTTTGAAAAACTCATGATCCCCCTCTCCCCCCCCTTGCGGGGGGAGATGTCACGGAGTGACAGAGGGGAGGTCCGCCGCCAGCGACCAGATAGGCCTTGAGAAGGGGACCCCCCCTCTACCTGCGGCATCTCCCCCGCAAGGGGGGCGAATGGGACTTTCAAAGGTCTCATTGCGGGGGAGATGTCACGGAGTGACAGAGGGGGGGCTCCCCATCTCGTGGACTATCTGGTCCGCTGTGGGAACCCTCCCCACCTCCGTCATACCCGCGCTCCGACGCGGGTATCGCGCCGAGTGCCGCACCGACGTCCCAACCCGACTGTCGCCGCCACGACACCCAGTCGATCATCACAGAATGTATGTGCGTATACAATGACCGCGCTCGCAGCGCCCAACCCACCAACGGAGCCGTCATGCCAGCATCTGTTCTCGCAACTCCTCAACCCGATCACTCCCACACAGACCTGCAACGCGTCGTCAACGGTCGTCCGAACCCGAAAAGGCCCGTCCAAAATCGAACAGAATCGAACAGAATCGAACAACCATGTTCAGACCGGGCTGAACATAGCTGAACAAACCTGAACGCTCCGAACGCCCGATCTCCAGTAAAACACGGCAATTCCGCACCGCCAGACGCGCAAGAAAAAAACTCAACCGAACACCTGAACACCTGTCGAGCCGAGCCAACCCGAACAGCTCAATCCGATCACCGCCTAGACTCTCAATCGTGACCAATCGCAACTCAACCAACGAACATCCGCACCCTCTCGATCCCATCTTCCACCCCCGCGGCGTCGCCGTCGTAGGAGCATCCCGCGACAGTGGCAGCGCCCGGGGTCCCGGCGGCTGGATTCGATCGCTCCGCGACGCGGGACAGCCCAACATCTATCCCGTCAACCCGAAGGCCGCTGTGATCGACGGTCTCCCCGCCTACGCCCGTCTCACCGACATCCCCGGCCCGGTCGACCACGTGATCAGCGCCATCCCGGCCGCCTACGTCCTACCCATGCTGGAAGACGCCGCCGTGAAAGGCGTGCGATCCATCCACCTCTTCACAGCCGGATTCGCCGAGACCGGCATGGCCGACCGTCTGGAACTACAACATCAGCTCAAGGCCCGGGCCGCTGAGTTGGACATCCGGCTAATCGGACCCAACTGCATGGGTCTGTACGTGCCCGATGGCAAGGTGTCCTTCGCCCAGGAACTGCCCACCGAGTCAGGTCCGGTCGCATTCTTCTCCCAATCAGGAACCAACGCCAGCGACGCCGCCTACAACGGCGCATTGCGAGGACTGCGATTCTCAAAGGTCGTCTCGTTCGGCAACGCCATCGACGTCTCCGCCGCCGAACTACTCGAATACGCAGAATCCGACCCCAACACCGACATCATTGGCGCATACATCGAGGGCATGAGCGACGCCCGCGATTTCTTCCGTTCGCTGCGGAGCGCCGCCCGAGCCAAGCCGGTGGGAATCCTCAAGGGCGGTCTGTTGCCGTCCGGCAGCCGGGCCACACAGTCGCACACCGCTTCGCTCGCAGGCTCCGGCGATCTCTGGGCCGCCGCCGCGCGTCAAGCAAACGCCGTGCTCGTCCACAACATGCAGGAGATGGTCGACCTCCTCGTCGGCTGGCGCTTCAACGCCATTCCCGCCGGACCTAGAATCGGACTGGTCGTCGGCGGTGGCGGCATCTCCGTGCAGGGCGCAGACGACGTCGAACGCGAAGGACTCGAACTGCCGCCGCTCAGCGACCGCACCTTGAGCCGCCTCACCGAAGTCACGCCCGTGGCTGGCACCGGCATTCGCAACCCGGTCGACACGATGTCACTCTGGGACGGTCAAAAGGTTCGCCCGACCCTGGACGCCGTCGCCGACGATCCAAGTATCGACGCAATCATCGTTCAGGTTGGGATGAACTGGGGGCTCGGATTCTTCGGAAACGACCAGCTTGACGCTCGTCAGCGCATGATCGCCGAGGTTGCCGAGGCCCGGGAACGACATCGGATAGCGATTTCGATTGTCGTGCCGATCAGCATCGATCACCGCCACGGCCAGTCCAATGCGGCGTTGTCGCGAATGATCTCCGACGCCGGACTTCCGCTCTACTACAACATCCGCGACGCCGCCCGCGCCATGAGGCGGCTTCTCACCTGGCAAACCCGCCGCAGCGAAAGATCCGCCCCATGACCACCACCACCGACATCTACGAAGTCATGCAGACCCAGCGCGCGATTCGCCGCTGGACCGACGAGCCGGTCGATCCCGCTGTGATCGAGCGCATCATCCAGGCCGGATGCTGGGCCCCCAGCGGCAGCAACTCGCAACCCTGGGGATTCCTCGTCGTCACCGACGACGACAAGCGAGAGCGCCTCGCCGAGGCCATCCGCTCTGGATTCGAGAGCCGCATGGGTACCAGCTTCCCCAATCCTGAACAGGTCCAAGACCCCACCCGGCGACGCATGTACCGAGGCGCGAAGAACCTCTTCGAGAACTTCGCCGCCGCCCCGGTTTGGATCATCCCCTGCCTGCTCACCGATCTGTCCCGCGCGCCGGACACTCTGCTCGCCGGCAGCAGCATCTACCCCAGCATCCAGAACATCATGCTCGCTGCCCGCGCCGAGGGCCTCGGCACCGTCCTCACCACGCCGCAGGACGGCATCATGGATGAGCTGCGCGAAGAGCTCAACATCCCCGACAACGCGCTCCCCGTCGCGATCATCCCCATGGGACACCCCAACGCCAACTTCGGCCCCGTCACCCGAAAGCCGCTCAACAACTTCCTCCACTGGAACGGCTGGAACGACTAAGGCATGTTCACTTGGAGTCGGTCAGCGCCTGTACTCCGTCATTCCCGCGCCTGCCGTGGGAATCTCGCCGAGTTCTGCTCAGCCTCTCTGCTTCGCACAGATGTACGATATGCTAGGAACGCACTCCCCTAGTTTGATCGAGAGACCGCTCAATGCCCGTGCTCAACACCAGCGCCGAGTATTCCGCCGGTGCCCTCCGACTGCCTCAAGCGCATCCCGAACCCGCCCGAATTGCGCCGTCCAAATCCGACCAAAATCGAACAAAACCGAACAGACCAGAACGAAAAAAGCTGAAGAAACCTGAAAAAACTGAAAGCTCGAAACGAACGATCTTCAATGTATTACTGAACTTCGCCCTGTTTCCGTCCACAACAGAAAAATTCCCTGAAAACCTGAAACCCCTCGATCCGTCGCGTTCGACCGACCACGCGATCCCGCCGGACGGATAGCCATCAGCCATGCCGCCTGTCCGCCGCAAGTTCTCGATCCGCAACGCATCCGCCCACCTGCGTGAAGCCGACCCCGTCATCGGCCGACTCATCGACCGGCACGGTCCCTTCCAACCACGACCCTCGGGCGACCCCTGGTCCGCGCTCATTCGATCCATCCTCTTCCAACAACTGGCAGGCGCGGCCGCCTCCGCGATCCAACGCAAGTGGTTCGCCTACTACGGCGACGAGGAGTCCACACCGACGCCGGAACAGATTCTCGCCACGCCTGACGAGGATTTTCGCGCCTGTGGCATCTCGCGACAAAAGATGTCCTACTTCCGCGACCTTGCCGATCACACCGCCGACGGTCGGCTCAGGCTCACACGTCTCAATCGCATGCCCGATGACGACGTGATCAAGGCGCTCACCGCGGTCAAAGGCATCGGCGAGTGGACGGCCCACATGCACCTGATGTTCCACCTCGGCCGCCCCGACATTCTGCCCGTCGGCGACCTCGGCGTGCGCAAGGGCATGCAGATCGCCTACGAGCTTCCGGAAGTGCCCAAACCCAAAGAGGCGCTTGAGATCGGCGCGAAATGGGCGCCATACCGCTCGGTCGCCAGTTGGTACATGTGGCGCGCCGCCGACACCTTCACCCCCGACCAGAGCCTGTAAGGAGCCAGACCATGCCCGATTCCTCCCGAGACCAACTGATCGGTTTCATCGGCACCGGCAACATCGGCAATCCCATGGCGCGACAACTGATCGCCGCCGGATGCCAGCTGGTGGTTCACGACCTCAGATCGGAGGTCACCGAGAACCTGCTCGAACTCGGTGCTGAATCGGCAGACAGTGCCGCCGAAGTCGCCTCTCGCTGCGCCGTTGTCATCACATCACTGCCTGGACCACCCGAGGTCGAGGCCGCCATCACCGGCAAGGACGGCATCCTTGCCGGCGCATCACGAGGCGATGTCCACGTCGACCTCAGCAGCAACTCGATCACCGCTGTCCGACGCCTCGCCCAACTCGAAGCCGACGCCGGCGTCTCCTACATCGACGCGCCCGTCACCGGCGGCGTCCCTGGTGCAGAGGCGGGAACGCTCACAGTGCTCGGAAGCGGCGACGCCGACGCCTTCGGGCGCGTCCGACCACTGCTCGAGCACATCGGCGCCAACATCTTCCACCTCGGCGAAGCCGGCACAGGCTGCCTGTTCAAGCTGCTCAACAACGTGATCATCCTCTGCGGCAACCAGATCGTGCAGGAAGCTCTGGTGCTCGGAACCAAGGCCGGTCTCGACCCCGAAGACCTGGTCGAGAAACTTCGCCTCGGCACCGCCCGACCCTACATGGGCCTCGCCCCGTACCTGTTGGGCAAGCGCTTCGACAACCCGTCCTTCACACTGCGCCTGGCCGAAAAGGATGTCTCGTTGGCACTGGAAGCCGCCCGAGTCAACCAGGTCCCCATGCCAGTCGCCAACGCCGCCCACCAGACCTACCTCCGAGCCCTCAGCGCCGGACTCGGCGAACAGTCATTCCTCGCCACGCTTCAAGCAATCGAGGCCGTGGCCGGAAGCGAAATCCCAACCATTGAAATCGAAGGCGGCGGCGCTTCCCTCTAAGACCTCCCCTCTGGTCCCCTCTCCCTCTGGGAGAGGGTTAGGGTGAGGGCCGGGGCGCGGAGCAGGCCGGCGAACTCCGTTCACGCTACCGAGTGGAGACCCGCATGCTCCACATCGAGATATGCACCTCCTGCCGCAATTGATACCCCGAAGGACTTCTGGATGACAGACTCGACCCGCGACCAACGAATCGGCTTCATCGGAACCGGCAACATCGGCAATCCGATGGCGCGGCAATTGATCGGAGGCGGGCGCCAGCTGGTCGTATACGACCTCCGACCGGAGGTGATGGAGAACCTGCTCGAACTCGGCGCCGAGCCCGCCGCAAGCGCTGCCGAGGTCGCCTCGCGCTGTGCCGTTGTCTTCACCTCGCTCCCTGGTCCACCTCAGATTGAAGCGGCGACCGCCGGCCCCGACGGCATCCTCGCCGGCGCCTCACCCGGAGACATCCACGTCGACCTCAGTACCAACTCGCTCAGTGGCGTGCAACGGATCGCTCCACTCGAAGCAAATGCCGGAGTTGTCCACATCGATGCGCCGGTCACCGGTGGGGTCGTACGAGCAGGTCAAGGCACGCTGACCATTCTCGGCAGCGGCGACATCGACGCATTCGAGCGCGTCCGACCGCTCCTCGATCACATCGGCGATCACGTGTTTCATCTGGGCGAGGCCGGAATGGGATGCCTCTACAAGCTGATCAACAACGTGATCGTGCTCTGCGGCCACATGATCGTCCAGGAGGCACTGGTCTTGGGAGCAAAGGCGGGACTCGACCCGATCGATCTGGTCGAGAAGCTCCGCCAAGGCACGGCAAGGCCCTACATGGGATTGGCCGATGATTTCTTGGCCAAGCAGTGGGAGAACCCCACTTCCACAGTGGTCATCGCAGAGAAGGACGTCGCGCTGGCGCTGGAACTGGCACGCGACCAGCAGGTCGCGATGCCGGTCGCCAATGCCGTCCATCAGACCTATCTGTCAACTCTGGCCGCGGGCTTAGGCGAACTGCATCACTTCTCAGCGCAGCTTGTCCTGGAGTCAGCCGCCGGAATCGAAATTCCGGCGATCCAGTTCAAGGACGAGTGACTCCCTCGATCAGAACCGCAGGCCGCTTCGACGACGTTCTACCAGGCATCCACTGCATGCTTCTTCACCGGCGACAACGGAGCGCGCGGTGTCATCCGCAGCATCGCAATCAGCCGATCCCGAGTCTCCTCGGGAGGAATCACGTCATCGAAGTCATACCGACGACCGGCGTTGATCGCCGAGTTCCGCTCCCGCATGTCGTCGGCCCACTCGTCGCGCAGACGCTTGGCCTCGGCCGGGTCGTCCCCCTCCACCTCACGAATCCGGTCCCGATTGACCAACAGCGACGCGCCCTCGAGACCCATCCCGCCCGACTCAGCCGTCGGCCAGGCCAATCGAATATCGCGGGGCGCGAACGAGTTCCCCATCGCCGCCGGACCCAGACCATAGGCCTTGCGTAGCTGAACCGTGTACAGCGGCACCGTCCGATTCTGATGTGCGATAATCGGCCGCGCATGGTGTCGGGCGATGCCCGCCTCTTCCGCCGGGCGCCCGATCATGTAGCCCGGATTGTCCACCAGCGACACCATCGCAATCTCATGCGCATCGCAAAGCTGAACAAAGCGGGCAATCTTGTCTGAGGCGTTCGAGTCGATCGCCCCGGCAATCACCGAGAGCGGTTGATTGGCAATGATTCCAACCGACCGTCCACCGAGTCGCGCCAACGCGGTGATCAGCTGAGGCGCCCAGGTTGGACGAACCTCAAAGACAGAGTCGCGATCCATGATCGCTCGAATCACCCGCCGCATGTCGTACGCCCGGCGTCTATTCGACGGCACGATCGAGCGAATCCGTTCGGCCCATGGATCGACCTCGCCATCCGGCAGGTCGTAGAGGAAGTACCGCAGGTAGCGACCTGCGGCGTCAATCGCTTCCGCCTCCGTCTCCACCATCAAGTCGATGCCACCGACGCGGTCATGCATTTCCGCTGGACCAATGTCATCCGGCGTCAGCTTCAGACCCATGGCGCCCTCGACCAACGGCGGCCCACCCATGCCGATCGCCGAGTCCCGCGTCGCCACAATGAAGTCGGACAACCCCGCAATCGAAGCATTCCCGGCGAACGATCGTCCCGATACCACCGACACCGTCGGCACCCAGCCAGACAGTTGAGCCATCCCGTCGAATGTGCCCCAGCGACCCGTTAAGCCCCGCTGCGATCCCGCCAGATCGTGGGCGCGTGCTCCTCCACCGTCTGCAAACGTGATCATCGGCCAGCGGCGGTCATGAGCCATCTCGATCAGCCGGTCAAACTTGCCGTGATTCAGCGCCGTCTGCGTCCTGCCTTGAACGGTGTAGTCATACGACGCAATCGCAACCGGATGTCCCTCAACTGTGCCGAACCCCTGCACCAATCCATCTGCCGGTCCACTCATCGATTTGTTGGCCGGGATCGCGAGGACGCCGTACTCGACGAAGCTGCCCTCGTCCAGAGTCATCGCGATCCGCTCGCGCGCCGTGAACTTTCCCTTGGCGTGCACCTTCGCCACCGCCTCGGGACGCGCGGCATCCATCGCCCTGGCGCGAGCCTGAATGACCTCGTCAATGATCGCTTCGTCCATTGGTCCTGACCCCTCCGCTGATACCCTCCGCATACGGTACCCGCTGATCCAGCAAGCAAGACCGCAGCCCCGAGTTGGAGTCTCACCATGCCTTCAGACGTCGATCTGGTCGGCCCAGTCGTTCGCGAAATCCAGCGTCGAGCCCTCGACGAACCGGAAGCATTCTGGTCGGAAGCCGCGGCACGGCTGCCCTGGTTCCGCGAGTGGGACGAGGTCTTCGAGTGGACGCCGGAAGAGATCCCGGCCTTCCGCTGGTTCATCGGCGGCGAGACCAACCTCTCCTACGCCTGCCTCGACGTCCAGGTTGCCAACGGCAACGGTGGACGGGCCGCCCTGATCGCACTCGACGAAAACGGAGAGCAACGAGTCTTCACCTACTCGCAACTCCTCAAACAGGTTGAGCGAATGGCCGCATCACTGCGAGCGATCGGCATCGAGCGCGGCGACCGCGTCGCGATCTACATGCCGACCAACTACGAGGCGATCGCGCTCATGCTCGCCTGCGCTCGCATCGGAGCCGTTCACCTCGTCATCTTCGCCGGATTCGGCGCCGGAGCCATCGCTGAGCGAATCAAACTGGCCGAGGCCAAAGCAATCTTCGCCACCGACTCCACCTACCGACGCGGCCGCAACGTCCCGCTCGATCACTTCGTGCGAGGAGCGCTTGAGAACGAAGGCGCGGGCGACCTCATAGAGACCGTCGTTGTCGAGCGCCGGCTCGCAGACAGCCCCAACATCGGCGGCGACAAGGAGATGAGCTGGGACGACTTCCTCGATGCGGGGCGCGGCGGCGACGGCTCCTGGGTCGCGATGGAAGCCAATGAACCGGCATACATTCTGGCCACATCAGGCACGACTGCTCGACCGAAGATGTGTGTTCACACGCACGGAGGCTATCCAGTTTGGATCGCCAGCATGGCCGACTGGGTCTTCAACCTCCAACCCGAAGACGTCTGGTGGGCGACGTCCGACATCGGTTGGGTTGTGGGACACTCCTACATCGTCTACGGCCCACTGCTCGCCGGCGCCACCACGATCGCATTCGAAGGCGCGCTCGATCATCCCGATGTCGGCACGTTCTACCGAATCATCGAAGACCACGGGGTCACGGGGATGTTCACCTCACCGACGGCCATCCGGCTGCTGATGCGCTCGGGCACCGAGCCCGCCGAGGCAGTCGATATGTCGTCGTTGACCCGCGTCTTCTCCGCAGGCGAAGTGCTCAACCCGCCCGCCTGGGAGTGGTTCCAGCACGAGGTGTTCGGAGACGAGATTCCCGTCCTCGACCACATGTGGCAGACCGAGACCGGCGGTCCAATTGTCGGCAATCCCTACGGCATCCAGATGCTGCCGATCAAGCCTGGCTCGGCAGGCATTCAGCTCCCAGGCATCGAGGGAACCGTGCTCACAACGGAGGGCGAAGAGCTGAGCGCCGGCGAGAAGGGCATTTTCGTGATCACGAAGCCATTCCCTGGCCTTACCGCTCGACTCTGGGGAGAGCCCGAGCGCTACCAAACCGACTACTGGGACAAAATCCCCGGACGTCAGGTCTACTTCACTGGCGACGCCACCGCCATTGACGAGGACGGCTACGTCTGGTTCTCCGGTCGCGCCGACGAGATCATCAAGATCGCCGCGCACCGCATCGGCACAATCGAGGTCGAGTCCGCAATCCTCCGCCATCCCGGAGCAGCCGAAGCCGGCGTTACCGGACGCCCGGACGAGCTCCGAGGTGAAGTCATCTCCGCCTTCGTCGTGCTCAAGGCCGGCTACGAAGCCAGCGACACTCTCAAGACGGAGATCCTTCAAACTATTCGGCGTGAGCTCGGCCCAATCGCAGTCATCGGAGAACTCAACTTCGTCGAAGCCCTACCCAAGACCCGTTCCGGCAAGATCATGCGCCGAGTCCTCAAGGCTGTGACGCTCGACACCGACCCCGGCGACATCTCCACGATCGAAGATGAAGGCTCCGTCGAAGACGCCCGCTCCGCCTGGCAGGACATGAGAGGGAGCCTGCGCTGAGCGACCATGTTAAACCGAATCCGGTCCAGCGCCAGAAATGATGAGCTTCGTCTGATATGGGAGCGGCGAACTGAGCCGCTCATGCTGATCCTCGCGGCTGCGATGATCCCGCTATTGGTCGGCCATTTCGACGAGAGTCTTCCCGAGTCGCTGAGCATCTGGCTTTTCGTCGGCGACACCGTCATCTGGGCCATGTTCGCATTCGACCTGGCAGCGCGCGTTTGGATGGCCGAACACCGCCGCTCATTCCTCATCCAGCACTGGTACGAGGTCTTGATCGTCGTCATACCGTTCCTGCGGCCATTGCGCCTGCTCCGACTGGCGCTGTTGCTCGTCAGGGTTGTCCTACGACGGAGAGCAATCGGCGGGTCATTGATGGCAGCTCTGTTCGCCATCGCAGGGGCAACATTAGTCGTGGTCCTTGCGGAACAAGACGGCGGTGGTGCAATCAGCGATTGGGGCACAGCGCTTTGGTGGGCCCTGTCGACGATCACCACGGTCGGATACGGCGATGTGGTTCCCGTCACAACAATCGGACGGATCGTCGGAGCAGTCCTGATGGTGGTCGGAATCGGGTTCTTCGGAATCCTGACCGCCAACGTCGCCGCCTGGTTCGTCCAACAGGATCAGGGCAAAGAGCAGGAGCAGATTCTGGGGGAGCTCAAAATGCTGGAGGCGGAAATCAAGTTGCTGAGAGAGCAAATCGAAGCCGGTATAGACCGGCAGGATTGATAGCATGTAGTCAGGAGGGTGTGGGTGATGTCAACGCTTGAAGAATCGGCGGAACGCCTGCCAGAGGACAAGGATCTCGCTCCCGATAGAACACGGAGAAAACCACCTCCGGGCCCGCCGGTCTATGTGCAGGATTTTGGGTACACCATCGGCATTGAGAAAAAGCGTCGGAAGGCTCGCGAGGAGTGGGAGCGCCAATACGGCGACGACTACGAGAAGACGCGCAAAGCCAGATAAGCAGCGGCCGTAACACCGACCAACAGCGCAGTACCGGCCGCCAGGAGCACGGCAATCCCTGTGTCTCTGCTCTTGGTATCCAGAGCCCCCTCATTGTCCGCGAGACCGCGAGCAATCTCTTCGGCGAGCCACTCTTCCATGGCTTTCGGTTCGTGGTCGTACAGTTGTCTTAGGAAGTAATCGAGATCAGGTGTTCGGGACCATCTGGTGCTGAGGTAGACCCTGGTTGAAACGATTACGCCGACCGTGAACAGAAACACGGTCACGTAGACCAGACACTCAACAATCAGCGGGAACGGCCCTCCGGCGATGCCCAATGAAGCGCCGAAGAGGGCGATCACGGCCACATTTAGTGTGAACGCTGTGACCAGCTTCTGCTCGAGCGCAGTGAGACGTCTGATCCGATCATCACGACGCCACCTGACCTCGGTCAGATACAACATGATGTTCGAACCTGACGGATCTTCGTCCGCCATCAGAACGGGCGCCCAATCTCCTCCCCAATCTTCCTCAGAAGCTCGACTCGCCGCTCGGTCGGCGGATGCGTTGAGAACCATCGACCTGCTCCGCCCGACAGCGGATTCACGATGAACATGTGATTCGCCGCCTCAGCGGTTTTCATCTCTGACGCGGCGTACCGAGACTCAGGTGTCTTGACGCCCGCCTCCAGCTTCATCAGCCCGTAGGCCAACGCCTCTGGATCGCCGCAGCGACGCGCGCCCGTGTCGTCGGCCTTCAACTCTCGCTGACGACTCACAGCCATCTGAATCAACATCGCGATAAACGGCGCAATAATCGCCACAATCAGCGCACCGGCCAGGTGACCCGCGCCGCCGCCGCCTTCATCGTCCTGTCCGCCCATTCCGCCGAACAGGAACGCCATGACCAGCATCCACTGCGCCAGCATGCCGATGAATGAGATCACCATCGCCATCGATGCCACAATCGTGGACCACAAGGTGTCGCGATTCGTCACGTGAGCGATCTCGTGCGCCATGACCCCCGAGAGTTCACGCTGCGTCAAAATGCCCATGATGCCGGTGGTCGCGGCGACCGCCGAGTGTCGCGGATCGCGGCCGGTCGCAAACGCATTGGGAATCGGCGTTTCAATCACAAAGACAGACGGCATATGTCGGGGACAGTCACCGGGCCGGCAATGGCCAGTGCAGCGGGCCTCGAGGTGCTCGACCGTGAACTGCTCTAGCAGCGCCTTCTGGAACGGCATCTTTGCCTGGCAAGCGGCTCGCTCGACGATTCGGTAGAGATCGGGCGCCTCCGCCGCGGTCACCAGCCGGCCACCCATCATCTTCGGCACCATCGAATGCGAGTTGTAGTAGCTGTAGAGGTTGATCCCGAGGGCGAGCACTGCCATCACGATCAGACCGATTTCGCCGGCCAACGCAAATCCCACCACCATTAGCAGCCCAGCCATCAGGACCACGAGGAACATCGTGCGCAATCCGTACACGAATCACCTCCATCTTTCGCCGAACAGGTGCGGCAGTTACGTCGGGATCGTACCATCGTAAGAGACGGATCGAATCACGCGCCTACGTTGCCGGGAGCCCGTAATGCCCATCTACGAATACGTCTGCCGAGCCTGTGGCAACGAATGGGAACACTTCACCCGCAAAATGGACGCACCTGCGCCGCCCTGCGAGCAGTGTGAATCTGATGAGCAGGTCGAGCGCCTGATCGCGCGTTCAGCCTTCATCAAGGACGAGAACACCAAGATGCGCGAGATGCATCCCAAGTACGCAAAGATGGTCGATGCCGCCTGGGAAAAAGCCTCGCGCAACGATCCACTCAGCAGGACCCGCTTCGCGCCGCTGGTCGACTCGGGCAAGCGCGTTCAGGACATGTCCTAACGACGCTCTGAACATCTCTGATCCCCGCTTCCCCCCTTGCGGGGGAAGCTGCCGAAGGCTGAAAAGGGGGGGTCCCGGCGCCGCCGTCGGCTTCAGTTATTCAGAGGGTTCCTGACGAGCCAACGCCGCCTACTCCGACGGCGCGGGCTCGAATACCGCTCCCACCTCGACGCCATTCGCCGAGGCCCATTCATGCGCGGGCTGACGGTCGCGTCCGACGGCGAGAGTGCTCACCCGGATCGATTCACCATCGCCGCAGACGATCGTCATTCCGTCGCCGTCAATGAACGCAACCTCGCCAGCGCCGCCGCCGGAATGGTCCGAGCGCGTGGAGCCCAGAAGTGTCACGCGTTGACCGCCGACCTCGCTCCAGGCCCCGGGCGCACGATCCGAGCCGCGGATGAAGTTGTGTACCGTCTGCGCGTCTTGCGACCAGTCGATCCGCGCGATGTCGCCTTCCCATGGACCCTCGTAGGTCATGTCATCTTCATTCTGGACATGGCGCGGCGCCTGCCCGGCCTCAACCAACTGGACCGCTTCCGCCATGGTCTCGACACCCAGCGGGAAGAGGTACTCGCGGTAGACGTCATTGATCGTTGCGTCCGGTCCGATCGGGCAGGAACGCTGCAACAGAATCGGCCCGGTATCCAATCCTTCGTCAACCCAGAAGATCGTGACGCCGGTCATCGTGTCGCCTTGCACGATGGCATGGTTGATCGCTGAACGTCCACGATGCTTCGGCAGGATTGACGGGTGGTACTGAATCGTCTTGAGCGGCGGAAACTCAAGCACTCGCGACGGGATGATCTGCGTCACGAACGCCATCACGTTGAGTTCGGGCTTCGTCGCCTCGTACTGTGCGATCACTTCCTCATCAACAACGCGACGCCGCTGCCACCGACGCGGCTGCACCAGCGTGATACCTGCGTCGCGTGTCGCCTGCGCCAGTGGATCAGGCCGACCGCCTTCACGCTCGGGCGGAGTGAACACGCCGACAATTTCGTGACCATCCGCGACCAACCGCTCGAAGATGGCCGCGCCAAATGGCGCCTGACCGATCAGTGCAATACGCATGGCGATGTCCTCTCCTCAGCCTCCTCTGGAATTCGCGTCATGCTGACACGCGCCAGATCCGTGGCTGTTTGTTCGCAATGATGTCGTTGAACGTGGTGATCGAGATACGGCGCAACGTGATCTTGATCAGGGCCGGGGCTCGGATGTCTGGTCCAAAGAAGTCGGCGACCTCGTACGGAAAGTGAGGCGCCACCTCGGAAATCGTCTCCGGGTCTTCAGTCACATGGGCGACGCCGGCGAGGTTCAGATGCCGAAAATCGACGGTCCAATGCAACAGCTCGACCCGTTCATTGTTTCGAATCTGATCGAGCTTGGGCGTCCCGCTGGCGGTCAGTACGTAGGCATTGAGACCGACATACGCCGGAGTCACGGGACGCACATGCGGCTGGCGGCCCTGCGCAGTCGCGAGCAGACCAATCGGCGCACTCTTGATGATCTTCAGCGCCTCGGGCCAAAAAGCGGGAACGGCTGAGTCCCCATCGATGGCGTGATCCTGATGCTGCGCCACAAGGCCTCCGAAACGCACACGCAAATAGGCACAAGTGCCTACGTCGCAGGGTAAGGCTAATCGAGTGCTCGAGGATCGTTGGGATCGACTTCGCTGATGTGCCCGTCGCGCATCAGGAAGAGCCGGCTCGCGCGGCGTGCAATCTCAAGGTTGTGCGTGACCATCACGATCGTCTGTCCGGCTCGGTTGAGGTCCTCAAGCAACTTCACGATCTCGCGACCGGTCTGTGAATCGAGATTGCCGGTCGGTTCGTCGGCAAGGATCACGTCCGGTTCATTCGCCATCGCTCTGGCGATCGCAACCCGCTGACGTTCTCCGCCCGACAATTCCACTGGCCGATGCCCAAGCCGTTTGCCCAGCCCGACCGCCGACAGCAACTCTTCTGCTCGCTTGCGCCGTTTGCGCCGTGGTATGCCTGCCAGGGCCAGGGCGATCTCGACGTTCTGCCTGGCGGTCAGCATCTGCAGCAGATTGAATGCCTGGAACACGAACCCCAGCGTTCCCAGCCGCAGAGCCGCCCGCTGTTCATTGTCCAGGTCCTGCGCCGCTCGATCGCGAACCCGTACCTCGCCCGACGTCGGAGAGTCGACCAGGCCGAGCAGCTGAAGCAGTGTCGATTTCCCTGACCCGGAGGGCCCGGCGATGGCGATGAAATCACCCTTGTGGATATCGAGATCCAACGGCTGCAACGCGTGGATCGTCTGCTGTCCCAGACGGTAGATGCGTTCGAGGTTCCGCACCGAGAGCAATGGAACACGATCGCGTTCAGCTACGTCGGCCTGAGATTGAGGCTGCTCCGAACTCATCGCGACTGCCTCATTCGTATCGCAGCGCAATGATCGGATCGACCTGCACGGCTCGCCAGGCGGGCATCAGGGCAGCAATCATTGAACACAAGCTGAGGATTCCAGCCGCTCCCCACTCAATCTCACGCGACCGCAGACTCGCAGCGTCGGGCCCCAACGCCCTGCGAATCACCACCCGAGACATCGGTACGCCAACCATCGATCCAGCCACCGCGAAACCAGCCGACTCGGACATGATCAGCGACAGCAACGATTTCCGGGGCGCTCCGATTGCCCGGAGCGTTCCAAGCTCACGAGTTCGTTCCAACACTGACACAAACATCACGATGGCAATCAGTAACGCTGCCACCGAAACCGATGTCCAACGCACGACATCAAACAGTTGATTCACCCGATCCAATAGCTTTCGTGCGTTTTCAGCCAGTTGTCGATCCGAGATCACCATGAGTTCGTCATGATCCGACTCGATCGATGCCTGCAGCGGTTCAATGTCGGATGCGCGCTTCGGCGACAACAGCAGCGCAGTCACGGACTCAGGGGTTTGTAACACGCCCTGCGCCTGTTCGAGCGGTACCAACACCGCAGAGCGCAAGAGCTGATTGGTCTCTGGTTCGATGATTCCCTGCACTTCAAACTCAGTGCCGCGAACAGTAATGGTGCTCCCCACGGCTGCAAGAGCGATCGGCCCGACCGGTGAGGGCACCTCAGTTGTCGAAGAGGCCGCCCGCGCAAAGTGTCGCGCCGCGAGCACGCCGAGAACGACGGGCGCCCTACCTGGTTCCGCGCTCTGTTGCGGAAACCTCGATAGGCCCGCGATTGCTGTCGCTCCATTGAGAAACACGTCTTCTTTGCCCTGCTCAATACCGACCAACAACGCCTCGGGAGGCGCCGTCGGATACGGCGGAGGAGCCAGCGCAGCAAACGACACCATCGTCGAGCGCTGCCGATCGACAGCCGGATGCGAAAGCACCGCGTTCGCCTCTGATACGGAGATGGTCGATGAAATCGGAGGCCACTCAATTCCGGACAGCCCCGTCAACCCACGCGATTGGACAAACAGCACGCCGGTGAATCGCTGAACCTGCAGGTCGAGGTCTTCGGTGATGAATCGCATCACCGTCGTTACCACGATGTAGAGATTGACGCAGACGCCGAACCCCAGGACGGTGAGGGCTGATCGGAGTTTTTTGGTCAGCAGCTGTTGAATCGCCAATGTGAGCATCAAGGCCTCCCACCGTACCCGAGCTTACTGCTGACGAACTTCCAATCGAGAGCAGGAGAAAAGGCGGCAAATCATGATCAGTCGGCCCCTCAAGCACTCGATAAGCTTGCTAAGATTGATAAGCTTGCTAAACAAGATAAACATTTTGGAGATCGGAGAGCGACGATGGACCCTCTCGTGAATCCGTTCACTCCGGGCGCCGGAACACCGCCTCCAGAGCTAGCTGGTAGACAGTCTGTTCTAGACATGGCGGACCTCATGCTCCGTCGCAAGATGATCGGCCGGCCCAGTAAGAGCCTAGCCCTTATCGGGTTGCGCGGTGTTGGCAAGACTGTACTCCTGAATCGCATTATGGAGAATGCTAGTTCGAATGGTATGTACGAGGCATGGATCGAGTCCCCAGAAGATCGGTCCTTTCTCTCCGCACTGCTACCGGAGTTGCGTTCATGTCTGCTTGCGCTTTCTCGGCTTGAGTCTGCGAAAGCCCTGGCACATCAGGCGTTGGGAGCGCTGGCGAGTTTCGTTGCTGCTGCGAGAGTGACTTACGCGGACGTCGAAGTTCGCCTCGACTTTGAATCAGCCCCTGGAGTCGCGGACAGCGGCGATTTGGAGACCGATCTGAGAGAGCTACTGGAGGCGACCGGAAGAGCGGCAGCATCTGCGGAAACGTGTGTCACTTTGTTCGTTGACGAGCTGCAATACGTTTCCGAACGGGAGCTTGCAGCGCTCATAACTTCACTTCACATCGCAACGCAGCGTCAGCTACCGATCACCTTGGTCGGAGCCGGATTGCCCCAGGTCTTTGGAAAACTAGGCCGCGCCAAGTCATATGCAGAGCGCTTGTTCGAGTATGTCGAGGTTGGACCATTAGGTCGAGAGGACGCGTCGTCGGCCATTGAAACTCCGCTTAGCGCCGAAGGAATCGAAATCCACAGACATGCCCTGAACGCCATTGTCAATGAGACTCAGGGCTATCCGTACTTCCTGCAGGAGTGGGGCCAGCAAGTCTGGAACGTCTCCGACAACTCGCCCGTCACATTGCAGGACGTTCACCAAGCCTCCGAGCGGGCGATCGCGAGTCTCGACTTCGGGTTCTTCAGGGTCCGGGTTGATCGAATGACTCCAACTGAGCGACGCTACGTCCGCGCTATGGCGGAAATCGGTCCTGGACCACATCGATCAAGTGACATTGCTTCCATATTGGATCGAGATGTCACGGCTGTGGCGACCATCCGCAGCAGGCTCATCAACAAAGGAATGGTCTTCAGTCCTGGGCATGGAGACACTGCCTTCACCGTTCCGATGTTTGATGAGTTCATGAGAAGGGCATTCCCCGAGTTGGAATAGTCCTAGCTACCGACAAACACGCCACCATCCGGGTGAAGAATCTGCCCGGTGATGTAGCTGGCCTGGTCGCTGAGCAGGAACAACGCGGCTTCGGCGATGTCCGACGGCTCGCCCAACCGATTCAGCGGGATAGCTTCGATCCGTCGCTGTCGACGTTCCTCATCGGTGGTTACTGCGAGCGTCATCGGCGTATCGATCAGACCCGGCGCGACCGTGTTCACCCGAATGTGTTGCGGCGCCAGCTCCAGCGCCAGGCACCGCGTCATCATCCAGACACCGGCCTTCGACACGCAGTAGTCGGCCATTCCGCGAATCGGCGCTTTGGCCGCGCCCGACGAGATGTTGACGATTGATCCGCCGTCGCCCTGCGCAATCATGCGTCGCGCGACGGCCCGGTTGGTCAGCATCACGCCGGTCAGATTGACCGCGAGCACTTTCTCCCAGTACTCGATGGGCTTGTGAATCACATGTCGATGCGCGCCACCCAGCAGAGGCTCGCCTTCCGTCACTTCTCCCGATACATAGCCGGCATGAGAGATCCCCGCCGCTGCGATACACAGGTCGAGCCGGCCGAAATGATCGAGCGCTGCCTGAGCCATCGCGTCGCACTCGGCTTCGCGCGTCACATCGACACCGACATATACGGCCTGACCGCCCGCCTCCTCGACCAGCGATACCGTCTCACCGCCACGCTCATCGTCCGGCAACCCCGCGACTACGACCGATGCGCCCTCGCGTCCCAGCCGAATTGACGACTCACGACCCATCCCGCTTGCGCCCCCGGTGACGACAGCGACCTTGCCCTGGAATCGATCCAAAGAAACCTGTGGCGGCAGCGGCATAGTCGTGCTCCTTACGAATGCTGAACTCGGACAGTTCTGATCGCTCAGACGGCGTCAAGATACCCGCTACGGCTGTTCGCTGCTCCTATTCGTTGCCCGTATTCGTTGCCCTTATTCGTTGCGCAGTGCCGCAATCGGATCAATCACGGTTGCGCGCCAAGCCGGATACAAGCCGCTCAGCAACCCGATCCCCGCCGACACTCCGAACGCTGCCGCAATCGACCACGCTTGAATCACGGTGGTCATCTCCTGATCGCCCACAGTTCGGCCATCAACCAACAGCGACGCTGCCACGCCAAGCACTATTCCAATCACACCACCAAAGACACTCAACGCCAACGCTTCCGTCACGAACTGGTTGACGATGTCGGTCGCCGTCGCCCCGACCGCGCGGCGGATGCCAATCTCGCGTGTCCGCTCTGTGACCGAGACCAGCATGATGTTCATCACGCCAATACCTCCTACGAGCAGGGAGATGCCGGCAATGCTGCCCAGCAGGATCGAAAGCGTGTTTGCCACCTCCGATGCTGCATCAAGCAAATCGTCCTGACCCTCAACCGTGAAATCGGGCTCGGAGCGATTATGTCGGAACAAGAGCAGGTCGGTCACTTGTTGCTTGACCTCTTCGCTGTCCGCGCCTGGGATCATCTGTACGTTGATCTGCGTGACTCGAAGGTCACCGCTTGGCGTGTAGAGGAAGCGGAATCGGTTGGCCAACCCGGTGAGCGGCACAAACACCTGATCATCGGCATCTGCAGAGCCGCCCACTTCCTCGAGCACGCCAATCACTGTGAATGCAAACACCACCCGACCGGCCAGGAATGACAGGCGTACCTCTTGTCCGATCGGATCGATTCCCGGATACAGGGTCTCGGCAACACGCGACCCGAGCACTGCAACCAGACTGCCGGCTTCGTCGTGAGACGGCGCAATGAACGATCCGGCCGCGACCGCCAGATCGCGGACCTCTGCGTAGTTGGATGAGGTGAACACCGATTCCGCACCCACATTTATCGAACCCGCAACCGCTTGCGTCTCGCCGGTGATATGAGCAGTGACCGCCGAGATCGCGGGATTCCCGTTTGCTGCAATGGCCTGCGCATCGGCCTGTGTCAACGTCGTGGTAATCAGCGACGCGCCGCCGCCCTGCTGAGTCGTCGCGGCCGCCGACGGTTCAATGAAGATCAGGTCCGTCCCCAGTCCACGAATCTGATCACTGACTCCCTTCTGCGTCCCCTGGCCAACCGCAATCAGCGCAATCACCGAACTCACGCCAATCACCAGTCCGAGCAGGGTCAACAGGCTCCTTAGACGATTCGCAACAATCGCCCGCACCGCGATCCGCAGCGCATCCAACAGGCTCATCTGACCGTCTCACGTTCGTCGGCCTGCGACGTCTTCAAAACGCCGGTGTCTTCGATCACGTTGCCGTCGCGCATTCGGATGGTGCGGTGCGCAAACGCGGCGACTTCCGCCTCATGTGTAACCAGGACAATGGTCATCCCGTGCTGGTCAACGAGATCGCTCAGCAGCGTCATCACCTCGTGACCGGTCGCGGTGTCCAGCGCACCGGTCGGCTCGTCGGCCAGGACGACGAGCGGGTCAACTACCAACGACCGTGCGATCGCGACTCGCTGCTGTTCGCCGCCGGAAAGCTGTGTCGGCCGATGCCAAATGCGATCGGCCAGTCCGACTCGGACCAACGCCTCAGCCGCTCGTCGGCGCCGGTCGCGAACGCCCTGGTAGATCAACGGAAGCTCAACCTGTTCCAACGCGCTCATGCGGGGCAGCAGTGAGTACGACTGAAAGACAAAGCCAAACGCCTTGCCTCGCAGCCGAGCCCGGGCGTGTTCGCTCAGCGATGCGACGTTGCGTCCCGACAGGAGATACGCGCCCTCGTCAGGACGGTCGAGCAGACCAATGATGTTCATCATCGTGCTCTTGCCCGAGCCAGACTGACCCATGATCGCGACAAACTCGCCGCGTTCGATCTCCAGATCGATCCCGTCCAGAGCGTGAATCTTCGTCTCGCCTGCGGTGAATGTCTTGCGGACGCCCTCAAGCCGAATCATCCTCGGCCTCCCGCGCCAGCGCCGCCTCCAGCCGGTGGTCCAGCGCCGACGCCGACTCCGGTACCGCCGCCCGGCAATTGAGTCGCGCTGTAGGCGATGCCCTCCGAATCGGCGCCGACGAGCACGGTCGCGCCTTCCTCCAGGCCTGAGAGAATCTCAACGTTCGTCCCGTCGGTCGCGCCAATCTGTACGGGAAGCCGTTCCCAGCCGCCGTCCTCGGTTGGTATTGCGACGAAGAACGCGCCGTCGATCTGGCGCACAGCAGATGTGGAGACCAGAACGGCCTCGTCCCTGACCGCAGTCAGGATCGTGACGCTGGCGCTCATCCCGTCGACCGGTAGTTGTCGGTCGTCGTCGACGGCAGCGCGCCCACCCGCTGCGCCGCCTCCTCCGCCACTGAATCGAGCAATCAGCGCCCGCAGTTGAGCCCGCTGTTCGTCCGTGATCTCGAAGTCTTCCGGCAGCTCTACCCCTCCTGGCAAGGGTTCGTCATTGGCTATTGCCTGCACAACTTGAATGACCGAGACGCCTTCCGGCAAATCCAGTGACTGCAACCATGCCTGGAATCTCGCAGCTTGCTGCGGACTGGTTGGTCCGCCTCCTTGTCCACCGCCCTGAGCTTCACCTTGAGCTCCACCCTGGCCGGCTGCCGCCTGTCGCTCAGGCACGGTCACTCCCAACGCCTGCAAATCGTCACGCACCGCCTGGATGGCCAGCGGGGACAAGACCGTTGCCTCGACGGAGTAGGTGACGACGCCCTGCTCGACGTTCGGCACACGGCTGATGGTCGTAATTCGAATGGGATATTGCACACCATCAATCGCATCGAACGATGCGACGCCGACCTGCAATTCCTCCAGTTCAAAGATCTCCGCCTCGGTCACGGTCAATGCCACAACGATCTGGTCGCGCGTACTGACAACAAACGCCGACGCCCCGGAGCTAATCCGTTCGCCCGGCTCAACATTCGCTTCTTCGACCACGCCGTCGAACGGCGCCTTAATCACAAGGTCGTCCATCGCGGCGATGGCTTGTTCAACAGTGATCTGGGCCAGGCGGACGTTCTGCTCCTGTTGCGCGATGCTCGTCGCGGTTGGACCCGACACCAACTCGTCGTATTGAGCCCTCGCCTCGGTGAGCGAGGACTGAGCGCTGGCCAGCGCCAGTTCTGATTCAAGGATGTCGTCGTCAGTGGGCGGCGCAAGCAGCTCCGTGAGGTGGGCATGCGCAGAATCTCGATTGGCTGTCGCCGCTGCGATGGTCTGTTCGGCCTGGTAGACATCATCAGGATCGGCGCCGCTGAGCAAGTCGCTCAGGTCTTCCTGAGCCGCAACCAGGCCGGCTCGCGCCGCCGCCACTGCTTGCTCCGCCTGGAAGATGTCGCTGGAATCGGCCGGAGCCAGAAGCTCGGTTCGGTTCGCTTCCGCAGCTGCCAGCCCCGCACGAGCCGCGGCGACGGCCTGCTCCGCCTGGAAGATGTCAGCCTCGGTCGCCGGCGTTAGCAACTCTTCCAGTTTCGCTGTTGCGGCCTGGTGCGCTGCTCTCGCTGCGGTTACGGACTCGGTGGCTTGCTCGATCTGCTCGGGATCCATATCGGTCAGGTCGGCCAGCCGAGCCTCAGCAGCCATCAACGTCGATGCAGCCGCGTCGTAAGAGTTCAGTGCCGCTTCCCACGCAGCCTGAGCGTCAACCAGCTCTCGCGAGCGCCGCTCCAATGTGCTCCCGCTGTTCTCGGTCTTGGACTCCAACAGTTCAATTTCGGCTTTGCTCAATGGCAGAGAAGCGCGACAAATCTCAGGAAGCACGACGATGTCGTCACAGAAGCGCTCGTGCGCGTCCTCGAGCGCTTCTACGGTTCGTTTGACGGCTGCATCCGCCTCGGCTGCTGGATTTCGGGCCTGGACGGCGGTCGAGCGAGCCGTCTCGACATCTGCGACGCTCGGTTCTTCCGTCAGATTGGCCAATGTCTGCTCAGCGCTGGTGAGCTGCGAAGCTGCCGACGCCACCGCCTGTTCTGCCGACGCCAGATCCGCGTCACTTGGCTCACTCTTCAAGTCGGCGAGCGCCTCTTCAGCGTTGGATAGCTGAGAAGCCGCGTTCGCAATTGCTTGCTTCGCCGAAGCAAGCTCGGCTGCACTCGGTTCATCGGTGAGGTCCTCCAACGCCTCCTCTGCGGTCGACAACTGAGACGCGGCATTGGCGACGCTCTGTTGAGCCTTCGCGACGTCACTGGCGCTCGCCCCCGAGGTCAGTTCCGCAAGTGCCTGCTGTGCGCTCGAGAGCTGAGTCAGCGCATTGGCCACCGCCTGTTCGGCCGTATCGATCGTGCTGGTGTCGGGAGGATCGTCGATCTGCTCCAGCGCCAGCGTTGCGCTGACCACCTGGGCTTGCGCGGTCGCCAACGCCCGCTCCGACGCGGCAATCGCCGATCCCGCCGGGCTTTCCAGCAGTTCCTCCAGCTTCAGTCGGGCCAGTTGGAGCTGCACTTCCGCGGTCTCCAGTTGGCGCTCGGCATCGCTATCGTCCAGCCGACCCAACACGTCTCCTGTCGCGACCTCATCACCAACTTCGACCTCGACCGAATCGACTTCTCCGCCGACAGCGAAGCTCAACGAGGTCGTCTGAGCGGCTGCGGCCGACCCCGACAGCTCGACCGTCGTGGTCAGTTGACCGGAGGTCGTGGTCACGCGTTGCGGTTCGAAGACCGCTGCCTCTTCCTCGCTTCGGGTCAAGTACCAGGCCAGTACTGCCACGACCGCCACAATGATCAGCAGCGCCAGCAACATCCATCGTCGAGAACCCCGCCCACCGCCGACCAGGGCGTCAATGTCTACGTCTTGATTACTCAAAGCCGCCCTACCAGTTCATTGAGTCGGAAGCACGCGTGGACAGAACGCGCAGAATCGTGCGTTCTCTTGAGCAAACTAAAGCCAGAGCGTAAAACTGCGGTCAGGCGTTTGTCATGTTCTGTCAACTCAAGCGCAACTCAAGCGCCAGCGCACAGCCAACCTGAGACAGATCACGACCCGGTGAAGAGGCCGCCGTCGGGATGCAGAATCTGGCCGGTGATGTAACTGGCGTGGTCGCTCATCAGGAATAGCGATGCCTCGGCGATATCCTCGGCCTCGCCCAACCGACCCAGGGGAACAAAGCGTTCAAACGCTGCACGGCGCTCCTCGTCCTGGGACAACCCCAGCGCCATCGGCGTATCGATCACGCCCGGCGCGACGGTGTTGACCCGAATGCCATGCGGCGCCAGCTCCAACGCCAACACGCGAGTCAGCATCCAGACTCCCGCCTTCGACACCGAGTAATCGGCCGAGCCGACCATCGGAATCTTGGCCGCGCCCGACGAAATGTTGACGATCGCGCCACCGTCGCCCTGTGCGATCATGCGACGTGCCACCGCGCGATTGGTCAGCATCACGCCGGTCAGATTGACCGCGAGCACCTGTTCCCAGTACTCGATGGGTTTGTTGATGATGTGATTGTCGCGATTGCGAGGCGACGGATCGTCTTCGGAGACCTCGCCCGACACGTAGTGCGCGTGCAAAATCCCGGCAGCCGCGAGACACAGGTCGATGCGCCCAAACTCGTCAACCGTTGCTTGTGCGGCAGCTTCGCAATCCGCGTCGCGGGAAACGTCGGCGCCGACGTAGATCGCCTGTCCGCCGGCTTCCTTGATCTGATCGACGACGTCGTTGCCCCGAGGGTCGTCGGGAAGTCCAATGACAGCGACGGCAGCGCCTTCACGGGCGAGGCGGATCGATGCCTCGGCGCCCATGCCCGACGCTCCGCCGGTGACTAGCGCGACCTTGCCCTGGAAGCGGGCCATTCCCGTGTCAGCCATCGTTCTGGTCCGTTCCTAGACGCCGTTGACCTCCTGCGGGTAGCGCCACGGCGAGTCCGGCTGGTCGGCCCCTTCGTCCAGCGTCCAATGCGGCATCGCCAGGCCATCGGCGACATCGGCAAAGACCATCCGCATCCGTGAGCCAATGCCCACCTGCTTGACCAGATCGGGCTTCGCGAAGTTGCCGTCGGCGTCGACCAGATTGCCCGCAACCCGAATCGCTTCATGTTCAGTCGGCACGCCCGACTGCGTGTCGAGTTCGACCAGCAGGATCATGTACGGCGCGCGCTCGCGGAAGGCCGGCTGGATCGCGTGGTGGACTTCACCGTATGAGTGCACGGTGCCGCGCGCATCCACGGGTACCCAGTTGAACACACGACCCGAGCACCAGGGGCAGGCGGTGCCCGGCGGATAGCGGATCAATCCGCATTCGGGGTTCACGCACTGCTGCAGATGGAACTCGTGGTCGGCGCAGTGCTGGAAATAGGCGAGGTTTTCGTTGTCCAGGTCGAGGACCGTGAGGGTCATCCCAAGGTATTCACCCTGCGGCATGGTCAGCTCCTTCAGCTTCGATTCGTAGTATCGCAAATTGTTTCACGTGAAACATCTGTTCGGTCGAATGGTCCGATCTCAGCCTTGGCGCATGATCAGCGAGGAGCCTGTGCCGGGCATCGCCCAGCCCAGGTTCTGCGTGATCGTGACATCAGGCACCTGGCGACAGCCGCCGCCCTGAGACGGCTCGGCGTAGTTGAACGTGTGCTGCCGGGAGCCGTTCTCATCGACTGGGCAGTAGTCATCGACCTCGCCGCGCAACTGTCGCACGTTCTCGATGATCATGTTCATCCCGTGCGTGTAGCCCTCGCAGAGGTGACCGCCCGACGTGTTGTTCGGCCGCTCCCCGCCCAATCGCATGATTCCGGATGAGACGTAGTCGCCACCCTCGCCCTTCTCGCAGAATCCGTAGTCCTCAAGCTGAAGCATCGAGGTGAACGTGAACGCGTCGTAGGCCCCCGTGCACTGGATGTCTTCAGGACCGAGACCGGCGTTCCGGTAAATCAGGTCCTTGATGTAGAAACCGGCGACCGTCGAAATCGGGCCATGCTGGAAGTGCATGTCGATCCGCGGCTTGCAGACGCGGCCGGCCACACCGAGGATCCGCGCCGGCGTGTTCTTGTAGTCGTACGCCTTGTCGACCGAGGTCACGATCAAGGCCGTGGCATTGTCCGTCTCGACGCAGCAATCGAGCAGGTGCAGCGGCTTACAGATCATCCGCGAGTTGACCACGTCCTCGACCGTGACGGGCTGCTTGTAGTACGCCTTGGGATTGTTGGCCGCATGCTCGGAGTGAATCACCTTGACCATCGCCACCTGCTCGGGCGTGGTGCCGTAGTCGTACATGTGACGCATGAACGTCGGTGAGAAGTTCTGTCCGGCGCTGAACCAGCCATACGCCGCGCTGTGCAAGGCGTCACCGCCGACGGGCACCGAGGCTCTCGCCCCCGTTCCGCCAATCCGCACCTGCGAATAGCCATTCATCGAGCGGAAGATGACCACCGTCTCGCACATGCCGGCCTCGATCGCGCCAATCGCCAGGCCGATCAACGCCTCCGACGACGAGCCGCCGCCCTGCACGTCCATGTAGAAGTTGAGCCGGATACCGAGGTCTCCGGCGAGCATCGGCGACGCCGTCGAGTCGTTGCCCGAGTAGGACATCATCCCGTCGATCTCGGACGCCGGAATCCCCGCGTCATCCATCGCATTCTTAATCGCCCAGGTACCGAGACCGCGCGTCGTCATCCCGGAACCGCGCGTATACGTCGTTTCGCCAACGCCAATGATGGCGTACTTGTCGCGCAGATACTTGTCCGCTGTCGCTTCAATGTCGGTTGTCACCGCATGCTCCTCTCAAGGACCTCACGAGAGTCCGCCCGATGGGGTCGCCATCGAGCGGAACGTGCGCAGTCTAAGGCTTGCTGCGATGGGAAGATATCGAGCGCAGGGGTTGCGGCGTTTGGATCGCAGCGCGGGGAATTTTCGGCGAGCTGTGCGAATTTGGCGCTGTGGGCTGAACATTGGGCGATCGTCCGGTCAAGTGTGGTCAGGTGTGGTCAGATTCGGTCAGATCTGGCCAGGTTTGGCCGGTGTGCTGGGCCGAAGTTCGCGGTTGGTGTCGGAATGGTCGGGTGGTTGAGTCGATGATGCTGGTGGTCATGGTGATCTCGCTGGTTCGCTGCGCTGTGCTGCGGATCGGCCATGTTATACGTACAAGCGTTCTAATGAGGGACTCGATCGGCAGGGAGTCGCTGGGTTGACAGGAGGGACCACCGGGGTCCCTCGAGCAAGTTCTCTTCCGGCAACAGGCGGAGACGGGATTGGGCTGGCACGATCGGGCGGGCAGCGTATCGGTGATCGGTCAGGAGTTCCGCGAGGTCTCCTGCAGATGCCCGACGTGATGGTCCTCAATGCAGCCATCAGCCGAGGATTCGACCTGAAACGTGATGTGGCTCATTCGATAGCGATCACGTGTCACCGCCTGAGCCTCGCTCAAGATCGCCTGTTGGTTGGAATGTTCCGGGTCGATCATGATGTGCGCCGAGATGGCGTCGTAGCCGGATGTGATCGTCCAGGCGTGAACATCATGGACCAGGGTCACGCCGTCGATCTCCTCAATGTCGTGGCAGAGCGCATAGATGTCGATATGTGGCGGAACCCCCTCGATCAGGACGTGGAACACGCGCTTCGCCGGGCGGTATGAGAGCAGCAGGATCAATCCGGCAATGATGATGCTCGCGACCGGATCGGCCAGATGCCAACCAAACGCGAGGATCAGGATTCCAGAGATGATGACTGCGACCGAGCCCAGCAGGTCGCCGAGCACATGTAGGAAGGCGCCTTGAACATTCAGACTTTCCTTGGCCATTCGGCGCAGGATGATCGCGACGGCGACATTCGCCACCAGGCCAATGACGCCGATGATCGTCATCAACCCGGCCGTCACTTCATGCTCGCCGCCGATCCGGTGCGCCGCTTCCCAGATCACCCAGCCTGAGATCAGCCACAGCGTCAGGATGTTCAGCGACGCCGCCAGCACTTCGGTCCGCGCCAGGCCAAACGTGCGCTCGGCCGTCCAGGGACGATTCGCGATCCACATCGCCAACAGCGCGAGCCCAAGTGCCCCTGCGTCCGTCAGCATGTGACCGGCGTCGGCCAGCAGCGCGAGGGAATCGGACATCAGGCCGCCGACCACCTCGACGACCATGAAGACCAGAATCAAGCCCAGCGCCATCATCAGCGTGCGCCGACTCTGCTGCCTCAGTTCGTGACCGTGATCTGGCCCGACATGCTCATGGTCTGCGCGAATCTGTTCGGGGTGTGATCGCTGCTGACTCATGGCAAAGTCTCGTGGACACGCGGCCTGCTTCAGGCCAACCTATCCTGCGTTGTGTTCTAACAGTTTTTGTCGCAGGCCGTTCCCGCCTTGCGTGACAACCGACAGGAAGCCAACATGTCCGACGCATTGACCGACGCACAAGTCATCGAAGCCGCCGATTTCCTCGACGAGGCGACCGCCAACGGTCTGCCGCTGCCGCTCATACCGGAGTCGTGCCGCCCGCAGTCCGCCGCCGACGGTGGCCGCATCTACTGGGAGCGCTGGTCGCGCAACCAGCGACCGGCAGTCGCCTGGAAGGCCGCCGTGATCGAAGGCGACATGGTCCTCGCTCCATTCTTCGACGGTATGGTTCTCGATTCCCCGGCCGCAATCCCCGGCTCTGACTTCGTCAACTGCATCCTCGAAGCTGAGGTCGCGTTCCGTCTGGGCCAGGAATTCGCCCCAACCGATGGTGGGCACAGCGAAGATGACGTGCTCGGCGGCGTCTCCAACGCATACATCGTGATCGAAGCGCCGAACAGTCGCTTCTCCGAACCACCCGGCATGCCCGGCATGGCCGCCGACGGCGTCGGCAATCAGGCGCTGATCATCGGGCCGGAGATCGACGATTGGCAGTCGAAGGAACTCGTCGCCCTGCCCTGCCAGATCCTGATCAACGGCGAAGCAATGGCCGAGGGACGAGATGGCCGCCCGAATCCCACCGAGATATTGGTCGCCACTGTCAATGAGATCAACGCCCGCGGCATGACCGTCTCCGCCGGCGAAGTCATCACCACCGGCGCCGCCGCCATCCACGTGCCCGGCCTGGCCGGTCAGGAAGTGACGATCCGCTTTCCCGGAATCGGGGATGTCGAGCTGAGTCTGACGTAGGGGATCGTTGTACGATTCCGATCCCATCTCCCCCCCTTGCGGGGGGAGATGTCACGGAGTGACAGAGGGGGGGTCCGCCGCCAGCGACCAGATAGGCCTTGAGATGGGGAGCCCCCCCTCTGCCTTCGGCATCTCCCCCGCAAGGGGGGCGAAGGGGACTTATTCAAAGGTCTCCGCAAGGGGAGAAGCTGGGATCGGAGTTGTTCACAGCGTTCCTAGGAGAGCAAGTCTCCTACCCCCGTCATACCAGCGCTCGGGCGCGGGAATGACGGAAATGGACTTCTGAGAGTCAGGCCGCTACTCAACCCGGCCAATCCCATCGACCTTCCAGACGCCCTCGACCTCGATCCACTGCGTGAAGATCGTGCCCTCGCCGTCGTCGCCTCGGAAGGTGATGTGCAGCAGGTTGTCTCCTTGATCGTCGATCTCGTATTCGGTCGATCCCTCGGCCGAGTCCGGTTGTGTCTGCAGCGCCATCGCCTGGCCGATGCCGATCGGCGTGAACACCGGCATGAGTCCGGCGATGTTGTTGGCGATCAGATCCTGTGCGAACTGATCAACGGTCTGCAAGAGGTCGGCGGGCTCGGTCATTTGCGGCTCTCCTCGCTGCGCTGGATCGGGAGGACGAGTTGCGTAAACGACATGTATGCAACCCGATCACGTTTCCAGATTCAGACTTCAATTCCAAGCGAATGAACGTTCAGCCTACAGCCGGGCGGGATAGGCTAAATCGGTGTCGCGCCGTCCGCGACCCTTCGCGGGCGGCGCTCTGGTGTGTTCGGCTTGCACAAGCCGGGTTTGGTCGGATCAGGAGGCATGGATGAGCACGCAAGGCATCGGGATTGATGCGGAGGCCGCGCCGCAAAAGGCGGCGATGGCTCACGCCTCCGGCGAGCCGATCATCGAGGCGAGAAACGTCCACAAGACCTATGCCGGCGCTGGGCAGCCGGTCCACGCGCTTCGCGGTGTCACCCTGTCAGTCGCGCGCGGTGAGATGGTCACGATCATGGGACCGTCCGGCTGTGGCAAGACCACCCTGCTCAACTGCCTCTCGGGTCTCGAGACCATCGAGCAGGGAGAGGTCACGATCGAGGGTCGCACGATCCACGACATGCCCGACACGGAGCGCACCGACCACCGCGCGCGACGCATGGGCTTCATCTTCCAGTTCTACAACCTGCTGCCCGTCCTCTCGGCTGTCGAGAATGTCGAACTGCCGCTTCTGCTCGGCGGCGTCGGACAACGCGAGTCACGTCAGCGCGCCCATGAGGCGCTTGAGAACGTCGGCCTGAATGATTGGGCCGGACATCGCCCGTCGCAGCTCTCCGGCGGGCAGCGACAGCGCGTGACGATCTCACGCGCGCTCGTCAACGATCCCGCCATCGTCTGGGGCGATGAGCCCACCGGCGACCTCGACTCGACCAACGCCAATCAGATCATGGAGCTGCTTGAAGGCCTCAATCAGCGCAATCATCAGACCTTCGTGATCGTTACTCACGACGAGGCCATCGGCCGCCGAGCCAATCGCACCATCCACATGCGTGATGGCGAAATCGAAGGCGAGACCATCCACCGCTCGTTAGGCAGCTGACGCGCGACTCGCTAGGCAGCTGACGCGCCACTCGCTAGGCAGTTGACGCGCCGGGCACTCCCGGTCTACATCGCTGAGGGAAGTACGACGACATGGAAGAACTGTTTGGCTTGCCGACCATCCAGCTGATGTGGATTGTGGTTGCGATCGTCGGGGTCGCGGCTGCCGTGATCGCCTTCATTTTTCTCAAACGACCGATCCTCGTGCGCATGGGCTTGCGCAACATTCCCAGGCGCCGGGCCCAATCCGTTCTGGTCACGATGGGACTGACCCTCGCCACGATCATCGTCACGATCGCCTTCTCGACCGGCGACTCGCTGGCCGTCAGCATTCGCACCCTTGCGTTGAATGGCCTGGAGCGAATCGACCACTTGGTCACGGTCGAGGAAGGCGCGACGTCAGCGTCGGACAGCGACCTCGATTATGTACCGCAACAAGTTCTTGACGATCTGAGCGCGGCCTTCGCAAACGACGATCGGGTTGACGCCGTCTTCGGCTTTCGCTGGGAGCTCGTGCCTATCGAGCACCCTGACGCCGGGCAGATTGAGCCGCAGTTTTTTCTCATAGGTGTCGACCCGGCGCTGGTGGACAAGATTGACGCCGTCAAGGACAAGGACGGCGATCCGATTCAATTGAGTTCGCTATCGGCCGACGAAATTGTGATCAACCAACGAGCTGCTCGCGAACTCGCTGCGGAGCCGGGAGATACGGTCCGCCTCTTTGTGCAAGGCGCCCCGCGGCAGTTCACGGTCGCCAAGATCGCCCGTGACGCCGTGTTGACCGGCAATCTCGAGGACGGGTCTGCAGGAGGAATAATTGGCGTTGACTCATTCCAATCGCTGATCGGAGCGGAGTTGTCACCGCCGGACCAGTGGGCTGCCCTCGGAGTTGCTGCATCTGGCGGTGTGGAGGGTTCGCTGGAGTTGTCCGAGGCGCTCGACAACGACATCGCTGAGCTGCTCGTGCGACTTGAGCGTCAGAATCCCGATCTCTATCGCGTCAGCGGGCTAAGCCGCTTTGGTTCCGAACCGCTCAAGGCCGACATTCTGGAAAGCGCCGAGCTGATCGCCAGCTTGTTCACGACGCTGTTCCTGTTCATGGGCTCGTTCTCGGTGGCAGCCGGCATTCTGCTGATCTTCCTCATCTTCGCCATGCTGGCCGAGGAGCGAAAGCCTGAGATGGGCATCGCCCGCGCCGTCGGGATGCAGCGCAACGACCTGATCCAGATGTTCATCTCCGAGGGCATGATCTACAACCTCGGAGCGGCGGTGATGGGAGTCATTCTGGGTCTCTTGTTCGCCATCGCCATGATCGCTGCATTGAATCAAGGCTTCGAGAGCTTCGGCTTCCAGTTCAGTTGGACCGTGACGTACAAGAGTCTCATCATCTCGGCGGGGATCGGAGTGGTGATCACGTTCATCACCGTGCTCTTTTCCAGCTTCCGCGCCGCCCGGCTCAACATCGTCGCCGCTATTCGCGACATTCCCGAGTCGCACTACGAGGAGTCGTTCCCGCTGACACCGTGGCGAGTCCTGCGCAATGTGCTGGGCGTCATTACCACGGTCATTGGTCTGGTCTTGCTCGTCACGACGCCGATCACGCTGGTGCTGGGTGCGCCGATTGCATTCATCCTGCAGCTCACAGGCAATCGGCGAGCCAAGCGCCTCGTTCCCTGGGTCTTGGTACTCGGCTGGCGGGTGCTCAGCTGGAATCCGCAGTGGTGGGTGGTCTTCATCGTGGGCGGGTTGTATCTATTGAACTTCGGCCTCGGCCAGGAGAGTTTCTTCCTCTACATGGCCGGTGTCTCGCTGATTCCACTCGGCATCGTGATGGGTCTGAACAAGCTGCGCCTCAGTGGACGCCGGATTCCTCAGCGCCTGATCTACACCGCAGGCGCGGGCTTTGTGATGTTCCTCTGGTTCATCCCCAACGACTGGCATGAGAGCTTCTTCGACAACAACCTCAACGGAGGCCCGGAGCTCTTCGTGCTCGCGGGCACAATGATGACGGCCGCCGGCACGTTGCTGCTGGTGTTCAACCTCGACCTCATCGTCGGAGTCATCCGAGTCGCCGTCGGCGGCATCGGACGGATGGCCCCGGTGATCCGCACAGCGGCGGCATACCCCGCCGCCGCCAAATATCGCACTGGCATGACGATCGCCATGATCGCGTTAATCACGTTTGCGCTGGTCAACTTCTCCACGATTAACGCTTCATTCAGCCAGGCCTTCACCGGCAGCGACACCGCCGGCGGATTCGAGGTGCTCGCCTTCAACACCGACATCAACAACGTCGCCGATGTCCGCGCCGATCTGCAGGCCGTCGGCGCGACCGACGTGCTCGAGGGCATCGAGAACGCCGGCCGAGTCGAAGTCGGTCCCGAGAGTGGCACGCTGGCGCTTACCGTCCTCACCGAGGAGTGGGACACCATCAATGACCGCCCAATCCTGGGCAGCGACGGCGAGCCACAGAGGATCGAAACCGATATCGCATCCGTGGACATCGAAGATCGCGACGCCGTCGTCGTCGGCGGCGTTAATATCGAGTTCATCGACGGCCAGGAAGTCAAGCTGCAGGCGATCTCGCATCGCTACGAGAACGAGCGTGAAGTCTGGGCAGCCCTGCGAAGCGGCGAGCCCGTCGCGCTCGCGACTATCGACGCCATTTCGGGAGCCTTCGGTGGTTTCGGCGGAACTGGTCTGGATCCATGGTCGGCGCCGGACTCGCTGAACGATGAGTCCACCGGCCTACCGCTGATCGTGGTCGAACTCGGCATCGGCGACAACGCCAGGCGGGTCGAAGTGATCGGCATCATGGAGCGTGTGAGCGGCGCATTCGTCGATCTCGACGGAGAGAACGGCAGCCTGCCCACGCTGCTCGTTCCGATGCAGATTGCCACCCAGGTATTGGGCGAGCCATCGTACACACGACACTATATTTCCACCGCTCCGGGAGCCGACTCTCTCGACGTCGCCCAGGGCATCGAGCGTGAGCTGCGCATCTTTGCCATCGATATCCAGGGTGAACTCGAGCGGCAGCAGAGCACGCAATCCTCAATCCTGGCGCTGTTCCAGGGCTTCATCGGCATTGGGTTGGTGGCAGGGCTTGCGGCGCTCGGCGTGATTGCGCTGCGTGCAGTGGTCGAGCGGCGTCAACAGATCGGCGTGCTCCGGGCGATCGGCTTCCAGGCGCGACTGGTCGGATTCGGGCTGTTGATCGAGATGGGATTCATCGCCCTGCTCGGACTCGGGCTCGGCACTGCCCTTGCACTCGGTCTCGCCTGGCGACTCTTCGCGGAAGGCACCTTCGGCGAGGTCTCGATGTACATCCCGCTCGGTACGATCCTGCCGATGCTGATTGGCGCATTCGTCGCGTCACTGATCCTGACATACTTCCCGGCAAGACAGGCCGCACGAACGACAATCGCCGAGGCGCTTCGCTATGAGTAACGACACCACCGACCTCCTACGAGAACTCGCATTCGGCTACGACCGCGACCTCCCGTTCGGCGCCAAGACCACTCAAGCGGGCGAAGGCGGCCGGATGATCGTCGAGCGCTTCGAGATCACGTCGCGTTATGACGACCGTGTCGGCGGACTGCTGATGCAATCTGCCGACGCAGTTGGTCCCCGTCCGCTGGTCCTGGTCGGACACCCAGGCACGCTCGACAAGTCCAGTGACTACGTGCTCTGGCCGGCAGAGCAATGGGTCGCGCGAGGCGCAATCTGCGCCACGATCGACCAGGCCGGACACGGCGAGCGAGCCACGCGACCGGTCTCAATGGAGGACTTCCAGCGCTGGCCCATGCGCCGCCTGGATCAGTCCCTGCAGACCGTCGTCGACTGGATGCGAACGCTCGACTACCTGTCTGAGCGCCCCGAGGTCGATGCCGAACGCATTGGGTTCGTCGGATTCTCGATGGGTGGTATGAGGGGCGCGCCGTTCGTCGGAATCGACAAGCGGGTCCAGGCGGCGTCATTCTGCATCTCGGGTGCGAGCACCCTGTCCGGCCGAGGCGGAATCGCCGCAGAGTTGGCGAACGAGCTCACCGATCCGGGCGCTTACGCGCCGATGATGGCCGGTCGCGCGATCCAGGTCGTCGCCGGAGAACGCGACGACCTGATCACGCCCGAAGCGACGCAACGCTTCTACGACCAACTCTCCGAACCACGGGAACTTGTCTGGTTGCCTTGCGGACACTGGGACTTCATGCCCCAGGGGATCAAGTCGGTCGGCCCATTCCTCGAGCGAACACTCAGCTTCGGCGACTAGCTCAATACGCCCGACGCGGCCAGTTCGGCCACCTCTTCCGCCGAGTAGCCCAGCACCTCTGTCGCGACCTCAAACGTGTGCTCGCCAAACAGCGGCGCTGCCGACGCGAGGTAACCCGGCGTCTCGTGCAGCTTGACAATCGGGCCGTCGTACAGCGAGATGTCCGTCTCAGGGTGGACGAGGTACTCGTAGAATCCTCGCTCCGCCAGGTGCTCGTCGTGCTCGCACATGTCCTCGGCATCGTGGACGAGTGACGCTGCGACTCCGACCGATTGCAGATGAATCGCCAGCGACGCCGCGTCGAATGCGGCAGTCCAGTTGGACATGAGGGCATTGAGCGCTTCTTCATTGCGCCGGCGTCCCAACAGTGTGCCGAAGCGATCATCGCTTGCGAACGATGCACCCTCAGCGACCGTGCACAGCGATTCCCATTGCGCATCGTCGCCGACAGCAATGGCGGTCCAGCGCTCGCGACCCGATGGATCGTCGGCACAGCGATAGATTCCGTGCGGGCACATCCAGCTTGATTGATTGCCCTTGCGAATCTGATTGACGCCATTGGCCGTGTAGTCGAGCAGCGCCGGTCCCATCGTCGCCGCGACTGATTCAATCTGCGCGAGTTCGATCCGCTGTCCCTGTCCGGTCCGGCGCCGATGTCGCAATGCAGCCAGGATCGCCACGATCGTGTGCCCCGGATTGACCGCGTAATCGGGATAGTTGGTCCCCACGCCGACGGGCTTGCGCTCAGGGTCGCCGGACAGGTGAGAAATCCCGGTCGTCGGTGTCAATACCGCGCCGAAGCCGAGGAAGTCGCGATGCGGTCCGGTCAGCCCCTGCATCGGTTGGTAGGCGGCGATGATGTCCGGCTTGACCTCGCACATCTCTTCATAGGTCAGTCCCCAGCGCTCGAACATTCGCGGAGTCAGATTGGAGAGAAAGATGTCCGATCGTTCAACCAGACGCAGTGCGACGTCGCGCGAACCCTCGGCAGACATGTTGAGCAGGAAGGATCGCTTGTCGGCGTTGAAGTTGTTGAAGTAGGCGCAGACGTTGTAGCCCGACTTGCCCGGTTTCTGCGGCTGAGCCAGACGCAAACCGTCAACCCGAGCTTCCGACTCGACGCGAATGACATCGGCGCCGAAATCGGCCAGCGTGCGGCCGGCGATCGGTCCCGCGCCGAACCAGGAGAAATCGGCAACCCTGATGCCGTCGAGCGGTCGTGTGCCATTTACGGACGTCATACCGCGCCCTCCCCGGCAAATGCGATCAGGTCTTCGGCCGGAATCCCGACCTCATCAACCCAGATTTCCTGGTTATGTTCGCCGATCTGTGGCGCCGGACGGCGGATGCTCGTCGGCGTCGCCGACAACCGGTACGGCGGTCCCGGGAATCGCAGATGTGCGTCGTCCGAGCCCAGCTTGGTCGGCTGGTCGAACTCCAGCCACCACTCCCGAGCGGCGAGGTGTTCGCTGTCGCCGATATCCGCCGGCGTCGCCACCTGGCCAAGCAGTAGCCTCCGCGACTGACCCTGCTCATATAGCTCCATCGAGGTCTTGCTCGCGTAGAACCTGGTCAGCACGTCTTGCACCCGAGCGAAGATCGAGGCGAACTTGGCCTGTTCTTCGGGATCCATGAGCATGCGCATGTTGAGGTTGGCGAAGGTCTCCGCGTATGGCGGGTCGGTCAGGTCCTCTGCCTGGCCTTCCTCCTCCATCCACTCGACCAGCGCGGACCAGGGCGCTCCGAATCCCGGGACACCGACCATTGAGTAGATGTAGCCGTCGCGGGACTGATACGTGCCGATGCCCGGGATTCGGTATTGCTCACCGATCCGCTGGCGCGACGTGCCCTGGAAGTCCCACTGCAAGTGCGCAGTCTCCTGGCAGATCGACAGCGCCTCCTGCATCGAGGTCTCGACCCGCTGTCCGCGACCCGTCGCTTCGGCCTGCAACAGCGCCAGCAGCGCGCCTTGAGCCGCCGAAATGCCGGCCACGATGTACGCCTGGTTTCCGGCAATCCGCATCGGCGAGCCATCGGGATAACCCGCCAGCGTGGCAATTCCCGATGCCGCCTGGGCGATCAGGTCGGTGACCTGCCAGCCCGACTTGGGTCCGTCCAGTCCAAAACCGGTGATCGAGACCCAGGTCAGAGCCAGCTGCGACTCCATGAATGCGTCGGGATCGACCCCATGTTCGGCCAGCTCCGAACGCTCCTCAGCAGTCCAGGACTCAAGCACAATGTCGGCGGTCGTAACGAGCTGGCCGAACAGCCAGCGGCCGTCAAACTGCCCCAGATCGACAGTCACCGACCGCTTGTTGGCATTGAAGTACCAGAATCGCAGCGATGTCTCGCGTCCAGGCTCGCCATTCCAGAAGGGAGCGCGGGCACGAGAGGGCTCGCCACCTGGCGGTTCGACCTTGATCACATCCGCGCCAAGGTCGGCAAGAAGTTTGCCGCAGTAATGCCCCATCTCGGTGGTGAGGTCGAGGATGCGAACGCCGTCGAGTGCTGTGTCGGTCATGTTGGGAGTCTAAAGGCGAAGCTGAATTTCAGATTTCAGCCGAGAATTTTTTTCTTCCCCCGGAAAAAACAAGGCTGCGACGACCTCCAGTGTTTTGCGGGGTTTCGCGCTGGTCGGGGCGCGAAAACGTTTCAGCTTTTTTCAGGTTCTTTCAGGTTTCTCAGGCCTTTCAGGTCCACTTGCAGGCAAGCCAAGGCCACAGCATGAGCCGAATCCACGGCTGATCCATTATAGATCATGAGTTCGCAATACGGCACGGCTGCGTCGTGGTCCGCATCATTCGCGACGGCAGGCAGCGCTGATCGCATATCGTGAAGCGAGGAGGAGCGTCATGGTGCTCGAAGATGTGGACAGCCAGCCGGATGCGGTGCGGTCGGTGTCGCCGATGTCGGAGATACGGCGTCACAAGGGGATGTTGCTCAGCGAGTTTAACCAGCAGTATCCCGATTGGGAGTGGTCGGAGCGGCGACGGCGGAATCGGTTGATGTACGACGAGGAGGGCCGCGCCTGGGTGCCGATGGTCGAACCTGTTCACGGCCTGGCTTACGCATACGACGAGCCTGGTTTCACAGCAGAGGCTGAAGAGGCGCTTGCTCGCCATTCTGCTCGTGTGATGGAAGAGGTCAGGGCCGGCAAATTCACCTGGTTCCATGAACTGGACGCCGATGAGGACTTCTGGAACGACGAATAGCAGTGCGCTATCGCGTCCGTTTGGCTGATGAGGCGAAAGCGCAGATTGCTGACTTGGCGCCAGTTCCTAAGCGGGAATTGCGTAGGACGCTTCGTGAAATGGAACTCGATCCGTATGCGCTGGACACGATTCGCCTACAACGGCTGGAGACCCTGTATCGCGTTCGCGTGGGCGACTACTGCATCATTTTCCGGCCCGGCCCCGCCGTGCGTGAGGTCACGGTCATCCGAGTCGCCCACCGAGATCGCGCCTACGAAGGCTTGGAACGTCCAACTGACGACGAGTGAAGTTTGCGGCGGAACTCAGGAATCCTAACTCCGAGGACTAATGCCCAGAGCTAGGTGCTACTCGGCCGGAGTAACTAACATCCAGCGCAGAAAGTCCAGCTCAATCGCGTCGAAGTTCAGGTTCCACTTGCGCTTCACCCTGATCCATTCCAAAGCGTATTTTCTCCACACACCGACGTTTGCCGGACGCCATTCAGTTGGGTCGTGGTGATGCTTCTGGTGATTCACGGCGGCCGGCATCAAGAACATATTGGTCACGTCACTTGCGAATTCGCGCTTCCGCGAAGCTGTCCATGTGCAGCCACCACTGGCGTGAGCTTCGGATAGGGAGACAAGATGGTCACGTTCTATGTTCCCTTCATAGGATTCTCTTTGGACAGGCGCATAGAATGCCCACTCATAGTCAGCTAGGTCGTATCTCTGCTTCGCGGGATCCTCCCAGTCAGGTCTCTGGTACCAAGGGTGGGGTGAACCCCACATTTCGGCTACGGGCTCGACCTCTTCGAGAAACGTCAAGGATTCGTCTACCTCCCTGCCCAAGAGACCAACTGCTTTGTCAACTGTCGCCGCCGTCGCATAGGGTCTTTCTACGTCATATCGAGTTTCTTGACTCATGCGCTTGGCCGCACTTCGGTTTCTCGGCGAAACAAAGGGTGCGCCTCCTGGTCTGTTCGGCTGGGACGCCGTATCTCGACTACCAACTTCTCCTGTTTCACGGGGCGGCCGCGGTATGGAAGAATCCTCTGTCTTCGCTTGAAGATCCGAAGCACCAGGGTTGGTCGCGGTAGTATCCAGGTCCTTTGACAACGAATGCCGCTGGGCGAAGCGCATCAAGTAGATGACCGCTGCTACGGCAAGGCCCAGAAGGAACGCGAGAATTGCGACTACTACTTCCACGATTCCGTTCCAGGCCTCTCGTTCTCGGTTGACTTACTGCCTGACCGAGAGACGATGAAATTGTCGACACTTCTTCATTGGGTCGACCCAATCTTGACGAAGTTCAGTAGGTGTTGCGCTGTTCTCGATGAACTGTACTGCATGGCGACTGGATTACCTTCTGGACCTATGAACCGCCAACCAAGACAGAACGGAGAGTGGGAACGGCAATAGCGCGCGGCTGCCTCGGCCAGTGAAAGGACGGAGCGCCTTCATACACGTAGAGTGCCGTCGCCAGTTCCAATAGGACTTGTGTACGACGCAGAGTTACTGGTCGTTGTCACTACTCACGCCCCAACCGCGACCTTTACGTTTGCCGGCAGCCTTGATGTGAACACCTCGATTGCCTCACGGACCATCTCCTCGAGCACCTCAGCCGCTGGCCTGAGCTCATGCAACAGACCCGCGATTTGACCTGCCGCGTTCATCAGCAGGTCTTCTCGATTGCCTTGCTTTGCGGCTTCGGCGATGTCGGCGATTAGCAGACCTTGTAGGCCCATGGGCAGGGCTTGTGCGCCGGAATCTTCCCAGGCCTCGATTAGTTCGTTGGTGACGTTGCGCATTGTCTTGCCCGAGTAGAGGCGGGTGACTCGGGTGTCCTCGTCGTTGGCGGCGAGGATTCGGCGCTTGCGGTATTCGTCGAGGTTTGCTTCCTGGGTTGGGATGAAGACGGTGCCGCACCAGACGCCTACACAGCCCATGGCCAGCGCTGCCGCGAGGCCTCGGCCGTCTCCGATCCCGCCTGCTGCGACCACCGGCTTGGGCGCCACGGCGTCGAGCACCTGTGGTAGCAGCGCCATCGTGCCGATTCTGCCGGTGTGCCCGCCGGCCTCGTGACCCTGGGCCACGACAATGTCGGCGTTGCCGTCGCTGACGCGGCGGGCGTTCTTGACGTTGCCCACCAGCGAGATCACCTTGCCGCCCGACTCATGGACCTGATCGACGAACGGCGCGGGATTGCCCAGACCGGTTGCCAGCACTGGAACTTGCATACCCGTGATCGTGTCCACCTGATCCTGCGGCGTGAATCGCGGGACACGGACATCGGCGCGCGGCGCCTGGACGTCCGGCAAGTCGAGATTGGCGCGAATCTCGCCGATCACTTCTCTCTGCTCGTCCGGCAGCAGGTCACGCGGATCCTTCGGTCGCTCACGGCCGCTTGGCCGCCGCGCCACATTGGACGGCACCAGGATGTCTACCCCGAACGGCCGGTCGGTGAGATCCTGGATGCGCCTGATCTGCGCTTCCAGGCGGTCGGGCGGGAATCCGGCTGCGCCGAGGACGCCGAGCCCGCCGGCGTTGGATATGGCGGCCACCAACTCAGGGCCGGCGATGCCGCCCTGCCCGCCGCCGACCGTCGGACCCATGCCCGCCAGCGCGATTGGATATTCGATGTCGAGCAGATCGCACATCTCGGTGTGGAGGATTGGACGTGTCATGAGGTACCAGTCTGTTGTAACGCCGAATGCGTTCGCACTGAGGTAGTTCTGCCGGTCACAATTGGCGTGCGCTTCCATATGCAGTCTGCATTGTTCTCGCCCCGCAGCGCGCGGTCAATCCTGGGACCGACCCGGCTCAGGGGTACCATGAATCCATGAACACACTAAAGATCAGAGGCGCGAGCGAGACCATTGCGGCCAGTTTGGCCGCGATGTCGCGTTTGGCGACAGGCGTCGGTCGACGCCTCAAGCGACCGCTGCTGATCCTCGTCAGCGGCGTCGTCATTCTGATGCTGCTGATCGTCGTCCTGCAGTCCGGACTCGGAGTCGACAGCGACGACACCATCACTGATAGTCAGCGACCGGAAATCGTGGGCGAGTAACACACGAACACGCCCGCCGAGGGGAGCAACCGGAGCGATGCCAAGACCGAGCGAAGCACTGATGAACGAGGCCGGGGATTGGATCGCCGAACAGCTCTCCGAAGAGGGGCTGATGGTGACCAGCGGGTTCGTCGATCTTGTCCTCGACATGGAGTGGACGGCGATCGAAGAGGGCGTGACGCCCGATGATCGTCCGGCCGTGGTCGGTGCGGTGATGCAGAAGATGCTTGATGAAAACGTCCATGTCGGTCCGCCGCCCGACACGCTGTCAACCGACGGAATCGACACATCGCAGATTCGTCCGGTGCCCAAGCAGTTCGTCGAGCAGGTGTTGAGCTGGGAAGACGACTTCCTCGGCTTCGCCGGTATTCGGCGTGCTGATCACACTTCCGGCGGGACGGGATAGCGACATGTTCGGGCCGCGACATACGGTCACGATTGAGCCATCCGGGCTGACCGTTGAAGTGCCGGATGGGGAGCGACTGATGCAGGCGGCCCGGGACGCGGGATTCTGGTGGCCCAATCAGTGCGACATGCAATGTCGCTGCACTGGTTGTTTCGTCACCGTGGTCTCAGGGGGAGACCACCTGTCGGACATGGGGCGGGCGGAGGAGGAAGCGCTGCTCAACCAACGTGGGCGGCGCGCATTAGAAGACCCGGTGCGCCTGGCGTGTCAGCTGGGCGTTTATGGCGACGCAACTGTTCGCAAGACCGGAGTCCGCTCGGGAGGGTGAGGCTCACCATGCAGGGCATTCACGGAATTGATCTGGCCAGATTGGAAGCATTCGTTGAGGTTGCATCGGCGCGTTCGTTTTCCCGCGCCGCCGAGCACTTGAACTTAACCCAGCCGACGGTGTCGGCGCGGATTGCTCAGATGGAAGCTCAGTTAGGCGTGAGCCTGTTCGAGCGTCTTGGGCGACGCGTCCGATTGACCGATGCCGGACGAGCGCTCCTGCCCCACGCCCAGAGAACGCTTCAGGCCGCCCGCGACGCAGCCGAAGCCGTCCACGCGCTCAGAGCCGGCGGCGGCGGCAGTCTGGTCATCGGCACCGCCCCAACCGTGGGGACGTATGTTTTGCCCGGCCTGCTGCAGCGCTACGCCGTCGCTCAGCCCAACGTTGAAATCTCGATCCGCACGGGACGTAGCCACGAAATCTCCCAGATGGTCCTCGATGACGAGGTCCAGATCGGCTTCGAGCGCGAACTGGGTCACGCCGAAATCGAATCCGTACCGCTCTACGAGGACGACATCGTCCTGCTCGCCAGCCGCCATCACCCACTCGCCATACAGGGTCTGGCGTCGCCGGCGGAGATTGCCAATGAGGCAGTGATCTTCTTCGACACCGGCAGCAGCTATCACGCGATCAGCCAGGCGGTCTTCCACAACTCTGGGTCAGCGCCGCGACACTCGATCGACGTCGACAGCCTCGAGATGGCCAAGCGCCTTGTCCTGCGCGGGCTTGGCCTCGCGTTCCTGCCCAAGGTCGCCGTCGAGGAGGAGATGCAACGTGGAGAGCTGGCGCCGATCATCATCGAGTCGGCCATGCCGATTCGCCGCAGTATCGCGGTCATCCGCCGACGCCGGCGCACACTGAGCGACGCGGCGCTTTCGTTCCTCAGCCTCGTCGGTCACGTTTTCGGAGTCGAGGTCATGCCAGATGTCCGCCAACCCAGCCGCGCGCCGAGTCGGCGAGTGCCCGCGGCGCCCTAATCGGCGCCGGTTGGCAGCTCCGGCAGCTCCGCGTCGTCGCGCAGCGCTTTGAGCATGTCTACGTCGGCCTTGCCCGGACCGTCGCCCTCGTAGCCCGGTACCTCGAGCAGCCACGCAGCCTTGCGCAGCACTCGATTCCGCACCATCCGACGGAACGCCTTCAGGCCGATCGTCCCTTGTCCGATGTTCTCGTGCCGGTCTTTTCCTGAGCCGAGCTCAGTCTTCGAGTCATTCGCGTGGATCGCGGCCAGCTTCTCGGCTCCGATCTCGAGCTGGAGCTCGTCAATGGTCTCTTTGAGTCCGGCGATCGTCGCGAGGTTGTAGCCGGCCGCGTGCGCGTGACAGGTGTCCAGGCAGATACCGACACGAGGGTGGTCAACGGCGTTGATGATCGCCGACAGTTCAGCGAACGTCGAACCGACCGAACGACCCGAACCGGCATTGTTCTCCAGCAGCAGCAGTGAGTCGTCGGGCGTCCGATCCAACGCCTCCGACATTGATGCCGCAACCCGCGGCAGCGCGTGGTCGAATCCGGATCCCATGTGCGAACCGACGTGAAAGATCACGCCGTCCGCGCCGAGCCTCGAGGCCAGGTCCAGTTCCTCGGTCAAGGTGTCGGTCGACTTGCGCAACAGGTCGTCGTCCGGCGACGCCAGGTTGATCAGGTAGACGGCGTGAATGAAGGCCGACTTCATCTTGGCGTTCTTCATCTGCGCGCGGAACGATTCTGTGTCCTCGTCGGGATGGTGCTTCCGACGCCACATCTGAGGAGCGGCGCCGAAGATTTGAAACGACTCGGCGCCCAGGTCGAGGGCTCGTCCGACCGCCTTGTCGATCCCGCCTGCGGACGAGACGTGAGCGCCCAGGCTGGGAGTTCTGGCCATCGTTAGATCCTCAGCGCTTTGGCTAGCCGATCGATCACCCGACGAGCAGGCATGGCAATCACCGAGCCGGCTACGGCCGAGGCGAGCGCGTCGGCGTCCACCTGACGGTTCAGCGACACTCGCGCCGTGCTCGTCTCGAGGTCGCAGTGTGCGTCTTCGACGCCGGCAACCCCTTTCAGGGCCGCGGCGACGCGACTCGAGCAGATGCCGCAAACGAGTCCGTCGATTTCCAGCGTGGCCTCGGCTGGCCTGAGTTCGACCACGCGCGTTTGCGGCGCTCGCAGCAGTCTTAGTGGTTTCAGGATTGCCATGTCGCCAGACCACCCATCATGTCGTCAGACCACCGATCATGTTGCCAGACTATCGATTCTGCCAGTCGAGGTAGCGCCGAACTGCCCGCGCACAGGATTCGATGCTGTGATAGCAGGCAATCCCGTGATCGTTCAGCCGACGCTGGAGGTCGAGACCGCGGCCAAATCCCTCGTTCGTACGCGGCTGGCGCACCACGACCGCCAGTGGCTTCGACAGTTTTCCGGCAACAACCGCCAGGGAGTTGGCGGTCTGTTCGGCGAATTCCTCATCTCGAGCTCGTGTGCCGCCGTCCGTGCCGGTGTGCACCATTAGCCAGTCAATGCTCGGGTCGTCGGCGACGGCGGTCAGCGCGGACTCCATGTGGTCGCCCTCGAACATGAAGCCGGCGTCCAGTGGATTGCGGATTGATGTCCCTGCGACCGGCGTGAATTCTCGGAGCACCTTCTGCGTCGCCTCGCCAAACCAGGGCACCTGGATATCGTTGCGGTCGCAGATATCGGCTGCCAGCACCGAGACGCCACCGCCGCCACCGAGCACGGCGCATCTCGATCCACTGACCTCAGGCATGCGCTCGATCGTCACGGCGAGATCAAGTAGTTCCTCGATGCTCTGGGCTGGGATGAACCCGCCCTGTTTCTGCACAGCATTCCAGATCTGCGCCGACCCAGCTAGCGATCCCGTGTGCGACGACGCGGCTCGTGACCCAGCCTCGGTCAGTCCGCCCTTGAGTACGACGAGCGGTTTACGTTGCTGCGACATTTCGCGTGCAACCTGCAGGAATCGGCGTCCGTAGCGAATGCCTTCCAGGTAGGCCAGAACGAAGTTGGTGTCGCTGTCGTGGGCGAGAAACTCGAGGAAATCGGACTCATTGAGGTCCGACGCATTGCCGAATGAGGCGACGTTGGAGAATGTAATTCCGCGCCGCACACCCTCGCCGACCACTTCTGACGCATTCATTCCTGACTGCGACAACATGCCCACATGGCCCGGCGTCGAGGCCGCCTCGTCCATCCACGACACGCCGCCGCGAGTCGAGTGAATGCCCATGCAGTTTGGGCCGATCAGCCGAATGCCCGCCTTGTCCAGCTTGCGCAGCACTTCAGCCTCGAGGTCGGCGCGTTCCGAGCTGCCAGTCTCACCGAAGCCCGCAGTAAACAGGTGAATCACCTTCACGCCCTTGGCGATCGCATCGTCGACCAACCCCAGGATGGCGGACGCCGGAACGGCCGAAATCAACGACTCCACCGGTCCGGGCACGTCTGCGAGCGATTGGAACAGCGGAGTCCCGTCGGCCAGTTCACCGCCTCGCGGATTGAGGCAATAGAGGTTCGGCACGCGGTCGAGCTTGCGGATGCCGCGCAGAAACATCTGCCCGCCGCCCCAACCAGTCGTGCGCGGTGACACACCGGCGATCGCCAGGGATTGGGGAGCGAACGCAGTTTGCAACGCGGCTTGAGCGTCGGCCTTGCGGCTGGATTGAGTGGGAACAAATGTCATGGACGGGCCTTTGCTGTCTGCCTCGAGGGCGCGGGAGTAGCGTATCAAGCGGTGTTGCGATGACCGATCTCCATATTCCATCCAAGCGCGGACCGATTGCCGTCCGTTGGCGCCCGCCACTGGGAGACGCGGTGCGCGGCGCGGTGCTGTGCGTCGGTGGATTCGACGGCGGCTTCGACGGTCCTGCGGAAGGCATCTATGCCGACCTCGCAGACGAACTGCCGCAACACGGTATCGGCGTGCTGCGCCTCGATTTCCGAGTCAAGACATCGCCCGGACCAATCGACGAAGGGACATTCGATGTGCTGGCTGGCGTCGACTGGCTCATCGATCAGAAAGTCGGTCAGGTCGCGCTGATCGGTCACTCCTACGGAGGAGCCATTGTGATTCGCGCCGCCGCGAGGTCAAGCGACGCCGTCGGGACCTGCGCTCTGTCGACGCAGACGGCCGGCATCGAGCCCGCAGAAGTCCGCTCACTGGCGCCAAGACCACTGCTGCTCATCCACGGAGCAGCCGACTGGCGCCTGCCGCCGCATCTGTCGCAGTGGGTCTACTCCATCGCCGGAGATGGGCGGGAGCTACACATCCTCGAGGAAGCCACCCACTCGCTGCGCCAACGTCGGGACGACCTCTGGACGCTGCTCAGCGATTGGATCGATCGCGCCCTCCCCGCTTCCACCGAGTCCGGGAAAGCAGTGGAGAGCTGAACGGGGCGTCTCAGAAGTTGATGTCCGTCATACCCGCGCTCCGCCGCGAGTATCTCGCCGAGTGCTGCACCGACGCTCGAACCTGAGAAACTCCACTCGCCCCACTCGCTCAGCCTGCTGCTGGCCTTCATGCCGCGCACAGCGAGATACCCGCGGCAAAGCGCGGGTATGACGGAGATGGAGATAGGGCGGCTTCTGAGACAGGAACCCCTACAACGGAGGCCGCTGCCAGCCGCCGAGATCGGACTCCAACGCCGCTGCCAAGGCCAATGCGACATCCTCTCGCCAGGGATGCGCCAGGATTTGGATGCCGATTGGCAATCCATCGCTGGACGTCCCGCAGCGCAGCGCGGCGCCCGGCCAACCGGTGATGTTGTACGGGCCGGTGTAGAACATGTTCCGCAGTTCTTTGCTGTAGGTCTCGCCATGCTCCGGGGCCGGACGCGCCGCCACCGGCGCGACGATGGCGTCGTAGGGCTGGATGAACTGCAACATCTCGCTGCGGAACTGGTCCTGCCGCTCCAGCGACTTCGTGTACTCGTCCGTCGACGTTGGCTCGATTGTGTCGAAGCCCTTCTTCAGGAACGGCGATTCCTCAGTCGTGCCCCACTTGTCCAGCATTCGTTGCACCCAGGCGCGACCGTCGCCGCCACCGACCCGCGGCCAGAGATCGACGTATTCCGCCAGCGCCGGCGGTGTGTCCGGTTCGACCGACGCAACCCGCTCGCCGAGCGCGGTCACAGCAGCCTCCAGCGTGGCGCGCGTGTCGTCATCGGGTGCGAGGTAACCGTCGACATCCGAGTACCAGGCAATCCGCAAGCTGCTCAAGTCCACATCAGCCGGATCGCGTAACGGAACCGGAGCGATGAAGGGATCGACGCCGTCGGGACCGGAAATGATTGGCAGCGCCAGCATCAGATCCTCGACGTAGCGCGCCATTGGACCGATCGTCGTCCATGCTTCGAGCGCTCCCATGCCCCAGGGCACGATGTGGCCCGTTCGCGGCACCCGACCTGCTGTCGGCTTGATCCCGCAGACGCCGCTGAAATGCGACGGCAGACGGATGCTGCCGCCGGTGTCGCTGCCCATGTCCAGCGGCGATCCGCCGGCGCTGACAATCGCCGCCGCGCCGCCACTCGATCCGCCGGGCGTTCGCTCGGGATTGAACGGGTTCCGAGTCTGTCCGTAAACCAGGTTGTCGGTCTCACCCGACAGCGTCAGCTCTGGAGTGTTCGTCTTGCCCATCAGAATCGCGCCGGCCGCCCGGAGTCGAGCCGCGACGGTCGAGTCCGCTTCCGGGACAAAGTCCTTGCGACCCAGCGTTCCGCCGGTCGTGACGATGCCCTCGGTGTCGTGAGAGTCCTTGAGCGTGATCGGAGCTCCATGCAACGGACCCAGATCGTCGCCGCGGGCAATCGCCGCGTCGGCCTCCGCCGCCTCCGCGCGAGCGCGTTCGGCCGAGGACTGAACCACAGCGTTCAGCGTCGGGTTAACTTCGTCAATCCGCGCCAGATGCGCCTCAAGCATTTCCGACGCGGACACCTCCCGCTCCCGGATCGCGCGGACGATTTCGGTCAGTGAAGAAAAAGTGTCAACCATCAGGCATGCTCCCGGCAGCGGCTCATCTCGTAAGCATGCAGGCTAATAGGATCTGCCTCCGGCCTTTAGCCTGAATTGGGTTATGTCAGAATGGGACCAGGCAGGAGGAGCAATGATCACTCACGCGCAGCTCGATGCCATCCCTGTTTCCTCGATCCCCGCAGTTAATGTCGCGGCGGTGCCTCAACGCAGCCCTTTACGGTATCCCGGCGGCAAAACATGGCTGATCCCACACATACGCCATTGGCTCGAGAGCGCTGATCCTCCCGTAGTCCGCCTGATTGAGCCTTTTGCGGGAGGGGCAACAGTGACCCTCACCGCAGTGATGGAAGGATTCGTGGATCGCGCGCTCATGGCGGAACTGGATCGGGATGTCGCCGCCTTTTGGCACCTGGCGCTGCGACAGCCTGATGAGCTCATGCTGCAAGTGCAGGAATTTCGCGCGACACGATTCTCAGTCCAGATGCTCGACGCAAGGGCTCCCAGGAACCTTCTCGAACATGGCTTCCGCACGCTCGTCCTGAATCGAACACGCCGCGGAGGAATTCTAGCTCCCGGAGCTGCTCTTGCACGTGAAGGCGAAAACGGGAAGGGCGTCGCATCACGCTGGTATCCGGAAACCATGGTGGGCAGAATTCACTCCATCTCCGAGCATGCAGATAAAATCAGCTTCTGCGAAACCGATGGTCTCAAGCTTCTTGCAACCTTGTTGCCGGACCTAGGGCCGGAGACTGCCGTCTTCGTGGATCCTCCGTACACCGCTGGTGGAAAGCGTGCCGGGGCGCGCTTGTATGCGCACAACGAGTTGGACCACGCACTGCTCTTCAAGTTGCTGGCCGATTCAGGCGTCAACTTCCTGATGACCTACGATTGCGCGCCCGAGATTCTCTCACTTGTTCAGCAGCACGGGTTGGAAGCCGTCCAGGTAATGATGAAGAACACCCATCACCGAAAAATTCCAGAACTGGTAATCACCCGCCAACCATTGTTCAACTCGAAGAAATGACAGAATCAAACTCAGCCCGCATTCGTTTCGGAATCGGTGAGTGGTACGGGCTCGGATTTCTCGGGTTGTCGCCCGAGGAGCGATACGAGAATGCGGCAGCCGCACTGGGCCGTCAGGCAACTGTTCCTCTATGTCCCTTTCAAGCTGAGCGACCACCGTGCTCAAAAGCCGGCGGAGTATGTTCCATTCAGCAATATGAGGAAGCCGATGAGGGGAAGTTGGGGGATCCATCGGGATCGCCGGTGATCGTTTGTCCCAGCAGGTTCGAAGAAGGCGATTTGCTCCTGCGCTGGTTGGGTGAGATTGTTGGCTTCGCATGGAACGAAACGCTGTTCGCGCGAGAAGTCGCTTTCATGCAGAGTTCAAGCACTGGGAAGCCGGCGGGAAAAATAGATTTGGTGGTCGCACGATCAGCGAGTGACGGCTTGAGGTGGTACGGCCTGGAGATCCAGGCGGTGTACTTCTCCGGGGGAGCAATGACCACAGAATTCGAATCGGCCCTCAACCATCCCGCCGACCCCACGTTTCCTGACAAAATTCGGCGTCCAGACTGGCGTTCTTCGAGCGCTAAGCGCTTGATGCCACAGCTTCAAGTGAAGGTGCCGACCCTTCGTCGATGGGGCTCGAAGTTAGCGATAGCAGTTGATCGTCGATTCTTCGATGAGCTTGGCGGACCGAGCAACAATCCGAGCCACGATCTCGATGACGGAGACATCGTCTGGCTCGTGCCGGAACTGTTGACGGACGGCTCAGACAATTTCACACTGAGCCGTGGCCATTGGGAAGTGCTCACCCTGGAAGAGTCGAATAAGAAACTCTTGGCCGCCAACACCATGTCGCGGTCTTCGTTCGAGGAGTCCCTGTTAGAGAAGCTGAGGAAGCCGCTCAGCGGCCCTTGAATTCGGCCGGACGCTTCTCTGCGAACGCGGTGGTGCCTTCGCGTGCGTCGTCCGTGACCATGATCTCAGAATAGAGCTGTGACTCCAGGGTCATGCCCTCCGCGAAGCCGGACTGCAGCAGGACGCCCTCGTATGCCGCTCGCTTGGACGCGCGCACGGCGAGCGGAGCATTTGAGGCAATCTCTTCCGCCCACTCGCGAGCCGTCGGCAGCAGCGCTTCGGGCGACGTGACGGCGTTTGCCAGTCCGATCCGGTGCGCTTCCTGGGCATCGAGATGATTCGCCCGCAGCAGCAGCTCCAGAGCTTTGCCGAACGGGACATACCGCGCCAGTCGTTGCACCTGACCGCCGCCGGGCAACAGCCCGCGCTTTGGCGCCATTGAGCCGATCCGGGCCGTGTCGCTCATGATCCGCAGGTCGCAGGACAAGGCCAGCGCAAACCCGCCGGCCAGACACCAGCCGTTGATCGCCGCGATGACCGGCTTCCAGGTCTTGTCGGGACCCCAACTGGAAAGCCCGGATGCATTTGTTGGATTGGCCTCACGCCGGGAAGTGGATGTTGCCGCTCGGTTGATTTCATCATTGTGTGCGTCGGGACGCACCAGATCGCGTCCGGCGCAGAATGCCCGGCCCGCTCCAGTGATGATCGCCACGTGGAGCGCGTCGTTCTGCTCGAATTCCGACCAGAACTCGTCCAGTTGCTGCGACATCTCGGGATTGATCGCGTTCATTCGCTCGGGTCGGTCGAGCGTGACTGTCGCGATCTTGCCGTCGGTTTCGATTCGGATTGACATGTCGGACTACCCGCCCGCGACTGCAGGGACGATCGAGACTTCGTCGCCCTGGCTCAGCGCCGTGTGCAGACCATCGAGAAAGCGCACGTCCTCGCCATTGACGAAGAGATTGACGAAGCGGCGGATTTCACCGTCCTCATCGAGGATCCGATCGCCGATACCGGGGAACTGCTGCTCAAGGTCAAGCACGAGATGTTGCAGGGTCTCGCCGGCCGCCTCGACGACATCCTGGTCGGAGGTGAGGGGGCGCAGCGGAGTCGGAATGCGCACGGAAACGCTCATCGACGGAGCTCGATTCGTTCAGGGTTGACTTGCTTGATTAGAGGTTAGCGCGGGTCGGTGAAGGCGTCTGCGCAGGCTGATGCAGTGCGACAGGTCTGAGGAGGCAACTAGAGACCGGACTGGCTACTCGTCCGGCTGGTCGGGCTCCCAGAGAATCCGGCACGTCCCGCAGACGAGAGCGGAGATCACTTCGCGCCCTCCGTCACTCTCGAGGTCAATCGTCTCGTACTCGATCTCGGCTTCCGTGCCGCAATCGGGACACAGCGGCCGCAACACATAGTCGAAGTCGCCCGAGGTCACCGAGCTTCGGTGGACCAGGGTGTCGATATCGACCCACTCGTCAAAGGGCACCGAGCGCACCGCAAAGCTGGCCAGGTCGGCCGAGAGATCGGCTGACATGCCGGACTCCGGCGGGTTACCGGGCGTTCGTCCGCCGCCGCCCCGAGTGCTCATGGTTGTGTACTCATAGGCGCAGTGTAATGTCGCGGTCCACGGAACTCGGCATCCTAGCGCCGGTACATGGAACGGACGGCCGAATCGGCGTCATCATCGCTGTAGGACTGGCGAGTCCCGCCGCGACGTCCGCTGAAGATGTCGGAGTTGTTGATCCGCTTGTCTTCGGGAATTGAATTGTAGAACTCACGTCGGGAGTTACAACGCGGACAATGTCCCACCGACGACGCGCCGTCGGGCGAGTCGATCTGCCAGATATGTACGCATTCGCGAGGGCCAGCGAGGCCTGGGGCTACAGCGGTAACCATGTCGAATTCCTCGAGAAGGAGTTCGGTCCGCCGCCAGGCGTCCTGTGCGCGGATTGTACTTGACGTATCGCGCGCGACTGTCCTTACGGTGAAGCAAAACGTTAATTTTGTCAACGCTGTATAAATGTTCGGCCGATTCGTGTGAACAGTACAGTTGTACGGACTTAACTGATATTGATCAGCCGCTTACGCTATTGACATGCAGAAGCGACTTTCCGTCGGGCTACATTGACTTCGATTCTCGTCATACCCGCGGCGGAGCGCGGGTATGACGGAGATCGGGACATGGCCGAATATCGAGAACGAGGCGACTCCGCTATCCCGACATCCCCTTGACGAACTCCAGCGCCCCCTCCGGGTGCGCGTGGAAATCCCGAGGTGCGTCGACGATGTGCTGCACCACGCCCTCAGCGTCGATCACGTATGTCGTCCGTGCCGTGATCCCACGTTCCTCGTTAAGAATGCCCCAGGCCTTGCCGGTCTTGCCCCAGGGGAAGTCTCCCAGCAGTGGGAACTCGATCCCCAGCTCAATCGCGTAGGCTCCGTTGGCGAAAGGTGAGTCGACGGAAATGCCCAGCACCTGGGCGCCTGCCTCCTGGAACTCGCTATGCAGTTCCCGGAAGCGGCTCAGTTCATTCGTTCAACCACCGGTGAAGGCGAGCACGTACCAGGCCAGCACGATCGTCTGACCGCGATACTCCGAGAGCGTGTGTTCCTTGCGGTCGCCGTCCATCAAGGTGAAGTCGGGCGCGACCTGTCCAATCTCAACTGCCATGGGACCACTCCTGAACGCTCGTGTGTATCGATTGCTCCGTTGCGGGCGCCACTGGCGCCCGCTGTCCATATCCTAAGCGCTGGGTATACTTCGCCTATGGCTAACGGCGCCGAGTACGACCTGGGTGCGGCGGAAGTGCTGGAAGCGGAAGCGATCGGCCCGGCCGGTCAACGCCGTTTCCGCTTGCGCGTGATCGCCGGCGACAAGACCGCATCGATCTGGTGCGACAAGACCCAGGTCAGCGCACTGGCCGAGGCGATCCAGCAGGTGCTGTCGCGTCACCGGCGCACAACCGATGGGCGGCGACCCGCCTCGCGACCGCTTGAGCCGTTCCCGGATCGCGCGACGCACGACTTCCTCGCCGGACGGATCGCTCTCGGTTATGACGAGGACGCCGACAGCATCACGCTCTTCGCGACCGACATCGAACAGGGCGGCCCCAATGCCTCGCCGACGGTGCGCGTCGACCTCAGCCGGCAGGCCGCGCGACTGTTCACGGTGCAGGCGGAGGAAACGGTCGCGGGCGGACGGCCAAACTGCCCGCTGTGCAAGCAACCCATTGAGGGATCGGAACATCTCTGCCCACGCACCAACGGGCATTCGGAAGACGCACTCGCCGAAATCGGGCCGCCCGAGTTCTAGGCCCGGAGGCGATCGTTGACGACGTATGAAGGCGCGGCTCCTGGAGTAGCTCGACGAACTGTTGGCCGAGACGGGCTGACTGCGCGCGCTGCCCCGCAACACTCCGCACTGCTGCGGACCGTCGTCCGAGTCGCGTCCAGCCTGCCGCCTCGCCGCCCCCCGCTCTGGACCTACCAGTATGCGTTCTCCCTGCTTGGGACGGCTTCGTTCTTCGCCTGCTTTTTCTACCTGACGACGACGCTCCCGCGCGAGATGACGGACCTCGGGTTCAACCTGTTCGAGATCGGATTGGTCGTCGGAGGCTACGCGGCCATTCCGATCCTGCTGCGGCCCTTCATTGGACGCTGGAGTGATGGCGGACACCGCATTCTGCAGATGCGATTTGCCCTGTTGGCGTTCATCGCGTCGTTTGTGTTGATGATCTTTACCGACAATCTCTGGGCGCTGTTCGCGTTGCGTTGCGTGCAGGGCATTGGTATGGCGGCCTACCCGACCTCGGCCGGCTCGCTCGTCGCCGAACTGGTGCCGCCGGTCAGGCGCGGCGAAGGCCTGGGCTTTTTCGGCCTGTCGACCAGTTTCGCCCAGACGCTCGCCCCCGTGGGCGGCGGCGCCATCGCCGTCTTTGCCGGCTTCGACGGCGTGCTCATTCTTGGGGCCGCGACCGCGGCGGTCTCCCTGGTGGTCACGATCGTTCAGCGAGAGCCGCCGCGCCCGACCAGGCCTCCACCTCCCGTGTCGTTGAAGTCGCTGATCCCCGCTCGCGCCGTGTTCCCGATGCTCGTCTTCCTCAGTGTCACACTGGGATTCTCAGTCGCCGCCGCATTCCTCGAGCCCCTGGCCGATCAACCCCACCGCAATCTCGGATTCGTGGCGCTCTTCTTCATGTTCAGCGGCGTTGGGGCGATGCTGTCCCGACCGATGGCTGGACGCCTGTCAGATCGCATCGGCCGCGTCCCGGTGATCATCCCAGGCCTGATTGCCACCTGTGCGGGCATGGTGTTGGTGGCCCAATCGGATACCGCCGTAATGCTGTGGGTCGCCGGTCTATTGACGGGCATCGGCATGGGCGGCGCGCACACCGGTCTGTTGGCGATGGCTGTCGACCGGGTCTCGTCGACCCAACGCGGCGGCGCCACGGCGACGTTCCAGCTTGCCTGGGACGTGGGTGGCTTCGCGTCGTTCCTGATCGGCATCGTTGGAGCATTCTTTAGCGTTGAGGTGATCTTCTGGTTGGCCGCGCTGGGCGCAGTGGTCGCGCTGGGGGCGCTGCTCCTTGGCCGGTTCATGGGCTGGACGCGGTCCGCGCCGCAGGCGGTGGAGCCGCTCGCTGCTAGGCCGGCTGCGAGGGATGGGTGATGCCCAGTGTCCGCATGGACCCAACCTCCCGAGCAACGTGAGCTGACGGAACTCTCCCGCGAGCGCTCGCCTCTCGACGCGTTCAATCGGGGTTGGTATGCGGCGGCATTCGCTGCCGGAGTGCTCGTCGTCTGCGTGCTCGGCTTTGCCACCGACATCTTCGATAGCGGCCCCACACCGTCTGATGTTAGCGCCGCCTATCGAGACGGGATCGACGAGGGAACCGTGTCCGCCGAGGCTTATTGGAAAGAGGAACTCGAGGAGCGATGGTGGGAGTCATACAAACAAGGCAAGTCTGAGGGATCATCGATCGCGCCGTCACTGGTGATCGCGGTCCACGAGGGATTTAGCTGGGACCACGGCTACGAAGCCGGCCTGCGCTCGCCCGATATCGATGTCGGGCAGAGTTATCGGCAGGGATGGATGGCCGGCTATTCCCGAGCCTGGGCGGCGATCACAAGCGAGGTCGCCGTGGCGCCGTTCAATCCCACTCCAGCAACGGTCGAAATCGACGACCGCGTTCAATGGGTCGAATGGGGAGGTGAACCTTGAAGGGCAGGTTGGGACTGGCACTGGTCCTGTCTTTCGCCGGGGGCGTACTGCTAGCGGCCGCCGTTGGCGGAGCGCTGGGCGTCTTCGACCGTGGACCGACCGTGCTGGACGTCTCCGACGCACGAGAACGGGGCCGTGCGGAAGCCACGGCCGAGGTCGGCGTGGGCAAGGAAGCAGCCGCCGACGAGGAAGCTGAGGCAGGTTACGAACGAGGCCGCGAATCCGCGGAATGGCTCTCGCTCGATCGACTGCCAAATCCGGATGGCTGGTTCGCCGGAGTCATGGCCGGCCGGGTGAAGTTGCAGCAGCGGGCCGACGAAGCCTTTCAGTCAGGCTTCGCAGAAGGAGAACGCCAGGGCCGAGACGAAGCGCTCGGGGCGCTGCGATCGAGCGACGAGCGCTAACCACAGGTCGGACAACTCCGATAGTGTCTCAGGAGAGCCCGGCTCAACTCGCAGACTCCCAGTCCCCGCTTTACGCGGGGACCTGCTTGGGGAGACCTGCGCGTAAACCCAATTCGCGCGATGAGGAGCAAGTTCCCTCTCTTACCCCCTCTCCCTCGGGGAGAGGAGATCGGAATCAGACGGCTGGTGATTTGCGCGCAGGTCTCTTGGGGGGCGCGGCCATTTGGTTGTGATGTGTCGGGCGCAGAGGGAGCGGGTCCCCGCGTAAAGCGGGGACTGGGAAATCCGACTTCTGGGAAACCCACTCAAGTAGGGAGCTGCTAGAGGGTGCGCCTATGGCGTCCGTTGACCCCACTGATTCCAGTGCACGATTTCCTCCAGCGGCACGCGTGGAGCCTGCTTGAACGTTGCGCCCGTGAAATAGGCCATCGGTAACAGCACCGCCTGGGTCACATCCTTGGGAATCCCGAGCAGTTCCTGTGACAACGACTCATCGCGGAGATGCAGCGTTGTCCAGGCCATGCCAATCCCGCGCGACCGAGCCGCGAGCATGAACGACCACGCGCCGGGGATGATCGACCCATAGGTTGCTGCCTGCGCCATGTAGCCGGCATTCTCGACTCGGCCCGTGATGCAGGCAATCAGCAAAGCTGGACAGCGGTGCATCTCGTTGGCCAGATAGGTCGCTGAACGGGTGACGCCGTCGGCCGCCGCCGCGCGCGCGTCGCCCTCGGGCCAGCGCGGACCTTCATCAGCGCGGGCGGTGGTCAGCTCCATGAAGCTGTCTTTGTAGATCCTGGCGATGCCGGCGATCTTCTCCGGGTCGGTGACCACCATCCATTGCCATTGTTGCGAGTTCGACGCCGTCGGCGCTTGCAGCGCGATCTCCAGACATTCGTTGATCACTTCGGGTTCGATCGGTCGATCAAAGTCCAGCCGCAGCCGGACCGATCGCGTTGTGGTCAGGATGTAGTCGGATTCGTAGCGGCTCATGTTGTGGTCCTTTCGAGCTGCGCGTCGTGAGGGTTCGTCATTTGAGCTGACTGATGCGCTGAATCTGAATTCGGTCGGGCAGGGTCTTGCCGTAGCGCCGGACGAGACCGGCCATCACGTTGCCCGGACCCAACGTGAGGTATCGTCGCACACCCTCGGAGTAGAGCGTCTTCAGCGCTGCCTGCCACTCCACCGGCCGGACGTATTGCGCGCACAACTCCTCTCGAAGCTGCTCAGGGGTCGAGATGATTTGCCCGGCGTGGTTGCCCACGATCGGAATGAAGTCGTTGGCGATTGGCAGCGCCTGGATCAGGGCGCGACTCTCCAGGTCGGAACCCTGGAACGAGGGCGTGTGGAAGGCCCCGGCGACACGAAGCTGCACCGCCTGACCGCCGTGATCGGGCGCGATCTCGGTTGCTCGATCCAGAGCATCGAACGATCCTCCGAGGACGGTCTGGTCGGGAGCATTGTGATTTGCGAGGGAGGCCCCGGATTTCGCCGCGATCGCTTCCGCAGCCTCACGTCCGGCGCCGACCAGGGCCAAGAGACCTCCCGGTTGGTCGGCGCAATCGCGGTCCATGCTCAGGCCGCATTGCCAGGCGAACTGCAGCGTTGATTCCAGATCGAGCGCCCCGGACAGCGCCATCGCCGAGTTCATCCCGCTGGAGTGACCGGTGACGAAGGTCAACGGACCGATCCGGTCCGCCGCTTGTGCGTGCTCCGCGACCGCCCAGGCGATGAGATACGGCTGCAACAGCGATGGCTGTCTCAGCGCCAACTCATCGGGCGCATCAGCGCTTTGTCCCAACGTCCACAGATCGCAACCCGCAACCGACGAGGCCACCCGAAACGCTTCCTGCGCTACTGGTGGGAGGTCAGTCAGATCGTCGGCGAGATCAGCGACGCCGCCCGCGCGCTGCGCTCCCTGTCCCGGGCAGATCAGGACGGTGTCGGGCAACTGATTCACTGAATCAGGCTATGCGCCGGGCGCCACACAGGATGTGGTCCGGTTGCTTGACCGCCGACGTGACCGTCGGCCTAACGACCCGCCGGCGTGGCGACCGCTGGCGTGGCGACCGCTGGCGTGGCGGCCCACTAGCGTGGCGACCAACTGGCGCGGTGACCACTGGCCTGCTGAGCGACCTGCTCGACCTACTGCTCGACCTACTTCTTGTAGTGGTCGGGACCCATGTCCGTCAGCTCAATGACGTTGCCGTCGGGGTCCTTGCAGAATGCGGCCCAGATGCCGTCGATCTCGCGCTGGTTCGGCTCCACCATCACGCTGACGCCGTCCGAGCGCAATCGCTCGACCTCGCTGTGAAAGTCATCGGTTGGGATATAGAGGGCGAAGTGCGGACCGATCCCTTCCACCGACTGGTCCATTTCGCGTTGCATCAGGTGCAGCTGGAGCGGACCAACCACGTACCAGGCGCCGGGGAATCCGAAATCCGGGCGGTCGATCTCACCGAGACCGAGCTGTTCGCCGTAGAAGTGTTTCGACGCTTCAACATCGGCGACGCAGATCGCAACGTGGCTGTATCCGGCAACGGCGGGCATAGCGGACTCCTTTGAACTCCCCGTACGCTCTTGCACAGGACTGATCACTGTAATTTGAGTGCGATGATACACATCTTGGATAACGCAGGCAGTGCTGCGTATGCGTCGGCGCGGAGAGGCTGGGGCTGATGTCAGAACTTCGATGGGAACCGCCGCCCGGCGGCGAGCCCGGTCAGCGTGCTGTCGTTCCCGATCGGCAGAGCGGCTCCGGCGGTCCAAGCCGATGGTCGGTCGCCCTGCTGATCTTCATCATGATCGGCGCGGCCTTCGCGCTCGGCATCGGTGTGATGCGCGTGGTCGACGCCAACGACGACTACGGCCGCTTCCTACGCAGCTCTCGAGACGGCGTGTCGCCGGCAGCGATCCCGGCCGCCGTCCAACCGTCCAACGATGACGATCAGCCCCTCGAAGCAGCCGATGTCAGCGGCAGGCTATCGCGCTTCGCCATCCTCGACGAGATTGTCGAAGTGTTGGACAAGGACTTCGTCGATCCCGTCAAGTTCGCATCGGTCGACACGCGCGCAGCCGCGATCAATGGCATCATCGACGCGCTGGAGGACGAGCACACGGTGTTCATTGACGCCGAACGCTACCGACTCGCCAGCGAGGACATCGGCGGCTCCTTCGAGGGCATCGGTGCGACCGTCAATTCGGTTGACGGCGCCATCATTATTGTCCGTCCGTTCCGCGGTTCGCCGGCGCAACAGTCCGGAATTCGTGCCGGCGACGTGATCCTTGAGGTCAACGGCGAATCCACCGAGGGCTGGAGCCTGGAGCAGGCCGTCGCCGTGATTCGCGGACCCAAGGGCACCGACGTCGAGCTTCTGGTCCGCCACGCCGACGGCGAGGAAGAACTGATCGTCGTCACCCGCGACCGGATCGTCGTGCCCAGTGTGGAATCACTGCCGATCACCGACCGCTCCGGCAATCCCGTGGCCGACATTGGCTACATCCTCATCTCACAGTTCACGGAAGACACACGCAGCGAACTGCTGGACCTGCTCGACGGAGCCCGCAACGCCGGCCTGGAGCAGCTGATCATCGACCTGCGCGGGAATCCCGGTGGGTTGCTCAGAGCCACGGTCGACACGACCGGCGAGTTCATCGATGAAGGCGTGATTCTGCGCCAGATCGACCGTGAAGGCAATGAGGAAGTCTTCCGCGATCGGGAAGGCGGCGCAGGCGTCGACCTCGAGCTGGTCGTCCTGATCAACCAGGGCAGCGCCTCGGGCTCAGAAGTGATGGCGGCCGCGCTCCGCGACCACGGTCGCGCCGTGCTGATTGGCACCACAACAACGGGCAAGGGCACGGTCAACGTGCCGCGCCGCCTGTCCGACGGCAGTGTGCTCTACGTCAGCATCGCCCGTTACCTGACTCCCAACAGCTCGCAAGTCGAGGGTGTCGGAGTGGCGCCCGACATTGAGATCGCGATTCCCGATACCGGCTTCGAGGCGGGCCAGGACATCCAGCTCTACGTGGCGATTGAATACCTGCGCGGCCAATACGACCCGAACGCCGCAAGCGACGACGACTCCGCCGACAGCGGTCCGGCAGAAGATTCGGATGACTCGGATGAGAGCGCTCAGCTGGAGTCGGAGTCGGACGCTGAATCTCAGTCGGAGTCGGAGGAGTAACCTATGCCACGTTGGAAGCAGGCAAGCTGGCTTGCAGTTTGGATGGGCGAAAGGGATTCGTGATGACAGCAAACGCTGACGGCTGGGCTCGTCCCGAGTTGATCTGCGAGACGGATTGGCTGGCAGAGCACATCGACGATGACGACGTGGTCGTCTTGGACTGCGATCTGCTCGATGGCTACCTGCGGCTGCACATCCCCGGCGCGGTCTGGTCGCTCTCCCGCTACTGGAAGACCGATCCGCGCGACGACTCACAGATCTACGGCATGTCCGACCCTGAGCAGTTCGCGCAACTCGTCGGCCGGCTGGGAATCATGCCCGACACGACGGTCGTAGCTTATGACGGCTCCGGCTCGCTCTACGCAGCCCGGGTCTGGTGGACGTTCGACCGCTTCGGCCACACCAACTTCAAGATTCTGCACGGCGGTCTCGACAAGTGGTACGCCGAGGGCCGTCCGCTTTCGCGTCAGAACCTGCGCGCGCGCGCGGTCGAATATCCGACACCGGCCGCCCCGCAAGATGACTCGATCTGCCGACTGGACGACATTCCCGCTGCGCTCGAGGACGACAATCACGTCTTCTGGGATGTCCGCTCCGATGGTGAATGGACCGGAGCCAACAAGCGGGGCACGCAGCGCGGCGGACGCATCCCCGGCGCGGTCCACCTGGAGTGGTTGCAGACGCTCGACAGTCCCGTGCGAACGCTCAAGCCGCCGGCCGAACTGCGCCGGATGCTCGGCGACCTCGGGATCACGCCCGAAACAACCGTGACCACCTATTGACAGGGAGGCATCCGTGCGGCGCACGGATACTGGCTCCTGCAACTGCTCGGCTACAACAACAGCCGAAACTACGACGCATCCTGGCACGAATACGGCAACGCCCTCGACCACCCGATCGAGACGCCCGCCGACTGAACGCGACAGTCCCCTCTCCCCGCCCCCTTGCGGAGACCTTTGAAAAACTCATGATTCCCCTCTCCCCCCTTGCGGGGGAGATGTCACGGAGTGACAGAGGGGGGGTCCGCCGCCAGCGACCAGATAGGCCTTGAGATGAGGAGCCCCCCTCTGCCTTCGGCATCTCCCCCGCAAGGGGGGCGAAGGGGACTTATTCAAAGGTCTCCTTGCGAGGGGAGATGTCACGGAGTGACAGGGGGGTCCTCCGCTAGCAAACTGATAAGCCACCAGATGGGGCGCCCTCCTCTGCCTGCGGCATCTCCCCCGCAAGGGGGGCGAAGGGGAATTATGCGGAGGCGGGGACTCGGAAGTCTACTTTGAGACAGGCTTGTTACCCCTGCAACAACGCCGCCAACGCCGCCTCGACCTCGGCCAATGTCGCGAATGCCTCGAAGCGGGCCACCACGACTCCCTGGGCGTTCACCACAAACGTCCACTCGTCGGTGTTCAGTCCCCACTCTTCCAGAATCGGCGTCTCGATTGGCTCCTCCCCGAGCCTGACTTGTTCAGGATTCTCGAACAGGTCGACGTGCACGTAATTGGCGGTGTCTCCGAAGAGGCCGCGCACTTCCGATAGCACCTCGGCCTGCGGGCCGCAGAAGGCGTTCGTGCAGAAGCCCGGTGAGGCGAACACCACCACGAACGGCTTGCCCGCATCAACCGCGTCGGCCAACGAGATCAGGTACAGCCCAGGATCCGGCGTCTCGCCCGTCGAGAGGTCGGCGATGTTCGCCACGTCGGTCAGCGTCCGGCTCTGCGATGGCGGCGCGGCGTCGCCCACCGATGGCGCTGAGGAATCGAGCGGGATGTCGACTGCGATGCCGAGATCGTCGAAGCCGTTCTCCGAAGGGATGTGGAGGATCAGGTTCCAGCGTCCGGGTCCGGTGAAGTTGACTGATGTGACGTGGAATCCACGCACGCCGTCGGGGAAGTGAGAGAAACGCGCGACCACTTCCTGCATCTCACCCGGCGCATCCTGCGGCAAGACGGTGATCCCAAGCGCCGGGAAATCGACCAGACCCTGCGGCCCTTCGATCACGACGGAAATGCGGTGCGTCCCGGGTGACAGGTCTGGCGTGCCCAGCGCCAGCGTGTATCCGTCTTCGGATACGTAGACCGGATAGCCGGAATCGCGCAGCAGTTGCAGGCGCGGGCTTAGGTCGTCGTAGTTGGCTTCCTCGATGATGCCCACCGACATCCCGGCTTTCATGCCGCCCATGCCGTCGTCTTCTTGCTGCTGCATGGCCTCTTCATCGGCCTCGGCCTGATCGGCCATGTCCGCAGCGGCCTGCTGTTGTTGTTGCTCAGCGGGCTGCGCGGCGCGAGTGGTCGCGCGCGCGGTCGTAGTCGTGGAGCCCGACGTGGAGCCTGACGAACTCGTCGACGTTGACTCGGCCGCTGCCTGCTCTTGCTGTCCCTGCTCAGCCTGCTCCTGGTGCTGGTCGTCCGACGTAGTCGTACAGGCCGACGCCGCCAACAGCGCGGCCACGGCAATGCCAACTAGTGCGGCCAAACGCCAACCCGTCTGCCAACCTGTTTGCCAACCTGGCCGCCAACGATATCCCCGTAGCCGGGAAGCGTTGAGAAGTGAAGTCATGAAATCCCTCGCTCGATCAGTTGGGCAGCGCCCATTCGGTTCACGCTACTCGCCGCCGACGTAAGAGCCGAATGTGAAGGCAAAGATGCGGAACTGGTTGGAGTCGGAGCTCAGCTTCAGTTCATGCTCCGACCACTCGGGCAGGAACAGCAGCCGATACAGGTCGTTCTCGGTCACGCGGATGTACGACCGCCCCGCGTCGTCCCACTGGATGTGGCTGCCCGCCTCGGTGGGAAAGAGCCAGCGACCGTCCAACTCGACGTAGACGTTGAACGGCTGACCATCCTCAGCCACCGTGAGCACCACGTTCGCAGTTCGTCCCCGGACGATCAGGGCCATATAGTCCTTAAGGTCATCGGTCTGCCGAACGTGGACAATCGCATCGTCTTCAATCCGCCAGAGCCCTTCGAGGTACCAGAAGTTGTGCTCGCGAGCCGACGTGTCAATGTCGTTGTAGAGCGTGTCGATTCCGGGCCCGGCGAGGAAGTAAGCGTCCTGCCCGGCGTACGGTCCGCCTCCCCCGACGTTGCGTCGCCAGCCGGCGTAGAGCTCGCGGGTTTGTCGCGGCGTACCGCCTTCCCGGGTCGGGACTGAGACTTCAACCCCGAACGGGATGTCGGACAGATCCTTCCCGACCGCTTCCAGCGCCTCCCGGATTGCCCGCTCGGTCTCTCCGTAGTGGCCTTCGCCAAAGTGGAAGTAGCGAATCCCCATCGGCGATCCGTCATCGGTCGGACCGATCAGATACTTGGCCGGCCAGAAGCGGTTATTGAACGCGCGCCAAGTCCGAAAGTCGTTGTCCATTGGCACGTCGTACTCGATGCCGTGTTCGGCAATTGCGCCCCGAATATTGTCGGGAATCCCCTCAAAGTCGAACTCAGGCGTATGTACGCCGAGAATCACGAGCCCCTGATCGCGATACTTCTCGTCCCACGCCGTGAGGAACGGCAGCGTGCGCACGCAGTTGATGCAGGTGTAGGTCCAGAAGTCGATCAGCACGACATTGCCCTTGGCCAACTCGAGCGCGATCGAAGTCTCTTCGCCGTTCAGCCAGCCGTTCAATCCGGTCAGTTCGGGGGCGGTCGCCTCCGCCCGAATCTCCTCGGCGCGCAATCGCAAGCGCTCCCCTTCCGCGGGATCGCGGGACTGCTCTGGTTGTGCTTGCTCTTCCTCCTGCTCGTTGTCTTCGTCCTCCTGCTGCACCGCTTCGCGTTCCTGCTGCTCGGACTGCTCGGACTGCTGCTGGTCGGCCTGTTGTTCGTCGTCCTGTGCCGGTTCGGCCTGCTGAGCTGGCTGGTCCTGCGACTGTTTGTCGCCCGAATCAGACTCAGCCGAATCCTTGCCCTCGTCATCCTGCTGGTCTTTGTCCGCCGCCGAAGTGACGCTCGATTGCTCCTGCTGCCCGTCGTCTTGCTTGCTCTGATCGCTGGTCGATTCCGCAGCGCCGGCCTCTTGCTCCCGTTGTTGCGCCTGTTCTTGCTGTGCCGCGCGTCCGGACGTAGAGGACTGCGTATCCGCTTCTTGTTCGTTCGTGGATGTCGCAGCGGACGACTCAGTTGACTGTTGTGCTGGCTGTCGCTGTGCTGGCTGTTGCTGTTGGTCTTGCTGTTCCTGTCCCTGGGACGGGTCGTCGTCCGATGAGCAGGCCGCGAATAGCGCGGCGGCGAGGAGGATTGCGAGGATGCCGATACTGGCGAGACGCGAGTGTTTCATATGGTCGAGCGTACAACGGCGGCAAGCGCCGATCTCAGGCCGTGCCGTCGGCCCAGGCTGAGATCAACGTGTGTGCGATCGCCATCGGGCCGGGCAGCGACAGTGCGCCCTGAGGCAGTCCCGGCTGACCAAGCTGCGCCGCCGGCAGCTCAAGCGAGTGTTGAATCTCGTCGCGCGTAAACCAGCGCACATCGTCCATTTCCCAGTCGTCGTAGTTGATATCCGAGCTGCCGGCGTCGGCGTGACAACCGATCATCAACGACGAAGGGAAGGGCCACGGCTGCGAGGAGTGGTAGCGCACGTTCACCGCGTCGATCCCCGACTCCTCGGCCACCTCGCGCCGGACGGCGTCCTCAATCGATTCACCGTGATCGATAAATCCTGCCAATGCCGAGAACATGCCCGCCGGCCACGATGCCTGGCGTCCGAGCAAACAACGATCACGCTCGGTGTCGATCACGACCGTGATCACGACCGGATCGGTGCGAGGAAAGTGCTCGGCCGGACATGACGTGCATTTCCGAGAGATCCCGCCTTGCACGGCCTCGGTCGACGTGCCGCAGACGGCGCAGAACTGATGCCGCTCGTGCCAGTCCAGAAACGCGCGGGCCTGGGCCGCAATCCCGGCATCATCCGCATCGAGCACCGGCGCAGCGGCGCGCAAGTCCATATAGGTGGCGTCGGCGGGGAGTTCGAACTGTCCCGGCGCAGACGCCTCATTGATGGCAAACCGCGCAGCGCCGTCCGATGTGCCCAGCAACAGCGCCGGATGGCGGTCTATGTCGGCGCCGACCGGCAATCTCGACCAGGCCAGGCGCATCCCGCCGTCAACCTGCCGCATCGGAAATGTGAGGCTGCGCAGCGGCAGAAACTTGGTCCCGGTCTCGTGGATCTGCGATCCGACCCACTGCTCGTCGCGGCGGCGCGCCGCCTCGCGATCGAGTGGATTGCCGGCGAAGGTGTTGCGATGTTCAGGCATGTTCTCAACCCCTCCGGTCGGTCTGTGCCGGCTATGCGGTGTGCGCGGGCTATGCGGTGTGCGACGCCGCCGTGTGATCAAACTGGGTCGCTGCCGGATTGGTCGGCAATCCGGGCATCGTCATGATCTCGCCCGAGATGATCACCACGAATCCCGCACCCGCCGACGGTCGCACGTCGCGAATCGTAAATTCGTGGTCCTGCGGTCGTCCCAGGTTGCCCGGGTCGTCCGACAGCGAATACTGCGTCTTGGCAATGCAGACGGGCCACGATTGTTGTCCCAGGCGTTGCGCGCGTCGCAGCGTGAGCTCGGCGCGTCGCAGGTACGTCACGGTACCGGCGCCGTAGACCTCGCGCGCCACGGACTCGATCTTGTCTTTCAGCGTCTGATCCAGCTCATAGAGCCGTTGGAACGTCGGTCGATCGCCCGCCAGCGCCTCCCGAACCTGAAGCGCCAGGTCGAGACAGGCGTCCCCGCCGCCGCCATAGGGATTAGCCACCGCCGCACGGACCCCGCGCCCCTGGCAATGCGCCATCACGGCATCCAACTCCGCCTGTGTGTCCGACGGGAATTGGTTGGCCGCCACAACGGGAATCACGCCATGCTTGACGACGTTGTCGATGTGTGCGTCAAGGTTGGGCAGCCCCGCCTCAAGCGCGGCCAGATCCTCCACCTCGAGATCTCGCGCAGGACGGCCGCCGTGTCGCTTGATCGCGCGAGCGGTCGCCACGATCACCGCCGCCTGCGGCTGGAATCCGCCGATCCGCGAGACCACGTTGAAGAACTTCTCGGCGCCGAGATCGGAACCGAAGCCGGCCTCGGTCACGGTGATGTCGGCGCAAGCCATCGAGGCGCGCGTCGCCGCAATCGAGTTGCAGCCCAGCGCAATATTGGCAAAGGGTCCGCCATGGACGAAGGCGGCGCCGCCCTCGCCGGTCTGGACGAGGTTGGGCCGAATCGCATCCTTGAGCAGGACGGTCATCGCACCGTCCACCTTGAGATCGCGGCAGGTGATCGGTTGAATCGGCGTCGCGGCCGTGTAGCCGATGATCACATCGCCCAACCGGCGATGCAGGTCATCGAGGTCGTTGGCAACCGAGAGGATCGCCATCACTTCCGAGGCCGGCGTGATGTCGAACGCCTCTTCGCGCGGAATCCCGTCGTTCGTCCCGCCCATGCCGATCACCGCGCCGCGCAAGGCACGATCATTCATGTCGATGCACCGACGCCAGGTGATCCGGCGCGAGTCCAGTCCCAGCGCATTGCCGTGGAAGAGCGAGTTGTCGATCGCGGCCGCCAGCAGATTGTTGGCTGCCGTCACCGCATGCAGATCGCCGGTGAAGTGCAGGTTGATGTCGTCCGCCGGCAAGACCTGCGAGCCGCCCCCGCCGGTGCCGCCGCCCTTGATCCCGAAGACCGGACCCATCGATGGTTCGCGCAGCGCCACCGCCGCGTGCGCGCCCGACTGCCGCAGCGCCTGGGTCAACCCGATCGCCGTGGTCGTCTTGCCCTCGCCGGCGGTCGTCGGCGTCATCCCCGTGACCAGGACCAGGTCGCCCTGGGGTTGGGAGCGCAGCCGATCCAGCGCTTCCGCCGTCAGCTTCGCCTTGTTGCGACCGTACAGATCCAGATCATCTACCGACAGGCCCAGATCCGCTGCCACATCGACGATAGGCCGCATGTTTCTACCCCTCAGATCGCTTCGATGGGCAGAGTAGCGCAGGTCCGCCTCCGACTTTGAGGCTCAACTTCAAGGCTCGACTGAGAGGCCCAGGAATGCTCTGAACAACTCCGATCCCCGCTTCCCGCTCTGCGGAGACCGTTGATTAAGTCCTCTTCTCCCCCCTTTGCGGAGACCTTTGCAAAACTTATGGTTCCCCTCTCCCCCCCCTGCGGGGGCAGATGTCACGGAGTGACAGGGGGGGGTCCCCCGCCAGCGACCAGATAGGCCTTAAGATGGGGAGCCCCCCCTCTGCCTTCGGCATCTCCCCCGCAAGGGGGGCGAAGGGGACTTATTCAAAGGTCTCCTCTGCGGGGGAAGCTGCCGCAGGCTGAAGGGGGGGCGCTCAGCCTGCGACACCAGTTGTTCAGAGGATTCCTGGCGTTGAGGCTCGGTGACTGAGGCAATCGGGTCAGTTCTCGACGGTCACCCTGACGTCGGTCACCTTGCGCGAGTTCACGATCAGCGCAATGTTGAAGTCGCCGTCGTCATTGAGCTGCAGCGGAATCACCGCAATCCGCCAGGGCGGATCGAGATCGTCGAAGCGGTAGTCGTTCAGCTCGAAGAACTCGCGAGCGCCCGCGTCGTATTCGACCCGCACCAGGAGGTGGTCGGCATCAACCGGCTCGTTCATCTCCAACCGGATCCAGAATTGCTCATCCAGCTTGAGTGGGCGGTTGAGCGGCGTCAGGACCGCGCGGTCATCGGCCTGCTCGTCGATATGCAACGCCGCAACTGCGGTCCCGCCGGTTCCCGAGAAGATGCCGCCGCCTGATGACTGATTGCACCCGCTGACGATGACAAGCGCCAGCGCCAACAGGCCCATGCAGCCGAGCAGTTGGGTCTTGCCGATCGTTCCCATTACCGAAAAGGGTAGTCTGCTACCGAGTGGATCAGCTCCGGCCATGCGACGCCACGCGACGCCACGTGTTTCCTGGCGTCGCCGATTACGGTCGTGCGGAAGGGTGAAGGGAAGGCTCGTGGAGCAGAACGGACGCGACATCGCGCTCTCGATTCGAGGCCTGTTCAAAGTCTTCGCCGACGAAGATGGTCAGGGGCTCAACCTGGCCGTCGAAGGGCAGTCCAAGGACGAAATCCAGGAAGAGACCGGCGCCGTCGTTGGATTGCGCGACATCAACATCGACATTGGCCGCGGCGAATTGTTCGTCGTCATGGGCCTCTCCGGCTGCGGCAAGTCGACGCTGGTTCGCTGCATCAACCGTCTAATCGAGCCGTCTCTTGGAGAGGTCTGGCTGAATGGGCGCGAGATCACCTCGATGGAATCCGACGAACTACGCGACGTTCGCCGACGCGATCTGGCCATGGTCTTCCAGCACTTCGGCCTGATGCCGCATCGCAACGTGCTCGACAACGTCGCGTTGCCACTCGAGGTGGCCGGGGTTAGCAAACCGGAACGGCGCGAGCGTGCTGTTACCGCCCTCAATCTCGTCGGGCTCGGCGACTGGACCGCTTCGCTGCCGAGCCAGCTCTCCGGCGGCATGAAGCAACGCGTCGGCCTGGCTCGAGGACTCGCGATGGAGACCCCGGTCCTACTGATGGACGAGCCCTTCTCGGCGCTCGATCCGGTGATCCGCCGCGATCTCCAGGACGAGCTATTGGCGCTGCAGGAATCGGTGCACAAGACCATCGTCTTCATCACGCATGATCTGAACGAAGCGGTCCGTGTCGGCGATCGGATCGCCATCATGCGCGACGGAGAAGTCGTCCAGGTCGGCGCGCCCAATGACGTCGTGCTCAATCCGGCCGATAGTTTCGTGCGCGAGTTCACCCAGGATGTGCGCCTGCACGGCATGGTCACCGCGGCTTCGATCATGGACGCCGAATTCGAATCGATCGACGGCGCTATTCCCGTGGCAAGCGCAATCAGGCTGATGCAGGACAGCGGCTTGTCCACTTCCAGTTGCGTTGATGCCAACGGCAAATATCTGGGCGCGCTCGACCTCGCCAGAGCGCTCAAGGCGCGGTCCGAAGGCGCACAAGGGATTGAGCAGGCGCAGCTCCACATCGGCGATACCGTCCGGCAGGACACGGTGCTCGACGATCTCGTCCCCGCCGGACTGCGCGCGCAGCACCCGTTGGCCGTGCTGGACGAAGATGGCCTGCTCGTCGGCGTCATCCCGCTCGACCGCCTCGCCCGCGCCATGGTCTCCGACGAAGCCGCCGTCGCGGCCACGACGGAATACGAGGCGACGCCATGAGCGATGGAGCGCTGCCGCCGGCGATGCCTCCGCGCCATCTGCTCGCGTTGATTCTGTCGAGCACCAATCGGCCGCCACCGGGATACTGGTGGATTGCGCCGGCGGCGATCGTGGTCATCGGTCTCGCCTTTGTCCTCTCCTACTTCCTCGTCGCCGACGAGTTCCCCTTCGATGTCGGGCGGGACGTCGGCCGTCGGATCGACATCTGGCTGGACTGGCTCAAAGACAACTTCTCGCCGGTCTTCCAGGCGATCAAGAATGTAATCGTCTGGTTCCTCAACTCGCTCGAAGACATGATGCTCTGGCTCACCTGGCCGGCATTCATTGGTGCGATCGCGTTGACCTCCTGGCTGCTGGTCTCATTCCGGATGGCGCTGTTCTCGGCGTCCTCGCTGCTGCTGCTCGCGACCTTCGGCCTCTGGGGTTCCACCGTCGAAACGATGGCCCTGATTATCGTCACCGTCACGTTGTCCATCCTGATTGCCGTGCCGATGGGCGTCTGGGCCTCGCAGAGCGACCGGCTCGACGCCGTGCTGCGGCCCATTCTCGACGCGATGCAGACGATGCCGTCGTTCGTCTATCTCGTCCCGGCCATCGCGTTCTTCTCGCTGGGCGACACCCCCGCGGTCTTTGCGACGCTGATCTACGCCGTGCCTCCAGCAGTCCGGCTGACCAATCTCGGCATCCGCCAACTGCCCGAAGAAACGCTGGAAGCGGCCGACTCCTTCGGCATGACGCGCAGCCAGATGTTGATCAAGGTCAAGATTCCGCTCGCCATCCCAACGATCATGGCCGGTGTCAATCAGACCACACTGATGGCCCTGTCGATGGTGGTGATCGCCTCGCTGGTCGGCGCCGGCGGCCTGGGTCTCGACGTCAACCGCGCCCTGGGCCGGATCGAGCCGGGCAACGCCTTCCTGGCGGGACTCGGCATCGTCTTCGTCGCCATCATCATCGACCGCATCACCCAGGCACTGACCCAGCGGCAGCAAGAGGCGCTCGGCGCCGACTGACATACTCAGTCAACGAACTCGCACACCACACCGCGCACACCACACCAGCTGAGGGGAGATTCCATGCAAGCAGTGTTCAAACGAATCGCACGAATCCCCGGACTCACGATCGGTTGCATCACCATCTTGAGTTGGGTCATCACCGCATTTGCCGTCGCCGACCCCGATCTCTCGCCCAATGCGGCGCTGGGCGGAGCCAAAGCCATGTTCGTCGTGTTGGCCGTGCTCATGACCATCCTGATGATGTATAGAATGCGACTCTTCAGAAATCGCGATTGAACATCTCGATGAGTTGGTAGGCTGCAACCACGTTCGCTATCGCTGTCGATGGCCGTTCAGACTTGGAGACGATCATGAGCCCCTTACATTTGCTTCGCCATCCATTGAGATTGCTGATGATGCTCGGCGTCATGGTGATCGGCGCCGCTGCGGTGCTGTCGGCCTGTGGCGCTGAAGAGGAGAAGACGACCGTCGTCTTCTCCGACTTGAACTGGACCTCTTCGGAGATTCAGGTGCGCGTCGCGGCGTTCATCGTCGAGCACGGCTATGGCTACCCTACAGAGTTGATCGCCGGCGACACGGTCTCGCTTTGGCAGGGGCTGACCAACGGCGACACCCAGATCACGATGGAGATCTGGCCGTCCCAACAGCCCTGGATCGATGACCTCGAGCCGGGCGTGATCGAACTGCTCGGCAACTCGCTCGACGAAAACTGGGAGGGTTGGGTCATTCCCCAATACGTCAAGGACGCCAACCCTGGGCTCGTATCGGTCACTGACCTGCCCGACTACTTCGAACTGTTTGCCACCGCAGACTCCCGAGGCAAGGCCCGATTCATCGACTGCGTCCCCGGATGGAACTGTGAACAGGTCAACTCCAACAAGATCGTCGCCTACGGACTCGAGGACATAGTGGAGCAGGTCAAGCCAGGTTCCGGCGCCGCCCTGTTTGAGGACCTCGAGTCCACCTACGCTCGTGGTGAGCCGTGGCTGGGCTACATGTGGGGCCCAACCAAGCCGACCGCCACGCTTGACCTCTATCGGCTGGAAGAGCCCGAGTGGAGCGAGGAATGCTGGAACAGCGACCAGGGCTGCGCCTACCCGGCCTCGGAAGTTCGGATCGCCGTCAACAGCACTCTGCTTGACGACGCGCCCGACGTGGTCGAGTTCCTGCGCGCCTGGGACTTCGCCGCCGAGGTTCAGGTCCTGTCGGAAATCTGGATGTCCGACAACAACGCCTCGCCCGACGAGGCGGCCATCTGGTATCTGAGTACCTATGAAGAGGTTTGGTCGGCATTCGTCCCGGACGATGTCGCCAAGGCCGTGAGGGAAATGCTGGCTGAAGAGAGCTAGCCCGCCCGGCCCCAGAGCAGCCAATAGCCGGCCGCCGTCGAGATCAAACCGACGGCGGCCAGTGGCGGCCACCAGGGACGAAGGTCGGCAATGAGTGGTGGATGGACCAACACCGCCGCTCCAACCGCGAGCGCCGCCAACAGGCCCACCGACGCCAGGAGCGCCACCAACCCCAGCGCCCAGGTCGTCCAGCGCTGCCGTTCTGGCCATGCTGGCCATGCGCTCAGAGGGGTTATGCCCATCATGCTGCACAGCCTAGGCGGACGAAGCGGACCCTCGAAGCGCGAGTCCTCGTCCTGACCGACCATCGAGCAGACCATCCATTGGCCCACACATCCACAACCCGATAACCCTTATGGCGAAGCAATCGAAGTCCCAAAGCCAACAAGCAGCTCAGGCCGGTCACAACGATCGAGTCCTCGCCTCGAACCGTCGCGCGTTCTACCAATACGACATTCTGCGCCGCTACGAGGCCGGACTCAGCCTCACGGGTTCCGAGATCAAGAGCGTGCGCGCCGGGCGCGCCTCGATCCAGGAGGCCTACTGCCGCCCACGAGACGGGGACATGTACCTCGTCGGCGCCCATATCGCCCGTTATGAACCGTCCGGGCAGGCCAATCACGAACCAACCCGCGATCGCCGCCTGCTACTGCATCGCCGCGAGATCGCGCAACTTGACCAGGCGTTCGCCCAGAAGGGGCTGACCCTGGTTCCGCTCAAGCTCTACCTCACCCGCGGACTGGCGAAGCTCGAGATCGGCGTCGGGCGCGGACGACGCCAACACGAAAAGCGCGACCGCATGGCCGAGCGCGACGCGAACCGGCAGATTGAGCGCGCGCTGCGGCGGTAGCGACCCTCAATCTCCGGGTCGGCGTTCGCAGGAATGATCGTTGGTTCGTCGCTCGCGACACCGCCCGACGATCAACTGATGCCTTGCCGTCAGCTATAGCAAACATCAATAGGATGCAGTTAAGAACAACGGACCCCGAACAACGGGGGTTTGCTAGTGACAACAGCAGGGATTCTCATATATCGGAACATATGTCATATGTGAAACATACGGACTCCCAAGCTGCTTATATTGGTACGATTGCTATTGCATCGGCCCGACGCCGATGGAACGACCTTCTGGGGACGAAAGGGTTCGACAGCGGTTGATTTCGAGTTGTTGCGTGCCGAGCTGGCGTTGCTCGTAAATCCACGCCAACCTTCCCTAATTGGCGAATCCAGGGAACTCGCCCTCGCCGCTTAACCGCGGTGACGTCGTCTCTCACCCGTTTCCGAGTCGGAGAGAGAACGGCGCCGTTTACTCGGATGCCCGTCGCGGGCGGTTGGGACCGCGCCGGAAAGATTAATTCCACTCACCTGCTCATAACGGTAGGCCGACGCGCCGGCGTGCAGGGACAACACAAGCGACGGCTACGCACGTAGAGACAGCCCGCGACGATCGTCTGGACGGGGAGTTCGATTCTCCCCCGTCTCCACCAGCACATCCGATTAGCCCGCTCGGATGCGACCCGGAACAGCCGACGCCGCATGGCGTCGATCACGAACAGAGGGCAGCATGGCGGAAACAGCCGGCGGCAGGCCGATCGGCTCTCACGGAGATGAAGGAGACGATCCGCTCCTCGAAGACGAGCTGGAGCCGCTCGGGCAGCGCGTTCGCGCCCTACGCCTGGGGCAGAAACTGTCACTCAGCGATGTGGCCAGGCTGTCGGGCGTGTCCAAGGGCTACCTCTCACAGGTCGAACGGTCACCCACCGCCCGCCCCTCTGCAGCCACCCTGTTCGCCATTGCCCGCGCCCTCGGCACCACCGTGACCGAGTTGTTTGAAGGCCAGGAAGCCGAGAGCCGGCACGCCGCCGCCGCCGACATCTCCAACAGCTTGCGAGAGTTCGTCGAAGAAGCGGAACTCCCCCCGGTCGACATCGAAATGCTCGCCGGCATCCGCTATCGAGGCGCCTCGCCACGGACCAAGGAAGACTGGCGCTTCCTCTACGAGTCGATCCGCCGCAGCGTCGGCAAAATCCGCTAGGAATCCGCAGAACAACACAATTCCCCTCTCCCCCCCTTGCGGAGACCTTTGCAAACTCACAAATCCCCTCTCCCCCCCTTGCGGGGGGAGATGTCACGGAGTGACAGAGGGGGGGTCCGCGCACAGCGACTAGATACGCCAGGGGATGGGGAGCCCCCCCTCTGCCTACGGCATCTCCCCCGCAAGGGGGGCGAAGGGGAGTTTTTCAAAGGCCCCCTGCGGGGGGAGATGTCACGGAGTGACAGAGGGGGTCCGCCGCCGGCGACCCCAGATAAGCCTTGAGATGAGGAGCCCCCCTCTGCCTCCGGCATCTCCCCCGCGAGGGCGGAACAGGGGATGTACGCGCAAGTCTCCGCAAGGCGGAACAGCGGACTGACGCAAAGGTCTCCTCGCGGGGGAAGCTGCCGAACGCCTGCCTCCGGCACGAACGGGGGGCTGAAGGGGGGCGATCGGCCACCGACGGGAGTGATTCAGAGGATTCCCAGGCGTCGGCTGCTGTGCCGCAGCCGCAGGCCAAGCACCGCCGGACCAAGAACGCCGGACCAAAATCGCCGGAGCACAGCTGCTGGGAAGGGGCTGAACCATTCCTCTCCCGCTGCCTCAACATGAGCAGGGCGGCCGGCGCCCCGAGCGTCCGCCCTGCTCATGCGCTGAGGGTCCGGTCGCCGCAGGCATCGGGACCGACGCTCGTTGCCCACCCCGCGGGGGCCATCGAAACGCGCGCCGTGAGGGCAACCAATCACAGCGAAACGGAATGTACGAGTTCGTGAACTAACACGAAATATATCCCCGGAAATAACCATCTGGTGATGTACGATGCAGCGAACTGACCCAACAGGCTCAGTTCGGGCGAGGACTATTCGGCGGGGTGTTCCCGTCGCAGGAGGTAAGAATGAGCGAACGAAACTATTGGCAACGGATGCGCCGGCGACAGATGTCGCGTCGCGCCCTTCTGGGCGCTTCCGCCCGCGCCGGCGTCGGCGCCGCCGGTCTGGCGCTGGTCGGCTGTGGCGATGATGACGACGACGCTCAGCAGAGCGCCGCGCAGGTCCAGCCGCAGCAAGAGCAGCAGCAGCAGGCCATGCAGCAGCAGCAACAGGCCACTCAGCAGGCCGACGCAGCTGACGTGCAAGAAGACGACACCCAGCAACAGGCCGCCCAGCAGTCCGTCGCCACTGCCGACCACATCATCCGCGGCGGTCGCCGCGTGGCGCCCTTCGTCGGCCCCTACTCGGGCGACCCGCCGACCCTCGACCCCTACGAGAACCTGACCTATCGCAGCCAGATCCCCTCAGCCTTCCATTACTCCAAGCTGATCCAGGCGATCACCGGTGGCGACGGCGTTAGCCCCGACAACACGGCGCAGTACGAGAACGACCTCGCGGCCACGATGCCCGAGATTCCCGACTCAACGACCTACATCTTCACCCTGCGTGACGACGCCAACTGGCACGACGTTGACCCGCTGAACGGTCGCGCGGTCACGATCGACGACATTCAGGCTACCCAGGACCGATTCAAGGAAATTTCCGCCAACTCCGCCGGCTGGGACAAGGTGATCTCGCTGTTTGAGACGGGCGAGGACAACTCGATCAAGTTCAGCCTGCACGAGCCGCACGCGCCCTTCCTGACTCTGGCCGGCTCGTCGCAGCACATGTGGGTCATCCCCCAGGAAATCGTTGACGACGGCACGGTCGCCCAGCGGCCGGTCGGCTCCGGCCCCTGGATCTTCGAGGAGTTTGAGCCCGGCGTCGCCATCAACTGGCGCCGCAACCCCAACTGGCACCGCAGCCGCGACTATGTCAATAACATGGTCGACTCCGGCGCCGGCGGCTACAACGGCGTCTCCGGCGTCGACCCGCAGCTCTTCCCGCTCATGGATGGCGTCACCGCGACCATGAACGGCGACGTCAACGTGCTGATCCCGGCACTGGGCGACGGCTCGCTGGACTACTCGCAGCTCTCTCCTGCGATCTTCAAGCAGGCCCAGGACGCCGCGCCCGACATCGAAGAGACCGCGGGCTACGTGTTCACCAACAACACGGTGCCCGGCGGCTTCTACTTCAACTACTCGATCCCGCCCTGGAACGATGTCCGCGTGCGCCTCGCGCTGTCCTACTCGCAGGACCGCGACGGTATCCTCGCCGCGACCGACGACACGGGACGCGGCGGCTGGCACAGCCCGCTCTCGCAGATCGCGCCGTACTGGCTCGACCCCCGGGACCTCGACACCTACGGCGAGACCTTCGAAGGCGAGCCCTCCGGCCTGACCTTCCATCGCGACATCGCGATGGCCCGCCAGCTGCTCGACGCGGCCGGCTACCCCGAGGGCGTCAAGGCGACCCTGCACGGCACCGCCGACTACGGCACCACCGTGGTCAACCTCTACGAGGCCTGCGCCTCGAGTGCCTCCGAGGCCGGCTTCCAGTTCGAGTTCTTCTTCAAGGAGTACGCCGCCTACATCGCCTCGATCTTCCGTGGCAACTTCCCCGACGACTGGGATGGCGAATCCAGCCACCTCGGCATCGGCCCGCTCTACGGTGGCGCGACCGACCCCGAGGACATCTGGGCAGCGGTCTACGCTCGCACGTCGGGCCGCCACAACTGGGGCTCCGGCGGCCGCACGCCGGACGGTCTGGCCTCTGTGCTCGAACTCGACACCGGTGGCAACGCCGAGGCCTGGTCCCACGCCAACGCCGTGTCCGGCGGCGGCCCGGAGCACGACGAGCGCCTGCACGAGATGTTCGCGACGCAGAAGGCGCTGCTCGACTTCGACGAGCGCCTGGCCTACACGCAGGACATCCAGCGCTACATGTCGACCAAGCAGTACATGGTGCCGTTCGTCGCCGCTCCCGGCGTCTACGCCTTCAACCCCTGGATGCAGCAGCTTGACCCGCGCAACGGCACGCTGATCGAGAACGCGGACCAGCGTATGTGGCCCAAGGCCAACTACGCCTGGGGCGCAGAGGCCGAGCCGTTCTTCATGCTCAACCAGGGCATCAAGGACGAATACGCCTAACGAGTGATCGAACCAAGCCACGGGAGGCGCGACCCAGACCTGTCCTCAGCGTCTGGCCACCGCGCCTCCCGTTGGCGTATCTTTCCCTGAAACGTTCAGACGCGAGCGACTGCCTGAGCCTCAACCACGGAGCTGAGCGTTCAGACCGCGACCATCGCAACGGCGTTCGAGTCGCGATCATCGCAACGAGCACGGACGTAAGGACGACCAACGATGCAGCAATACATCTTCCGTCGGATCTTGCTGATCATCCCCACGATGATCGGCGTCACCATGCTCGTCTCGCTGATCGCGCAGCTCCTGCCCGGCGACTTCATCGATGTGATGCTCGCCGACCACGTGGGTCAGGGTGAGGACAGAGCAGAAATCCGGGCCAAATGGGAAGAGGAGCTGGGTTGGGACAAGCCCTGGATTGTTCAGTACGCAACATGGCTCGGGAGGCTGGTGCAGGGAGACCTCGGCACGTCGTTGATCGGCGCGTTCCAGACGGTCAACGAGGAGCTCAAGACAAGAATTCCGGTCACCCTGGAGCTGGGCGTCCTATCGCTCATTGTCGGCGTGGCGATCGCGTTGCCGATAGGAATCATCTCGGCCGTTAAGCAGGATTCGCCGATCGACTATGTGATGCGCGGCAGCGCCATCCTCGCTCTGTCGATTCCTGGCTTCTGGTTGGCGGTGATCATCATCCGGATCATCTTTCCCCAGCTGGGATTGCCGTCCCTGCCGCTGCTGTATAGCGATCCGACGGAGAATCTGGCCGAGAACCTGCGCCAGATGTATGTGCCGGCGATCATTCTCGGCGTCGGCCTGGCCGGTCCCGTGATGCGCCTCACCCGGGGCGAAATGCTCGAGGTGCTGCGCCAGGACTACGTCCGTACGGCGCGCGCCAAGGGCTTGCAGGAGAACGCGGTGATCGTCCGCCACGCGATGCGTAACGCGTTGATCCCGGTGCTCACCCTGATCGGCCTGTCGGCCAGCATCCTCGTCGGCGGCTCGGTGATTATGGAGTCCATCTTTACCCTGCCCGGTATGGGGCTGCGCATGATCACAGCGCTCAAGGACCGCGACATTCCCGTGGTGATGGGCATCATGGTCGTCATCGCGATTGTGGTCATCGTCGCCAATCTGCTGGTCGACATCGCCTACTCGCTGGTCGATCCGCGCATCCGCTACGACTAGTGAACAGACCCTACACGGACCTAAGCAGACCTAAACAGACCCGAACACGTTCGAACTGCGCTGAACGGATGACGGAGGGAGCGGGCTGATGTCAGACGCGCCGGAGAACATTTCGTCTTACGCCGTCCAGGATGAGGGCGGCATCGCGAGCTGGATTCGCGACCAGATGCAGCTTCTGATCGACCGTTCGGTTTCCAGCCCGCTGGGGTTCCTCACGGCCCTCGTGATGCTGGCGCTCGGCGGCACCGTCGGCTTTCTCATCGGCGTGCTGATCATGCCCTACTGGATGTACCAGCGCAAGAAGTATCTCGGCGCCTTCGGCGCGTTCATCCTGCTCGCCTGTGTGACCGTCGCTGCGATCGCCCCGCTGATTCAGACCGTCGAACAAGACCCTGAGGCGGTTCGCGTTGCTCCATACACCAAGGCTTCGTTCTCCGAACGCTTCGTGTCGCCCAACGCCGATCACGTCATGGGCACCGACAACCAGGGCCGAGACCTGGTCACGCGGATCATCTACGGCTCCGAAGTGACGGTGCTGGTCGGCTTCGGCTCGGTCATCGCCACCGCCATCCTGTCGACCGCGATCGGACTAGTGTCGGGCTACTTCGCCGGTTCGGGGGCAAGCTGGTCGATGCGCGCGCCCGGCTTCATCCTCGGCATCCACGTGCCCATACCCAGCTCCATGACTGGTCCCGGGATCGCCTATCTGATTCCCCGGTTCCTGGCAGCCCTGCCAATCTGGTGGTTCTTCGCCATGCCCTTTGCGCTCGCCGTCTTACTGGTCCAGATCGTGGTCCGGATCATCGACATCGGCACACTGGGCCTGTTCAACACGCAAATCGATCGGGCCCAGGACGCGCTGATGACCGACATGCCGTCCAGGGGTGGGCCGATGCCCGACATCGATATCGTGCTACAGCGCGTCGTCGACGTTTGGAACGCCTTCCCCGCGATCTTCCTGATCCTCGGCATTCTGGCCATCATCGGCGCCGGCGGCAACGGGTTCTTTGGTCTGGGCTTCGGTCCCAATTTCGGCCCACAGGCCAATATCGGCGATGAATGGTTCTGGCAGGTGTTCCCGCGCACCACCACCGTCATCCTGACCGTCGCGCTGGTGCTGGCGGCGGGCAACTCGCGGATCATCCGCGGGGCCGTGCTCGCCACCCGCGCCGCCCAGTACGTCGAGGCCGCCCGCACCCTGGGCGCCTCCAACGTGCGCATCATGGTCGCCCATATCGTGCCCAACATCATGGCCACGATCATCATCCTCGCCTCGCTCAACCTCGGCGCCGCCGTGCTGATTGAGGCCGCCATCTCATTCCTCGGCTTCGGCATCCCGCCGCCCTTCCCCACCTGGGGTCGCGACACCGGCGGGTTGGCGCTGCTCTACGCGAGCGAAGCCTGGTGGCTGGGCGTCTTCCCCGGGCTCGCCATTATGATCGCCGTGTTCGGCTTCAACATGATGGGCGACGCCCTCCGCGATGTCCTCGACCCCCGTCTGCGCGGCACTTAGGCCATCGGGCAAGCGTTGAACCAGCGAAGGCCGCTCCTCGAGGAGCGGCCTGTCTGTTTCGGCAGATCCAGCGCGCTTCCTCCAGAGACTTGCGCGTATATCCCCTTCTCCCTCCTCGCTGAGACCGTTGCAAAACTCACAAGTCCCCTCTCCCCCCCTTGCGGGGGGAGATGTCACGGAGTGACAGCGGGGGGGGTCCGCCGGCAGCGACCAGATAGGGGATTATATGGTAGAGTTGCCAACGGCTGCCAGTCGAACACTCAGTTTTCAGTCATTACGAACGGCTAACACGGGGAGTTGACGCATGGCGTCATCCTGACACAGTGCGCTCATGTCGGAACTGAACAGCCCCACATCGGTCATCTACACACTCGACAATCTCAAAGTCCTACGCGGGCTGAATTCCGAGTGCATCGACCTGATCTATCTCGATCCGCCGTTCAACACGGGCAAGAAGTGGCAGGCTCCGATTGGTGAGCGCGGCGAGATGGTCGGATTCAACGATATCTGGGGATGGGATCGCGTCACCGGCGAGACGTTGGAGCAGACTATTGCCCGTCAGTGGGAGGAAGAGCGCGACTACGCCGGTACCGCCGTGCGAGAGATTGTCGAGGCTGCGGTTGCGGCTCACTCACCGCAGATGGGAGCGTACTGCGCGTTCATGGCCCCGCGACTAGTCGAGATGCATCGGGTACTCAAGCCAACGGGATCGATCTATCTCCACTGCGATCCGTTCGCCAGTCACTATCTCAAGCCGCTCATGGATGCGATCTTCGGAACGTCCAACTACCTCAACGAGATTAGTTGGCGTCGTGCTGGCGCGAAAAGCGATCATGCGCAGGGCGCAATGAGTTGGCCCCGTATGCGCGATGTTCTGCTGCACTATCGGGTTGCTCGCCCTGGACCAGTGTTTGAGCAGCCATTTGCGCCGTTAGATGATGCGTATGTCAAGCGCTCCTATCACCACGTCGAAGAAGGGACTGGGAGGAACTACCAACCCACCAGCTTGACTGCCCCAGGGAGAGGAACGCGCGGCCACCCCGAGTACGAATTCATGGGGGTGACCCGCTTCTGGCGTTACGGCGAAGAGCGAATGCACGAGTTGGCAGAACAAGGCAGAATCCTCCAAAGCGCGCCCGGAAGAGTTCCGCGCTATAAGCGATACCTAGATGAATCGCGCGGAGTCGCAATAGGCGATGACTGGGGTGATATCTCGCCAGTGCAAGGTCGGGCCAAAGAGCGTACCGGATATCTGACACAGAAACCGATTGCGCTCGCGGAGCGAATTATCAGAGCCTCAAGCAATCCCGGTGATGTGATCTTGGATCCGTTCGCAGGCTGCGCGACAGCCTGTGTCGCTGCACAGAAACTTGAGCGGCGCTGGATCGGAATCGACGTCGAACCACTGGCGGTCGAACTCTGCCGCCAGCGTTTGCGCGACGAATTGCAACTGTTCGACGAAACGCGAGAACTGGCCAAGCCACCGGCGCGGACCGATCCGCGACAGTTGGAGCTATTGCCGCGTGGTCAGGCGCTCAGGCTTGAGTTGTGGCGACAGATGCAATCCGAACAGCAGAAGCCGGAATCTGAGAATGCCGAGTGTCCGGGCTGCGGACGTTCCCCAGACCTCGATTATTTCGAGGTTGATCACGTCGTCCCGCGCGGGCAAGGTGGGGAGCACACCAGAGACAATCTGCAACTGCTCTGTGGTCCGTGCAATCGCTCAAAGGGCAATCGCACGATGACTCAGTGGCGACGTGCTCAGGCGGTCAAGTCGCTGTAGCGCAGGCGTTTGCCTTGCATCCCGCGAGCCACAAGCGCCATTTGTTCCACGGTGTCGAAGTTGCGCAGGTTGTGACGGCCCGCGAATTCGCCGACGTAGCGATCCAGGTGCTTGACCGAGACGTGGTGGTAGACGCCGTTGATTCCGCGCTTGAGCAGCGACCAGAACGACTCCACACCGTTGATGTGGGCTTGCCCGTCTACGTACTCGCCTGCTGAGTGTCGCACTGCCTCATGGCGGAATCGAGCACCACGGTAGGCGGGGTGTTCGTCGGTGTAGAGCGTCGCGCCACGGGCGATTGTGTCCTCGATAAAGCCGTGCAACGTCAAGCGATCCACGCTGCGCACGACCTTTGCCGACACTTTGCCAGTCTTCCGATCCTTTGCTCCGACAACTGCCGTCTTGCCGACTGTTCCGCGACCAGCGCGAATCTTCTTGCTTGAGTGCTTGTTTTTCTCACGACCGCCGACGTAGGTTTCGTCGACTTCGACCGGTCCGAGCATCGACAGAGCGCCACTCTCTAGCGCCTTGCGAATCCGATGCAGCAGGTGCCATGCGGCCTGGTAGCCGATTCCCAGATCGCGGTGGAGCTTCATTGCTGAGACGCCTTTGAGTCCGGTCGTGACCTGGTAGACGGCAATCGCCCACGTCTGGTAGCCGAGCTTGCTTGAGTGCATCACCGAGCGCTTGCGGACGCTGAAGTACTGGCGGCAGTCCTTGCAGCGGTAGGGCATTGTCGCCTTGCCGCGCGTCACTGCGTGGCGCTGGGAGTCGCAATCGGGGCAAGTCGGGCCATTGGCCCACATCTGTTGCTCAAACCACTGCTCAGCGGCTGTATCGTCGGGGAACATCTTGAATAGTTGAGGGAGTGTCAAGCCCTGTCGGTCTGCTCGGCCTGGTGCTGATTGTCGGCTTGCCATTGTCTCTCTCCCTGCTCTATGGCAAGTATACCATATAATCCCCACCAGATAGGCCTTGAGATGAGGAGCCCCCCTTCTGCCTACGGCATCTCCTCCCGCAAGGAGACCGTTGAACAACTCCAGCACTCCCGGAGAAGTTCCTCAAGCGCGACTGTTGCAAGGGTCTCCGCATCGGGGGGAGAAGATTTGTGAGTGTTGCGAGGGTGTCCTCTGGGGCGGATGTCACTGAGCCAATGCGACGGCGCAACCAGCAGCGCCAGAGCAGTGATGCGCTCGAGGGGCGTTGAGGGGCGTCGACAGCGGAGTGCGGCAGTCCGGCCTGCGCGTCCTACTTGCGCCGAAACTGACGCAGCACGTCGTCCGCGCTGATTTCGACCAGCGTCGGCCGTCCGTGCGGACAGGAGTGCGGATTCGCGCACTGCTCCAGGTCGCGCAGCAACGCCGTCATCGCCGGCGGATCGAGCACCGTGCCGCGGCGCACCGAGCCATGGCAGGCGGCTGAGGCCGCCGCGCGGTCGAAGCGCTGCGGCTCGTCCCGTCCCGGTCCCAGATCGGACAGCACGCCGCGCAGCAGCGTCTCGGCGTCGGCCGCGGCCAGCGCCGCGGGCAGCGCGCGCAACCGCAGCGAGCGCTCGCCGAACAGCTCCGCCTCCAGGCCCAGCTCGCCCAGCCGCTCGGCCGCCGCATCCCAGTTGGCCGCCTCCTGCGCGTCCAGCGAGAGCAACAGCGGCGTCAGCAGCGGCTGGCTGGCTCGAATCCCACTCCCGGATGGAGCGCCTCCGGAACCGGCGCTCGAGGCCAGCAGCCGCTCGTACATCACCCGCTCGTGCGCCGCATGCTGGTCGAGCAGCACCAGCCCCTGCGGGCCCTCGGCGATGATGAAGGTGCGGTGCAGCTGACCGACCATGCGCAAGGGCGGCAGCCGGTTCGCCGTTCCTTCAGCGATGCCCAGTTCTCCCGTTGCCCCCAGCGCCATGGTCAGCGCCGGGGTCGATTCCGCCACCGCCGCCGTGCGCGCCGATCTCTGGGGCAGCGCCATCCGCGGCATCGGCGTGAGGCCGGACGGTGTTGGTATGTCAGCCGGCTCCGGGCGCGCCGCCGTCGCCGCTTGCTGCGATTCAGCGCTCGTTTGGTCTGCGCCGCTCCCGCGATCGGCGTCCAGCCGCCGAGGGGAGGCGAAGCGGTCGCGCGACAACGCCTCGCGGATCGTGCGCCCGAGCAGCGAGAAGGCGGCGTCCGGATCGCGTAGCTTGACCTCGGTTTTGGCCGGGTGGATGTTGACGTCGACTGCGTCGGGCGGGACCGTCAGCCGCGCCACGACCAGCGGAAACGAACCCGCCGGCAACCAGTCGCGGTAGGCCTCCTGCACCGCGTAGGAGAGCCGCCGGTCGTGCACCGGGCGGCCGTTGACGAACAGCCGGATCGCATCGCGCGTACGCCGCGCGTCGTCGGCCGAACCGGCGAAGCCGTCGAGCGAGACCGCTGCCCGCTCCGACGCCGCTTCGAGCGCCAGCGCGCGCTGCGCCGCTTCGGCCCGAAACACCGTCGCCACGGCGGCGCGCAAGGCCTCGAGCGGATCGCTCGCGCCCGCGGGCTCATGGGCCAGCGGCGTGCGGCCGTCGATCGTCAGCCGCAGCGAGCAGTCGGGATGGGCCAGGACCGAGTCCGAGGCCGCCCGTAAGAGCGCCGAGCGCTCCGCCCGCTGGCCGGCGAGGAAGGCGCGGCGCGCCGGTTGTCCGGCGAACAGATCGAACACCTCGACCGAGCTGCCCACCGCCCGCGCGGCCGGGCGCGGACCGATCTGCCGTCCGCGCTCGAACTCGATCAGCGCGGCCCCGGCCTGCGCCACGGTCCGCGTCGTCAGCCGCAGCCGGCCCGCCGCGGCCGCGATCGCCGGCAGCGCCTCGCCGCGGAAGCCGTAGCTCTCGAGCCGGGCCAGGTCGTCGACGACCGCCAGCTTGGAGGTCGCGTGGCGACGGAAGGCGAGCGCCAGCTCATCCGCCGCGATCCCGACGCCGTCATCATGCACGGCGATCAGCTCGCGGCCGGCCTGGCGCAGTTCGATCACGACCCGCCCGGCTCCGGCGTCGAGCGCGTTCTCGACGAGCTCCTTGAGCACCGCCGCCGGACGCTCGATCACCTCGCCGGCGGCAATCTGCGCCGCCACCCGCTCGGGCAGTTCACGGATCGGCCGGACTCCCGGCTGCGTCGTTCGACCCGCCGCGGTCATGAGCCCGCCTCCGCTAGCCCGCCCGCACCCAGCCCGCCCGCACCCAGCTCGCCCGAACCCAGCCCGCCCGCACCCAGACCACGCAGCTCCGTCCGCGCTTGGTCGCGCAGCGCATAGAGCGCCGAAATCGCCTCCAGCGGCGTGATCCCGTCGATGTCCAGGTCGGCCAGGTCGGCCACGATCGGATGCGTGGGCGGCGGCATCAGCATCAGCTGCGGCGAGCCGGGTTGCCCGAGGCCGGCCTCGACGGCGCCGGGCCGCGCCGGGGGCCGGTGGTCAACCGGCGGCGGCGGTTGCGACCGGGACTGGCCCTGCTCCAGCGCCGCGAGCAACCGGCGGGCGCGCTCGACGACCGGCGCGGGCAGGCCGGCCTGGGCCGCCACCTGGACGCCGTAGGAACGGTCGGCGGCGCCCGGAGCGATCCGGTAGAGAAACTCGACCGCGCCCGCCTCGCTCTCGGCGACCTGGACCGCCGCGTTGCCGACCCGGGGCAGGCTGCCGGCCAGCGCCGTCAGCTCGTGGAAATGGGTCGCGAACAATGTCCGCGGACCTCGCACTGAGCGCTCAGGCCGCTCGGTCTGACCGCCGCCGGCCAGCGATTCCGCTACCGCCTGGGCGATGGCGAGGCCGTCCCAGGTCGAGGTGCCGCGGCCGATCTCATCGAGCAGGATCAGCGAGCGATCGGTCGCGCCGTGCAGCAGGCGCGAGGTCTCCAGCATCTCGACCATGAAGGTCGAACGCCCGGCGGCCAAATCGTCGTGCGCGCCGACCCGCGCGAAGATGCGGTCGACCAGGCCGATCCGCGCGCGCTCGGCGGGCACGAACGAACCGGCCTGAGCCAGGATCACGATCAGCGCCGTCTGCCTGAGGTAGGTCGACTTGCCCGCCATGTTCGGCCCGGTCACCAGCAAGAGCTGCGGCGCGCGCAGACCGTCGTCCGCCAGCTGCAGGTCGTTGGGCACGAATGCGCCCGCGGCCGCCGCCGCTTCGACGATCGGGTGGCGTCCGCCTTCGATCTCAAGCTCGCCCGAATGCTCCAGCGCCGGACGCGTCCAGGCCCGCTCCGCCGCCAGCGCGGCCAGGGCCGTGGCCGCGTCCAGGCGGGCCAGGGCGCCGGCCATCCGCCGCACCGCCTCCGCCTCCGCCACCAGCTCCGCCCGCAGCCGCTCGACGCAGGCGCGCTCGGCCTCGCGGAAGCGCTCGTCCGCATCCGTCAGATCGCGCTCGAGCGCACGCAGCCGCGGCTCCGAGAAGCGCTCCCGGTCGCGCAGCGACTGGCGCCGCTCCCAGTCCCCGGGCGCGCGTGCGGCCTGGCTGCGGGTCAGCTCGATCTGATAGCCGAAGGTCCGCTGATAGCCGACGCGCAAGGTGGCGATGCCCGTTTCCTCGCGCAGGGCCGATTCCAGCTCGGACAGCTTCAGGCGCAGCTGATCGGTCACGGCGCGCCAGCGGTCGCTCTCGGCGTCCGCGCCGGGACGCAGCACGCCGCCGCCGTACTCGGACGCCGGGCGTTCGACCAGGGCCTCGGCGAGCCGCTTGGCGGCGTCCGGGGCCGAACCCAGCCGCTCAGCCAGTTCGACAAGCGCGCCAGCCTCGTCCGCCGGCGCGCCCTCGCGGATCACCCGGACCAGCCGGTCCGCCTCGGTGAGCGCGCTGGCGAGCGAGCCCAGCTCGGCTGGCAGCGCCAGGCCCGAGGCGGCACGCGCGAACAGCCGCTCGATATCGGGCGCGCCGCGCAGCCGCTGCGCCAGCGCCCGGCGCAGCGCCGGCCGGCGGACCAGCGCCTCGACCCGGTCCAGCCGGCGTTCGGCGCGCTCCAGGTCGAGCAGCGGGGCGCTTAGCGCCGCCCGCAGCCAGCGCCGGCCGAGCGCCGAGCCGCAGCGGTCGAGCACGCCCAGCAGCGTGCGCGGGCCGCGGCCCTGCGCCTCGCCCGGACCGCGCTCGGCGATGGCCAGCGCCCGTTGGGTCGCCGCATCCCACTGCAGGTGCGCCTCGGGCTGAAACCAGCGCGGCGGGGCCAACTGCCGCAGCGTCCCTGAACAGCCGGCGGCCTGCCCCAATCCTTCGTCCGGACCCGGCGGATCGACCCCGTCCGTCGCGGGCAGGTCCGTCGCCGGCAGGTTTGTCTCCGGGAGGTCAGCCTGCGGCAGGTTCGTCTGCGGCAGCGCCGACCACAGATACTCCAGCAGCGCGCCGGTCGCCTCCAGCGCAGCCGAGCCGGGCTCCAGCGCAAACGCCGCCGCCGGCGCGCCGAACTGCCGCACGAGGGCGCGCTCCGCCCGGTCCGAGCGAAACTCGTTCGCCGGACGCCGGGTCAGCGTCAACCCCGTCACCGACAGGCCATCATTCAGTTCGCCTGGGTCTTCGACGTCGTCGGGCAGCAGCAGCTCGCGCACGCCCAGCAGCGACAGCTGGTCGAGGCCGCGCTGCCAGAGCTGCGACGCTGACTCGCCCGGCTCCGACGCTGACTCCCCTGACTGCCGCGATTCGCGAATCTCGCTCAGGTGAAACGCGCCGGTCGTCACGTCGGCCGCCGCGATCCCCAGCCGGAGCTCGCGCCTCGTGCGGATCACGCGGACGGCGGCGCAGGCCGAGGCCTGGCCCGCCTCAAGCAGCGACGGCTCAAGCGCCGTGCCCGGCGAGACTACCCGCACCACGCCGCGCTTGACCAGTCCGCGCCCCGCGCGTGCACCCCCCGCAGCCCGCGCGAGTCGCGGATCCTCGAGCTGCTCGCAGATCGCGACCCGGTGCCCGCGCGCCACCAGCTTGGCCAGATGCTGCTCGACCGAGCGCACCGGCACCCCCGCCAGGGGCGAACGCAGGCCGCCGCCCATCGGCTTCGAGGTCAAGGTGATATCCAGCTCCTGGGCGACCAGCTTCGCGTCCTCGTCGAACGTCTCATAGAAATCGCCCAGCCGAAACAGCAGGATCGCGTCGGGATAGCGCGCCTTGAGGTCCAGATACTGCCGCCGTACCGGTGTCACCATGCCCACATTCTACACGCTACCGTGTAACACGGTCACCGTAGCGCGAATCTTCTGACCAACTGCTCAAGCAGTTTATCAATTGCGGAACGACCCGCGAACAGTGATCGGTCGCAATCGTGGACAACCTGAACGAATTGTGGACAGCGGGCAGTCAAGCCTGGATGATCGCCAGGACTCGTCGACATCGCTCGTGAAGCCAGGCGATGTCCCACTCTCCCCCCTTGCGGAGACCTTTGAAAACTCATGATTCCCCTCTCCCCCCCCTTGCGGGGGGAGATGTCACAGAGTGACAGAGGGGGGGTCCGCCGCCAGCGACCAGATAGGCCTTGAGATGGGGAGCCCCCCCTCTGCCTTCGGCATCTCCCCCGCAAGGGGGCGAAGGGGACTTATTCGCAGGTCTCCTTGCGGGGGGAGATGACACGCAGTGACAGAGGGCGGGTCGTCGGACGCTGACCAGATCGGCACTGCGTTAGGGAACCCCCTCCGCCTCCGTCATTTCCCCCCGCAACGGGGGGAGAAGGGGACTGATGCGCAAGTCTGCGCTGAGGAAGGATGTCTCAGATGATCAGTCCCCGCCCCCGGAAGTGTGTCTCAGCAGTCCGCCTCCATGCGCAGATTCCCGGTCCCCGCTTCACGCGGGGACCCGCTCGGACGGCGCGGCCTATCTGGTGGTATGACATCGGGTGCAGCGGGAGCGGGTCCGCGCGTGAAGCGGGACTGGTGCGCACACGCTCCAAGGGCAGGAACTGGGAGGAGAACAGCGCCCAACCGAGCCCTAAACCACCGAGAGCATCGCCAGGAAGCGGTCCTCCACCCGGATCGCGTCGGGCGCGATCTCGCGGCAGACGTCGCAGTGAATGCACTGCGGCTCGTGGATCCGCCAGTCGCCCAGCGCCTCCGACCCCTCGCCGTCGCCGCCGTCGCCATCAGCGTCGTCATCGTCCTCGACCGGGGCCCGGCTCAGGCAGCCGGTCGGACAGAAGGCGGCCGCCTCCGCCAGCGCCGGATCCGACTGATCGGTGATCAGGTAGCGGGTCAGGCCGGGCGCGACCCGCGCCGGATCGCGCTTCTCAGTGATGTGCAGGTCGAGTTCGTCGCGGAAGTAGTTGACCAGGCCGCGCACCGCGTAGGGCGTGAACTGACCGTGCAAACAATTGGAGTTCTGCAGCGTCTTGTCGATCGCCCCGATCCGCTCCAGGTCTTCCTCACGCCCGTCGCCGTGCATGATCCGCTCCAGCACCTCGACCAGCCGCTGCGAGCCGCCGTGACAGGTGGTGCAGCGACCGCACGATTCGTCCTCGCAGAACTCCGTGAAGTACTTGGTCAGGTCGACCGCCGAGGCGCGCTCGTCGAACAGGATCAGGCCGCCCGAACCGAGCAGCACGCCGCGCTCGGTGAACGGCGGACGCTCCAGCTTGAGTCCCAGGTCTGAGGCCGGCAAGAGGCCGCCCAGGGGGCCGCCCGGCTGGATGCCCTTGGGCGTGTGACCGTCGGGCGGGCCGCCGCCGCAACCCAGCAGCAGCTCGTCCATGCCCATCCCGAAGGGCACTTCGAGAATCCCCGGACGCCTGAGCGATCCCGTGATCGAGAACATCTTCGTGCCCGGATCGGACTCGGTCCCGTGTTGCCGGTACCAGGCCGCGCCGTGGCGCACGATCAACGGCACGTTGGCGTAGGTCTCGGTGTTGTTGACGTTGGAGGGTTCGGAGAAGACGCCCTTCTGGGCCGGGAAGGGCGGGCGAATCTTGGGCATCCCGCGCAGGCCCTCGACCGATGCGATCAGGCCCGTCTCCTCGCCGCAGACATACGATCCCGCGCCGCGCGTCAGCTCAAGCTCGAAGTTGAATCCCGAACCGAAGATGTTCTCACCCAACAGCCCGCGCGCGCGCGCCTGCACGATCGCCAGCTCCATGCGTTCAATCGAGAGCGGATACTCATCGCGGATATAGACGAAGCCGTAGTCCGAGCCCGTCGCCTTGCCGGCGATCGCCATGCCCTCGATCACGAGGTGCGGGTCCGATTCCATCAGCACCCGGTTGACGAACGCGCCCGGGTCGCCCTCGTCGGCGTTGCAGACCAGGTACTTGGTCGGACCCGGCGCGCCCAGCAGGAACTTCCACTTCTGTCCCGCCGGGAAGCCGCCGCCGCCGCGTCCGCCGACGCCCGCCGCCAGCACCAGATCGCAGATCACGATCGGCTCCATCCCGACCGCACGGTCCAGCGCCTCGTAGGCGCCGGCGGCGATCGCTTCGTCTATTGACTCGGGATCGATCACGCCCATCGACTGCATCAGCCGGCGTTCCTGCGGACCCCAGAAGGGATGCTCGGACAGCGGCGCCACGCCGCGTACGGGCGTGCGAGCGCCGATCAGCCACTGGGCCGCCGCTTCGGCCGGGTTGTCGCCCAGCGCCGCGGCCAGAAACTCCGCCGCCGCTTCCGGTCGCACCGGTCCGTAGACTAGGGCGCCCCCGCCGGCGAAGCCCGGACGCTCGACCTCGACTACCGGCTCGAGCCAGGACAGCCCCAGCGTGCCCACGCGCATCAGCTCAACATCATGCTCGGCCGCGAGCGGCTCCAGCGCCTCCCAGAGACGGTCCGCCTCGGCTGCAATCGAGGAAGTCGAGAGGTCGACTCGCACCAGCGGCCGCGAAGGGGCGCGGCGCGGCGCGGCGCTCAGCTCAGCCGCTTCACGAATCTCCTCATAGGTGCTGTAGGCGCTGCTCATGACACCGTCCCATCACTTGCGGAATTGTGTGCATGCCCCGTGCCGCCTGTGCCATAGGTCGCCTCGGCGTCGACGAACGTGGCCGGGGCGATCTTGATCGGACGCGCGGGCCAGGTCAGCGGGTCGTCGCCAGCCTTCAGCCGGCGCGCCAGTTTGACCGTGTCGACCATCGACAGCGGGCCGACCACGCGGCCGTTGACCCAGACCATCGGCGCTTTTTCGCAGGTCCCGTTGCACTGACCCAGCCACAGCCCCAGCTCGTCGTCCGCTGTGTTTTCGCCCATCCGGCAGCCCAGCTCGGCCTCAAAGATGCGGCGCACCCTGTCGCCGCCGACCACCCGGCAGGAGGGACCCGAACACCAGGTGACCAGCGTCTTGGGCGGCGGTGAGTGACGGAACTCGGCGTAAAAGGTCGCCGGACCGTAGACCTGCGCCTCCGAGACCCGCAAGTGGCGCGCGATCAGGCGAATCGCGTCACGCGAAATCCAGCCCAACTCTTCCTGCGCCAGATGCAGCGCGCGCAGCATCTCGCCCTGACGGCGGGGCAGCTGTTGCAGTAGTCCGGCGAACCGTTCCATCCCGACTCCCGTCCCCACATGAACGCCCAGCGCGGTTACTCGAATGCTATCCGCGCCTCAGATACGGAACAACCCGCCACGGATTCAGCGCTCCACCGTTGGCGGAGCGGTCACGAAGAAACGTGCCACCGACCTCGACCTCCGTCATACCCGCGCTCCGCCGCGGGTATCTCGCTGTGCTCGGCACGAATTCCACGAGCCGGCTGAGCATTCGAATCGGGCAAGGTCGTGCAGGTTCGAGCGTCGGTGAAGAAATCGGCGAGATTCCCGCGGCGGAGCGCGGGAATGACGAATCTTCTGCTTCTAAGACACCCTCCTGCACAGGTGACTGAGAGAGTCCACGAGTGCTTGTAATCGAACGCGCCAGACACTCAGCCGTTGTAGTTCAGCCGCAACCCCGGACGAGGCCACTCGCACGAGATCAACCGACCCGTGGTCGACAACGTGATGTAGGCCGTGCGCATATCCGCGCCGCCGAAGCAGATATTGGTCGTCAACGGATCGTCGCCCACCGCGACATGCTCGACTGCGCCCGTGTCGGGATCGATCACCGTCACCCCGCCCGGACCGATCGTCGCCACGCAGACCTGGCCCGATTCCTCCACCGCGAGCGAATCGAACAGCGTGTAGCCGCCGGCGTTGGCGATGTACGCATTGAACCCGGCCGCCGCGTGGTCGGAGGCCAGCACGCCCGGCTCGGCGATCGCCCAGCCAAACAGCCGGCCGGTCGGCGTCTCGGCGATGTAGACGCGCGAGTCGTCCGGCGACAGCCCGACTCCGTTGGCGCCGCCGGGAATCGGGAAGACGGCGCGCGAGATCCGGCTGCCGTCGGTCGTCGCGTAGTAGAGCGCGCCCAGGTCGCGGTCGAACTCCCGGTTCTTGCCCAGGTCCGAGAACCAGAACCCGCCGGCCTGATCGAAGACGATGTCGTTGGGCCCCTTGAGCGGGATCCCGTCGCACTCCGTGTAGACCGTCTCCACCGCCCCGGTCTCGATATTCACGCGCTGGATCGAGCCCGACGTATAGTCCTCGGCCTGGCCGGCCGGCAACAGCCGCCCGCCCGACCGGTTCCACTCGAAGCCGCCGTTATTGGTGATCCAGACATGCCTGTCCGGTCCCATCGCCGCCCCATTCGGCCCGCCGCCGGTCTCGGCGACCACCGAGACCACGCCGTCCGGCGACACCCGCGTCAGCGTCTGCCGCGCAATCTCGACCAGCAGGATCGAACCATCGTCCATCGCAATCGGCCCCTCGGGAAACTCCAGCCCCGAGGCCAGCTCAACAAACTCCATGCCAACCACCTTTCAACAGATACGCAACGACCTTGTCTCCACGCTCTCCCTTCCAGGGGGAGCTGTCACGAAGTGACTGAGGGGGCCCCTCCGCGAGCGGCAACCGACCGCTACTCGCTTGCCGCCTCCAGCGTCTGCAGATAATACGTCCGACGCTCGCGCGGACCGATGATGTGATCGATCCGCAGCGCCAGTTGCGCCTCATGCGGCATCCGCAGCACGACCTGCGCATTGGTCCGCAAGAGCGGTTCCAGCGCGCCCTGCGGTTCGACCTCGCTGACCTCGACCGCATACGTGTCCGCCGGCAGCGAGGCCGGACGCGGCTTGACCATCGCCCGCGCCAGCAGCGCGCCCGACGGCGTCAGGATCGAGCAGGCGACCGGCTGAACCTGCGGCGCAGGCGCATGCACTGCCTCTGCCGTGTGGGCTGAACCGTGATTGACCAACAGGGAAGACGCCGCCACCGGCGACGCCACAGACGTCGTAACCATCAAACCCTCGCTCTAGGAGATCCGCCCCTCCAACCGCCACTACTGCTGTAGCAAGAAACTCCCCGTTCCGTCAAGTCGCAACCTGTTGGATGGGGCCGTGCTCAAGTGCTCAAGCCTCGGGTGGCCTCTGCCAGCCAGAGCCGCAGCGCCAGGTTGGCGTCGATGTCAACCCAGCTCGCAATGAGCCGACGGACACAAGCTTCTTCTTGCGGCTCTCGGGCCAAGTGAGTTCGCCACTTCTGCAGCGCAGAAGGAGACCACGTTGTCCGAACCGTCCGACGGTCGACAAAGTCGCAAAGGGCGTCCCGATCGATACTCCCATCTGCGATGCCGATGCTCACCTCGAACAGCTCATCCTCCGTCGCCAGTATGAATGCCTGGTTCATCGCCAGAAACAAGATCATGGCTGTGAGGGCGAAGCGCTTGTTGCCATCGACGAATGGGTGATTGACGTTCAGGTGGTACTGCAACACTCCAGCCTTGCGCTGCAGCGTTCGATGGTAGGGCCAGCGGGGTTGGTCCATTGCGCTGGACAGCAGCGCATGGCCATCCGAACCGCGAATGATGAAAGCACTGCCGCCCGCGTCCTGATAATCAGGCCGTTTGCTGAACTGCTGGTTCGCGATTTCGGAGATGGCCGCTACATCGGCTTCACTTACGTAGCGGAGACTGGCCATGGCTCATTGGTCCGCAAGCCGGACCAAGACATTGCCGTAGCGATCCATCATGAAGCGCAGGAGCTCATCCGCGCTGACTGGCTGCAACTTCGCCGGTTCTACCCGACGCGACTCGACGCCCAACTGCTTCGGCTCCTGCTTCGTCGTGGTGGTCATCCTGCCGGCCTCCCAACGCTTGCGCCCACGCAAGCGCCGCTCTTCTGCATGTGCATATTCTACCTACAGTCAGCCAGCCTGTGCTGAATCCGACCCCAAACGGCTCGCTAGTATCCTGCCTGTGAACGAAGACACAATATCGAAAGGACCCAACCAAATGGGTGATCGACTCGAAGGCCGCGTCGCGATTGTGACCGGCGCCGGACGCGGGATTGGACGCGGACATGCCCTGCTGCTCGCCTCCGAAGGCGCAAACGTCGTGGTCAACGACTACGGCGGCTCCCAGGGCGGCGAGCTCGATGGCGCGTCCACTCCCGCCGATCAGGTCGTAGCCGAAATCAAGGCCGCCGGCGGCGACGCCGTCGCCAACTACGAATCCGTCTCCGACATGGCCGCCGGCGAGCACATGGTCCAGCAGGCGCTCGATAACTTCGGCCGGCTCGACATCCTGATCAACAACGCCGGCATCCTCCGCGACCGCATGGTCTTCAACATGACCGAGGAAGAGTGGGACGTCGTCGTCGCCGTCCACCTCAAGGGACATTTCACCGTCACCAAGTACGCCTCACAGGTCTTCCGCCAGCAGCGCTCCGGCCGGATCGTCAACACCTCATCCGAGTCCGGACTGGGCAACATGGGCCAGGCCAACTACGCCGCCGCCAAGGAGGGCATCGTCGGACTGACCCGCACGCTGGCCCGCGACCTCGGTCGCTACGGCGTCACCGCCAACGCGATCCGGCCCCGCGCCGGCACGCGGCTCACGCTGACCGAGGAGCTGGCCGAAGCCACCCGCCGCGCCCGCGAGGCCGGGCTGGCCTCGGGCGACGCCGGCGACATCGACTTCGGCGGCAACCGCGAGGCGATGATGGCGCCCGAGAACGTCTCACCCTTCACCGTCTGGCTCTGCACCGACGCTGCCGCCAACATCAACGGCCGCGACTTCCTCGTCTGGGGCAATGAGGTCGGCATGTACAACCTGCCCACAGTAGAGTCTGCCGTCTACGCCTCCGGCACCAGCTTCACGCTGGACGAGCTCGACCGTGTCGCCGCCCAGTCCTACCTCGGCTCGCAAAAGAATCCCTGGCCGACACAGGCCCCGCGTTAGGCGTCACCGTTCCATCCTTCCCTGCCTCGTTCCTCCCCCCTCCGGGGGGGAGGCGCCGGAGGCAGAGGGGGGCTTCCCTCCCCGCCAGCCGCGCTCCACCTGAATGGACTCCCACAATGGCAATCCTCGCCCACGAAACTGTTGAATTCACTGCCAACGGCGGTACCGCCTCCGGCTACCTGGCCAAGCCCGTCGACGGCGGCCCCTACCCGGGCGTTGTCGTGATCCAGGAATGGTGGGGTCTCAACCCCAACATCTGCGACATCGCCAACCGGATCGCCGCCGAAGGTTATGTCGCGCTCGCGCCCGACCTGTTCCACGGCGCCGTCACCGCCGAGCCGGATGAAGCGCAGAAACTGATGATGACGCTCCAAGAGCCAAACGCCCTTGTCGACATGTCCGGCGCCGTCGCCGCCCTGCAAGCCCGCGACGACGTCCGCTCCGACCGCATCGGCGTGACCGGGTTCTGCCTCGGCGGCGGTATGTCGCTGCTGCTGGCGATGAACAACCCCGCCGTCACCGCCGCCGCCCCGTTCTACGGAGTTCCCGGCGCCGGCATGTCCGATGCCGCCAGCATCACGGGAGCCGTGATCGGTTTCTACGCCGGCCACGACGACTGGATCACCGGTGAAGTCGTCGAGAGCATCCAATCCGCCCTCAACGACGCCAACGTGCGCAACGCGATTCACGTCTACCCAGACTCGCACCACGGCTTCTTCAACGACACCTCAGACATCCACGACCCCGAAGCCTCAGCCGACGCCTGGGACAAGCTCAAGGCCTTCTTGGCTTCCGAGTTACAGGCCTAAGTCGCTAGAGCGGCTCTCGTCCCAGAGCCCCCCCAAAGGGGGAGCTATCACGTAAAGCTCCCTTTGCTCCCCCTTGCAGAGACCAATGCAAAACTCTCAGTTCCCCTCTCCCCCCCTTGCGGGGGGAGATGTCACGGAGTGACAGAGGGGGGGTCGTCGGCGACGACCAGATAGGCATTGCGATAGGGAACCCCCCTCTGCCTTCGGCATCTCCCCCGCAAGGGGGGAGAAGGGGAGTTACGCATCGGTCTCTTGCAGGGGGAGCTGTCACGAAGTGACTGAGGGGGTCCCTTCCCCAAAACAGCAAACGCCCCCTCAAACGAGGGGGCGTTTGCTGTTTGCAAGCCAGAATGGGCAGGAGCTACAGCTCCAGCATCCCCGTCTCGCCGTGCTCGTCCTCGTCGTCAAGCTCTTTGTCCGCACCCAGCCCGACGCCGATATACACAAACCCACCAGCAGCCAGACCAATAATCAGCCCGGCGCCCACGATGATCCAGATCAACCAGGCGTCAAAGCCGCCATTAGCCGACGACAAGTGCTGATTCCCGGCGCCCAGGTTGACCATAATCGTTTGCACCACAAGCCCAACCACGCCGCCGACGACCATCCCAGGCACCAGCAGCGCCATCTTAATGACAATCGGCGCGTCTTTCAACCACTGTGGCAGCAAGAAGGAAGGAACCAGAGGCGGCATCGCAATAACCCTTTACGCTTCACTCGTCCCAGAGTGCCCTCAGTATCGCCCCACTCGGCGCTTTCGTCTAGTTACCTGATCGAATTCATACTGGGCAATGCCCCGATAGCGAAATCGCGGATACGATAATGCGCATGTCAACGAGACATCCACAGGCCCGTTGGGCCGCCCTGCGACGAACTCGACTCTCCCGCCGCTCACTGCTCGCCGCGTCGTCACGAGCAGGCGTTGGCGCCGGCGCTCTCGCTCTGGTCGGTTGCTCAGACGACGAGCAACCTGCCCAGGAGGACCTGGAGCAACAAGCGGCGACCCAGCAGCAAGCCGTTCAGCAGGACGAGCCGCCCCAGCCGCCCGACGCGCAGCAGCAGTCGCTCCAACAGGCCCAGACGCAACAGTCCGCGCAGGACTCACAGGACGCACAAGCCGAACCGCCCAGCGGACCGACGCCAGGCGGAATCATCCGCACTTGGCTAGCAGTCGAACGACACGACCGCTGGGATCCGCATCGTTCCCGCTATCGCTACACCCAGGCTGCCCACAGCCTGATGTACAACCGGCTAATCCAGCCCGCCTCCGTTTCCTCGGGCGTACTCGAGGCCGACCTCTGCGCCCTCCCGGAAATGCCCGACGAGACGACCTACATATTCACCGTCGAGTCCGGCGCCGTCTTCTGGAATCTCGAACCGACCAACGGTCGTGCCTTCACCGCGCAGGACATCGCCTGGAACATCCAGCGACAGCGAGACGCCCTTGACGCGTCCGGCGCGCCCGATCCGTCCTTCTTCCGCCGCGCTGCCTACAATCGCACGGCGTCCGTCGAAGCCTCATCCGCTACCTCGGCCACGCTCACCACTGTGGCGCCCGACGCCACCTATCTCGCTAGCGTCCACGCCTCGCCCTTCGCCTGGATGACCAGCCCCGAAGCGGCCGAGCTCTACGCCGACGACTGGCGCAACGATCCCAGCGACATCATGCGCAACAGCGGCTCAGGGCCCTACACGCCGCATCTCTACAACGGATTTGAAATCACCCTCGCCCGCTCCGAGAACTGGTGGCGCGCCGACTCCGCCTGGGCCGACGGCGTCACCTTCACCTCCGGCGACACCAACAACATCGTCAGCCTCTACGACGCCGCAGCCTTCGACACGGCCGCGTTTCCGCTGACAAATGCGACCGTTGAGACGTTGCGTGAGCAGAACCCTGACCACCCAACCTTCGAGCAACCGCTCGACGCCTCTGTCGAGTTGCTGGCCCCCCTGTCCGCGGACGGGTTCGCCGCGCTCGGCGACCCACGCGTGGTCCGCGCTATCAATATTTCTATCGACCGATCCCAACTCATCGAGCGACTCTATGGCGGCCATGGCCGCGCCTCAGGGCCGCTGCCCTGGTATCTCGATGGCTGGAGCATCAGTGAGCAGTTGCTCTCAACGTTCCCGGGATATCGCAACGACCGCGACGCCGACCTGGCGGAGATCGCCGGCCTGATCAGCGCTGCCGGCGGCGCTCCCAACCTCGGAGTCGTCCCGTTGGTCGTCGCCGACCTGTTCGAAGGCTTCTTCGCCGGCGCCGGCGAGGCGGTCCGAACCATGATCGCCGACGCCACCGGGCTCGAAGTCGATATTGAGAATCGTCCCTTCGCAGAGGCCATCGACCAGCTCAGAGCAGGCGAACGATTCTGCTTCCTCGGCTGGAGCGCCGTTCCGCAGCAGGCCGACCCAACCGATCACTGGCGCTCCACGCTCCATTCCCGCGGAATCCAGAACTGGAGCGATGCCACCAACGCCGAGCTCGACGCCCTGATCGATCAGATGGCCGCCACCTTCAACCTCGGCGCGCGCCAGGACATCGGCCATCAGATTCAGGAAATGCTGCTCGGCGGCGCCGCCGCCCAATGGCAGATCAAGCTCGTCAACGGCATTCAGCTCGGCATCCACCAACCCTGGATCCAGCCCGACCCACGCCTCTTCGAATACGCCTGGTCAACCAACCGCCTCACAAACACCTGGCTCAACACCACCCACGAGATCTACCCAACCGGCCGAGAACTCCCTCCCCTCGAAGGAGAAGCTGAGGCAGGCGGCTAAAGCCAAAGGCGCTCCATTTGGGAGAGCTATCGCTCGTTTCCTTTGCTCCCCCTTCCAGAGACCAATGCAAAACTCTCGGATCCCCTCTCCCCACCTTGCGGGGGGAGATGTCATGGAGTGACAGGGGGGGGTCCGCTGGCAGCGACCAGATAAGCATTGCGATAGGGAACCCCCCCTCTGCCTTCGGCATCTCCCCCGCAAGGGGCGAGAAGGGGAGTTACGCATCGGTCCCTGCCAGGGGGAGCTGTCACGAGGTGACTGAGGGGGCCGCCCCGCTCAGCTTGAAGGAATCTACCCCCACCGACGCTGGTGCTCGCGCTCATACTCCAGAATCCGCCGATACACCCGCACCATCTCCCGATCCTTCGCCAACGGCTCCCGCGGCGGCTTGATCACCGCCCCGCCCAGCGCCTCCACGATCTCCCGGTGGTCGTCGATGATGAAGTCCGGCTCAATCTTCGTGAACATGTGCAGCCGCGACCGATACTGAAAAATCGGTTTGCCCATGATCCCGGCCAACAGCGGCCAGAGGTCATGCTTGTCCGCCACCTCGCGACGCGCCCCGTACCCGGACCACATGTAGACGTGATGCCCGCGATCCTGCAACCGCTCCAGCACTTCCCGCGCATACGGACGCAGATGCAGATTCCAGGAAACCAGACACCCGTCAACGTCAAAGAAAATATTCAGAGGCCGCACGACCGTTAGCCTACCGCCAAATGCCAGAACCAGTCTGCCCGCATCTGCCCGAGACCGATCCCGGTCCGCATTTCCGCATGAAAACCGGCCGCCAATGCTGGCGCTGCGCCTTCCGCAACCGAGCCATGCTGCGCCGCTCGATCCTCACCAGCGCCGTCGTCGGAACGATCCTCGTCGCCATCAACCAGGGAACAGTCATCATCGGCGGAGACGCCACCACAGATCTCGCCTGGAAAATCCCCCTCACCTACTGCGTCCCCTTCTTCGTCGCCAGCTGGGGCGCCCTCGGAAACGCCTACGTCAGAGACGTACGGAAATGATCCCAGCTCCCCCTCGCAGGGGGAGCTGCCGAAGGCTGAGGGGGTCCCGCTCGCCCACCAGCGGGAATTGGACAGTTGCCGCCCTTAGGAGAGCAACTATTACTTCTTCATCGGGGCTGGCGGACGAGGTCGATCATCATATCGTCCTTTATCGTCGCGCCCTACAAGGCGGGATTCGTCCCGACCGTCCCTATCGGTGTCCTGTGGCTCGCGTCGTCGTGGAGAGCGCTTGCTCATTCCGGGCGTCCTTTCCGGTGCCAAGATTGCACAGCACCATCTACGAACATGATATCTATATTGACTGCAATTGGCAAGGAAATGATGACCTGAGTGCACTATTGCTCCATAGACGATTGAGTGGTGTTGCAATGGGGAACAGCGGGCAACGTTGGGAACGAGTCCACCTGCATCGAGCTGTCCGGGAGTGTGTCCAGGCCCTCTTCCGGATGGGGACGAGGAGCTTCGATCAGAGTCCGGAAGTCCGGGTTGGCAAGCTTCTGCTTCGCCAATTGCTCATCCAGACGACGGTACGTTTCACGCACTATTGCTACTCGCGTCTGCCGTGTAATCGCTGCGCTACCGCAGCGAGGTGATGTCACGCGCAGCGTCAGATCGGGATCAACGTCCGCGCTCACAACAGCGCCAATCGCCTTGATACTGACCAACCACCGATGACCAACGTCTTCGGGAAATGCGCTACCTACTTCTGCGGCCTGAAGTACCCGCAGGGTGTTTGCGACCGCACGGTCGATGTATTGTCCGGCAACTGGGCAAGTCACCCTGCGCGAGACATTCGCAGAGGCCCGCTCAGGATCAGCCTCATTGACGTATAGCGTTCCTTGCTCGACGAATGCAGTCGGCAGCGCCGGTTCATCGGCAAGGTCATTTGGGCCGTGCTCTCCGGCATGGTCCAATCGCCACAGGCTGGCTGCGTACAGAGTGAGCAGCGTTTGCAAGTTGGCCAACTCAATCAAAGCGGCCCGATCAAGCCCTCCCCTGTCATAGGGCCCGCCTTCAAACGCCAACTCGACCACCGGATGCCATCGGTCGACTGTGCCAGGCATGACCGCGCTTCTCCGACTTCCGTTCAGGCTGTCAGCCTAACGCGATTGTCACTGCTACCGCGGCAGGCCCAGACCACGCGTCGCGATAATATTCCGCATGATCTCCGACGTACCCGCCGCGATCGTCAGCGGCACAGCGTTCAAGTACTCATCCGGCAGCCGACCGTGCAGCGGCGCGTGATCCTGCTCTCCCGATAGTCCGCCGGCCAGGCCGAACATGTTGATCATTCCCGCCAGACGCTGATTGATGATCGTCCCGTAGAGCTTGCTCATCGACGCCTCGTGATTCGGCACCAGACCTTGCGACTGCATCCACGCCACCCGATACGCCAGCCAGCGACCAACCGTGAACTCGATGTTCAGATCGGCCAGCTTGTGCCGGATGCGCGGGTCTTCGTCCGGGCGTCTCCCGTCCGGTCCCGGCACGCTGGCCAGCTCGGTCAGCTCGCCCAGCAGCCGCACGCCCGAGACTACGCGCGAAATGCCCGAGCGCTCGAAGTCGAGCGTCGTCGTCGCCACGTACCAGCCCCGATTCTCCTCGCCGATCATGTTCGAGGCCGGCACCCGCACGTCCTCGAAGAACACCTCGTTAAAGTGATGCCGATTGGCCATGTTGACCAGTGGCCGCACGGTGATCCCCGGCGTCTTCATGTCGAGCAAGAAGAACGAGATCCCACGGTGCTTGGGCGCGTCCGGCTCGGTCCGCGCGAGCATGAAGATGTAGTCCGCGTGCTGCGCGCCCGAGGTCCAGATCTTCTGCCCATTGATGATGTAGTCGTCACCGTCGCGCTGAGCCCGCGTCTGCAGCGAGGCCAGGTCCGATCCCGACCCCGGCTCCGAGAATCCCTGGCACCACTGGATGTCCGCCGACCGAATCCGCGGCAGGAAGAACTCTTTCTGTTCGTCCGAGCCGTACATGATCACCGTCGGACCGACACGGTCGACGCCCTGGTTGTAGACCGGCGCACGATGATGCGCCATCGTCTCGTTGAACATCGCCTGCCGCACTGGTCCTGCGCCGGCGCCGCCATGCTCGGTCGGCCAACCCAGCGTCAGCCAACCACGCTCGGCCAGGGCCCTGTGAAAGCCTCGAGTGAACTCCCAACGCTCCCGATTCGCCGCCCCATCCTCCGCCGGCCCCTCCGACAAATCAGCCCAACCCGGAGGCAGCTGGTCGCCAAGAAAGTCCAACACCTCCTCGCGAAACGCCACGTCCTCAGTCGAGAATTTGAAGTCCATGTCAATACTCCCACCCAACAATTTGACCGTGCCGCCAGACTAACAAAGGCCTACAAGACCTCCCCCCTTGGGGAGACCCTTACAAACTCACAAACCCCTCTCCCCCCCTTGCGGGGGGAGATGTCACGGAGTGACAGAGAGGGGTCCGCCCACAGCGACCAGATAAGCCTTGAGATGGGGAGCCCCCCCTCTGCCTTCGGCATCTCCCCCGCGAGGGGGGAGAAGAGGACTTAATCAAAGGTCTCCTTGGGGGAGGCGCCACGACGTGGCGGAGGGGGCCGGCTCGCGCCACCTATCGATCATTTGTCATACATCCCGCCTGTAGACTCGCCCTCATGCCCGACCAGTCAACCGGCCCCCTCGCCAACGTCCGAATCATCGACCTCACCGACGACCGAGCCATCTACGCCGGCAAACTCCTCGGAGACCTTGGAGCCGACGTCGTCCGAGTCGAGCCGTCAGGCGGAGACCCTCTCCGCACGAGAGGCCCCTTCCACGCCAACGGAGCCTCCCTCTGGCACGCTTTCTTCGCCAGCTCGAGGACGTTTATGGCATCCGACGACTCAGGCACCATCGAGCAACTGGCACAGTCAGCCGACATCATCCTCGACTGCGAACGCCTCTCAGACCCCGATGCGCTGCTCGCAGCCAACCCCAGGCTGGTCATTGTCGATGTCACCTCCTTCGGACGCTCCGGCCCCTGGCAGAACTACCAGGCGCCCGGACTCGTCGCCGAGGCGCTTGGCGGCATCGCCGCCACCTCCGGCGACGCCGACACGCCCCCGCTCGAACTCTTCGGCGACCAGTACGCCTTCGTCGGAGGCGTCTACGCCGCCGTTGGCGCACTGTCAGCCCTGAATCACGCGCGCGAGACCGGACAGGGCCAGATCGTCCGGCTGAGCACCCACGAGGCGCTCTGCACGGTGCTCGAACACGTGCTCATGTGGGCCTGGTTCCACGAGCTGTTGCCGTTCGCCCAAGGACCCGTACTCCCCCGCCAGGGCTCACTCCACTGGTCGACCGCCTACGTCGTGATGCAGGCGATCGGCGGCTCGATCATGATCACGCCCACGCCCGACTTCGAGCGCCAGGTCGCCTGGCTGATCGAGGAAGGCACGGGACTCGATCTGCTGGACGAACGCTTCACCGACCCCGCCAATCTCGCCGAGATGGTCGAACTCACCATGAGCGCCCTGCGCGAGTGGGTCGCGACCAAAGACGTCGAGCCCTTCTTCCACGAGGCCCAGAACCGACACCATCCCTACGGCTGGGTGATGACCATGCCCGAGGTCGCCAGCAACCCACAGCTCGAAGCCCGCAACTGGTGGGCCGACTATCCCGTCGGCGACACAAAGGTCTCAGGCCCGGGAGCGCCCTACCACTTCTCGGACACGCCTTGGGGCATCGGCGGATTCAAATTCTCCCCCCGCTCGGCGGAGGGAGATGTCGCGGAGCAGCCTGCCCCCGGCTCGAACGGGGGACAGAGGGGGGCGCCGCTGCGCGTCGCAGATGGCGCTTCTTCACTCAAGGCCACCACCGGCCCGCTCGAAGGCATTCGCATCCTCGACTTCACCCATGTCCTCGCCGGACCCTTCGCGACGCGCGTCCTCGCCGACATGGGCGCAGACGTGGTCAAGATCATGAGTTCGACCCGTGCCGGACTCGCCGGCGGCGTCGACCATCCCTATCACGCCATGTGGAACCGCAACAAGCGAGTGCTCCAACTCGACCTCAGCCGCGACGACGCCCGCGACATCGCACGCCAACTCGCGCTCCAGGCCGATGTCGTGATCGACAACTTCTCCGTCGGCGTGCTCAACCGCTGGAATCTCGGCTACGACGCCGTCAGTCCCGATAATCCCGACGCCATCTACATCGGCATGTCCGGCATGGGCATTTCCGGACCCTGGGCCTCGTACGTCACCTACGCGCCCACCGTCCACGCGCTCGCCGGCCTGACCTATCTCACCGGCGTGCCCGGACGCAACGACATCGGCATCGGCTTCAGCTACAACGATCACATGGCCGGCCTGCACGGCGCCGTCGCCGTCCTCGCCGCGATCGAGGCTCGGCGAATGACCGGCAAGGGCCAACGCATCGACATGAGCCAGTTCGAGGTCGGCGTCGGCTTCAACGGACCCACTCTGCTCAACTACTTCGCCAACGGAGTCGCCGCCGAGCCCGTCGGTAACGACCCGACCTACGAGCACTGGACCCCCCACGCCATCTATCCCTGTCAGGGTGAGGACAACTGGTGCGCCATCGCCGTCGTCACCGACGACCAGTGGCAGTCCCTCTGCCGGCTCATGGACGCCGGCGATTGGTTAGCGGACAAGTCGCTAGCAATCGCCGGAGGCCGAAACGCCTGTCGCTCCGGAATCGACGCCCGCATCGCCGAATGGACCAACCGCCAGGACCGCTACGAGCTCATGGACCGCTGCCAGGCCGCCGGAGTCCCCGCCGGAGTCGTGCAGACCGGCCAGGACCTCACCGCCCACGACCCGCAACTGGCCCAGGCCAAGATGTTCTTCAACTTCGCCGACCCACACCCAAACCTGGGCCCGCTCAAGGGCGATCGCCTCCCCCTCCAGTTCTCCGAAACACCGTCAACCGTCTACAACCGATCGGAAATCCTGGGAGAGTCAAACGCCGCCATCGCCGCCGACTGGCTGGGAATGTCCACCGAGGAGGTCGCGCGCCTCGAGTCCGACGGCGTCATGGAGTAATCACAACCGCTTAGGGTGTGTTCACATTGACGCGACGATCCCATTCGAAGGGCCTATCAACTCTCCCGCTCCCCCTTGCAGGGGGAGCTGCCAAAGGCTGAGGGGGTCCTGCCTCCCATCGTCCAGGCGGAATGCGTCATTTCTAGCTCTTCACCACCCTATGTGAACAGACCCTAGCTGTCGCCCTCTTCCTCCTGTTGCCGCCGACACCACGCGTTCGTGGGATGCTCAGCGCAAAACTCAACCAGCAGGGGGCCGCATGCGGTCGGTACCTGCTCCGTCGATTCCGGACCGATCAACTCGATGCATCGCTCCTGCGAGATCGGATCCAACGATGCGTCGTCCGGTGAGCCATCTGTCGACGTGGTTGTAGATCCAGTCCCGCCGCCTGCGGCGGGCTGACACCCTGCGTGCTGCGGATTCTCTGCGCAGTAGCTCTGCTGCAACACTTCACAACTCTCAGAGACTGTATTTGTACTCCCGATATCCGCGATGCAACGAAGCTCTGCGCTGGTGTACTGCGGAGCCGATGTCTCCTCCTCCGTTTCTTCCTCTTCCTCATCAACGTCCGAGCCAAACTCCTGCCGGCACCACCTGTTATCCATGTGATCCCCGCAGTACGTCCGCAGCAGTTCAGTGCACTCCTCTCCCATCATCGCGGGAGTTTCCGGCTGGATCGCGCTGATGCACTGAAGCTGTGCGCTGCTGTATTGCGGAGTCTCCGGCGCCTGTTCACCATCCTCGTCTTCGCTCGCACACCAGGCATGTTCGGAATACTGGGTGCAGTATTGCGCCAGCGTCGCCGCGCAGTCGTCTGGAAGCGTGGATTGATCTCCGCCAGCGACAATGATCTCCAGGCACCGATTTGCTGACGTCGAAGTCGCCGTCTCCGGCATTACAGGTGTGGACGCCGGTTCCTCCTCTTCCTCCTCCGGGGGATAGTGTTCCCGACAATACTCGACCTCCTGATGGTCAACGCAGTACGTCGCCAGTACGCTGGCGCACCCTTCACTGACCATTGCCTCGCTGTTGAGCGCGATCGCCTCCAGGCAGCCCGCGGCTGTCTCTGTGACTGGCGACGCGCCGGAACTGGGATTGCCGCTCACGCTGCCGTCGTCCTCCAGCGTCGGCTCAGCCTCCAACGTGCCGGCGTTCGACCACACTCGCGTGAATTGCAGTGGACTGCAATAGAGCCAACGGTTGTGCGTGATGCCGTCCGACCAGAATCGGCGCTGACCGATCAACGGCGACCCGTAGGCTGCCACATCACTGTTCGGCAACTGGCTCGCATCCAGCTTGGGCTCGATCGCAAACTCAATGCGATCGCTATCAGGATTCCGCCGAGCGACGACTCGAGCGCTAACCCCCCGCGCAGTCTGCGGTACGTTGGCGTCGCTGTAGTCCTCCGAGTCGTAGTACGGGGCTTGCAGCAGCAACGACGGCTAGCCCTTGAGCCAACGGTGATGGTCCACGCTTCTGGGGAAATACCGCCGGTCCTCAAGGTGCAGCAATCGAGGCTGTTCATCCGCATCAAGCCGCTGAATCCCAAATTCCACCCGGCCATTCTCATTCAACCGGGCCGCCACCCGCACCACGAAGTCTTCAGAGACCTGCGCTCCCGCCTCCTCGGGCATCAAGGCCAACGCCATCAGGCCAACCACTACCCCCAACATCCCTACCAGGACTGTGCGAGCTCGTCCATCGATCAGCGAGGATAAAGAAACCATGGCATACGTACCATCGGACGTGCCATGCTAGCGGTCTGCCACGATCTCGCGGTCGCCAGCCAGATAGATTGCGACTCCAGTCTCGCGGCGCGTCTGACGGTGGATGTTCAGGGTGTTCAGCGATCTTTTTTTCTTGGCGGGTGAACACCACGATCCCCCGTGTTTTACTGGGTTTTGGCGTTCAGGTTGTTCAGGTTCTTTCAGGTTTGTCCGGCTTTGGCTGAACGCGGTGAACGTTCGCAAGCGATGAATCGGGCGGGCGGCGTTGGCAATGGACATCGTGCGGATGGCGCTCTTGTTGCTGGATTATCGAACGGATAATCTGATTGTAGTGCGTTGCCAAGCCAGTGGAGTGTCCGAGACAACCCCTGTTGCGACACTGCCGCGCTTGTCGCGGCAATCTCGATGCGTTCAGAGCGGGCGTTCGTGCTCGACTCGGCGAGATACCCCGTTCGAGCTGGGGGCAGGCTCCGCGATAAGAGCGGGTTCGACGGGAGCTAGGGACAGGCAGCCACAAGGGCTACCTCTACGATTTCACGTCCGAGAGTTTCGCCTGCGACTCCTCAGAGATACCGTCCCAGTGCTCACGAATCAAGTCGATCAATACCGGACCATCGATCAGCGCAATGTGAGGAAACAGCGCCTCTCTGGCAACTTCTTTCGCTCCCTTAGTGAAACTTGAAGTAGTGACGAATATTCCTCGCCCTCCGAACGTGATGCCAGAGCGAAGATCGCGCACCGCCTTCTTGCCGATGTTTCTACCCCACTTGTACCTCTTGACTTGCACAAAAATCGGCACCTCAGGCACGAGGGTGTCCGTCTTCACTGCCCGCACGTCTACGCCGCCATCCGGACCCGGCGGGCTGACTTCCAGATCCTCGCACCCCATTGCGTCCAGGAGCTCAGCGACAAGCTCCTGTGCTTCGTAGGGGTCGAAAGATTCAACCAACGTGTCTAACGCTAAGCGGACATCTTCGCGGACTTGCTGTTTCGTTCCCGTCGGTGCCTTCGCATTTGATCCTGGAGAAAACCTGGCCCAGGCACCGAAACAGTCTTCGTCAACAAGAACGACCGTTTGCCTGGAGCGCATGGGCCTTTGGTCAGATGGGTGAAAGTCGTATCGATTAATCGGCAGTCCACTCCAGATCACTGGACGCCGAACGCAGTGGAAGTAGACCGCGTTGTCATCGTGCGGTGGTTCGACAAAGTATGCCCCGCCATCTTCGATGATTCCTCGCCTGAGCCACTTGCGATCCTTCGTTGGTGTAAGGACTTCGTCGCTGGGCTCCATTTGGACTAGAAATGTCTCGATTTGTTTCGCGGTGCGTCTAGCTGGGCCCGAATGTGAGTCCGGATTGTACTTTCGATATACGGCCTCGATCTCATCAGGATTGGTCAGAGCAGAGATGTCCTCTCTGATGTTCCAACCGATGCTGATGTGATCGCCAGAGACAAAGTAATCGGTGAAGTCGCCGCCGTCCGCACGAACAAGCCATAGTTTTGGCACCTCAATTCTCCTACCGATGAATCGAGTAGTCGATCTCCTTCGACGTGATCACCTCGATCAACGCCGCCTGACCATTCTCGGTCGCCGCGATTCCTCGCTTGAAGGCTTCCTTCAATTCACCAGGCGACTCCACCCGCTCGCCGTAGCCGCCAAACGCCTTGGCCATGTCGGCGTAGTGACCCGAGATGTCGGTCGCCCGATACTTTTCGGTCGCCGTCTTCATGATCGGCAGCTCGATCGCCATCGAGAAGTTGTTCAACAGCACGCTCAGGATCGGAATGTTCTCGCGCACGGCGGTCTCAAAGTCCATGCCGGTCATGCCGATCGCGGCGTCGCCCCAGACGTTGAGGCAAGTCTTCTCCGGGCGAGAGACCTTGGCGCCCATGGCGTACCCGAGGCCGGTGCCGAGCTGCGTCGTCTTGCCCCAGCCGATGTAGCTGAGCGGCGTCGTCGAGTTCCAGAACGGCGACATCTGGTCGCGCGGCGATCCCGCGTCGTGCGTCGCCACCACGTTGTCGATCCCGACCGTCTCGTCCAGCGTCGCGTGCAAGTCCTTGAGCGCCCGATACGGATTGATCGGCGCGTCGTTCGAGTCGCTCTTGGGCGACCATTGGGCCCGCCAGTCGCCATTGATCTGGGCGATCCTGGCAGCAATCGCGTCGGCGCGACCGCGAGGCCCGACCACCAGTTCGCGCACCTCGGCGATGATCGCATCCAGCACCAGCGCTGCGTCGCCGACTACGCCCTCAGAGATCTCCACCTCGTTGTTGAAGTCATCAGGGTCGAGCGTCGCGTGGATGTAGTACGGACCCTTGGGCATCTGCAGACCGAACCCGGTCTTGGTGAACGAGCAGCCGATCCCGAAAATCACGTCGGCGTCCTGGATGAATTCGTGCACCGCGCGCGGGAACGCGCGTCCGCCCGAGCCCAAGGACAACGGATGTGTCTCGGGGAATGCGCTCTTGCCCTGCAACGATGTCGTCACCGGCGCCTCAAGCAGCTCGGCCAGTTCCTTGAGCTGGTCCCATGCCTTCGCGTAGTGGACGCCCTGACCGGCATAAATCACCGGACGCTCGGCGCTGACCAGCGTCTGCGCCGCCTTGCGGGCATCGGCCGGATCGGGACCGGAGCGATGCGCCGGCGTCGGCGTATAGTTGATCGGCTCCTCAATGTCGGCGCCCCAGATGTCGCCGGGAATCTCCAGCACGACCGGACGCTGTCGGCCGTTCTTGGCGTGTGTAAACGCGCGGCGCACGGCGTTCGCGAGGTCATTGGGGTCGGTCAGCTGCTCGGTCCACTTGCTCACGTGCTGGAAGTTGACCAACCCGGAGAAGTTCGGCGCCACGTTGGTTTGCGACCGCGCGTAGCCGCCGGGAATCGCGATCAGCGGCGCCGACTCGCTCCAGGCCTGAGCCAGGCCACCGAACGAGTTTTCGGAGCCCGGACCGTTTTGGGTCAGGTACACCGCCACCTGGTCGCCCGAGTTCATCCGGGCAAACGCATCGGCAATGTGAATCGCCGTACGCTCCTGGCGAACCACAATGGTGCGAATATCGGCCTGAGCGGCCGCCTCAAAGATCGGGTTGACGGGATAGCCGACAACAAACTCGACACCCTCCCGCTTCAACATCTCAGCAATAGCGTTCGCGGTCTTCATTCATTCTCTCCTTGGAATCTCCCAGACCGTCGCCAGATCCTTTGCTTCCCCTGTGGGGGAACTGCCGCGAAGCGGCTGAGGGGGCCGCCCAGCCATGCTGGGCACATTGGCCAATGCAACAGTCTTACGTCTGTATGGCTAATCGGAGTGTACGGGAGGCCGCCGACCGGCCCACGGCTGAGCCGCCTCAAGCTGCGACGCAAGCCGAATCAGCGCCGCCTCATCCGCGTACGGAGCGACGAACTGTGTCCCAACCGGCAATCCCGCCTCATTCCAGTACAGCGGAATCGACGCCGCCGGATTGCCCGACGCGTTGAACAGCGACGTGAACCCGACGGTGCGCTGCACATCGACGCCCTGCGCGTACATGTCCTCGCGATCCAACGACAACCGGCCCAGCTCCAGCGGCGGCGTAGCCATCGTCGGCGTAAGCATCACGTCGTAGCCGGGACCGTCGACACCAGCGAACCAGCGCGCCACGTAGCGTCCGATCGTGTGCACCGCGCGCGTCGCTGCGATGTACTCCGTCGCCGTCGGCATCTCGCCCGAGATCATCCGCCAGGTAAGCGGCTCCACATCCTCGGGATTCGCCATTCGGCCCAGTTCGGCCGCACGCAAGTCAATCGCGAGCTTCGTCGACGGCCGAACGATGTCGAACAGCGGATTGCGGACCTCCTCCGGAATGTCGAGCACCGCATCCTCGACCTCGTGGCCCAGCGACCGGCACAACTCCGCCGCATGCTCGACCGCGCGGAAGCAGTCAGGATCCATTTCACTGTCGTTGAACGGCTTGACGATCACGCCAATCCGCAGCTTGCCCGGATCGCGCCCAACTTCTTCAGCCCAGGGACGCTGCGGTGGTGGCGCGTAGTACGGCGCACCGATATCAGGACCGGCGGTCGCGTCCAGCAGTACCGCCGAGTCACGCACCGAGCGCGAGACCGCGTGTACCGTCGACATCCCGGCCCAGCCCTCGCCGACATCCGGTCCCGATGGCGTCCGCGCCCGCGTCGGCTTGAGCCCGAACAGTCCACAACATGAGGCGGGAATCCGAATCGATCCGCCGCCATCCGACGCATTGCCGACCGGAATCACGCCCGCCGCCACCATCGCCGCCGCCCCGCCCGATGATCCACCGGCCGTGTGCCCGGTGTTCCACGGATTCCGCGTCTTGCCGTGCAACTGCGACTCGGTGGTGGAGGTAATCCCCATCTCCGGCGACGTCGAGCGTCCAAAGATCGACAATCCCGCCGCTTTGTAGCGGATCACCATCTCGCTGTCATGGTCCGGCACGTAGTCGGCGAAGATCTTCGAGCCACTCGAGATCGGTTGACCCTCGTAGTACGTGCCCAGATCCTTGAGCAGGAACGGCACGCCGTGCAGCGGACCGTCCGGCAGTCCTTCCAACGCACGCTCCCGTGCATGGTCAAACCACGGATAGACCAGCGCGTTGAGCTCGGGATTGACCCGTTCCGCCCGCGCAATCGCCTCATCCAACAACTCAATCGCCGACACCTCGCCGTCGGCCACCATTCTCGCCAGTTCAACGCCGTCCAGGTCCGAGTAGCCCTGAATCGCCATGTGTATTCCCTCTCATGCACTGCGCGGACACTCCGCATAAGCTCCTACGCATGGTACGCATCGATGGTCGCCAACCCAACCAGTTACGTCCGCTCAGCTTCGAGCTCGATGTGCAGAAACACGCAGCCGGCTCCTGCATCGTGTCCTTGGGCGACACCCGAGTCCTCTGCGCCGTCACCGTCGAGGAACGCGTCCCCCGTTGGATGCGAGGCACAGGCCGAGGCTGGCTGACCGCCGAGTACAACATGCTGCCCGCCGCGACCAACACCCGCTCCGACCGTGAGCGAGTCCTCAGCGCCGGACGGACCAAGGAAATCCAACGCCTGATCGGACGCAGCCTCCGAGCCGCTGTCAATCTCGACGCGCTCGGCGAACGAACCTTCAACATCGACTGCGACGTCCTCGACGCCGACGGAGGCACCAGAACCGCCGCCATCACCGGAGCATTCGTCGCCGTCTCGAAAGCCATCGAACGCCTCAAGTACGAACAGTCGCCGATCATCGCCGCGGTCGCCGCCGTCAGTATCGGCATCGTGGACGGCCAAATCCTCACCGACCTCAACTACGCCGAGGACTCAACCGCCGACGTCGATTGCAACATCGTCGGCCTCGACAATGCAGGCCTCGTCGAAGTCCAGGGAACCGCCGAAGGCCAATCCTTCACCCCCGACCAACTCAGTCAAATGGTCACCGCCGCCGAACAAGCGCTCAAAGAAATGTTCAAAGCCCAACAGTCCGTAATCGAATGACGGAACAAATCTCCCCTTGTGGAGACCTTTGAAAAACTCATGATTCCCCTCTCCCCCCCTTGCGGGGGGAGATGTCACAGAGTGACAGAGGGGGGGTCCGCCGCCAGCGACCAGATAGGCCACGAGAAGGGGAGCCACCCTCTGCCTGCGGCATCTCCCCGCAAGGGGGGCGAAGGGGACGAAATCAAAGGTCTTCTTGCGAGGGAGAGGGGATCGGTGAGTTTTGCAAAGGTCCCCTTGTGGGAGTGCCGTCACGAAGCGTCCTGACCCCGGTTCGAACGGCGGATTGTGGTGAACCCTCTGGGACTGTTCTGATAACCACTAGCAGGCTGCTGAAGAATCCGCTTCCGAGCGCTGATCGTCCCTTTTCGTCATTTCTGCGAACGCAGGAATCCAAGGCCGACCATATATAGAGCATAGATTCCTGATCAAGCCAGGAACGACGGATTTGAGAGCCGATGACTTTTTCAGCAGCCTGCTAGGTGCAAGGTGGCGTTCTGGGCGCAAACGACGGCCCACGAAATGACCACGACTGAGGTGCTCGGCCTAGAGGGCAGGATGTAGCAACCGGTATCCAAGGTACTAGGGCCTGTTCACATTGACGGCGCGATCCCAATCGAAGCGTCTATCAACTCTCCCGCTCCCCCTTGCAGGGGGAGCTGCCGGAGGCTGAGGGGGTCCCGCCTCCCATCGTCCAGCCGGGATGTGTCACTTCTATGTCTTCATCACCCAATTTGAACAGGCCCTAGCTAACGCTTGTCTGAGTCAAGATGCGGGATGTTCCGATACAGCGGGTTGTATCTGCTTATCCCGACCCTCGTAGTGATTGGACTTCTCGCCTTGGGTGGCAGCGTCCGTGCCGACGACGAGCCTGAGAAGGTCAGAGAGGGACAGTAGCAGTGGCTGTTCGGAGTTGAGGCTGAGCAGATCAGCGCGGGAATAGACCACACGTGTGCTGTGCTGTCAGATGAGAGCGTGATTTGTTGGGGTGGGAACCTGATTGAACAGCCGCCGGCGCCAAGTGGGACGTTCTCGACGGTGAGCGTAGGTGAGTTCCACAGTTGCGGGGTGCGCGCCGCCGGCGCCGCGGTCTGTTGGGGATCGAACCTGCATGGCCAGACGACGGCGCCGGCCGGACAGTTCACCGAAGTGAGCGCGGGGTCACGACACACCTGTGGTCTACGGACCGATGGCACGCTTGTCTGTTGGGGCGACAACCGCGATGGGGAAACAGACCCGCCGGCTGGGCAATACACCGATCTCGCAGCAGCTAATCACGCAAACTGCGCCGTACGCTCCGATAGAACGCTGGTTTGTTGGGGAAACGACCGGTTCTCTCTCACCGATGCACCAGCAGGTTCTTTTTCACGGGTCGCCATGGGTCATCGGATGAGTTGCGGCCTCCAAACCGACGGCCGCCTCGTCTGCTGGGGCGTCCGCTCGTCTGGCGTGTCGGCTCCACCAAGCGGGCAGTTCACCGAGCTCAGCACTGGCGACGTGCATGGACGTGGGCTGCGAGCCGACGCGACCGTCGCCTGCTGGGGCGAGAATCTATATGGCCAAACGGACGCCCCCAGCGGGCAGTTCCGGTCAGTCCCAGCGGGTTGGGACCAGAGCTGTGCCGTGCCAACCGACGGCGCGATCGCTTGTTGGGGCAGCTATTGAACCGGTCAGACCCTGGCGCCGAATGAGGCCTTGAGCCTGCCCAGCGCCGGCGAGTTGCATACCTGCGCGATCCAACCCAACGGCAGCGTCGACTGTTGGGGAGACAACTCATCGGGCCAGGCCGAACCGCCCAGCGGGACGTCTACCCAGGTCGGCACAGGTCGCCAGCACAGTTGTGGTTTGCGCAGCGATGAGCAAATCGTCTGCTGGGGTGACGACTGGCTTGGGAAGTCGTCCCCACCCGGCGGCGCCCTCACACAGGTCAGTGTGGACGGCGATCATAGCTGCGGGCTGCGCGCGGACGGGGCCATTGAATGTTGGGGCGGGCGGCGTCGCTCCGGTGGCAGCCCGCCGAGCGGAACATTCGCTCAAGTCAGCGCGGGATGGGTTCACGTCTGCGGCCTGAAGACGGACGGCACACTTGCCTGCGAAGGACGCCCTGAAACTAGCAGTCCACCGAGCGGTTCGTTCGCTCAAGTCAGCGCCGGCGGAGCATTCGCTGGCGGATACTTCGCCTGCGCGCTTGACGCAGATGGCGAGATCTCGTGCCGGGGTGACAACAGACACGGCGAAACGGATTCGCCCAGCGGTCGCTTCACGCAGGTTGAGGCCGGGGGAGAACACGCCTGCGCGATCCGTTCCAACGGCTGGATCGTCTGTTGGGGTGAGAACCGGTTCGGCGAGACCGACCCGCCGAGCGGCGATTTTGCGGAACTCAGCACCGGTTGGTTCCATTCCTGTGCGATTCGTGTGGGCGGCACAACTAACTGCTGGGGCCGGGACTTGTTCCGCGGACTCGCCGGTATTCGGGCAGGGGACGACGCCGATGTATCTCCCCCGACATCCGCCGTCAGCCCCAATGAAGAGTCTCAAGAAACGGCCGGCGTCGACGACGGCACCATGTCGGAAACGCCTGTTGAAGGTCGAATCGTTGCGCGACTGTTAGACGATGGCCGAATCGAATTCGGTTTCCCGCCCGACAGAACCGACCGCATCCTGCCCAGATTCCGCTACTTCCCTGCCGCGTCTGTCGGTCGCTGGCTGGTTTCGTCCCCGGTGGAGTATGACGGCGAGACACTCGAGCGAATCACGGCGCAGCGTCTCGAAGATGGACGTGTTGAGTTTGGTTTCATCCCGGCCGGCGGCGAACGGATATTGCCTAGCTCGCGCTACTTCCCCACGAATGCGAGAATCGATCGCTGGTTGCGGAGTTCGGTGATCGAGTTCACACTCGAATAGCTCGGCCGCGAGTCGCACACCTCCGACCACAGCTTCGCCTTGATTTCGCAATGCGGTGGCCAGAAGCCGGTAGGAGTGGCCTACCGGAGATGCACCCACCTGCTAAAAGTAGTCCGCGTACAGCCCCAGGTGACTTCCACCGACCAGCAGCACATGAGCCTCGCCAAACTCCTCTTCCGCCTGTTGACCGGGGAAGTTACTCATCACCCGAAAGCCACCCGGCGACGCCTCGGCCCCATACGCCACCACATCAGCGCCCAACTGCCCGACATCGCCCCACAGCGTCTCCTGCGACACCGTCTCCCGAGGCGCTGCCAGCAACGCCATCTTTGGCAACGAACGATGCGGCGACGAAAACCCCACCGACACCGTCACCTGCCACAGGTTCGACCGCCCTGACTCCAACGTCGGCAGCGCGTCGTAGAAGATCGTCGATTCCGTCTCGTGGACGATCTCTGACCCGTTCTTCGTCACCGCTTCCAGCCACGGCTCGCCCGTCGGCGCCCAACGCGACGAGTCCAGCTCTTGCGCCGCATGCACCTGGAGGTGAGCATGTGGCTGCGACTGCTCGCCCATCGAGCCGAAGTTGCAGAACACCCGAAACCCCGACGGCGCCCGGTCCGCATTCCGGTCCCTGAACCAGTCAATCGCTTGCTTGCCATGATCCCGCGCCGTCGCCCCAATCTCACCCAGGTCCGACCACAACTCTGACTGCTGCGAGTAAAACGGGATCACCGATTCCGAGTGCTCAAACGGAATCACCAGCGACGTCAGGTCGAAGAACAGGAACTGATTCTCAAAGACGAATATCTCAGGCCGCTCATCCGACCACGCCGCCGCCGGATCCCCGCGCCGAGAATCCGTAAACCGACGTTCCCCATCGCGAAAAAACAACGCCGACTCGCGACCGTCCGCAATCCCACAAAACACGCAATGTCGGCTCAGGCGCTGGCCAGGCTTGTCGGGCATAAGCCTCAGAGTCGCATCAAACCTCCGACCGCGCAAACACTTGAGATACGATTCCGCGAGAGGAGACCGCGATAGCGAGGCGCCTATAGCGCTCCCCCTTTGGGGGAGCTGTCACGAAGTAGCCTGCCCCCGGCTTGAACGGGGGACTGAGGGGGGCTCTTCGCAATACCTGCAACACTTTGAGCCGCCGCGAAACGGCTCTCTCCCCGAAGGACTCCAACTGATGGTCAACGTCCAGCCCTTCCGAGGCCTCCGCTACGACGCCGACATCGTCGGCGATTGGGGCGCCGTCCTCGGTCCGCCATACGACATCGTCGACGCCGCCCAGACCGCCAACCTCAAGGCCTCCAGCCCACACCAGATCGCGCATATCGAGACCGCATCCGGCGACGACATCAACAACGCCGCACAACTGCTCAAGGACTGGCGACAATCCGGCGCCATCATCCAGGACGAGGCGCCATCCTTCTACCTGCACGAGCACCGATTCGGAGACGGCCAGGTCCGCCGAGCGATCTTCGGCGCCGTCGAGCTCACGCCCTGGGGCGAAGCCGGCGTCATGGCCCACGAGCGCACCATGCCGGGACCCAAGGCAACCCGCACCGCCCTACGTTTCGTCGTTGGTGCCGACATCTCCCCACTGATGGCCTTCGTCCCCGATGCCGACGGAGCGCTGGCCGACATCATCACAGAAGCCACCGGTCAGCCAATCCTCAACAAGGGAACCGACCCCACCGGCGACTCCCACACCCTGCGCCGAATCGACGACCCCGACAGCGTCGCACAAATCACGGACACCTTCGCCAACGACCGCATCTACATGGCCGACGGGCACCACCGCTACGAATCCGCCCTCGCCTCGATCGACGACCGCCCCGGCTCCCGAAGCGTGCTGATGGGCATCGTCTGCGCCTCCGACCCCGCCCTCGTCGTCGGAGCCACGCACCGAGTCGTCCACACCGACGCGCCGGCAAGTCTGCTCGCACAACTCGGCCGAAATTTCAGCATCAGCGAGGCGTCAGCCTCAGAGCTCCCCGCCAGTCTGCCCGACGGCAGTTCAGCGCTCGGACTAGTCACGGCCAACGGAGCCTGGCTGCTGGAGCCCACCGCCGCCGCCCAACGAGCCATGCCCGACGACGTCCCCGACGCCTGGCGCAACCTCGCCCCCGCCGTCCTCCAGCACATCGTGCTCGAACCGCTCCTCGGCATCAACGCCGACGTCCTCGCCGGTGGCCGGGCCGTCACCTACACCCACCACTTCAACGAGCTCCTCGAAGCCGTGCAAAGCGGCCAGGCCAGCGCCGCCTTCGTCCTCCCCGCGCCAACCCTGCAAGCCGTAATCGACACCGCCGACGCCGGAAGCTTCATGCCCCAAAAGAGCACCTACTTCGTCCCCAAACTCCCAACCGGCCTCGTCCTCCACCCACTGGACTAGGAATGCTCTGTACAACCCAGTTCCCTGCTTCTACCCCCGCGGAGACCATTGCGAAACTCCTAATTCTCCTCTCCCCCCCTTGCGGAGACCTTTGCGAAACTCACTCATCCCCTCTCCCCCCTTGCGGAGACCTTTGAAAAACTCTGGAGGATGAGCGATCATAGGCGTATTGGTTCGAGTTGCTGAGGGAGCGCGTGATGCATCGCAATATGGGACAGCGGTCGTTGGCGGAGGCCTGGTTGCCGGAGCGACTGGGGAGCAATCGCCGCCTGGAGGGCGTCAACGAGGTGGTCGACTGGAGCTGTTTTGAGCGCTTGCTGGCCGAGATTCACTCGGCCCGCACGGGTCGCCCCAGCTATCCGCCGTTGCTGATGTGCAAGGTCCTGCTGCTGCAGCAGTGGTACAACCTGAGCGATGTCGAGCTGGAGGAGGCGTTGGCCGACCGGCTCTCGTTCCGCCGCTGCGTCGGTCTGGGTCTGGAGGACCCGACGCCGGACCACTCGACGATGAGCCGTTTCCGCGAGACGCTGGTCGAGCGCGGTCTGGGCCAGGCGCTGCTGGCCGAGTTCGAGCGCCAGTTGGACGAGCGCGGCCTGTTGCTCAAGCAGGGCACGCTACTGGACGCGAGTGTGGTCGAGGCGCAGGTGCGGCGGCCGCCGCACGCGGCCGGCCGGGGGGCGCGGCACGCGAGCGACCCGGAGGCGAGCTGGACGGCGACCGGGACCCGGCGCGGCCGGCGCTCGTGGTTCGGCTACAAGATTCACTGCGGGGTGGATCTGGGCAGCGGCTTCGTGCGGCGCGCGTTGCTGACCCCGGCCAACATCAATGAAAGCGAGGTGGCGGACACACTGATCTGCGCTGACGAGCGTGCGGTCTACGCGGACAAGGCGTATGACTCGAAGCGGCGCCGTCAGCGGCTGCGCGCGCGTGGGGTCAAGGACCGGATCAAGCATCGGGCGAACAAGTGGCATCCGCAGCTGCCGCACTGGCAAGAGCGGCGCAATCAGCTGATCGAACCGCGGCGCAGCGCCGTGGAGCGGCTCTTCGGCACGCTCAAGCGCAGTTACGGCTACCGGCGCGTGCGCTATCGCGGCGTGGCCCGCAACGAACTGGAGCTGTGCGTCAAAGTGCTCGCCTACAACCTGCGCAAGGCGGACCAGTTGAGCGCCGCGGCCGCCTGAGCGCCGAAGCGACAAGCGGCCGGCAGGTCCACCGCGGCGCAACCTCAGCAACCAGGCCGCCGGCGCCAGCGGCGAGCCAGGCAGACCCAGCCCAGTACTCGCGCAGGCCATCATCAATCAGGAAAGCCAATCAACTCCCAGTCCAAAATCGCCAACAACAGGAGTTAATCAAAGGTCTCCTTGCGGGGGGAGATGTCACGGAGTGACAGAGCAACTGTCTTGATAGTCAAGCGCTGAGCGGCGCTTGCCAGGGGGTATTGGTCTTGAGGATGGCGTTGAGGATGACCAGCAGCTTGCGCATGCAGGCGGTGAGCGCCGACTTCTTGGGCTTGCCCCTGGCCAGCAGGCGCTGGTAGAAGTCGCGGATCACGGGGTTGTGCCGGCTGGCAACGAGCGCGCTCATGTAGAGCGCGGCGCGGACACTGGCGCGACCGCCCCAGATGCTGCGCGAGCCGCGCCACTGGCCGCTGTCGCGGTTGTAGGGGGCGACGCCGACCAGGGCCGCGATCCGGCGCCGGTCGAGTTGGCCCAGTTCGGGCAGTTGGGCCAGCAGCGTGCGCGCCAGCTGCGGACCGACGCCGGGCACGCTGCGCCAGAGCTGGTCGTGCGCCCGCCAGTGCGGACTGAGTTGGACGCTGGTCTGCAGCTGATCGTCGAGCTGCGCCAGTGCCTGCTGCAGCCAGGCGATGTGCGCCTCGATCGCGGGTCGCACGGCGGCGCGGGCGGCGCGCCGGCGCGGGCGCTCGGCGACCAGCATCGCGACCAGCTGCCGACGCCGGGCGACCAGGTCGCGCAACGCCTGGGTCTCGGCGTCGGGCAGCGGTCGCAGCTCCGGTCGGACCGCCTCGGCGAAGTGGGCCAGGACCTGAGCGTCGAGCGCATCGGTCTGGGCCAGGCGGCCCATGGCGCGGGCGAAGTCGCGCACCTGGCGCGGGTTGACGACCACAACCGGCAGCGCCGCTGCGGCCAACGCCGCGACCAGCGGCAGCTCCAGACCGCCCGACGCCTCCAGCACGATCCGTTCCGGCGCCACAGCGCCCAGCTGCGCCACCACGGCCTCGATCCCGGCCTCATCGTTGGCCAGCCGCTCGGCTCGCCGCGCCGGCCGGATGCCGACATCCAACCAGTGCTTGGATACGTCGATGCCGACGTAGGTACTCGTCTCCGTCATCTCCAGCTCCTATCCTGCGCTGGCCCGTCCTTGCAACATGCGGGCTCGGGGCCCCAAGCAACTGTTCGGGCTCATTCGCTGCTGGCGTGCGGCGACCCAAGCTCTGTCACGGCCTCGAAGGCCCAGGGGGGATCGGTCTGCCGCACCCCGGTTCGCCTCGGGAGTCACGTGCTCCCGAGGCGATAGCGAAGATACAAGGGGGGGGGTCCGCGCACAGCGACTAGATAGGCCAGGGGATGGGGAGCCCCCCCTCTGCCTACGGCATCTCCCCCGCAAGGGGGGCGAAGGGGAGTTTTTCAAAGGTCTCCCTTGCGGGGGGAGATGTCACGGAGTGACAAAGGGGAGGTCCCCCGGTAGCGACAGCATTCCCTACATCAACGCCTGAGCAATCCCCTCAATCCCGTCAATCGCATTCATCGTCGCGACCTCCCCTTGAGACAGCGCCCGAGAAATCGTCAGCGCCATCAGCGCCATCTCCGACGGATCATCCGGACTAAAGCCCACATCCATCGCCGCGATATTCACATCCAGCCGACCCAGCGCCATGCCCACTTCGCCGATCCGGCCCGGCCGGTCTTCATTCCTCAATACCAACAAATGCAAATGCTCAAGTCCGCGACGCTGCGGCCCAGCGATATGCACGTGGAACCCGTTGATCTCCACCACCGCCGCACGACCATGCTCGAGCGTCCCCATCAACGAGGTCGCGCCCTCCGACGTGCGAAGCTCCACCGTGATCGTCGACGTATACGGCTCGGCATCGGGCGTCTTGCGCTCCGATATCCGCCAGCCGCGATGCGCAATCACATTGTTGATGTTGACCAGATTGACATGCTCATCCGAAATCGGAGCCAACAATCCGGCCACCACCGACGCCTTCAGCGGCGTTACGTCATGGTTGGCAATCTCACCGCGATAGCGAATCACAATATCCTGCCACTGACCGCTCGCCAGCTGAGTCGCCAGCCGGCCGCACATCTCCGCTACCGACAGGTACGGTCCGACCGCCTCCAACGACTCCGGGTCGATCAGCGGAGCATTCACCGCCGCCTGCGACGGTTGGCCTCGCAAGACCTTCAACGTCTCAGTCGCGATATCGACAGCCACCCGCTCCTGAGCTTCCTGGGTCGAGGCGCCGAGGTGCGGCGTTGCCAGCACCCGCGGATGCTGGACCAAGGGATTCTGATGCGCCGGCTCCGAAGCGAAGACATCCAGCGCCGCTCCGCCAAGTCGGCCGGAATCGAGCGCATCCGAGAGCGCCGACTCATCCACGAGACGTCCGCGTGCGGTATTGATCAACAGCGCGCCCGGCTTGATCGAGGCAAACTCGTCGCGTCCCAGCAGAGGCGGAGCATCAGGCGCAGCCGAAGAATGCAGCGTGACCACATCCGAATGAGCCAACAAGTCATACAGCGGGACCAGTTCCGCCCCAACGCTGCGCGCCCGCTCCTCCGAGACAAACGGGTCAAACGCAATCGTCTGCATCTCCATCGCCTGCAATCGCCTTGCGACCGCCGCCCCCACCAACCCCAGCCCAATGATTCCGGCCGTCTTGCCCCGCAACTCCCCACCGACAAACGCCGACCGATTCCACTCGCCCGACCGCAGAGAAGCATTCGCCGCCGCCAGGTGTCGAGACAACGACAGCAACAGAGCAATCGCCAACTCCGCAGCCGAAACCGTATTCCCGCCAGCCGCATTCAAGACAAGGATCCCGCGCTCCGACGCGGCATCCAGATCGATATTGTCGACACCGGCGCCCGCCCGGCCAATCACGCGAAGCCCGGGAGCAGCCGCAATCAACTCCCGATCAACCTTCGTCCCGCTGCGAACAATCAACCCTGAGCAATCGGCAATCGCCGTCAACAACTCAGATCGGGACAACGAATATCGAGCGTCAACGTTCGCCGACCCTCGAAGAATCGAGAGGCCTTCCTCAGCAAGCGGTTCGCAAACCAGAATCCGCGCCATCAGGCCTACGTTCTTCTAAAGACTCCCTGGTCCCAGCGCTCCCCCCTTGGGGGAGCTGTCGCGGAGCGACTGAGGGGGCCGGGCCGCTAGCTGCCACACCACCGCAGGCGCCAGATCAGCCATCAATCCCCGGAACGACCGCGTCCTCAGCCGCCGAGAATCCCTCAGCAACCAGAGCCTCCTGCAACGCAGAGAAGCAGGCCGCAAACTCGCTCTCATCGAGGAAGCCCAGATGACCAATCCGCCAGATTGACGCCGCCAGCTTCCCCTGTCCGCCGGCGATCACGACATCGTGTTCCTCGCGCAGGCGTTTGGTCACGGCAGGCCCGGCAACCCCATCAGGTACGCAAATCGCTGTCACGGTGTCCGACGCGTACTGTTCCTCGGCCAACAGCTCCAGACCCAGCGCTTTCGCTGCCGACCGCGTCCACGATGCAAATCGGTGATGACGCGCATAGATCGCTTCCGGACCCTCAGACACGAGCATCGGCAACGCCGCGTCCATCGCGTACATCGTCGGCAAGGCCGGTGTCCACGGCGGCTGGCCGCGCTCGGCGTAGTCGTGATGCGTGGTCAGGTCGAAGTAAAAGCTCGGCATGTTCGAGCGCTCGGCCGCTTCCCAGCCGCGCTCCGACAGCGCCGCCATCGCAATCCCCGGAGGCGACTGCCAGCCCTTCTGCGACGCCGTCACCACCGCATCCAGTCCCCAATCGTCCATCCGCATCTCAATCGATCCCAACGACGACACCGCGTCAACAATGATCAGCGGGTCGGCGACCTCACGCACAGCGGCGGCAATCGCGCCGATCGGATTCGTGATGCCGGTCGAAGTCTCGTTGTGCGTGATCAGCAGGGCATCGTAGTCGTCCTGCTGAACCAGTTCCGCGACCAGCTCAGGCGTCGCCGCCTGGCCCCACTCAATGTCCGAGCGCGTCACTTCCGCGCCGTACCGCTCCGCGATCGTGCCAAACCGGTCGCCGAAGGAACCAACTGTGACGCACAGCACCTTGTCGCCGGTCGAGAGCGTGTTCACAATCGCCGCTTCCATCGCGCCCGTGCCCGACGCCGAGATGATCAGAATTTCCTGATCGGTACCGAAAAACAGCTGGATCCCGCACGTCAGCCGCTGCAGCAGCTCGGCGAACTCGGGACCACGATGATTGATCATTTCGCCGCCGGCCGCCGCCAGCACCTCAGGTGGACAGGGCGTCGGACCGGGAATGCGAAGGTTGGTGGGCATTGCTAACTCACGCTGTTCACTACGATGGTTACGAGCACTGGACGGTCCAGTGCCGTTTGACGTGTTGCTGGTCGAATCGTATCAGCGCAACAAGTGGTGACAATGGTAAATTCCCGCAACGGCCGCCGCGATCTGTCTGCCAAACTGCGCTCGCTGCCGAGCGTCGACCGAGTCCTCTCCGAATCCGCCCTCGCCGACGCACTCGACCGCTGGCCGCGCCCACACGTCGTCGACGCGGTGCGCTCAGAGTTGGACGTCGCTCGCTCGTTGTTGGTCAACGGACGAGAAGCCCCTAATGCGCCGGCCGAGCTGGCCGAACTGGCAGAACGCATGCTGCGCGGAAGACTCCAACCCTCGCTCCGAAACGTAATCAACGCCACCGGCGTCGTGATTCACACCAACCTTGGCAGAGCCCCAATCTCCGACGCGGCCTCCCTCGCCATGTCCGAAGTCGCAACGGGATACTCCAACCTCGAGTTCGACCTCGAGCAGGGCACGCGAGGCTCGCGCGCCAACCACCTCGAATCGCTGTTGCAAGCCGTCACCGGCGCCGAGTCGGGCATCGCCGTCAACAACAATGCAGCGGCGCTCTATCTCGCTATGTCAGGTCATTGCTCCGGCAAAGAGGTCATCGTCTCGCGCGGCCAGGCCCTGGAGATCGGCGGCGGATTCCGCATCCCCGATGTCCTGCGCCAGGCCGGCGCAATCCTCGTCGAGGTCGGCACCACCAATCGCACCCGCCCCGCCGACTACGTCGAAGCCGTCACCGAGAACACCGCCGCGATTCTGCGTGTGCATTCCTCAAACTTCCGCATCGTCGGCTTCACCGAAGAGCCGACCATCGCCCAGCTCCGCCACGTCGCCCACGACGCCGGCATCCTGCTAATTGACGATGTCGGCAGCGGCTGTCTGCTCGACACGCGCGACTTCGGTCTGACCTACGAGCCGCGACCGCAGGACAGCATCAACGCCGATGCCGATCTGGTCCTGTTCAGCGGCGACAAGCTCCTCGGCGGACCTCAGGGCGGAATCATCATCGGCAACCAGGAGGCAGTCGATCCGCTGCGAACCCATCCCCTGATGCGCGCACTCCGGCTCGACAAAGCCGCCATCGCCGGACTCGCCGCGACGCTCCAGCACTATCTCGCCGGCGAGGCGATCGAAGCCATCCCCATCTGGCGCATGATCGATATGGAAGCCTCCGAGCTGCAAGAACGCGCCGAACATTGGCAAGCCGCCCTAGGAGGCGGACAGGTCGAAGCCTCGGAGTCGCCGATCGGCGGCGGATCACTGCCCGCCGAAACGAGACCAACATTCGTCTGGTCCCTGGAGCATCCGCATCCACTCGACGCGGCCCGAAGCCTGCGCGACAGCGAGACCCCGATCGTCGCCCGCGTCGAGCGCGAGCGCCTGATTCTCGATCCGCGCACCGTCCTGCCCGGCGAGGACCACGCCGTGATCACCGCCCTGCACGAGATCGTCGGAGGCGTCTCTTGATCGTCCTGGGCGCCGTCCTCCCCCATCCTCCCATCCTCTTGCCTCAAATCGGCAAAGGCCGTGAAACGGAGGCGCAGGCCACGCTCAACGCCTACGCCACCGTCGCCGCCCGGCTCCGAGAGTTCGCTGTGCAGCGGCTCCTGTTGATTTCCACCCACGGAATCGTCACCCTGCAGCGCTATCACATCCTGGCCAACGCACTCTCAGGAAATCTCGAGCGATTCCAGGCCAACCTGCTCACCTTCAAACGAGACGTAGACACCGACATGGTGGCAGCCATCCAATCGGCTGCCGACGCACACGGCGTCCCGCTCACGCCGACCAATCACTGGGAACTCTCAGACCACTCCGTCGGAGTCCCCCTGCGTCTGCTCGGAGACGCGGTTCCATTACAGATCGCCATCGTCAGCATCAGCTTCCGCCCACCGCAGGATCACTACGAGTTCGGCCGCTACATGGCCGACGCACTGTCCAGCATCCCCGAACCAACCGCGGTCATCGCCTCAGGCGACGCCGTCCACACGCTCACCGAAGACTCGTCTTACGGTCTCCACCCGCGAGCTGCGGAGGTACAAGAGCAGTTCGAGACCGCCCTGGCCAACTGGGACCACGATGCCCTGATCGGCATCGACGAGACACTGCGCCGCGAGGTCGACGAATCAGTAATCTCGCCAACCCTCATCCTGATGGGCGCTCTACACGGTATGAACGTGAACCCGCGTACTCTGGCTTCAGAACACCCCTGGGGCGTCGGTTATGTCACCGCGCTCGTCGACCTCCCGCAGGAAAGCAACCCGGAAAGCCATTGAGAGTGGACGCCAAGAGCATCGCCGTCCTCGAGTTCCCCAAGATCATCGAGCGCCTCGCTAACCTTTGCGGCTCGCCCGGAGCGCGTGCACTCGCCCGTGAACTCACGCCCAGCGCCGACATCGAGGAAGTCCGCCGACGCCTCGCCGCTACCTCCGAAGCCCGAGCCCTGGCCCGTCTCAAGCCAAACTTCCGCATGGGACAAGCCCCCGACATCGCCAACAGCCTCCTCGCCGCCTCCCGAGGCGCCGTCCTGCCGGCAGCGGACATCCTCGAAATCGCCATCCTCCTGCGAACCGCGCGACACACGAAGAATCAGATCGCTCCGCTCGGCCGAGAACTGGCGCAGCTCGCCCGAGTCGCCCAGCGCATCGCCGACTTCACCACGCTGATCCACGAGATCGAAGCCACCATTGACGAACGAGGCGAAGTCCCCGACAACGCCTCGCCCGCCCTCGCCGAGACGCGCGCGCGCGTCCGCACCGTCCAGGAGCGACTCGAACGTCAACTCGAGCGCACCCTCCGACACGCCGTCTCTGAAGGCGTCGCCCAGGAATCGCTGATCACCGAGCGCGACGGACGCTATGTCATCCCGATCAAGGCCGAGTACCGAGGCGCGATGCCCAGCGTCGTCCACGACATCTCCGCCAGCGGCGCGACGCTCTTCGTCGAGCCGCTCGCCGTCGTCGAGTTCGGCAACCGGCTGCGCGAGGCCAGACGCGAAGAGCAACGAGAAGTCGAACGAATCCTCCGAGCCCTCTGCCAGTCGATCGGCGACGAAACCGGGGCCATCCGAGCCGCGATCCGCTGCCTCTCCCAGATCGATCTCGCCCAGGCCAAGGCCCGCCTCGCCGAAGAACTCGACGCGCCGCTCCCAGCCGAACACGACAACCTCAACTGGCTCAGCTCCGGGACGCAGGACCTGATCCTCCACTCGGCCCGACACCCCCTGCTCGACGCCGAGGTGCTTTCTGGCGACGTCGTTCCCATCTCCACCATGCTCACTGCCGATGCCCGCTGCGTGCTCATCACCGGACCCAACACGGGCGGCAAGACCGTCGCGCTCAAGACCGTTGGTCTGCTCTGCCTCATGGCCCAGGCCGGACTGCCCGTGCCCGCCGAGACTGGCACCCGCCTCCCCGTATTCGACAACATCTTCGCCGACATCGGCGACGAACAATCGATTGAGCAGTCGCTCTCCACTTTCTCCGCACACATGACCAACATCGTGCGCATCCTCAACGCCGCCGGGCCACAGACGCTCGTCCTGCTCGACGAACTCGGCGCCGGCACCGACCCCGCCGAGGGCGCAGCCCTCGCCCGCTCGCTCCTCCAGGACCTCCTCGACCAGGACAGCATGGTCGTCGCCACGACCCACCACGGCGAGCTCAAGGTCTTCGCCCACGCCACCGACGGCATCGTCAATGCCTCCGCCGAGTTCGACACCGTCACCCTCCAGCCCACCTACCGGCTGCTGATGGGCACGCCCGGTCGCTCCAACGCCCTCGCCATCGCGCAACGACTCGGCATGCCCGAGCGCGTGCTCGCCCGAGCGCGCGACGAGGCGCCCACCGAGGCCGCCTCCATGGAGCATCTGCTCGGCGAACTGCAGCGCGAGCGAGACGCCATCGCCGACCAGGTTCGTGCCGAACGCCTCGCCCGCGAGGAAGCCGAAGAAATCCGCACCAACCTGGCCCAGCGTCGCGATGCAATCGAGGCCGAGCGAGACGCCGTCCTGGCCAAGGCGGAACGCGCCATGGAAGACGAACTCGCCGCCTTCCGCAGAACCATGAGAGCCAGCCTCAAAGAGCTCGAGAAACAGCGCTCGAGCGATCAGGCCGAAGAATTCGCCGACCGCCACGCCGAGGAAGGCCACGAACGGCTCCAGCGAGTCCGCCGTGAACGCTCTACGCGTCGCCGCCGGCGCTCGGCCGCCAGTGCCACAGAACCCACGCTGCAACCGGACCGACTCGCCGCTGGAGACTTCATTTACCTGCGGGGTCTCCCCGAGCCCGGCGAAGTGCTCACCGCCGTCGAGAACGGCGCGCTCGAGGTCCAACTCGGAGCGCTCCGCACTCGAGTCCGCGTCGAGCAGGTCGAACGCCTAGCGCCCAGCGGGGCGCGATCAGCCGACGGCGCCCCATCCGGCGCGCGCGCCGCCGATGTCAACCGTCCACTCCGCGGCATGGGCGCGACCGTCTCCAACTTGCCCAAGCCGCCCGTCGACCCCGGCTCCAAGATCGATCTCCGGGGACGCATCACCGAGGAAGCGCTACCGATGGTCGACGCCTACCTCGACCTCGCCTACCGAGCCGGACAGACCCGCCTTGAGGTCGTGCACGGTAAGGGCACCGGAGCGCTCCGCCGCGCCGTCCGCGACATGTTCCGCAAGCACCCGCTCGTGACCAAGTTCGAAAGCGCCGAGCCCAAGCAGGGCGGCGACGGCGTTACCATCGTCACCCTCGTCGGATAACGTCGACTAGCAATTACAGCGATACTGTTGCCATCATGGTGCTCCGCCGCATCGCCGAAGCTATCGACCGCCGACCCAACACCTACAACGTCCGCCGCAGCATCCTGCAAATCGCGGCAAGCGACTTCGTCACCCAGCTACCCAAACGCAAAGGACGCTCCGGAGCATGGGGCGTCAGCGGCTGGGATGTCAGCAATCTCGCCCACCCTGCCTTCTGGAGCATGGCCCTCCTCAGTCAGCGACGCAAACGCTTCGCCATGACCCTGCTCGGCCAGATCTACCTGGACCAGGCCGCCGTCCAACCCTACGTCCAGGAAAAGCGTTCCACTGAGCAGGTCCTCATCGGCCTCGAAGGCATCGACTCCGACTCCCTCGTCGGATTCGTCGATGCCGCCGTCATGCTCTTCCAACCCCCCGGCGCAAGCGGAGCCCCACTCGTGCCCAACGATCAAGCAGGAGAAATCCTCCGCCTCGCACTGCTCAGAGGAGCCATGGTCGGAGAACTCCGCCCGGAAGAAGTCCGCGAAGCCTGGACAACCGCCCACCCCGACCAGGTCACCCAACACGGCCCCGAAGTCGCCTGGAAAAAAGCCCAGGGCCGAGCCGAAATGCTCCTCGAAGGCTGGTCCAAAGACCGAAAAGGCCAGGGCCGCCGCCTGGTCTGAATCTGAAAAAGATCTCCCCCTTTGGGGGAGCTGTCACGAAGTGACTGAGGGGGCTCCCCGCCAATTCACCGTCATACCCGCGCTTGCCGCGGGTATCTCGCCGAGTCGAGCACAGACATTGGAGCGCCACACAGCGAGATTGCCGCGCAGACGCGCGGCAATGACGGAGTTGTTTCTCAGCCACAGCTACCCTCAGACCCATGGCACGACGAGCACCAGCCCAACAGTCCATGCAGAGCATGACCTCGATGTTCGACGCCCCCGATACCGTCGACCGCTCCGCACCGCTTGCGGCCCGGATGCGACCCCGCACGCTCGACGAATTCGTCGGCCAATCCCACTTGATCGGACCCGACGCCCCGCTGCGTCGCGCCATTGAGGCCGACGCTGCGCCATCCTGCATCCTCTGGGGACCGCCGGGCAGCGGCAAGACGTCCATCGCCCGAGTCATCGCCGGCGTCACCCATGCACGATTCGCCACCCTCTCCGCCGTCTCCAGCGGCGTCGCCGACCTGCGCAAGGTCATCGCCGCCGCCGAAGCAGGACGCCGCGACGGCCTCGCCCGCACCATGCTCTTCATCGACGAGATCCACCGCTTCAACAAAGCCCAGCAGGACGCCGTGCTGCACGCCGTCGAGGATGGCACGATCACCCTGATCGGCGCGACCACCGAGAATCCATCCTTCGAAGTCGTCGCCCCGCTCCTCAGCCGAGCCCGCGTCTTCAAACTCGAGCCGCTCCAACACGAGGACATCCACGCCCTGCTCATTCGAGCGCTGAACGACGCAGACCGAGGACTCGCACCGGATCCGCCGCCAATTGACCCGGAGGCAATTGACGCCCTGGCCAACTACGGCGCTGGAGACGCACGCGTCTCGCTAAACGCCCTCGAAGCGGCAGTGCGCGACGCCGCAGCTCGCGGCGGGACGGTCACGGTAGACACGGTATCCACCGTCGCCCAACGAGCCCTGCCCTACGACAAGGGCGGCGACGCCCACTTTGACACCGTCTCCGCCTTCATCAAGTCCGTCCGCGGCTCCGATCCCGACGCAGCCGTCTACTGGCTGGCGCGCATGCTCGAGGCCGGCGAGGACCCGATGTTTGTCGCCCGCCGGATCGTCATCCTGGCCGCCGAAGACATCGGTCTCGCCGACCCGCAAGCGCTCTCGGTCGCCGTCGCCGCCCAACAGGCGACGCACCTCATCGGCATACCGGAATGCACGCTCGTCCTCTCCGAAGCCGCCATCTATCTCGCCCGAGCGCCCAAGAGCAACTCCGCCATGAATGCCTACAGCGCAGCCGTCGGCGCCGTCCGCCAGCACGGAGCGCTGCCGGTCCCACTTCACCTGCGCAACGCCGCCACCGGACTCATGGCGGCCCACGGCTACGGCAAGGGCTACCAGTACGCTCACGATTACGACGACGCCGTCGCCCCCGACCAGCAACACCTACCCGACGCATTGCAGGACGCCGTGTTCTACGAACCAACCGATCGCGACGCGATCCACGACTTGCGGGACGCGAATCAGTGAAGCCGCGCCAGCAATTTGAAGGCGTGACTTCGGCCGCCATCGACGCAGTCGCTACCCTCTTCGGCTGCGACGCCGAACGGCAGCCCTACAGCCTGCCCAACGATGACCAGGGCGTATGGGCCGTCAGCTACCGAGCCGAAAGCGGCAACATCCGCATGGTCCTCTGGCCAGCCATCGACCGAATCGACATCACCGTCGGACCGCACATGTGGGTAGTCAAGGGAGTCCGAGAAGTCGAAGTGATAGACAACCTCGAAGTCATCGCCCGCTTCGGCCAAGACGGAGTCCTCACCGTCGCCCTCAACGGCCAGGTCGTCCTCACCACATCCTCTTCCGCCCTCCCCGCTTCCCCCCTTGCGGGGGAAGCTGCCGAAGGCTGAAGGGGGGTCCCTCCCTTCGACAACAAGCCGGAGCTATTGAGAAGATTCCAAGCTCGGCTCCGGAAGCGGTATCCCACGAAGCCGCGACAAATCATCCAGGAACCGACCCAGGATCGTCGCCGTCGCCCCAAAGATGCGGTGACCCTCAAACCAGTACTCCCGCATATGGAAGACTTCGCCGTCCCGTTCCCGCCGCTCGAATGTGATGTTGGCCGGGTCAAGCAAGTGCGACAACGACGGCGTGATCACCTCGCCCACCTCAACCTCCAGCGGCCGAAACGGATACGGCGCACGGTCGATCAACCCCACAAACGGCGTCACGTGGAAGTTGGACATCGTCCGGTAGTGCGACTGCTCGCCCAGCACCTCGACATGCTCCGCCCGTAGCCCAACTTCCTCGTTGGCTTCGCGCAGCGCCGCAGCCATCGGATGCTCGTCGGCCGAGTCCAATGCGCCGCCGGGAAATGAAATCTCGCCCTTGTGATGCTCGACATGGTGCGAGCGCACGGTCAGCACCACCTCGGGATCGTCATACGGCAGCATCGCAATCAACACCGCTGCGCGCCACTTGCCAATCTCCGGCGGCAGCGTCTGGATGTCATGCACCGCCGCCGCCTGACGGACTTCGCCAATAACCGCAGCCTCACGTTCGCGATCAACGTAATCAGTCATGTGCTCTCCAGTCCCCCTATGCGACCAAATGTCACTCCGCAGACTCCAGAGCCTCCGATAGGCCGATCAAGCATCGGCGTAATGGACCTTTTGCGTGATCCTGCGATGGAGCGTTCTCAATGGCGCCACAATCCGAATCGCCGCAGCAAGAGAACTCCCCGCTCCCCCTTGCAGGGGGAGCTGCCGAAGGCTGAGGGGGTCCCGCTTACCATTCATTGGCATTGAAGCTTGGGCGTTCGCCCTTCTACGACCCATGTGCCCAAGCTTTAGTGCGTGCCCTGCGCGGCCATGACAGTCGGCATGCCCTGCATCCCGCGCAGCGTGTTGATCTCGCCGCGATGCCCGTTGAAGTGACCCATCATGTGCAGCGAGATCGCCTCACCGACACTCTCAGTACCATTGCGAGCCGGAATCTCGCGTTCGAGGTCTTCGTCGGTGGAATTCCCAAGAAACTGGCTCGTGCGCTCAAAGACGGTCTCCTGGTAGCCGCCGAGGGCCTCAATATCGGAGACATGGACCTGCTGGGCGTCCTCGTCCGGCATGCCCGCGCCAATCCCCTCGAAGGGCAGACCAGTGCGAGAAGCCCACTCCTCGCTCCAGATCTCGGGCTCGCCGCTGACACGGCTGATGATCAGATCCTCGATCCGCGTCGTGTGCCAGAGACACCAGGCAATCGAGTGGCTGCCTTGCTCCGGGACGAAGTGAAGTTGATCGTCGGTCCCGTTACGGGCGTCGATCAGTGCGGAATGCGTGAAGTCGAGGCTTCGCTGGATGAATGAGACGGTACTCATGGTTTCCCCCTGTACTCAGAATATGAGTCTAAGCGTCCCACAGCCGTGCGTGAAGTGCGCGGCCGCTGTGACGGCGCTTCATACTCCCCAGTCCCAGTCCGCACAGGTTGTTTCAGAAGTCACCCGACCTCCACCTCCGTCATACCCGCGCTCCGCCGCGGGTATCTCGCCGCGCTCCGTAGGGGCGACCCTTGTGGTCGCCCTGACTGGATCACCTACACCCGCAACGATTGAACCGGTTCAATTCCTCGTTTCACAGCGGCGCTGCGTCCGTTGACCAGATGCAGGCTGTGATCGACCTCGTCGGGATAGAACTGCTCGCAATAGGCGCGATACTTCATGATCTCTCCGTCGGAGCGACACAGGCGCGGGCGCGCCCGGTAGCGTTTCCGGCTCCAGATCGTCACGTCCTGCAGCACGTCGTGGCGCTTCAACCAGACGCTGAGCTTGGTCATGATCGGCGCCCGGAACCGAACCGGCAGGAATCGCAATCCTGCGATTCGGCGTTTGGGTTCGCGCACCTCCTGAAACTGACAGGCAAACGTGAAATCGATGACATCACCGTCAACCGGTGTGGCCATCACCCACAGCCGTGCGTCCAGGCCAATGCTGCGCTCACGGATCTGCACGAGCGAATACCCCAGGCCACAGATCAGGACGGTCGTTGCGAAGTCAACTTCTATTACGGTGAGACCCGCGATCTTGAGCTTGCGCTTGAAATCAAAGCGGCTCCAGAGCTGGTGACCATCTACCGACATAGTTCCGATGGGGTGCGTGTCGTGATAGCCATGTACGTGACTCAAGTGACCCATGTCCACGCCATTCTCTGTCGTTTCCTGCGGATGACCTGAGAATCTGAGTGTTTGCATCTGAATGCTGCTCCAAGGAGCGCAGTCCTCTGGTTCCGGAGGCAGATCCCACTGCGGCAGCCGACCGCCGATCCCCCACCAGGCGAAGATGAGCCCCTTGATCTCACGCGTTTCGAAGACTCGCAATGTCGCGCTCCTCGGGGGAGGAGCATTGGGCGTGGCTACGCACTGACCACTCGTACTGAACTCGAAAACATGGAACGGACAAACGAGGCGACCTTCGCAGACCCGGCCTCCCGTATCGGGCCCTAAGTAAGAGCCGAGATGCGGGCAATACGCCTCAGCGACGCATGTGCGTCCATCCTCGTCACACCAGGCGACAATGTCCTCGCCCATCCATGTCAGTTGCAGGAGCTTCGCGTTCGCGATCGTCTGCCGCGTGGCGACAACGTACCAACCCTCTGGAAACGGGAACAGCGATCGTGCTCTGTAGCGTTCCAACTGGTCAATCAACACGGGCCACGACTCTTTCCCGAGGACCTCAGCGCGAATGCCCGTCATCCCGCCGAAATCCGTTACTTACTATGACAGCCCAGCTCCACTCCCTCAATCAGCGAACCGAGCTAATCCTCACCTTCGGCCTTCGACTGTAGCCGGTAACCAAATGCGGCTGTTGTTTGACACTGCCGGGATGCGTCCGCCGAGGCCCGAACAGCGACGCGCCCGAAATCAAGAAGTAACTTGTTCGTTGTCGAGCTGACGGGCGGCATCGTCGAGCGCGATATCGAGCTCGTTCCAGGTCCGCTCCAACGCCGAGCGCAGACGCATGTTTTGATACGCGCCCCAGATCGTCATCGCCGGTGGTACCAACACAGTAGAAACGATCAGCGCATACGCGATGGTGATTGCCGCAGTAATACCGAATTGTTGCGTCGCAACGGTCGGCGCAAACGCCAGCACGCCCAGACCGAGCGCCGTCGTCAAGGCCGAGCCCAGCAATGCCGAACCCGTGGTCGCGAGCGTGCGGATTGCCGCCTGCTCCGGATTGCGAGACCGTGAGAACTCCTCGCGATAACGGTGGATCACGTGGATCGTGTAGTCCACACCGATCCCGATCGAAAGCGCGGTGATGATCGAGGTGGTCAGTGTGTAGGGAATGCCCACGAGCGCCATCGTGCCCAGCACCCAGATCAAGACCAGCACAATCGGACCCACGGCGACGATCGCCAGCGCCGGCTGTCGCAGCGTTGTCCAATAGAACACCATCAAAATCACGAGCGCCACGACGATCGTTATGACAATCGACTCCGTTTGCCGAGCGGTGATCTCGTCCGTGACCGCGACCGACGTGATGCCGGTGGACGTTGCCGTGATGGCGCGGTCGTCGCCCTGCCAGATCTCCTCAATATCCGCCTGCAGCTGCCGGATCTTCTCGACGTCCAGCCCATAGGCCGGGAACTGCAGCAGGATGGTGTCGATCCCCGACGGATCATTGACCAGATAGTCCCTAATCGCTGGATGCCGTTGCTCAAGCTGATCGAGGAAGGTCTGCATCTGCGCCGGAACGATCTCCAGTCCCGCCGTCGTTTCCTGGTAGAGCGCCGCGAGTTCAGCGTCGTATCGGTCGCCCGGCTCGCCGCTATCGTCGATCAAATCGCTCAACAGCAACTCGTACGAATTCTCAATCGGCCCGGCCGCGGCTACGGGCCGGCGCCCGTCGTCCGCGAATGCAAGACGCAAATCTTGCAGATTGAGCAGGGTGCGAGTATCCGTCGCCTCCTCCTCGATCAAGATATTGACGACCTCCGTCGAGCCGCCGAAGGCGGTGTCAAGCGTTTTCAGATCCGCTAGCACGTCTCCGCCCGTCGGCAAGACGTCGTGGATGCTGAATTTCGCTTCGATATCTGTCGACGCGATCCCAAGCCCGATCGAAATGATCGCGATCACAGCGATGTACGGCATCGGTCGGCGAGTCACGGAGCGGCCGAGCGCTGCTGCCGCGGCCCCGATACCGGGAATCGCGTCCGCGACCAGCGCGGGAGGCTTCAGGTCGCCTCGCCGTTCTCGCCGCTGATCAAGAATCGCGCGTGCGGCAGGCACCAATGTCAGCATCACGATCAGGCTCATGCCGACGCCGAGTCCGGCCACGATGCCAAAGTCGCCGATCGCCGGAATCGGCGAGATCAGTTGCACGAGCAAACTGCCGATCGTCGTCACAGCCGCCAGCGACAGCGGGACCATCACGATCCGCATGCTTGACCTGAGCGCATCAATCACCGGCAAATCGCCGGTCCGCTGTTCGCGGTAGTGCGAGAGCGCCTGGATCGCATAGTCGACCGTCAGGCTGATCACGATGATCGGAATCATCACCGAAATCCCACTGGGCCGCCCCGTGATCCCCAGCCCATTCGGTCCCAACCAGCCTTCAGCGCCGACCAGCCAGATCAGCGATATCACGAGCCCGGCCAAGGTGAGCAGGAGGTCGGAAAGCGATCGCAGGAAAAACAGGAGTAATGCGGCGATCAACAGAAGCGCAATCCCGATCAGCGGCGCCGTCCCCGTCCTGTTCGCTTCCGTGTACTCATCCTGAACGACCGCAGGCGAAACGCTGCTGACCCGCAGCGGACCATCATCGTCCACGGCCAACTCATGAATCCGAAGTTCGGCAACCCGTGGTCGGTCGTCGCCCGTGTCGCGAAGACGGATCGTCGTGACCGCGACCGGCGTACCGTCCTCATCCGATCCCGTCATCGCCGACAGCGCCGCCTCGATCTCCGGCACGGCGCTGGCCTGGTCAATCGCTTCCTGTGAGATCCCCTCAAGATCATCGACTTGTAGCGTCGCGCCGATCAGCGACGCCGGAGTAACCGCCTGATGCCCACTGACCAGCAGCTCCTGCACTTCTGGTTCACGGAGGATTCGATCCGTCAGGGCATCCATCTGAGCGAGCGCATCGGGCGTCAGCGCTTCCCCGCGGAACACAAGCGTCGAGGAGATGATCCCGCCCGACTCTCCGAACAGTTCACTGATGTCTGCCTTCGCCAGTGCAATCGGGCTATCAGGCGGGAGAAACCCGTCGGTCTCGTCAATCTCCGCTCGCTGCGCCGCTCCGGCAGCCAACACAATTGTGATGATCAAAATGACCGCAAGGGTGACATACGGACGAACCGTAATTAGCCAACTCAACCGGTCAAGTATGCGTCCCATGGAGCGTTACGCTATCAGGCGCATCAACGCTTCCTGAGGCGAACCGCTGTCGGACGGTCTCGGAAGCGCAGCCCGTACATCAATTGAATGTGCGCCTGGCTACTAGCGACACACCCGCCGGCAACCCATCGGGGAAGCGGTCGCGGAAGGGTTGCGCCAGCGCCAGTGAGGCGTCCGGGAAGAACGCCGCCCACCCGGCCTCCGCACGATGGAAGATCGTATCGACAGAGAGACCGCGTGCGCATTCCGCCAGCTCATCCAGGCTGCCACCGACGAACGTGACGTCGCTAAGCAGGTTCTCAGTCAGTCCGCTGAGACATGATTCACCAGTCGGTTCACCAGTCGTTGGTATCTCCACGGGCTCGGGCGTCGGCTCCGGTTCGGGTTCCGGCGTGGAGACGGGCACCGCCACAGTCTCCGGTTCTGGCTCAACGACCGACGCGGGCGCCGAGGATTCCACAGGCTCGGGATCTGGCATCCCGGCGCGCTTGGCGATCAGCGTCTGACCGGTCAACAATCTGGTGCGGAAGTGGTTACGGAACGATCGACTCAGGAACGCCGGGGCGTCGGGGAAGAATGCCGTCCAGCCATTCACTGACTGGTGGTACAGCGCCTCCACGGACAGACTCTGCGCGCACTCCGCCAGTTCATCCAGGGTGCCACCGCTGAACTGAACTGCACTGAGGCGAGATTCAGTCAGACCGGATAAGCAGGGTCCACCGGGCGCTGGTCCTCGCCTGGCGACCAGCGCCTGGCCGGTCGACAAGCCATCGCGGAAGCGGTCGCGGAACGGCTCACTGAGGAACGTCGGAGCGTCGGGGAAGAACGCCGTCCAGCCACTTGGGGCATTGTGGTAGAGCGCATCCACTTCCAGGCTGCGCACACACGCCGCCAGCTCATTCAGGCTGCCTCCGGCAAAGATGACATCGCTGAACCCCGCGTCGGCCAAATCAGAGAGACACGGCCCACGTTCGACAGCTGCATTCCTCCGCTTGGCGACCAGCGGCTGGCCAGGAGGCAGGCCCTCGCTGAACCGATTGAAGAAGGGCTGACTGAGGAATTCCGGCGCGCTGGGGAACAACGCAGTCCAACCGCTGTCCGCGTGGTTGTAGATGGCTTCCACTGAGAGACTGAGCGCACAGGCCGACAGTTCGTCCAGGCTGCCACCGCTGAAGGTGACGTCGCTAAGACCCGCATCGGCAAGATCGGACAGGCAATAGCGGAGCGAGACGCGATAGACCCGTGTTCGGCTGCCGTCCGGCGACGTCACCGTGATCGTAATTTCATGCTTGTCGGCGACGTCGGCCTGGTGACCGTTCTCCGGATCGCTATCAATATCCGCAGGAGCCGGCGTGACCGTGGCCTCCTCCTGGAAAGCGGTCGCCTCCACCGTGGTGTCGGTCAGCCCGCCCAGGAGAATAGGCGCGTAAGACTTCCGCCAGGGCCAGAACTTGCCAATCGCGACCTCACTCAACGTCAACGATTCCAGCCGTGCATCGATCGCGTCGGGCATGTTGTAGGTGTAGATCTTGTCGTTCCGATCATCGGCCACGTAGATCACCCCGCCGTCGGACCAGATGCCGCGCGGATCGCCATTGCCGGCACGCAACAACTGGAGGAAGCCAAACTCCTCGTCCGCAACGCGCTTCAACTCGTCGCCGTCGATCCGATACGCGAACAGACGATTGGCGTTGTCATCCGAGACCCACAGCGAAACGCTGTCGGACCACAGACCGCGCGGGTCGCGGTTCAGTTTGTGGAGTTCGTATTCGGCGAGCAAATCGCCAGTCTCCAGATCATAAGCAAAGAGTGAATCTCTGCGGCTGTCGAGCACGTACATCACTTCGTCGTCGGACCAGATATCGCGAGGATTCTCGTTGTCCTCATGCAACTCAATCTCAAGATCGAGCAGACGCTCGCCCGATTCAAGGTCATAGGCAAAGAGGCGGTCGCGGCCACTGTCGGCAACCCACAGCGTTTCGCCGTCCGACCAGATGCCATGCGAGAAGCGGTTGCTGGAATGCAGCTCAAACTCCCGATCCTCCACACGTTCGCCGGTCTCTAGCTCATAGACGTAGAGCAGGTCCGGTCCCGATCGAGCATTCTCCAGCACCCAGAGCAACTCGCCCTTGCCCCAGATCCCGGTGGACTGACCGTTGTCGCCATGCAGCGAGTTGATGTCGCGGGTGACGTTCCACCGGAAATCAGCATCGGACGGGACCGGCTTGGGCGGAGGAGCGCCACCGCCTCCGCCGCCGCCGCCTCCACCGCCGCCGGTGATGACCGGAGGCGTGGCGCCCGGTCCGGGCTTGGTTCCGCCGCCACCCGTACCCGGTTGCCCTGGGGTCGTAAAGCTGGCCGTCTCGACGCCGCGCTCGAAGTTGTTGTCAAGCGACGCATCGACCTTGTACTCCTGACCCGGCAGCAAGCTGGATACCGGGATCTCGACACTGTTGCCAGTAGTTTTGCCGTTCGTAGTCGTCCATGCCGTCGAGCTACCCTGACCGCCATTCCCCGTGTTTGACCTGCGTTGAACTTGAGCATCATCGACGGGTGTGTAGCGGAGGTGGACGGTCTTCTCCGCCTCCCCAGGATGATCGATCATGACCACGACGTTCGCGGATTGCTCCGTCTCGTCCTTCACCGTGACGTCTGCGACGTCGGGAGTCCAGAAGGTGACTTGCGCTGGGTCGGTGAAGTTGGAATCGAACGACGCCTGCAGCTCGTAGTGCGTGCTGACCATGAATGTGTTGATTATCAGCGTCGTGCTATCGATGCCGTCGACCTCCAGCGGTGGGTCACTCCAGACGGCCCCGTCTATCTCGCGATATTGCAGATACACAGTCCGGGACACGTTGTTCGCGTCGTCAATGGTGACAGTAACGGTCCCCTGCGCGTCGACTCTACCGGCGATCTGCGCGATCTCAGTCACAGTCACTTGTCGGAGCATCCGATCCGCCGCCAATGTGGTGACGAAGTCTGATACGTCCGGGGAAGCGAGGAAGGGAGTGCTAAACACCGCCGTCACCTCATACTCCGTCGAAGGAGACAGGCCGGACAGGATCAGCGCGTGTCTGGACGTGTCGCCCATGTACTCAACGGGCGCGCTCCAGGCCCCGGGTGGCGTGCCAGTGGTGCGGTAGCCCACGTTGAACATGCTGCCGTCGGGATGGTCGATCAGGACGATGACCGTCGCCTCGGTCGACGAATCGCTTGTCGCGATCACACTGATAATCTCCGGGGGCGGATCATCGGTAGTAAAGGGCGTCTGCTGAGTCCCGGTTGTAAACGTCGAGTCGAGCGACGCCTACACGTCGTATTGCGTGCCGGCGGTCAGATTGGTAAGCGGGATGGTTGCGGTGTCCGCGGCGGACGGATCGGTGTCGGCCTTCAGGTCCTCTGCGCTCCAGGCGCCCGGCGTCTCACCCGCCGTGCGATATCGCAAGTGGACCTCATGGGCGTCTCCACCCGCGTTCGCGACAACAATCGTCGCCGTCGCGTCCTCCTGGTTGATGTCGGCATCGTAGACAAACACATCCTCGACAATCGGATCGTCGCCCAGGGTGGAAAACACCGTCGAGCGCACACCAGAGGTGTAGTCGCTGGCCAGTGTCGCCTCGACCAGATATTGAGTGGCCTCGGTCAGACTCGAGAGCGCTATCGTCGCCGACGCGTCGGTGCTGGTGGCTGGATTCGCATCGGTCCAGTCATCTGCTGGCGCTGCACTGGGCTGGTATCGCAGCCGGACCGTCTGCGAGTCACTGTTCGGCGCAGCAATCTTGATATAGGCGTTCGCGGTCGTCTTGGTCTTGTCGCGAACAGTCACCGAGTACACGTTGGGCGGCAAGGTCGTGAATGTCGCCGTTTTGGTGACGTCGGTCTCCGGGAAGTTGGAATCGTACGAGGCCTGCACCTCGTACTCGCGGTCGGAGATCAGACCTCGCAACCCAAACTCGATCGACGACTCGCCCGGCAGAACCGCCTTCTTGGTGTTCCTCCAACTATCGGTACCAGTGCGGAAGCGCAGATGCACCACGGAGCCATTGGGCGCCGCAACGCCGACAAGGACAGTCGCCGTTGTCTGTCCTTCGTCACTGACACTGATCGATTGCACGCTCGGCAGCAGTGTCGTCAAGATGGCCGACTTCTTTGCGTCGGCGTTGTTGAAGGTGTTGTCGAAGGACGCTTCGATGGTGTACCTCGTGCCGGAGATCAGGTCGGTGAGAATGAACTCGTGCGAGGTGGCGAGAAGGGGGACAATCTCCGACCTGGTCTCCCAGCTGGACTCGCCGTCCGCCCGGTATTGGATGTAGACCTGGGCAGTGCCGTTGGGCTCCGTGACGTACACGGTGATCTTCGCGCCGGTCTGCGACTCTTCACTGGCGACGACTGAATCCACGCTCGGCGGGTCAGTCGCGAACTTGCCGGCCACCGTCCCGTCGGTCGGGAAGCCGCTGTCCAGCGAGGCCTCAAGCTCGTAGTCGGTACCGGAGGTGAGGCCGCTCAGCGAGAAGTCAGCGAATGCATCGGTCGTGTCTACCGGAACCGTTGACTGCCAGGCGGTCTCGCCCTTAACGCGGAATTGAAGATGGACCTGTTTAGAATCGCCATTGGGTGCGCTGATCACGGCCTGGATGACGGCTGTTGTCTGGGTCTTGCTGATCGCCCCCACCGACTCAATAGCGGGCGGCAGCGTCGTGAAACTGTTCGTCTTCGTGCGGTTGGTCGGGAACGTACTGACGTATGAGGCCTCCACGTTGTACTCACGGTCCGAGGTCAGCCCCGTGAGTGGGAACTCCACCGACTCGACGCCGGATGCACCGGCAAGTGAGGTTTTGGTCCAGTTCTCAGGATCCGCGGCGGGCGCGTAGCGCATGTGAACGTCTGTGTCGTTGGCCCCACTGACATTCACGGTGACCGTCGCCTCAGTCTGGGTGATCGAGTCCTCATCCACTTCGACCGAGACCACGACAGGAGGTGAGGACCAGCCCGAATACTGGCGGTTGTTGTGCAGCGGGTAAGCAAGCAGACTGTCCCTGGTCGCGGCCGACCCCGTGTTGGAGCTGACCCAGACAACGTCGCCGTCGGACCAGAATCCATTGATCGAGCCATGCCCCTGAGCCAACGTGACGTCGTGTACGTGGATATGGTGCGCGTTCGCCGTTCCCTCCGACAGATCAAGCGCAAACAGTTTCTTCGTGGAACACTTCGTCGACAGGAACAACAAACTCCGCGATGTATCGTGCCAGATGCCCACGACCTCATCGTGTTGACAGATCGAGCTGGGCACGACGATGTCTTTGCCAAACTCGCGCTCGCCCGTGGACGCGTCGTACGCAAACAAGGTGTCGCGCCCCGAGCCCGCAGCCCAGAACGTCGAGCCGTCACCGTAGAACGCCTCGGCCTCGGGAAGCTGCTTGCGGTCTACTCCACCCGGGTAACCCAAAGGTCGCATGTCCCCACTTGTTTGCACGACCTCACTTGAGAGAAACGCGCCGTCCGATTTCTGGTACGGGACGAACCCGACTTCTTCGGCATGATTGATGTGTTCGATGTGATTTGCGGTCACCGTCCAGATGCGCGTTGCGTCGCCCCAGAGCCCGCCATCGACATCTGAGTAGTCAGCCTGGGGACTACTGGTTGTGTCGCTGTGCGCCGTGATGTCATCGCCGGCTTGTGCCGCGCCCGTCGCGAGATCGTATGCGTAGAGCTTGCTGTCGGCCTCGTGCGCGACCCAGATCGTGTCGCCGTCCGACCAGACCCCCCCTGCAGAATGCGCCACGAGCGTGCCCGATGTCAGCTCAATGTCTCGCGGCGTGACGCAACGAGTGGTGGCGTAGTAGACCGCGCGAACTCGGTATCGGTACGTCTTATCGACGTCGACATTGTCATCGAGGAAGCTGGTCGAGTCCGCGTCGACGCAGGTGACGAATGCGAATGCGCCGCCCTCGACGGATCGCTCGATCTCGTATTGGTAGACCGTGGTACGCAGGCCGGGAGTGAGCGGCGTCGGCGGCGCACCCCAACTGAGCTGCGTGCCGTCGGTCTCGTCGGCGCGAGCGAAGTTCGTCGGACCCGCGCCGCCGTCGGCCACGGTGACCATGACATCGGGCAGGGTGATGACGTCATACTCAACCGAACTGCCGCCAATCGTGTGAGCCAACTGGAGGCCAACATCCTCGGTCACGGAGTCGGCGGGCGCGCTGACAATCACATATTGCGGCGTCTCCCAGTTCGACGGACTGATGCTGAGCCGTGTGGCGCTCAGTGTCACACCAGGGGCGCTTGCAATGGAGATGGTCACCGTGCCCGAGGGTTCAGAAATGATCGCAGCCGTGTAGTAGCCCCGGCCACCCTCCGGAACCGTGATGTTGATGGGGTTGATGATTCCACCGGTGTCGTCATCGATGACGGTCGTCACGACATCGGCCGATGACCCCACGTAGATGGAGTCGGTACCACTCGCGCCTGAGATTTGGATCGTCAGCTCGTCGTTCGCGCCGTCGTCGTCATTGCCGGCGCTGACGGTCACCGTGTGGCCCGATGCCCAGTTCGACTCGGTGAAGATAAGCCGCCCCGGGTTGGTCGTCACATCGCCGCCGACGTCAATGCGCATCTCGACCTGAGGAGTGTCCAATGGACTCCCCGCCGTGGGCTTGGTGCACAGCGCGACGGTGAATGTGACTGTCCCGCTCTCGGGAATGTAGAGACGCCTTGGATAGACGTGTAGGCACCCCCCAGTCCCTTCGTCGTCCGCGATTTCCAGGCGCACACGGGGCCCAACGAGACCGTTGTAATCGGTATCGCTGCTGGAGCCCGCGAAGCTGACGCTGAGCGTCGGGCGCTCATCCCAAGGATTCCGCACCTGGTCATCCGTGCCGGTAACCGTGAACGGCTTCGGCGTGCTCCAATCGGTGCTGGTAAAGGTCAGCGTCGACGGCTCGATCGTGGCCCACTCGCTGTCGCTCAGCGTCCCGCTGACCGTCACATCGGCTGTCGGCGGAGCTTCCAGCCTCACGTCGATGGTTCCCGAGTCGCCCTCGGCGATTCGCATCCGAGCCGGCGACGTGCTGATCCCGGCGTCGTCGTCGTCTTCGATTGCCACCCGCACGCTCTCCACGTCTGAGTTTAGGTACTCCGATGCGCTGCCTGTCTTGATTGCATGGGTGATGGTGGCAGTGCCGTCGTTCGCATCCGCGTCATCCAGTGCGGTGACGGTGATGATCTGAGAGTTGCGCCAGTTCCCAGGCGTGAACTTGACCTGCGACGGGTGGATCGAAACGCCCGCACCCGCGCTGATGACAACGGTCACGTCGGCGCTGGGCGCGCTTCGTAGGTAGACCCAATACCTGCCGCTGCCGCCCTCGGAGATTCGCAGATACGTCGGAGTGACCAATACCTCTGGCTGCACGGACTGCATCGGCGCCGAGCCGCCGCTCGTGTGGCTGTCTAGTGACGCCGGGTCGGGGCTCCGGCCATGCACGGACCAGGAGCTGGACAGCAGCGCGCCGAGCAGGACTGCCGCCGCGACTCCGACAAGCAGCCGCGTCGCGCGGGCGCTGCCCACTTCCATAACGACCCGGCACATCAGCCGTGCCCATCGCGAGAGTTGACGCATCATTCCCCGGTCTCCACAAGCTCCACAAGCTCCACAACGAAGCCGATGCCCCACTATAGGCAGATTCTTTCGTTATGTAAGTGCTTGAGCGAGGTTCTTTTGTCACCTGGTGACCCTCGAAACGGTCGCCGAGGTGTTCGAATCGAGACAGCCACACACCGTCGCGCTGCACGAAACGTCTGGGGGATTGGAGGCCGCCATCCGCCGAAGCCGCCACCGGTGGTGCTGAACTCAAGGTCCCGCGCTCCGTGCGGAGACCTTTGAAAAGTTGCGCTTGGAGATCTTCTCCGTTCCCGCCCCCGAGCGGGGACCGGTACCGCTTCGCGAGGCTACGACCTCTCAATCGCTCACCACCAGATATGCACCCCGCCATGTTCGTACAGCCTGGAGACCTTTGAATGAGTCCCCTTCGCCCCCCTTGCGGGGGAGATGCCGCAGGCAGAGGGGGGGCTCCCCATCTCAAGGCCTATCTGGTCGCTGGCGGCGGACCCCCCCTCTGTCACTCCGTGACATCTCCCCCCGCAAGGGGGGGAGAGGGGAATCATGAGTGTTTCAAAGGTCTCCGTGCGGGGCGACGCCTCGGCCCGCAACTCAGACGGGAAGCTCGTGACTCTGCTCAACGATCCGGAACCGGATCTTGTCGCTGGGCGACTGTGACGGGAACGAGTTGATCAATCGCTTGGGCGGGTCGGAGGCCATCTCGAACCTGAAGTAATGCGCCAGCATCAGCAGATTCAGCGCCAACTGCACCTCGGACCAACGGAACGCCAAGCAGGCATGCGTGCCCAGTCCGTACGGGGCGTAGCCGGCGCCGAGATGCTCGTTACGAGGCGGCAGATAGCGGTCAATGTCGAATGTCCAGGGGTCGGGGAACACATCCTCCATGTAGTGCGCAGCCGTCGAGGCAATCACAACTCGCGCGCCCAGCGGCAGTTCAAAGCCGTCGACCACGCACGTATTCGTCACGTGCCGCATTCCCATCGCGACGATCGGGTACATCCGCAGCGTTTCCATCAGCAATCGATGCGTCACGTCGATCTTCTCGGGTCGCAGATCAGCGCCGTTCGCATCGCCATCGGCAAATAGCGCGTCGGCCTCTGCAGTGACCCGCTCGTAGAGTTCAGGGTGCGTGACCATGGCGTAGACGGCGAAACCCAGTTGGTCGCCGAGGTACATGCTCGCCATCAACATCGTGCCCAGGGGCACGTTCAAGTCCGACTCCGGCAAGAACTGTGGATCGCTCGCGTTGAGGGCGAGGTAGCCATCGGCTACGTCGCGCGGTTGCCCACGCCGTTGGGCCGGCGAGTGGGTCATCTGGATCCGCGCGATCAACTCGTCCACAGCCTTCGCACGTCATCTGGTCGACGGCGTGTGCAGCATGAACCCCGGCAAGACCTTCAAGAGACCCACATTCAGCGCGCGTCTTGTAGTCGATGACTTCATTGATAATGTCTTGCGTGTCGGCGCTGATTAGCAGCGGCGAGATCTGCGTGTTCATCAATTCTCGCAGGTTGGTGCATGCCATCAGCGCGTCACCAACGTTCCAGGTCGCCATATGGGTCTGGGCATTGCCTTGGACTTCATCCAGCCGCTTCGTCAACGACTCGCGAGAGTAAGAAGGCTGCATCGCCTTGCGATAGCGAAAATGTTCCGCTCCGTCCATCGAATGGATCGAACGGGCGACGCCATAGATCTCCTCAAGGCGCTGAAAGTACTCCTTGGCTCTGAAATACATCCGTCCATGGCGATGCGCCCACTGGTTCGTCTGTTCACCGGCCAGAACGATCATTCGCTCTTTCTGAAACGGGGGACTGAGCTCAAACACCGGACCGTGCCGCTTGGCGAGGTCCGCGAATAGCGCGGGAAGGTTGCCCTCGCGCAGGTGCCGGTTCAGCAGCAGGTGACGCATCGGCGCCTTCGGAATCGGCTTGGTCAGGGGTGGACGTTGCAGCAGCGGAGCGGCCACGCTCTGGGTGACCGCTTCGATGATCGACCTGCTGATCACATCCAGTTTGCAAACGAACGCAATTCGAGCCTCTGATTCCTCCTCGAGCTCGAACATCAAGTTGAAGACATCGCAGGCGTTCACGACACTGATGATGATCACGTCCCGCGGATCGGGGATCTCGTTCTCAAAGATCACCTTGCTGATCCGCGTACGGACGAAATCGACCACCGTGCCGTCGCGCGAGTTCAGGTACTCGTCCAACTGGCCCAGATTGGGCGCCAGCGTCCAAAACTCGCCGGCATGGTGCTTCAGGATCTGGTTTTCGACCAGACGCTCCAGCGTCTGGTCGACAATCATCTCCGTATGCGGCGCGAGCCGCTCAATCCAATATTGGACGTTGTGTTGACCAGGCTCGCCGGCTATCTCGCGCAGGATCGGGTCCAGGGAGGCGTCGCCCGTCTCTGTCTCGTCCAGCAGGATCAACGACTCAAGGTCCGAGTCTATGCGTGACATGAGCGACAGTTCCGCGAGCGCCGCGCCGGCGATCACGCAGTTCAGGGTCCAACCTGGCACCGGTTGAAAAAAACCGCTCTCCTCGTTGAGGAGCATCAGAATCAGATCCTCAGTCAGGCTGAGAGTCTTGGTAATCGTGTCAGCGCTGGCGGTTGTCATTGATTCTTCTCGCCCGACTTCGCACTTGGATAGTCGTACGGTATATAAATCCCAGCGTAGGCAAGTGGGAACGAACCGTCCATTGACCCCGATGGCCGGTCACCGCTCACTCGCTGCCGCCGTGCGACTGGAAACACAAATGAGTGACCAGAGGAGAGTCGCTGTCCGACCGAGCAGCCCAATACCCTGGCCGATTCAGTCGCCGGCTGTAGAAGTACCGACGTCTTGGTAGCAACGCAACGATCGCAAACAGCACGCCCTTGTCATCAACGAGGAATGCTCTGAACAACTCCGATCCCCGCTTCACCCCTCTGCGGGGGAAGCTGCCGAAAGCCTGCCCCCGGCCTGAACGGGGGGCTGAAGGGGGGTCCCCGCTCAGCCTGCGACCCCAGTTATCCGAGGACTCCTAGGTCGAGAGTCTTTGCGTTGCGCTCAAACGGGATCCGCAGACCTGAACCCGCTTCGGATCGCACCATTCGCCTAGCGACTGCTCGCCCAGCGACTGCGGCCGAATGACTGCGCGGAAGGAATCTGTCTTCAAGAATCCGTCGCATCGCTCTACAGCAAGTCGTTCGGCGTCTTCCGCGCACATACGACCCAGCGATCTTGCCGGCGGCCAGGCTGAAACCAGATCCAGTGCATCGCCTCGATCCCGAAGGCGTCCCGCTCGTCCTGCCCGATTGAGAATGTCTGTACAGACCGGTATCTTCAGACACACTCATGCACTCAACGTCCATGAGCCGACTCGTGGGGGGCAGAATTGTGGGCGTGCTGGTCTCGATCTTCACCGCCGTCATCGGGCTCACCTTGTTGCTGAGCAACATTGCGCTCTTGACCCAACTTGGCCCGCCCACCAGCGACAGCGTGGTTGCATCGGTCGCCACTGAACCAGGCAAGGAACCAGGCAAGGAACCAGGCAAGGAACCAGGCAAGGAACCAGGCAAGGAACCAGGCAAGTTCGCCCCCCGGCTCGTCAGCCAACCGCGTCAGAGGTCCGCTCCCCTAACCGCGCCCTCCTTCCTCAGCGCGAGTGCTGCCGCTGCGCGCGCCTGGTCGGCCTCAGCGCCAGTCACGGCGATCGCACGAGATGAGACGGACACCAGCGAGCGAGCTGACTCGCCGACATCGGTCGGCCTGACGGCCGGCTCTCATACCAGTGAACGCGCAAACAGCGATGGTCCCCTGACCCCTTCCGCACCAGCGCAGGAATACACCTGGCAAGACGGCGACCGCACCAGGACGGTGGTCCTGCAATCCGATCTGATTCTCCAGCCGAGTGCGAACAACGGCGCCGAAGCAGTAGTTGCCGAATACGGAACTCGAAGCATCGTCCACAGGCAGGCCGACTCCGATCAGGGCGCAGGTCAGCCGATCTTCCGGGCACGGTCGGGCGGACAGCTGATGACGTTGCCGGGCGGCGTCCTGTTGGCTCTCGATCCGGACTGGGATCAAACCCGTATCTCGCTCTTTTTCTTTGAGAACGGGATCGACTTGAGTCGGGCCGAACCCTTGCAGTCGCTGCCCAACGCCTACTTCGTTGAGACCGAACCGGGATTTCCCTCGCTCAGCCTCGCCAACAACTTGGCCACTCAGGAAGGAGTGATCGTTTCGAGCCCCAATTGGGAAGTCGCGATCAAATTCCAGTGAGAACCGTCGCACTGTTCGCAGGAATTGCGCTTGCGCTGCTCTGTGTCCTGGTCGCTCAATGCAATGCGCAGGCTCAATCGACCCTCGGCGCGCCGACGAGTCTCACGGTGACCACGACGACCACCAATTCGCTCACGCTGACCTGGGTCGCGCCCGCTGACGACGGCGGGACCGCGATCACCTCCTATGACCTGCGCGTAGTCGAGACGGCCCTCAATGACGGGACCGACCAATCGTGGACGCTGATTGAAGGCGTCTGGACGGCGGGCACGCTGGAGCACCTCCTGGCCGACCTGCTGGACGGCGTTCAGTACGACCTGCAGATGCGCGCCGACAACGGCGCCGACGGTCCCTGGTCAACCACAACCGTGGCGACGACGTTGGATCACGGCGGCACGCAGTCGGGGGCGACGACGTTCACGCTGGGCTCAACCGTCAACGGCGCGATTAACCAGGCCGGCGACATCGATTACTTCAAGATCGATATCGCCCAGAGCACGGATGTCTGGCTCTACACCAGCGGCGATCTCGACACACATTTCAGGCTGGAAGACTCCAGCTCAACCTTGCTCACGTCGAACGACAATGCTTATCTCCCTCACGGGCCGCTCAACTCGTCGGTCCGCAGGCAGTTGGAGGTGGGCACGTACTTCCTCAGTGTCAGGAACAACAACTCGACCGCTACCGGGACCTATGTCCTCCACGGACAGGCCGTCGCTGATCCCGGAGAGACGCTCGCCACCGCAACCACGATCACCATCGACGTTCTCGCCGCAGGCCGGATCGGGCCGACCGGCGGCGCCGCCGGCGACCATGACTACTTCAAGCTCGAACTGTCCGCTTCCACAGATCTCTGGGTACAGACGTTCGGCGATGTCGACACATATGGTGAGTTGCTCGACTCCCAGGGAACCAACCTCGCCAATGACGACGACAGCGCATTCCTCAACTATCCCAGCTCGTTCATGCTGCGCCGCCAACTCGGCTCAGGCACCTACTACATCAAGGTACGAGGAGCCGACTCCGGTGATATCGGACCGTACACACTGCACGCGGAAGCTGCTTCAAATCCCGGAACCAGTGAATCAGCTGCGACTCCCCTGCTGTTCCACCGGCCCGAAGCAGGCCGCCTCAGCTCGACGACCGACATCGACCATTTCAGCATCACCGTGGACGAACCTACGTGGGTTCGAATCTATGGCCTGCCGATCGGAAGCGAATTCTCCTTCACTGCGACCGTTCATCAGGACGCTGGGCTCAACGACAGGCTGGGCGATGATCGCGACTTCCAGGTCTTGAACCACAGTGGTTGGGACGCGGATAGTCGATCGAGGCTCGCCTTCTGGATCCGGGGAAAGCTCAATCCCGGCACGTCGTATGTCAAGGTCAAGCCACAGGACGGCGGGCAAGGCGGATACGCAATTCACCTCCAACCCGACGAGTTGCCCTCCGATATCCAGGATTGCCTCAATCGCACTACGTCGCAAAGTGACCCGTTGTACGGTTGCCAATGGCATATGAACAATACCAACCAGTTTGGCAGTAACCCAGGCTTCGACATCAACGTCGAGTCGGCCTGGGAAACGACCAAGGGCGAAGGCATCAATATCATGGTGAACGATGATGGGTTGCACTATCGGCACGATGATATCCGCCCCAACTACAACTCATCACTTAGCGTCAACTGGTTTGCACCCGACATTTATACTGCTGACCTTGGTCATGGCACAGCAGTGACAGGGATTATCGCTGCCCGGGATGACGAGACGGGCATACGTGGAGTGGCGCCAAGAGCGAATGTCTCAATGAGCAATATTGGCTACGACGGCCTCGTTTCACATTGGGAAGTGGATGGCGCGTTCTCCTCTTACGCCTCGGACATCGCTGTGTACAACAATAGCTGGGGTGTCGCTGCCGACGTCCAGGGTGGACTCGTCTTCGCATCAACACTCGGCCGCTGGTCGCTTGAGAACAGCCTTCGGCGTGGTTTCAACGGCAAGGGCTCCGTCTTTGTGCTGTCTGGCGGTAATGATGATCTCGATGGCGAATACGCCAATCTCGACGAGTATCTCAATCACTATGGAGTCATCGCTGTCTGCGCCGTGACTTACTATGATATTCGGTCCTTTAACTCCGAACGCGGGCCGAATCTCTGGATCTGTGCGCCTGGAGGTATATCCGCCGCTGCAAATATCACGACCATCAACAACCAACATCGATATCGTACGAACTTTGCCGGCACCTCTGCAGCGGCGCCCATCGTTTCCGGTGTGGCGGCCCTGGTACGGTCGGCCAACACCGACCTGACATGGCGAGACGTCAAACTGATTCTGGCCGCATCCGCTCGTCAGAACGACCCGAGTCATAGCAGCTGGACCACCGGCGCGCTGAAGTACGGTTCAACGAGTGAGCGCTATCACTTCAGTCACTCCTACGGATTTGGTATGGTCGACGCCGGCGCTGCTGTGGCGTTGGCAACTGACTGGACGAATCTGCCGGGGATGAGGACAGACGAACACTCCTGGACTGGCTCAGAGGACATTCCCGACGGTAACTCAATGATTACCAAAACATTCGAGTTTGGTTCCTATGTGGAATTCATTGAATACATCGCGATCACGGTTGACCTTGACCACCCGAATGTTCGCAACCTCCGGATCGAGCTGGAATCTCCGTCCGGGGCTATTTCAGTGCTCACTGAAAGCCGCAACCTCAATTTAGGCCCCATTGAGAGTCTCTATTTGCGAATCGACGAGGAGTTCCGCCTGGGATCGGCCAGGCATCTCGGCGAGAACCCTGAAGGTGTGTGGAAACTGCATGTCCGGGATGAGCGCTCCGGCAATCAGGGAACGCTCGATGGAGTCGAAATCATAATGTACGGCCATGGGTTCGGTCCGTCCGAGCCCCGCGATATGCGCGTGACGGTCGTCAACAATGCCTTCCGTGTTTGCTGGAGCGCGCCTGCCGAACGGGGAGAGTCTGAGATCACCAGTTACGATCTCAGGTACTTCACGACCAGTTGGCAGTTGGTGGAAGGCATTGCGACCGATGCCGACGCCTGCTACGACCTGACCGGGGTGACTGCTGGCATCCGCTATCAAATCCAGTTGCGCGCCGTCAACAGCCAAAGCGTGGGAAGTTGGAACCCGCCCGCTACCGTGAGCATTCCGGTCGTCCCCGGAATACCGACAAACTTCACGGTGGACGAACGCAACCTCGCACTCGGTCTGGCCTGGGACGCGCCGCTGGACGATGGCGGTGGAGACATCGCTTCCTACGACGTTCGTCACATCGCCTCAGATACCACGGACAAGGCCGACGACCAGTGGAGCACGGCGACGCCCGCCGTCAGCGAGGCGGGCGTAGGGCCCTTCACGTATACCGTCAGCAATCTCGCCAACGAGACGCAGTACGACCTACAGGTCCGAGCCAGCAACTCGGCCGGCGCCGGCGCCTGGACGGCCACGGTTCTCGGCACACCAAATGTGGCCAATCACGACCCTGAGTTTGCAACAGATACGGCAGAGCGCAGCATCGAAGAGCGCTCTCACCATGAAGCAAGGATCGGCGCCCGACTCCGTGCGACAGACCCCGACAACGACAGACTCTACTATACGTTCGCACCTCCTGCTGACGACTGGTTCGATATCAATGAACGAAACGGCCAACTTGAAGTCGGCCAAACTCTCAACTATGAAGGTCGGAAGCGGTACGTGTTCACGGTTCGGGTCAGTGATCGGAAGAACATCGACGGCGACCCAGACAGGGAAATCGACGATACCATCGAAGTCACAGTACTGATCACAGACAAGAATGAGGGCCCGGATATCGACGGCTTGCACATTGTAACCACATCCGTAGCAGAGAACTTCACCGGCGTCCTCTTTAACTTCAACGCGACAGACCCGGATGCGGACGACTTCGAGGGCGTTGGAGGCGGTCTCGAGTGGTGGGTCGCGAAACAATTTGAAGGCAATAACGTTGACTGGCGAGAGTTTAACGCGGACATCGATGGGAAACTGCGGTTCAATTCGCCTCCGGATTTCGAGAATCCACTTGACCACAATACGAACAACAGCTACTACGCGCAGATTCGGGTCACCGATGGCGAATATTACGATGCTCTCGAGTTCCTGGTCAGAGTCACTCGAGTCAACGAGCCGCCCGAGATCAGCGGTCCGGCCAACATCTTCTTCGAAGAGAACGCGACTGGCACAATCGGCAACTACCGTGGCGACGACCCAGAGGGGGAGACAGTGACCCTGAGGCTGGCAGGCCCGGATCGCAGCAAGTTCGAGCTCGCCGACGGCGGCGATCTCACGTTCATTACGCCTCCCGACTTCGACGCCCGGGCCGACGCCAACCGCGACAACAATTACCAGGTCAGAGTGATCGCCAACGACCAAGTGTTCGATTCCAGACTGGACGTGACGGTCACCGTGATCAATGTTGATGAGTCGCCGGTGATCATGGGACCCACTGCTATCGAAATGGATGAGCACGTCACAGGCATGTCGTGGAACTTCACGGCTACCGATCCCGAAATGGAACAGCTAATCCTGTCGCTCATCGGCGTCGATAGTGGCAACTTGATGTTCACAAACGGCGTGCTCAGGTTTGCCCTGGTTCCGGACTTCGAGGCCGCCGACGACGCCAATGGAAACAACGTGTATGAAATCACAGTCACGGCGAGCGACGGCGAGAATACCGCCAGTCATCCGCTGACGATTCGCGTGCTCAATGTTGACGAGTTGGGCAGCCTCACGCTCTCTTCCGAGCAGCCGTTGGTCGGGACAGCGCTCGGCGCGACGCTCACCGACCCCGACGAAATGCTGGCCGTCCAGTCCTGGACCTGGGAGCAATCAGCAAACCGCAGCACCTGGACCAGCATCGCCTTCGCGACATCCGCGTCGTACGAGCCAACTGATGGCACGGTGGGTCAGTACCTGCGTGTGACTGCGAACTACAACGACGGCCACGGTGCTGGAAAGGTCCTGAGTCGAACATCCAGTCAACCTGTCGCGCCGATGCCGATCATGAATACGGCGCCGGTGTTTCCGGATGTCGAGATCGAGCGCTCCGTGCGGGAAAACTCATCCGCCGGAACCAGAGTCGGTTCCGCCGTTACCGCGACGGACGCTGAACTGGACACGCTGTCGTACACGCTCACCGGCGGAGATACGAGCGTCTTCACGGTCCACAGCGGGTCCGGCCAACTGCGCGTCGGACCAAATGCGTCACTTGATTACGAGGACCGCCAATCGTACAACGTGACGATCACCGCCACCGACCCGTCCCGCGCCAGCTCCAGCAAAACCGTCTCAATCGGCGTCGAGAACATTGATGAACCGCCAATCGCGACCGGCGATTCGGCAAATACGGATGAAGATGTCGAAGTAACCATTGACGTGTTGGGTAATGATCGAGACCCCGAAGATGGGATGCTCACTGTTACTTCAGTTGGCAGACCAGGAAAGGGTGTCGCAGTTCTTGGAGCTGACCCTTACTATCTCGTCACCTACCGGCCGGGTCTCAACCACGACGGCGTAGACGAGTTTATGTACACGGTCTCGGACGACAATCGGTCGAGTAGCGCCGTGGTCTCCGTCACGATCAGGCCGGTAAACGATCCGCCCACGTTCGCAACGCTGCAGACGACTCGCTCGGTCTCGGAACAAGCGGAAGATGGCGCAGATGTCGGCGCCAGAGTGACGGCCTCCGACGTCGACGGTGACGTGCTCAGTTACCGAGTCTCCGGGTCCTCGGAATTTGCGATTGTTCGGGAGACCGGCCAGATCGTTGTAGCAGACGGCGCCAACCTCGACGCCAAGACACAATCAGAGCACCTCGTCACCGTGTACGCCGGAGATACGGCTTCAGCCGAGGCAAGCATCGAAGTCAAGATCATCGTGACTGCAGGTCGTGGTACCGGCGTTAGCGTTGGTGGCGGCGGCGGTGGCGGAGGTGGCCCGCCACCGGTTCCGGTTCCCTCGGACAAGGACTTCGAATGGAACGTGACCCGCGACATCGAGTCACTCCATCGAGACAACGACCTGCCGACCGGCATCTGGTCCGACGGCGCCACGCTGTGGGTCGTGGAGAACTCGGCGACCGGAGCGGACTTGCTCTTCGCCTACGACCTCGTCACTGGAGAGCGGGGAACCGAACTCGAGTTCGAACTCGACCGTCGCAACCGCTTCGCCCACGGGATCTGGTCCGACACCGAGACCGTATGGATTGCCGACAGCGGCCAGGACCGACTCTTCGCCTACGTGCTGGCCACGGGAGCGCGACTCGAGGACCGAGACCTCGAACTCGCAGAGGACAACCGCGACCCTCGCGACATCTGGTCCAACGGCGACTCAATCTATGTGCTCGATAGCGTCAAGGATGCGCTCTTCGTCTACGACCTCAAGTCGGGCGAACTGCTGGCTCAGTACTCGCTCGACAAACTCAACCGCAGTCCGCGCGGGATCTGGTCCGACGGGGTCACAATCTGGGTCTCGGACGACGGAGCCAAGCGGATATTCGCTTACCAGGCCGATGATGGTGCGCTGGTCCGTCATGAGGACCAGGAGTTCACGTTCCGCTCGCTGCTCAAGGCAGGCAACGGCGACGCGCGCGGCATCTGGTCGGATGGCGATATCGTCTTCGTCGCCGACGAACAGGACGACCACGTCTACACCTACAACATGCCCGACGCGATCGTCGCCCAGCTCGCGTCACTCAGTCTGAGCGATGTGCAGATCGACGAGTTCTCGCCCGGCCGTGTTTCCTACACCGCACAGGCAAATGCCGTCACAACTGTCACAACCGTCGAAGCCATCGCGACCCAGGAGGCGGCGATCGTAGTGATTGCTCCGGCCGACGGCGATACCGAAAACGGTCATCAGGTTGCGCTGGGAGAGGAAACGCAGATCACGATTACGGTCAGCTCGGTCGACGGTTCCCGGACCAGGTCGTATCGGGTCATCGTCGAGAAGCCGCGCTGTCTGGACGGGCTCACCAATGGACATCTGAGCGATGTCAGGTTCATCGGCGGCAGCGTCGATGAGCTTGGACGCTGCGCAGGGCAGCACGGTGTGGTTGCGTTCTTCTACTGGACCGGCGAATCGTGGCTGCTCTACGCCCCCGACGCGCCTGAATTCCTCAGCCGCCAGTTCACCCAACACTTCCACAGTGGAATCCCGCCCGGAGCCTCGTTGATCGCAGCAAGTACCGGAAGCGCCAGACAGGACAACTAGAAAAGCTCTGAACAACTCCGATCCTCGCTTCCCCCCTCGCGGAGACCTTTGGAAAACTCACATATCCCCTCTCCCCCCTTGCGGAGACCTTTGAAGAACTCATGATTCCCCTCTCCCCCCCTTGCGGGGGGAGATGTCACGGAGTGACAGAGGGGGGGTCCGCCGCCAGCGACCAGATAGGTCTTGAGATGGGGAGCCCCCCCTCTGCCTTCGGCATCTCCCCCGCAAGGGGGGCGAAGGGGACTTATTCAAAGGTCTCCTTGCGGGGGGAGATGTCACGGAGTGACAGAGGGGGGTCCGCCGCCAGCGACCAGATAGGCCTTGAGATGGGGAGCCCCCCCTCTGCCTTCGGCATCTCCCCCGCAAGAGGGGAGAAGAGGACTTAATCGAAGGTCTCATCGCGGGGGAAGCTGTCGAAAGCCTTATCCCGGCCTGAACGGGGGGCTGAAAGGGGTCCCGGAGCGGCCACCGGCGGCAGTAATTCAGAGGATTCCTAGCATTCCAGGGAGAACGTCAACGCCAAGCTGCTTGGCAGCCTCCAGTTCCGGCTGAGCGATGGCCCCGTCCGTCGATCCACGTCGGTCAAGGTGAACACGGGAGGCTCGTTCCAGCTCGCAAGTCCACGAACATCTACGCGTTCATGCGACGGGAAAGCTAGCGTCATGCAGTTTCGTCAGCGCGACAAAGAGGCCATCGCCCGCGGAGAGCAAACGCTAACGTTCCGGCGTTGGCGCCGACCGCAAGCTCGAACGGGCGGCCGATACCGCGTCGGCCAGTACGTGATCGAGGTCACTTCGGTCGAGCAGATCGATCCGTCGCAGATTTCGCCCGAGGATGCACGCGCAGCAGGTCACGACTCGCCCGAGGCCACGCTTGATGCCATTCGTCGCAATCAGCGCAAGTCGGGCGACGCGAGCGCCCCGCTCTATCGGGTCGCGTTCCGCTGCCTGGGGGAACAGGCCGATCCGCGCCGCATCCTGGCCGTCGACTCAAGCCTCAACCCAGACGAACTGAGCGCCATCACCGATCGCCTCGCCAAGATGGACACACGCGCCAAACACGGACCATGGACGAGAGCCGCACTGGAGGCAATCTCTTCCGATCCCGGTCGTCGTGCCGCCGAACTGGCCGCCGCACAAGGCCGCGAGACCGCGAAGTTCAAGGCCGACGTGCGCAAGCTCAAGGCGCTCGGCCTCACGACCAGCCTCGAGGTTGGATACGAATTGTCACCAAGAGGACGCGTCGTCCTCGACGCGCTACGAGCAGCCGTGCCGGCGACCGATTAGCTCTGACGCGACGCGACGATCTCTCGCGCCGTGCTAACCACGCTCGGGATCACAGCGGCGACTTGATCCTCGTCGAGCGAGCTGGCAACCGACGGATAGCCCGCACGCTCGATCATCGACCGCAGACGCCCGCGTTCGAAGACGTTCAGGGTCCAATCGAGGGAGTTGCCGGCAGCGGTCAAGTCGAGCATGAGCCGCTCATCGTCGGCCTCGGGTCCATAGTGGTAGTGCGGCGCGACGCGGAAGCAGTCGAAACGAAGCAGCTCCGTGTCATGTCCCTCGACATCGGCGCGGACTTCGATACAAAGCCCCTCATCACCCATGATGTCGTCGCGGTAGCGCATGGCAAAGGCGATCGCGCCTGCGTCAATCTGCGCCTGGTCTGCGGCGCGGTCTGCTTGTGCCTGGTCAGTAGCAAGGTCCTCAGTCATAGTTCGTCTCCTGGCCCTGCCGCGTCTTCAGATCGGCGCTCACGGCAGGATGCAATCCTGCGCACCCAACTCCGGAGGACGGTGTGTTGTCCCCCGATCCAAGGGCGCGGGAAATCAAGCTAGCACAGCCGAAGCAGGCGCATCGCATTAGGGCACATCTACGGCTGACGCGTTCACGCCTCGCTAGGTTGAGCGCACAACTCTGATCCCCTCTCCCCCCTTGCGGAGACCAATGCAATACTCGCAGTTCCCCTCTCCCCCCTTACGGAGACCTTTGAAAAACTCATGATTCCCCTCTCCCCCCCTTGCGGGGGGAGATGTCACGGAGTGACAGAGGGGGGTCCGCCGCCAGCGACCAGATAGGCCTTGAGATGGGAAGCCCCCCCTCTGCCTGCGGCATCTCCCCCGCAAGGGGGGCGAAGGGGACTTATTCAAAGGTCTCCTTGCGGGGGGAGATGTCACGGAGTAACGGAGGTGGGGTCCGCCCACAGCAATCAGATCAGCCCTGAGAGGGGAGTCCCCCCTCTGCCTGCGGCATCTCCCCCGCAAGGGGGGCGAAGGGAAACCGCCCAAGGCCATAGCGAGGGGGCTGGGCCTCGAACGCCAGTGACTCAGAAGACTCCTAAGTCAACTGGAATCCCTCGTAGCCGTTCCCGGCGACCTCCTCGAGGCGCTCGCGATAGCGCGGCGCTCCGCCCGGGTAGATCTGGTAGCGGATGGTGTCGTGACCATCGACGTTGGAGTTGTAGCCCGTGAACCAGCTCTTGACCTTGCTCATGAGCTGGAACTGGTACATCTCCTGGACGTGCTGTAGCCATTCCAATTCGGCTTCTTCGCGCGATTCGACACGGCGATAGCCGTGGTCGCGCATGTAGCAGACCAGGTCCGTGATCCAGTCGACGGACGTCTCGATGCCGCGTGGGAAGTTGGTCGAGACGGAGCCGCCCTGCGGCCCGGTCAGCATGAGCAGGTTGGGAAAGCCCGAGGTCTGCATACCGAGGAAGGTGTCGGGGCCGTCGGACCACTTGTCGCGCAGCGCGACACCGCCGGCGCCGGTGAAGTTGATCCGGTCGAACGCGCCGGTGATCGCATCGAAGCCGGTCGCGTAGATGATCAGGTCAAACTCGAATTCCTGATACGAGGTCTGGACGCCCTTCGGCGTGATCCGCTCGATCGGCGTTTCGTTGATGTCGATCAGGTGTACGTTGTCGCGGTTGTAGGCCTCGAAGTAGTGCGTTTCCAGCGGCACGCGGCGAGTGCCGAAGCCGTGGTCCTTGGGGATCAGTTTCTCGGCGGTCAGCGGGTCGTGGACGCGCCCGCGGATCTTGTTGGCGATGAACTCTGAATACTCGGCGTTCGCTTCCTCATTGATGCCGACATCGATGAAGTTACTGAACCAGACGCTGAATCCGGGAGAAGCGTAGATCTGCTCCCACAGTGCGAAGCGCTCCTCCTCGGGCACATCGCGGAACTTGCGCGGATCGGGACCGTGAATGAACCCTCCCGGGGTCTGTTTGCAGAGTTCGAAGATTTCGTCGTATGAATCCTTGATCTCGGCCATCGTGGCCTCGTCAATAGGGGCGTTGTGCAGCGGAGCGCACCAGTTGGGGCGGCGCTGGAACACGGTCAGATCGCCGACCTTGTCGGCGATCTCCGAGATCACCTGAACGCCGGTCGCGCCCGTGCCAATCACGGCGACACGCTTGCCCGCCAGCTCGACCGGATCGTGCGGCCAGTAGTACGTGTGCCAGGCTTCGCCCTCGAAGCTCTCGACGCCTTCAATGCGAGGCAAGGTGGCGGCCGAGAGCATGCCAATCGCGGTGAGCAGGAAGCGGCCCGTGATCTCGCGGCCGTCCTCCAGATGCACAGTCCAGAAACTCCGGTCCTCGTCGAACGACGCGCCCGCGACCTTGCAGCCGAACTGCATGTGGCGTCGCAGATCGAACTTGTCGACCACGTGATTGAGGTAGCGCAGGGTTTCGGGCTGGCCGGCGAAGTGCTCGCTCCACTCCCACTCTTCGAGCAGCTCCTTGGAGAACGAATAGCCGTAGCTGTAGCTCTCCGAGTCGAAGCGGGCGCCCGGATAACGATTCCAGTACCAGGTGCCGCCCGGTCCGTCCGCGGCTTCGAGCACGGTGGCGTCAATGCCCAGTTCTTGCAGCCGATACATCTGGTAGATGCCGGCAACGCCGGCGCCAATGATGATCGCTTCGTGCTGAGGTTGGTCTTGATCCGTCATGGCGCACTCCTTCGTTCCGGCATGACCTGAGGCTAGTCCCTCGGCAAGTCTCTCAGCAACAGGCGGCATGGGTTAGTCGTGACGGGATGGAAGCATCCCAACGCGCTATGTTGTCGATCCGAAAAGGCGGTGACCGGTGAGCATTGACTTGGCGACCATCCACACGGTGGTCGAAGGTGACGGCGAGCGGACCTTCCTGTTGCTCAACGGGGCGGGACAGAGCCTGCGTAGCTGGGACTTCGTCGTGCCCGGCTTGCTCGATGCCGGCCGCATCATCCGCTTCGACGTTCCGGGCATCGGCGAAAGTCCATCGCCTGACCAACCTTATTCGTTCGAGGAACTTGCCCAGGCTGCACTGGAGCTGGCTGAGCCACACCGCGTCGGCTCGCTGATTGTCGTGGGGCACGCCTGGGGCGCCCGAGCGGCGCAAGTCATCGCGCGCGACTATTCGCCCGCAGGAGTGGTGATCGGCTCCGGCGGCGGCAAGTTCCCGCCGCTCGCCAACGCAGCCGACGTCCAGACGGCAACCGTCGTCGCCGAGGAACAGGATGCAGAGCCATGGCGCCGGCGCTTCGAACGCACACACTGCGCCCCAGGCTTCAGCAAACGCAACCCCGAGCGCGCCGACTGGCTCTTCCAACTCGTGCGCACCACGCCGATTGACCGCGCCGTCGTCAGCGGCGCGCTCGAGCGAACGCCGCTCGAGTCCTATTGGGGTCGCTTCGACTGCCCAACACTGCTCCTCTACGGCGCCGACGACCTGGTTGGCCATCCCGACAACGCCGAGGACCTGCACCGCGCACTGCCAAACTCGAAGCTGGTCTACATCGAGCAGGCCGGCCACTTCGTCATCGTGGAACAAGCCGAACGCTTCGCCCGGGAGATTTGCGGCTGGCTCGAGGATCAGCGGTTGTGAGCTCAGACCCAGATCCCGAGAGCCCGATGTGAGTCTGCGAATAGAACTACGACAAGCTCAAGACCGTCAGCATGGAGCCTGTTCGTCCGCCATCTGGATTGGTCTTCGGGTGAACGTCCAGTGGAGGTGGTGGTCACTGTGATTGTTTGCGTGGTTCAATCGACGCCGTAGTGTTCAATCCTGGCCCGGTAAATGGCGCCGCTTTGTAAGTTGTCGAATGTGAAGCTGCGAGCGTTTGAGTAGACACGTTCGACCCGCGCGATCTCGTGGTCGGGATGGTAGAGGAACGAGAGATAGACGTGGGATCGATTGTTAGAGTACGCGAACGGATTATCCCAGGAGAGAGTAATCGCGTTGTGTGTCGCAGTCGCGATCAGGCCAGTTAGCGTAGTCAAGGTCGTCGCCGTGAGCGTCGTCGACGTGAGGGCGCGGGGCCAATATAGGGCGTCAGGCGTCTCGATTTCGATCGGATCGCGTATCTCAGCTACCTGACCCTCGTATGCCTGCCCGCCAACGAGGCCTTCAACAAAAGTCCGCGAGTACTGAGTAACGCCAGGGAGCGAAGTCCGGTGGGTATGCGGCCAGGACTGACGATCAGCGGTCCGCCAGCGAACCGCATACCAGGGCTCGATCGTCGGTTGGCCGAGTGTGCCGGTCCGCAGAGCCAACCAAGCCGGGACGCCGGTCTTTGGTATCGCTCACTGCGAACCCCGACCTGAACCGACCGCGATTGCACACCGATGAAAACGTCATGGTCTGAGTGTATGAGTCCTGGGAATGCTCTGAACAACTCCGATCCTCGCTTCCCCCCTCTGTGGGGGAAGCTGCCGAAGGCTGAAGGGGGGTCCCCGCTCAGCCTGCAACACCAGTTGTTCAGAGGATTCCTCGCTCGAGCTCTGCCTCATCAATGGGCACCCACCGGCCACGTCTCAGATCCTTCGCCATCCGCTGCGATGGCGACATCATCGAGGTCGCGGTCGGTGGTCAGACATGTGCCGACGCGCACGGCGGACCTCACAGCCCGACCGTGCTGACCGAACACCACACGAGGCGCGCGCGTTTCAGTTCGATGGCGCCTCGGCGGCAGCTACGGCTGGGGGTGGTTCCCGCTTGACGATCAGTTGTTCGCTCGCACTCAGACCGTCGGCAAAGCGAGCACGGAACGGCTGGTTGAGGAACTCGGGCGCGTCGAGGAAGAACGCGACCCAGCCGCGCTCGTCGTAGTGATACAGCGCAGACACGCCATTGTCGCGCGCGCAGGCTTCAAGTTCAGCGACGCTGCCGCCCACGTACGTGACCGGGTTCAGGCGTTCGCTGCCCAATCCCTCGAGACACGGTTTGCCGACCTGAACGCTGTAGTCCCGTGTCCGGCTGCCATCCTCCGATGTCACCGTTACGAGGATCTGCGTCTCGGCCACGAGCGGGACCTGATGTCCGTCCTGCTCAGCGTTGGAGTCGACCGGCACGATGGCCAGCGTTGCTGCTTCCTGCTCGGCGACCGCGCTGACCGTGGAGCTGACCTTGCCCTGGACCGGGACGGCGCTGTACGTAAGACGATTCGCTGAGAACTCGTCGAGAATGACATTGGTCAAATCGAGCGACGCCAGCCGAGCGTCGATCGCGTCGGGGATGTTGTACGTGTAGAGCCGTTCGTCGACTTCATCGGCGACATACACGACATCTCCGTCCGACCAGATGCCCCTGGCGGCGCCGTTGCCCGCCTTGAGCAGCGACTGGAAGCCGAACTCCTCGCTCAGGTAGCGCTCAAGTTCATCCCCCTCGATTCGGTAGGCGAACAGTCGCTTGGCGCCGTCGTCCGAGACCCAGATCGTCACGCCGTCGGACCAGATGCCTCGCGGACTGCGATTGAGCGTGTCCAGCGCATATCGGGCGACCAGTTCGCCACTCTCGAGGTTGTAGGCGAAGAGCTCGTCCTTGATGCTGTCGAGCACGTAGATCGTCTCGCCGTTGGACCAGATGCCGCGCGGGTCGCGGTTGTCTTCGTGCAGATCGATGTCGCGATCGCTGACGCGTTCGCCACTCTCCGCCAGATAGGCGAAGAGCCTGTCCTGGCCGCTGTCGGCGACCCAGAAGATGATCCCGTTGGACCAGACGCCATGCGCGAAGCGGTTGCGCGAGTCGAGCGTGAATTCGACGCTCTCCTGGCGCGCTCCGGTTTCCAGGTCGTAGGCGAAGACGCGATCGGCGCCGGACGGAGCGTTTTCGAGCACCCAGATCGTCTGGCCATCCGACCATATGCCGGTCGGCGTCTTGTTGTTCGCGTCAAGTTCCTCGAGATCGCGGGTGACGTTCCATTCGAAGTCGGCCTCGGACGGGGTCGGCGCTTGTGCTGGCCCGCCACCACCACCGCCACCGCCGCCGCCTCCGGTGACGGTGACGACTCGCGTGCTGACCGCTGTGACGGTGATCGTCACTCGAATCGTGTTATCCACAGATGTGGAGGGGGTGTAGGTGGGGCTAAAGCCGTCGTGGACGTTCACGTCGACGGAATAGGAGTCTTCAGGATCGAGAACGGCTTTCGTGCGTAGCTGGCCGGTGGCCGAATCGATCTCGAACGCATCGGCGTTGGTTCCGCTCAGCGAGTAGGTGAGAATGTCGCCCGCATCGGGATCGGTCGCCCGCAGGGCTGCGCCGATCGGTCGACCCGCCGCCGTGCCTTGACCGATGGTGAGCGTGGCTGTGTCGTCTGCGAACTCCGGCGCCGTGTTCATCGCGGACCTGGCGCTGAGTTCTTCGATGCGGGTCGGCAGTACGGCGGAGGCCGACTCCTGGCCGTTGTTGTAGGTGGCGCTGGCGCGGAGATAGTTGCCGACATCATCGGCAGCCGCCGTATAGAACTGCTGATTTGCACTCGCGATATCGGTCCAGCTTGAACGGTTGCTGGACCGTTCCCACTGCCACGATCGGGAGTCCGGGTGGCCGTCGCCGTCGGTCAGGTCGGCTCTGAATGTGGTTCCGTCCCAGCCCCGCAGCGGGGTGAGGCTCACGATCCCCGCTTCCTCCACGTCCGTCACGGTGACGGTGACGTTGAAGGTTCCCTCCAGGCCGCCATCGTCGGTGGCCGTAACTGTCAGTGAGAAGGAAGTCGGCACACGTTCAAAGTTGGGCGGCGACGCGAAGTAGAGTTGGCCGCTGTCGGAAATCCAGAATGTGTTCGGGTCGGACACTGACCAGGTCAGCGTGTCGCGCTCCGGGTCGGCGGCGCTATAGGTTGCGATGGCGCGGTCGAAGTTCTCCGGGAACATGATCGTGGCATCACCGCTGACCACCGGCGCCTCGTTGACGTTTGTCACCGCGACCGTCACGGAGATCGTGTCGTCGATCTCGTCCATGTCGTCGTCGCCGTTCTGATCACGGCCGTCGGTGACCTGCACGGTGACGCGGTAGCTGCGCTTGCCCTCGTAGTCCAGCTCCACGCCCGAGGCCAGCATGATCTGCCCGTTCGCGTCGATCGTGAACGACGCGGCGTCCGTCCCGGTTAGCGAGTAGGCGAGCGCGTTGTTGACCGTGTTGTCGCCGGCGTTCAGGTCGGTCGCCGCGACGCGGGCGCCGACGGGGTCGCCGCCGCTGGCGTCCTCGGCCACCTCGCGCTGCCCGTTCTCCGTGGAGGGGAACGCCGGCGGCGAGTTGACCGGCGGCGGGTCGCCGACGCGCGGCGACACCGCATTGGCGGTCTCGATCGACATCCCAAAACCGTCGCTGTATCTGGCCGTGGCGCGGATGTAGTTGCCCGCGTCCGCTTCCAGGGTGGGCGTGTACGTCTGGTTGCGCGCCCCGGAAATGTTGACCCAATCGGTCCGGCCGTTGGGCGAACGGGACCATTGCCAACTGGTACTGAAGGGTCCGTCGTCATCGTTCAATTCGGCGGTGACCTCGACGCGAGCCTGGATGGACTGAGTATCGGTGACCAGAGTGACCGTGCCCGGTTCCTCTACGTTTTCGATGGTGACCATGACATCCTGGCTATCGTCCACCGTGGTCGATGGATTGCCCGCGCCGTCCAGGCCGTCGTGAACGTCGATGCTGAAGCTATAGGTCTCCGTTGCTTCAAAGTTCAGAGCTTCGCTCGTGCGCAGCTGGCCGCTGCTGCTGACGATCGCGAAGGCGTCGGCGTCTGTGCCGCGCAGCGAGTAGGTCAGGCGATCGTTCTCGGGGTCCTCGGCGGCGACGGGAGCGCCGATACTGACGCCCGACCGCGAGTTCTCAGGTATCGAGCGTCGGCCGTTCTCCGTGGACGGGAACGTGGGCCGTTGGTTCTCGCCGAAGACACGGTTCGCGGTCACAGCCACGGCGGTCTTGCCGCCGCCGCGGTTGTCTGTATAAGTCACAAAGGCCTGGAGGAAGAAGTTCGTATCCTCCTGGGCCACCGTGTAGCTACTGGATCCGCCCCCCCCGATGAGGAGCCAGTTGCTACGTCCATTGACCGACCGCGACCACCGCCAGATCTGCCCGCTGATGCTGCCGTCGCCGTCCTCGAGAATGGTACGCACGGTCTCCCCGACCTGCGGCTCATCCGTCGTCAGGGTGAGAATCCCATCTTCCTCGACATCGATCACAGTGATTGTGATGGTGGCGGTGGCGTCGATGACCGGGACCGCTTCAACATTGCCGTCGGCGTCCTTGCCGTCATGCAGCGTGGCGTTGAAGATCAACCGTCCCGCGCTCGCCGCAAAGATCGTCTCAAAGTCCAACGCCTCGACCGTGCGTAGCTGTCCGCTGTTCGGAACGATCTCGAAGTATGAGGCAGCGGCCGAATCTACCAGACCAAAGGTCAGGCTGTCGCCGTCGCGGTCGGATGCGTCCAGGGCGTCGCCGACGTTCTCGCCGGCGGCGGTCTCCTGGATCGATTGGTTCCGATTACCGGTGAACCTGGGCGGAGCGTTGACGATCGGGTCGGCGGTGACCGCCGCGGTCGCTTCGCTCTGTGCCCGCTTGCCCGCTCCACGGCGGTCGATATAAGTGACGACAACGCGAAGCTCGTAGCCGGTTTGGTCCTCATCCGGCCGGTACTCATAGGTCAAGGAACTGGCGTTGCCCGCAGCGACCGACTCCCAGGGATCCCCGGGCAGACGTTGTTCGACATCCCAGGTCATCGGAGGAGGTTCCCCGACAATCGGCGTGGAGATATCGATGCCGCCGTCCGGGTCTGACAGCGTGAAGATGATCTTGTTGCCCACCGCAGGATTGGGGTTGTCCACCGTGATGCTGCCGGGCTCCTCCAGGTCGGCCACGGTGACGGTGACTTCGGTTCTGACGTCGAGACGGCTTGAGCCGCTCTGGATATCCGTCGCGACCACCGTGAACTGGTATTCGTTGCCGTCAATATCTGTGCCGTCGCTATGCGAGCCTGTCGGCATCTCGTAGCTGGGTGTATTGACAAACGTGACGATACCGCCGGTGTCGATCACGAAGTCGCTGGCGTCGTCGCCGGTCAGCGACCAGGTCACCCCGCCCAGCCCGCCTGGCTCCTCATCGCGGGCGCTGTACGACGCCACATCGATGGTGTCGTTCTCGTCGTACGTCACGGCTGTCGTGATGGGTCCGATGAACTCCGGCCGTTCGTTGACATCGGTGACCTGGACTACATGTTCTGAGAGACCGCTATGCGCACCAGGATCGGTCGCCACCACCAACACGATGTAGCTGCCATTTCCATCAGCGTCTTCGGGGCGCTCGTAGTCGGGTCTCTTGAATTCAGGCACGCTTGCGGTCGAAAAGGTCAATACCCCCTCGCCGCTCGCGTTCTTTGAAATGGCGAAAATGGCTCGGTCGGCAGCATCCAGGCTCCAGGTGATCTCATCGCCCTCTTCATCGCGCGCATTGAACGTTGCGACGACGCCGGGTGGGGTCGCCGAGTCATAGGGAGTCTCTGGAAACGAGATGATGAAGGCCGGCTTGCTGGTGATCTCCGGCGTCTCATCGATGTTGGTGACCGTGACGGTGACGGGGTAATCCCGGGTCTTCGATGTGGTGTCTCTGGCTTTGACAATGATCTCGTAGGTGTTGTCCGGGGGACCGTTGGCCATCTCCGGCGTGCCCTTTGGATCCTCGAAGTTTGGGCGGTTCTTGAAGCTGAGGACGCCCTCGCCGTTTGTGGCGTTGGTTGTGATGTTGAAGTCGCCGCCGTCGACACCGCCCAGCGACCAGGTGATCGGCTGCGTCCCGTCTTCTTCATCGCGGGCGGTGTAAGTCTGCACATCGAGATCGACAGTTGCGGCGTCCCATTCGATCTCCTCGAACGATGGAGCCTCGTGGGCCGTGCTTGTGCTCGTGATCTCCGGCGTTTCGTCGACGTTGGTGACCGTGACTGCGACCGCATAGGTCCCCGTCTTCGTCCCCCCACTACCGCTTGTGGAATTGTCATCCATCGCCTCAACAACGACCTCGTAGACGTTGTCGGAGTCCATGTTGACGGGGTTCTCGAAGTCGGGCCTGATGCTGAACGACAATACGCCCGTCGTCGAGTCGATCGTGAAGTGACCGGCGTCGGTCCCGCTCTTCGCCCAGGTGATGGTGTCACTCTCTTGATCGGCCGCGGTGTACGTGCCGATCACGTAGTCCGTATCCATGAGATCTGCATCGAGCAGATCGAATTCGATCTCGGCGAAACTCGGCGAGGCAGTCCCACTGATCACCGGCGTCTCATTGACGTTGTTGACGGTGATCGTCACGCCCTGCGTGTCGGAGAGTTGGCCGGTGTGATTGTCGCGGACCTTGATCGTGACGTTGTACACATTGTCGGTATCGTCGTCGTCCGCGTCCTCATGGTTGGGTGGACTCGCGAACCTGAGCTCTCCCTCTCCGTCGGCGTTCTTCGTGAGCGTGAAGTCGGCAGAGTCAACGCCTTCCCGCGACCAGGTCAGGTTGGAGTTCGCATCGACGTCGGAGGCCACATACGTGGCGATCAATGTTGAGGACGCTGTGTTTTCATCGATGTTAAAGCTGCTCGGGCCAGAATCGATCGTGGGCGCCTCGTTGATGTTCGTGACGGTGACGGTGACCTCGTGCGTGTCGCTCTGCTGCGGAGAACCATTGTCGACAACTTTTACCGTCACCTCGTACCGATTGACTGTGGAGCCGGCCTGGTTGGGCATCTCGAAGTTCGGTGCGGTCCCGAACGTGAGCACGCCCGACGTGTTGATCTGGAACTGAGCTCCGTCAGCGCCCTCCACCGACCACGTGTAAGAAGTCGACGCGTCGGGGTCAGACGCCGTGTACGTGGCGACGGCCGTGCTGTTCTCAGGAACACTCTTGCTGGTCGAACCGGAGATCGTCGGCGGCTCATTGACATTGGTGAGGTTGATCGTCACCGCGATGGTGTCGTCGACGGACGTGTTCGCGTTACCGGCGGCGTCCTTGCTGTCGCGCACCTGGACGGTCACGCTGTAGGAGTTCTTCGTAGCTTCGAAGTTGAAGTTGTGATTGACGCCGGTCTTGGTCTTGATCTGGCCGCTCGCGTTGATCTCAAACGACCCCGCGTCCGTGCCGGTCAGCGAGTAGGTCAGCGTGTCGCCGCTGTCGCTGTCCGAGGCGGTGATCGTGCCGCCGACGACGTTCACGCCCGCGCCGCTGTTCTCCGGCAGGGTTCGGGTGGCCGTCATGCTGCTGAACGTCGGCTCGGCGTTGCTGGCCCCGATCTGACCCGACACACCGAAAGCAGACTTGCCCGATCCCTCGGGGTCGGTATAAGAGGCCGTCGCGCGCACGTACTTGCCCACATCCGCGGCGACGGTCGTGTAGGTGTTTAATATGACGAACGAGATGGGCGAGAACGTACCACTACCGTCCGACATATTTCCCCGTGCCCAGACCCAGTTCACGCTGCTCGGAGCGCCATCGATATCGGTCAGCGACGCCGTCAGCACCGATCCGCCCGACTCAGTGCCCGAAATCGAGATTGTGCCGGGCTCGTCGACGTTAGTGATGTTGATCGTGATCGCGACGGAGTCATCGTTTGTGGCGTTGGTGTTTCCTGCGGCGTCCTTGTTGTCGCGTACGTGGAGTGTCACCGAGTAGCTGCTCTTGGACTCGAAGTTGTAGGTCACGCCTGATTTGGTCTTGATCTGGCCGTTCGAATCCACGGTGAAGGACCCCGAGTCGGTCCCGCTGAGCGTGTAGGTCAGCGTGTCGTTGTCGGTGTCGGTCGCCGTTGTGGCAGATCCGACATTGGTCCCGGACGAACTGTTCTCATCGACCGCTTTCGTGAGAGATTCCTGGGCGAACGTCGGTTTTGAGTTGCTGCCGCTGATCTGACCCGTCACCTTGAACGCGGACTTACCCGAACCCTGGGGGTCGGTGTAGGACGCGGTCGCGCGCAGGAACTTGCCGACGTCGGCGGCCACTGTCGTGTAGCTGGCGGAGGTCGCTCCGCTGATGGGCGGGAATGACGTTGCGGTGGCCGTGTCCGCCCGCCCCCACTGCCACGTCAAATTGCTGACGGCGCCGTCTGGGTCGTTGCCCAACGTTGCGGTCAGCTCCGAGCCGCCCGTCTCCGTGCCGCCAATCGTGACCGTGGCAGGCTCGTCGGCATTCGTGACGGTGATGGTCACGGCGTGGGTGTCATCAACGACGTTATCGCCCATTCCGTTGGCGTCCAGACTGTCTCTCACGTTGACAGTCACGATGTACATGTTGTTGCCGTCACCGTCGGCCGGCGACTCGTAGTTGGGCACACTAGAGAACTTGAGCTCGCCGTTCCCGGAAGAGTTTTTCGTGATTGCGAAATCACCAGCATCGACGCCGCTCAATGACCACGTCAGCATCGCCCCGCTGTCCGGATCGGTCGACACGTAGGTTTCGATCACGGTCGTCGTGGCCGCGTTCTCGGCAACGCTTTTCGACATTGCCCCCGTGATTTCGCTCGGCTTCTCGTTGACGTTGGTGATGGTGATGGTCACGGCGATGGTGGCGTCGTCGGTGCTCCCTGTGGTGTCGCGGACGCCCACGGTGACCGCGTAGCTGGGCTTGACCTCAAAGTTCAGCGCGGCGCTGGTCTGCAACTGGCCCGAAGTTGAGACGATGCCGAAGGACGCTGCGTCGGTACCGCCCAGCGAGTAGGTCAGCGTGTCGCCGGTGTCGGTATCGGTGGCTCCCACGGCTGATCCGACATTCGTACCGGCCGCGCTGTTCTCTGGCACGGTGCGCGAGGTCATTGTGCCGTCGCCGAATGTCGGATCGGCGCGGACGACGCGATCGTTGAATGGCGGCGTTGGGTCCGGCTCGAGCTCGGGCACGTCGATCGAGGTCGACCCGGATCTGGGGCCCTGGTCGTTGGAGCGGATCCGGTAGCGATAGGTCTTGCCGGCCTCGGCGCTCGTGTCGGCGTAGCTCAGGCTGCCGCCCTCGACCGTGGCGATCTTCAGCATCTTGCCGCCGTCGGCGCTCATATCGCGGCGATACACGGTGTACTCGTCCGCAACGCAGCTCGCCGGCGCCAGCCAGGTCAGCACCACGCCGGATGCCTCTGCGTCAAACGTGCTGGCGAGGTCGGTCGGCGGTACCGAGCAGTCGGCGTCCGCATTCACGTCGGGGATGCTCGCCACCAGCCCGGCGGCCAGCAGCCCAACGATCACCAGGGCCGCAGACGCAAACACGACCCGGCGCCCAGAACGTCGCGCCGATCCGCGCAGACGCGGAAGCAGGGCGCCGCCCATATCGGTCGCAACAGGTCCGAGAGCAAGTCGTTTGAACGCGCCGTGTGGGATGTGCAACCAGGCCCTGGGAAGCGTCATCGAATATCACCCAATCAGGACAGGTATCACACAACCCGTCACAATGACCAGAACATAGAAGTCTTAATCTACCGCAGAGTCGGTCTAGAGTCGCTGATCGTTCTGTCACCGAAGCAGACGCGAGTCCACCGAACCGGCGCCAAGCCCAGGGCCTGCCCACGAAAACAGCGCGTCCACATGAGTGTCTTTCCGTGCCGCCGATTGCTGCTCAAGGGCGCGATACACGGCGCGATGTACGGGGTGATTCTGCTGTTCCTCGTCCTATTGGAGACCGATGCGTAACTCTCGGATCCCCTCTCCCCCCCCCCTTGCGGGGGGAGATGTCAGGGAGTGACAGAGGGGGTCCGCCGCCAGCGACCAGATAAGCATTGCGACAGGGAACCCCCCCTTCTGCCTTCGACATCGCCCTCGCAAGGAGACCTTTGCAAAACTCACAAATCCCCTCTCCCCCCCTTGCGGGGGGAGATGTCACGGAGTGACAGAGGGGGGGTCCGCGCACAGCGAATAGATAGGCCAGGGGATGGGGAGCCCCCCCTCTGCCTTCGGCATCTCCCCCGCAAGGGGGGCGAAGGGGACTTTTTCCAAGGGTCTCCGCAAGGGGGGAGAAGGGGAGTTACGCATCGGTCTCTACCAGGGGTGGGAATACCGCAATCGGCCGACGCACAGGAGGTCCAGGGCACGATCTCCGGTCTGACGCTGAGCAGCGACGAACCGGGCCAACTGTCGGTGTCCGGGGACGCAGCTGAGCCGGCGTCCACGGACTACCGAGTCGTCTGAGCCGGATCCGACGAGAATTTCCGTGGTCTGTCGGACAGCGAAGGGAACGCGTTTCCGGCCACCAACTCGCTCAACCTCAGCGGACTGGAGCACGGGGTCGAATACCAGGTCCGAGTACGCGCGCGGTACCGCGGGGCTTCCCGATGCAGCGGGCCCTGGTCCGGCATCGTCCAAATCTATGTTCGACACCATGTTCGACTCCATGTTCGACTCTATGTAGCGGATGACCCGCCGCTGCCAGTCGTCGAGACCGCGCAAGAGTCGACCGCGGAAGTCGAATCCGGCAAGGAACAGATCGCGCCGCAGGGGCCCAAGATCAATCCACCTCTCCGGGGTCTGTCCATGGGACGGGCCAGGCGACGGCACGTCACCATCTCCGGGGAACCCTCTCGGACTCGTGGATTGGGCTGTCGAGCATGGCATCATCTTCGTCGTTGCTCAGCCCGAGCGAAATGGTAAACCCTGGCGCGCTGACCGTCGGCGCCGCGCGATACAGTACGACGAGCACGATCGAGTCGTATAGCAGCCGTGGACCGCTACCAAGCGGAACGATTAAGTCGGACATCGTTGGCGCCACGCGCGTGCCGTCAAGCTCCGGCGCGCTCAGCTTCGGCCCGTCCGATTTCAGCCGGGTCGACATCGGCGGTGCGATGAGCTATCGGGCGAGCAAGCAGGTCACGATCTCGACTGTGAAGGACACATCCGAAGAGGACGCAGAGATGTTCACCGTATCGATGACGGCGGTGACAACGGGTGCGTCGCCGACCGACTCAGAAATTGTACTTGGGAATCCTTCTACGCGAACCGTCACGATTGAGGCCAACGACGAGCATTTGGTGACTAACGTCACGATAGGCAGCATCGGCGAACACTCTGCCGCTGCAACCATCGAACTCGCTAACCCAAGCAGCTCAAGCCAAACGGTGTATCTGCGGTTCCGCAAGAGACCCTGTGGCGCCTGGAGTGATCCGCCGCTCATGGAAGATACGCCGGGGACGAGTGTCGAAGTCACGCTCGACATGCTCGACAGCAACACTCCGTATCAGGTGCAGGCCTCGCTGGTGATGGACTTTTCGGAAGATGTCGAGCCGCCCACGTTTTCCACACTGTCGGGCGATCCGACTGTTTCCGGCATCACGTTCGAGGATGTCGAGCAGACGGAAGCGACAGCGCTGATCGCCATGGCGAATTTAGATGGCTCCGGGCAAACCGTTCGGTTGCGCTATCGCACGCCGCCCTCGACCGGCTCGTGGAGCTCGACCAGGATGGCAACCAGTAGGGCAATACAAGCGGCCATCGAGCTGACGGGATTGATCTCAGGCAAGGAATATGGGGTAGAAGCGACGCTGGCCACTTCATTCAGTACAGGGGCGCAGTCGGAGAAGTTCACTACGGATCCTCCCGAGGTGACGTCGGTCACTGTCGCTGACGCCGATATCGATCAGACCGCTGCAACCGTCAGCGCAACCGTCAGCGCGCCCAACGGCAGCAAGGTCCACTTGCGTCATGGCCGCGGTGGGATGAACTGGAGCGAGACAGAGTCGAAGGTTGTCCGGCAAGGCGCATTTTCAACCGCGTTCGCGCTCTCGGGCCTGAGCTCCGATACCCCGTACACGGTGTAGGCGTCTTATGACAGCGATTTCATGGACCCCGTACAGTCGCGGACCTTTACGACGGACCCACCGAGCACCGACTCAATCAGCGTGCCGATGGCGACGGTCGAACGAACAACGGTGACGGTAGTGACCGCCATTTCCGAGCCGAACGGCCGCTCACAACAGGTGCGGTTGGGTCACCGCACACCTCCCGACACGGGCGCCCGGAGCGCTCCGCAATTCGGCTCTAGCTCGACCTCGACCGCGTCAATCGATATCACCGGACTGACCTCGGGCTCCGAGTACGAAGTTGAGGCGACCCTGGCAAGCGACTTCGCGGCGGGCGTTCGTTCGGCAAGGTTTATGACCCTGCCGCCGGCTGCCGAATCGGTCGATGTGTCGGGCGCCGGCATCACCCAGACGGCGGCAACCGCGACCGTGACCATCGCCGATCCAAACGGCCAGCCTCAGACAGTGCGATTGCGCTACCGGTCGCCTCCCGGGACCGGCGCATGGATCACCGCTCCGAACGAGACCAGCTTGGACCTTACTGCCACATTCGATCTCACGAGACTCATTGCCGGTCGCCGATACGAGGTCGAGGCCGCGTTGGCATCCAACTTCTCGACGGGTACGCAATCAACAACCTTCACAACCGACGCACCCACAGCGGACTCGGTCGTGGTCGAAGCCGGCAGCGTCACGCAAACAAGTGCGACTATCGCGGTGCGTGTGAACAACTCGACGCCTGTGGCTGTCTGCGCCTCTTCAGCGACGTTCACGCTGCGCAGTCTCACTTCCGGCCGGACGTACCGCGTCGAAGCCTCCTACGACATTACGTTCCGGACAGCCACCGAGTTCGCCACATTCGACACATTGGCTCCGGCTGTGACCGCGGTGGAAATTGATGACCGCACGGTAACCAGGACCACCGCCGCTGTTGTACTCAGCGTGAGCACTGCCAATGGCAGCGATTGCCACCTGCGCTTCAGCCTCGATGGTCTGAACTGGTCGATGGCGACGCCGGCCAGCGTGAGTCCGGGTGAGTCGGGAGCAGCGTTCTCGCTGACCGGACTCACTTCCGGTTCCGAGTACACCGTTCAAGCGGCCTACGACCAGTTGTTCCGCGATGGCGTCAAGACCCGCAACTTCACGACGTTCCCTCCAACACTGATTGGCATTCAAGCCACCAGCGCTGCCGAGACGTCGGCCAGCATGGAAGCCACGATCGCCGATCCCAACGGCGCCGAGCAGATCGTCTTCCTGCGATACCGAACCAGTGGGCGAAGCTGGAGCAATCCACCCCAACCTGCCAGCACGAGAGGGGCGAGCGCGACATTCACGTTGCTCGGACTGTCTGCCAGCACGCAATACCAGCTGCAAGCCTCGCGTGATCGCAGTTTCAATACCGGCATGCAACCCACTACGTTCTCGACGCTGTCGGCCGGTCCCAGCGCATCTCAAGTGTCGATAGAGAACGCTGAACAGACACGGGTGTCGGCGCGAATCGCCATCGCCAACGCCGACGGCACAGAGCAGACCGTCCGCCTGCGATATCGCACGCCTGCGGGTAACGGATCCTGGGGCGCAGCAAATCCTGCAACCAGCTCGAACCAAGAGGTCACGATCGACCTGACGGACCTGGTGTCCGGCTCGGAGTACGAGGTGGAAGCGACATTGGCTCAGAGCTTCACGACGGGTGTGCAATCAAGGAAGTTCGAGACCGATCCTCCCACAGTCGACTCCATCGAGGTGGTCACCAAGAGCGCCTTGAGCGCCACGCTTGATGTGAACGTCGAAGAGCCCAACGGCAGCGACGTGCACCTGCGATACGGAGTCAGCGACACCGATAGCTGGACAAGCGCCGATCCGCGGATCGTCAACCGGAATGCGAGCGTCGCGCGTTTCAATCGGAGCAGCTTGATCTCGGGACGGGAGTACAGCGTCGGGGCGTCATATGACGAGGCCTTCCAGGACCGCTACGCGGTGACGTCTGATGTCTTCTCCACTGACCAGCCTCGAGTCGATGCAGTCAGCGAAGAAGAAGTCACCGACACCGACGCGAAGATCATGGTGGACGTCGTCGCGCCAAACGGCGCCGAGGTGCACCTGCGCTACAGATCCGCGGGTGGCAGCTGGCAATCCGATTCGCAGATCGTCGCTCCTCTGCGGAACGGGAACTCGCCGCAGGGATCAGCCACGTTCACACTGGTTCCTTGGCTCTCGATACGAACTACGCCGTAGAGGCATCCTTCGACCAGTTCTTCGCTAAAGATGTGAAGTCCACAGCGTTCACAACGTTTGAGACTGGTTTGGTCGCCGGGCCCACAATCATAACCGGAACCGGAACCGGAACCGGTTCCGGCGAAGGCGGTGGCGGCGGCGGCGGCGGACCTCCTCCTATCCCGATCCCCTCCGACGAGGAGTTTGACTGGAACGTCACGCGCGACATTGACGCGCTCGATCGGGACAACGATCTGGCAACCGGGATCTGGTCCAACGGCGAGTCGCTGCTCGTGCTCGACAGCGTCAAGGACGCGCTGTTCGTCTACGACCTCGAAGCAGGCCAGTTGCTCGCCGAATATACGCTGGACAAGCTCAACCAGAGTCCGCGCGGGCTCTGGTCGGACAGCTTCACCATCTGGGTCTCCGACGACGGCGCAAAGCGGATTCTCGCTTACCGCGTCGAGGACGAGCTGCTCAATCGCTATGAAGACCAGGAATTTACCTTCCGCTCGCTGCTCAAGGCCGGCAACGGCGACGCGCGCGGGATTTGGTCTGACGGCGATGTGATCTTCGTCGCCGACGAGCTGGACGACCACGTCTACACCTACAACATGCCCGACGCGTTCGACGCGGGAATCGCCTCACTCACCCTGAGCGGCATCGATTTCGGCGAGTTCTCGCCCGGGCAGACCGAGTACCGGGTCGTGGTCGACCCGAAGATTACGCGCACGACCGTGACGGCGGTGGCGAAGCACGACAACGCACGTGTGGTGATCGAGCCGGACGACATCGACCGTGACCTCGAGAATGGTCACCAGGTGGCAGTCCGCGACTCCCAGGACATCACGATCTCCGTGACATCCGAGGGCCGCAGCCGGACGCGAGTGTACACAGTCAGTGTCAGACACTGCATCAGCGGGCTGACCGACGCGACGCTCAACTCGGTCCGTTTCATCGGCGGCAGCGTGGACGCACTGCTGTCTTGCGCACGCACGCTCAACCTGACCGCGCTCTATCACTACCACAACGGGACATCGGTGGCCTACTTCCTTGAGGGTCCCGCCTTCATCAACCGGCACTTCCGCAACCGTTTCGCCGATGGCCTGTCAGAAGGCGCATTCCTGATTGTCCGACGTGAGCCCGCCCCCATCGTGGCGCCCAGCGCGCGCGGCAAATTAGGGCCTGTTCACATATCCAGGTCCGTCATTCACAACCCAAGACCTCAGGCTTCAAACAGGGGACACACGGGACAACGGGAACTGCGGCAAGGGTGAACAGGCCCTAGAAATCCTCTGAACAACTGGTGTCGCAGGCTGAGCGGGGACCCCCCTTCAGCCTTCGGCAGCTTCCCCCGCAGAGGGGGGAAGCGGGGATCGGAGTTGTTCAGAGCGTTCCTAGCAGAGGCGCGTCGTCGTGAGATGACAGAAAGGGTGGTGGCATACCGGTGATGCGGTCGCCGATCTGCTGCCGATCAGATTCGCAAGAACTGTGCTAGATTATCCCGACCACGATTCAGGGCCTTCTCTGAGAAAATAGAAACATACCTGATGCAGATCCGTCCAACAGAGCATGTTCTGGCAACAGCCGGCGCACTCAAGAGCATCTTGGGGCTCTGTTCGCTGATCGCCATCGCTGTGTTGGCGGTAGCTGTGCTGATATTGCCCCACGTGGTCTCTGCGCAAAGCGGCGTTCCAGACTGGAGACAACGTCCGACGGGACTGGCCGTATCGCCCGGCGACGAGTCCGGCGAACTGCTGATCAGCTGGGACGCCAACGCCCAAAGCACCAAGACGCTGTCCGACTACCGTGTCGCCTGGACGCCGGATGGCGAGGGGTTCAAGCCCAACAGCGAGACTGACTGGAACGCCTTCCCGACCAGCAATGAGCTGGCCGTGACCGGCCTCAGCGCCGGCGCGACGTACAGGGTCAAGGTCCGAGCCCGATATGACGACAGCAAGTTTTCGAAGTGGAGCGATGTCGTCACCAGCCAAGCGGGGTCGGCAGAGCGGTTCGAAGTGCGGGTGGCGCCGACGCCGGTGTGGTCGGCTGAGGTGACCATCGGCGCCTCCGATAATCTCAGCCCGGCGATGCTCGGCTACTCGAGGTGGTCGCGAACCGGCGCCGTGTCCGACAGAGATTTCGAGCTGGAGGGCGTCTACTATCGGGTGCTGGCGTTGGTCGAGCATGCCGGCGGCCTGTACCTGGCCATGAGTCCTAAACCGCCGGTCGAGTTCACGCTCGCCATCGGGGCTCAGCAGTTTGCAGAGGCGGACAGCTCGGTGCCCGATATGGCGGGCGCCGGACGCTACTGGTGGGCAACCGACACCGAGCTATTCGCTTCCGGCGAGACTGTCAGAGCCAGCATCACCGCGACAGAGGACAGCGAGGCGTCAGCCAACCGGCCGCTCGCACCGCCGAACGCATATTTCTCAGATCTCCCCTCGTCCCACAACGGCGCCGACGCGCTCACATTCCAGGTCGTGTTCACCGAAGAGGTGGTTCTGACGGCAGCGACACTGGAAGACCACGCGCTCGTCGTCGGCGGCGCAGCAATTACCGCCGTCGAACAGCGCAACGCCAGCTCGACCAGGAGCTGGAACGTCACCGTGCAGCCCAGCGGGGCCGCGGACATCACCGTGGAGCTGGCGACCACCACTGCCTGTGACCAATCCGGCGCCGTCTGCACATCGGACGGTCGAGAGCTCCACAATCAGCCGCAGGTCACCGTGCCTGGTACCGCCATCGCTGGACTCAGCGACCTGACCGTGAGCGGAGTCAGCTTGAGTCCGGCGTTCAGCACCGGCGAGACCGTCTACACGGCAGCGGCGACCAGTGGTCTGACTGAAGTCACGCTGACCGCGGTCGCCGTCCGCCACGACATCGTTGTCGAGATCGCACCCACGGACGCGGACACCTCTGCTGGGGGACACCAGGTCACGCTGGCCACCAACGCCGACACCGCCGTCACGGTCACGACCACTTCGGCTGACGGCTCTGCGGAGGAGCAGTACTGGATCACCATCAGTGCTCCCGACGAGAGCACAACCTTTACAGCCGAGGCCGACCCGCGGCTCGCACTACTCGCGTCGTTGAGCTTCCAGGGGCTGTCATCGCTGAGCTTCAGCTCTGACCAGAGCCGCTACGACCTGAACGTACCCTCCAGCCGCAGCGAGACGGTCGTGAATGCCAGCGCCCTGTTCGAGGACGCCAGCGTCGAACTGCTCGTCGTCCGCAGCGACGACCCGACACTGACCATCGATCGGACCGTCAACACCGGGTCGATCACCGACACCAGCATCACGCTCTCGGCGACTGGCGACACCCTGGTGTTGCTGCGCGTCACTTCAGTGTTCGGGCAGCAGCAGCACGTCTACGCGGTCATCATCCACAGCACCCCTCTGTCCCAGGCCACCGATTCTCGCTATTCGGGGCTCCCGCGAGGCGTTGCATCACTGTTCCCGATGAACGACTATCAATTCCGATTCGCGCTTCGGTCGGCTGTGTCCGGCGACGCCACGCTCAGCGACTTGACCCTGACCGGGGCCAGCCTGAGGCCCAGCTTCGCGCCAACGACAACCTCATACATCGCTGAGGCCGCCGCCGACACCGAACACGTCACCCTGGCCATCACCACGGCTGACGCCAATGCCGGAACCGCCGTATCGCCAGCCGACGCCGATCCGGACACGTCCGGCTGGCAGATTGCGCTCAGCCCTCCGCTGGCCGGCGGCGCGCCGACCACAACGACCATCTCGATCATCGTCCGCTCAGCCGACGGCAACAACCTCCAAGTGTATTCCGTCGAGGTTTCCAGGGCCGCAGCAGCCAGACCTGAGGCGCTTGCCCAGGAAGAGCTTGAAGAGTATCCGACTCAATTGTTCGCCTTTGTGGCGACAAACTTCGACACCTGGGAGGCACTGCAAGTCTCGCCGACTCTCAACGCCAACACCAACATCTATACCTTCAATGACGAGGTGGTTCCCTGGACGTATTTCCGTTTCGACGCCTACGTTACCGGCTCGTTGGGCGCGCCATTCGTGATCAACATCGAGCCGGTTGACAGCGCCGACTCGGACAAAGATGCGGTCAATTGGAGAGGCGTTTCCTGGCGCCAAGGCAATGGAAGATGGGCAATGAGCTCGTACTTCGAAGTCAGGGACCCGGGTCGCACGAAACTGCGTGTCACCGTCACGCGCAGCGACGGCGAACAGCGGATCTACTTCTTCTCGATGACGGCTGTACCCGACCACTCGACCACACCGAACTTCGCCGCCGTACTGCCCGTCGACGCTGATGGCGACATGACGTTGCCCACGGGCTGCTCATTCCATGAGGTCGAAGACACATCGGATGGCCTCCAGCCCACCCTGCGATGGCGCCCGGCGTGCAATTCTCACCTTGAGTACTTCTCGAAGAGATTGGGAACCGGTTATGGCGAGACCACGGGATATGCACGCTTCTTCAAGATGGTGACAGACGAGACGGGTGAAGTCAGCATTGGCATGACTCGCCGAACGAGCTACCACCTCGTGCTTCGGGAACACGACGGCGTCGTGATCGACTCTCGCCACCTCGAAATCGACGGTCACTGCAGATACGCATGCGACGAAACGCCAATCGTCGTGACGCTAGACGCCGGTACGTACATCATCGAGGCGGTACAGCAGTACAGCTGGTTGGGCAAGAAGGAGTACTTCACGTTGGATGTAGACAGCGACGTTCTGGAGTAGCCCGCCTGCCTCCGCCAATCTGGAGATCGCCGAGCCGCAACTGGCCTGAACCAGTGCGGAGTCCGTCCAGCTTGCCCAGCCAGGCAGACGCCGACTCACGCGAGTACCGTCTGTGCGCGGCTGAGCCAGGCTGAAGAATCGCATAGAAGCCGCTTCCGAGCTCCTCAGAGAGAGAGAGAGTGTTCACGACTAGGCCCTGTTCACATTGACGGCGCGTTCCCAATAGAAGCGCCTATCTCCTCTCCTGCTCCCCCTTGCAGGGGGAGCTGCCGAAGGCTGAGGGGGTCCTGACTCCCATCGTCTAGCCGGAAAGCGTCACTTCTAGCTCTTCATCACCCAATGTGAACAGACCCTAGCTGACTCCAGGCCCTGCCGTGCCCGCTCAAGACCCTGAACGATGCTGCGTACTCAACATCAACAACTGTGAAGCGCCTCTCTTGACTAGATGTGCTGAAATTCAAATTACCCGTCCCACCCATCGACGAGCAGCGCGACATCGCCGCCTTGCTCGACCGGGAGACGCAGCGGATTGACTTGCTGATTGCGAAGTAGCGATTGCTGATTGAGCGGCTGCAGGAGTATCGGACGGCGCTGATCACGCGCACGGTGACGCGCGGTCTCCCACCCGAGGCAATCCGCGCTGCAGGTTCGTCGGACGCCGTCCTCATGGGTGGTGAAGTTGGCCACAACGACCTCGCCGTTGGCGTCTTCATCCGTGAGGACCGTCCAGAGGTGGCCTCGTTTATCGAAGCCGAAAAACGTATCGCCTGGATTCACGAGGCTCGAGCTTGATATTCGCGAAAGAGGTAGATGGCTTCTGCATTATCTGTGGCCAATTCGATCGCGTATTCGCTGTAGCCGGCGTAGCGCAGGATGTCAGCCGGGTCGATCGGAATCGAGGTCACGCCCGGGTCTTGCCACTCGGGCAAGGCTTGGGTCTGGCTGACCACCTGTGATGGCCGCAACTTGCCATAGGTTTCGTAGGTGTCGTTGAGCAGGTCCACGTTCGACTCGGAGAGCTGTTCAGATTCAACCCGACCACAGAGCAGGGCGTCGAAGTACTGCCGTCTGACGTAGCGATGCCAGATCGAGTCCTCGCGCGGATGCTCTTGCAAGATCAGCTCGAGCACTTGACAGGGCGTCGGTCCGTGCTTCATCGAGGCATAGTGGTCGTCGGTGATTGGCGCTTCCGTCTCGATCAGGGCGGCGCGGTCGGCGAGGTAGAGCAGCTTGATCAGCTTGAGGTAGTCCATCGAGCCGCCGGCGCGCTCCAGCAGGATTGACGCTGCTTGCGCGGCCTTGCGTTCATCAAACACGAACCTCATCATGGCTGGCACCCTTCTCCGTGTGGGCAAGTGTCGCGCTCGCGATCCACGTCGTCAAGGTAATGTCCCGGTCGCCGATATCTCGGACGCAGCTCGTTTGTGCAGACGGAGCCGGTACCAATGACCACCCAGACCAAGGAGGCGGCCTTTGAGTCGACTGTCGAGTCGATGCTGCTCGAAGCCGGCTGGTTCAAAGGCGACCGCGAGGATTGGGATGTCGTACGTGCGCTGTTCGCCGAGCTCGCTATCGCGTTCATGCGCGATACGCAGCCCGAGCAGTGGCACAAGATGCGGGCGCTACATCATCAGGACCTGGATCAGGACCTGGAACCGCGCTTCATCGAGACGCTGACCAAGGAACTCGACACCAAGGGTTCGCTCCACATCCTGCGCCGCGGCTTCAAGTTTCCCGGCCAGACCTTCCGGCTGGCCTACCTCGATCCGGCGCACGGACTCAACGACGAGGCGCCGGCGAGGTTCCAGCGCAACGAACTCTTGGTGACGCGTCAGGCGCGTGGCCATCCCGGCAAAGGCCACGAGATCGACCTGCTGCTCGCGCTCAACTCAAAATGAGGGAATCCGTCAAGCAGCGCTCGCCGATGTGCGGCCACGACTACCGGAACAGGCGGCACGCCGAAATGATGGGCAGGTCGGCTCGGTGCTGACTCGTTGCCTAACTCAGCGGTCGAACTGCCCGCTCAGATGGTCATCAATTCCGCAGAAATCTGACCACATCATGTCACCGATGGCGTTGAGCACTCATCGTCGGATCCTCGCCTCAAGCGCGTACGTTTGTTCGAGCAGCCTGCCCCTGGCTTGAACAGGAGGCGGCAGACGCAACCGCGATGCGGACTTCCATCCGAGCGCCGCAGTCACGAGACGCCCGCCTCGACGGCACGGCAGAGCGCGGGTCGACGGCCAGAATCAGCGCCGGCGCAGGCGGGTCGAAGCGGTTCTCGGCTGGATCAAGACGATCGGCAGCGGCGCGCTGCGCTATATCGGCCGGGTCCGCAACGAGCTCTGATTCGACCTGGCCGTCGCCTACTACTTAACTGGCTGGGCACAGCTCAAGGCGACCACTTCCTGGTCATGCAACGGCCGAATCAGCACCGAGGCCACGTTAACTCCCAAGAGGAGCACTGCGCTCAGGCCGGGTTGGAGAGCCGTCGGAGTCCTGCTCAACCCGCGCCCTCCATGATCTACTGATCAACGCTACTTCTGTAGTAGTCCATCAGGTAGAACAGTACTTCCGCCAAATGATCGAGACCATCTTTGGGCAACTCTTGGCCGTGTTCGTCTCACTCAGCACGATCGGGTTCGCTTGCGGAGTAGATCCAAACATATAAGGCGGCGGCGCGTCTCAGTGCATCGCCGCTGGCATCCTCGCCGACGCCTGGGGCAAGCCGCTGAGCCTCTCCGGCAGGCTCATGGGTGGCTCTGCTCCACCCTCCTCCATCTGCTCTGCCAGCTCGCTCGCCCGAGATTTGCTCGGAGTTCGGAGGCCCCGAGGAGGCGCGCTGGATCCCGCGCTACGGCTTCCTTGAGCAGACACAATGGGCAAGCCGGACGAGGACGGGTTGGAGGAAGGACGCCGAAGCCGGCGGCGCACACACCACAACATCGAACGCGAGTGGCCCGGAATCGCGCCGATTCGCTGGTCAAGCTCAACGGCCACACCGTGTTCCTGCCGCTATTGGCAGTGACTTCGGGCCTGCCGCTCTAGGCGGAGCCAGCGCTGCCCTCCTCGCTGGACGCGGAGGAATATGCGACCGGCTGCTCTCAGCGCAGGGCCGACGATCAGGCTGCTGACTCCCTGCCTTCTGCGCTGGCGACAGCGCTGGCGGCGGCGGCGACAGGTTCGATGCGGCTGTTGGCCGCCTACCTCCAGTCACTCCTGGCCTACCCCGAGGCTCGCGCGCTGGGCGAGACTGTGTTCGAACCCGAAACCGAGCACGCGCTCGTCCAAGTCCCTCCGCTCAAGAACCCCCCCTCCGTTCCATAGGAGTAGGCGCTGGTCCACCTCGTAGCACGGGAGCTGATCGGTGACCGCCGGAAGCTGACATGCGTGACCCACATGGGCACGCGCGACACCGCCATGCGGATGCCGTCGTTCTTCGTCCGGAACGACTTCCGCTCGACTGTGATGAAGGCCAATCGGGTCGCGCAAGGCATTGACGTTCTCATCTGCCATCCCCGCCTGGCCCGGACCGGGTTCGACCTGATCGCCCTTCCGACCAACTGTTGGCTCGAAACCGACGACTCGGTCTACCGGACGCGCCACGTGACACCGTGATCCTGGCGGATCGGCCAGACTGAGCCGCTCACGGTCGTGCTCATGGCCTGCCAGAACACGTTCCAGACCGACGCGCAGAAGTCGCGGAGTTCCCTGGCAGTCGAAGGTGAGCGGCCCGAGGACGGACTCGCCGCCTTCGGCGACGACGGCAACGATGGCGACCACCAGATAAAGGGCCTGGCTCGCAAGCTCATGTTCGGCAAACAGGAGGCGGATTCGGTCGAGTCGGCGCTCGATCGGGCGTGGCGCGTACCCGCCGCGCACGCGGAGCAACTGCTGGTCGACGACGAGTGACCGCAAGCCGGATCGGAACCGTAGCCGCCGATCGTCGCGTTCTCCGGGGACCGTGATGCGGAATCGGTGGCGGACCCTGTTTCCGCATTGATCGCGGCATCGGTTCGCTGCCGGTTCAAGCGCAGATCGCGAAGGCTGCAACAGTCGCCATTCCGGTCGGCCGAGCTCATGGCGCAGCGGCCTGAGCGGACCAAACAGCGCGGCCGCAATGCACCCTTGCCTGTTGCTCGCTGTTCGCATGCGATCTCGAACGGGAACTGGCCGCCGGGGTTGCCGCCGCCGCGGGACAGGCGGAATTGAGGGCGCCGAGGGCATCGCCGAAGCTGCATGACCTCCCGGCGTGGGCATCTGCCGGACGCCTCATTCGGGTCCGCGCCAGGACGAGATTCGGGCCCAGACTGCCTGCTGGTCTGGACGGAACATCGTCCGGTGTCCGGAATGCGGTTCCCCGCAGACCGAGTGACCGATGAGTTGGTCCATGAGAGCACATGGTGCGCAGGGTCGCCGCGAGCGAGTGCCGCCCACGCCCACACTTGGCCGTCGGCGAAGCACAGGCTGCGTTCATCACAGGTCGCGTTCATCACAGGTCGCGTTCATCGCGGAGAATCCCTGGCCGGCAGTCCTGCGGTCAGTCAGATGCGTCCGGACGCCGTCGCTGCGCGTACCGACGACGGGCGCGTCGCCGGCCTGCCAATGGTCACACTCGGCTTCCGCCGACAGGTGCGGCTACCGGCGCTCGCTCCAGCCGGCGTCAGCCGCGTGCGCCGGCAGCGCGAACTCGCTCCGTCCATCGCTGTTGCGGCGCGGCGCGATCCAGACTTCGCCGGTCGTCCGAAGCGCCGCCGCCGCCGTTATAGCAGGGTCGGGGATTTCTGTCGAATTGGCGCGGAGGCCAACCGGCCGGACATCCACGAGCGCCTGCCGGAGCCCCAGCCTGTGCCGACTGCACAACCCATTCACCCCTTGTCCCACTGCATTAGCTACAAGTGATCTTGTCCATGTTGGCGTTGCGCTGCGCATGCTCCAGACGCCAACAGAGGTTGACCGGGAAGCGTCGGTCGCGTTTGTGAATCTCGTAACAACCCGCCCGCGAAGGGTGATATGACAGAGACCGTGATAGTCCAGAAGTACTTGTGAAATAGGTAACAAGAGTATTGATATTGGTTGATTGACACAGGTGGTAACATACCGCTATAGCCCTGAATGCAACTCCAATACGGAGCGCGTAATGATCAGGATGGTTGGCCGGCGGTCTCAAATCCATCCGAGGATATTCCTTGTGATTTCGGTCGTGGCACTGTCAGCAGCAGTGCCGGCGATCACCGCTCTGGCCACCGCACCGTTCGGCGAACCGGGCCGACGGCAACCGCCCGCCAGACTGACCGCATCGGCGAGCCAACTGGCCAGCGCACGGCGCATCACTGGGGATGCGGACTGCCAGAGCAGCGGGGCGCTGTCCGACGACCGCGGCACACGGCCGCTGGATGGCGAACACCTGAAGCGCGACAGGGAGGCCGGCGCAAACGCCCATGTGACCAGCGACGAACTGACGGTCACGCGCCTCACCGTCGTCGCGGCCGACCAGGCCCGACCCGAATTCGGTCGGACGACAACCGGAAGTCGAACTGCAGCGACGTTCCCACCGAAACACACTTCCGAGTCAGCTCAGCCAACAGCGGCAGTGAGCCGCTGCGGCCACAGTTGCCAACGCGAATCCTTTGCGGTGGTGTGATGTGCAGCCAGGCCAACGGTCAGTTGCAGAGGCGGCCACTGGCAGGCGTGGCGCCGCTTCAGACCGAGCAGGGCCGACGCGGCATTGGTGGTTGCGCATCCAATTCCCTGCGGCGCGTTTGCTTGCCGGGTTGCTGATCGCCCTCGCCGGACTCTTGGCCGTGCTCGTTCATGACGACGTGCTGGGTCAGTCCAATCCGCCGACCGTCAGCACCACTGCTCCTCCGGTTATCGTCCAGAGCCCCGGCGCCCCGGACCATTTCAAGCGATTCGACCAGATCGCTATCACTGTCACGTTTTCTCGAGCGGTCACCGTAACCGGCAACCCGCGCATCGCGCTGAATATCGGCGGTGTCCAGCGCTACGCCACCTATTCGACAGGGGTGAGCAAGCTCGTCCTCTTCACGTACGTCGTTGGCCCCGACGACTTGGATGCCGACGGTATCGACATCGTTGCCAACAGCCTGGAGCTGCGCGGCGGCTCGATCACGGGTGTCGGCGACGGCGAGGCAGCCGTGCTGAATCATCCAACCCAACTCGTCACGGATACCAGGCGGCCGGTGGACGGTATCTCTCCGACCTTAAGGCTGGTTGGCGATAGGAGCGGCTACGAACACCCTGACAATCTGGTACCGGTAGGCGTTCAGTTCTCGGAGCCGGTGACCGGTTTGACCGCTGACGATTTCACGGTAACGAACGGCGTCGCGGAAGATCTGGAAGAAGAGCAGTTCGGGGTACCTGGCACCCAATATTCGTTTCAGGTCACACACGGCGGCGAGGGCGCTGTCACCGTCACGCTACCGAGCGGCGCCGTGCACGACGCCGCCGGCAATGGCAATACCGCCTCATCGGTGCTGCGGATCATCGTCGCCGATCCGGCCAGGGTCAGCATCAGCCCGATCTCGTCCAACACGGTCGAGGGACAGCCAGTCACCTTCTCGCTGACCCGGTCCAAGGACAATGGCGCCCGGACGGTGGTGGTGGAGGTCAGCCAGGCCGGTGACTTCCTCAGCGGCGGCACTTCGTTCGGGGCGACGATCTCGACGACACCGGTCGAGGTGTCCGTTGACTTCTTAGCCGGCGAACTGACTAAAACGCTCTCGTTGGACACGGAGGACGATTATCACGATGACGCCGACGGCTCGGTCACGCTGACGGTCCTAGCCGACCCGTTGGAAGTGGGGTATGTCGCTGGCTCGCCGCACGTGGCCACGGCGTCGGTCCTGGACAACGATTTTGCGCCCAGTTTGTACATCTCCCAGACTCCCTCGCCCGTTCAGCTAGGCACGTCGACGAACGAAACGCCCGAGGGCGCATTCGTCAAGTTCATATTGGTTCGCACGCACGATGCCGGCGAGCAGACCCTGGACGTGCAGATCACTCACCAGGGCGACTTTCTCACAAGCCACCGCGACGGTCTCACTGTTCCGTCAGACGGGCGCATCGAAGTCACGTTCCCCGCCGGGACCCTGTCGACGTACATCTTTCTGAAAACGAGAGACGACACCGTCGACGAAGCCGATGGGACCGTCACGCTCACCGTCTTGCCCCGGCCCAGCGATAGCCTCTACCCGATCCTCGTTCAGGCGACGAGAACCATGGCGGTGCTCGATGACGACGGTGCGCCAACAGTGACGATCACCGCCGATGCGGCCTCCGTGACGGAGGGTTCCGATATCGCCGTTACCGTTTCCCGCACCAACGCCGCGGGGGAACACACCCGGCGGACCTTCGTACGGCTCTTGATCACCGACCCCGATGGCGCACTCGCGCCCGGTACAGACCTCAGTCCATTCATCGTTATTCTGGACGGGCAAACCGAACATACCCTTTCCCTGGAGACCGTAAACGATCAGGTCGCCGAGCAGGACGGGCACGTCACCGTCCGGGTGCTGTCGATTACGTCCGTAGGCGCGCCCTTCGTCGTGGGTACGCCCGACAGCGCCACCGTCGAAGTAGCGGACGACGAAGACCCGATCGTGTCGGTCAGCGCCGATGTCTCCACGTTGACCGAGGGAACCGACGCGCAATTCCGCTTCAGCAGAATCGGATCGACCAAGTCCAGTCTGACGGTGGGGGTCAACATCTTCGGCCACCACAAGATCATGAGCGCCGCCACCCGCCTGTTGGGCGCGAACGTAGGGCCGATGCCGGACACGACCGTGACCTTCAGTCCGGGGATGACCGAGGCGATCTTGTTGCTGAGCACCGAAGCCGACCAGGTAAACGAAGGTGACGGCGAGCTCAGAGTGTCGATCAAGGGCAGCCCGGCGTACGAGAAGGACGGGAACGGTTCGGCCAAGGTGTTGGTCGAAGACGACGACATTCCGGAGGTGACGCTCCGCTGGATCACGCCCGCCATGACGCTCGAGGACAACGTCTGGGTGGGGACGATGCTCGAAGGAGGGGCGATCGACTGGACAGTGGATTGTTCGGGAAACACCCTCGCGCCTGTCGCTGCCCGATCAGGAAGGGTCCCGTTCAAGTACCAGTCAGATATGAACCACCCCGACTCGCTCCTGAGCGCTTACGACTTTACGTTCCATTCTCGGCATCCGTGCGCGGATGATCCAAATGCTGATAGGTATCTTGCCTCATACAGGCCAGCAGGCCTCTACAGCAGACGGTTCACCGGTCCGGACAACGGCACTATAACGTTCGATCTCTTGCCGCAAGCTCTCGAAGTTCCCGATGGACTCTACACCAGATGTTTTCTGGGTGACCTCCTCGGCACTCCCGTAGATGTCCGCTTCTGTCCGAAATTCACCCTCGGCGATGTAACCTCGGCGCGGATCTTCGTCCGCAACCGCAATCCCACGATCACCGTTGAAGCGCTCGACGAAGCCGTCAACGAGGGTGATCCCGCGCGCTTCAAACTGACCCGCATATGGGCGTCTGATCTACTCGATCCGGTAAACCTGCTGTCTAACCTGACGACCGCGTTCGACTTCACAACACGCGGCGTTGGTGGCTACACTACGGCACTGCCCAGCGGCCAGCGAGAGTTCGCCCACGCGGTGACCGAGATGATCGTCGAAATCCCCACACTGGACGACGATCTGCCGGGCGCGAACGGCTCGGTGACGTTCGAACTTCTGCCCGGCTCGTCGGAGACGCAGTTGGGCAATGTCGGCGGCTCCTACGAGGTATACGACTTCCTGGAGGGCATCACCCTGGCGGGTAAGAATTCCCGTGTTGCGACCGTTAACATCTTGAACGAAGACGTGTACCCGCTGCTGTCGATCACCGATGCAACGGCCGAGGAAGGCGACCCGGTCGAGTTCATCGTGACGCTGTCCGGCGCTCACAATCTAGAGATCACGGTGGACTGGGATACGTCGGATGGCACGGCGGAGCTGACGCACGACTACGCGTTCGACACCTCGTCCGGCACGATCACGTTTGCCCCGGGAGAAACCGAACAGACCATTTCCGTCAGCACGTTGGAAGACATCATTCCGGAGCGGGACGAAGCCTTCACGGTGACACTCAGCAATCCGGTACAGGTGACGCTGCCGATGCCGGCCACCGTCACCGGCACGATCACAAACGACGATCACCTGCCGGTCGTAACCATTCTCGCCTACGAGACGCCGATTCTGGAGGGCAACAACCCCAAGTTCATGGTCACCCGCCAGGGATTGACCGACGACCGGGTCGATGTCCAACTGTCGCTGACCAAGGATGGCGCCCCCTTGCCCGACGCGACCGTCGCCATTCCCGTCGGCCAGTACTCCGCGATCCACACGGTCGATCACGCGAGAGACGAAGTAGCCGGTCAGGACCACCAATACATCGCGACGGTCCTATCCGATAGTAGCTACAGCATCGGAAGCCCAGCAAGCGCGACGGTCGACCTGTTGGACGATGACACTCGCGGGGCGCTCGCCATTGAGGTACATCCGGACTCATACACGTATGCTGACGCCGGAGACGTGATCAGCTTCACGTACTATGTCAAAAACGTCGGGGATGTAGCCACCGGATCGCCGGTCCGAGCACACACAAACGTGAGTGGCAGCTTCGTGGTCACGGCGCATCCAATTCCGGCCAACGTGTTCTTACCGGGCAACTTGGAACACACTGCAGAGGTGACCGTTGCATACACGATCACGGCAGCGGATGTGACGACTGGATATGTTCTGTTGAGCTGGTACGCAGAAGACGGTATTTACCGAAGCCCACAGGACGACATCATGATCAATGTCGAGGGCCGGGTATACCGATATAGTATTGTCAATCCCGCTACCACCGATCCCGAAGCGGACGATGAGGAAGAGGATCTGACATTACAGATATGGCGCCAGGATTCGGTTCGTGACAGTCATGTCGTGCGAGTCTATACGACGGACGACACAGCCACACAACCTGATGATTACGCGGCGGTAGACGAAACGCTCACGTTTTCGTTTAAGCAGAGGCACGGCGTGACTCTGGCTTTCAATGACGATGTAGTGGATGAACCGCACGAATCCTTTAACGTGTTCCTGGTCGATGCAGCAACGGGGGACACTCTGTACGCCTATACCCGAGTAGGCATCGACGACAACGATGACCCCGTCGAGATCTTCGTCACCACGACGCACGAGAACGCAACGAATGAGGGTTGGCCGGCGACAATAGGACAACCCGTCGTGCAGGTGCACTTGGCCCTGCCAGGCTTGGATGCATTCGAACTGGCGGCTGACGGGAGCGCGCATGTCGTGGAAGTGTCCTACGAGACCGTGGACGGAACCGCCACGGCCGGTGAGGACTACACGCACGTATCCGGGCTGCTCAGGTACGAGCCGGGCACGAACCTTCAGAGTTTTACTGTTCCGATCCTCGACGACAAGGTCATTGAGGACTCCGAGACCTTCTATATCCGATTCTCAGATGGCCAGCATGTCACGATCCCGACCGGTCAAGATCTCTTTGAAATGACCATTAACGACGATGATGTCAGGTCGAGGTCGGTGTTGCTGTCTATGGAGCCAACAGAAGTAGCCGAGGACGCCGGACCCACCGAGATTACCGTGACTGCGACATTGAACTCCGGCGTCCGCCCTGCGAATTCTTCGGAATCGCTAGTCCTGTGGCAAGTCCTCGCCGGCACCGCGACCTTAGGGACCGACTATGCTGCTGTGCCGGCCGTCGTTATGACGATTCCGCCTGGGCAGGTGAGCGGAAGCGCGACGTTCACATTCACACCGGTGAATGATGGCGAGGCTGAGGGCAGTTTTGAAACGGTCATCGTGGCCGGGAGTAGTTATGATCCGTCGTTGGCAGTGATACCGTTGTCAGGGTTGACGCTGCAGATTCGGGACGACGATGCCCTCGGCGTGGCCATCTCCCCGACCCAAATTGCCTTGGACGAGGGTACATCCGCAACCTACACGGTAGCGCTGACCTCGCAGCCGACAGGCACTGTGTCGATGTTTGCCGGCTTCCCTGCCGGCGCAGGCATTTCGCAGGATATTTCAACGCTGACCTTCAATGCGAACAATTGGGCCACGCCACAGACCGTGACTGTGCTCGCCACCTCGGACGCCGATGCGGAGGACGAGCAAGTCACAATCAATTATTTCATTCTGGGCGCGGACTATGGTTCGGTGATTGCGCCGCCCGTCGATGTGAGTGTGACGGATGATGACACGCCGTCGACGACGATCGTGCTCGTGTCCAGTCGGAGCTCCGTCACGGAGGATCGTGGGGACAAGACAATCAGGGTCACGGCGGTATACCTGAATGCTGCGGCAAAACAGGACACCACGGTGGAGATACAGGTCAGCGCCGACACGGCCTTGCCGGACAGCGATTTCGTTGCCGTCGAACCATTCGATGTAGTGATTCCGGCCGGTAGTACTAATGGCAGGCAAACGTTCACGCTGTCTCCAGTGAACGACGACGTGGATGAAGGCCCCGAAACGATCGCAATCACCGGACAGGTGACCGTGGACGGAGTCGCGGACATCGGGGCGTTGCCGGTGACCAGCGCCACGGTGACGATCAACGACGACGACAGCCGAGGCGTAGTGGTGACCCCGATGGCATTGACGATGGAGGAAGGCGGCGAACAGAGCTACACGATCGTGCTGACCTCTGCGCCTTCAGAGACTTCGCACATGGCGATTACCGTCCCGGCGAACTCAGATCTGAGAGTCTCGCCCACGGGCATGTACTTCCACAGCGGCAACTGGGACGTGGCGCAGGCCGTACGGGTCACCTCACTCGGAGATGCCGACGTGTCGGATGACACGGTGATCCTGACTCATGCGTTTGCAGGCAGCGACTACGACGCGATTGCGGTTGATGACGTGTCGGTCACGATTACGGAACATACATCGGCGGCGATCTCGGTCGAAAGCGTCCGCGGCGCCGAAGGATCGGTTTCACTGGATTTCGTGGTGACCCTCGATCGTGCAATCAGCACGACAGCGACGGTTCAGTACCGGACCGTGGGAATGGCGGGCAACAACGGGGTCACCGCAACATCTGGGGATGACTACACGGATGCGAGCGGGACGCTGACGTTTGCCCCCGGCGAGACGCGCAAGACCGTGCCGGTCAGCCTCATGGACGACGGTCTGAATGAAGCCGAGGAGTACCTGGAATTTGTCCTGGAACGTCCGACAAACGTCGAGCTGCCGCAGCCGACGACGTACACGGTGCGGGGCATCATTGAGGACGATGATCCGTTGCCGGTTGTCTCGGTAGCCGGCTCGACAGCAGACGGCTGGTCATACGCGGTTGAGACAGCGGGTCCTCTGGCCTACACCGTAAGCCTGAGCGAGCCAAGCGCCAGAGAAGTCCAGGTCGATTATGCGACCGTTGACCGCACGCCCGGAGCCAGGAACTCGGTCCTGCAAACCGCCACCGCCGCATCGGATTATGTACCGCAGGACGGCACACTGACCTTCCTGCCGGGAGAGACAATGAAGTCTCTGTCGGTCACGCTGAATGACGACCAAGTCAGCGAAGGCGATGAAATCTTCGCCCTCGATTTATCCAACCCCAAAAATGCGGTGCTCAGCAACCAGGGCTGGGGCGTGATTCGGGATGAGGATGTTCGCGGCCTGGTGTTGACGCCGCCCACGCTCACCCTGGACGAAGATACGTCGAGCGAATATCACGTAGCACTATCGTCGCAACCGACCGCGACGGTCACGGTGAGCCTGACGGCAAGCAATGGCGTCACGCTGGACGTGTCCTCGTTGTCATTCTCGACGACCGATTGGTCCACGCAGCAAAAAGTGACCGTAACCGCGGCTGATGACGCCGACGCCGCGGATGGCGCTGCGACGATCACCCACGCGTTGGCAGGCGGGGATTACCAGGGCCTATCGGCGGTCGAGATGACCGTCAACATCCGAGACAACGACATGCGGAACGTCGTGATCTCCGCGACATCTGTGTTGGTGCCGGAGGGCGGGAGCTCGAGCTACACGGTGGTGCTGACCTCTCAGCCGACGGGCGCTGTGACGGTCACGCCGTCGAGGATCGGGAGCCCTGACGTCACAGTGGGCCCGTCACCGCTGACGTTCACGATGGGGAATTGGTTTACTCCGCAGACGGTGACGGTTTCCGCAGACGACGACCTGGACGCGGCCAATGACGCAGCGAGGGTGATGCACGGGGTGTCGGGCGCTGACTACGGGGCTGAGACGGCGCCCGACGTGTTAGTGACGGTGTCTGACGACGAGACGGCCTCGTCGATGGTTGTGCTGTCGGTGGACACGGCAACAGTGACCGAGGACGCGGGGCCTTCAACCGTCAAGGTGACGGCAACGCTGAGCCACGCGCCGCGGACTGTGAATACAGTTGTGACGGTGACAGTGGGCGATCTCAACGATGCCGCGACTGAGGGAACGGACTACGGGACGATCGGCAGTCTCTCTCTGTATATCGTCGCCGGCGCCACGTCCGGGACGTTGTCATTCACGCTGACCCCGACCGACGACGACCGCGACGAAGACAATGAGACTCTGACGGTTGCCGGCAGCGTCTCCGGACTGAGCGTGACCGCGGCGACGGTGACGATCACCGACGACGACAGCGCCGGAGTCACGGTCTCAAAGACGGCGCTGACGGTGACCGAGGAGGACACGACGGGGGGCAGTTACACGCTGGTCCTGGACAGTCAGCCGAGCGCCGATGTCGTCGTCACCGTCGCCGGACACGCCAGTACCGATGTCAGTCCCAATCCGACCACGCTGACGTTCACCAGCACGAACTGGAGTACGGCCCAGGCGGTCACCGTGACCGCCGCCGATGATGGGGACGGAAGCAACGACACGGTCTCTCTGAGCCACAGCGCGACGAGCACCGACGCCGACTACGACGCGATCGCGATCGACAACGTGACGGTCACGGTATCGGACAACGAAACGGCGTCGACCGAAGTGATCCTGACGGTGGATCCGGAGTGGGCGAACGAGGCCGACGCCGTAACCACTGTGAGGTTGACGGCAACACTGAATGAGGCGCCCCGTTCTGAGTTGACCACCGTGACGGTCAGGGTTGGCGCCTCCGGGGACAGTGCGGTTGAAGGAACCGACTACGAGACGATCGGCCAACTGACGCTGAACATTCCTGGGGGACGGACAAGTACGTTCCAATCGATCCAGTTCCAGCCGATCAACGATGGAATCAGCGAAGGCGACGAGGCCCTCTCGATCAGCGGTACCACGGCGGTCACAAGTCTGACGGTGACCGGAACGCAGTTGGTGTTGTTGGACGATGAGCGACCGAGAAGCTTGACGTTGAGTGCGATGCCGGAGTCGGTGGCTGAGGACGGCGACCCGATGACCGTCGTCGTTACGGCGACGTCTGGTACTGGCGTCTACCTGGTTGAAACGCCTGTGACGGTAGTGGTGGGAGCGTCCCAGGACAGCGCCACAGAGGGAACCGATTACACGTCCGTGGATGAGTTCACGATCACGGTCGCAGCAGGCGCGACGAGCGCGACCGGAGAGTTCCAACTCACGCCAACGAACGATGGTGTGGGCGAGGGCGACGAGACGATATCGGTATCGGGACGCCCGACCGGACCGCCCGCGGTGGTACACGGAACGGATGTGACCATCGTTGACGACGAGACCCGGTCGACGGCGATCAGTCTCTCGATATCCCCGAACAACCTGAGCGAGGGCGCCAACACCACGACGCTGACGGTGACGGGAACCCTGAATAACGACCCGCGTAGCTCGCCAACGAGCGTCACGGTCATGGTCGGCGCAGCTACCGACAGCGCGGTTGAGGGCACGGACTACGGGACGGTGGGCGGCCTGACGTTGACGATCAGCGCCGGTCAGACCACGGGCACGACATCGTTCCAGCTCAATCCGACGGACGACGATCTGGACGAGGGCGCCGAGAGTCTGACGGTGTCGGGGACAACCACGGCCCCGGGCCTGAGCGTGACCGCGGCGACGGTGACGATCAGAGACAACGACACGGCCGGGGTGACGGTCAGTCCGACGACGTTGTCGATCAGCGAGGGCGAGAGTTCGAGCTACACGGTGGTGCTGACTTCGAAGCCGAGCGGCGCCGTGACGGTGACGCCGAGCAGAACCGGCAGCGCGGATGTGACGTTCAGTCCGACGCCGCTGACGTTCACGACGGGCAACTGGTCGACGGCGCAGACGGTGACGGTGCAGACCGCCCAGGACGCGGACGCGCTGAACGACACGGCGACGCTGGCGCACGCGGTCAGCGGTGCGGACTACGGGACGGTGACGGCGGCGTCGGTGGCGGTCACGGTGAGGGACGACGAGACGGTCTCGACGGGCGTCGTGCTGACGGTCGACCCGTCAACGCTCTCGGAGGGCGCGGGGCCGACCACGGTCAGGGTCACGGCGCGGCTGAACCAGGCGCCGCGCAACGTCGGGACGGTGCTGACGCTGAGTGTGGGCGAGTCCGGCGACACGGCGGTCGAGGGCACGGACTACGGGACGGTGGGCAGCCAGACGCTGACGATCAGCGCGGGCGCGATTTCGGCGACGAAGACGTTCACGCTGAGCCCGACCGCCGACGACCTGGACGAGGACGATGAGACTCTGACGATTGACGGCAGCGTCACGGGCCTGAGCGTGACCTCGACGACGGTGACGATCGAAGACGACGATACGGCCGGGGTGACGGTCAGTCCGACGACGTTGTCGGTCAGCGAGGGCAACAGCTCGAGCTACACGGTGGTGCTGACTTCGAAGCCGAGCGGCGCCGTGACGGTGACGCCGAGCAGAACCGGCAGCGCGGATGTGACGTTCAGTCCGACGCCGCTGACGTTCACGACGGGCAACTGGTCGACGGCGCAGACGGTGACGGTGCAGACGGCGCAGGACGCGGACGCGCTGAACGACACGGCGACGCTGTCGCACGCGGTCAGCGGTGCGGACTACGGGACGGTGACGGCGGCGTCGGTGGCGGTCACGGTGACGGACGACGAGACGGTCTCGACGGTGGTGGCGCTGACGGTCGACCCAACGAGGCTCTCGGAGGGCGCGGGGGAGACCGAGATCACGATCACGGCGAGTCTCAACCAGGCGCCGCGCAACGTGGCGACGGTGCTCAGCCTGAGCGTCGGCGAGAGCGGCGACACGGCGCTGGAGGGGACGGACTACGCCACGGTGGGCAGTCAGACGCTGACGATCGGCGCGGGCGCGACTTCGGCGACGGCGACGTTCACGCTGAACCCGACGGACGACGATCTGGACGAGGGCGCCGAGAGTCTGACGGTCGACGGCAGCGTCAGTGGTCTCACGGTGACATCGACCAGCGTGACGATCAGAGACAACGACACGGCCGGAGTGACGGTCAGTCCGACGTCGTTGTCGATCAGCGAGGGCAACAGCTCGAGCTACACGGTGGCGCTGACTTCGAAGCCGAGCGGCGCCGTGACGGTGACGCCGTCGCGCACGGGCAGCACGGACGTGACGTTCAGTCCGTCGCCGCTGACGTTCACGACGGGCAACTGGTCGACGGCGCAGACGGTGACGGTGCAGACGGCGCAGGACGCGGACGCGCTGAACGACACGGCGACGCTGTCGCACGCGGTCAGCGGTGCGGACTACGGGACGGTGACGGCGGCGTCGGTGACGGTCACGGTGAGGGACGACGAGACGGTCTCGACGGTGGTGGCGCTGACGGTCAACCCGTCAATGCTCTCGGAGAGCGCGGGGGAGACCGAGATCACGATCACGGCGAGCCTCAACCAGGCGCCGCGCAACGTGGCGACGGTGCTCAGCCTGAGCGTCGGCGAGTCCGGCGACACGGCGGTCGAGGGCACGGACTACGGGACGGTGGGCAGTCAGACGCTGACGATCAGCGCGGGCGCGATTTCGGCGACGAAGACGTTCACGCTGAGCCCGACCGCCGACGACCTGGACGAGGACGACGAGACTCTGACGATTGACGGCAGCGTCACGGGGCTGAGCGTGACCGCGACGACAGTGACGATCGCAGACGACGACACGGCCGGGGTGACGGTCAGTCCGACGACGTTGTCGGTGGCCGAGGGCGAGAGTTCGAGCTACACGGTGGCGCTGACCTCGAAGCCGAGCGGCGCCGTGACGGTGACGCCGAGCAGAACCGGCAGCGCGGATGTGACGTTCAGTCCGACGCCGCTGACGTTCACGACGGGCAACTGGTCGACGGCGCAGACGGTGACGGTGCAGACCGCCCAGGACGCGGACGCGCTGAACGACACGGCGACGCTGTCGCACGCGGTCAGCGGGGCGGACTACGGGACGGTGACGGCGGCGTCGGTGACGGTCACGGTGAGGGACGACGAGACGGTCTCGACGGTGGTGGCGCTGACGGTCGACCCGACGAGGCTCTCGGAGGGCGCGGGCGCGACCGAGATCACGATTACGGCGAGTCTGAACCAGGCGCCGCGGGCTGTGAATACGGTGCTGACGCTGAGTGTGGGCGAGTCCGGCGACACGGCGGTCGAGGGCACGGACTACGGGACGGTGGGCAGCCAGACGCTGACGATCAGCGCGGGCGCGATTTCGGCGACGAAGACGTTCACGCTGAGCCCGACCGCCGACGACCTGGACGAGGACGACGAGACGCTGACGATTGACGGCAGCGTCACGGGCCTGAGCGTGACCGCGACGACAGTGACGATCACCGACGACGACAGCGCGGGCGTGACGGTCAGTCCGACGTCGTTGTCGATCAGCGAGGGCAACAGCTCGAGCTACACGGTGGCGCTGACTTCGAAGCCGAGCGGCGCCGTGACGGTGACGCCGAGCAGAACCGGCAGCACGGACGTGACGTTCAGTCCGTCGCCGCTGACGTTCACGACGGGCAACTGGTCGACGGCGCAGACGGTGACGGTGCAGACGGCGCAGGACGCCGACGCGTTGAACGACACGGCGACGCTGGCGCACGCGGTCAGCGGGGCGGACTACGGGACGGTGACGGCGGCGTCGGTGACGGTCACGGTGAGGGACGACGAGACGGTCTCGACGGTGGTGGCGCTGACGGTCGACCCAACGAGGCTCTCGGAGGGCGCGGGCGCGACCGAGATCACGATCACGGCGAGCCTGAACCAGGCGCCGCGCAACGTGGCGACGGTGCTCAGCCTGAGCGTCGGCGAGAGCGGCGACACGGCGGTCGAGGGGACGGACTACGCCACGGTGGGCGGTCAGACGCTGACGATCGGCGCGGGCGCGACTTCGGCGACGGCGACGTTCACGCTGAACCCGACGGACGACGATCTGGACGAGGGCGGCGAGAGTCTGACGGTGGACGGCAGCGTCAGTGGTCTCACGGTGACATCGACCAGCGTGACGATCAGAGACAACGATACGGCCGGGGTGACGGTCAGTCCGACGTCGTTGTCGATCAGCGAGGGCAACAGCTCGAGCTACACGGTGGTGCTGACCTCGAAGCCGAGCGGCGCCGTGACGGTGACGCCGTCGCGCACGGGCAGCACGGATGTGACGTTCAGTCCGTCGCCGCTGACGTTCACGACGGGCAACTGGTCGACGGCGCAGACGGTGACGGTGCAGACGGCGCAGGACGCGGACGCGTTGAACGACACGGCGACGCTGTCGCACGCGGTCAGCGGGGCGGACTACGGGACGGTGACGGCGGCCTCGGTGACGGTCACGGTGAGGGACGACGAGACGGTCTCGACGGTGGTGGCGCTGACGGTCAACCCGACGAGGCTCTCGGAGGGCGCGGGGGAGACCGAGATCACGATCACGGCGAGCCTCAACCAGGCGCCGCGCAACGTGGCGACGGTGCTCAGCCTGAGCGTCGGCGAGAGCGGCGACACGGCGCTGGAGGGGACGGACTACGCCACGGTGGGCGGCCTGACGCTGACGATCGGCGCGGGCGCGACTTCGGCGACGGCGACGTTCACGCTGAACCCGACGGACGACGATCTGGACGAGGGCGGCGAGAGTCTGACGGTGGACGGCAGCGTCAGTGGTCTCACGGTGACATCGACCAGCGTGACGATCAGAGACAACGACACGGCCGGAGTGACGGTCAGTCCGACGTCGTTGTCGGTCAGCGAGGGCGAGAGTTCGAGCTACACGGTGGTGCTGACTTCGAAGCCGAGCGGCGCCGTGACGGTGACGCCGTCGCGCACGGGCAGTGCGGATGTGACGTTCAGTCCGTCGCCGCTGACGTTCACGACGGGCAACTGGTCGACGGCGCAGACGGTGACGGTGCAGACGGCGCAGGACGCGGACGCGCTGAACGACACGGCGACGCTGTCGCACGCGGTCAGCGGTGCGGACTACGGGACGGTGACGGCGGCGTCGGTGGCGGTCACGGTGAGGGACGACGAGACGGTCTCGACGGGGGTGGTGCTGACGGTCAACCCGTCAATGCTCTCGGAGAGCGCGGTGGCGACCACGATCACGATCACGGCGAGCCTCAACCAGGCGCCGCGCAACGTCGCGACGGTGCTGAGCCTGAGCGTCGGCGAGTCCGGCGACACGGCGCTGGAAGGGACGGACTACGCCACGGTGGGCGGCCTGACGCTGACGATCGGCGCGGGCGCGACTTCGGCGACGGCGACGTTCGATCTGAACCCGACGGACGACGATCTGGACGAGGGCGGCGAGAGTCTGACGGTCGACGGCAGCGTCAGTGGTCTCACGGTGACATCGACCAGTGTGACGATCAGAGACAACGATACGGCCGGGGTGACGGTCAGTCCGACGACGTTGTCGATCAGCGAGGGCAACAGTTCGAGCTACACGGTGGTGCTGACTTCGAAGCCGAGCGGCGCCGTGACGGTGACGCCGAGCAGAACCGGCAGCACGGACGTGACGGTGAACACGACGCCGCTGACGTTCACGACGGGCAACTGGTCGACGGCGCAGACGGTGACGGTGCAGACGGCGCAGGACGCGGACGCGTTGAACGACACGGCGACGCTGTCGCACGCGGTCAGCGGTGCGGACTACGGGACGGTGACGGCGGCGTCGGTGACGGTCACGGTGAGGGACGACGAGACGGTCTCGACGGTGGTGGCGCTGACGGTCAACCCGACGAGGCTCTCGGAGGGCGCGGGCGCGACCGAGATCACGATTACGGCGAGCCTCAACCAGGCGCCGCGCAACGTGGCGACGGTGCTCAGCCTGAGCGTCGGCGAGAGCGGCGACACGGCGCTGGAGGGGACGGACTACGCCACGGTGGGCAGTCAGACGCTGACGATCAGCGCGGGCGCGACTTCGGCGACGGCGACGTTCACGCTGAACCCGACGGACGACGATCTGGACGAGGGCGGCGAGAGTCTGACGGTGGACGGCAGCGTCAGTGGTCTCACGGTGACATCGACCAGCGTGACGATCAGAGACAACGACACGGCCGGAGTGACGGTCAGTCCGACGACGTTGTCGGTGGCCGAGGGCGAGAGTGAGAGCTACACGGTGGTGCTGACTTCGAAGCCGAGCGGCGCCGTGACGGTGACGCCGTCGCGCACGGGCAGCGCGGACGTGACGTTCAGTCCGTCGCCGCTGACGTTCACGACGGGCAACTGGTCGACGGCGCAGACGGTGACGGTCCAGACGGCGCAGGACGCCGACGCGTTGAACGACACGGCGACGCTGTCGCACGCGGTCAGCGGTGCGGACTACGGGACGGTGACGGCGGCGTCGGTGGCGGTCACGGTGACGGACGACGAGACGGTCTCGACGGGCGTGGTGCTGTCGGTCGCCCCGTCAACGCTCTCGGAGAGCGCGGGGCCGACCACGGTCAGGGTCACGGCGCGGCTGAACCAGGCGCCGCGCAACGTGGCGACGGTGCTGACGCTGAGTGTCGGCGAGTCCGGCGACACGGCGGTCGAGGGCACGGACTACGGGACGGTGGGCAGCCAGACGCTGACGATCAGCGCGGGCGCGATTTCGGCGACGAAGACGTTCACGCTGAGCCCGACCGCCGACGACCTGGACGAGGACGATGAGACTCTGACGATTGACGGCAGCGTCACGGGCCTGAGCGTGACCGCGACGACGGTGACGATCGAAGACGACGATACGGCCGGGGTGACGGTCAGTCCGACGACGTTGTCGATCAGCGAGGGCGAGAGTTCGAGCTACACGGTGGTGCTGACTTCGAAGCCGAGCGGCGCCGTGACGGTGACGCCGAGCAGAACCGGCAGCACGGACGTGACGGTGAACACGACGCCGCTGACGTTCACGACGGGCAACTGGTCGACGGCGCAGACGGTGACGGTGCAGACGGCGCAGGACGCGGACGCGCTGAACGACACGGCGACGCTGGCGCACGCGGTCAGCGGGGCGGACTACGGGACGGTGACGGCGGCGTCGGTGGCGGTCACGGTGAGGGACGACGAGACGGTCTCGACGGGGGTGGTGCTGACGGTCAACCCGTCAATGCTCTCGGAGAGCGCGGGGCCGACCACGATCACGATCACGGCGAGCCTCAACCAGGCGCCGCGCAACGTGGCGACGGTGCTGAGCCTGAGCGTCGGCGAGTCCGGCGACACGGCGCTGGAAGGGACGGACTACGCCACGGTGGGCGGCCTGACGCTGACGATCGGCGCGGGCGCGACTTCGGCGACGGCGACGTTCGATCTGAACCCGACGGACGACGATCTGGACGAGGGCGCCGAGAGTCTGACGGTGGACGGCAGCGTCAGTGGTCTCACGGTGACATCGACCAGTGTGACGATCAGAGACAACGATACGGCCGGGGTGACGGTCAGTCCGACGACGTTGTCGATCAGCGAGGGCAACAGTTCGAGCTACACGGTGGTGCTGACTTCGAAGCCGAGCGGCGCCGTGACGGTGACGCCGAGCAGAACCGGCAGCACGGACGTGACGGTGAACACGACGCCGCTGACGTTCACGACGGGCAACTGGTCGACGGCGCAGACGGTGACGGTGCAGACGGCGCAGGACGCGGACGCGCTGAACGACACGGCGACGCTGTCGCACGCGGTCAGCGGTGCGGACTACGGGACGGTGACGGCGGCGTCGGTGGCGGTCACGGTGAGGGACGACGAGACGGTCTCGACGGTGGTGGCGCTGACGGTCGACCCAACGAGGCTCTCGGAGGGCGCGGGGGAGACCGAGATCACGATCACGGCGAGCCTCAACCAGGCGCCGCGCAACGTGGCGACGGTGCTCAGCCTGAGCGTCGGCGAGAGCGGCGACACGGCGCTGGAGGGGACGGACTACGCCACGGTGGGCGGTCAGACGCTGACGATCGGCGCGGGCGCGACTTCGGCGACGGCGACGTTCGATCTGAACCCGACGGACGACGATCTGGACGAGGGCGGCGAGAGTCTGACGGTGGACGGCAGCGTCAGTGGTCTCACGGTGACATCGACCAGTGTGACGATCAGAGACAACGATACGGCCGGGGTGACGGTCAGTCCGACGACGTTGTCGATCAGCGAGGGCAACAGCTCGAGCTACACGGTGGTGCTGACTTCGAAGCCGAGCGGCGCCGTGACGGTGACGCCGAGCAGAACCGGCAGCGCGGATGTGACGTTCAGTCCGTCGCCGCTGACATTCACGGCGGGCAACTGGTCGACGGCGCAGACGGTGACGGTGCAGACGGCGCAGGACGCGGACGCGCTGAACGACACGGCGACGCTGTCGCACGCGGTCAGCGGTGCGGACTACGGGACGGTGACGGCGGCGTCGGTGGCGGTCACGGTGAGGGACGACGAGACGGTCTCGACGGGCGTGGTGCTGTCGGTCGCCCCGTCAATGCTCTCGGAGAGCGCGGGGCCGACCACGATCACGATCACGGCGAGCCTCAACCAGGCGCCGCGCAACGTGGCGACGGTGCTGAGCCTGAGCGTCGGCGAGAGCGGCGACACGGCGGTCGAGGGCACGGACTACGGGACGGTGGGCAGCCAGACGCTGACGATCAGCGCGGGCGCGATTTCGGCGACGAAGACGTTCACGCTGAGCCCGACCGCCGACGACCTGGACGAGGACGATGAGACTCTGACGATTGACGGCAGCGTCACGGGCCTGAGCGTGACCGCGACGACGGTGACGATTGCAGACGACGACACGGCCGGGGTGACGGTCAGTCCGACGTCGTTGTCGGTGGCCGAGGGCAACAACTCGAGTTACACGGTGGTGCTGACTTCGAAGCCGAGCGGCGCCGTGACGGTGACGCCGAGCAGAACCGGCAGCGCGGATGTGACGTTCAGTCCGTCGCCGCTGACGTTCACGACGGGCAACTGGTCGACGGCGCAGACGGTGACGGTGCAGACGGCGCAGGACGCGGACGCGCTGAACGACACGGCGACGCTGTCGCACGCGGTCAGCGGTGCGGACTACGGGACGGTGACGGCGGCGTCGGTGACGGTCACGGTGAGGGACGACGAGACGGTCTCGACGGGGGTCGTGCTGACGGTCGACCCAACGAGGCTCTCGGAGGGCGCGGGCGCGACCGAGATCACGATCACGGCGAGCCTGAACCAGGCGCCGCGCAACGTGGCGACGGTGCTCAGCCTGAGCGTCGGCGAGAGCGGCGACACGGCGGTCGAGGGGACGGACTACGCCACGGTGGGCGGTCAGACGCTGACGATCGGCGCGGGCGCGACTTCGGCGACGGCGACGTTCACGCTGAACCCGACGGACGACGATCTGGACGAGGGCGGCGAGAGTCTGACGGTCGACGGCAGCGTCAGTGGTCTCACGGTGACATCGACCAGCGTGACGATCAGAGACAACGACACGGCCGGAGTGACGGTCAGTCCGACGACGTTGTCGGTGGCCGAGGCCGAGAGTGAGAGCTACACGGTGGTGCTGACTTCGCAGCCGAGCGGCGCCGTGACGGTGACGCCGTCGCGCACGGGCAGCACGGACGTGACGTTCAGTCCGTCGCCGCTGACGTTCACGACGGGCAACTGGTCGACGGCGCAGACGGTGACGGTGCAGACGGCGCAGGACGCGGACGCGTTGAACGACACGGCGACGCTGTCGCACGCGGTCAGCGGTGCGGACTACGGGACGGTGACGGCGGCGTCGGTGACGGTCACGGTGAGGGACGACGAGACGGTCTCGACGGTGGTGGCGCTGACGGTCGACCCGTCAACGCTCTCGGAGGGCGCGGGGTTGACCACGGTCAGGGTCACGGCGAGGCTGAACCAGGCGCCGCGCAACGTGGCGACGGTGCTGACGCTGAGTGTCGGCGAGTCCGGCGACACGGCGGTCGAGGGCACGGACTACGGGACGGTGGGCGGTCAGACGCTGACGATCGGCGCGGGCGCGACTTCGGCGACGAAGACGTTCACGCTGAGCCCGACCGCCGACGACCTGGACGAGGACGATGAGACTCTGACGATTGACGGCAGCGTCACGGGCCTGAGCGTGACCGCGACGACGGTGACGATTGCAGACGACGACACGGCCGGGGTGACGGTCAGTCCGACGACGTTGTCGATCAGCGAGGGCGAGAGTTCGAGCTACACGGTGGTGCTGACTTCGAAGCCGAGCGGCGCCGTGACGGTGACGCCGAGCAGAACCGGCAGCACGGACGTGACGGTGAACACGACGCCGCTGACGTTCACGACGGGCAACTGGTCGACGGCGCAGACGGTGACGGTGCAGACGGCGCAGGACGCGGACGCGCTGAACGACACGGCGACGCTGTCGCACGCGGTCAGCGGGGCGGACTACGGGACGGTGACGGCGGCGTCGGTGGCGGTCACGGTGACGGACGACGAGACGGTCTCGACGGGGGTCGTGCTGACGGTCGACCCAACGAGGCTCTCGGAGGGCGCGGGCGCGACCGAGATCACGATCACGGCGAGCCTGAACCAGGCGCCGCGGGCTGTGAATACGGTGTTGGCGCTGAGCGTGGGCGAGTCCGACGACACGGCGGTCGAGGGGACGGACTACGCCACGGTGGGCGGCCTGACGCTGACGATCGGCGCGGGCGCGACTTCGGCGACGGCGACGTTCGATCTGAACCCGACGGACGACGATCTGGACGAGGGCGGCGAGAGTCTGACGGTGGACGGCAGCGTCAGTGGTCTCACGGTGACATCGACCAGCGTGACGATCAGAGACAACGACACGGCCGGAGTGACGGTCAGTCCGACGACGTTGTCGATCAGCGAGGGCGAGAGTTCGAGCTACACGGTGGTGCTGACTTCGAAGCCGAGCGGCGCCGTGACGGTGACGCCGAGCAGAACCGGCAGCACGGACGTGACGGTGAACACGACGCCGCTGACGTTCACGACGGGCAACTGGTCGACGGCGCAGACGGTGACGGTGCAGACGGCGCAGGACGCGGACGCGCTGAACGACACGGCGACGCTGTCGCACGCGGTCAGCGGTGCGGACTACGGGACGGTGACGGCGGCCTCGGTGACGGTCACGGTGAGGGACGACGAGACGGTCTCGACGGTGGTGGCGCTGACGGTCAACCCGACGAGGCTCTCGGAGGGCGCGGGGGCGACCGAGATCACGATCACGGCGAGCCTGAACCAGGCGCCGCGCAACGTGGCGACGGTGCTGACGCTGAGCGTCGGCGAGAGCGGCGACACGGCGGTCGAGGGCACGGACTACGCCACGGTGGGCGGCCTGACGCTGACGATCAGCGCGGGCGCGACTTCGGCGACGGCGACGTTCACGCTGAACCCGACGGACGACGATCTGGACGAGGGCGGCGAGAGTCTGACGGTGGACGGCAGCGTCAGTGGTCTCACGGTGACATCGACCAGTGTGACGATCAGAGACAACGACACGGCCGGGGTGACGGTCAGTCCGACGTCGTTGTCGGTGGCCGAGGGCGAGAGTTCGAGCTACACGGTGGTGCTGACTTCGAAGCCGAGCGGCGCCGTGACGGTGACGCCGAGCAGAACCGGCAGCACGGACGTGACGGTGAACACGTCGCCGCTGACGTTCACGACGGGCAACTGGTCGACGGCGCAGACGGTGACGGTGCAGACGGCGCAGGACGCGGACGCGCTGAACGACACGGCGACGCTGTCGCACGCGGTCAGCGGTGCGGACTACGGGACGGTGACGGCGGCGTCGGTGACGGTCACGGTGAGGGACGACGAGACGGTCTCGACGGTGGTGGCGCTGACGGTCAACCCGTCAATGCTCTCGGAGAGCGCGGGGGAGACCGAGATCACGATCACGGCGAGCCTCAACCAGGCGCCGCGCAACGTGGCGACGGTGCTCAGCCTGAGCGTCGGCGAGTCCGGCGACACGGCGGTCGAGGGCACGGACTACGGGACGGTGGGCAGTCAGACGCTGACGATCAGCGCGGGCGCGATTTCGGCGACGAAGACGTTCACGCTGAGCCCGACCGCCGACGACCTGGACGAGGACGACGAGACTCTGACGATTGACGGCAGCGTCACGGGGCTGAGCGTGACCGCGACGACAGTGACGATCGCAGACGACGACACGGCCGGGGTGACGGTCAGTCCGACGACGTTGTCGGTGGCCGAGGGCGAGAGTTCGAGCTACACGGTGGCGCTGACCTCGAAGCCGAGCGGCGCCGTGACGGTGACGCCGAGCAGAACCGGCAGCGCGGATGTGACGTTCAGTCCGACGCCGCTGACGTTCACGACGGGCAACTGGTCGACGGCGCAGACGGTGACGGTGCAGACCGCCCAGGACGCGGACGCGCTGAACGACACGGCGACGCTGTCGCACGCGGTCAGCGGGGCGGACTACGGGACGGTGACGGCGGCGTCGGTGACGGTCACGGTGAGGGACGACGAGACGGTCTCGACGGTGGTGGCGCTGACGGTCGACCCGACGAGGCTCTCGGAGGGCGCGGGCGCGACCGAGATCACGATTACGGCGAGTCTGAACCAGGCGCCGCGGGCTGTGAATACGGTGCTGACGCTGAGTGTGGGCGAGTCCGGCGACACGGCGGTCGAGGGCACGGACTACGGGACGGTGGGCAGCCAGACGCTGACGATCAGCGCGGGCGCGATTTCGGCGACGAAGACGTTCACGCTGAGCCCGACCGCCGACGACCTGGACGAGGACGACGAGACGCTGACGATTGACGGCAGCGTCACGGGCCTGAGCGTGACCGCGACGACAGTGACGATCACCGACGACGACAGCGCGGGCGTGACGGTCAGTCCGACGTCGTTGTCGATCAGCGAGGGCAACAGCTCGAGCTACACGGTGGCGCTGACTTCGAAGCCGAGCGGCGCCGTGACGGTGACGCCGAGCAGAACCGGCAGCACGGACGTGACGTTCAGTCCGTCGCCGCTGACGTTCACGACGGGCAACTGGTCGACGGCGCAGACGGTGACGGTGCAGACGGCGCAGGACGCCGACGCGTTGAACGACACGGCGACGCTGGCGCACGCGGTCAGCGGGGCGGACTACGGGACGGTGACGGCGGCGTCGGTGACGGTCACGGTGAGGGACGACGAGACGGTCTCGACGGTGGTGGCGCTGACGGTCGACCCGACGAGGCTCTCGGAGGGCGCGGGCGCGACCGAGATCACGATCACGGCGAGCCTCAACCAGGCGCCGCGCAACGTGGCGACGGTGCTCAGCCTGAGCGTCGGCGAGAGCGGCGACACGGCGCTGGAGGGGACGGACTACGCCACGGTGGGCGGCCTGACGCTGACGATCAGCGCGGGCGCGACTTCGGCGACGGCGACGTTCACGCTGAACCCGACGGACGACGATCTGGATGAGGGCGCCGAGAGTCTGACGGTGGACGGCAGCGTCAGTGGTCTCACGGTGATATCGACCAGCGTGACGATCAGAGACAACGACACGGCCGGAGTGACGGTCAGTCCGACGACGTTGTCGATCAGCGAGGGCAACAGCTCGAGCTACACGGTGGCGCTGACCTCGAAGCCGAGCGGCGCCGTGACGGTGACGCCGTCGCGCACGGGCAGCGCGGATGTGACGTTCAGTCCGTCGCCGCTGACGTTCACGACGGGCAACTGGTCGACGGCGCAGACGGTGACGGTGCAGACGGCGCAGGACGCGGACGCGCTGAACGACACGGCGACGCTGGCGCACGCGGTCAGCGGTGCGGACTACGGGACGGTGACGGCGGCGTCGGTGACGGTCACGGTGAGGGACGACGAGACGGTCTCGACGAGCGTGGCGCTGTCGGTCAACCCGTCGAGGCTCTCGGAGGGCGCGGGCGCGACCGAGATCACGATCACGGCGAGCCTCAACCAGGCGCCGCGCAACGTGGCGACGGTGCTCAGCCTGAGCGTCGGCGAGAGCGGCGACACGGCGCTGGAGGGTACGGACTACGCCACGGTGGGCGGCCTGACGCTGACGATCGGCGCGGGCGCGACTTCGGCGACGGCGACGTTCGATCTGAACCCGACGGACGACGATCTGGACGAGGGCGGCGAGAGTCTGACGGTGGACGGCAGCGTCAGTGGTCTCACGGTGACATCGACCAGCGTGACGATCAGAGACAACGACACGGCCGGAGTGACGGTCAGTCCGACGACGTTGTCGGTGGCCGAGGGCGAGAGTTCGAGCTACACGGTGGCGCTGACTTCGAAGCCGAGCGGCGCCGTGACGGTGACGCCGTCGCGCACGGGCAGCGCGGATGTGACGTTCAGTCCGTCGCCGCTGACGTTCACGACGGGCAACTGGTCGACGGCGCAGACGGTGACGGTGCAGACGGCGCAGGACGCGGACGCGCTGAACGACACGGCGACGCTGGCGCACGCGGTCAGCGGTGCGGACTACGGGACGGTGACGGCGGCGTCGGTGACGGTCACGGTGAGGGACGACGAGACGGTCTCGACGAGCGTGGCGCTGTCGGTCAACCCGTCGAGGCTCTCGGAGGGCGCGGGCGCGACCGAGATCACGATCACGGCGAGCCTCAACCAGGCGCCGCGCAACGTGGCGACGGCGCTGACGCTGAGCGTCGGTAGGAGCGGCGACACGGCGCTGGAGGGCACGGACTACGGGACGGTGGGCGGTCAGACGCTGACGATCGGCGCGGGCGCGACTTCGGCGACGGCGACGTTCACGCTGAACCCGACGGACGACGATCTGGACGAGGGCGGCGAGAGTCTGACGGTGGACGGCAGCGTCAGTGGTCTCACGGTGACATCGACCAGCGTGACGATCAGAGACAACGACACGGCCGGAGTGACGGTCAGTCCGACGACGTTGTCGGTGGCCGAGGGCAACAACTCGAGTTACACGGTGGTGCTGACTTCGAAGCCGAGCGGCGCCGTGACGGTGACGCCGTCGCGCACGGGCAGCGCGGATGTGACGTTCAGTCCGTCGCCGCTGACATTCACGGCGGGCAACTGGTCGACGGCGCAGACGGTGACGGTGCAGACGGCGCAGGACGCGGACGCGCTGAACGACACGGCGACGCTGGCGCACGCGGTTAGCGGGGCGGACTACGGGACGGTGACGGCGGCCTCGGTGGCAGTCACGGTGACGGACGACGAGACGGTCTCGACCGGGGTCGTGCTGACGGTCGCCCCGTCAACGCTCTCGGAGAGCGCGGGGCCGACCACGGTCAGGGTCACGGCGAGCCTGAACCAGGCGCCGCGCAACGTGGCGACGGTGCTGACGCTGAGTGTGGGCGAGTCCGGCGACACGGCGCTCGAGGGCACGGACTACGGGACGGTGGGCAGTCAGACGCTGACGATCAGCGCGGGCGCGATTTCGGCGACGGCGACGTTCACGCTGAACCCGACGGACGACGATCTGGACGAGGGCGGCGAGAGTCTGACGGTCGACGGCAGCGTCAGTGGTCTCACGGTGACATCGACCAGTGTGACGATCAGAGACAACGACACGGCCGGAGTGACGGTCAGTCCGACGACGTTGTCGGTGGCCGAGGGCGAGAGTTCGAGCTACACGGTGGCGCTGACTTCGAAGCCGAGCGGCGCCGTGACGGTGACGCCGAGCAGAACCGGCAGCACGGACGTGACGTTCAGTCCGTCGCCGCTGACGTTCACGACGGGCAACTGGTCGACGGCGCAGACGGTGACGGTGCAGACGGCGCAGGACGCGGACGCGCTGAACGACACGGCGACGCTGTCGCACGCGGTCAGCGGTGCGGACTACGGGACGGTGACGGCGGCGTCGGTGGCGGTCACGGTGACGGACGACGAGACGGTCTCGACGGGGGTCGTGCTGACGGTCGACCCAACGAGGCTCTCGGAGGGCGCGGGCGCGACCGAGATCACGATCACGGCGAGCCTGAACCAGGCGCCGCGGGCTGTGAATACGGTGTTGGCGCTGAGCGTGGGCGAGTCCGACGACACGGCGGTCGAGGGGACGGACTACGGGACGGTGGGCAGTCAGACGCTGACGATCAGCGCGGGCGCGATTTCGGCGACGAAGACGTTCACGCTGAGCCCGACCGCCGACGACCTGGACGAGGACGACGAGACTCTGACGATTGACGGCAGCGTCACGGGCCTGAGCGTGACCGCGACGACAGTGACGATCGAAGACGACGACAGCGCGGGCGTGACGGTCAATCCCACAACCTTGGCCATCACCGAGGGTGACAGTGAGACTTACACGATCAAGCTCCAGACGCAACCGACCGGCACTGTCACGGTAGGCGTCAACCAATCGTCCAACACGGACGTCACGGCTAATCCTGCGACCTTGACCTTCACCACCACCACCTGGAACACCGCTCAGACCATCACGGTCGCAGCTGCCCACGATCCAGACTCCCTCGACGAGGCAACCACGAGTATCACCCATACCGTGAGCGGTGGCGGCTATGGATCAGTCATTGCAGACAGCGTCGACGTCACGGTTACAGATGCCGGCGTGCCGCAGGTCACAGTGGTTTACGAACAGGCCATATACAGGGTGGTGGAGGGCGATTCGATGACCGTGATGGTGAGGCTCAGCCAGGACCCCGAGCGTACCGTCACGATCCCGATCACCAAGGACAACCAGGGCACGACCAGAAATCGCGACTACTCCGGCGTGCCGGAAACGCTGACCATCAACAGCGGCGGCACCAGGCAGAGCTTCACCTTCGCGGCCACACAGGACGACCGAGAAGAGGGCATCGAGATGCTCAAGCTTGGCTTCGGGCCGCTGCCCGCCGGTGTCTCGCCAGGAACCACCGACGAAAGCACCGTCCTCATCACCGACGGGAGCGAGGGTGAAGAATCGGAAGATCTGACGCTAACGGTGCGCTTCAAGCGGGAAACGTACGCGGTGACCGAGGGCCGCTCGGTCACCGTGAAAGTGAAGCTCAGCGCCGACCCCGGGCGCACGGTCACGATCCCGATCCTAACAGCCCACCAGCCTGGAGCAACTGCGGCAGACTATTCGGGCGTACCACCGAACGTGACGTTCAACAGTGGTACTACTGAGGCGACCTTCAGCGTCAGCGCCACGGCGGACACGGTGGACGAGTCTTTCGAGGTGGTGCGCCTTTCCTTCGGGACGCTACCCGATGGTGTGCAGGAAGGGGACATCGACGAAACCAATGTGCGCATCCAGGACACGGTGCGTGTCACCTTCCTTGCGGGCTCCTACATCGCAACTGAGGGCGGCAAGCACGCACAGGTCAGCGTGTCCTTGAACCATCTGGCTCCAGAAAGAATATCCATCCCGCTGAATGCGCTGGGTGGAAACGGCGCCACCTCCGCGGATTGGTCAGGCGTGCCGGAGGAGATCGTCTTCAAGACCGGCGACCAACACAAGACGTTTGCCGTCACCGCCATTGAAGACCCGGAACACGACAGCAACGAGCTCGTGCACCTGAGCTTCGCTACGCTGCCTGTCGGCGCCGCCGCTGGTGATTTGGACACCGCCACGGTCGTACTGATGAGCACCGAGATTCCCGCTCCCTCCGAACCGATCGCGCAACCGCTACAGGGCCCCGGTTGCAACAACCAGGCGTCGAAGATCATCATGCTGGACGCAATCGGCGTGATCAGTGTGGCGGGCCAGAGCGACTTCTGGAGGGTTGAGCTAGACCCCCAGCGCCTCTACATCATTGAGGTACTGGGATCGGAGAGCGGAATCGATATCCTGGACGAGGACAGCTACCCGGGCGAGCTGACACTGCACGACGCAGACCTGGTCGAACGGTGGAACGCAGACCGCACGGTGAGAATCGGCGGATACGCTCTTTCCGGTCAGCGCAACAGCATCGCGGTCACCCGGGAGACAGAGATATCTGGCGTCATGCAGTTCGAAGTCCAGTCGGGAGATGGCGGTACCGGCACGTACCAGATCAAGATCCGCGTCAATAACGTCTGCGCGATCAGCCCGCTGACCAACCAAACGATCTTCCCCTGGGGCGGCGGACCGGACGGCTACATAAACGACACCCGCGCGGACACATCAACGACTCGTCGTCTCGATGCCCACAGCCATACCGACCTGATTGCCGTCTCCGACTTCCTTGGAGATAACTGGGACTCGGCGCCAGACGAGGACTGGCACCGGATGGCGTTGCTGCAAGACCACACGTACACGCTCGAAGCGTGGGCCCCGAGTGATGTGCCCGTGCTGCATCAGGCCACGCAGTTGAAGATCCTCGGAATCCGCGACAGCAACGGTGACCTGGTTCCCGGCACATCGAGTGGGACAGGGAATCGAGTCAGCGTCGTCTTCGAGCCCCAGGCCGCGGGCACGTACTACCTCGCAGTTGGGTCGGGCGCTGGCGACCGTACCGGGGCATACATGCTCAGCGTCCGGACGGCGGCCAGCAATCCCGTCAATCAGGGCCAGTCGCTACGCGGAATCACTCCAGAGGACCCCACTGTTAAGACTCCTATAACTGATCCTCCTATAACTGAGACTCCTATAGTTGAGCCTCCTATCGCAGAGCCTCCGTCGGCCCCGCAGAACCTGTCGGCAAGCGTGAACTCCGACGGATCGATCACTCTGACCTGGAACGCCCCCTCCGGCCAAGGCGTGACCGGCTACCAGATACTGCGGCGCAGGGCTGCGATGGGTGAGAAGGCCCTGCTCGTATACGTGCAGAACACTGGTACGACCGCGACGACGTTCACTGACACAGGTGTCACCGCCGGGACCCGCCACAACTACCGGGTGAAGGCAATCAACGAGGCCGGCCCGGGTAAACGGTCCAACGTCACCAGGGCCGATCCATGATCCTCGATTGACAGGCGACACGTCTCTCTGACAGCCAGGTCGAATTCGGTGTCGGGTATCTTCCGCCGATGCTGCGCTCAGAACGGCAACTCAACGGCGCGGGGGGTTCAAGACTGCCGATGATTGGGACACGCTCGGTTCCTGCGATGAAGTCCAGTGGCAACGGCTCGCTCAATGTCGACCAAAGGCTCCACCGCCTCTTGCGCCCGGCGAACGCATGCCGGTGTTGTCCCTACCTGGGGACAACTACAGCATTCCCGCTAACAATCCGTTCGGAGTCAACCAGCGGTTCGCACGTTCGCCGTGACCGCGACGGCCGTCACGGTCAGCGAAGGTATCAAACGGGCGTGCGGCGCAGGATCGGGACGCTGCCGGCGGGCGTGAGCGCCGGCACATGGGCGCCGTACAGCACGATCAATCTGGCCGACAAGAGTTGCAGGCACGTCGGATCACCCCTTGGACAGCCAATCTGAACAGGCCCTCGTTGAGGATCTGCTCGGCAACGGCCCATGCTCGTTGGTGTTGCTCATCGCCCACAGCCGCGAACCGAAACTGTCCGCCGTCCGGTGCCAGTATTCCGGGGTCGGCCTGGTTGCGGCAACGCGAGTTCGTTGAATCACGTGGTCTAATAGCACTAGATGGTACTATCCGGATTGGAGCACATATATGTGCGATACAATCACATCTGATTGACAAAGACACAGATGCATGTGTATCTGATACAAGAATGGACTGACATCGATCCCGGTGCCGCCGGACCATCCTCAACACTTCAGACCAATACCGCCCAGGCAGGATAGTGAGCCGCCCGATGCAGTCAGCCCGGCACGCCCGCAACACCGAGAGTTGGGAAGATCGCCCTTGGTATGGCCGGGCGCGCAGTCCATGACTTTAGTCAATGGACTCCGCCCGGCCATGTTGCGCGTCGGCATATTGGTGTTCGCTCTCGCTGTGCCGATATCCGGCCTGACCGACCGTCTCGCTACACCAGTTGGAGCGCAGGAAGCGTCGGCGCCCGCTCGACCGACCGGACTGACTGCCGAACCGAGTCACAACTCGGTCGCGCTGTCCTGGAACGACCCGGGCGACGCCAGCATCACCCACTACGAGGTGTTCCGTCGCGACCGCGACGTCCACGAGAGCGGCGAGTTCATCAGCATCGCCGCCGACACGGGCTCGGCAGAGACCAGCTACACGGACGAGACGGCGCAACCGCTGCGTAGCTATCGATATCGGATCAAGGCGGTCAACCAGCACGGCGCCAGCCAGTGGTCGAGGTTTGCCGGCGCGGACACTCCAGAAGCTCTGAGCGAAGACAGCCAACGCGACAAAGGGCCGGTGACGCCGGCCGAGGATTCAGCAAGTATCGACGGCGCCTGCCCCGACCGCGACACCGAGCCGACGCCGGTGTCTGTGGAAGTGACCGCCGTGCCCATCGTGGTTGCATCCACAACCGCCGACTATTTCGTCCTCTATGTGAACTTTGATCTGGGCGGAAGAGCGACCGAGCTGCCGGTCCTGGTCAAGAAGGGTGAGACAGGCGCAACGACGCTCGCCGAGAGCGTGAAGGCGCTGCCCATTGAGCGCTACCGAGTTGAGAAGTACCGCATCGCCAACCCGGCCGATGTCGACGGCGACTGCCTCGACGACATGACCGAACTTAGCGACCCCGTGGGCATGAGCCCGGTGAACTCTTTCCCACCGGTCGACCACAGCGATGGCGCAGTATCGATATCCGACCTGGACACGTATCTGCCGAATTCACAGTTCAATAATGCCGTTGCGGATTCCAAATTTTTCATCACGAACGCTGACAACGAACGCCCGGGCCTGGTGTTCATGAACGTCAATGTTCACACGACACATGAAGGCTTCCTGCGCACTACCGGCATCGATCAAATTATAGATTACCGAGGATACATCTCGTACGATGTGCGGCTGGATGCGCCCGACGGTAGCCTCGGCGCATGGTACGTGTGGCTCATCGAGCACGTCAGCGTCAGCGAAATGGAACGCATTCTTGCATTCTTCGCTGCGAACATGCCCGTGCTGAGGGACGATGTCTACCTCCTCATTCCCGACCACAAGCTGGACTCCTACGAACGGGACCGGGAGAAGTACGAACGAACGCGGATGTACATAGCGCTCCATGATGACCTCAGGCCCGACCGCGGCGTCGATTTCTTAAACGCCGCCGTGGGCTACGGACGCTTGCGCGTCATGGCTCCCGACGAACGCCCCCACCCTCGAGAGGTAGTGATCTACGAAGCGCTGCCCAACGAGTTGCCCCGCGTCGCCGGCGTCATCACGATCGTGCGACAGACGCCGCTATCGCACGTCAATCTGCGCGCCGCTCAGGACAGGATTCCCAATGCCTACGTCCGCGACGCACTCCAGAATCCCGAGATCGCAGCCCTCGTCGATCGGTTCGTACGTTATGAGGTGACCGAAAACGGATGGTCGCTGCGGGCTGCCACGCCGAAGGAGGTCGGCGACCACTACCAGTCTTCGCGGCCAAAGCGGACCCAGAGGCCGCAGCGCAACCTCTCGATCAAATCGATCACACCATTAGGTAGTGTGCAATTCGAGGACTGGACGGCGTTCGGAGTCAAGGCAGCCAACGTCGCGGAGCTGGGCAGACTGGGGTTCCCGGAAGGCACGATCCCGGACGGGTTCGCGATCCCTTCTTCTTTTACGACGAGTTCATGAAGGCCAACGGGTTCCATGAGCGGATCGAGCAGATGCTGGTCGACCCGGATTTCCAGACGGACTTTGATGTCCAGGACGACATGCTCGACGATCTGCGCGACGACATCGAGGACGCCGACTCGCCGCAGTGGATCATCGACGCGCTGACCGAACTGCATGCGTCGTTTCCCCAGGGCACATCCCTGCGCTACCGATCGAGCACCAACAACGAGGACCTGCCGGGGTTCAACGGCGCAGGGCTGTACGACTCCAAGACCCAGGATCCCGAGGAGACCGAAGAGGATGGCATCGACAAGTCGCTCAAGGGTGTCTTCGCCAGCCTCTGGAACTTCCGCGCCATCACCGAGCGCGAGTTCCATCGCATTGATCACACGACAGCCGCGATGGGCGTCCTCGTGCACCCCAACTATTCAGACGAGCTGGCCAACGGCGTGGCGGTCAGCTTCGACCCGTTCTACGACCTCGGCGGAGTCGATCGGTACTACGTCAACACACAGGTCGGAGAAGATCTGGTGACCCTCCCCCAAGCCAACTCGCTGCCCGAAGAGCTCCTCATCTTTCCCAACGGCGACTTCATCGTGCTGTCCACTTCCACGTTGCTCCTCCCACGCGAACGGCTCCTGGCAGACGACGACATCGTCCAGCTCGCACTCCATCTCACCGAGATTCACGACCACTTCGAAATGCTGTATAAGCCCGGTCCCGGCGAACCGTTTGCGATGGAGATTGAGTTCAAGATCACCGCCGAGAACATCCTCGCCATCAAGCAGGCCCGCCCCTGGGTCTTCAGCACAACCCAGACCACCACCACGACGACGACAACCACGACAACCACAACGACGACAACAGGTGGCGGGGACGGAGGCGGCGGAGGCGGTGGGCCGCCGCCGGTTCCGATCCCCTCCGATGCCGACTTCGACTGGAACGTGACCCGCGACATTGAGTCGCTCGACCGCGACAACGATCTGCCCACGGACATTTGGTCGGACGGTGAGACGCTGTGGGTCGTTGAGAACTCGTCCTCGGGAGCGGACCGAGTCTTCGCCTACGACCTCATGACTGGCGAGCGCCAGCAGGAAGCGGAGTTTGAATTCGAAACTCGCAACCGTTTCTCGCACGGCATCTGGTCAGACGATGAGATCGTCTGGATCGCGGACAGCGGGCAAGACAAACTCTTCGCCTACAACCTCGCCAGCGGCGAACGCTTGGAGGCACGCGACCTCAAGCTGGCCGAGCGCAACCGCGACCCACGCGGCATCTGGTCTGACCGCAAGACGCTCTTCGTGCTCGACAGCGTCAAGGATGCGCTGTTCGTGTATCAGCTCTCAACCGGCGAACTGCTCGCCGAGCAGCCACTCGACAAGCTCAACCAGAGCCCGCGTGGGATCTGGTCCGACGGTGTCACAATCTGGGTCTCGGACGACGGCGCCAAGCGGCTCTTCGCCTACCGGATCGATGAGGGAGTACTGGTCCGCCACGAGGACGAGGAGTTCACATTCCGCTCACTGCTCAAAGCGGGCAACGGCGCCGCACGGGGGATCTGGTCGGACGGCGATGTGATTTATGTCGCGGATGAACAGGATGACAAGGTCTACAGCTACAACCTGCCCGACGCGATCGACGCAAAGATGGCGTCACTCAGTCTGAGCGATGTCGACTTCGGGGAGTTCTCACGCGGCCGACTTGCCTACGCAGCAATGGCTGAAACCGCTGCCACAGTTACAACCGTCGCGGCCGTCGCGACGCAGGAGGCAGCAACGGTAGTAATCACTCCGACCGACGCCGACGGCAACGCCGAGAACGGCCACCAGGTGGCGCTGGGCGCCGAGACGGAGATCACCATGACCGTGGTCTCGGGCGATGGTTCTCGGACCAGGTCATATCGAATCCTCGTCGAGAAGCCGCCCTGTTTGACCGATCTGACCACCGAGCAGCGCCTGAGCGAGGTCACGTTCTCCGGCGGCAGCGTCGATGATCTCGACCGCTGCGCCCGCGAGCAGGGAGTGGGCGCCTTCTTCCACTGGACCGGAGCGTCGTGGCTGATCTACGCCCCAGACGCCCCTGAGTTCCTCAACCGCACATTCCGCCGCCACTTCGAAAACGGCATACCAACCGGCGCGTCATTGATCGCAGCGTCCAGCGAACACAACAGGACCAACAACTAGGGCCTGTTCACATTGGGGGATGCAGAGGTAGAAATGACGCATTCCGGCTGGACCATGGGAGGCGGGACCCCCTCAGCCTTCGGCAGCTCCCCCTGCAAGGGGGAGCGGGAGAGTTGATAGGCGCTTCGATTGGGATCGCGCTGTCAATGTGAACAGGCCCTAGAGACCCAGGGAGAAGGTCAACTCGAAGATTCTTGATGTTGTCCGGTTTGTTGGAGCTGAGGCGACCTGCCCGCGGTAGGGCGTCAAGGACTCACTGGGCACGTCCTGGAAGAAGTCATGAGTCGGGAAGTCGATGCGACTGTCGGGGCGCGCCACCACTTCCAGCCTTCCGACGGTCAGCCCGGTTCGTGTCATGGCAGGAAGTGTTCCTCAGCCAGCGCTGGAATCACTGGTCGGATCGTTGGGCCAGCACCAGGTCGCGGGTCAGTTGGGCCTGGCCGTAGTGCTCGGCAGCTTGGCGGGCAACGACGATCAGCAGTTCGCGGCCGGTGATCCTCCCGCGCCGGGGATGGTCCCTCTCACGGTCTATTTCGGTTGGCGGCAACTCCTCGATGGCGTCTGCGATCTGTCCCTCGAGTTCGCTCCAGCGCGCTTCGATCTCCGCGCCGGAGCCGGCCTCGCGTTCGCGAGTGACGGGCAACCCGCACAGCACGTTGAGAATGTTGTGCCGTAGGTTGTTCATCGTGTGCGTCGCCAGGACGTAGAGGCTGTTGGCGTCGTCGAGGGGGCTCCAGTCCAGGGTGTCGCTGTCGAGCCCCTCGAGGCAGCCGACGAGCTCGTCCACGGTGTTCCTGATCTTGCGCCAGAAGAGGTCGATTTCCGCGGAGTGCTGCATCGTGTCCTCCTGCCTGGAATGGATGGGACGCAACTCCGATCCTCGCTTCCACCTTGCGGCGACCTTTGCAACACTCACAAATCCCCTCTCCCCCCCCTTGCGGGGGGGAGATGTCACGGAGTGACAGAGAGGGGGTCCCCCGCCAGCGACCAGATAGGCCTAGAGATGAGGAGCCCCCCTTCAGCCTTCGGCAGCTTCCCCCGCAAGGGGGGGAGAAGGGGACTTAATCAAAGGTCTCCTTGCGGGGGAAGCTGCCGAAGGCTGAAGGGGGGTCTCGGAGCGGCCACCAGCGGCAGTTATTCAGAGGATTCCTGGCGCCAAGGTACACACCGCGGTACGCCAACAGCTCAATCACAGTCGTCACCTTGATGGTTCTTGATGCTGACTCACCTGGCGGACAGGAGTACAATTCGACCATCGTTCCGGAGTGAGAACCAGTTACGATCTAGAGGACAAACCCCGGAACGAGTAATTTGCAACAGGAGCCAACGGTTGCCATCGGCGCGACGGAATGGTGGGGTGGGCCTGTGAGACGTGCGTTGTCGCTGGGAACCAGAACCGCGTTGGCCGACTGCTCGCTGTCGATCCTATTGCGGGCATCGCTCCTCCTGATCGCCGGCTGTGTGTCGCTCGTCATTGCCTGCGCAGACGATGACACCGCGACTGATGCGGCGCCGGAGCGCAACGAGCAACAGGCGGCTGTAGAGGTTGAGCAAGAACAGGAGCGTTCGAGCGAGCGCCAAGACGCTGCGCCAGCATCGGCGACGAATGCGGACGCGTCTCAAGAGACCCAGTCCACCGAAACCCAGGCCAGCGCCGAGCCAACGGATTCCGAACCGCCCAATCAGCCCGAGACCAGGTCCGCCAACGAGGCGGCCTCACAGTCCAGGCCAGCCAATCCCCCAGCCGAAGCAAGCGAACAGGATACGAACGAGGAGCCTTCCGCCGTCCAATCGGAGCCGGAGGCGGCAGCGTCCCAGGCCCAGCCTCAACAAGCAGCAGCTCAACCAGAAGCGCAGTCCGAGCCGGAATCAGAACCGGAAACGCCAGCGGTCGACAACGACACCCAGGAGCAAGCCGAGGAGAGTCACGTGGCGCAGGCGCCCGCGACAGACGCAGATGTAGACACGGAGGAGGAACCGACCTCTCCGGTGGTGGCGACACCGGTTGCGTCAAACGACAATGTCGGTGGTTCCAGTTCCATGACCGCGAATCAGCCCGGCGATCAGCAACCGCTCGATGTTGGGCCGCAGAAGGGTTCGGGACAGACCGTCGGCGTACCGGTTAGTAGCGGAACTTCCTACACCTGGCAGGACGGCGAGTACACCAGGACGGTCACGCACATGCCGGGCCAGACAGCCACAGCGCGTGGCGACGGCGGAAGCGAGAGCGGGCCCAGGCAGGCTGGCGGTGCGCAGAGCGATTCGAATCCCGTGTTCCAGACCGATACCGGACAGACGATGACCCTGCCCGGCGGCGTGCTGCTGGTGTTGGAGCCCGAGTGGGGCCAGGCGAGGATCGACAAGTTTTTCAAGGACAACAACGTGGACCGCAGCCTGGTGCAAGAGCGGACCTTCACAACCAACGCCTACTTCATCGAAACCGAGCCCGGCTTCCCCTCGCTCAACCTGGCAAACGAACTCGCCGGACAGGAGGGCGTCGTGCTCTCCAGTCCCAACTGGCAGACCGAGGTTGAGACCCAGTGAGACGGTCAACACTGCCGGCGCTGCTGGCGATCTGCTGTGCCCTCGGTCTCGTGCTCTCAATCGATGTGAGCCTGGCTCAAATTGCTCCCGGCGCCCCGACCATTAGCACGGCGACACCCGGCACGACCTCAATCGTGATTGCCTGGACGGCGCCGAGCGACACCGGTAGCGCGGCGATCGTGGCCTACGACCTGCGCTACGTCCGCTCCGACGCGAAGGACAAGAGCGATAGCAACTGGACTGAAATGGAGGACATCTGGAGTTCCGGCTCTCGTACCTACACGATTATCGGACTGCGGCGAGACACGGCGTACGATATCCGGGTCCGCGCCGTCAACTCCGGCACGTCAAACACCGACGGGCCCTGGTCTGACACATATGAGGCGTCAACCACCGACCATGGCGATAGCAAGTCGGCCGCGACGACGCTGTCTCTGGGCTCCTCGATGGAGGGCAGCATCGACCCTGAAGACGACGAGGACTACTTCAAGATCGTGGCGCCATCGAACACCGATCTCTGGGTCTATACCAGCGGCGAACTCGACACCACCGGAGAACTGTTTAGATCAGCCGGCACGGTCATCACGAGGAACTATGACGGGAGCCTAGTAGACCATCCGCTGGGCTTCTCGATCCGACGCCAGGGCAGCAGCGGAACCTACTACGTCAAAGTCACGAGCCACGCTGGCCAGTCCACCGGCGCCTACACGATCCACGCCGAAGCGGTTGTGGATCCTGGGATTCACTTCGCTACAGCCAAAACCATCGAGCTTGACTCTAAGTCCGCAGGTAGAATTTCCGGGCATCTCGGCGGCTCCTATAACGTGGACATGTTCAAGTTCACGCTCTCAGCCTCGGCTGAGGTGTGGATCGTCGTTGCCGGTCGCTTCGACAGCAACATTATTCTGTACGACTCAACCGCTATCACAATTGCCACAAACGACAATAGCGGGTGGACCTTCAATCGGTATGCCTCAATGATTCGCAGAACATTGGGTATGGGCACCTATTATCTAGAAGTTTCAGGAGACAGCGGACTCGATTTCGGCTCCTACGTCCTTTACCTGAAGGAGGTGACAGAGCCTGGCAGCTCTCAGTCCCAGGCAACTCCGCTCAAGCTCAATGTGCCCCAGACCGGCAACTTGTCAAACGCGAGTGATCGCGACCACGTTAGCTTCACGCTCGATGCTGAAACGTATGTCAGCGTTTACGTTGTCGCCTTCGAGAACAACCTGCCAATAGCGATCTCGGGTCTCGACGACATGACCGAAGACTATGCGATATCGCAGACCGACTATGCAGACGGAAACCTCCACCGCGGCAGCTATCTGCGCTGGGGCAAACTGGGAATCGGAACATACAACATCGCGACACGGACGACAGACACAACCGGGGGCAAGTACCTGCTTCACGTTACGACCTCCAGATACGCCGATAGGGAAACGCTCTGTACGACAACTCTGATGACCACAACAAGCGATCCCTGGTTCGGGTGTCAATGGAACCTGGATAACACTGAGCAATTCGCCAACGGCGCCGGTGAGGATATCAACGTGCTTGAGCTTTGGGACGCGACGATGCCCGTCACCATGGGTGAGGGTGTTAGCGTTGTAGTGGTTGATGATGGGATTGATATCAATCATGAAGATCTGGTCGGCAGGGTCGACACGAACTCAAACTACAGCTTCAAGGCCCGCAACAACATCGACAACCCGGTCAATACGCACGGCACCGCGGTGACGAGTATTATCGCGGCGAACCACAACTCAGTCGGCGTACGTGGTATTGCCCCAAGGGCTATCGTCTACGGCTACGACCTCCTCGCGGGCGGGGTGGGCAGTCTCGCGAACGCAACCAAATCGATGGAGCCGATAAGAACAGACACCGCTGTTTCAAACAATAGCTGGGGTTTTCCCTCAGGTGGACGACTTTTCAGGCCGGGCGGCGCATGGGAGATAGCGGTCAAGGAGGGCGTGACCAGCGGCTTCGACGAAAAAGGAGTGCTGTACGTCTTTTCCGCCGGCAACGGACACGATAACGGCGACTACAGCAATCTCAGCGGGCTGACCAACTTCTACGTCGTCACTGCCGTGTGTTCGGTCAACTACGCCGACAAGCGCAGTTGGTATTCGGAGATGGGTTCCAATCTGTGGGTCTGTGCCCCCTCCAACTCGCCCGGAGAGATTACCGAATTGCCAGGCATTACCACCGCCGATGTCGAGAACCGCTATCGCACTAACTTCGGCGGAACCTCTGCAGCCGCGCCGACCGTTTCCGGCGTGTCCGCATTGATCCGAGCGGGGGACAAGACCCTCTCTTGGCGCGACGTCAAACTAATCCTCGCGGGCTCGGCGCGCAAGAACGACCCAACGGACACGGGCCAGGGCAGGAACTGGGACAGAGGCTGGGTCCAGGGTGCGAACAAGTATGGCTCGACCACCGATCGCTACTCCTTCAACCACCAGTACGGCTTCGGTGTGGTCGACGCCGGCGCAGCTGTCGCCCTGTCCAAGACCTGGACCAACCTGCCCCCACAACGGAAGATGATGGGCGCCTCGACCGACGGGATGAAGTCGATCCCCGACTCAGGGACCAACACGGCTGGGCGGCAGATCTCCAGCACGCTGACGGTCGACAACTACGTCGAATTCATCGAGTTCGTCGAGATCAATATTCACTTCGAGCACGACTACTTCGGAGACCTGCGGGTCGAACTGGTTTCGCCATCGGGTACGTCCTCACTGTTGACGATCCCCAGGAACGTCTACCTTTCTAATCCAGTTAACAGTTCCTTTCGCTTCGGTTCCGCCGCTCATCTCGGCGAGAACTCCGCCGGAACCTGGACGCTCAAGGTGTCCGATCACATACTCTACGACGCCGGAATATTGCACGAGTGGAACCTCAAGGTCTACGGACACGGGATCACCCCGGATGGACCCGAAATAGATTCGGTCACTGCGGGCGATCAGAAGATCACCCTCAACTGGAGCGAGCCCAAGGACAAGGGTCAAACGGACGTAATCAAGTACGATCTGCGCTACAAGCGCTCCGATGTCACGGCTGATAGCTGGACTGAGGTGGTGAATGTCGCTACGACCGATGCCGACTCATATGAACTGACCGGCCTCGCACAGGGCGTCTACTACGACATCCAGATGCGCGCCCACAACGATGGTGGCGGAGGGGTCTGGTCCAAGACCGAACAAGGCAGCACGCAACCGGTCGCGCCGGCAACACCCAGTGCGCCGAGCGTCACGGCTCGTGCGGCTGAACTGCTCGTCACCTGGACACCGCCAACCACAGGACAGGTTGGCGTCACCAGCTACGACGTGCGTTACATCCGCAGCGACGCCACTGACAAGACGGTAGATAGCAACTGGGACGAGGAACTGTTCGCATGGACCAGCGGAGACCTGGAGTACACCATTCCCAATCTGGAGAACGCCGTCAGCTATGACGTGCAGGTGCGCGCGAATAACGCACAGGGAACTAGCGCCTGGTCGGACACACGAACCGGCAGACCGCGCGTCGCCAATCAAGACCCCAGCTTCCCCACTTCCGAGACGGGCGCCAGAAGCATCAACGAGAACATCGGCTCAGGCGTGAACATCGGCGCCCCCGTACGAGCCACCGACCCCAACCGAGACACGCTGTCCTACGACCTCAGCGGAGCCGACGCCTTTCAATTCGAGATCAACAAATCCACAGGGCAGATCCAGACGATGGCCGAGTTCGACTTCGAGAGCGGCCGGACACAATACGTCGTCGCCGTCGAGGTCTCGGACGGCAAGGATGCCAACGGCGAAGACGATCCCAGCGTCGACGCTTCGCAGCCGGTCACCGTGACGGTCGAAGACGTCAACGAGGCGCCAATGGTCTCGGGCGCTCAGGACTTCGATTTCCAAGAGGATCGCGGAAACTGGAATGTCGGCAACTATTCCGCATCCGACCCCGAGATGGACATGATCACCTGGACGCTGTCCGGTCCTGACCGCGGCGACTTCCAAGTCGACCAAGACGGCAATCTCAGTTTCCGCCAAGCGCCTGACGCCGATCGGCCCGCCGACCAAGACCGCGACAACAAGTATGAAGTCAACGTGGTCGCTTCCGACGGCAATCTCCGAGGGGAGCTCGATGTCACGGTGAATGTCGAAGAGGTCGATGAAGCGCCAGAGATTACCGGCAGGGGCGACATCGATTATGCGGAAAACAGCACCGCTGTTGTGGAGAGGTACACGGCCATTGATCCAGAAGGCGGGACCGTCATCTGGTCGCTGCCAATCGGAGATCGAAACACGTTCACCCTGACAAACGGACAACTCCGCTTCCGGTCGCCGCCCGACCACGAGGTTACTGATATTCACAACCTCACCGTCGAGGCCTCTGACGGAGTTCTCAAGCGGACCTTCCCCGTCACAATCAACATCACGGATATCGATGAAACTGAGACCCTGCCCCTCATCCGACCAGCCAGTTGAAAACGTGCGCCTGACTGCGACGTTGACCGAGCAAGATCAGGTCACCAACAGGCGATGGCAATGGGCCCGCTCGACCAGTCGGGGCAGCGGCCATTCCGACATTCCCAGCGCGACCTTCAGCGACTACACGCCGGACAGCGATGATGTCGGCTACTACCTGCGAATAACCCTCACGTACAACGACCCCCACCGGGCCGACCGAACACTAACTGCGACCACCAGTTGGCGCGTTCTCGCAGCTCCGGTGAACAACGAACCTCCAACATTCTCGCCCGATGAAACCGGGCAGCGCAGCGTTGACGAGAACTCCCGTCACAGAACCGCCATCGTCGGCGCTGTGGGGGCCACTGATCCCGAGAATGACGGCCTCGCCTACAACATCGACACCACCCACGGAAACCGGTTCGCGATTGACAGGAATACCGGTCTGCTGCGCGTGGGCTCGGCCGCCAACCTCAACCACGAATCAAGGGGCACTTACCCGGTAACTGTTTCTGTCTCCGACCCATTCAATCCAGCCGTGACGCAACAGGTGACCATCATGATCACGGACATCGATGAGCCGCCACTGTCGGATGTTCGAATGGTGTCAACGACCGAAGACTCAACGCAGCCCGTTGATGTGGCCCCCGACGCTAGGGATCCGGACGTCACGGACCCTGACGAAAGCCTGATCATCAGGCAGGCGAGCGGTCCGGCCAATGGGCAGTTGACCGTCGGCATGAACAACACATTCACATATGTCCCGAATGCGGACTTCGACAGAGTCGAAACAATCACATATACAGTCTCGGATCCTGATCTTTCTCCGCGAGTAACTGCAACGGTTTATGTAAACGTCACCCCTGTCAACGACCCTCCGCTGTTCATTGGCGGTCCGTTCACGCGAGAAGTCGCCAAGAATGCCAAGGAGGGTGGCAAGGTCGGCAAGCCGGTAACAGCGAACGATGTCGACGAGGACAGACTGACGTACAGCATCACAGGATCAAGCTTCTTCGCTATTGACACTCGCACTGGCCAGATCACGGTTGCCGCAACTACGACCTTTGTCCCGACAACCACGCCCACCCACTTCGTCGAAGTGATCGCCAGAGACTCTTCATTCGAGGAGGCGAGAACCGCCGTCGCCATCAACGTCGTCGAACGCGTCACCACGACCACAACCACCGGCGGTGGCGGCGGTGGCGGTGGAGGCGGCGGTCCGCCACCGATTGAGATCCCCTCCGACGAGGAGTTCGACTGGAACGTGACGCGCGACATCGAGGAGCTGCATCGCGACAACGACCTGCCCACCGGGCTGTGGTCGAACGGCGCGGTGCTCTGGGTTGTGGAGAACTCGGCGACCGGCGCCGACCGGCTCTTTGCCTACGACCTCAACACGGGCGAGCGTCTTGAGCAGCACGAGTTCGAACTCGAGCGGCGCAACCGCTTCTCGCACGGCATCTGGTCCGATGGCGAGCTCGTCTGGATCGCCGACAGCGGCCAGGACAAGCTGTTTGCTTACCGGTTGGAATCGGGCGAGCGAGTTGAGGAGCACGACCTTGAACTCGACGAGCGCAACCGCGACCCGCGCGACATCTGGTCCAACGGCGAGTCGATGCTGGTGCTCGACAGCGTCAAGGACGCATTGTTCGTTTACGATCTCGAATCCGGCCGGTTGCTCGCTGAGTTCCCGCTGGACAAGCTCAACAAGAGTCCGCGTGGGATCTGGTCGGACGGCTTTACGATCTGGGTCTCCGACGACGGGGCCAAGCGAATCTTCGCCTACCGCGTCGAGGGCGAGCTGCTCAATCGCTACGAGGACCAGGAATTCACCTTCCGCTCGCTGCTCAAGGCAGGCAACGGCGACGCGCGTGGGATCTGGTCCGACGGCGATGTAGTCTTCGTCGCCGACGAGCAGGACGATCAGGTCTACACGTACAACATGCCTGACGCGATTGACGCGCGGCTCGCCTCGCTCACGCTGAGCGGCGTCGAGTTCGGCGAGTTCTCGGCCAGGCAGACGGAGTATACGGCCGTGGTCGAGGCCAGCCTACCCTACACCACGGTGGAAGCGGAGGCTGCGCAGAGCAAGGCCAGCATCGAGATCATGCCCGCCGACGCCGACGGCGAACCGACCAACGGACATCAGGCAGCGCTGATCGACGGTCTCGACATCACGGTCACAGTGACTTCCGAGGACGGCAGCCGGACGCTGCTATACCGGGTCGGCATCAGTAACTGTCTGAGCGGCCTCGGCGAGACGCGCCTGAACTCGGTCCAATTCGTGGGTGGCAGCGTCGGAGCGTTAGTCGACTGCGCCGGCAGTCTCGGCGTCAATGCGCTGTATCACTACCGCGACGGCGTCTGGGTGGGCTTCTTCCTCGATGCGCCGGAGTTCCTCAATCACGCCTTCCGCAACCGCTTCGCCGAGGGCGTGCCGGTCGGCGAAGTACTGATCGCGAAGCGAGAGTCCATCCGGATCGCCACGCCTGCTGTGCCGAGTCCCAACTAGGAGACTTGCGCGTAAATCCCCTTCTCGCCCGCGATGAGACCTTTGATTAAGTCCCCTTCTCCCCCCCCTTGCGGGGGAGATGCCGCAGGCAGAGGGGGGGGCTCCCCATCTCAAGACCTATCTGATCGCTGTGGGAGGACCCCCCCTCTGTCACTCCGTGACATCTCCCCCCGCAAGGGGGGGGAGAGGGGATTTGTGAGTTCACGCGCAGGTCTCCGCAAGGTGGGAGAGGATTCATGGGTCTACGCGCAAGTCTCCATTAAGGTCGGAACGTCGGGCCGGAGCCGGGACCGAGCTGCGTCTTGATCACGCCCTGCGCCATCTCGACGAAGTCGCACAGACGCGCCCGCGTCTCCCGAGGGTCGATCAGATCGAGCCCGCTCGCTTCCGCCGTGCGGAAGGGCGAGGAGATGCGCTGGAAGGTCTCTTCCAGTTCCAGCCGCTTCGCCTCCGGGTCGGGCGCGGATTCGATCACGCGCCGGAACGCGGCGCTGGTGCCGCCCTCGATATGCATCGATCCCCAATGGCCCGAGACCCAGGCGTAGCGTCGATACAGATGCGGGCCGGGACGGAACTGGAGACTCCCCGCCAGCCCATACGACTGCCGGCAGATGAACGAAATCCAGGGCATCTGGCTGTTGACGATCGAATAGACCAGTCGCGACCCCGCCCGCTCGATGCCCTGCTCCTCCGACATCGGTCCGACGAGGAATCCCGGGTCGTCCATCAGCACGACCATCGGAATGTGGAAGGTGTCGCAGAGTTGGACCAGTCGCGCCGACTTCTCGGCCGCGGCGACATCCATCGAACCGCCACGCTGATAGGGGTTGTTGGCCATGACTCCGACCGGATAGCCGTGGGCACGCGCCAAACCGATAATCCGCGACGTCCCGTAATCCGGGGCGATCTCGAAGAACGAACCCTCGTCCAGCACGCCCTCCAGGATCACGCGTGTGTTGTAGGGTCGCCGCTTGCTGCGCGGAATTAGCGTGAGCAGGCGTTCATCGCGGCGGTTGGGATCGTCGCTGGTGTCGCCGCGCGGCGGCATCTCCCAGACGTTGTCGGGCAGGTAGCTGAGAAACCGCTTGACCTGCTCGATGGCGTCCGGCTCGTTCTCGGCAACGTTGTCGACAACGCCGCTGATCCGGGTGTGGACGGCATGTCCGCCCAGCTCTTCCTTGTCGATGTCGAGTCCGAGGGCCGCTTTGACCACCGGCGGACCACCGGGAAACACCTGACCTGTGCCCTTGGCGATCACGCTGAAGTGGCTGAGGCAGGGGATTGGCGCGAGGCCGCCGGCCGCCGGGCCGAGGACTGCGGAGGCGACGGGCGCGATGTTGAGGATCTTGCAGTAGTCCCCGAAAAACGCGCCATCGGGAATGTAGGTCCGGCCTAGATCGGAGAACTCGGTCACGCTGCCGCCGGCGCCGTCGATCAGGTTGATCGTCGGTAACCGCAACTCGGTTGGGATTGGGTGACCGTGTCCGATGTCAACGCCGCCGTCGTCGGTGCGAGCGGATCCACCACGAACCGTAAAGTCCTGCCCGCGGATGTACACGCGACGACCGTTGACCTTGGCCAGGCCGCGCACGCTGCTGACGGGCGTGAAGTCGGTCAGCTCGCCCTCTTCGTTGTACGTCGCGCGCCCCTGGAGCTTGCCCATCTCGTCGAAGCTGCCCGGGTCGACCAACAGCTCGAGCCGCTCGCGCACCGTGAGTTTGCCTTGTCGATGCTGCCGCTCGATGCCCGACGGACCGCCCATGGCCTCTTTCATTGCATGGCGACGCGCCAGCTCATCGATCTCTTGCTGCCAGCTCATGGATGACTCCCTTGGTGACCGTTCGTACATCAATGGGTAACCGCGGCGAAGCGCGGGCCTCCGTCAGGCTATCGCCGGGGCGACGAGCAGACGCCCGGCACCGGCTTGCGCAACCGCGACGTGGACTAGGGCCTGTTCGCACGGCCGGCGATGTGTTCGGTCGAGGCGTGTGTTGTGGTCAGGGGCAGTTTCAGGTTTTCGGTGGGACTTTTTTTCCAGGGCTGGTTTGGGGGCGATCTTCAGTGCATAGCTGGAGATCGTGTTTCAGCTCTTTCAGCTTTTTTCAGGTTTGTTCAGGTTTTCGGTCTAGTTGAGGGAATTCTGGTCGGTTGTTGTTCCGGTCTGTTCGGATCTGTGCGGATTGGGACGAAGCGGTTCGCCGGGTTGTCGCGCTGTGCGCGGTGGTTAGATGGTGTTCGAGGGCGTACCGGGTTGTGGCTGGGCGTGGAGTTGACATTGGCTTCGCCTTTCAAGCGCTCATGTGTTCTGATGATAACGTGGCTCGGCAAGATCGGAGCTGAGGCGCAGGGATTGGTCCGGGGTTGGCCGTCGCGAGCGTTCTGTGTGAACAGGTCCTAGCGAAATATGCGCCACATACGTGGAATATTCTGAGTAGATGATGTCCGGCGACGATGGTGATGTTCCCGCTCGGGGACGGATCATATTTTCTCCGCGAGTAAAGAACACGCTGTTCGTGGAGCAGCGTGGTCGCTGCATGTATTGCGGTCGCCGCATGAGCAACCGTTACCTCGAGATCGACCACAAGTGGCCAGTCAGTCGTAACGGTGGTAACGAGCGCTCGAATCTGCAGTTGTTGTGCACGGCCTGCAACATGCGCAAGGGAATCCAGACCGACGAGGAGTTTCGCTCACGCTATTGGCGCTTGTTGCCGCCCGACAGGACGATCCCCGAACCGCCAATCGCACAAGAGCTGTTCACTGCAGAAACGCAATGGACTCGCGCCTCGCCGGAGGTACGTTCCATCTACCGCGAACGCTTCACAAGTGCGAGGCGTCGCCGTCAGCCAGCTGGGTTCGAAGGCGAAAACCCGAATGGATGTTTGACGGCTCCGCTGCTGCTGATCGTCGCTCTTCTCGTGGCGGCGCTCTCATTGCGTGGCAGCTGAGGCCGATCGTGCGAGTGCTTCGTTCCTGCTGTTGCACTCTTGACCGGTACTCGGACTCCCAGCCGGGAAGCAAACTTCGCGCTGTTCGAGTAGCCCGAGCTTGCAAGCAGTGATGTTGCAGTGATGTTGCAGTGAGGTCTCGATGACCATTGCGAAGTCCGCGCTCTGACCGCCTCGTCGCCCCATGCAGGCGACGGGTCAATGTCGCAGCCCGAAACGCTACTCAGTCGTCTCGGCGACAGGAAACTCCTGGTGACCAGGCTTCGTCACGCTTATGCCAACAGTCTCGCGGCCAACTCGACGAAGTCGTTCACGATGATCTCGGGCTGGTACTCCGAGTCCTCCGTGGGCAGCTTGTACCGATTGACGTAGGCCGCTTTGAAACCGCAGGTCTGTGCGCCCAGAAGATCGAACGCGTGCGCGGCGACCATCATGAGCTCCCCGGGTTCACACTCCAGCCGTTGTATTGCCTTGCGGTATATCCCAGGTGACGGCTTGAACGCACCAACGTTGTCCACGGAAATAATGGCGTCGAACGTGATCGGGACGTTGTTGCTCAACAACTCTTCCAGGTACCACTGCTCACCGTTGGACAGAGCGACGAGTTTGTAACGCTCCGCCAACAAGTGCAGCCCTTCGATGGCGTCAGCGTAGGGCTGCAAGTTCTTGTACACCTGCATGAACTCCTGGACCGCGTCGGCGGTGTAACTCACGTGGTGCTTCTTCAGGCAGTAGACGAAGGCCCGGCGGCAGGTCTCGAGGTAGCCGCTGTGTCCCAGCATCAACAGATTGTCCTGGTACTGCTCGATGCGTTGCCGAGCCCGCCAATCGTCGTAGAACGCCTGCCCCGTCATCTCGGAGCCATGAGCCGCCAGGAACGCTCCGGCGGGACCGGACAGGCTGCCGGTCAGGTCCATGACGGTGCCGAAGATGTCAAAGGTCAGGTAGCTCACGCGAGCCAGGAATCCGTCGGCCATGCGATGACTCTCCTATTCGCGTCAGTCTGCGACCCGCTCGCCGATGATGATAGCCCTGACGCTGGTAGACTTCGCGCATGCTTGATGGTGTGAGCGTCTGCCTGTCGTTTGACTTTGATGCGATTTCAATTTGGGTTGGGCCGCGGCAGTCGAAGTCGCCGAATCTCATCGCACGAGGCGAGTTCGGCGGGGTGGGAGCGGAGCGTCTACTCAAGCTCTTCGATGAGCGCCAGATTCCCACGACGTGGTTCATGCCCGGTCATACGATCGATACGTATCCCGAGACTTGCCGGAACATCGCTGCAGCGGGGCACGAGATTGGCTACCACGGATATTGCCATGAGGCGCCATCGTCGGGACGGGACGAAGCGGACGAGCGCGCGATTCTTGAGCGGTCGATCGAATGCATCGAGCGTGTGGCCGGGCGACCGCCTGTAGGTCAGCGACTGCCGGGCGGCAACCTGGGCACGCGGTGGCTCGACCTCTTGCTTGAGCACGGGTTCTCCTACGATAGCTCGATGGCGCCCAACGACTACCAGCCCACTTACTGTCGGACCGGAGACGTCGTCAGGACGGACGGACCACACGAGTTCGGCGCTGAAGTGGACTTGGTCGAGCTGCCGTTCGACTGGAATCTCGATGACTGGCCCTATTTCACCCACGATCTGCGGACCGGGCTGGAAGGGATGCGCTCGCCGAACGAGGTGTACGACATCTGGGCTGCGGACTTCGACTACCTCTATCAGAAGGTCGGCTCGGGAGTGCTGGTGCTGACGATGCATCCCCAATGCATCGGCAAAGGCAGCCGGATGCTGATGCTCGAGCGGCTGATCGACCACATGCAGAACCACGAAGGCGTGCGCTTTCGGACGATGGAAGACGTAGCTGCAGAGTTCCGATTGGCAACCCCCAGACGCGATTGAGCGACTGGCGGCGGACCTCCGCTACCCCCCAGACGGGGATTCGAATACCGCCATGCGGAATCGAGAGCGGCGCCGGCAAGGTCACATTGGGATCTCGATGGAGCTCGGGCCTACGGCGCTGCCGTCGCGGCGTGGGTCGGCCGCGCCCTGGAGTGATGGGCATCGCTGTCGGTCGCCGGAGACTATTGGTGGTGGGGTGACTACTCCCGGTGCGATGGGCCGCCAACCAACCCAGTGAGATACCCATTCCCTTCAGATCCCAACAGTAGAGACTGCCGCCTTCTTAACCGACTACGAACTGTACGCCCAGACTGCCGCCGACCATTGCGAATACACAAATGACGAGCTCCGCCAGCAGAGCCGTTACTCCAACGGATGTGCGCGGGTGATTCACGGCAGCCAAGCAGGGAACGTCCATCCGTACTAAGCAGAATGCTACGTTCTATTCCGGCAGGATTCGGCATAACAGCACTGATCTCGTTGGGTCAATCAAAAGATTGTTTCGGATAGACGGAGCATCCGTGGTATAAGTAATATGTACCAGGAACTCAGGCCAGTACTCATATCCAGATCAGTCATTCACAACCCAAGACCTCAGGCTTCAAACAGGGGGTAACGGGAACTGCGGCAAGTGTGAACAGGCCCTGGGAATCCTCTGAACAACTGGTGTCGCAGGCTGAGCGGGGACCCCCCTTCAGCCTTCGGCAGCTTCCCCCTCAGAGGGGGGAAGCGGGGATCGGAGTTGTTCAGAGCATTCCTAGTTGCAAACGCGGCGTATTGCATCATGGCAGGGCGAGTCTTGGTCCCGGCCGCCGGGGACCAGACGGCGCGGTACGTCTGAGCAGCGGGCGCAACCGCGATGCCGGCTACCAGGACTGTCGCTGCGCGCCGCGACATTGCTATAGCGCCCCGGCAATTGCAGTGCCGAGCTCGGCTGTTGTAGCTGCGCCGCCGATATCAGGCGTGCGCGGAGCGCCGCTTGTGGGGTCGAGCGCCGTCTCGATTGCCGTGAGGATCGCGTCGTGCGCATGTCGGTGACCGAGGAAGTCCAGCATCATGGCGCCGCACCAGATCTGACCGATCGGGTTGGCGATCCCCTGTCCCGCGATGTCGGGCGCGGAGCCATGCACCGGCTCGAAGAGCGACGGGAACGCCTCCGGCGGGTTGAGGTTGGCGCTTGGCGCGATCCCGATCGTGCCGGTGCAGGCCGGCCCCAGGTCGCTGAGGATGTCGCCGAACAGGTTGCTGGCGACCACCACGTCGAAGAAGTCTGGTCGCTGCACGAAATGAGCCGTGAGGATGTCGATGTGGAACTTGTCGACCTCGACGTCGGGGTAGCTCGCCGCCATTTCCTCTACGCGCTCGTCCCAGAACGGCATCGTGATCGCAATGCCGTTCGACTTCGTCGCGCTCGTCAGGTGCCGTTTCGGTCGCGACTGCGCGAGGTCGAAGGCGTACTTCAGCACGCGGTCGACGCCGATGCGCGTCATCACCGTTTCCTGCATCACCATCTCGCGCTCGGTGCCCGAGAAGATCCGGCCGCCGATGCTTGAGTACTCGCCCTCGGTGTTTTCGCGCACGATGTACATGTCAATCTCGCCGGGCTCGCGCGGGCTGCCGTCGCGGCGCACGACCGGCGCGATGATGCCCGGCATCAGGCGCGCCGGTCGCAGATTGATGTACTGATCGAACTCGCGCCTGAACTGCAGCAATGAGCCCCAGAGCGAGATGTGGTCGGGAATTTTCTCGGGCCAGCCGACCGCGCCGAAGAACAGCGCGTCGTGTCCGCCAATCTGGTCCTTCCAGTCGTCGGGCAACATCTGCCCGTGCTGCTCGAAGTAGTCCCAGGAGGCGAAATCGAAGTAGTCGAACTCAAGATCGATTTCGAACTTGGTCGCGGCTTCCTCGAGCACGCGAATGCCCTCGGGGACGACTTCCTTGCCGATGCCGTCCCCTGGAATGACGGCGATTCGCTTTGAACTCATCGTGATTGGTCCTTTGCAAGCGCTGGCGGAGTTCTTAGAACGCTAGGGCCTGCTCATATTGAGGGCCACGCGACAACACTAACTCCGTGATTCCCGCGCTTGCCGCGGGAATCACGCCGAATGCTGTTCAGGCGCAGCACCCGCGTCGATCATGTCAGCACGTCTGCGGTCTCGCTGACGCCGTGCGGACCACTGCGAGATACCAGCGGCAAGAGCGCGTATGACATTGGATTTGACGGAGAACTGCGCTATGTGACCAGGCTATAGGTGACCAGACCATAGGTGAACAGGCCATCGCGTGACTTCTCCAGGCAAGAACACCACGTTGAAACCAATAGCAGCGTCAATTCTTGCTTCGGTTTATGTGGAAGGCCGAACGGCGGACAGACGCTGACGGGCTTCCTTCCAGGTGACATCCTGTGGGTGCGCGGTTTGCCATCTCACAAAGACCGACTGCTCACGGAGGGCGACATCGTCGAACAGGGTGAGGGCGTCTCGGTGCCCTCCTGTTCGTACGAACGCTTCAATGGCCGGGTCATCGGTCCAGACCGACAGCGTGGAGAAACGCAAGCGAATGAAGTCGGCTCTGAGGGCGTAACTGATTAGACCTGGGTCGGCCTTCAGCTGGCGCACAACCGCGCCGTTGAGCCTGAAGAATCGCTACAACTTCAGCCAGTTCCTCAACTTGAGACGAGTGGCTACCACAGTCGCTGAGGATTCCTGCATCTCCGGCCGGGCAGTCGCAGACGGAGCTTCGCTGACTGAACCTTCGGCTTCGGCAAGCCGATCGGACTTGGAAACCATGCGTACCCCCGTGTTTGCTAGCCACACCATATGTGACTGACTGTGACTGGCTGTGACTGACAAACCGGTCAGTCGGGCGGTTGGCGGGCCAATCGCACGACGGAGGCGCTCCCGAGGCAAGCTCGTCTTCGACGTGCGTTAGCCTCGGCAGAACGACTCAATCGGATGGGGAAGAGTGACGACATGGCGACGTTCGTATTGATCCACGGCGCGTATCAGGGCGGATGGATCTGGTCGCCCGTCGCGGCTCGGTTGCGCGACACCGGCCACCTCGTGTACGCGCCCTCGCTCGACGGTTGCGCCGAGCGCTCAGCGCAGGCGCGACCCGGGATCACGACGGAGACGCAGGCCGAAGAGATTGCGGAGCTGCTGCGCTACGAGGATCTCACCGAGGTCGTGCTGGTCGGCACCTCATCAGGCGGCATGGTGCTGACGAGGGTCGCGGAACTCGCCCGCGAGCGGATTCAGCGCCTGGTCTTCGCCGACGCGCTCGCCCTGCTTGACGGCGAAACCATCCGGGACATCGTCACGGCTTCCGCAGCGATTACCGACGATGTGGTGACCGGCCCCGCGCCTGGCGGGATGCTCGAGGCGCTACAGGCAAGCATGGAGCCAGAACTGGCCGCGTGGGCCGCGGAGCGCTTCGGACTGCACCCAGTCGCGGCGTTCAACAAGCCGGTCGTCCTGGAGTCGTTCTGGGACCAGTCGTGGGATGCCTCCGTGATCTGGTGCCGACAGGCGCCGAATCCCGGCGAGGCACACCAACGCCGCTGCGCAGAGTCGCTCGGCGCGCGCTGGCACGAGCTCGACACCGGGCACTACCCAATGCTGAGCACACCCGACGAGCTGACGCGCCTGATTCTCGAGGGCTAGCAGTTCCAGCCATCGGTCATTTTCTGCGTCCCGCCCATCAGCGCCCGCACTGCGTTCCAACGGGGGCAGTTCGGCCGAATTCGTCGTCGGTTCCGGTTAGCAGGTTCCAGCAATCGAACACGCGCAGGGTCAGCACGGGGCCGTGCTCGGCGAGCGGCGCCAGAGCAAACCCAGGAGGGGCGCTCGGCATTCCAAACGCGAATGGTGACAGGCGTTCTCTGCGCCTAGCCAAACGTATTCGTACGACTGCGGAAGCCGTCGATGCCCAGACCGTCTCGCCACTTCTCTGACTCGCGGCGTGAGAATGAATCCAGGGGAATACCACAACCGTCGGCGATCCGTACCATTCGCTGGAAGTTAGCGATGGTCGCTGCGCAATCCACGACTGCGTCCGACCCCATGGCGACGTTAACTGCCTCCCGAGCCTCGGCGAGGTCGGTGGTGTGTCCCACTGCTGCATCCGAGTAGCGAAGTAGTACTTCGCCATGCTCGACGCCGCTATCGATATCGTTTCGCACCGTACCGTTGAGGTTGAGGGTGTCGTTGCTTTCGCTGCTCCGACCGAGCAGCATCACATGTGAGATCGTTCAATAGAAGCACTCATTCAAGGCCGACACTCTCGCCGCTACTAACTCGCGCTGTGGACGCGTCAGCACCCGGAACGGCTCTTGTTCGCTGCTGATTTCCACCCAACTGAGGTAGTGCGCATCGAATAGATCAGCCAACCAGCGCACGCTGTCCGGATGCAGACTCATCGCCGCGCGAACGTTCGCGGCGTACTCGTCTCCGTCGTAGATGTCTGCTTCACGCTCTCCCAGGTCTTCGGGGCGGACGGTCGGTGGCCAGCTTCCGTGCTGTTTCGCCCCCGCTGGGCGGATCCCGCTGGGCTTGCCAACGTTCGGCTCTGGCAACGGTTCCAGTTGCAACGACAGCGCTCGATGAAACTCGTCGACGGACCAGACATGCACGACGACACCAAGCAGCTCAATGTATTGAGCGTCCGACAGCCCGTCCGCGGTTGTGACCTCGTCGTACCACTCCTTGGTCAAGTTGGGCAGGTCGGCGATCAGTTTTCGCACCGCGAAGACGGCCGCCTCGGGCAGTGGCGCCGGTCCCGCTCCCGGATCGGAGATACCGTCCATCAACGCAGACGCCCGTCGAGTCTCGGCCGCGATCGAGATTCGCTCAGCGCCCGTCCACCAGTCGCCCGGCGAGGCCAGCATCTCCCAACTTCGGCGGTGCGCCTCGGCCATGCGGTCCAGGACGGGCCAGGCGGTATCAGCGTATCCAAAGGCTCTGGCGGTCGTGGTCATGTCTGGCTCCTATCCGGGAGTGTTGGCGGCGGACGCATAGGCGTTGACGCCCAGGTCGTCGCGGAAATCGGCGCTGGCCTTAATGGTTGGGGCGTCCAGCGGGATGCCGCAACCGTCGGCGATTCGCACCATGCGTTGATAGTTGGCGATTACGCCGGCGGCGTCAACCACGGCAGTGGCGCCCAACTCCGCGCGGAGCGCTTCGCGACGCTCTGGCAGATCGGCAAAGCGCCCGACCACGGCATCGGCGAAACGCAGGAGCGTCCTCGCGTTGGGGACGCCGCTCTCGACCTCGTTATCGACTACACCGCTCAGGTTCAGTCGATCGTTCCCGGTGCTGCTCCGACGGAGCGCAGCCACGTGCGAGACCGTTCAATAGAAGCACTCGTTCAAGGCCGATGTACGTGCGGCCAACAGTTCGAACTGCGGCTGCGAGAGCGCCCGCGACGCGGGATCGAAGTGCATCGTCTGCTCCCACGACATGTACTGCGCCGCGCGCAATTCGTTAAGCCAACGCACATTCTCGGGGACGAGGCTGAGGGCGCTGATCACGTTGGCGGTCCGCGGGCGTCCACCGTAGATATCGGCGTCTTCGGGATCGAGGTCGGGAGGCATGACCACCGGCGTCCACGATCCGTGATCGGCCGCTCCAGCGGGTCGTCGCTGGGTTGGCGCGCCGGCTTGCAGTTCGGGCAGCGGCTCGAGTGGGAGTGACAGCGCTCGATGAATCTCGTCGATCGCCCACACTTGCACGACCACGCCCAGGAGCTCGATGTAATGCGCATCGGACATGCCCGGCGCGGAGACGGTCTGTTCATACCATTCGCGGGTGACGTTGGGGAGGTCGCCGATCAACGTCTGCACGGTGTAGACAGCCGCCTCGGGCAGATTGGTTGGTCCCGGTCCAGGGTCCGGCAGACCGTCGATCAGCGCCGCTGCGCGGCGGGTCTCGGCGGCGATGCTGATTCGTTCGGCGCCGCTCCACCATTCGCCTGGGGCAGACAATCGCTCCCAGCTGCGGCGGTGACCGTCGGTGGTCCGGTCGGGAATGGGCCACGCCGCGTGCGTATAGGCAAAGGGGGTCGTGGTCGTCGTCATCGCAGATTCCTCCACTCGCCTGAGGTCTGCCCGCATTGCGGTTCAGGCAGTCCTGTTGTTCCCGCTGTTCCACTGCTCCATGGCCTTAGAAGTCGTTGTCGTCCGGGCGCCTCGACTCAACCTTGACATACTAGATGTCGGTTGCCGCAGAGTTGCCAATGCACTGAGTCGCAGCGGCAAACGCGTCCTTGGCAAGGAACGCCGGTGCGTTGAACCTCAAGTCCACATTCCAGCCGCTGACGGCTTCTCCGACGGCATGCGTATAGTCGCTCGTACACACCTGGATGGTATGCCCGACATTGAGGTTGCGAGCGACATGCCGCGGCGCGGTGATGTTAGCAGGCTCGTTTTCGAATGGGGTGTTGTCCATCGTGACGAGATGTACGTCAGTAAAGGGGACCAGTAAAGGGGACATCGTCGGCGTCGGTGTCCGCCCCGACAGTCGCCCAGGGCGGTCCAAAGCCGAATATGAGGGCGATCAGCGAAAGGACGAACACGCCGATCCCCAGGAGAGTTAGGAACGCTGTTTTGCTTATGGCCATTCCGAATACCCCAATCCAGCTTGCCGGAGCGCCCGACGAGTCCGATGATCGTGCCCCGAGAGGCGGACACGCTGTCCTCGGAGTCGATGAATCCGGCATCGTCCTTGTCGAGTAGCGCCTGCAGCGTGTTGAGCTGTGTACCAACCAGTTCTTGCTCGACAGCGAACGAGCTCCGGTCCAGGTGACTGTACTTGGATACGTGTCGATCATCATGGAAGACCAGGGCCGTGTGTCCGCTCGCCGGAGCGAAGAGGAAGTTGGAGATAGCTGCCGCGGGCGCCGACCCCCGTGTCGATCCCTCCATGCCAATACTTGCTATCGCCACTGCCCCTCGCCACCCAGGCGTCTTCGGTGATCAAGCTCCAGCGGCCGGGCGTCTCCAGGGCGTGCGGCCAGACGAACTCCGGGATCGGCACCGCACCGGGTTCGGTCGGCGGAATCGGCAGCTCGCCGCGGGGCAGCGTCTCGCCTCGCGATCCTGACCGCGCCTCGAGCGTGGTCACGCTGATCTGCCGCTCTGCTGCATCGACCGACTGGTGCCGCACGTAGATCAGATACTCACGTCCTGGCGGCAGTCCGTCGAAGGTGAACGCGAAGCTGAGTACTGCAAGCGCAGAGGTGATTAGGACTATGCTGCACCAGGAGAGCAAGCGGGGTCGGATCTGGCTCATGGCCACCTCCAGCTATAGCCGACTTCCTGAGTGACCTCTGGATTGAGCCAGAGAGACGCCGCGAAGCGTTCGATTCGCGCGGCCGCGGACGGTTCCCAATAGTTGCAGTCATAGACGCAACCCGCGTAGTCACTGCGCTCTAGTTCATAGGGCAGGCCAGTGGATATGAATGTCCAGATGTCGACCCCGCCAGGTGGGGAGCTCGGAGTTCTAAGTAGTGGAGCGACCAGCCGGAACCCCCACAGGGTTCAAAGATGCTCTCTTCGGTACCGTCCGTCTCGCAATCTTCAGGGTCCCACAGCTTCCCATGGACCGCGGCATTGCCCGGAACATCAAAGACCAGGCCGCCTCCTTGCACGATGAGAAAGTAAGAGCCGTTCCCAAAGGAAGACAAGTTGTCATACATGCCGGCGAAATGAAACCAGGGGGGCTCGTGACCACTGTCCTGGCACGTCGGTATTCTCTCGGGGCCGACATCGAATCCAGGAACCGATCTCAGCTTCGGAGGTACACAACCGATCAGCGAGGTACGAGAGAGCCGAACGTACTCTAGCTTCGACAGCAACTGCAGCTTGGAGGGGAGCCATCCGCTCAGGCGCAAATTGCCATCGAGCCTCAGCACTCTCAGTTCGTTCAGATCGCCGAGATATCCCCAGACCTCACCCGTTAACTCTCGATTGGACAGGTTCAACTCGGTGACCCGCGGCGGCGAGCCCGATACCTTCACGCCTTCCCATGCCGTCGTTGGGGTGTCAACGCGCCCGTCCAGCGGGGGGGGGCCGGCGAACACGTCTCTCAGCGCCAGCAGGTGTTCTCGATCCCTGAGCAGCTCGGGATGGCCGCGCGGGATGGCGATCCGCACGTTGCCCAAGCGATACGCTCCACCGTCGCTGACGCCGTCGTCGAGCCGGACAGGATTCATGCCGAGAGGTCGCCACGCGCCTTCGTATCTGTCCGGGCACTCGGACGCGCATGCTTTGACGAAGATGCGCTCCGGGTCGACCTCCCGCTGATGCACGCGCAGCTCGACTCCGGCGAACGCAACGATCGCGAAGGGGTGCTTGGCTTGCGGGGCGTAACCGCCGAAGGGACTCAGCATGGGTCGGTGTCGCGCCAGGAACTGGGACTCATCGCCCACCGATCGGGCCTGAAGATAGAGAGCCGTCGGTTCGTCCACGTCCTGCCAGATGCGCAGGTCGATGATGATCGTGTCGGTCTCAACTGCAGCCGGCGCCGACAAGCGGCGGCTGTGGCCAGCGCTACTCTGTTCGGCTTCTTCCTGCATCGGGTCGGGCGACTGGGCGCCGCTGTCAGAACTGGGTTGCGCTAAGGCAGCAGGCGTTCGGTCGGACTCAGCCTGTTGGACCGGACGGGCTGAAGGCGGTTCGGAGCCCGAACAGCCCAGCGAGAGAAGGGCCAGCGCAGCCAGCACAGGGGCAATCCAGCGTAGTCGAATCGTGGAGCCGGTCACTGGCTATCATCCATCCAGATCGATTCGGCGATGCGGTCGAAGAGGGCGGCGATGTCAGCTGTTCCTGGTTGAATGGTCGAGACGATTTTTCGGTAGCATTCCTCGGCCGCTTCGAGGTCGACGCAGATCCAGGATTGCTCCGAGGTATTGCGCAGGATTAGCCCAATCGTCGACCCACCGTCGTCGTCGTTGAACACGATCCCGACAACCTCGAGGATCAGCCCCGCAGGGACATCGAACATCACGGCCGGACCGTCATCGACGAGGGCGAACTCGTAGGTTCCGGCAGTCAGTGTGTGCTCGCCGTAGGAGATGTCAGTGGGCGCGCCACACTCGGAGAGGGCCAATGACCCGAGATCATTGTTTGCGATCGCGTTCAAGGCGGGTGGGACGCATCCTGAGAGCGAGTTGTTGGCCAGGTAGAGGTGAGTGAGGTTGTCCAGCGTGGTCAGTTTCGAGGGGATGTGGCCAGTCAGCGCGTTGTCGTTGAGCCGCAACTGCGACAAGCCGTCCAGTGCGCCGAGCAGACCGGTGAGTTCGCCGGTCAAGCCAACCGAGGCGAGATCGAGTTGCGTGACCCGCAGCGGCGAGCCGCTCAGCGTAACCCCGCTCCAGCCGGTGACCAGAGTTCGTACATCCCAGTTCAGTGAACCTGAACCGGCCAGTACATCGCGCAGCTGGATCATGCGCTCGCAGTCCTTCACCAGTTCGGTGTTGATTCCGGGGTTGGCCACAGCCGTGCCGCTGGCGCACGAAGCGACTCGAATCTCGGTCGTGACGACCACATCGCCGAGGATCGGCTTGAGCCCCGGACGGCCCAGTGGATTCGGCCGTGCTGCGTGCAGGTCGAATGTGATCACAGTGGCCGCACCCTCATCCTCGCTCACCGTGAACGTGTAAGTCGTGCCGACCGGCTTGACCAACTGCAAGAACGAGACCACCCAAGGCTGGCCCAGGGGATCCTGTTGCAGATAGAACCGGGTGTAGTCGGCAGGTAGCGGCGCCACCGTGACCACCGTGACCTGCTGGCCGCGCTCGACCAGGTAGCGGCCGTCCGGATTCGGCGTGAGCAATAGTTCGGCAGGAATATCCTGTACCTGTGCGTAATCGTCCGGCGCACCGACGTAGACCGCGCGGATGCAGTCGGCGTCCTCCGGCGCGGCGCAGCGCGTTGCCGATAGCTCTGTGAACGTGGCCGTCACGTCGTAGTCGGCGTACATCTCCAGGGTGCAGGTCGTGGCCGAGCCCGAGCAGTCGCCCGACCAACCGGCGAACGTATGCGTGGCGTCGTTCCAGCTCGCCGTCAGAGTGACCTCGACCGCCCCGTCGTATGTCGCGCCGCTCGGTGTCACCTCACCGCCCGCTCCCGCCGTGATGGTCAGGGTGTAGATCGGTAGCGGCGTCGCCGGCGTCGCCGGCTGGACGCCCACGCAGTCGGGCAGGTTGAGCCGCGCCATGTCGCCGTATTGCAGGAAGCCCGGACCCAGCCAGTAGGGCAGACAGCCCGTGATCGTGTTGCCCAGTCCGCTGCTGCGCAGATCGAGATCGATCACCCGCTGCGGTAAGATGGCGCTGTGATGGCGGACGCTGACGCCGTCCCAATCGTCGATCGGCAGGCTCGCGCTCCAGTTGAGCGTGGCGCTGCCCGCCAGCTCGTCTCTCAGGGCCAGCAGCACGGAACAGTCCGCCACCAGTGCGGGATTGTTGGTTGGATCGGCCACGACCGTGCCGTTCTCGCATGCCAGTGCTGGTGGCGGAACCGGAACCGCCCACGCCAACGCGTGCTCCGAGCCGAACTCCCAGGTCAGGATGAGCGCCGCCAGCAGCGCCGTGAGAAGGAGCAACGCCTGCGTTTCACGTTGCCATTGCGGGCGTGTCCACGTCCCGAGGCGTCTGCCGTGGTTCATATCAGGAGCGTGGCTGAATCTGAATCATCAGCGCTACGAGTGATCAGCATTGCCCACCTGCGACTTTCTGCGTGGCAACTCTGAGATCTGAACTCGCGGAGCGCAAACAGCACTGGTACCAATGTATCTATCGGAGACTGTTCTGGGAGTAGTCGCATCGGATCGCTTGTCGGTGGCAGATTGCCTGTCGGAGCGCGGCTTCCGAATCCGAGGTTCGCTCGCCAACGCCCAGAAACGCTCAGTCTGGACCTCGCGCGGAGCGGTTCGCTGGCTTTGCCGGTTCGAGACCGCCAACTCGATCCGCCCGCTGCTCACTGTTCGCGCCTGGACTTGGCCACTGACGGAGACCGTGGACGAGGTCACAGTCGACGAGACACTCTCGGTGGCTCGCAAATGGGTATACACAACATCGGTCGCTATGACCGTGACCGTTTGCGTCCCCGGAGCGGACTGGCAAGTTACTGAGGCCGACGAGCCGGAATGGTTCGCGTCATCGACCGACACGTTGTAGGTTCCGGAACCGCCGGTCGCGTTCAAACTAACAGTGTCGGCGCCTCCCGACAGACAAGATGTCGTACTCGCCGAGGCGGTCAGCGATAGCGATGTCGGTAGGTTCCGCTTCGTGATCGACGACCACGCAGACTCGGAGTAGTTGTTGATCGCACGGACGTAGAACGTGTACGAGGTATCAGGACCGAGCGGGCTGAACGCGAAGGCCCTGGCGAGCGTCGCTTCAGTATGGGTCACCGTTTAGATCAGGCCCGTTGGGTGAGTGGGACAGAGCGCTGCGCACGGCTCAAGTCGGCGTCAATGCGCTACTTGAGCAACTCAGAGTCAGCGCTCTCAGGAGCCGATTCTGGGCCAAGACTGTGATGTGTGAAGCATTGTGATACAATTGGGTGGCACCGGAATACCAGGCAAATTGCAACGTCAATCCATTTGATCCTAACCCAGGTGTGCCCATCAATTCGATACCGGTGATTGGCGCCGCGTGATATGCTTCGTACAGGTCGCGCTCAGTAATCATCGACTGATCCCATGGGCGACATAGTCGATCTCCAGCGCCGTACATCAGCGCGTAGTGTTGATCGTGGAAGTCGGGATCATCTGCTGCAGTGCCAGAGGCATCCTGCCATAACTGTTGGCAAGTACTATAGTCAGTCAAGCCCAGCACATGGCCAAGCTCACGCATGATTGTGGACTGGAGCACAGTGGCTAGGTCGCTCAACGCGATAATCGAGTATTGGTCACTATGGAAGGCGCTGTTTACATCTGAGTCTGAGAACGTGAATAACTTCCGCTGCGGGTCGTCTTGCTTATCATGCCAATACACCGCATTGTCGCGGCGAACGCGTTGTACGAACACATGCACCTCCTTGCCTTCGGTATTACTCGCACAGCTATCGGTCGCGCTTGCCGGCTCAACGTACTCGAGAGGTCCTCCGCTGTTGTCCCCACTGTCTGTGAAGCTCGTCAAGGACAGAGCAGCGTTCCAATCTTGTATGGCAGGCTCCAACTCCACCCGGATGTCAGCGTTATCCGCACAGACGATCGTCGTGTTGCCACCAATCACGCGGTCGTTCAGGCGAACCGTCTGACCTGCATTGTTGGAATTGCTGTGTGCTGGGGCAAGAACGAGCTACGGTTCCCGTTGGATGCTGTCGAGCCGCAAGGATTGCTGTTCAGGAGTTCGATTTCGTTTGGGGAAGGCGTTCTCGGCGGATTGCTGGTCGATTCCCAGGATCCCGAACTCCAACGCCAGCCCGGCGACGATTGCTGCGAACAGAAGTTTCATCCTCAGCCTCCTTCTCGTTGCGGCAGCTTGCCCAGTGAATCGACCGGTGAGTCAACGGCGGTTCTGACCGGATCCCGACTAAAGCCTGAAACCTGCGGCCTGCGCCGATACAACTCGCCGTCTTCCTCAAACAGCGTGATCCCCGCGTCCATCCCAACTAGTCCATAGCCATTGAGGTTGTCGTTGCATCGATAGCCAGAGCTGTTCTTGCCACATGACTGGTCCTGGACGCCACCCACACGTATGTCATGGTTCTCTGGCGCGGTCATCAACGTCCCCGCAACGCGATAGGTCCCGCCGCGGTTGAGGATGTCCCCGGTCGACCCGCCACCAAGATCGAGAATCACGTGGAACTCTGTTGTCGCCTCAGCTGTGACGCCGTTGGCGTCAGTCACAACCGCGTGCACCGTCTTCCAGCCGGAGTCGATCCGCGGATCGACCTGGTAGTACCGCTCGAGGCCAGCCGCTCAGTGTCGCTGTTCGAAATACGTGCCGCCAAATGGGTCGCCACAACCCAGCTTGGCAGTACCTGACGGCCCGGTGTATTCGCCGTCAACGTCACGTGGCTCCCTGTCTATCACGACCGAATAGGGTTACATCCCACCCGTTACTTGCCAGCGGGCCCGGACAAAAGCCTCTGAGGTCCAGCCGTCCGCGACGACCACGAACAGGACAAGGTCTCGGATTCTGATTCTGCTGAGTCTGGCTTTCATCTTCCGCTCCGGCTTCTTGGCAGGTGTCCGCCCTCTTGAGCCGACTGCCACGGTTGGGTCCCCTCTGGTCGATTCAGCCTAAGTATGTCGGTACCGACGGCGTTGCGAACGCGCAAAGAGATCCGCCCTCCTGGCGCGCAGCCATCATTCCATCTGCGCGACCTCATTATTGAATACGACTGCGGCTCGGCATACCTCGTGGATGAAGAGCTTCAATTCACGACATCTCACTATCTGTTGCTTCGCGAGCTATCACGCAACAGCGGTCGCGTGTTGTCAGACGCCGAGTTAGTAAACCGTGTATGGGGCTTGGGACACGAAGAGGACCAACAGCCAGCGCGATCGCTCGTCAAGCACTTGCGGCGCTAAAACTCCAGCGCGAAGGTCAACTCAAAGGTTCTTTCATCTGTTCGGTTAGGTTGGGACAAGTTGGACCGTACTGCGAGCATTCGTTTGAGAGGTCGCGCTGTAACTTTCGACTCCATATCTCGGACTCATGGCGACGCCCGCACCATTGGAGTTCCCAAGCGTGTACCAGTTGATTCACCAATGCCAGCTCAAGTGCAAACGTCAACTCAAAGGTTCTTGATTGCGTCCAGTTTGTTGAGCTGGGAGCGACCGAACTGTAACCATCGATGAATCGGACTCGGTTTGGGCGAGCAGCTCCAAGACATCGCCCTCGAGTCAGCGAGCACAAAACCTGATGGGTCGAGGAATTCGTAAAGGCATCGATTCTGCGGCCAACTCTGCAGTGGCCTGTATCTCAGAGCCGAGTTCCAGGAGCAGAATGCCTTGCGAACCGCGGCGATCGAGAGTTCGCTCGCTACTGGCGTCCCTCCTCAGGAAGGATCGCTCTAACCTGCTCAGGATGTCCGGTAACAACTCAGGGAAGCGCGCCGAGCTTCAGGAGCGACATATGGCAGACCGATCCCTTCGAGGACCGTACTCCCGCCAGGCGATCAATCGCAGCAGGTCTACCGCTCTGGATTCCCAGGCCAGAGAGGAGCTCCAGTGATGCTCTTGTTCAGCCCAAGCCCCGGCTCCTCAATCGGTTGGCGGTGGTCTACGTGAGCTTGGTACAGCTGATTAAGAGGATTCTGGGCAAGGATGAGCCGACTCAACAGGCCGTCAACGCGTCGGAGTAGGGTCTGACTCGCCGTTCCCAAGAGGGCACTGAGGACTCTGCTCCGCAGCGCAGACCTACTAATGAACGCTCAACGTCGACGGGACGAGCAAGGGCGAAGTCGAAACAGACTAAAGGGGCAACGAAGAGCCGCCAGAGAGGACGCCAGACAGTCTGGGTCCCGCCAGGCGAGTCAGTGATAGTGCAAGGCCGCAGGCTGCCCGACGGAATGGTCTACGTCGGTTCAAACCTGCGCGGGGTATCCCAATACACGCCGATCGAACCGGCGCTCATTGATCCCAGTCTCCCGGTGGAAGGTCGATATCCGGACGTTGAGGGACAGTACATGGGTTACTGGCCGTCTTACAGCGACATTCCCTCGGACTCTCGCGCGGAATACCTCGACTGGCTCGCAGCAGGCAGACCGGCAGGCGCGTACATCGGGTACGTGTTTCTGTTCTTCTATGGAATCGAGCGCCGCGTACTGAACAATCTTGACCGCTCTGAGGTGCGTGGCGAAGAGGTTGGTGTTCTGCTCGCTGAGGTCGAGCGACTTCTCGATTTGTATAGTGGCGACAATTCGTTCAATGGCTACGCCAGCAAGTTTCTCTCTATTGTCAACTTTTTGCGAACGGATCTCGATCTGGCGGCTCTTCAACCGCCCCTAGTGCGAGAAGGTTGGGAGCTTCCGCTCGAGCTCAAACTAGGATTGGGTGCAATCGCGGCCTCCGGTCAATCTCTGCCGGGACCGTGGGCGTTGTCGTGGCTCCGTCTCCATCCCGAGACATCGTTGCGTACCCCAGCGGTCAGATGCGCACAAGAGTTCGACGAACTCTTCCAGATCCGATATTTGGGTATGCACGGAACCGGTATGAGGATTCAGCGAACCAGCACCACGCTGACGCATTCCTATCAGCCTGCCAGTGCCAGTTTCGGGTCGCAGGTCAGTATCGACGCCGATGGAATTCCGGACGTAAGCCGGTTGAAGCAGCCTGTGCAGCAATTGCACGAACTCGCGGAAGTGGTTATCAGCGAACTTGATCCCTACAGTCGATGGGTCGGCAAGCACAAGGAACGCAACAGCCTTGGCGCAATCGCGCTACTACCCAAGGAACTGGCTGCAAAACGCGAGTCGCAAGAGCTCGACGGCATGAGGGAGCGAGTTGCAATCGCTCTGGCCGGTGACAATGTGGCGACCATTCCGGTGAGTGAACTGGTAGAAGGCTTCCCTGCCCAACGCCTGAATGTGTTCTCGGCCAAGGAGGCGTCGACATTCGCGCAGCTCTTGGATCGACTCGGATTCGGGGTCGCGCTGTAGGTGTCTCCTCGGATGCATGGAGCGGCACGATCCTTTCGCAGTTGGAGTCCCCACAGTGGACGCAGGATGCCTGAGGTTCTGTCGCCTCCACTGGGGCAGCTCAGCGAAGCTGTACCCGAGTCGCGTCAGGTAGGTGCCTCTCCGGGAGTGCAACGACGAGGGCAATCAGCAGACGCACGAAACTGCGACTGTATCCTTTAACAGGTTGGGCGATCGATGAACACACGAGGAGAACTCCGTAGTGCCAATCAAACAGCCATACCCCGATTTGGAACTTCTGCAAGAGGAGTACCTGCTGGTTGAGGCATGGAAGAAGACGGTCGCTCACCTGAGGGCGCACAACTGGTTCGCCGACACGCTGGAGATTGACCGCGCATCAGCGGAGTTCCTCAGTTTCTGAAGAGGGTTGCGCGTCGTCTGTCCGATCCTGACGGTTACACGACTCGACGATTGCGACTCGTTCCCGCCCCGAAGAGCCACCGCTGGATTTTCACGAAGAATGACGGTAAGGATGAGTGGAAACCGGAGCCCGATTCGAAAGGACTGGGTCCACGAATTCGTCCCCTGGCGCATGTTGATCTGGAAGATCAAGTAGCTGCCACCACGATTATGCTCTGCCTCGCTGATCGCGTCGAGTCTCGACAGGGAGCCCCGACGGGGTCGCTAACCGATGCGGCGCACCGGCGCCGAGTTCTGTCTTACGGAAACCGACTGCTGTGCGACGGCGAAGGCAATCGCTTGCGCCATCGCTGGGGCTCGAGCGCGATGTATCGGGGCTACTTTCAGGACTACCAAGCGTTCATTGCCCGCCCTGATGTCGCCGCATCCTCAGTATCCGGAGAAGGTGGTCGGATTGTTATTGTGCAGTCCGACCTACGGAACTTCTACGATCGGGTAACGCCAGAGCTGCTTGGACGACAGATTAAACGACTCCGACAGCCAACTGAATCTCTTGAGTTCTTTAATCTCGCCCAGGAGGTTCTGACATGGAGTTGGCATCGGCGCGACAAAGAGAGCGTTAGCGCGTATGCCAAGCGGGAGTGCATCCCGGACTTCGCTAAGGTCGCCTTGCCTCAAGGACTAGCTTCAGCAGGATTCTTCTCCAATGTGGTCCTACTTGGTTTCGACCACAGACTTCGAAGCGCGCTAGCCAGTGAGATGTTCCCCGGTGCTCAGCTTGTGGATGCGGCCCGCTACGTGGATGACCTGCGGATCGTTCTGAAGTTGGAATCGCCTGACCTTGACTTGGCAGACATTGAGGAAGAGACGGTAAGATGGCTCGATTCGTTGCTGAAGCCGGAACGAACACTGCAAGTTGCGAGAAAGAAGACACATGCCTCCGACTTCGGTACTCACAGCGACCGTCCTACTGCGCGACAGGGCGAACGGATGGCACGCATCCAACGGGCCGTATCGGGCGGATTCGATGTCGCCGGCGGTGAAGCGGTTCTTGAGGCAGTTCGTGGTCTGATGCAAACGCAGCGGCACCCTCTGCAACACCAAGTTGAAGAAACAGGCTGGCCTCTGTCTCCAGTTGCTGACGTTCCCGAAGCGACCGTCGCTCGTTTCGGCGCGGGTCGTTACCGCCAGGCTTATCGGTGGCTGCGCCCGCTTTCTGAAAACACCGAAGCGTTGTTCGGAGACCTTGAAGCAGTCGTTGGAGACGGACCCGAATCAGCGATGTTGCTCCGCACTCGGAGCCGAGCAGAATTGGATAACGACGCTGAGGTGTTCGCTGCCCGCCTCGTTCAGGATTGGGTCGAGGATCCGTCGCACATCAGGCTGCTTCGCATCGCGTTCGACATATGGCCTTCCGCATCAACCTTAAGCCGAGTCCTGGGCCTCCTCATTCCTTATGCGGTGCGCACTTGCGACGATGAGGCACATCAGATCGCTCGATATTGCCTCGGAGATCTGTTCCGAGCTGGAGCGACTGAGACTGGGATCGTCAGAGAACAAGAAGCGCTTCCTCTGAGAATCGAAGGGTATCGCAGCGTTCTTCGGTCAGCCGCTGAGGGAATCATCGAACACAAAGGGGCCGAAGTTCCCTGGTATCTGCGACAACAGGCGTTGCTCTTTCTGGCGACATGTGGTTCAACACTCGAACACCCCATTAGCCGAGCTCGAGAGATTCCACAATACGCCGCGCTCCTCAACTTCTTAGGCAATCCTGACTCAGTTTCGTCGCCGGCAGCCTTCGCGACTTACGCAGTGTTGACACGTCATTCCTTCGCACCAAGGGATGCAATAGGAATGCTTGCGCCTCACGTCAACGGCCCTCGAATCAAGAAGATAGCCGAGGCTGATCCGAATCTTGCGATCGAATTCGTACACAATGAACCAAAGCTATCTGAGAGTCTGCCAGACCGCGTGAAACGTGACCTGTGCCTGACCCAGAGTGTGCCAGTCGACAAGATCTCACTCGCAGACTTAGTCCTCAAGGACGATAACCCCTTTAGGGACGAACTTTCGTTACTACAGTTCGCGATCCAGGCGCTCGATGTTATTGGCGAGAACAGGTCTGCCACCATTACGCCCGTCGACTTGGAGGTGGTGATCCCCGATCGTGACCCATGGCAAGTCCGCGAGGGGAAGTTCCGACTAAAGGTACATCGTGCGCAAGCACGTGAAGAATTCCATCTACTCGCCTCCCAGTTGGTGCCTAGCCGACAACCGCTGGCGCTTTCAACTCGGCTATCTGCTTCGCTTCATCTTGACAGGCAAAGAAGATTTCACCGCTTCAGTAGGACCAACACCTTGGAAAGAGTTGCGCGGTGACTCGTATCGACCTGTGCCCATGCCATGGAGAATGAGGCGCTACGGCTTTCTCAACGCGCACGACGCATTCGGTGATCGATGGCTGCCCATAACCGAGTGGACCACGAGGCTATTGCTCGATCTTCTCGCCTGGCCGGGCGCTCGGCGTCCGAATCATCGCTGGGTTAAGCGGGGGCTTGATGAAACGTCCACCGCCATCAAAAGGCGAATCAACGACATCTTGAAGTTGCAGGGGCACGGGAGGAGCGAGCTGTTACTACGAATAGAAGCGATTCCACCTGATCCGGCAAGCTATCCACGGTCCCTCACGGCGGCAGTTGTTCAGACTATTCTTCCTGAGCGGACTTGGTTTGAACAAGGTAATGAGACTTTGGCGCAGGACCAAAGAAAGCAGCTACGCCGTCATCTTTCTGCGGCGCTAGCGACGGTTCGTTCAACACTGCGTTTGCGAAAGACTCACATGAGCGGACCTGGCGACCTTGACTTGCTCATCTTGCCCGAGCTCTCTGTTCACGTCGAGGACTTATGGATCCTCAAGAGGTTCGCGATTACCCATCGAACGATCGTGCTGGCAGGCCTTGTTTACCATGAAGCGAGGGAAGGGGACGGTCGAGAATATGTGAACTCGGCTGTTTGGCTGATACCAGAACAAACCAGTCCTGGAGGGCGACAGGTTCGAGTAGTCGACCAGGGGAAGCACAATTTGGCCGATTCCGAGAAAGAGGCAGGGTTACACCTTCGCCCATTCCGAAACAGCCAATGGCTGGTCGGTTACCCTTGGTCGCGAGACAACCAAGCCAAGCGTCTTTGGCTCACTGCCTCAGTGTGCTATGACGCAACAAACTTCGCTCTGGGTGCTGAACTGACAGGGAAATCGGACATCTATGTAATTGTTGCACGCAACCAGGATGTTGCAACGTTTGACACAATGGCACAAGCGCTCAGCTACCATACGTTCCAAATGGTGATTGTGGCGAACGATGGAGACATTGGAGGCAGCAACGCCTACGGGCGGTATAAAGACCGCCACAAGCGAAGGGCATTCCACTTCTATGGCCAGGAGCAGGCAGCGATAGCATATCTGACAATCGATCCAATCAATGAATTCTTGCAGCGTGTGGAAAATGCACAAGGCGAAGAGAAGGATCGTCAGTACAAGCATCCCCCGGCAGGTCTCGTCGATTTGCCATGATCGTTGTGGGACTTCAATCTATGAGCATCCGCCACGATCTCCTCGACTCAATTCTAGGGTGTGCCAGAGGAAAGCCTGTTGAAGCATCTCGGGCTATTGGCCCTCGCGATCGTCACATCTCGGTGAGAAAGGACGCTATAAGGATTCAACGGTGGATTGGAGTTCTGCAGGTGTCGCGGCCAGTTCGGCGAACTCGCAGCCATCCTCGCAATTTGACTGTGGTTCTGCCTTCATCGTGCTGGGTACGCGTCATAGGTCTCTGCCACAATCCCGACAGGCGTACGCACGGGCTGTTCTTGTGCTGTTTCGCCCTAGATGCCGAGAGTTGCAACTTGGCTCTCCCTTGGCTCCACGACCGATTCGCTGGGATGACATGAGATCGCGTCCCGTCGCATATAAGAATGCGGCGCGCTTCGGAGCCAGATTCTGGCGCTCCAGGCTCCGTCGGTTCCTCTTGTCAGGCCGGCCAGCGGTTGACTCGTACGACCCACAACTTGGCCGGTGAGGCGATCACGCTCTGGCACTACATCGTCTTTGCTCATCCCCTGGCAGCCCGGCTTCGGATGTCCGTGCAAGAAGGAGATTCCACTGCCCTCGGGCGCATCGGCAAGCACACGCTGCGCAGGTACTGCGGGTAGCGCGCAACGATGCACTGTAAGACACGGTCCCATTCCTCGGGCAGTACCAAGTCGGTGATTACCGACTTGTAGCGGTTTCGGCCGACGCTCGGCCTCCAGTACGCGAACGGGTTTGCCGAACGCTGGATCGGGACTCTGTTCCGCGAGCCGCCCGACCAGGCACGACACAGGTTCGGGCAGCCACTGGCACCCACTGGCACCCACTGACAAGATGCCGTGCGGCCTAGACATGTGACACCGACAGGGTGTAGGCGTCGATCCCGGACCCGGCTGCGCTCACCGCGATGTAGTAGGCGCCCGCCAAGTCGAGCTGCACCACGAATCAGTCCCGATCCCCGTCGGAGTCGATCCTGCCAACGACGGACCCGTCCACGTCTACCGTTGCGGTGCTCGTGGAGTCGTCAGGCTCGGGACTGTTCACATAGGGTGGTGAAGAACAAGAAGTGACGCGTTCCGCCTGGACCGTGAGAGGCAGGACCCCCTCAGCCTTCGGCAGCTCCCCCTGCAAGGGGGAGCGGGGGAGTTGATATGCGCTTCGATTGTGAGATTGGGCCGTCAATCTGAACAGGCCCTGGTCACCGCAGACAACGTTGAGACAGCCGGCACTACGGCGCCGCTCACGTCAGCGGACACCGAAATCGTGAAGTGATAGAAGCGGGCGTAGCCGGTCGCCACAGGCAATCAGGATTCCTGTTTGTAAACGAGGATGGACCGACAGCCAGGCTTCCAATGACCCGCCTTGGTCAACTGCCAGCCAGGCGCGTATCGCTTGCGGTCCTTGGCACGATCTTGCGTCACGAGATTATCCCTGCAACGCACTCGCACACGCGAGGGCCGCGCTAGCCACGGGTGACGTCCTACTCGTATGGATTAGTCGTCAAGTAGCTCGCCAGCTTGTACGTGCCGACCGATCCGTTCGAACCTCCAACCGCGATGTAATAGTCAGCCGAGCGCGCAGTGGGGTTGAAGTAGAGCGCGCTGTTGGTTCCGCCCAGGCCGTTGTCATCGGTGGTACCGGGTATGAGCTGGCCTCTATCGTTATAGATCCCGATGATGTATGGATCTTCGAGCTTGCCGAAGGGGCTGTCCACTCCTACCAGATAGATCCTGAACCAAGCCTTGTAGAACCACACCTGGTACCAGTCCACATCGCCAACCGTATCGACGCTTCCGTATACGTGATGGAAGTTGTACATGAAGCCCGTGGTGCTGGTATCGGCGGCGATATCCTCTACGAGCTCCGTGGCCGTCACACGGTAGCTTCCCTTCTCACCCTTGCCGCCGATGCCCAGGTAGTGAGTTCCGACCTGGACAACCGAGTACTCCAACCGGCTGTTGCGGCCGGCGCCGCCATCGTCGTTCTTCGTGCCGCCATCGCCCTGGTACCTCACGCCCAGCAAGTCCCCGTCCGCGTCATACACGCCGAGCAATTCGGGATCGCGCAACGTGCCCTGACCGGTGTCGACGCCCTCGATGTCGAATCGGTACCTGCGGCCCACCACGACGGGGACGGCCACCCAGTCGATATCGCCGTGCGGATCCAAGCTTCCGGTGATGGAGCCGCCAATGGGGACGGAACCGGTGGTTTCCGTGTTGTCCAAGTAGTCGTCCGGTTCCTCAACCGTGAGGTTGTACGTCCCGACGTGAGTCCCGGAGCCGCCCACGGCAATGTAGTACGTATCTGTCGACGGAGCCTCGAAGAGCAAGCGGCTGTTCTTGCCCTTGCCGCCGTTGTCATCGCTGGTGTCCTCGATCAAGGTCCCGCTGCTGTCGTAGATGCCCACGAGGACGGGATCCACGAGCGAGCCGTGCTCTGTGTGGTCTCCCCGCAGGTAGATCTCATACTCGTCCTGCGCGGTGAGTGTGATGGCGAACCAGTCCTGATCCCCAGACTCCTGGATGCGTCCGACTGCCGGAACGGCAACTGCGACCGTCGCTGTCGTCGCCGTGTCGGCCGCAACGTCCGCGTCAGCCTCGGCGCGCGCACCGAGATCGGCGTCGATCTCCACACTCAACCGGTAGTCGCGCTGTCTCCGATCGTAGGTGTAATGCTGGACGATCTCAAGCAGGTACTGGCCTGGCTCGACGTAGGCTCGCAGCTGTGCATGCGCCGCGCAGGGCAATCCGAACCCGTGACAGGGATCGAGTCCCCGGAAGTCGACTTGGTAGAAGACATGCTTGAGCACTGCGCCGGTATGATCGCGCAGCAGATAATGATGACTCGTGTCGTGCCAGGTCAGGCTCAACACCACACTGCTGTATTCCTCGACGTTGATCTCATAGAAGTGTGCGTAGCCCTTGCTCAGCGGGGTGCTGGGAGTGGAGTCGCCCCGCTCCCGGAATTCGATGAGCGAGGGACACTTCGGACGCCAGGTGCGCTGCGCTGAGTAGTGGCCGCCTGACCCGTCAAACGCTCTGAGCCCGCACCGCTCGGGCAGCAACTCCTCAAGCGAGTTCACCGCTTGCCGAATGACCTGAACGGCGTAGGTTTGCGTGGCGGAGGTGTCGGAGGAGGTGACGATCATGGCGATGTTCGTTGTCGAGGCTTCCCCCGGCTCGACTTCGGCCAGCGCGACCTGGTGGCCGAGCGCGTTGGCGTCGGCATCCGCAGGGATGACAACGACAGTCGCTGACGAGTTGCTCGTGGCCAGCCACAGGGTGACCTCGGAAATGTTCGAACCCGTTTCAGCCTCGTACAAATATGTGTCGCTGGCGAACGGGGTTGTGAACTCGATCCCGCTCAGCGACAGGTCACTCAGCGTGGCGTCCTGCGGGCTCGCCTCGCGGCGCACGGTCAGCGCATAGTCCCTGGTCGTGAGGCCATCCGCTGCGGTGACCGTCACCGTGATCTCGGTGTCGCCGCTGTCCAGCGTGACCTGGTGACCGGCTGTGTTGGCGTCGGCGTCGGCGGGAGTGATCACCACGGTGGCCGAGCTGTGATTCGCCATTGCGCTGACCGTGACCTCGGTCGCATCTGAGGCAGCGGTCGTCCCATAGCTGGTGACGCCGGGCGCGAACGCGGGACTGAGCGTGGCGCCGTCGACGGCGAGTGCACTCAGGCTGGCGTCGTCGGAGAGGGGCGCGGCGCGCGATACGGCGATCGTGTAACCGTTCAGTTTGGTCCTGTCGGCCGACCAGACGACTACGGCGATCGACGTCGTGGCGGGCTCACCGCCTGGGTTCGCCTCGGCCAACGCGATCTGCCAGCCTGCCGTGTTGGGGTCGGCGTCGGCCGGCGCGATCAACAGGCTGGCTCCTGTGTCGCTCGCCGTCGCCGACAGCGTCACCTGCGAGACATCGGCCGCGACCATGGCCGTGTACGTCGTGGTCGCGGCGGCGAACGAGGGACTGATCGTGACTCCAGTCAGACTGAGTGAGCTCAGCGTGGGCAACGCATCGCCGTTCCTGGCGACCGCCGCGCTCTTCGCGAGTGTCTTGGTCAACGCGCCGGGCGCGAAGCTCCGCGTGTCGGACGCTGGCGCTGTCGTGCCCGGTTGGTTCGCGCCCTGCTGGCTCGCACCCTGCACGAGCACGACGTAGGAGTCCTGGCGCAGCCCGTCGGCCGACGTCACACGGACCAGGATCAGCGTGTCTCCACTGCCTGACAGCGTCGCCTGGTGACCGGCCACACTGTCATCGGCGTCGGCGCGGTCGAAGGCCAGTGTCGTTTCGTCGCTGCGTATGGTCAGCACCTCGACCGTGGCGCCCGCCTCGGCGCGGCCGACCACGACCGTGGTCTCGCTCAGACCGGGCTGGGCCGCCAGCTGATAGCGCGTCGTCTCAGGCGCGAACGAGATCGTCCCGAGCCCGCTCAATGCCAGCCCGCTCAGGCGCGCCGGCGTCGTGTCGGACGGGATCGCTGTGGAATCCGCCGCCCGGCTGATCACGACCCAGTAGCGCTGCTCCGTCGTCCCATCCCCGGCCGTGACCGTGATCGTGACCGGCGTGTCGCCGCTCGCATCGAGCGTCACCTGGTGTCCGGCCGTGGCGCTATCCGCGTCGGCCGGAAGGATCTCGACTTCCGCTACAGCGATCGTCGTCGTTGGCGCCACCGTCACGGTGGTCAGCGCCGCTCCCGCTTCCGCGGTGTAGAGCGTTGTGCCGGCGTTGAACGCCGGACTCAGCGTCAGGCCGCTCAGGCTGAGCGCGCTCAGGCTGGCGTCGTCCTCGGCCGGGCCGGGGATGGTCAGTTCGAGGCGATTCAGGAGTTGCCGGCCGTCGGCGGCGCAGACGGCCTCGGGCAGGCCACAGCTCAGTCCGGCGGCGATGACGATGGTGACCTCGCCGGAACCATCGGGCTGCACGAGGAGGTCCCAGCTTCGACTCGAACTCGCGGAGACTCTTGTGACCGAGGAAATCGTCCCGTCGGTCAGCTCGAGGGCGTGGTCCTGCAGCATCGCAGCGTCAATGTCCACTTCCTCGCTGAACAGCAACCGGAGGCTGAACGCATCTCTGCCGTCATGCGCCTCAGGCACGTCCGTCGTGTAGGCGACCGGCGGCGCGAGCGCCCGCCCGGAGAGGCTGCCCGAGCCCGCTCGCGTGGTCAGACTGACGTCGACCGTGTCACCGTCTTGCCAACCGAGGCTGCCCGCATCCCACCAGTAGCGGCCGCGCACCGGCACCGAGGAGACGCGGCTCTCGCTGCCGACCAGTTCCTGCGTGTCGAGCGTCAGCGTGAAGTCGCCAGGCAGTGCGTTGCTGACGTTGAACCAGAGCCCACCCCCGAAGTGCAGGAGGGACACGACACGATTCCAGCGGCCGTCCCATTCGAAGGTGTTGCTGGAGAGCGCGCCCATGTCCTCGCCCCAGAGGCCGAAACCGACCGCCTCGGGGACGTAGCTCTCGTTCACGCCCACCGTCAGCGTGGCTGACCAGACGACGATGTCGGCCGCCTCCATGGATACCGCGTCGCTGGCCAGGGTTTCCTCGTAGCCGTCATCATCGGTGAAGGTCACCCGCACCTGGATCGCGTGATCCTCGTCGGCGCTGCTGAGCGTATAACTGGAGCCGGTCGCGTCGGCGATCTCGGTGTCGGTACCGTCCGCGCTACGGATCCACTGGAATGCGAAGACCACGTTCGAGAGTCCGTTGGCGTCGCTGACCGCCGACGTGTCCGCGGTCAGTGTCTCTCCTACCGCCGCCGTGCCGGTGACCGCGGGTCGACCAGTGGCCGCGAAGTTGGCCTGGGCAGCGCTCACGCCATAGCGCAGCCGGTAGTCGTTGCGACCCGCCTCCTGTGCCTCCACCCGCACGAAGTAGGTCCCCGCCGGCAGCGTTTGGTCAATCTGCTCGTTCGCGTCGGACCCGCTTTCACTGCTCCCCAGCACGGCGCCGTCTGCGTCCTCGAGGTAGAGGTGAGCGTCGAACTCCTGCCGCCGCAGGCGGATTGCCACCTGCTTGCCCGCGCTCAGTGTGAATCGGTAGTAATCGACCACGTCCGCCGCGCCATCCACGCTGTCGTCGTGATTGGTGCGCCTGTCCATCGAGGTGATGTCGCCCAGGTCAGTCGCGTCAATCCTGGTCGCACCCGTATCCCAGTAGGGAGTGTCTACTCGAGTGAAGCCGCTCATCGGGCCCAAGCCGGCGACATTGTGGGCTTTGACCCGGTAGACGTAGCTGGATTCCGGCTGCACCGTATTGTCTACGTAGGTGGTGGAGGATGTTCCGGTGTCCGCGATCAGGATGTGAAACACGCCGACCGCGTCGACTGCCCGGTCGCGCCTCAGCACCTGATAGCCGCTAATACTGGCGTCGCCGGGGTCGTCCCAGCTCAGCGTCACCGAGCGGGTCGCCGCAACTCCCACGAGACCCTGCGGCGCGGCGGGCGCGTCCTCCTGGGTGGTCAGCCCTGAAGTCGGCTCGCCTGGTACGAGCAGCGCCACGGCGACCAGCAATCCGGCCAACATGGCCCACAGACGGCGGCCCCTCAACCCCGCCCGCGCCGGGGTGGCGGATCGGTCTGGCCGCTCTCGCTGGTGACCTGTGGTCGTCAACGCGCCCTCCGCGTACCGCTCGCCAAGTTCGTGAGCCTGATAGTACCGGTTGGTTAGTCTGTACGTCTAGGCATCCTCTGAACCACTCCGATCCCCGCTTCCCCCCTCTGCGAGACCTTTGCAAAACTCACAAATCCCCTCTCCCCCCCTTGCGGGGGAGATGTCACGGAGTGACAGAGGGGGGGTCCTCCCACAGCGACCAGATAGGCCTTGAGATGGGGACCCCCCCTCTGCCTGCGGCATCTCCCCCGCAAGGGGGGCGAAGAGGACTTATGCAAAGGTCTCCTCTGCGGGGGAAGCTGCCGAAGACTGAAGGGGGGTCCCCGCTCAGCCTGCGACACCAGTCGCTCAGAGGATTCCTAGCGGAGGCTGTCGTACAAACGGCTTGAGTGGCGCTGCTGCTCTATGCCTACTGCGAGGGCGAGCATTCGAGCCGGCGAATCGAACGGCGCTGCCGGGAGGACATCGCCTTCCACGTGCTGAGCGCGAACCAGCAACCCGACCACGCGACGATCTGCCGCTTCCGGCAACGCCGCGAGCAGGCGCTGGCCGGACTGTTCGTCGAAGTGTTGCGAATCTGCGCCGAGGCGGGCTTGGCGCCGTCCGGGCTGGTGTCGATGGCTCGGCATCCTCTACCCGCGCCAGCAGTCGCCGTTGTCGCTGCTTGTCCGCGCAGGAGTCGCCTGCGCGCACGTCTCCGTCATGGCATCCGGTAGGAACAGGCGTCAGCCGGCGAGCACGAGAGCCTGGCGGCCCCACTTGCCCACGACGGACGGAAACCCGAGGGTCAACAAGGGAGATCGAAGGCTGTTCCAGTCACCGCCAACGCCAGCACGATCGCGCCGCTCCAGCCCGCAAAGAGCAACAGACAGTAGGGGGATGACGTCTCAATCTCGGACCGCCCCAGGGCCCTCAGCCAGAGTGCGCCTACGGCCCAGACCAGCGTTGCTAGCGGACTGACAAAGATGAAGTAGAAAGAGAACAGCGTGTCTGAAGACTCGGATGCTGGGTCATATTCGGCCCAACAAGAGCCAAACAATGGGTCTGCAACGATTGCGATCAGGCCAAGCGCGGCGAACATTCCCACCAGCGTCGCCGTGATTCTCGGGAAGAGCGGCAGCCAAACCCAGGTGAACCCTGCGGCAAGCACGATGCCGAGCCAGCTCAGCACACCGAACCCATTCCATTTGTCGGACGCAATCCAGGGCAGCATCCCAAATCCGGCAAAGTAAGTGGCCAACAGAATCAACGAGACCGCCATCAGCCCCGCGAATATCGGTTCGAAGCGGCTCGCGCGAAGCGCCAGGAGCCGGTCGGCGCCAAAGCGTAGCCGGTAGGCGGCGATCGCCGCGAGCGGAGCGATCATGAACCAGGAGTGTTGCATGATGTCATCGAAGGACCCATAGCCATCGCCGCGATAGAGCTGATGCATGCGAGACCCGGCGAGCACGCCGGCGATCCAGATGACCACGATCAGCACCAGCAGAAGGAAGGGCGTACTACTCTGCTTGACCTGCCGTTCCTCCGCGTCACCGCCATGTGTGTTCATCAGACATCCTTGCTCGGGTCGCTGTTCTGTCTGGTCAACAGGCGGTGAAGGAGAGGGTTCCGATCAGCGACAACGCCAACATGATCGCGCCGCTCCAGACCGCAAAGTGCAGTGGATTGGAAGGAGCGTGCGTCTCAATGCCAGTCCGCGCCCGGGCCCACAGCCAGAGTGCGCCTCCGGCCCAGACGAGCGTTGCGAGCGGGCTGACAATGAGTAAGCCCCAAGCAAGATTTCGTTCGATTCCCGGGCCCACGTATTCGGGCATGCAGGAGCCGAAGAACGAGTAACCAATGATGGCGAACAGCGCAGGTCCGGCAATCATGCCGGCTAATGTTGCGGAGACTTGAGGAAAGAGCGGCATGCAGACCCAGATGAAGACCGCCGCGAGCACGGTGCCCAGCCAGCGCAGCGGGCCAAACTCAAGCTGCAACCCGAACATTGTCTGTGGTGAGATCCAAGTCGCGACCAGGTAGGTGACCAATCCGAACAGCGAGGCCGCCATCAGCAGCGGGAGTATCGGACCGACGCGGCTCCCGCGCAGCGCCAGGATCCGGTCCACGCCGAAGCGCCACCGTACGGCGGCGAACGCCGTGAGCGGGACGATCGTTAACTCGATACCTGGCAGTGTGGTCTCAGTCCATACATGGTTGGGACCGAAGCGGAAGAAGTTGTCAACGCCGTTCGTTACCAGCCCGCCGAAAAACCACATGATCGCCGCCAGTAACAGCAGGAACATGAGCGAAAAGATCTCTTCGCCCGTTAGCTCAACCTCGCCGCTGTTTTGTCTGTTCATCCGACGTACCTCCCCTGGTCGCGGCAATTGTCAACAGCCTGAAAAGGCAACAAGGCTGGCGGACGACGATTGGTCAGTGGGTGCAAACGTACCAGTTAGATCGGAGCAACAACGTGAGGACCAGCTCCGATACTGATGCAGTTCTTGTGCTTGGGAAGGATCCGGCCCGCGGCGTGCCGACCCGTCCAGCCGCAAGCGGTCGGCTTTGCCAGCTCGCCGTCCCGCACCGGCACGAGAGGTCGCCTTGGTAAGAGCATCTGTGTCAACAATCTATGAAGACGAGCGCTCCGAGTAGTGCCATGCCCAGCATGATCGCGCCACTCCAGGCGGCGAAATAGAACGGGCGCCCGTCTAGGCGTTTTGCTTCGCCGACCCACGCCTGTAGCAAGTAGTGTGCGCCAAAGACCCATACAATCGTGGCGAGAGAGCTGAGATAGATGGCGGCGAGTCCTGAAAGGTCTTCGCTACTGTTAGGGTCTTGAACCGACATGCAGGAGCCCAGGAGCGGGGAAGCAACGGTGGCGAACAGGGCGGGGCCCGCGAACATCCCGGCGAGTGTCGCCGTGACTCGCGGAAAGAGCGGCGTCCAGACCCAAGTCATCCCTGCCGCGAGCATGATTCCCAGCCAACGCAACGGGCCGAACTCAAGCTCCGGCACGAACCCGAACTGCGGCGCCCTCCAAGTCCATGCGAGGAATGTGAACAATCCGACTAGTGAGGCCGCCATTAGCAGCGGGAGCCAGGGACCGACGCGGCTCCCGCGCAGTGCCAGGATCCGGTCCGCGCCGAAGCGCAGCCGGGCGGCGGCGACCGCCGTCAGCGGGACGATCGCCAACTCAACGCCTGGCAGTTTGACCTCGATCGACCCGAGACTGCGACCAAGAAGGATCTCACTAATGCCGAGCCATACGGTCAGGCCGAAGACCCACACGACAGCTACCAGCAACACAAGAAGCACGACCCAGCCAAAAACCTCGACTGCTTGCCCAACCGCGCCGCCATTTTCTTTATGCAACCGTCGCTCCTCCTCGGTTCGCGGCAACTGTCGACAGCCTGAAAAGTGAATCAGGCTGGCGGACGACGGCTGGCTGGTGGGTGCGAGCGTACCGGTTCAATCGGAGCAACAACTTGAGGACCAGCGCGTTTGCTTATGAGTGCTTGTGATTGGGAAGGATCCGGCCCGTGGCGCGCCGACCCGTCCAGCCGCAAACGGTCGGGGGGACCAGCTCGCCATCCGTCACCCGCGCCAACAATCGCCGTTGCCGCTGCTTGTCCGCGCAGGCGCCGCCTACATCCACACTTCGATCATGGCTTCCAGCGGGACTGGTGTCAGTTATCCGGCGCGATGACGTGACGCCTCCAGGCGCTCCCGTATCGAGACCTTTGAACACTCATGATTCCCCCGTCCCCCCGCAAGGAGACCTTTGAATAAGTCCCCTTCGCCCCCCTTGCGGGGGAGATCCCGAAGGCAGAGGGGGGGCTCCCCATCTCAAGGCCTATCTGGTCGCTGGCGGGGGACCCCCCTCTGTCACTCCGTGACATCTCCCCCCGCAAGGGGGGGAGAGGGGAACCATGAGTTTTGCAAAGGTCTCCGCAAGGGGGCGAAGGGGACTTATGCAAAGGTCTCCCCCGCGAGGGGAGAGAAGGGGAGTTACGCGCAAGTCTCCTTGCGCTCGAGCCGCGCCTCGGGATCGGTGGTCGAGATGTGCGTGTCGCGACTTCGGCGCACACCGGTGAAGTCCGCATCACGGTTGCGCCCGCCGGTCACTCGCAGCACACATCGCTGCCTGCCTTAACTACAGCAACGCACGCACCTCCATGATCTCGTACGTTATTTTTCAGCGGTCTACTAGTCCGACACGATGCTGAAGCGACTGCTATCACTGCGGTCGAAGACTCCTGGGACATACGATTCCTGCGCATGAATCGGAGCGACGAAGAAGTCGCCGGGCGTGCTTGCTCGGGCGTAGTAGACGTATTCATGGACACCCGTTAGCAGGAGACTCGCCAACAGGGTCACGCGGTCGTCGCGGATGTCTACCTGTTCCCAGGGGCTGTAGTACCAACTGAACCACGGAGCTGAGTAGTCGGGAGCGGAGTAGGATCGAGCTTGGCGCTGATCGTTGCGCAATCGCTCCTTGAGCCCAGGTGAAACCACGTTGAGTTGTACATCGATCGGCTCAAGCCCAGCCGGCAGCAAGTCCTCGACGCTTACGAACAATCTGTTAGCCGGGGCGACGATTGTGATTGTGACGCGAACCAGATCGCCAAGCGAGACAGTTGAGACTTCCCGCTCGGGTTCGCTGAGCAGGGAGTAGCGGCGCGAGACGGAGAATCCACGGCTTAACGCTTCGACGCTCTGGGCGTGGGTGACGTAGCGGAGGTTGAGGCCGTAATACATCCGTCCGGAGCCGGCGGCATCGCGCTGCAGCTGTACTCGACTGAACTCACCACCTGGCAGCTCGTCCAAGAGGACAGTCGCCCGGTCGCTCGTCTGGTCGGCGGCTCCATCGAAGCGACCATCGAGCAGCACGCGCGCGTTGAGCAGGACTTGATAGCCATAGGCCTCGCTGGTTTCTTGAGTCAGTTGCGCGTAGCTGCCCAAAGATGAAAGCGCCTGAGCCCGTCCGACCGACGATTGCCAGCGATCTGCAGACCGAGCGAGCACGAGCCAGCGAGCTGTTTGCGCCAATAGCGGATGATCGGGATCCGCCTCGATCAGCGCCTGCATCACAATCGCCGTTGTTCGGACGATTCCGTTGTGCATCGAGCCGGGTTGTCGCTGATCCTCCCAATGGTTGCCGTTGCCGCCGGCGATAGCCCTGGATGTCAGATCGTTGACCAGGGCGCGTACACCATCGTGGGACCGGTCCGCGCCCGCGCTGATCAATCCGAGCAACAGATAGGCGCGACCCCAATTTGTCAGGGTTAAGCGATTGTTGTCGAGGATCGTTTGCAACGCACCCTGCACCCCTTCGGCCAGGTGTTGGTCCACAGCCGATCGATTATCGAGCTTGCTGAGGGCGTAGAGCAGATATGCGTGTTGGTTTGGATCGGGCGGTTGGACCGTACCAATGTTGTGCTCAACGAAGTTGGCCACCTGACTAACCGCTTCATCGAAGTGGAACTGCGGAATCGAGTGTCCAGCCTCTCTGGCTTCCGCCAGTGCGAACAGCATCCATCCCGTGACCCACATGTTTGTCCCAGTGCATGAGTGGCACCATGTCCAGCTGCCATCGACCCGCTGCCTCTTGGTCAGGGTCGCCAGGTCGGTCCTGAGTTGGTGCATCTGGGCTACCATCAACTCCTCGGGACGTGTGCGCTGCACGGCGATTGTGGCCACGACTCGACTTGCGACCCTGACGATTGATTCGACCTGTGAAGGCGACGGCTGGAGATGAGCAAGCTCGTTCTTCATGGCCCCGACAAGTGACGCATCAAGCGCGACCTCGAGCGAACCGTGTTCGCTGAGCGCGTAATCCGGTATGTAGACGGTTTCGACAACCGGGGCATCTTCAACGACTCCACTGGTCGCAGTCGACTCGGGCGTCACGTCCAGGTGAATCGGGAGACTGGCTTCAACCGCATCGGCGGCGATGCCCCGCGCCGTTGCATCGAAGCGAATCGTCGCCTGGCCTTCCTTGGCGGCTGTAGCCGACCAGCGGAAGATGCCGGAACTGCCGGGAGCAATCAATGCTGTCCTCGGAGTCGTTTCTTCCAGGGTCACACCTTCAGCGGCAATCGACAATGTGACATTGCGAGCCTCGGCCGTAGCGTTCTGCACAATCACCCCGAGCTCAACGGTGTCACCGACGCGGAGGAATCGCGGAAGCACCGGCCGCAGGAGCAGCTGTTTGGTCGCGAGCAGATCGTGCGTTCCTTCTCCGACGCGCGTATTGCTCGCGACGGCTCGGGCGTGGGCGCGCCAGGTTGTGGTGTTGTCCGGGAGCGTCAACTCAATACTCGCCTGGCCATTCCCGTCGGTTCGCACATGTCCTCGCCAGAGCGCTGTGCTCTGAAGATTGGACCGAATTGATGATGGCCCGCCTTGTTCGGCCGGCGGCCGAAGTTCGGGCGGTCCTTGCTCGCCAGCGGACTCTTCCGCCATACCAGAATCGGACTCGAAACTGTCCGATCGGTCGCGCTGTCGGGGGTCGTCGCGCAGATCTCCACGGCTACTCCCTTGAAACTGCTCGTTTCGCCGATCGACGCTGACCGCCAGAGATGTTCCGGTATGCACGCTCAGCGGGCGTTCGTACCAGAATGACTCAAGGATTGCCCGATCCGTGCCGTCGACCAGGGACAGGACGGCCCGGTCGAACACGGCGACGGAGACTTCGGATTCGACGCCGCGCCCGTGCGAATCGGTCACCGTCACGTCGTACGTCACGGTATCGCCGGGCACAGCCTGGTCGCGGTCGGGCTCGATGCTGACGCTGAGCTCGCGCGGGGACGTGGAAACGGACAACTCCAGGTAGCCGATATTGATTCTCGGGTACTGATCTTCACTGGTGGGTGGACGATACAGTGTCACGCTCACGTAGACATTGGGGATAAATCGGTCCTCGATCGGGATGCGAAGTACTTCGCTGTTCGTCTCGAATTTCCGCACTTCGGTGCTTAACACTCCACCACGCGCGATGGTAACGAGCCCAACCGCGCCCGCATACGGCGCCGGCACGAGCACCTCGGCCAGGTCGCCGACTTCATAGCTCTCACGGTCGCCGAACAGCTTGAAGTAAGGCTGGTCTCCGCTCTGCCACACGGCGATGTCGCTCCCGGAGACCCACACGAAGCTGTCGGCATACGCCACGCGGCCTGCGTCGTCCCGTGATTCCGCGACGAGTCGATATCTGCCTGCCTTGGGCGGGATGAACTCAAATGACGTCTCACCATCGTCGCCGGTTGTCAGATTGAGCACCGTTAGCTGCGTTTCCCGAGGTGTGGTCTTGAAGTGGTGGCTAGCGGGATACACGCCTTCGAAGATTCGCACGGTCATCGGGCGCTGTGGCGCCACCCGCCGACGATAGTCGACGGATACCAGGTGAACCCTGAGTGGTTCACCGGCCCTGGCGAGATACGAATTCGGCTTGATTCCCGGGTACCAGGAGGCCGGATGCACGGTCACGGTTGTGGCGCCGGCGAGCGTCTGCGCGTTCTGATCGGTGACGGTCGCGTCGATCGAGAACTGCTGAGTCGGCCAACTCGTTGCTGCGTCCGTGGAAATGTCTAGCGGCACGTTGCCCGCTGCGTCGGTCTGCGCGACACCTCGCCCTCTCTCGTAGTTCCATCTGCCTCGGTATCGTAAGTAGTAGTAATACTCCTCGAATGAGTAGTCCTCATATCCTTCGACCCGAATGAATGTCGGCCAAGAGCGAGCTCGCCACTCCACGCCGGCGCCTGTTACAGGTTGGCCGAATAAGAATCTTGCCGTGACCTCTACCTGGACGTCATCGCCTGCGACGTAGTCGCGCTCAACCGCTTCTACATTGACCTCGAATTCCGGCACTCGATACTCAGCGACCCTGAATCTCGCATACCCGATACGGCGTCCGTCGGCCTCGCTCAGTCGGACGCTGTAGTTTCCAGTTGGCGCGTCCGTGGCGAGCGCTACCTGGATGCTGAAGCTGCCGAGCTCATTGGTCGATGTCTCGCTCGCGAGGATCTCGCTGCCCTGAGGATCTGTGATCGTCAGCTCGAATGTCGACTCCGTCGATGGGACCGAGAGGATTGCGTCATCATCGAAGCGGACGATGCCTTTCAATGACACCGTTTCTCCAGGTCGGTAGATGGGCCGGTCGCTGAATATGTAGGCGAGCGAACGCGGAGCGACCGGTCGAGGGTAGATGTCTAGCGTTTGCGGCAAGTAGCCGAGCTGCCACGGCGTGGCCGTCAGTCCAAGGCGTTGCTTGCCATCGATCAGGACGAGATGGCGGTCCGGTTGGGACCAAGACTCGTACGAGCTGCGCTGGACCGGGACCGTGAACTGCGCGAGTCCAACGCTGTCGGTCGCCCCGACCTGCTCAGATAGCGAAGCTTCAGAATCGTAGTATCGGGCTGGAATTGGTGAGGTGTGGACCTGTATTGCGCTCGCAGGCTTGCCGGTGTCGTAGTCGAGGGCCCAGACGACAAGTTGATCATGAGCGAGCTTGGTGATCAAGGCGGTGTCCACGATGCTGACGAGGATGCGTCGCTGATCGCCTCCCCGATTGCTGCTCACAGGCTCCCGCGGCAGCACAACCAGGCAGTAGTGCCCCTTCGGCAGAACCTTGGTCCCACCAAGTACGGTCGAGTACAGCCGCACGGCGCCGCGCAGTTCTTCCTCGATCGTTTCCGTCCACTCTCGGAATGGGTCTTGCTCCGGACAAGAGCGTCTAGCGCGATACGAGATCCAGTCACGCGACAATATCGCGGCGTCGATATTCGTCAACCGCTGGAGTCGGAAGTCAACTGCGCTGATCTCAGCCGCCTCAAAGTACAATACTTGTTCTCTACTATCCGAGAACTGCGATACCGCGCCGGGGTTTCGCAAGACAAAGTACCGGGGCGGCTGCTCCGGCTCATACTCCCTGGTCGTAAAGGAGAATTCGTATGCGGGGAAGGAATGGCCCGTGATGTCACGCACGCCCTCTTCGATCTTCACGACGTAGGTGGTGTCATGATCGAGTTGAAGATCGAAGTACACGTCCTGGCTTGGACTATTCTGCCCCAGGCTCTGTTCGACCACTTCCGGATCGATGCCGCTGACTGACACACGACCTCTGACCGACTCAAGTTCGATCTGCCTGTATTCGCCCGGGGTCCTGCACCTGTTGCCACAGGCGCACATCCACGCTGAGATCAGCGGTGCGTGAACCGCCTTCGGCAATCACGGCAGAGAGTCCGAGCAGGAACGAGAGGGCGAGCGCGAATACACAGGAGACGACTATGCGCGTCGCTGGATCCATGTGGCGAAGAGAGGTCATTCCATTGCCGTGCTTGCCATGAGCGGAAGTTAAGGAGTGTCATCCTCTCCGCGTGCGCGTCGGTTCCACCCGTTCGTCCATTTGTTCACCACGCCCACAACCTACGCCCTCGGTGCGCCACATCGCAACGATCACGGCAACGATCGCGGCAACGATCACGAAAACGTCACCCCGTATAGTTCGATGGTGCACGAGGCTGATCCCGTACTGCTCACCAGGATCTTCTGCCTTCGGATTGGGCGCGTTGTCAGATCACTCAAGGAAAAGCTGTCGCGGTTAACAATGTACGGCACGGCAACAGCAGCAATGTCGTTCAGTCACGACCGGTGCATTGCAGCACTGCGCAAAACCGTTACTGACTGTTCATGTTGACCGCCGGGATCTCATCCTGAATGGGGCAAGTGAGGGAGGAAGTGTCTGTCCTCATGCTCGAACGCGCACCCGGGCAAGAGCTGCGCCGTGGCCCCACGGCACCGCCGAGCACGCCTTCATCCCTAATGCGCGGGCTCACTTCGTTGCCGGCGGGACGCCGCAATTGGAGCGTATGCGCAGATGTGGAGAGCTTCTCTCGACCCTGGTCGCAGGTTGCGCGGTGCATGGAAGTGATCCTGCGTCCAGGCGCTGGGAACAGATGACGCTTGTACGACGTTCTATTGCTGAGCGGCGACAGCACTTCGTGGCCTATGGCCGGATGCTCGTTTGCTGAAGTTACGGTGACCGCGCCGTCCGAGAGGCAGGGTGCGCTGTGAACAGACAATCGTGGCGCCGAGCTGGCAAGGCAGGCGCCGGATTGACGGCGCTCACCCTGATCGTGGTGATCGCAATCCTTGCTGCCGGCTGCGATTCGCAGCCGGAGGCGGAGACAATCTCCGCGCGACAGACTGCTGCCGCCACACAAGTCACAGAGCGGACGACCGACGCGGAACTGTCGGAGGATGCGGCTCGCCAAGAAAGCCGGAGCGACGACCAGAACCAGATCGGAGCGGCGGCCGAGGATAAGCCGGTCCGAGCAGACGATGCCGAGCAGGACCAGACAACAATTGTCGAACTGGTCGAAGACGAGGCCATCTCGGACACCGATGTTGAATCCAGCGCGGCGTCTGAGGCCGGGAATGAGGCGTTGCAGTCGAAGACTCCGCTTGCCCTTCCTGATGTAGCGATTTCGCCGGAAGGTGATGATGTCCCGCGGCTCGCGAGCGTCAAGATCGCGTTTCGCGATGCGCCCGCCGTGGCAGAGGCGGATCGCATCGTCACGATTACACCGGACATTGAGGGGACGTTTGTCTGGACCGACGATCGGACGCTGCTGTTTCAACCGAATGCCCCCGGTTGGCAGTCGGCGCAGCGTTATCAGATCGTGGTGGATGCCGTGGCGAGTGGTCTCACGAGTGACTTCACCCACTCATTCAGCAGCAGTGTCGGGTTGGCTGTTGATTATGTCATCCCGACCGACGGTGACGTAGAGGTTCCTGCGAACGCGCAGATCCTGGTGCAGTTCAATCGCTCGGTCGCGCCGCTGACGGTGCTGTCGCAGGCATCCGAGGCGTCGATCCTCGAGTTTGACCCCCCGTTGACAGGGACGGGCGAGTGGTTGAACACGTCGTTGTATCGCTTCATCCCTGCGGACCTGGCGCCCGGCGCCGAGTATTCGGCGCGTGTACCCGCCGGGCTTGATTCGGCCACGGCGGGCTCCATGGCTTCGGACTTCACCTGGAGGTTTATCACGGTCGGGCCGGCCGTCACATCAGTGTCTCCGGCGGCCGAGGAGGAACAAGTGCAGCAGGAGTCGCCGATCGTGGTGACGTTCAATCAGCAGATGGACCGAACATCAGTCGAGGAAGCATTCAGCCTGCGAGTCCTGGATGGACCACCGGTGCTCGGATCCTTCAGTTGGAGTGATGATTTCACCACGCTGACGTTCAGACCCGACGAGCCATTGTGGCGAGACACCCTCTACGAAATCACAGTCGCTGAGGGAGTCGTCAGTGGGACGGGCGTGCGCTCTGTGCGCGAGTACTCATCGTGGTTCTATAGCGAACCGAGTCCACGCCTGATACGGACTCGTCCGGACGATGGCGAGGCCGACTCGGACTCATCGGGATTTTCCCTCTACTACAGCACGCCGATGGATCTGGATTCATTTGCCGGGCGCGTAACCGTGACTGGCTTCGATCCGGCTGATGTCCAGGTTTCTCCCTATGCGCAGTGGGGCGATCTCTGGGTGGGCTTCAGTCTCGATCTGGAATATGAAACGACATACACGGTGCAGATCGCCGAGGGCGTGCGAGACCTGGAAGGGCATGTATTTCCTTTCTATGAGTTTTCGTTCACGACCTATGGTCGGACGGGTTGGCCGTACTTGAGCCTCGCGTCGCATTCGAGTTTCGCGACTGTGGCAGCAGGTAGAGAACAGCATTTGCACTTTCACGCGAGGCGTGTTGGGGAGGTTCGATTTCAGATCATCCCGCTCACTGAAGCAGAGTCGGAGCTGCTGCTGAGACGCGGATTCATCGATGATTCGTGGATCGACGTCACCTTCCGGCCGGAGAGCGAACCGACGCACGAGTGGTCGGAGTTGATCGAGGCCGAGCTTCAGGAGGATGGGCGGCTGTTTTCGACCGTGCTCGGTGGCGGCAGGCCATTGCCAACCGGCCACTACCTGCTCACGGCGACCCCGGCCCAAACCTGGAGCGGCGACGGGTACCGGTATCAGCAGAGAATCGTGGTCAGCGTGGTCGATACCGCGATCATCACCAAGCAGACTTCCGGCGAGTTGGTCGCCTGGGCCCTGGACTATGACACCGGCGAGCCGCTGGTTGGGAGCGAGCTGCGCGCGGCATTGATGGAGCTCGAGCCGGAAGCTCCTTACCAGCACGCCACAACCGACAGCGACGGGGTTGCGCGGTTCAGCGTGGCGACGGAGGAGAACTGGAGGCGCGCGCCGTACTGGTTGTATCTCGTGCGAATGGACGATGGCAATCGTCAGGGAGTCGCTGCGACCTGGTGGACCTTTGGCGCCGGACCGTGGGACGTCGACGTGCCGACCGACACCTATTTCGCCGGATACAAGGGACACGTGTTCACGGAACGACCCATCTACCGACCGGGTGAGACCGTTCATTACAAGGGAGTCGTGCGGATCGACGACGATGCCAGGTACAGCATTCCTGAAGCCGACTCGACATTCACAGTCAAGCTGAATGACTCGCTCAACCGGGAGTTGCTGCATCTCGTCCTACAACTGAATGAACTCGGTACGCTGAGCGGCGATGTCGTTCTATCGGCGGGGGCGTCAACCGGTACCTACCGGCTGCATTTGACCGACGAAGACGGCAAGGAGATTGCCACTGCGATCTTCACTGTTGCCGACTTCAGAGCGCCGGAATTCGCTGTAGACCTGGCCACTCTTGACGCTGATGTGGTCGCCGGAGACGTGATTCCGGCCGAGGCCAGGGCCAGCTTCTTCTTTGGCGGGTCTGTTGTCGACGCCGATGTCGAGTGGCGAACACACGCATATCCAACCGTGATGCGTGTGGACGGCTTTGAGAACTACACCTTCTGGGAGCAAGGTGTGTTCGACTGGCTGAGTAACTGGGAAACGGATCGCGGCAAGGGCGAGACCCAGACGGACGCGTCGGGTATCGGGAATTTAGAAGTTCCCGCCGACCTCGGAAGCGGCAGCGGCACGCAGCGACTGACGATCAGCGCGACCGTCACCGATGCCAACGCCCAGGCCATCGCCGACAGCACGGTGGTCACCGTCCATCCGGCGACCTGGTACGGCGGAATTCGCCTCGAATCTCAGCTCGTCGTGGCCGAGACGCCAACCATGATCCATCTTGTCAGCGTTGACTATCACGGTCAGCTTGCCAAGCATCGACCACTCACCGTGCGGTTCTACAAGCGCGAGTGGATGCGGACCAAGGAACCGTTTTATTACGGCGGCGCCTACTACCGAAGCGAGCCAATCGACACCGAAATTGCAGTGCAGACGGTGACGACCGATTCGGATGGTCGGGCGCGAGTCGGGTTCACGCCATCCTCGGTCGGCAGCTACCGCGTGGTCGTGGAGGCAGCCGACGATCAAGGCCGCGTTGCGCGGTCGGCGCGCTTCCTCTACGTGCGAGGCGAGCGCTATGCGTCGTGGCCGGTGCGCGATGACAACACGATCGAGCTGCTCACTGATCAGGACAGTTACGAAGTCGGCGATGTCGCCGAGGTCCTGGCGCCCGCTAACTTCGCGGGCGCGACTGCGCTCATCACATTCGAACGCGGCGGGGTATTGAGCACGGCAGTGCGGCGCTTCGAGACCAACAGCGAAGTCCTGCGTATCCCAATCGAGGACTGGCACATTCCCAACGTTTACCTCGGAGTGACGCTGTACCGGCCGCCGACAGACGACGATCCGTATCCGCGATACAACGTCGGCTACGCCAATCTCTCCGTCTCCAAGGCCGCGCGCCGGCTCGACGTCAAGATCGAGCCGAACCGACAGCTTGTGGAGCCGGGCGAGACGATCGGCTACAACGTGCAAGTGACCGACCCCGAAGGGCGCGGAGTCGAAGTTGAAATTGCTGTCGCGGTGGTTGACCAGGCGGTGCTGTCGCTGTTGGACGAACTGGGACCCGATCCGATGACCGCGTTCTGGCGCAATCGTCCGCTCGGCGTTCGCACGTCCTCCTCGCTCTCAGCGTCGCTCGATCTGATTAACCACGCGTTCCGCGACAGTTCGCGGGGAGAACCGGGAGTAAGTCGTTTCCGGGCGGATGAGATCGCGCCTGTGGACAAAAATCGCGAAGAGTACGAGAGCGAGGAAGAGTACGAACCCACTATCGAGCCGGAAGGCGGCGCCAACGCTCGGCTGCGCTCCGACTTCCGCTACACGGCGCTGTGGATGGGTCAGCTGCGCACCGATGCCGACGATCGCGCGAGTTTTGAACTGACCCTGCCAGACAACGCCACGACCTGGCAAGCGCGGGCCCGCGCAATCGACGCAGAGACGCGGGTCGGCGATGGGGAGAGCGAACTGCTCGCCACACAACCGCTGCTCGTGCGTCCGGCGCTGCCGCGGTTCTTGCGCGTAGGCGACGAAGTGACGCTGCGTACGCTCGTGCACAATGGCGCGTCAGTATCGAGGGAAGTGAGCGTGTCGATTGAAGCAGATGGCGTCGCTTTGGAGCAGACGACTGCACAATCCCAGACCATTGAATCAGGAGCCTCCGCCGTGTTCGGATGGACGGCTCAAGCGAACACGGCAGGCGCAGCATCGATCCGCTTCTACGCCGATTCAGGCGAGCACCGAGATGCGGTGCAGATCAGCATTCCGGTTCACCCGGATCTCACGCTCGAGACCACTGCGACCGGCGGCGTCGTCAAGGAGTCGACCGTCGTTGAAGCGATCTACTTACCCGAGGACGTGACAACGGACGAGGGTTCACTCGAACTCCTGTTGCAAGCGTCGATGGTGGACACGCTCGATGACGAATTCGCCCGCTTCCTGCCGGTTCACCCCGGTGAGTCCAACGTCATGGTCGGCAGCCGGATCGTGGGCGCAGTCGCGTTGCATCGGGCAGCGCCAAACGGCATCACCGACGAACAGCGTCTCCAGTTGGAATCCGACATCGACACGTTGGTCCGAGAGCAGCGCGCAGACGGAGGCTGGAGCTGGTGTCGTGGTTGCTGGCGCACCGACCCGCTGATCAGCGCCCACGCGCTGATCGCGCTCGCCGACGCACAGGCTGCCGGCTTCGATGTGCCGGTCGATACCAACGCACGCGCTGTCCGGATGATCCAGGATTCCGTTGACAACATGTCGCGCTACGGCGAATCCGGTCCGAGCTTGAGTGCATATCTGCACTACGCGGTCGTCCGGGGTTCGGCTGGGACGCTCGGCGCAGCGAAGATCGAGGCGATGCATCGGCATGCGGTTCAGGAGTTGACGAGGCTGACCAGTTGGGCTCGGGCCTACATGGTGCTGGCACTGCTTGGCGCCGGGGTCGAGCCTGAAAACGAAACGGTTCGCCTGTTGCTCAACAGGCTGAGCGCCTCTTCCATCCCGAGCGCGAATGGCAACCTCTGGCAAGACGACTATTTGTCCGGGTCGATGCACAACGGAAGCGTGCGTTCAACGGCACTGGTCCTGCACGCATTGACCAACGCGCAACCCAGGCATCCGCTGATCGAGGGAACCGTGCGTTGGCTCGTCCACGCGCGGGCAAGCGACCGTTGGCAGTCATCCGTCGAGCGGGCGCAGGCGATCGCGTCGCTAGCCGCGTTCTCAACACTAACCGGAGAAAACCGCGGCGCGTACGACTATCGAGTCTCACTAGGCGCGACGAAAGTCCTGGAGGGCGAGTTTGATGTACCCGGCGGCGAGGTTCGAGCTGAGGCAGCGATTGCGCTCGACGGATTGCCACGAGGTGAGCTCGGCCTGATCCAGTTCGAGCGTGACTTCAGTCGCGACGGGCGCATGTATTACACCCTGAACTTGCGCTACGCGGCGCCCGCCAACGAAATTGCGGCACTCAACCGCGGGATTGGCGTCTCACATCGTTATTCGCTTCTGGATGATCCCGATACCGGCGTGACAAGCTCAGTCGCCGGCGAGGTGGTGCGAGTAGAGGTCACGGTAATTGCGCCGACCGATCGAGTATTCGTTACGGTCAATGACTTCCTGCCCGCCGGGCTGGAGCCAATCATCCCAAGACTCAACGTCGGTTCGCCCTGGTTGCGAGAGCATCTTGAGGCGGAGCGTGCGGCAGTCGCATCGTATAGTGGAGGTTCGTACTCTGCTCCCTGGTTCGCGTGGTACTACAGCCCATGGGACCAGGTCGATCTTCGCGACGACCGTGTCACCCTGTACGCCGAGCACCTACCTAAGGGTGTGCATCGTTACATATACTACGCGCGCGCAACGACGCCGGGAGACTTCTTCGTGGCGCCAGCTCACGCACAGGAAACCTTCTTCCCCGAGGTCTTCGGTCGTAGCGACAGCGGCCGTTTCACGGTTCATGCCGACGAGTAACAGTTTGCTCGACCTGCGATCATTCTCCGTTTGCAGAGATCGGGAATGCAAGCCATCGCCACCTCCCACGACACGACGTTCGCGAGAACTCGGTGAACGGATAATCGTGGTTAGTCGAGTGTCGGATCGACCTTAAGTCGGTCGACGCAAGTGTTATCGGGCAATGGGGGGTTCAATGCAACCAGTCGCTCGGGAGGTTGCGTCGTCGACATTGAATCGTTCGGTTTCCAAGCGATGCATGCAGTGGATACCTGATCGGACAGACCGTGCCGCGCGAGGTCGTGTTCGTGGCCAATCGGAACATTCTTCAGGCCGGAGCGCTCAAGCTGGTCGCTCAGGAGCTGCAGATTTCCTCGCAGTCGAGGGTGCACTGACGGAAGACGATGCTGACGAGGCTGAGTCGTTGAGTCGGTGTTCGAGCAGACTCTTCGCGTTGTCCGGAGTGCTTGCTGCGCTGACCTGGGAACGTCCTGACCAACGCTCCTTGGGGCAACCCGTTCGGCCTGTCCCGACGAAAATCGAAGCGTTCGTGCCAGCCGCCGCCGACTGAGTCCATTTGCTTCCTCAAGCAGGAACCACTGACGGGCGGACCGTACCAGGCTGCTGCAGAACTCGCCGCGGGCTGCCGCGACCGCCGATCGGTGTGAAGCCTGTTGGCGTTTGTGGGGCTGCCGCGACTTGGTGCGCCCCGTCACTGCCTGATCGGATTGCGACCTCTGCAGCGACGCAATGCCCTTGGTGGGCGTCAGGTCGTATTCGTTGACCTTGGCTGCGCTGGCCTGCGTGCATCCGCGGTGTTCGGGTGGCCACGGGCGGTTCCGACCTCGCATCCAACTGGCTCTTGATGGCAATCAGCGGCAGGCAAGAGGCCCGGTCTGCTGGGCAACGCAGATCGGCGCTGGGAACGAGACGGCTGCCTCTGTGAGCCACTGCCAAATGCGGGATGGGAATTTCGCGCAATCCCTGGATCACTCGCAGGAGGTACTGCCGGCAACCATATAGAGGTATACATATACGATTATCTGATTCTACAAGTGCCTTTGTGGGAGGCAAGAGATGTGTGATAGCACCAATGTGTTTATCTGTTGATGGAGTGACAACTTGAGCGCACACGAGATGCAGAGCCAGACCGACGCATGGGCGGACGCTGACCGGGGCGCAAGTCGCGGCTTCGCCACGCGCAGAGACGCCAACGCTTCGCGGCTTGGGAAACGCCTTCACGCCACCGGCACGGAGCGCCGGTCGTGAGCGGAAACGTCCGTTGGCAGCAGGGTGGCCGGCAGGACCGAGCCGGCGCGAGGTCTGCGCCGCGGGCGTGGTCGCGGCGGTTGCGTTCGCTGGCCCTGTTGGGAATCCTGGCATTGGTAGCCCTGCTCGGATTCCTGACCTCGCCCGCCTCAGCGCAGACGCTAAGAACGCTCTGAACAAGGTTGCTTTCTGAGGGCTAGTTAGGATCGGGGCAGCGACCGCTGAAGGGAGCGCCTCGATGCTGGAGCCGACGTTTGGCAGCTTGGAGTTCAGCCACAAGAAGCGGAAGACGAGGCGCGAGCGGTTCCTCGAGCGGATCGACGCGCTGGTTCCGTGGGCCGCACTGGGGGCGCGCGTCGAGCCGGTCTACCCCAAGCCGGGACGCGGACGGCGACCCTACCCGCTGGCCGTGATGCTGCGCATTCATTGCGTCCAGCTCTGCTACAACCTCAGCGACCCGGCGATGGAGGATCTGCTCTACGAGGCCGAGTCGGCGCGCCGCTTCTGCGGGTTGACGCTGGCCGGACCGATTCCGGACGAGTCGACGATCCTGCACTTCCGCCACCTGTTGGAACAGCACGAACTGGGCCAAGCGCTGTTTGAGGCGATCAACGCACATCTCGCCGGCCAGGGACTGCGGCTGCAGGCCGGCACGATCGTGGACGCGAGCATCATCGCGGCACCGTCCTCGACCAAGAACCAGGACCGTGCACGCGACCCGGAGATGCACCAGACCCGCAAAGGCAACGAGTGGCACTTCGGGATGAAGCTGCATATCGGCATGGACGCGGCGCTGGGCCTGACCCACAGCCTGAGCACGACGGCGGCGAACGCAGCCGACGTGACCGAGGCGCATCGGCTGTTGCGTGGCGACGAGCGCGAGGCCTGGGGCGACGCCGGTTACCAGGGCGTCGAGCGCCGTCCCGAACACGCCGGCTCGGAGGTCGAGTGGCGGGTCGCGATGCGTCCCGGCCGCCGGCGCACGCTGTCAGCCGACAGCGCCCTGGCTGAGCGCGAGCGACAGCGGGCTTCGCTGCGGGCCAAAGTCGAGCACCCGTTCCTGTACATCAAACGGCGCTTCGGCTACGACAAGGTGCGCTACCGCGGCCTGGCGAAGAACCACAACCGACTGGCACTGTTGCTCGGCTTCACCAATCTCCTGATCGCTGAGCCGCAACTGGCCTAACCCCAGGCGCCGTGCGCCCGGAGCGCCAACTGTGGGGCCAACCGGATCCTCGGAACCGTCCCTACCCATCGTTCCACTCATCAACTCGCCGCATTGACGCAATCGCACCCGACCAGTCAGCATCAAGTCCGCTCAATCGCCCCTTGTTCAGAGCATTCCTAAGCGATGACGCCAGTTTGAGCGCTCTCACGCTGAGTCAAGGACGGCTCGATCCGGCGTTCGCCAGCGGCACGACGGAATACAGCGCCAGCGTCGGCTACACGATCACCCAGATCACCGTGACGCCGAGCCAGAACGACAGCGCCGCCACGTTCGCCTTCCTCGATGCCAGCGATTCTGTGATGCCCGACCGCGACACTGTCGCCGCCGGACATCAGATCGACCTGGTCGTCGGCGAGAACGTATTCAAGGTCAGGGTGACGGCCGAGGACAACCTGGCGACCCGGACCTACGTCGTCACGGTGACACGGACGGAGGAGGATAGGTCCTTGAGTCCAACCACCAGTGATCCGCCGAGCGCATTTGCTTCGAGTGCGGTCTACCAGGTGACGTTCACGGGCGCCTGGACCAGTTCTGCCACTCCGGACGGTCTGCCCAGCGGTGCCCATTTCTCTCCGCTGATCGGCGCCGTTCACAACGCGAACGTGACCTTCGTTGAGGGCGACCGGACCGCGAGCGCCGGGGTCGAGTCGATGGCGGAACTCGGCGGCACGGCGGGCCTGGAAGCCGAAGTGACCGCTGCGGTTGATGCGCTCTCGGTGCTCAGGGGCTCCGGCAACATCAGCACGACCCGTACACAGAGCCTGGCGGCCATGCTGACCAGCGAACATCCCCGGGTCACGCTGCTGACCATGGTGGCGCCGAGCCCGGACTGGTTCGTCGGCGTCTCGGGACTGCTCCTGCTCAACTCCGGAGGGCGCTGGCTGCGGTCGCACGAGGTCGAACTCTACCCCTGGGATGCCGGCACCGAAGATGGCGGTGAGTTCTCGCTGTCTAACGACGCGACCGTGCCGCCGGGTGTGATCACGAGCATCCGCGGCACGGGCAAGTTCTCGACCGAGCCGATTGCGACGTTGAGCTTCACCCTTGAGTCGGTCAGCACCATCCGTAGCGTCGATGAGAACACGGAGGCTGGCGTGGACATCGGGGCGCCGGTCGTCGCCACCGACAGCAGCGGCACGGTCAGCTATTCGCTGGGCGGCACCGACGCTGCCTCATTCGAGATCGTCCCGGCGACGGGTCAACTGCAGACCAAGGCCGCACTCGACTACGAGACCAAGTCCAGCTACGAGGTCATCGTCACTGCCACCGACACGGATGGCTCCGTCTCGACCACGGTGACCATCAACGTCGCCAACATCATCGAAGCCACTGTGATCGCAGGGCCCGAGGAGGTCACCTTCGCGGAAAACGGCGCGAGCCGAGTCGCCACCTACACCGCCTCCTCGGCGGAGGATCGTGATGGTTTCGTTTGGATTCTCGGCGGTAGCGATGCCCGCCATTTCAGCATCGACAGCCCGAAAGGCGCACTTCGCTTTCACATCGACCCGGTCGCCCCCAACTTGTTCCTGAAGCCTCCCGACTTCGAGGCGGCCGACGACAGCGACGGCGACAACGTCTACATGTTGACCTTGCTCTACCGGGTCGGCGAGACCGTCAGCGACCCGTTACGGGTAACCGTCACGGTGACGGACGTGGACGAGGGCGGCGCCGTCTCCTTGTCCTCGTCGCACCCGCGAGTCGGGACTGCCCTGATTGCGACCGTGGACGACCCTGATGATGTCACCGGGACGACCGAGTGGACCTGGGAGCGCTCGGCGGGCCGCAACGCGTGGGCGGTCATTGACGGGGCGACCTTGGCCAACTACACGCCGGTGGCAGCGGACACCAACACGTTTCTGCGGGTGACGGCGACCTACGCGGACGAGCACGGGACCGGCAAGACGGTCAGCGAGGTGGCGCCCAACGTGGTCACGGGGCCCCTGTTGACGAGTCTGACTGCGGAGACCGACGACTCCCAGGCCGCCCCCGCGCGGGGCCTGTACCCCGCCTTCGATCCGCTGACGCTGCACTACGGCATCGGCTGCAACGGCGCCGACACGCTGGTCCTGACCGTGTCGGCGGCGACGAACGCGCGTGTGGCGGTCGACGCGGTGCAGGCCGCCAGCGCGCCTATGGCAGTGGACGTGTCCGAGGACAGCGACGTGGCGATCCGCGTGACCGACGCGAGCGGCGCCGGCACGACCTACGTCGTGCACTGCCTGCCGGAGGTGTTCTTCGAGATCGAGACGCACACCTTCCCGAACACCGACGCATTCGAGGATCTGATCCTGTTCAATCGCGAGGACTACTTAAGGCTGATGGATCGCAACGGCGTGCCAAGACTGCATCTCGATTTGGGTTCGGGCTCGGGCACGTTCGCCGTCAGGTTCCACCGGGTCGGCGCCGACGGTGCATACCGCTACGGGTTTTGGGCTGGGAGCGACAGCTACACCATCCTGGACGAGGACTTCGAGGTGGTTGACGACGAGGTGAGGACCGTGGCACCGTTGACCAGAACCAACACTCACGACTTCCAGATTCTGGAGGACGGCAGCTACCTGGTCATGGCATACGAACGGGCGACGCGCGACTTCAGCGACATCGATCTGCCTTATTTCGACGGGGCCGATGTCTCCTCCGTCGGCGTCAACGACGCGGCGGTCCAGATCGTCACGCCAGGGAGGCGTGCCGTCTTCACCTGGAACTCCTGGGGCAACATGGCCATCGAGGATTGCGTGCAGCACCGCTTCCCCGTGACGCTCTCGACCGATCCCGACATGAGGAGTCCCAATGGAGGCTATGCGCACATCAACGGGATGCACATGGTCGACGACGTCCTCGTCGCCTCGATGCGGGGTTGCTCGAAGGTGCTGGGCATCGACGTCGGACCCGGCGCTACCCGGGGGGACGTGCTCTGGCGGATGGGCCGCACCAACCTGAGCGACGCGGAATGGGCGGCGCGGGACATCGGCCCGCCGCCGCTGGACTTCATCAACGATCTGGAAGGCGAGTTCTGCGGCCAGCACACGGCGCGCTTCCTGCCCAACGGCAACATCTTCCTCTTCGACAACGGCGTGGTGTGCCCGATCGATCCGTGGACCTTCGAGGAGTTGGGGCGCGAGGGGTATGACTTCAGCCGCGCGGTGGAATACGCGCTGGACCTCGACAACCACGAGGCGGTCTTCGTGCGCGACCACTCCCTGCGGGGTACGCGGGACCACCTTGGCTACGCCAACGGTACGGTGTTCGCGCTCGACAACGGCGACTGGCTGGTGAGCTGGGGTCGGCCTCTCGATGTAGACGTCCCGATACCGGACAACGAGAGGGCCACGCTGGTCGATCCCGCCACCGGTCAGGAGAAGCTGGGCATCCGGTTCAGGGAGTTGCCCGACAGTCACCGTGGCCGCCGCATCAACGCGACCGTGGCCCCGGCTGAGGTCCTGGCGCCGCAACCCGTCCCGCTCACCGCGGAGTTCCCGGCCAGCAATTACACCTCGGTGTTCAACCTCGGCGCCACCGACTCGCCACAGGTCGTGGTCGCCTTCAGCCGCCCGGTCGTCGATTTCGACGAGAACACGCCGTCGATCAGCGTCACCGGCGCGACGGTCGCGAGCGTGAGCGCTCACGTCGTGGCTGGCGAGCCGGCCAACGCCTACCTCGTCACGCTGACGCCGGACGGCGACGGTGCGATCAGCTTCCGTCTCCTCACCGGTCAGGCCTGCGGCGCCGATGGCGGCATCTGCACAGCCGACGGGACAGCGCTGTCGGAGGCGCCCTCGGAGCTGGTGATCAGTGCTCCCGTCACCGTCTCGTTCGCGCAGACCGAGTACAGCGTCTCTGAAGGCGGAATGGTATCGGTGCAGGTGCGCCTGAGCACTGCCCACCAGGGTGTCCGCGGTGTGACGGTCCCCATCATCCTCGATGCGGCGAGCAGCGCGTCAGCGGACGACGTCAGCGGACCGGCGAGCGTCACCTTCGAGGCGGGCCAAACTCAGCAGATCGTGTCCATCGAGGCCATCGAGGACGCCCTCGTGGAGGGCCCCGAGGTCGCGACGCTGGCTTTCGGCCCGCTGCCGTTCGGGGTGACGCTCGGTACCAATGGCGCCGCCAACATCACCCTGATCGACAGAGACGAGGCGAACATCCGCTTCAGTGTCGGCTCCAACCAAGTCTCGGAAGGGGGCGAGACCACACTGGCGTTCACCATCGAGAATGCTGTCAGCTTCGCCCAGGACCAGACGATCAACCTCGCCGCCGGCGGCAGCGCCAGTGCCAGTGACTTTGCGATCGCTGACGCCCAGGACCAGACCCTCTCGTCGCCCTACGCGCTCACCTTCATGGCAGGTACCAGTTCGGTTGAGGCCACGCTCAGCGCAGTCGACGACGACGAAATCGAGGCTGTGGCCGAGACCGTCACGCTGAGCGCCACGCTCGCGACGACGAACCGGTCGCTGGGCGCGCAGACCATCACAATCCCGGCCAGCGACGTGCCGGACACGCCTGTGGTCACAATCGCGACAGGCAACACCGTACCCGAAGGCGCAGACGCCATCTTCACGCTCTCACGAACGGCCGCTCTCAACCTTCCCCTCTCGGATCCCCTGACGGTTTTCGTCGAGGTCACCGCCACGGGCTCGACTCTGGGCGGTTCGCCGCCGACGACCGTTCGCTTCGAGGGCGGCGACGCCACGGCCGAGCTCGACGTGCTCACACTGGACGACAGCGTCGTCGAGGCCCCCGGTACGGTGACGGTCCTCATCCAGGGCAGCACGACCAATCCTCCCGTCTACCTGACCAGCGCCATCAACTCAGCCACGGTCACCGTGAACGACAACGACATGGCCGCCTTCATGTTCTCGGCGGGCGCTACGGAGGTGGCCGAAGGCAGCACGGTCAGGCTGACCATCACGGCCGACGGCGTCACCTTTGCCGAGCCCCAGACGATCAGGCTGACGTTCGGCGGCACGGCCACGCCGGTTGATGACTTCACGCTCTCCGACGGCGGCCGGGAGCTCTCGGACCCCTACGTCGTGACGCTGCCGGTCGGGACCAGATCGGTGAGCGTGATGATCATGGCGGTGACCGATTCCGAGGACGATGCCGAAGAGACCATCGAGGTCTCCGTCAGCCACGAGGGCAGCAGTATCGGGAGCGTCACGATCACCATCACAGAAGCGCCCATCATTCTGCCGCCCGTCATCACCACCACCGTGACCGGCGGCGGCGGTGGAGGAGGCGGCGCGCCTCCGGTTCCGATTCCCTCGGATGCCGACTTCGACTGGAACGTGACCCGCGACATCGAGTCGCTCGACCGCGACAACGACCTGCCCACGGATATCTGGTCGGACGGCAAAACGCTGTGGGTCGTCGAGAACTCGGCCTCGGGAGCGGACCGAGTCTTCGCTTACGAGCTTCAGACCGGCGAGCGCCAGCCGGACGCGGAGTTTGAACTAGACCGGCGCAACCGCTTCTCGCACGGCATCTGGTCGGACGGTGAGACGGTCTGGATCGCCGACAGCGGGCAGGACCGGCTCTTCGCCTACAACCTCGTCAGCGGCGAGCGTCTGGAGGAACGAGACATCGAACTGGCCGATCGTAACCGCGACCCACGCGGCATCTGGTCCGACGGGGAGACGTTACACGTGCTCGACTCGGTCAAGGATGCGCTCTTCGTCTACGACTTCGAATCCGGCGAGCTGCTGGCCGAGTATCCGCTAGACAAGCTCAACAAGAGCCCGCGTGGCATCTGGTCCGATGGCGTGATGTTGTGGGTCTCCGACGACGGGGCCAAACGGCTGTTCGCCTACCGGGTCGAGGACGAAACGCTCAAACGCCACGAGGACGAGGAGTTCACGTTCCGCTCGCTGCTCAAGGCGGGCAACGGCGATGCTCGCGGCATCTGGTCGGACGGCGATGTGATCTACGTCGTCGACGAGCAGGACGACAAGGTTTACACCTACAACATCCCCGATGCGATCGACGCCCGGCTGGCGTCGTTCAGTATGAGCGATGTCCAGATCGACGAGTTCTCGCCTGTACGTCTGACCTACGCAGCGATGGCTGAAACCGCTGCCACAGTTACAACCGTCGCGGCCGTCGCGACGCAGGAGGCAGCAACGGTAGTAATCACTCCGACCGACTCCGACGGAGACGCTGACAACGGCCATCAGGTTGCATTGGGCGCCGAGACGGAGATCAGCATCAGCGTGACCTCGAGCGACGGTTCCCGAGTCAAGTCGTATCGAGTCCTGGTCGAGAAACCGCCCTGCTTGCCCGGCCTAACCACCGAGCGCCTGAGCGAGGTCACATTCGTCGGCGGCAGCGTCGAAGATCTCGACCGCTGCGCCAGTGAGCAAGGAGTGGCTGCCTTCTTCTATTGGACCGGCGACTCGTGGCTGCTCTACGCCCCCGATGCGCCCGAGTTCCTCAGTCATCAGTTCAACCAACACTTCCCGGACGGTCTGCCACCCGGCGCACAGCTGATCGCGAAAGTTGAACGAAACGAGCGCACGCCGCCCTAGGAATCCACTGAACAACTGGTGTCGCAGGCTGAGCGGGGACCCCCTTCAGCCTGCGGCAGCTTCCCCCGCAGAGGAGACCTTTGCATAAGTCCCCTTCGCCCCCCTTACGGGGGAGATGCCGAAGGCAGAGGGGGGGCTCCGATCTCAAGGCCTATCTGATCGCTGGCGGCGGACCTCCCTCTGTCACTCCGTGACATCTCCCCCCGCAGGGAGACCTTTGAAAAACTCCAGTACTCCCGGTTTTCCGTCCCCGCCCCCGAGCGGGGACCTGTCCCCGGTTTCCTCCGGGCTGAACGAACATGGCAGGGCGCGTATCTGGTGGAGTGCGATTGAGAGATCGTAGCCTCGCAAAGCGGAACGGGTCCCCGCTCGGGGGCGGGGACGGAAAAGTTCTCCAAGCGCGACTTTTTCAAAGGTCTCCGCAAGAGGGGAGAGGGGAATCATGAGTTTTTCAAAGGTCTCGCAGAGGGGGTAAGCGGGGATCGGACTTGTTCAGAGCATTCCTGGAAGAAGCTGCCGCACAGCGTGCGGCGGCGGTTGATCGTGCGGACAAGGGACAGGGGCATGTCTCACTTCCGCCTGCGATCGGACTGTGAAGGCAAGCCTGGCGTCGGAGTTCTCAAGCTTCGGGCCCGTAGCGGCTGCCCACCCTGGCCATGGCGGCCTCAGCGTGCGCCCCGCCTACGGCGGACCGAGGTTCGCAGTTTGACCCACTGTTTACACCAATATTCTGATATACACATCCAGGATAAGTGTCTACGAATACAGGATGATATCGATATATGTTGATATGATTTCCACATACAGACAGGTTCGGGAGAACCTGATGTTCTACAGAGGAGGCTGACAATGTCACTCTATCGATTTCGCCATTCAGAGCGAAGAAATCCGCTTCTGAGCCTGTCGCGATTGAGCGCGCTGGCACTGCTGTTAGCAGTGATGGCCGGCGCGCTGGCGCTGCTGGCCGGTCCTGGAATCGTGGACGCCGCTTCGTCCGCCGGCAGTGGCCAGTCATCGACAGTCAACCCTCAGCAGGGATCGGGCAACGGGTCGGAAACGGAGGACTTCGAAATTCAGAGACTGGCGTTCACCTCCGTCGCAGACGACGGCTTCTACGAACCGGGCGACACGATCGCGATCGAAATGGTATTCAACAAGCCGTTCGCCGACGGCGGCGTCGAAGACAGTCTGACCTTGCCGCTCGAAATCGGGCTCGAGACACACTCGTTGAGCGCCATTTTTTCGGACACGTCGGCGCTCTTCTTTCACAACGTGACGCACGAAGATTTCGACAGTAATGGCGTCTCCGTCGCTGCCAACTCGGTGAGCGGCACGCTCGTAGACGGCAACAGCGTCGTCAACGCGAGAACGCTGTCACATGACGAACTCCAGGGCGGCGAAGACCACCGCGTGCAGGAGGTGGTGGTGGAATCGATGGCCTTCCACAGAGACCCCGGGGCAAGTGGCTCGTACTCGACGGGCGACGAAATCTATCTCAAGCTGACCTTCAGCCAATGGGTGAGCAGCGGCAGCCTCGGTGATCGATCAGGATTTCCGACTCTCGGTATCGAGATTGGCGACAACGTGCGGCAAGCCGATCTCGATGGTGGCGGCCAGGGTCTAGCGTATTTCATGTACACCGTGCAAGCTGACGACATTGACGAAGATGGCATTGCCGTTCCGGCGAATCCCTTTGCCGGTTTACTCGCCGTTCCAGACGGTCGTGAGATCGAGTTCAGCACGATCTCGCACGCCGGCATCAGTTCGGACTCGAGACGGCTCGTGAATGCCCAGCCGGATATCGATTCGATCGAGATCGCGTCCGATGCCGGCGACGACGACACATACTCGAAGGGCGAGACGATTACGGTCAGGGTCACATTCGACTCAGATGTATACATCGCTTACAACTCAGAAGAGGACCTGCCGACAATCGGGCTGAAGCTTGACGGCGGCGGCAGAACGGCGACGGCCCACGTCGCGCTTCCCGAGAGCAAGGTATCGCCGGGGCAGGGGTTCGTGGGCCCCGTTGCTGCATCTTCACCGGACTCAACGGAACACACGACCGATCCAAACAGCTACATCGATTTCAAGTACACCGTCGTGCTAGGGGACTCTGCCGCTGACGGTCTCGCAATCAAACGGAATTCGCTGTCCGCGAATGACGCGTCGATCAAGTACAAGGACGATGGCACACACGTCAACCTGCTGCATCGAGCCGTTGATGCCGATGACGAACAGCTTGTCGACAGTACGGCCAGCATTGTCGGTTTGGAGTTTGCCTCACAACCGGGATCCGACCTCGGATACCTGGTTGGCGACGAGATCGAAGTTGAGGTCAGTTTCAGCACAGTTGTCGAGGTCGGAGACGGCATCGACGCTCCTGAGTTGTCCGCCACCGACCACAATGGCTTCAACCAAACGTTCGGTCGAACCTTCGTCTACTCCAGCGGCAGTGGCACGGATACGTTCATCTTCACCAGCACCGTCGAGAAGGGCGACAAGGCCTTCAAAGGTATCTCAATCGACCCGATCACGGACGCCGACGAATGGGACGAAAGTCTGGGCGTCGACACATCCTTCCAGGGACTCGGCAGTGAGGAGGACCAGCGGGTCTATGGTGGCGTTCTGGCCACTAGCGTCAGCGTCACTTCCACTCCGGACGACGCAGTTGCCTACAGGTCAGGCGAGACCTTCACCTTCGAGGTCGGGTTCGGCGAGAACATGGCCTTTGAAACGGAACCGGAGATCCACTTGCAGGTTGGCGCCACCAGGAGAACCGCGATCTTGACTGCTGACCACGACTACACGGAAGTCACGACCTTCTCCTTCGAGTACACCTTCAAGGATTCTGATGGAGACTCAGACGGCATCGAGATCATTGACACTTATTTCAGAGTGGACAATGAATTCCCGGGCGGCTACATCTTCCCACAGGTTCAGGCGTACGACTACATGCCTGTTTGGAAGTTCGTCAACGTCGAGCCCGGCGCCTTGTCCGATCACAAGGTCGTCGGATCCTCGGACGGCCTGTCCTGGTTGCCGGCAGGGAACTGAGCTTGCGAGAGAAGTAACAAGCAGCCGCGCAAGCGCGGCCGCTTGAAGCTGTAGAGAACGGGGACGATGCCAAGCATCGTCCCCGTTCCGTTTGCGCCGAATGTTCCCATCGGCGATGTTCGGATGGTCCTGACGCTCACTGGCGCTGGCGCGATCAACGATCTGCTGTCGCCGACCTTCACTGCCTTGGTCCACTGCTTTGGTCCACTGCTTTGGTCCAGGCCCGATTGGATCTGGACTCATGTCCGGGGCTGTCGGCCGCAGGGTTGGTTGTTCCGATGCCACGCATCCGGGATGCGTTGAGTGGGGGTCGCAGAACACCCCCAAGCGCGCGCTGTGCAGCGTTTCGAATGGCTCGGCGGCGCCAATCACTGCGATAGAAGTTTCGCCTATATGCTCAGGCAATGACGAACGATCTCCTGTACGGCTATCAGGCCGCCGATCTGTCGGACGACGAAATGTTCGACGAAACCGGAGCGTTCCGGAATGACTACCGAACGCTGGGCGAGATTCTGCAAGGCTGGTCGCTGGAGGATCACCTGCAACGCGAGGAGCGCGCGGACCTCGCGCTGTTAAGTGCGGGGATCACGTTCAACGTCTATTCGGAAGAAGAAGGGACCGAGCGAATCTTCCCGTTTTCCTTGATCCCGCGGATCATTGGAGCGCAGGAGTGGTCGGAGGTCGAAGCCGGGCTGAAGCAGCGTCTGCAAGCGCTCAACCTGTTTCTGCTAGACATCTACGGGGAGCAGCGAATTATCAAGGAACAGGTGATTCCAGAAGAGATCGTCCTGAGTTCCCCGGGCTACAAGCCGGAGATGGCGGGCTTCCGACCGCCGTTGGACATCTACGCGCACATCGCCGGTTGCGACCTGGTCCGCGACAAGCAGCGAGGGCTGGTCGTGCTGGAGGACAATCTCAGAACCCCTTCGGGTGTGTCGTACGTGCTCGAGAACCGTATGGTGATGTTGCGGGTCGTGCCCGATCTGTTCCCCCGCCGGGGCGTGCGCGCCGTCGCTGACTATCCCAACCAGCTCATGGCCATGCTGCTTTCCGTGCGACCGGCAGACAGCAGCGATCCGCCGCGTGCGGTGCTGCTCACTCCAGGCATCTACAACTCCGCCTACTTCGAGCACTCGTTTCTCAGCAACCAGATGGGTCTTCCGCTCGTCGAGGGCTCCGACCTGATCGTGGGAGACGACGACTTCGTCTACCTGCGCTCGACCACCGGCCTTGAACGCATTGACGTGATCTACCGTCGGATCGACGATGAATTCCTCGACCCGACGGTCTACCGGGCGGACTCGCTGTTGGGCGTGCCGGGACTCATGCGCGCCTACCTCAACGGTCACGTGAGCCTGGTCAATGCACCCGGCGCTGGCGTCGCCGACGATAAAGTCGTCTATCGATGGGTGCCCGAGATTATCCGCTTCTATCTGGACGAAGACCCCATCCTCGCCAACGTCGAAACGTACTCTCCGCTGGTCCCGAGCGAGCTGAACCACATTCGCGCCCATGCGCGAGAGCTCGTGATCAAGCCGGCCAACGCCTCCGGCGGCTATGGCGTGCTGATTGGCGAGCAAGCCTCGACCGCTGAACTCGAGGCGACGCTGGCCCAGGTCGAGGCGCAGCCGCGCAATTGGATCGCCCAGCCGCTGGTCCAGTTCAGCACGATTCCGACATTGGACGAAGACCGACTGAAACCGCGCCGGGCAGACCTGCGCCCGTTTGTGCTCTCGGGCCAGGAGACCTGGGTGATTCCTGGAGGCCTGACGCGCGTGGCGTTGCGCGAGGGATCGTACGTCGTCAACTCCTCGCAGGGCGGCGGCAGCAAGGACACCTGGGTGCTGAACGAGGAGCCGGGCTAATGCTCAGCCGAGTGGCCGAGAACCTGTACTGGCTTGGGCGCTTCCTGGAGCGCGCCGAGAACATCGCCCGGATGGCGCGTGTGGAATATGAGGTGTCGCTCGAGAATGGTCAGGAGATCTGGCACAGCCTGGTCAGCACGACGGCCGCCAATCAACTCTACCGGCGCACGCTGGTGGAATCGCCCGATCTCAGCCATTCGGAGTTCCTGATCTACTCGATGCAAAACCCAGCCTCGCTGCGCTCGACGCTTGTCCGCGCGCGCGAGGTGGCGCGCGGCCTGCGAGAACACATCTCACGGGAGGTCTGGGAGGAGATCAACGCGCTCTATCTGTTCCTCGTGCTTCGTAAGCAGTACATCGCCAACGACATTCACGATTTCTGTCTAGAGACCCAGCGGCGCACACAAACGATCCTGGGACTCTACGAAAACACCGTACTCAGGGATGAAGGTCGAGAGTGGTTCCGCTGCGGGATGTATCTTGAGCGGGCGGACATGACCAGCCGCATCATCGACGCCAAATATCACATCTTGCTGCCGCAGGGGGATTCGGTCGGCGGACCCTTCGACCGCTTCCAATGGATGGCGGTGCTGCGCTCAGCTTCGGCCCGGGAGGCCTACCGTCGGATGGGAAACAGCGAAGTCGACGGCTGTCAGGTGGCCCAGTTACTGATCTTCTCGCAGGAGTTTCCGCGTAGTCTCGCCTTCTGCGTGCAGGCGCTCCAGCGTCACTGCCAACTGGCGACGGCGCAGACGCCGAAACGCAGGCGGGCAGCAGCCGAACGAGGCATTGCCTTGTTGCATCTGGATGTCGGCGCCATGGACATGGAGCAACTCATCGACGATGGTCTGCACGAGTTCATCGACGCCTTCCAGCAGCGATTGATCGAAATCGACCGTGCCATCACGGACGATATCCTCCGCGCAGAACCGATCGCTGGCCAAACGTTGCGCCAATTGAATAGTGACCAGGGTTGATATGACGTTCTGTTTGGGTATCAAGTGCCAGGATGGCCTCGTCGCGATCGCCGACACGCGGATCACCAGCGGTTCCGAAGTATCGACGGCCAAAAAGATCGCCGTACACCAGGGCGACGGGCACGCCATGTTCGTGCTCACCAGCGGTCTGCGCTCGGTTCGCGACAAGGCGATTACCTACTTCGAGGAACGCTGGCGACAGAACGGGAGCCAACTCACACGCTCCTACCAGGCGGTGAACGCCCTGGCCGAAGAAATGCGGCGGGTCTACAACGAGGACAATGAGTGGCTGATCAAGGCAGGATTACAATTTGATCTGCACTGCATCGTCGGCAGCCAGTTCGCGGACGACGAATCTCCTCACATGTATCTGCTCTATCCCCAGGGCAACTGGGTCGAGGTTTCCAGCGGCACGCCGTATCTGATCATCGGCGACACCAGATTCGGGAAGCCGATTCTCGATCGCGCGCTGCGCTACGACGCCTCATTAGAACGCGCGCTGCGACTGGGATTGCTCTCATTCAACGCGACGGAGGCGAGCTCGGCAGACGTCGGCCCGCCGGTGGATGCAGTGGTCTACACCGCCCATTCGTTCGCCGTGCGGGAGCGTCGCTTCAACGCCGAGGAACTAGCGCCGGTCGCGCAATACTGGCAGCGTGCGATTGAGAACGCAGTCGAGCAAGCGGTAGCCCCCGTCGCCTCGCTCGCGCAGTCGCTCGGAATCGACCCCGCGAGCTAGGGCCTGTTCACAGTAGCCCGCGGCGATCCCATTCGAAGCGCCTATCAACTCTCCCGCTCCCCCTTGCAGAGACCAATGCGAAACTCTCAGTTCCCCTCTCCCCCCCTTGCGGGGGGAGATGTCACGGAGTGACAGAGGGGGGTCGCCGCCAGCGACCAGATAGGCCTTGAGATGGGGAGCCCCCCCTCTGCCTTCGGCATCTCCCCCGCAAGGAGACCTTTGCAAAACTCATGGTTCCCCTCTCCCCCCCTTGCGGGGGGAGATGTCACGGAGTGACAGAGGGGGGGTCCCCCGCCAGCGACCAGATAGGCCTTCAGATGGGGAGCCCCCCCTCTGCCTTCGGCATCTCCCCCGCAAGGGGGGCGAAGGGGAGTTACGCCTCGGTCTCTGCAAGGGGGAGCTGCCGAAGGCTGAGGGGTTCCCGCCTCCCATCGTCCAGGCGGAATGCGTCATTTCTCGCTCTTCACCACCCGATGTGAACAGACCCTCGGCTGTCCGGTCGATAAGATTTGGCGACCCATCCGGCTTTGCGTTACCACCGTCGTTTGGCCTTGCCAATGACGTCTTCTGGGGCGGCGCAGCAGCTCCAGACCGTCCTGCTCCCCCTCCGTTTGCAAAGTAAGAAGGTCGAGCGGTGAAGACCCAAGGCGCGACAGGCGGCGTCCACGTTGCCCAGCTCCGCAGCCAAGGCCAGGAGACCCAGACGGAAACGGTAGATTGTGCCCTCCGGCGTCAAGCCGGCGATCCTTTCAGCGCTGTCACACACAGCAAGATCGCTGCCCAGCCGCTCACGTCAACAGTCCATAACTGGCGCCACAACTCGGGGAAAGGAGAGTTCAGAGGTCCAGCGGAACCTGCAACTCGAAGGTTCTTAGTTATGTCCAGTTTGGTGGCCCTAGCGAGACCGTACTGCGAACTATCCTGTGGGAGGTGGCGCTGTAGACGCCTACTCGGGATTCCTGGAGCGGTGCAATCTTGCCGCAGCTCCAGTGCCCAAGGGAGGCGCGCTGGATCCAACGCTACGGATTCCTCGAGCAGACGATGGACAAGCCGGACAAGGACGGGCTGGAAGACGGTCGCCAGAGCCGGCGCCGCAAGTACCGCAAGGTCGTGCGCAAGCAGCCCGGCCTCGCGCGCGGCCTCGTCCCCAGCGCGCTGTTCCACTTACCGTCTTCCTGAGGCTTGCGAACATGGACTCGGACCTGCCGTCTTACGAGGAGCCGATGCTGCTGTCGTCGAGGGACACAGGAAAGTATCACACCGGCTACTCGCAGCGCCCGGTCTACGAAAAGACGGCGGGCACCTTGTGAGCCGCTCTGGCGCCGGCGCTTGCCGCTGGCTCGGAGCGATTGCTGGCCGCCTACCTCCAGTCGCTCCTGGCCTATCCCGATGGTTGCACGCGCGGCGAGATGGTGTTTGAACCCGAGCCCAAGAACGTGCTCGTCCAGATCCCGCCGCTGGATGAGCAGAGGCTCTACCCCAAGGAGCAGGCGCTGGTCGAGCTCGTCGCCCAGGAACGGATAGCCGGTCGACGAGTGCTGGTCTACGTGACCCACACGGGCACGCGCGACATCACCGGACGGATGCAGGCGTTCCTGACCCGGCACGGGTCCCGTTCGGCCGTGACGAAGGCCGATCAGGTCGCTCCGGACCAGCGCGAAGCCTGGGTGGCCAAGCAGGTCGCCGCGGGCATCGACGTGCTGATTTGCCACCCGCGCCTGGTCCAGACCGGCCTCGACCTGATCGAGTTTCCGACGATCTGCTGGTTCGAGACCGATTAATCGGCCTACATCATGCGGCAGGCCTCCAGGCGCTCGTGGCGAATCGGCCAGACCGAGCCGGTCCAGGTCGTGTTCATGGCCTACCGCAACACGCTGCAGGCCGACGCGCTGAAACTGGTGGAGCAGAAGCTGTAGAGCTCGCTCGCGGTCGGGGGCGAGCTGCCCGAGGACGGCCTCGCCGCCTACGGCGACGACGGCGACGACGGCGACGACCTGATGTTGGCCCTGGCCCGCAAGCTCGTCTGGGGCGAGGAGGACGCCGATTCGGTCGAGTCGGTGTTCGATCAGGCCCAGCGAGTCGCGGCGGATGCCGAAGCGCTGCTGGTCAACGACGACTGGCAGCGAGCCGAGCCGGAACCGCAACCGCTGGTCGTGACGTTCCCCAGCGACCGCCATGAGGAATCGGTGCTGGAACTGGCGCCCTGCGGCGGCCACCACTCGGCTCCGGAACCGCAGTAGACGCTGTTCACCTGGGCCGAGTTCATGGCGAAGCAGCCTGAACAGCCGAAGCGACGCGGCTGCAAGCATCCGCCCACTTCCCAATCGCTGTTCGAGTGGGCGCTCGAACAGGAGCAAGGCGCAGCCCTCGCTGCTGCCGGATGAGTTCGAGGGCAGGCGGGGAGGCCACCGCCATATGACAGTGGCCTCCCCGCCGACCTCTCTGCGGGCGGTTTTCTTGCGTTTAAGTCGGAAGAACAAGAAGCACGCTATGTGAAGTGCAAGGCTGTTTCGATCCAACGAGGTAGCGGATGTCTCTTAGCGCTGGATCCCTCTTGGTGATGAATGATTCGTCCGGTCCGATCGCCTCAGCAACGCGAATGCGGAATGGTCTACTGAGGAATTCCGGCGCCTCGAACAAGAGGGCCACCCAGTTGTCGCCGTCGTAGTGGTAGAGCGCTCTCACGTTGAGGCTGCGGGCACACTGTTCGAACCGCACGCGGCCGGCAACGAGCGAGTCAGCATGACGCTCAGTTCTCGTTGCCGGGCGCGGCGGGCGGGAGCAGGGCGTCGAATATCGCCTCGAGTCCGCTGGCGTCCTCGGGAATGTGACGGGCTAGCTCCGTGCCATCGGCCAGCGCCAGGCTGAGGTAGCCGCCGCTGGAGCCGTCGACCAATGTCACCGCCGGAACCGAACCATCGTCACCGCCGGATGCCGAAACTACGAGCCACTCCCGTTCGCCGTTTAGTTCGAGCGTGATCTGGTCCTGGCCCAGTCTGAGCGTGGCGCTGGCCCCGTCTCGAACGACCGTGCAGGACTGACTGGCCAAATCGATGGTCAGAGCGCCATTTGCGTCGTTCTGGCCGACCGCGCACTCACGCTCCCTGCCGACGCCTCTGGTGACCGGGCGCGGCGCAGCTTGACGCAGCGTTCCGGCCAACGTGGTCAAGTTGGCATCGAGCGTCTCATCAACTGCCGGACCCTGCACCGCGTTCTGCGCCGGCAGCGTCGATGGATCTATCACCAACTCCTCGTCTCCAACGCCTGCGAAGACCGCCGCTTCAACGCCGGAGTCCAGGCGGCGCGCGCTCAGCCTCACCGTTGCGCCCACGGGGACCGTGAAACTGAACCGCACTTCGCCCCAGACGAACTCGTACCCTCCAGCGACCAACTGCGCCGGCTTGGGCTGGGCCTCGTCCGAGCCGTCCGCGCTGCGCCCGGGACAGAGCCGCGAGCCGCCGGTGCGCGCCCAAGTGGACCAACTCAGGACCGGCTCGGTGAAGTAGGGGAAGGGGCTGCGCGGACCGTCGACCCAGGCCTTCTGGCTGGCATTCTAGACGTGCGGCCGGAAGTAGTAGGAGTGTCGCGTGCCCATGCGTTGCTCCTCGTACTCGATGCAGAACAGGCCGTCGTCGACCGGCGTCCAGCGCGTCTCCGTGCGGCTCTCGAGCAAGACCTGAACCACGTCGTCCGCCGGCTTGACCCAGGTCGTGCCCGTGTTCGCCCACGTGCTGCCACTCCAGTTCGGGACCGGAGCGCCAACGTCCTGCGTGTCCCAGGCCTTGCCCACAGGGTCCCAGGTGACGCGTCGTTGCTGAGTCCCGTTGCTGGTCGTCCGGGCCTGCTCGTAGACGGCGCCGCCAACCAGGACGCACTGGGTTTGTCTCGCGGCCGGGCTCAGGGTCACTGTGTAACTCGTCGTCGGCTTAGCTAAACAGTTGCCCGTCGCTTCTGTGCTCAGTACGTACCTTGCGCCCCACGGACCCCAGGGTCCTTCATCCCAGGCGTTGGTCATGCTGAAACTCACGGTTCGCGTGCGTCTGCGCTCCAGTTCATCTTCGTACTCGCAGGCCTCGCTTGGGCCCTCAACCCAGCGCAGTTTCGTGCCGGCCGACTCCTTATCAATCTCCGTCGGTTTGTCCTCGCTCTGGCCCGTGTCTCGTGGTCCATCCGTGTAGGGCGTGCCTTCAACCCAAGCCGACGCCAGCTGCCAGATACAATCAGGATGGCCTTGCCACTCGTGAGGCTTGTAGTCGTCGCGCAACTCCTTCGTCACCTGTTGGTGGGCCGTCGTCCCACGCTCCACCCACTTGTAACTCGTCGAGAGCGTGACCCGGTTCCCCTGCGGGGGCGGCTGCATGGGCCGCGGTGAGGGACAGCTGGGCGGCGGCGGCGGCGTAGTCGTCGTCAATGTTGTCCCAGTGAGTGGCTGGGTCCAGTCAGACTCCAAAGTCCCGCGGATGGCCCGGACCTGGAGAGTGTGGCGGGAGCCCTCCGCCAGCAGACTGAACGTGTGGGGGCTGTTCGAGACGCCGGTCAGTTCGCCGCCGCTGTCAATCTGGACCTTGTAACTGAAACCGCTAACTTCTGTCCACGAAAGAGTCAGGCTGCTCGTCGTGCGATCCGTGACCCGCGCGTTCGCCGGCGGCTCCGGCTTGCTCGGGGCCGAGGCCCAGTCGGAGCGCAGCGTCAACTCGTTCGGCGCGGTTCCCGTCGTGCGCACCGCGCGGACGCAGAGCAGATAGTCCATAGTCGCATTGAGCATCGTCAGCTCGTATCGAGTCGTATTGAGTTGCCGCATCTCGACCTGGGCGTCTACATCCGTTTTGCAATCCGCGCCGGTCACCGCCCGCACGTCGTAACTCAAGTCCGAGTCGCCCGCATCCCAACTCAGCTCAGCACTCGTTCCGGTCACATCTGCGACCTGTACATTGATCGGGATCGTCGGGATCGCCGGACACGTGCCAACGTCGGCGGAGCGGACGCCGTTGCCCGATCCCGAACACCCTTGCAGCGTGGTCGCCATCACCGCATTCGACCACGCGCCGGCGCCGACCACGTTGCGTCCCCGGACTCGGATTGTGTACTCAACGTTCGGGTCAAGCTCGTCCAGTGTTGCTGAACGCGTGTCCGCGCCACCAACATCACGGACCACCGGAACTCCGCCTGTACGGGTCAGTTGACTTTCATAGCGCGTTGCCCGGTAGCTCTCACCAAACGTGATAGTGATCTCACTCTCGGTGATGTTCTCGGTATCATTTGCCGTTGGTCGATTTGGCTTGCAGTAAATCTGTGTCGGCATTCCCCGGTCACATGCTGGTTGGTCGGGAACGGTGTACCTCAGCCGATATGTGTAATCCGGCAGCTCCTCACCCTCGTATCGCGCCCGCCGGCGCACGACCACCGCGTAAGTCTCAACTTGCAGATCCGATGCTGGAACGGTCCAAGCCAACCCGTTCGCATCCCGGACCAGCTCGGGGCCTTCCTCGACCAGGCCGCTCTCGCCCGGCTCGGCCGGACCCACGATCAACAGTTCGGCTGCGTTCTGCTCCGACGTCTCGTCCTCGCAGACCGTCGAAGAGGCGCCCTGCGTCGTGCAAAACTGGTACGTGTAACCCGGTACCGCACGGAACGTGAACAGGTCCAAGTCGTTGCCCACTAGTGTCTGATCGAGTGAAAGTTGATCGCCGCCCGGCGCCAGCTCTTGGCACCACGAGATGCTGGCTGAAGGGTCCCGCATTGTGATGCTCTGGTCCGCCCGATTGAGAATCTGATCGCGATGTTTCGCTTCCCAGTGCTCGTTGCTCGCGCGCACTGCGACTCTGCTCGACTGGCAAGGCGGATTCAACGAAAGGCGAAGGGAGCGGAGCTCGCGAGGCAACTCACCTGCCAATAAGGGGTCACCGCTGAGAATCGGCGCATCCATCCTGACGTCAATCGTGGGTAGGTCGGGGAAATCCGGCACGATCGGCAGATTTGGGTCATTGGGCAAGTCGGCGGGCGGAACACCGCACGTCATGTTGGTGTGATAGCTATCAACACCTGGTCCCGTACTGGCGATCCCTACACGAAAGGTCCGCGAGGGTTGACCACCCAACGGATCCAGATTGCCCGAGTACCGTGTGTAGAAGCTAGGCCGCCAAAGTGCGATAGACAGCGCCACATCCAACAAACTGAAGCTCAATTGCTCTGTAGGTGTGACGCTGGCGATCTCAATCACGTGCTCTTCAAGGTTCGAGCTCGCAATCGGTCCGGGATCCGTACAGGTATTCCCATGGCAACCTACGTCGCGAGGTAGGATTGACGCCGGCGGCGGAGGGAGGTAGGCCTCCGCGTCCAGTACGGTCGCCATCGTCCGCGGTCCGGCGCCCGACCAGGTGCAGTCCAGGAGACTCTGATACGGCTTTCCGCAATTGTCGGCTTTCAGATACCATAAGCCGCGATCCATGTTCCACTCCGATTCGGGGATGTCAAGGTGACGAATCTCGAAGTGAACGTGGGCATCGAAGCCCCCATCTTCTTCACCCTCCGAGGAAGCTCCAACGCGAGCTATATGCTCTCCTGCAGATACTTGTACCCATCGATCTGAGTCGAGCGTACAAGCTTGGCGATCTTGTAATGAAGGGTCGCACTCGTCAAAGTTAGTCTCCAAGGCCCGGACGACTTCGCGGGGAAAGCCGTCGTGTTGTAGGTGACCATACTTTGTGACGACCCATGTTCCATCGGGCAGCGTATGGGCGATCAGCGCGGTCCTACCGCCATTAGGTGTGACGAGAGATTGGCAATAGACCTGATCGGCAGGTTCGGGATTGAGGGGATCCGTAACGTGTGGGTCGCGCCAGACCGAGCCAGGTCGGTTATCAACGACGTAAAGTTGGCAGTGAAGCGGACGGTTCTCTGGACAATACATCACGGACTTAGTCGAAAGGTCATCTGCGAAGACGCGCATGATGCCGTCTGCGACGGCATATACCGGTTCACCATCGACTTGGTCTTCAGTCGCCGCGCCTCTGTGGTGCTCGCCGATATCGAGGCCCGCGTGGAACCGATTCTGGTTGGTGTAGTGCCGCCACTGGAACGGATCATCCGTCATGGCGTAGCTGGTGTCCAGGGCAACAGGCCAGACAGGAAAGAAGTCGAGCGCGCTGCGCTCAACACTCCATCCTCTCGTTCTCGCGTCTGCTTGACCCGATGTGACCGCAGCCGGCGTTGTAAACTCAATCGAGCGCTCGGACCGCTCGATGTCGAAGTGGACGATCGTGATGCGGTACCGCGTCGACGAGAGCAGCCAGTTGTGCGGGACCACCCACCGCGTAGCTCCGTGGGTAAAGGTGCTGAAGACCGTGTTACCTGAGATCACATTCTCCACCCTGACTACCCACGATCGTGCCACGCTCTGCGACGGAGACTCCCAGGTGACGGTGTAACCAACGTCCGAACTCATGACTCGGAGGTTCTGCGCCCCTGTCGGTGGCGGTGCCCAGTCGGGCGGAGCCGCCTTCGTCCGCACATCGAATGCCGGCGGACCACCGTTCTTTGCGGTCGTGTCGATCATGATGATCGCGAGCTTGTAGTCGGTCGCCGGCTCCAGCGCGGCGAAGGTCACTTCGTGACGTCCCGCCACGCCTTCCTCCTCCCTGGCTGGCGCGGAGCGGAAATAGTTCTGGAACGGCAACTGCTCTGCCAGCCTGACCCTTATCTCTTGATTCCGGGCGTACGGCTGCCTGTCCCAGGACACGGAGACCGTGTCGTGGGTCGCGGTAATCACCACGTTCTCTGCTTCGGTCGTCGCGGCGTATGTGACTTCCGGACTCCAATTCAACGACGCAGGAGTCTCCAACTCCAGTGGATGCCGCACGGCCACCACGGAGAACACCCGCAAGCCAGGCTCTGCCGGCAGAATGAAGTGGCTTGCGGTCCGATGCGGAACGACGTGATAGGTCCACACCGCACCGTTCTGGGTTCGGGTGCGTACCCCTCCCGTAATCTGGACCCTATTGCCATTGTCCGGATCAATACTGACCGGAGACTGCAACCCTGCACCGGGAACTGGATCCCAATGGACGGGTACGTCGGCTACGTAGCTGGAGTAGCGGACGTTTGACGGGGCCCGCAGCGGCGGAACTAGATCCACAGCGACCTCGTCTCGGGCCGAATCGGAGCTCGATTGCGCATCTGTCACTGTCGCTGAGAAGACCTTGATCGGATTGGCGACAGGACTTCCTGTTCCAAGATCTATCGGAATCGGCCCGCAGTTGACACGGTGGGAGTCGGCTTCGGCGTCGACCGGCTGGCCGTCGATGGTCAGGCTGTAGGGCGGTATGCCGCCTGAGATGGTCCAGCTCAGTTCGGTCAGGGTGCCCGCCGTGCAGAGTTCGCGCGAACTGCTCAGCTCGAGCGTCAAGGGTTCCGGCGGTCGCTCGAACCGGGTCGTCACGATCACGGGTCCGGGGATCGGTTTGCCGCCCGGTCGGCTGCGCGCCGCGCGCAGGTCGAAGCGCAGCTCGTCGCCCGCCGCCAGCCCGCCCGAGGGCGTGAACGTGTAGCTCGTCCCGATTGGTTGGACCAGTTGCTGCAGCGTGGTCGCGCCGAGCGGATTGACGACCAGCAGGAAGCGGTCGTGCAGCGCCGGCAGCGGCGCCGCCGTCACGACCGTGATCTGCTCGCCCGGCGCAGCCGGGTAGCGCCCGTTGGCGTCGGGTTGGAGCAGCAGCTGGGCCGGGATGTCCTGGACCTGCGCGTAGTCCCCGGGCGCGCCCAGGTAGACCGCGCGGATGCAGTCGGCTTCGCTCGGCGTCGCGCAGCGGCCGGCCGGCAACTCCGTGAACGACGCCGCGACCGTCTCGTCCGCGTACATCTCCAGCGCGCAGCTCGTGGCCGAACCCGTGCAGGCGCCCGACCAGCCCGCGAACGTGTGCGTGGCGTCGTTCCAACTCGCCCTCAACGTCACCGCGGCCGCTTCCTCGTAGGGACCGGCGGCGCTGAGCGCGACCGCGCCGCCGTCGCCGGCCGTGGCGCTCAGGGTGTAGCTCGGCAGCGGCGTCACCGGCGTCTCCGGCTGGACGCCCACGCAGTCGGGCAGGTTGAGCCGCGCCATGTCGCCGTACTGCAGGAAGCCCGGACCCAACCAGTAGGGCAGACAGCCCCTGATCGTGTTGCCCGTCAGGTAGAGCCGTTGGAGTTGCGTGTTGATGAACTGCGTCGGAATCGTGCTCACCAACTGGTTGTCGGCCAACCTCAGTTGGTCCAGCATGGTCAGCGCGCCCAGCTGGGTCGGAATCGCCCCGCTCAGCTGATTGCGCTGCAGGTGCAACCCTTGCAGATTCGTCAATCGTCCCAGTCGGGTCGGAATCGGTCCACTCAGCCGATTGCCTTCCAGATGCAGCGACTGCAGGCCGCTCAGGTTGCCCAGCTGTGGCGGAATCCGCCCCGTCAGACCGATCCCGCTGGGCAGCGGCTGCGGTCCACTGAGATCCAGCCGCTCAAGTTGCGGACCGATCTCCGCGAGCTCGACCGGGATTGAACCGCTCAGCTGATTGCCGGCCAGCCTCAGCTCGGTCAACGTGGTCAGGTTGCCCAGCTCAGGTGGAATCGACCCCGTTAGTTGGTTGTGCGAGAGCCACAGCACTCGCAGCCCGCTGAGGCCGCCTAGGGCGGGCGGCAGCGTGCCGGCCAGCCGCCCGTCGCGCAGCTTCAGCGCAGTCACCCGCAGCGGTGCGTTCAGGTTGCGCTGATCGACGGTGATCCCCTCCCAATCGCTGATCGGCAGGCTCGCGCTCCAGTTGAGCGTGGCGCTGCCCGCCAGTTCGTCCCTCAGACCGAGCAGAATCTGACAATCCTTAACCAGCTCCGGATGGTCGACTGGGTCGGCCACGACCGTGCCGTTCGCACAGGCCGGCGCCGGCGTCCGCACATTCCCGGCGCCCGCGGGCTGGGGCCGCACGAGTAGTCCGATCAGCAGCACCGCCGCCGCAACCAGGGTCAGCCGCAAGCCAGTCATCAGGCGGCGGCGGATCGGCCTCATAGAACTAGTCGTATTGCATCTCATCGCAACGAAAACCTACCAGTTTGTATCACCAAGTAAATAGACTCAGTATCGAAGCACGTCCTCCGTCTGCCGATCACTTCACCCATGGTCTGACCAGATCGGGCGCCGGCATTGCCGTCACGACCGTACCGGGACGCGCAGGAACGCCCCCCACAGAGAAGCTGGCCTGGAGGTCACTGGAAGTCGCTCGCCTTGACCGCTGCGATGCGCCCCGCTCAGCAGCATCGATCTCACCCGGGTCGAACACATCGGCGCTGAAGCAGATCGTTCCGGAAACTAGGGGCCGGCCGCAGCCGTTGTCCTCCACCCGCTAGATTCGACCAGAACCTGCCTTTGACCAGATATGCCGCGATCACGTTCGACGGTCCTCCGCTCGATGCAGTTGGGGCCGACTGCGGTCTGCGCCTGTTGCGACCTCCGTTTCAGCGGCGACATGGAGTCTTGCGAGCAGCACGACAAATGAGCTGCAACCGAGCACCCAGTGCTTGCAGGCAAAGGTCGTCCACGTAGGGCCGGGGCAAGCCACGATGGCTCGACAGCTCGGTGGATTGATGTGCTGAGCGCCGGCGACAAGGAAGGACCCGTCATCACGCCAGGACGCGACGCAGGCGGCCGATCGCGTGTTCGATCCCGCTCTTCTGCCAGGGCGCGCAGGCGTCGCAGCAGAGGGTCTCGACCCCAAGTCGATGCAGCGCCCGCTGCTGGGCGAACTCGGCGCCGTTGTCGAAGCCGACCGTGCGCCGCGGGGCCGGCGGCCCGGCGCTCAACAGCGAGACCAGCAGGCGCGCGACCGGGGCCGCCGCCTCGGCCCGCGGCAGATAGTGGCGCCAGCCGCCGCCGCGGCTCGGCCAGGGTCAGCCATGATCGGGCCATCGCGCGCTCACTGGTTGCAATGGTTCTGCGCCTGGCCTAGCCTGCGCCAGCGAACATGCGAGGATGTGGATGCCGTCTCAGTATCCGATCGATCCAAGCCGTACCGATCTCGCCCGGGAGTTCATGGCCAACCCCATGGGCCCCCACAGCGCCGCGCTGCAACGCATCGTCACGCGCATGCGCGACACCGAAGCGGCCAGCCGCTACGTCCTCGTCACGCGCGTCCCGTACAAAGAGTGGGGCCTCGCGCAGCTCTCCGGCCAGCGCGGCGTTGATCTCAGCCTCCTCGAAGACCAGGTCTTCACTGCCATCGAAGACGGAGAGCGCGCGGTGTTCAAACTGCGCTGGGAACTGATCACCGGCGGCCCACTCGCACTCGACTGATTCAGCCCCGAGGGAGCGATCCATGCTCGAAAAGAAGATTGCGGGCTACAGCGACGAGATCAGCGTCGCTCCCGGCGAACGCATCCGCTTCATGGTCAGCTGCGAGCCGGGCATCGACCGCTACCAGGCCGACATCGTCCGCCTGATCTCCGGCGATCGCCAGCCCGGCGGGCCCGGCTACCGCGATGAACTGCTGCCATCGCCCGTCAGCGGCGAGTACCCCGGCCGCACGCAAGAGACCCATTACGGGTCCTACGCCATCGTCCCCCACGGCCCCGCCTTTGCCGGCCTCGGCGATCTCGCCCTCCAGGCCACGATCTTTCCCACCCTGCCCGGCCTCCGTCGCGCGTGCCTGATCGCCAAGATTGACGTCGTCGCCGGTCGCGGCTTCGCCCTCTGGACCGATCCCGCACAGGGCCTCGTCCTGGAACTCGGAGACGGCGCCGGGGGCCTGCGGGCATTCGCCCTGGGGCAGCCCTTCGTCGCCCGCGAGTGGTACCTGGTCAGCGCCACGTACCACGCCGCCAGCGGTGAAGTGCGCCTGCGGCAACAGCTACTGGGCTCCTATGCCCGTGACACGTCGAGCGGCGAGGCCAGACACACGAGCGATGGGACCGCGGTCGTCGGCTGCGACGCGCCACTCCTGATCGCGGCCGCCAGCCGTGAAGACGCACGCGGGAAACCCATCGGCGAGATGATCTTCAACGGTCGCATCGAGCGTCCGGTCGTCGCCTCCCGCGCCCTGGAGGGCAGCGAAATCGAAGCCCTACGCAGCGACGCGGTTCCCCTCGCCCTGCGCGCCGACATCTGCGCCGCCTGGGACTTCGCCCGCGCGATCGAGACGGACGAGATCATCGACATCTCGCCCAACCGCGCTCACGGCCAGCTGATCAACCTTCCGATTCGCGCCGTGCGCGGCTCCACCTGGACTGGCGACGAGCTTGATTTTGGCCATGCGCCGGATCAGTACGCCGCCATCCACTTCCTCGATGACTCGCTCTACGACTGCGAATGGGACGCCGATTTCGAACTGGAAATCCCCGCCGGCACGCCGAGCGGCCTCTACGCCGCCCGGATCACGGCTGGGGACCAGGAAGACCACATCAGCTTCGTCGTGCGCCCGCCGCGTGAACTCAGTGAGCGCAATGATTGGAGTGAACTCAGTGAGCGCAATGATTGGAGTGAACTCAGTGAGCGCAATGATCTGAGCGATCGCGCGACCGCGTCGCTCGCCCTCCTCATCCCCACGGCCAGCTACATGGCCTACGGCAACGCCCGCGGCGGGATCGAGACCGGGAACGAGCTGCTCTCCAACAGCCTCCACGTGGTGTCGCCGGAGGAACGCTATCTCAACCGCCACCCCGAGTACGGCAACTCGATGTACGACGTCCACAACGACGGGACGGGCGTCTGTTACTCCTCTCGTCTGCGCCCGCTGATCAACATCCGCCCGACCCACCCCTGGCTCTGGCAGCTCAGCGCCGACATGCACCTCGTCGAATGGCTCGAATCGCAAGCCATCCCCTTCGACGTGATCACCGACGAAGACATGCACCAGGACGGCGTCTCACTGCTCGAGCGCTACGCCTGCGTCATGACCGGCAGCCACCCGGAGTACTACTCCACCCCCATGTGGGACGCCGTTCACGCCTTCACCCAGCGCGGCGGCCGGCTGATGTACATGGGCGGCAACGGCTTCTACTGGCGCGTCGCCTACCGCGACGACAAGCCCGGTGTCATGGAGATGCGCCGGACCGAAGACGGATCCCGCTCCTGGGCCAGCGAGCCGGGCGAGTACTACATGGCCTTCAGCGGCGAGTACGGCGGGCTCTGGTGGCGCGCGGGTCGCACGCCGCAGTCGCTCGTCGGCAATGGCTTCATCGCTCAGGGGTTCGACCACTGCTCCTACTTCCGCCGCGCCTCCGGCAGCCGCGACCCCCGCGCCGGCTTCATCTTCGAGGGCGTTGACGACGAGATCATCGGCGACTTCGGTCTGATCGGCGGCGGCGCCGCCGGCCTCGAGCTGGACTGGGCCAGCCGTGCCTATGGGACGCCGCCTCACGCCCTCACCGTCGCGACGTCCGAGCAGCACACCGACGCCTACATCCGGGTCAACGAGGACATCGGTCACATGCTGCCCGCCATCGGAGGACAAGACGACCCCAAGGTGCACGCCGACGTAGTCTTCTTTGAGACGCCGCGCGGCGGCGCCGTCTTCTCCACCGGCTCCATCGCCTGGAGCGCCTCCCTGTTCCACAACGATCACGACAACAACGTCTCGCGCATCACGCGCAACGTGCTCGACCGATTCCTGGACGCAACGGATTTCGCATAGGAGCCCCGCCTCGGCAATGCGCGCGCCCATCCGGAGGAACCGGAGTGGCGCGTGTCTCACGAGACGATCTACCTCTCGCTCTTCGCGCAGCCGCGGGGCAGCTACGCAAGCAGCTCACCCGGTATCTGCGGACCCGACGCACGGGGGGCCGGCCGATCGGGCGTCGCCGGTCCGCTGGGAAGGCGACCTCCTGCTCGGGCGCCGCAACAGCGGCATCGCCACGCTCGTCGAGCGCACGACCCGCTTCGCGGTTGGTGTCGACTCTCGACTCGCTCAGCGACTGGGCCGAAATGGCGCAAGTTCCGGCGACAGAGTGGAAGAAGGTGATGCAGGCGATGAGATCCGGTGCGAGCTATGTGTCCGGACGCAGAAATCCTCGCATTGATAGGTGGCAAGAAATCATGCAGCAAGAAGGCTGAACTAGCCCCAAGACTCAGCTCCTGAGTCGAGTCCCTCTTGGGAAACCGCGAAGCGATCAGGTCGATTCCGGCCAACTCAGCCCATCAGTCCTTATGGACCTGAATACCTGCTGACTCACCAACACCAGACGATCAGTTCATCGTTCAGTATCAGATGGCCGTGAAAAGTGGGCCCTCTGGGACTGTATTGCGAACTTTTTGTTGGGCAGTCTCCCTAGCAGGCTGCTGAACAATGACGGATTGGGGCTTGGCATTGGGTGGAGGGCTGGGCTGAGCGGGTTCTACTGAACTGATTGGCAGCTCTGGTTGGAGCGGTGAGGGACGTTCCGGCGGCCCGGGTGGGGGTTCGGCCGGCGTCGGGCTATGCGGCGGCGGCCTCGAGCTAGGCCAGGCGGGTGAGGTCCTAGGCGGCGGCGGCGGTTAGCTCGAACCAGAGCTTGTTGCGGGCCCTTCCGAGATAACGCAGCTTGCCGCCTCCGCCGATCGTCTTGATCCAGCCGAAGACCTCTTCGACCCGCTTGCGCCGGCGCTGACTGTGTTGGTAGCCCGGATGCCGCGTCGTCCGGCCGTCGATCGCGCTGCGCCGGCCGCGCTCGTTCTGCGCGACATGCGGTGTCACGCCTAACGCGCGCGCGTTCCAGACAAAGTCGCGCGTGTCGTAGCCGCGGTCGGCGCCCAGCGTGGCCGGTCCGCAGACGCTGCGCTCGAGCATCGCCAGCGCCGCCTCACGCTCGGCATAGCCGTCGGCCTCGGTCAGCTCCACGTCAACGACCAGGCCGTGCCGGTTCTCGGTCAGGACGTGACCCAGATAGCAGAGCCGCGCCTCCTGTTGTTTGCCCTTGCGGTAGAGCCGCGCCTCGGGATCAGTGGTCGAGACGTGCGTGTCACGGCTGCGTCGCTCGCCGCTGAAGTCCGCATCGCGGTTGCGACCGCCGCCTTTGGGCGGTTGCTCGTCGCGCGGACGATAGCTCTTGTGCGAGGCCCAGGCCTCCAGCAGCGTGCCGTCGACCGTGAAGTGGTCGGCCGAAGGTAGCTGCCGACGCCTCGCCTGGCGTACCACTTCCTTGAGTAGCGCTCGCGCCGCAGCCTGCCCCTGGCTTGAACAGGGGTCCGCCTCCAACAGCCGCTCACGATTCTTCGTGAACGTGGTCGGATGGAAGGGCTCGTCCTCGACCTTGAGGTCCAGGAACCACTTGAACAGGATGTTGTAGCGCAGCTGCTCGCAGAACTGGCGCTCCGAGCGGATCGTGTAGCAGGCCATCAAGAGGCTCGCCTTGAGCAGGTGCTCGGGCGAGATCGAGGGTCGCCCGCCGGCTGCGTAGATCTCGTCGAACACGGGCGACATGCGCCCCAGCGCCGAGCCAACCAGCGGCTTGATCCGTCGCAGCGGGTGGTCCCTGGGCACAAATCCCTCCAGCGTCAAACCCAACATCAACGTCGCCTGCCGCTCAGTCTCACCACGCATACCAATCTCCCTCAGTTACTACTAACCACGCACCTCCATGATCTCACACGCCATTTTTCAGCAGCCTGCTAGGTCGTCGGCGGACCGACTGCCGACGATCGAGCAGGAGACGCTCACGCAATTCGCCAGAGGCAGGTCTTACTGTGAGGCCGCCAAGCAACGAGGCAATAGCGTCATCACCACGCGCACTGCCTTGTACCGCATCCAGGACAAGCTGGCATTGAGACGTAACAGGAACTCGAAGGCTGGGCCGTCCGCAGCGGCCTGCTCGACGATGTTGTCGTGGATATCGTGGCACAGTGGCCCGGAGAACCACGCGGACTTCACCGCCCCGGAACGATCGCGTCGTCTCGGCATAACTGTCTGTTACGAACCTCAACGCATTCTCCCGCGCCGACTCTCTCCCCGCGGGCCGTTGAGCCTGACACAGGCCGCCTCAATTGCTGGATTCGTCAACACTTGACAATGCGATTCGGGAGGCACCCGGATCGACAAGTCCAATTTCATTTTTCCATTTGCCCAAGTGTCGGCTGACAACTTTCCTATTCGCAGTGAGTGACTTTGGCCTCCTGGGTCCGTCAGGTCTCGATGTAGCCTCAAAGTTGTTCGATTACGAAGGACTTGATGGCCATACAAGGCGTTCTATCCAATCATGCCACGTGGCATCTCCAGGTAGGTCACAGCATCGAGGCGAGGGACAGCAGAAACATGGTCCTAGGTCGACGCTTAGCTTCACGCGACGCCTTAGTCAACGGCTGTGGGCCTGCCCGAAGAAGCCGACGTCTACTCTCGCCGAATGCTGAAATCCGATCTGGGTCGAAGCCGACCCGTTGGGAGGAGCTCCAATCCACGCTGCGCCGGTTCTCGCGTCCGCCCCACTTGGTTCCCGCGGGCATCGTTGCTCTTGCAGAATTCCTGTTGGCATGCCTATCCGTTGCTTCCGCCGATGCGGGCGCCAAGAGACAGGAGACTTTCGTTGTGCACCTGGTGCCACGTGAGAACTGCGTCGGCCGGCCCACCCAGATCGCTTCAGCAAGATCGGAGTTCGAAGTAGGTCCTGGGATTCGGCACGTGTGCGGGTGGGACTGGGACTGGCGCGAAAGTCGATCCGCCGGTTCGAGCATCACAAAGCGCCCTTGGACCTTCCAAGGGTCAACATCCAGCATGGGCGCCTTCGCATGTGCCCTAGCGGAACCCATCCGGTCGATTGGAGGCGACCCAGGCAGCAGACAATCGGCGCCGTGCCAGCCAAGCCAGGTTGGAACCTCGTCGCCAGGATGGGACGCGACGCGGCACCGCTTGACCAAGTGTTAAGCGGCATTGGCTTCTCTCCACGTCATTCAGTCCTTCGGGACGGAGACAACGGCCAATGCTGTAACGGTGCATCAATCGTTGAAGCAATACGAAGGGAGTTCGGTTCATGGAAACGCTAGCGGCTCTTGGTCTGCAACGGCTGGTCATCTTCCTGGCGGCACTCGCCATGTTCTTTGTGATTGGGTGTGACGACGAGAGTGGCCGAGTGATTGCTACTCACCATCCAGGAGATACAATTGAAACGAACGGATTCACTCCGGCAGGCAGCATCGGCTACGACGATGAGAACGACCGGCTCGTAGGCAATCGGCAGGGCAGGTTAGAGATCTTCGTCAGCGGTTTCACCATAAATTGTTTGGTCTGTGTGAGCGATGCGGACTGTATGCTAGGACCTCCCCCTGGTAGATTCTTACCTACGAACAACTTCTATTTGGACCAGGGTCGAATTGAGCAGCGAGAGGGCAGATGCTGACGTTAGTCAACACAGTGGGCTGCCGGATCGGGCTCACTGACTCTCCAACAGAACGCTAAAGCGGAGCTGTTAGCCGCAACGGTGAACACAGGACTTGGTTACACGACGGCCCGTCTGTGGCAGAATGTCAGCGGTTGCACGGCGCGGGCTCGGAGACCAGTTGACGCGGAGTGACTTGAAGTCGAGAGAATCGCGCCGCAGCTGGTGACCCAAGGGGGCGTGTGAGGATTCCCCGCCGCCAAGTGATGACTTCGCACTTCAAGGCGGCTCTGCAGACTCCCATGGTCGCAGCTGTCTGATCTCGAAGCAACAAGCCCTGATTGCCGACGGCCGCAGCCTGCTGACTATCGCTCTATGGTCTGCCTAGACGGATGACGCCTCAGCCGATGTGAGCTCCAGGCAAGCTCGACCCGGTCACGGACGACCCTGTCTTGGCGACATGGCGCTCGGACACCGAGCATTCCGCTAACGTGAATCGGGATTCGAACCGGGCCAATACCCAACAGTTCATCCACTGACGGACCGCATTAGGACTTCTCGATGAGCGCATTGCCACTGTCGTCGATACGGACAATCAGGCGCACGTCCCTTTGGTGCGAGCCCCGATAGAACCCAAGCCACCAAAAGAAGGCGCACAGCAGCAGTTTCCCCAGTGAATCCGTCTCTTGACCAAGATGGCTTGGACCGGAGACGGCGACTTCACGTGGTAGCCCAACGCAACCTGGCGCGAAACTGCTTGATCGAGTAACTCTCCCCTGTTCAGGCCGTTGTTCGACGTTGATTCTGACATGTCAGGCTTCTCCCGTTCGCGCAATTGTCCGACGGACACACTTCCATTTCGGTGCGGTGGATTGCGAACTGCGTCATATAGTAAGGGACCTTGCATGCAACAAGAGCCTGCTTCTGCGTCTTCACACTTAGGCGCGGGTGTAGCTTAAACATCTCTTATACGCCTTCGCTTCGCAATTTCACGCTACGTATACGATATTGTTCCGTTTCCTTTGCCGGAACCAGGAAAGGGAAGGTGTCGGCACAGTTCCTAAGAATCGATGGGCGCAGTGTCGGCATTTGAGGGTATTTCCCCTGAACCGGTGCACAGGAATAGCTCGTCGTATTGTATTGTCCTGAAAGGCGACTTACTGACTGAGCCGCCGACCAGGCAGGGGTTGAGTTGCAATGGGAAATTCCAGTCTGGAATTTCCCTCAAGGAGGATCAGATCGTCGTTTGCCGGCGGGATGTTCAGCGGCACGCGCGATCCACCTGGACTGCTTCGCGGCCTTCCGTCACAGGCAGCGATAGCGAAGATCAACTGTTCTGGTCACCTGAGCAAGTCCGGTCTTCTCGGACCAAACTTGTGGTAATGCGGCGCCAGGCGACCGGCATCCACGACAGGTTGGAGAGCGCGCCGAACAGGCTGCCTGTGCGCGGCAACGCCTAGCAGGCTGCTGAAAAATGGCGTGTGAGATCATGGAGGTGCGTGGTTAGTAGTAACTGAGGGAGATTGGTATGCGTGCTGAGACTGAACGGCAGGCGACGCTGATGTTGGGTTTGACGCCGGAGCGGTTCGTGCCTCGGGACCACCCACTGCGGCGGATCAAGCCGCTGGTCGATTCGGCGCTAGGGCGCATGTCGCCCTTGTTCGACGAGGTCTACGCGGCCAGCGGGCGACCCTCGATCCCGCCCGAGCACCTGCTCAAGGCGAGCCTCTTGATGGCGTTCTACACGATCCGCTCGGAGCGCCAGTTCTGCGAGCAGCTGCGCTACAACATCCTCTTCAAGTGGTTCCTGGACCTCAACGTCGAGGACGAGCCATTCCACCCGACCAGGTTCACGAAGAATCGCGAGCGCTTGCTGGAGGCGGACCCCTGTTCAAGCCAGGGGCAGGCTGCGGCGCGAGCGCTACTCAAGGAAGTGGTGCGCGAGGCGCGTCGCCGGCGGCGGCTGTCGGCCGACCACTTCACGGTCGACGGCACGCTGCTGGAGGCCTGGGCCTCGCACAAGAGCTATCGTCCGCGCGACGAGCAACCGCCCAAGGGCGGCGGGCGCAACCGCGATGCGGACTTCCAGGGTCAGCGCCGCAGTCGTAACACGCACGTCTCAACCACCGATCCCGAGGCGCGGCTCTACCGCAAGGGCAAACAGCAGGAGGCGCGGCTCTGCTATCTGGGCCATGTCCTCACCGAGAACCGGCACGGCCTGGTCGTCGACGTCGAGCTGACCGAGGCGGACGGGTATGCCGAACGCGAAGCGGCGCTGGAGATGCTGGAGCGCAGCGTCTGTGGGCCGGCGACCGTGCGCGCGGCCCGCGGCCACGACACGCGCGACTTCGTCTGGCGGTCGCGCGCGCTCGGGGTGACCCCGCACAGCCTGCCCCCGGCTTGAACCGGGGTTACTCAGAACGACCGCGGGCGGCGCAGCGCGATCGATGGTCGGACGACGCGGCATGACGGCTACCGCCAGAGTCAGCGCCGGCGCAAGCGGGTCGAGGAAGTCTTTGGCTGGACCAAGACGATCGGCGGAGGCGGCAAGCTGCGCTATCTCGGTCGGGCCCGTAACAAGCTCTGGTTTGAGCTAACCGCCGCCGCCGCCTAGGACCTCACCCGCCTGGCCTAGCTCGAGGCCGCCGCCGCATAGCCCGACGCCGGCCGAACCCCCACCCGGGCCGCCGGAACGTCCCTCACCGCTCCAACCAGAGCTGCCAATCAGTTCAGTAGAACCCGCTCAGCCCAGCCCTCCACCCAATGCCAAGCCCCAATCCGTCATGGTTCAGCAGCCTGCTAGGCCGCAAAATACTTGGAACCCGCAGGTCAGGCGGTGAGAGCGATTGTCAGGAGTGCAGCCTGGTTGGGCCAGACTTGGACGAGCGTGTTACAAGCTCGTCGTCACGACTCCGGGTCGGCAAGTCAATTATCGATGAAGAGGACGTCACCTTCACTAACCAGGAAGTCCACGGTGCCAAACTCTTGCACCGTGCCATCACCTCGGTAAGTAAGCCAGTCTGATCCGTCCCACAGGCTAATCGCCGTTGCTTGGCCAGCCAGTAGCAACATCAGCTCGCTGGCGCTCGTACGTGGTCCCGTATAGCTCGCATAACCGCTGAGGCTTGTCAAGTCGAACAAGCTCGGTCCGTCATCCTCTTCCAATCCATCACTGGCATCTTCCATCGAGTCGCCGTCTTCTTCTTCCAATCCATCACTGGCATCTTCCATCAAGTCGCCGTCATCTTCCTCCAAGCCATCACTGGCATCTTCCATCAAGTCGCCGTCATCTCCCTCCATCACATCACTGTCATCTTCCATCGGGGCGCCGTCATCTGCCTCCATGCCGCCGGTCGACCTGTCTTCTTGGCTGTCCGGTTCTAACTCGGCTGTTTTGTTTGCAACTGTTGCCTGTTCGTCGTTTCCATTCGATTCCCTCGCAGGAACCCGTTGGTCGATATCAGGCTCTGTGTTGGGTTCGGTCGCCTCTCTCTCTCCCTCAGCATCAGATTCCTGTGTTTGCTCGGCCAATGAGTGCGTGGATTGGTCTTCTGCGTTCGTATCTGACTGATCACGTTGCCGCACAACAATCTCTGATGCTGCCTCCTCGACGGTGACGCGCTCCCCAGTAACATGCAGGTTCGCAAACTGGCTCTTGCCCCAACAGACCACGACACCGTCGGGCCCCAACGCGCAGCTGTGTTCATAGCCCACGCTCACCTGGATGAAACGCCCTGTGGGCGCGGCCGCCTGGCCATCCCAGTTGGCGCCCCAGCAAACCACGCCACCCTCGGTCTCCAACGCGCAGCTGTGTTCATAGCCCACAGTGACCTGGCTATAGCGGCCGGCCGGCGCGGTTGTCCGGCCCTCTGGGTTATAGCCCCAGCAGACCACGCCACCGTTCGTCTCCAACGCGCAGTTGTGGTTGCCGCCCGCGCTCACCTGGCTGAAGCGTCCGGCCGGCGCGTCTGTCTGTCCATACCGGTTGCCGCCCCAGCAGAGCACGCCGTCGTCCGTCCGCAACGCGCAGCTGTGTTCATAGCCCGCACTGACCTGGCTGAAGCGTCCGGCCGGCGCGTCCGACTGGCCATACCCATTGTCGCCCCAGCAGACCACGCCGCCGTCAGTCTCCAACGCGCAACTGTGTTGGGCGCCCGCGCTGACTTGGCTGAAGCGTCCCGCGGGCGCGTCTGTCTGGCGAAACTCGTTCGCGCCCCAGCAGACCACGCCACCGTCGGTCCCCAGCGCGCAGTTGTGATCCACCCCTGCGCTGACCTGCCTGTAGCGGCCAGTTGGCGCTTCGGTCCGTCCACTCCAGTTATCGCCCCAGCAGGTTACGCCGGCGTCCCCAGCCAACGCGCAGCTGTGCGCCCAACCCGCGCTGATGCTGGACAGCTCGAGGCCGTAAAGGACCTGGTAACCGTCGCTGCGTACAAAAGTCAACTCCCAATCTCGATCTGAGACTGAGGCCGACTCATCGGCAAGCTGGAGAGCACGAGAGTCCAGCCTCCCTTCATCTGTGTTGGCCGCTTGAACCTGCTGGTCGGCCAGGGTCTGAGTAGTTTGGGCCTCAGCAGGCTCTGATCGAGTCGTCTCACCGCTGGATCGAATGAGTGGCGCGTCAAGGTCAGCATCGGTGCGGAGGACGAGCAGATAAACAAGAGCGGCAGCGATCGCTGTCACGACAGCCGCTACGCCGACGAGGGCCAGTCGCCGAGGACGTGCATTGGAACCGGAAACGTCGCTAGCAACTTGCGATCGTGAAGCCGTCTGCGCAACCCGCGCGTAGCGATCCGCATCTTCTTGTGCCCCGCCACGAGACTGCGGGTCCGATCCACTCGCGGAGGAGCCCTCTTCTTCTTCTCCCAGTGGGGGCAAGTGTTGGAGTCCGACCCGCTCTCGACGTTGCCGAATGTCGGCGTCAGGGTCATATTGGCGGCGGCGGTCTGGATCCAGCAGCACTCGTCCCGCCTCATTGACCCTGATCGCTCGTTCGTTCGCTTGGGGATGCGCGCTGCGGTCAGGGTGTTCTCTCAACATCGCCGCCCGGTATGCTTCATCAATCTCCTCAGGCGACGCATCGCGCGGCACGCCGAGGACCTCATAGTGGTCGTACAGTTCGAAGTCATCCATGCTGGGCACTCCGGTGTAAATCTCGCGCTAATCGACTTACTGCGACCTCTTCGCCTCTTGCTCGACTCGCTCGACCGCCCGCTTGGCCATCTCTTCGATCTGCTGTTCAGTCAGCCCGGTCGCATCGGTGATGATGATCTCGGCCTCTGCACCGGTATCACGGTCGAATGCTCGTGCGGACAGGATCCCGTTGGCGTCGATCTCAAAGGTGACGTCGACATGGACCGAGCCTGCAGTCGCACGCCGCAGCCCGGAAAGCCGAAAATCTCCGAGCAACCGATTTTGCGAGGCGGATTCTGATTCGCCCTGGCGCACATCGATGAGCATGGCCGCCTGATTGTCGGCCACCGTCGTGTAGCTCTGCGTAATGCTGGTCGGAATCGTGGTGTTGCGGGGAATGATCGGGCTGAATTCATCGTTGACCACGCCAGTGCCCAGCGTTTGCGAAGTGATGTCCAGCAGCAACATCTGCCGGCCAATCTCTCCCGAGATCAGTCCCGCTTGTACCGCCGCGCCGAGCGCGACCACCTCGTCCGGATGGACGCTTTGGTCCAGTCGTTGGCCGAAGAATTCCTGTGCAGTGGCTTGTACCATCGGCATTCGGGTCTGACCGCCGACCAGCAGCACGTGATCGATCTGGTCCACCCTGAGACCGGCATCCGCCAGCGCGCGTTTACAGGGCACAAGCGTCTGTTGGACCAACTCGGCAACGAGATTCTCCAACTCAGTCCTGGTCAGCTCACACTGAAGATGTTTGGGGCCGCTGTCGTCGGCCGTGATGTAGGGCAGGCTGACGGTAGTGTTCTGGGCTGTTGACAACTCAGTCTTGGCCTGCTCTGCGGCTACCTTGACTCGCATCAAGGCCGCTTGGTCGGTTGTTAGATTGAGGCCGGTCTGCTCGCGAAACACGCCCAATAGGTGTTCGACCACGAACACGTCAAGATCGTCCCCACCGAGAAATGCGTAGCCAGCCGTAGCAGAGACTTGGAAGACTCCCTCGTGCAAACGCAGAACCGACACGTCGAACGTTCCGCCGCCCCAGTCATAGACGACAATGTGGTTGCCCTCGTTCTGGGCAGAAACCTCTGCGGCGCCATAGCCGTACGCCAGAGCGGCAGCGGTCGGCTCATTGACAATCCGCAAGACGTTGAGGCCCGCGATCGTTCCGGCCGCCTTGGTGGCATTGCGTTGTCCATCGTCGAAGTAGGCCGGCACGGTGATCACGGCGTCGGTGACCGGCTCGCCAAGATGCCGTTCAGCGTCGGCCTTGAGCCTTTGCAGCACCATGGCGGCCACCTCTGGCGGAGCCAGCGCGTCTTCGCCCAGGCACACCCATGCATCGCCGTTCTCGTGCTCAATCACCTCGTAGGGCAGCAATTCCCTGGCGACCTGAACCGACTGGTCTGCGAATCGCTGGCCCATGATCCGCTTGACGCTGAACAGGGTGTTGTTGGGGTTGGTCGCCGCTTGACGCATTGCTGCCGAACCCACGAGTCGCTCCCCGGTCTCGGTCAAGGCCACGACCGAGGGTGTGGTTCGCTGTCCTTCCAAGTTTGGAATCAGATACGGCTGGCCGTTCGCGTCAATCGCCGCAACTGCCGAGTTGGTCGTCCCCAGATCAATGCCAATCGCGCGACTCATTGGTAGTGCTCCTTACTGAAAGGTTGGGCCTCACTAGCAGGGCCTGTCTGCTCTACGAATCATCAGCATCGGCTAGGTCAGGGTGACGATCAGGCCAGCCAATGCTGCGAACATGGCCGCTAACAGCGCCCAGTACGTAAGTTGCCTTGGTGATGACGTCCAGCGCCGTGCGCCAAACTGGATGGCGAACTCCTCGTCGTCCACTCGGCGGAGGGGCTGCCCGTGTATCAGAGAGAGCCAGAGGGACGCAACGACCGCGGCGAGGACGCACAAGCCGGCGGGCGAATACACACCAAGCGCTGCCGCCCAGCCCACCATGGCGCACCCGGCGTGGACTCGAATCAGTGGGACTCTGGCACCCCCGATGGCTACTTTGTCATGCCAACGCCGAATGACCTCCCCGTGGAGTGAAGCAGCCGCGAGCGGAGTCGCACCCGCAGGGATCGCGACCAACATCACCAATAAGATCTTCTCGTCCACCCATATGCCCAGTACCAGCGCGGTGAGAAGCGCAAGGGGCATGAGCAACACTTGGATTGAAGCGTCGCTAGCTAATCTGGTCCCTGCAAGTGGTGGACCCGTCGCATACTCGTCCTCGGACGCTCCAACTGTTGGTTCCGGTCTAGCCGGAAACAACATTCGAGCAAGATTTGGGCTGGCGATGACTAAGATCGAACCTATCAACCACAGCCACAGACCAGCAGAAGAGAAGACCCACCCGGTGCCCTGATCCACTTCCGTGGCCAGCCAGATTACCAATGCGACTTCTGCGACGAGCAGCGTCAGGCCAAGCAGCCGGGACAAGTTGGCCGCTCCGCTTGTCACGGGCTGTACCATGCCAGCAGCGCCAGCAAGGCTCCAGAAACCGATCAAGAGTACGATTACAGCGACTACAGGAATCGCCAGGAACACTTGCAAGACGCCCGACCTATCCTCCGAGACCCAGGAGAATATATCCTCGGCGATTCGGAACAGGTCGAACAGAGTGATATCGATTCCGAAGCCAATCGAGACAAGTGGAGCTATGAATATGCCTGCCAAGATAAGAGTCGACCCCACGACTGAACCGATCGCATCTTGCCCTCGACGCGCATACCGAAGCGCCAATGCACTTGATCGATCGTCGGCATCCAGAAGTACGTCTTGGACTGCATCGGACCGATGCTGCACCTCGGCCTCCTGTGTTTCAACTGACGCCGCCGATAGCGACTGGAGCTCCTCTTGACGCTCAGCTGCTTCGGCTGCAGTCGCCCGCTCAACCGGTCTAGCTCGGAATGTGTATCGATCGTCGCCGTCCTGTGCCATTAGCCATTTCCCTTCTCATTTGCCGTCTGGCTGTGATGTCCTCCCGCGCTGACCTGACTGAAATAGCCGCTGGGCGGCTCTGCCTGTCCATGTTGGTTGCCGCCCCAACAGGCCGCGGCGCCGTCGCTGCGGTCACCGCAGCTCTGGCCCTCGCCCGCGCTGATGCTGACTGGTTCAAGTCCTTCGCGTGTCTGATATCCATCGCCGCGGACGAGCCGCGCCTCGGAATCTTGGGCGGAGACCGGCAGCCACGCCTCCAGAGGCAATCCCAGACCCCAAAGAACCACCGGAAGCGTAGCGACCAGGATCCCACGCCTTACCGGCACCTCAACGCCACGCTGGTCGATGGTATCCAACATTACTGAACGTGCCCGTTGCCTTCGCTGGTTACAGTGCTCAAAGTCAATGGCGATAACGCTATATCGATCACCAGTCAGCAGGTAGGGCAATTTGGACCATTTCTAAGTGGGAAACTCGCTATCGTCCAAGTAGGCAAATGCGTTGACCGCTTCTCATCACTTTTGCGGTTTGGCGCCGAACATTGCGATGGTCAGCCTCCAAGGTCCATCCGAGCGAACCCAAGATGCGCTCGAATGAGAACGGCTTGAGCAGTCGACTACTGGGTGGATGACAACTATTCGGCAGGGAAGCCCGATTCATCGACGCGACGACGACGAGTGCGGCCTTACTCAACCACGCTCATGCCAGTCCAATCGAGATTGGGGGGGCTTCGGTCATGGCGTGCAAGGCTGCGTACCCGCTGAACCGGGTACCAGGGCTCAACGGCTGCCACTGGACAATCGTTCAAGGCCTGCATGAACGGCTGTTGTTGGGTCGTAGGCGAACCGGCTAACGACGATCGAGCACGTGACGCTAACGCAAGCCGCCAGAGGCAGGTCCAACTCCGAGATCGCCAAGTAACGAGGCTATGGCGTCGTCACGGTACGCAACGTCCTCTACTTCATCCGGGACAAACTCGGCCTTGAGACCAAGCGTGAACTGGAGGGCTTGGCTGTCCGCAGCGGCCTGCTCAACGATGTTTTGTGGATATCTATGTGCAGTGTCCCGGGAGAACGATGCTGATTTCACCGCCCCAGGACGATCACGTTGACTCTGCGTAACGGTCGGTTTCCAACCTCAGCGCATGAACCCGCGCCGACTCTCCTCCGGCGCACCGCTGAGCCAGGCGCCGACCGCCTCAATCGCGGGATTCGTCAACACTTGGCAATACGAGTCGCGAAGCACCCGGGCCGAAAAGTCTCAATTCACCTTTCATTTGCCCAAGTGTCGGCTGACATTTTCCCCACTCGCAGTGAGTGACTTTGGCCATTCGAGTCCATCAGTCCTTGATGTCGTTCGATCATCAAGGACTCAGTTGGTGTGCAAGACGGCCTACCCGAGCATGCCACTAGGCATCTCCAGACGGGTCGCAGCCCGCGCAGGAGAGGCCGAGGGGCACAAGCTGTTGAGCTAGGGGCAACAGAAACATGGTCCCGGGACGACGCTGTGCCGCACGAGACGCCTTTGTCACCGGCTGTGGGCCTGTCCGATGGTGCCGATCTCGTCTCTCGCCGCATGCTGAAATCCGAGCTGAGCCGAAGTGGACCCGTTGTGAGGAGCGCCAATCCAAGCTCCGACGGTTCTCGCCTGCGCCCCGCTTGTCGCCAGCGCACATAGTTGCTCTTACAGCCTCCGTGTGGACACGCCTGCCCGTTGCTTCCGCGGATTTGGGAGCCGAGAGACCAGAGACTTTCGTAGCGCACCTGGCGACAGGAGGAGTCTGCGTCGGCTGGACCACTCAGATCGACCCGGCGAGATCGCAGTTCCATGTGGGTCCTGGAATTCGGCACGTGTGCGGGTGGGACTTGGACTGGCGCGAAAGTCGGTTCGCCACGTCGAGCATCACCAGGCGCCTGTGGACCCTCCAAGGGCCAACATCCGGCATGGGCCTTCGAATGCGCCTGACCGGAACCCAACCGGTCCATTGGGAGCGTCCCAGGTAGCAGGCAATCGGCGCTGTGCTAGCCAACCTTGCTTGGAACCTCGTCGCCTGGATGGTACGAGACGCGGCACCGGTTGACCGAGGGTTAAGTGGCATTGACCTCTCCCCGCGCCCTTCAGTCCTTCGAGACGGCGATGACGGCTAATGCCGTAACTGTGCATCGATCGTTAAAGCGATGCGACGGGAGTTCGGTTCATGGAAATGCTATGGGCTCTTGGTCGGCAACTGTTGGTTGGTCTCTTGGCGGCACACGCCATGTTCTTCGTGGTTGGGTGTGACGAGGAGTGTGGCGACGCATTTGGTGCGTGCCAGCCCGGCAAAAAGTAGAGGCCCAGTGATTGCGACGCACCTTCCAGGGGATAAGATTGAAACCAACGGGAAGATTCCGGAAGTCAGCATTGGCTATGACGATGAGAACGACCGGCTCGTAGGTAATCGGCAGGGCAGACTAGAGATCTTCGTCAGCAGCTTCCAAAGAAACTGGTTGGTCTGCGTGAGCGATGCAGACTGTATGCTGAGAACTCTCGCTGGAAGAATCCGACCTGCGAACAACGTCTATATGGAGCAAGGTCGACTTGAGCAGCGAGAAGGCAGATGCCGACGCTGGCCATGTCAGATGTGGCTCACTGACTCTCCTACAGAACCTTGAAGCGGAGCAGATGGCCGCAACGGTGGCAATAGGGCTTGGTCACACGAAGACCCGTCTGTGGCAACGTGTCAGGGGTTGCACGGCGCTGGTTCGGAGACCAGATGACGCTGACTGGTACACACCATCAACGAATCGCACTGCCGCCGACTGCGCCGGGCAGCCGCTCGACGTTTCTGCTTCTTCAGCAACTCTGGACGAGCTTCCTCGCTTGGTCCGTCAGGCTTCAGCTGGGACGAACTACGAGCCAAAAGTGGCGACCGGCACGCGATCTGCGTACAGCCTAACCACTGGGTCCAATAGGACTCTGACTCTCGAAGGGTCAGGATACGTTCGCGAGAGATTGGAAGAAGTGCGGGTCCGCGCGTGGAGAAAGCTCGTACCTGACGTCGAACACCCTGATGATGTTGAAGTTCGTCTCGACTCTGAAAACGGCGTCATGCTCCGGCACTTCAGTGGGTGATCAACTGCTCGGCAGAAGCGAACGTCTGCAACCAACGACAGCGACGAACGGGTTCGTCGGGCCTCATGGGCAGGATTAACTTTCGACACACGGCGGGATCATCACCTGGGCTCTTATCTGGCAACGTCAACGCCTGTCGCCATTCGGGCGAGGTGACTCAGATGTGTGGCGCGAACGTCAACTCATACGAGTTTAGTTTCCTCTGGGTTGCCGGGCCCCTAGCCGGGTCCGGGCTGCGACTTCGCCACATCTGCGCCAGTTGGACGAAGTCGCAGAGTCGAGCACCCGTCAGGCGCGGGTCGATCAGGTCGAGCCCGCTCACGTTGGTCGTGCGAAACGGTGAGGAGATTCGCTGGGAGAACGGTTCCAGCTCCTGCCGAGATGTCTGTGGAATGTGCGCGCCGCCGGTACTGGTTCGAGTATCGTCGTCCGCCGGGACGCGTCATGCCCAGACGCGAACGAATACTACACGTTCACGCTCACTGCACAGCGACAGGACAAGGAGGAGCTGAACGCCACATTTGTCAGCTTCGTACGCGGTGAACTGCGGGAATGAGAAGGGCGACCCGTGCTACATCGAGCCGGGAACCATGCGTCGAGCCTTTCTCCATGACCGAGTCATCGTCAGCGCGAGCACGCTGACGTGTACCGACCACCGCGAGCAGGCTAGCTCCCGCTCGTCCGCGCCTGGACTCTGTTGCCAGTCGGAAGGCCTCGAACGTGCGGCCCCTGGCACCACCAGCCAGGACCCAGACTTCTATAGCCTTACGCCCACGGCACGGATCTGCGAAGCACCTCCGTCTTTGGAACGTTTCGGGACGATGACACTCCTCTGGATCGCGCCGCGAACGACTACGTCGGCCGAGTTGAAGACGGCTGACGCGACGCTTTCATAATTCGAAGACGAAGGCTAGGAGCTTTGTTCGTAGCGGAAGGGTACTTCGACGAAGTGTCGCATTGGCCGCCCGGTTGTTTGCCGGGAACAGAGGCACGGCTTTCATGGATGAAAACGTATCGAGGAAGAACTGTCGGTCTTCTTTTCATTGCCGTTGCCGCGCAGCTCTCTGTCGCGTCATCGCCGGGCTTGAGCTGCAAAGGCAGTTTCCAGGATGCGGAGGGACCTGATCAATGGCTCGCAGAATGGGAGCTCGTCGATTTCGCACCGGCCTGGAAACGTGACAATGACGGTCCGTTACCCGAGTGTTCACTCGTCGCCGCAACCGTTTTGCTAGAAGCCCATCGCGAACGTCAACGCAACGGTTCTTGATTTCGTCCAGTTTGGTGGGGCGTGGTCAGAGGCCGGGGAACTCGTTGACGCGAGAAGACGCCAAACCTGAGTGGAGTCGACCAAGTTGGCAAGATAGCTGCCGGCGTTGCCTGGTGGCCGTCACCCTCCGGGTCCGTCCCAATCCTCCTTGGCTGCGGCGGCCGCGAGCCGGACCGCGAGAGCCGGCAGTTCGTTGTCCGGGTCGTAGGCGGCTCGCGCTTCGGCCAGCAGCTGCTCCACTTCGTCCTGCGTCAGGGCGAGGAAGTCCAGCAGCACCTGTGCGGGACTCATGCCGGCCTCGATCCGGGGCGCGTAGTCCCCGATCTCGAACAGATCAAGCAAACGAATGATGGCTGCCCCAGTCTCATAGAAGCGTGCAAACGCAAAGTAGCGCCTCACCCCTTCTCCCGAGCGCCGACCGTCAGCTAGCAACTCCTCAGGATCTGTGAGCAGTTGGAATGAGCCATCCTCTGCGAGTCGGAAGTCGAGGCGACGCTCCAGATAACGAGGCGTGCCCTCAATTCGCTCCTGTCCCTCATCGTGCACGATTTGGGCTACGCGCTCCGGGCGCAGGAGCCGGATCGCCACGAAGTGACCCGCTGCTCGCCGTCGCGCCTCCTGGACCTTGGCGGTTGCAGCGGCGCGTAGGGCCCGGTCTTCAAGCGCGGCTAGTTCCAGGTTGCCTGAATCGTAGACGTATGTCTTGAAATTGCGACCTGGGACGTGCGCCCAAGCCCCGTGCTGGTAGTGATGGAACAGCTCATGCATCACGAACTCACGCCACTGTGCCTTGTGGTCGACAAACGGATTGAACCTGTCGGTTTCCAGATCGACAATCATGACGTAAAGACCATTAGCCATGGGGCCAAAATCGACTTGAAAGCTGAAGTTTTGAATCTCGTTCAGGATGGACAGCGTCTTCTCGCTCAGCCCCGCCACGCGTGCCAGTGCGCAGAACGGTGTTCCGGTCGTCGCGAGCGTCGCGGCGGCGCCTAGTCTTTCGGGAGCGGCAACACCGATTGTGAGAAGTTCGGTGATCTGGCCGGCGTCGCGATGGGCCAACACCGCCTGGTGCTCTGTGGGATCGAATCCCGGCCATGCACCATCGGCAGAGTGATAGGCCTCGGCCGCCAGCGTGATCGCTTCGGCCATCCAACCATCGGATGAAACGGTGGCAACATCAGTCGTCTCACTCCCACCCGCGGCGCCGCTTTCAGAGTCGTTCGTACAAGCAACAAGTTTAGGTCGCAGCCTGCGAAACTCTCCCATCTTGTAGTATCCGCACTCCTCCAGATTCTGCTGTATTGGGGTGTCGAACATACCCGGTATGTCGAACGAGACGGAACCAAATCAGAGGCTGGGAATCTCGACGGTGACGACCGAAGCGCCCTGCAGCTGCGCTATCAAACCCTGCGGGTCTTGAGAGCGAAAGAAGTATGAGGTGCGTCCTGACTTCGTACGAGAGCCCATACTCCAGGGTGACGTTTCAGCTGTGCGCTGGCCGACGGCAAGCGTGAGGTCTGTGAAGCCTAACTCACCAGATTCCAAGTTACCAATTTCAACGAGAAGGAGCGAAGACCCCTCGCAGGAAACGCTCAGTCGGACTACTCCGAACTGTGCGCCTAGTGTCCTGAGTCAGGAATACGGTTGAGATATCCGGCGAGGTTGTCGAAGATCTGGTTGGCGGTCTTATGCCAGACGAAGGGGCGCGGATGTTCGTTCCGGCCGGCGACCCAGCGTTCGATGTCGCGGGTCAGGTCAGCCACGCTGCCGTGGGCGTCGCGCCGTAGCCATTTGTTGGTCAGTTCGGCGAACCAGCGCTCAACCAGGTTCATCCAGGAGCTGTAGGTCGGCGTGAAGTGAAAGCGGAAGCGGGGATGGCGCTGGAGCCAGCGCTGGATCTCGGCGGTGCGGTGGGTGGCCGCGTTGTCCAAGACGACATGCACGGCGAGCTCGTCGGGCGCCTGCTCGTCAATCAGGTCGAGGAACCGATGGAACTCGCGGGCACGGTGTCTCGGGGTCAGGTCGGCGATCACGTGTCCCGAGGCAACCCCGCATCAAGTGCGGGGCAGGCGATTCAGCGCGGCGTAGAGATTGGTCGCGCCACGAGGCACGTCATCGTGCGTCTGACGGCGGGGCACGCCCGGCAGCATCGGCCGCGTCGGGCGGGTTGAGATAGAGGCCGGCCACGTCGCGCACTTTGTCGATGAACTGCGGGTCGGGCGACAGCTTGAACTGCTCCACGAGGTGCGGTTTGAGGTCGAAGGCGCGCCAGATCCTGGAGATCGCCGTCTGCGACATGCCCAGCTCGGCGGCCATCGACCGGTCGACCAGTGGGTCGCGTGGCGCGGTTGCTGTTCCAGCGTCTTGACGATCACCGCTTCCACCAGCTCGTCGCCGATCGTGCGGGGCGCGCCGGGACGCGGCTCATCGCTCAGTCCATCCAGCCGACGCTGGGCGAAGCGTCGCCGCCACTTGCCGGCCGTGAGCGGATGGCAACCGAGCGCCGCGCCGATCTCAATATTCGCCTGCCCGGCCGCCGCCGCGAGCACGGTCCGGCTGCGCTGCGCCAAGGCCTGCGCCGTGCTCGGTCAGCGCGCCCAGCGCTCCAGCGTCTCTCGCTCTTCATCACTCAGCACGATCGTCACCGTCGGGCGGCCCAGTCGGGTACGCATGACACTCCACCGAGAGCCCCGGACGGCCAAACCGGCTCCATCAACACCATACCCCGTTATTCATCGCATTAGCGACTCAGGACACTAGAGGGAAGTCACAATTAGAAAGCCGACCAAGGTAAGCCGAAGCCACGCTCGAGGCCGACCATACCTAGTGTTTACCAATGGGGACTACCACGTCCTATGCTTGACCTCTCTTGCGTGAGGGGATCTGCGGCCAGCCGCAGATCCATTTGGCTTGTCAAATATCGGTAGCTACAAAATTACATTGTAAATTGCTCCCCCCCAGCACTCGACTTCGCCCGATGTGCGAATTCCACAGGCGGACTTTCCCCGGACGACGACCTGGACGAAACGCCCTGCCGGCGGATTAGCTTGGCCAACGTCGTTGGGTCCCCAGCACTCGACTTCGCCCGAGGGGCGGATTCCGCAGCCCGAAGAGAGACCACCGCTGAGCTGGACGAAGGTCCCCTTCGGCGCATCAGTTGGGCTTCGGAAGGGTCGGGGTCCCCAGCACTCAACCTCTCCCGACTCGCGGATTCCGCACGCGTATGTTGACAAGGCCATGACCTGCACGAAGCGACCTTCCGGCGCATCGACTTGGCCATTCTCGGTGTCTCTTCCCCAGCACTCGACTTCCCCCGAACTCCGGATAGCGCAGGTCAGCTGATATGAGGCGCTGACTTGGACGAAGCGGCCTTCCGGCGCATCAGATTGGCCAAATTCTTTCCGTCCCCAACAATCGACTTCTCCCGACTCGCGGATTCCACAGGTGTGCGAACCCCCGACGCTGACTTGAACGAAGCGGCCCTCCGGCGGATCAGCTTCGCCGCCGAAGTTATCTCCCCAGCACTCAACTCCGCCCAACTCCCGAATACCACAGGTGTGCGAACTCCCGACGCTGACTTGAACGAAGCGGCCCTCCGGCGGATCAGGTTGGTCGTTGTAGTTACCTCCCCAGCAATCGACATTGCCCGACGCACGGACTCCGCAGATGAGCGATCCTTTGGCGCTGATCTGCATGAAGCGGCTGCCCGGGGAGTTCCCTTCGCCTTGCGCATTACGTCCCCAGCAAACGAGATCGCCCGACGCGCGGATTCCGCAGGCGTGCCCTCTTCCGGCGCTAATTTGGTCGAAGTGCCCTGACGGCGCATCAGCTTGGCCATCTGCGTTGTCTCCCTTGCACTCGACTTCCCCCGACTCTCGGATTCCACAGGTGAGCCCAAACCCGGCGCTGACGTGGACAAAGCGGCCTTCCGGTACATCAGGCCTGGCGCTGTAGTTACCCCAACACACGAGATCACCCGACGCGCGGATTCCGCAGGTGTGCGCCCACCCCGCGCTGACATGGATGAATTTGCGGTCTGCCTCTCCCACAAACCAATAGGGGAAAATGCTAAGTCCCCAGCACTCGGCTTCTCCCGAAGCGAGGATTCCGCAACTGTATAGGTTGCCGGCGCTGACCTGGATGAAGCGGCCTTCTGGTGCATCGGTTTGCCCATCGTCGTTGTCTCCCCAGCACACGACATCGCCCGACGCGCGAATTCCACAGGTGTGCCCCCACCCGGCGCTGACCTGGACGAAGTGCCCCTCCGGCGCATCAGCTTGGCCATAGTCGTTGTTTCCCCAGCACTCAACTCCGCCCAACTCCCTAATACCACAGGTGTGCCAACCCCGGGTGCTGACCTGGACGAAGCGGCCTTCCGGAGCCGACGCTTGGCCAAGGTAGTTATATCCCCAGCAATCGACTTCGCCCGACGAGCGGATTCCACAGGTATGCGCTGCCCCCGCGCTGACAGATTCGAACGGCACTTCGTACGAGTCTTGCTCCGTCTCCTTCTCCACCTCTGCCCTCTCCGTATCTTCGGTACGAGAGGCCTCGCTTTGATCTGATTCCAAATCTGCTTCCGACTGAGCATCGTCTGGAGATGTCGCCTCTGAATCCGTGAGTGAGGATCGCGGAGATGCTTGCGCTGATTGGCCAACTGGGTCCTCTCTTCGATCCGACTCCACACCTCCGTCCGACGACGAGTCGGCTGGGCCTTCTTCTGGGGAATCACCTTGCGCCGTTCGCGCGAGACCTGGCTCGTTAACAGACGGATCCCCGCATGCCACAGCCGCAAAGGCGCATAGAACAACGACAACTCCAACTAGGACCACGAGCAGACCCCACTGGTTCTTTGTCGGCATCATCGACACGTCCTTCCGACGCGCATGCCATGCGCCTACCGCATGGAGCTGCAGAGTGTTCGCGTGCGAACCGCCCTTATTCACACTGGACTTGTCCCCTCTCTCGAGCGAGATCCCGTTGCGAACCGCGGCGTGGTCGTTGACAACGGTCCGCGTCGGTTCTTGGTCGGACTGAACCACGAGACTTCTCCCGAGCTTGTCTTAGATGTCAGCTTCGCCAAAGTGTCCCTTTGAGGACACACTCCAACAGCGAGCGAACCCTTGCCAGCATCCATACCGAAATAGAGTCTGCCATTCCCGGCTGAGTTGCGATAGGTCACATTGACGGCAAATGCCTTTGTCTTCTGCTCATACGCCGGGCAGCGTTATGCCAATACGACATTGGTATCCAACGCTCTCGTCTTCGCTGAACATCCAAAGTGGATTTTCAGTTGTGAGCGTCAAGGGGCTCGGCGGCAAATGATCCGCGCGCCGGTAAGACTCGTTGGTTTGGAGCATTGGGCGTAACGCTGGACCGGGACCCGGGCGTGCCGAAGGTCACTATCGAGTCCATCGGGAATAGTTCTCACCAGGCCCCTGAGTAAGCACGAGGTGGTCCTGAAAGCGAGATGGATCTCTCTCTGGGGTCGTTGGTTCATCTGGCTGGTGGTCGTATTCCTGATCGCCTACCGCCCCGGCTTTTGGTACCCCCAACAGCTCAAGTATCTAGCTCTGCCGGTCGTCCAGCTGATGGTCAACGGGCTGATCCACTATCGACTCCTCACCTGGCGGTCGGTCACTCAGCGCTGGTTGTTCCTGCTCAGCGTCACGGACGTTGTCCAGATCACGTTTGCCGTCGTCGTCGGTGGAGGATTCCCGAGCTTCGCCTTCCTCGCCTTCTACCCGGCGCTCGGCCTCTTCGCCGTGATCTTCTCCTCTCTCTGGGCCACGTTCGCCTGGACGTCGTTGGCCGCGCTGACTTATGCCCTTGTCTGCGTGTTGACGGGACCGGGACTTGATCTCGGTGTCGGCCAAGAAAAGGTGTTAGTCGGCAGATTGGCGGCGATGTACACCGTCGCCTTGGGCATCGGCCTGATCACGAGGTTCGAACGCCTCCGCTGGCAGGCTGCTGTGTCCAGGGAGCAAGGATTGCGACGAGAGCGGATCGAGCTGTCCCAGAAGATCCACGACACCGTCGCGCAGACTTCCTTCATGATTAATCTCGGCATTCATCGGGCACGGGCGCTACCAGACGACTCAAACGAGGATCTTGTGTCCGCGCTCGAGGCGACGTCTTCGCTGTCGAAGTCGGCAATGTGGGAGATCCGGGGCCCAATCGACGCAGGCCACATTCATGAGGGCCGGGAGCTCGGGCGAGTTCTCTGGTCGCATTGCGACACATTTGAGCGGATCACCTCTGTACCCACGGAGCTGAACCAGTCCGGCATTGAACCGCCGCCGGCAATGGGATTGCAAATGTGCAGGTTCAGGCCCACAGTGGTGGCAGGTGGGAAAGCACGAGGACGAACGACGATGGCTCATTTGCGGTTGCCGCTCCCGAGACCGGATCGGTCCGACTGCAAGCCGAAATCAGTGGTTGCACCGTCTATTACCGACGGAACGGTGCGACAGGTTCTGCCGCTCAGGCGAGACTGATCTTGGTGTCCGATTCCGATATCAGGGATCTTCGCTGGCAACTTCAGGCCGGAATGTGCGAGCTTCGCATCTCCGGCAATGTACTCAACGCTGACGGATCACCCCGACCCGGTCAATGGATCAACGCGGAAGGTGCTGGCTTTGCCAGCATTCGGTCCAGCTCCGATGGGTCGTTTTCGATAGCAGTGCCAGGCAAAGGAGAGTATAGGCTAAGCGCCTGGAGCAGCGACTGCTGGATATACATGGGCAGTGGAGGCCCGTCCAAGTACCGATCCGATGCCCGGTTGGTACGGGTCACAAGCACGAATGTGACGGGCGTAGAGTTTCGTCTGCCCGAGAATCCGAAAGCGTTCTGCAAATGATCGCGTCCGAGATGCGACAAAACGGATGGAGTTCGGACATCTAGGGCCTGTTCACATTGACAGCGCGATCCCAATCGAAGCGCCTATCAACTCTCCCGCTCCCCCTTGCAGCAGAGACCTTTGAAAAGTCCCATTCGCCCCCCTTGCGGGGGAGATGCCACAGGCAGAGGGGGGTCCCCTTCTCAAGGCCTATCTGGTCGCTGGCGGCGGACCCCCCCTTGTATCTTCGCTATCGCCTCGGGAGCACGTGACTCCCGAGGCGAACCGGGGTGCGGCAGACCGATCCCCCCTGGGCCTTCGAGGCCGTGACAGAGCTTGGGTCGCCGCACGCCAGCAGCGAATGAGCCCGAACAGTTGCTTGGGGCCCCGAGCCCGCATGTTGCAAGGACGGGCCAGCGCAGGATAGGAGCTGGAGATGACGGAGACGAGTACCTACGTCGGCATCGACGTATCCAAGCACTGGTTGGATGTCGGCATCCGGCCCGCGCGGCGAGCCGAGCGGCTGGCCAACGATGAGGCCGGGATCGAGGCCGTGGTGGCGCAGCTGGGCGCTGTGGCGCCGGAACGGATCGTGCTGGAGGCGTCGGGCGGTCTGGAGCTGCCGCTGGTCGCGGCGTTGGCCGCCGCGGCGCTGCCGGTCGTGGTTGTCAACCCGCGCCAGGTGCGCGACTTCGCCCGCGCCACGGGCCGCCTGGCCAAGACCGATGCGCTCGACGCTCAGGTCCTGGCCCACTTCGCCGAGGCGGTCCGACCGGAGCTGCGACCGCTGCCCGACGCCGAGACCCAGGCGTTGCGCGACCTGGTCGCCCGGCGTCGGCAGCTGGTCGCGATGTTGGTCGCCGAGCGCCAGCGCCGGCGCGCCGCCCGCGCCGCCGTGCGACCCGGAATCGAGGCGCACATCGCCTGGCTGCAGCAGGCACTGGCGCAGCTCGACGATCAGCTGCAGACCAGCGTCCAACTCAGTCCGCACTGGCGGGCGCACGACCAGCTCTTGCGCAGCGTGCCCGGCGTCGGTCCGCAGCTCGCGCGCACGCTGCTGGCCCAACTGCCCGAACTGGGCCGACTCGACCGGCGCCGGATCGCGGCCCTGGTCGGCGTCGCCCCCTACAACCGCGACAGCGGCCAGTGGCGCGGCTCGCGCAGCATCTGGGGCGGTCGCGCCAGTGTCCGCGCCGCGCTCTACATGAGCGCGCTCGTTGCCAGCCGGCACAACCCCGTGATCCGCGACTTCTACCAGCGCCTGCTGGCCAGGGGCAAGCCCAAGAAGTCGGCGCTCACCGCCTGCATGCGCAAGCTGTTGGTCATCCTCAACGCCATCCTCAAGACCAATACCCCCTGGCAAGCGCCGCTCAGCGCTTGACCATCAAGACAGTTGCTCTGTCACTCCGTGACATCTCCCCCCGCAAGGGGGGGAGATGGGAATCATGAGTTTTTCAAAGGTCTCCTTGCAGGGGGAGCTGCCGAAGGCTGAGGGGGTCCCGCCTCCCATGGTCCAGCCGGAATGCGTCACTTCTACCTCTGCATCCCCCAAAGTGAACAGGCCCTAGCAGGCTGCTGAACAATGACCGGTTGGGGCTTGGCAGCGGGAGTAGGGCTTGGCTGAGCGGGCTCGAGTGAGCTGAACGGCAGGTCCAGTTAGAGCGGTGAGGGACGTTCCGGCGGCCTGGGTGGGGGTTCGGCCGGCGTCGGGCTATGCGGTGGCGGCCTCGAGTTGGGCGAGGCGGGTGAGGTCGTAGGCGGCGGCGGTCAGCTCCAACCAGAGCTTGTTGCGGGCCCGACCGCTGTAGCGCAGCTTGCCGCCTCCGCCGATCGTCTTGGTCCAGCCGAAGACCTCCTCGACCCGCTTGCGCCAGCGTTGACTCTGACGGTAGCCGTCATGCCGCGTCGTCCGGCCGTCGATCGCGCTGCGTCGCCCGCGGTCGTTCTGGGCCACATGCGGGGTTCCACCCAAGTTCCGCAACGAGCGGACGAAGTCGCGCGTGTCGTAGCCGCGGTCGGCGCCCACGGTCGCTGGACCACAGACGCTGTGCTCCAGCATCTCGAGCGCCGCCTCACGCTCGGCATACCCGTCGGCCTCGGTCAGCTCGACGTCGACGACCAGGCCGTGCCGGTTCTCGGTGAGGACATGGCCCAGATAGCAGAGCCGCGCCTCCTGTTGTTTGCCTTTGCGCTAGAGCCGCACCTCGGGATCAGTGGTCGAGACGTGCGTGTCACGGCTGCGGCGCTGGCCTCTGAAGTCCGCATCGCGGTTGCGCCCGCCGCCGCGCGGCCCGTGCTCGTCGCGCGGTCGATAGCTCTTGGCAAGGGCCAGGCCTCCAGCAGCGTGCCGTCGACCGTGAAGTGGTCGGCCGAGAGCAACCGCCTGCGACGCGCCTCGTGCACCACTTCCTTGAGCAGCACTCGTGCCGCAGCCTGCCCCTGGCTTGAACAGGGGTCCGCCTCCAGCAGGCGCTCGCGGTTCTTCGTGAACGTCGTCGGGTGGAACGGCTCATCCTCGACGTTGCGGTCCAGGAACCACTTGAGCAGGATGTTGTAACGCAGTTGCTCGCAGAACTGGCGCTCCGAACGAATCGTGTAGAACGCCAACAGCAGGCTCGCCTTGAGCAGGTGCTCGGGCGGGATCGAGGGCCGTCCACCCGCTGCATAGACCTCATCGAACAAGGGCGACATGCGCCCCAACGCCGAATCGACCAGCGGCTTAATCCGCCACAGCGGGTGGTCCCTGGGCACGAACCTCTCCGGGGTCAAGCCCAACATCAACGTCGCCTGCCGTTCAGTCTCACCACGCATACTGAACGCCCTCAACCAGCCGCTGGCTCAGACCTCCATTCTCCCGCACTCGTTTTTCAGCAGCCTGCTGAGGTTGTTGCGAATCAGGCGGCGGCCGCCTATCTGATGGGCCAACGTCTGGACAATGTCCCCGCCTCGAAGTGCGTCTATCGATTCCATTCGGAACCAGCTCTCCCGGAACCGGCTGAATTCCTCCACGCAGCCGTTGCTGGCGAACTGCTCCGCCTGCTACCCCAGGCGCGATAGCTGCGCTGGCTTGACCAGGTATGACAAATGCGTCCTTCCGCGTTTCATCTCCTTCTGCGGCCCATACATTCGCTATATCTGTGTGCCATGGGCAATGGTGAGCCGCCCGGACAGAAGACCTCTTGGTCCGGCTGGTGAAGATGCGAGTCAGAACCGGGCTGTCGTCGGCGGGTGCAGCCGGAGGGGTCGCCGACAGCATCAGCGACGCCCAGGGTGACCGGGCGCCGAGACCACGTAACACCCCAGCAGGGATAGTGCATCCCGGTCCTGCGCCCGCCCAAGGACATGTCAGGAAAGATGACCGCGGCGACAGGTCCCCACTGTCAACTACGAGGGGCACATCTGGGTGAACAGACATCAGCAGGCACGAAGGCCGCAGCAGGCGTTTTGAAGGCTGAGCCTCGGCCTGAACGCAGGCGATGACACAGCAACATGCAACTGTTCCTCGAAAAGGCAAACGAGATAATCCTTCCCAAACGGAGAGGCAGTGTGCAACATGTTGACATTCGGCCTGTGAGTAGCGATGGGTCAATGAGGCAAGACTTGATTTTGCCTTTTTTCAATTGCCGGATAGCAATTTACCTATTCCAATTGCTACTAATTGCCCTCGCCGCTCCTAGGCAATTGAAGTAGGTTCGCAGTGGCAACAGCCGATAGATGTGGCGATTTTAGGAAGAAGGGATATTTCAGTCATGTCAATCCGCCGCCAGGCACGCGTTATTGGACTAGGAGCCTGCGCTTGCTGAAGGCTGGCATCGAAGCCGTACAGAAGTGGGTGTCGCCGGGCGCCATGTCCGAGCCGGACGTCGTCATCTATGCCACATGGATCTCCGTTTGGGGCCGCTGGTTCATCTGGTTGGTGGCCGTGTTTCTCACCGCTTACCGGCCCGGCTTCTGGTATCCCGAGGACTTGGAGTATCTGGCTCTGCCGGTCCTGCTGCTGGCTGGTAACGGCCTGGTCCACTATCGGCTGCTGTCGAATCGAGCCATCACGCAACGTTGGTTGCTTTTCCTGAGCGTCATGGACGTTGCCCTGATTACGTACGGTGTCGTCGTCGGCGGGGGATTCACGAGCTTCATCTTCCTCGCCTACTACCCGGCCCTCGGCATATTCGCCGTGGTCTATTCGTCGTTCTGGCTCAGTCTCGCCTGGACAACGGCGGTTGTGCTTGCCTACGCTCTCGTGTGTGTGACGGTGGGCTCCGGACTCAACCTCGAGGCGGGTCAGGAGAAAGTGCTGGTGGCGCGGTTGGCGTTGATGTTCACCATGGCGCTGGGCATCAGCTTGATCACCCGGTTCGAACGCCTCCGCTGGCAACAGGCGGTGTCCGGCGAGCGTCAGCTACGGCGGGAACGCATCGAGCTCTCCCAGCAGATTCACGATACGACCGCGCAGACCGCCTATATGATCGGCCTGGGGATTCACCGGGCCAGGCAACTGGCCGGCGAGTCGAATGAGGAACTGTTGTCTGCGCTGGATGCGACCGCTGCGCTGTCAAAGTCGGCGATGTGGGAGATCCGGGGCCCGATCGACGCGGGCCACATTCTCGACGGCAGGGAGCTGGGCCGAGTCCTGTGGTCGCACTGCATGACGTTCGAGCGGATTACTGGCGTCTCCACCGAGATGCAACAGTCAGGGACCGAACCCCCACTGACCACGGAGATACGAAGCGCTCTCTTCTCGATCGCGCACAACGCCCTGACCAACGCGTTTACGCACGCCAAGCCCGCTAGAGTCGAAGTCGGCCTGAGCTTCGAGGCCGACCGAATCAGGCTGTCCGTGTCGGACGACGGCATGGGTCTGCCTGACGATTACGCCGACCGGGGACGGGGCATCAGTGGAATGATGGCGGACGCTGAGCAGCTGGGGGGCACGCTGATCGTGGAGAGCGCCGACAGGGGCGGCGGCACGACCATCACCTGCGTGGTTCCCCATCAGCCGGACGAAGGAGGAAGATGAGATGTCGTCAGCAGGTCGGCACAGGGTGATGGTGGTAGATGACCATCCGATCATGAGAAAGGCCCTGAGCGATGTGCTGGAGGAATCGGGCCGCTTCGTCGTGGTCGGGCAGGCTGGAGACGGCGAGGAGGCGCTAAAGATCGCCGAGCAGCTGAAACCGGATGTCGTCGTCATGGACGTGATCATGCCGCGCAAGAACGGCATTGAAGCATGCCAGGAGATCATGGAGCTGCTGCCCGACACGCGGGTCATTGTGCTGACGGCTGCGACGGAAGAGGATGCGGTGATCGATGCAGTTGCCGCCGGAGCGACGGGCTACCTGCAGAAGTACTCAAGTCCCGAGGAGTTGGTGGAGGCTGTTTCGGATGTGGCGGAAGGCGGGCTGCGAGTTCCTGACGAGGCAGTCAGAAAGGTCTTCGCCATGCTCCGTGGCCAGCGGCAGCTCGTCACCCCTCAGCCCACGGACAAGCTGACGGCGCTGGAGCGGGAGACATTGACGCGCTACGCCAGTGGCACGCCCTACGCCGAGATCGCCGAGGCGAGGGGCAACAGCGTCGTGACCGTGCGCAATACCCTCTACCGGATCCAGGACAAGCTGGGAATCGAGACGAAACAGGAACTCGTCATCTGGGCCGTCCGCAACGGTCTCGTTGACGACGTGGTCGTCGGTATCGACTGTTAGCCAGCTCCAAGCGGGAGCCTTCATCTGCTTTGAATCGCCGTGCACCGGCAGGCGGTTGACTGAAGTGCATGCGCTCGAATGCCAGTTGCTCGTCCCAACGCCATAATCAACCCGAAGCCGAGAACACCATTGACAACTCGAGCGCGAAAGTCAAATCATCGGTTCTTGATCTTGTCCACTCCTGTGGGCGTCGAGGCCACGCTCAAACTCAATATTCGGCCGGTTCCCAAGAACCTCGTCGGCGCTTGAGAAGAACCCCAGGTCGGGTTGATGGCCACCCTGCTCGGAATAATGCACGACAGCGCGGACCCGAGGCGTGAGTTGAGCGCCGATCGCATTGAACATGTTCGCGAGCGCGGTGTAGTGCGATAGCTCCGGCGTTCCCACGAGGCTGACCTCTGCGATGGCGTCGAGGTACGAGCGGATCGCCTGCCTGAGCTCATTCACCTTGAGTGCCCAACTTCCCAACCAGAGACTCCATGATCGACATCATGGGACACGTTACTCCGAGCAGTTTGGGTCTTCGAGCGAGGCCCGTACCAATCAGCCCGCCCTGGGCCGGCTCTCATGCCGCGAATCGACGCTGCGCCAGCAGCGAACTCGGCCGGAAGCGTGCGCCTCGTGAGACGCCGGTAACAGGTTGCCGGTATTCGAAGTCTCGGGTCGCCCCGAGTCGACCGCGCAGGCAGCGGCTTCAGGTGGTCGGCGGCCGGCCCAGGAACGCCCTGAACCACACTGACTGGGGCAAGCCAACCGGGGCAAGCTAATGGCACTGCTTCAGCGATGCCCGGAGCGTTCCCGACGGCCGGCGTCGGCGTCTGGGCGTGATCGCTCACGTTGTCGGAACCGTAGTGAGGGCGGAGCCCGATCCGCGGCGCTCATTCCATGCTGTTGTTCCCGGACTTTGCTGTAGCCGGTGACGGTGTATCATCTGTGCGATGCAAATATATCTCCAATATAGAGGTATGTATGAACATATTTGGTGTGGTTATAGGGAGTACTGATATCGATATCTACAGGACCAAGCCGGGACGACCCGGGCGCTTAACCGTCCGCGCCGTTGCGGCGCTCGGTCTGGCGATCGCATTACTTGTGGCCTTCGCGGGGCTGCCTGCTCTGCCCGTTCAAGCCCAGGCGGAACACGAAGTCTGGTCAGCCACGCTGGTGATCAGGGATAGTTCCGGAGTGCTCGGCTGCAGCGACGGCGTTGCGAATAATTTCTGTAGCGTCCACCTGAGTGACAATGACTTCAGACACGACAGCACCGACTATGCGATCACTCTCATTGTTCTTGATACGAATGGACGGCTGGAGATCACATTTGCCAGGGACCTGACACCCGCCTCGCGCGACCTGACGCTGAACGTTGGGGGAACGTCCTTCGGCTTCGAGGACGCCGATTCGTCGACGCCCATAACCAGGCAGTGGAACGATTCCGGGCTGAGTTGGACCGCAGGAGAGACTGCCTCGCTCTCGCTGACCGAGATCAGCGCCGAACCAGCCATGCCGACCGAACTGACCGCGACCGCGCAGGGCGAGACCCAGATCGACCTGTCCTGGACTGCACCCAACGACGACGGCGGTGAGGCGATCTCCGGCTACAAGGTCGAAGTCTCCTTGAACGGCGGTGCCACGTGGTCCAACCTCGTCGCCGACACCCGCTCCACCGAAACCAGTTATTCCCACATCGGCCTCTCCGCCGGCAATACCCGCACCTACGGCGTCTCAGCCACTAACTCCGTCGGCGTCGGTTCCTCGTCCCGCCTCGCGTCTGCCACCACTGCGGCCGTCAACGTGCTCGCTAGCAACACCGGGCAGAGTGGAACACCGGCGCTTGGCATATCAGTTGGTGACGCGGACAAGAGATTCTCCCAAGGGTTCGAGACCGGGTCGAATCCCGGCGGATACCGCTTGGCTTCGGTCGGGGTCTATATCCAGTTTGAGGGCTTGGAGGCTTGGGAGAGATTTGCCGTCCACATCTACAACGCGAACAACACCGGCGGGTTGGGCGCCCTGGTCTACTCCCTGACGTCCCCAAATAGCTACACGGACATCGCCGTGAACACGTTCACAGCGCCGGCCGGCGCCATGCTCGACGCGGAAACCGCCTATCACGTCGTCTACGAGGGCGGCGGAGATCTTTCAATCGACCTCATCCTCGGCGTGGCTCCGTCGAACAAGCAAGACCTTGGCAGCCGGAGCGGCTGGAGCATCGAGAATGTCAGGCGATACGATGGCGTTCTATCGAGCGCGGGTACGAGCTTCCAGATCAGCGTGAACGGGACGGCGATCCCGACCGATGTCCTCTCCACCTGGGCCCTGGTCCCACCTGGCCTCAGCGCCAACGAACCGTTCCGCCTGCTGTTCCTCTCTTCCACCGCGCGCGACGCCAGCGCCAGCGACATCGGCCCGTACAACACCTTCGTCCAGGGCAGAGCCGGGGTTGGCCACGCTGCCGTTCAGGAATACCACTCGGGCTTCCGGGTGGTCGGCTGCACTGCTTCCGCCAATGCCCGCGACAACACCCGCACCATCTATACGACATCGGACGAGGGCGTGCCGATCTACTGGCTCAATGGCGCCAGGGCGGCCGATGACTACGAGGACTTCTACGACGGCTCCTGGGACGATGAGGCGAACGACAAGAGCGAGTCCGGCGCCGACGGGCCCGACACCTCACAGGACGCCAACTTCCCCTTCACCGGCTGCGAGCACGACGGCGCCACGTACTACGACACGACAGGTCACTCGTTCGCGCTGGGCTCGTCGCAAGGGGCTGCGGCCGTCGGCAAGCCCAATTCCACTGGCGTCGGCAACGGCCCCCTCAGCGCTGACACCGTCAGCTCTGCCATCAGCAGCCGCCCGATGTACGGACTTTCGGAGGTCTTCCGCGTGGTCGGCAACACCCCCGCCGAGGGCGCGCCGGCGATTGGCGGGTCCGCGCAGGTCGGCGCGACGCTGTCGGCCTCGACGAGCGGCGTCACCGACGCCGACGGCCTGAGCGGTGCCAGGTACCGCTATCGCTGGATCCGTGTCGCCGGCGGCGCCGAAACCACGATTTCGGGCGCGACGTCGAGCGCCTACGTGCCCGTGGCGGCGGACGTGGGCAACCGGGTCAAGGTCGAGGTCGAGTTCACGGACGACGAGGGCAACGCCGAGACCCTGGAGAGCGACGCCTATCCGTCGGGCGGGACGATCATCGAGGCGGTGGTGAGCTCGGTGTTGGTGAGGTTCGGGTCGTCGAGCTACAGCGCGACGGAGGGAGCCAGCGTGCCGGTGACGGTGGAACTGAGCGATACGCCGTCGTCACAGGTGACGATCCCGCTGACGCGCAGACATCCGCGCGGGGCAGTGACAGAGGACTACTCCGGTGTGCCGTTGACCCTGACGTTCGGTACGTCAGATACGTCGAAGACGTTCATGTTGGCGGCAACCGACGATCCGTTCGACGACGACGGCGAGAGCGTGGAGGTCGGTTTCGGCCCGCTGCCGTCGGGCGTGATCCCTGGCGATCCATCGACAACCACGGTCAGCCTGGTGGATAACGACACTGCCCCCATGCCGCCCGCCAGCGTCACGGTCTCGAGGTCGGCGCTGACGGTGACGGAGCAGGACACCACCGGGGAGAGCTACACGGTGGTCCTCAACCGCCAGCCGACGTCAAACGTCGCAGTGGCGGTGGGAGGCTTCGGCAGCTCGGATGTCAACGCCAACCCGGCCACCCTGACCTTCACAATCCTGAACTGGGGAACGGCCCAGACGGTGACGGTGACGGCCGGCAACGATGCGGACCTTACGAACGACACGGTCTTGCTAACTCACAGCGCGGCGAGCGCCGATGCCGGCTACCAGGGCGTCACGATCGCCGGCGTGACGGTGACGGTGAACGACAACGACACCGCCGACGCGACGCTGCAGTCGCTGAGCCTGAGCGGAGTTGCGTTGAGTCCCGCGTTCTCGTCTGGCGTGACCTCGTACACGGCGATCGTGGCGGACGCCGTCTTGTCCACAACGGTGACCGCAGCCACCACTCAGACCAGTGCCATGGCGGTGGTCATGTTGGACGGCGTCGTGGACAGCGACGGCGCCGTGGAGCTGGCGGAGGACACCAGTTCCTTCAGGATCAGTGTCGTGGCGACCGCACCCAACAGGACGAGCACGCAGACCTACACCGTCACTCTCACGCGAGGGAGCGTCACCGGGACAGGCGGCGGAGGCGGTGGCGGCGGTGGCGGCGGTGGGCCGCCTCCTGTCCCGATCCCCTCTGATGCCGACTTCGACTGGAATGTGACCCGAGACATCGAGTCGCTCGACCGCGACAACGACCTGCCGACCGGGATCTGGTCGGATGGCAAGACGTTGTGGGTCCTCCAGAACTCGGCTACCGGCGCCGATTCCGTCTTCGCCTACGACCTGGAGACCGGCGAACGACTTGCGGATCAGGACTTCGAGCTCGAACGCCGCAACCGTTTCTCGCACGGCATCTGGTCCGACGGCACGACGGTCTGGATTGCCGACAGCGGACAGGACCACCTGTTCGCCTACAACCTCGTCAGCGGCGAGCGTCTTGAGGAACGAGACATCGAGCTGGCCGAGCGCAACCGTGACCCACGAGGGATCTGGTCCGATCGCAAGACGTTATACGTGCTCGACTCGGTCAAGGATGCGCTTTTCGTCTACGACTTCGAAACCGGCGAGCTGGTCGCCGAACACCCACTCAACAAGCTCAACAAAAGCCCGCGCGGAATCTGGTCGGACGGCGTGACGTTGTGGGTCTCGGACGACGGCGCCAAGCGGCTGTTTGCCTACGAGTTCGAGGATGCGACGCTGACCAGGAACGAGGACCTGGAGTTCACGTTCCGTTCCCTCCTCAAGGCCGGCAACGGCAACCCTCGCGGGATCTGGTCCGACGGCGACATCATGTACGTCGTCGATGAACAGAAGGATAGTGTCTACACCTACAACATTCCCGACGCGATCATCGCCCTGCTGTCATCGCTCACGCTGAGCGATATCGAGTTCGGCGAGTTCTCAAGTAGCCGTCGCGACTACACCGCCATCGCCGCCCAGGAGGTCTCGGCGACGACCGTGGTGGCCGAAGCGGCGCAAGAGGCGGCCACGGTCGAGATCGAGCAGGTCGATGCTGACGGCGACACGGAAAATGGGCATCAAGTCAGTCTCGATGCCGAGACCACGATCACGGTGACGGTCACGTCCGAGGACGGCAGCCGATCCAAGACCTACCGGGTTCGGGTCAGCAAACCGCCGTGCCTAGAAGGACTCACCGAGGAGCGTCTAAGCGAAGTCAGCTTCATTGGCGGCAGCGTCCACGAGCTGGAAGCCTGTGCTCGCAGCGTCGATCTGAGCGCGCTCTACCACAACCGCAACGGTATCTGGACCGCGCTCTTCCTCTTCCCAGACCTGCCCGAGTTCCTCAATCGGCCCTTCCGGAATCGCTTTCTTGAAGGTCTATCGCCGGGCGAACGGCTGATCGCCAATCGACAACAGGCTGTAATAGCCACGCCCGCAACAACCAATCCCAACTGATCGCCGGTCGGCATCTCATTCCTGCCGCCGGAAGCTCTCAGCGAACCGGAAGCACGTGCCTGCCGTCGATGCAGTGGCGAGGCCGTTCACGGCTCAAAAGGAAACGTCAACTCGAAGGTTCTTGATTTTGTCCAGTTCGGTGGGCCTAACGAGACCGTACTGCGAACTTTTTCCTGGGAGATCGCGTTGTAGGCGCCCAATTGGAATCTGTGGAATGCCGCCATCCTCGGCCTGTTCAAGTGGCCTAGCGTGGACATTCTCCACTTGGCAACGTCGCTCGGAATGTCGTCGACCTCATCGGTTAGAAAGTGCTCCCCTTGGGGTGTGGCAGTGATCGGGTGTTGGGTGCGTTGGCCTCTATTCAGGCTTTGGTCTGACGACGAATCCGGTAGGACTGGCCGTGAGTGGTGAGGATGTGAGCGTGGTGGCCGAGGCGGTCGAGCAGGGCGGTGTTGAGCTTCTCGTCGCCGAAGCCCTCGACCCACTCCGAGAACGCGAGGTTGGTGGTGACGATCCTGGAGCGGCGCTGGTAGCGGTCTGCGAGGAGGTTGAAGAGCAGTTCGCTGCTGGTCCGCTCGAAGGGCACTAAGCGGAGTTCGTCGACAACCAGCAGCACCACGCGCAGGTAATGCTGGTGGAGACGTGAGACCATGCGCTCGGCGCGCGTCTCAACCAGTTCTCGCACCGAGTCGGCGGCGCGGACCAAGGCGACCCGCTGGCTGCGCTGGACGGCTTCCACGCCGAGCGCGAGGTGCGTCTTGCCGGTGCCGTTCGGACCTGCGATAACGACATCCTACCTGCGCTCAATGTACTCATAGGTAGCGAGTTGGGCGATTTGCGGCCGCTCGATCCCGCGCAGTGCATCCCAGTCGAGTTGGTCCAGGGTCTTGAGGTCGGGGAACTGCGCTCCGCGCAGAAGCCGGGCGACGGCTCCGTGGCGACGGACCAGGATCTCCGCTTCGAGCAGTTGCAGCAGGAACGCCTCGTAGTTCCAATCGTCATCCGTGGCCTGACGGACCAATTCGAGGTACTGGCGGCGGACGGTGTGCAGCTTCAGCTCTCGACAATGCGCCTCGGTCACCGGCGCGCAGGCGAGGCCGCCTACAGGACGCCCCGCTCCGACTCCCACTGCCGCCGGAGCCAAGCGTATCGTTCGCCCAGTTCGGCCACAAGTTTCGGAACCACCTGGCGCACCGCCTGCGGTTTGTGGCTCAGGTCGGTCAGGTAGTGGCAGTAACGCACCCTGCGGCCGCCGAAAGGCTGGCGCGGATGACTGACCTGCTCGCGGCGGCAGGAGAGCGTGAGTTCGTCCCCGGCGATCCGGGCCATCGCCGCAGTACGGCCCAATTGCTCGGTGCCGAGTACCAGGCCCCCTCGAATCGGGCCATCGCGCTGCGGCTGACCGAGACCGAAGTCAGCCGGCACCGGTCGAATCGCGCGGCCGGCGCTGTTCCTCCACGAAGCGCTCAGCGACCCGTGCCGGCGCGTGCTACTCAACCTCGCCCAGCAGCTAGGCCGAGAGCTCGGCCAACAAGTCGCGGCGTGGGATCGGAGTGAGGTGCTACAGCCGGATCGCCCGGCCTCGCGCCTCGACCTCGCCCTTGTCGTGACTCTCGCATGGGTGCGAAGCAGGGCTCGAACAGGCAGTGGCTGGCCAGCGCCTGGGAACGCGCGGTCAGCTGCCGACGGGGGAACTGCAACCGCCGCACGGCCGGAATGAGGTCGTCGTAGACACAGCGCTGCAGCGTCCCGCCGAAGTGGGCGGAGGCGCGCACGTGTCCATCGAGGAAGGCCAACTGGTCGCAGCGCTCGTAGAGCCAGACGAAGTCGCGGCCCGAGTACATCAAACGCAGCAGGAACTTCCAGACCTGGCGCCGCTCGCCCGCCACCTCGACCGTGGCCGTGAAGAAGTCGACTTGCGCTTCATCACCCGGACGGTGGACCAGCGGAATGTAGGCCTCCGCTCGCCGCCAACGTCACTCGCGACGGTAGTCGCGCAGCGTCTTCACGCCGACCGCGTAACCCTCCTCACGCAGCTGCCGGCGCAACCGCGTCGCCGTCAGCCGCTGCTTCGGCGTCGGCCCGGACAATGTTCACGCCGCTCCGGCTCCGATACGCTCAGATAGCGCCAAACCGTGTTGCGGCTAAGCCCCAGGTCGCGCGCCACCTGCCGTCGGCTCCGGTCCTCGACCAGCACCTGATGGCGCAGCACGTGTACATCTTGCATTCGTAGCCTGCTCTCCCCCAGCGGTCGGCCCGCCGCCGGACCTGCTGGGCAGCGTCCTCGAGTGGATCACTTTCCCAGCAATGAATGGATCAGTTTCTAAGCGACGAGTGCAGTTCCGAACGGAAAGAAGCGCACGAGGCCCGTAAGCACTCATGCCGCGCGGACGTCCCTCAAGTCGTCGACACGGGCAAGCGCCCGCGCCACGATGTCGATATTGACGCTCCTTCGACATCCACAACGAGACGGCTCTGAATAGCAGCGGCGGCGGTCCAGAAGCTCGCCCCCCTCGCATCGCCCCCTAGCAGGGTGCTGATAAACGCCTTGTTTCGCTCGGACGTTGCCTGTGTCGCTCGATCGGGCGATCAGCTCTTATCCGGTCGAGGGATGATCGAGGGCCGTCGAATCGCAACAAATGCACCGCTGTTGACTTTTTCAGCAGCCTGCTAGTTCCGCGCCTGTTCCGTCGTGAAATCGACGGTCAGGATCTGAGCAATGGCGTTCTAATCGGCAAAGAAGTTGATCCCGCCGTAGTGGGTACGAGTGAGTTCCCTCGCGGTGGTCAGGATCTCCATTCGTGCAGTGCCGAACTCGAGGCTCTCATTGATGCGCGGGCTAGCCTCGCTCAGACTCGATAGTCGGTCCCAAGCGCCTCGGATTCGCTTTCTTGACTGCTGGTCCCGGTCACATCCTCTCTCGTTTCTATGCTGCAGCACGCATGCCTAGGACGAACTGCTCGCCCTGTGCAAACTACAAAGGCAGGGCGCATCTGCCGGACCAGCATTAGCAGCCGCGGTTCCTGCAGCAGGCGTTCAGAAGACCGAACCTCTCTGCAGGTGCGGGTGCAGTCGCAGGGATATGTGCCTGTTTGCTCGAATGCCAGACTGCAATCTCCTTCCCGATTATCTGCGTTGTTGGTAAGCACCTGGCATTCGGCTTCTGAGTTGCGATAGGTCAGAATGACGACGTACGCCTTTCCTTTTTTCCATTTGCTGACTAGCGTTTTCCCCTTTGAGGTTGGTGCTTACTGCCCTATTTGCCCATCAAGTGTCCGAATAACTTATCTGTGGTTAACGCGAAGAGATTTGGCGATTTTACGGAGGGTTCGATGGGGCACGATGAACACCATCCACGGTCTTGACACTGGACCGAGTAGTCAGGATTGCTGCAGGCCGGCATAGGAGTCCGACACGCTCCGGGGCCTTCGAATATTGACTCTCGACAGGTCCAAAGAGACCGAGAGAGCACTCCAACCAGTCGCCAAGACATCAGGCACCCGTCTGTCTGCGGTCATCGGGCCACGGAGAGTACGGAATTTGGAGAACCAGACATGACTGAATCGTTTGCACAGCGCAGTAGGCAAATCGCTCTTGTGTCGCTCGCGCTGGCCGTCGTCGCCATTGCTGTCCTGGCGCTCGACAAACCCACAGTCAATGCAGATGCCGGCGCAGTGATAGACCGCGATTGCGCTATCTCAAGCGAGGGCGGCATCGTCTGTTGGTCCACCAACAGAAGGGTAAACGAGCGCATTCCAGCTGAAGGGACGTTTACGGAAGTCAGCGGTAGCGGCAATCTGCACTGCGCCTTAACAGCCGACGGTGGCCTCTCTTGCTGGGCGCAGTCAGTTTCTACTTGTTGCGGAGCCAGACAGCCATCAGGAAGCAGTTTTGTTGCCGTCAGCGTCAACGGTCCCGTGGCTTGCGCGGTGACCTCTTCGGGCGGGTTGGTATGCGGCAGTGCAAACGGTCGCGCCGTGTCGAAAATGGGCCCTGTTCCATTCGGCAGATTTACCCAGGTGAGTGTGGGGAATTCCAACACGCAGGACCCTCATGCCTGCGCCCTAACGACGACGGGGTCGGTGCTTTGCTGGGGTCACAACGAGAAGGGGCAAACGGACGCTCCCGAGGGATCATACGTCCAGATCAGCGTGCTCGGCGAGACGAGTTGTGCCCTGACTTCTGATGGCCGGATCGATTGCTGGGGTAGCAACGACTTGGGCCGGGCGAACGCCCCGGAGGATGCAAACTATGCAGCAATCAACTTGCGTGGACATCCGTGCGCTATCACCAAACAGGGAGGAATTGTCTGCTGGGGCACGGAAGGCACTGAAGTGATCGCCGAATCGGGCTACACGTTCGTGAATCGCTCGGGCAATAGGCTCTGCGCAGTCACCACGGATGGCGCTCTTGAGTGCTTCGGTGATGCCAGTCGCCAACCTCCAGCTGAGCTCACACAGCCGGGCGCGCTTCGTCTGCCCCCTGTCGTAGTCTCCGGCCCGGCTGGGAGCACTGGAGGCATTTCGGCATCTGCAACGCATCGAGCCACGGCCGCTGTTCGATTGGAGGGCCCCTCGGGTGGTCGAGTGACGACGACCGCTCGTGATGTCGACAGCGGCGGCGAGGTCACGTTCACAGCCAACCCCGACCCCGGCTACCGCTTTGTGCGATGGGAAGGCGACGCGAGTGGAAGCCGGAACCCAATCACACTTACACTGTTCAGCCACGCGTTCGTCACTGCGCTCTTCGCACCGGCCGAAGCGCCGTCTGTGAGCACGCCCGCGACCGGGGATGGCAGGATCATCGCGCGCCTCCTGGCTGATGATCGCATCGAGTTCGGGTTCGAGCCGGAGGGCGGCGAGCGCGTTCTGCCGCGCTCCCGCTATTTCCCCGCCAACGCTGGCGGAAGCTGGCTCGTGTCCTCTGACGTGGAACTCAATGGTGAGCGGCTGGGACGGATCACCGCCAGACGGCTGGCTGACGGTCGGGTCGAGTTCGGGTTCATCCCTACAGACGGCGAGCGGATCTTGCCTTCGTCACGCTACTTCCCCACCAGCTCCCGTGTAGACCGCTGGCTGCGCAGCTCGGTGATCGGGGTTAAGTAGGTTGGCAGCCTTCCTCACTCTGCCGTGGACATGGAATCACAGCGAAAGGCCTGGAACTAATGTCACTTCACCAGTCTGTCAGAATACTCTCTCTCGCTTCCATAGGTCTCGCGCTACCGTTGATGATCCTCCTTGTGATAGAAGTGCCGGTGTCTCATGCAAATGGTGGCCCAGTAGTCGCCGGCGAGTGTGCCATTACCAGGGACGGAAGAATCGTCTGTTGGGGCAACCCTGACATCAAAAAACAGGCCCCCACCGAAGGTACCTTCACTCAGATCAGCGGCTATGGGAGGCATGTGTGCGCTAGTGGAGTAGATGGCAGAATTACCTGTTGGCCTCCCGCGGGACGAACCTCCGGCCCGCGTGCTCCCCTAGGAAACGACTATGTATCGGTTAGTACTGGCACTTCGTACCACGCCTGTGGAGTGACAGCTAGTGGAGGCATTGTCTGCAACGGAAATAACTTTGATTGGCAGAAGATCGGACCTGTTGCGAACCCTGCGCCTTTCGGTCGTTACTCCCAAGTTAGCGCAGGCAACAGACACACCTGTGCCATAACAACGGGAGGAGCCATCAAGTGTTGGGGAGACAACAAGCATGGTCAGATCGACGCACCCACAACTGGCGCTTATACTGAAGTGAGCGCATTCGAAGATTCAAGCTGCGCATTGACAAATGAAGGTAGGATCGACTGCTGGGGAAGCAACGAATCGGGTCAGCTAAACTCACCCATCGAATCGAGTTATGCCCTGATCAATATACGTGGCTATCCATGCGCAATCACGAAACAAGGAGGAATAGTATGCTGGGGACAAGAGGGATTAGAAACAATCGCGGAGGCAGGATACACGTACGTCAGCCGGTTGGGCAACACGCTCTGTGCTGTCACAACTGTTGGAGCGTTGGAGTGCTTCGGCAGCGGCAGCATCACGCCGCCCGCTGAACTGACCCGTCCTGGAGCCGTTTTGCAGCTGGCTAGTGCAACGCTACTGCAGACGGGCAGTGCCTCTGATGGCTCCGAACCGTCACCTCAATCGTCTCCTCACCTCACAACCACGGCCCGTCTCAGCGGACCGACCGGAGGTACCGTTTCTTCCGATGTGTCTGGGAGTCAAGTCATCATCACTGCTGAGCCTGACGATGGTTACCTGTTTCTGAACTGGGAGGGCGATGTCGGCGGCAGCCTAAATCCGTTGACAATTGCTCTCGTCGACCACACCCTCGTTACCGCCGTCTTCGCACTGATTGAGGCGCCTCCTGGAACTTCTGCACCTTCCGTAAACGGGAGGATCATCGCCCGACTGCTGGCCGACGGGCGAATCGAGTTCGGGTTTGAGCCAGAGGGCGGCGAACGGCTTCTGCCGCGCTCCCGCTATTTCCCCGCCAATCCCGGCGGTGGCTGGCTCGTGTCCTCCGACGTGGAGCTCAATGGTGAGCAACTCGGCCGGATCACTGCCCGCCGGCTGGCTGATGGACGGGTCGAGTTCGCATTCATCCCCACGGACGGCGAGCGGATCCTGCCTTCCTCCCGGTACTTCCCAGCTAACGCTTCAGTGGACCGCTGGCTGCGTAGCTCGGCGATCGGACTCGAATAATGCGGAAATACCTGAAGGTAAATCTACTTGTTCACACTGAAGCCTTACAACGCAGTTGTGCGGCGATCGCTGTCGATCGAGAGACAACTGACAGCGCACACCAGCGATTTGTGGCGAGCTAACACTCTCCGCATCGCTCATCCACGGCCACTAGAAAGGGCAGTTTACGATGCGAGTTTCGAGGATCCCGAGCTATTTGTCTATGATGCTCACTGTCGCTGCTGCGATGCTATTGTACCTGCTTGCGAGCCCAACAATAGCAGCAGTCGAGCCTACAGGCGCCCAGCTAGCGATCGACGGCTACGGGGGTTGCGCAATCGCCAGCGATAGCCGGCTAGTCTGCTGGGGCGAATACCGCGAACACGCGCCGAAAGAAGACACATTCACCCATCTTGAGGCATTTGTGCTTGGTCCTAGGTCACCGGCAGGCACGATGTGCGCGCTATCTTCGGAAGGGATGATTCGGTGCTGGCAACAGGGCGGCGAAGTGGCTGTTGTCCCCGAAGGTAACTACATCGCGATTGACGCGGACTCTTCTGGTCTCTGCTATGTAATCGAAGGCGGCGCCGTAGACTGCATTTCGGCTTTGAGCAACTATTCCCTGCGCTCAGCTCCACTTGCTCGGTACATTGACGTTGCGGTCACTTTTGGATACGCATGCGGATTGACTAGTAATGGATCTGTACGATGCTTCGAAGGCTGGAATCGTGGGGATTATTTTCCAGCTCTCGAAGGGGTTCCAGTCAGCAAAGAGGGTTATGTTCAGATACGTGCCTATGGACGCAACTTTTGCGCGTTGACCTCCTCTGGGAGTATTGAATGCTGGGGAAACGACCCTGTGATAGCACCGCCGACCGGAGACAATTATGTCTGGCTCGACGAAACTCCATGTGCAGTGACAAAAGCGGGCGGATTCGAGTGCTGGAACGAGCACGGCAGTGAAGTGTTTGCAAAGAGCGGGTACAGCCACGCAGCTCGATACGCAAGCCGCATTTGTGGGGTTAAGACAGATGGCTCGCTGGATTGCTTCGGCAGCGTTGACGGCGGGCTCATCCCCAGCGAGCTAAGTCGACCTGGCTCATTGATGCTCTTCGCAGGCCAGGTTTCATCGACTGGTGGATCGAACGTCGGTTCTTCCACCGGTTCACCGCCAAGCGGTGATGCGTCCGGGCCCGGTTCTGTCACGTCCGGCGGTACCGAAACAACACACCGCGTGGCCACGGCGGCGCGTCTCGCAGGCTCGACAGGTGGGCGTGTCAGTTCATCGGTACAGGAGGTCACGGACGGTCAATCGGTCACTCTAACCGCCTTGCCCAATCCTGGCTTCCGCTTCTTGCGATGGGAAGGCGACGCCAGTGGAAACCGGAACCCCGTCACGCTCACACTCTTCGACCACGCCTTCGTTACCGCCGTCTTTGCACCGATCGAAGAGCCCACAGAGACTTCCCAACCCTCCGTGGATGGGAGGATCATTGCCCGGCTTCTGGCCGACGGGCGGATCGAGTTCGGGTTCGAGCCAGAGGGTGGCGAGCGGCTCCTACCGCGGTCGCGCTACTTCCCTGCCAACGCCGGCGGTGGCTGGCTCGTGTCCTCTGACGTGGAGCTCAATGGTGAACAGCTGGGCCGGATCACCGCCCGACGGCTGGCCGATGGACGGGTCGAGTTCGGCTTCATTCCCACGGACGGCGAACGGATCTTGCCTTCGTCCCGCTACTTCCCTGCCAGCTCCCGAGTAGACCGCTGGCTGCGCAGCTCGGTGATCGGGGTTGAGTAGTTGAATGTTTTCCGTGCCTGATGCCAGTCAGACGCCTCGTCTGTGCGCATCGCACCGGCGCGACGATGGATGCCGAGTCGGCTATAGCTCTAGGAGTTCGTGCATGATGTCCAAGTTTCCTAAGATGACAACGGTTGTTGCTCTGGAGCAAGGTGAGTCCCACTACAGCGACGTCAAGCCGGTACTGCTCAATGCTCGATTTCGGAGACGGTGTGGTGCATCCTGGGGCCGATCCGTTCTCCTGGTTCTCGGCATCGCGGTAGCGGCTCTCGCATTTGTGGCGGCGACCGCGATTAGTCGCGAGGGTGTCAGTGCTGACGATGGCTTGCTCTCAGAGACGCTTAGCGCGGGTACCGATCACGCTTGTGCTATTTCATCCTCTGGTGAGGTTACCTGTTGGGGCACCAACATACTCGGCGAAGCGGATGCGCCGACAGGCAAGTTTGTTCAACTCAGCGCTGGCCACTTCTTCAGTTGCGGGCTGCGCGAGTCGGGCGCGGTCGAATGCTGGGGAGACGATAGTCACGGAGCCGCGAGCCCGCCAGATACGAAGTTTACTTCAGTGAGTGCTGGGCATATCCACGCTTGCGGTGTCACGCTGAGCGGCAGCGTGGTCTGCTGGGGAAGCGACCTATTCGGTGGGGCGAGTCCGCCGCCGGGAACCTATGTGCAGGTCAGCGCCAATAGCAGAGATGATGGCTTCACATGTGCTGTTACAAGCACCCGAATGGCGAGGTGCTGGGGATTCAATAACTCTGGTCAAGCGACGCCTCCTGGTGGTGAGTTTGTCCAACTGAGCGCGGGGTACGAACATGCTTGCGGAGTGACATCGACGGGTTCCGTGAAGTGTTGGGGAGGCGGCAGCGATGGCCAGTCACGTCCACCTGAAGGCGAGTTTAGACAGGTCAGTGCTGGGGCGGGCCAGACTTGTGCCATCTCCTCTGTAGGACATGTAGTTTGCTGGGGATACGCGGGAGGGAATAGCAATACGGTACGTTCATCGCCTCCGGGAACGTTCTCACATGTAACAGTCGGCAACTCGTACGCCTGCGGTTTGCGGACGTCAGGAGCGGTGGTCTGCTGGCCAAACAAAATATGGGACCCTGACGATAATGAAACCCAGCTTCCCGCTGAACTAAACCGCACGGGGGCCGCCCTTCAGCCAGCCGCCGTGCCTCCTGTATCGGTTGCCTCCGACACACCGGACGCCAACTCGTCCGCGAGCAGCCACTACGTGGCGACCGCTGCCCGGGTAGAGGGGCCGACAGGTGGGATGATTCTGGCCAATGAGCAGCTGGTCGCAGATGGCGGCGAGATTACGCTCACTGCCATCCCCAACCCCGGTTTTCGGTTTGTGCGTTGGGAAGGCCGCGCCAGTGGTCGCGTCAATCCTCTCACGCTGAGACCGTCGGCCCATTCACTTGTCGTAGCCATCTTCGCACCGATCGACGCGCGCCCCGACTCCGCGCCCAGCTCCGTGGACGGGAGGATTGTCGCCCGGCTTCTGGCCGACGGGCGGATCGAGTTCGGGTTCGAGCCAGAGGGTGGCGAGCGGCTCCTACCGCGGTCGCGCTACTTCCCTGCCAACGCCGGCGGTGGCTGGCTCGCGTCCTCCGATGTGGTTCTCAATGGTGAACAGCTGGGCCGGATCACTGCCCGACGGCTGGCCGATGGACGGGTCGAGTTCGGCTTCATCGCGCCGGACGGCGAACGGATCCTGCCTTCGTCCCGGTACTTCCCTGCTAGCGCCTCAGTGGGCCGCTGGCTGCGCAGCTCGGTGATCGGACTTGAGTAGAAGACGCTATTGAACCAGAGCAGGCGGCCTCATGCCTGAATCTTGCGCTACTAAGACGCTAAGCTCAACTAGCCGCGGGACCGTGGTGCTTAAGTTGTTTGTTGCCGTACTTCCATATACTCGCGCCTAAACGGGGGTCGATTGTGATCGTCGGATACCGATTTGGTGGCGGAAGGACTGAAGGTACGCCAGCAGGCTCGCGCTTTGCGACTGCGTTCGAAGTCATCCTCCTGACATTGACCGGTAGAGATAGTCAATCGGATCGATTGTACTGATCGCGCCACAGCCAGGAAACGTCCGACGTCCATTCCGAACTTCCACGTGAACATGCTCGCTCACGGTTTGATTGGAGGACAATCCCACATTCCCCTGAATCCCGAGCGGCGTGCCCACGTTGATTCGTTGACCTCTTCGGACGTCAATTCGGCGCGCGTGCAGGTACACAATGGTGTTGTCTTCACTGCTGTTGTAGACCGCAATCATGCCGAAGGTGCCTCCGGTGGCGACTACTTCCCCTGAGGTCAGAGAATAGAACACGACGTTCGCTGTCGCCGATCCCACAACCGACTTGGTCTGCAGGTCCCAGCCGGAGTGTCCGCCTTGATAGCCATCGCATGAGTTTCCACGTCCGTCGACGGTAGCATCCCAATTGTTGTAGTCGTAGTTCAGCTGATTCGCTGCAAGTCCTCGAAACAGTGCTTGAGCTATGGCTGTCCGGCGGCTAGCATCGTTGCTTGCCTGTTGGACCCGTTCCCAATGAGCGGTCACGACTTTGTCTGCACTCATCGTCAGCGACTGGCGCGCCTCTGATCCACCCGCGGCGCCGGACCAGCCAACGAAGCGCCATCCTTGGTTGGTGTGTGCTTCAAGCACTGCCCGAGCGCCGGCAGCGAACGATTTCACGCCGGGGCTGACCAGCGTGCCGCCGGAGATCTCCACGTAGCCGCCGGAGCCGTCCGAGGGATCGCCGATCGCCCGCAGTGTGTAGACACTGGTACTAACCCGCTCCCAGTGCGCGGTAACAACTTTGTCGCTGTCCATCGACAGGGCCTGACGAGCATTAGACCCGCTCAGCGCGCCTGACCAGCGGACGAAGCGCCAGCCAGGGTTGGTCCGTGCTTCGAGCACTGCCCGAGCGCCGGCAGCGAACGACTTCACGCCAGGGCTGACTAGCGTGCCGCCGGAGATCTCCACGTAGCCGCCGGAGCCGTTCGAAGGATCGCCGATCGCCCGCAGTGTGTAGACACTGGTACTAACCCGCTCCCAGTGCGCGGTAACAACTTTGTCGCTGTCCATCGACAGGGCCTGACGAGCACTAGACCCGCTCAGCGCGCCTGACCAGCGGACGAAGCGCCAGCCAGGGTTGGTCCGTGCTTCGAGCACTGCCCGAGCGCCGGCAGCGAACGACTTCACGCCAGGGCTGACTAGTGTGCCGCCGGAGATCTCCACGTAGCCGCCGGAGCCGTCCGAAGGATCGCCGATTGCCCGCAGTGTGTAGACACTGGCCCTAACCCGCTCCCAGTGTGCGGTAACAACTTTGTCGCCGTCCATCGACTGGGCCTGACGAGCATTAGACCCGCTCAGCGCGCCTGACCAGCGGACGAAGCGCCAGCCAGGGTTGGTCCGTGCTTCGAGCACTGCCCGAGCGCCGGCAGCGAACGACTTCACGCCAGGGCTGACCAGCGTACCGCCAGTGATCTCCACGTAGCCGCCGGAGCCATTCGACGGGTCAGCGATCGCGCGGAGCGTGTACGTCGTCAGCGGCGAAGCAGCTCTAATCGTGATCGGCGAACTGCGTAACCAGCGATTCACGGTCGATACTCTAGGGAAGTGTCTGATGTCAGGCAGAATTCGTTCCCCTCCAGTGGGTGTGAACGCAAACTCGATCCGACCATCTGACAACTTGCGAGCATTAATCCGACCGATTTCTTGTCCACCGAGAGCAACGAGGCCCGAGTTGAGCCAACGTCCGACCGGCGGATTGGCTGGAAGGATTCGCGGTGATGGCAATACGCGGTCTCCTACTGAAGGATCGACGCCGAACTCGGTGCGGCCATCTGCGAGACGAGCGGCGGCGATGCGGATGGTGATCGGCGCAGCAGGCGCTTCACCAAGCTGTTTTTCTCTGACTGTGGTCAATGCGGCACGCAGGCCAGTTGGCGGCTGGACAACTTCGTTAGCCGTAGCACCCCAACACTGGACAGCGCCATCGCGACGAAGCGCGCAGGTCTGCTCACTGCTTGCGCTGACCTGGCTGAAGCGGCCGGGCGGCGGTCGCATCTTGCCATCCGTGTCTCGTCCCCAGCAGAGGATCGAGCCGTCCACCTGTACGCCGCATACGTGGTAGCCCGCGGCGCTGATCTGAGCGAAGCGACCACTCGGCGCAGCCGCGCGTCCGTCAACATTGCTGCCCCAGCACTCAACCTCGCCGCTGGCAAGCAGAGCACACGCATATCCGTCGCTGGTGCTCACTGCGGAGAAGTCACCGAACGGAAGCATCGCTGCGCCGGCAAAGTCGGTACCCCAACAGGTCACGGATCCCCCGGCATCCACGCCACATGTGTGGCGGGCTGCAGCGCTGATCTGGACGAAACGACCGTATGGCGCCATTGCTTCCCCGACCGCGTCGCCGCCCCAGCATTCGACAAACCCGCCTACCTGGATCCCACAAGTTTGGCTCCTGTCATAGTCACCGCCGACACTCAGTTGGACGAACTGTCCGGCTGGTGGCGTTGAGCGCCCGTCCCCGTCGTAGCCCCAGCAAGCCACCGAACCGTCTCCGCGAACGCCGCAGGTGTGCCGTGCGCCCACGCTGACCACGGTGAATCGACCAGTGGGTGGCATAGCTGCTCCGGCCCTGTCTTCCCCCCAGCATTCGACAGAGCCATCGTTGCGAATGCCGCAGCTATGAGCCGGACCAGTGCTCAGGAGAGTAAAAATGCCGCTCGGAGGCCCTGCACGTCCATCACTACTGGCATCCCAGCATGCCACGGAGCCATCGACTCGTACACCACAGCTCTGTCCAACACCGGCGCTGAGCCGAATAAACCGACTGTCAGACGGCGTAACACGGCCGATCTCGTTTGCGCCCCAGCATTGAATAGACCCAGAGTTGCTGACGGCACAACTGTGACCATCTCCCGCGGTGATCTGAACGAATTGTCCGCTCGGTGATTCGGCCTGACCGTCGCCGTTCGCGCCCCAACATCGAATTGAACCAGTGTTGCTCACCGCGCAACTATGTCCCTTTCCAGCGCTGACCTGGCGGAATTGTCCGCTGGGCGGCGAGGCTTGTCCATCACTATTCGTTCCCCAACATCGAACAGATCCTGTCTTGCTGACTGCGCAGTTGTGTCGGTCGCCTGCGCTAACGTGGCGAAATTGTCCGCTGGGCGGCGAGGCTTGTCCATCGCTATTTGCGCCCCAGCATCGGATCGAACCAGTTTCACGGACTGCGCAAGTATGCTGATCGCCAGCGCTGATCTGCAGGAAGCGGCCGCTTGGCGGCGTGGCCTGCCGCTCATCATTCGCGCCCCAGCATCGAATCGACCCAGTATTGCCTACGGCGCAGCTATGTCGATCTCCCGTCGTGACGTGCACAAAGGCACCGCTCGGGGCTCTCGCTTGGCCAGCTAGATCATCACCCCAGCAGACGATGCGGCCGCCGACAGCGATGGTACAAGCATGACCTGTACCTACACTGATCGACGCGGACAGTGTGGGCTCTGGTTGCATATCCGTAATCGACCATTTGCGCCCGGTCCCACGTAGTCCGCGCAGATTGCCTAACAACACTTCTCTGTCGTCGATCAGCGCAGGATTGGCGAAGAGCACTGCGTAACCGTCGGCGAATCGAACCCGCGTGTCGGACGGAATTAGCTCATCGACGGCGTAAACGCGAAACTGTTCAGTCGTCCCGCTGCGCGTGCAAAACTGCCCTGGCTCGATCGTGAGCGGGGCGCGGCATGCTCCCAGGTCCCCCCAGGCGCCGATCACTTCGATTCGCCAGGAGCGGTCAGCAAGTTCCTGGGCCTGGATTGTATGCGCCTGGCCGTCGACGAACGGGTCGACTTTGATGCCGGTCCGGTTCAGTTCTGGCGACCAGGGAGACTGGGCCCCGCTCGTTGGCGACACGCTGAACACGCGGTTGGTACCGGGATAGCGGCAGTAGTGGTCCGGCCGGACCACTGAGCCGGCGGCGCAGTCGCCGTCATTGTGCGAAGCGATGCGTTCGAACACGGCGCTTACCGCTCGGTCAGCGGTCATCGAGATAGTCGCCGGATTGCGGGCGCTGGACAGATGTCCCTCCCAGCGTACGAACCGATAGCCGCTATCAGGAGCAGCGGTCAACTGTACTGAACCTCCTAACGGATACGTGTCGCTTTGTGCCCGATATGGAAACACGTGGACGCGGCCACCGGACGGGCGCTCTTGCAGATCCAGAGTGCGGGTGAAGGACCGAGCGATTGTCGTCGGGAGCGTTGTTAAGCCCAGCTCAGTAGTGTCTTCCGACTCGAGGTCTGGTGGGCTCGTACTTCCCAACTCACATCCCGGACAGGCCGCCGGCGAGATGTCAAATGTCGCTGTACCTCGTATCGCCCTCGTTTGCGCCCCCGCTAATCCCTGTTCGATCAGCTGGATCAGTGTGATTCCTGAGCGCACTGCGACCAAGGCCAGTTCCGCCTTGATTGCGCCTGCCTGGAATAGGTGTTCTAGAGCGACATTTGCACCGGCGCTCAGACCAAACTGCACTGTCAAGCTGGCAAGCTGTTTCGTCGCTGCTTCGAGGGCATCGGAGAGGTTTGCGGAAAACGCCTCGTTTGACATCATTGCCGTGAGCAGTGGCAACGCAACCAAGAACCCCGCCGGACCGGCTCCGGCCAGGAGGCTAAGCTCGGGATATTCGACGAACGTGTCGACAATCGCAGGTATAACTGCTGAGACGACTACTGCGACCACCGCCTTTTGGATTTGAGTCAACTCGTCGCTGTCCGCCAACACCACCGCGACTGCGTTCCTCAGCGTTTCTCCGATCACCGTGGCAAGAAATGCATCAGTGGTGAGACTGTTCTGGAGCGTCACGACTCCAGCCCGCGTTGCCGTCCAGTCGGCTTGTTCGCCAGGAGAGAGCAAGAGCAGACTACCAAGGCTGAATGAATCCAACTCGGCTCCGCCATCGCGAAGCAACACTTCGAGCCACAAGCGGCTAGGATTGCCGATCCTCAACTCTGCTGGTTGATTGCGGCCGGGATTATGAGCGCACGCCTGGATGAGGCGGACATACCACCTGACATCAGGTTCAGTTACTGCTACATTTGGATGATCAATGCAGTTCAAGTCGATCGCATGAGGAAGTCCGAGTTCGTCGAGTGCCCAATCCTTAGCCTCAATGAGAACAAACTCAGCCAGCAACTGAAGATCGCGATATACGTTTTCCGCTACCTCTGATGCAACGTCGCGTGAGAGTTGAGGAAGCCCCAAGTCCCTGTCAGCCAATGTACCGATCGTGTCGTGTCGATATGGGAACACGTCCTTGAGGGCGATGACAAAATTGGTATGCCCTGATGGTTCATGCCAGCCATCTTTGAAGATGCCTCGCCTGTCTCGCCGCTCCAGCGCGAGCGAGAATGCATACCAACTCTTTGGAATTGCCGCCGCGCCGTAGCCACCGAAACGCCGCTCCCCAGTAGGAATGGAGTAGCGAAAAGTCATCTGCTGGTTGGTTCGGCCGTTTACAGGATCGCCGCCATTTAGTTCCGGCTTGCGTTGGCCTGCCCCCTGATGAATGTCAAGGAATGGAGTGATACTGTCTATTCCGCCCACCAACTGCCCGCCAACGTCCGTCCAACTCTTGGTCCTATCCCCGCAATGCTGTAGCCCCCTAATCTGCCGAATACCCTCCCAGATTCCCAAGGCTCCATGCTTCATGATCCAATCGCCTGGATCGATGCGCACCTCGGCATCTGCACCGCCTGTGAAGCAATCTGGCTCATGGTGATTCCAGATCGCTGAGGAACCAGTGCGGCGAGGCTTCTCGTGTCCCGCTAGTCGGTACTTGGGGCCTCCGCCGCTTTCGAAGTCGCCAGTATCGCTCCACATACCGGTCACGCAAGGGCCGGACACGGACCCACCAGTCTTGCTCCACTGGAAGTCAAATGTGAGCCGGAGTTGGATCTCAGCGTATCCCCGCACTTTGTCGCGAACACTTGGCTCTAGCAGCAAGCCATTAGGGACTTCTAGGTACCAATAGCCTTCCCCGCCATGGCCGTAGTGCGCGGAGTTAAACTTATATGGTTCCGGGTCAACACCAGCCTCTCGCCACTTGGCGAGGCGCCAGGCATGACCGCCGTCGACTGAAAATAGAACCCCCGATAGACAACGTGCAGGTAGTTCGGCCAATGACTTCGGGGACGGTTCTACGTCAACAGGTCCCTTTGCTGCAGTAGCTGAGCCTGGGCTGATGAGTATTGTCAGCACGACTACCGCCGTGAGGGCGAGCGTAGTAAAGGGCAGTTTCGCCCTGCGCGGTGCGCTGAACTGTAAAACATGAGAGCGGAACATAATCACCCGCCCTTGCCCATTGCTTCAGCAACGGTGGGTAAGCACGTATCCCAAGCCAATATTGTGACAGGCTGGGCGTCAAGAGATGCCTTGGCCGAGAGAGCCACAAACTCCGAATCGCAGCACTCCCCACAAGAAAGCATCTTCTGTACTGTCCAACCCTGGCCTACGGGTGGAGCTTCAGTGCATAAGCCGATTGCAGGCCTTGTTTGCGCATATGAATGGTTCGACGTTATGTGCGATATCACCACCACCGTCAATCGTCCAACTACATCTGGATGAGTTTGATGATGGTCGCGTTGAGCACTTCCGCTTTCACAATGCGAGTGTGCCGGCAACGGATGGTTTGCCTGGCAACGGTCTTCGGCGCAGACGGTGTATCGCGCGACTGCTCGGGCGGCCGCTTCGCTGGGCAGTTTGGCGATAGCTATTTCGAGCAATTCCGCAATGGCGTCTTCGGGCAGCCGTTCTGCAAGCACATTCAACACCGCGCGGCCTGCTTCAGGGTCTGAGGGATCAACCTCGAAGTACTGCTGTATTGCCTCGTCGACCAGGACCTGGGACTCTGCGTGCGATCGCAGGCCAACCAGACGCGATACACCTCTGGCGGTGTACTGCCGACCGTTGACGAGCACCGATGTGTCCGCGAAGGAGTAGCCGGTCACGTCCAGCAGTTCCCGGGTGACGCAGGATTCGGCGTCCGCAGTGCTGGGGATTGATGTCGCCAGCGCAAACATCGCGAGTAGGGCAAGCAACGCAGGCACTCGGCGCAGCCGAAACCTAGACCGCCGTGCGTCGACGCCAGGTTGTCGTGTATCAGTCATGGTCGGCGCTTGCATCCGTTAGTAGCATGTCGCCCGCCGCATCCCCCTCGGTGCTCTGGTAACGATCGAGGCAATCGAGCAGCAGCAGCCCGCCTTTTGGAAGGCAGGAAGCTGCATGCGCGATTTGTCGACACACAGTTCGAGGTACGGAAAACCGCTGCTCTCCAGGTATTGCGTAGGCGGCCGCACCGCAGGCAACATGAACAGGACCTGGTCCGGCCTACCATTTACAGCCCTCCTGCCCTGCGCGCGGCTCAGGGGCCGCCGCAGGCGTCGAGGTTGGGCTGCACTGGCGTGCTCCAGAAGCCGTCGCCGGCGAAGTCGTAGGTCTGGGTGAAGACCGGATCAGAGGCGACGCTGACGCTCAGTGAATCGGCCCCCTGGATTGCGGTGTAGAACGCCGCATCGTCCCCAGGTGAGATCGAGTGCCAGCTGTTAGCAAACGGCCACACATTCCAGGTGTCCCTTTGGGGCGGACCACTACCAACTCGCCACGTGACCTCGACAGAATCGCCAGCGATGAATGCAGGCGATGCTCGGCCGATACCGTAAATCGCTACGCCGAGGCCATCGGTTCTGCAGGCGATTTCGATGAACGAGCTGTAGTCAGCCGACTCTGCTCCCGCTCCGCTGGGAATGGTCAGTAGGATTCTCGTGTATACCCAGCTCGCACCGAACGCCGAATCCGCCTCGTAGGAGATATTGTCCTGCGTGGTGATTTGAACATCAGTCACGGGCGGTGTCCACGCAGGAGGTGGCATCGCCAAGCACTGGTCGAATGTGTCTATGATCGGAGCGTTGAACATCGTCCCCAGGTCAAAGCGCTGCACGATGGGGTTCGCGCCCAAAACCTCCAGGTTGAGCAATGACGCTTCGCGCCACACTGCGATGACAGGCGTCGCATCGACCGGACTGAGGTACTTGAATGGCGGCTGCTCGGTCAATGTCCATGTTTCGCGTTGGGTCGGGCCTCCGTCCAGGCTCCACTGCACGGTCGCTTGCTCCCCGCTGAGAGAATCGAACGCAGAACCCACGACAAACAGCCGCAGTCCCGCCCCGCCACACCAGATGAACAACGTGAGATCCACGTTCAACTGGGCCACGTGGCTTGCAGACAGCGTAGTCTCGGGTATGGACCCCGAGCCTTCGAACCTACTCCAGCCCACCTGGTTTGACCTGTCATTTATGCCTTGCGTGTTGCCCGACGTGTTCAGCGCCGGAGGCGGCTCGCGGGTCTCGCCGGGCTTGTAGAAGCCGCACTCGTCAATGTTGCCCTGCACGGGCGTGTCGAACATGTCACGTAGGTCGAACACAAGCGGCTCCAGACCGCTGGCGGGAATCTCGACTGTCATGGAGGCGGCGCCTCGCATTTGCGCCATCAGTCTTGCTGCTTCATTGCCCCGGAGGGAGAGAAGGCTCCGGTCGGAGTCTGTGAACTGGGCGACGCTCCAGGACGACATCTCGGCTGGACGATCATCAATGGACAGGATCAATTCTGTCTCGCGTCCTTCAATGGTTCGTGTATTCCCTACCTCGAAGTAGAGACCAGCAGTATCGCAACCGACCTCAAACGCCACGTCTCCATCCGGCGCGTCGGATGCCGTAACGATACTTTCGACTGAGGTAGAAACGGCGCCGTCCGCAGTTAGCCGCGTGCTGTAGCCGATGCCCGCCGAGGCCCGCCCCTGAACGTTGACGATCGGCACGTAAGTCGCGGTCTGCGGCCAAAGTTCCTCACCGCAATTGTCGATGTTCGGCTGGACCGGCGTTCCAAACAGAGCCGTCAGGTTGAAGGATGCCCGGACGACGGGGCTGAGTGGGATTTCGTACTCAACAGTCGCACCGCTCCGCAGTCGTTCAAAGTCAGTCTGGAAGTTGACGAAAGTAAAGCCCGAATCGGTGGTGTTGATGCGCCACGCTTCGTCTATCCACTCGCCATCGTCCACACGGCTTCGAACTGTGTGCTCGCCAACTGCCGACGGTAGGTCGAGCAGCTGGAATCCTCGCCGCCCTTGCCGACAGTCAATAGTGAAGTTGATTGCATTTCCATCGGCGCCTGTCGCTTCACCGCTCTGGCGAAGAACCACGCTTGATCGTCGTTGTTCATCGTTCCATTCTGGGTACTCAATCGAGTACGTCGCGCCGGCTTCGGTGGTATCCCTCTGCGATTCGGTCACCGGTCGCCATGCCGGGTCGGTGTAGTTGCCGCACTGGTCGATGTTGGGCTGGATCGGCGTCTCAAATATCCCAGCCAGGGCGAACGTGGCGGCACTCGTACCGGCTGTGACCGCGAGCGAGGATGCACTGCGCAAGCGTTCCATCATCCGCGCCGTGTCGGCGGGACGCAGAATCGCTGAATCATCGCTCGCCGACACGTTCCAATTGGCTGTCATCTGAGCATCATCGAACGCTAGCGTGATCGCTCCAGTCGAGTCAGCCGGTGCGCCCACGAGCTGGACTCGGGACACACCGCCGAAACATCCAAGTTGCAGCTCCAGGCCCTGTTCGCTGCGCGCCGTGATGACGGAGTTTAACTTGGCCGCCTCGTCAGTTTCTGCCGCATATGAAAGCGAAGCAGTCTGATAGCCGCTACGCAGGATCGGATTGATCGCCGCCTGGATTGGACGCTCGGCCGGGTCGGGCGAAGTGATCGTGTGAGAGGGCGTGACGGCAACCAAGGCGGACACAGGCGAAGATGACAGCCAGTCGGTGGCGGCCCCGAACGCCGAGATCACCCGCAAGCGGGGCAGGATATTCTCGCTCCAGCCGTCGTCGCCGCGTTGTTGCAGCGCGAACTCGATTCGCTCGTCATCTCGCACGCGGGCCCGGATCCGGAATTCGGTGTGTCCGGATTGAGCCAAGGCGGAGGCATCTGCAGCGCAATGGACGAGATTGTCGTAGACCGACAGCGCCGACAGCGCCGCAAGGTCGATGGTCGTCGTTAGGGCCGGAATCGTCTCAACCGAGAGCGTGAGCGCGGAACCGCCGCCCAGCAGAGCTTCGGCCAATTGGCTCTCTGTGAGGGTGATCAGCTCGGTCCCGCCTTCGACCGGCCAGGCGGCGCGGCGCTCGGAGGCGCTGGCGCCGCCATCGACGCTCCAGCTGACGTCTATCTGTTGAGCCCTGGCGTCTGCGCCGATCTCGCTCGACAGTCCGCCCAGCGTGACGGAGGTTTCGCCGTCCTGGCAGACGATCGTCGTCCGCAGTTCACCGTCCGGAGCGCCCGTTGCGGCGCTGTAGACCGACACCGTCGTGACCAGATCTCCGTCCGCGTCGTGGAAGGCGGAGTAGCGAATGTCGCCCGACCAGTCCTCGAAGCCGCTGACCAGCGTTGTCTCGGATGGCGGCGCAGGCTCAAACTGTTCGCTCGGCACAAGCCGGCCTCGTCCTGATTCGTCGACTTCCAGGGTTAGTGACGAGCTGGAAAGCCATCGGCCCGTGCGGACTGAGGTTGGATTGAAATAGTTCACGCGCGGCTGGACGGGATCGGCGTAGACACCAGAGTTGTCCGGCGCCCTCAATCCAAACTGAACTCGACCATTGTCGAGTCGCTGCGCGGAGATGCGCACGTTTGCCTCGGCGCTCACCTCCTGCGCTCCGGCGTTGAAGAACAGGGTGCTCCAACCGACGACCATGGCGGCAACGGCGATACTGATGGCAGGAAGGCCACGCTCAAGATTCGCATTGCTCTCTCCTCCTCTTGTTTCCGCGGAGTGGCACGAAAGGAGAATGCCGTCCACGGTCAGCCACACTGCAATAGAGTCTCCATTCCGCATGTGAGTGGAGATAGGTGAATAGGAGAAGATCGGCCTTCGTCTTTTCCCATTGCTGGTACAGCGTTTTGCCTATTCAAATCGCTACTAATTGCCCTCGCCGCTCCTAGGCAATTGAAGTAGGTTCGCAGTGGCAACAGCCGATAGATGTGGCGATTTTAGGAAGAAGGGATATATCAGTCATGTCAATCCGCCGCCAGGTACGCGTTATTGGACTGGGAGCCGGCGCTTGCTGAAAGCCAGCATCGGAGCAGTACACGAGTGGGTGGCGCCGGGTGCCATGTCCGAGCCAGATATTGTCCTATATGCCACATGGATCTCCGTTTGGGGCCGCTGGTTCATCTGGCTGGTGGCCGTGTTCCTCACCGCTTACCGGCCCGGCTTCTGGTTTCCCGAGGACTTGGAGTACGTGGCTCTGCCGGTCCTGCTACTGGCTGGTAACGGCCTGGTCCACTATCGGCTGCTGTCGAATCGGCCCATCACACAACGTTGGCTGCTTTTCCTGAGCGTCATGGATGTTGCACTGATCACGTTCGGTGTCGGCGTCGGCGGCGGATTTACGAGCTTCATCTTCCTCGCCTATTACCCGGCCCTCGGCATTTCCGCCGTTGTCTTCTCGTCGCTCTGGCTTAGTTTCGCCTGGACAACGGCGGTCGTCCTTGCCTACGCCCTCGTGTGTGTGACGGTGGGCTCCGGACTCAACCTCGAGGCGGGCCAAGAGAAGGTGCTGGTGGCACGGTTGGCGTTGATGTTCACTATGGCGCTAGGCATCAGCTTGATCACCCGGTTCGAACGCCTCCGTTGGCAACAGGCGGTGTCCGGCGAGCGTCAGCTACGGCAGGAACGCATTGAGCTCTCCCAGCAGATTCACGACACGACCGCGCAGACCGCCTACATGATCGGCCTGGGGATTCACCGGGCCAGGCAACTGGCCGGCGAGTCGAATGAGGAACTGTTGTCTGCGCTGGATGCGACCGCTGCGCTGTCAAAGTCGGCGATGTGGGAGATCCGGGGCCCGATCGACGCGGGCCACATTCTCGACGGCAGGGAGCTGGGCCGAGTCCTGTGGTCGCACTGCATGACGTTCGAGCGGATTACTGCTGTCCCCACCGAGATGCAACAGTCAGGGACCGAACCCCCACTGTCCACGGAGACACGAAGCACTCTCTTCTCGATCGCGCACAACGCCCTGACCAATGCGTTCATGCACGCCAGGCCCGATAGAGACAATGTCGGCCTGAGCTTCGAGGCCGACCGAATCAGACTGTCCGTGTCGGACGACGGCGTGGGCCTGCCCGACGATTACGCCGACCGGGGGCGGGGCATCAGTGGAATGATGACGGACGCTGAGCAGTTGGGGGGAACGCTAAGCGTGGAGAGCGCCAATGGGGCGAGCGGAACGACAATTTCCTGCGTGGTCCTGTATCGGGGCGATGAAAGGGGAGCTTGAGATGTCGTCAGCAGGTCGGCACAGGGTGATGGTGGTGGATGACCATCCGATCATGAGAAAGGCGCTAAGCGATGTGCTGGAGGAATCGGGCCGCTTCGTCGTGGTCGGGCAGGCTGGAGGCGCTAAGAATGCTCTGAACAAGGGGCGATTGAGCGGACTTGATGCTGACTGGTCGGGTGCGATTGCGTCAATGCGGCGAGTTGATGAGTGGAACGATGGGTAGGGACGGTTCCGAGGATCCGGTTGGCCCCACAGTTGGCGCTCCGGGCGCACGGCGCCTGGGGTTAGGCCAGTTGCGGCTCAGCGATCAGGAGATTGGTGAAGCCGAGCAACAGTGCCAGTCGGTTGTGGTTCTTCGCCAGGCCGCGGTAGCGCACCTTGTCGTAGCCGAAGCGCCGTTTGATGTACAGGAACGGGTGCTCGACTTTGGCCCGCAGCGAAGCCCGCTGTCGCTCGCGCTCAGCCAGGGCGCTGTCGGCTGACAGCGTGCGCCGGCGGCCGGGACGCATCGCGACCCGCCACTCGACCTCCGAGCCGGCGTGTTCGGGACGGCGCTCGACGCCCTGGTAACCGGCGTCGCCCCAGGCCTCGCGCTCGTCGCCACGCAACAGCCGATGCGCCTCGGTCACGTCGGCTGCGTTCGCCGCCGTCGTGCTCAGGCTGTGGGTCAGGCCCAGCGCCGCGTCCATGCCGATATGCAGCTTCATCCCGAAGTGCCACTCGTTGCCTTTGCGGGTCTGGTGCATCTCCGGGTCGCGTGCACGGTCCTGGTTCTTGGTCGAGGACGGTGCCGCGATGATGCTCGCGTCCACGATCGTGCCGGCCTGCAGCCGCAGTCCCTGGCCGGCGAGATGTGCGTTGATCGCCTCAAACAGCGCTTGGCCCAGTTCGTGCTGTTCCAACAGGTGGCGGAAGTGCAGGATCGTCGACTCGTCCGGAATCGGTCCGGCCAGCGTCAACCCGCAGAAGCGGCGCGCCGACTCGGCCTCGTAGAGCAGATCCTCCATCGCCGGGTCGCTGAGGTTGTAGCAGAGCTGGACGCAATGAATGCGCAGCATCACGGCCAGCGGGTAGGGTCGCCGTCCGCGTCCCGGCTTGGGGTAGACCGGCTCGACGCGCGCCCCCAGTGCGGCCCACGGAACCAGCGCGTCGATCCGCTCGAGGAACCGCTCGCGCCTCGTCTTCCGCTTCTTGTGGCTGAACTCCAAGCTGCCAAACGTCGGCTCCAGCATCGAGGCGCTCCCTTCAGCGGTCGCTGCCCCGATCCTAACTAGCCCTCAGAAAGCAACCTTGTTCAGAGCGTTCCTAAGGATCGCTGAGGCGCTGAAACCGGATGTCGTTGTCATGGACGTGATCATGCCGCGCAAGAACGGCATTGAAGCATGCCAGGAGATCATGGAGCTGCTGCCCGACACGCGGGTCATTGTGCTGACGGCTGCGACGGAAGAGGATGCGGTGATCGATGCAGTTGCCGCCGGAGCGACGGGCTACCTGCAGAAGTACTCAAGTCCCGAGGAGTTGGTGGAGGCCGTTCTGGATGTGGCCGAAGGCCGGTTGCGAGTTCCTGACGAGGCAATGAAACGGGTCTTCGCGATGCTCCGCGGCCGGCGTCAGCTGGTCTCCCCTCAGCCCATGGACAAGCTGACGGCGTTGGAGCGGGAGACACTGACGCGCTACGCCAGTGGCACGCCCTACGCCGAGATCGCCGAGGCGAGGGGCAACAGCGTCGTGACCGTGCGCAATACCCTCTACCGGATCCAGGACAAGCTGGGAATCGAGACGAAACAGGAACTCGTCATCTGGGCCGTCCGCAACGGTCTCGTGGATGACGTCGTCGTCGGTGTTGATTGCTAGCCACCGCTGAGGAAATGGCGCCATCGCCCATGAATCGACCCTAAGCCGCAGTGTGTGTTCAGAGAGCATGCGGTCAGTGACGAAGCGGTAGTGGAAGCACCCGGAACCATAGTTCAGCGAGGAGAACTCTTCACAACTCCAGAGCAATCCTCAACTCAGAGGTTCTTGATTTTGTCCAGTTTGGTGGGCCTAACGAGACCGTACTGCGAACTTTTTCCTGGGAGGTTGTCCTGTAGGCGCCAACTCAGAATCTCGGGAGCTCCCCAAACTCCGCTGGGTTCGAGTCCCAGGGCGTGGACTTCCGACTTTCTGACCTTCGTCACTTTCATTCCACATTGAGTGCTGTGAGCTGATTTACTGAACCAGCACCCTCGTAGCACTGAACCGGTACCCACATGGTAATTTGGCTCGGCAGATGCCGACAAATGCACATCTGCCTATGCCGTTGCTGAGAAAATGACACCCTTCGAAGACGATCCCACCGCTCACGTCGAAATGTTGCACCAGTGCCTCGTTGGCGACAAAAGGCCATTGGCATTCTGCTCGGGGCTGGGCGCCCTATGGCGATTCGCGTTTTGGACAATGCAAGAGGAGATGGCCGCCCGCTGATTCCCGTCGTCGAAGAATTGACTGCAATCGTTGCTGAACGGCTGCACGACGCTGATGGGCTCGGCATCCCGTTTGGTCGGATTTGCGAGCACCTGACTGAGGATCAGGATGCAGCAGCGACGGTTGAAGACATGCTTACACACATTCGATCGCTCGCAGCGGTCGCAGGCCAGGGCGAGGTAAGAGGCTTGACCGCCGGTCAACTGAACTTGCTTGACAACCGGGTTTGCGAAGTAATCCACGACGTCGTCAATCAGCAGCTGGCGACGCCAGACACCGCTTACCACAGCTTCGCGAGGTGGGCGAATGCCGTCCGTCGTGACCACCCTATTGAGGTCTTTACACCTAACTACGATCTGCTCCTGGAACAGGCCATGGAGAAAATGCGCGCGCCGTACTTCGATGGCTTCCCTGGAGTGCGAAGTCCTCTATTCGACGCCTCGTCTGTGGATGATGACCGGTTGCCTCCGCATTGGGCGCGAATATGGAAACTTCACGGCTCAATCAACTGGTATCAGAACTCCGCGGGGGACGTTCTTCGTGGAACGACCTCGGAGGGCGATCAAAGGCGAGTCATCCATCCTTCACATTTGAAGCACGAGGAGAGTCGACGAATGCCATATCTGGCTATGCCCGACAGACTCCGAAATTTCCTAAGGCAACCTACCGCGGCCTTTGTCCTCTGCGGTTACTCGTTTCGCGATGGCCACATAAACGACACCATCGTGCAGCGACTTCAGTACACGCGCACCTCGATTGTGTATGCACTTCTGTTCGATGACATGCAGAAGTATCCACAAGCTGAGGAGATAGCCAACCGCCATCCGAACCTGAACGTACTCGCCCGCGATGGCGGCATAGTCGGCGGTCGGGGGGTCAAGTGGTCGAGGCCGGTCGCTGGGGAGAGTCCCGGGGATTCAGTTATGGGCCTCAGGTGGGACGCCGGCAATGAAGACGGTGAGAATAGCCGCCAACGAGGCGAATGCCTATTGGGTGATGTTGGTGCATTCGCGCAGTTCCTCGACAGCTTGCGTGGGGGCGTTGAAGACTCCAAGAGTGGCGGCTCAAGTGGCTCATAACCCAACGCGAATGGGCACCGTTCAGGATGTGCCAGGCGCAACGGTCACAGTTCAGCTTGATAGAGAAACCGTTTCAGGGTTGATGTTCATCGACGGCATTGGTTACCGCGTCGGCCAGATTGGTAGCTTCGTTCGCATTCCGATCGGCTTCGTTGATCTCTTCGGAATTGTGTCTCAGGTCGGCGCAGGCGCCGTCCCGGAAGCTCTGGTGAGTCTCGAACCACACGGACATCGGTGGATGAGAGTTCAGCTAATCGGTGAGGGCCGGCGAACAGACGGGTTCCAACGAGGAATCTCGCAATATCCAACAATCAACGATGAGGCTCACCTCACGACCGCTGACGACCTAGCGAAGATATATGTGGCGCCTGAGGACTCTAACTTCCTCCGAATCGGCAGCGTCGCCAGTTCTCCGTCAATCCCCGCGTTGATCGACATAGATCGGTTAGTCACACGGCATAGCGCGGTTGTCGGGACAACCGGAGCGGGCAAGTCGACGACTGTGGCCGGTATTCTCTCGGCGATGTCAGACCCCGAGCGCTATCCGTCATCGCGAGTGATCATCATCGATATTCATGGTGAATACCATCGCGCGCTCAAGGATGGAGCAACAGTCTTCAGGGTGAACGCAGATGCCACACAGGGTGAACAACAACTCTATGTGCCCTACTGGGCATTGGCCATCGACGAGTTCTTGCCGATGACACCCTTTGGTGGAGTTGGCGACGCGGACCGCGCCGCCATTCTTGAGCGAGTTCGTAGTCTCAAGATCGAGTCACTCGCCGCTCAAGAGCGGCCAGGGGTCAATGGTGACACACTCACTGTCGGACCTAGGGTCTGTTCACATTGGGTGATGAAGAGCTAGAAGAGACGCTTTCCGGCTAGACGATGGGAGTCAGGACCCCCTCAGCCTTCGGCAGCTCCCCCTGCAAGGGGGAGCAGGAGAGGAGATAGGCGCTTCAATTGGGAACGCGCCGTCAATGTGAACAGGGCCTAGTTCCAACCAAGGACCGGCAACCGAGGCACTTGAACGCGATGAAGAAGGTTCGCCGCTTGTCGGTGACATCATGAATGTCCAACCTGCTGTTTATCGGCCTCTAACCACCGGCGGAGATGATCGAGTCTTTGCCAGCGGTTCCGGGCTGAACTTTCGTAGGCAGGTATTCGCCGTCGCTTCCCTCCTCAGAGACACGAGGTACGACTTTCTTTTTCGACCCGGTCCATGGTGTCCTTCGCCAGACCATGACGATCTGAATGCTCAACCTAAGAGTGACCTGGACGAACTACTGACCTCATGGATCGGAACGGACCAGCCGATCACGATCCTCGATCTCTCAGGAGTTCCGGCACAAATCCAATCAGACCTCATCGGCGCATTGCTTCGGCTGTTGTTTGACGCGCTCTTCTGGGGGCGTTATCTGCCCGAAGGCGGGAGGCGACGACCGATGCTTCTCGTACTCGAAGAAGCTCACGTATACCTGGGCGCGGATAATCGGGGGACCGCAGCGACATCAGTGCGTCGCGTAGTGAAGGAAGGCCGGAAGTACGGTCTCGGGGCCATGATCGTGAGCCAGCGACCCTCTGAGATCTAGCCCAGCATTCTCTCGCAGTGCGGCACGCTCCTCGCCATGCGGTTGTCGAACAATGCCGATCGATCTCACGTCACGGCGGTCGTCAGCGACAATCTCGAAGGCTTGTTCGAGATGCTGCCAGCCATGCGTACAGGAGAAGCGATTGTTGTCGGCGAAGCGGTCAACTTGCCTATGAGGACCGTCATCAACGCGCCACCGACTCAACGTCGGCCCGAGAGCGATGATCCAGTAATCCATGATCTCGAATCGAAGAAGGGCTGGAACGCTCCCAAGCGCGTCGAGAACTACCAAGAACTTGTTCAGCAGTGGCGCCAGGAGCGCGCCACACGAAATAGCGATCAGGAAGCATCCAATGAATAGAGTTCCAGTTAGTTCGAGCAATCTAGTGGCGGTGGGTGACGATTCGTCCAGCTTGACCCTCGAAGTGGAGTTCAAGAACGGCGCGGTGTATCAGTACTTTGACGTGCCTCCGCACGAGCATGAGGATCTGATGCGAGCGTCATCCACGGGCAGACACCTCAACGCTCACGTCAAGGGGGTCTACCGGTACGTCAGGCTGTAACGCACGATCTCTTGGTGATTCCCGCCCCCCCCATGGCTTATCTCGATCCCTTGCGCTTTGCTGCAACTGGCTCAAACGGAGGCTGTTTCACAACATCCGTGACCGCCCAGCGTGTTGGCCACGAGAAGGGGCCGCGTCCGGTCCTGCATGCTCTCCTGCTTCAAGAGGGCGCGGCGGTGTTGGGCTGGTTTGGTCAGCCGCGGACGCGGCGGCTCTCCAGTTTGTCACCTCAGGCCAGCTTGATGACTTAGTGGCGCTGGTTGTTCATCCGCCGGGCCGCTCTTGGTCGGCGGCTTTCGCCTTATCCGGCAGATTGGAGATGGGCGAGATGGGACTGTACTTCGAACTCGATGTGGTAAGTGCCCCTGTGGGCAGACCTAGCGAGACCGTACTGCGAGCGGTTGTTTTTGATATATGCCTGTAGGACTTCCAGCGGCATGCCTCTCGGCGGCACCCTGGGTTAGAGTCTCCCTACGAGGACCGAACGCGAGCTGCCCCGCAGCCGGCAGCCTCTATGCCGCGCTCGGCGCCGGGGCCCAACGGTATATCTAGTAGTTCAAGATCCTCAGATCTCCACGAAGAACCTTGACTCCAAGGTTCTTGATACTGTCCAGTTTGGTTGCGGGGATGTCCGCGGACTAAAGTGAGCGGGAGCTGTCCCGCTTCCAACCTCATTCGAGCAACAAGCGGCGCGCCAGGCCTGCGACATCAGCCAGCACATTCTCGTCTCCGGGCCGATTCATGAACCAGGCGGCGCGCATCGGACCTATCGATTCGAGGTCGCAGAAGTCGCGCTCGATGTAGGCCAACGAGCGCTCAACCACTTCCGATCCACGCAGCGGTCGGAGGCATGCTGCCACCTCCTTGATGCCAATGCCGTCCCAGACGTAGTAGAGGTCGTAAGCGTCTTTCTCCACGCCACGGTTGGCGAAGGCGAGCGCCTTGAGTACCGTAAATGCGCCGGGTCCGCAGACATGGAACTTCCTCGTCGCCTGCTCGCCGCGCAAGGTGCGGCCGCTCAGCTCGATCGTGCGCCTGTCCTTGAACGCGAGCGCGAGCCCGGGGATGAGGAAAGCGCGGAAGTCGCGATCGAAACGCATCATGCGTTCTTCCGGGCCCGCCTCTGGTGATGGATTGATCAAGAAGTCAATCTTCACGACAGGCGCGTCAACGGTACGCCAGCGTTGCAACATTGGCTGATCCTCATTGTTCAGGTCCGGTTCGAATCCGGCCTCGACCAGCCGCGTACGAAGCGCCTGATAGCGTCGGTCGTCGAAAAGCGTCACATCGAGACCCAGATCGACATCGATCGTGCCCGCGTGGGCGCCGAGATCGAACGGCGGCGGATCCTGCTCAGCCAGCAGCGCCGGAGCGAGGCCGCCGACGATCACGATCTCATCGAGTAGGTCACCCAGCCTGGTCGCAAGTTCGAGACATGCCGAACGCGCCTGTTCGATAAATTCGATGTCGTAGCCGTCCGCCGTGCGGGGCTCTTCATCCATGCTCGGCCCAGCCCAATTGAGTGCGTAGTTCCTCAGCCGCCTCGCGGGCTCGTACCGGATGGGCAAGAAGATCCAGATAAATCTGCACGAGATGCGCGCAGTCCATGCCGTCAACGACGGAACCGCCATCAAACACACCTTCGTCCTGGGGCACAAGCAGCCAGAGATTGGCGCCCCGCGGCTCGGGCGTAAATCCGATCAGGTCGAGCAGCGCTGGAGACGGCGCTTGATCCACGTAGACCGTGGTCAACCGGTAGCGCGCGAACTGAGTCCGCACCCAGGCTCCGGCCAATCCGGTAAGGGCATAGCGACGATCGTACTTCGCGCAGCTATCGGCGACGATTTGGGCGACACTCTGTCGGTTGGCCGGCGTGAAATGACCCGCGATCAGGCGGTGCTTGTCGAACCGGTACTCTTGCGCCCAGGCATCGAGCAGGCGGTCTGGATCTGTCGCGCGCAGGCCGGACGCCTGGCGTTCTACCAGGCCCATCTCATTGAGCTTCGCCAGAACGCGGCTAAGGTATCCGGGGTTGAGACCGGTGAGACTGGCCAATTCACCCTGGGGAATGACCCGTCGCGGTTCGATCAGCAGCTGCCGCGCGACACGAGAACCGCGCGGAGCGAAGGCCGTATCCGGCCGGCCCGGCCGCGCGAAACGGTTCTTGCACCCCTCCACATGAACGAACAGTTCGGGCGCTTTGATGCTCGCGATGCCGGACAGGTCAATCCAGTTGACGCCGGACGATGCGCAGCTCCTGCGGCCGGCTGGACTCATGTAGGGCACAACCAAGAGGGGAACAAGGGGGGGCGCGAAGACGGCATGCCGTGCGCGATCTGGTTGATCCCTGTGTGCACGTGGCGCGGCGAACCGGAGGCTTTCCAATTCAGCGCGAATGCGTGGGAGCCCGAGCGGGCGGTGGCATCGAAACCTACATCAGGCAGGGAGAGCGCCACTCCCGCCGGCATGTGCTTGACGGGTTCGCCAAGTATCTCGCAGAGACGTAGGAGGGCGAGTTCAATCGCCTCCGCTTCTGTGATGGGCATGTTGTCTCCGTACAGCCATTTGCTCCATTGAGCAAACAGAGATGTATAGACAAGCACCCCGCATGTGGCGACAACGGCAGGCTAGAGCCATGAAAGAGAATCCTGGCGGTAGCGGCGCGTTAGACGCGCGGTCTTGAGTGGGACCCATAGGGATTCGCATGTTGCTCCCGGCTCGGTCTCGCCTAACCAAATGTGCCTTTAGTCCAGCCGAAGTCAGATGGCGGCCGAGCTGAAAGCAGATCCGGCACTGAACAGAACCAGTTGCCTAAATCATGCCAATTGCTTCGACGAGCAAACAATTTGATTGAGGCAACGGCAACTCTGCTCGATTGACACGGGAACCTCGATCACATCCCCACCACTCGCGCATAGTCCAACCGGACTCGTCGTCGGAAATCAGGCTGGGCGGACATCCGATCTGCCTGAGCCACGCGGTCCAATCGAATAGGAGTCGCAACAGTGGGCAGAGCATGATCGCACCTGACCGAGCGCAAGGTACCCGTACGAAACTTGCCTTCAAGCCGACCATTGATTTGGGCAGAGCGCGAGAGGCGAATGCTCGATACGACGTCAAGCGTGATGCAATCCACAGCGCCATTCGCCGGGCGATAGCCCAACGCCGAACACGGTTTCCGTAGACCGCGCAATCGGGCCGAAGCTCGCGCTGTCATTCTTCCCCCTCGTCGCAGCCGGACCTGGCCTGCTATGGGGAGAACAGGCTGTGGACGACACTCAGCTTGGCCCACCGCAGGTGGCGCAGCAGGCCGCGCTGCCTCACCACATCCAGGCGATCAGTTCGTAGTTCAGTAACAGATGGCTGTGAACAGTGGGCCTACACGTACCGAATTGCGAACTTCTCGGTGGGACGTTCTTATCTGAGGAGGCGGACAGGCGACTACGGAAAGCGCCTCACGAGCTACCGATCCACCAGGGTTGGAGGCTCAGCCATACTATGGCTCTCGTGTTCTCAGACCTAACGCCTTTCGCAGGCGCGCGCTTTTCAGCATCGCCTGGCTCAGCTTGTTTAGCCCTTGATGGTAGATGGCAAATCTCTAATCGTAGCGACCCTGGCAGTTGTTTTGGACGAATCGTGAGCTGCAGTGAACTCGTTTGCAACCACGATGCAGTCAATACCGGCCGCAATTGCCGACTTCAACCCTCTCGCCGAGTCTTCAATAACTACCGTTTCAGCGGCAGTAGCACCAAAGCGTTGGAGTCCTCTCAGATAGGGTTCGGGGTGTGGCTTAGCTCGTTCGTAGTCCTCCACAGTCAAATAGAATTCCATATAGTCTAGAATGAATCGCTCTTCGTGTATGAGGGTGAAGTCAGTTCGTTTGGATGTAGTAACTATACCCATCCTATACGCATCTGCGAGTTCGGCTAGTGTTTGCAACACACCCTCGATCTCGATGTCTTCGGTCATCAGGTATTCCCGGTAGTATCGGTTTCTTAGTTCTCAGCCACGTCTAATATCAGATTCGGACATTCCTGAAACTCGTGCCGCCTCCCACGCGGAAACTCCATTCGCCATATTCACTAAATATGCGTCTCGTGGGAGATCAATTCCGAGAGATGCCAGCGCTCGTTTGTTTGCTAGGTAATACCAATGTTCTGTTTCGACTAACACCCCATCATGGTCAAAGAGAATGTATTGTTTCACTGTTGTGTTCGATTCAATTTCGGCTTATCGATTAAGCTAGCACACACAGAAGACGGTCTCCTCAGGAGTGCGAACGCCGCTGAGATTGCCCTCAACGGCGGAGTTCGCAGTTCAGTACGTCATGATGGACAGTGCGGTTCGTTGCCTTTCAGAATGCCGGCCTGTGGAGCCTACCGCTTGTCCGTCAGGATCGGCGGCGGCTGGGTGTGCGTGTGCATACGAGGCCCCGCTCAGACCTGGGACAGCGCGAGGTCGGTTTGTGTCACAAAAGTTGATCTGGCCGGTATCGAGTCCCGTCTTCCCGCAGAACCAGCGTTGCTGTGTCATTCATTCGGTTGCCTGCTCGGGTCCTTCGCACGGCGGCAGCGGCTGAGCCCCGACCGGCGGGGCCGGATGTCGGTTCCGTGCCTGCTGGTAGCTTCGCACGCGATGGACCTGATCTGTTTCACGAAACTGCTCCAGCCCCTCGGCGCGGATGAGCTGATCGACTTCGCGCGCCGGACGGGATTGGCCGGCTACGACCTGACGGTTCGGGACGGTCATCCGGTCACGCCCGAAGCGATTGGCGCGGAGCTCGCGCCGTTTGTCCGGCAACTCACGGACGCCGGCCTGCAGGCGCTTTTGGCCACCATCGGCGGGACCGTGCTGCCCGCCGGGGATCCCGCCACCGAGGCGGCGTGGGCGGCGTGCGCCGAGGCCGGCATCGGGATGATCAAGCTCGGCTACTGGCATTGGACCCGTGAGGGTCCCCACTATTGGGATCAGGTGGAGTCGGTGCGCGACGAGTTGCATCAATACGCCAGGCTGGCCGAGAAGTTCGAGGTGACAGCCGTATTCCACACGCATTCAAATCACCTCTGGGGGACGACTCCGGCGCTGAGTGCCCCGTACGGGTTCAGCGGATCCTCCCTCATGCATCTGATCGCGGACATCGACCCGCGGCACGTCGGCGCGTATATCGACCCGGCGCATCTGTCGTTAGACGGCGAACCGCTGGAGCTAGCGCTCGACATCCTCAAGAATCGGGTGGCCATCGTGGCCGTCAAGAATATGGTCTATCAGCCCACATCGGATGGCGATACGACCGTGTGGAGCCACGAGGCGTGTCCATTGCCGAAAGGCCTGGTCGATTGGCGCGCAGCGATCGCAGCGCTTCGCACGGCTGGGTATGACGGCTGGCTCAACCTGCATGCCGAATATGACGGTCGCTACGCCCGGGTCGTCCCACCTGCCGTCGAAGGGGACGGTCTCGCCAGCACCACACCACAACCCTGAAAGCTCGATCCGACGGGGAACCTCGCCGAGACGGCCCCCGTGCTGGACCTGTTGGAACCCGACATCGCATATCTCTCGAAGATCGTGGCCGGTTCCTGATCGTTCATCCGAACGCGAGCCACGCCGGCCCGCGCTGAGCAATGAAAGTACGCGCGATGTCACTTCGAGTAGGCATTCTGGGCGCCGGGCCCCATGTCAGGCAGTCAGTTCTGCCGGCGTTTCGCGCCCAGGGCTGGACGGTGGGCGCACTCTGCAGTATCGATCAGGATCTGCCGGAGCAGGTCGCCCGGCTCGGCATCCCCGTTGCGACCTCGGATTACCGTGCGCTCGTCGAACGCGACGACCTGGACGCTGTCGTAATCGCGACCCCGACCCCGACGCACCGCGAGATCATGCTGGCCGCCGTCGCAGCCGGGAAGCATGTCCTCTGCGAGAAGCCGATCGCCATGAACCTGCCAGAGGCGCGCGACATGCAGGCCGCGGCGCAGGCCGCCGGTGTGACTGCGATGATCGACTTCGAGTTTCGCTTCAGTCCAACCCGCCTGCACGTCCAGCAACTCCTGGCCGACGGCTACGTGGGCGACCTGCGCCACGCGAACATCGAGCTGATGACCGAGAGTCCATTCGTCAGCCCCAACCAGACATTCAGTTGGCACGACCAGGCGGCCCTGGGCGGCGGCGCCCTCAATGAACAGGGCTCCCACTACATCGACATGGTGCGTCAATGGTTCGGGGAGATCAGCGATGTCAGCGCCCGCATACACACGTTCGTCGCCGATCGCCGCGATCCCGAGAGCGGGGCAACCGTTCAGTCCGACGCCGATGACTTCTGGACCGCCAACATGACGCTGGCCGGCGGCGGACTCGTCACCCTGACACAGTCCTGGGTCAGCGGGATTAGCCACGGACTCCGCGTCGCCATCGCCGGAACCGAAGGCGCGCTCGTCGTCACGCAGAACGAAACGATGCTCTCGGATGCCCCGGTGCGCGGCGGCAAGACCGGTGCCGCGCAGCTCGACGAAATTCCCCGCCCCGCCACCCTGGCACCCCTGGAAGACGCGCCCACCTGGCGGGTCGCCGTCGTCCAGCGCCTGATTCGCGAGTTTGAGCGCGGCATTCGCGACGGCGGATCGCCCGCGCCGAACCTCCAGGACGGCCTCCGCTGTCAGGCCATCCTCGATGCCGTGCGCGAGTCGGCCCGGGCGGGACGACGGGTGGCCGTGCCCTCCGTCTGACCTGCTCGCCCGCTGAGCGAAGATCCCCATTGGCGCTGTGACTTATCCGTTGCGTGTAAACACGACTCCCAGCATGGCGTCCGGATCGACCAACGCTTCGGAGATGCCATCGTCCACGTCTTCGAAGGGGATGACGTGTGTGATCAGCGTGTCCAGATCGAGCTTGCCCTCCGCGACCAGCCGCATGCACAGTTCAAGGTTCGTGGTGGTGGTCCAGCGCACGAGGACCGGTGGGTAGCCGGGGCCGGATTCCCAGGCCTCGTCGTGATAGCCGGGCCCCGTCCGCATCGCGCTGCGGATGTCGAGGTTCGTTACGCCGGCGGATTCATGGTCGCTGTAACTGAATCGCGCCAGCCCGACCACGACGATGGCGCCGGTCGGATGCCCATCGGGGGTCCGTTTCATGCACTGGGCGAGACTCTGTACGGCCCGGCCCGCTTCGCCGCCGAAGGCGATCGCGCCGCCGTCCAGGCCGTACCCGTGGGGGAACTCGCGTGTCCGGTCGACCGGATCCTCCGGCCCGACCGTGACCGTCGCGTCGATGCCCCACTTGCGAGCAATCTCCGTGCGGAAGAGAACGGTGTCCCAGCCGATCACGCGATTGCCCGCCAGCATGTGCAACTGCGCCGTGAGCTGACCCACGACGCCGAGCCCAACCACGGCACACGATTCACCGAATCTGAGGTCGGCTCGGCGCAGCGCGTTCAGCGCGGAGCCCATCAGCATCCCGTACGACCCTTGCGCGTAGGACACCTGCTCGGGCGGCTGGACGGCGAGGTTGTGCGGCACGATCGCTGTATCGGTATGCAAGGCATGCCCTCCGCCGATACAGGCGACCCGGTCGCCCGGACGGAAGCGCGTCACGCCCTCGGCGACCGCGATCACGATGCCGGCGTTCGAGTAGCCGCCATAGGCGCGAGGTTCACTCGGTGCGTACGGGGCTGCGTTCGCGGCTGTGTCCGACGCCCTCCGATGTTCGGCCAGGCTGCGCCATCCGCCAATCACCTGGCGCTGGTCCCGGCCCCAGCTGAACTCGCTGCCGGGACTGACCGACGACGCCCGCACATCGACGGCGATGCTGCCGGGCCGCAACTCAGGGACATCCTGTTCGACCAGCCGGATATGGCCGTCGTCGAACCAGGCGGCGACGGTTCTCTTCCTCGGCAATGGCAACTCAGACCGCCCTACTTGATCGCGGCTGAGGTCGCGATCTTCTGCCAAATGGTCTCGCCGTGGCCCGTGTCCGCGACGCGCTGGAAGACGCCCGGCGTCTCTGAGTCGGTGGGAATCAGACCCGCGCAAGGATCGTCCGGTGAGACGTAGGCTCGCACGGTCCCCGGCTCCCATTCCGCGGTCTGTAGCTGGGTTCCCCTGCCGAAGCCGTGGATCAGGACCTGTCCGCGCTTCCCGGCATGTGGCTGGAGCTGGCCCAGCTCGTGGATGGCGCCGATACGATCGCTCAGCGCTGACTCGTCAGCGACGTGCCCGGGTGTTAGCTCGAGCGAGAACCGCACGGCCCCTTCGTAGATCACCTCTGCGCGATCGCGCGCGATGGTCATCTCATCGGCGATGTACTTTGGCAGCCCCCAGACCAGGCCGATGTAGGCGGTCAGCACGTTCGCGACCGGCATGCTGGCCACGACCCACAGGTCCTTGCCGTTGTCGGGGCGCGTTGCCTTGACTAGCACCCATCCCTCGGGATAGCGCGTTGCGGGATTGCCGCGGTTGAAGTCGACTAGGGTCAGGGCGACTTCGGGAACCGCAGGCATGCGCAGCGGATCCGGAATGTAGGAGCGGTACAGGTCCAGATCGGGCGGCTCAACGACGGTGAAGATGCCGGACGTCCCGAGCCCGCTCGCAACCTGCTCCGGGGACAGCGGTGTGTGCGGGACAATCATCTCCCGTCTGGATGAATCCGCGACGAATCGCTGCAACCTTGCCACTCGGAAGCGGCCGTCAACCAACCGGTCGACTTCCGACTGCACGGTTGAAGCCGTCGGTCCGGCGGTGGCGTGCTGCGGAGGCACGGCCTGGTCGGGAGGTACCGCGACCTGCGTCGCGATGTGCTGAGATATCGTTGCCGTCACCATGTTCTGAATCCTCTCGGTGTCGCGGTCGGTCTCGCCGATACGACTCCTCGGTGCAGGCTGGACGCGTTCGTCCACTGCGCGTGTCGTGGTGTATTGTGCTGTTTCGATACTAACGTTCGAGCGGGCGCCTCCTCCAGATGTTCGATCAGCGGATGTCCGGTCAGCGCAGGTTGCGCAGGCGCGGATCGAGTGCGTCGCGCACCCAGTCGCCCATCATCATGGCGGTCAGCGAGATCAGCACGATCGCGATGCCGGGGATCCAGATCAGCCACCAGGCGATCGTCATGAAGTTGCGCCCTTCCGAGATCATGACCCCCCAGGAGGAGGTCCCGGCCCCGACCCCGACGTTCAGAAAGCTCAGCCCCGCCTCGAACAGGATCACGGTGGCGACCTCCATCGTCATCAGGATGACGACCGTATTGAGCAGGTTGGGCAGCACATGGCGGGCGAGCACGCGCCGATCCGGCGCCCCGATCGAGCGCGCGGCGAGGACGAACTCCCGCTCGCGCAGCGAGAGCACGTCCCCCCGCACCAGGCGTGCGTAGCCGGACCAGGTCCAGAGCGTGATGATGATGATCACGTTGCGCAGACTGGGTCCCCAGACTGCGGCCACGAGGACGGCGAAGAGGAGCGCCGGGAAGGCTAGCTGCATGTCCACGAACCGCATCAGCACCCGGTCCGCCCAGCCCAGGCGCAAGCCGACCAGCGTGCCGACGACGGCCGCCGCGGGGACCGCGATCGCGACGACGGTCAGGGAGATGCGGGCGCCGGCCAGCAGGCGGGCGAGGATGTCGCGGCCCAGGTGGTCGGTGCCCAGGACGTGATCCCAGCTGCCCCCGTCGAAGACGGGCGGGAGCAGCTTGTCCGGGAGCACGATTTCCCGCGGGTCGTAAGACCGAGATCACGTCGGCGAAGATCGCCGCGACGAGGAACAGCGTCACGATCAGCACGGACGGCAGGAGCAGCGCCAGCCGTTTCCAGTTGCGTGTGCGCCGTGGGCTCGCGGACGCCAGGGCCGGGACCGCGACGTCCTGCCCGGCTGGCATTGACATTAGGCCGCTCCCGCCCGAATGCGGGGGTCGACCAGCCGGTAGGAGATGTCGACGACGATGTTGGCCAGCACGATCGAGACCGCGATCAGCAGGATCGCGGTCTGCGTGACCGGGAAATCGCCGCCGTCGATCGCCTGGATCGTCAGGCGGCCGATGCCGGGCCAGGCGAAGACTGTCTCCACGATGATCGCGCCGGCGATCAGCCGGCCCGCCTGCAGGCCGAGGATCGTGACCACCGGCAGCAGCGCGTGGCGCAGGGCGTGGCGAACGACGACCGTGCGCTCGGACAGGCCCTTGGCCCGCGCCGTGCGCACGAAGTCCGCGCCCATCGCGTCGATCATGCCGGAGCGGGTCAGCCGCATGACCGCGGCGGAGGTGAACGTCCCCATCGTGATCATGGGCAGGATCATGTGCTCCAGGCTGCCGCTGCCGCCCGTGGGCAGCCAGCCCAACTCAACGCTGAAGAAGAAGATCAGCATCAAGCCCAGCCAGAAGTCGGGCACGGCCTGGCCGAACACGGCCAGCAGCCGGGCCAACCAGTCCGTCGGACGGCCCCGGCGCAACGCCGCGATCACCCCATCGACAGGCCCAGCAGCAGGGCGAACAGCAGCGATCCAGCGCCCAGCTGCAGCGTCTTTACGACTCGCGTCGTCACCTCGGTCAAGGCGGGGCGGCCGCTGAGGAGTGACCGGCCCATGTCGAGCTGGGCCGTGTCGACGAGGAAGCGCCAGTACTGCACGACGACGGGGTCGTTCAACCCGAAACGCTCCTTCAGCGCTTCGATCTCCTCCTGCGTCGACTGATCGTCCGCCAGGTACGCGATCGGGTCGCGCGTCACCCGGCTGACGAAAAAGACGGCCGTGACGACGAGGAACACGACCAACAGCCCCTGGAGGAGGCGCGAAGCCAGAATCCCCCAGAGGCTGTTGCCCGTCATGGTCGCGCGCTGACGCCCACGTTCCGGCGACTTGGGGCGCCTACGTCACCAGCGGGCGGATCCCCCAGTAGTTGAAGTGATCCTTCCGCTCGCCCCAGTTCACCCACTCGAGGTTGTTCCGCAGAACGCCCGTACTGACGGGCTCGATGAGGAAGAGGAAGTTCGCGTTCTCGTAGATCGCAACCGCGAGTTCGTTGATTTTCTTCACGCGCTCGGCCGGATCGAACTCGCTCTTCTGCGCGTCGACAAGCTCCTGGATGTTGGAGTCCGGGTATTGCCCCATCGCGATGGAGCCGCCCAAGCCCACCTCCGCGTTGATGTAGCTGGCCGGATCCGGGGCATGGTTCGCGAAGTAGAAGTGCATTCCCGGCGCCTCGTGGATGCCGTCGTCGGCAATCAACCCGAGGCGCGGCCGGAAGACGGCATGGACGTCGGACTGCAAGTCTGTCGTGATGCCGACCTTCTCCAGGTCCTGCTGGACCGCCAGCGCTGCCTCCTCCGTGCCGGCGAAGGTTCCCTTGTGGCCCCAGAAGGGGGTGTGGAACCCGTTCGGGTAGCCGGCCTCGGCCAGCAGGGCGCGCGCCTTTTCCGGGTCGTATTCGTAGACCAGCTCCGCCCTCTGTTCCTCCGTCAAGTGGCCGGCCGCGCCTGACGGCATCCCCATATTTCGTTGCTCCCGGCCTGTGAGGGACCCGATGATCGCCTCGATGTTGACGGCGTGGTTCATCGCCCGGCGCACGCGCACGTCCTGGAACGGCGTCGATCCGTCTGGGAGCGGCCTCAGCGTGTTGAAGAAGAGGTGCCAGTTGTCGGCTTGGCTGTACGACACATAGAAATCATCGCTGTCGAGGAAGCTTTCCGCCAACTCCGTCGGCAGGGCCATCGCCATGTCGGCCTCGCCGGCCTCTAGCGCGGCCACGCGGCTCAGCGGCTCCGGCCGCACGATCTGCAGGAGCTCCTTGATGTAGGGCTTGTGTATGCGGTGCGTCGAGCCGGCCTCGACGTGGTAGTCCTCGAAGCGCGAACTCCTCACGAGATCGCCCGGCTCGAACGACTCGAGCTTGAAGGGGCCGCTACCCACGCCGTTGTTGGCGTACCCCTCGTCGCCGAGCTCCTCGACGATGTGCTTTGGTACCGCCGGTGCGTTCGTCCCCATCAAGCCAAACGCCGACGCGTCCGGGGTCATCGGGAAGCGCACGCTTCGCTCGTCCACCACGGTGATCTCACCGGCGACGGCGGCGACGGTGTAGGTGATGGTGGAGTCGAATTTGCCGTCGGCGTTGTAGGCGCCAATGCCGGAAATGCGATCGTAGGTGAACTTGACGTCCTCCGCGGTCAGGGGCGCGCCGTCATGGAACGTAATGCCCGGCTTGTTGGTGAACACAGCCTCCGTGTAGTCGTCCGAGGTCCATTCGAAGCTCCCGATGCCCGGCACCAGTTCCCTCGAGAACTGGTCATACTGCATCATCGTCTCATATTGCGGCCGTGCCGCGAATTGGGCATGCCCCGTCTGCTGAAGGTCGAGGCCGCCCGCCGCGTCCGGGATGGCGACGCGCACCGTGGCGTTGAAATCGGTCTCGCCGGCGGCGGGCTGAGGGGCGCCTTGCTGCTGCTCTTCGGCGGTCGCGGTCTGGGCCTGCTCTTGCTGCTCCTGCTGCATGGCCTGTTGTTCGGCCTGCTGCTCAGCCTGTTCCTGCTGCATGGCCTGCTGCTGCTGCTGGGCCTGCGCCACCGCCTGCTGTTCATCGTCATCGTCGCCGCCGCAGCCGACCAACGCCAAACCGGTCGCGCCGACGCCGGCTCGCGCCGAGGCCCGCAACAGCGACCGCCTCGACATCCTGTTGCGCCGCAGCCGTTGCCAGTAATTTCGCTCGTTCATCAGGGTGTCCTCACCGAGTCGCCGATCGGGTCTTGATTGCAACCACGATTGGTGGGGACCTACCCCCCCCCCCACATTTGTCAACTGCTGCAGATCATGGACTCAAATCGGCGGAGGGGGCTGCGACGCACGGTACGAATGTGGTGTCGCCGGGGAGCCCCCTCAGGTGCTCCGCGCCAGCTCCCCCAAGGGAAAGCCGTGCGTAAGGCGCCTGCCGACTCTTTCCGGTCCCCTCTCCCAGAGGGAGAGGGAGAGGGCCAGGCCGCGAGGCAAACGTGGCCGCCACCAGATAGCTGGACGGGGGGACCCTCACCCCAGCCCTCTCCCAGAGGGAGAGGGGGTAAGAGAGAGACTGTTTCCCCACCGCGCGAATCGGGTTTACGCGCAGGTCTCCAAGGGGGGAGCTGTTAGGAAGGGAGAACTCTCTACCAGGACTGACCAGGAGGATCAGCGCCCGTTGCGTATGGCGAGAAGGGAAGGATCGAGGTGAGCGACGTGGGCAACGTAGGCCAGGAAGCGCAGGCTAGAGATCGAGAGTGAACGTCAACTCGACAGCTTTCGATTTTGTCCAGTTCGATGGCCAGTCTCGGATTTCCATCTCGGTAGTCGGAATGCGGACTATCGAGTCCCCATCGGCTCGAACGGGCGGATGCTGTCGATTTGCTCCGCCTCGGCTTGCTGCGCGTGGTACAGGTCCCAGCGGAGCTGCAAGTTCATCCAGAAGTCGGGAGAGGTGCCCAGGAACCTGGACAGGCGCAATGCCGTGCTTGGCGTGACGCCGCGCCTCCCGCGCACCACTTCGTTCACGCGCTGAAAGGGCACATGGATTGAAGTGGCCAGGTCGCGCTGGGTCAGGCCCAGAGGCAAAAGGAACTCTTGTAGCAGCATCTCGCCGGGGTGGGTCGGATCTCGGTCGGATGGAACGCGGACCATGCCTCGCCTCCTGTTCTAGTGGTAATCGGTGATCTCTACTTGGTCCGGACCGGCGTCGGTCCAGAGAAAGCAGATGCGGTACTGCTCGTTGATGCGCATGCTGTATTGTCCACTGCGGTCGCCGGCCAGCCGCTCAAGCCTGTTGCCTGGTGGCACTGCGAGATCGTTCAAGACGGCAGCGGAATCAAGCATGTCCAGCTTTCTGCGGGCTACAGTCCAAATCGAGGCAGGACAGCTCCGGCGCCCTCGGCGAGTGTCCAGCCCGTTGAACACGTCCTCGGTACCTGCCCCTTCAAATGCGACGATCATGGTAGCACGCTAGCACGGCTATCGAGCTATCTCCATTGCGCGGTGAACTCCGGCTCGAGTCCGGCTCGATCTCACCCGAACCCGCATTGGGGGTGCTAGCCAGTTGGATCAGTGGGGCTGAGCCCGGCCCGCCGTCATAAGTCGCGAAGTAAACTCCCCTCTTGACATTGACATCCAATTTCGCGCCAGAGATACTCATACATAATTCAAAATGTTCCGATGCCTCGAACTATCTCGCCGCTGGGGACCAGATGGAGGACTGACATGAGCAAGCGCAACTATTGGACTCGACTCCAACGTCGGCGGATCTCGAGGCGTTCCGTGCTCGCTGCCACCGCGAGAGCGGGGGTCGGCGCCGCCGGACTGGCCCTGGTCGGCTGTGGTGACGACGATGACGACGACGCAGTGGCGCAGACTCAGGACCAGCCAGAAGAGCAGCAGCAAGCCGCACAAGAACAGGACCAGCAGCAGGCTCAACAGCCCCAGGCGCAGCAGCAAGCTGCCCAGCAACAGGTGCAGCAGCAACAGGTGCAGCAGCAAGCCGCCGAGCAACAGGCGGAGCAGCAGGCCCAGCAGGTCGAGGCGCAGGAACAGACCGAACAGGCCGAGGAACAGGCCGCGGTCTCCCGCTTCGACAAGACACCCGTCGACGGCGGCACGATCGTGGACATTACGGCCGTCATCTTCGATTCGGCCGACGCTAGCCAGAGCGTGTCCAGCGAGGTCTTGCGGGTGCTTAGCCGGATTCAATCGAAGCTCTTGCGATTCGCGAATCCGGACTCGGGCGAACTCACCGGTGATCTCGCCTCCGGATGGGAGGCGCCCGACGGCCAGACCGTCGTGTTGCAGCTCCGCGAGGGCGTGAACTGGCACGCCGAGGGGCCCGGCGCGGACCATCCCGCCTCCACCGCGGGGCGCCCGCTGACCGCCGAAGACCTCGCGTGGAACATCGAACGTCAGAGGGCCGGCTTGTTGCAGGACGGCTCGGAGGGCGCGTTCGGCCGCAAGGGCTACTGGAGCAGCGTTGCGTCGATCGACATCGATGCCGGCGCGATGACGCTCAACCTGGTCAACCCCAATGCAGCATTCCTCCAGGGTCTCGCCAACGAGTTCAACCTCATGGGCCAGCCCGAACTCCTGACTGGGATCGAACCGGAGGCCCTCGACGTCTCCGCCGACAAGGTGATCGGGACCGGGCCCTACATCCTCACCGAGTGGCTGCCCGGCGAAAGCATCTCCGCCGTTCGCAACCCGGACTACCACAGCCCCGGCCCGCGGGCGCACAACTGGATCTGGAACCAGTCGTTCGAGGATCCCACGGCCTACCGGATCGCCTTCGAACAAAAGCAGGTCGACTCGTTGCTGACCGGCGGCTCGGAACTGCTCCAGTCGATCCATGACGGGGCCGCGGATTCGACCTTCCTCACCTACAAAGGCAGCGCCTTCCCGATTGCCGCTTACGTCAATCCGATCCACGAACCTTGGACCGACCCGCGCATGGTCAAGGCAATCGACATCGCCATCGCACGGCGTGAGCTCATCCAGCAACTCGCGCAAGGGCTGGGGAAGGTCAGCGGACCCGTGCCGTGGGTGCAGGAGGCCTGGGCGATTCCGCAGGAAGAGCTCACCGACTTCGCGGCCTATAGCCTCGACCGCGATGCGGCCCTGCAAGAGGCCAACGAACTCTGGAGCGCGGCCGGCGGCGCGGAGGTGGGCGAGATCGACTGGGTCAATTCAAACGCCTATGAGGCCACGCGGCCGGGCTCGACCGAGGCCGTCGCGCAGATGTTCAACCAGGCGTTCGGCACCGACCAGTTCCAAGGCGTCACCCAATCCTATGGTGAGATCTTCCCCTCTTGGTTCGACAAGACGTTCACCACGTTCTTCTCCTGGATTCCAAACCTTACGGTCCCGGACGGACGAGCGGACTTGGCCGCAGCGTTCAAAACCGACGCGGCGGGCAACTACTGGGGCGTGAGCGAGCCAGACGAGATCGATGCCAAGCTCGACGCCGCAATCCAGGAATTCGACTTCGAAACCGCGAATGAGCTTGTGCGTGAAGTCCAGGACTTCATCATCGAGAACGGGCAGTTCGGTCGTCACATCATCTACAACGCCGTCGAGCCGACGGTCGCGTGGAACTACCTGCACCCCGCGCTAAAGTCGGAGACCGAGGGCTACACCTTCGAGTCGGAGAGCCTGCAGGCCCTCAACTCGTGGATCGACCCGGACGATCCGAGCATCGAAGGCCGCACGGAGCCGGAACCGCGTCCGATCTAGAGGGTGACGAGCCAGGCGAGGAGATCACTTGGGGGCCGGGACGCGAACCGTGGGCTTCCGCCCGGCCCCTCTCCTCATCTTCCGCTAGGAAACCGCCAACGGACCAGTGCAGCAGTACATCGTTCGCCGCGCGATTCTGAACATCTTCGTCCTTTGGATCGTGGCGACGCTGGTGTTCTTCGCCGTACACGTCCTGCCCGGCAATTACGCGGCCCAGCAGTTCGCCGGCGCGAACCTGGGCGGCGTGACCCCCGAGGCGATCGCACGGGCCGAGGCGGTCCTTGGGCTCGACCAGCCCGTGTTCGAGCAGTACGGCACGTTTCTCTGGGATTTGGTGCAGTTCGACCTCGGCGAGTCGTTCCGCTCCAAGCGCTCCGTCTGGAGCGAGCTCGGCCGCGCCGTGCCCTACTCCATTGAACTCGGCGTCCTGATCGTCCTGGTCGGGTTCACGATCGCCGTCCCGGTCGGCATCATCAGCGCCGTCAAGCAGGATCAGTTACCCGACTATCTCCTACGCGGCGGCGCGATCTTCGCCCTCGCCGCGCCGGTCTTCTGGACCGCCTCGATCGCCGTGATCCTTGTCTTGCAGTGGGAGCTCTTCAAGATCGATGTTGACGGCCAGCCCCATCTTTGGGAGGACCCGAAGTTGGCCCTCCAGTGGTATCTGATCCCCATGTTCGCCGGCGGGATCGCGAGCACCGCGACGACCATGCGGCTGCTGCGTTCCCAGATGCTCGAAGTGCTGCGGGAGGACTACGTCGTCACGGCCCGCGCGAAGGGGCTGCCGGAGCGCACGATTATCATGCGCCACGTGCTGCGCAACGCCTGGCTGCCGGTTCTGACGGTCATGGGCCTGACGGTGGCCACGATCATCGGCAGCCAAATCGTGCTCGAGCAGATGTTCAACGTCCCCGGTGTGGGCCGGCTGCTCTTCCAGGCCCTGACGCTGCGTGACACGCCGCTGCTCGAAGGCCTCGTCTTGGTCGTGGCCTTCGTCGTGGTCTTCACCAACCTCTTCGTCGACCTCCTCTACGGGCTGCTCGATCCGCGTGTGAGATTCGCGTGACACCTCCCGACGCCTCTTCCGCTCTGCCGTTCGAGGACCGCATCTCGCCGCTGACGCGCGTTACGAGCGCATCCCTCGCCCTGGGGCGCTTCTTCCGCCAGAAGAGACTCGGCGGCTTCGGCCTCGTCATCGTCCTCGTCTTCAGCGTGCTGGCACTGTTCGCCGGAGCGCTGGGCCGCTACGACTCGACCTTCATCTTTGATACGGAGAATCGGAACTTTAAGGTCGACCCCACGATCGCCGAGCTCGCCGAGGATCCGGACATCGGCTCACCGCGTGTGGTGGCGCAGTACCAGGCGCCGAGCGGCGACCATTGGTTCGGCACCGACAGGTTCGGGCGCGACATCTACGCCCGCGTGATCCACGGCGCCCAGCTCGCGCTGATCATCGGCTTCGGCGCCTCGCTGATCGCCGTCGCCGCCGGCCTCATCATCGGGGTGATCTCCGCCTACTACCTGGGCTGGATCGACCTGGTCGTCCAGCGCGTGATGGACGCGATCTATGCGTTCCCGTTCCTGATCTTGATCCTGCTGCTCGTGCAGATCTCGGAGCCTTCCACGAGAAACGTCGTGTTCGCCCTCGGCTTCGGCGGGATCCCCTTCGCCGCGCGCCTGATCCGATCCGCGGTGCTCGCCGTGCGCGGATCGGAGTACGTCCAGGCGGCCCGCGTGATCGGCGCCTCCGATCTCCGCATCATGCAACGGCACGTGCTGCCCAACATCGGTGCGGTGTTGATCATCACCTTCTCGATTGGGATCGGGGCCTTCATCTTGGCCGAAGCGACGGTCTCGTTCTTGGGCGCGGGGCCGCGCGGCGAGATCTCCTGGGGCAGGATGGTGTCCTCCGGGCGCGGGGCGCTGGACATTCATCCGTGGGAGAGCGTCTTCGCCGGTGGTGCGATCACGCTCCTGGTGATGGCGTTCAACCTGCTGGGCGACGCCCTTCGCGATGTCCTGGACCCCCGCTTGCGCGGCGTCTGATTCCGGACGGCGGCGCAGTGAAAGCACGGTACCCACGCTACGGGGGGGGAACTTCGTTCGCTGTTCGGTTCGCGCCGCGTTGAGGCCGGCCGGCAATCGTGGCCGAGGAAGCTCTCGAACCGGATTCGCCGATCGTGGATCCGCGTCAGCCGAGCGGCAGAGCAGAGTGCCAGTGGGCGATGGCCTGACCAATCGTGGCGGGAGAATCTTCCTGGAGGTAATGCAATCCGGGAACGGTCACTTCCTGCTGGTTGGGCCAGGCACGGCAGAACTCCCGTTGGGGACCTGTCAAAATCGATCCGGGCTCTCCGTTGATGAACAGCTTGGGCACGTTGCTCCCCGCCAGCCAGCGGGAGTACTGATCGACGATTTCCGCTACGTCGGCGGGCTCTCCATCGAAGGGAATTTCCCTCGGCCAGGTGAGAGTCGGGCGGCGGGATTCACCGGGCTCGGTGTAGGGACGCCGGTAGACGGACATCTCCTCATCGCTCGGATCTCGAAGCATGCCGGCGGGCAGGATGAACTCCACGAATGCGTTCTGCTCGAGCACCATCTCGTCACCGGCGGGCGACCGCAGGCCCTGGAAGAGCTCTCTCGCGTTCGCCGGCCATGCGTCCCAGGTCAGCGGCCGTACCATCGCTTCCATATACGCCAACCCTCTGACCCGTTCCTGGTTCCGGTAGGCCCAGTGGAACCCGAGAGCGGAACCCCAATCGTGCACCACCAACGTCACATCGTCGCCCAGGCCCAGGGACTCGAACCAGACGTCCAGGTAACGCCGGTGATCGACGAAGCGGTACGAGCCATCAGGCGCTTTGCCCGAGTCACCCATCCCCACGAGGTCCGGGGCCAGGCAGCGGGTCGAGTTGGACAGATGGGGAATGATGTTGCGCCACAGGTAGGACGACGTCGGATTCCCGTGCAAGAACACCACGGGGGGGCCATCGCCCACGTCCACGTAGGAGATTTCAGTTCCGTCGACGGGAACTCGCTTCCGCGGGTGGGAGTCAGCAGCAGAGATCGCGTCGTCGTTCAAGGTTTGGCCTCCAATTTGTCCTACGGTTCCTCATATGAGATGGGAGAGACTAGAACATTCTACTTCTCGGAAGTAAGGCCCAGGAATCCGTTGGTGACGCGACAGCACAGATCAAGGTCATTGCAGTGGCGCGGTCTCCCAGGGTCTGTTCACATCACTGGTCCGTTCGGTCGCGCTGTGCGCCGACCGAGAGACGGACAGGCCGGGGCGGTGAATTCACGGTTGAATTGCGCGAATGTGGCGGTGTGGATTGGGAATTGGCGCTGGAGGTGTTCAGATTTGTCCAGATTTGTCCGGATTTGGATAGATTTGGATAGATTGCGCCAGATTCTGCTCGTGCTTTTCGGCGAATGGCTGCGAAATTCTCGGTGATGCCGGAAGGCTTGGGCGAAGGTCATGGCGCGTTCCTGGTTGGTTGACCGGTGTTGGGCATCGCTCATTGTATGCGGACGTACGTTCTGCTGTTGCGGTCCCCTTGAGGCGAGTGTTGTCGTTCTGCGGATGTCGTCGGAGCGACAGTTGCGCCTGACCGCCGACGCGGGGGTAGGCCGACGCGGACTGGGCCAGGCACCGAGCCCGATGTGAACAGACCCTAGACCAACACCCGGCTGGCGAGCTCCGCAATTTCCTCGAGGGCCGCGCTCTCACTGTCACTTTTCAACCAGATGGTCGCCCGGTCTGCCCCGGCCTCTTCCAAGGCGTCGATCGCTTCCCGGGTCCGATACTGGCCGGGACCGCCGAAGGCTAGGACCTGGATGGATGCGGGGTCCCGGCCGGCTTCCTCAGCCAGATTGTTCAATTGTTCCCGGCCTCGTTCGATTTCCTCCCGGTCAACGAAGTCTGGGTGGTCCTTGGAAACGATTGAGGCAGCTCGGGCAGGCATCCAGCCGTCCCCATAGTCAACGACTCGTTTGAGGACATTCTTCGCCGTGCCCCCCAGAAACACCGGCGGGTGAGGTTGTTGGAACGGCTTGGGGAACGACTTGACCGGCGGGAAGTCGTAATAGGCGCCGTGGTACTCCGCCTCTTCCTGGGTCCACAGTTGCTTCATCGCCAGCATCGCGTCTCGGGTCTGGGTCCAGCGGTGGGCAAAGTCGGCCCCCATGATCTCCTGCTGCTCTTTGAGCCCGCCGGCGCCGATTCCGAAGAGGAAGCGGCCGCGCGAGAACTGATCGAGGCTCGCGACCTTCTTGGCCAGGTGAAACACATTGTGTTCCGGGACCAGGATGACCCCGCTACCCAGCTTGATCCTGGTGGTGACCGCCGAGGCCCGGGCCAGGGCCACAAACGGGTCCGTTGCCGCGTTCGTGTCCACCGTGCTAATCGTGTCCATCTGGATATGGTCTCTGTTCGCCTCAACGGGGATGATCGGAAGTTCCGGTACCCAGAACGACTCGAACCCGAGCTCCTCGGCCCGCTTCGCCAACACGGCCGGATCTATCGAAGCATTCGTCCATGTGAAGATGCCGATGTCCATGATGTTCTCCGAATTCACCGCGGCGCCATCCTGGACACCGACAACGGCGGGACGCGAGCCACTCCTCAGGGGTTGTACCGTCTCCGAGATGGCATCGAGTGTCCCCGCCTCGGATCTCGCAGGCTAACAAAGGCGCCAGCGTTCCGGGAGCTTGAGCGCCGTAGCGCGGCCGATGCCGCGTCCGGCTCCGGCAACGACCACGAGGGCGCAGCGCCGTGGCGTCGTCGCGGCGCCGTGGCGTCGTCGCGGCGCCCATGCCGTGCTGCTCCCTTCTCGTGCCGAGCGGAGTGGTCCGAGGCACTTGCGAGGGGTCCGGAGGTCGCCGCACAGGCCGTGGCCAGCGAGACGATGTTCATGTGCAGTCCGTATCACGCTGTCGTAGGCACGAAGAAGCCGAGGTTCATCTCGCACGATGCGTCGATCGTGTCATGCAGCCTCGGAGGCGGCCACCACGGCGCGACGGGTCAGCGGCGTGACGGGGCCGACGGCTCGTCAGACGGCGCCGGCGTGGAGGGCGCCGAAGTTCCACGCGGTCGATAGCCCGTATCTCGTGCCCGGCGACGGCAGCTCCCGTGTTGCGGGCGTTGTGGGGATATTCGTCGCGACGACTATCGGAGCGTGAGTCAACTAGACTTCCCGCTCAGGCGAGGAGTTCGCTGGCAGTCCGTCACCGCAATGATTTGAGGCCATCGTGGCGAACAGCACCGAGCTGGTCGCGGCTGCCCGCGATCTGCGAGGCACGATCGACGCCGGCCGCGCGTGGGCCGACGAACATTCCCGGATGGCGCCTGAGGTGGTGCAGGCACTCCGCGACGCGGGTCTCTTCACCATGACCGCACCGCGCGACGTCGGGGGCGCCGAGGCGCCGTTCCCCGAGGGGATCGCGGTCTTTGAAGAGCTGGGTTATTCGGACCCCAGCGCGGCGTGGCACGTCGCGAACTCGGCCGCCCTGTGCACCGCGGCTGCGGACCTGGAGGCCGACGCCCGCGATCCGATCTTCGCCGCAGCGCCCGGCCCGTTTGGCTTTGGCGGTGTCACGACCGTCCATGGGGAGCCGGTCGAGGGCGGCTATCGTGCAAGCGGACGCGCCCCGTTCATGACCGGCGTGAATGACGCGCCCTGGGCGCTCTTCCAAGGTGCCGTCCACGAGAACGGGGCGGTCCGGGAGTTGGACGGCATGCCGGACACACGCCAGTTCATCCTGCCCGCCTCGGACTTCACCGTCGAATCCACGTGGGGAGCCGCCCGGGCCATGCGCGGAACCGGCAGCGACGCCGCAACGGTTACGGATGCCTTCGTCCCGGACGGCCGCACCCGGTCACTGATCAAGCCGGCCGTGGTCATCGATCGCCCAGTCTTCCGGATCCCGGTGCTCGCGCACATGGGCCCGCCTGCGTCTGCTGCCATGATCGTGGGGATTACGCGTCGGGCGACCGACGAGACGGCCACGCGCCTCGCCGCGCGAACGTCCGGTTCGATCATCGCGCGCGACCGGGTGAGCTTTCACCAGCGTTTGGGCGAAGCGACCGCGGCCGTCGACGTCTACAGCGCGGGCCTCCAGGCGATGGCGGAGGCGGTCTGGGCCGACGCCCAGGCGGGCGCGCTGAGCCAAGCGGCGCAGGCGCGGATGTACGCCACGTCGCTCTGGGTCATGGATCAGACGCGAACGCTGCTCAGTGACCTCCTGCTGCTCATGGGAAGCGCCTTCTACGCGAGTGCGAACCCCGTCGAAGCCGGTCTGCGGGATGCCCACGCGATCTGCGCTTCGCTCGAGAAATGGCGAGGGCTGCAAGAGGGCGCAGGCCGCGTGAGGCTGGGACTCGATCCGCAACTGCCGTCCTTCTAGACGCGGCGCCGGAGAGGCACACTGGCTCAATCACCCGTGATTGCACGGGCGGACACGATGAACCCATCGTGTGGACGCGTCGCTCCAGGGCCATCGAGCGCCCGGGTCGGAAGCAGATCGAGACCGCCAGCCCACTCGGTCCTGAGCTTCATGGCCCTCGCTGTTCATGCAGGCCCCGCCTGTCCGGCGATCCGCGACCGACGCCCCTTCGATCCCCGTCGCTGCGAACTCCCTCTGGCAAGGGGACCGCGGCGGGTCGGGCTGGCCCGTCAACTAGAGCCTGTTCACATTGGGGGATGCAGAGGTAGAAATGACGCATTCCGGCTGGACCATGGGAGGCGGGACCCCCTCAGCCTTCGGCAGCTCCCCCTGCAAGGGGGAGCGGGAGAGTTGATAGGCGCTTCGATTGGGATCGCGCTGTCAATGTGAACAGTCCCTAGTCTGGAGGGGGCGTTTCGCGCCCCAGCCGTCGCCGAAGGGCCCGTCGCGCCAGGCGAGGGCCTGCTTCAGCCCCTTCGCCTGGGCGATCTTGCGCTACTCCGTCCTCGTCGGGGATTCGTGCGTGATCGCGTCGAAGTCGCCCGACTCATAGGCCGCGCTGCGCAGGCCCTCGACTCGGTCATCGCCTTACTCCACAATCTCTGACGGCGTAGACGCCGTGATCGCGTCAAACAGGGCGGGGAGGTCGGTGTTGCCATCAGGGATGTGTCGAGATGTCTCCGCACCGTCGGTCAGCGAGAGAGTGATGTAGCCGCCCGTGGAAAGGTCGACGAACGTGGCTAACGCCGTCACCGCATCGCTACTGCCAGTCGCATCGACGATTAGCCACTCACGACCGGTCGCAAGCGAGAAGGGGTGCGATTCGCCGCCCCGTGTAACCGTCACAGAACTTCCGTCACGCACGATAGAGCACGATTCAGCATCGAGGTCAACGCTGGTACTCTTATCGTCCGCGACCTCGACGACCGCGCACTGAGTCGTCGTAGTGACGTTTGCCTCGGGCTCTTGAGCGGAAGGGTCATGCAGCGAATCGGCAATCGAGCGGAATGTCGGATTTGTTGTAGATGAGAAGCGGGCGGTTCGCGTCTGCTCGTCGCCGCTGACGGCGTCGGACTCGATAACGAGCTCTTGTCCCTTCTTGAGCGTGAGCACCGCGACATATGCCCCACCATCGAGTTGGCGACCGCTCAACGTGACCGTCGCGCCTGTGGGCACAGTGAATCGGATGCGTTGCTCACCCCACTGGAGATCATACTCGCCAGCCGGAAGTATTGTACCGCCGACGCTGACCGAACGGCGGACGTTACACGGCCCGCCCAAGTTGCCAGTGCGGTTCCACTGACCATAGCTTGTCGACACGCTGACGTTGGCTGTGGACTGCCAGCACAGGTCGACACACAAGTAGCTGACGAAGTAAGTCGTCGTCGTTGTGACACTGCGTTGTTCCTCCAACAGCTCGCAGTTGAAGACCGGTGGGACGAAGACGGGCACCAATCGCGTTTCGGTGCTTGTACTCGCCGATGTGAAGACGGTGGTGGAGGGCCTCTCCTGGGTCACGCATTTGTTCTCTATGCAGATTCCATCGGCGTCAGGTATATGGCCCGCTGGACATGACGCGAGCGGCGTCACTTGGAGCCCAAACTGGGAAAACTGTAGGCCCAAGCCCGAACTGAGCGAATCAGAACCGACTGGCTGCCCTCCGTTGCCAGGACTCGCAGGACGTAGCTCTTGGTCTCGGGGCCGCTATCCGGCATGGGCTGCCAGGTACCGCCGTTGAACTGGTACTCGTATCCCTCAATGGGCGGAACCTCGCTCGCCTCATCCCAAGTCAGGCTGATACCATTAACTAAGCTGACTCCCGCTACTCCAGTTGGCCTATTGGGCGGGGGCCCCTTGACAACAACAGGGATCTCTGCTGAAGCCGAGACGTCACTCCCAAGCCGCGGCGCATTCGATTTCGAAACAACTCGGTACACTTGTAATCCTGGGGGTTGACCATAGAGTTCAACCCGAATCGGCTGGGCTGTCGCCCTGTTACCGAGCAGGGGCAACACGAAATGGGTATCTACTCGTTCCCAGGTGTCGTTGATCGTTCGTCTTTGGATTTCAAACTTGTTTTCGACATGCACGTAAGCAACATCAATCACGAACTTGACTACTCCTTCCCGGGGTGAGCTTGGGGTCACTGTGCTATCTACCACAGGAGGTTCGGGAATGTAGGACGCGTGATATACAAGCTCATCTTGATGAGTCGTCGGCCTGTTTGCGTAACAGGGTCCCGTACTTCCACTAGGAGACTGCCCTGGCGACATGACCGTCGGATTGGTAGTGTAGTCGAAGGTGTACAGCTCGCCGATCGGAGTGGATGCACAGTGGAAGCTCTTCTAGTCGCCGAACCCAAATACATGTCCTAGTTCGTGAGTGATTGAACGTGTAACTCGCGCGTTATTGTCAGGGAGGCGCCTTCTCGATATGACACCGGTACTTGAGTCTCGTTCACTATACTTCCCTATATACGCTTGCGGCTGCCCAGTAAAGCTGTCCCAAGCTTCGTTTGGCGCGGATCGACCGACAAATATACATGCCGAACTTTCGCATGTTGAATCATCGTAGGAGATGACAACGCTATGCACACCTACAAGTGACCGTTCATTGATAACATTACAAAGTGGATGGTCGGTTGGAAAGGCTGTGAAATCATCTCTCACCCGGAAGACGGGTTTATACTCAAAGAAGGCATTCCAGCGACTTGCGGCAAATCCGGCGGAGCGAGGATAGTCGTCGCTACAGACAGGAATGTCGTTGTTGTCAATTATGTTCCTCACGATACGGGCGTCCGTTATATTCCTTCCACCAGGGTCGCGCATGAGGTGGGTGGTGTACGGATCATCGTGGTCCGCATGTACCATCGGCGTGTTCGGCTGATAAACCCAAACAACCCCGAGCGCCAAAGCGGAGATAAAAGTAAGGAAGATGAGTAGTCGTGTTGTGATGCTCATTTGACTTTCTATGGGATTCGGTGGATCGTAGATATGATGTGATCAAAGAGAGCGGCGGCTTCTACCCCACCAGGGTGGATTATGATCCGGCGTGTTTCCCTGCCGGAGTCTGGATCGATGTGTAGAACGGAGCCGCTCTCGACGTGGTGGAGGTAGAAGCCGTGTGAGGGCCCGTCTCGGCCGTACTCTTGTTCCGATATGTAGACTCCGCCGAATATGATGTGGTGGCCTTCCAGGACTTGTATTACGAGAGGTACGTCTTGGGCGACTTGGTATGTTCCAGCGCCTACGGGTCCGTCGTATATCAGGATCGGTATGGTGTTCGGCGATGGGTCTGCTGTGGGAAGGCCTGGTGGTACTTGCCATACGAAGTGGACGTTGCGGGGCGATGTCGGGTTGTCGATCGGGCCTTCGCACCATCCACCGTAACCCACGCCAATCGGTTTGATGCCGATGGTTCGTGGGTTGGTTGGGGACGGAAGTTGCGTTATCTCGAAACGAAAGCCGCAGTCGATGCCGTTCGTCTGGAAGTCGAATTTGTCGCCAATGGACATCGCGTTGAAGAAGGCCGAGCGGTCGATGCCAGTGGCGTCGGTGGCGTTGATCCTGAGTACAACCGCGCCAAGCACCCAGGCGCCAAAGTTAGGAATCGCGGTGAGCGGATCACTGGACGTGCGGAGGAATGCATAGCTTCCTGGAGTTGAGGCGGTTCCCGTGGTATCGAGGCGGTTGTAGCGAAGGGACGGGACGAGGAACTGGGTCGTGACGACGATAGCGCCGAGTTCTGGCTTGACCCCAGGCCGCTGCACAGGTAGCGGGCGGGCCGCGTGCAGGTCAAACGTGAGCAGATTGGCGCCGCCCTCGTGTGCAGTGGGGGTAAAGGTGTAGGTTGTGCCGACCGGTGGGATGAGCTGCATGTAGGAGGTCGGGCTGATCAGGTCCTGGTCGGGCGCTCGCTCAAGGTAGAAGCGGGACCAACCGGTCGGCAGTGGGGCGGCGGTGACTACGGTGATTTGGTGGCCGCGTTTGACCTGGTAGCGGCCGTCGTCGTCGGGCGAGAGCAGCAGCTCTGCCGGGATGTCCTGGACCTGCGCATAGTCGTCGGGCGCGCCCTGGTAGACGGCACGGATGCAGTCGGCGTCGGTCGCGGCAGCGCAGCGGTCGGCGGCGAGCGCGGTGAAGGCGGCAGCGACGCTGGCGGCAACGTAGAGCTCGACGGTGCAGGCGGTGTCGGAGCCGGAGCAGGCCCCGGACCAACCGGCGAAGCTGTGCGTGGCGTCGTTCCAACTGGCGGTGACGACGACGGGGACGCCCTCAGTGTGGGTCGAGGCGCCGGGCGGGTCAACGGCGCCACCGTCGCCGGAGGTCACGGTCAGGGTGTATGCCGGTAGCGGGGTCTCTGGGGTGTCCGGCGCGTCGGCTGCGCAGGTGGGGAGGCTGAGGTTGGCCAGATCGTTGGTTCGGACGTTGCCCAGGGCGGCCGGCACGCATCCGGTGATCCCGCTGTTGCCCTTGACGTAGATTCGGCTGAGTTCGCTCAGGTTGCTCAGTTGGGTCGGCAACGGCCCGCTCAAGCGATTGTGCTCCAGGCGCAGATTATCCAGCATGACAAGGTCGCCCAATTGGGTGGGTATCGGTCCCGAGAGCTGATTGCCGGCCAGGTGCAGCCAGCGCAGGTTGACCAGCCGGCCGAGGCGAGGCGGGATCGAGCCGGACAACCGGTTGCCGTCGAGGTAGAAGTCTTCCAGTCCGCTCAGGTTGCCCAGTTGCGCGGGGATCGAGCCGACCAGGCCGACTCCGTCAGGCAAGGGGGTCGGACCGCTGAGGATCAGGTCGTTCAGTTGCGGTCCGATGTCGCCAAGTTCGGGTGGGATCGGTCCCGAGAGCTGGTTGTCGGCCAGGTTCAGTTACGTGAGGCGGTTGAGTTGGCCCAGTTCCGGGGGGATCGAGCCGCTCAGCGAGTTACGCCAGGCCAACTGCAGGCGGCTGAGGCCGCTGAGACGACCGAGGGCCGGCGGGATCGTGCCATTGATGCCGGCGCCGTCGAGGTTCAGTTCAGTCACGCGGCGCACGCCCGCAACCGTGCCGACCTCGATGCCGGTCCAGTCGGTGAGGGCCGTGCTGGCGTCCCAGTTGAGCGCGGCCGAGCCACGCAAGGCGTCCTTGGCCGCCAACAGCGCCTCGCAGTCGGCGACCAATGCCGGATGCTCGGCCGGACTGGGCACGACCGTCCCGTTCGCGCAAGGGGACTGCGCGCCGACGAACTGCGTCTGCGGGTCCCAGAACCAGACGGCCGCCGCGCCCAGCACACCCAGGACGACCAGTAGTGCGACGCTCCAGGCGCCCCGGCGACGGGTGAGCGCGCTGCGACGTTCGCCGCCCGCCGTCCATCCCGCCACCGCTGGCCTCCAACCACTGACGATCGACCACAGCCTGCTAGCGGTGGTCATCCTCTCGCCTCCTCCGCCACATCAACGTCCCAAGACGGATGCGATGGCAGAAGCATAGCCACGGTCCGGGTCGGGAAACCAGGTCTGAGCGCGAGAACACAGGCGGATCGGCCCGATTCACTTGCTCTGATGTAGCTGGGTCATTGCAATACGAACCACCGTCCGGCTCGAACTGCTGGTCGCTGGTCGGTCGACTCAGGTGTGCGGCGTGTCTCGGTCGCCGGAACCCTGGTGGACACGGATTAGCCGCAGGCTGAGACCGTGGCCGCAAATCAGTCTGGAGGTGTTGGGTGCAAAGCCTCTCGATCAGTTCTGGCGAACCGGATGGGCCCCGGACGCTGGCGCGCCCACGCGTTCAGCTGTAAGCGTCGGGCTAGGCTCAGCCAGGCCGGACGGCGAATCTACGAAAGCTTCGACCTGGACACGGTGCCGGACGAAGTCCTGAAGGGCGCGCGGATGCTGACCGGCGCCCACTACCGCGTGCTCGCCACCTTCGACAACGCCGGCAGCCTGTCCGACTTCCGTACCACCGGCCTGGCCGCCGAGGAACGCAGGGCACTCATCGAAATCGCCGACAGCGGTCCCTTCGTGACACACATCCGGCTGCTCGACCGGCAATATCCACCCGGGCCGCGCCCCGGACGACGGCGCGGTTACGGCCGACGACAAGGAGCCCGTGCTACATCTTCAGCCAATGCGGCCTCGGCTTCCCTCTCGGTCCCGAGTCCGCCAGTTCAGACTCCCTCGACCCCTGAACAGTCGCGGCCCAGAGCCACAGCCGCACGCACCATCCAATCGGTCTGACGACCGGCGTGGTTGACACACCACTCGCGTCCACCGCCGCATCGCCAGGACACACGCCAACCGCTCGGCCCGCAGCGGCCTCGACTTCAACCCCCAAGTTCCCGCTTACCACTCCAGCGCGAACGTCAACTCGAAGGTTCTTGATTTTGTCCAGTTTGGTGGACCGTCGTGTACCGAACTGCGAACTTTTGAGTGGGATGTGGCTCTCTAGCAGGCTGCTGAAGTACTGCTTGATCTGACCAGGCGGGGCGCATTTGGCTGTAGGACGCGTGTCGATCGGGGATGGCGAGTTGGTTCGGCAGGTCTGAGAGTGTGTTCCCGGAGGGCGCGGTCTATGTCGCAGGCCGTGTCTGCGCCGTGTGGCTATGCAGCGGCGGCTTCGATTTGGGCGATGCGGGTGAGGTCGTAGGCGGCGGTCAACTCCAGCCAGAGTTTGTTGCGGGCCCGACCGAGATAGCGCAGTTTGCCGCCTCCGCCGATCGTCTTGATCCAGCCGAAGACCTCCTCGACCCGTTTGCGCCGGCGCTGACTCTGGCGGTAGCCGTCATGCCGCGTGGTCCGGCCATCGATCGCGCTGCGCCGCCCGCGATCATTCTGGGCCACGTGCGGGGTGACGCCGAGAGCCCGCGCGTTCCAGACGAAGTCGCGCGTGTCGTAGCCGCGGTCGGCACCCAGCGTGGCCGGCCCGCAGACACTGCGCTCCAGCATCGCCAGCGCGGCCTCGCGTTCGGCATAGCCGTCGGCCTCGGTCAGCTCGACATCGACCACCGGGCCGTGCTGGTTCTCGGTCAGCACGTGACCGAGCTAGCAGAGCTGCGCCTCCTGCTGCTTGCCCTTGCGGTAGAGCCGCGCCTCGGGATCGGTGGTCGAGGCGTGCGTGTCGCGACTACGGCGCTCACCCTGGAAGTCCGCATCGCGGTTGCGTCCGCTGGCCTTGGGCGGTTGCTCGTCGCGCGGCCGGTAACTCTTGTGCGAGGCCCAGGCCTCCAGCAGCGTGCCGTCAACCCCCTGTTCAAGCCAGGGGCAGGCGTGAAGTGGTCCGCCGAGAGCAGCCGCCGGCGACGCGCCTCGCCAACCACTTGCTTCAGCATCACTCGCGCCGCTTCCGCATCCATCAGCCGCTCGCGGTTCTTGCTGAAGGTCGTCGGGTGGAACGGTTCGTCCTCGACGTTGAGGTCGAGGAACCACTTGAACAGCAGGTTGTAGCGCAGCTGCTCGCAGAACTGGCGCTCCGAGCGGATCGTGTAGAAGTCCATCAAGAGGCTCGACTTGAGCAGGTGCTCGGGCGGGATCGAGAGCCGGCCGCCGGCCGCGTAGACTTCGTCGAACAGCGGCGACATCCGCCCCAGCGACGAATCAACCAGCGGCTTGATCCGCCGCAACGGGTGGTCCCGGGGCACAAACCCCTCCGGCGTCAGACCCAACATCAACGTCACCTGCCGCTCAGTCCCACCACGCATCGCAGTCCTCCTCAGCTACTACTAACCACGCACCTCCATGATCTCACACATCCTTTTTCAGCAGCTTGCTAGTATGCATCACCAATCCGCCCTAGAAAAGCAACAACCATGACCGACCGACTCCGCGACCCAGAAAAACGCCAGCTGCGGCTAGAAGAACTTCGAATCGAGTTGGACGGGCTTACCTTGAAAGGGCGGCTGCATGCTGACCATGTGTCGGACGCAGACGCCACGCTCACCGCAGCCGCAGTACAGCTGTGCGCGGCTGAGATGATCGTGGAGGCCATCGACCGACTCACAGATACTGGCGCCGCCACCTCGAAAGCTAAGGACGAGTAACCATGCTAATGAGGACCTACTGGATGATCGGATTCGGCGGACTCATGACCGCCGTTGCAGCGCTTGGGATGTTCGTCTGCCTCATCCTGCTGTTGGTAGGTGCCACACACCTCGGATTCGGTGGCGGCGACGAGGTTGCAATTCTTGACTTTCACATCAGGCTCTGTGTAGCCACCGGTCTCTCCTGCACGACGTTCATCGGCGGCATTCTCTTTCTGGTTCACGGGCTTGACCGTCCCGACTCCGACGCAGCTCCAGCAGCCAAGCAAGCCCAGCCCGATCCGCCGTGATCGGAGGCCCTGAGAAGCTCGGAGCGCCGTCGCGCCCGTGCTGAGCGTCCGTCCTGAGCGCCCTGAGCGCCCTGAGCGTCCGCCAGTGGCTCGACACGCCTACGGTGTCGGCGTGTCGTTCGCCAGGATCTTGAGGCCATTCGTTAGCTGAATCATTGGGCCATGTTGGTGGCCGGTGGATGGACTGCCACCACTACGACCTTGGCACTCCCAGCTCCAGCGGGCGTTTGTTCAGTCACCGCTTGACCCCGCGGCATCCCGACTTCGGCCTCTTCGGCGCACCGCCGGGGAAGAAAGCAACTCGGCCCGTCGCGCCTCGAACTCGCACTGCATCTGCTGCTCCATGCTCAGACCCCGGCCCCAGCGCCCCAGGGTGACGAGGCGAGCCGTCCAATGCAACGGCTCAGTCCACAAGCGCTGCATACGCAGGGCCCGCAGCCGGTCCTGTCGCAGCAGCAGCTCGTTCTCCCGGCGCACTTTGTCCCAGGGAGCGTCGGCCGGAGGCAAGGTCAACCGGCGGTCGTCGATCAACTGGATCTCCAGGCGCAGCAGCCGCTCCGTCGCCCCGAGCCAGGCCAGGGTGTGGGGCGGCTCCTCCAATGCCCGCAACGCCCGCCGCCACTCGGCCACCACCGGCAAGGCCTCGCCGAAGACCTCAGCGTCGTCGGGCAAGGGCACAAATGTGACCAGACTGAAGCGGAGGCCCCGACTGCTGCCGGCAGCGTCGACCGCAGGCGCCGGTGCATGCGCCCTGCGGATCTGGCCCAGGTCCTCCCCCGCCGACCAGAGTTCCTCTAACTGGGCGTCGGCGATGCCCTCGAGTTCAGCCAGCCGCCGCTCCAACTGCCGTAGCTGCTCGCTGAGACTCACGGGCTGCTCTTGCTCCGGCTCTGCCTGCCTCTCGACCGCCGCGTCCGACTCGCGCTGCACCGCCTCAATCATGAACGGGCTCAACTGGGGAGAGGCCAGCGCCCGCCGTAAGGTCCGCTCGCTCACCCCCAGCCGCTCCGCCGTCCGGGTCCGGCCCTCCCGCGCCACCAGGTCCTGTAGGAAGCCCCCCAGCCGCCCCGCCCCAGCCGCATCGCTGACCTCCGTCTCGCCGCCCTCAGCCGCCGTCTCGCCCTGCTCCACCCCCTCCACGCCTGTCCGATCGCTGTCCGGCCTGTCCCCGGACAGTGCAATCTCCGTGCAGCCCGCCGGCGCAGAATCTTCTGTCAGATTCGCACCCGTTGTCTGGTCCTCGCCCGGTAAAACACTGGCTGTCCGCCCCTTCTGTGCCATGTCCCGCTACTCCTGATTCCTGTTCACGGGTGCGATCCCCCGTGCGGGTCAACCCCTGTCCGGACAGCCGGACAATGTAGTGAATGTAGCACATCGGGTCGCATAGGCTGAACCCATCGCCTCGCTCCACCTGAGGGCAAACGAGAGGTGGAGAACGCAGGCGAGAGAGGGCCGAATGACGGAGATTGAACGCGACCTGCTCAGGCTGCTGGCCGAACTGCCGTTCGCCGACCGGATCGAACTGGCCCGGCGCGCGCGCTGGTCGGAGCGCGCCGTCTATCAGCGCTTGGCCGGTCTCCAGCAGGCCGGATTGGTCGAGGACCTGGCCCACGCATCCGAGCTGATCAGCCCGACCCGCCGGTTCCTGCTCACCGCCGGCGGGATCGAGCAGCTGGCGCTGAACAGCGGTCGCAGCCCCGAGGAGGTCCTCGGCAAGCATCCGGTATCACAGCAGTGGCGCCGATTGCTGCTGGGGCGCCTGGAGTCTGTCGCCGTCATCTACCGGCTCGCCTCTGCGCTGGCCGAAGTGGAACCTCCGCTGCGCCTGTGCTGGTACCGCGCGCAACCGGCCGATGCGGCCGTCGGCCTGCCGGACGGGCGCACGCTCGCCGTCGTCCGCTGGGGCCGCACCGCCGACAGAACTGCCTTCGCCATTCGCATCCGCCGCCTGCGCGAAGGGCCCTCATACTCGGCCGCGCTCGTGCTGGCGCCCGACGAGGTGCGGCTCAGGCACGCCCGGCGGCTGCTCCGGCAGGCGCCGTTCATCTGCTTCTTCGCCCTGGAGCGCGATGCGGCCTGGGCGACCAGCGACGCGCAAGTCTGGCGCGGACCGACCGCCGGGGCCAGGCTCAGCCTCGAGCTGGCGCTGAGCTATGTCCGTCCCCAGGGTTGGTGGGCGCTCGAGCCGTCTCCCCGGCGCGCGCACTCCCCTCGCTCGCTGAAGCTGGGACGACACAGACAGGCGCCGAACTGGTTGCTGCCCGCTCTCCTCAAGCAGGCCGAGAAACGCGCGCTTGACCTGGTCGGCGATTGGCCCTGGCTCAGGCCGGACCACCTGGCGGCGCTGCTCGGTGTCGCCCGGCGTCGCGCCTCCCAGCTGACTGCCGAGCTGGCGCGGCAAGACCTGCTCACTGCACCTCGGATCGAGGGCCAGCGCCGGCTCGTCTTGACCGACCGAGGACTGGCCCTGCTCGCTCGACGGGATCGTGCTTCGGTCGGCGCCGCTCGCAAGCGCTGGAGCGTGGACCAGCTCGACCCTGCCGCCCCGCTCGATTGGCGCAATCTGCGCGGCCGCCGGACCCGGCAACTGCTGCGCAACCTGACTCACACCGAGGCCGTGCACTGGTTTCTGGCGACCCTGGCAGACCAGGCCCTGTCGAACGGCTGGGACGTGGTCCAAGTCGACCCGCCCCAACGGGCTTCGCGCTACTTCCGCCTCGACGGAACGCTGTACTCGATCCAGCCAGACGCCTTCGGTGTACTACGCCGCGCGGGCCGAGACCAGCCGTTCTTCCTCGAATGGGAGCGTCGCGCGATCCGGCCCTCGACGATGGCCACCCGGATTGCGCCCTACTTGCGCTACTACAGCGCCAAACGGCCGATAGAGGATCATAGCGCCTTGCCGCTCGTCCTTGTCGTGTTTGACCACGACTTGGCCGCCGACCACTTCCTGCGAGTCGTCCGCGAAGAGCAGCGCGCGTCTGACATCAGCGTCCCGCTGTTTGTTTCCAACCGTGAGGAGTTAGATCGCACCGGGCCGTTCGGCCGAGCATGGCGCGCGGTCGACTCCGCTCGCCCCATGGCAGCATTCGGCTGTGCAAGCGGGGATTGACCACCAGACGCTGACCGCCGTTCCATGATGCCGCGATGGCGGACGCTTGGACTACGGGGAGCAACTCTCGTTGTAACGGCCACCGGTCCCGATGCCATCAGGCTCGTCAGGCCGGTCAGGTTAGCAAGGACGAGGATTTCCGCGAGGCCCTTGCCGAACGTGGTGCAGCTGGGAGTAACCTCGGTCACGGCGGTCACGCCGTTGAGCGTGTCACCCGAACCGAAAGATTGCGAATGTTCGGAGTGCGTGAAGGAGTAGCGTCAAACAACGCAGCGATCAGCCAGCCAACTGCGGCCGGCGACCTCACCGGCATTGACACCGAGACGCCGCCATTGACGCTCGCCCACTCGATGTGCCGCCATTCTGGTTGAGCGGCGTCACGTTTGGACACTGAGATCAGCAGTCCGAACTCGAACGACCCCGAGCGCATCCGCTGGACGAACGAGAAGTCTCGCGTCGCCGCGCTCGTCCCAATGGTCTGCCGCGAAAGTCACGACGGCGCCTGGGCTCCGCTGCACGCCGACGGTGTTGAACGAGTTGAGCACGCCAGTCAGAGCGGACAATTGCGAACGCCGCTTGGCCGACATGTACGTGGCCGTCACCTGAAATGCCATCACGTCGGTCTCCCCGAACCCTTGTCGACCCTGATGCTCCACATCGTCTCGCACAAGCTGCGCGAGAAAGCGGCCGGCCGCGACCTGGACGCCATCGTCGTGGTCGACCCGCACGCCGACCTGGTCTCGGCGATCCTGGAGCGGGTCCCCGAATCGCTCGCCTCCCAGGTCCGACTTATCGACCTGGCCGACGAGCGGGGCGCCTTCCGCATCAACCTGCTCGACACGCGCATCTTCTCCGACCGCGACCGGACCGCCGACTCGGTTATGCGCGTCACATGCGGGCTGTTGGAGCAGTGGGGACCGCGCAAGCAGTCGATCCTCGAGCAGACGGTCAAGACCCTGCATGAGACAAACGCGCACCCTCAACCGAGGAGCACGAGCAGTAAACCATCCTCAACGCGCTGCGGCTGCTCTCGCAGAAGGCGTTCCGTTCGGACGTACTCAAGAAGCTTTGGGACCCCTTCCTGCTTGAATGGTGGGCGCGCGACTTTGGCGGTTGGCGGACCGAGGCCCAGGCCCCGGTCCAGACCAGACTCCGCTACAACGCCTCGTCGAAGCGCGCCCGCGCAATCCTCGGTCAACCTCGCTCCACGATCGACCTACGCCAGACCATCCTCGAAGGCGGCATCCTGCTCGTCGCCACTGCGCAGGGCGCGGTCGGGCGCGACATGGCCGCGCTGGTCGGCGCATCGCTGCTCAACCTGGTCGACTCAACCATTCGCGAGCAGGAGCGGTTGCCCCTGGCCCAGCGCCGGGGCGCTGATCGTAGTCGACGAGATGCAGACCATCCCCGGAGTCGAGTTCGAGTCGATGCTCTCGGAACTGGGCAGGTACGGCGCTTCGTTCCTGCTCGCCACTCAGAGCCTGGCCAAGCTCGACACGCTCTCGCCGACGATGCGCGACACGCTGCTGGCCAACGTCGACTGCTTGGCCGTGTTCCAGGTCTCCAGGCCGGACGCGCGCGAACTGACCTGGGATCTGGGCCGCCAACGAATTTTGGAGGACGACATCGTCGGGCAGCCGAGACACCACTGCTACGTCCGCGCCTCAGTCGGGTTGGACAACCTGCCGGCGTTTTCGATGACCATGCGCAAACCCGAGTTCGGCGATCCGCAACTGGCGGCGCGGATAAGGGCGGCGGCGGATGCCCATTTGACCCCCCCGGACGACATCGCCGCTCAGCAGGCCGAGCGTCAGCGGCGGCTCAAGCATTTGATAAGCGAGCATCCCGAGACCAATGAGGGCCAGGAGCGGGCTGAGACGCCCGAAGAGCCGCCGGACAAGCCGAAGCGCAAGAAGCCGCGCAGCAATCGGACGAAGCCAACCGATTGAGCACTCGGTCCGAAATACACCCAGGAGTTTCTTCAGGAAGCGGAGCGCGGAGAATCATGTTGCGTGAGATTCGGCGGCGGACAGGAACCGCCACGTTTGCGCCGAAACCGTAGCCCGAAACGCCGCTTGGGAAATGGTCCTGAAGGTTCGCGAACTGATCGAAGTCCTCAACCAGAACCAAGAGGGCACACTCGTTGACGTTGACGGAAATGAGAGCGGCAGCGGTTCTCTATCGTCGAATCTGAGCTCGCTAGCATCTGGCGATGGACTAATGGCCGTTACGCCAACAGGAAGGAGCTGTCCGACGAGGCTCGAGCCGATGCGCTGTATCGAACGCGCTTGTTCTGTGCCGCCGGAACTCACTTACCGACTAGGCTCCATCTAGCCGATCCGTCTAGACTGACAGATACGATGACCGACTGGCCCCTCCAAGAAGCTAAGAATCGCTTCAGCGCGGTGGTTGACGCCGCACTCGCCGGGGATCCGCAGCGAGTCACTAGGCGCGGCCGACCCGCCGTCGTGGTGCTCGCCGTGGACGAGTACGAACGCCTCCGCCTGATAGAGCAAACGAACGCGCCCTCGCTGGCCGAACTGCTGCTCGACATCCCGCAAGACGGCCAGGAGTTCGAACGTCTGAGTTTGCCCATCCGTGCGCCGGACCTCTGATGTTCCTGGTCGATACCGATGTGCTCTCGGCCCTGCGCCGCGGCGAACGGCATCCCGGCGCCGCCCGCTGGCTCGCGGCGCAATGCAGTTCCGACCTCTATCTCAGCGTCGTGACCGTCGGCGAGATCGAGCGAGGCATCGAGCGCCAACAAACCCGCGACCCCGCCTTCGCGCAGGCGCTCGCCGACTGGCTCGACCGCGTGCTCGCTTGGTACGGCGGCCGCATCCTGATGGTCGACCTCCCCAGCGCACGCCGCTGGGGACGCCTCTCAGCCGAACTCGGGCACGAGGGCGCCGACCTGCTCATCGCCGCCACCGCGCTGGAACGCGGTCTGACCGTCGTCACCCGCAACGTCCGCCACTTTCAACCAACCGGCGTCTCTCTACTGAATCCCTTCGCGGTTGTTGAGTCGCCGAATGACTGAATAACCCTGGCGCGAGACGAAATCTTGCGATCTCGTCGAAGGTTTCCGAGGCAATCGCTCAAACTCGGCGGTACAGCCCGATCCTTAACTATCGCGCTCGACATCCAGCGTCAAACACATGGCTTGTGCCCTCGCCAGTTCAACGGGCGCCGATTGCGATTTCCGATTGGATACCCGTCTGTAGCGCAGTTCACGCCGTGCCTCTACCTGGTCGTGAGACCGGACGCTGCGATCGGACTCGTCGTCGATCCCCGCGCTGTATGCATCGTTTCAATCCTCGCCCAGCCGTGAGGCCGGGCGCTGCGCCTTTGACCCGTTGTACAACTCCACCTACGCCTACGAGTTTCAATCCTCGCCCAGCCGTGAGGCCGGGCGCTGCAGTTTCCTGGATAGGCCGACTGTGAGTGGCTACGCGTTTCAATCCTCGCCCAGCCGTGAGGCCGGGCGCTGCCAGCTCGGCCAGGTGCTCATGCGAGACGAGATCATGCGTGTTTCAATCCTCGCCCAGCCGTGAGGCCGGGCGCTGCAGTCAGTCTGCCGGTGGGTCAGTCAAAGTCTCAACCGTTTCAATCCTCGCCCAGCCGTGAGGCCGGGCGCTGCTCGACTCGCTTGTACCAGTATGCGCAGCGCCGCGAAGTTTCAATCCTCGCCCAGCCGTGAGGCCGGGCGCTGCCTGTGAGCCCACCAGCGGCATAGTCGGAGCGAGCGGGTTTCAATCCTCGCCCAGCCGTGAGGCCGGGCGCTGCCGTCCCGCCGCCTGCAGCGCTGTGGTTGACGATGTATAGGTTTCAATCCTCGCCCAGCCGTGAGGCCGGGCGCTGCCGACGATGACTGATACTGACCAGACGCAATACATCGTTTCAATCCTCGCCCAGCCGTGAGGCCGGGCGCTGCCTTCGTGATGCTCTCCATGCTGCGCTCTCAGTTGTGGTTTCAATCCTCGCCCAGCCGTGAGGCCGGGCGCTGCCGTACTCATAGCACTCGAAGCACTCGTTGTTGAAGCAGTTTCAATCCTCGCCCAGCCGTGAGGCCGGGCGCTGCTCTCACCGCGCCACCGATACGTCCCCGCATTCTCACCCGTTTCAATCCTCGCCCAGCCGTGAGGCCGGGCGCTGCCACACGACGCCGGAATATCGCCAGTCGCTCGATAAGTTTCAATCCTCGCCCAGCCGTGAGGCCGGGCGCTGCACTATCGCGCTTGAGAAGAACAGCTACGACGTGATGGTTTCAATCCTCGCCCAGCCGTGAGGCCGGGCGCTGCTTCGACATCGCGGGGTAGTCGATGTCGATCCCGTAGAGGTTTCAATCCTCGCCCAGCCGTGAGGCCGGGCGCTGCTCATTCAGCCGCGCGACTGCTCGCTGATAGACGCCGTTTCAATCCTCGCCCAGCCGTGAGGCCGGGCGCTGCTCGTCGCCCTCAGAGATGCGGGCATCCGATATCAGTTTCAATCCTCGCCCAGCCGTGAGGCCGGGCGCTGCCGGACGTTGTCCAGAATCGTCTCCTCCGACGACATGTTTCAATCCTCGCCCAGCCGTGAGGCCGGGCGCTGCTTGGTCCACTAACGGGCAACGTTGCTCGGGGTCTCAAGGTTTCAATCCTCGCCCAGCCGTGAGGCCGGGCGCTGCGAACGCGTGAAACACGACCGCCTGGCAGTTCATGCAGTTTCAATCCTCGCCCAGCCGTGAGGCCGGGCGCTGCTCGGCGCCGTACCGGTTAGGCGTCGCTGCCGAGTCGTTTCAATCCTCGCCCAGCCGTGAGGCCGGGCGCTGCTTGATCGCATAGCTCTTAAGCTGCGCGATGATCGCCGTTTCAATCCTCGCCCAGCCGTGAGGCCGGGCGCTGCCAGTAGGGAGTGACGATCGTCTGGGTGATCTTCTCGTTTCAATCCTCGCCCAGCCGTGAGGCCGGGCGCTGCATCGAGATCAGCGACATCACCAAGGGCTCCCTGGATGTTTCAATCCTCGCCCAGCCGTGAGGCCGGGCGCTGCGCGCGGTTGCCGAATCCAAGTTCGCCTACGAAACCGTTTCAATCCTCGCCCAGCCGTGAGGCCGGGCGCTGCCACGTGTTGCTCAATCGAGCCGTCGCGGGCGATCGTGTTTCAATCCTCGCCCAGCCGTGAGGCCGGGCGCTGCGTTCAGACCTGTCCATTGCATCCCAGCGATCGTTGTTTCAATCCTCGCCCAGCCGTGAGGCCGGGCGCTGCCCCTGCAGGACCTCAAGATATGGGGCCCGCACCCTGAATTCTCACACAAGTGACGCGATTTGTCACAGTTGGAGGTGTAGGTCGCCCCTCAACGCGTGCACCCCCGTCCGTTCGGAGGTCCTGGAGGTCCTGGAGGTCCACAAAAATGCGCGGATGCCGCGGCTCGCACCGGTCGCCGACGGTTCGCGCTACGGCGTAGATTTAGAAGACGAGTGGGTCTCGTTGGTCGAATTTCGGCTTCACCCCAAAGGTCTGCAGATGCCGATTGAGCGGCTCACGTAGCCGATAGACGCGGATGCTGTCCGTTTCTTCATCCATTTCCTTGCGCAGTCGGGCGATGAGCATTGCTTGGTCGGCCTCATTGACGGCGCACTCGAACACGGATTTCTGCACGCGCTGTCCGTACGCCTGGCAAGCTTGTGCGACGCGCCGCAGGCGTCTGCGGCCGGCGGCGTTGTCGGTAGCGACGTCATAGACCACGAGCAGTTCCATCTGCGTTCTAGATGTCCAGTCAGCGTTTCAACGGGCGATGTAGGGGAGATAGTGCCGCAGGTCTCCTCTGAGATGCCGGGCCAAGAGCCGTGCCTGCACATGCGGGACCAGTCCCACGGGAATCCGCTCCTTGAGCAGTCGGTGCGGGGTCATACTCTCCTTGCGCCTCTGATAAGCGGCGAGCGTCGCGCGGCGACCGTCTTCGTTGAGGCTGACCGCGCCACCAGGGGTCTCCTCGAAGTGCGCTTCCCGGATCTCGCGGCGGTTGATCATTCTCAGTACGAGCCGATCGGCGATCGCCGGCCGAAATTCCTCCATCAGGTCGAGCGCGAGAGCTGGCCGCCCGGACCGGAGGCCATGAAGGTAGCCGACCTGTGGGTCAAGCCCGACACCCTCTAGCGCGGCTTCACACTCGGCCCGGAGCAACGCATAGCAGAACGACAACAGCGCATTGGCGCGGTCGCGTGGCGGCCGCCGGCTGCGTCCATCGGGCGTGAACGCGCGTTGGCCCTCGCGAAGCATCCTGCCGAAGACCGCGAAGTAGGCTCGCGCGGCGTTGCCCTCGAAGCCGCGCAGGGTATCGAGATCACTTACCTCGCGAACATCGTTGAGCAGCCCGGCCAAGCGCTGCCCGGCAGCTCGGAGTTCTGCTTCATCCTCTTTGTTAGCGGCATCTCGGGCCGCGCGCAGCAGAAGCGTGCGCGCGTTCTGCAGCTTGCCGGCGACGCACTGTCGCGCCAGCCCAACCGTCTGTGCCGGATCGTCGAGCGCCGCGTGTTGGGCGCGCCGCAGCATTACGTTGCCAAGCGTGCGGCCCGTGAGCCGGGCGCGAAAGCGGCCGTGACACGTCAGCCAGACGACCCCGCGTCCATCCTCGGCGCAGCGATGAATCAGCGGCGTGGTCACGTTCACCCGGCCGAGGGCCACAATCGCCTGCAGCCGCACGAGTGGCAGCCGGGCGACAGTCTCCCGCTCTACCACGATCCGCACTGTGTCATGGTCCAGCCGCAGGGTCGCGCCTTGGGTCGTGACGTAGAGCGTGTTGAGCAGCTCATGCATCATCGTCGCCTGCGCTGATTGGGCGGAAGAGCGCGCCTTGCAGGCCGCGTAACCGTGCCGGCTGCGCTGCTACCTGGGGCAGACAGGTGTGAACGAGCGAACAAGGCGGGCAGCGCGTGTCGTCAACCGCCGGCGGTAAGAGTTGGCGCTGCAACTGCATTCGAATCTCACCGATGAGTGTGACTGTTCGCTGCCTCAACGCAGCGTCGAAGTGGACGCGATGTCGGCGCCGCTCAGCGTGCGAGTAGATGGCGCCGGCCGGGACGTCGATCTCAAGCATCTCCTCGAGGCAGAGCGCCTGTGCGCAGAGTTGCAGATCGGCGTGCGGCGGCCGTCGGCGGCCGACCTTGTATTCGACCGGGAAGGGAGGCTGATCCGAGCGCAGTTCGACGACGTCTGCCTTGCCGCGCAGGCCAAGCCGCTCCGACCAAAGCGGCAGTCCGCGCAACACGCGGACGCCGGGTCTGGTCTCGCCTTCTCCACTGTCAACGCGCTCGTGCGCGAGCCGTCCACGCACGGTGTAGACGTTCTCTTCAAAGGTCTGTTCAACGTGGATCAGCGCGCATTGCCTTGGGCAATACGAGAAGTGCTCGATCGCCGAAATCGGTACGTCAAGCAGGTCCTGCTGGTCCCAGGGCGTGGTTGGTTCGCGGTCCATGACGCATCACTCCAGCGCCAGCCTTCTTTTGCCGGCGGCATTATCTATCCAACCAGCGTCGACAGCGTCACGCCGGGCAGGTCTTCAAGCGGGCCGTCCGCCGGGCGCTCGACGGCGTAATCGGCGAACGACCGAGGTGCAACCGAAGCGCTGGGAGGAGTGCGAACCAGGTCGAACAAGCGATGGGCGGCGGCGTTGCCGAGCTTGCTCTCGTGGCTGAAGACGTAGAGGCCTCGGCAGGCCATCTCGCCACGAGCGGCGGAGCGGTCGACGTCCCACATCATTTCCAGGGCGTGCCAGAAGAGCGCGAGATCCTCGCTGTCCATGCCGGTCTTGTCGGCATAGTGGGGGTTGAAGAACCCGTGGGCCCGGTACAAGCCGTAGGGCACTGTGGACTTGCGGCCCATCGTTCCAAAGTTAGTCGCTTCGTCGCCAGCGTCCTCGCGGTTGACATCCTGTCGATTCTGGGCCGGGCCAACGATGCTCGAATCGAGCGGCACGATGCCGTCGATCGACCTTGCGAAGGTCAGCTGCATCGGGCCCCGGACCTGTCCCGCGTTGTGCTCCTTCATCGACATCACCGCGCCGAACATGCGCACGTCATAGAACTCCGCGCACATCCAGTCCCGGGCCGTGTTGACGTTCGGGTTCGCCTCTCCGTTCGCATGATCGTCGAAGACGCGCTTGCGCTGTTCACCGAGGAACTGGCCGTGTTGCACGTAAATCTTGTAGCGGCCATCACCGCGCGCCAGATCGACATAGTCGCGCACTTTGCGCTTGATCGCGACATCGGTGACGAGTCCCTGCATGGTCTCGGGATCAACGCGCGGCAGGTTACCGGCATCAGGGTCTCCGTTGGGATTTCCGTCCCGTACGTCGAACAAGAGGACGAAGTCGTGGCGTCGATTGGTATCGCTGATTGTGGAATCTGGCATCTCTAACTCTCCCGTTCAGTTTGAGTGTCCTGGCCTGCGCGAGCGGCCCGTCGGCTGAGCGCCTCGGCGCGGTCTTGGGCGCGTTGGTGGTAGTAGCCCAGTGAGAACAGCGCCTGGTCCTTGAGCGCGAGCGTTGCCGGCCAGTCGCCGATCTGGCTACACACATCCTCCAGGCGCCGTTGCAGATTGACGTAGGCGCCGGGGCGGTCGCGCTCCAGCTTGGCGAGGTGCGGTTGGGCGCCCCGCAAGAGCGCCCCAAACACGACGGCGGGCGTCGATGAGGCTGACCCGTAGTAGCGGTCAACTACAGTCGCGTTGACACCGGGTAACGCGGCGCGCTGCACGCTATCGATGACGGCGAGCAGTCGGCCGCAGTGGTAGGCGGGCGATGGGTGGTTGAGGTCGAGAGCAACCATGTAGTCCTTCTTTGTCTGTGCAGTTTCCTGACTGAGGAGCACGAGCTTGATCAGAGCGGCGCGGGGCAGGGTCACTGTCTGCTCAGCGCGGCAGCGCCTCACCGCCTGAAAGGCCATCTCCAAAGGCAGCGGCGTGCCGACGAGGGCGGAGCGGAAGAGCGTGCGCGGTGTCGTAACCGGAAGATCGCGCCTAACCTCCCGCACGGTTGACGCGGCCAGGGCGAAGAGGCCCAGTGGACGCGGGAGCATGCCCGCCGGATCCTCGTCACGTGGATCGGCGATGCGCTGAAGCTCGAACCAGCGGGCGACGCTCACGGCCGCGTTGCCCAAGGTCGTATCGATCCAGTCGCGGACGACGGCCCGGCCGCCGCTCGCGGAGAGCGACGCCGCATAGAACGTCGTCTCCTCTTTGAGAGTGGCGCGACGGCCTCGCCCAACTGAATCGAACAGCGCCCGCACCTGTGCGGAATCAGGCTGCCGCATCAGGCTGGCCAAGTCGAACGTGACCTCATCGCGCGTCCAGAAGACGAACGTCGCCGCCCCGACGACGATGTGGCCGCGCTCGTCCGCCAACAGGTTGTTCAGCCCGCGCGTGAAGGACTCGCCGCACTCTCTGCAGGTCGGCGCGATCCGCGACGCCCTCAGACCATAGGACTCGAACGCGTCGTTGTTTGCGGAGATGATCGACGTGCCCGACGACTGACCGCCGCGAATCCCCTTGATCTTCGCCTGCAGGCGATCCAGCACCGGCTTACGCTCCCCGCACACCAGGCACTGCTCACGTTCGGTCTCCCCCGGAGCATTAGCGGAAAGCCAGAACGCCTGCACCGCCGACAGGTCAATCGGACGGCAGCTGGCGCCGTCCTTGAGTTGAACCTCAAAGGTGACCTTGAGGCCGTAGTCCCATTCCTCGCCGAGGTCGAGCTGTTCAACGCCGCCACGCTCGTAGAATCGCCGTACGGCGAGCACGGCGGGCTCCTCCGTCTCAATCGCGCAGCGTTCGATCAGCTCGCGATAGGCCGAGTGCGCTCGATCGGCCCGCTCCTGTTTCGCTGGATCACGCGCCCTACCAAACGTGTACTCGCCGTTATCGGCTAGCAGGAAGGGCTTGATGCCGGAAGAACGCTGCACCACGGGCGCAGCCATATCCAAGCCGCGCTTGCCGCGCGTCGTTTCCGGGCTAATGCGCGAGATCGGTTGATTGGAGAGCGTACGTCCTTCGGCGTCGAGCATCACGATCCAGGCGACGGGCGTGCTCTCGTACAGCGGCGGCAGTTGCTCAGACATCCGCTCGTCGGCATACTCCTTGAGTTTCTGCAGCAGCATCAGGCCGGCTCCCGGAAGCGATCGGGGACGCGCAGCACGCCTCGCTCAAGAGCAGCGCGGAAGAAGCGCGGTACGCCGCGACCGCTCCCATCCGCGTCGTAGTCGATGTCGCACAGAACCGGCCCCAGGTCTTCGCTGCGGTCGATTGGCGCGTCGTCCGGGTCGGGCTCACTGAACGACGCGCTGAACTCTCGGCAGCCCAGATAGGGCGTGGCGAAACAGCGGCCCCGGGCCACACGTCGGCGAAATTGATCACGGTACTTCGCAATATCGTCATCCACGCCTTCTTGCAGGTCGAGCTGAGCGCGCACCACATAGGCAACATCGCGTAACGCCAGCGTGTGGCGCTGAGCACGGTTGGCGGAAGAGTCGTAGCCGCCGCCCTCCCTTGCCCAGCGTCGCGCCGTGTGATCACTCTGGCGATCGTTAATCTCGTTGCGCAAAATGGATGCGTACGTGATCGGCTTGAGCACATGAATCTCTTCGATCCGCCAGGCGACCTGTGGCTTCCAGAAGATCGCCTCCAGCGCCCCGCGCGCAGCCGACGGCGTCATCACGGGATAGCTGACCCGCTCCACCTTCATTTCGGGACGCGTGAAACAGGCGTAGTCGCCCCAGAACTTGACTTCGAGCGGTTTGAGATCAGAGCCCATCCAACGAGCCTCTCCAGCATCAGTGTTCCTTCACTCTGAACAAGAAATCTCTATCAGTCAAAATCTCCCGCTGTCAGGATTCTGACCTCCTCTCAGATCAATACCAAACTACGATTTGGTGCTTGACTGTCCAGCCCCGGTCGCCAACGATTCAGATGCTCAGTAGATCAGTTCGGGATTAGCTTCCACGATCCCGCGCACATCGTCGTAACGTCCCCGCCAGCGACCGACGCCGCGAAGCTCGGTGAGCTCTTCAACGAAGCCCACTGCCTTGAGCCGTTCCCATTCTTGCTGTCGCAGCGAGACGATATGGGGTTGCAAGTCGCGCAGCACAACGCGAGCCGGCCGCTCGCGGGCCCGTAGCTGCTCGACGAGCCGGTCGATCTTCGCCACGTCTGCTTCGGGGTAGTCGACGATGACATCGCGGGCCTCGCCCTCAATCATGTGAAACTTGTTGGCCACCGCTGGGAAGTCGAGGTCGCTGCGCGACCGCTGAATCTGCCGCTGGTCCGGGTTCACGGCCGAACCGAAGAGCAGCTCGAAATATCGGCCGATGGTTTGCGGATCATTCGGGTCGAAGTTTGGCAATTCACGAATCACCCTCGCAATGTCCCTGCCCGAGCGATAGATGCCCGGCGGCGATGCATCGTCGGGCGGTCTGAAGACGACGACGCGACCCCCGCGACCGACCAAGCGTCCTTCCCGGTTGCAACGCCCAGCCGCCTGAATGATGGCGTCAAGCGGCGCTTCGGCACGGAACACCGTCGCGAAGTCGAGATCAACGCCGGCCTCGACCACTTGCGTGCTCACTACTCGGCATGGCGCTCCCTCAGCCAGCTGCCACCTGATCTTGTCGAGCACTTTGATGCGGTGCGCGCCGCAGAGGAGTGTCGAGAGGTGAAGGACTGCCGGATCGTCCAACTCATCAAGCAACTCCATCGCGTGGCGCTTCGTGTTCACAATGGCGAGGGTGCTCTCTACGTCGCGCATCCAACCGGCGACTTCCCGCCATTCCTTCGGCTCTTCCACACGCCACTCGTATTCGACTCGCTTAAGCATCTCAAAGTGGTGCCTATGACCGGAGACGATTTCACGTGCCCCCACGTCACGGAACTCCGGAATCAACTCGAAGGCCGGTTGGGTCGCCGTGGACAGTACGACACTGGCGCCGTAGTGCTCGGTCAGTTGGCGGAGCCCATCTAGGATTGGAGAGAGCAGTCCTGCTGGCAGAGCCTGGGCTTCGTCAAGAACAATCACGCTCCCTGCAAGGCTGTGCAGCTTGCGAGTCTTGCCGCGCCGATTCGAGAACAGACTCTCGAATAGCTGCACAGTCGTGGTGACGACGATCGGCGCATCCCAGTTTTCGGCGGCGAGGCGACTCCAGACCGCATCCTCGGCGAAGCTGTCGTCATCGCCACTTGCCGCTCCCGCGCCCTCGGCCGCTGCCGAGTGGTGCTCAAGTACGACCCGGCCCTCGCCGAAGATGTCGCGATAGACCTGCGCCGTCTGCTGCGTGATCGTGGTGAAGGGGACAGCCACAATCACGCGGCGCAGGCCGTGCATGATCCCGTGGCGCAGAGCGAAGGCCATGGCCGAGCGGGTCTTACCGCCGCCCGTGGGAACAGTCAGGCGGAAGATACCGCGTGGCGCGGTCGCCGTCTCGATACACGCCTCATAGACCTCACCGCGCACACGGTTGACTAAGCTCTCCTTGGCGTTGGGTTGGTTCGCTTGGAACGCCTCGAAGCGGCTCCACAACTCATTGAGTGAGACATCGCAGCCGCGCTGGTCTGGTGCGCCAGCCAGGTTGTGCGCCTCGGTGTCGATGCTGTCCGCATCCACCAGGGCCGAGTAGGTCAGACGCAGAAAGAGGTCGGCACAAAGCGGATCCGTCCTAACTTGAGCAGGAAGACTCGCCGCACTAAGACCACTAAAATCCTCCATCGCTGCCGCCAACAAGTCGATCGCCTTAGTTGGGCCCGGCAGCGCCCGATTCTCTTCCAGCCAGGGCGCATAATCCTTCTGGGGACTCTTGATCCCGCCGTGATGCGCGTGAATCAGTAAGCCAACAGGCCATAGACCCGCCTCTTCAGCAAGGAGCGCTCCCGCGCATTTGTGGTCAAGACCGATGCGTGCGCGTTTACCCTGCTCGCACTCGATCAGGCGCTGTTGCCACTGAGGATCCGCCTTCCCCACGTCGTGCCATAGGCCGGCGAGGTAGGCAAGCTCACCGCCGCCGAAGCCATCAGCCATGCCATGAGCAAGGTTGGCGACTTGGCGCAAATGTTCAACCAGCAGCTGCCGTTCTCCCACTAAGTTCGCCGAATGTGCGTACAGGGGCCGCATGTAAGCCTCGGGTGCAAGTTTTCTGACCGCCTCGAAATCGCTCAAGTCACTCAACGAGACATCTCCTCTCTCATGGATGTGCAAGAACAAAGTTAGCGCGCACCGTGCTCCTATCGCTCCTGGCGTGTTTCACGCTTAGGGTGGCCGAGTCAGGCATCGTTCCTTGGCCAATCCCAGATTTAACTTCCATAGCTCGGCGTGGCATCCTCACGCTTGGTCCAATACGCGCCGAACACCATCTGCCATTCGTGCCAGTCTGTCGACCTCGAGTCGCGTCAATGTGGACCGGCACGACCTGCGACAACGCCTTGGTCGTGTCCTCACCGGCTAGCGTCCTGAGTCACTAAAGCGATGAACAAAGGACTCGGTATTGATGAAGTCCTCCGTGGCGTACGGGGGATTCGGTGGGGCGTCATGAGTACCCGACTGGGCCGCCCAACGGCGACGATCGAGCTGAGTGCGGAGGAACGAGAGGCGTTGGAGCGCTGGGCGCGCCGAACGAGCACGGCGCAGGCCCTGGCGCTACGTTGCCGGATCGTGCTGGCGGCGGCGGCCGGGCAGACGAACACAGAGATCGGCGGGGCGGTCGGTTGCCATCCGGTCACGGTCGGCAAGTGGCGGCGACGCTTCGCCCAGCGCCGGCTGGATGAGCTGAGCGATGAGCCGCGTCCCGGCGCGCCTTGCACGATCAGCGATGAGCAGGTGGAAGCGTTGATCGCCAAGACGCTGGAACAGCAACCGCGCCCCGTGACTCACTGGTCAACCCGCTCGATGGCCGCCGAGATGGGCATGTCGCAAACAGCGGTCTCCAGGATCTGGCGGGCCTTTGGCCTCAAGCTGCACCTGGTGGAGCACTTCAAGCTGTCGCCCGACCCCGAGTTCATCGACAAAGTGCGCGACGTATTGGGCCTCTATCGCAAACCCGCCCGACGCGGCGGTCGTGCTGTGCGTGGACGAGAAAACCCAGATCCAGGCGCTTGACCGCATGGTGCTGACGCGGCCGCGAGTTCCGGCGCTTCCTCGACTTGATTGACGAGCAGGCGCCCAAGGAACTCGCCGTGCATGTCGTCTTGGAGAACGTAGCCACCCACCGCACCGCCAAGATCCAGCGTTGGCTCTAGCGCCATCTCCGCTTCCACATTTACATCACGCCCACCTAGGAAAGGTCTGAACAAGGGGCGATTGAGCGGACTTGGTGCTGACTGGGCGGGTGCGAGCGCGTCAATGCGGTGCGTTGGCGACTGGGATGATGGATTGGGGCGATTCCGAGGGTGCGGTTGGCCCCATGGTTGGGGTCGAGCCGGGCGGGCGGCGTAGTCCGCCCGGGTTTAGGCCAGTTGCGGCTCAGCGATCAGCAGGTTGGTGAAGCCCAGCAGCAACGCCAGCCGCTGGTGATTCTTGGCCAGGCCGCGGTAGCGCACCTTGTCGTAGCCGAAGCGCCGCTTGACGTAGAGGAAGGGGTGCTCGACCTTGGCCCGCAGCGAAGCCCGCTGTCGCTCGCGCTCGGCCAGGGCACTGTCGGGCTGTAGCGTGCGCCGGCGGCCGGGACGCATCGCGACCCGCCACTCGACCTCCGAGTCGGCCAGTTCGGGACGGCGCTCCACGCCCTGGTAGCCGGCGTCGCCCCAGGCCTCGCGCTCGCCGCCACGCAACAGCCGGTGGGCCTCGGTCACGTCGGCTGTATTGGCCGCCGTCGTGCTCAGGCTATGGGTCAGGCCCGTCTCGGCATCCGTGCCGATATGCAGCTTCATCCCGAAGTACCACTCGTTGCCCTTGCGGGTCTGGTGCATCTCCGGGTCGCGCTGGCGAGCCTGGTTCTTGGTCGAGGACGGCGCTGCGATGATGCTCGCGTCCACGATCGTGCCGGCTTGCAGCCGCAGCCCTTGTCCGGCGAGGTGCGCGTTGATCGTCTCGAGCAGCGTCTCACCCAGCTGATGCCGCTCCAACAGGTGGCGGAAGTGCAGGATCGTCGACTCGTCCGGGATCGGACCGCTCAGCGTGAGGCCGCAGAAGCGCCGCACCGACTCGGCCTCGTACAACAGATCTTCCATCGCCGGGTCGCTGAGGTTGTAGCAGAGCTGCACGCAGTGGATGCGCAGCATCACGGCCAGCGGGTAAGGTCGGCGTCCGTGCCCGGGCTTGGGATAAACCGGCTCGATCCGCGCCGCCAACGCGGCCCAGGGGACCAGCCCATCGAGCCGCTCCATGAACCGTTCGCGCCTAGTCTTCCGCTTCTTGTGGGCAAACTCCAAGCTGCCAAACGTCGGCTCCAGCATCAAGACGCTCCCTTCAGCGGTCGCTGCCTCGATCCTATCCAGCCCTCAGAAAGCAGACTTGTTCAGAGCTTTCCTAGAGCTCATCGATGAACCTGGTCGAGCGCTGGTTCGCTGAACTGACCAAGAAGTGGCTGCAGCGTGGCCGAACTGACAAGCGACAGCGAACGCTGGGTCGCCGGCTGGAACGCCGATCCGCGCCCATTCGTCTGGCATAAAACCACCCATCAGATCTTCGATAACCTCGCCGGATATCTCAACCGTGTTCCTGACTCAGGACACTAGCAATGTGATCAAGCCCTAACTCACGGAACCGCCAGAATCGATGACTGCATCACTCACAATGACCAGCACCTCCTGGAGGAACTCCTCGGCTTCTGCATCTCTGGCAGACGTAATGTTTGGCGCGGCGTCACTGTAGATCCTGTTCATCGCCCGTGCCCTGTCGCGGCTCGAACCTCGACCCTTGAATTGATAGGCCTGTTCCCACTCGCGCTTGTGCCCGTTGACCAGTCGCCTGTCAGTGAAGGCATGCATCCGCCGAAAGACCTCGCGGCGGATACCGTCAGTCACCTGCTCCCGTTCGGAATCTGTAGGTGTACCCCTCCAGTCATCCTGATCATCGAGCCACAGTGAGACTGCCAACTGCAATTGACTCACTAGATCGGCGACGGGCCGAAGACCGTCATATTCGTTGGTCCCAAAGTGCGCGATCCGTCGGCAGAGCGCCTTGATTCGCGCCCAGTGCTCCTTCTGGGTGCCGTCGTCGTAGCGGAGCCCTAGCCGTCCCTCCCATGGTCGCTTGAACCCGTCTGCGGCATCTCGGAGCGCTAGCTCCAACCCAGCGCTTCTGCAATCAGGCGCGGCATCGATTGAGACGGAGCGTTGGCTCGACTGCTGCATCTGTTCGAGAAGGCCGCGCATCTCAGTGACGATCGGCGGCGGCAGCGCCGACGTGGAACGATCCAACGCTCCGAAGTAGAACGCAGCCTCTTCTAGCCGCCGCTCGAGTATCTCCGCGACAGGGGCTCCCTCAGTCTCCCTCAGGCTGTTGAGGGCGTTCCGCGTTGACCCACGGATGTACTCGCGTCGCTGTTCCAGATTCCGGAGGTTGTCTCCTTTGACCTGGTCGACATGAGAGAAGGCGACACCGATCTTGCTGCCGTGGCCACCTCTGCCGGCGGCCCTCAGCAGCTCAATCGGTGCCGCCTGCATCGGTGACTCCGCATTGTCGACGAGCAGGATCATGTCGACATCAGGAAAGCGTTCGGTGATCCTCGTCGAGACGCTGGTGACTTCTTTGGCGGAATGTCCCAGTCCTTCACCGTCAATCAGTACGAGCCGCCACTCCTGGTCTTGCAGCTTTGGAACACCGGGCCCAAACGGCCCCCTTACCCGGACGCCGTCCACCAGTGGCGTGAGCAGGCGACCGAATTGTTCATGGTGGTTACTGCTAAACCACCGCACGTGCTTCAGGAACACGTCCCGTTCATTGTCTGTGAGTCTCCACGTCAACGGCCACTGATCCGGAGAAGGAGCGAATGTGCCATCACTGATGAGTTCGAATCGCTGCTGGATGTCGCGCATGATCTCACCGGAGATCCGCAGGAAATCCTCGTTCTGGTGCAGCGCATCACTGAAGTTCTCGAACCACTCCTGTCGCCTGACCGCGTTTTCCATGTCGGCAAATCGCCGTTGTTCAGGCGCGATCTCCTCTTCAACTGCTTGCGCGATCTGAGAAATCTCCGTCACGAATCGCTGAAGCCTCCGGTTGTTCACATGCAGGTCATCTCGGCTGACGCTCTCCTCTGTTGGGAGAGAGGTGGAAGAGTCTTCTCCACCAAACAGATTCTCGCCGTCCGACTCGGGCAGTTGTTGCTGCCATCGGCCCAAGGGATAGGAAAGTCGGAACCGCTGCTCCGGATGTTCGAGCAAAGACTCGGCAATGCCAATCTCGTCACGTCCCCGGACTGCAGCTTCACAAGCCTCTTCGAGGCATTCTTCGACGGCGGCGCGAGCCTCGTGTCGTGTCATGAAGGTGATGACAGCCTCATAGGGACCGGGGCTCAGGATAATTTCGATGTCGGCGGTAGTAGTCTTGGCCGTTGATGTGGACGGAAACCGGTCCGACTTATGGTCGGCGCCGATCAGATGCCGCAGCAATGTGGTCTTTCCCGCCCCGGTAGGGCCCACGAGCATCACGTGGGCATAGTCCTCGTCGTGGGTAGGCAACGGAATCGCGTCTTCTCGCAAGGCGATCGAACTGACCTTGCCAAGCTCCATGTCGTCAAAAAATGCGGCTACCGCGATGCGATCAAATCGTTGCTGAGCCTCGTCTCGGCGGCCAAGGTCCCACCAAGAGCGATCGGCTAGCAACTGGTTGACCTGTTCAACGAGGCGGTCCGCTTCTGTCGAGTCGGTTGTTCCAAGTCCTCGCCTCACCTTCAATCCATACTTCCCGCGGACATCCCGCCGGAGTGGATGTGTGAAGGACACGCTCCAGCCGGGACGGTTTGAGCGTGTCCTCGATGCGGTGTAGGCACGTTGGTTCATCATCGCAAGACTCTCCGTTGTTCTGTGTTGTACTGCCGACTAGCCTAGGTTAGGCTAAGGCCAATGGCAAGCCGATTCTGTACAACAAAGAACAACAAGGATTCTGGACGTGATCCAGTGACATTGCGTGCTCAGGATTCGCGCAGGAACGTTTAAAGCGGCGGGCACGATGCGAACGCACTGCGCTAGCAACGCGTGTCGTTTTACAGCTAAGATGTTTCGAACAATGATCTGACTCGGAGGGTCGGCAGATACGAATCGCCCGACTCGAACCGCTAACAGGAATGAGGCACCCAATGATCGAAGCTCCGGACAACAGAGTCCAGGCCGCGCTCTACGCCCGCGTCTCCAGTGACCGGCAGGACGTCGACCTCTCCATCGCCGCCCAACTCCGCGCCCTGCGCGACTTCGCGGAGCGCAACGGATACCGCATCGCCCGCGAGTACATCGACGAGGCCGAGTCGGGACGCGTCGCCGACCGGCCCCAGTTCCGCAGGATGCTGGACGAAGCCTCGGAGACCGAGTCGCCCTTCCAGGAAATCCTGGTCTGGAAGTTCTCCCGCTTCACGCGCAAGCGCGAGCACGCGGTCGCCTTCAAGTCGATGCTCAGGCGGCGCGGCATCCGCGTGACCTCGATCACCGAGCACGCCGACGACACGCCGACGGGCAAGCTGATGGAGGCGATCATCGAGAGCGTGGACGAGTTCTACTCCGAGAACCTGGCCCAGGAGGTCCGCCGGGGGATGCGCGAGTCGGCCTCACGCGGCTTCTACCTCGCATCCGTCGCTCCCTTCGGCTACCGCAAGGTCTACGTCGCCGACGGCGGCAAGCAGCGACCCCGATTGGAACTCGACCCGCCCAAAGACGCCGTAGCGAGGCGCATCTTCGAGATGGCGCTACGCGGACAGAGCATCCTCGAGATCGTGAAGACGCTTAACTCAGAAGGCATCCCCACCGCGACGGGCAAACGCTGGCTCAAGACCTCGGTCCACGGCCTGTTCACGAACCAGGTCTATATGGGCACCGTGGTTTGGGGCCTCAAGGCGACGGACGGCTCGGAACCGGTCCGGGTCCATAATGCGGTACCCGCCATCGTCTCCAAGGAAGAGTTCGAACAGGTCCGAGCCATGCTCAAAGCGCGGGCCCCGGCGCAGACCAACCCGCGCCGCGCGGCCAGTCCCTACCTGCTTTCCGGGCTGGTCGGCTGCGCGCTCTGCGGTAAGCAGCTCACGGCGGCGGAGGCCAAGTGCGGGCGCTATTCCTACTACGTCTGCGGCTCCCTGCTCAAGCGCGGCTCGGGCAGTTGCGAGACGCCGCGGCTCAACGCCAAGCAGTTCGAGACCGTGATCCTGGATCAACTGCGCGACCACGTGCTGACCGAGAGCAACATCCGCGAGTTGGTCAAGATGCTGGATGAAGAGATGGACGGCGCGGCACGCGAGGAGCGCGAGCGGCTAGAGACGATTGAGGCGGAACTGCGCGAGATTCGCTTGATGCTAGACCGCATCTGGCGCGTCATCGAAAAAACCGACTTGGATGTCGACGACGCCGCGCCGCGGATCCGAGAGCACATGGCGCGCAAAGAGCAACTGGAGATCGCCGCAGAGAAAGCTCGCAATGCCCTGACAGAGCGCCGCGTGCTGTTGGACAAAGCCGAGGTGGTGGCCGAGTTCGCGGCCGACATGGCCGAATTCCTGCGTACCAGCGACATCACCGAGTCGAAGGCGTTCCTCAGAACCTTCATCAAACGCATCGCCGTCGAGCCGGGCCGGGCCGTGATCCATTACACGATCCCGATGCCGGAAGACAGCCCGATCGGGCGCAAGGACACCGCCGAAGTGGCCCTTGCAGAAGGAGTTCGCAATTCAGTACGTGATGGTGGGCCGGGCTGGATTCGAACCAGCGACCGAGCGGTTATGAGCCGCCTGCTCTGACCCCTGAGCTACCGGCCCCTAGGATTCGCTTTCAGTGTATCGAGGCTTCGATTACGATCCTTGCATGATCTGGCGGCTGTCGTTCCTGGTGATGGTTGGGCTGGCGACGCTTGTCGTGCTGGCCTGTGGACCCTCGGGCGATCCGGCTACCCGGGGCGGAGTGATTCCGCCGGCGGTCGAGCGCCCGGCGGCGCTGGCAGGCCGGCTCGATTTGCCGACTCTTGTCGGCGAGGTCGTCTTCCCCTGGTCCGAGGTGGTGGTGCGGCGGGACTCCGGCGACGTCACCGTGGGCGTGTTGGTGGCGAACACTCCCGATCGCCGCAGCCGAGGGCTGATGTACTGGAGCGGTCTGCCGGCGAACAGTGGGATGATCTTCATCTGGGAAGAGACTCGTGCTCGCAGCGGCGGATTCTGGAATCGCAACGTGCCCATCGACCTCGATGTCGCCTGGCTCGACCGCGATGGCGAGATCCTCGAGTTCTCGATCCTGATTGCCGAGGACGAAACGACGAAGCGTCCTGGGCAGGACTATTTCTTCGTCCTTGAGATGCCTCGGGGCCGATTTGCCGAGATGGGAATCGAGGTGGGCGACCAAGTGTTAATTCCAACTACATTGTTACCGGAATAGGCAAATCGGACCGCCAATTTGCCGCCAACAGCGCAGGTTTGTCGTGGTATTGTGCCGAGAACTAGGGGCCGCCTGATGGCGCGGCCGCAAGCAGAACGGGGCGCACAATGAAGCGAATTATTGGTGTCGGGGCAATCCTCGCCGTTTTGGCGGCAGTCGCTCGAGTGGTCATGGGTCGTCGCCGCGACGAAGAGGACGAGGCGTAACTCCTCGGTTGTTCCTCGCCCTCGATCAAGGCACTTCCTCGAGCCGCGCCCTCGTCTGGGACGAGGGTGGCCGTGCGCTTGCCAGTGCGCAACGCAGCGTCGAGTCCAACTTCCCTCGGCCCGGCTGGGTTGAACAGTCGCCGCACGACATCTGGGAAACGGAACTGGATGCGGCGCGAGATGTCGTGGGACAGGTCGGGGTCGAGAATATCCGCGCGGTCGCGATTGCGAATCAGCGCGAGACTGCGCTGCTGTGGGAGCGCGAGACTCTGGACCCCATCGGTCCGGCGATCGTCTGGCAATGCCGTCGGACGGCGGACGCGGCTCTAGAACTCAATGCGCTTCACGGTGACCAGGTCCGCACGCGATCGGGTTTACGGCCCGACGCCTATTTTTCCGGACCCAAGTTTTCCTGGCTGCTTGACCACTCGCCATTGGCATTGAACGCCAGAAATCGCGCAGCATCGGGCGAACTGGCCTGTGGAACGGTCGATACCTGGCTGCTCGCGAAGCTGACCGCCGGGTCGGTGCACGCAACTGACGTCACCAATGCCTCGCGGACGATGCTCTGGAACCTGAGTGATCGGTGTTGGGACGAGCAACTCTGCTCGTGGCAGCGTGTGCCGATGTCGATCTTGCCTGCGGTTCAACCGAGCGGCAGCGAGTTTGGATTGACCCACCCATCGGTGTTTGGCGAGGCGCTGCCGATCCTGGCGGTCGCCGGCGATCAACAGGCGGCGCTCTACGGTCACGCAATCACCAGTCCGGGCGCCGCGAAATGCACATACGGCACGGGGGCGTTTCTGCTCTCCCATGCCGGGCATGAGGCTACGTCCGCGTCGACCTCGGACGGCCTGCTGTTGACAGCGGCCGCGGATGGCGGATTTGCGTTCGAGGGTGGCGTGTTCACCGCGGGTTCGGTTGTGCAATGGTTGCGGGACGAGTTGGAACTGGCCCCGTCAGCGTCGGAGATATCGCAACTTGCGGCGTCAACCGACACATCCGGTGGCGTGATGCTGATTCCGGCGCTGGCCGGCCTGGGATCGCCACATTGGGATTCCGACGCGCGGGGAGCGATTCTTGGGCTGACACGCGGCTCGACGAAAACACAGATTTCCCGAGCGGCGCTGGAAGGGGTTGCGTTCCGCGTGCGTGAGATTCTCGAGGCGATGGAAGCGGGCGCCGGACGCATTGCTGAACTCCGGGTCGATGGTGGGATGACAGCGAGCGCGGTCATGATGCAGATCCAGGCCAACGTCCTGCAACGGCCGATCATCCGCCCAGCGATGCAGGAAACGACGGCTCTCGGCGTTGCACGCCTGGCGATGGAAATGAGCGGCCTGCAACCCAGATTTGAGACTGATGAGCAGCGCTTCGAGCCGAACGGCGATCTTGAGGGCGAGTTCCGTCGTTGGAGCGCCGCTCGCGAGGCAGTGCAAGCTATCGCTCGGGAGTGAATAGACTCAACAATTGGGAAACTTCTGAACGATTGTTGTCGCTGGCCTATCGGGGACCCCCCCCTTCAGCCTTCGGCAGCTTCCCCCACAAAGGGGGGAAGCAGGGATCTGAGTCGTTCATAGCATCCCCAGGTTCATTGGTCATGGCTACGGCAAACTACGACGTCATCATCATCGGCGGCGGGATCAATGGCGCAGCGACAGCGGCCGCGGTCGCTGCTCGGGGATATCGGACGCTCGTGCTTGAGCAGGACGACTTCGCCTCGGGGACGACATCCGCGTCGACCAAACTGATTCACGGCGGGCTGCGGTATCTCGAGACCGGAGATGCACGACTGGTCCACGAGTCGTTGCAGTCGCGCGAACGACTGCTGCGGGAGCGACCACACCTGGTGCGTCCGATGGGATTCATCCTGCCGGTCTATGAAGGTGATCCACGACCCTCGTGGTACATCCGCTCCGGGCTTGCGCTGTACGATCTGTTGTCGCCACGCAAGGTGTCTCCCTGGCACTCGTCATTCACGGAGCGGGAGCTGCAACGCTTTGAGCCTTCGATTTCAACCGATCGGCTCAAGGCGGCGTTTCTCTATCACGATGCTCAAGTCTGGTCGCCGGAACGGCTGACGCTGGAATATCTCGCGCAAGCTCGCGCATCGGGCGCCGACCTGCGTAACCATGCCGCGGTCGACTACATCATTGTCGACGGAAGTCGGGCAAAAGGCGTCGACTTCCACGATGTGCTGACCGGAAAACGTTCGACGGCGTCGGGACGGCTCGTGATCAATGCTGCCGGACCCTGGGTCGATGCCGTGCTCGACGCGACGGGACGTTCGCTGCAACGGCGCATCGGTGGGACCAGAGGATCGCACCTGGTCGTGGATCTCAGTGGTCGCGGGCCGAAGCATGCGGTGCTGGCCAGTGCGAAGTCCGATGGCCGGCCGATGTTCGTCACGCCCTGGCTGGACCATCACATCATTGGCACCACTGATGTTCGCGACGACGAAGATCCGACGAACGTACGGGCGGCCGGTTGGGAAATCGACTATCTGATCGCTGAAGCGGCCCGCATCCTGCCCGGTCTGGGCATCGAGCATCGCAACGTGTTGTACGCCTATTCCGGGGTTCGACCGCTCGCGCGCGCCGGCGACGGCATCTTTGAGGGCGCTATTTCACGCCGGTCAATCGTGGCCGACCATGCGTCGGAAGGCGTTGAGCGACTCGTGTCGCTGGTCGGTGGAAAATTGACGACTGCGGCCGACCTCGGTCGCACTGCCGCCGAGACTGTTGCGCAACAAATCGGTCGTCCGCGAGCACGAGGGATCGCCGCGCTACCCGAAGTACCAACCAGTCGCGCGGTCTTTCTGCCTCCTGAGGCGCAGGAACATTTGCGAATGGTGTACGGCCCTCGAGCGCCTGAGGTCGCGGCATATGCGGCCTCGGATGCGTCGCTGGGGGAACCGATTTCGTTACACCACCGGGACATCGGCGCACAGGTGGCATACGCGGTCGAGCACGAAGGCGCCCGGACGGTTGCCGACGTGTTGCTTCGTCGCACGGCGGTCGGCCTGACCAAGGATCTGGGTCGGAGCGCAGCCGGTCCGACTGCCGAGATTATGACTCGAAGCTTTGGCTGGTCGGATGAGGTACGGGATCAGGCCGTCCGGGACTACTTCATCGAGCTGCATCGGCGTTTTGTGGTGACTGATCCCACCGTGGGTGTTCCGCCTTCGGAGGAGTTGTCGGAGGATGAGCGCGGTGAAGTTGAGGGGATCGGGAGTTAGGAATGCTCTGAACAACTCCGATCCCCGCTTCCCCCCTGCGGAGACCTTTGAATAAGTCCCTTCGCCCCCCTTGCGGGGGAGATGCCGAAAGCAGAGGGGGGGGCTCCCCATCTCAAGGCCTATCTGGTTGCTGGCGGCGGACCCCCCTCTGTCACTCCGTGACATCTCCCCCCGCAAGGGGGGGAGAGGGGAATCATGAGTTTTTCAAAGGTCTCCTGCGGGGGAAGCTGCCGCAGGCTGAAGGGGGTCTCCGCTCAGCCTGCGACAGCAGTTGTTCAGAGGATTCTTCGGGCTCGTCGGGGCAGGGTCAGAACGCTCAGTCCCTGCATTCGGTGGTTGTCTCGGTAGAAGAGAAATCGTCATTCCCGCGTTCCGTCGCGGGCATCTCGCCGAACGCTGAACCGACGCTCGAATCTGAGGAACTGCGCCTGCGTCACTCGCTCAGGCAGATCGTGGCTTTCGTGCCGAGCACAGCGAGATACCCGCGGCGGAGCGCGGGTATGACGGAAGTTTGAGGTCTGGCGGACTCCCAGTCCCCGCTCGGTGGCGGGGACGGGAACACCGGCGTCTGCAATTCACTGCTAACACGACTTCCGTGGGTCGCGGCTGCGAATCATTTTCCTACGACTTCCACCTGCTGAGTCTGAGCGCGTTGGTCAGGACTGAGAGGGAGCTGGCGACCATTGCCAGGGCGGCGGCGATTGGCTCGAACTGGCCCCGAGCTCCGAACAGCCAGGTCAGGCCTCCAGGGACTTCTCCGACCGCGTCGAAGATTGGCACTGCGAGACCTGCGGCGAGTGGAATGAGCAGGATGTTGTAGGAGAAGGCGAAGGCCAGGTTTTGTCTGATGACTGTCCGCGTTGCCCTTGCCAACAGGACCGCCTGGGCGGCGCGGCGCGGGTCGGATTGCATCAACGTGACCTGCGCAGCCTCGAGCGCGATATCGGAGCCGGTCCGCATTGCCAATCCGAGATCGGCCTGAGCCAGGGCTGGCGCATCGTTGACGCCGTCTCCGACCATCGCCACTCGACGATCCTCAGATTGCAACTCGGCGACGAGCGTTGCTTTCTCTGTGGGCAACGTGCCGGAGTGGAAATGCGTGATTCCTACTTCGGCAGCGATCGCTCTGACAACCGGCCCGGTGTCGCCACTGATCAGCACCGATTTGACACCGCGTTCGCGCAAAAGCTCAACGGCGTCGCTGGCTCCGGGCTTTGCCTGGTCGCTGAGCCCAATCACTCCGATTAACTCGCCGTCGCGAGCGACGTAGACGGGCGTACCTACTGATTCTGCTTGATCGAAATCGATTGCGAGTTCGGAGAGCAAACGTGCGTTGCCAACGACGACGGTTCGCCCATCAACCAGAGCGGAGGCGCCTCGTCCGGGGCGGCTGTGGAAGTCGTCGGCACTGTTGAGTGAGAGGCCGAGATCCTGGGCGTGGGCCACGATCGCGGCGGCTAGTGGATGCTCCGATTCTTGTTCGACCGAGGCTGCGAGGCGCATGAGCTCCTCGGGTTCGACGCCGATCGGTTCGACGGATGACACCTCATGACGTCCACTGGTGAGCGTGCCGGTCTTGTCCCAGACAACCGTGTCGATCTTGCCCGCCGACTCCAGCGCTGCGGCGTCGCGGAAGAGGATCCCGAGCCTCGCTGCTCGGCCGGAACCGGCGGCGACCGCTGCGGGAGTCGCGAGTCCGAGGGCGCATGGGCAGGCCACGACGAGTACCGCGACGGCACTCAACACGGCTGACGTCCAGCTCGCGCCATCACCGAACAGCGCCCAGGCGATGAAGGTGATAATGGCGATCGCTACAACTGTTGGGACGAAGACACCTGCAATCTGATCAGCGAGCCGTTGGATTGGCGCTTTCGAGGCCTGGGCGCGCTCGACGGTCGCCGTGATGCGAGCTAGCGCGGTTGCAGATCCAACCTGAGTCGCCTGATAGGTGAACGCGCCCTCGGCGTTGATCGTGCCGGCAAACACGGTGTCTCCGAGAGTTTTGGCGACAGGGACGCTCTCGCCGGTCAGCAAGGCCTCATCGACCGAACTCTCGCCACTGACCACCGCGCCATCGACGGCGATCTGCTCGCCGGGTCTGACCCGGATGACGTCACTTACACGCACGTCTGCGACGGGGATGTCGCGTTCCAGGCCGTTTTCCACGATTCGTGCTGTTTGCGGAGCGAGTTCAAGCAACCGCGTCAGCGCGGCGGCCGCGCGCAATCGAACGCGCGCTTCCAAGGCTCGGCCGAGGCTGACGAATCCGACAATGATCAGGGCTGTGTCGAAGAAGACATCGCGGGAGGCATCGGCGCCCTCCAGCGCAGCAGGCGCCAGGGCGGAGACTGTGCTGTAGCCCCATGCTGCGACCACGCCGAGGACGATCAGTGTGTCCATGTCGGTCGTGCGTCGAGCCGCAGCGCGACCGGCGTTCCTCAGCATCGGCCAGACGCCCCAGGCCAGGGTCGGTGTGGCGAGCACGAAGAGGATCGGGAAGAGCGTGTCGGGATTCCAGTTCAGGTCGGCCCAGCGGTTCGCCTGCATCGCGAAGAAGATGCCCCAACCGACGATCAGCGCTGGAACGGCCCGCATCAGTTGAGGCCGAATCTCACGGATGCCTGGCTGCTCAGCCTCGTCGCTCGACTCAACCAGCTCGTATCCGGCGCCGGTGATTGCTGCGCTCAGAGCAGGTAGTTCGACCGGGCGATCGATCTCGATGATCGCTCGTCCGACGATGAAGTCGGCAGAGGCTTCGGAAACACCCTCGACTTTGACTAACGCACGCTCCACGCGCCTGACACATGCGGCGCAGTGCATGCCTTCGATGCGTATGGTTTGCGTCTGATGTTTGGTCGCGGTGGTCATTGATTGCAGCATATGTCTCTGCGGATGCGGATAGCCTGAGCCCATGCCACGTGTCATGTTGTTGATTCCCACCGCTTCCTATCGCGCGCCCGATTTTATGTCGGCAGCCGATCGACTCGGTCTCGACGTCGTTGTCGCGTCGGATGTCGATCAGCCGCTGGCCGACATGTATCCGGGTCGCTGGCTGACGCTGCCGTATCACGACATTGAACGAGGCGCACAAGCCGTCGCGAGATATGCGGACCGGTTTCCGCTCGACGCCGTGGTCGCTGTTGATGATCCGGGAACCGTCCTCGCTGCTTATGCCAGCTCGGCATTGCAACTGACAGGAAACAGCCCGGAGTCAGTGATCGGCACGAGGGATAAGTCGGCGTTGCGCCGCGCCTTGGACGCTCATGGCGTTCGTTCTCCCTGGTGGAACGTCTACCGCTTCGACGAGCCTTCTCCGGCCTCAGAGCTGGACTATCCCGTCGTGATCAAACCGCTGGGTCTCAATGGCTCTCGCGGTGTGATGCGAGCGAACGACTCCGCGTCGTTCGACCGCGCCCTGGTCCGATTGGGTCGGATGCTCGGGTCGAAGTCGGCGACTGAAGAGTGCGGCGATCTCGTTGATCGATACCTCGTCGAAGGCTTTATTCCCGGCGTCGAGGTTGCGCTGGAAGGGTTGCTCAGAGACGGCGAACTGCACACGCTCGCGGTGTTTGACAAGCCCGATCCGCTGGACGGACCGTTCTTTGAGGAGACCATCTACGTCACCCCATCGAGGCTGCCGGACGAGGATGTGCAAGAGGTTGTCGACACAGCGCGTCGTTCCGCCGAGGCCCTGGGGTTGCGTGACGGTCCAATGCACGCCGAACTCAGACTGAACGAGGCCGGCGCGTGGCCCGTCGATGTCGCGGCTCGAACGATCGGCGGCCTCTGCGCTCGGACGCTTCGGTTTGGCGCGGGGATGTCGCTAGAGGAGATCGTCCTGCGGCACGCAATCAACGCACCGCTCGAAACACTGAACCGAGAAGCGATGGCAGCCGGCGTGATGATGATGCCGATCGTGGGTCGGGGACGAATCCGAGCGATTCTCGGACTCGACGAGGCTGCGGCGACGCCGTTGGTCGAAGACATCGAGATGGAAGCGCGGGTCGGCGACATGCTGGTGCCGCTACCCGAGGGCGCAGATTATCCGGGATTCATTTTTGCTCGGGGCGATGATCCGGCTGAGGTGGAGTCAGCGTTGCGGGAGGCGTGGTCGAAGATCGAGTTTGTTCTGTGACGAATCCGGTGGAGCTGCAACTCTTCAGTTGGGTGGACGGGCTTGCGGACGAGGAAGCGGCCTATCTGCTTGACGTGGCGACCGTCGACCACGAGACAACGCTGACAAGGGCCGCTGCGCAGGATTCGAGGATTATTGCCATCTTTGGCTGGTCTTTGGTGGGAATCGGCACGCTAGCTGTAACCAACACCATCGCGTTCTCTCTAGATTTACAAGGGATCGCATCAATGTCCGCAATCGCGGCGGCGATTGTCGTTCTGTTTGGCGGCACTTACGCGTTATGGCCTCGTGAACTCGCCTTAGGCGTCGGTGCAGAATGGTTTTCTTTGTCGCGAGGCCTTGATAGACGAAGGATGCGGGCCTACGTGCTGGCATCCTTCTTGGTCGCTGTTGGCATCAATGATCTCTTGCTGGCGCGCCGCTCAGTGTCGTTGAAGATGATGATCGCAGGATTGGTCGCCGAAGTAGTATCCGTGATCCTGGTTGTGGTTGCCGCCGCCAATTGAGTCAGATGCTGTGCTTGACAATCTTGATCGGGAGTCCTGGCGGCGCGCCCTCTGGCCACTTCAGAGGCTGCTTTTCGTCGGTCGAATTTGCATCCGCGTCCGCTGATTTGGGTGGCTTCCGGGTTTGTTCGGGGTTAGCGGGCATAGGGGCTTCCTCGACACTTGACACTTGGTGCTATGAACTCAGGATACCGTCAGCGCCTGCCTCTTGTTGTGGAGCGGAGCGTGGGATCAGCTTGCTGATCGCTCGCCTGAGGAGCATCTTTGGCGGCTTGGCGAAGTAGATGGGGATCAGTGCTGCGTAGGTGAGGATCGCGACCAACGTCAGAGGAAGGTCGTACGAGCCAGTGATGTCCTCCAGCACTCCGATCATCAAGGGTCCGAAACCGCTGGACAGTTGCGTGGCCATCGCAATCAGGCCGTAGACGGCGCCGAAGCTGACGTAGCCGAACACATCTGAGGTGAGTAGCGACTGCAACATGTAGACGTTGCCGATCGTGAAGCCGAAAATCAGGATTGAGATAGAGGTTGCTATCGGGTGCTCGATGTGAATCACGGCCAGTGCGGCGGTGCCCTGCACCAGGAACATGATCACGGTGAGGATGCGCAAGTCCACCTTGTCGGCGAAGAAGCGGCCCACGATCAGGCGCGCAATGATACTGCCAACTGCCGTTAGCGAGAGCGTCGTACCCGCTGCGGTGAGTGAGCCGAGGCGCTCCTCGAGGAACGCCACCTGGTGCAGGATGAACCCGGTCTGCGCCAACAGCACAATGACGAAGCTGATCATGATCGCCCAGAACGGCGCCGTCCCCATTGCCTGCCTGATGGTCCAGGTTCGAGTCTGATTCGCAGTTGATCTCGCGACGTTTGTGACCATTGCGGTCGTTCGTCTGAGACCGTCCTGGGGTAGCCCCATCTGGCGGGGATCCCAGACGAGTACGAAGAACACGATTGGGATTCCGACGATCAGAATCAGCCCACCCATCACGGGTGTGGCAATATCCAAGCCGAACTTCTCTATGAGCGTGGTGTTGAGTGGGGTCAGGACGGCGCCGCCGAGCGAGACGCCCGTCGATGACACGGCCATCGCCCAGGCGCGTCGATGCAGGAACCAGCGGGCCAATGTCGCATTGATCGCGACGCCGGCGCTCATGCCTGAGCCGATCGCGAGACAGATATAGGCGGCATAGAGCTGCCAGAGGCTGTTGACGTGACCAATGCTGACTGAGGCGAGGCCGATCAGCAGCAGTCCGGGGATCATCCAGCGGCGCGCGCCGTGTCGATCGATTTGCGGACCGATGATGGCAGACGAAAGTCCCGAGAACGCGAAGTACATGCCTGTTGCGAGCGAGACCTCAAAGTTGCTCCAGCCGTGGAGCTCCCGGAGAGGTCCCAGGTAGACGGCGAGACCGTAGTAGCCGACGCCGACGGAGACGAACAGCAGCGCCGCGCAGGCGAAGACGATCGCCCAGCCGTAGTAGAAGTTGGACGGCAGGAGGCGCGCCGCAAGTGGTCGATGCGGGGCGAGCTCGAAGGGTTCTGGTGTGGTCGTGGTGTTGGACAAATCCGATTCAGAATACGACCGATCCCGCTCCGCGCACTGTCTGACGCCTCACTAGACTGCCTCAGAATCATTGAGGACCACGACATCCGATGGTGAAGGATGAGAGGGACTACCATGGCTGAGCGCCGGACCGGTTGGGTCTTTCACGAGTTGTACATGTGGCACGACACCGGACGCACCAGGGCGATGGACCCTCAGTTGCGGCGTTGGATGCAGGCCTGGGAGCACTGGGAGAATCCCGACACCAAGCGGCGATTGAACAATCTGCTCGATGTCTCCGAATTCTCGGAGAACCTGGTGCAACTCAAGCCGCGCTCGGCCAATCTTGAGCAGGTGTTGCGTTTTCACACACCGGAGTACGTCGACCGCGTGCGCGAACTCTCAGCGGGTGACGGCGGGGACGCCGGCGAGGGCGCGCCGTTTTCGCACGGCGGATATGAGATCGCGTTGCTCGCGGCTGGTGGGACGATCACGGCTGTCGACGCGGTACTCGACGGTGATGTCGACAATGCGTACGCACTGACTCGACCGCCCGGACATCATGCGGAGCGTGACCGGGGACGAGGCTTCTGCATCTTTGGCAATGTCGCGATTGCGGCGATGCACGCGCTGGCGGAGCGCGGGATCGAGAAGGTGGCAACGCTTGACTGGGATGTTCATCACGGCAACGGCACGCAGCAGGCCTTCTACGAGCGCAAGGACGTGCTGACGATGTCGATCCACCAGGATCAGTGGTATCCGCGCAACAGCGGCGCGATGGACGACCAGGGCGAGGATGAAGGCGACGGGTACAACATCAATATCCCGCTGCCTCCTGGAAGCGGTCACGGCGCTTATGTCGAGACCATCCGCCAGGTCGTGGTGCCGGCGATGCAGGCGTTCAAGCCGGATCTGATCCTGATCCCATCGGGATTCGACGGCAGCATGTACGACCCGTTGGGCCGGATGATGGCGTACTCGGAGACGTATCGCGAGATGACGCGTCTGTTGATGGAAGTTGCCGATGAGCATTGTTCAGGACGCCTCGTGATGAGCCACGAGGGCGGCTACAGCCCGACGTATGTGCCCTTCTGCGGTCTGGCCGTCGTCGAGGAGATGAGTGGACTGCGGTCGATCGCCGGTGATCCATTTGAGGACAATTCGGCGACGGCTGGTGGCCAGGATTTGCAGCCTCATCAGCAGGCGGTGTTGGACGATGCCAAGTTGCTGGTTGATCGGTTGCGTCAGTTGGAGGGTGTTTAGGCGGGTCGCCGCTGCCTAAAGGTCCGTCATACCCGCGCTCCGCCGCGGGAATCTCGCCGAGTCGAGCACCGACGGTCCGACCTGCGGATGCCTCGTCGCTCCCAGAGTTCAGCCTTCGCTTGGGACTTCGTGCCGCGTGCAGCGAGATACCCTCGACGGAGCGCGGGTATGACGGAAGAGGTGAGCAGGCACTCGGTGGCTTGCCCCGCAAGGTGACCCTCGCGTAGCTCCTGTTCTCCCCCCTTGCGGGGACCTTTGAAAAAGTCCCCTTCGCCCCCCTTGCGGGGGAGATGCCGTAGGCAGAGGAGGGGCTCCCCGTCTCGAGGCCCATCTGGTCGCTGGCGGCGGACCCCCCCTCTGTCACTCCGTGACATCTCCCCCCGCAAGGGGGGGAGGGGATTTGCGAGTTTTGCAAAGGTCTCCACGAGGGGGGAAGCGGGGAACGGAGTTGTATTGCGTGTTCCTAGAACTCAATCAGGCTGATCGGGCTGACCGATTGGTCGAGGCTGAGAGGGGCCAACTGGTCCCCGGTGGGCTCTGCTCAACAGAACCAGTCCTCAGTTAGGCCGGGTCGATGGGTGTGTGGCGCGGGTTCGTCGGGCCATGGTTCGGCTCCGAGGGCTAGGCAAGCTACCTCTTTGATTTGAGCGAACGAAGCTTGCTGCTCGGCCATCGAGGCGAGCTCCGACTGCAGCGCATCCATCCTCGGATCCTCATGTCGCCAGTTCCAGGTGAGGCCGTCCTGGTCAAAGTCGACCAGTGCTCCCATCTCTTGCATCGGCGCGGCCAGGGGGGAATCTGACGGGACGAGCAACCTGAGGCCGAGCTGTACTGGAGGCGTGACGTCAACCAACTGTCGTGTCTCGACGAACTGCAACAGGTCGAGGAAGTGCTGCGCCGATGTCCAGGGCGTGAACGGCAACCACGTTGGCCGAATCGCAATTCCGGCGTCTTTCGTCAGATTAAGCGCTGTGTCGAGATCGGCGGCGGTGTGTTCCTTTTCGAGCACGTCAAGCAGGTTGTTGTCTACCGACTCAAATGCAGACGTGATGAATGTGACGCCCAAAGAGGACATTTCGGGCAACAACGATTGGTGTTCGATGAGGTGTTCCACCTTGATCGTCGCGTCGTAGTTCAGGTCCGGATGGCGACGGGCGCTGTCTCGCAGGAGCTCCATTGCGGATTCGGCTGCGTTGAAGAAGTCGGGGTCTCCGAATGTGATGTGCTCAGCGCCCTCATGGGCTTGTTGATCGATGTCGCTGAGTACGGTTTCGGCACCGTTGATTCTGAGCCGGCCGGCGTAGATCGGCGTCAGCGGACAGTGGGTGCAGCGATGGGCGCAGCCGCGCGTGGCCTCGACGTAGCCGGTGAGATGCGCGGCGCCGGTGGTGTCTCGGTAGCGGGCGTACTGGTCGATGGGCGGGAGAATCGAGCGTTCGGGCACGAGCCTGGGGAGGCGGTCGAAGATTGGAACACTGGGCGCTTGCTCGCCGTTTGCCAGCGCTACGAGTTGCAGATCGGTGTCGCCGCTGAGTGCTCTGCCGAGACCGGTCTCCCGCAATGAGTTCGCGGCCAGACCGTAGAATACGATCTTGTCCGACGCGTCTTCCAGAGTCCGCGCAATCCTGACGCCCAGCCGAGCGGCGGTGTGCATTGGCGTCGAGATACCGATCAATTCCGCGTCTGCTGCGAGTTGATTGAGACGTTCGGCTGAGACCGATTCGACTGCGAGGTCAACTGCTCGCACCTGATGGCCGGCGCCGAGCAACGCTGCGGCGGGCATGGCGATGCCGAGCGGCTGATGGCCTTGCTCGTATGTGGAGATCAGCAGGACGCGCGTCACAGTCCCTCCGTACATGGGGCCGAGGGACCCCCTCTGCATTCGGCATCTCCCCCTGCAAGGGGGAGAGGGGAGGTGAGGGGTTACTTCTTCGACGGCTTGAAGTAGGGGTTTTCGCCCGACTGGTGGTCGGTGACGTCGACCAGCTCTTCGATCTCGGGGAGGGCTTCTTTGACTGCGACTTCAATGCCCTGCTTCAGCGTGACGCTTGCCATGCCACAGCCCTGGCAGCCGCCGCCCATTTCGATGTACGCGCGCTTGCCACGGAGTTCGAGCAGTTGGACGTAGCCGCCGTGCGCGGCGATCTGGGGATTGACCTGTTCGTCAAAAATGCGCTGGATTTCCTGCGCCAACGGGTCGCGCCAGACGGGATTGGGGTTGTGAAACTCGAGGCCGGAGACGTTCGGGCCTTTGAACTCATAGTGGACGTTGGTGCCGCGCAGGTCTTCGATCCGTTCGCCCTCAACGAAGAGCAAGAAGTCGGGGAACTGCAGAGTGGCGTCGCCGACGGGCTCGATGCCCTTCTCGACGATGGTCAGGACGTGTTCAAAACCCTCTGAGGTGCGGCCCGTGATCTTCAGGCGCAAGCCGGCGACCTCTTCCGGATAACCGGTCAAGACCTCGAGAAGCTTTGAGCGCGCCATATCCGAAAATGTGATGCCCAGTTCGCCTGCTTGCACGTTGGTAGTCATCTGAATCCTCCGTCCGAGTTTCGTTATCTAGCATAGCGTTCGTCAGACATGTATACGAACAGGAGTGTGATGTGGCCGTCGAACGAGTGATCGTCGAGAAGAATCTGGACATCCCCATGCGCGACGGCGTGATCCTGCGCGCGGACCTGTACCGACCGGCAGACGCCGATCAACCTGGGAATTCGGTGCCGGGGATTGTGACCCGGACGCCCTACGACAAGGAGATGTCGGGCGCCGGGCTGGTCGCGGTGATGCCGAGCGCGCTCAAGTTGGCCGAACGCGGGTATGCGGTGGTGGTTTGCGACACGCGCGGGCGGTATGCGTCTGAAGGCGAGTTCAAGCCGTTCCATCAGGAAGGCCCCGACGGCTACGACACGCTGGAATGGATTGCGGCGCAGCCCTGGTGCGACGGCAACACGGCAATCTATGGACCGTCGTATGTCGGCGCGACGACCATGCTGGCGGCGCGCGAGCGTCCGCCGTCGCTGCGCTGCGCGATTCCGATCATTACCGCCGATGACTACTACGACGGCTGGACCTATCAGGGTGGCGCGTTCCAGTTGGGATTCATTGGGCTGTGGGGCAGCGGTGTGGCGGCGACGGGGTATCTGCAGCAGAACCACACACGACCGACGGAGGCCGCGGCGGAATTGACCGAAGCGGTGATGGGTAATGGATTCCAGTTACTGGGCAGCCGGCCGCTGAACGCGATGCCGGGCATCTCGCAGGATGGGGTGGCTGCCTACTGGCACGAGTGGCTGGAGCACGAGACTCGCGACGAATACTGGGAGTCGGTTCGGCACTCGGCCGACTATTCGCGTTTCCAGGTGCCGATGCTGCATATCGGCGGCTGGTTCGACATTTTCGGAATCGGCACGGTGCGCAACTTCCGCGGCATCTCCGAGGAGGGCAATCCGGAGCAGCACCTGATCATGGGTCCGTGGGCGCACACGAACTACGACCGCTGGCTGGGCGAGCTGGAGTTCGGGCCAACCGGCGCGGCGGCTGCGGCCAATGTGATCGCTGATATCAATGTGTTCCTGGACAAGCATCTCAAGGGCCGCGACCGAGAACTGCCGTCGGTCCGCTGGTTCCTGATGGGCGCGAACGAGTGGCGCACCGACGAGTCGTGGCCGCCGTCGAACGCCGAGGAGCGGACGCTGTATCTCGGTTCCAATGGTGGCGGGAACATGCACTACGGCGACGGAAGTTTGACTGCCGAATGCCCGGAGGAGGACCTTCGCTGGGACGAGTTCATGTACACCGGCTACAAGCCGGCCATCACGAATGGTGGCTCGACATTGCAGGTCGCGGTTGGTATGCCCGGACCGCGCGACCAGAGTCGTGCGGAGAGTCGTGATGACGTGCTCTGCTACACCAGCGATCCACTCACCGAAGCCGTTGATGCCGCTGGTCCGGTCGAGGTTGACATCTGGTTCTCCAGCGACCGACCCGACACCGACATCACAGCGAAGCTGGTTGATGTTGATCCGGAAGGCAAGGCCGTTTCGCTGGTTGACGGCATCATGCGGGCGCGATTCCGCGAGGGATTCGACCGTGAGGTGTTCCTGACACCGGGCCAGGTGGTCAAGCTGACCGTCGACCTGGCGTCGCTCGGGCATCGATTCGACGTTGGACACCGAATTCGGCTTGAAGTGTCGAGCAGCAACTACCCTCGCTTCATGGCGAACTCGAACGACGGCGGTTCGGTCAACTCAGCGACCGAGATGCTTTCGGCAGTCAACACGATTCGTCGCGGCGGGGAGTACCCGTCGGCGCTGAGAATGCACGTCCTGAACGACTAAGAGAGAGGTACGGGAAATGATCTACGAACTTCGCATCTACACCGCACACCCGGGCAAAATGGGCGGGCTGATGAAACGCTTCCGCGATGTGACGATGGAGATCTTCGAGCGCCACGGCATTCACAACGTGGGCTACTGGACGAACTCGGTCGGCGGCCGCTCGGACGAGCTCTGGTACATCGTCAGCTTCGAGAATCACGGTCAGCGCGAGGAGGCCTGGAAGAGCTTCGGCGCCGACCCCGAGTGGCAAGCCGCGCGCGCCGCGTCGGAGGAAGCCGGCCCGCTGGTCCACCACATCGAGAATCGAATTCTGCAGCCGACCGAGTGGTCGCCGTTGAACTAGGAATCTTCCTAATATCTCCAGTTGGTGGCCGATCGCCCCCCTTCAGCATTCGGCAGATTCTCCCGCGAGGAGACCTTTGCGAAACTCCCCTTCTCCCCCCTTGCGGGGGAGATGCCGTAGGCAAAGGGGGGGACTCCCCATCTCAGGTCCATCTCGTCGCTGGCTGAGGACCCCCCTCTGTCACTCCGTGACATCTCCCCCCGCAAGGGGGGGAGAGGGGATCGGACCCAGCGTACTGGCGTTAACCGATATCCTGAACTGAGCGAGGAGGCCCGCCATGGCGCTCAGGAAGACTCACAGTGACGTCGAGCCTCAACCCGTCACGTCGATGGAGGAAATTCGCCAGCGTAAGGGAATGCCGTTCGAAGAGTTCTGCGCCAAGCATCCCTACTGGGAGTGGACCGAGTCGCGGCTGGCACGACGGATGATCGACTCCCAGGGCCACGCATGGGTGCCAATGTGGGCTCCCGACCCGGGAGTTGGCATCTGCTATGACCCCGAACTCACGCCCGAAGCCGAGGAAAACGTCGTCGAAATGCTGCGCAGACTCGACGAAGACTTGGCTGCGGGCCGAGCCAAGCTCTACGACCTCCACGAACTCGATGACTGGTACGACTAGGGCGTGCGCTTCCGCGTGACGCTGAGTCCTGAAGCCAGAGCGCAGCGTGCCGTCCTGCCACCTCATCCCAAACAAGGGTCAATCAACTGCTGTCGGAACTCGAAACAGATCCGTTTGGCCAGATCTCACTCCAGCTGACCTTGAGTACTGGCGAGATCGTTTTCCGCGTTCGAGAAGACGGATACCGAATCCTCTTTCGGCCCGGCCCCGGGCAACGGGAGATTACTGTCACTCGCATCGCCCCTCGACTCGACGCTTACAAGGGTTACGAACACCCTGACAGCGGGCAATGACCGGACTAACCCCGGTGCCTCAGGCGCGCCACCAACACCGGTGGGATGTCGGGTAGGTGGTCCCAGCTCAGGCGGTTTTCGGCGTCTCCGTCTCCTCCGTCGGTGATGGCGGGTTCTCGGAGGCCGTCGAGCACCCAGCCTCTTTCGAAGGCGGCTGCGAATAGCTCGGTCAGCGTGCGGTCAAAGTAGGGCTGGATGGCTGGTTGGCCGATGACGGCGACGCCATGGCCTACTCCTCTGTTGAGATAGCCAGTGATGCGTATGCCCGACTCTTCGATGAAGCGGCCGTCCTCGGTCTCGGTGCGCTCTCGAAAGAGGCGCACTCTCGGGCCCGGACCGAAAGCGGGGTGCAGGACGGAGAAGACGAATGGCGCTCCGTCGGCGAGGGTGAGCGGGAGCATGTCGAAGAGCGGCGTGACCTCGGCGATGTCCATGAGCGCCATGTTGCAGACGGCTGCGCCGAAGGGGGCGTCCGTTGCGCCGGCGAGCGCGGCGAGTTGCTTGCGGTCGGTGGCGTCGCACTCGATCAGGTTGAGGTGTAGACCCTCGGAGCGCTTGCGGGCGGCGTCGAGTTGTGCGTGCGAGCCGTCGGTAGCTGTGACCGAGACACCCTTCTTCGCAAGCTGCCTGGCGAAGTTTCCGTTGCCGCAGGCGATCTCCAGTACCGATGTCGGTAGCGGATCGAGCAGCTCAAGCGTGTTGGGAAAGACCAGGACTCGCTGCCAGTAGTTGCCTTCATCACCCTGAGCGTCGTCCCAGAATTCGGCGTTCGTTTCCCAGGCCTCGAGTGATTCGGCGTTGTAGTCGGGATAATCGACCATCGCTGCATCCGTCCGTTGTTACCGTATGCGAAGACTGCCGAGACTATCACGACCGAATCTGGAGCGACGCCATGAGCGCACCGTTGCCTGTCATTGTGCAGGGGTTGGGACCGATCGGACTGCGCATCGCTGAAGCGGCGCTGAGCGACCCGTTCCTGGAAGTCGTTGGCGCTGTGGAGATCAATCCCGACATGGTCGGGCGACCGCTGTCGGACTTCATTGAGGGGGCGCCGGAGATTGTGATCCGGCAGGCGGTGTCGGCGGCTCGGGTCGATGCGCGATCGGACGGCGGGATTCTGCTGCATTGCACCGGCTCATACCTCGACCAGGTGTCGCCGCAGATTGAGGAGGCGCTGCGACAGGATTTGCATGTGGTCTCGACCTGTGAGGAGCTGGCGTTTGCTCAGGCGCGGCATCCTGAGATTGCGGCGGGGTTGGACCTGCTGGCTCGACGAGCCGATCGCACGGTCGTCGGCACAGGCGTCAATCCGGGATTCCTGATGGATGCGCTGCCAGCGTCGATGTCGGCGATTTCGCACAGCATCAAGTCGGTCTCGGTGCGTCGGGTGCAGGATCCGTCGCGGCGACGCGTCCCGTTCCAGAAAAAGGTGGGGATGGGCATTTCGCTGGCTCAGTGGGAAGAGAAGCGCGACGCTGGCGGGTTTGGCCATGTGGGACTGGTGGAGTCGGCGCGGTTGTTGGCCTATGCGCTTGGTTGGAAGCTTGTCGACTGGCAGCACGACATGGTTCCTTGCGAGGTTCAGGGTCAGGAGCTCGTGCAGGGCACGCTGGAGACGCTGGAAGGATCGACGTACGACGGGCATCGCGTGCGACTGCACTTTGAGGCGAATGCGGCAGTGGATGAGGAATACGACGAGATCGTGGTCGATGGCACGCCGCCGCTCAAGCTGCGATTCGAGGGTGGCGTGTTCGGCGACGATGCGACGGCGGCGGCGGTGTTGCGGGCGGCTCGGGTGATTCCTCATACGCGTCGTGGGTTGATGACGGTGCTCGATTTGCCGCTGCGTTAAACTGAGCATCCGCCGGATAGACGCCGAAAGGGAGCCGCCATGGACTTCGATGACCGAGAGTTCCGCAATGCACTGGGGATGTTCCCGAGCGGCGTCACCGTCGTCACGACCGGAACCGCGCCGAACTTTGTTGGGATGACCGCGCAGTCGTTCTCGTCGTTGTCGCTCGATCCACCGCTGGTTCTGGTCTGCGTCGACAAGAGCGCGAGCGTCTTGTCGCTGCTCAAGGAGACCGGCGCGTACACGGTCAACATTCTGCCCGACACCGCGATGGACACGTCCAACTTCTTCGCCAGCAGCAAGCGTCCGGCGCCGCCGCACCAGTTCGACGATCATGAGCATGTGTTGGGTGAGACTGGTCAGCCGCGGCTGGAGGCAGCCACGATGGTCTTCGATTGCAGCATTCACTCCGTCATTGATGGCGGCGACCATGAGATCATCATCGGCGAGGTCAAGGCCTTTGTGAAGCAGTCGAACGACGAGCCGATCCTGTTCTACGGCGGCAACTATCGGAAGATGGGTCCGCCCGATCCGTCGATGAGCTGGTAGTCCGCGCGATGGATGACCGTCCGCTGCTCGCGACGGATCCGCCGCTACCGGCCGACGATTTTGTCCCTGCCCTCTGGGTACCGCTGACCCGGGCATTGCGCGCGCGGCGTCGGTTGATCAATATGGTGGAGGCGCTGCCTGCTCCGGTGTGGTTGAAGCAGTCGGCCGCGCCCAGGTGGACTCGACGCGACGTGCTGGCTCACCTGGCGGCGTCGGATCGGCGGTATCACGATGTCTTGATCATGGTGCTCAATGGGTCGCCACTTGAGAACTGGAAGCCGGACCCGTCAACGCCAAGTCCTGAGCTCGATCTGGCGAACGCGCTCGGCGTCGAGCGGTTTGCCGGTCGTGAGGTTGATGAGTTGGCCGAGCAACTACAGGCTGGCGCGGAGAAGTCAACGATGCTGTTTGCGGCGCTGAGTGAGGATCACGTGTTGATGCGGATGGGGTTTGCCGGCAACGCAATGTCGCTGTTGGAGGCGTGGTCGCTGCACGACAATCATCACGCGGATGACATCATCAACGGTCCGACGATGATGCGGAGTCTCTAGCCCCTACTCTCCGTTGCCCCGGGTTTGAGGGAGTGTCTCACAGGTTAAGTTCAGAAGTTAGTTCTCCCGTCCCCGCCCCCGAGCGGCGACCTGCCCGGCTCCGTGCCCAAAGACTGATCTCACCGATCTCGACCCACCTGAAGAAGGGGGTGTCGTCTGTCGCGGTAGCCGTAGGGAGCGGGTCCCCGCTCGGGAGCGGGGACGGGGAGACTACAGACACGCTCTCTGAGGCTGCCTCGGAAATGCAAGATTCGTCATTCCCGCGCTCCGTCGCGGGAATCTCGCCGAGTGTCGCACCGACGCAGGAAACGCAGGAACCGTGCCCGTTTCGATTGCCTAGCTGGCTCATGTCCTTCGTGCCGAGCGCATCGAGATACCCGCGGCGGAGCGCGGGTATGACGGAACAAGAGGTCAGGCGACTTATGAGACAGGCGCCGGGGCGGGGACAAGCTGATTAGCGACCGATTCGCATGCGTGTCTCAAGCAAGCGTTCTGACTTTGCCGCATCTAGCCGATCGATGAAGCTGTCGACCAGCGCGTTGGCCATTGAGTCGGCGCCCTGGGTCATGAGCGTTTGTAGGATGCCCCGCTTGGGTCGGACCAGGGTGGTTCGCGGTTCGATGCCGGCGGCGTCTGCGGCCCACTCGATGGCGTCGGTGAGGTCTCCCAGTCGGTCGACGAGGCCCAGTGCGTGGGCCTCGGCTCCGGTGTGGATTTCTCCGGAGGCCAATGTTGCTACTTGCTCGCGCGTGAGATCTGGCCGGCCCTCGGTGACGATGTCAACGAAGCGTTGGTAGACGGATGAGATCAGGGCGTCGAGCTTGGCGTCCTCCTCGGGCGTGCTGTCTCGGAAGAGTGAGCCCATGTCCTTGTATTCGCCGGCGGCGCGGGTACGCATCTTGACTCCGACGCGCTCCAGCGCTTCGGAGATCATCGGCGCAGTCCAGATCACACCGATCGAGCCGACGACCGACGTGGGCAGGGCGAAGATTGGATTGGCCGCGCAGGCAATCATGTAGCCGCCTGAGGCTCCGACGCCGCGGATTGCAGCGGCGACCGGCTTCTTGTCTGACAGCCGCTTGGCCGCGAGGTAGAGCGCCTCGGACGCGGCTGCGCCGCCGCCGGGTGAATCGATGTCGAGCACAACGGCGGGATAGCGCGGGTTCTCGGCGATGCTGTTGAACGTCCGCGACAGTTCACGCGGGTTGATCCGGGAGCCGATTTGTCCGGCCACCTCGACGATGGCGACCCGCTGCGGGAAGAGGTACTGCTCAATGTCCATGATTGTCAATCCGTTCGTCCCATTCGTTCTATTAGTCGGAGAGATTTCCTCAGTGTATGAGCGCGGCGGCTTTGTGCATCGTGCGGAGAGTCGGCGCGTTGACTGTGGAACCGACCCACGCGATGATCATTGACAGCAGCAGCTTGATTTGACATTACGTCATGGAGGCCACCGTGAGCGAAACCGCCGTTTGTCCGATATCGGAACTGCGCCCCGGTGAAGTCACCGCCGCTGATGTTGACGGTACCCGAGTTTGCGTCGCCAATGTGCACGGCGAGATCTTCGCCGTCCAGGACAAGTGCCCACACCTGTTCGCGCCGCTCTCGGTGGGCGAGCTGAAGAATGCGCACATCGTCTGTCCCTGGCACGACTCCGAGTTCGACATGCGGACGGGCAAGACGAAGTCGTGGCTGCCTAACGGCATGTGGAACGTAATCCACAAGCTGATGCCGCCTCCGCCGGGATTCATCAAGAAGAAGATCGAGCCGGAGTCGATTCAAACGTTCAGGACGCGGGTGTCGGACGGGACGATCTTCGTCTCGGACGACTGAGCGTTACGGCAATCAGTCGCTGCGTTCCTGCAGCCGTCGCAGCTCGGCTTCTAACACGGACGCTCGCGCCTCCGCTATGTCAGCGCGCGTCTCGGCTTCCAGTCTCGCTGCGCGTTCGTCTGCAACTCCCGGAATTGGCTGGCCTGTGGCGGGGTCAACCCAGAGCAGCGCGCTGTCTTGCCAACGCAGCGTCAGGTTGAGCACCTCGCTTCTGCCCTCGAACACGCCAGGTTCGACCTCGACGATTGGGATCGGTTCGTATTGAGTACCGACCAAGCGGTCGCCGGCCAGTTTGGCGCCATGCCATTCGCCGGTGTGATCGAAGCGCCAGTATTCGGGAATCCCCATAGCGGCGTACTCGACGCGTTTGTAGCCCACGTCGCGTTCGGCGGTGCTCGGCGACGCGACTTCGAGCACGAAGTCGGGCGGCTTGCCTTGATCGGAGATCACGTACCCGTTCTGCTCCCAATACAGGTCAGGATCGACATCGAATGCGATCAGTAAATCGGGACGCAGTAACGGTCTTGAACCCGGAGACGCAGCGATCCATTCATCCGCCGCTTGCAACATTGTGTCGGGACGACCAAAATGCAGCGCCAGATTGGGCGGCGCGCCGGGTATGTAGACGAAGCGTTGCGCCGTCACTTCGTCGTACTCACGCTCCGGAGGGTCCGGCAATCGATATCGGACCGAACTTGTTCCAGTTGGGGCATCAGAGGTAGTCATGTTGCTCCGGTCGGGGGTTCAAGTGTAGAGCGTGGAAGCCGACCCCCTCACCCGCTTCGCGGGAGCTCCCCCTGCCAGGGAGCAGAGAGATTTCCCACCAGCGTTGGTTCTAGAAGCCCTGGAAGTTTGGCTCTCGCTTCTCGGCGAAGGCTTTGGGGCCTTCAACGGCATCCTGGGTGGAGCGGGCGATGACCATGGCGTGGTCGGCCATTTCGAGGGACTCGTGCAGGCCGGCTTGGGCTGAGCGGTAGGCGAGACGCTTGATCATCTGGACTGAGACCGCGGGCATTTTGGCGATCTGCTCGGCCAGTTCGAGCGTGGCGGGCATCAGTTCGTCGTGCTCGACGACCTTGGAGACGTAGCCCATTTGCAGCGCCTCATCGGCGGTGAAGATCTTGCCGGTCCACATCAGCTCGAGCGCCTTGGACATGCCGATGATGCGCGGGAGGTAGTAGCAGCCGCCGTCGCCGGGGATCAGGGCCATTCGCACGTAGGCCATACCGAACTTGGCTCGGTCGGAGGCGATGCGCAGGTCGGCCATTGAGGCCATGTCCATGCCTGCGCCTACGGCTGCGCCGTTGACAGCGGCGATGTACGGCTTCTCGCAATTGAACAGCGCTCGCGGAACGCGCTGGACGGAGTTTCGCAGCGAGTTGCGATTGGCGGCTGGGGCGTTGGGGTCGCCGCCGAGCACGTCGGCGCCGGCGCGTTCGCGTCCGACATCAGCGCCGGAGCAGAAGCCGCGACCTTCGCCGGTGACGATGATCACGCGGACATCCTGGTCGACCGAGGCGCGAGTGATGGACTCCTGCCAAGCGTTGAGCATGTCGTTGGAGAAGGCGTTCAGCTTCTCGGGTCGGTTCAGGGTGATCACGGCGATGTGATCCTGGACGTCGTAGAGCAGTTCTTCGGTCATAGCTGGACTTCCTGTGTTTTCTTGTTCGGTTTTGGTCGGTTTTGGTCAGTTTTGGTCGGTTCTCGCGTTAATTCATTCGCATTCCGCCGTCGACGTTCAGCGATTGTCCGGTGATATTTTTGGCGTCGTCGGAGGCGAAGAAGACGGCGGCCTTGCCGATATCTTCAGGAGTCTGTTCACGGCCGAGCGGCATTCGGGTGGCGATCCCGGCCTCGAATGCCTCGCGACGGTCGATCACCTCATCGGCGTCGTCGCCGACGAGCATGCCTTCGAGCTTGCGCCACATGTCGGTCCAGAGCAGACCGGGACAGATCGCGTTGACGTTGATGTTGTGCGGGCCGAGCTCATTGGCCTGCGATTGGGTGATGCTGATCGCGCCGGCCTTGGAGGCAGAGTAGGAAGCGATTGCGCCGCCCTGGCGTCCGGCTATTGAGGCGATGTTGACAATCTTGCCTGCGCCGTTCGCCTTGAAGTGGGGAATCAGCGCGTTGCTGACCTTCCAGATCGCCTTGAGATTTACTTCGAAGCAGCGGTCCCAGTCCGACTCGACCTCGTTCTCGCTGAGGTTGTCGGGGGCAACGCCGGCGTTGTTGACAAGGATGTCGATCCGGTCCATCTCGGAGATGGCCGACTCGACCCGGGTTGCGATGGAGTCCTCGCTGGTGACATCCATCTCCAGGGCGATTGCGGTGATGCCGTGCCGGTTTTGCAGCTCGCCGGCGGTTTGGTAGGCCGCGTCGATCAGCAGGTCGCAGATGACGATGTCGGCGCCCTCTTTGGCCAGTTCGGTGGCGATGCCTTTGCCGATGCCTCGCGCAGCGCCGGTTACCAATGCAACTTTTCCGTCCAGTCGTCCCATGGAGTCCATTCCTTATCAAACGCGTTGGGCGCAGTCAGCGCGCGCCTTCGTCGTGCTTTTGTGGGGCAGTTCGGCTAGCGATCAGGTTAGCGGCCAGTCGCTTCAGGGGCGTGCGATGGACACGGGTCAGGAGGATCAGCAATGCCAGGGTGAGCGCATTGCCCACGGCAATGGCGATCAGTACGGGTCCGTAGTTGTCGTCAACCGCGTCAAGCAGGAGGCCGGCGGCGAAGGGGCCGATCGCCAGCGCGACGTTGCCCATCGAGGTCTGCATCGCCATCAGGGTGCCCAATCGTCGGAGACCGAATACGTCGGCGGAGATCAGTCCCTGTAGCGGCATGGTCTGTCCCCAGACCAATCCGGCGATGATCGCGGATACGTAGATCCAGTAGACGGAACCGGCGGCGAGCAGGGCCAGCGTTCCCAGCAGCATCACGGCGAAGCCGACACCGAGCGCGGGCCGCAGTCCAAGTACGGACGCCATCGGCCCGATCAGGGCTCGACCGGGCAGCGAAAGGAATCCGCGCAGGCCGGTCAACGAGGCGCTGGCCGTGAGCGAGAGTCCGGCGGCTGTCGCAGCGGGAACGAAGTGATTGAGCAGCGCTCCCAGCGCGAACGAACTGGAGAGGACCATTAGCAGCATCACCTGCACCTCGCGTGAGCGCAGCGCATCGCGAATGCTGGAATAGCCGTACTGATCGGCGGGAGCTCCGAGCGTGTGTGAGCTGGTCGGCGGCGTCTGCGGCGGCAAGGTAGGCAGACGGCGAACCGTCAGGACGCCGGGCAATCCCAATACTGCGGCGAGTACGAGCAGCGCTCGTACGGCCCAACGCCAGCCGAACTCCTCTGTGAGTAGTCCGGTCAGGGGCAGAAAGACGACGGAGGAGAATCCGCCCATCGTGACCAGGACGGTCATCGCGGCGGTCTGTCGCTGGGGGAAGAGCCGGGCCACGATCGGCATCGTCACGTTGTAGAACAGGCCCGAGATCGTGATTGCGCCGCCCAGACTCCAGAGGATGATGAAGAGCCAGACCTGATCGGCGTATGAAGCGGCGATCAGGAGGACGGTGCCGGCGATCAGCCCGGTCCAGAGCACCGGTCGCGGGCCGAAGGCGTCGAGGATGCGCCCTGACACCAACGATGCAGCCGCACCGAGCAGATACGATCCCATGAAGGCGGCGTTGACTGCTGCTGAGGACCAGCCCTCCTCGTCCTGCATCGCGCCCGTGATCGCGCCGAATCCGTAGAGGACGAGGCCGTAGGCGCCGACGGTGAGGAGGCCGAGCAGGATGGCCGGCCGCCACGTCTTGAGCCAGCTAATGATCGCGGTCGGAGGTGGAGGCTTCATCGACGCAGGTTAGGTGGTGCGTCGTTGGAGGCAGCTTAGGAATCCTCTGAATAACTCCCGTCGGTGGCCGATCGGGGACCCCTTCAGCCTTCGGCAGCTTCCCTCGCGAGGAGACCTTTGATTGAGTCCTCTTCTCCCCCCTCGCGGAGACTCTTGCATAAGTCTGCTCAGCGCGATGGGGACGATACTCCCTCTCCCTTTGGGAGAGGGCTGGGGTGAGGGTTCCCGAGTCCGCCTATCTGGTAGCGGCCGCTCGTTGCCATCGCCGCGGCCCTCACCCTAACCCTCTCCCAGAGGGAGAGGGGACCGGAAGCAGCCGGCAGGTGTTTTACGCACAAGTCTCCTTGCGGGGGAGATGCCGCAGGCAGAGGGGGGGCTCCCCATCTCAAGGCCTATCTGGTCGCTGGCGGCGCCCCCCCTCTGTCACTCCGTGACATCTCCCCCCGCAAGGGGGGGAGGGGATCGTCGTTCTTCAGAGCGTTCTTAGTTGGTACGTCCTTGGACGCAGGGTAGGCTGCGGCTATGCCACAGCAGTCTTCGTCGCACTCTGTCACGGTCGAGCGGCAGCGTTTGCGCTTTGCGGCCGGACACTTTGCCACCTTTGCGGACGAGCTTGAACCGATTCATGGACACAACTACGATGTGTTTGTTGAGGTCGTCGGGCCGCTGACGGAGGAGTCCTGGGTGATCGATTTCTCGCTGCTCAAGCGGCTGACGCGCGAGGTCTGCGAATCGCTCGATCACAAGTTTTTGCTACAGATGGACTCGCGCACGCTGACGATCACCGACGACGACACGCACTACGTCGTGCAGTACCGAGACGAGCATCCGTATCGGTTGCCGAAGCACGATGTCGCGGCGCTGCCGATCGACAACAGCACGGCCGAGCGCTTGTCGCAGTACATCGCGGGGCGACTGATTGACTCATTGAGCGAGTCGGGGCCGTCCGGTCTGGCACGTCTGCGTGTCGGTGTAGAGGAAATGCCAGGTCAAGCGGCGTGGTATGAGACTGAGATCTCCTTCTGAGTTTTTGGCTCCGATGGGCGTTCGATTGGATGAACCGGGCGCTGCCGCAGCGTGACGCTGCCGCAGCGCCCAGATTGGTCGTCACTGCAGGGACATGGAGAACGCGATCTTCGTAGTTGCAGGCGACACGCCTGGATCGTCCACCTGGAGGATGTAACGCCACATTGAGATGATCGAATTACTCGTGAGGTGACTCAACGTACCTTCAATGACGACGGTGTTGCCGAGACCGGGAACGGAGCGGTCTTGCTGGTTAGACATATATTGAGGCGTGCTGAAGGACTCGTACTTAAATTCCCTCATGTTGGTGTCGGTGTTCATCAGGTACTCGACTGTGCCTATCTGGTAGATGCTATACGTCGCATCATCTGGGGCGTCTCCGCCGTCATCAGATGCCTTGACCGTAATCGTGTAGTCGCCACTGCGCCAAATGTCGACCCTGACATTCCGCAACGAGAGTTCATCGTCAGTGGTGCTTCCGGCAAAGGTGTACGACCGACTGGGCTTGAAGTTGATGCGGGCGCTGGTCAAGCTCCCGCTCACATTGTCGAGCTCGTTGACTGAGCGAAGAGCGTAGCTGTAGGTTCGGTTGAGGATCGGGGAGTTGTTTGTCCAACTGGTCGTGGAACTCGACAGGCTGAGCGTCCGCGTTTCTCGCGCGGGGATCACGTCATCGTTTTCGTCGAGCATGGGATTGGGCGGGTCGAAGTCGAAGATCGTCTCGACGAGCTCATAGGACACGACGTCAGACTTATCCGACGGGTGCTGCCAAGTGAGGACGATGCGATCGGGGTCGTATTCGGCTTCCATGCTGTGAGGGGTCGGCGGCCGGCGATCGACATCAAGCTCGTCATCGGGATCAACTACTTGCTGCGCGAGCGTCTGCAAGGGCTCGTCAGGATCGCTTGGGACAATCGTGGGAGGCGGCGGCGGGTCTGCTTGCGGTGTCACGCTTTGCTGCAGGACCGGCAATGGGGCGTCGAGGTCGATGCGGATATAGGGTGAGCGTCCACCCTGCTGGCCGCCGCGCATGGCTCGCACCCGGTAGACATAGCGCTGGCCCACTTCGTTCGCGGTCGTATCGAGGTAACTGGTGTCGGTGTTGCCGGTGTCGGCGACCAACACCGAGAGCTGTGCTTGCCCACGGGTCGGGACACGCCTGAATATCCGGTATCCGCTGACCGAGGCTGAATCGATAGCGGGGGCATCCCAACTAATGCGAATGCCCTCGGGATCCAGCTCGTATTGGAGATTGGACGGTCGTGCCTGCACTGAATCGGCGCGAATGAGGCCGGGAAGGGCAGCTACCACCATGCCGAGGCCAATCAGAAGCAACACGAATTTCGTTCTCGATTGAGGGAGCGTGTTGCCGATTGACATGTGTGTGCCTTTCGTTACGGATCGTTTCAAACGGAGTCCGCCGATGGGAACGTATGCTACAAATGGTGTATAGCGATGACAACAAAGAACACAGTGGGTATTCAGTAGCAAACGATCTCTATACGGAACGCATCATGTCATCGATACAAAACAGCAGTGACGATACGTCAGGAGACCAGCGAGACATCAACAGATGATGTAGACAGAGCGCCCGCGCAAGCGAGTGTCTTGACGGTGGGTACCGGGCCCAGGGCTGGAAGAGCTCGGCGGGTGCCCCGGCCATGTGGCCAAACGAGCGACGGGGTCGTGTTTGACGAGCCGCGCCCAACACTGAGCGCGCCCGCGATATTCTGACGACTGCAAGGCAGGACTGCAGGTCACTGGATGATGGGGTCGCCGATGTCTTCTGACGATTCAGACAATTCGGGCAAGTTGGGTGATGTCGTCGTCCTGGTGCTGTACGACTCGCAGGGGCTGGTCGCCGAGTTGGCGAAGTCGATCGTTGCGGGCGCGGCGTCGGTGGATGGGATTGAGGTCTGGGATCGGCCACTGGACGTCGCCGACAAGGAGGAGCTGGTCAAGTGCGACGCGATCATCCTGGGTAGTCCCAACTGGACGGGGATCACTGGTCGGTTGAAGCATTGGTGGGACTACACAGGCGACCTGTGGGAGACAGGCGAGCTCGCTGACAAACCAGCAGCGGCGTTCAGCGCCGGTTGGAGTCCATCGGGCGGGCTTGAGGCGACGCTGATGCAGCTGGTGCATTTGCTCATTGGGCATGGGATGCTGATTGTCGGGCTGCCCTGGACATCGACGATGAACTACTCGGGCAGCTACTACGGCGCGACGGCCGTGCGGAAGGTGACGGACCTGGATCGGGAGCAGGCGCGTAAACTGGGCGCTCGGGTGTCGGAGTACGCGTTGCGGTTGCGTGAGGTTGACGATTAGTGCCTGAGTCATACGACCCGCGGGAGTTGCTCGGCGTCGCGGTTGGCGCGTCGGCAGATGAGCTGCGTAAGGCGTTTCGCCGCAAGGCGAAGACGGTGCATCCCGACGTGTCGGACGCGCCCGATGCGGCCGAACAGTTCGCCCGACTCAAGGCGTCCTATGACCTGCTGCTGGAACGCTTGAAGGACCCGTCCGCGCCGACGCCGGAGATGTTGTACCGGCCGGCGCCGGAGGTCGATGCCGATCAGCAGGAGCGAATTCTCCAGTCGTATCGGCGGCGGCGTGAGGCGGAGCAGAAGCGTCGGTCACGGCGTCGGGCGGCGGTCAGCGGCCAGGCGCGCCGAGCCGAGCGTGAGAACGAGCGATTCCGGGCGGAGATGGCTCGTCGGCGGGCCGCCCTGGAAGAAGAGCAGCAGGAAGACGCGAAACGGGAGCATGAGACGCGTGAGGAAGAGGAGCGGCAACAGCGACTGGAGCAAGAGCGCGCGAAGCAGGCCGAACTCAAGCGGGCGGAAGAGGAGCGTCAAGAACGGCTCGAACGCGAGAAGCAGGAGCGGCTGGAACGGGAACTGGTGGAACACGAGCGTCGAGCGATGCGACAGCAGTTGTTGGCTGAACGGGAACGCGAGGAACGGATCCGACGCGACGAGCAGGAGCGCGAACAACGCGGACCGCAGATTGGCGACTCGCCTCTGTACTGCGCCTGGAAGGCGTGTGGCGCGTCTCGCGGACTCTCGTCACCGGTGTCGACGCCGTTAGGTCAGCGTAGATTCTGCAAGAAGCACTACGGCGACTACATCCAGTTCCGGAGAGATGAGCAGCGCAACACGTCCTCGGCGGGACGTTCGGGTGGCAAGCGGCGCGCGAGGTAGACTCGCATTCTCACTCGCACTGGAGTGGCGCGACGACCCGTTCGGCGACGATCAGGGCGCGGTGTAGCGCCGGAGGCAACTGCCTTAGCTTCGTTATGCCCCCGTCGACTTCGTCATACCCGCGCTTGCCGCGGGTATCTCGCTGCGAACAGCACATCTGCTTCGTGCGGGCTGTGCGCTTGTAACGGAGGAACTCTTGGCTGGTAGGTGATGCCCACGTCTGTGCAGAACTCGGCGAGATTCCCGCGACGGAGCGCGGGAATGACGGAGGGGGTCGTAGCGAATAGTGCGTGGCGAGTAACATTCGGTTGATTCTGATTGAAGGAGCATGCCATGACTGACTATGAAAACGTTCTCGTCGATATCGACGGGCCAGTGGCGACGATCACGCTGAATCGGCCGGAGAAGCTGAATGCGATCTCGGGTGCGCTGCGCGACGACCTAGAGGCGGCTCTGCGTGAGCTGAATCCGGGCGATGCTGTTCGCGTGATTCGGCTCAAAGGCGCGGGACGCGCGTTCTGCGCCGGCTATGACCTGACACCGGGCGCGGGCGCAATGAACTGGCGAACGAACCAACGCACCGGCGATCAGGCCTGGGAGCTGGGTGAGTCGCGAATCGCGCTGGACCGCGAGAATCTGCGCGTTTCGGTGGACCGCTGGATGTGGATGTGGTCGTATCGCAAGCCGATCATCGCCCAGGTCCACGGCTGGTGCCTGGCCGGCGGCGGCGAGATGATCGGCGCTTGTGACATCGTGTTCGCTACGCAGGCTGCTCGATTCGGTCATCCCGCGGGCCGGGCAATCGGTATCCCACCGACGCTCGGTCTGTGGCCGGCCAAGATTGGCATGTTGAAGACCAAGGAACTGCTGTTCAGCGGCGACACCGTGGACGGAATCGAGGCCGAGCGGATTGGGATGATCAATCGGGCGTATCCCGAGGAAGCGCTGGACGAGGAGACGATGGCCTTTTGCCAGCGCATCGCCCAGGTGCCGCTGGATGGACTGACCGTACACAAGCACGCGACCAACCGCTGGTTCGAGCTGATGGGCCTGCGCACGGCCGCCTCCGAGGGCGCTGATTTCGATGCGATCTGGCACGAGGCGCCGACGATCGATGAGTTCATCAAGATCGGGCGCGAGAAGGGCCTCAAGGTCGCGCTGGAGTGGCGCGACGATCCGTTCGGCGACGGTCGCGGCGCGCTGCGGCGTCGGACCTAGTTGCCGATGCGACCGTTACCAACGGCATCGACCGCGCAGGTGCGCGGCTACGCGCTGAGGGTCTGGGAATGGTCGGCATCGGGCGATCCCGCGCGGACCGCCGTGCTGGTCCATGCGACTGGATTTCATGCTCGCACATGGGATGCGGTTGTCCGCTTGCTGCCCGAGGACTGGCGCGTGTTCGCGCTAGATATGCGCGGGCATGGCGCCTCGCAGTCGGCGCCCGACAGGGCAGGCGCCGACTGGCGCGAGATGGCCGCCGACCTCAATGCGTGGTTGGCTCAGCGCGATCTGACCGATGTCGTCGCGGCGGGACACTCGATGGGCGGCTGCATCTGCGTGCTTGCGGCAGCCACCGGCGGGCGGATTGAATCGCTGGCCCTGGTTGATCCTGTGCTGTTCAATCCTCGAGGCCCGATGCCGCCGATGCCTCCCGATGGTCTGGCAGTGGCCGCTCGAAAGCGACGGCGGATCTGGGGCAGTCCGAGTGAGATGTCGGACTCGTTGACGGGTCGCGGCGCGTTCACGCATTGGCCGCGAGAGTCTGTCGAGAGTTATGTCCGATACGGGCTGAATCCAACGGGCCGTCTCGGTGAGTGGGAACTGGCCTGTGACCCCGAAGTGGAAGCATGGTGTTTCGAGCATGCGGCGACGGTCGATCCGTGGCCGGAGATGGCGCAGGCGTCAAAACCGACGCTGCTTCTCAGGGCCGGGGAGATGCAGGGCCACGGATCGCCGACGGGTCAGAACGCCGTTGAGGTGTTTCCCAATGCGTTTGAGACCGTGATCGAGGACTCGGACCACTTCATCCCGATGCGTCGTCCCGATGCTGTGGCCGAGGCGATGATCACCGTGGCGACGGATTGCTCAGCAGAAACTCAGGGCTGAAGCCCGACTCCCCCTCTCGAATGTCGGGCGCGAGTTCGCGGAGCAGGATGTCGCGGGCGGTCTCGTAAGCGAATTGGTCCCAGTCGTAGGTTGCTGACAGCTCGGTTGCCGATTTGCCGGTTCCGGCACGGAAATGGCCCTTGGTTGGCGCGAACGATTCGGTGACGAATCGCGTAGCTCCAGTGGCTGCGACCTGTTCGGCGAACGCCTTCGCATCGGCGATGGGTAGTAGCGGGGTCATTGTGATCGCGACCGGGATGCCTGCCTCAGCGACCCGCGCGGCGGCATCCAAACGAGCTTCGATGGGTGGGTTTCGCGGCTCGAAGGCCTGGCGGATGTCGTCGGAATCGGTGGTGACGCTGAAGTTGACGCAGACTTCGGAGAACTGGCTGAGCAGGTCAATGTCGCGGGTGACCAGGGGACTGCGGGTCTGGACGACGAGCCGTGCGCCACGTTCGGAGAGGATGGGTAGCAGCGATCTGGTGAGCTTGAGGCGTTGCTCGATCGGTTGGTAAGGGTCGGTGGCGCTGCTCATATAGATGGTCTTGCCTTCAAGCGAGCGGCGCATTCGTGTCAGCTTGAGGGCTGCGTTTTGCTTCACTCGTACCCAATCGCCCCAGGGTTCCTGTTTGTCGAAGGGGGCGAAGAAGGCGGCGTAGCAGTAGGAGCAGCCGAAGGCGCATCCGACGTAGGGGTTGAGCGAGTAGTCGTAGCTGCTGAGGTAGCCCGCGCCGGGGGTCAGTATCTGCTGGGCGTTGTAGGACTCGATGGTGATTGGCACTGCGACACTATTGTTTTGGACGGCGTCTGTGTCGGACAGGAAACAGAAGGGCGACCACAAGGGTCGCCCCTACAACCCGCCCAACTATCTCTGATGTAGGGGCGACCCTTGTGGTCGCCCTCGCGCGCTCATCGCATTGCGGGCTAGTCGAAGGCGCCCGAGACGAGGTGCTCGACGTATTCCTCGTCCGACATTCCCACGATTTCCTTGTAGACGGACTCGTTGTCCTCTCCGAGCAGCGGCGCGGCTTTGGTCAGTTCGGCGGGGGTTTCGGAGAGGCGGAAAGAGGGGCCGTCGTAGGCTCGGTGGCCCATGGTGGGGTGGTCGAGCATCCAGAAGTGACCTCGGTGGGCGAGCTGTGGGTCGCTGCGCAGGTCCTCGGGCGTCTGCACGACTCCGGCCGGGACGCCGGCCGATTGCAGGCGCTGCATCAACTCTTCGGCCTGTTGCGTGCGCGTCCAGGCAGCGATTTGGGCGTTGAGCGCTTCGGCCTCCAGCGATGCCCAACCTGGTTGTCCGGCGACTTCTGCCAGTGCGGCCAGCTCATCGTTCGAGGTGACAGTGATTGCGATCCAGCGGTCGTCATCGTCGCCACGGGCAGCGCACTGCCAGGTTCCGTAGATCTCGTGATCGGGATGTCCAGCGCCGAGCGCCTGCTGCTCTCGTCCGTTGACGCTGTAGTCGAGCATCATCGTCTCGGTGGCGTGGATTGCGGCCTCCATCTGACCGAAGTCGATGTTCTGGCCCTCGCCGGTGCGCTGTCGATGATCGAGTGCGGCGATCAACGCTATCGCGGCGAAGTGGGGGACGAGGAAGTCGGTGTAGGCGACTCCGGTGCCGATCGGTTCCTCGCCGGGATAGGCGGTGAGATGTGAGATACCGGCCGCCGCCTGGAGGACGTGTCCGTAGCCCTGCCACATCGACCAGGGACCGGTGAGGCCGTACATCGGCATTGAGATCATGATCAGGTCGGGTCGGATTTCGCAGAGGTCCTCGTAGGTCATACCCCAGGCGCGCATTGCCTTGGGCGTGAATGACTCGGTCACGATGTCGCAGTGTTCGACGATTCGCCTGGCGATCTTGACGCCGTCGGGATGCTGCAGATTGAGCGAGACGCACTTCTTGGAGGAGTTGAAATCGGCGTAGTAGCCGCTGTTGTCGAGACCGGGTGTGTCGTTGACGAAGGGCGGCGCGCGACGCAGCGGCTCGGGGCGGATCGACGACTCGATGCGGATCACCTCCGCGCCGTGGTCGGCGAGATATTTGGAGACCAGCGGTCCGACGCCGACCCAGGCGAAGTCGGCGACGCGGATGCCTTCGAAGACTTTGTCGGTCGTCGATTCGGTTTCTTGGGTGGTCATGTTCCGCTCCCTGGAATCCTCTGCAACAGTGCGGTTAGGGGCTGCCGGGAACCCCCCTTCAGCCTTCGGCAGCTTCCCCCGCAAGGGGGGAAGCAAGGAATGGAGTTGTTCTAACCGCTCCTAGATGATCGCATCCGCCGCGAGTTGTGAAATCTCGTCGTCCGACAGACCGAGCAGATTGCCGTAGATGTAGTCGTTGTGCTCACCGATGTGTGGCGCTCGATGCCGGACGGAGAGCGGTGTCTTGCTCAGTTTGGCCCAGGGTCCGGGATATGGGAGATGGGCTTCCTCGTGCTCGACTTCGACCCAGTAGTCGCGGGCGGCAAGGTGCTCGTTCTCAATGAGGTCGCGCGGCGTGTGGACGATGCCCCAGCCGTTGCGGATCTGCTGCGCTTCGGCCACGAGCTGGGCTCGGGTGAACTTCTTACAGAAGGCCACGAGGACTTCGTTCAGGTGGTCGCCGTCCTCGCCGCCCGGTGGGATCAGGATTCCTTGTGTCGCGTCGAGCTTTGCCAACCACTCGTCGGAGGTGAGGTCGCCGGCCATCCCGTGATGGTCAAGCCAGTCAACCGTTTGCCGCGCGGTCAGTCCGAAAAGTCCGCCGTACGAGAGCGCGGCCACGTAGCCGTCGGCGGCTTCATAGACGTACTGACCTGACTTGTAGCCGCCAATCTGGCGGCCGTTGCCGGGTCGTCCGTTGTTGATCCCGCGAATGTCCCAGGTCGGCGAGGCGTTGTCGTGAGTGAACGTCACGGCCTCCTGCATCGACTGATCGACGTGCTGTCCGCGACCGGATTTCGTGCGCTGGTAGTGGGCAATCATCGTACCAACGACCGCCTGCGCCGATGCCTGGGTGTAACCCTGCGACGCCGTCGGCCGAATCGGTGGTCGTCCGGGCGCGCCGCAGAGCGACGAGAGACCGCCCATTGCGGTTGCGACGAGGTCGGTCGCTTTCCAGTTGGCGTAAGGACCTTCGCGTCCGAACGGGGTGATTGAGGTATGGACGAGGCTCGGATGCTCCGAGCGAAGTTTCTCGGCTCCGAGGCCGAGCGCCGCCGCCGCGTCGGGCGGGCAGGTTTCGACGAGGAAGTCGGCGTTCTCCAACAGTCGAGTGAACAGATCCTGGCCTCGCTGCGTGGTGAGATCAAGGGTCGCACCGAGCTTGTTGGTGTTGAACGTCCACCAGTGCAACGACTGCTCTGGGTCGATGACATCGCCGCGGAAGGGTCCGATGAATCGCGACTCGTCGCCGCCCGGCGGCTCGACTTTGATCACTTCTGCGCCCAGATCGCCAAGCATGCGGCCGGCAAGCTGTCCGAGTTCGTTGGTCAGGTCGATAACTCGGAACGGGGCGAGCGGTCCTACGGCGGTTGATGTGGTCATGGCGTGAATGATACCTGCCGGCTTTTGCGGCTGAGGCAACCTGGTCAGGTCCCCTCCCCCGGGAAGGCGTATCACAACTCCCCGTCCCCGCCCCTGAGCGGGGACCTGCTCTGATTCCACGCCCTCAGGCTGATCTAGCCAATCTCGATCTACCAGATAAGGATGGTGTCCGTCGTCGCGGTAGCGGTCAGGGAGCGGGTCCCCGCTCGGGGGCGGGGACGGGAACACTCACATCTGAACTGGACCTGTGAGACACCCTCGAAGGACGGCGGCTCAGAAGTACAAGATTCGTCATTCCCGCGCTCCGCCGCGGGAATCTCGACGAGTGCAACACTGACGCTCGAACCTGAGAAACCCCGCCCGTTTCAATCGCTCAGCCAGCTCCGGCGGTTGTGCCGAGCACAGCGAGATACCCGCGGCGGAGCGCGGGTATGACGGAATTTGAGTAGGCAGGGCGCGCGGACTAGCTCACCACGACTTGGGGTCGTGGTCGGCGATGGATGATGTGGACGCCCTCCAGGGTCGGCAGGATGGCTTCGATGGCGGCTCGGACTTCCCCGAGGTTGGTCTTTGCCTCAGCCGACACGGCGATTGGCTTGATTCCGAGCTCGGCTCCGATGGCGCTGACCACGTCGTCGACGGGCTCTTCGAGCGCGTCGATCTTGTTGAGCACTGTCAAGATTGGACGTTGATCGACGCCCAGTTCCTGCAACGTGCGGTCGACGCTTTGCGATTGCTCGACGGCGTCCGGTGACGTGGCGTCGACGACGTGCAGCAGCAGGTCGGCCTCTTCCAACTCCTCGAGTGTCGCGCGGAAGGCGGCGACGAGTTGGGTTGGCAGCTTCTGGATGAAGCCGACAGTGTCGGAGAGCAGCACGGTGTGTTCCTCGGACAGGCGACAGCGTCGCGTGGTGGGATCGAGTGTCTCGAAGAGGCGGTCACGGGCTCGCACGTTGGCGTTGGTGAGTGAGTTCATCAGAGTCGACTTGCCGGCGTTGGTGTAGCCGACCAGCGCGACCAGCGGCACGCCGGCGCGGTCGCGTTGGCGACGGTGTTGCTGCCGATGCGTGCGGACGCGCTCAAGGTCCTGCTTGAGCCGCTTGATCTGGTTGCGGATGAGCCGTCGGTCGGTCTCGAGCTGGGTCTCGCCGGGACCTCGCGAGCCGATCGCGCCCTCCATCCGCTCAAGGTGCTCCCACTGTCCGCTGAGCCGGGGCAGCAAGTACTCGTGCTGGGCCAGCGCGACCTGGACGGCGCCCTCTCTGGTGCGGGCGCGTTGGGCGAAGATGTCGAGGATCAGCGCGGTGCGGTCGATGATCTTGATCTCCAGCCGCTTCTCCAGGGTGCGCTGTTGAGCCGGCGTGAGCTCGTCGTCAAAGATGGCGACCGTGGCCTTGAGTTCGTCGCGAAGCTCGGCGATCTCTTCGAGCTTGCCCTTGCCGACGTATGAGCGCGGATCGGGATGACGCAGTCGCTGGGTGATGCGCGCCATCGGCATTGCCCCGGCGGTCTCGGCGAGCTGCGCGAGTTCTTCGACCGATGCGTGGATGTCCCAGTGAGCGGCGCGGCGCGTGTCGACGCCAACCAGGATGGCGCGCTCGCGGGGAGGACGGGTCGGATAGCGTCTGCGGCGTGCGCCGCTCGGTTGTCGGTTGCGTATGCGTGGAATAGCAGTCTCCGTCGCTACGTCCGAGCGCGCGATAGGCGCTTTCGGACGCGAATCAGTCTAGCCAGCGTGTGGTGACGGGACCGCTTAGCGCATGTCGCAACTTCACTCCTCGTTCGACGATCTCGTACAGCTTACTCGGAATGTCGGAAGGGGTTGTTGTGGTTGAAGTCGTAGCCCCAACATTCGATTACGCCCGTCGGTCGGACACCGCAGCTGAGTAGGTCGTCGACGTCTACCTGGGTGAACCGTCCGGACGGAGGTGATGACTGTCCAACGTGATCTCGCCCCCAGCATTCGACCTCTCCGTTCTCACGAACGGCACAGGCATGAAACTCGGATCCGCTGACCTGAACGAACCGACCAGCGGGTGGCATCGCTTGGCCCCAAAGAAGCACGTCGTAGTCGTCGGCCCACGTCCAACAACGAATGGAGCCGCCATTCTCAATCGCGCAAGCGTACCCGCCTTGGACGAGAACCTGCCGGAGAGGACCAACAAGTTCCGGGATTCGCTCGGTCAATTCCGGGATGTCAGGTGCGCATCTGAGCTCGCCGTCTCTGCTGATGCCGCACACCACGAATGAACGCGTAGATATCTGTCGGTATGCACCTTTCGGAAGCCTTGGCGGCTCGTAACCGTACCTTCGATTCGGAGTGTCCCAACATGCGACGGACCCATTTGCGCGCAGCCCGCAGGCTTGAAGGTAGTCAACATCTACTTCGACATACGGACCGTTGACGCGTTCCTTCACGATCTCAACAAAGTACTCCTCGTTCGCCTCGCCCTCATCACCCGCACCTTCTCCTTCGCCCCAACAGCGTATTGAGCCATCCTGGTGGACAGCGCAAGCGTAGTTGTAGCCCTCCGACAGTTGCGTGTATGGTCCCGGGGGAATGGATTGATCGGCGATGTCGCCCCAACAAATCACTTCACCATCTGTCCGAATCGCGCATATGCCCTGTGCGAATCGATCCACACTCACGCTCACTTGACTGAACTCGTCATCTGGAAGCTCCCTCCAGCGGCTTCGGTCTGCGATGCCGCCGGAACAGCTCACGCTTCCTTCCACATCCAGGAAGCAAAGGAACTGATGTCCGACCCCAATCTTGACCAACTCAAGATCCGTCTCATAGATTCTGTCCGGAAATCCGTTCCAACACGCCACGACATTCTTCATGCCTAGACCACACTCCGAACCAGAAGATGGATTGCTCTCAATCTGACGAAGCCGGTTGACAGGTATCGCTCTCGGCTCGAGTTGAGCGTCGTCGAGAATCTTCCAGCACAACACGCGTCCATCGTCCAGCAGACCGCAAATCCGATAATAGGAGACAGACAGATCGACGACCGGATCTGGGAAACCCGTGATCGCGAATTCCTGTTCCCCCCAGCACTGAATCTCATTGTTGACTCTAATGCCGCAGGTCATTCTCGGACTCGACTCGAGTCTTGAAAACGGACCACGGAACGATGCCAGGGTCTTTCCGTTTCCAATCCCGCAGCAATCAGCTGAGCCGTCAGATCTGATCCCGCAAACATGGTGATAGCCGGAAACGATCTCCGTGAACTGGCCCGGCGGGGAGACAAAGTCGAGAGCACTGACACTGCCGGCCCAGCATTCGAAACTGCCATCGGGGCGGACACCACAACGCTGATCGATGGATACGAATCTGCCCGCCGGCGGGTACTGCTCGTCAGTTGCCCAGCCCCAACAACTCATTGAGCCGTCCTCCATGAGCGTGCATATGTGTTCGCTTCCAACGGCCAGGTCAACTGCGCGTTCGCTGCTCAAACTAGGATCAAGAGGGAATCGCCTCAAATCGGCAGATGAGGTGTCTTTCCCTCTCCTCAGTGGTGTCGCGTTCTTGAAAAAAACCGGCAGTTCGAAGTCAGGATTTGTGCCCGGGCACATTTTGTATCCCTGTGTCCCGAGGTAGTGCTCAGACTCGAAATACGTGATCCCAGCCACATCCCCGTCACTTGTGTATCGAATCGACAACTCAGCTCCTCTGGAGGCAACCGGAGGAGCTTCCACTGCTTTCCCGGTCTGGTCCGCTTCTGGTTCGGCCGCCCCTTGTCTCGTTTGTCGCTCCTGGGGATCAGGACCCTTGTCTGTACCGGTACAAGCGAGCAGCGAGAGGAATACGAGCAGAATGACGGCCGCATGGCGCCACCACCTTGGAAGTGAGTTCATTGATCGTCCAGGCCGCCGCGCCGTGTGGCAATGGTGGCGAGCCGTGGATCCGGCCGAATTCGCTTGCCTCGTGGAGAGCTATTGACTCGCAGTGAACGCCGCGATCCGCTCCACGCCCTCGTCGACCTGGTCGTCTGGCAACGTCAGGCTGAGGCGGATGTAGCCTTCTCCGGCGGGGCCGTAGCCGTTGCCGGGAGTGACGACGACCCCCTGCTCTTCGATTAGGCGGCTGGCGAAGTCGGCGGAGGTGTCGCCCTCGGGGATTTTGGCCCAGATGTAGAGCGAGGCCTTGGGATTGGTGACTTCGAGGCCGATGGAGCGGAGGGCGCTGACGACCTTGTCGCGGCGCTTCTCGATGATTGCGTTGTTGGCCTCGATCACTGACTGGTCGCCGTCCAGCGCGGCGATCGCCATCTGTTGGATTGCCTGGGGGATGCCGGAGTCGATGTTGGACTTGACGCGCAGCAGCGGGTCGACGAGCTCGGCGTTGCCGCAGGCCCAGCCGAGCCGCCAGCCGGTCATGTTGAATGTCTTGGAAAGGGAGAAGTACTCCATCCCCGCGGCTTTGGCCGAGGGCGCCTGGAGGTAGGCCGGCGCTTCGTAGCCGTCGAAGGTGACATCGCAGTAGGCGTTATCGTGCAGGACGGCGATCTCGTTGTCGAGGCCGAACTGGGCGGCGCGTTCGAAGAAGTCGATGTCGGCGAGTGCGCCGGTGGGATTGTTGGGGTAGTTAATCCAGAGCACTCGCGCTTGCTCTCGCACATCGGCGGGAATGGCGTCAAGGTCGGGCAAGAAGTCGTTCTCCTCGGCCAGCGGCAGGTAGTGCGACGTACCGCCGGCGAACATCGTGCCGATTGCGTAGACCGGATAGGCCGGGTCGGGGACGAGAGCGATGTCGCCCGGATCGATGAAGCAGAGCGCGGAGTTGGCGATGCCTTCTTTGGCGCCGATCAGCGGGACGATCTCGGTGGCGGGGTCGAGCGTGACCTCGAAACGCTGGGCCATCCAGCGGGCGATGCAGTCGCGCAGCTCGGGCAGACCTTCGGTCTCGGGGTAGCGGTGGTTGGCGGGCACGTCGGCGTGCTCATGCAACGCTTCGAGGATGTGTGGGTGGGTCGGCAGATCGGGGTCGCCGATGCCGAAGGAGATGACGCGCACGCCCTTCTCCCGCTGTGCTGCGATCTTGCGGGAGATCTCGACGAACAGGTAGGGCGGGAGATCGCGGACTCGTCGGGCTGTGCGCATTGAAGCTACTTTCAGTAAACGAGGGAGCCCCCCTCTGCCTTCGGCATCTCCCCCCAGAGGGGGGAGAGTAAGAATTGGAAGGGCGTGAAATCTCCCCTCTCCGGGGGGAGAAAAAGAACGGGCGCTCTTAGAAGCGGCCCCAGATTTTGCCGACCTTGACGTAGGTCGTCACCTTCGCATCGCGCCGGCGCTGGACCTCGGCCGCATCGGCCGGACGCTGATAAGTGAGTTCGTTTGTCACGTGGCGGAAGTTGAACTCTTTGAGCAGGTCGTCGCCGACGCTGTCGCCGGCGACGCGCAGGGTCAATGCGCGGCGATTCGCCTCTGCGCCGCGCTGCATGGCGGTCGCGAGTAACGCGCGGGAGACCTCGGTGTGATCCTGATCGGGGTGGACGATCAGCTCTTCGGCGATGACGCCGCGCTTCTCGCCGGGCGCGGTGCGGATGTAGCCGGCGGGCGAGCCGTCGTGCTCGGCGATGCCGACCCACTCGGCGGCGGTGAAGAACTGATTGGCCAGCGGCGGCGCGTGCGCGGCTTCGCCGACGGCCAGTTGCTCGATCTCGACGATCGCGTCGGCATCGTCGGCGGTTGCTTCGCGGACCGTAATGCCAGGCCCGATCTCCGGCAGCGCCTGGTCGCGGACATCGCGGCAGCGCATCACGGCGACCTCGGAGGGCGAGACGAAGCCCGCGCCGATGAACATCGGCTCGACGTAGTGGCGATGGGGGAAGTCGCTGTAGTCGATCACCATTAGCTCAGCGTCTGAGTGCTCGTTGGCGAGTTCGCCCATCTCGTTGAGCAGATTGGTCAGATGCAGCCGGATGTGGTTGATCGTGTCGAATTCGTAGAACAACCGCAGATGGCGTCCATAGGGCACGCCGATCACGTAGCCGTCGTCGCACTGCGTCGAGAGCATGCGCGGCAGGCGGACGAGGGCGTCGAAGTCGATGTCGGGCAGGTTGCGGTAGGCCAGCGCCTTGGTGGCGAGAGTCTCGTGCAGATCGCGCACCATGCCGGGCGCGATGTCCTGTGCGTGCCGCGTGTAGTCAGGTATGACCATCAGTTATCCATTCGTTCGTTGAACTGGGGGAAAAAGAGCTGTGTGTTCACCGAACACCCAGCAGATTGGCGTCGAGTTGACCTTCAAAGGAGAACGTTGCCGGCCCGGTCATGTAGACGGAAGCCGACGGATCGTCGAGACCGTCCCAGGCGATATCGAGGTCGCCGCCCGGCAGCGAGACCGTCGCCGCGGCGTACGACAGGCCACGCAGTCGGGCTGCAACCAGCACGGCGCAAGCGCCCGAACCGCAGGCCAGTGTAATGCCGACACCGCGCTCCCAGACTCGCATCTTGAGATGATCGGGCGCCAGCACGTTGACGATCTCGAAGTTGGTCTTCCTGGGGAAGTCGGGGTGCGTCTCGATCAGTGGGCCGATTTCGGTCAATGGAAATTCGTCGACGTCTTCGTCCGTGAACCAGACGACGTGAGGATTGCCCATGCTGACGCAGGTCAGGTCGTAGACGCGGCCCTTGATTTCAATCTGGTGGTGGAGAATCGGCGCGGGACCTTCGTGGACCACGGGGAGCTCGTGGGCTTTGAGCCAGGCAGGGCCCATGTTGACGCGCACGCGGTCGACGCCGGCATCGCTTGAGTTCATGGCGGAGAGGTCGGCGTGGAGCACGCCTGCGCCGGTCTCGATCGCGAGTGCGCCGTCGGTCGGCGTCATGCCGACCCGCTCGACGAGGTATTTGGTGAAGCAGCGGAAACCGTTGCCGCACATCTCGCCGTCGGAGCCGTCGGAGTTGACGATCACCATCCGCGCGGCAGCGACATCGGTGTCCTGGGCGATCAGGATGCCGTCCGCGCCGACGCCGAAGTGCCGGTCGCAGATACGCGGCGCGAGCGCCGACCAGTCGATCTCGTTGAGGTGCGCGTTCTTGCCGAGGGCGTCGATCAGCAGGAAATCGTTCCCTGCGCCCTGGACTTTGAGAAACGGAATTGACATCAAACAACTCTCACAGTTGTTTGCATCTTACTCAAGCATCTCTAGCGGTACATCAGCCGCCCAACAAATCGCCGGATCATCGCGCCGAAACCAGGCTCGCTGGCGTCTGGCGAGGCGTCGAGTGGCCTGCGCCACAGCCGTCTGCGCCTCTTCGACGCTTGTTTCGCCTCGCAAATGCGCGATCACTTCTCGGTAGCCGATCGAATCGAAGCCAGGGGCGTCCTTGGGGACGCCGTCTTCGAGCAGTGCGCGTGTCTCTTCCACGAACCCATCAGCAAACATCGCAGCGGTTCGCTGTTCGATACGAAGGTCGAGCGCTTCCAGTGACACGTCCGGCGCGAAGGCTCGGTACGTGATCGGGCGGCGCTTCCGTTGCCACTCGGAGATCGGCGTTCCGGTGAAGTGCTGGACTTCCAGGGCGCGGATCATGCGACGGACATTTGTCGGCCCGATTTGCTCGGCGGCCTGTGGATCAACGCTCAGTAGTCGTTCGTACAGCACGTGTGGGGGATCTTCCTCCAGCGCTTGCCGAAACTTCGGCTGCTGTTCGATGGGCGGGATGACCCAACCCTCGAGCAGCGCTCGCATGTGTTGTCCGCTGCCGCCGACGGCGATTGGTCGCTTGCCTCTGGAGCGGATGTCATCGATTGCAGATCGAGCTTCTTTCAGGTACGCCCCCAGAGAGAAACGCTCGGTCGGATCGACGATGTCGACGCACCAATGTGGAATCTCTTCCTGCATCGCTGTGCTCGGTTTGGCCGTGCCGATATCGAGGCGGCGGTAGATCTGACGGGAGTCGATCGAGATGATCTCGCCGCCGATTCGGCGTGCGATCTCAATGGCCCAGTTAGATTTGCCGGAGGCGGTAAGTCCGACGACTGCTATCAGTGGAAGCGCCTCAGGTGCTGTTGGCGATGGCACGGGTGATGGCGAGGAAGGCATCGGCATCCAGCGCTGCGCCGCCGACGAGTGCGCCGTCGACGTCGGGCTGAGCCATGAAGTCGGCGGTGTTGTCGGGCTTGACTGATCCTCCATAGAGGATGCGCACCGCGACGGCTGCCTCTGCGCCGAGCTTGCCCGAGAGGACGGAGCGGATGTGGGCGCAGGCGGATTGGGCCTCGTCAGGATTCGCGGCTTTGCCGGTGCCGATCGCCCAGACCGGTTCATAGGCGACGACGAGTCCCGCGGGCGCAGAGTCGTCGCCGAGGGCGATGCTGACCTGTCGGGTGAGGACGTTCGCGGTTCGCTTGTTCTCGCGTTCGGCGTCCGATTCGCCGACGCAGAGGATTGGGGTCAAGCCGTGCGCGTCGGCGGTGCGCAGCTTGAGTGCGAGCGCCTGGTCGTCCTCGCAGAAGAACTGGCGACGCTCGGAGTGGCCGAGGATGACCCAGTCGGCGACCTCGGCGAGCTGTACCGGCGAAACTTCGCCCGTGTATGCGCCCGAGGGCTGGGTGTGCATGTTCTGTCCGGCGATGTGGACATCGGTGCCGCACCAGAAATCCCAGACCAGTCCGAGCTGGGTGAACGTGGGTGAGAGGACGACGTCGACTCCCTCAATCGCGTCAATACCGGCAAGGCCGCGGCACAAGGCGCGCGCCTCGGCATTTGTGCCGTTCATCTTCCAGTTGCCGGCCGCGATTGGAGTTCGGGTCATTCGTCGTCCTCCTCGGTGGCGGGCTCAGTGGCGGGTTCAGCGTCGGGCAGCACCGCGATGCCTGGCAAGTCGAGTCCCTGCAAGTATTCCAGGGCTGCACCGCCGCCTGTCGAGACGTGCGACATCTTGGAAGTCAGGCGATATTGTGCGACCGCCGCAGCGGTCTCTCCGCCGCAGATCACGGTGGTTGCGTCCTCCAGCTTGGACAAGGCTTCGGCCATCGCGCGCGTGCCGCCTGAGAAGGCTTCGCGCTCGAACAGCCCGAGCGGGCCATTCCAGACGATCGTGTCGCAGTCGTTGACCGCCTGAGAGAATGCCTCGACGGTTGCCGGGCCGACATCGAGAATCTGCCAGTCCTCAGGAAGTTCTTCTTCGCCGAAGACCAGCGGCTTCGCACGCGGGGGTTCGTCAGCGCCGTGCGCGATGACGCAGTCGGTCGGAATCAGCAGGTTGCAGTTCTGTTCGGCTGCGATGGCCGTGACTTCATTGGCGGCCTCGACCATATTCTGTTCGAGTAGCGATGCGCCGGTCGGCAGTCCGCGCGCGAGGAGGAAGGTGTTGGCCATCGCGCCGCCAATGGCGATCACGTCGGCAATCTCGGCGAGCCGTTCCAGCAGGCCCAGTTTGTCAGACACCTTCGCGCCGCCGCTGATGAATCCGAGCTTGCCCGCTTGACCGTTTCGGATCGGGTCGAGCGCAGCCATTTCGCGGTCCAACAACAGACCGCCCGCGGACGGCATCATCGTGGCGACCGCGTGGGTCGAGGCGTGCGCTCGGTGCGCCGCGCCGAAGGCGTCGTTGACGTAGACATCGGCGAGATCGGCGAGCTGCATTGCGAAGTCTTCGTCGTTCTCTTCCTCTTCCTCGTGGAAGCGGAGGTTTTGCAGCACCAGCACTTCGCCCGGCTTGAGCTCGCTCGACATTTGCGTGGTGACATCGCCAATGCAGTCCGGCGCCATGCGCACGTTCATGCGCAGCGTCCGGGCCAAGCGGACGGCGACGGGGGTGAGATCGAAGCGTGGATGGCGTTCGCCTCCGGGTCGGCCCAGGTGCGAGGCGACAATCACGGACGCCCCTTGCTGAAGGGCATATTTCACAGTTGGCGCCGCGGCCCGGATCCGGGTGTCATCGAGGACGGCGCCTCTATCCATAGGCGCGTTGAGGTCCAGCCGCAACAAGACACGCTTCCCGGCCAGATCCAGGTCGCGAATAGAAACTTTGCTCATCTTGATTCAATCCAGGGTCGCGGGGAGCCTCGTGCGTCGCGTAACGCAATTCTGCTCAGGCCATCGGTGAAAGCTCGGGGGCTCCACGTTCCTTGATCACGCTCTCAGGCAAGTGGTCGGACAAGTGCTCGGGCGAATCGCTGTGCCTGGCCTCGACTGCCGCCAGCTTGGCCAAGCGGCGAACGTGGCGTCCGCCTTCGAACTGCGCCTCGACGAATGCATCAACAATCTCGCCGGCGAGGGCGTGACCCGTGACGTAGGAGCCGAGCGCGAGCACGTTGCAGTCGGTGTGCTCTCGCGAGCGACGGGCCGACCAGGGGTCGGTGCAAAGCGCAGCGCGAGCGCCACGGACTTTGTTGGCGGCAATACTGACGCCGACACCGTTGGAGCAGACCACGACGCCGAGCTGATGCAGTCCGTCGACCACGGCCTCAGCCAGAGGCGCAGCGACATCGGCATAGTCGGTCGGGTCAGGTGTGTTCGGACCGAAGTCCTGGACCTGATGACCTTGCTCGATCAGTCGTTCTCGGAGCCGTTCTTTCAGCTCGAAGCCGGCATGGTCGCTGCCAATCGCGATACGCACGTGTCGCTGCCCCATTCTTCGGACTTAGGAGGCCGAGTCTAGATCGGAAAGTCCCCAATGCTGCATCAGCAGCTCTCCGACGTTCGCACCAAGCATCGGCCCACGACGTAACACGCGCGGAACCCGGCCCGTGCAGTCCAAGATAGTAGAGGCTGAACCCGCTGGCATCACCCCATGTTCGTCAACAATGTGAAGTGATTCACTTAGTTGACTGGTAGAAAGGTCCAAGGCGAATTGTCGGCGCACGTCAGCGGATGTGAGTGACGCCGGTTCGCCGTGGATATTGGCCGACGTGCCGGTCAGCGGCGCGTCGAGCAGATCGAGCAGCGAAGCAGCCACGGGGTGGTCGGGAATGCGCAGCGCGACCGTCCTGCCGTCGATCGCTCTGGATGACCAGCCGTCGCGCTTGTTCACGATCAAGGTCAGCGCTCCCGGCCAGGCGGACTCGGCCAACGACTGGGTTCGCGAATCAAGCGGCTCGGCGATCTCTTCCAGATGCTCGCGCCAGCGAGCGGGCGGAAGGAAGACCGGCAGGTTCTCGCCTCCCGGCCGACGCTTGAGCCGGAAGACGTTCGCGACGGCCTGATCGTCGGTCGCGATGGCGCTGAGGGCGTATTGAGTGTCGGTCGGCATGGCGACGACCCCGCTGCTTCGCAAATGATCAACTGCATGAGCAAGTTCATCGAATGACACAGATTCATTATAGAGCGCCCGTATCATTATGACGTGAACAGCCACGCGTCCCAGGGCACATCCGAGCACGAATCGATCGTCATTGTTGACCTCGGATCGCAGACCGCGATGTTGATCGCGCGCCGTATCCGAGAGCTCAACGTCTACTGCGAATTAGTGCCGCCGACGTCAGCCTGGGAGCGTGTCCGCGAACTCAATCCGCGCGGCGTCATTCTCAGCGGCGGGCCGGCCAGCGTCCACGACGACGACGCGCCGATGGCGCCGGATTGGGCATTGGATGGCCGGATGCCGGTGCTCGGCATTTGCTACGGCATGCAAACGATGGCCAACCAGCTCGGCGGGCGAGTCGAAGCGGGCCGAGAACGTGAGTTTGGCGCAGCGCACATCTATCCGCGCGGCGGCTCAACCCTGCTCGACAATTTGCCTCGACCGATGCCGGTCTGGATGTCACACGGCGACCGCGTTGATCATCTGCCCGACGGCTTTCAGACGCTGGCCGGCACCGACAGCATCCCGATTGCTGCCATGGGCGACGACCAGAATCGTTTCGGCATCCAGTTTCATCCCGAGGTCGCGCATACGCCGCATGGACTGCATCTGCTCAGCAACTTCGTGTTTGACATCTGCAAGTGCTCCGGCGATTGGGACGCGGCGCATTTCGTCACTGAGACGGTGGAAGAGATTCGGCGGCAGGTTGGCGATGATCATGTGATCTGCGGCTTGTCCGGCGGCGTCGATTCCTCGGTCGCCGCAGCGCTGGTGCATCGCGCGATCAGCGATCAGCTGACCTGCATCTACGTCGACAACGGGCTGATGCGTCTGGGTGAGACCGCAGAGGTCGTCGACACGTTCGAGCGCAACATGCACATGAATCTGCGCGCGGTCGATGCCGGTGACCAGTTCCTTGAAGAGTTGGCCGGCGTCGACGACCCCGAGACGAAGCGCAAGCGGATCGGCGAGACGTTTATCTCTGTGTTCGAGGAGACGGCGTCCGAGATCGCCAAGGACGACCACGGCGTCGATTACCTCGTCCAGGGCACGACCTATCCCGATGTCGTCGAGAGCGCCGGCTCGGGCCACGGCTCGGCGACGGCGATGATCAAGTCGCATCACAATGTCGGCGGGTTGCCGGATGACTTGCGATTCGAACTGATTGAGCCGCTGCGACACCTGTTCAAGGATGAAGTGCGCGAAGTCGGCCGAGAGCTGGGACTGCCCGAAGAAATTGTGGGTCGGCAGCCGTATCCAGGTCCGGGACTGGCGATCCGGATCATCGGTGCGGTGACGCATGAGAAGGTGCGGGTCCTGCAACTCGCCGACGCGGTCGTGATGGACGAAATCCGAAACGCCGATTTATACGATGCCCTGTGGCAGTCGTTCGCGATCCTGACCGACACGCGCACGGTCGGCGTGCAGGGAGACGCCCGCACCTACGGCTGGGTCTGCGCAATCCGAGCCGTCACCGCCGATGACGCAATGACCGCCGATTGGGCAAGGATTCCGTATGACGTGTTGGGGACGATCGCCAACCGGATCGTGAATGAGATACCGGAGATCAATCGGGTGGTCTACGACATCACATCCAAGCCGCCCGGCACGATTGAGTGGGAGTAACAATCCCGTGGTGATCACGATTTGCATGAGTATGTCGCTGCGACATCGATTGCCCGAGGTCTGCCGTGTGTTGGAGGCTGCCGGACATGAAGTGTTGACTCCGGTTGACACGCGCGAATTCGACTATGAGCGGGCGGACGACCATGAGCGCGCCGAACTGAAGCGGGACAAGGACTTGATCCGGACCCACTATGAGAAGATCAAGGTCTCCGACGCAATCCTCGTCCTCAACGAAAACCTACCCGGCAAACCAAACTACATCGGAGGCAACAGCTTCCTCGAGATGGGTTTCGCACACGTCCTCAACATTCCCATCTACCTGATGCAGGACGTACCCGACTCTCCATACCGGTCGGAGATGCTGGCCATGGACCCGTTTGTACTCAACAACGACCTTGGCAGACTAGGGACATGCGACCCCAATGCCATCTGCTAGCCTTTTGCAATGTCCCTTTGGTCCCATATGGCAGTCGCTGATGAAACATTCCCCAAATCCCTGCTGGACATCCGACGCAGCCTCGCGATCCTTGTCCTCGCCTGCCTGCTTCTGATTCCTGCCACAACCACGGCAACTTCCCCCACCATCTCCGGCCACATACTCGACGCCCAAGGCCGACCATTGCCCCACGCCGTGGTCCGCGCATACGACTGGGTGGACAACGGGTATAACCTGGCGCCAAGCGCATCCTCGACCACAAACATTGCCGGACGCTTCAACCTCGTCGCCGATCCCGGCGCCTATCATTTGTCGATCGAATACGACGGCATTAACTTCAACCTCACGAAACAAGGCCTGACTATCTCTCATCGTGACCTCATACGGGTCGATACTGAAACGAGTCTCGCCACCACCCTTTCGATCACATTTCCCCTGACGTACGAGATATCTGGAACCGTTTACTCTCATGACGGAACTCCTGCCCCAGACGTTGAGCTTTTTAGCTGGGGCAGCCGTGATCAGACTTCGCATCCGTACGTTACTAGTTCTGACGGCTCATTCACACTACGAGGCATTCTACCAGGATTACACACTGTCAGCTTTCTCATTCTCAACAATACCCATCACTACAACAAACACAAAGGCTATTCCAGGCTCGGCAATGAAGCCACAACTCTCATCATTCGCAATGACGACATTAGGGGTCTGGAAGTCACATTGCCCCCGTTGGGCACGCGGGTCAGCGGGCGTCTCGTATGGCCTGATGACACACCGGTCGATGGTCAATCGACAGCCGTACACCTCTCTTGGTGGGGCTTCAGAAGCCGCACAGACGACGATTCTTTCACCTCCCTAATTTCGGTCCTCACTTCGTCGGACGGTACATTCTCCACGCACCTACCGCATGGCTACTATCAACTCCGGTTTTACTATTTCTCTCACCTCAGGCCAGACACGTCCTGGCTGCGCTATACCGCCAACCTACCGGAGCACGCAACCGAGGCGCCATCGCAGGTCACACGGATCGTAGTCGGCGACGAACCTGTTGTCTTACCCACAATCACCATCCCGCCCCCAAACACCTCACATATCACGTTGGAGGGTCCGTCGTCACTGGTCGAATCTGTCACCAGCGTCAACATTTGCTACGAGTTCGCCGACAATTTGTGCGTCCACCCGAGCTTCATGCCGGGAGACTGGTCTAATCCACAACCTATCATTTTGCCCAGAGCAATCTTCAACATGATGTTTACTATCGACGGCCGACGACTGTACGTTAACCCAGACCTGGATCCTCCCTTCACTCCGGAATACCACCGACGCGGCATGCTTGATGGTACCGATCCTGCACTGCGGGATCTCACCCTCTCGCTCGTGAAATCGGCTCATGAGCTCCAGTCCCGGGACCACTCTGTTGCGTTGAGACTCTCTCCCGGCGCCAATTTGATCGGCTGGTACGGAGGACAAACTCTATTGTCGGAGATCTGCAATGCCTCGGCCGACATCGTCTCGCTGACTGCCTTCTCAACAACCGGTAGGCCAACAGGTTCGCTGGCTTGTCCCGCCGGCGAAAGCGCAACATCGACACTAGTGGTTGATTTCGGCTGGCCACTCTTGATTCAGACAAGCGCAAGCAAGACGCTCCAGCTTACCCTGTTGGTAGCAGAACCGAGCGGCTCAATCGAGTTGATTGCAGGTGGAGCGTTGGTTGCTTGGCCAGGAGAGGACAACACCTCTCTCGGCGAGATTCGCCGGGGCTTTGGTCGCAATTTGCAGACTCTGGTGAAGTTTTCAAATAAGCGGGACACCAGCGACGCCGAATTGTTAAACACGGGAGACATACTGTACGTCAATCTGAAACAGAGCCTCCGTTGGCTTCCACCAACGCAGGCTAAAGAGCCGACCTGGTACATCTACAGTGATCAAGCTGAAAGATTTCAACGCTTGTTGCAGAACGAGTTTCGAAGCGTCTCGAGCTACTTCTTGTCTACGGAAGGCATCGCGGCAACCAACTTTGACGTATACTTTTCGGACGACTGGGACGACTATTCGGACCGATTAGTGGCACCACTCAACGGTAGATCACTTGCGTCGGGACGCCAAATGCTCCTGTCGGAGACAAGTGCTATGGCGCACGAATACTATCATATTCTGCAAGGAGCATTGAGTGCGAGTGATATCGCTTCCATGAATATGCCACTTTGGTTGGTAGAAGGGTCGGCGACGCTCGCTGCATTCGCGTTTGATAGCAATAAAGCCGATCCGGGCCAGCAGCGCGAGTATCCCAGAGACTATGTACCTCGCAATGCGAAGTATCCGCTATCAGAGCTTCAGTCACCACTCGACGATCTCCCTGTGAGCGCGGCCTATCATCTGGGGGCCCTCGCGTTGGAATTCCTTTCGCACCTAACCGAGGGCCAGATCTCCCCTCTGGAGTTCTGGCGAGTGTGGAGCGATGGGCGGGATTGGACGCACGTGTTTGAAGACGCATTCGGGATTTCGGTTACGGAGTTCTACGAGAAGTTTGCCGCGTATCGAGCGAATGGATATCGCCTCAACTGAGACTAGACTCGCAGCATGAGAATCCTGATTGTCGGTGGCGGCGGACGCGAGCATGCGCTGGCCTGGAAGCTGGCGCAGTCTCCGAGTTGCGAAGCGATACTTGCGGCTCCCGGCAATGCCGGTACGGCTCAGCTTGGAGAGAATCTCTCGATCAAGGACACGGACATCGATGGGCTCTGCGCGGTCGCGCTCGAGCAGCGGATCGACCTAGTAGTAATCGGACCCGAAGCGCCGCTAGCCGCCGGTCTGGTTGACGCGCTGACCGAGCGAGGCATTCTGGCATTCGGACCATCACGCGCAGCCGCGCAGATTGAGTCGTCGAAGTGGTTCGCCAAATCGGTGATGCAGGCTGCGAAGGTGCCGCACGCCGGTGGCGAGCTGTTTGAGTCAGCTCAGGCGGCTCACAAATGGCTCGAGATCCTGGGGCCGCACGACCTGCCGGTGCTCAAGGCCGACGGACTCGCCGCAGGCAAAGGCGTGATCGTCCCCGACCACATCGACGACGCACATGCCGCCATAAACGAGCTGTTCGGCGGCAAGTATGGGTCGGCCGGCGAACGAGTAGTGATCGAGGATCGCCTCACGGGAATGGAAGCGTCGGCCATGGCGATCGTCTCCGGCACCGACATCCTGCCTCTACCGTTGAGCTGCGACTACAAGCGAATCATGGACGGCGATCAGGGACCGAACACCGGCGGAATGGGCGTCTACGCGCCACCCGGATTCGTCGGCGACGCTGAGAGTGTGTTCGCGGACATCCATCGTCCCGTAGCTGAGCAGATGGCCTCCGACGGTTGTGAGTTCCGCGGACTGCTGTACGCCGGCCTGATGGTCGATGACGGCGCGCTGAATGTGCTGGAGTTCAACGCTCGCTTCGGCGATCCCGAGACGCAGGCCGTGCTGCCGCTGCTCGATGGCGATTTACTGCCGGTGCTTGCAGCGTCGGCCCGAGGCGAGACGCTTCCGCGAGACGCAATCTCGCACAGCGGTCAGGCGTCGGTCAGCATCGCGATCGTGAGCGGCGGCTATCCCGGTTCGTATGAGACGGGCAAGCCGATTCTTGGACTTGACGCCGTTGACGACAACGTCGAAGTCTTCCACGCCGGCACGTCACTGGACGCCGGCGACCGCGTGCTGACCGCCGGAGGACGAGTGCTCGCCGTAACCGCCGTCGCCGATACGCTGGCGGAGGCGCGCGGCATCGCATACGACAACGTCCGCCGAATCACATTCGACGGCTCATTCCACCGGACAGACATTGCGCTGAGAGAGGTGCAACCATGACCACTCGCACGATCAAGCCGAACCTGCAGGTACACGACGAAGCCCGGCGGATCGAGATGTTTCCGGGGGTCGCTCGTCGGACCCTCAATGCCGGAGAACACACCTCGATCCACGAGATTGAAATCGCCGAGGGCTGCGTCGTGCCGATGCATACCCATCCGCATGAGCAGATTGGCTATGTCGTCTCGGGCCGGGTCAAGTTTGAGCTCGGCGACGAGACCAAAGAACTCAACGCCGGCGATTCGTGGGTGATTCCCTCAGAGGTCCCGCACGAAGTAACTGCGCTAGAAGACGCCGTCGTGATTGACGTCTTCTCGCCCGCACGTGAGGAGTTCATCCCCTAATGATCCCCCGCTACCAACGCCCGGAGATGGCCGCGCTGTGGACCGATGACGCCAAGTGGCGGCGCTGGCTTGACGTTGAGATCGCTGTCGTCAACGCCTGGGCCGACGAGGGCGTCGTGCCGAGTGAGGACGCAGAGCTGGTCGCCGCGAACGCCGGCTACAACGTCGCCGACATCGACCGCTATCAAATCGAAGTTCACCACGACACGCTCGCTTTTCTGCATTCCGTCGCGGACACGTTGGGTCCGGAGTCTCGTTGGGTTCACCACGGCCTAACAACCAACGATGTCTGGGACACCGCCCTGGCGCTCCAGATTCGCGACGCTGCGCGAATCATCGAAGATGACCTGGAGCGTCTCGAAGCAGCAATCACGAAGCGAGCCGTTGAGCACAAGCACACGCTTTGCGTTGGTCGGTCGCATGGGATCCACGCCGAGCCGACCACCTTCGGCCTCAAGCTGGCAAGTTGGGTCGACGAGACTCGGCGCAATCGGCGCCGATTGGCGGACGCGATTGAATCGGTCGCCGTCGGCAAGATCTCCGGCACGGTCGGCACGCACGCGACGGTGCCGCCGCACATCGAGGAGCGAGTCTGCCGCGAGCTGGGTCTCGGGGTGGAGTCAATCTCGACGCAGGTCGTCCAGCGTGACCGTCATGCGCACTTCGTCTCGACGTTGGCGCTCGTCGCGGCGTCGCTGGAGCGATTCGCCACGGAAATTCGCCATCTGCAGCGCACCGAGGTGCGCGAGGTGCGCGAACCCTTTGCCGAGGGACAGGCCGGCTCATCGGCGATGCCGCACAAGCGCAACCCGGAGAAGGCTGAGCGCGTCTGCGGTCTGGCCAGAACGATTCGCGCCAATGCGATGACTGCCTTTGAGAACGTCGCCCTGTGGCACGAGCGCGACATCTCGCACACGTCAGCGGAGCGGATCGCGATTCCCGACGCCTGCTTCGCGCTCGACTACATCACCGACATGCTGGCCTGGATCATCGATGGGCTGGTAGTCGATGCCGACCGGATGCGGGCGAACCTCGATTCGTCGTACGGGTTGATCTACAGCCAGCGAGTACTGCTCGCTCTGACCGAGGCTGGCGTGTCGAGAGACGAGGGCTACAAGCGGGTCCAGAAACACGCGATGCGGGCCTGGGACGAAGGCATCCAGTTCCGCGATCTGATCTCAGAAGACGATGTGATCACCGACGCACTCGACGAGGCTGCGATGGATGACGTGTTCGATCCGGGCTATTTCACTCGATACGTAGATGAGTCGTTTGCGCGTCTGGGGTTGTAGTCGGACGGGCGCCTTCTTCGCACTGGCCGTTATCATCGGCTTGCTGGCGTCGGGCTGTGCCGACGCCATCCCCAACGAGCCACCGGAGAATTCCAGACTGTCTGAGATCGAGACCGCGACGGACTGCGGCTGGATGTCGTGGGCCGACGATCCTCTCGATCTCACGACGTGGTTCGAGTCCAACCCCGACACTGGGGCGCTTCATTGGTGGGATGCGATGAATGGCGTTTTTCGAGTTGCCAGACGCGATGGTGCGCATTCCGGTTCGTTCGACTCCCTGCGCCGCACGATGACTGTCTGGCGTGAGCCGGTGGGCGAGAGCTTACCCACTACGACTATCAACCGGGATCAGGTCGCCAGCGTCGTTCATCTCAAACAGGGGATGAACCTGGTCCGATGGTCGGATACCAGGGAATTGGATGTCACGATTCGCGAAGCCTTCCGCTGGATTGGCCCGAAAATCGTGTCGATCACTCGGATCGATGGTCTCACCCACACCTGCCACCGAGACTTTGGTGATGAACTGACGGATTCGAAGGACTTCTCGACCATCCTGGGCGCGAGAGATTTGTTGGCAATCGAGCTGCGAGAAGATGCGACCTGGACGCAATCGTGGATGTGGTCGCCGATCCACGCTTCGTTCGGCACGATCGGCGCCGACGCGCACACCGAGTTGAGCGAGCAGGTCCGAGAAGTCAGCGGCTACATGGCTGGTCGCTACGGTCTCGGAGCGGAACCGTACCTGGTGATGTTGTTGTCGGAGGTCAGCGCGATGTCCGGGGCGTACCAGGCGCTCACCGGCAGTGAGTTTGACGTGAGCTGGTGGCCCGACAGCGCCTGCGGCGTGGGATGGACGGGTGGAGTAGGACTACTGGTTGGGTGCTACGAGCCGATTGCCTTCGACCACGAGTACGTCCACGTGATCCAGCACCAACTTGCTCGCGGCGCGGTGGGATCGTCCTGGGAAACCAAACCGGCGTGGCTGATTGAGGGTTCCGCGGAGTACATCGCAGGGCGATATCGCGATGCGATGGACTACGAAGACTATGACGATGCCCGGGAGCGAGCGGTCGAAGTCGTCGAAGATGAGCGAGAAGAGATTTCGCTTAGTCAACTGGAGACCAGGGCCGATTTTCGCGAGGTCGATCCTGGATTCTCATATGCACTCGGCATGTTGGCGGCGGAGTGGTTGGCGGCTCATGCAGGCGACGAGGCGTTGTTCGAGTACCAGCGCCAGCTCTCACGCGCCGGATCCAAGTGGCCGTTTGCCTTTGAGATCGCGTTCGGTATGACCGTTGAAGAGTTCTACGAGGCTTTCCGGCAGCACGCGGTCAAGTTCGAGGAACCCAGACCATTTGTGATCAGCGGAATCCTGGTGGACCGTGACGGCGATCCAGCCCCGAACTTTAGGGTGCACGCATATCGGTGGAGAGGCGGACGGACTCGCAGCACTGATACGGACGCCGACGGACGCTTTCATATCGAAGTGAGCGCCGATGCTTATCGGTTAGCCGTGTACAGCGAAAGCAACTGCACGGCGTATGGAGCGTATGGCGACGGCGGGATTCTCGCGTCGTGGGGCGAGGCCATTGACGTTCTCGTCGGGCCCGACGAATCGGCCGAGCTAGTCGTGCGCTTGCCGGATCTTCCGGCGCGAATGCGAGGATGGTCCACCTGCAGCGAAGCTGAAGGCGAAGACGCCATCCGAGGGCGAGTGCTGGATCCCGACGGCGCAGGTGTTGACAATGTGCAGGTCCTCGCTTGCGGGGACTCGGGATGCGGCAGATCGGTTACCGACGAAACCGGTTCCTATTCCATCAATACGCCGGATGAGACCGTGCTGATCATTGCCGGTCCCGGCGAATCCTATTGCGAGTGGTGGGGTGCGCGAGGAGTGGATGGCGAGCTGGCGCCGTTTGGCGACAACCAAGTTGTCGTTGACGTGGAAATTCGGACGAACCGGGTCGATCTCCGCTTGCCTGCCCTGCCCGAGACGTTGGAAGCAATCGAGGCCTGCTGGTAAGCGTCGCGCCTTGTCGATTCTTCCGGCAACTTGACCTAAGATCGGCTTAGAGGAGTCTGCGATGAGCGTGATGATGGAATCCGACCTTGAACTGCCCAGGCACTCGGGCAAGGTTCGCGACATTTATGACCTGGGCGACCGTTTGTTGCTCGTCACGACTGACCGGGTCTCGGCGTTTGACGTCGTCCTGCCGACGGGCATTCCCGACAAGGGCTGTGTGCTGACGCAGATGTCGGCGTTCTGGTTCGATGCGACGCAGACGGTCGTGCCCAACCACATGATTCGGGTGATTGATTCGACGGTGAATCCCGATATTCCGGTCGAACTGGGACCGGAGTACATCGGTCGCTCGATGCTGGTGAGGAAGGCTCAGCCGGTCAAGCTTGAAGCGATCGTGCGGGGCTACCTGGCCGGCTCGGGTTGGGCCGAGTATCAGCGCAGCACCACAGTCTGTGGAATCCCGCTGCCGCCGGGACTGTCGGAGTCTGAGCCGCTGCCCAACCCGATCTTTACGCCCTCGACCAAGGGTGAGGTCGGCGAACACGATGAGAACATTACTTACGCGCAGGCCGTGCAGATCGTGGGCGAGGATATCGCCAACGCGGTCAAGGTCCGCTCGATGGCGCTCTACACATACGGACTCTCGCGGGCGCACGAAGCGGGCTTCTTCCTGGCCGACACGAAGTTCGAGTTCGGCGTGGTCCAGAACGACCAGGGCGAGGACGAGGTCATCCTGATTGACGAGGCGCTGACGCCGGATTCGTCACGATTCTGGGACGCCGAGATTTACCGTCCGGGACAATCGCAGCCGTCGTATGACAAGCAACCACTGCGTGATTGGCTCACATCAACGGGCTGGGACAAGGAGCCTCCCGGGCCTCCGCTGCCGGACGATGTGGTTAACAACATTCGCAATCGCTATCGCACCGCATTCGAGCGTGTCACGGGGCGTGAATTGACTACGTCGGGCTGATCTCAATGCAATTCAAGGCGGAAATCCACGTCACGCTGAAGCGCACGGTCAACGACCCGCAGGGATTGGCGATTCGCGGCGGGTTGCACTCGTTGGGTTATGACGGCGTGGAAGCGGTCCGCGCCGGTAAGTTCATCGAGGTCTGGATCGAAGCGGAATCAGACGATGACGCCGAACGCCAGGCGCATGAGATGTCGGACCAGTTGCTGGCGAATCCCGTGATTGAGGATTTCCGGGTGGCGATCCGGGAAGCCCCCTCCGTCACTTCGTGACACCTCCCCCAGAGGGGGAGGTCTGACTAAGCGTCGAGCGTGCCCTTCGTACTTGGCGCGCCCGACTGGTCTACGACTCGAACTGCGTCCCGCAAGCAGCGGGCCAGTGCTTTGAACGTGGCTTCGAGGATGTGATGCTCGTTCTCGCCGGCCAGTTGGCGAACGTGCAGCGCCAGCCGTCCCTCGAACGCGATCGTCTCGAGGATGTGCTTCGCCATCGACGCGGGCAGTTCACCGATCATCGGCGCGGGGAAGTCGAGTCCAATCACCGCGTACGGCCGGCCGCTGAGATCGAGCGCGACCTGGATTAGCGACTCGTCCAGCGGGACGGTGCGGTCGGCGAAGCGAGCGATTCCGGCGCGATCGCCGAGTGCGTCGTTGAACGCGCGACCGACCGAGATGGCGACATCTTCTGCCGTGTGGTGGGCGTCGACGTGGAGATCGCCGGTCGCTTCGACCGTCAGATCGAAGCTGCCGTGTCGGGCGAGCTGATGCAGCATGTGGTCCAACATGCCAATGCCGGTACTGATTTCAGCGACGCCTGAGCCGTCGAGATCGAGTTCGACTCGAATCGTTGTCTCGCCGGTTTCGCGGACCACGGTTGCTGTGCGCATGAGTACACGTTGCCTGAACGTGTGGGGTCTGTCCAGTCCAGCGTTACAAACGCTCAATACAATCGATCTCAGCCGGGACGCTCGGTCGTGCGCTCTTCGATGGCGTAGAGATCGTCCATGCCGGCCATGTTCTGGACTTCTCGGTAGAGCGACATGAGCTCGTCGACTTCTCGGCCTGAGCCACCGCTGTCGGCGATATTTCGATAGGCGTCGCGCATTGCCCCATATGCAGCGACCTGGCCCGTGAACGGATCGATCAGCACGTTGAATCCGTGCGATGCCAACTCCGCCCGATCGAGACGGTCGGCGGGGGCCATCATCGAGAGCGGACCGCCCAGCACTCTTCCGGCCTCGGCGATCTGCTCGGGGTCGTTGGTGAAGAGCATCAGCACATCGGCGCCGGCCTCGCGGTAGGCGGCGGAACGCTCCAACGCACGCTCGAAGGACTCATTGCGAACCGCTCCGGTACGGGCGATGATGATGAAGTCCTCGTCGCGCCGAGCGTCGACCGCTTCACGCACCTTGTCGACCATCATCTCCATCGGCGCCAGATGCTCGACGCCCTTGTGGTGATGCGCTCGCTTGGGCGCGACCTGGTCCTCGATTTCGATTGCCGCGCCGCCGGCCGCCTCGATCTCGCGGACAGCGCGCCAGGTGTGCAGCGGGTCGCCGAACCCGACGCCGCCATCGACAATCAGCGGCACATCGGAGCGGGCCGTGATCTGTCGAGTCAGGCCGGCAACCTCGGTAGTCGTCAGCAGAGCCTCGGAGACGGAGAGCTGGAAGCCAAATCCACCGCCGGAGAGATAGGCGGCCTCGAATCCAAGAGATTCGACGAGGCGAGCCGAGAGCGGATCAAGGGCGACGGGAGCGAGAATGGGTTGTCCGGAGCGGACGAGGTCGGCGAAGTGTTGTCGGTTGGTCATGTGGCGATGATAGGCGTGTCGACCGATCATTCGCATGGACTCGGGGGGAACGTCCAGGTGAATTGATTGGCGCTGTCCAGCCTGACGGCGAAGTAAGACGTAGACGCCAAGCGGTGGCCCTGCTGGCAGAGTCCGTGGGCACTCCGCGCCAACCTGGTGGTCACGTAGTATCTCCAGGCGGCGTCAGCCAGGTATTGGAAACGGCCATGACGATCAGTGTCGAAGTTTTCGCACAGTCCTCCGCCCTGCGGACAGGCGATTAGCGAGGCCCAGGCCAGCGGCTCTCCCTCGGGAGATTGAGCTCGTCCCGATACGACCAGTTCACAGGCGGAGGGATTGATCTCCCACTGCAGCTCAGAGTCATCTTCGCTGGAGACAAGAGCGTAGTTCTCATCGACCTGCGGCGGATTGCTCACCCTGCGCAACCACTGATTCTCCTGCTCGCTACTGATTGAGCAAGAGAGAACGCCTCCATCGGTCGGTCGGAAGACACTGATAGAGAGCCGATAGTTTCCCGGCGACGGTACCAATGCCTCAAAGTTGCCTTCGTCGTCGAGGGTGGCATCGACGGATCCGCCACCGGCCTGGTGAGACAAACGCAGATTCCGCTGCGCGTACCATTCTGAGGGCTTGCCGGTGAACTGGCCACTGAGTGTGTGCTGGCAGAGTTGGATGCCTTCGGCAAGCTCGACAACGGTTTCAATGGGGGCGTTCGTTGCCTCGATCTGAAGCGCTAAGGCGGGATCAGAGGTGACGCCATGTTCCGTCAGGTAGGCAGGACATGTCTGATTGAGACTATTGATCCTCAAGACATACCTTCCCGGAAGAGGGACGCGACCGCGGTAGCCGACATTGTGGCCAAGGAAGTTAGTTCTCCAATACGAACATGTTTCACCATCCGGCGTGCAACGTTGGAGCCGGATCCCGCGCAACTCGTCGACTCCTGGGCCGGTCACCACCACATTCAGTTGGTGCTGACAGAATTCGGCAGGGATGGTAACGGTAGGTCCCTCATCCTGCTGGCCGCCGGCTTCCAGCAACACGGCATCTCGACGAGCTGACACTTGTCCATCAGTACCGACGTGAGCACGGCATCCTCGGACGGGCACTTCGAGCTCCAGTCGATAGGAGGAATCACGGGGCATGTTCAGGCGATAGGTTCCGTTCGCCAACCGCTTGCTCGGAAGCGGTCCTCGACCGAACGGCTTGACGACCCACGCGCTGATCTGCATCGCCGACGGCGCAGGCGCTCCTTCCCACAACACGCTGCCAGTCAACGTTGTAAACGCCTCCCCGCGTTCTCTGTTTACCTGTTGAACGAATTCCTCCCCCTCGAGCCCGAACGCAAGACGGAAGGAGCGCTTCCAGATGTCTTCCGAGGGACCCGAGAGGTCCATCAGGCTCCAGAACAGGAAGTACGCATCGGGAGTGGACTGAGCGACGAGTCTTGACACATAGGCGCGACCGAGCGCTTTGTCGTCCGGCGTGGACATTGACGAGAGCGGCAAGATGAGTTGATTCGAATCGAACTCAAGCGCTGGAGAGTATCGGGTTCGCTGACCGGCGAACTCGTAGATCTGCACTGTTGTCCCGTGAACAATCCACTTCGGCACAGTATCGATCGCTTCACGCGCGTATTCGTGCTGCAGGATCTTGAAGTAGTACGTCAACAACTGTTGATATCCATAGGTGAAGGTCCGTGCGGTCGATACCCAACTCTGGCTAGTCCAGGCGGTCAGCGGAATCGCAAACCGATATTGAGCGTGGCCTTGATCGTCGAGTGTCCGTTCAGGCCAACCCACCTCTGGCTCGCAGCAGGGAATGAAAGGATCCCAGTGCGCGCTACCCTCGATGAAGATGGACACCCTGGTTTGGTCGATTGACGCTTTGAATTCCCTCGCAAAGTTCGCCTCCACTGCACGAATGTCTGCCTTGATGGTCTGGAGGTGGCGGTCCAGAAGGCCGCTTGGCGCGATGATCTTCGGCAGCAGACCGGGGGTCTGCAGCCACTGCAGGGCATCTTCAAGCCTGAGCAGCATGCCATCTCCGTAGTTGACCAGTTGATGCTTCACGCCTGGTAGCTCAGTGTTTGGAGCCCACGGTGTAAACCGCTGATTGGGTGCGTCCCAATGCCACGCCACCGTGAGTTGATCATGAATCCCGATGAGCGCGTTCGAGATTGGCATCTCATCAAGGCCGGTCCAGGCGACTAGCTGCTCTCCTGCTTGCAAGTCGATGAGCCGAGAGGCCGGCTGCGAACTGCGTTTCCAGCCAACGGGCCAGTCAGACTCGACCTTGAACCAGTATCCGCGACCCGGTTGAAGCGCCGAGAAGTCGACAAGAACCAGATCATCACGACGGGCGGCTGTACCGGTTCCGTCGTGAATGGAGACCAGTTGGGGTATCGCGTCGAATACCTCTTCCACATCCGTCTGCTCCTCGACCCAGCCAATCAGGTTCCAACCGGGGAACAGGAAGTCTGTGAAGGTGTCGTCAGACGCCGACGCAGGCTGACCAGAAAGACGGATGACAACGACGAAGAGAACCAGCAATGCAAGGAGAACAGCGCTCAGACGCGCAGCTACAGGCATGAACCATGTTGTCCGATCAAGGTTGGCAGAACGCTAATCGTCCACCGACACAACTCCGCCCTTGACCAGACTATCGATTTCCTCCGGCGTCCGACCGATCAGCTCTAGCGCTTCTCTCGTGTGTTCTCCGATGGCGCTGGCTCCCCTGTTGAGGTTGATTGGCGTTCTGGAGAGGTGGACCGGGGAGCCGGAGACTTTGATGGTCTTTTGGGAGTTGGCGACGGGCAGGTCGGCGATCATGCCTCGGGCGACGATGTGTGGGTCGTTGATGATCTCTGGGATCGTGTTCATGGGCGCGGCGATGCAGACGCCTTCGAGTTCGGCTTCCCACTCGGCCGTGGTTCGCTTCTTGAAGGCTTCGAAGAGGATGGGCTCCAGGTCGGCGTGATGCTCGGTGCGGTCAGGGTTGGTCTGGAAGCGCTCGTCGTGGAGCAGGTCGTCGCGCTCGATCTTGACGCAGAAGAGTTGCCAGTCCTTGACGCCGGCGATCACCATCCAGCCGTCGACGGTCGGCAGCGCCTGGAACGGCGTGACCAGCGGGTGTCGAGTGCCGATCGGACCTGGCACCTCGTCGGTGTTGGCCGCGCGGACGACGGCATTTTCGAGCAATGCGACCTGTGCGTCGAGCATTGCCACATCGACGTGCTGTCCCAGGCCGGATGCGTGGCGCTCATGCAGTGCTGCGAGCACGCCGATGGCGGTGTACATTCCGCCGGCCATGTCGCCGATGCTGTAGCCCGGCCGCGCCGGTGGTCCGCCGGGGTGTCCGGTGATGCTCATCACACCGCCCATGCCTTGCACGATGACGTCGACGGCGGGTCGGTGTTGGTAGGGCCCGGTGTGTCCGAAGCCTGAGGTGGAGGCGTAGATCAGCCGAGGGTTGACAGCGGACAGGTCCTCATAGCCCAGTCCGAGTCGCGCCATCGCGCCGGGACGGAAGTTCTCGCTGAGGACATCGATACCGCCGGACGCAGGGTCGATCAGGTCCTTGATAATCTTCACCGCTTCAGGATGCTTGAGGTCGAGCGTGACCGATTTCTTGCCTCGATTGACACTGAAGAAGTAGGTCGAGACGCCGTGCACATACGGTCCGGCGCCGCGATGGCGCTCGTTCGTGTCGACGTGCTCGACCTTGTAGACATTCGCGCCCAGGTCGGTGAGGATCATCGACCCGTAGGGACCGGCGAGGGCCCAGGTGAAGTCGAGGACACGTAAGCCGTCGAGCGGTCCGGGCATCTTGCCTCCCTGCTTATCTAGTCGAGTTCGAGACCGGGCGTGCCCGGTTCGAGTTGGACGCCGAGCGTGTTGAGCGCCATCGAGACGAGGTTGTACTGTCCGGCGGCGAAGACGACGTCCATCATCTGTTGGGTGTCGTACTGTTTGGCGAGCTCAGCCCATGTCTCGTCGCTGACGAAGGCGTCGGAATGCAACTCGTCGGTGGCTCGCAAGAGCGCAGCCTCGTGCGAGGTCCATGCCTCGTGGTCGGGGCCTTGTTTGACCCGTTCGACCTCTTCCAGCGTCAGGCCGGCTTCCTGTCCCATGCGCCGGTGCTGGCCGAACTCATAGCCCGACCGGCAGTTCCAGCCCATGCGCAGGATGACGAGCTCGCGCTCGCGATCGGGTAGCGATGAGCCGGCCAGAACATGTCGGGCGAAGCGTCCCCAGGCTGACGACAGCTCCGGGTAGTGGGCGAGGGTTCGAGTGATGTTGAGCACCCGCCCGCCTCGGGCCTCGGCACGTTCGAGCTGCTCCCGAGATTCGCCCTCCGCCGTCTCGATCGTCAATGGTTGCAACCGTGGTTCCGAGAGCCGCATCGCATCCTCCTGCATCCGTGCTCAGGTCGTGAGTGAGCGTGCGCAGGATAGAGCGTCAGATGGTGAATGCCTCGGGTTCGCACTGGACAGACAACTGCGTGGTCACTTGGGGGACTGAATCGGACTAATCTCTTCGAAGTGCTTATGTTTGCCCCAGGGTCCGCTGAGGAAGTTGTCCAGACGGGACCGCAGCAACTCGCGGTGTCGTTCGGCGGGGGAGATCAAGTAGCCGTGGGCCGAGCCACGGTAGCAGCGGAGAATCCAGGGTCGATGCTCGCGACCTGTGGCCTTGTGTAGCACTCCAGCAGCGCGAAGAAACTGCTCGTTTGCGGAACCGCTACGACCGACGTGGTGATACACGGTGATGCTTCTGTCAGGGTCGGCTACTGCTGCTAACTCATCGGGGAACACGTGCATCGGTTGAGTCGCTGCGGTGCGATTCAACGTGTCGGAAATGCCGACATCGGGATCGAAGTGGACCAGCTCCGCGCCAGCAAGCTTGCGAACAGCGCCGGCGACCCATTCCTTCCGCGAGGCATTCCGATCGGCGCGTGTAGATTCCTTGTCGAAGTTCAATGTGTCGAGATGGTGCAAGGTGTCGCGCGGCAGGATGTCCAGCGCGCAAACTGCATTGACGCACCTCCATCCCCCCGTCACCATCCGAGCCAGGGCATCGAACAATTCCGGATCACAATCTCTGAGTGCCGGGCTGCGCTGCTCGAGGTAGCCAATTCTCCCGCCCGAATTGGACCCGTCGTCCTTAGACATCCACCAGGCCATACCCAACCTGGGGTCGCCGTCGCGACAGAGTGCGCGGAGCAATCCATACTTCCCGTAATCTCCGATGGCTCCAGCGTATTGATTCTTCACAACTGTTCCTTCTGGAAATCTCGCGGCGGAACATAGTCCGTCAGAGTGCCGCTCCAAGCCGCTCAACGAGCGTGTCGAGTTGGTCGTGGCGCGGCATCGAGATGCGCAGGTAGGAGGCGAGGGCTGGATCGCTGTAGGTGCGCGTGAAGATTCCGACGTTGGCGAGTCGGTCGTGCAGTTCTTTGCCGGTTCCGAGTGCGGGATCGATTGCGACCAGGATGAAGTTGGATTGCGACGACAACGGCGACAATCCCTCGACGCTTTGAAGCGTTAGGTAGAGGGAATCTCGGGTTCGGCGTATGGTGTCGATTTGCTCGCCGATTTCTGCTGCTGCGTCGATTGCGGCAATTCCTGCGACCTCCGCCGCCTGATTGATGTTGTACGGCTGCTTGACCTTGATCAGGTCGGCGATGAGGTCGGCATTTGCCAGCGCGTATCCGAGTCGGAGTCCGGCGATGCCGGCCCACTTGCTGAAGGTTCGCATGATGATCAGGCGCGGGAACTCGGAAAGCAGGTTCTGCGCGGAGGCGTCGAGGCCGGCGAATTCGATGTAGGCCTCGTCGAGCATCACCGTTGCGCTTGAGGACAGGAGTTCGCGAGTCAGTTCCGTCGGAATGAGATCGCCGCTGGGATTGTTGGGTGAGGTCAGGACGACAACGGAATCGCCCCCACTCTTTCTGGCGGCCGCCAACAACTCCTCAGTGGGAAGCGCGAAGTCATCGCCTCGGGGGATATCAATCAGTTTGAGTTCGTTTACATCTGCCAGGAATGGATACATCCCGAATGACGGAGAACAGGTGATGATCGAGGAGCCCGGCGTCATCAGAGCTCGCAAGGTGAGATCGAGCAGCTCGTCTGCGCCCGCGCCGGCGATGATCATTGAGGCGTCGACACCGGTGTATCTCGCCAATGCTTCTCGCAGGACCGTCTGATTTGGGTCGGGATAGATTGAGCCGAAATTCGGCTCGCTGAGGGCAGCTTGCAACGCCTCGCGCACCGTTGGATGCATGCCGTAGGGATTCTCGTTGGCGTCGAGCTTGAGGCAGTCCTCAGGCTCGAGACCGGCCAGGCGTGCGCGTTCGGCGAGCGGGACGACCGGCGCGTAGCCGGGCAGTCGGGCGAGATGCGGCCGAATTGCAGGTCGGGTGGAGCTCATCGGTCTCGGCGTCGGCGTTCGAGCGAGCGGGCGTGGGCGTCGAGGTGCTCGGCGTGAGCGATCAGTTCGGCGTCTCCGGCGATTTCGTCGAGCAAGTCGTCGGTGACCTGGATGATCGTCGTGATCTTCATGAACTCGCCAACGTTGAGCGCCGAAGCGAACCGCGCCGAGCCGCCGGTGGGCATCACGTGCGATGGTCCAGCGACGTAGTCTCCGAGCGCCTCCGGCGAGGCCTCGCCGACGAACAGGCCGCCGGCGTTGCGGACGTCGCCGATGCGCTGGTGGGCGTCCTTGACGACGAGCGCGAGATGCTCGGGCGCGTACTCGTTGGCGATGGCCAGGGCCTCGTCGAGGTCGGGGACGAAGGCGAGCCCGCCGCGATTGCGGACCGCGTTGAGCGCGATCTCGCGGCGCGGCAGGTCCGTGGTCTGTTCAACCAGCTGAGCGGCCACGGATTCGGCCAGTGATTCGCTGGTCGCGATCAGAATTGGCGCGGCGAAATTGTCGTGCTCGGCCTGGGCGAGCAGGTCGGCAGCGACGAGCTCTGGGTTGGCGGTATCGTCGGCGACGATCAGGGTCTCGGTGGGGCCGTAGATCGCATCGATGCCGACGACTCCGTAGAGTCGGCGCTTGGCGGCGGTGACGAATCGGTTGCCGGGTCCGAAGATTTTGTCGACCGCGCCGATTGATTCGGTGCCGTAGGCCAGTGCGGCGATGGCCTGCGCGCCGCCGACCTTGTAGACGGTGTCGACGCCGGCGATCTCGGCGGCGACCAGCTTGAGCGCGTTGACGGTCGCGGTTCCGTCCTCAGATGGGACGGCGGGCGAGGCGATGACGATCTCCGGCACGCCGGCGACCATGGCCGGGATCGCGGTGTGCAGCACGGTCGATGGATAGACCGCCGCAGTGCCCGGCACATACAGTCCGACACGCGCCAGAGGTCGGACGACCTGACCCAGGCCGCCCCTGGAGAAGGATTTGGCGGCGTGTTCGAGCTGCATCTCGTGATAGCGACGGACGCGGTCGGCGGCGTGCTGGAGGGCGGAGACGAGCTCGGGTGAGACCTCGGTTCGCGCCTGAGCAAACTCCTGTTCAGTGACGACGAGGGATTCCGGGGCTGCGCCGTCGACCGCTTCGGCGATTTGGCGAACGGCATCATCTCCGCCAGTTCGGACGCGATCAATGATGCGACGCACGGCCTCCTCGAACTCCGGCTCGTCGTCGAAGAGTCGGCGCAGGATGGTGCGTTCGATCTCGCTCAGCGCGTCGTCATCGGGCCGGCGACGTGAGAGCAGCCGTTCCCGAGCTTCGGCTGCGCCGCGCCAGATCGGGATTTCGATCTCAACCTGATCAGCGGCGATGACCATCAGTCTGCGCCGAGCCAGTCGCGGAGGACGGTGGCGGTGCGCTCGGCGGTGGATTCGAAGAAGCCGTCGAGTGCGCTCTGGTCGACGTGCGACATGGTGTCATTCAGCAACTGAGGGATGTTGTCCATGAACTCGCGCAGGCCGGATTCGCTCTCGATGCCGGCGCTCTTCAGGTGTCGTGAGGCGATGAAGGAGAAGCGTTCCCAATCGGGCGGATGCTCGGTCATGGCGGCGGTGGTGTCGCGCCATTGTGTCAGCAGCGGGCGGTCGACGAAGCCGGCGTCGATTTCGATCGCCGAGCCGAATAGCGCCTGCCTGATCTGATGCATCTGTTCGTCCGACTCTCGCTCGCGGCGGTCCATCTCGTATTGCAGGACGCGATCCAGCAGGTTGGCGTGGGAACTACCGCCCAGCACCGAGCGGCTGCCGAAGAACGGCCGATAGATCTGCAAGACGTATTCCTGGTCCATGATCACGTGGGTGAGATAGCCGGCGACCCAGGCTCGGGTTTCGGCGGACAGGTTGGCGGGGTCGCGGAACATGCGGTGGGCGCTGAAGAACTTTTCGACGCAATCCTGATGTCCGTCGTCGTAGATGTCGAAGAAATGCGTGCGCTCGCGATCCCAGCGGGTGAGCACGCGGATGTCGGGGGTGGTCGCGCCGAGCAGGTATTCGCCGTTCTCGTAATCGAGCGGCGCGTCTTCAGCACCGACTTGGCCGCCCACGCGGACGGCGGCGATCATGTGGGTCACCAGGGGAGGCATGAACGGAGTTTATCGCGCCTGCCTATTCTTGACGTATGAGTTTTATTCTTCGTCGTCCAATGCGAGCGCTCGCTCTGCTCTTGCTAGGCCTGGGCCTTGGTTCGATGTTGCTGTCGGGTTGCGGCTCCGATCATCCAACTGGCGCGGTGCATGTGTCCCGTATGGCGCAGGAGATTGGTCCTGTTTCGGCCAACTTCATTGACCGCGCTCTCGACCGCGCGGAAAAACAGGATGCCGTGGCGTGGATCTTGATGATGGATACGCCGGGCGGTTTGATTTCGTCTACGGACGACATCGTCCAGCGGATTCTCGCTGCGCAGATTCCGGTCGTGATCTTTGTCAGTCCGGCTGGCGCTCGCGCTGCGTCGGCAGGGACGTTCATCACGATGGCCGCTCACATCGCTGCGATGGCGCCGAACACGCAGATCGGCGCGGCCCATCCGATCTCGGGCAGCGGCAGCGACATCGACGGCGACCTGCGCGACAAGGTAACCAACGATGCGGCCGCGGACATCAGGGGGATCGCGAAGCACCGCGGGCGGAATGAGGAGTGGGCGGAGTCGGCAGTTCGGGAGTCGGTCTCGATCACCGGCGACGAGGCGGTGGAACTGAACGTGGTTGATCTGACGGCCTACAGCCTGCTCGATCTGATCGACCAGATCGACGGACGCGAAGTCCTGCTCGACCCGGACGGGGAGACGGTGACGCTCGACCTCGCTAATGCGCCGATCGTGGAGACCAATTACAACGTGGTCGAGTCGATCCTTGATGTGATCGCCGACCCGAACATCGCGTTCATCTTCACCTCCATCGGCAGCCTGCTGCTACTGGTTGAAGCGTTCTCGCCCGGCCTGGTCGGTCCGGGGGTGTTCGGTGTGATTTTGTTGATCTTCGGATTCTTCGCGTTGGGTCCGCTGGACACGAATCCGGCCGGCATCGCCTTGCTGGTATTGGCGCTCGTGCTACTGATTGCGGAGGTGTTCGTCGCCGGATTCGGCTTCCTCGGCATCGGTGGGATTGTGGCGTTGATCTTGGGCGGATTGCTGCTGATCGGCGACGCGTCGGTGGACGCGGAGAAGGTGTCGATCTGGGCATTGGTTGTCAGCGCCGGATTGATCGGGGCGCTCGTCTTCGGCGTGGGGACGCTGGTAGCGGTGGATCGGCGCAGACCGAAGTGGTCGTTCCAGGGACCTCGCGGAATCGTCGGCAGGGAAGGCGTAGCGCACAACACGTTAACGCCCGGCGGCACTGTGTTCGTTGGTGCCGAGCTGTGGTCGGCGCGGTCGGCGGAAGGAGTGGAGATCAGCGAAGGGTCGTCAGTCAAAGTGGTCGGGATGGAGGGCTTGACGGCAATCGTGGAATCGACGGAGCCTCCCAAGAGCTCGGATGAGTGAGTCCAGGTTCGATCAGTATTTCGCCGGACTTGACGAGGCCGAGCGGCTCGTGGCGCTCAAGGTTCGCGACGTGGTGAGGGAGGCGGTCAGCGCCAATCCGCGAGTGTCGGAGACAACGAAATGGGATTATCCAGCCTGGGTGCACGAGGGCAAGAACGGAAACATGTGCAGCATCATGGGCGCGACGGGCTATGTGCGGTTGCAGTTCTTCCGCGGCGCGGAGCTGCCGCAGTCGGAGTCACGGCTGGAGGGGACGGGCAAGGGGATGCGTCATCTGAAGGTGCGGTGTGGTCGGGAGTTTCCGTCGGAGGAGATTCGGTCGTTGGTGTCGGACGCGGTGTCGTTGCATGAGGCTTCGAGCAAGTAGAGATTCTGCCTCCCCCTCGTAAGGGGAGGTGTCACGGAGTGACGGAGGGGGTCCTCCGACGGTCGTTGGGACCCCCTCAGCCTTCGGCAGCTCCCCCTGCAAGAGACCGATGCGTAACTCCCCTGCGCCCCCCTTGCGGGGGAGCTGCCGAAGGCAGAGGGGGGTTCCCTATCGCAATGCCAATCTGGTCGTCGCCGGCGCCCCCCCTCTGTCACTCCGTGACATCTCCCCCCGCAAGGAAGACCTTTGAAAAACTCCTCTTCTCCCCCCTTGCGGGGGAGATGCCGAAGGCAGAGGGGGGGGCTCCCTGTCGCAGTGCCTATCTGGTCGCTGGCGGCGGACCCCCCTCTGTCACTCCGTGACATCTCCCCCCGCGAGGGGGGGAGAGGGGATCCGAGAGTTTTGCAAAGGTCTCCGCAAGGGGGGGAGAGGGGAACTGAGAGTTTTGCATTGGTCTCTGCAAGGGGGAGCGGGGAAGTGGGTCGGCAGCTCTCTATTCGAGGGATGGCAATCGCCAGGCAGCCTCTGTGCTGATCACGGCGAGATACCCGCGGCAAGCGCGGGTATGACGGAAATAGTGCTGCGGGTTTGACCGAGAGGAGCGCTGTGCGTGATCCGCTAGTACGAGTGAATTGAGCGCTTCGCGTTTCGCGGACGCTGCGGGATTCTTGCGGCTCGACCGGTTCGGTCTCGGAGGTAGTAGAGGCGGGAGCGGCGGACTCGGCCTCGACGGGTGACCTCGACCCGTTCGATCCTCGGCGAGTGGTAGAGGAACGTGCGCTCAACGCCGATGCCTTTGGTCACTCGGCGGACCGTGAAGTTCGAGGAGGAACCCTGCTTCTTGCGCCGGATCACGACGCCCTCGAAGACCTGCGTTCGTTCGCGGTCACCCTCGACGATGATCGCGTGGACGCGAACGGTGTCGCCCGGTTGGAACTCTTCGATGTCCGGATTGCGTTCAAGGGTCAGGAGATCGCTGCGGTCCATGATCAGCTCCTGCACAGAAGGTTGGGATGAGAACTCGTGATCTCAGCTTAGGCCAGCGACCGGCTTTTGTACTAGCCGAACGGGGTTGTGTTTGGGTGCTCAAGTCGTTGTCCCTGACACATCATCCGATTCGGACAGGAGGTCCGGGCGACGCTCGCGGGTTCGCTCGATCTGTCGCTCTCTGCGCCATCGCTCGACCGCGCCGTGATTCCCGCTGAGGAGGATGTCGGGGACGCGCCAGCCGCGGAACTCGGGCGGCCTCGTGTAGTGGGGATACTCGAGCAGGCCGTCGGCGAATGATTCCTCGACGGTCGACTGGGACGAACCCAATGCACCCGGTTGCAGGCGGACAACTGCGTCGACCAGGACAACGGCGGCGGGCTCGCCGCCGGAGAGGACGTAGTCACCGATGGAGACCTCTTCATCGGCGAGATGCTCTCGCACCCGCTCGTCGACGCCTTCGTAGCGACCACAGAGGATGATCAATCGATCCTCGGCGGCCAGGCGTTGGACCAGGCCCTGATTCAATTGTTTGCCTTGTGGTGTCAGCAGAACGGCGCGGCCGGGATTGCCCTGGACTCGCAGCGCCTCGATGGCCCGGAACCAGGGTTCGGGCTTCATCACCATGCCCGCGCCGCCGCCGTAGGGATAGTCATCGACCGTCCGGTGTCGGTCGCTGGTGTAGTCGCGGAGGTCGTGGACCTGGACATCGACGATCCCGCGGTCGCGGGCGCGTTTGATGATGCTGTGCTCAAACGCGCCCGCAAGCAGCGGCGGGAAGATCGTGACGACGTCGATTCTCATTCGCGTCCGAACGCCGCGTTCGGGTCCCAGCGACGATTGCCGCTGCTGCCGTTGCTGGGCGGCGCCCCGTTTGTGCTGGCGACCGATTGTCGACGATGCAGGAATGCAGGAGTCGCGAGCTCCTCGGGGCTGCGCGGTTCGACCGGCTTGAACGTCAGGCTTTCGAGGATGTCTTCGCGTGAGCGCTGGGCGGGCGCCGGCTCGGAATAGATGGCAGACGATTGGGGGGCATTCGTTGCGAAGGTCGGCATGGATTGCGCATGGGTCTGTTCACGAGGGTCGACGAAGCCGGTCGCGATCAGGGTCATCTGGATGTCGCCGTCGAACGACTCGTCGATCACGGTACCCATGATGATCTCGGCGTTGGGGTGGACCTTCTCGCGGACGAAGTCGGCCACCTGCGAGAGCTCGAGCATGCCCAGGTCGCCGGCGGACGTGACGTTGTAGAGCACGCGGGTCGCGCCGTGGACGCTGTTCTCCAGCAGCGGCGAGTGGATCGCCTCCTCGACGGCGTCGAGCGCACGGTTGTCGCCGGAACCGTGGCCGAGCGCCATCAGCGCGTGTCCGCCGCCGCCCATCACCTTCTTGACGTCGTTGAAGTCGAGGTTGATCTCGCCCGGCACGGTGAGCACATCGGAGATGCCGCGCACGGCCTGTCGCAGCACGTCGTCGGCGCGATTGAAGGCTTGCGTCACGGTGAGGCTGCGGTCGTTCTTGTCGACAAGCCGTTGATTGGGGATCACGATCACCGTATCGGCGACATCGTTGAGGCGGTCGATGCCTTCCTGTGCAGCATTCGCGCGGGGAACGCCCTCGAACTCGAACGGACGGGTAACGACGGCGATGGTCAGCGCGCCGGCCTGTCGCGCGATTTCGGCGACGATCGGGGCTGCGCCGGTGCCGGTGCCGCCGCCCATGCCGGCGGTGATGAAGGCCATGTCGACCTCGGTGAAGAGACTGCGAATCTCGTCGCGGCTGTTCTCCGCCGCGCGAGCGCCGCGCTCGGCGTCGCCGCCGACGCCGAGACCGTCCGATTCGGAGTCGGCGATGCGAATGATCGTCTCAGCCCTGGTGCTGGCGAGCTGCTGATTATCTGTATTGACCGCGACAAACTCGACGCCTCGAATCTTGTCGGCGATCATCCGGTTGACCGCGTTACATCCACCACCTCCGACGCCAACGACGGTGATGGGGGGAATGCCCTCGGTGCGGTTATTGGAAGTTCGTCTCGTCATCTGCGCGATCCTCTCGTTCGTCCGTCGTTGCTGCGTTCGTCGATCGAGGTGCTGGTGGCTGCCGTCCGCAGGTTGGACGGTTCAGCCGGCTGAGTGTTCATGAATTGGGGCTGAAGACACGGGCCAGGCTGGCCACGCCCGACGCGAGCGAACCAAACATCGATCCGGCGCCATCGACATGTCGGCGCAGGTTGTTCGCCTGGCTCGCCTGCATGGCGTCGCCGGAGTCGAGCATCCAGTCCAGCATCCCGACCGCGCCGAAGGAGTCGGGTCTGCTCAACTTGTCTGTCAATCCGTAGAGGTTGCCGACGCCGGCGACGCGAGCGGGCGATTCCATCGCTTTGCTGAAGAGCAGATCGACGCCGTTCAACGTTGCGCCTGTGCCGGTGAGAATGATGCCGCCGTTGACGGCGTGCTGCAGTTGATGCTCGGTGACCCGGTTCCCGATCATGGTGATGATCTCGCAAACACGGGCGTAGATGATCTCGGCGATGAAGCTCGGCGAGACGTTCTGTGCGTGGCCCGGAGAGAAGCCGTGCAGCTCGATGTCCGGCGCGCTTTCGGGAACGAGCTGTGGGATGGCGCAACCGTGCGTTTGCATGACGCGGCGCGCTTCGTCATTGGTGCAATGCAGACCGATTGAGAGGTCGCGGGCGATGTGGCCGGTCCCGATTTGCATCGCCGACGTGTGCGAGATTGCGCCGTCCTCATAGGCAGTAAGGCTGGTCACGCCGGCGTCGAGACCGACGACCAGCGCACCAAACTCCTTTTCATCTCCTCGGATCGCGCGCTCGGCGGCGACGACTGGCTTGGCTGCGATCAGTTCGACATCGACGCCGGCGTTTTGCACACAGTGGGCGGCATTCTGAATCGCGCTCTGCGATGCAGTGACGAGATGCATTGAGACGTCGAGCCGCTGACCGTGTTGTCCGCGCGGATCGAATGATCGTCGTTCGGAGTCGACGACGTAGAAGCGCGGGATCGCGTGCAGCAGCGTGCTGGCGGTGTTGATCGTGACCGCTCGGCCGGAATCGATGGCTCGAATCAGGTCGGAGTCGCGGATCGGCTCGCTGAAGGATGGCAGTGCGACGGCGCCTCGGTTGTTCATGCTCTGTAGGTGAGGACCGGATACCGCGATGCCGACCGAGAGAATCTCACGCGCCGAGGAGGCCTCGGCCTGATCGAGCGAATGGCGGATGGCGGCTGCGGCGCGGGAGACATGGGTAATCTGACCGGCTTCGATGCCGACGGAGGGAGATTGGCCGACGCCCAGGATGTGCAAATGCCCATGTTCGTGGCGCTCACCAACAACCGTGGTAATAACCGACGACCCGAGATCGATGGCGACACTGGCGGTAGACGTTGGCGGCATAACTGCTCCAGGTTTCGTGGTCCGTTGATCTCGCTCTTGAGCTACTTGGGAATGCTTGCTGCGGTGCGGTCCAGGATCCGAATGTCACGACCGACATTCAGCCCGATTTCAACTCGGGGACGTAGTCCGAAACGCAAGTCGGCGAGAATCAGTGGTTCACCGCGAGCTTGCGCTTCTCGCTCCAGCAACGTCCAAACGGCGTACTTGTAGTCCAGTCCGTCGGCATCGCCGAAGATGACGTGTCCATGTTCAGTGACAACGACGAGGCCGTCGGTCAGCGACCATTCATAGGCGAGCACGCTGGGCAAGGGCAGCGGAGCTCCACGCTTATGCAGCTCGGCCACCATCTCGACGGCCGTCGTATCGACCCGCGCTCCGGCGCGGATCGCCGGTAGTGCGGAGGTCTGAGTGACGATCGGCCCGCTAAACGCAGGCGCAGCGCCCTCAAGGATCACGCCATCAGAATCGATTGCCCACACGGTGTCGTTGGCCCGCCACCGGCCCCACTGTGTACGTTCCACTATGACAACTCTGATGCCATTCGGCCAGTCCCGTCCGATAGTTACTTGCTTCACCATCGGCAGCGCCGCGATGCGCTGTTCGGCAACCTCAAGATTGGCCAAGAGCACGTGTTGTCCCTTGAGTCCCGCGAGCTGTTTGACCGAGGCTGAAGAGATCACCTCAGCGCCCTCAACTTCAATCGTCTTGATCTCCAGCAACGGTGAATTGAGCAGGGCGAGCATCACGCCGAGCGAGGCAACCGACAGCAAGACTGCCGCCAGGGCAAGTCGCGGCCAGGCAATGCGCGGTCCGCGCGGAAACGACGGGGACGAGATCGACGACAGTTGCTGCCCGATCCGTTGGCGTCGAGTCAGTGGCACGGGCTGAACAACCACGTCTTTGGTGACCGGAGCATCATTGCCATGAGCAGGACCGGGAGCTTGACTCATCGGTGAGCCTCGCGATCTCCACGGAACACTCGCCCTTGACGCATGTGGCGTTCGATCCCCAGCTCGACAAGACGGTCGACCAGCTCTGAGAGCGGCAGTCCGTCGACTTCAAACAAACGGGGATACATGGACGCGGATGTGAAACCGGGAATGGTGTTGAGCTCGCCCAGCCACATCCGTCCGTCGGGGCCAACCAGGAAGTCGGCTCGGACCATGCCCTCTGCGCCGATGGCGCGAAAGGCGTCGAGCGCGAGCTCTTGCATGCGATTGGTTGTCGCCGGATCGACATCCGCAGGTGCTATGAGTTGTGTCTCGGGATCTTCGTACTTGGCCTCGTAGTCGTAGAACTCGCGGGTCGTGCGAATCTCACCGAGCGACGAGACGATGGGTGACTGCCCACCGATTGAACCAAGCACGCCGCATTCGATCTCTCGTGGCGACGGCATGGCCTCTTCGATCAGGACTTCCGAATCGCAGGCAAGCGCGGCCGCAATCGCGTCGGCTGATTGCTCGCGCGAGTTGACCTTGCTAATGCCAATGCTCGAGCCGCCGCGCGATGGTTTGACGAAGTAGGGATAGCCAAGCTCCGCCGCTCGTCGGCTGACAGACACCGGGTCGGTTCGCCAGTCGTCGCAGGTGACCACGATGGAGGGCGCGACGGGGATGCCGGCGTCGCGCAGGATTTGCTTGCAGCGTGCCTTGTCCATGGCAATCGCCGAGGCGGCGACGCCGGGTCCGGCGTAGGGAACTCCCAACGTTTCGAGGAACCCCTGGAGCACGCCGTCCTCGCCGGTCGCTCCGTGGATCAGCGGGAAAACGGCGTCGCACTGCAGCAGCGCTGACAATGTCTCGGGGGTGATTGAGATATCGCTGTTGCTGAGTGGCTCGGCTATCTCTTCGGGAGCGCCGGACTCGATGGCTTCGAGGCTTAAACGTGACGCTTCCGGCGTCAGCCAGCGACCACTGCGCGACACGGCAAACGGGACCGCTCGCCAGTGCTTTACATCTGCGGCCGAGATCACTGCGCGAGCGGAGCGCACCGAGATCGTGTGCTCGACGGATGCGCCGCCCAGGACGATACCCAGGGTTCGTGGCTCATTCACCATCGGCCAGCTCCTCACCGACGATGGCGATTTCGGGCTCGATACTGATCCCGAAGCGTTGATTCACCTGATCTTGAATGTGCGCGATGAGGGCAAGGAAGTCGGTGGCGCGAGCGTGGGGCACATCAACATTGCGGATGTAGTTGGCGTGCAGCTCCGAGACCTGCGCGGCTCCGATTCTTGTGCCCTTGAGACCTGCCTCGTCGATCAGTTGTCCGGCGCTGCGAGGGCCGTCTGTGGGATTCTTGAAGGTCGAGCCCAATGACGGTCCGGTCGGCGCATGTGCTTTGCGCAGCGATTCGACTCGGTCGATTTCGGCCAGCGAAGTAAAGACATCGCCTTCTCTTAGCTGCAGCGTGAGGGTCGTGATGATGTGACCGGCCAGCGCGCCGCTGCGAAGTCGGGAGTCTCGGTATGTGAGTCCGAGCTCGTCCGCGTCGAACTGGGACGGGTCGCCGTCGGGTGAGACCGTCTGGACAGAGACCAGGATGTCGGAGAGGTCGGAGCCGTATGCGCCGGCGTTGGTGGGCAGACCACCGCCGATGGCTCCGGGGATGCCGGCTGCCCATTCCAGTCCGGCCAGTCCGGCCCGTGCGGTCGAACGGGCCAGCGCGGCGAAGCGGTATCCCGACTCGACCTCGATCCTGGCGTCGCCGACCTTGCGGCAGCGCTTTGACTCGTTGCGCAGGACGACACCGCGAATGCCGCCGTCGCGGATCAGGACGTTTGAGCCGGCTCCAAGCACGGTCAATCGCGTTCCGGCGCAATGGGAGGTCTTGATGGCAGCGATCAGCGCCTCGCTGTCGCGGGCCACGACGAACCAGTCCGCCGGTCCGCCGACCTGCACGAACGTGTGTCGGCTGAGCGGCTCGGCGCGGAGCGCATTCAGCTCCTGCATCATCGCCTGGAGGATTCTTGAGCGAGTCATACCGCGCCGCCCAACGCAGAGAGAATGATTGGCCCTGCGCCATCCACATCGCCGGCGCCCATCGTGATGATCAGGTCTCCAGGCTGTGCGTTCGCAGCCGCCACCGTTCCGCTGTGTTCGACAGTGCCGGCATAGATCGCTTTGGGCGCGATGATCTCGTCGGCCAACTGTTCCGACGTCAATTCCTCGCCGGTCATCGCGCGGGCGGCGTAGGTGTCGACGGTGTAGACCAGGTCGGCGGCGGCGAAACAGGTTCGGAAGCCGTCGATCAGATATGACGTGCGGGTGTAGGTGTGAGGCTGGAAGAGCACGACGATACGTCGGTCGGGCCAGCGTTGTCTGGCGGCGGCGATAGCGGCTGAGACTTCTGTCGGGTGATGCGCGTAGTCGTCAAGGACGACGACGCCGTTGCATTCGCCGTGCAATTGGAATCGTCGATTGACACCGTTGAAGGTGTTCAGCGCTTCAACCGACGTTGCGAGGTCGAACCCGGCGGCGACGAGCGCCGCTAGAGCCGTCGCCGCGTTCTGCCGTTGATATTCGCCTGGCTGGACGAGCTCGCCGCTGACCACACCGGCCGGTGTGGTCAACTCATACGAGTCATCGTTGCTGGATATCTGGTAGTCCGCCGGGGATTTCGACGAGCAGGTGATGAGTTGCACGTCGGGTCGCTCGGCGCGCAAGGTTGACGCGATCTGTGCGGCCAACGTTGAATCGATGCCGACGACGAGGGCGCCATCCTGCTTGACGGTTCGCACATATTGCAGGAAGGCTTGCTCGAGCGCGGCCTGGAATCCGTAGTAGTCGAGATGGTCGGGCTCGCAGTTGGTCAGCACAGCGACCGACGGTGTGTAGTGATGGAAGGCTCGACCGTATTCGTCGGCTTCCAGCACCAGCCAGGGGTCGGTTCCGCGCCTGGCGTGGACGCAGAAGTCGGGCGCCTCGCCGCCGATCACGTAGCCGGCGTCGCGGCCCGAGGCCCGCATGGCATGTGCGATCATGGCGGTGGTGGTCGTTTTGCCGTGTGAGCCGCCAACGGCGATCACCTCTCTCGAGGACGCGATCTCGGAAAGCAATTCGGCGCGAGTTTGTAACGGAATGCCCAATTCAATCGCTCTGGCGACCTCGGGATGTGACTCGGGGACGGCCGCCGTGCGCACAACCTGGGTTGCGGTGGTCACGTGATGTTCGTTATGACCGATGACGATTCGAGCGCCGCGGTCGCGGAGCGGTTGCAAAATTGGAGCGTCGGTCCGGTCGCAACCAGATACGACCAGGCCGTCATCCAGCAGGATGTGGGCCAGGGCGGACATATGAATTCCGCCAATTCCAACGAAGTGAACGTTCATAGTCATCGTTACGTCACTTTGCCACACCAAGGATCACTTCGGCAATGCGTTTCGCGGCATCGACGCGACGCAGATTGAACATGGCCTCGCGCATGGATTTCAAGCGCGGCTTGTCGGTCAACAGGGCAATGGCGGTGTCATAGAGTTCGTCGGTCACGCGATCGTGATCGAGCACCACGGCGCCGCCGGCGTCGGCCAACAGCTCGGCGTTGAAGCGTTGGTGTCCGCCGGCCTCTCCCAGTGGAGCGAGCACCGCTGGCAGTCCGGCGGCCGGGTATTCGCCCATCACAGACGCGCCGGCTCTGGAGACGGCCAGGTCGCAGGCGGCCATCGCCAGCGGCATTTCTTCGGACATATAGGTGTAGAGACGGTAACGAGACTGCAGTTTGGCAGGCAACGTGTCGCGCAGGCTCGACAGGCGCTCGAAGTCGTTGACTCCGGAGATATGAATCAGTTGCGTTTCTTCCAGCCACTGTTCGAGATGATTGGCGATGCAATCGTTGATTCGGTGCGCTCCGCGAACCGCGCCGGTGACCAGGAGTGCGGGACCACCATTCAATTGGAAGTAGGCGCGGGCCAGCGGCTTGTCCAGATCCTCGAAGCCAGGGCGTAGCGGGTAGCCGGTGACCACCGACTTGCCCTCGCTGAATCGCTCGGTCGAGCGTTCGTGGGTCACGCAGATCTTGCTGGCGAACGGCGTCAGCGCCCGCAGCGTCCAGCCGGGCTCGATATCGGGTTGGAGCAGCACGATCGGTCGTCGCGCCAACCACGCAGCAATGCCGACCGGCGCCGAGACGTAGCCGCCGGTCAGGAAGACCACATGAGGCCGGAAGCGCAGCATCAGCGACAAGGCGTCGACCACGCCGGTCGCCGTCGCTCCGATCGACAGCAGTTGAGAGAAGATATTCCGGCCGCGCAGGGCGCGCGCGGCGATCGTTGCGTAGGGCAGTCCGGCCTCGCCGGCGAGCTCGGACTCGACGCCGTCGGCAGTGCCGGCGAAGCGGAACTCAACGGTGTCGCCTCGCTGCTCGATCAGGTTGCGTAGAGCGTCGGCAACGGCGAAGGCGGGAAACACATGCCCGCCCGAACCACCGCCGGAGAGCAGGATCCGTACAGGCCGTCCGGTTCCCTCGGTTGGCATTAGTTGCCGTCTCCACGTCCGCTGTTGAATGGCGAGGGTCCTGGTTTCCTGGTATCGCGCTTTGGTGCGACATCGCGGGTGGGCGCGGCGTCGTTGAGCGGCGGGTCGGCCAGATTCGGCATCTTGCCTCGACCGTGTCGTGAGATGGATACGAGGATGCCGGCGGCAGCCATCGACGAGATCAGCGCCGACGAACCGAAGCTGAGGAAGGGCAGGGGAATGCCGGTCAGGACGATGGTGCGCATGACTCCGGCGACGTTGAAAAAGGCCTGGAGCGCGAACCAGGCGACGATACCGAAGGCGAGCAAGGTGCCGAATCGGTCTTCGGCCCTCATGCCCGCGCGGATCCCGCGGTAGATCAGCACGCCGAAGATCGTGAGCACGATCATCGCGCCGAGCATCCCGGTCTCTTCGCCGATGATCGCGAAGACGCCGTCGGTGTGGGCCGACGGGACATAGAAGAATTTCTGCCTCGATGCCCCGAGTCCGACGCCGGTGAGACCTCCGGAGCCAAGCGTCGAGACGAGATTGATGATCTGGTAGCCGGCTTCCTGGGCGACGTCTTCGGCATTGAAGAAGGCGCGGATGCGCTCCATGCCGTAGCCGGCGCCGACAACGATGGCAAGCAGCACCGCCGAACCACCGACCACGAGCATCACCATGTGTCGCAGCGCGGCGCCGGCGAGGAAAAACATGACCACGCCGGTGCAGGCGATGGCGGCGAAGGTTCCGAGGTCGGGTTCGAGCATGAGCAGTCCGCCGATGACGCCGATAATCATGCAGAACGGAGCCAATCCAAGCGGGATGCGCTTGATCTCGTCACCCTTGGCGGCGAGCCAGGCGGCGACGTAGATGCAGATCGCCAGCTTGGCGAACTCGGATGGCTGAAGCGCCGGCAGCGAACCGAACTGAATCCAGCGCTTGGCGCCGTTTTCCTCGTGTCCGATGCCGGGTACCAGCACCACGGCGAGCATGACCAGTGAGACCCAGATGATTGGTGACGAGAGTCGTTGCCAGATTCGGTAGTCGATTCGGGCCAGCACCATGAACGCCGCCAGTCCGATGCCCGCGCCGATCAGTTGGCGGAGGGCGAAGTATCGGGTGTTGCCGTGCAGTTCCTGGGAGATGGCGAATGATGAAGAGAACACGAAGATCAGGCCGATAAAGACCAGCGCCATGACCGAGCCGACCAGGACCCAATCGGGCGGCGAGGCGGGACGGCGCAGACGCCGGACGATGCGGCGACCAACGGTGAATCGTTCGCCCTCGATCAGCTCCCGGGTCGAGCGAGGATTCGGCACACGGACCCCGCCGAGCACGCCGCTCTTATTGGCGGTAACCTCCGGGACGGCTGCTCGATTAACGGTCATCGTTCGAGCTCCTGTCCTGCGCCCACTGGCTGACCACATTGCCGACCAAATCGCGGAAGTGTTGCCCCCGAGCCTCGAAGTTGGGATAGGCGTCAAACGATGTACCGCCCGGTGACATCAACAGTGCTTGCCCCGGTCTCGTAGTCCGAACGGCGCACGCGAACGCCAACTCGAACGTGCCCGCATTGAACGCGTTGACACCTCGCTCTGACAGCCAATGAGTCCACTTGGGAGCCGCGTCTCCGAACAGCACTACTTGCCTCACGTGGAGCTCAAGTTCATCTATGAGCGGGTTGAGGGGCAGTTTCTTGTCGCGACCGCCGAGCATGAGCACGATGTCGCCCTTGGTCGCACGCAGTCCGGCGAGTGTGCGCTCGGGCGTGGTGGCGATGGAGTCGTTGATGAAGCGGACACCGCCGACTTCCGCGACCAGCTCCAGGCGATGCGGGACGCCGGTGAAGGATCGCAGCACGTCCGCGGCCACATCGTCGGGCACACGGTCGGCGACGATTGCCAGCGCAGCCAGCGCGTTGAGCAGATTGTGTTCGCCGGGGATCAGCAGTTCCCCGATCGGCATCACATGTCGCTCGTTGCGCACGATGTCGCGACCGTCACTCCAGACGGCACAGAACCAGGGCACTGCGGGCTTGCCGATGCCGAACCAACGCTGGCTGGCCTCTGTTCTCGCTGCTGCTTGCAGCGCCAGGTCGTCGCCGAACGGCAGCACGACGGTATCGCGGATGGTCTGGTACTGGACGATGCGGTGTTTCAGTTCCTGGTATTCACTCCAACTGAATTGATCGAGGTGGTTCGGGGTGATGTTTGTGATCGCCGCGATCTGAGGGCTGCGGGTCATTCGGAGTGACTGCGTGTGTGAGATCTCTGCGACCACCGTCGTGTCCGGCGTGACATCAGGCAATTGGCCGAGCAGCCCCTGGCCGATGTTGCCACCGACGATGCAGCGCACGCCGGCCGCCTGAAGCATTTGGTGAACCAGCGTGGTTGTCGTGGTCTTGCCGGCGCTTCCGGTGATGCCGATGACCGGAGCGGGACATCGTTCGAGGAAGATCTGCATCGGCCCGTAGACCGGCACTCCCCTGCGTCCCGCCGCGGCCAGCAGGGGGATGTCGTAGGGGACTCCCTGGCTGGCGATGATTCCGTCGACTTCGTCCAAGAGAGCTAGGTCGTCTTGAGCTCGATCCGCGCGTTCGGCGCGTTGGTCGACTCTGATGACCTTCGCGCCCTCACGACCGAGGAAGAGCGTTGCGTCGCGGCCTTCGATGCCTAAACCGAGGACAGCGATGGTCTGGCCGCTAAACGTACTCGGCGCCGGGACAGGAATTGGAAGGCTCATTTGGGCGCCTGCAATGCCAGGGCGATACCGAGAATGCCGCCGGCCATGCCGATCAGCCAGAAACGGGTGACGATCTGCGGCTCGGACCAGCCCGCCATTTCGAAGTGGTTGTGCAGCGGCGCCATGCGGAAGATGCGGCGACCCTCGCCGCTGCGACGCCGGGTCCACTTGAACCAGCCGACCTGCATGATGTCGGAGGCGGCCTCGATGACGAAGACGATGCCGATGACCGGCAACAGCAACCAGTGACCGGTCATCAAGGCGAGGATCGCGAGTGTGCCGCCGAGCGCCATGGCGCCGGTGTCGCCCATGAAGACCTTGGCCGGGTGAGCGTTAAACCAGAGAAAGCCCAGCAGCGCGCCGACGGTCGTGAAGCCGAACCGGACGAGGAAGTCCTGTTCCTGTCCGACGGCGATCACGGCGAATGCAGCGATCGCGATCGCGGCCGTGCCCCCGCAGAGCGTGTCGAGTCCATCGGAGATGGCTACAGAGATCACGGTGGCAAACACGGTGACTGCCGCGATCACGATGTAGATCGGGCCAAGCGAAAATTGGCCAGCCCAGGGGATATTGAGCGATTGCACGTCAAGCGCGAAGTAGAGGACCAGGCCCACTGCAATCGAGAAGATCGCCAGCAGGCTAAACTTCAGTTTCCAGGTCAGGCCGGCTTGTGCTCGGCCGATGAGTGTGCCGAGATCATCGACGTAGCCGATTGCGCCGAGCGCGACGATCCCAACGAGCGGCAGCAGGATCGACCAACGGTCGCCCTCGACGAGGTTGGCGACGATGGTCAGGATCACGACTGGAATCAGGAAGATCAGCCCGCCCATGGTGGGCGTGCCGGCCTTGACGAGGTGCGAGGCTGGGCCTTCGTCGGAGATGGATTTGCCGGCGCTGCGGCCCTCCAACCAGTGGATGATGAACGGCCCGACGACGAGCGCCAGGACAAACGCGATTCCGGCGGTGCCGAGCGAGAAGGTGGTCATTTGTCGGCCAGCCTCTCCACAACCGCTTCGAGGTGCATTGCGTGTGAGGCCTTGACGAGCAGCGTGTCGTTGCGTTCCAGCGAATGGAGCAGGATGTCTGTCGCTTGCTCTGGCTCGGCGACCCAGCATGCCTCCGAAAGACCTGCCATGCGCGCCGACTCCACCACGTCGCGCGATCGCTCGCCGACACCGATCAACCAGTCGCAGCGCCCGGCGGCATATGTTCCGACGTTCTGATGCGCCGGGCGTTCTTCCGTACCCAGCTCGAACATGTCGCCCAGCAGCGCGATGCGTCGCGGCTGGCAGGCGGACAACAGGTCGAGGGCTGCCTGCATCGAGAGCGGAGCCGCGTTGTAGGAATCGTCGATGATCGTGGCGCCGTTCCCGGCGGTCCGCCGCGCCAGCCGGGAGCCGGGCTGAAGACGGCTCAGCGACTCAGCGACCGCATCCAGCGAAAGTCCGGCGCGCAACCCAACCGCAGAGGCCGCAAGCGCGGTCATCGCCTGGTGCGCGCCGATCAGTGGCGTTTCGACATGCACCTGGGAGTCTTCGCGAGTGTCGTGGAGCGTGAACTCGATGCCGTCGAATCCGCGCGCCTGCACATTCGAGGCGCGCAGATCGCATTGCTGACTGAATCCGAAGGTCAACACTTCGGCTTGAGTCCTGAGCGACATTCGCCGGACTCGCGGGTCATCGCCGTTGAGGATGACCTGACCGTTGGCGGGAACGGATTCAGGCAACAGACCTTTGATCCGTTCCGTGTCGTCCAGCGTGCCGAAGCGTTCGAGATGAGTCGGTCCGACGTTGGTGACAATGCCGATATCTGCCTGGGCCGACGAAACCAGGAGCTCCATTTCTTCCTGGGAGTACGGCCCAATCTCGATCACTGCCCATTCGTCTGCGGGATCGATACCGAGCAGGGCAATGGGGAGCCCGATGTCGCCGTTGAAGTTGCGCGGGGATTGGTGAGTCGGGAAGTGTTGTGAGAGGAGTTGGTACGCGGCCTCGCGCAGCGTCGTCTTGCCGACGCTACCGGTGATGCCAATGATCTGTGCGGAACGCTCTTTTCTCCAGCGGCGACCCGCTTCCTGTAGTGCGGTGAGCGGGTCATCGACGACGAACAGGGAGGACCCACGCAGGCCCGACGCCCTGGAGACGAGCGCTGCCGATGCTCCGCGTTGCAGAGCGTCTTCGACGTATTGGTGACCGTCCTGCGTCTCGCCTCGTAGTGCGACGAACAGTGAACCCGGGCTGGCCTCCCTGGAATCGACCACGATGTCGGAGAAGGGCTCGGCGCTCGATTGGGGCTGGTTACGCAAGTGCTCAGCCAGCAAGCGCGCGAGATCGTTGGAGGAGATCACTCGTCCTCCTCGTCCTCGTTGTCCTCGTTGTCCTCGTTGTCCTCGTCGTTCCGGATGTATGTCACCGGCGAGGCGTCATCGCTTTCGCCGTCGACACTGGCCGTAAGAGCGGCCTGATCTTGCTCGTCGACCACCACTGCTTTGTCTCCGTCGGAGCCGGGTTTCGGGGCGGTATTCCAGTCGTCGGAATCGGCGATGTAGGCGGTCGGCGGGACCCCGAGGTAGGGCAGGACCTGCGCCATCAACTCGGAAAAGATGGGGGCGGCGACGACTCCGCCGTAGATTTCGCCCTGCGGACGGTCGATCCGCACGAAGACGACCACGCGCGGATCATTGGCGGGCGCGAATCCGGCAAAGGAGGCCAGTGACTCTTCTTCCAGGTATGCGCCGTCCTCTACGACATCCGACGTGCCCGACTTTCCTGCGATCGGCCAGCCTTCGACCCGCGCAGGGTGTCCGGGCACGCCGTCAACGACGGCTTGCATCATCCAGGTCACCGTGGCGGCGGTTTGACGGCTGATCGCGCGCGGTCCGGTGCGTGGTTCGATGAGGTCGACGCCATCGGCGGTGATCACGGCGGTGACCAGGCGAGGGCGGACGGGAACGCCGCCCCGCGCAATCGTCGCGTAGGCCTGCACGAGCTGCAGCGGGGTCACGGCGATGCCCTGACCGAAGGAATTGGTCGCCAGCTGTGCGGGCGACCAGACGATGTCGGAGGAATCGGTGACGACGCCGCCGATCTCTCCCGGAAGTCCCGAATGCGTCGTCGAGCCGAATCCGAACTTATAGAGGTAGTCATAGAACGTGCGGCCGCCGAGCTGTTGCACGATCCAGACGGTCCCGGTGTTGAGCGAGCGCTGCAATACCTGCGTCATCGTTTGCTCGCCGTGGTAGGAGAGGTCGAAGTTCTTGATCGTGCGGTCGCCGATCACCACGGCGCCGGTGTCGACAAAGGTGGTTTCGGAGGAGACGATGCCCGCATCGATGGCGGCTGCCATCGTGATCACCTTCATCGTTGACCCAGGCTCGTAGATGTCGGAGGCGGCGCGTGAACGGAGCAGCGCCATCGATTCCGGCAGGTCGAGGTCGATCGTCGAGGGGTCGTAGGTCGGCAGTGAGGCCATCGCGAGGATGTCGCCGTTGCGCGGGTCCATCATGATGATGTGACCGCCGCGCGCGTTCCACTGCTCCACCGCCCGCAGCAGCGTCGTCTCGGCAATCCATTGCAGGTTGCGGTCGATGGTCAGGACGACGGACGCGCCCTGTTCGTACGGCAACTCTGCTCGAGGACCGAACGGGATCGGTTGTCCCAAACCATCAACTTCCTGCACCAACAGACCTGCTACGCCGGCCAGGACGTCATCGAATTCATACTCGATACCGGCCAGACCCTGCTCGTCGCGCCCGACCAGACCGATCACCGGCGCTGCCATCGAGCCTTCGATGTAGCGACGCGTGGAGGTCTTGCGGACCTGAACGCCGTGCAGCGCCTCGGCGTGTATCTGCGCGCCCAGCGCGTCCGAGAGTCCGTAGGCGACCAACGCGTCGTGGCCGCCTGCGGCGGCGGCCTGCGCAGCCAGCGACAATACGACCGACTCCGACGCCCGCAGCAATTCGGCGAGGCGGCGCGAGGCAGCGGTCGACTGGAACTGCGAACGCGCCCAGAGGCGCGTGTCGATGTGTACTTCCCAGGCGTCGATCGACGTCGCCAGCGGGAATCCGTTGCGGTCGAGGATGGCGCCGCGCGGGCCCTTGGTTTCGATGGCCCAGGTTCGGTCGGCGTAGGCTTCGTGACGCTCGTGCTCAATGACCTGGATCATGACGAGCCGAATGACCACGATGAGCGCGAGTCCAAGCAGCAGGGCGATGACCACGCGCATCCGCCACGTGGAGATCGACTCAAAGCCACTGCCCGACGACGGACTCGCCACTGTCCTGCCCTTTCGTCGTCGCGATTTACTCGAAGATCAATATGTCGAAGATCGCACCCCAGATCGACTGGTCGGCCAACGGCGACGAATCGGTCAAGCCGCCGAGGACCTGATCTGACGGCGGCAGGAATCGAGCAGGCATCGTTCGAGCGGGCGGAGGCAGTTTGACCCCAAGCACAGCGGTCGGGCGGGCCGGGACCATATGCAGCCGCTCCTCCGCCTGGTGCTTGACTCGAGACAACGATCCCAGCTGTCCGACATGTGCCGCGAGGGATCGGATCTCGGAGTTCAAGCGCTCGCGCTCCGCTTCCAGCGTGCGTAGTTCTGTGCCGCTCTCAGTCACACTCGACGTGCGGATGACCGGCAGCGTCGCCGCGATGCAGAGTCCGAAGACGGCCAGCCAGGCCCAGGCCGGCATTCGACCTGTGTAGCGTGGCCGGCGCGGCAGGACTGGTCGCGGGAGCGCATGGTGTGAATCACTGGCCGCCGAGGTCGGCAACGACGCATCGAGCGTCGTGCTGGGTTTTGCCGTTGTCATCGGAACGTCGTTCGACGACGTGATGTTCCCAAACCGGCGGCTGGACGCGTTCGACAACGGCGCTTGGACACTCGCCGGCGCGGGAGCAACCAGAGGCAAGGTGATTCGTTACGGAAAGTAGTCATGCGTCGGCGCCGGATTGGCGAAATTGACGTAATGTGGGCTACACACACCATCGGTCGGTGTGAAGTCGCTCGGCAATCGTTGAGCGGATCGTGCGCGCAGACAGGGGGACGTGGTCCACGTTCGTCATGGCCTAGGGCCACGAGCAATCGTGTTCCAGTGGTTTGGCGGCGGGGCTTCTCCTTCACTGTAGTGGCTGTTAGGTAGTCCCCTGCACACGATCCGCTCAACGATTTCCGAGCGTGCTCCCGACGCTCACTGTGCTCCTGTTCTGCTCTTCGCTCAATTGCTCGATGTTGCAGCCGTGGCATCAGATTGCCTCCGCCGCTCGTAGTCGCGCGCTGCGCGCGCGAGGATTTCGTTCGACCTCAGCCGCCGACGGCCGCAGCACGCGGCGAGTCAACGTCCGAAATGCCGGTGTTGGACCCGACGACTGTTCGCGCAGGAATCGCTTGACGACGCGGTCCTCGAGCGAGTGGAACGCGATCACGACCAGCCGGCCGCCGATTCGCAGCACGCCACGCACCTGAGCCAGGAATGCGGCGAGACGCTCGAGCTCACGGTTGACTTCCAGCCGAATCGCCTGAAAGACCCGAGTGGCCGGGTGAATGCGGGCGCCGGGACGTATGCCAATCGCGTCGACAATGGCCTGGGCAAGTTCGGTCGTGGTTGCGATTGGTCGTCGCGCCACGATGGTTCGGGCGATGCGGCGAGAGCGGTGCTCTTCGCCGTATTCGTAGATCAGGTTGGCCAGGTCATCGGACGACCACTGGTTGACGATCTCGTCGGCCGTCACTAGGTCCGAAACGTCGGAAGCGTCGGGCGGGCCCAGTTGCATATCCAACGGGCCCTCGGCCTGGAACGAGAATCCGCGCTCCGGCGAATCGAGCTGCAGGGACGAGACGCCCAGGTCGCAGAGCACGCCGTCCAGCGGAGTCATCAGGGCATGGCTAGCCGCCGCGGCTGCGTGGTCCATCCAACATTGTTGGAGCGTGACACGCTCGCCGAAATGAGACAGTCGCTCGGACGCCGCGGCCAGTGCGTTGGGATCCGCGTCGCAGCCGAGCAGTCGGCCGTCGGGTCGCGACGCCGTGAGTACGGCCTCCGCGTGTCCGCCCAGGCCGACGGTGGCGTCGAGGTAGCGTCCGCCCGGCTTGACGTCGAGCATTGCCAGCGTTTCGTCCAGCATGACCGGGAGGTGGCGAGGCGGAGCAGTCATGCCGACTCCTCCGCCTGGTTCGAGTTGCTTGACGTGGTGCTTGAACTGTTGCTTGAACTGTTCGATGCGTCGATGGCGTCGGCGAGATCCTGCAGTAGGTCGGCGTAGACCTCGTCGATCTCCGCCTGCTCGCTCTGCCAGGCCTCCGCGCTCCAGATCTCCAGGTAGTCGCCCACCCCGATGATCACGGTGGCGCCTTCCAGATTCCGTTCCTCGCGTAGTTGCGGCGGAATCAGGATTCGGCCCTGACGATCGAGATCGACCCGTCGCACCCGGCCAAAGAAGCTGCGCGCCAGGCGTCTGGCCGAAGGTCGCAGTTTCTCGCCGACCGTTCGCACCTGCTTCTCGGCGGCGTAGCCCTCGGGCGTGTAGAGCTCGATCTGTCCATCCGGTCCCGGCAACAGGAATCCACCGTGTTCGAACAGACCCCGATACGGGGACGGGATCGCCAGACGACCGCGGTCGTCCAGACGATGTTCGTATTCCCCGGTGAAGTCGACGTTCGCCACGTAAGATGCCCCGTATGCCTTTCCTGTTCACGTTATGCCGAGTTCCCCATTTTTCCCCATTCATCTGCCGATATCGCACTGTATGCACATAACGGGGAAGATTTCAAGACCATAAGCAAGGGAAATCGACCCCAGTTCCCGAATCGGAACAAATTTGTCCACTGAAGAGGTGGAAAACATGCAAAACGGGGGTAGACAATGGTGGATAATGTGGATAACCAGGCCCGACAAAATTCAGAACGACCAGATAGAACGCCGCTAATGAGCCAGCACATTGGCCAGCAATTGTCCGCAGCCGTCCTCACCCTGTCCGATCAGGGCGCCGCCGGCCGTCGTGAAGACACATCCGGACCGGCGATCCGCAATCGATTGGCCGAACTGGGCATTGCTGTCACCGACCACGCCATCCAGTCGGACGATCCTGACGCGATCGTTGAACGATTGCGTCAGTGGGTTGCAGATGGCATCAGCCTGATCGTCACAACCGGGGGCACCGGCTTCGGCCCTCGCGACAACACGCCTGAGGCAACGCGACGAGTGATCGAGCGGGACGCACCCGGCCTGGCCGAGCTGATGCGGGCGGAAGGGTTGCGCAAGACGCCCATGGCTGCGCTGTCACGAGGCATATGCGGGATCGCCGGACGAACGTTGATCGTCAATCTGCCTGGCTCCGAGCGCGCGGTTCGCGAGAATTTGGATGCTCTGGCTCCCGTTCTGCCCCACGCATTGCAGTTGATCGCGGGCGACACGGAGCACTAAGAATGCTCTGAACAACTGGTGTTGCAGGCTGAGCAGGGACCCCCCTTCAGCCTTCGGCAGCCTCCCCCGCGAGGAGACCTTTGAAAAACTCATGATTCCCCTCTCCCCCCCTTGCGGGGGGAGATGTCACGGAGTGACAGAGGGGGGGTCCGCCTCCAGCGACCAGATAGGCCTTGAGATGGGGAGCCCCCCCTCTGCCTTCGGCATCTCCCCCGCAAGGGGGGCGAAGGGGACTTATTCAAAGGTCTCCGCGAGGGGGGAAGCGAGGATCGGAGTTGTTCAGAGCATTCCTAAGAATCCCGTGGACGACGGCTTCCGCTGACTAAGTAGCCCGCCAACGGATCGTTCATAGCTCCCAGTCGCGGCCCCGGCGCCTGTCTCAGAAGTGCAAGATTCGTCATTCCCGCGCTCCGTCGCGGGAATCTCGACGAGTACTGCACCGATGCTCGAACCTGAGGAACCGCGCTCGTTTCAATCACTGAGCGGACTCCCGGCCTTCGTGCCGAGCACAGCGAGATACCCGCGGCGGAGCGCGGGTATGACGGAGATGATGGTCCGGCGACTTCTCAGGCGCCCTCTCAGCAGGCTGTCTCGGAAATCGCACCGCCAGCTACGAAGGAAGCGACGCCTGGAACAACGTTCGTAAAGACCACACGCCTACACTGGCAACAATGGCTAAACGAAACCTCTCGCGCACGATCTCGCTGGCACGCAAGCGTTTGGACGCTGAGCAGGGAGCTGTGATCAAGGACTGGGGCGGCCGCCTGCCCCTGGCTCTGGTCTATCCCAACAGCTACTACCTGGGCATGTCGAACCTGGGATTGCAGACGCTGTACGGACTGCTCAATAAGAGGTCAGACATCGTCTGCGAGCGCGCGTTCTACGATCCACCGCTCAAGTCGGAGCGCGGCGACGACCCGTCGCTCGGACCGGTCACGATTGAGTCGCAGCGACCATTGGCCGACTTTCCCGTCGTCGCCTACACGCTGACCTACGAGATTGACTACTACCACGTCGTGCGCTCGCTTCAGGCGGCGCAGATTGAGCCGTTGAGCATCAATCGCGACGACGGCGACCCGCTGATCATCGCCGGCGGCGCAGCGGTGATTACCAATCCGCTGCCACTGGCCGACTGCTTCGATGCCTTTGTGATCGGCGAAGCGGAGCCAATCCTCGAAGAGTTGATCGACACGCTGCAGGAGTACGCCTACAGCCCAAGAGCCGATCAGCTTGATGCGCTGTCCAAGATTCCCGGCGTGTTCGTTCCGGCCATTGGATCCGGTGGCGGCGTTGAACGTCAATGGGTGCGCGACATCTCGACGACCGAGGCGATGTCGCTGGTTCTCACGGATGAGACTGAATTCAACCAGATGACCCTGATCGAGGCCGCGCGCGGCTGCGGTCGGGGCTGCCGATTCTGCATTGCCGGCTACGTCTTCCGTCCGCCTCGGTACCGACCGTTGGAATCGCTGCTGAACCAAGTGCAAGTAGGCCTGAAGCGCAGCAATCGCGTCGGACTGTTGGGCGCCGCCGTCGCCGACCATCCGCAGCTGTCAGAGTTGGCTGTGGAAACCGACCGTCTGGGCGGTCGCGTGTCGGTCTCGTCGCTGCGCGTCGACAACCTGGCGCCCGAGCTATTGGATGTGCTCTCACGCGGAGGCACGCGGACGGTCACGCTGGCGCCCGAGGCTGGCTCGGAGCGGATGCGGCAGCGAATCAACAAGGCCGTTTCGGAAGAACAGATCATCGAGGCGGCCGACAAGGTCGGCACGGCTGCGATGAACCGGCTCAAGCTCTACTTCATGATCGGCCTGCCCGACGAGGAAGACGAGGATGTCGAGGCGATGGCCAACCTCGGAATCGCGGTCAAGGAACGGCTCGACGCGCACGGCCACGGGACCGAGCTCGTGATGTCGGTCGGTCCGCTTGTGCCCAAACCAGCCACGGCATACCAGGGACTCGTTCAGTCCGAGGCCGGGCTGGTCAAACATCGTCAACGCATCTTGGAGAACGCCTTCCGCAAGACCGGCATCCGGCTGCGCGGCGACAGCCCAACCTGGGCGCGAATCGACGATATCTGCTCGCGCTCTGATCAACGCCTGGCGCACGCGATCCTCGAGATGGAAGCGCCCTCCGCTCGCGAATGGATGCGCGCGGCAGGCGAATGGAACCTCGATGGCCCTCTGCCCTGGGGCGGCGGACCGAGTCCGTGGTCAGCCGTCGAGACCGGCATTACCGCGCGGTTCTTCGAGCGCGAGCTGTCCAAGCATCTTCGTGAGAAAGCAACCATCGCCTGTCCGCCGCCTGAGATCGGTTGCAACATGTGCGGCGTCTGCGGCGGCAACGAGATTCCGTCATACTCACCGACCATCGTGCCCATGGAAGCGGTCGCCCAGGAAGCAATCGTTAGGGTCTGAGGTGTCGATCGCGGACAACCTGCGTCGGGTCAACGAGCAGATCGCCGGCGCCTGCGCACGAGCCGGACGCGACCCGTCTGACGTCCAACTAATTGCCGTCTCCAAGACGTTTCCCGCGGAAGCCATCGCTGAGGCGGCGGCTGCGGGGCAACGGCACTTTGGCGAGAACCGGGTGCAGGAGGGTCTGGCCAAGCTCGAACAGCTCCGCGCGATGAACGTCGAGGCTGAAGTCCACCTGATCGGTCACCTGCAGCGCAACAAGGCTCGAGATGCAGGACGTTTCGCCTCGGTGCAGTCGGTCGACAGCGTGCGTCTCGCGCAGGCGATTTCAAGACGGCTTGAGAGTCGGCTTGAGAGTCGGCTTGAGAGTGACTTGACAGTGTTGCTCGAAGTGAATGTGGCCAATGAGCCAACGAAATACGGGTTCAAGCTCGAAGAAGTGACCGATGCACTATCAAGCATTCAACTACTCTCAAATTTGAGAGTAGTGGGGCTCATGACCGTGGCGCCCGAAGTGGCGAACCCGGAAGAGGTGCGTCCGGTGTTCCGCAAATTGCGTGAACTTGCCGAAGAGTTGACGCTTCCTGAACTCAGCATGGGCATGACCAACGACTACGCTGTAGCTATCGAGGAAGGTTCCACGATGGTCCGAATTGGACGCGCGATCTTCGGCCAACGCGACGATCATGTCGGAGGTTCGGCGTGACCAAGATCGCGGTGATCGGCGGCGGCACGATGGGCGCGACGTTCGTCCGCGCCGTGACCAACGCCGGCGTGGTCTCGATGGGTGACCTGACGGTCTGCGAGGTCCTGCCCGAGCGTCGGGCCTGGCTGGAAGACGAGTTCAGCGGCATCTCGGTGACCGGCGATCAGGCCGAAGCGGTCAATGGCGGCGAAGTCGTCTACCTCTCCGTCAAACCGCAGGACTTGCGATCGCTGAACAGCGAGGGCGGTACCGGCGCCAAGCTGCTGATCTCAATTCTGGCCGGTTCTACGATCGCCGACGTCCAAGCCTCAACCGGCGCTGAGCGCATCGTCCGCGCCATGCCCAACACGCCGGCACAGGTCGGGAAGGGTTTCACCGCCTGGACCGCGACCGCAGGTGTGACCGACGATGAGCGCAATCTGGTCAGCCAACTGCTCGACACCATGGGTGAACAACTCTACGTCGCCGACGAGTCCGCGATCGACAAGATTACGGCCGTCTCGGGCAGCGGACCCGCGTACGTCTTCCTGATCATTGAAGCGATGATCAATGCCGCTGTGAACATCGGACTGCGGCCCGACGACGCGCGACGCATGGTGCTGCAGACGATCATCGGTTCCAGTGAATTTGCGGCCCAGAGCGGCCAGCATCCCGCCGTTCTCAAAGACATGGTGACGTCGCCGGGCGGCACGACCGCGGCCGGCTTGCGTGTACTGGAACAACGGGGCGTGCGCGCCGCGCTGATTGACGCGATCGCCGCCGCGCACCAACGAGCGGAAGAACTGGGCCGGCAATGAGTGATGTCCTGTTCATTTTGGGCACTGGCTTGCGCATTTATTCGTTCGTCCTGCTCGCACGGGTGCTAATGAGCTGGGTGCCGATGTTCACCAATCGGCCGCTCGATCCTTCTAACCCGATCGTCAAATTCCTGCTCGACATCACCGAGCCCGTGCTGGCGCCGCTTCGCAGATATCTGGTAATCGGGATGATGGACCTGTCGCCGCTAGTGGCGCTGATCGGGCTAAATTTCCTCGCGCAGATTGTGCTCAACAGCGCCTGATCTTCGGTTTCGCTCTTTCCTAGAACGTTTGCTTGACATTGGCAAGCATCTTTCGTAGTGTGCGCAGCACAGGCGTTCGCAGGAATGCCCCTCGGCAACCAGACTCAACAACAAGGGAAAGGGCATATTATGCCAGCTAGCAAGACCGACAACGGCGTCAAACCCATTGCCCTGACGACCGATGCACCAGAGCCACTGCCCATGACTACCACGAAGAAAACGACGAACGACACGACGAACGAATCTCCGCCCGCGATTGACGAACTGCTGGGCGACATGGACCGCCGCTTCGGCGAAGGCTCCCTGATGCGCCTCGGCGACGTCAGCACCCGACTCACAGTCGACGGCATCCCCACCGGAGCCCTGTCGCTCGATGTAGCGCTGGGGATTGGCGGACTACCGCGCGGACGCATCGTAGAGGTATACGGACCTGAATCAGCCGGCAAGTCGACGGTCGCGCAACATGTCATCGCCGAGGCGCAACGCCTTGGTGGACAGGCGGCCTATGTCGATGTCGAGCACGCCCTGGATCCCGAGTTCGCTTCGCGCCTGGGGATTGATGTGTCGCAGTTGCTCATTGCGCAACCGGACACCGGCGAGCAAGCCCTGGAAATCGTCGAGGCGCTGGTCCGCAGCAACGCGATTGATGTCGTCGTGGTCGACTCCGTCGCCGCTCTCGTACCGCGAGCCGAGATCGAAGGCGAAATGGGCGACACACAGGTCGGTCTACAGGCTCGTCTGATGTCCCAGGCCCTGCGCAAACTGACTGGCGTTGTCGCCCGATCCAAGACCGTGTTGATCTTCATCAACCAGCTCCGCGAGAAGGTCGGCATCGTCTTCGGCAACCCGGAGACCACGCCCGGCGGCCGCGCACTCAAGTTCTATTCGTCTGTCCGGATCGAACTGCGCCGAGCCGAAACATTGAAAGACGGCCAGGTTGTCATTGGCACGCGGATCAAGGCGAAGGTCGTCAAGAACAAAGTGGCGCCTCCGTTCCGGACCGCGGAGTTCGACCTCATGTTCACGGCCGCCGAGCACGGAATTTCCAAGACTGGCTGCCTGATTGACCTCGGCATTGAACCGGCGCCGGGCTCACCGGCCGGGGCCCCGTCCGTGATCAAGAAGCAGGGCACGTTCTACTCATACGGCGAGACTCGACTCGGCCAGGGGCGTGAACGCACCAAGGCGTTCCTGCGTGAACACTCCGACATTGCCGAAGAAATCGAAGCGCGCATCCGAGAGGAACGCGGGCTCCCCAACGCCAAGTCACTGCTCACAGAGGACGGCGCGCCCAAGTCCAAACCGATCGCCAAGCCGCCGCCGAAGAAGAAAGGCCGCTCTCGGGTGGGCTAAGCAGCTAGACGATTCCCAACGCGGAGCGAACGATGACTGCCGTCCTCTCAATCCGGCCCAGTGGAGCCCTCTCCACAGTCAACTTTGACGACGGGAGTTCCTTTCGCTGTACGCGCGCATTCGCTCAGCGTTCAAGGATCAAACGGGGACAGCAGATCGAGCAGGTCTTCGTTGACCGACTCCGTGAGTCGGCGTCCTTCGACCTCGCCACACACGAAGCACAGCGGCTGGCTGGCAAGCAGCGCTACAGCCGGAACGAAATCGCAATCAAGCTGCGGACCGGTGGACTGTCGAAGCAGACCGTCGACGTCGTCCTGGACTCGCTGGAAGAGCAGGGAACGTTGAGCGACTACGCCGTCGCCCTTGAGATCGCGAGGCGCAACCTACGCCTGACGTTGGAACGCGATCCCGATTTGACCTGGCCCAGGTTCCGGCTCTTGCATACCCGCCGCATGGCCATGCGAGGATTCGCTCCGGCCGAAACCAGCGCGTCTCTGCGGCAAGCGTGGTCGGAACTCGAATAGTCTCCACTGGCGCCCGTTCATTAACGGGCGTAGTCTGCCTACCAGAGACCACCTGTCCGCCGCTTGTCGATATTGGAACCCGACAGGCGCAACAGGCGTGGCAGAGCGAGATTCAACGTGACCACAGGCAACGCACTTGCAATGCCGACCCAATTGAGCCGAGGACACCATGTGGGGAGCCATTATGCGGCTCCTGCGCGGCGGGCCCGATCCACGTATCGAGGCCACGCTCGAAGCCGAACGCATCCTCCAACAGGCCGGGGAACAGGCCGATCGGGAGGCGCGTAAACGGCAAGAAGAGGCGCGGGAGCAAGCACAAGCCGAACGAGACCAGATCCTCGCCGACGTGCGCGGGGCGCGAGACGACCTCCAGCGAGCCGTTGACCGGCTCGACCGGCGCGAAGCAACCTTGGATGACCGCATCCGGTCGCTTGATGACCGCGATTCCAAGCTGAATCGCGACGGTCAACGACTGCAGCAACGTGGCGCCGCGCTGGACCAACGCGAGGCCGAGCACGATCAGCGGCTGGAAGAGGTTTCCAATCTGACTCGGGACGAAGCACGGACAGTCCTCTTCGATCGCGTCGAGCTGGAGATATCCGACGAAGCCGGTCGCATGGTCCGCGAGGCGGAGCAGAAGGCCAAGGGAGAGGCGGAGACCCGCGCTCGGAAGATTATCGCCACGGCGATCCAGCGCGTCGCCTCTGAGGTGACAACCGAGTCCACGGTCTCAGTCGTTCAAATTCCCTCCGACGAGATGAAAGGCCGAATCATCGGCCGCGAGGGCCGCAACATCCGCGCGCTCGAAGCGGCCCTGGGTTGCGACCTGATCATCGACGACACGCCGGATGTCGTCACGGTCTCCGGCTTCGACCCGGTCCGCCGCGAGGTTGGCCGACTGTCGCTGAGCCGTCTGGTCGCCGACGGCCGCATCCATCCCACCCGCATCGAGGAAACCGTCGCCAAGGCGCAACGGGACGTTGACCGTATTATCCGCGAATCGGGCGATGAGGCGGCGATCGAGGCACACTGCAGCGGGTTGCCGCGGGAGATGCTCGATATCTTCGGCCGGCTCCGCTTCCGCACGAGCTACGGACAGAACCAGCTCCGACACGCCGTCGAGACCGCGCACATCGGAGCGATGATCGCCCAGGAAATCCACGCCGATGTCGAGGTAACCCGGCGCGGTTCCCTGCTTCATGACGTGGGCAAGGCGATCGACCACGATGTCGAGGGCACGCACGCCATCATCGGTGGCGACCTGGCCCGCCGATTCAAGCTGTCCGAGGACATCGCGCACTGCATCGAGGCGCACCACGACGAGGTCGAGATTCGGTCAGTCGAAGCGATCATCGTGCAGATGGCCGACGCCATTTCGGGCGGACGTCCGGGCGCGCGTCGCGAGTCGGCAGAACGCTACATTGAGCGACTGCGCGCGCTGGAAGACATCGCAACCTCCTTCGAGGGCGTCGGACAGGCATACGCCATCCAGGCTGGTCGCGAAGTCCGGGTCGTCGTCGACCCGCGCGAGATCGACGACCTGGGCGCGATGCGCCTGGCGCGGGACATCTCGAAGCAAATCGAGGAATCGCTGCAATACCCGGGCCAGATCCGCGTCACCGTCCTGCGCGAGACCCGCGCCGCCGAGTACGCGCGCTAAGTCGCCCGGCGCGAGACGGCCACATGGCGCGGCTCGACCTGCACACGCACAGCACCCACTCCGACGGCATGAAGCCGTCCGAGTGGGTCGTGCAGCAGGCCGCGTCCAATGGCGCGGAGTTCCTGGCGCTCACCGATCACGACACCCTGTCGGGCGTCGAAGCCGCGCAGGCTGAAGGACGCCGACACCGCGTAGCAGTGATCGCCGGAGTCGAGATCGGCGTGAACGATCCTGAACTCGGAGAATTGCATGTGCTCGGCTACTTCGCCGACCACGCGCCGCTCGATGACCTCGAACGTCAACTCACCGCCTACCGAGAGGAGCGCCAGTCTCGAGCCCGCCGCACCGTGGAGCGTCTGTGCGAACTTGGTCTGCCGATTGACTACGAAGCGGTGGTCGCCATGGCGAACGGCGCATCGATTGGCCGTCCGCACGTCGCGCGAGCGCTCGTCGAGGCGGGGCACGTCGAGTCGGTGCATGAGGCGTTCAACCGCTACCTCCGCAACGAGGGGCCGGCCTACATTCCGCGAACATTGCTCAGCCTGACCGACTCGCTGGAGATGATTCACAACGCGGGCGGTTTCGCATCACTGGCGCATCCCACTCGTTATGACAATCCAACGGGCGCGACCAACTCATTCGCATCCGCCGGCGGCGACGGTCTTGAGATCTACTATCGCAACGACGGACCCGACGAGCTGGCCAACGGCGAACAGCTCGCGCGGCGGCTAGGGCTGATACCGACCGTCGGCTCCGACTTCCACGGACTCCATCCCGACGAGATTCGTCCAGCGGCCGTGCCCATGCCCGAACATGCCGCTGAGCAGATCATCGACATTCTGAAAGACCTGTGACCATGACCGACTATGAACTCCCGCTGGATGTGCGCGCTATTCGACGGATCATCCCGCATCGCTATCCGATCCTGCTGGTTGACCGGATCGTCGAACTGGAGCCGGGCAAGCGCGCGGTGGGCCTTAAGAATGTGACGACCAACGAGTGGTTTTTCGAAGGTCACTTCCCCGACAACCCGATCATGCCCGGCGTGCTGATCATCGAGGCGCTGGCTCAGACCGGCGCAGTCGCCGCGCTATCGGCGGACGAATTCGCGGGCAAGCTGGGACTCTTTGCCGGGATCGACGGCGTGCGCTTCCGACGTCAGGTCGTACCCGGCGATCAGCTGCGCCTCGAAGTGGAAATGGATCGTCTGCGCCGGGGCATCGGACGCGCCAGCGCAAAAGCGACGGTCGAGGGAGAGACGGCGGCGGAGGGTCGGTTGACGTTTGCGCTGGTCGATCCGCCTGAGGACTTTTGATCCAGCCGAAGCTCAGTCCGAGTTTCCTAGTCCCCGCTTCACGCGGGGACCCGTTCCCTCGCGACCGCTATGGTGCTCGATGCTTGCCTGGTAGCCCGGGATTGACGGCGTCACTCGCTCGATATGCAGACAGAGCGGGTCCCGGCGCGGGGCCGGGACTGGGGACGCGTTGCTGGTGAGTGTTGCGCTACATCGTGATCGCAGCCCAGAGCGCGAGCACCAGGCCGACGCTGGCGACGGCTGTGATTGCGATCCAGCGCAGGTCTCCTCGGACGTAATGGAAGTCGTGCATGGCGGCGGCCGCTCGGGCTCGGCGGTCTCGGCGCTCATGCGCTCCGACGGCGCCTCCGCGTGGTCCGCCCGATGCTCCCTCAGCCCTGGCGACGCCGGCCGGCTGCTGGATGTTGCCGCTGATCGACGCTCCCACAGGGGCATTCGCAGCGCCTGCCTGCGCCGTCGGCAACATGTCTTCGCGACCGCGCTGGCCGCGCCGACCCTGGGGTCGCGCTGCCTGCTGGGCGCGATTCGCACCGCCTCGTCCTCGACGTGATCCGCGTGCCATCTGCAACCTCCGACGCTCTGCGTACACCTTATGCCCTGTTGCCGAATCCGGCCAGTCGGCCTAAACTGTTCGAACGGCCCCGTGGTGTAGCGGCCTAACACGCCACCCTGTCAAGGTGGAGACCGGCGGTTCGAATCCGCTCGGGGTCGCCACTCAACTCTTCTCTGCCTCTCTCTTTACCACGTGTCGATATAGGGGCGCTTCTTCCCACGACGCTCCGGCGTTGGCGGGAGGCGCTTGAGGCTGTTGGCGATCCAGTTGCGCGTCTCGGCCGGATCGATCACGTCGTCGAGACCTCCGCCGGCGGCGGCGTTGACTGCCTTGGCGTTTTCATATGCCCTGGCGACCATGTTCTCGTACGTCTCGATTCGCTCTTCGGCGTCCTCGATCGCGATCAGTTCCTTGCGATAACCGAGCTTGACCGAGCCCTCGAGGTTCATACCGGCGAACTCGGCCGTCGGCCAGGCGACCGTGAAGAACCCGACCAACGCGCTGGCGCCACACATCGCCTGGACGCCGAGTCCATACGCCTTGCGCACGACCACACCGAACAGCGGCACGCTGAGATTGGCGCCGGTATTGAACATCCGCGCGCAGTGACGCACCAGCGCGGTCGCCTCGACGTCGGGGCCGACCATCATGCCGGGGCAGTCCATCAGGCTCAGCACGGGGATGTCGAAGGCGTCGCAGAGCTGGAGGAAGCGCGCGCCCTTGTCGGAGCCGTCCGAGTCGATCGCGCCGGCGAGGTGGTGCGGGTTGTTGGCGATCACGCCAATCGGGTGACCCTCGACGCGGATGAACGCGGTGATGATCCCGATCCCGAACTTCTCGCGAATCTCCAGCACCGAGCCCTCGTCGGCGATGGTGTCGATGATCTCGCGCATGTCATACAGCCGCAGCCGATTCTCCGGCACGATGTGCCGCAAGCGGCGCTGGTCCGGCGCGGACCAGTCCTTGATCGGTCCCTGGAAGTAGCTCAGGTACTTCTTGGCGATGTCGGTCGCCTCTTCCTCGTCCTTGCAGAGGATGTCGACGACGCCGTTCGGCACCTGGAACGACATCGGCCCGACTTCCTCAGGCGTGTAGATGCCGAGCCCACCGCCTTCGATCATCGCCGGACCGCCCATCGCGACGGTCGAGCCTTCTGTAGCGATGATCACGTCGCAGCAGGCGAGCAGCGCCGTGTTGCCGGCGAAACAGCGACCGTTGGTCACACCGACCAGCGGCACCAACCCGCTCAGCTTCGAGAACTGCGTGAAGGTGTAGGTGTCGAACGCGACGCCGGGGCCGGTGCGGTCGTCGCCCGGACGTCCACCGCCGCCCTCGGTGTAAAAGACGATCGGGAACTGGAAGCGCCGCGCCATCTCAAACATGCGGTCCTGTTTGTAGTGGTTGCGACCGCCCTGCGTGCCGGCGAGCACCGTGTAGTCGTAGTGGACGACGATCGCGCGAGCGTCGCGTTCGTTCTCGAGCAGGTCGCCGTTGATCGTCGCCGTGCCGGCCAACAGACCGTCGGCGGGTGTGTTCTCGCGGAGCTGTTCGTCGGTATTGCGCTGGTGCTGGCGCGCCACGATCAGCGGCCAGTATTCCTGGAACGAACCGGGGTCGACAAGCTGCTCAATGTTCTCGCGCGGCATGCGGTAGCCGCGACCGCGACGCTTGGCCATCGCGACCGGGCGATTCTCGTCCAGTGTGTGTGCGTGGCGGTCATAGTTTTCCTGCAAGTCGGGACGGATGAAATCGGGATCGATCAGGTCGTCGCCACTGAGTTCCGCGACCGATACCTCAGCCTCAAGGATGAAGACCAGCGGGAATCCCTCTCGGATGACGTCGCCGATAGAACAGGCCAACGACTTCACAATCCCGTCGCGGTCGGCGGAGATCACGTGCTCCATCTTCATCGCTTCCATCGCGACGAGGTCCTGGCCCTTCCGTACCTCCTGGCCCTCCTCGACCAGGATCGCGACGATCGTGCCCTGAATCGGCGCGGGCAATCCGATCGATCCCTCAGGACCGGTCAAGTCCGGCGCATCTTCCTCGACCACCTCGACCGACTGCTGCTTGACCTGCTCATCGTGCTTGAAGAGGGCTAGCGGGTCCCGCGAGTCGACGCGCGCGCCGGCGAAGCCGGAGTCGGCGGTCGGCGTGACGGTCTGCAGGTAGCGGACGCGCTGCACACCGTTGGTCGAGGCCAGTTCGGCCATCTGCTCGTCGACCCAACGAGTATGCACGCGCCCTTCGACAAGGTCCTCATGTTCCAACACATTGGTGAGAAACGGAATGTTCGTCGCGACGCCCTCGATGCGGAACTCGGACAGCGCACGCAGCGAGCGGGTGACCGCATCCTCAAACCTCGGCGTCGGGGAGTGCGAAATGACCTTGGCCAGCAGCGAGTCGAACGCGGTCGAGGTCTGGTAGCCGACATAGCCGAATCCGTCGGTGCGCACGCCCGGACCGGAAGGCGCTTCGTACGCCTTGAGCGTGCCCGAAGCGGGGCGGACCGATCCGTCGACAGTCAACGTCTCCATGTTGACCCGTGTTTGAATCGCGAAGCCGCGCGGTCGCAGCCAGGACGGATCGTCCAGGCCAAGGTCAACGATCGATGCGCCCTGCGCGGCCCGGAGCTGCGATTGCACCAGGTCGACGCCCGTGACCTGTTCGGTCACGGTGTGCTCGACCTGGAGCCGGGCGTTCGCTTCGAGGAAGTAGAAAGAACCGTTGGAACCCACTGAGGCGTCGAGGAGGAACTCGAACGTACCCAGCGAGGAGTAGCTGACATCGCGGGCAATTCGCACGGCCGCCTCGACGATCGCGTCACGCATCTCCGGCTCAAGATTTGGCGCCGGCGCGATCTCGACGATCTTCTGGAACCGGCGCTGGACCGAGCATTCGCGCTCCCACAGGTGTCCGACCGCGCCGTGCAGGTCGCCGATAATCTGCACCTCAATGTGGCGGGCGCGAGGAATCAGTTGTTCTATATAGAGCGCGCCCGAGCCGAAGGCCATCCGCGCTTCCGACTCGCACCGCTGCCAGGCCGCCTCCAGCTCGTCGATGTCGGTCACCGCCCGTGAGCCGCGACCGCCGCCGCCGGAGACCGCCTTGAGCATGATCGCCGCATCCTCGCCCAACGACTCGAAGAAGTCGAGGGCTTCTTGCAGCGTGACCGCCTTGTCCGAGCCTTCAATGACCGGTACACCAGCCTCCCGTGCCGCCTGCCGAGCTCGCACCTTGTCGCCGAACAGGTCGAGCAGGTGCGGCGTCGGGCCGACGAAGGTCAATCCAGCGTCGCGGCAACGGCGCGCGAACTCCGCCGACTCGGCCAGGAATCCGTAGCCGGGATGCACCGCGTCGCAGCCGGTCGATTGAGCGGCGTCGATCAGGCCGTCGATATCCAGGTAGGGCGGGACGCCCAGTCCATCGAGTTCAACCGCTTCATCAGCCGCGTGAACATGCAGAGACCTGGCATCGTCCTTCGAGTAGACGGCCACGGCGCCAATCCCCAGATCGGACGCCGCCCGAGCCACGCGAATCGCGATCTCGCCGCGATTGGCAATCAACAACTTCGACACAGAACCACTCGGCGGCATACGTCACTCCATCTACGGGCTGGGCAAGGACAAGAGCACAGTCACCCATCGCAACGATATCAGCGACCAAACTTGGCCCCTGCTTAAGCAGGATGGGGAGGCTCCGCTGTCGCGGAGCCCCCCCTTCAGTCACTTCGTGACAGCTTCCCCCGCAAGGGGGGAAGCAGGAATTCGCGAGTTTTTCAAAGGTCTCCGCAAGGGCGGAAGCGAGGATCTCATGCTCCCCCCCTCGCGGGGGGAGCTGCCGAAGGCTGAGGGGGGGTCCGCGTGGGCGACGACGGTTATGTCACGTTGCGGCGATTGAGAGGCGCCGCCACTGTTTCTCAGACTTTGGCCTCAACCACAGACGCCAGGTCGTACGGCGTCCCCGTAATCCGACGGTCCACCAACGACCGATACTCAGCCTCGGTCATTCCCAACTCCTCCGACAGCACCTCGAACGAGTGCTCGCCGACGCATGGCGACGGCCGCAGCAATCGATCTTCAGGTCCGCTGAAACGCCACGGCGCACCCGGCAACCACGAGGACCCGACCTCGGGATGATCGACCGATTGCACGAACCCGGCCGACTTCAGGTATGGATCCGGCCCTTCGAACAGGTCGTACATCGGATTCACCCGCCCGGCGTCGATCCTGATTGCCAATAGCCGTCGCTCAACCTCTGCCGAATCCTGCGTTGAAGTCCAGGCCGTGACGAACTCGTCCAGCGCCGACTCGTTCGCCTTGCGAGACGCCGCGTCGGCGAACCGCGCGTCCTCCGCAAGGTCGGCGGTGAGGCCGGCAGCGCCCATCACCAGACACAGTGCCCGCCACTGGCTGTCCGACTCCACGGAGATCGCGACCCACTCATCGTCTCCGGCGCAGGCGTAGATGTTGTGTGGCGCTCGCTGTCGGTCGCGATTGCCAAGCGGAACCGGCATCCGTGTGGTCGCGTCGTACTCGGTAATCGCATCGCCAACCACGACGCCCATCGATTCGAGCATCGCGACATCGATCTCTTGCGGAACACCGACACGGTCGCGCCGCGCCAGGGCCGCGATGATCGCCGAAGTCGCCGAGTATCCAGAGATTGGGTCGGGATAGAGCCCGCCGGTGTTCATCCCGGGATCGCTCTCGTAGCCATGAATCGACGACAAGCCGGACATCGGCTCGGTCGTCGCGCCGTTGGCCGGATAGGGAGCGTAGGGACCGGTCGTGCCGTAGCCCGAGATTCTGGCCAGGATGATGTCGGGGCGTTTCTCGGCGAGCGTTTCCAGCGTGATACCCCACCTGTCCAGCACGCCGGGCCGGAAGTTCTCGGCGACGACATCAAACTCGGGAACCATCCGCCAGAACAGCTCTTTGCCCTCGTCTGAGCGGAGGTCGAGCGTGATCCCGCGCTTATTCAGGTTGACCGCGTTGTAGAGACCCTGCGTATTGAGCGCGTGCTGCGTCTTCGAATCGTCGAGGATCGCGTTGGGCACGCGGGGTCCCACCGTGCGCCAGATGTCCACGCGTTGCAACGCCTCAATTTGCACGACATCAGCGCCGAGGAAGCCAAGCAACTCCGTCGCGAATGTGCCGCTCCATGCTTGCGTGAATGTCAGGATGCGAACACCGTCCAACGGCCCTTTCTTCGTCGGAGCCACTTCTGATTTTTCAGAGGTGGCAGAGGTGGACTGCGCAGGACCGACCGTGTCGGATCCCAACTTCGGCGCTGACGTACGCAGCGACCAGCTCGGCGGCGACATCGGATGCGGGTTGCCCGACGCTCGAACCGTTTTGCCGTCTAACTCGGTCTCGATGATGAACCCGCGAGCCAGCAGTTGTTCGTTTTCGACCAGTTCGGGAATTGTTTGCAGCACTCCCGAGATGCAACGCAACTTCGCCAGCTTGTGAAACAGCGGCCATTTTTCGATGTTGACCAACTCTCGGGCCACACCGGCCCGCACCGGCTCGAGGTCTTTCGAGTACCTACCGTCGTGCGGATGCAGCTCCTCGCGCGCGGCCTGGTCGGGGAGATTGAGCAGCTCCATCGCCTGTTGCCAGTTATGCCAGTCGCCGAAGCCGAAATTCATCCGTCCATCCGCGGCGTGAAACAGCGGGCCGGGCTGGCCGCGAGGCCGACCACCCGCCGCGCCGCGCGACCATCCCATGCCCTGGTAGATTGCCCCAATCGACCACGGATATCCAGTGTGAGTGAGCGCCTCCAGCTCTCGGACATCTGCTACTTCGGGTAGTTGCGATTCCCATCGCCTTCGCAGCGCTGCCGAGCCTGCCACGAACGCTGCCAACCCGCCCACGAATCCAGTCTGACGCGATGGCAGCGTCACCGGCGGCTCGTCTTGCATCGCGTTGATGTACGCCCAACCGCAGCGCGCATTCACTGTCAGGTTGCCCGCAGGAACGTCGGCCAGCGGTCCGTCCAGACCAAACGGCGTCACCGACAGATGCACGGCATCGGATCGCAATGCCGACAACGGCCAGGTCGAGAGCGCGGACGGACCATCGGTGGTAATCACCACGTCGGCGCCGGCGATCCACGGCTCCGCATCAGTCGGATCTGAAATCACCGCCGAGCGCTTGTTCCAGTTCAAGTACGCGTGCAGCGCCGATCGCTCCAAGCCCGGCTCGTCGCTGAGGAATGGCGCTTCGTGTCGTAGTGGATGGCCCTCGGGCGGCTCCAGCATCGCTGCATCTGCGCCGTGATCGGCAAACAGCCGAGCCGCGAACGCTCCTGAGAGCCGGCGCGACAGATCGACTACGACCAGGCCCTCGTAGGCCGGGACTAAATCGTCAGGCATGGAGTCACTCACTCAAGTCCTCATCACTTCCGTCATTCCTCGCCAATCTCGACATTCCTGCGAAGGCAGGAATCGAAATCCTTGATTCATCGATAGCGGCCATGCATCTCGCCGTACCCGGCTCTCCGCTAGCAGAAGTTGCGGTACGGCGTTGTCCTGCCTCGTCAACGACGTAGGCGCCTCGTGATTCCTGCCTACGCAGGAATGACGGAGACGGGGATGCCAGTCTTGCTCTGCGTCACGTTATCGGATGATCTGGCGATGCTGATGTAATGCTGACGTATCCTCAGCCCACGGCTCGGGATGCAGTTCGGGAAGCTATGCGGGGGACGACATGACGCAAGAAGAGGTTCGGTACGACGACATCATCATTGGCGCGGGATCGGCGGGGGCGGTGATTGCGGCTCGGTTGTCGGAGGATCCGAATCGCAAAGTCTTGCTGCTTGAGGCCGGACCCGACTACACCCGTGTCGAGGACATGCCGCGCGATCTGCTCAAGCCCTGGGTCTCGTGGCGCGATCACGACTGGGGCTTCAAGGCCAACGCTCGTCACGGCCGCGAGTTCCCACTGCATCGGGGCAAGGTGATGGGCGGTTCGTCAGCCGTCAATGGGACGATTGCCCTGCGCGGCGTGCCCGGCGACTTTGAGTCCTGGGTCGCGCATGGCTGCGACGATTGGCGCTTCGAGGACGTCCTGCCCTATTACCGACGCCTCGAATCCGACCCCGAAGGCGGCGACTTCCACGGCCAATCCGGACCTGTGCCGATCGAGCGACCCGCTGCCGACACGTGGCAGCCGCTGCAGCGCGCCTTCTACGACGCCTGCCTCGACAACGGCTTCCACGACGTCTGGGACCACAACCTGCCCGACGCCACCGGGGTTGGTCCGTGGCCGCGCAATCGCAGCAACGGCAATCGCATCTCGACCAACATCGCCTATCTGCTTGGCATCCGCGACCGCGAAAATCTGACCATCCGTCATGGCGTGCTGGTCGACAAGCTCAGTTTCGACGGCGATCAGGGCGCTCGCGTGGACGGCGTCATTCTCAGCGATGGCGAAGTGATCCTCGCCGACCGCGTCTGCGTCTCGGCTGGCTCGGCAGTCTCCCCGGCGATCTTGATGCGTAGCGGAATCGGACCGGCAGAGAAGCTCTCGCCTCACGGAATCAAGCAGCGCGTCCCGCTGCCCGGCGTCGGCGAGAACCTGATTGACCACTGCGGCACCGGCGTGCAGGCCTTCCCCAACGCCGACGTTGTACACGACCCCGACATCGTCACCGAGGTCGGCGTGCGCTACACCGCGCCGGGCTCCAACCAGTTCAACGACATGCAACTGGCGATCTCGACGATCTGGGATGAGGAGCAGGTGCGCGGCCTGACCGAAGCACCGCGACAACATCCGTCGTTTGGCATCGGCGCCGTGATCCAGCGTCCGCTCTCGCGCGGCTCCGTCACGCTGCGCTCGTCCGATCCCAACGAACAGCCGCAGCTCGACATGAACTACGCCTCGCATCCGGAGGATCTGCGGCGGCTAATCGACGGTGCGCGGCTGTGCTGGGAGATCATGCACTCCGACGAGATCGCGCAGTTCACCGAGCGTGTGATCGCGCCGAGGCCCGAGGTGATGAAGTCAGAAAACGCCCTCGCCGACTACGTCCGCCGCACCACCTCAACCACCTGGCACATCTGTGGGACGGCCCGCATGGGTCGGTCCACCGACCCGCTCGCGGTCACCGATCAGCAGGGTCGAGTCCATCAGGTGGAGAATCTTCGCGTCGCCGACGCCTCAATCATGCCCGACATCGTGAGCTGCAACACGAACCTGACCGCCATCATGATCGGCGAGCGGGTGGCGGAGTCGCTTCAACAAAGTTGAATCCCATCGTGACGACGACCTAACTCTTTGCTCCCCCTCGCAGAGACCGATGCGTAACTCCCCTTCTCCCCCCTTGCGGGGGAGATGCCGAAGGCAGAGGGGGTCTCCCGATCTCATCCTCTATCTGGTCGCTGGCGGCGGACCCCCCCTCTGTCACTCCGTGACATCTCTCCCCGCAAGGAGACATTCGATAAGTCACGCATGGGGAATCTCCCAGTCCCCGCCTCCGCGCGGGGACCCGCTCCGCCTCGCCCTGCTCTCGCCTGTTCATCGCTCCTTACCAGATATGCAACCGACCCTTCGTCGCTCAGCCGGCGAGGAACGGGGGCAGGTCCCCGCGCGGAGGCGGGGACTGAGAACCGCAAGTGCCGGACTAATTCAAAGGTCTCCGCAAGGGGGGGAGAGTGGATCTGAGAGTTTTTCACAGGTCTCCCTATGGGTCGTCTCTAGCAGTGGAGGCGAGGGCGGCGGTTTCTTTTTCGGCTTTGAGCTGGAGGGCGGCTTGATGGAGGGGGTGGTCGGGGTTGTGCGGGGGGTAGTCGTTGAGCCAGTCGCGGGTGGAGTGTTGGAGGAAGTCGCGGATGTCGGGGGGAACGGGGGAGCCGAACGGGTCCTCGATCAAGTCGGGAACGGGTTGTGGCGGTTGTTTGGTCGGGGGCGGGGAATTTTGGTCGGTATGAGAGGATTTGCCGTTGTGGGCTGGGTTTGGGGTGGATTCTTGTTCGGTGTTGTTCGGATTTGTTCGGGCGGGTAGGGCTGGTTGGTCGGCTGGTTGGTCGGCTGGGGAGGGGAGCGGGTCGCCGCTCGGGGGCGGGGACGGTGGCGCGCGGTGGGCGTCGTTCGCTATTGAGTCGGTGGGTTGTGAGTCGGTGAGGAGGCCCCCTCCGCCGCTGCGCGGCGCCTCCCCCACAGGGGGAGGTCTTCGGTCGGGAGTGACGGCGAGGGGTAGGTCGGGGTCGAGTTCGGTTTGGGCGGGGAGATGTGCGTTCTGTTCGAGTTTGGCCGATTCCTGGGGGGTGGGCGGGTAGATGCGGTTGAGCATGGGGTGGCGGTTGCCGTAGCGGTCGACGGAGACGCCGGCCTGGGTGAGCACGCCGACGCGCTGGTATTCGTCGTATCGGATCTTGGGGACGGCGCCGAGCAGCAGCCGGAGTTCGCGGACGGCGGCGAGTCGTCGGCCGTGATGTTCGTCGGCGAGGTCGGCGAGCTGGATGACGTGGGAGACGATCTGGTCGGCGGCGAGTTCCTGGATCAGGTCGGTGCGGAAGAGTTCGAAGTCGCTGAGGTAGCCGGAGACGGTGGAGTGGGCGCAGTCCATGCGTTGGGCGATCTGACGGAGGGTGAGTCCCTGCTGCCGGAGTTGATGGGCGAGAAGGAGTTTGGCTCGTCGGGCGGGGTTGGGGAAGTGGGGGAAGGACATGGGGGCTCCACGTGATTGTCGATGAGGATTGCCATTCAAGAGTACATATGTGCTGTATAGGATGGGGGAAGCGGAGCGTGTTATGGGCGACAACGGGCGGGGGCGGCTGTGGCGGCGGCCGTGCCAGCGGTCACCGCTCAGCGGGGACTGATGCACCAGACGGAGGAACTTAGGGTCGCCGACGCCTCAATCATGCCCGACATCGTGAGTTGCAACACGAATCTGACGGCCATCATGATCGGCGAGCGCGTGGCGGAGTCACCAGGGGGCGCCTAATTCGAACCAACCCACCCCGTTAGTTCGCTTCATTCGTCACAGATGTAGCGGTCGCCGTCCACTCGCACTCCCCAGGCAGGTGGATGTCCGTCGTACAGCACCACTTCAGCTACAGCAGCCACGTTTCTGTCATCGGGCCCGTGAGGGGTCCGCGTAAACAGCACGATGCGATCCTCCTCAAACCACCTGAACTCGTAGTCGATCAGACTGAACTCGCCCCCAGCCTCAAGCAAATCAATCAGCTCAGCGGGTAAGTCGGAGTCCGCTGTTAGGCCATGTGCGATGGGGGCATTCTCGTCGGCGTAGCTACGGGTCGTCTCTTCACCGCACAGTCCACCGTGCTTGAAGCCATTGACGTAGGGAAGGCCCAGCAGACTAAATGCTGCTCGCACTCCAAGTTCCTCAGGCGGGTCCTCTTCACGCCCGAAAGCCGACGGACGCTCTTGGGATTCCTGACCGACATCCTGCACAACTGCATTTGTGGCGACTTCACCATCGTCGACCCGCGCATCCGATGCAGGAGACTGATCATTGCATCCGACCGTCAGGAGGACCAAGGTCGCTCCCACTGCTGCTACCGATCTGTAGAACCACACGTCTGCAACCTACCTCTCAAATCGGAATTATCATCGGAGATTGTGCCGTGTGGAAGCAGTGGTCCTCTCGCGGCGGCACCTTCCCCGAGTACGCCCTTAGCCACACGATCGACCCAAGTTTCGATAGGGGATTGACCAGGTCCGTTCGCCATCTTCGCTTTCTATGAGCACGATTTCCATGGCGTCGACGAAGAGCGGTTTCGTGTTGTCGTTGGGCGATGCTGAGAACAGCACAATCCGGTACTCACCGAACCATCGATGTTCGTACTCCTCAATCGGCCAGCCAAGCTCTTCCACCGCCTCGACCATCTCTCGCGGCAACTCAGAATCTCCCGTCAAACCGTGCGCAACGCTCCCTCTGTCGTACAGCGAATACACGTCCGTCCCACAGAAGTGCTTGCCTGCGAAGGGATCAACGTACTTGGAAGTGCCCAACCGCTCTACGTCCACCTCGTCTATGTCAGTGGGTAACGGCGAGAGGACCATCGCCGGCTCTGATCGCGTCTGACATATAGCAGCACCCACTCCTACAGCCGCGACCGCTAACAGTAACCAGATCCAGCGCCGAAGCAAGCCAGACACCTCAGGGAACGCTTGACTTTTGGGCCTTCGTGGACGCCATTGTCCTTGCGACCGGCGCAACTTCACGAGACCCATTCGGCGAGACGCCGTTTGCCGACAGGCCATTCGCCGACACGGTGGCCACGGAGACAATCTCCACGCCGCCCAGCGATGTTGCCTGCTCTTGACGCTGACGCTTTGGCACGAGGATCCAGCCGACGACTCCGGCGATCACGGCGAATGAGATGCCGAAGAGGAAGGTTCGTCTGATTGCCTGGACAAACGACTCGGTCAGCGCGGCTTGCACCTCTCCGATCATCGCTGGGTCCAGTGTGGGGAATACTTGCTGCGCCGCTCCGATTCCTGAGGCCAGTACATCGACATCCATTGTCGAGAGTGGCATTCCGCTGAGTCCGTCGCGGACTCCGGAGGCGTACATCACGGCGGCGAAGCTGCCGAGGATGGCGATTGACATTGTCCCGCCGAGCTCCTGGCCGGTCGTTGTGACGGCGGAGGCTTTGCCCGCCATGTCGACGGGGACGGCGGCCATTGAGGTGTCGGTCGTGGCCGGCATGTGCAGCGAGCCACCGATACCGAGCCAGGCCAGGGCCAGCCCGATCATCCAATACGGCGTGTCAACCGCGAGCACCAACCCGAGGATCAGCAGACAGCCGCCGCCGTGGACCGTCGGCGCCCAGAAGAGCAGGAATCGCGGTCCGACCTTGGGCAGGATGAAGCCGGCGATTGGCGCGCAGACGATCATCACAATCGCGAGCGGCATGACGCGCAGCCCGCTCTCGGTCGCCGAGACGCCCTGGACCAGTTGGAAGAATTGGGGCAGGTAGAAGAGCACGCCCATCAGCGCGAACATGATGAAGAACATGCCGACCATCGCGCCGACGAAGTCCCGCTGCTTGAAGAAGCCCAACGGCATCAACGGCTGCTCGGTGCGCCGCTCGATCAGGATGAACGCCGTCAGTGAAATCACGGCGACCGAAATCGTGGCGAGGATGACCGGGTCGTCCCAGCCTCGGGGGATGCCCTCGATGATCGAGTAGACCATCGCAATCATCCCGACGCTGCCGGTCACCGCTCCGGGCATGTCGAGCTTGGTGTACATGACCGACTTGGTCGGCGGCACGATCGTCAGGCCGACCAGCGCCAACGCAGCCAACGGCGCCGGTACCCAGAAGACGGCAGACCAGCCGATGTTGTCAACCAGCGCCCCACCAAGGAAGGGACCGAGCGCCATCCCAATCCCCAACGAACCGGCCCAGATGCCGAATGCTTTGCTGCGGTCCTTGCGCGGGAACACGGCTGTCAAGGTCGAGAGACCCTGGGGAAGGACCAGCGCTCCGCCCACTCCTTGCAATCCACGACCGAGAACTAGCGCCTCGGCGTTAGGCGAAAACGCAACGGCAATCGATGCGAACGTGAAGACTGCCAGGCCAATCACCAGCAACCGGCGCCGGCCAAACCGGTCGCCCAGCGCTCCCGAAAGCAGGAGCAGTCCGCCAAACAGCACCAGGTAGGCGTCGGGTACCCACAGCGATTGTGACTCCGTCATCTCAAAGACGCGCTTGATCGTCGGCAGCGCCGTATTCACAATCGTCGCGTCGAGCGCCACAATCGTTTGTGATCCGGCCAGGACCAGAAGCACCAGCCAGCGTCGGCGCGAGCCTACGTCGACCGAAGCAACGTTCCCGTCAGCGTCGGGATTCACGCGTCGTCCGCTTCACAAATGTCGCTAGTTCCGTTTCCTGCTTCCCCCCTTGCGGGGGAAGCTGCCGAAGGCTGAAGGGGGTCCCGACCCACCCGTGAGGACGATCGTTCAGAGGTCTCTGAGGAATCATGTCACAAGGCTACCGAACTCAAGCGTCAGCGCGGGGCGTCGCGTCGAACGGCGAAAGCGCCTTCCAAGACCTTTCCCGCATTGCCCTCGGACTCGCTCACACCTAGGACGCAGCGCTTAGCAATGCAAGTCATCCAGAGTTGGATCTCGTAGATGGCCGCGCGTGCGCCAAATGCAAACTCCAACTGATCTCTGGCCTCGCTGAATTGCGCGCCGGAACCCGCTGGAGTAATTGCATCGCCACCGGCGGCGTTGTCCCTGACGTCAGAAATGACCTCACCCTCGTCAAAGCAGACGAACCTGTCGCCCCAATCTGCGGAACAGTCATATCCTCCGGCTCGGGCCGCTTGAGTTGCAAGCCGTCGTTGATCGCCAACGCTGACCTCAATCATTTCGGCCTCATCGGGAAGCGTGCGCCAATAGAGCAGCCTGCCTCGTTCGACAGCGAATCTGTCTTCGGTCAGTGCAATTGGCTCAATCTCGCAGATTTCGCTCCGGCAGTACACATACGATCGTCCCCACCATCCATGTTGACCGAAGGTGAGACTGAGTCCGCTGCCGAACACGGCACGCCTTCGCTCGGCAATGCGTTCCTCCGAGACCGAACCAGCATCCAATCCAAGCGTGCTTGCTTGAAACAGAAACTCATCGCCTTCGGACAGGCAACGCGCGCCGCCGCCGTAAGTTGCGCCACAGTAGTAGCCGGGTTCGGTAGTCAGGACGACGACCGCAACAACAACCGCAGCCACACAGCCAACCGACAGGCTCAATCGAATCATGCAGCCTACGGTTCGCCCGATTTCTGAGGTCGGTGTAGCGCCATCGCTTTGGCCAGCGGTGCAACTTTGCGGACGCCGTTCGCCGAAACGCCGTTGGTGGATGCGCCATTTGTCGATACCGCGACGACCGCGACAGGTGCGGCCGACGGCTCAACCGGCTTGCCGCCCTCCCATGTCATCTGCGTTTGACGCTGACGCTTTGGCACCAGAATCCAGCCGACGATGCCCGCGATTAACGCAAACACGATCCCGAAGCGCATTGTGTCGGTGATCGCGTTGACGAAGGACTCCCGCATCACGAGCTGGGCCTGCGGAATGATCTGCGGATCGAGCGTCGGCAAGACCTGTTGCGCTGCGCCGATGCCCGAGGCAATCGTCTCGATCGCGCCGTCGGCCACGCCCAACGGCGCCAACCCTGAGGTCACGCCCGACGAGTAGACCGCCGCCGCGAACGATCCCAGGATCGCAATCGCCAGCGTCCCACCGAGCTGTCGGCCGGCGTTGTTGACGGCCGACGCCTTGCCGGCCAAGTCGACTGGCACCGCCGCCATTGAGGTATCGGTCGTCGAGGTCATATGCATCGCGCCGCCCAGACCGAGGAAGGCCAGTGCGAGGCCGATCATCCAGTACGGCGTATCGATATCGAGGATCAAACTGAGGATCAACAGCGCTCCGCCGCCGTGTACCGCCGGCGCCCAGAACAGCATGAATCGCGGGCCGACCTTGGGTAACAGCTTGGCCATGATCGGTGCGAAGATCATCATTGCGATCGCCAGCGGCATCATCCGCGCGCCGCTCTCGGAGGCTGATAGCCCTTGCGCCAACTGGAAGAACTGGGGCATGTAGAACATCACGCCCATGAGGGCAAACATGATGAAGAACATGCCGACCATCGAGCCGGTAAAGTCACGCTGCTTGAAGAACGCCATCGGCAACAACGGCTGGTCGGTGCGGCGCTCAATGATGATGAACATCACCGTCGAAATCGCCGCAACCGCAAACGACGCGAGAATTGTGGGGTCCGACCAACCGCGCTGAATTCCCTCGATGATCGCAAACACGATGGCGACCATCGCAACGGTGCTCGTGATCGCACCCGGAATGTCCAGCTTGGTGTGCTGCGTCGAACGGGATTCAGGGACGACGGTCATGCCGAGCATTGCAGCCGCAGCGATCGGCGCCGGAACCCAGAACACGCCCGCCCAACCAACAACATCAACCAACACGCCGCCGACCAGCGGCCCAAGCGCCATGCCAAAGCCGAGTGCGCCCGCCCAGATGCCAATCGCGCGTCCGCGTTCCTCGCGAGGAAAGACTGCCGTCAGGATCGACAGCGTCTGCGGAATCACCAGCGCGCCACCGAGGCCTTGCAGGCCTCGACCAACGATCATGAAGTTGGCGTCGGGCGAGAACGCCACGCCGATCGATGCAAGGGTGAAGACCGCCATTCCGACCATCAGAATTCTGCGTCGCCCGAAGCGGTCACCCAGTGCGCCGGCGAGCAGCAACAATCCACCGAAGATCACCATGTAGGCGTCGGCGACCCACAGCGACTGACCCTCGGAGAGCTCGAATGCGCGCTTGATTGCGGGCAGCGCCGTGTTGATGATGGTCGCGTCGAGCTGGACCAGCATCTGCGAGCCGGCCAGGACCATCAAGATCGTCCAGCGACGCCTCGAAGTGGAAACCGAACCCGCTGACCCGCCCGCCGACCCAGCGGTCGGCGCTTGAGCCGTCATGCCATCTGCCAGCGCGGCTGCGCCAGGTCCTCGGCTGTCTGTTCAAACACGACCCGCACTCTCGCGCCGATCTCCATCGTGCCGCCCAGCGGCGCGTCAACGACCGCGCCCATCAACTTGATCTCGGGCATGTCGTCCAATTCGACGAGCGCGACCAAGTACGGCCCGAACTCACGCAGCGCCGGATGCGCCGGATGCGCGACCTCGACCCAGGAGTACACGGTCCCGGCGCCCGCCGATTCTTGCCAGTCCATCTCGAATCCATAGCAGGCGTGGCAGTTCAGCTCAGGTGGATATTGCCGCGTTCCGCAGTCGGCGCAGGCCTGTACCACCAGTTTCCCCTCGGCCGCGGCAGCAAAATATCCACCGTTGATCGGGTCGCTGGGCTCCGGGGTGGTCATGCCTTCGGGAAAAAACGGCGCATCCAGGAATTTGGTACGGTCGCTCGGACTAGTCATATCGCGAGGGTAACGGGTTCCCATGCTTGTAGGCTGAATCGCCATGCGTCGATTGCTCCTGATCGCATTGATTCCGATTCTGATCGGGGTCGGGATCACCTCCCACGCGTCCGCCGACGCGCCGCTGTGCGCGCTCTCCCCAGACTTCGAGCGCCAGGTCCTGCGCAGCGACGCCGTCATCGGCGCCGCGGTCTACGACTTGCAGACCGGGACGATCTGGTCAGGCGGTCACGCGGGGCCATATGCCCTGCATAGCGTGATCAAGCCGCCGATTGCCTGGGCAGTGCTCAGCGATGCGTATGACAACGGACGCGAACTGACCAAGCTGCAACGTGACGCCTTGTTCTATATGGTCGCCTGGTCTCAGAATCCCGACGTCAACACATTGCTCAAGATGGTCGGCGGACTCTCGGGATTCAAGCAGTACTACGAGCGTTGGGGCGTGCCCGAGTTGATTGAGTTGACCCATCGCAGTCGCTGGGGAATGAGTCTCGCCGAGCCGGTGCATCTCGCACGGCTCTTCGCCGCGTTGGCGACATCCGATTCCATTCCCGACGATGCGCGGTCCGACGGATTCGCACTGCTCCGCGCAGTCGTCGACCAACATCGTTGGGGAGCAGAAATTCCTCCTCAGGCGCTTCCGGGTTGGGAATCGCTGATCAAGACCGGCAACTTCACAATTCCCGATAGCCTGGACGCCGATCCCCTCGCCAAGGTCGACCCACGCGGCTATGAAGAAGTAACCGAACTACTTGAGGAACTGAACCTGGCAGAGGAGGCGATTGCCGCAGCAGCCGAAGCGCGAGAGGTCGACACGCCGCTCCAGGAGCAGGCGAGTGAGATTCGCTCCATCGTGCGGATGAATAGCGCCGCGATCTGGCTGGCCCCGCCGTGGCAGGGCAGCCAGCCTCGTTACGTGGTGACGATCATGCAGGAGAGCTCGCTTTCCTGGCCCGGCTCCCGACAGCTGCAAAATCGAATCGGCGAAATCCTCGCCACCGCCATCGCACAGCGAGAGTCGGGCGAATGGTCGCAGCCCTCGAATCACTGCATCAAGCGGGCGCTGTCGTAAGGCTTCCCTTTCCCAGTCCCCGTTTGAAGCGAGGACTGGGAGTCTGCGATTGAAGTTAGAAGGGAGCGGGCGACCACAAGGGTCTCCCCTACAAGAACGGCAATCAGTCGAAGAGCGGTCGCGCGGTGGTCTCCGCTCGCGGTTGTGACGAATCGTCGAGCGTCGATCAGTTACGAAAGATCGCCGTAGAGATCGGCGCCGACGCTGGGCCCGCCGCGACGATGCAGGTCCGCGCGCCTTCGACGGGATTGGACGAATCGCCGCGAAGCTGACGCACCGCCTCGACCGCGAGATTGAAGCCGTGCGTGTATGCCTCCGAGAGATTGCCTCCGGACGTGTTAATCGGGAACTCGCCGGCGTGCGGTGCGCCGGGGTTCGCGACCTGCTTCGCTTCCAGCCGACCGCCCTCGGAGAACGGTCCGCCCTCGCCGACCTCGCAGAACTTGTGATCCTCGAATGAGGTCAGCACCTGGCCGGTGAAGTTCTCGTAGAACTGGCCGCAATCGATGTCCTCGGGACCCATCCCGGCCGCCGTGTACAGACGGTCGACCATGGTCGTGTAGTTCGAACTCATGAAATCGTCGTGCCAGAAGCCGTCGACGACATTGCCCTGCCGATGTCCGGAGCCTTGCGCCGATGCCGAGAGATAGACGGGATTGTCGGTGAAGTCCTTCGCGATCTCGGCGGTGGTCAGGATCATCGCAGCCGCGCCGTCGGTCTCGAGACAGCAGTCGTAGAGACGGTATGGATCGGCGATCATCCTCGAGTTCTGGTGGTCCTCCAGTGTGATCGGCCGACCGTTCATCACCGCCCGTGGATTGTTCTGTGCGTGCTTGTTCGCCGCGACGGCGATCTGTCCCAACTGCGCCGAGGTCGTGCCGTACTCATACATGTGACGCTGCATCTTCATCGCCAAGAATTGCGCCGGCGACATTAGACCCTGCGGCACGTTGAACGCGTACTGACCGCGCAGCCGTCCGCCGCGTCGAGACAGTCCGAAGCGGCCAAACTCGCCTTGCGCCAACGCTCGATAGACCACGACAAAGTTTGCATAGCCCGAGACGATCCCCGCCGCCGCATTGCCAATCGCCGCGCAGACGCCGCCGCCGCCGCCGCCGTAGACCATCGAGGCGAACGCATAGTGCGGCAGGTCCAGCGCGGTCGAGAGCCGGTTGGGGTCGTTGCGGTCGGCGGAGTAGGACGAGAACCCATCAAGCATCCTCGGCTCAAGCCCGGCGTCGGCGCAGGCCGCGAGGATCGCCTCCAGTGCCAACCGAAACTCCGGCCGGCCAATCCGTCCGTGCTTGGTGTACTCAGTCTCGCCAACACCAATCACCGCCACCTTGTCGCGAATGTTGCGGTCATACGCATACGCCATGTCAACCTCCCTCAATCACTGGGAGGCTACGCGATCCCAGCGCCTATCCTCGATAGTGAACCGGGCTCGCCATCCTGTACATTTGTGCGAACAACGATTAGGACCGGATCGCCATGGCGACTACGAGCGAAGTAGGAGGTATTCGGCGCGAGATCGTTCGGAGCGGTCTGCCACATGTCGTCGTTCAGGGAGACGCGCGCGACCTCTCGTGGATCGAGGACGAGTCTGTTCACCTTATCTGTACAAGCCCTCCGTACTTCAATCTCATCGAGTATCCAGATTCCCCCGACCAGTTGGGCAACCTCAACAATTACGAGGATTTCCTGGACCAACTGGCAACCGTCTGGAACGAGTGTCGCCGCGTCCTGGTACCCGGCGGGCGAGTGGCGTGCGTTGTTGGGGATGTCCTGGTATCACGGCGTCAAGGCGGGCGACACTACGTCTTGCCTCTCGGAGCTGACATTCAAGTACAAGCGAGATCAGTGGGGCTTGACTGCCTGACCCCGATCCGCTGGCTGAAAGTTGGGAACATCGCGTTAGAGGCTTCCCGATCATCGCGATTTCTGGGGAAACCGAACCTCCCAAACGGAATCGTCAAGAACGACATCGAACAGATAGTGTTTCTGCGCAAACCTGGCGGGTATCGCAGCCCAACCCCTGAGCAAGAGGCCCAATCCAGAATCCCAACCGACGAATACGCAAAGTGGTTTCGGCCGATTTGGGACGATATCCCCGGCGAACGGCGCACGTTTCACCCCGCGCCGTATCCTCTTTCGCTTGCTGACCGGATCATCCGGATGTTCAGCTTCACAGGAGATACCGTGTTGGACCCGTTTGCCGGAACGGGCACGACAGCCGCAGCGGCCATCTCATCCGCGCGCGCCTCAATCTCGGTCGAGATCGACCCGACTTACACAGCGGCTATCGCCAATCGACTTGAAACACACCTTCCGCAGTATTCGCTGATGGAAGGCGCGGCTTCATGAGGCGTTATGGCCCTTCCATCCTCGTTCACTGACCATCTCACCGCCGAGGGTTATCACCCTCGATCCAATCGACACTCCAATGCCCTGGCTCACGCAATAGCAGCGGACCTGTACGCGCACTGTCCATTGCTCCGCAGCCGCGCGCTTGATGGCGATGTCGTATACGACCTGAACTTCAACCTTCAGGCAAATGTCTCCTGGAACGTTGACCTGGTCATAGGCGCTCCTCCACTCGGCGAGCAGGAGGAGGTCGAGCAGGGCATTCGGCAACGCAGCCCATCCACGATCCAGGTCGCAATCGAATTGAAGTCGGTGATGACTGAGCATCGCAAGACCGTCCGCAACAGAGCCCGTGACTTGGATGCGCACCATCAGCATGTTCACCATTACAACCCCAAGACGATTGCGGCGGGTGTGCTGGTCGTCAATGCATCCGAATCCTTCAAATCGCCCTTACGTGAAGCAATCACGCTGCACAAGAACGTGGACACTCTGATCAGCCACTGCATTCAACAGGTTCGAGGGTTGGAAAATCGTCAGAGCGGCCTCTCCACTGGAATCGACGCCGTTTGCGCGTTGATCATCGATTTCGCCAACAACGAAGAGCCCGCTGAATATTTCAGCCGACCGCCAGCGCCTTCCATCGGCGACCCGCTTCACTACGATGCGTTCATCCAGCGAATATGCAGCGCGTACGAGCAGCTTTGGGGCTAGCTCATCCACAAGGAGCCTCCGATGTCTGACTTTGCCAATCTTCCCTCCTCCGACCCTGCTTCGCTCGGCATCGACCCTGATCGTCTGGCCCGCTTGGACTCTCGCATGGCCCAGGCGGTTGCTGACGGCGAAGTGCCTGGCGTCGTCACTGTGCTCCTGCGGCATGGACATGTTGCGCACGTGTCGGCACATGGCAACCTCGATAGCGAGCGGCAGAACGAGTTGCCGCTCGATGCGCTCTTCCGCATGTACTCGCAGACCAAACCGGTCACGGCGGCGCTGACGATGCAGCTACAGGAAGAGGGCGTCCTCTACGTCGACGAACCGATCACCAAGTGGCTGCCCGAGTTTGAGGGTCGCCAGGTGCTGTCGCCGCTGGACCCGCCGAACAAAGTCCGCGGACAGGGTCTGCTGATGGGTCAGACGGTGCCGATGGTCCGTCAGATTACGATCCGTGATCTGCTCACGATGACCTCGGGTTTGCCTTCGTTCGGCAACATCCCTTCTGCAATGTTCCCACTGCTGGAGCCGGTCTGGAAGGGCACTGGATTCGGACCGACCGACGGCGGCGTGTCCGACCCTGATGTGGTCCACGAAGACCTGATCACGGCGATGGCGCAACTGCCCAACGCGCGGCAGCCCGGCGCCGCCTGGGAGTACGCGATGGACTTCGACGTGCTCACGGTCCTGCTGGAACGAGCCACCGGCCAGAACCTCGACGAGCTCTTCCAGGAGCGCATCTTCGGCCCGCTTGGCGTCGAGGGCTGCGGCTTCTACTGCCAGCCTCGGGACGCCGATCGGCTGGTCACTAATCACCACTGGGGCGAGGACGGCGGTCTCCGCCCGGTCGAACGACCGGAGGACTCGAAGAAAGTGCGCGAGTCGGTCGGTAAGCAGATCTCGGGCAACGGGATTTTCGGCGGTGTGCTGATGACGCCGGCCGCCTACACCCGATTCACCGCCATGCTGCTCAACGGCGGCGAGCTTGACGGCCAGCGCGTGCTCGGTCGCAAGACGATTGAACTGATGACGGCCGATCATCTCGCTGCGCTGTGCGGCACGGAGATCGACCTGGTCGGACCCGGATACGGCTTCGGCTTCGGCTACTCGGTCCGCCGGCGGATCGCCGGGACGGCAATTCCAGGCAGCGTCGGGACCTACGGCTGGGGAGGCGCCGCCGGCACCTACTTCTTCGTCGACCCGGTCGAGAACCTGGCCGGTCTGTTCTTCACCCACGTCTTCATGTACCAATTCAACCCTGCCGCCTACCTCGAAACCGACTTCGAGAAGGGCGTCTACGAGGCGCTGATGTAGCGTTTAAGACTGGCCAGCATCTTCCCAATCGCCGAGGATTTCCGTTTCGATGTAGTGTCGAATCGACGCGACGTCCAAGAAGCAACGAAAGCCTGCGTTGTTCGCAGCAGCATAAGTATCGGGGGGTTCATTCAGAAGTACGGCAACAGGCTGAGAAAGACCAGCCTGAACGCCATTCGGCCAAGCCAAGTCAAGCACAACACCTAGAGAGTCACCGTTAAATGAAGAAAGGTCGTAGCTCAATTCACCAGGATGCAGGTCCTGCTTAGTCATCCAATCTTGGAGAGCAGTCAGCTCAGCTTCTTCTTCGTCTGCGTCGGAGACAGATACAGTACCCAACCTTTCGAGGAAAGCTGATGCAGGAGAACCAGCGCGCAAGGCACTCAGCACTTTGTTCGCCGTGTCTGCCAATAGTTTTCGCCTCTTGGCGAGGAAATCCAAGTACCGGTCGGGAGTCCATGGCTGGCCGTCTTCGGGTATCCATTGAGAAACCAAGACTCCAGGATTTAGTCCCTCGTAGTGCGGGAAGTAGTCTTCTGGGAGCTGAGTCAGAATTTCCTTATTGCAGGCTGCAGTGATGATTGCGAAGTTGGCGAGGGCATTCGTTTGCCGCGAATCGTATCCATGGTTCGGCAGTTTCGATTTCGGGAAAATATGATGAAGTTCCAAATGACCGCCACCTATTAGCCCGCCGGCCTGAATGGGGAGCCCGCTGCAGAAGTCACGGGCTCCAGCGACTCGGCTGAGCATGTAAAGGACCGGATAGAATCGCGAGTTTCTGGTCGCGCCGTCGAAGTCGCTGGGGGCAATCTCGCGATTAATTGTGCGTTCGAGACGTTCTACCAACCGGTCGAGGCCGTCATCGAGATCCTCCAGCGCGGCAAGGTCCTGATCCATCGTTGAGTCCACTGCACCGGTGAACCGCCCCCTCATCGCACCAAGCGCGTACCAATACAGCAATCGGCTCTGTTCGGAGGGGGTGAGTTTGCCCTCTTTACGATGAATGTAGTGGGCCATAACTGGCAGCGCATTGCGGCCGAACAGGACTCGCCCGTGGTCGAGCCCTAGTCTCATCTGTATTGTGAGCAGAGCAATGTTTAGCGCCTTCACTGCATGCTCCAGGCCTACTTGAATCTCTCCAGGACTACGTTCGGCCAGGTGGTGGAGACGCGCTTCCCCAGTGACGATCGTATTGATGGAGCGAAGAAGCCACACCAAATCGAAATCGTAGCCTTGCTTTCGCCAGTTCGCCAAATGACGATTCATCGTTTCGCGTGCTTCGGGCCAGTCACCACAGATCCGAGCGAGCGTGAGGTCACCTATTGAGAGAGACGTACCACCGCTATTGACCTGATTGAAGATGTCCACAACTTCTTCAACCGTCTTTTCCGCACCGGCAATCACGTCGTCGCTCAATTCGCGCTTGCCAATGTCTACGAGCCTGCCGAGCCGCGCGAAGTGCTTTCCATATGCCGCAACGTCCGTGATGCTCGCCGGGATGAATGAACCCAACGCATCGACGTCTGATCGCATCACCTCGGAGACATCCACCCAGAGCGGATCGCTCTTCATTTTGACCGGTTGAAAGAACTCAAACGACTCTTCGTCAAGATGAAAGTAGAGCCCTGTGAAGGCATTGTCATTGCCTTCGAAAAATGGGGGGGGCTTGCCACGCATAACTCCATATAGAGAAGTTGCCCGTTGTTGGCCATCTAGCAACATACGAACAGGATTCGCAAGTGGAACAACGTCCCCTCGCGTTGCCGCCGCACCGACCTGGGTGTCCCAGAACAGTAGGCTGCCTACCGGATATCCGCGATAAAGCGATCTGTAGAACTTCCTGACTTGGTCTCGAGTCCAAACATATCCTCGTTGAAACACTGGAAGGGAGATGAATCCAGAGTCAATCTGCGCCAACATCGTCGCGATCTGCATCTTGTCCTCAGTTTCCTTGCCAACACTAGATGACCAGTGCGTGGAACATCTAATCCCCGATCGTTCTTGCCGGGAAATCGCGAGCTGGATGCGCCTTTAGCACCTCTTCGTCTAGGTCAATACCGAGGCCTGGCGCCGTTGGCAGGGCGATGTGACTGTCTTCGACCTTGAAGGCGGGCGTGGCGGCTTCGTTGCCCCATGGCTCGAAGTTGACGAAGTATTCGGTGATGATGAAGTTGGGCATTGTCGCTGCGGCGTTGAGCGTTGAGGCGAGCGCCACCGTTGTTGAGTTGTAGTTGTGCGGCGCGACGGCGACGAAGTAGACCTCGGCCATCGCCGCGATCTCGGTCAGTTCCTTGATTCCGCCGACGTTGGCGACATCGGGATTGATGATGTCGGCGGCGCGCTGTTCGAATGCCTCGCGGAACTCGAACTTGGTGTAGAGCTCCTCGCCGGTGACGGTTGGGATGTTGATCTGCGCGGTCGCTGCCGCCAGCGCCGTCATGTTCTCGGCCCAGACCGGCTCCTCGAACCAGAACGGTTCGTACTCCTCGACCATCTGCGACAATCGCACCGCGTTCGAGGGGCTCAGCCGACGATGAATCTCCAAGAGCACATCGACATCGGGTCCAACGGCCTCCCGCACGGCGCGGACCCGTTCGGTCGCGATTCGAAGTTCTTTCATCCCGATGTAGCTGCGCCAACGACCTGGGACGGGGTCGAACTTGAGCGCCGTGAATCCCTGCTCGACCGTTGCGCGGGCGCGCGCTTGCAGCTCTTCGAGGTCGTCCATCTTGGCCCAACCGTTGGCGTAGACGCGCAGCCGATCGCGCACCGCGCCGCCGAGCAACTGATGGACCGGCATCCCGGCGCGCTTGCCGGCGAGGTCCCACATCGCCTGCTCGACGCCTGAGACCGCTGAGTAGAGGTCCATCGCGCCGCGGCGATTGCCGAAGTCGTTGTAAATCGCGTCGGTCCAGGGCTTGATCCGCGACGAGTCCCAGCCCACGATGTAGCGCCGCATCGCCTCGAGGTGCGCCGTGATCTGGATGTCGCGGTCGGACTGCGTGTAGCACTCGCCCCAGCCATGCAGCCCGTCGGCGGTCTCCAGCCGGACAAAGCAGAGGTTCTTGCCTGCGATATATCGGTCGGGCTGGCCCGTGTCAGGAGCGGTCGGATGGATCAGGTAGTAGCGCAGGTCAACGATGGTGGAATCAGTCACTGAAGTGCTCGCAATCGAATAGGAGGGGTCGGCTTGTGCCGACCCCTCCCATCATCGCGCCGCAGATCGTTGGCGGCTAGTCAGAATCGACGTGCGCACATTCAGAGTTGCCTCGACTAGCCTCCCCTATTGGCCACCGTCGCTGGAATCCACCGGTTCGGGCACAGAGATGATGAGATGATTCAGCAGCCGTGCGAACTCCTCAATCGCCTCGCCAGCGGGCAATTGGTCCCTGATGGCATTCAGAGCGTCCTGCAGAGTGCGCAACGTCGGGACGACCTGACGTCCTTGCTCTCCCTGGACATCCCTCGCCGAATCGATGGCGCCGTATCTGTCAGCGGCCAATGCAACGATTGCCGCAAACTGGTCGAGCGCCGCTCTGGCAGAGTCCTCGGAAACCGCAGGCCCTAATTCCCAGGCGTGTTCCAGCGACTTTGATTCGCCAGTGTCGGCAGACTTCCAGCGCAATGCCACCGTGCCCAGTTCCAGATCCGTCGTTTCGAGGGCGCGCTTTCCGGCGTCTGTCAGTTCAAGCTCGTACAAGCTGGTCACTGCGACGTCGGATGGAATCTCGGCAAACTCGGTTCGATCTTCAACGAACGACTCCGCCGAGGTCACGCGGTTCTCGTAACCGATCAATCGCCATTGTCCGACCGCCGCTTCGTTCCAAACGACTTGCGCGCGCGCCTGATCGGCGAACGGACGCGACAGTTGCAGCCACTGTTCCCGAGCGAACGTCTTACGCGCCTGCTCAGGAGTATCGAGGTATCGGTACCAGCCGTTGCCGTGTTGGGCCAGTTGCTCCAACAGGAAGTCGTTGTAGTTCGAAATCCCAACACCGACGGTGATCAGGCGAATCGGATTCTCCTGATTTGAATCGCCGGTCCGCTCGAGGATTTTGAACGGATCAGTCGCATCGACGTTGGCGACGCCGTCCGACATCAGGATCACGTAGTTGAAGGCGTCAGGTCGCTGCTTACGCATTTCCGCGACGAGACGCACTCCCAGATCGAGTCCACGCTGCACGTTTGTGGAACTCCTTGGAACCAGTCGCTCGATCGACGACGCAACCTCCGGATGTCCCGGAATCGCTGATTCCACCGTGAGTTCGCTGACGATACTAGTCGTGAAATGCACCACGGCAATCCGGTCGATGCAGCGCAACCCGTCATGAATCGACTCAGCCGCTGCCCTGGCTATTGCTACTCGGTTCCCACTGCTCATCGACCCGGACGCATCTAGCACCAGCGCGACATTCAGCGGAGCGTCATCGGGCAGCTCCGGCGCCTGGAATCCGATCCGGGCGATGTGCAGGTCATCGTTGAGGGGATGCGGTTGGATCGAAGTCGAGATGGCGAACTCGTCGTCGCTCTCCGGCGGCGCGTACCCATAGTCAAACGAGTTGACCCACTCTTCGGCTCGAGCAGAATCCGGCTCAATCAGATAGTTGTTCCTGCTCCAGTTGAGGGCGAGGAAGTACGACGTTTGATCGATGTCGAGACTGAACGTGGAGGTGTCGTCCTCGCTAGTGAGCGTGAAGCCCGTCCGCGGGTTCTCGGCGAATGTGGTGGCGCTGGGGACAGCGCTTGGCGTCCCTAAATCCGGCTCCGACTCATCCGCCGCTTCCTCTGCCTCGTCGCTCATCATGGAGTCGTCCCCCATCATGGAATCGTCATCCTCCATGAAGTCTTGCTCCATGGAGTCATCCATGGAGTCCTGCTCCATGGTTTCGTCGGACGGTTCAGGGTCGGACGGTTCAGGAATGCCCACTTCGATGGTGAACTGAAGCTCGGCGAACCCACCAGCGGTCGTCGACGCTCGGTAGACCATCTGGTAGCTGCCCGCTTCGCTCGGCATACCGCCGATCCGACGGGTTTCGGGATTGAATATGAGGCCCGGCACATGGGGATCGAGTGTGTAGGCCAACTCCCACCAGAGCACATCCGCCTCCGGAAGGAGCAAAGACGCACGCTGGTCTAACTCAAGGAACTGATTGGATATTGCCGAACTGAACCACGGCGTTACGTCCGGCGTCGGCATGCTGAGCGAGATAGGTGAGCTGATGCTCCAATCTGCTCCGGGGCTTGCCGGAAGAAAACGCATCCGCGGAAAAATGTCATCACCCTCCGGCGGCCTGAATCCTGATTCGATTGCGCCGCTATCGGATCTTCGAACGATGACCTTGCCGAGCACCAGGCCATTGAGCACCAGGTCGGGTGACTCAAGCCAATTGAGATCGCCGCATCGGGCCGGCAGTTCCAGGGAAACCGGTGTCGTGCGCCGGAAACCGCCGACAATGAAACCGACGTCGACCGTATAGTCGCCAGACGTGAGAATCAGAATCTGACCTTCGATCTGTAGTGGGTCCGGAACTTCTTGACCGGTAGCCCGATCCAGGGAGATCAACGACCCTGACGCAAATGAAACCAACGCAGCCATCAGAGCCACCAGAAGCAGTCGTACCACCGGAGCCCGAACGCGAATTGAATCCCGAAGGCTGATCTGTTTCATGAGTTTCCCCCAGTGAGCGCCGGCCGCTGGGCCGTAGCCCACCAGCCGACGCCAACTTGCATGACCTAAGTGATTCAGAGACTACCTAGATCAATCAGCCCATGACCTTCTGTTCTACTCCGATGTGTGGGTCAGCAAGCTCTCCAACACCCAAGCCAGATCGTCGACGCTCTCGCCTTGCTCAACGCCTGTAACAACCTGGGAGTGAAGCAGGTCGCTCAGCGCTTGAAGCTCGGCGTTGACCGCCGCAGATTCGGGGTCGCCGACGTACTCCAACGACCCGTATCGATCGGCGGCCAGCGCGACGATGGCGCCGAGTTGCAGCAGGGGATCGGGCTCGCTGACGGTTGAGACGGCCAGCCTCGCTTCCTGGCGATTGGATTCGTCGGAGCGTGGCGTCAGCCAGCGGACTTCGACATCGCCCAGGTCGAGTTTCTCCGAGGCTCGCGATTTCGCTTCCTCGGTCAGCTCCAACTCGACAAAGATCGTGACGGCTGTGCCCGAGGGAAGCTCGGCGAACTCTTTGCGGTCTTCCGAGAACGACTCATCGCTGGTGCGGCGATTCTCGTAGCCAATCACGCGCCAGGCTTCGACTGTGTCGGTGTTCCAACGCAACTGGGCACGGGATTGGTCCGCGAACGGGGTCGACATCCGCAGCCAGTTTTCTGGGGTGAAGGTCTCCCAGGCTTGCTCGGGACTGTCCATGTAGTAGTACCAACCGTTGCCATACTGCGCCAACTGTTCCAACAGGACATCGTTGTAGTGTCCGATCCCGACTCCGATCGTGATCAGCCGAATCGGATTGTTCTGATCTTCTTCGCCGGCCGATTCCAGAATGGCGAAGGGGTCAGTGGCGTCGACATTTGCGACACCGTCGGAAATCAGAACGACGTAGTTGTCTGAGTCGGGCCAGGCCTGGCGCGCGTCATTCGCCAGTTGTACGCCAAGATTGATGCCAGCCTGGACGTTGGTTCCGTAATAGGGAAGCAAACGATCGATTGACGCCTGAAGGAACTCGCTGTCAGGTCGAGTATGCGGCACAAAGGAGGATGGAATCGGATCGAAAGAGAACTGAAGGTATCCCACTCGATCCAGGTCGGGAACCAGGCTGGCCCAGAGCGCCTGCAACGCCGCTCGGGCAATGTCGAGCCGATTACCTTCGGCCATCGACCCGGACGCATCAGCGACGAAGATCACGTTCACTGATCTCGTGCGCTCGATCAACGGCGCCTGCAAGCCGATCCGCAAGAGGTGGAGTTCATCCGGCTTGAGCGGGTGCTTGATCAGATCGAGGGTGATGCCGAACTCGTTGTCAGCGTTTGGCGATGGGTACTGGTAGTCGTGGGCGTTGACCCACTCCTCGGGACGCACGGATGACGGTTCGACTGCGTAGTCGTTGCGCACGTAGTTGATAGCGACTGACCACGAAGCGCTGTCGCTATCCAGCGCGAACGTGCCGGTGTCGTCGTCTGCGGTCAGGGCCCAGACGGACTCCTCGTAGTCCTTGAAGTTCGTTTCGCTGGGGGCGACGGCGGGATCAGTGTCCTGAGACGGGAATGCGGAGTCATCCGCCATCGCGTCTTCTTCTGCCTCTTCTTCTTCCGTTTCCTCTGCCGCTTCTTGTTCTTCAGCTTCCTCCTCTTCTTCAACTGCGGCCGCAGCTTGCGCCTCTGCTTCTGCCGTCGATTCGGCTTGCTGCTGCGCTGCTTGTTGTTGGGCAGATTCTTGGTCGGCTGATTGCTCCTGCCGATCCCGTTGCGTCGCCGCGACCGACTGTTCAGCGCTACTTACGTCTTGAGCCTGCGATTGCGTGGCCTGTTGAGCTTGCTCGGCTTGATCAGCCTGCGGTGTTCGATCCGATTGCTGGGTTTGTTGCGCCGCTTGTGGTTGCGCCGCTTGCGGTTGCGATGCGGTCGGTTGCGACACCTCCTGTTCCTCAGGCGGCTCGTCGGAACACGCGGTTAAACACATGACACCGAACATCACTAATGCTGCAGACGCCAGCAGCGGGCGTTTCCAATTCACGTTGAATCCTTGATCCCCAAGTGGAAAGACGAAGGCCGCCCGGACCACGTCGCTCGACGTGGCCGCGGGCGGCTCGATACTCCGGACTGAGGCTAGCGAGAGTAGCCCGGGTCTTCTGATTCGTGCTCCTCGGCGACGGCGCCCATTGCGGCCAGCAGCTTGCCGAAGTCGTCGCCGGACTGCGTGTCGAGGATGTCGTTGGGCAGCGACCAGAACCAATCGGCCAGTTCGTTCAGGTTGTCGGCGGCGAGCGCCATCGTGTCCTGGCTCAGGGCGTCCTGACCGAACCAGCTGTAGCGGTCGGCCGAGAGCGCCACGATTGACCCGAGATCGAGCATCTCGTCGTCGCCGAATCGTGAGATGCCTGAGATCATCTCGACCTGCTGCCGGTTGGACTCGTCCGACATCGGTGTGAGCCAGCGCAGTTCGATCTCACCCAGGTCGACAACATCGTCGCGCAGCGCCTCGGCGGTCAACTCGACCTCGAAGAACATCGTGGTCGCCGAGCCCATCGGAATCTCGGCGAACTCCTTGCGATCCTGCTCGAAGTTGCGATCCGAGGTCACGCGATTTTCGTAGCCCACCAGTCGCCAGGCGAGGACTGAATCGTGGTCCCAGCGCACCTGTGCGCGGGTCTGGTCGGCGAATGGAATCGAGAGCGCCAGCCAGTTCTCGCGGCTGAAGGTTGAGCGGGCCTGTGAGACATCCTGCAGGTAGCGGTACCAGCCGTTTCCGTACTGAGCCAACTGCTCAAGCAGCACGTCGTTGTAGTTGGTGATGCCAACGCCGATAGTGATCAGGCGCAGCGGATTGCTGTCGTCGCGGTCCTCGGCCGAGCGGAGGATGGCGAACGGGTCAGTCGCGTCAACGTTGGCCACGCCGTCGGACATCAGGATCACGTAGTTGTAGGCGTTGGGCCGGTCACGGCGAACGCCATCTGCCAGTTCCACACCAAGGTTTAAACCGGCTTGCACATTGGTCGAGTTTCCTGGCGAGAGCCGCTCGATGATTCTCTGTACGTCTCGGTCGTCGGGCCGGCTGTGCCGTTCATGATCGACGATGTAGTTGGAGAAGAGCACCACGGCAATACGATCCTGGTCGCTCAGGCCGCGACGAATCGATTCCGCCGCTGCGCGGGCAATATCAATTCGGTTGCCCTCCTGCATGGAACCGGATGCGTCCAATACCAGTGTGACGTTCAACGGCGTGTTGTCGACGAACTCGGGCGCCTGAGTTGCAATCCGCACCAGATGCAGGTCGGAGTGCAGGGGATGCTCGACGATGTCGGTCGTGACGGCGAAGCTGTCGTCGACCCTGGGCAGTTCGTAGTTGTAGTTGAACGCGTTGGTCCACTCTTCAGCTCGGACCGAGGCCGGTTCGATTCGGTAGCCGGCTTCGACCCAGCTAAGCGCGAGGAAGTAGGACGTGCGGTCGACATCGAGCGAGAAGGTTGACGTGTCGTCATCAACGGTCTCGCGCCAGCCGGTGGTGGCGTAGTCCTCGAAGTTGGTCGAGCCGGGCAGCGAGCGTCGCGGTTGTTGTTGCTCGCTGGATCGCGGTTGCTGCTGTTGGGGCCGGGAGCGCGAGGAGCTGTCGGACGCAGATTGCTGCTCCTCCTGCTCCATCGCTGCCTGTTCCGCCTCTTGCTCGTCAGCTTCCGAGGATCGTGTGCTCTGCGGCACGGACCGACGCGGTGCTGCAGACTGGTTGGCAGACTGCTCTTGATTCGCGGCGGCTGACTGCTCGGCTTGCTGCTCGGCTTGCTGCTGCATCGCTTGTTGCTGCTGTTGCTCTTCAGCCGCGTACTGGACTTCCTGTTGCTGTTGCTGCTGTTGGACCTGACTGGCGGCGGGCGCTTCCGACTGTTGAAACTGGTACTGCTGATCGTCGTCACCGGAGCACGCCACCGTCAGCATCAGCGTGACAGCGATCAGTGGCGGCACGATCATGCGTATCCGCTTCGGGATCCGCACTCTGGATGGGTTCTCGTTCACGTTGGCCTCCTAGCCGACTACTCGGGGCCGCAGTTTTACGACCGGCTGCGTCCCCGTTGCAGACCTAGACGATGTAAAGCACGTAATAGTTCCCGAAATCGATCAGGAAGGTTCAAGTCCTCTGATGCCAGGCGCGCCAGACGGCCAATCCGAACCCCGCCGCCAATAGCGACCAGACGCCAAAGCCCGCCATCGAGGTCAGCAACAGGCCGATCGCTGACGCGTCCTCAATCAGAATCACCAGCCAGAGTCCAAATCCGGCGCCGCCAAGCGACAACAGTCCTAGAACTGTCGCAACGGTGAGCACAGTCAACAGCCGTCGTCTCATGTCCATTTCCGTTTCCAGTGAGCTGAAACATCTCATTTCAGCGCTTCACCCGGAGACCATCACCAATGCAGAACGACGCGAAGCATCGAAGTGTTCCCTAAGAATCCGCGGAATAACTGGGTCGCCGGCCGAGCAGGGACCCCCCCCTCTGTCACTCCGTGACATCTCCCCCCGCAAGGGGGGGAGAGGGGAATCATGAGTTTTCAAAGGTCTCCGCAGAGGGGAGAAGCGGGGATCGGAGTTGTTTAACGTATCCCTACAGCGTTCGCCTATCATTGCCCCAACATCACAGCCAAACTTTGAAATGAGATTCACATGGCCAGCGCTCCGACACGAGTACACGTCGTCACCGGTGGATTTCCGCCCGGACAGCACGGCGGCCACGACATGGACTTTGCCCGGCTGAGGCTGCTCGACATGCTCTACTCCGACGGCAATATCCGCGCCACGACCGGCAACGACTTCACCGACATGTGGAAGTGGTTGGCCGTCACCGACGTCCTGATCACCTACACCGCCGGCCCCTACGCCGACGACCCGCAGAACGAGATCCTGCGTGACTGGATTGCCAACGGCGGACACTGGGTCGGACTGCACGGCACCTCCGGCGGCAAGGCTGCCCGCATCGGCGGCGGCAAGCGCGCCATGGTCAAGTTGAACCACCACGAGACGCTCGGCGGCTTCTTCATCAACCACCCACCGATCAAGCGCTTCACGGTCGACGTCAAGCAGGTGAACTCGCCGATCCTCGAGGGTCTGCCCGATCAGTTCGATGTGATCGACGAGCCCTACATGATCGAGATCACCGACCGCCCCAACACCGACATCCTGCTCACTGCGCCGATCGGCCCGGACAACTATCCGGACTTCGGTTTCGACTACGAGGAGGACACGGCGCTCGAGGCGGACGGTCTCACTCGAGTATTCGGTTACACCCGAGGCATCGGAGAGGGAGGCGTCTGCTACATCGCCCTGGGCCACTGTCACTCGCCGCTGACCAACTCACAGCCCTTCGTGGAAGAGAACGCCCGCGAGGAGAACGGCGACATGCCGAAAACCCTCCGCTTCACCTGGGAGACCGAAGAGTACGGTCAGCTGCTCAAGAACAGCATCAACTGGGCTCGGGGCTAGCAGCGGATCGAGTTTCGACCGCACAAGGGATCAACCGTCCCCGCCGCCGAGCGGGGACCCGTTCCCTTCGGCGTGAGCGTTGCCGTTAGGTGTCGATCGCTGACAGGAGCAGGGGGCTGGTCCCCGCTCGGTGGCGGGGACGGTAGGAGCCTCTTACACAGTATATGTGTGCTAGTGTTCCGACATGGGTCGCGAAGCCTACGTCTACATCCTGTCAGGCAATAGACCTGAAGATGGCGAACCACCGATTTACGTCGGCTCTACTACCGATCTCGTTCAGCGCGTTGCGTTGCACCGCGAAGGCAAAGGGAGCCGACACACAGCCAGATACAAGATCAAGCGGCTCGTCTGGTACGAGTTTCACGATTCCATCGCGTCCGCTCAGGCTAGAGAACGTCGCATCAAGCGATGGGACCGGCAATGGAAAGACGACTTGATCGGAACTCATAACCCAGACTGGCGGGATCTCTGGCGGGAACTAGCCTGAGTGACAGCGTCGAAGAGAGGGAGCGGGTCCCCGCTCGGGAGCGGGGACGGTTGATCGTTCTACGCGCTATTCCCCCACCACCGGGTTCGGCGCCACATCGCACAGCCCGCCGCAGGGAGGGAGCGGGTCCCCGCTCGGGGGCGGGGACGGTTGCACCGGCGCCCGGACTAATCGCCGATCAGCGGATTCGGCACCACATCGAGCAGACCACTAAAGATGTCTGCCTCTTCCTCGACGGGCATTGGTTCGACGGCGGTCATCGGTCGCGGGATGCTTGGCTGTTCATTGAATAGCGCGCTAAAGATCGACTCGGCGTGGGCGATGAAACCCAGTGATCCGACGCCGTCCACGTAGATCGGACGGCAATCTTGTAGCTCGGACGCGATCCTTCGACCCATCTGAATCGGGTGCGATTCGTCCAGCTTGGCGTGCCAGAGCATCACCGGCACGTTGATGTCCTTGAGCTCGAAGCCCCATGGCTCGAGGTGATGGCGCGCTTCATCGCCGGCGGCTGCGGGCCCCTGGCGGAATGCTTCGCGCAGGTCGGAGATTCGGTTGGAGAGCGTCGGCTCTGATCCCAGGATCGCGCCGTCAACCGGCGGCATCCGTTTGATCTGTTCGGCGACGACGCGTTCCGGTCGCTTTTGCACCGAGCGTCCATAGCCCCGCATCCAGAGCGAGGCCAGGCGCTGCGACTTGAGGAATAGCGTGTAGATCAGCCGCCATTCGTACGACATGCCTTCGAGCACTTTGCCCGAGTCGATGGCGCCCAATCCTGAGACCAGCGCCACGCGATGCAAGCGATTGGGCATGTGCAGCGCACAGGCCAGGGTGTAAGGCAGTCCTGCGGAGATCCCGGCCACCGAGAACTTCTCGAACTCCAGGTAATCAGCGAGTTGGAGCAGGTCTCTCGGCCAATCGAGAATCGTGCGGCCGGGCAAGGGGTCGGAATAACCGAATCCGGGACGCTCGGGCGCGATCAGGCGCACGCCGGCGCGGGCGGCGCCTTCGCTCATGACCGCAGCCGCCATGCGCGACGACGGGATGCCGTGATGAAAGAAGAGTGGTTCGCCGTTGGGGTCGCCGTACTCGGCCCAGCTCAGCGCTCGACCGTCCTGCAGCCGCATCACACTATGTGGCGGTTCCGGTTCGTCGTCGATTGGGGGTTTGGATACGTCGGCAGGTGCCATATTTGCTGATCGTACCACTCGTGGGCGGGTGCTGGTGATGACGTGTGACTCGTTGACTAGTCGGCCCTCGCAGGTTCCGAGACCAACAGCTCGGCCTCGACGTCGTCGGCGAGGTTCTCGACCAGCGGTGTTTCGCCCAGGCAGCCGTCCTCCACCTGCATCCCAAAGGCGTCGGCGAAATAGCGGTAGGACTGGTACTGGTCGCCGTACTTCATGTGACCCGAGGTGTGATGCGCGGCCGAGAGCAGCAACGTGTTACGCATCTCGGATGATGTGCGGCGGTAGTCCTCGATCATGCACAGGCCAATTTCCTGGTTGTGCGGATCGTTGCCCTGCTTGGCGATACCGTCGGCCAGCGTCTCGACCAGCGGACCGTCGTCGTAACCCTGCTTGAGGTAGTTCTCGGTCCAATAGACGGACTGTTCACTATCGAGCGCGAGCATGGCGTCGTTGAGCTCGCCCAGCAGCTTGCCCTGCGACATCGGCACAGCATCTTCGTCTCGGCCGTAGCCGGCGAAGTAGGTGGCCGCGCCGCGGGTCTTGTTGCCCTTGGAGTTGGTCACCCAGTGCGCGCACTGGTTGATGAAGTTGGCAGCGATGAAGAGCAGCTTGGTGCTGTGCGGATGGTCGAAGTTCTCGTAGAACCAACCAAGCATGTTGGTGTACTCGTAGCCATGCTGCGGCATCGAGAAGTTGGCCGGCAGTCCGCATTCAAGTACGACCCGCGCCGCCGCGATCTGGATGGCGTCCAGAATTGACTTGGGCGAGCGACCGGCCTTGAGTAGGCCGGAGATGTCCTCGATGTAGGACTCCTCCGGCTCGCGGATGATCGAGCGGATCAGACCCTCAGCCTCCGGCGTGGAGAGCGGAATCTGATTTCTGAACAGTTCCTGGTCGCGTGTGGAGGTCTGGGTCGCGTTGAGCGATGAAGCGGGCGGTTCCTCCTCGAGGTGGTACATCATGATCTGGCAGGCGGACTCGTAGAGCGAGTACCAGCGCGGGCCGACCGCAATGTCGGGCACACCGGCGTAGAGCACGTGGTTCGCGTTCTCCCAGCCGATTGCCCGACCGAGCTGAATCGTGCTGCGGGCGCGGAACGACTTGTGGCCGGTGGTGTAGGAGCGGTTCCAGAACATCCGGTCCTGCACGTCAATCAGGCCGGCGAACATCATCTGTGCGAGTATTTCCTGCCGGCGCTCGGGGAACTTCGCCCAGAGGCCGAGGAAGAGCGCGTACTCCTCATTGACGTGGCCGTATTGCACCATCGTGAGCCAGGTGTTCAAGCCCTCTTCCAACGAGCCATCCCAGTTGGCCGGTTCCTGGTGGTCCCAGTGAGCGGCGGGCGGCGCGGGACCGTCGGGGTACTGCTCAGGGTCGTAGGTGCGGCGCGAGTAGTGACCGGGCATCCGGCCCTTGAGCTGATTCCAGATGTCGAGTCCGGTGGGCACGTACCACGCCGTCTGGGTTAGCGGCAGGTGTCGCATCTCTTCCGAGACGAAGTTCTGCAAGCCCAGCGTCGCGCGTGAAGACAGCAGGCAGTGGTCATTGTTGACGAAGCGGACAATGCCCGCGTCGATGCGCTGGTGGTACGGCACGTGCGTGTACGGCGCGTGGGCGCGAATCGTTTCCGACAGGATTTCCGCGGTCGGACGGCCGTCCTTGATCAGGTCGAAGGCCTGATGCAACGCAGAGGTATTGTCTCGCTCAACAATGGTCTCGCGATAGCGGTCGTATGCGACCGCAGTCTCCCGGTCCATATAAGCGGGAGAGGAACCGCTGTCACCGTTGCCGGATGTCTGGTGCAGGCTCATGAAGCGCTCCTCGAAGGGAGAAATATTGCTGATGTTGCTGCGCAGTATAGCGAGGGGTCGGACGGCGAACTTCAGATTCAGGAGAGACGAAGGCTAAATCGGACCACGTCTCCTCGCACAGTTCCCGTTGCTCCCCCTCGTCCTGTTGCTCCCCCTTGCAGAGAGCGATGCGTAACTCCCCCTCGCCCCCCTTGCGGGGGAGATGCCGCAGGCAGGGGGGGCTCCCTATCGCAATGCCTATCTGGTCGTCGCCGGCGACCCCCCCTCTGTCACTCCATGACAACTCCCCCCGCAAGGAGACCTCTGAATAAGTCCCCTTCGCCCCCCTTGCGGGGGAGATGCCGAAGGCAGAGGGGGGCTCCCCATCTCAAGGCCTATCTGGTCGCTGGCGGCGGACCCCCCCTCTGTCACTCCGTGACATCTCCCCCCGCAAGGGGGGGGGAGGGGATACGGGAGTTTTTCAAAGATCTCCTTGCGGGGGGAGCAAAGAGGGCATGGCTGTAGCTGCCTCCCCGATCTCGTCATTTCCGCGCTCCGTCGCGGGAATCTCGCAGAGTGCTGCGCCGACGCGCCAACCTATGGAAAGCCTCCCGTGGCAATCGGTCAGCCGGCACCGGCTCCCGTACCGCGCACAGCGAGATACCCGCGGCAAGCGCGGGTATGACGGTAGAGGAGTCCGTGCGGCTTCGTAGACACGCTCCGGGGCGCGAGACAATGGAGCCAAATTGCCGCCGAAACCACCCCGACGACACCGTGAATATGTCGTATATTGCCTTTGTAGAGTAATCGCGTGAACTGAGCATGCGTGTCCGCGCGCTTGGTTCCCGGACCCGGACCTTCCGGCTATCAAGCCGGATGTCAAGAGGAGAGGTATCTCAATGTCTGACGACCAACGAGCGCTGGTCGCCCACCTGATGCGACGCGCAGGCACAGGAGTCACTCCATCGGAGCTCGATGAGCTTGCGAAGCGACCCTATGCCGACCTTGTGGAAGACCTGATCAACCCAGCCCTGGCTGAGGATGACGATGATCTCGTCTTCCGCTACTTCCCGGCCCTGGCCAACTCCGATACGCCCTGGCCCTGGAGCGGTCGCTGGATCTACTGGATGGTCAACTCCAAGTCGCCGCTGCGCGAGAAGATGGCGCTGTTCTGGCACCACATTCTCGCGACCGCGTATACCAAGATGGAGCACGGCCCCTCGATGCCGGTGCACATCCAGATGTTCCGCGAGCATGGGCTGGGCAACATGCGCGAGCTGCTCGCCAAGCTGTCGCGCGACCCGGCCATGATCTTCTGGCTGGACAACGTCGAGTCGGTCAAGGGCGCGCCGAACGAGAACTACGGCCGTGAACTGCTTGAGCTGTTCTCGATGGGCGTCGGCAACTACAGCGAGGACGACATCAAGGCCGCCGCGTACAGCTTTACCGGCTGGACGTTTGAGCAGCCGATCCCGCTCTATCCGCACGGCGGCTACCCGACCCGCTTCGTCTACCGCGACGACCTGCACGACGGCTCCGATAAGGAGTTCCTCGGCCACAAGGGCGCGTTCAACGGCGACGACATCATCAACATCATCGTCGAGCAGCCGGCCACCGGCCGCTTCATTGGACGCCACCTGTACAACTTCTTCGTCAAGGACGAGCCGGGCGTGTCCGCCTGGTCGGTGACCGACCCGGGCAACCCCGAGGCCGTAGCCGAGCTGGCCTCCGCCTTCGCGGAGTCGAACGGCGACCTGCGCGCCGTGATGCGCGTGCTGCTCAACGCCGAATGGTTCAAAGAGGCCCGTTACGAGCGCGTCAAGTGCCCGGCCGAATGGGTCGCCGGCGCGTACAAGCTCTCGGGCAAGCTGGATCTGCCGCAGCCCGAGATGTGGAACCTGCACATGACGATGGGCGCGATGGGTCAGAGCCTGATGGACCCGCCCTCGGTCGAAGGCTGGCACACCGGCAAGGAATGGATCGACGGCGGCACGCTGATGGAGCGGATTAACTTCGCCTCCAAGCTGGTCTCCGACCCGTCCACTCCCGGCGTGCAGGAGCTGATCAGCCGGCTGCAGGAGCAGGGCGCGAGCAGCCCGGAAGAGCTGGTCGACGCGGCGCTTGACTTCGCCGGGCCGCTGGTGGTCTCGGATAACACCCGCGAGGCGCTGCTCGAGGCCGCCTCCGCCGGCGGCGAGCTCTCGTTCGACAGCGATGACGCCCTCGAGGCCGCCGGTCAACGCGCTGCCCAGGCGTTGCGCCTGGTCATTGCCTCGCCCGAGTACCAGTTCGCCTAACCCCGATTCATCACCACCGAGCGCCCAACGGAACGGAACATCGCAAATGAGCAGCAACGGACACAGTGAGAAGAAGGATCCGGTCCTCGTCGTCGTCCAACTCACGGGCGGCAACGACTTCATGAACACGCTCGTCCCCTACAACCGGGGCGAGTACTACGACGCGCGACCGCGGGTCAACGTGCCGCAGGATGAAGTCCTGCCGATCAGCGACGAGCTCGGCTTCAACCCGGCCGCCGAGCGGCTCAAGAACATGTACGACAACGGCGACGTTGCCGTGATCCAGGGCATCGGCTACCCCAACGCGTCGCGCTCGCACTTCCGCGGGATGGACATCTTGCACACCTGCGAGCCCGACCGGATCTCGACCGAGGGCTGGGTCGCCAAGCTGATCCAGCGGCTCGACCCGAAGTCCGAGAACCCGTTGACCGGCGTCAACATCGGACGCGGCCTGCCGCGCGCGATGGCTGCCGCCGGCGTCACCGCGACTTCCGTCGGCGACCTCGACAACTACGGCCTGATGCCCGACATCCAGGCCGAAGAGGACCGCAACCGCGACATCGCGATCTTCAAGCGGATGTACACACCGGCCATCGGCGCGGGTATGGTCATGGACTACCTGCGCCAGACCGGCATCGACTCGCTGGCCGGCGCCGACATGCTGGCGACCGTTCCCGGCGGGTACGAGTCGACGGTCGAGTACGGCGCCAGTCCAATCGCCAAGGCGCTGCGCGATGTCGCCCGCATCCACACGGCTGGACTCGGCGCTCGCGTCTTCTACACCAACCACATCGGCTACGACACGCACTCGCACCAGCCGCCGGTTCACCCGGGTCTGCTGCGCGACGTGACCGGGGCGCTCGACGACTTCCTCACCGACCTGCGCGAGCACAACGCGTCGGAAGAGGTCTCGGTCCTCGTCTTCACCGAGTTCGGCCGGCGGATGAAGGACAACGGCTCGGGTACCGACCACGGTTCCGGGGGCGGCGCCTTCATCATCGGCGAGCACGTCAAGGGCGGTCTCTACGCCGAGTATCCCTCGATTCTGCCGAAGGACTGGCTCAACAACGAGGACCTGCAGCACAAGATCGACTTCCGCGGCATCTACGGCACCATGCTCGAACAGTGGATGGGTGTGGAGCCGGAAGAGATCGTGGTCGGCAACTTCGAGCAGGTTCGCCCCTTCGAACGGACGATGTTCTCGAACTAGTCCAGATATCTCGCAGTCGGGAGTGCACATCACCGACCATTGAGCGGACAAAATCGCACAAATCCGAACACAGCCGAACAAGACCGAACGCGTTGCGCGCAGGTCTGGCGCAAAGCAGGGAGAATTCTGACCATGCCCTTTCCACACGCAATGTTGCGCGCCGGATATCCGTACGAGCGCGTGCTCGGTATGCGCCGCGTGACCAGCTTCCCCGTTGACATCGCCATCGGCGACGACCGCGCCTACGTGATCGGTCGCACCGAACTCGGTGTCGGCGGCAACATCCGCATGGTCACCATGGCTGGCGATGACACGCTCGACGACGCCCCCTGGGGCGACATGGGCACGATGGCCGACACCGGCCAGCTCTGGCCCGTCGCGCTGAACCGTTCAGCGGATGGCAATTTACACATCCTCGACGAGGGCAACCACAACGTCACCACGTATTCGCCCGACGGCGAGAAGCTCGGTTCGTGGGGAGAGCACGGCTCCGCGCCGGGACAGCTCGACCGACCCTCCGGCATGGCCTTCGACGCCGATGGCCATGCCTGGATCGTCGACACGCTCAACAACCGGGTGCAACAGTTCTCGGCCGACGGCGAGTACATCGGTGGATTCGGCGAGGCCGGCGATGAACCGGGTCAGTTCAACATGCCCTGGGGCATCGCGATCGACGCCGAGGGCGACCTCTACATCTCCGACTGGCGCAACGACCGCATCCAGAAGCTGACCACCGAGGGTGAGCACATCATGGACTTCGGCACGCGGCCGGGCTATGAGGTCGAGCGTCCGTGCGGTGTTGCGGTCGACGAGCACGGCGACCTTTATGTCGCCGAGCGCAACAAGCACCGGGTCGTGATGTACGACAAGGGCGGGCGCTACCTGGAGTCATTCCACGGCGCCGCCACGCTGAACCGGATGGGTCGCGAATACATCCGCAACAACCACAAGACCCTGCGACTGCGCGAGATGACCTCGGTTGAGCCGCAGAAGACGCTTCGCTTCCCGCAAGGCGTGACCTACCACGACGGCCTGCTTTACGTCTGCGATTTCGGATCGCATCGAGTGCAGGTCTTCCGCAAGGACGCCGAGACGCTGACCGAGAGTCAGATCATCCCGGAGCCGCGGTCGCCGACGTTGATGACGACCTAGTACGCCGTCGACTCAGCGGAGACTTCAACGAGGCGGGCGAAGCCGATGCCAATGGTCTTCGGCTTCGCCGAGCATCGTCGCCAGCAACTTGAGGCTGAGTTTCTGCGCATCGCCGGCTCCATGAGTCAGCTCGGCGCCGAGCGCTTCTGGCTCGCTGGCGACCTCGCCCGCAACGAGATCAGTCCCGAGTCTGAGCTCGAACTGCTGATCGTCCACGAGACCGAGCAGCCGTTCCACCGACGCTCAGATTTCTTCCAGACGCATCTGCGGCCGCAGGTCGGCACGAGCTTCATTGTCTACACGCCTAAGGAGTTTGCCGAGCTCTGCGAGACCGATGCGGTGATCGTCGAAGCGACGTCACTCAGCGACGAGGTGATCGTGTGAGTCCGCGCAGCGACTCGGATCGCTGGGTATCGCAGGCCCGCCACGACCTTGCGGCTGCCGGACATGCGGCATCAGGCGGCTTTCACGCGTTGGCCTGCTTCCTCTGCCAGCAGGCGGGAGAAAAGGCGGTTGCCGGATATCTCTTTGCTCGCGGCGCAGACCATATCTGGGGTCACGCCCTCGCAGACCTCTGCGAAGACGCGATGCAGCTCGATAAGTCCTTCGACGTGATCAAGTCCGTCGCGATGCTGCTCGACAAGTACCATCACCCGACCCGATATCCGACCGGCCTGCCCGGCGGCGTGCCGCATGATGTCTACGACCAGGTCGATTCTGGACGCGCGCTGGAGATTGCCGGCGACGTTCTCCAGTTCGTCAACACCCGACTCAGCTCCCTCGCTCAAGCGAGCGATCAATCGACTGATCTTGCGACTGACCAGTGATCCAATTCCGACACGTCCGGCTGAACGAGTACCACTGCGCCATGCTGGAAGATCTGATGGCGTTACAGGACGCGCCGAATCCGCAGCCTGTCATTGTTGAAGAAGAGGTCTCGGAGCAGGGACTGATCTTTCGTCCTGCATTGCGACACACCGGGTACCACCCGGAAATTCTGACCAAGCTCGCGGAGACCGGACTGGTCGATCTGACGCGCGCCGGCGAAGCGGGCTACCGGGTCTATGTCACGCCGGTCGGCCGCGACTGTTACGACGACATGTGCGGACTGACTTGAAAGATATGCCGCGCGCGCTATCTGAACCTGAACTGCCGCGCCCGCTCTCAGCGCAACGCCTGGGCGCGATTCGCAAGCGCCTGCTGCGCTGGTACGACGAACACGAGCAGCCGTTTCCCTGGCGCAACGCCCGAGATCCATATGCCGCGCTGGTCGCCGCGGTCGCCGCGCAGCAGACTCAGATGTCGCGCGTGGTGGAAATTTACGATCGCTGGATGAAGGCGTTTCCCGATGTCGAGAGTCTCGCGGCTGCGACCGACGCGGAGGCGATCCGAGTATGGGGTCGCGCCGGTTATCCCAGGCGGGCCGTGTGCTTGCATCGCACCGCTCGGATCGTCTGCGAGCAGTTCGACGGGCAACTGCCACGAGATCGCGCGCTGCTTGAATCGCTGCCCGGTGTCGGTCCGTTCACGGCCGCGATCGTCCTCAACTTTGGCCACGGGCTAGACGCAGCCGCAGTCGACACCAACATCGTGCGGGTGCTGGGACGTGTACTGTTCGGCGATCTGCAGCCGGCGCGCGATACGCCCGCCGCACGTATCCGATGGGCCTCGGAGCGGTTGCTACCAGATAAGCAAGCAACGCGATGGAACCCGGCGTTGATGGACTTTGGCGCTTCGGTCTGTGCGCCGACGCCCAAGTGTCAGTTGTGTCCGCTGGCCACACTATGCGCGGCGCGCCCGTTGTTCGCGGCAGGGGCCAGGGCCGAAGCCGTCCGCGCACAACCGTCGTTTGCAGGATCACAACGTGAACTGCGGGGGATGATGTTGTCACTACTGAGAACGGGAGAGGGATCGCTAGAGCGTACACATGTGATTGGCAGTGTCGCAAGACAATCCGGAGTCAAGCGCTCACGTGTATTTCTGGCGGAACGCTCGCTGATTGAAGACCGATTGATCCGTCGAATAGACAATAAGCTCTCACTTGGCTCGGATTGATACTTGACGGCATCGCTGACACTCTGCTTATACTACTAAGGCAGTGGAACCGGTTGTGACCCAAGCAACGCAGCGATTCCGCTGGACGCATTGTTGTGCAGAGAGGACATTCTTCCATGGCCGATTCATTTGAAGAGCAACTGAGGTCGGAATTAGCTGGTATCCAGGGAGAAGTTGAGCGGCTCGAGAATAAGCGCCGTCTGATCCAAGAACTACTCACCAGTGAATCTGGTAGCTCCGTGCCGGCAGCGACCGAGGAGCCGAAGGCGACTCAACGTCGTGCTGCCCGTCGGACCGCTACCCCAGCCAAGCGCACACGTCGGCCGCGGGGATTGATTACGGGCAAAGTACGCGAGTTCCTCGGCGAGCAGACCGAGCCCGTACACGCGACTGAGATCCTGGCCTTCCTTGAGAAAAACGATGCCGCCCCGCAATCAGCCAAGCCCATGCCGACGCTGCAGTCGACGCTCCAGCGAATGAAGGAGATGGGCGAGATTGAAAACAGCGGCCGGAATCGATGGGCCTTGCTGTCCACTGGCAGCGAGTCCGCAGCTTCCGCCCCGGTGCTGGCTCCAGCTCCGGTTTCGGCTCCGCGAACTGACGGTCCCCCGGTGGTCACTTCGACGACCACGTTCGGCAGCCGTCCGCTCGGCAGCCAGTGAGCGGATAGCATACGTTTGACCGCAAACGCCGCAGCACGCTGCGGCGTACAGATGTGGCACGTTCAGTCACGTGCCGGAGAGGTTGACGCCATGTTGTTTGAGCTTCGCCAGTACACCATCAACGAGGGACGACGCGAAGAGTTCGTTCGTCTGATGGAAGAACAGATCATCCCCTTCCAGGTCTCACAGGGCATGACCATCCTGGGTTCCTTCATCTCCGAGGAAGACGAGAACACGTACGTGTGGATTCGCCGCTTCCACTCGGAGGAAGAGCGCGAGCAGCAGTATGAGTCGGTCTACGCCTCCGACCATTGGAAGAACGAAATCGCGCCACAGGTCGGCGAGATGATGAGCCGCGACAGTATCTCGGTGAAGCGCCTTGAGGCGACTCTACGCTCGCCGATTCAGTAGCCGGTTGAATCCAATCGCCGTCCAGACTGGACCAGATACCAGCACGTTCCGAACAGTGCGCCGTGACGTCTGATTCTCCAAGCGGAGCGTTGTTCACACGTGACGGCGCCTGTTTCGTGCCGACCGATCGCGCGCGCGGACCGTGGTCGCCGGACGCGCTGCACGGCAGTCCGGTTGCTGCGTTGATCGCATTCTGCGTTGAGCAGCGGCTTCGAGAGTCGCACGAACCACGGTCCGACGCTGGTGGCGAGTTGCGCATCGCGCGGCAGACGATTGATCTGTTCCGGCCAGTCCCATTCGGTCGGCTATCCGTAGATGTTGAACTGATCCGCGAGGGCCGGCGTATCGCCGTGTTTCAGACGCAGGTCAGCATTGCAGGGAAGCTGCTAACCCAGGCGACAACGCTGTGCTTGCGATCCGATGCGCAGCTTGGCTCCGTCGGGGCCAGCCACAGCTTCGAGCCGCCTGCAGGACCCGACCATGCCGTGCCGAACAAAGTTGACCGGGTGGGGAATGGCTGGGTGTCGTATCCGGGCACGCTCGAAATGCGCCATATCGTCGCCCCAGGCGGCGAGGAAGCGCCTGTCGTCTGGATTCGCGCCGATGCGCCAGTGCTGGAAGCGGTCCCGCTCTCGCCGACGGTCCGTGCGGCTAGCATCGCCGACTTCGTCTCACCGTTCGCGAACATGCAGCCGGGAAGAAGCGGCTATGTCAACGCCGACATCACGTTGCATCTGCATCGCCAGCCAACGGGTGACTGGAACTACCTACGCATCGTGTCGCGCGGCGCGGCCGACGGCGTAGCCACGGCCCAGGCGGTGCTCGGCGACGAATTGGGCGCGTATGGGGGATGCTCTGCGGCGAGCCTGATCAATCCGTAGCAATGGTCGCCTGTGCCACTGAATTCGTAGCACTTCACTGCCAAGATCGTTAATCTCTATCCATGGCTGGCCGCATCGTTGGTATGATCTCCGTCCTGACGCTTGTCGGCGTGATCGCATCCGCTGTCATATTGCTGTTGCTTGCGCTGGACTCTGAGGAGGACAGCGGACGGCAGTCGGCGACATTGTTCGCCGAATCGGTGGCTCGGTCGCTATTGGACATCGATCTGAACGCTCTGTCCGACGAAGAGGTGGATGCGCTCATTCATCTCAACGCGCCGCGAGACGACTCCGAACCCGCCGATCTCACGAACATATGGCTCTTCAATCAGCAAGCCAGACTGGTGGCGTCCAGCGATGGAGCGCGTCAGGTCACTCGGGCCGAGATCATTCCTGCCCGTCGAGCGATGGAAACGGGCAACGACACGATCGTTGAGTCGCTCACCGACGGTGGATATGCCGGCACCGCCGCGATACGTGCTGAGGATGGCACTGCCGTCGGCGCCGTTCGTGTGGAATTCACGAGTGACCATATCGGTACCCACTTCGATCTCTACCGGGCCGAGTACGTCATTGGGCTGATCGCGTTCCTGGTTGGATTGCTTGTCGTCAGCCGGTTCCTGGCCAAGAGACTCGCGCGACCAATCGGGCTCATGGTTCGAGCTGCGCGAGCGGTCGAGGACGGCCGTCAGCCCGAGCCGGGAGTCGCCGCGTCGCTGCGAAACACGTCGCTCACGCGCGACGAGTACGGGGAGCTGGCGGGAGTATTCCTCGACATGGCTCGAGAGGTTGGGGCGAGAGAGATCCAGCTCAATGCCCAGGTTGCAGAGCGCACGATTGAGTTGTCGGAGAAGAACCGGGCGCTGGAAGACGCACAGCGCGACATTCGCAACGACCTTGAGATGGCGCACTCGGTGCAGGCCGCGCTCGTGCCGTCCGACCTGCCCGAAGACCCGCGAGCGGACGTTGCGGCATTCATGACGCCTGCGTTGGAGGTTGGCGGTGACTTCTACGACGCATTCCTCACCGACGACGGGCGTCTCGCATTTGCAATCGCCGATGTCTCGGGCAAAGGTATTGCCTCGGCGCTGATGATGGCAGTCGGGCGAGCGCTGCTGCGAAGCGCGGCGAATCTACATCCCGATCCAAGCCGGGCGATCGCTTCGACCAACGACCAGCTCTGCACCATGAATCCCAAGGAGCTATTCATCACGGCGTTCTTCGGCGTGATCGACCTCGAGCTGGGCACGCTCACCTACGTCAACGCCGGTCATGATCCGCCCTATGTGATTCGGCCGAACGAGGCACCGGAGATGATCCCGCACACCGGCGGGATCGCCCTGGGCGTGTTGCCCGAACTCAGCTACGCCGAGACGACGATTCCGATCGACGCCGGGACGGCGCTGTATCTCTACACCGACGGGATAACGGAAGCCGAGAACTCCAATGGCCAGCAATTCGGCCGGGACCGGCTGGAAGAGAAACTTGCCGCAGCGCCCGACGACGGGCCGCAGGCGCTGATGGATGGCATTCTCATCGACTTGCGCGAGTTCACGGGTGACGCGAAACAGTTCGACGACATTACCTGCATGGCCGTCCAATTCAATGGCGGCGCCGTATCCCTGGAGCCTTACATTCCTGGTCGGGGAGATGCGCGGCTCGCATCGGGCTGGCGACGGATGGTGGTCCAGCCGCAACTTGAAACGTCCTTGCCTCGGGTGACGGCATTCATCGAGCGATTCGTTGAGTCGGAGGGGTTCGAGCCCGCCGAGGTGTTCCGAATCAATCTGGCGCTTGATGAACTCTTGACCAACACGGTGGAACATGGCTTTGAGGGACGGGTCGCAGCGGCAGACATCTCCGTGGCCATTCGTAGTGAAGGCGACACTGTTGTCGTTCGCTATGAAGACAACGGCATCGAGTTCAATCCCCTGCAGGCGATTGAACAGGACACAGAGCTCGAGTTGGAAGAACGCCCCATCGGTGGGCTGGGGTTGCAACTCATTGCCGCAACGTTCGATGCGGTAAGCTACGAGCGAGTAAACGGGCGAAACGTCACGACTCTGCGACGGAGCCGAGCGTCGGCGGAAGCCGATACCGATTAGGTATTCTCTCAGGCAACAGACGTGACCGAGGAGATGTGCAATGGTTGACCTGTACCCCGAGTACGACGACAGCGTGTTGGTTCTGAACCCGTTGGGTCGGATTGACGGCACGAACGCCAAGGCGTTCGAAGAGGCGCTGCTGGGTCGAATCGAAGCCGGCGACAATAATATTCTGATGAACTTCGAGGGCATCAACTACATTTCCTCGGCCGGTCTTCGAGTCCTGCTGATGGCCGCCAAGCGCACCAGCCAGGCCGCGGGCAAGCTGGCGCTCTGTGCGGTCCAGGATCACATCCAGGAAGTGTTCAAGTTCTCCGGCTTCTCCGAGATCATCCCGATCCACGACGACCGACCGGGCGCGCTCAACACCTTCTAGACCCTCTCAGTCCGAGGCGAACCAACGTCGCCTGAACGCTGAGCCCGAATATCGGGCCGCGCTCAGGCGACGTGTTGTGTCTCTGCCTGGGATTACAGACCGAGGTCCGATTCCAACTTGGCAATCGAGCGCGAAATACGGTTGACCAACTCGTCGGCCTCTTCGAGGTTGGTGATCAGCGGCGGGGCGACGGGGATTGTCGCGCCGGCACGGGCGAGGACACCCTCGTCGCGCAGATTCTGCGTCATACGCGCTTGCACGTTGTCGGCTTCGTCGAAGTCCTCGCCGGTTGCGGGGTTCTTCTTCAGCTCGACCACATGCATCAGGCCGATGCCGCGCGTTTGGTGAATCGTGCGGTGCTCCTCACGGAGCTGCACCAGGCGTGAGCGCACATGCTCGCCGACGCGAGCGGCGTTCTCGACCAGGCCTTCTCTCTCGATGATGTCGAGGTTGCCCAGAGCCACGGCGCATGAGACGGGGTTAGCGCCCCAGGTGATTCCGCCAATGGTGCCATCCTTGCCGGCTTCCTCGAAGGTCCGCGCGATCTTGTCATTGACGAGGGTGGCGGCGATCGGCGAGTAGCCGGACGAGATCTGCTTGGCGGTGGTCATGATGTCGGGTTCGACGTCGAAGTGGTCCATGCCGAACCACTTGCCGGTGCGGCCGAAGCCGTTGATCACTTCATCGGCGATCAAGACGATGTCATGCTTGTCGCAAATTTCCCGCAGCGTGCGCCAGTAGGCCTTGTCGGGGACGTAGCTGCCGTTGGCGGTCGAGATCGGCTCGCCGATGATTGCGGCGACGGTGCTCGGACCGGCGGCGACGATGATGTCTTCGATCGCCCGCGCGCAATAGACGTCGCACTCGGGGAACGTCTTCTCGTAGGGGCAGCGGTCGCAGTTGACGTTCGGAACGTGGATTGCGCCGGGGACCAGTGGTTCGTAGGCGACTCGCTGGGTGTAACTGGCAGCGTTCACGGAGAGCGCGCCGGCAGTCTGGCCGTGATACGAACCGATTCGCGAGATGACCTTGAACTTCGAGCCGTTGCCACGAATGTAGTGGTACTGCTTGGCAATCTTCAGCGCGTTTTCAACGGCCTCGGAACCACCGTTGACGAAGACCGCCTTGCGAATGGTTGACGGCGTCAGCTCGGCCAGCTTGGTCGCCAGAGCGACTGCCGGTTCGGAGGCGTAGGCGAAGGTGTTCTGGTAGGCGAGCTTCGACATCTGCTCGTGCGCGATGTCGGCGAGTTCGGTTCGACCGTGTCCAACGGCGTTCAGCCAGAGGCCGGACATCGCGTCGATGTACTCGCGTCCCTGGTCGTCGTGCAGAAAGATTCCTTCACCCTTCTGGATCACGAGTAGTCCGTCGTCGGCGGCGAGATCAGCGTGCGACTGGGTCGGGATCCAGAGGTGCTCCAGCGATTGCTGTCGAAGAGCGGCTTGGGTCGGCGTGGTCATTCAACGTCCTGTCATGACATGGGTTGTCAAGACAGGATAGGCGCTGGCGGCAATTGCCGTGCGATCAGGAAGCTCCGCTATCGCTGAGCAGAAATGGGCGCTCCACGGGCACGCAGGTCGTAGGCCATGACGACGAGGTCGCGCATTCGTCCGCTGCGGTCGACGACCCAGCCGGGCAGCGTCGCCACCGTCTGGAATCCGAGCGATTCGAACACGGCATGGGCGCTCATCTGGTCGTGCGTCATCCGCGCCGAGATGCGCTCGAGGCCGATTGAATCGGCGATTGCGAAGATTTCCTCGGCGAGGAAGCGGCCGAGGCCCTGACCGCGAATCTGGGAGTTCACGGTGACGCGAATCTCGCCGATGTGGTCGGTCCAGCCGGCCTCGTTGTGTACCAGCGAGGCTTCGCCGACGATCTCGCCGCCGTCAATCGCCAGCACCGTGGTCGTGTGATGATTGGCGATGTTCTCCAGCCAGCGATCGAGCACCAGCTCGTCGGTGATGTCCCAGGGCAGATAGAGCAGGTCGTCCTGCGAGAGCGAACGTGCGAATGAGAGGAAGCGCGGCTTGTCCGCATTCGACATCAGGCGCATGTCGATCTCGCGGCCACCACGCAGGGTGGCTCGGCTGGGGTAACGCCGCGCGATCAGGGCGGCTTGGCGGGCGGAGGCTTCGGTGGTGGTCATCGGTCTTCTCCCGTTTCAGAGGCCTGACGCGTCTGGTTTGCTTAATCTTATGTGTGGATTCACGTGCGGGCAGGCTAACACTGCGAACCTCTACTCGATTGCAGCCGTGCTACAAGTTGGATGGCGTTGGATCAGCTTGACGGTGGGCGCCAGCGTGTGGTCTTTGGCTGAATCCGGGCGCCTCGATCGGCCGCAGAGTCGATCTCCAGCGTGACATCGTCGCCGGGGTACATCGTGCCCTGTCGCACGACACGGGCGTATAGCCGAGAGCGGCCGGGATGCGTCGCCTGGTTGATCACGTTGAAGTCGCCGTCCTTGAAGCACTGGGAAATGATGCGGCAGGGCGCGGCGTATGAGGTGACTTCGACGATCACTTGTTCGCCCAGGTGAATCCGCGAGCCGGGTACCAGCTTCTTCCAATCGACGCCGCGAATCGTAACGTTTTCGCCCGTTGCACCTGGTCCGATGTTGTGGCCATTGGCGCGCAGGCTGTCGAGAATCTCGGCCGAGAACAGGCAAACGGCACGCTCCGTCCCGCCGTGGTGGCGGCGGTCGCGCTGACGGTCGCGGGTCAGTCCATACTCATTCACCACCGCCTCAGAGACGGCGCGCTTGGGCACGCCACCGGGCGATACGTTGAGCTGTTCTATCCGCCCAGTAGTTCGAGCAGTTCGAGTTGGCTGTTGCGACATCACGTCACCCCGCAGACACGTTGCTGGCGCTTTGAGCAAGTCTAGTCAGCTTGTGTGACAGATGCAGATCGTGAAGCCGTACAAGCCCGTTCGTCCTTGCTGCGAACGGAGACGTTCGCGCAAGTCCTCTTCTCCCCCCTTGCGGAGACCTTTGAAAAAGTCCCATTCGCCCCCCTTGCGGGGGAGATGCCGCAGGCAGAGGGGGGGTCCCCATCTCAAGGCCTATCTGGTCGCTGGCGGCGGACCCCCCCTCTGTCACTCCGTGACATCTCCCCCCGCAAGGGGGGGAGAGGGGATTGGGGCCAACAATCGGACTTCAGCGTTTGATGACTGGCCTCTACGTCCGCCAGTGGGAGATCATACCGTCGACATAGAGCACGCGTAGCGCGGTCAGGAGGCCTGGCATTAGCTGTATGCGCTGCTGTTCCTCGACTCCTTCGAAGAGGTCGTCCAGCAAGGCTTTGACGGTGCTGCGGCCGTCGATCCTTGATGCCAGGGCTGCGACGACCATTGAGATTGGCGCTCCGTTTGGGCGAGAGGGCGATGAGATGACCGCGCCCCACTCGAACTGTCCTTCGCCGATCACGGGCTTGCGGGCCAGCTCAACTCCGTTGGCCAAGGTTGGCACGGACTTGAGCATGGAACTGCGATTGGGCCAGGCGGAGTCGATCAGCCTGGCCATTTCTGTGTCGCGACGGGCGCGCGCTGCCTCGACCGCGGCGACGCCTTCGACGAAGTCGGGCGGGGCCTCGCCCTTCTCCAGGACGACGCGTTCGTAGCCCTGCGGGGGCTGTCCCGCGACTGCGGCAATGAACGCCTCTCGAGGTGAGACATCGTCGGAACTCTGGGTGATGCGCCTGGCTTCCCAGAAGTAGGAATCGGAGGTGCGGTTCGAGGCGTAGAAGAGCGCCGCCATCTCTCGGAATTGGTGGTATTGCTGCATGTAGAGCTGCGTGTAGACCTCGGCAGCGGGCTCACGCATGTCGGGGTCGCGGAGGGCCGAGGTCACATAGGCCGAAGCCAGTACTGCCGACGACAACGCCAGGTGAACTCCGGAGGAGAACAGCGGGTCAATGAAGCAGGCGGCGTCGCCGACGAGGATGAATCCGTCGCCGACCAATCGCTGAGATGTGTAGGACCAGTCTCGAATGATGCGCGGCGCATCGAGCAGCTCGCCAGCTTCCAGCATGGAGGCCGTGCGATTGGTCATCGACAGTTGCTGGCGATAAAACTCGTCAGCCGGCTGTTCACCCAACTGAGAACCGCCCCAGGCTGCGTCGACGACGACTCCTACCGACATCACGTCGTCGGGCAAGGGGATTGCCCAGGACCAGCCGTGTTCGTAGGCCTCGATGAAGATGTTGCCGGTATCGGGCTCGGGCAGACGCTGGGCGCCCTGGAAGTAGCCGTAGACAGCCAGGTTGCGGAAGAACGCGTCATGGGTGCGCAAATCGAGTCGTCGGGCGAGAAATCCGTTCTGACCGCTGGCGTCCACGATCCAGTCGGCCTCGAACGTCTCCGATTCACCGTCTGCGGACTCGACCGTGACCGTCGACGGCTTGTCAGCTTCAAACGAGACATCGACGACGCGACGGCCCTCATGCACCTCGACGCCGTTCCTGGCCGCATTGCGCAGGAGCATCTGGTCGAACGTCGGTCGCCAGACCTGGTAGGCGTGTGGATAGGTGGCGTTGGTCTCGGCGAAGTGCCAGGACCAGGGCTCCGGGTCGCGGCCCCAGACCATGGTGGCGCCGTACTTGGGCGTAAATCCGGCGGCTTTGATCTCGTCGATCACGCCGAGCGTCTCAAGGATTGGGATCGAGGCGGGGAGCAGCGACTCGCCGACATGTTCACGCGGGAAGACCTCGCGCTCGAAGAGCGTGACGTCGAATCCCTGTCGGGCAAGGAGTGTGGCGGCAGTTGAACCGCCGGGTCCGCCGCCGATGACGATGACGGTGTGGGTCATGGAGTGAGCTTAACGGTGGAACCAGACTACTCATGCCAGGCAATTCCAAATGCCCGGTTCCTTTTTCGCCCGCGCTTCGCGGGGGAGAAGTCACGGAGTGACAACGGGGGCGCTCCAGCCGGGGACCCCCTCACCCGCTTCGCGGGAGCTCCCCCTGCGAGGGGGAGCAAAGGAGCCGTTTCTTCGATTCAATCAAACGGAGTGCTGAAATTCGCGAGGACGCAAGAAACCCGCGCCGGAGCGCGGGTCTCTGGTTGGTGGCGCTTGACTGGCGGGATTAGTCGCCCGAGAGCGGCAGCCCCGTCTTGGTGTCGATGTCGAAGGCGCCCTTGAGGTCGAGCTCCTTGCCCATTTCGCGGACGGCTGGGATGACTTCCTCGCCGAATAGCTTCAACGAGCGCATCGCGTCCTCGTGGTTCATCGCGCCGTCACCGTCCCAGAAGAAGATGTTGCCGGGGCGCAGCTCTTCGAGGACGTGGCGGATCTTGGGGATGACCGTCTGCGGGGTACCCGTGATGATCGAGTACTTGTTGATCTGCTCCTCGTAGGTGCCGAAGGCGTCGGAATCGACTTTGTCGACTTCACCTTCCTGGTCGCCGGTGGCAACCTGGTGCGCCTGCTGGCGACCGCGCGCGGCCGCCGCGGCGAACGACTGCACGGTCGGCAGCAGCGCGGTGCGGCTGGTCAGACCGGGCAGGTTCTGCAGGTTGGAGCGAACGTTGCCCTGGTTACCCTCAAGGAACGGGTTCGCTGGGCCGGCGATGTACTTGCGGCCGGCTTCCTCGGCGAGCTCTTCGGTCTCGTCAACGTGGACCTTGAACAGGTAACCGTGATGCTCGGTTGAGGCTTCGTAGCCGTTCTCGCGCGCGACCTCGTCGTAGTACTCGAACGACTTCTTGGTCGGCTCGATCTCAGTCGCGAGCATGACGTACGGGTAGCGATGCTCGGCACACCACTTGACGGTGTTCCGCGACATCACGCCGGGGATCCAGATCTGCGGGTGCGGGTCCTGGTAGGGGCGCGCCCACGGGTTGACGTAGCGGTACTGGTAGTGCTCGCCTTCCCAGCGGAAGGGACCCGGAGTGGACCAGGCCTTGACGACGAAGTCGTGGGCTTCCTGGAAGCGCTCCCAGTTGAACGGCGCCTGCGAGTTGTGGGCGACCGACTCGCGGCCCGTGCCGCGCACCCAGCCGGTGACCAGGCGACCGCGCGAGATCATGTCGATCTCGGCCAGTTCTTCGGCCAGCCACAGCGGGTCTTCCCAGATCGGGAGGACGTTGCCGAGCAGGACGATCTTGGCGCGCTTAGTGATCCGGGCGAGAATCGCCGCTTCGACGTTCATCACGCCGCCCATACAGAACGGGGTCGAGTGATGCTCGTTAAGCATCAGGCCGTCGAAGCCCATCTCCTCGGCGTAGACCTTCTCGTCGAGGTAGCGGTTGTACAGCTCGGCGCCGATGCGGGGGTTGTAATCCGCGTTGGTCATGCCGAGGTCTTCGATCTCGCGTCCGGTAGAGCCGACCCAACCAGACTCAAAGTCCTGGTAGGGGCGCTCCGTGAAATAGCCAACGAACATGGTTTCGGTTCCTGTTCCACCGACTCAGCGTGCGCTCAGCTGGTCGATAATTCGTTCCTCAAGATGATACGCGATTGCCGTCTGCTCAGATGGCAGTTCTGATGGCAGTTCTGATTTAGGGTCAGACGCCGGCGATGAACGAGGTCACCGCGTCGGCTGCGGCCTGCGGATTTTCGAGCTCGACCAGGTGGCCGGCGCCGTCGATCACAGTCAGCGTGCTGTTGGGCAGGTTGGCGTCATAGACCTGGGCGACACCGATCGGGACAACGCGGTCGTTCTCGCCCCAGAGCAGCAACGTGGGCGTCTCCACCTCGGAGATCAGGTGCGGCAGCTGGCGATTGAACATCCACGGCTTCCAGGTCAGCCGCGCGGTCATCTCGCGCGAGAAGTCCCAGAGTTCCTTCAGTTCCGGCGCAGCCTCGTCGCCGAATATCTCCGCGTAGGCCTCGTCAGACGAGAAGCCGAGCTTCACGTACTCCTCGAACTCGTAGAAGATGATATCGGCGATTTCGCCCTCTTCGGGCTGCACGCCGGCCGCGCCGACCAGGATTAGGCTATCTAGCCCGTGCAGGTGCATCGATGCCAGTTCGGCCGCGATCCAACCGCCGAAGCCCATGCCCATGAGGTTGGCGTCGCTGTCGATGCCCATCTTGTGGATGGCGCTGTGCAGCAAGATCGCGATGTCGCGCGGATGCCGGGCCCATGCCGGGCGCTCCGACTGTCCGTAACCGGGCAGGTCGAATGCAGTAACGGTGTGGTTCTCGGCCAGCAGATCGTAGAAGGGAATCCAGCCGGGTGAACCGGTCGAGTGGTGCAGGACGACCAGATTTGGGCCGCTGCCATCTTGCAGGGCATTGATCTTCAGTCCTGCGACCTCGACGGCGATCTGCGAATGCGCTTCGGTCTGTGTAGTCATACGCCTGCTCCTGTCAGTGATTGCGACGATATTGATTCAGCTCGAACAGCATGGACCAGCCGCCCCCTTGCATTCAGGGTGGGAGCACTAGTTAGCGACAGGCTAAACGTCGATGTCGTCACTGGCAACCGAAGCGCCGAACACGCAGGAAAATGTTCAGTCGGTCGTAGCATTGCAACATCATGCTCGGACTGATTCGCCTCTTGCGACTCGCTGCGTTGCGCGAATTGCGCGGCGGCTGGATGTTGATGCTCGGCGCGGCCTCGCTGCTGATCATTTCCGCCGGTCTCGTCGCGCTGCCGCTCGTCTTCCGGGCCGCATCGGCCGACCTGGCACTGATCGAGCTGATCGACCAATCACCTCGTGGCGCGACCATTGGCGATCACTCGCGCGCCTTCCAGCCGGCTGACGCCGACGACTTCGATGCAGTCGCCCAGACGGCGCAGGAGATCCGCGAGCGCCACCTCGACCAATTCCCTGGCCTGGTCGGTGAGACCCGTCGGATCATCGAAACGCCGCGCATCGGGGCCAGGTTTACCCGGCTTGACACCGGTATCTACGAGTTGTTGCCCACCTATCTGATGTCGTTCGAGGAGCTGGATTCCAACGCACAACTGGTCCGCGGCGACTGGGCGCAGGCGGACAACGAGGTGATGATTGGGGCGCAGCTCGCCGATCAGCTCAGCCTCGATGTGGGCACCATCTTCAGCTTCAGCGACGAGATCCAGTTTCTGGTCACAGGCGTGATCGAACCGGCGGTCCCGGATGTCGGCCGAATCCTCGCCCTGCACTACACGGATGTTTGGTTCGAGCTGCAGATCAACATTACCCCGGCCGGGGCCGAGGACCCGTACATCGGGCTGTTCGCCGGGCGCAACGCGCTGGAACGACTCGGCGCGCCGGTCACCCATCGGATGCGCACGGAGTTCCACACCGACGCCATCAACTCCGATCACGTCGCAGACGCAATCGAATCCCTGACGGCCTGGCAACAACAACTGAGCCGGCTCGAGGGCGGATCGGCTGGGACGTTGCTGCTGGGCACACTGCAAACATTTGATCGCCAGGCGCAGTTCTCTGCGGGGCAATCGCTACTTGCCGGCCTGCAGATCGCCGCCGTGGCGATGTTTGGTGTGGCGCTGGTCGGCCGTGTGATGGCGCAACGCACTCGAGTCGATCGCGAACGACTCGCCGCGCGGGGGGCCAAACCATGGCAACAGGCCGGCGCGCAGGCGATGCTAGGCGGGCTCGCCGCCGTCCCGGCCGCGCTGCTTGGAGCGCCGCTCGCTGCATTCGCGTTAAGCCATGCCGGCCGGCTTGAGGCTGTCGCGCGAGTCTCGGGCGGCCAGCCGTTTGATACTCGCCTGACCTGGGAGGCTTGGGCGCTCGCCATTGCCGGCGCCTTGCTGGCCTGGGTTGCCTTTGCCGCGCCCGCCTGGTTCGACTCGCGGCAGCGCTCGAATCAACGTGTCGCCGCCGGACGACCCCAGCAACAGTCGTTGATCCAACGCGCCTGGCTCGACGTGGCGCTGCTAGCGCTCGCAGCCGTGCTGTTTCTGCAGTTCAAGACGGAGGCCTCGGGCGGCGCCCTGGCAGCCTTCGAGTCGGGAGGCATCAATCCCGTACTGATGCTGAGTCCCGGTCTGCTGTTGCTGGGCTCAGCATTGACGATCATGCGTGTCGCGCCCCGAGTCTGGGGGATGGCAGCGACTGCCCTGTCACGAGCTCCGGCTCCATCCTGGCTCTACCTCGGGGTGCTGAACGTCGCGCGCAACCCGAGCGGTCCGATGCTGCTGACCGCGCTGACGGCGTTCATTACGGCGGTTGGACTGATCTCGGCGACATACGCCTCAACAATTCGCACGGTCGAGCGGGAGCGGATCGAATATGAAGTCGGCGCCGATGTTCGCGGAGTCTCGATTGGCGGGAATCTCTCCACCTCAACCGTCGGGCGGGTCACCGAGCCGTTGGATCGGCGCGACGGGATCAGCGCCGGCGCGGCATACCGCGGGATTGGCGCAATCGGAGGCGACCGAGAGGGCAGCCGCGTCATCCTGCTGGGTCTACAGACGAATCGGTTGCTGGAAACGGTCACGCTCGACGACAACCTGCTGGGCATGACATCGGGCGAGTTTTTGACTGCCATCGCCCGCGAGCCCGGGAAAGTCGGCCAGGCATTGCCGGATGGTTCCGAGGCGTTGACCATGCAAGTCCGCAGCGATCCCGGCAACGGCAATCTTGAGCTTGCTGCTCGCGTCCTCGACGGGCGAGGACAGGTCCATATGCGACCGTTCCGCACCAACACCAGCACAATCGTCGACGGCGAGACCAACACATTGACCGCTCCGCTTGCCGGGCTGGCGCATCCATTAAGAATCGCCGCGATCATCCTGCGCCCGCAGGCGCGCGTCGTCCGAGCCCCGACCGGGACGCTGTTCCTCGACGATCTCAGAGCGAGGGTCGGCTCCGAGTCGGTCGCAGTCGACCTGTTCGACTCAACGGGCCCGTGGATTCCGGCGTCGAGCGGCGCCGGCGAGGATCGAATCGTGTTCAACGCGGGACGACTTGAGTACCACTGGTCTCAACTTTCCGCTGCCGACGAACGGATCATCGTGCGGGAATCGCCCAATCTTCCGGTCAACGCCGCGATGGACCGCACGTCGATGGAGACGGCCAATCTCAACATCGGCGATATCGTCCCGATCGAGCTCAACAACGCCAGTATTCCCGTCCGGATCACGGCGGCGGTCGACTATTTCCCCACACTCAATCCGGCGCAAGGCGGATTTCTGATCGCCGACTTACTGGCCCTGCGTAGCGCGGCGCTGGTCGCCGCCGTACAGGCGATTCTGCCGATCACCGAGGTCTGGGCAGCGACGGACACCAACGCAGGCCGGTTGATTGCCAACGATCTGCTGGACGACGTGTATCTCTCGAGCAAGGTGCTCGATGCTGAGGCGCGGATCGATGCGGCCGAAGAGGACCCCTTTCGCTCCGGCGGCACTGCGGCGCTCTTCGTGGTTGGCTTCATCGGACTGTTGATTGTCGGCTCGGCAGCACTGGTCTTCACGCTTGCCGCAGCCGGCGGAGAGCGTGCTCGCGAGTTTGCCCTGATGCGCACCGTCGGGGCGGGTCGCAGTGGTCTGACCAGCCAGGCGGCTGTCGAGGTCGGACTGGTGCTCGCCGCCGGCGTGGCGCTCGGGTTTGGACTCGGTCGTGCCGTGGCCGGCGCACTTCTGGCATTCCTTGATGTGACTGCTGAGGGCGTCGCCGCGGCCCCGCCGACGACGCTGTCCGTCGACTGGGTGCTCGCAGGGATCGGTGTGGGCGTGATCGTCGGCTGCGCGATCCTGGGAACGACCATCATCTCCCGCTGGGCGACCGGTCAGGATGCTGCTCCGCTGCTGCGTGAGGGCGCTGACTAATGGCACAACGGCGCCCAACTGCAAGTGGTAAGAGTGCTCGCGGTGAGACCACGCGCGAGTTGGCTCGGCTGGCGCTGCGACGGATCGGATCCGCCCCCAGGCTGTCGGCGGTGCTGTTGATTGGCGCGTTGCTCGCGGTCGGACTTGCCAGCAGCGCGCCGATATTCATCGAGGCCGTCCGCGACCTCGGTCTGCGACAGACACTCGCCGATGCCGATCCGGCGTCCCTCGACCTACGACTGATCCGAAGCAGCGTCACTGCCGACGCCGATTCTGTCGATGACGTTGAATCGTTGATCAACGACGAGGTCAACAGGGCTGCGGAGTCACTCACTGTTGGCCGAATGACGGCGATGCGCACGGGAGGTTATGTCCTGCGCACCGACGCTCAGCCGTTCAGCCCGCCGGATCCTCCGCACGCGACGTTCGTAGCGCAAAGCGACCTGGACGAGACCGCGGCGTTGGTCGAGGGCCGTGCGCCGAAGCCTGATTCCGAGGTGCTGGAAGTTGCGATCGAACGCGAACAGCTCGCGGCGTTTGGTCTCGGCGTCGGCGACGAGCGGCTGGCTCAGCCCTTCTGGCTCGGGGTGCAGCACGAGACTCGCATTCGCGTTGTTGGCGTCATTGAACCGACGGCCGACATACGGCGGTGGTCGACGCTCGACCCCGTATTCCTGCCGATCGCCGCACGGGATTCCGAACTGCGCTTCTGGACGACCCGCGAGGGCATCCTCGGCATCCTCGCCGATCAATCGCCCACGCTGAGACTGACGCTGCTGCAACGATTCAGGACCGATCTCACCGGCGCGTCGGCTGCCGAAGCGTCGGCTGCCTCCGACGCGCTTGAGCAGATGACCCGCCGCATTGCGCAGTCGATTGAGGGCGTGCAGCAGGAGACCGAGCTGGTCGACACGCTGGTCGGGTTCAGCCGACGCTTCCAGTTCGCGCAGTCAACGCTGTTGATGATCCTCTTGCAGCTCGTCGGCGCGGTGCTGGTCTATGCGGTCGTCGCGGCGGCGATGCTGGCCGAGCAACGCACCGAGGACACCGCCTGGCTGCGCTCACGCGGCGCTCGCCAACGGGATATCGCGATATTGCACGTTGTCGAAGCCGCGATCCTGACGGCGCCCGCGATCATTTTGGGGCCGTTGATCGGGATGGGGCTGGTCAGTCTGTTGGGATTCGTGCCACCCTTTGACGAGGCGCTGGTGCTGACCGGCGTCGGACCGTTCCTGCCGGTCTCCCTGCCGGCCGAAGCCTGGTATCTCGCGCTTGGCGCCGGTGCGCTGGCGCTTGCCGCCCAGGCCGTGCCTACCTATCGCGCGACCAAGCAGACGATGGTGACCACACGACGAGAACGAGGTCGTCCGCCTGCGTCGTGGACGCAACGGGCGCTGATCGATGCCGCCGTGGCCGCGCTGGGCGCCTTGCTGATCTTCGAGTTGCAATGGGCCGGCGATCCGATTTCCTCGCCACTCGTGGGCGAAACGCGGCTCGATTTGCTCGCCGTGGCGACCCCGACGGTGTTGCTCTTCGTCGTGGGCCTGATTGTCCTGCGACTCTTCCCGCCTGCGATGCGAGCCCTGGCGCGGCTCGCAACTCCATGGCGTTCGCTGACGTTGTTGCTGGGCGCGTGGTACCTGGGCCGCACCCCGACCCATTACGCACGCACCGTGCTATTGCTGACCATCGCCGGCGCGCTGGCGGTATTCGCCGCGTCGTTCCGGACGACGCTTGACTCGTCCTATGACGATCGGGCCTTGCACGCGGTCGGTGCGTCCGTGCGGCTCAGCGAGCCGTATTCGGAGGCAGTGCCATTCGAGGAGATTGAGCAGTTGAGCGGTCAGTCCGTCGCGAGAGTCAAACGGATTGTTGGCGCCTTTGACGGAGATGAAGGCTCCGGTCGACTACAGATCAAGGCGCTCGACGCCCATGTCGTGGCACAGCAACTGCAAGAACAAGGCGCCACCTGGGCGTTGCCGCCGGAAGATCTGGCAGGCATCGCTCCTCTGACAACCAGCGTCGACCGAGCGGTGATCGAAGACTTCGGCGGCGTCCTTTCTCTACGATTGCGCGTCGTGTCGTTGCGGCAGGACACGCTGATTGGAATCAAGGTGCTCGATGCCAACGGTCGATATTGGTGGTACACGATCGAGGATCTGGCGCCGGCGCTCGATAGCTCGCAATCGACTGAGATGACCGTCACGACCCGGCTGAACAACGAAGCGGATGCCTTTCTGCCGCTCGAGGGCGCACGCATCGTCCGATCACAGAGCAGGTTCCGGCCCGGAGTGTTGGAGCGTCCGGTCGCGCCGTTGAAGCTGGTATCCCTCGATCTGGCGGTCACTCGCGCTCCCGGGGAAGTCGTGCTGCGCGATCTGAGCTACGAGCGACGGGGCGAAACACAGCTACTGGCCGATTTCGCCTCCGGCCGCTGGGAGGCGACACCGCTGGAAGTCGGCGAGCAGCCGCTTGACTTCTTCGAGGTCGATGACGACGGTGCGCGCTATCGCTGGAACGCCATTCCGGCGTCCTTGCGCGGCGTGCGCTATGTGGCCGACCGCGAACCGCTACCCGCATTATTGTCCGTTGCGGCGATGCAACAGGGACGCCTCAACATCGGCGAGACGGTGCGCATCCGAGTCGGACCGACACCGGTGAAGTTCAATGTCGTCGGACAGTTCGAGACTTTCCCCGGCTACGACCCGCAGCGCGACGAACCGCTGGTGTTGATTGATCGCGCCGCCTTCGTGGAGCGCCTCTACGGCAGTGCGGCGGCCGGTGTGGCGCTGGCCGTCACCGACGAACTCTGGGTCTCGGCGCCGCTCAGCCGTTGGTCGAAGCTCCTGACCGAGCGTGACATTCCGCTCGACGGGGAGGGCATCCTCACGCTCAACAGCGCGCGTAGCGAACTCGCGGCAGACCCACTGATCGTCGCCTCGTGGAACGGCGTATTCATCGGCGCGTTGGCTGCGGTCGCGATCGCGTCTGCTTTCGGTCTGGTCGTGCTGACCGCCGTCACCGCTCAGGCGCGACGGGTGGAATTCGCCATCTGCCAGAGCGTCGGCATGAGCATGCGACAGATCCTCGGCCTGATCGCGCTCGAGCAGCTGATCGTGATCACGATTGGGCTGGGCGCTGGACTCGTTGTTGGTAGTCAGGCCGGCGCGATCCTGCTCGACTTCTTCGCGCTCACTCCGGACGGACGCGATGTCGTACCGCCGCTGCAATTCATCATCGACTGGCGCGGGGTCGGAATGCTCTTCGCCGCGCTGAGCGGCTTGTTCGCGCTCAACCTCGGAGCGTTCCTCTGGTTCCTGCGCCGCATCGAGCTACATGGGGCCCTGCGGCTCGCCGCATAAACATGCTGCGCCTCGCCGCATAAGCCTCGTACGTCTAGCGGCCTAGTACTCAGCCGAGCCGGAACGGCGGGTAACGATCCGTGATCAACAGGATCGCGTAGGCCTGCACACGGAGAGTCCAACGCTCGGCGTTCAGTACAAATGTAAACAGCGGGCGCGGATACTTTCCGCTGAACAGGATGGCCAACCAGGCGATGAGCACCGCCAGGCTGAGGAAGAACCCGAGCAGCCACAACACGATGATGTGCGGCAGCACCAGCAACCACTTGACCAGTGGCAGCCATCGGCTGAGCTCAGCGGCGTCGGGATAATCCAGATCCAACTTGACCGTCTGCTCTTCGTCGGTGGATGGGTACTGGTCGGTCATCAAGTTGAGGTAGGCGTTGACCCGGTTCATGAATCTCATCAGTTCGAGATTGAAGTCGAACCACCAGCGCGGATACTTCCGCCGCACGACGAGCATCAAGGCCACCGGCGGATAGATGAGCGGCGACATGAAGCTCATCAGGATCATGATCGGTATCGCCAGGATCGGGCGCAGCAGGGTCGAAATCCGATCCAGGGATTGCGGATACTCGATATCAAGACGGGCGGGATACTCCTCAGCGGTGCGTTGCATGGCGTCACGCCTCCAATCAAAACGACCGGTCTGTGAGTCAAGCGTATCGATTATGGCAAGCGGTTGATCCCGCCGCGCATCAGTTCCTTGCTCCCCCATTGCGGGGGGATCGGATCCTCCGTTCTCCGCTCTCCCCCGCGCGGGGGGAGCTGCCGAAGGCTGAGGGGGGGTCTCCCGATGAGGGTGTCTCAGAAGACACCCTGGCTGGCTGAATCCCAGTCCCCGCTTTACGCGGGGACCCGCTCGGGCGGCACGGGTTATCTGGTGGTGAAATCACGTGTGGGGAAGGAGCAGGTCCCCGCGTAAAGCGGGGACTGGGAAGTTCGACATTTGAGACATCCTCTCCCGCAAGAGGGGCGAAGGGGACTTATTCAAAGCTCTCCGCAAGGGGGGGAGAGCGCGGGGAAGGAAGCGAAACATCGAATCAGGGAGCGATCCCCAGCGTCCGTTGAATCTGGCGGACGTGGAACAGTTGGTGATCCGCCGCAGTCAGCGCGATCGTTCGCAACGACATGTCGATCACCTCGCCGTCCAGTTCGAGGTTGGCCGGTTCTCTGAGCTGGTTGTGGGACAGGTCGCTCAACAACCGCTCCGTGTCTTCTCGGACGCTGGTCAGCGCCCATCGCAGTTGCGGCAGCGAGGCGTCGGACTCCGTGTCGGGCAGCGTCACGCCTCCGATTTGCGGAACGGCGAGCTGCGGCGCGACTTCTCGGCGGAGCAACATGAGCTGAGGATGCAGCCAGCGCTCGGAGTGGACGACGTGGAGCAGGATTTCGCGCACCGACCACTCGGCCGGTGTGAGGCGTTCTGCCAGCCGATCATCGGAGCAGACATCGAGCAACGCTCGGAGCTCATCGAAGTTCTGACTGAGGGCGCCCTGCACATTTACAAATTCAGCGATGATCTTTACCTCAACCTGTTCCGACCGTCGGCGAGTTGACCAACAGTGTCTGTGAACGGCGGCGGCGGGACAACTCACTGACATCAGATCGCGCACTGAAGCTATAAGGCGGCCTCATTCATGGCCCGAGTTCGTGAGATCCCTTCCCGATCGGAACAGCTCGCCCTCGAACCCACGATCCCGGCGGAGCATCGCATCGAGCTCGCCAGGGGCGCGGCTGAGTGGGACGCCCACGCCTTCTTCGACGCGCACGAGACCTGGGAAGAGATCTGGCAGGTCGAGCGCCGCAGCATTCGTAGTTTCTATCAGGGGTTGATATTGCTGGCGGCGGGTCTGCATCACTGGACCGGCACGCATCGTCCTCGCGGGGTTCGGATCAAACTGGCATCCGGCATTGAGCGCCTGGCGCCGTACGCGCCGTCGTATCTGGGAGTGGATGTGACGACGACGATCGCCGACGCGGCGGCCCTCTTACGCCAGGCCCCTGACCGTCCGGCCGTGTTGGCAGACACGCCGCTGGACCGCTTCCCGCCGTTTCGTTGGGCTGTGACAGACGGCGGGACACTCGGAGCCTTGCGCGTGCGGCGACTGCGCGCGGCGGCGCAGTTGCCCACGCGCGGCTCCGAGTTGTCCTCCGGTCTCGATCTGTACGCGGAACTCTCGGAGCAGGGTGGATCGCTGAACTTGACCCTGATGCCGCAACCGGTACCGACCGGCATCGCCTGTGCGCCTCCGCCCGGACATGAGATACAGATTCGCCCTCGATCCGGCCTAACCCGACGTGGAGTCGAAATCGGCTGGGGAACGGTCGATGCCGACTATCGCGGAGAGCTGCTCGTCTCGATGTCGCTGCGCGGACCCATGGGACGCGGATTTCGTATCGAGCAGGGCGACCGCATCGCACAGCTCGTCGTCGCGCCGGTCGCGCTCACTCCGGTGGCCGAAGTCGACGAACTCGACGACACCGACCGCGGCTCAGGCGGCTTCGGCTCGACAGGCCGCTGATCGATGACTGTCGCGGCGCTCGCATCGATCGCCCTCGGTGGCGCAGCGGGCTCGGTGTTTCGCTACATCCTCCATCGCTGGATTGGCCAACCCGACGGCTTGCCGCTCGGCATCCTGGTCGTCAATCTCGGCGGCACGCTGGCGCTGGGACTCGTGGCCACGCTGTTCCTTGAGCGGATCGGCGTATCCGACAACCTCCGGCTGGCGATCACGGTCGGGCTGTTGGGCGGCTTCACTACGTTCTCCACGGTCTGGCTGGACACCTTGCACCTGCTCAACGGCGGTCGCTGGGCCTGGGCGCTGGCTAATCTGCTGCTCTCGGCGGTTGGCGGACTGGCCGCCGCCTGGCTGGGACAACAGCTCGCTCGGCTTTAACGCTGTTGGCGTTGTTCGCTACGCATCCAACCCACGAATATGTATAGAGTTGCAACAGGCGACGGGGCGGTTGAGTCACTGATGTTCCAATATCGTTGGCTTGTTCGACGGCGCGCCGTCGCATTGGTCTCCATTCTTTTCGTATTGATCTTCAGCGCCTTCCTGGCTTCAGGTTGCAGTCTGTTCGGCGACGACGAGCCCGCGCCGGACATCGTGGAACGCCCCGACACGGCTGCCCAAAACTCCGAGTCGGATACACCGACCGTCACCGCAACGACCAGCGCCGAGCAGGGCTCCCAACAGGACCGGCCAGATGAAGCGGTTGCGGTGACCACCTCGCCTGAAGACGACCAACAGCAGGTCCAGCAGCAGGCAACCGGTACAGTCGAATCCGATGAGGCCGACTCCACGATCTACATCGTCCAACCCGGTGACACGCTGGCTCAGATCGCCAATCGTCTTGGCGTACGCATCGACGATCTGATCACACTCAACGGGATTCAAGACCCCGATCTATTGAACGTGGGCCAAGAACTCAGGATTCCGGGAGCGGAACCGAGCCGCGCAACCGACGATTCCGAGGACGAAGATCAGGCGGACGACGAAGAAGACGACGAGGCGGACGACGAGGATCAGATCGAACCACCCAGCGTCGAGCTGCCGACCGTCGCAGTGCCGGCCGCAACTCCGACGCGTGTCACGTACACGCAATTCCCGCAGCCGGGTCCCGACCAGACCACTGACACGATCCCCGACGCGCCGTCCAACTTCCTCCAGTACGGCGCCGCAGCCTTGCCGTGGCTGCACGGAATCAACGAGATCACTCCGATCATCGAACTGTTCAAGGCCTGGCCAATGCCGGCTCTGGCCGTCGGACATGACCGCATCGTCCTGGTCGACACGAACGCCAACGGCGAGTTCTCGGCAGCGATCGTCTACACCGACCCAAACTCGTTTGGCGCGGCGGTTCCGTTCTCCAACCTGGTTGTCTATGACCCGTTGCCGGACAATCCGTCCAAGTTCCGTATCGCCTATGACCACGCCCTTGCCTATGCCCGCGAGGTGCAGGGGATTCAGCAACTCAACGACGTCGACCTGACCGGCGACGACGTGCGCGACCTGACCTTCCGCGAAATCACCTGCGACGCCAGTGGCTGTGTGAGCAGCTTCTACGTCCTCTCCTCAATCGGCGACGGCTACCGCACGATCACCGGTTCGGCCGCTCAGGTGGCGGAGGTCTCATCGATCTCCTTCGAGGATCTGACCGGCGACGGCGTCCCCGATATCGTGGTCGATGGTCTGGCGACCGACCTGACGACCGCGGCCCGCTTCACCTTTGTCTTCACAGCGCAGGGCGACAACCTGGTCGAGTCAGTCAGACTCGCCCTGGACGGCGGCTCTTCGGGAGAACCTGAAGAAGACAGCCTCGAAGAATAGGCACGTCGCCGATCAAGCGCTCCCCGCTTCCCCTCCTCCGCGGAGACCGTTGAAAGCTCACGTATCCCCTCTCCCCCCCTTGCGGGGGGAGATGTCACGGAGTGACAGAGGGGGGGTCCGCCGCCAGCGACCAGATAGGCCTTGAGATGGGGAGCCCCCCTCTGCCTGCGGCATCTCCCCCGCAAGGGGGGAGAAGGGGAGTTCTTCAAAGGTATCCGCGAGGGGGGAGATGTCACGGAGTGACAGAGGGGGGTCCGCCGCCAGCGACCAGATAGGCCTTGAGATGGGGAGCCCCCCTCTGCCTGCGGCATCTCCCCCGCAAGGGGGGAGAAGGGGAGTTCTTCAAAGGTATCCGCGAGGGGGGAGCGAGAGGTACCAGACCACCTCTACGGGGAGAGCGCGGAGAGGGGGTGCGATCGGTTGGCGGTCTGATTGCCCGCTGTCTGTCTGCGTCATAGCCTCAAGCGGCAGACTGTCGCAGCGAACGCGTGGCTATCTCGCCATTTGCCTGCTGCGTACGACGGGTGAATCGACCGATGTCGCTCGTATCTCGTCCTTCGAGGCGTTTTGGGACGCGCTCGGCCCAACTCTTCTGGCGATTGCCGCTGATCGGCCGCGTCCGCGTCCCGCGCAACCTGGCGCCGCTCCTCCTGGCGGGCGCAGTTGGTCTCGCTGCAGGTTTCGCGGCAGTCGCGCTGACGGCACTGGTTGACGGCCTGATCACCCTCTTCGACGAGCTCGAATCGCTGCTCGACGGGCTGGCCGGCGGCTGGACGCTGATGCTCGTGCCGGCGATCGCCGGCATTCCCGTCGCCTTTGTCGTCTCGAGGATCGCCAGCGAGTCACAGGGCGCGGGCGTGCCCTATGTGATGGTCGCTGTCGAGCGAGCCGGAGGATTCGTTCGGCCGGTGATCGCTCCAGCCAAGCTGATCGCCACGGGCTTCACGCTCGGCGGCGGCGGAGCGGCAGGACGCGAAGGTCCGATTGTCCTGATCGCCGCGTCGTTGGCCTCAACAATCGGCCGTTTGACCAAACAGCCGTCCGACATGCTCGTGCTCATGGTCGCCGCAGCCGCGGCGGGCGGGATCGCTGCGACGTTCAACACGCCGATCGCCGGTACGTTCTTCGCCCTGGAAGTCGTCCTGCGACGCTTCAACGTTCGCAACTTCACGATTGTCGTGGTGTCCGCCGTCGTCGCGAACATCGTTGCCGTGGCGTTCTACGGCGGCTCGGCCGGCCTCGACCTGCCAGACCTGGAGATCAACAGCAGTTGGGAATTGTTCCTGCACGCGGTCGTTGGCGTGTCGGCGGCCGTCGCTGGCATTCTCTTTGTGCGCACGCGGTTCTTCACCGAGGACGTGTTCGAGTTCCTCGGTGTCTCGATGATGGTCAGGCCCATTCTGGGGCTCTTCGCCGTCGGCGTGCTGGCGCTGATCGAGTCGGACATTCTTGGATCCGGGCTCGACCAGATTCGGATCTTCGCCGAGGGCGAGACAGCGATCACGACGCTGGCGATCTTGATGGTGCTCAAGCTGATCGCCGCCTCGCTGACGATCGGTTCCGGGGCATCGGGCGGAGCGTTCGCGCCCCTCTTGTTCGTCGGCGCCACGCTCGGCGCATTGATGGGCGCCGGCTTCGAGTCGGTACTGCCCGGCATCGTCGGACCAACCGGGACCTATGTAGTCGTCGGCATGGCGGCCGTCTTCGCCGCCGCTGCTCGGGCTCCGATGACTTCGCTGTTCATCGTGTTCGAGCTGACCGGATACTCGCTCATTCTTCCGCTGATGACCGCCGTCGCACTGGCCACCGCATTGGCCCAATTGCTGACCAGGGACACGATCTACAACGTCCGGCTTCGACGCGCAGGCCTCGATGTCCAGGACGAGCCGACGCCATCCCCGCTTGACAACTTGACGGTCGCCACAACGATGCGCACCGACACGCCGATCGTCTCTCGTCTGGCGACAATCCAGGACCTGGCCAACGCGATGAGTCAGTCGCGCGGCAACGTGGTCGCGGTCGCGGACAATCAGAATCGATTCATCGGCCTGGTCACCGCCACCGATGTGACTTCGGCCGTTGAACGCCAGGAGCTCAGCCGCCGCGCCTACGACCTGGCGGTCGTTGCGCCGATCTTCGTTCATCCCGAGGACAACCTGCGTTACGCACTCTCACTCCTGGTCGAACACGACGTGCGCCAACTGCCCGTGGTCGCTCGCGACGATGAATCCCGCCTGATGGGGATGCTCACGCAGCGCGATCTGCTGCGCGAGATCGCGCAGCCGAGCGATCGCGACTCGGGTCAGCGAACCGCGCCCGCGCCGGTCCGCAGACTGGTCGGCGCGGTCGAGATTGAGGCTCGGGTCGAGCCTGGCTCTCAAGCCGAATCCAGCATGGTCTCGCAACTTCCACTGCCGGAGGCCTCCGTGATCACTGCAATCCACCGGCGTGGAGAGGTCGTGATCCCGCGAGGCAATGTCAGGCTCGAAGCGAACGACCTCGCTATTGTCTTGTCAGTCCCACCTGAGGAGGGCGCGGTGCGAGCGCTGTTCATCAATCACGCTGCGCAAGACCGCAACAACTGGTGGTTCCTCCCACACCCACCGGCTGCGCCCGACGACGAGTCTCCTTCTCGTTAGTTCGTATCCCTGTTCCGCCAACCAAGGCGCTCGACCGGCGGGACGCCTACAATCCCTGTCATGCCGCCACTCTTCACCCTTGCACAGGCACGGCGGTCGCTGCCCAGCATCGCTGCGGTCGTGATCGTGATGCGCAAGCGTGCGATACGTCTGGACGAACTGACGGCGCTCGCATCATCGATGCGACGCACCACCAGCGCAGACGGCGACCCAGTGGTGACCGATGACTCCGAGATGCAGGCCGAGATCACCAAGCTTGGGGGCCAGATCGCCGAGTTGATCGAACACATTCAGCAACAGGGTGTCGAGGTGAAGGACGTGCGACGCGGTCTCGTGGACTGGCGCGCGGAGCGTGACGGCCGCGTGGTCTACCTGTGTTGGCAATACGGCGAACGCACGGTCAGCTGGTGGCACGAGCTGGCGGACGGCTTCGGCGGACGCCGGCCAATCATCGCCACCGAGTGGACCTGAGGCGCGCGCAGTGCCGCACCATCGCACACTGGCCCCGCCTGAGAAGCGCGGCGGCGGTCAACCGGTCATTCACTCCGAGCTGCGTCGCCACTACGACGGCCTCTACGACCTGCTGCTCAACGGTCGGGCGCCACGCGACGCACGACCGGTGCTCGATGTGGGCAGCGGCGACGGACTGGCCCTGGCCGCGATCACGCAGGGCACACCCTTGCACGGAATCGCGATCGACTCCGCCTCTCCCGGACAATGGCTTGGACCTGCGGATTGGAGCGTGATCCAGGCTGACGCACAGCGCCTCCCATTTGGGAACGCCCACTTCAAGTCGGCGCTCATGGTTGATGTCTTCGAGTGGCTGCGCCATCCCACGGCGACGCTGAGCGAAATCGCGCGGGTCACCAACGGACCGATACTCGTCGTCCAAACCGATTGGGAAGGGCTCTGGTTCCAGGCGGATGAAGCGGAGATCGGACGCGACCTGGTGCGCGCATTCAACAAGGGAGCGCCGCGAAATCTCCGAGACCAGATCAAGCGCGCAGCCGAGGAGGCCGATCTCTCCATCTTGAGCATGTCGACCGCATCGATCACGGCCGACCGACTGGAACTCGGCAGTCTCGCCTGGGATGTGCTCGAATCGATCCGCCGTTTCCTCGTGATCGAGTCCGCCCAGGTCCGGGCCCGCCGCTTCGACGACTGGAGAGCCGAACTCCAACACGCCGCCAACGAAGGTCAGTTCACAATGTTGCTCCGTCGAGTCGTGGCATTGCTGCATCCGCCCGTCGATTGAGGCCTCATTGCAAGAGACCAATGCATGATTCCCCTTCTCCCCCCTTGCGGGGGAGAAGGGGAGTTTTCAAAGGTCTCCGCAAGGGGGGAAGAGGGGATTCGTGAGTTATGCACTGGTTTCCGTCAGAGTGGCAGACGACACTCGAACTTACGGCGACCTCAACGACGAACCGTGCGAGTGTCCCTCGCGGTGCTCATGATCATCCATGTGCAGTTGTAGTTCATCGCCCAGGCGCATCGTGTGGTGATCGTCATGCGCATCAGGACCATCGTGTACGTTGCCGCGCGATACGATCGCGAGTTCGCGACCGTAGGTCTTTCGCAGCACATCTTCGGTCAGCACCGTCGAGGGATCACCCTGGGCGACAATGCCGCCCTCCGAGGCATTGACGCAGATCACCTCGGCGTAGTGCTCCAGCACCGTCGACAGATCGTGCGTGGTCATGATCACCGACGTGCCCAGCTCCGTCAGATCGCAGAGCACGTCGAAGAGTTGATCATCCGAGACGGCGTCCAGCGCCGCCGACGGCTCGTCGAGCAGCAGGATTCGCGGCTGTCGCGCCAGGGCTCGGGCGATCAGCGCGCGTTTGCGTTGGCCGCCCGACAGTTCATTGATCTGCCGGTTCTGCAGATCCTGGACATCCATCATGGCCATGGCGCGATCAACCGCGATCCGATCGTCGCGAGAGCGCAGCATCCGGCCGAGCCGTTGTCCCCAGCGAAACTGATAGCGTCCCATCTCGACCAGCTCGCGAACGGTCAAGGGGAATCGCCAATCGACATTGCTCGCCTGCGGCATGTAGCCCAGAAACGCGCGTGCCTCCTGGGGCGACGCCCCGCCAATCAGGACCTCGCCTCGCGACGGTTTCAGCAGACCGGCAATCGTCTTCAGCAGCGTGCTCTTGCCCGAACCATTTCCGCCAATGATCCCGGTGAACACCCCGCCGGGAATACTGAGCGAGAGCTCGTCAAAGACTCGATGTCCCTGGTAGCCGACGCTGACATTGCGCAGGACGACTTCCGCTCCTGCGACCGGCGCGATCGTCATGCAAACCTCGTAGCAGGCCGGCGTTCGCTGATAGCCTCAATCACATGCCCAGCGTAGTTGATGCCACCGACACTGAAATCGACCTTGAGCGAGCTGCCCGCGAGGTTGTCTCACTCGTCCCCTCGTTCACCGAGCTGGTCTGTTCCATGCGTCTTGGTTCGCGGCTCGTGGGCGTCACCAAGTTCTGCGTCGAGCCGGCCGAAACGGTCACCGCAATCCGCAAGATCGGCGGCACCAAGAATCCCGACATCGAGCGCATCATCCGGCTCAACCCGCAACTCGTCCTGGCCAACCGCGAGGAGAACAACGAGGAAGATGTGGCGAAGCTACGCGACGCTGGTCTCAACGTGTATGTCGGCGATGTGCGAACGGCGGAGCAGGTTGAGGAAGAGATCGACAAGGTCGGCCGGCTGATTGGCGGCATCGCGCTCAAGACCGTCGACGCGATCAAGGAATCGCTTGAGGAGCAGCGACACGTCCAACGGCTACGGCCGCGCGTGCGCGTCGCGGCCCTGATCTGGCGCAATCCGTACATGGCGGCGTCGGGCGACACCTACATCGGCGACCTGCTGCGGGTCTGCGGAGGCATCAATGTCTGCGAAGACGCGACACGCGGACGCTATCCACGCCTTCAACTCACAGACCTGATCGACCTCGATCCGGAGGTCATTCTGCTGCCCTCCGAGCCCTACCGCTTCCGCGAGCGGCATGCCGAAGAACTGCTGGCCCAGCACCGGATATCGGCTGCCCGCGATGGGCACGTCTATCTCTGCGACGGACAGAATCTGACCTGGTGGGGCATTCGCACTTCCGCAGCGATCAACGAGGTCTCCAGCCTCCTCGATCACGCTCGTGCAGGTTGGCAGGCGGAAGCAGCGATGATCCCCGAGCTGCCGCCCGGGCTCAATCTCAATGTCACGCAGCAGGATGTGGTTGAGTAGCGATGCCTCAGACCTCCCCCCTCTGGGGGAGGTGTCACGAAGTGACGGAGGGGGCCCGCCAGCCGCCAGCGTCGTTGAGTGGGGAGGCCCCCTCAGTCGCTCCGCGACAGCTCCCCCAAAGGGGGAGCCCTCCAGGGTCCCACGACCTCAAGCATCAATCGCCTACAACGGACGACCACTATCAAACATCAGCGCCCGAGCCACGATCTGTGCAGCCAGCACCGCCGTCGTCGTGAGATAGAGCAGTCCCGTCGCCGCCATCATCGAGCGCATTCTCGCTGTCGTCCAGGCCATCCAACCGAACACCAGCGGTAGTACGAAGCCGACGACGATCCGCAGCCAGAACGTCGGATCGCTGGTCAAGGACTGATCGCGTCCCCCGACTGGATCGTCGACCGACACGGCCAACGCCACTCCGAATAACACAGCCTGCACAATCACCACGATCAGAAACGCGCTGGTGATCTCGACCAACGGCCGCGCCGGCAACCTCGGTGTGACCAGATACCAATGGCCGAGCGCCAAACCAACCGTCGTCAGTCCAAGCGCCAGCGCTCCGAATCCCAGGCTCAACGCAGTCAGCGCCTCAGGTGAGCCGGAGAGGGTCGCCGCCGTCAAACCGAGCGCCGCCAGCGACAGCCCGCTCAGCGCCCATCCCAGCCTGCGCGCCCAGGCCTCGCGATTGGTGTAGAGCGCCAGATTGTGCAAGACGGAGACGGCGGTCAGCGCCGCCAACACCCAGACCAACACGTCGCGGGGACCTGAGCGAATCGCGAAGCCCTCGACGATGTCGCCCTCAAGCGTGAACGCGGTCCAGAAGGCTAGTCCGAGGACGATCGGAACTATGATCGTCGTGGCGCGGACGAATCCCAGCGTCGCCTGTCCTCGCAGATGCACCGCGTGCATGACCAGGGCGCCACCGACGCCCAGCTCCAACAGGAGCAACAGCAGCGTGTACGGCAACGCTCCCGACGCAACCACCGTCGACTACGACGCTAGCTTCAGGAGCAGCACTTCGCGTCGCAGTCCCTCGTCGCCAATCTCCACCTGCACGCGCAACACCCGATAGCGGTCATCGCGTCCACCGCGGCGAAAGCGCAGCACGTCGCCTTGACTCCACGGATAGTCGGTCTCCAGCGTGTCGAGCAACACCTCGCGTCGTTCGGTAAACGTGTCCGACTCCCAAAACTCCGTCAGCATCGAATCCCTCCCGCGACAGACGTACCGAGGCAGCGTATCTCATGCTCGCCTGGCTGAGTCGAGCGGATCGGATATGCCACAATGGCCGACATGAGCGACACCGAGACTTCCCGACGTTGGCTGCTCAAGGCGCTCCGCGAAGCGTCGGGCGAGATGTACGAGCTGCTGATGCAGGCGATGCATCGCGCCATGCCCGATGCCGAAGCGCTGATGGAACGCGCCTGGCGGCAAGACACGATCGCCGCCTGGCAACTGGGACACCTGCTCTTCCAGGATGTCGACGACCTGCCCCTGCACGACTACGAGTGGCTCGACCAACCCAACCCGCCCGATTGCTACGAACAACTGCGCGAGTGGTACCACCTGCGAGAGCAGATCAACAGCGTCCTCTACATGATCACCAGCTACGAGTGGGAACAGTCGGCCAATCACCGCTTCCAGGGAGAGATCAACGTCGAGAGCATCGCCCGAGCCATCCATCGGACCGACCTGGAAATCCTCAACACGCTCAGAGCTCAGTTGCAACCGACGTAGCGACCAGAGGCGCCGTCCTCACGGCCACAGTTGATTCCAGTTCCCGCCTCCGCGCGGGAACCCGCCCCTCCCCGTCGTCGCATGGCACCGGTCGTGAGTTGTAGCGGTCATGGCGACGCAGACCACGTAGCCCCAGAGCGGGTCCCCGCGTGAAGCGGGGACTGGGAGGGGTTCAGGAAGCCACCCAGCCCAACGCCGACGCCACCTCCGACGCTGCTCGCGAGTAGTTCATTGTGTAGACGTGCAATCCCGGCGCGCCCAGCTCCAATAGCTCGCGACCCAGCTTGACCGCTACGTCCACTCCGATTTCTCGACGCTCAGCCGGACTCGCCGCGGCCTCCAGCCGTTCGCGAATCTCGGACGGAAACTCGGTGTTGTTGAGCGCCGACATTCGCTCGATCCCGGCGACGTTCGTCGGCGGCATGATGCCGGGTATCACCGGCGTGTCTACGCCCCGCGAGCGCAATTCCGAGACGAACTGTTCGTAGAACTCAGCCCGGTAGAAGAACTGTGTGAGCGCGAAATCGGCCTTGGCCAGCTTGGCCGTCTGATGCGCCAGGTCCGCCTCCCGCGAGGCTGCCATGGGATGACCCTCGGGATGCGCTGCGACGCCGATGTCCCAGTCGTTCCGCTCGCGGATGAAGGAGACCAGCTCGGCCGCCGTGTCGAAGGCCTGGTCTGCTGACTCGGCGTTCTGCGGCAGGTCGCCGCGCAGGGCGAGGATGTTCTCGATGCCGTCGTTACGGTAGTCGTCGATGATTCCCGAGACCTCGTCGCGCGTATGGGCGACACAGGTCAGATGCGGCATTGCCGACACGCCGTTGGGGCCGAACTCGTCCCGGATCGTTCGCACCCAGTCCCGAGTCGGACCACGCGTGGTTCCGCCTGCTCCGTAGGTCACCGACATGAACTGTGGGTGGTGCCGCGACAGCGTCGCGAGCGTCTGCCTCAGACGCTCCGCCCCTGCCTGATCGCGCGGCGCCGAGAATTCAAAGGACAGCGTTGGGCCCGCACCAAGCAATTGCGTGATGCGGGCCATTTGCAGCAGCTATCAATCCGGGGAACCGGACCCCCTCAGCCTTCGGCAGCTCCCCCGGCAAGGGGGAGCGGAGGAAGGGGGATTAGACGCAGGAGCGGGCTTGCGACGCACCGCTGCTTTCGGCGGTGTCGAAGCTCGAACCGCAGGCGCACGAGTGCGACGCGTTCGGGTTCGAGATCGAGAAGCCCTGCTTCATCACGTCGTCGATGTAGTCAACGCGCGAGCCGGAGATCAGCGGGGCCGATTCCTCGTCGATCAGGAAGCGGACGCCGTTCTTCTCGATGACCTGGTCGCCATTCTCGGCGTCCATGGCCAGGGCCATGCCGTACTGGTAGCCCGAGCAGCCGCCGCCAACGACGAACACACGAAGCGCGCCCTGGGCAAAGCCCTTGTCAACCAGCAGCGACTTCGCCTTCTCAGCCGCCAAGTCGGAAACATCCAACATCTGAGTCATCTGAAAGACCATGGAAACAGTCCTCTCTCATCGTGTTGAGGTTGGGCCTAGTGTAGCGCATCCTCAGGTCCGTCATGCCCGGCTGCAACCGGGAATCCCAGCAGTTTGCAGCGCCTGATTCAGAGCCGGGGCGGCTGATCAAGGTTTCAGGTTTGTTCAGGTTTGTTCAGGGTGTTATGTCCGCGTCTGGTGCGCATTCCCTGTGTGTTGCTGGGTTTGGTGATGGTTTCAGGTTTCAGGTGCGTTTTTTCTGGTTGGCCTGGAGAAAAGAAGCGGGGCTACCGCGGTTAGTTGCTCTCCTGTTCTGAGTTGATTGTAGTGGGGTACTGGAGGGCCTGGCGGAGGTCGGTGGGGCTTTTTCGAGGTCGCGGCCGTGGCGCAGGTGAGAGCGTGAGGCGCGTGCGACTCTTATCCCCGTGGCTCCAGAAGCTGATGCGTGGCATTCAGTGCTGTTTCCGGGTATTCAGGCAATCCCCCGCTGCGGATTGCATGCTCAACATCAGAACCGATCCCCGCAAGCGACACCTGACCGAGTTCGCCTGGTTCCAGTTTGTGGAGTCCACCCCCATACACGCGCGACTGCCTGAGAAACATTCCGACATCCACGGTGTTGAGGTGCTCCCAGATTTTCCGCAACAGGGATTCGTCCCTCTCCAGTGCGCCTTGCAATCCTGGAAGCGGGTAAAGGAGGTGATATACGTTGGCCGCCGTGGCGTTTGAGTGATTCAAAATAAACCGGAACGGTCGCCGGCCATTGCCACCGCGGCCCAGGTATGTGCACAGCAGTGGAGCAGGCTTTCGCCGTTCCTGCCGGAACCAAGGGTTGCGATGCCTGCATATGTATCGATCACGGATGGCATCGGAGGCCGTGCTTAGATATGCCCATGCCGTGGGATAGTTGACCTCAACTTCTTTATCCTCGCCCTGACAGTCTAATAACAAATTCCGAATGGCGAGGTCGGGAGAGCCATCTGGCCGGGCAAGCACTTCACTTTCGCTGAGATATCGAGGACCTGGAAGGATGGGCGTCAGTACTTCGGCAGGAAGTTGGTGTGCTTTGGCGTCCGCTTCTGACAGGACGAAGAACTCGTTTCCGCCAGTGACCAAGCCCCGACGAATCGAAAAAATGTCGCCGAGGCGTAGCGAAGAGTCGGATTCTAACGAGACATGGACTCCGTCTTGTTTGGCAATCTGTGTCCAACGCTGTTCGGGCCTGATGTGATTTGCCCTCTGCTTAACACTCCGCCTCGGGTTAAACAGCGACCGGCCCAGTGTGAACTCGATCTCGTGATGGTCGGGTGGTGGATCGTTACGAAACACGACAATGGCCGATGTTACTAATGCATCATCGAATTGAACATCCGAAGGATCGAACTGGTGAACCCGCAATAGCGTCACTTCTTCAAGAAGGTAGCGCTTCAGTGGACCACCATAGTTCACGTCCATAAACTCACTTGGAAGCAGCCACGCAGCCAGCGCTCCTAAACGCATCCAGGGATGTGAGAGGGCCACGAAGTGACAATAGAGACCGGCCAGCCCTGACAATTGCATCCCGGCGGCACGGGCTGAGGCCTTTCGCAGTCGGGCCTTCTTTTCGAGTCCCAAGTGATGATGCCGCACGTAAGGTGGATTGGAGATAACCAAATCAGCCTTGTCGGCCTCCGATTCTGGCGGCTTGTGAGTAGTGAAGTCGTCGCATCGGACATCCAATCCAGTCGAGGACCACAAGCGCCGACCGGTGGCGGCTATCTCTGAGTCCAGTTCAATCCCGATCCCGCTCCAACCAACATCCCGGGTTGCCGCAAGCCATGCTGACCAGAATGCGCCGGTGCCGAGGGCTGGTTCCAACATCCTCCGTTGCCGCCGACTATCGACATCTGGCATTAGTTCAGAGCAGTATGCGGCGACATCGCGTGCGAGCAAGCTCGGAGTGGCGAACTGACCGAGTTTATTCCGCTCGCCCTGTGTCTTAGAGAAATCCAAGGCCTCTTGTAGCAGAAGCCTTTCAGCTTCCCGTTCTTTGAGAACTATCACGGCTCAAAGTCCCAATTCCAGCAAGTCATCAGGTCTGTGTTCCCATACCCAATCGATGCCCTCCGCCGCTTCGTAACCCAGGTAGCCGCTGTCGAAGTATCCGCAAAGGAAGAGCGCGTAACTGACGTTGCGACCGTAAGTGTCCCGCAACTGACTGACCTTGGCCGCCTCCTCTTTACGCCGTTTGTTGACGTTCGCGAAGTCCCCGGCTGATTTCGCTTCAATCAGGACCGGAAGATCCCGTCGGCCTGCGTCCTTTGGCATGACAGCCACATCGACGGGGAGCTTTACCGCCCGCCCGCTCTGCTGATTGACCGGGATCTGTGCCTGAACCCGAAACGCTCCTGGGTCCATATCATCGATACTGAATCGCTGTTCTTGCGTTATCGGCTGGTAGCCATGCTCTTCCAGCCAGCTCCCGATGGATTGGAGTTGACGTTTCTCTTGAGTATTGCGAATGACAGGATTCGCGGTCGCGCCCGAAAGACGATCCGAGACGACAGCGATGGCCCGCTCTCGCTCCGACGCGTTGGGCGGCCGATGCTCGTCCAACCAGACAAACAGGTCGCGGTCAGCAAGCTTGGCAATGACCTGGGCGAGGTCGTCCAAGTTCATTTCTAGCTGTGCTGGATCCATTCGTGGCGGCAGCTTACCTTCACGTTCCATCCGATTCACCATGGACCGAGGGACGCCGGCGAGGCCGATCAATCGATCCGCGGCGAGCGGCGGAGCAGTGGCCAATCGCAGAGAAGTGAGCGCCTCGGGATGCGCTTGAAGGATCGAGCCGCTTATTTGTTGAAGATCGGAGGTCCAGGAGAGCGTGGCGGCAACTCCGCCGGTGGTCGCCCGTCGCGCCTGCCTGAAAGCAAGAGGTGCGAACTGCATAAACCACTCGTTGTAGAAATCGACCGAGCGAGCGATGTCTGCTTCCCAGCGGTCCGGGTTCTCTCGGTTCGCCGATATTAGAACACCCTTTCTTGGTCAGGGTTATGTTAGCGGAGGACGCTGAGGTTGTCGCCGAAGTAGAGCTGGTTGGTCCAGTCGGTCATTGGGGCTGTTTCAGGCTGAGGCATCAACGAGGGGGACGATGTGGTCGAGATTGGTTTTGGCTCGGGCGGTTTCGCGATCGTACATTCGCTGGAGGTTGAGCCAGAACTCGGAGGTGGTTCCGAGGGCTTTTGCGATTCGCAGGGCGGTATCGGCGGTGATTGAGCGGCGGTCGAGGGCCACGTCGGATCGGGCGCTATAGGCTCGGTGTATGGCGAGCGGGAAGGATCGCGCGATGTCGGACCAGGGCAAGTTCTTGACCGTTGGTCAGGTCATGCGCGGCGGCGGCCCGCCGTTGGATCCGGCAGAGGCCCGCAAGCTGCGCGAGCGCGCCTCCGGGAGCTGGGAGAAGTACTTCCACGAGAACCCGGCGCTCGAAGAAGCGTATGGGCGGCGCCGGTGTTCCCGCTGTGTGAGCGATGACGCTGACGCGTAACCCGTGCGGTATCTGCTTGACAGCGACTAGGTAATCGACGTGCTCAGAGGCCGTCGCGCCTCCGGTCAGACTCGCCATCGCATTGATCAGCTCGCCCCACAGGGCATCGCGATCAGCATGATGTCCCTGGCCGAATTGTCGGTGGGACCCAATCTGGTGGAAACCTCGGCACGCTCGCGCGTGGAGATGCTTAGCTTCATCGAGGAGTTCACGTTGCTCGGTGTCGACACGACCACCTGCGACATCTTCGGAAGAATCAAGGCCGGCCTGCAATTGCGCGGGCAACTGATCGACGACTTCGACACATTGATCGGCGCGCCGGCGCTGCAACACGACCTGACCCTGTTGACCAACAACGTCCGGCATTTCGAGCGCATTGACGGGCTCCGAATCGAGACCGTGTGATGCGAACGCTCGTTGACGGGAGGTCTAGGCCGTGAAGCGATTCTATTTCAAGGACACCGACACCTTGCTGTTCCAGTTCTCGGACGAACGCACTGTCGACCACATCGATCTCGACTACCAGACGTTGCTCGAACTTGACTGCGATGGCAATCCGGTTGCGTTGACCATTGAGCATGCTCGGGAGCGCAACATCCTGCCCGACTCAGCAATTGAACAGATTCCTACTTGAGGTTGAGCCGGGGAGGGACCCCCTCAGCCTTCGGCAGCTCCCCCTGCGAGGGGGAGCGGGGAATAGAGCGGGTCCCCGCGTGAAGCGGGGACGGGGGAGCGGCGCTACCCTGAGCCTATGGAACGCGCCTACTTTGACCATGCTGCGACGACTCCTCTTGACCCTCGGGTACTTGCGGCGATGCTGCCGGCTTTTCAGCATGGCTGGGGGAATCCTTCGGGGATTTATCGCGAGGCTCAGTATGCCCATGCGCTGTTGGACCAGGCTCGCGACGACATGGCCGGGGTGCTGGGCTGCTCGCCCTCGGAGGTGGTGCTGACGTCGGGTGGGACGGAGTCGGACAATCTGGCGATTCGTGGGGTGGCGCTGGCTCGGCAGCATGTTGGGAGGCACCTGATTACCCAGGCGACCGAGCACCATGCGGTCCTGCACACGATGGAGCAGCTCGAACGCGAGGGCTTTGAGCTGACCGTGTTGGGCGTCGATGGCGAGGGCTTCGTCGATGTCGACGAGCTGGCCGGCGCCGTGCGCGACGACACGACCGTAGTCAGCATTATGGCTGCGAACAATGAGATCGGCACGCTTCAGCCGATTGCGGAGATCGCGCGGGCGGTCAAAGAGCGCAATCGCAAGACCATCGTCCACACCGACGCCGTGCAGGCCGCGGGCGCGATTGATCTGCGACCCGACATCCTCGGCGTCGACATGATGTCGCTGACAGCGCACAAAATATATGGGCCCAAGGGCGCGGGCGTGCTCTTCGTGCGGCGTCGGACGGCGTTGCAGCCGTTGCAGCTCGGCGGCGGGCAGGAAGAGGAGCGCCGCGCTGGGACTGAGTCGGTCGCGCAGGCGGTCGGGTTGGCCACCGCGCTCAAGCTCGCCGAGGAAGAGCGGGCCCAGCGCTGCGACCACACCTCGGACCTACGCAATCGGCTCTGGCGAGAACTGAACGAGCGTGTCTACCCGCTGCGGCTGAATGGTCCCTCGGACTGGTCGCGTCGGCTGCCCAACAATCTCAACGTCAGCTTCCCCGGCGTCGAGGGCGAGAGCATCCTGCTGCAGCTCGACCTGGACGGCTTCGCCGCGTCCTCGGGCAGCGCCTGCAGCACGGGCAGCACCGAGCCGAGCCACGTCCTGACCGCGATCGGACTCGACCCCGACACCGCTCACAGCACCCTCCGTCTGAGCTTGGGCCAGTCGAACACTGAGGAGCAGGTCGACGGGATCGCGCAGACGATCGAGCAGATCACCGCGCGTCTGCGGGCGTTGTCGCCGGTGTAGTCTGGCCGACATTGGAGAACGACGATGGTCACCGCTGAGCCACCAACGCCATCCATCGACGCGCATTCCGATGAGCTGTGGGAGGCCGCCCCACACGCGTTTCCGCTTCGACTCCAACTGCCGGCAGAGTGGACGCTTACGGACGAACGATTCTTTGAGCTCTGCGCACTCAACGAGGGATGGCGGATCGAAACCGACGCCGCAGGAGGGCTGTTGATCATGGCGCCAACCGGTCCGGACAGCAGCGACCGCAGTGGCCGGATTTATGCGCAGACCCTGGTTTGGAGCGACACGCAGTTCAGCGGTCGCGCATTCGAATCAAGCGCCACGTTCCAACTGCCGAACGGCGACCGGCGGATGCCCGATGCGGCCTGGATCAGCAACGAACGACTGGCAGAAATCGCCGACCACGATGAGATCATTTGGCAAATCTGCCCGGACTTCGTCGTCGAGGTTCGATCCGCAACTGACGACCTCAAAGATCAGCAAGCCAAGATGGAGATGTGGATCTCGCAAGGAGCGCGGCTGGGGTGGTTGGTGGACCCGCTGAAGGAATCGGTCTGGGTCTACCGACCAGAACAGGAGCCGGAGAGGCTTGAGCGGCCCGAAACGCTCACGGCGACCGCGATCGCGGACGATCTGACTATCGATCTGTCGCGAATCTGGCCGCAATCGGAGCCCGAACATGGCTGACTCCACAACGCTGCAAGCACCCACCAAACCGGTTCACGTGGTCAAGCCGCGTGCGGCGTCCAGTGCTGATTCACCGTACCCGCTCCGTCTGCAGCTACCCCCTGATTGGGAAGTGACAGACGACCTCCTGCTGGAGTTGGGGTCATTGAATGAGGAATGGTACATCGAGGCCGACGCGGATGGAGGGTTGCTGATCGTGCCACCGCCAGGACCGCAAAGTGGCGAGCGCGAACTGCGGCTCGCTTCCCAGTTGCTCCACTGGAGCGATTCGTCGAACCAGGGACGTTCTTTCCCTTCCGCCATGTTCCGCTTGCCCAACGGCTGGCGACGCGCGCCCGACGCGGCCTGGATCAGCGATGAGCGGTTGTCCGGGATCTCTCCGGATGACGAGGGCGTCTGGGCTGTCTGCCCGGACTTCGTTGTCGAAGTGCGGTCGGCGAGTGACCGGCTTGCCCCGCTCCAGGAAAAGATGGAGATGTGGCTGTCGCAGGGGGCGCGGCTCGGCTGGCTGGTTGACCCTCGCGAAGAGACCGTCTGGGTCTACCGACCGGAACAGGAGCCGGAGAGGCTGGAACGTCCCGAAACGCTCACGGCGACCGCGATCGCCGAAGACCTGGTTATCGATCTGACGAAGGTGTGGCCACGGCGGGATCAGGCTGAATCGACCACTTGATCTCGGCTCCCAAGAACCGTCCGATCTCTGCGAATTCGCTTTCCATTTGCGCGAGCGCTTGGTCGGAAAGCGCTTCGAAGGCGCTGACGGTCACCGCAAAGCCGCGTGCGCGACGCTTCCGATCCCACGTTCCGAGCAGCCGACCGTCGATCAGGACGCAGGAGCGGATCATGCCGCCTCCGGCGTTGACTTTCTTGACCAACACGTCTGAAACGCCGAGCTCTCGTTTGGCGTAGCCGAGCAGGTAGGGATCGAAGGGACCGACCACGCGTAACTGATGAGATGCCTGAGCGAGCACCTGTTCAGTTCGGTCTGCCGCCTCGGACGTCATCCACATCGGCTTGCCCTCGACGTTGACCTCGACCAGTTCGTCGGTGATGGCCCTCACAGCGCCTCGAGCATCGGCGGCGGGCAAGCCCGACCACCAGCGGAAATCGGACTGTGTGGCCGGTCCGTAGGCGGCGAAGTAGCGTCTCGTCAGTTCGGCTGCCGGATCGGGAGGTCGATAGCCGTCGATGGCCAGCCAGTCGTCGAGCAGGACGTGGGTCGCCTCGCCGTCTCGGTCGGGACCGAAGCACATGAATCCATGCATTGACGCCGAACGCAGCAGGTGGGGAGTCGCCTGTCCCTCCCAGGGCAGTCCGGCCGAGCGCAACGCCTCACCGATCTCGGCTCGAGTCATCGGTCCCCGGCGCGATAGCTCGGGCCGCAGGAACTCCATCACCCGACCGTGATCTTCAACCGAGATTCCAAGGTCAGCCCGACGCTTGAGCGCCTTGCGGTCCATCTCCTCGCCGAGCAGGTCGAGCATCCAGCGCAGGTCGTCGGAAGGGACGAGGTGGAGGGTGCCTCGCATCAGCCAGGTTCGCGTGACGGTGCGGTCGACGGTGCGGGCGTGGTCGACGTTCTCGGCGGTGAGGCCGGTAGATCTTGTGCCTACTCCGAGGAGTTCGCCCAGTCGATCTTGCGCCTGGATTGCGCCGGCCGCCTTTGCTGTGGCGGCGACCTCACTGCCTCGGCTGGCGCCCAGACCCTGCGCGTGGAGACGCAGCCGTCGCGCCTCGTTCCAGTTGAATGTCAGCCGCATTGTTCTCGTCCGGTCCAATCGCTGTCAGGCTACGCCGGAAAAGTTGGTAGGCTCACGGTCGTGAGCAGCGCACCGAACGACGCCTGGCAGCCCGACCAATACGCGCGCTTCCGCGACGAGCGTGAGCAGCCATTCCACGATCTGTTGGCGCTGGTGTCGCCCGTTCCAGGCGGACGAGTAGTGGACCTGGGCTGCGGAACCGGCATACTGACCCGCGTGCTGCATGAGCACACGCAGGCGACGGAGACGGTCGGAGTGGATCGCTCAGACGCGATGCTGGAGAAGAGCTCGCAGCACGCCGGCGATGGAGTGCGGTTCGAGCGGGGCGACATCGCGGAGTTCGCGGAGAGCGGACTGGACGTGGTCTTCGCAAATGCGTCGCTGCAGTGGGTCGAGGACCACGAAACGCTGTTCCCGCAACTGGCGGCAACGCTAAAGCCGGGAGGTCAACTGGCAATCCAGATGCCATCGAACAACGACCATGTCTCGCACCGAACAGCGCACGTAGTCGCAAAGGAACCTCGGCACGCGGCAGCGCTGGGCGGCTACGTCCGAGAGTATCCCCTGCAAGAGCCCGAGTGGTACGCAGAACTGTTCGCGAGACTCGGGTTCCAGGAGCAGCACGTCCGCGAGCAGGTCTACCTGCATCGGCTGCCGGGCCGTGAGGATGTCGTGGAGTGGGTCAAGGGCTCGCTGCTGACGGATTATCGGAATCGGTTGGGGGCTGAGGATTATGAGGCGTACCTGGCGGACTATCGGGAGCGGTTGATGTCGGCGTTGTCGGATGAGCGGCCGTTCCTGTATCCGTTCAAGCGGATTTTGCTGTGGGGTCGGGTGGGGTGAGGCGCGGAGGCGAGTTTTCGTATCGGCCTGCACCGAGAATCCACAATGGACAGCTGAACGAAATTAATCCGAGGCCTTGAGCCTACGCACCTATCTAAGCATTTGGCAATACATCTGGCAAAGTAGAGTTGGACCGTTGGTTTCGAGTGGCCATGTACTAACGACTGTGCAAACAGTCGTCAGTACGTGTCAAGGGGCGACGTTACGCCGTGGTAACGAACGTCACGACGGCCGGGGACGCGGGTGTAGCTACCACCGGTTCAGGGAAGTCATCACGTTCACGTAGAGGTCGAAGGCCTTGGTCATCTCATCGACCGTCAGATATAACCCGGCGGTAGACTCGCCGGTTTTCAGCATCGCCTCCAGCAGGCTCGCTAGTCCCTCGAGGGCTTCCTGCCGTTCGCTCTCCCAGTCTTGCTCAGCCATGGTCTCCGTCCTCCTTCTGTCGTCTCGGCGATGATCGCCCTACGTTCCATTCGGTCAACTAGACCCGGATCGGGGTGACCGTCGGCGCATTATGCCGGCGGCGGCGCGCGGCCAACCGAACCAGTCGCGCCGTACGCGTCCATCGCCCATCCGACCCGGCCGGCGTTGCCGCCGACCACGCGCGGGTGGCGGCGACGACTCAGCACGCGCCAGCCTCGGCTCAGCACTGTCGCGAGATGCTGACCGCGGCGCCACGCCAGCACGACCAAAGCGTTCACCGCGAGAAATGCTTCGGCGACTGTGCCGATTGTGCTGGCCCACTCGGCGACCGCGCTGAGCCCCTCGGTGACACCGCCGAACAGGGCGGCCTTCGGTTCTCTCATGCTGCTCAGCCTGTCCCGTTGCGCGGCGGCACGCCCAGGTGCCGGGCGATGTCGTCAACGCGGTTCTCGAGACGCTGCTGGCCCTCGCTCAGCGTCTCGATGTTCTGCTCGAGGGCGTCGAACCGGACCACCATCTGCTCCGCCAGGTTGTTGATCGCCTCTAGCGTCAGTTGCTGGCGCTCCTCAAGCTCGGGATGTGTGTGCGGCGGCGTCATGCGCTCATTCTAGACGCTCAGCACCTTGTGCCACACGCCCCGGACATGGCGAATGGGGACATTTGGCCGGCGCGGGTGTGACGGTGCAGGCGGGCTAGCACCAGACTCCGGGTGCGAAGTGAAGGGGGCTTTCACCCTCATTACCCACTCCGCGCCAGGAGGGCGCCCAAGATTGCCAGGACAGCTCCGAAGCCGATTGCGATTCCCCACGTCAGCAGCCTGAAGCAGGCGTTCATTTCCGATCGTAAGTCGTCAATGCGGGCGCTCATGTCCGCACGCAGATCATCGATTCGGGCGTTAACGTCGTCGATCTGCTGATTCATCTGGGCGAGCACGTCGCGCAATCCGATCGGTTCGTCCGGATCACCTGGGTGTTCGTTCGTAACCATGTTGCTCGTCCCTCACCTGAACACAATTCTAGGGTAATCCAAGCAGGACCATCGACCTCTTCGAGGGGAGCGAGGGAGGCCTCGTGTATCCTGAGCCCGAGGCTGACGGGAGCTGGCATGGTTTTTCCGACGATTGACACTGGGGGGGCTCCGATCCCTCTTCTGGACCCTTTTACGGACGTTGAGGAGGAGCTTCGCTCTCAGTTGCTCATCTCGACGGTGGACAAGGTGTTTGGCTGGGCTCGGCGATCTTCGCTTTGGCCAGCGATGTTTGGGTTGGCCTGCTGCGCGATTGAGATGATTGCCACGGCCAACGCTCGCTATGACCTGGCCCGCTTTGGCGCCGAGGTCTTCCGCGCCTCGCCGCGACAGGCCGACCTGATGATCGTGGCCGGCACCGTGACCTGGAAGATGGCGCCTCCCGTTCGGAGGATCTACCTGCAGATGGCCGAGCCCAAGTGGGTGATTTCGATGGGCTCCTGCTCCAACATTGGTGGGCCGTTTGCTCACGGTTACTCGACGCTGCCCGGCGTCAACAACGTCGTGCCGGTCGATGTCTACGTGCCCGGTTGCCCGCCGCGGCCCGAGTCGCTGTTGGCCGGTCTGATGCTGCTTCAGCAGGTGATCGACGACGAGCATGCGCACAACGGTCGCAAGCGGCGGCCCGAGCCAACCGGCGACTTCTCGCGAATGCTGCCCGAGGGCGACCCGATCCGGGCCGAGCTGGAATCGCTGTTCCCGCCCTACCTGTCCGCCAGCGGCCAGCCGCGGGACCGGTTCACGGGCGCGCTGGCGCACGACCAGAACTTCTACAGCAGCCGCTAATCGGTTTAGCGGCTAGAGCCGCTAGTCGGTAGAGCGGCTAGAGCCGCTAGCCTGTCAAACAATCCGAGGGATTCGAAAGGGAACGCGGCAATGGTCTTCGGCAAAGGCATGGCCAAGGGACTGATGACTGTCCTCAAGCACGTCCGAAAAGAGCCGGTGACCGTGCAATTCCCTGAGGAAGAGCGCATCATCCCGCCGCGCGCGCGGACGAACCTGGTCTGGTTTGTCGAGCGCTGCACTGGCTGCTCGACCTGCGCCCAGGCATGCCCCGACGGCTGCATCCTGGTCGACACCGAGCCTCGCGAAGACGGCTCCTTCCTGGTCAACCGCTACGAGATCGATTTCCGCCTCTGCATGTACTGCGGACTCTGCGCCGAAGCCTGCCCGTATGAGGCGATCCAGGTCGGCGGCTCGTACACGAACGTGGTGACGAACCCGAACCACCTCTACAAGGCCAAGGACGACCTGATCGAGCTAGCCAACGAGTATCTGGAAAAGCACGACTGGGTCTACCCAAACGGCCAGAAGGCCGTCCAGCAGACGGTGCATCCAAGCGAGCGTCGGCAGCACCACTAGCGAGTCGCGCGGTCCTAGAGTTGCCACGCACGGCGACAGGCGTTGATCCTCCGGAATGAAAACACCGCACAGGGCGTGCCTGGTGTGACGGGCGCCTATTCCACTACGAGTCGCACAGTCTCCTTGGGAACTCAATTTCGAGCTCCCTGAGATCGTGTGCGTCGACCTCAAGTGGCGTCGCCTGAGTCCTATCTCGCGTCAGTCCGTTGGCGCCGTAGTAGGCGATGCAACCGTTGACAGAGACAGTCAGTACGTATTGGCTTGGCGTGTCGACCGGCACCACGAACGAGCCGTCTGAGCGAACCTGCGGAAGGCTCCAGTGCCACGGTATGTATGGACCGACGAAAGCGCGAGTCTCGGAATTACCGTTCTCGTCTATAACCCTTCCGCGAATTTCCCCGGTACAGGCGCGGTCTGGCAACCGCAGCTCTAAGTCAGATTCGGGCTCGATTTCGTAGTTAACGAGTGCATATTCTTCGTGTCCACTGAGGAGCCTGCTCCCATTGAAGAGGTAGTTGCAGCGGCGGAACGTAACGCGAAAGTAGTGCGGGCCGTCGTCAGGAAATCGGAACTCGAACGATCCATCTTGCTCTGTATACGCAATATGGACATCTAGAGTGCCGTGGACTATGACAGGCAACCCCTGCAGCGGCTTGCCTGATGAAGTCACAACGCGTCCCTCTGCAAGGACATTACAGAAGTCGTGAGGCAAATGAATGTCGATGTCCAGATCCTCTGCGCTGACCAAGAAGGTGCGTGCGGATTGTCTGTTGGTGGTGAGTCCTGAGTCACCGTAGTGGAAGGCACAAGCACCAATTTGGAAGTCGAGCGTATAATCGCCCGGCAACGCCAAGATATTGAATCTGCCATCAGGCCAAATGATGGCGCGACCACCAGACACTCTGCCCCACGCATTTCTCAAGTAAACTCTTGCGTTGTCGAGCGTCGCTCCGGTCGCATCGACCAGCGTTCCGCGGAGCAAATGCTTCCGGGTCGCCCCTCGGTTTGTCGCGTCTGCGAAGCGGCAAGTGGAATCCAGAACGATCTCGCCAAGTGTGTCATCGATCAATTGGGCAAGCTGCGGAGCTTGTTGGATCAAGTCTTCACGGTGCGTGAACCCGTCGCTCCGGTGCCCTCTGACGCCCAACCAGATTTGCAGGCCGGTTGCCCAGAATTCAGCCGAATTGCGGGACGAGTACGCGCTCTCCCAGACCCCGGAGTCGATGCCGGATCGATATGCGGCTGCCAGGGAGGATCGGAAGCCACCACCCCGAGGGGTGCGACTGAGCGCAAAGTCAATCGCGTGGGCAAACTCATGCACCGCTACGTCGTAGCTCGGGTAAGAATCGTTGTCGAGGCAAAGCAGATTCTCCTCCGGGAACAAGGTCGGTGTGTATTCGGTTGGTCCGAATCCGCGAGGTCCTGCGGTACCCCATGGCTCCAGTTTGAGGACTCCTCGAAATCGCCGAAATAGCGCCAAGTCATAGGTCTCTTCGGACTGGCCCACGACGACAATGTGCACGCGCTGCCGGACCAGGGTGTCGCGGATGTCGGGACGGTTGACCAGCATTTCGTCCGCGATCGCAGCGGCGCGGAAGAGCGCCTCGTCCGCCACGTTTTCGGTTGAGATGATCGCCAGCCCGTCGGCGTCGAGGTATTTGTCGAACGAGCGATACCAGCGGATGTGATCGGGCGGCGGACCCAGCGGATGCAACGCTCGGTCGCCGCTGGGCTGCAACCAGGTTGAGACGTTCTTGCTGAACACCCATAGAGCATCGCCGCGGCGCAGCTTGGGTTGGACTTCGCCAGTCGGCTTGGCGTCGGGCTTGAAGATCCCGAACTCCTTCGTCTCAGGAATCCAGTAGAGCGCCTGGGTGAGCGACTGGCCGATGGACCGAACTGCGAGATCAAGCGGCGTTCCGCTTGGTCCTGTCCAGGCGACGAGGTTTGGTCCGGCCTCAAGCGTCAATCGCTCGCCATCGGCGGCGGTGGGCTGATCCCATATGACTGGCTCTTCGCCTGAGATTCGAACGATGAGCCCCATGCCGGGTTCGATCATGCTGAGGTTGGCCTCGAATGCACGTGCAGCAAACTGATACCGGGACAGTTGGGCGTCCCAGGTGTAGATCAGTTCCGCTTCCGCGAGCTGCTCGAAGAAGGCCTCAGTGGTCGTCGGATAGCCGACCCAGCCGATCAGGTTGTCTCCGGGCCGGAGCGTTCTGGCGCCGGCCGGCGTCTCCTCACTCGCGACGAACGTTTGCGTCAACAACAACCCGAGCAATAGCGCCGACACCAACCCTGCGAGCCGCATGACGCTACGTTGCCAGATTATTCCGCGCACCTTCGACGGCCGCCCCTCGTGTTGCTCGAAGCTTGAGTGGATGGGGTCAGGTTGGAGCATGACACAACGGAACGTCGGCTGCACTCGAGCAGAGTCGGAGCTGAGGCCGACAGATGAGTCTCCTAGGAATCCTCTGAACAACTGGTGTCGCAGGCCGAGCCCCCCTTTCAGCCTTCGGCAGCTTCCCCCGCAGAGGGGGGAAGCGGGGATCGGAGTTGCTCGGAGTATTTCGAGGTCGCGCTCAGCCAAGCAGCGGTGCGCAAGAGACTCGCCAGTCAGCGCGCTTCGCGGCAGTCACGTCGACCCAGATTGTTGTGATGTCAGCGCCAGCCTCCGCGACATACTTGAACTCACCCTCCCAATCGGTGGCCTCGATGTCTGTCGCTAGCTGCCCGTCTATTTCGACGCTGTAGTGCGCCGCGCGTCCGTCCTCAGCAACATTTCCGTATACGCGCGTACGACAGGCGTACGTTCCTCCTGGAACTCGCATCGGGAATCTGTCTGTTCCTCTGCCGATTACTGTAATGAATCCGCCCAAGTTCACGGACACAGTGCTCGATAGGACGACATCGCCACTTCTGTCGCATTGCAACGTCCATTGACCGAGCGGAGCGGCACGCAACTTAACCTCAACCTGACCAGCGGCTGCCTGCGCCCGCCCAATCAGGATGAACTGGGTGCTCGTATTCAACGATGCTTGAGTCAAACTCACCAATGGCGCCCCAATCGGGTCGCGACTCAGGAATTGGACGCGGAACGGCTCGGGCCGCCCTCTCGCGACGTTGTTTTGCAACGTAATGCCGCAGTGATATGTGCCCACTTTCAGATCATGTGCTGCCTCAGCGTCGCCGGATCCGCTCATACGGAATGATTCGCTGGCAGGTCCGCTGTTCAATTTACGGTCGTCGAGGCGCACCAACTCGCTCGACTCGGTCTGCGGCTCCTCGTCGTAGTACTGAGGTGGCGAGTGGCGTGCGCTCTGCGGCTCAGGTTCCCGTGTTGACGCTTTACGAGGCGTCGCGCAGGCCAGGATTGCCGACACAGAGATCAATAGGCAGGCGAACGCCAATGAGAGCGACACTGCGCGTCTTACGATTCGCCTTCCGCCAACGCCTGAGACTGGTTTTCGACAGCCAGCTCCCAGACGTAGGACAGTTCAACGGTTAGCCCGTTGAGGACGGGCTCTCCGGACAGCGTCGATGGCTGAGACAACATGTGCGCGTCCGCGCCCGGCCGATAGATCCAGACAGTCTGTTGGAGCGGATCGATCAGCCAGCCGAGTTGCACACCAAAGGTTAGCCAACGCTGCATGCGACGTTGTTGCTGATTCAGAGCGTCCGAGGGCGAACGCACCTCGATGACGAACTCGGGGCACAGGGTCCAGAATCCCGTCTTCGGCCGATCCTCCGGCCGTGTCGCCGCAAGTTGCTCTGGGCTAATCCAGGACACGTCCGGCGCCCACGTGCGTTCGTCCCCAGCTTCATTGCGGAGGTTGTACGTTCCGTCGGACTCGCGCACGCGTCCGCCGTTTGCCACGCGCCAGTTGCCGACCTGGCGAACAATCTCGGCAGTGATTTCGGAACTAGAACCGCCAGCCACCATGCGCGCCTCCAATTCGCCGTTTGCGCCTCGCTCGATCTTCCAGCCGGGATTGCGGTCGTTGATTCCGATCAGCTCTTCGTCGGTGACGGGGGTTGGCAGCGGCAGGTGCAGGCAAATGCTCTCGCCAACGGGTGACTCAGCCAGTGTCGTCATAGGGAATCACCGCCAACCGATCTGATCATTCACCTGATACTAGTCTTGCACGGGGCGGATTCCCAGAGCCTGCTGGTACAATCACCTCACGATTTTGCGTGCCTGCGACGGGGGAGGCTTTATGGCGACGATCACCATTGATGGACGTTCGGTCGAGGCTGAGGTTGGCGCTCCGCTGGTCGAGGTCATCAAGAATGCCGGCTTCCCGATCTCCAATCTTTGTTACCTGGACGGGCTGCCCCCGTATGCGGGTTGCCGGACCTGCGCGGTCGAGGTCGAGGGGATGCGCGGACTGCCGCTGTCCTGCACGACCAACGTGATGGACGGCATGGTCGTCCGCACCGACACGCCTGAGGTCATCGAGATGCGCCAGGAAGTCCTGGCCGTCATTCTGGCCAACCACTCCGACCGCTGCCTCACCTGTCACCGCATCGAGCACTGCCGCACCGGCGAAATCTGCCTGCGCGACAACGAGGTCACCCACCGCTGCGTGACCTGCTCCAAGAACTACCGCTGCGAGCTGCAGACCGCGTGCGACGCCGCCGATGTTGGCCGCGCCAACGTCGAGCCATACCTCGACGAGGCGCGCTCCTACTACCGCGAGAAGCAACCAGAGCCCGATCGCGCGAACCCGTTCTTCGAGTTCGACCCGCAGATGTGCATCATTTGCACCCGCTGCGTGCGGGCTTGCGACGACCTGCGTCACACGACGGCGATCACGCTGGCGGGACGCGGGTTCTCGACCATGATCGCGTTCGGCGCCGGTGGACAGATTGACGAGTCCAACTGCGACTTCTGTGGCTCCTGCGTCGATGTCTGCCCGACCGCGACGCTGATGGAAGCGCCGAACAAGTGGGTCGCGCGACCGGACAAATGGGTGACCACGACCTGCACCGAATGCTCAATGGGCTGCACGATTCAGATGGGCGTGCGCGACGGTCGCGGCGTCCAGGTCCGGCCTGGCAACGGCAACGATGTCTCGCGCTCGCAGATCTGCGTGCGCGGACGCTTCGGTTACGACCAGACGCGCGACAAGGATCGACTACGCGCGGCCACGATTGGTCGCGGCGAAGACGCATTTGAGCAGGACGGCGACGCTGTCATTGAGCACGCCGCCGCTGCACTGAGCGCGATCCTTGAGCAATTCGGGCCATCCGCGATCGGCATCCTTGGCTCCGGCCAGTCCACGTTGGAAGAGCTCTATGCGCTCAAGACGCTTGCGACTCGCATTGGCATCGCCAACCTCGACTCGTCGCTGGGCGCGATCACTTCGGCCATCGGCGACGCGTTGAACGACGCGTTTGGCTCTGAGCATCTGCCGTCTCGCCTCACCTCGGTCGAGACTGCGGACCTGATCATTGCCATTGGCGACGACATCTCGGCCTCGAACAACGTGCTCGGTGTGCGGATCAAGGACGCGGTTGCCAACAATGGCGCGTCGCTGGTCAGCATCTCCTCGCTACGCAATCCGCTTGCCGACTACACGGTCGACGAAGCACACGCGATTCACCCTGCCGACGGCGACCTCGCCGGAGTGGCGCAGGCGCTGGCGACTTCGGTCGTCAAGGACCTCGATGTCCGCACAGGGTTGTCTGGCTTTGACGGCCTCGCAGATGTCAGCGGCAATGCCGACGGCACTGAGACCGCCGCTGCGACAATCCTTCGCCGTCGCGGTGGTTCGGTCGCGGTCATCGTGGCGCCGTCCCGGATCAATGCTGCCCAGGCGAGCGCGCAGGTTCGGGCTGCCGCCAATCTTGCGATCGCGCTGGCCGGTCCCGAGGCCGCGCCGGCATCGCTCCATGTCTTGCCGCCCGAGTCCAACTCGGTTGGCCTCCGCGATCTCGGCGTCGTCCCCGGTGAGGGCGGACTCGACACCGCCGCCATGCTGGCAGCGGCTCGCGACGGATCGCTCAAGGCGCTGCTGGTTGCGCGTGACAACCCGGTCCTACTCCATCCCGACCGCGCCGCGACGATCCAGGCGCTGGACAACCTCGACGCACTTATTGTCATTGACGAAGTCGCAACCGAGACCGCTCAGCGCGCGACCCACGTTTTGCCGGACGTTTCCTCGTTTGGCAAAGACGGCCACATCACGAACGCCGACCGTCAGATCCTGCGGCTCAGGACCGCGACAGTCGACCAGCGCAATGCACGTCGGCTCGGTTTGTGGTTGGCAGCGATGGCCAAGCATCTACCGGTGTTCGACACGCCGACGACCAACGAAGATGGCGAGCCGGGCGAACCGATTCCGGCGCCGGCGCAACCTCAGAACGTTCAAGAGGCGCGTAGTGCGCTCGCGGCATTGGACAGCCGCTACTCGTCGCTAACCGAGCCGGGCGCGACCCAGACGCGAATGCCAATCAATGGCGCGGCGACACAGCGATTCCTCAGTGTGCCGGCAACCGGCGCGTCAAATGGCGACGGCTCGCTGACGCTGCTCACGGGCCGTGACCTCTACACCGATCGCTTGACTGCCGCTCGCGGCGATGTCAACGCCGATTTGCTGCACCGCGCCGATGGCGTCCAGATCAATCCGGCTGATGCTGCCACACGTGGCATTGAGGATGGCGCGGCGGTGAGCCTCGCCGCCAACAACGCACAGATCATCCTGCCCGCCGAGATCACGGAGGATGTGCCGGCCGGCGCCGTCTGGGCCTCGGCGCTGCACGGCGCTGGAGCGGTCCAAGCATTGCAGACTGTACATGCCGAGCGTCTGGCGGCCGTGGAAGTGGCGCCTGCCGTCGATTGATCCGATGACGGCGGTCGCCTGCCGCGTCGGCACTACTCAATACGCCGCTTCGGTGGCCGGAATCGTATGCCTATGGGCGCGTGACACGACCTTGATCGGGAACTATGGCCGTTCCCGGTTTGATTCGAGATCGAAATAATCACGGTAAGCTACAAACCAATCAGACATGCGTCACAGGACGCCGATCCGAATTTTGGCTCATTTGCTTCACTGCAGCTCATCTCAATTCACTGATGCTTCTGGAATAGACCTAACATGACGTTTCATCATCCAATTGCAGAGACCGCGTCGCCGCGTGGACACTATGTGTTCGTGGACGGGCCGTCAATCGACGGCACCCTGGGTCGCGTGATCGGACAGCCGCCCGGCCCCGATACGCGGCCGGACTGGCGGCGTCTCGAAGCATTCGTCAAACAGACCTGTGGTCCCGCGCCTTATTCGGCCACGTTCGTCTTCTGGGCGCCAGGACAGCAGGGCTTCATGCACTTCCTGCGCACATCGGGTTTCATGATTATCCTCGGCGACCGCTTCGTCACTGGTCAGAGCTGCGCCGAGCTGATTCAGGAACGGATTGCCCGGCTCAACGAGGCCTCCGTCGAGGGTCAGCCCTGGCAGATTATCGTCGGCACGCACAATCCCGAGCTGATTTCCGCGCTGCCACAGTTGGCCGACCAGGCGGAACGAATTACGGTCTTCGGATTCACCGAGTTCCTGCCCGATGCGCCGGAACTCGAAAACGAGATGGAGTTCTTCGACATTGAAGACGACGCGCAACTGTTCCGCATGCCGCTGCCTCGAGTTGAGTTCGAAGATGAAGCCGAAGATCTAGTGGGCGACCGTCAGCAAGTCGCCTACCAGCCAGCCCTGGTCCATGCGCCTGTGATCGAGAGGCCGGCTACTCCCCAGGTGTTGAGCCCGCATGCCGACACCGCTGTCCGGGATTTCTACTTGATTGTCGACGGCCGAAGCATCGAGAAGGAGCTGGGAGAAATCCTGGGAGAGAAACCGAATCCGGGCACACGGCCGGACTGGGGCACGGTGCTGGAGTACGCCCGCAGCCGATCCTTGGCCGCAGGCGCTGAGGTGAAGGCGCTGTTCGCTCATATCGCGCCGGGACACGCCGGATTCCGCCGGGCGCTGAAGGACCTCGGATACACCTCCAGCCCCGTGCGGCCCGACGACATGCAACCGATGCGACCGGTTGTGGAAGAGTTCATCTGCGGACTGCTCGCCGCACGAGCATTGCGTGGCAACGGTGAGAACGCTCCCGACATCATGGTGATCGGCCACGGCCACGCGATCTTCGACGCGTTGAACGACATCCCGGATCGGGGACAACGGCTGGCTGCGTTGGGCTTTCCCGAGCGAATGCCTGCGAGCGACTACTACCCCAGGATCGAGCAGCTCGACCTGGAACGTGAGGCTCGCGCCTTCGGTGCGGAGCTACCGCGCGAATTCGGCGTCGACGTTGACAACTTCGATCCCGACGAAGAACTCTCGCGGTTGTTTTAGGATCTCTCCGAACTATTGGGTCCGCGGCCAAGCGGGACCCCCTTTGTCACTCTGTGACATCTCCCCCCGCAAGGGGGGGAGCGGGGACTCACGAGTTTACGCATGTCTCCGTTTGGGGATGCGGAGATCGGAACTCTTCAGCGGATTCCTGGGATCGCTCTGAACGACTTTGATCCCCGCTTCCTCCCTCGCGGAGACCTTTGAATAAGTCCCCTTCGCCCCCCTTGCGGGTGAGATGCCGAAGGCAGAGGAGGGGCTCCCCATCTCAAGGCCTATCTGGTCGCTGGCGGCGGACCCCCCCTCTGTCACTCCGTGACATCTCCCCCCGCAAGGGGGGGAGAGGGGAACCATGAGTTTTGCAAAGGTCTCCTCGCGGGGGAAGCTGCCGAAGGCTGAAGGGGGCTTCCCATCTCAAGGCCTATCTGGTCGCTGGCGGAGGACCTCCCCTCTGTCACTCTGTGACATCTCCCCCGGCAAGGGGGGGAGAGGGGAAGTGGATTACTAGAGGTTGAAGGGCAGGACGCTGCCGATGGCGAATGTGACGCCGGCGGCGAGAATTCCGACGAAGACTGATCGGCCGGCGGTGTACAGCGGATTCCGGCTCGTGACCAGCGAGGTGAACAGGCCGGCGACCGCCAGCGCGACGAGGCTGGCCACGACTCCGGTGACCAGGGCCCAGTAGTCGACGTTCCATCCGGCGGCGTGCCAGAGCAGGAACGGGACGAGCGGAATTAGCGCGCCCAGCGTGAATGCCATGAATGAGCTGGTCGCCGCTTTCCAAGGGTCACCGAGTTGCTCGGGATCGAGCCCCAGCTCCTCGCGAATCATGGTGTCGATCAACGCTTCCGGTTTCTTCGACAGTTCGGAGGCGACTTGCTCCGCCAACTCTTCCGAGAGGCCCTTGGCGAGGTAGATGCTGACCAATTCGCGCCGCTCCTCCGCCGGATCAAGCAGCACCTCGTCGCGCTCCATCGCGATCTGACGTTGCAGCACCTCGGACTGTCCGCGGACGGAGATGTACTCACCGGCAGCCATTGAGAATGCGCCGGCCAGCCAGCCGCCGATGCCCGCCACTAACACCGCCTCGGAACCGATCGCGACGCCGGCCACTCCGGCGATCAGGGCGAGATTCGAGACGATGCCGTCGTTGAGACCGAACAGCGCGGCGCGGAAGGTTGACGCGCCCGCATTGCCGACTCCGGCATGTCCCTCTCCGACCGCTCCGACGGCGCCAAACTGGGGCGCGAGCTCGGCGAGCGTGGCGCGGTGTTCCCGCTCCTCATCGGCCAGGTCGCCTGAGTCGGGGTCGGAGACGTACTTCTGGATGTCGATCAACTCATCACGCCGGAGCTGGGAAATGATGAATCCCAGTCCCCAAATCTTCGCCTGAAAGGCCATCAGCCGGACACGAAGCGAGGGTCGATGCAGTTCGACCGGGCCGCGTTCGTCGCCGAGCAGCCGAACCCAATGCACGGCGTGTTCACGCTCGGAGTCGGCCATGCCGCGCAGGACCTGAGCCGGCTGCGGATCGCTCATGTCGGCCAGACTGTCGTAGAGCCAGGCGGCGTCGAGTTCGTCGCCGATCATCTCGCGCAAGCGTTCGCGACGCTCATCGGTCAGCGGCACCTGAGCCTGAGGCGGTTCCATCGTCGTCATGGGGCCAGTGTATCCCGCGACATGGGACATCCACTTGGATGCGCGATGATCACAACACAGACGAATCACGAGAACACAGCATCGCGCAACGCGGAGACTGCCTCATGCTCAAGCTGGGATTGCCCAAGGGCTCGCTTGAATCCCCCACTTTCGACCTGTTCCGACGCGCCGGTTTCGGCATCTCGGTCAACCCCCGCTCGTACTTTCCCCAGATCGACGATGACGACATCACCTGCACCATGTTCCGGGCGCAGGAGATAGCGCGTTACGTCGAGGACGGCGTCGTCGATGTCGGGATCACGGGTCACGACTGGGTGGTAGAGACCGGCGCCGACGTCGTTGAGGTCGCCGAAATGACCTACAGCAAAGCGACCAGCCGACCCGCTCGTTGGGTGCTCGCGGTGCCGGCGGAATCGGATGTGACGGAGATTGAGCAGCTTGAGGGCGGTGTGATCGCGACCGAACTTGTTCGCACCACGCGCCAGTTTTTCGAGCAGCGCGGGATCGATGTCCGGGTCGAGTTCAGCTGGGGCGCGACGGAAGTCAAAGCGCGGATCATCGACGCCATCGTCGATGTCACCGAGACCGGATCATCACTGCGGGCCAACAACCTGCGCGTCGTCGCGGAAGTGCTTCAGAGCACGGCGCGACTGATCGCCAACAAGGACGCCTGGGCCGACCCGGCTCGGCGCGAGAAGATCGAAGCGATTAACACGTTGCTTCAGGGCGCGATTGCCGCCACCAGCAAGGTCGGCCTCAAGCTCAACACGCCTCGCAGGAGCCTGGAGGACGTGCTCGCGGTGATTGGCAAGTTCGGCGAGCACGCCCCGACGATTAGTCCTCTAATCGACGACTCATGGGTTGCGCTGGAGATTATTCTCGATGAGCGACAGGAGCGAGAGATGATCCCCGAACTGCGCCGTGCTGGCGCCAGCGGTCTGGTCACCTACCCGCTGAACAAGGTCATCTCCTGACGGTCGTGGACCTCGCTGCAATTCGCCGCTGACCAGCCAGGCGCCAACGAGCGCATCTTCCGGCACAATCCAGCGCGACGACGTTGCCCTGCTGCCGTCGACCAGGACGTATGTCGCCTGGACCAGACCGACACTGAGCCGTCGCACGTAAATCCGGCCGAGTTCAACTCCACCCGAGGTAATCGGAGCGGTTCGCAGCCAGACACCCTCAGCAGTGTCAACCGGCAACAAGCGCTGGACGGGCAGTGCGCGTTCACCGTTGGATAGATCGACACCGAATTCGATCCGTCCGTCCTCGCGTACGCGGGCCAGCAACCGGCTCGCGGCCACGGACGGCGCAGGCGTTGGCTCGTCGACGATCTCAGGTACGGGAATCACGGGATTCGCCGAGAGGTCGAGACCGGACAGCAACTGGTCGTGATCTTCGTCCGCGCTCACCGCTCCGCAGTAGGCGCGGTCCAGCACGAACCCGTATCCGGGCGAGAGCTCGCGCAGCGCGTCGTCCGAGAACGACAGCTCGCCGTCGGCGTCACAGTCGATTTCGTCGGCGAACGCCTCAAGCGCCGCCGCCACGTTGCGATCGCTCCAGCCTTGCTCAGCGGCTCGCTTCATCATCACGAGCACAACGGCGTCGACCAGGCGGGCGTCGACCCGCGCGGCAAACGCAAGCTGCGCGTGCACGGTGAGTGCCTCGTCGGAGGTGATGACGCGATCTGGATCAGCCAGACGGCCCCAGTCCCTGGTGAACTGCTCGATCCGTCGGGCTGCTGCGCGGCCGGCGACGACGACGATTTCCTCAGCAGCATCGACGCCCTGGAACTGTTGTGAGTCGAATCCAGCTCGCATAAGGACTTCGCTGTGTGCCGCGCTTAGCGCCTCAACCAGTGCATCGAGTGTCGGCGCCGAGGCAGCCTGCGCCTCGGAGATCGGCATTCCACCGCGCGGGACGAGGGCGAAGAGAGACTCCGCCGTCGAGGAAAGCGATTCAAGTGCCGAGCTGAAGTCGTCGAGCACTTGAGTGCGCACGCCGGCTGCGTAGATCGCGCGCGACCTGATCTCGGGACCGAGGTCTTCTTCCTCGTCGGTTTGTTCGTCGTCAACCGCCGGCTCCCCGCTGGCGGGCGTGACCGGCGTGACCTCGGTCGTGACGAGACCTTCCTCGTCCGCGATGGCGGCGACTTCATACTCCACGCCGTCAACGCTGACGTTGACCGGGTCAAACTCGATGCCGCTCAGCACCATCACTGGACGGCTCAGCCGGTGTCCGGCGACGCTGTCGCCTTCCTCGTTGAAGACCAGCACCTCGAGCATCACGTCGGTCGGACCGTAGCGCCACTGGTACAGACCTTCGAACGGGTGCAACTGCGGCAAGGACTCGCTGCCAAACGCCGCGAGAGAGTCTTCGGTGTGATACGAGGCGCCGATGTCCCAACGTTCCGTATCGCCGTGGCCCGAGTCGAACCTGGAGGTCTGCCAGTCGGAGATGTACGGCCAGCGGACGCGCACCTGAACGCTGCCGTTCGTCGTTGAGAGCGCGGCCTCACCCAGATTGCCGACGCGGTAGTGGATGTCGAACGGCAACCCCAGGACCACACGATCCGGCGCCTCGATCGTCTCGAGCTTGATGATCGGGCCGTCTGCTTCTCGAGCGATACTGAGGCGATAGCCCGCTTCCTGCAGGTTCTTGAGGTCGCGGTCACCCCAGTTGGTGGCTTCGATGATGTACGAGCCTGCACCGAGCACTCGCACGATGCGCGAGTTGAATCCCACGCCTCCGTCGTCGTCGCTGTCAAGCAGCGTGCCCACGCTGTCGAGCAGGTACACGTACGAATCTGCCAGATCAGAGGTCAGATCGATGCGGATCCGGGTCGTTTGGCCCAACTCGAAGCGATATCGCTGCGATGACCGATCTGGGCGGAAGTCGGATTCGCATCCGAAGTGGGTCCAGACCGCCTCGGCGTCGAGCGTCTCTTCCAGAACGCCGAGATCGACCACCTCGTCGCAGCCGCTGACGACGCGCAGCGTGAGTTCGAACGATCCGTTCTCCCTGCCCGACCATCCGAACGCGCTCGCTTCGATTCCAAAAGTTCCAGCCGGCAACGAGCGTTCGATCCGCGCGTCGCCCTCGCCGCCGGTGTCGTCGTCCGAGTCGATCAGCGTGCCGTCTTCGGCTTGCAGGTAGACCACGGCGTCACGATCGGAGGAGCTGAGGTCAATCCGCACCTCGGCCTCTGCGGCGAGCGTAAATCGGTACAGCGTGCCCGGACGATTGTCGAGGAACTGCGACGTGCCGCACTGTGCTCTTGACTCGGGCGACCACTCTCCGGTCGCGGTCAGGACATCGCTGAGTTCACCCAACTCGGTCGGAGGCGGACAGACCGCCGGGCCGTTCTGGGCACCGGCCGACTCCCATCCTGCGACCGTCAGGAACAGCACAATGATTGCTGAGAGGGCCAGGAGTCTTCGCATGTCTACTTCCTCGACCGATTCATCGTTATGTCAGCTAGATATGTTAGCGGCCGTTCGTTGATCGAAACATCGGCCGAATCGAGTGGCAAACACACGACAGTTACAATCGCTCGGACGAAGTGAACGCCAAGCACACGGGAGTCCGACCATGGGCCTGAAGACTGCTGCCGAATACGTCGAATCGCTACGCGACGATCGAGAGATCTGGTATCGCGGTGAGCGCGTCGAAGATGTCACCACGCACCCCACGATTAGCAAGGCCGTCAAGCACGCCTGCATCGACTACGAAATGGCCGAGTCGGACGAGTACCGCGACCTCGCCACGTACGAAGAGGACGGCGAGACGCATTCGGCCTACTACCGGATTCCCCGCTCGACCGAGGATCTGCTCAACCGCTCCAAGCTGATCGAAGCGGCCACGGCCGAGGGCGACACGTTGGTCGTGCTGATCAAAGAGATCGGCACCGACGCGCTGTTTGCGCTGCTCGCTGTCACTGCCGAGTTCGAGGATCAGACCTACTTCGAGCGCGTCAAGGCCTTCTACGAGCACTGCCGCGCCAACGATCTCTCGCTCGCGGTCGCACAGACCGACATGAAGGGCGACCGGCTCAAGCGACCGTCGCAGCAGGCCGACCCCGACATGTACCTCCATGTCGTCGAGCGCCGCCCTGACGGCGTCGTCGTCCGTGGGGCCAAGGCTCACACCTCGGTCGTGACCAACACCAATGAGGTGATCGTCCTGCCGACCCGCGCGATGGGCCCCGACGAGCAGGATTGGGCCATTGCATTCGCGCTGCCGGTGAACACGCCGAATCTGCGATTCATCGCCTCGCCATTCGGCGACGGCGTAGCGCACGAAGGTGAGCGACCGATCTCCGCCGTCCGCAAGATGATGGAGACGATCACCATCTTCGACGACGTGTTCGTTCCCAACGAGCGCATCTTCCTCAACGGTGACGCCGACGCTGCGGGGCAACTGGCGCTGACCTTCGTTGAGTACCACCGCTTCACGGCGGTCTCGTACAAGTTGCCGTTGATCGACGCGCTCGGCGGCTGTGCCGCGCTGGCCGCCGACTACAACGGCATCCTGGGCGTCACGCATGTGCGCGAGAAGTTCATCGACCTGATCGGCTACGCCGAGACAACCCGCGCGCTACTGGAGAAGTCGGCCGAGCGCTGCATTGCCAAGCCCAACGGCCAGGTCGCCCCGGACCCGATGACCGTCAACCTGGCCAAGTCGATCTTCGCCCACGGGTATCACGAAGCGGTCCAGCATGTGCAGGAGATCGCCGGCGGCATTCTCGTCACCGGACCGGGCGACGAGGACTGGGAGAGCGAGGAACTGCGACCGTTCCTTCAAAAGTACCTCGCCGGACGCGACGGGATCGACGGCGTGAAACGGATGAAGCTGCTCAATTTCATCCGCGACCTCACCTCATCGGACTATGGCGCCTACCAGGAGGTGCTCGCGATCCACGCCGAGGGCTCGCTACAGGCCGAGCGGCTCCAGATCTTCCGCGCGTTCAACGAGAACGGCGGCGCACGCCGCGTGATGCGCCTCGCCGGTAGAATGGCTGGTGTCAGGTAGGGTTTCCCGCTCCCCCTTTGCAGGGGGGAGCTGCCGAAGGCTGAGGGGGTCCCCCTGAGCGGGAAGAAGGGGAACTGGCGCCAAAGGACGTTCCATGCCCGAACTCCCATTGTTCCCCTTGCAGATCGTGGTGTTTCCCGGCGAGTCGGTGCCGCTGCACATCTTCGAGCCCCGCTACCGACAGCTCGTCAAGGACACGCTGCAGACCGGCGAGCCGTTCGGCATCGTGCTGACTCGTCGTACGCGCCAGACCGCGACACCTGAGGACCGCGAACCGACGCATGAGGTCGGCTGCACGGTGCGGATGGAGTCGAACGAGGCCTTCCCCGACGGACGCTTCAATATCGGTTGCATCGGCGAGCGACGGTTCCGGATCATCGAGAAGCTGAGCGAGCGTCCCTATTGGGTCGCCAACGTGGAGTTCCTCGATGACCCCGCCGACGCCGAGTCGGCCGAGGCCTACAGCGCCTACAACGACACGGCCGGCCTCTATCGCGAGCATCTCGGGCTCGCCCTGGCCCTACAGAACTCGTGGCAACGAACCTACCGTCTGCCGCGACGGCCCTATCCACTCGTCAATCACATCGCCTCAAGCATCGAGGCGCCAGCATCGGTGAAGCAGGAAGTGATCAAGTCGGAGTCGACGGTGGAGCAGCTCAATCTGCTCAGCCGAATCCTGAGAGCCTCAAACCGCCAGCTCACCGACCGCGTCAGTCTGCACCACAAGCAGCGGTATGAGGGTCTTGGCGTCGGGAACTGAGTCCGCCGCCGTCACTCCCATTTGTTGAGACCTTCGCAGTACACGTGGCGTTCACGACCTCCCCCCCTTGGGGAGAACTCTTCGTAAGTCCCCTTCGCCCCCCTTGCGGGGGAGATGCCGCAGGCAGAGGGGGGGCTCCCTATCGCAGTGCATATCTGGTCGCTGCGGGCGGACCCCCCCTCTGTCACTCCGTGACATCTCCCCCGCAAGGAGACCTTTGAATAGGGAATAACCTAGATGGGTTGACAACCAGATAGAGTTTCTGTACCCTGATGATATCAGGGAGAGACAAAAATGACCAGCAAAGAGCGCACCGGAATCACCCTCATTCAGCTCTCAGAGATGTTCCCGGACGATGCTGCTGCGACTGCCTGGTTCGAGGCTCGACTCTGGGCCGACGGTCGCAAGTGCGGTCGTTGCGGATCGGACAAGACCGTCGAATCCAAGCACCCGAAGATGCCGTACTGGTGCTCCGAGGGACGCCACTACTTCAGCGTTCGCACCGGGACCGTGCTGGAGCGGTCTAAGGTCTCCCTGCGCAAATGGGCCTACGCGATCTACCTGCATCTCACGTCGCTCAAAGGCGTGTCGTCGCACAAGCTGGCCCGCGACATCGGCGTCACTCAGACGACAGCTTGGTTCATGCTGGGCCGGATTCGCAAGTCGTTTGAGGAAGACGGCGGTCAGCAGTTCGGCGGTCCGGTAGAAATGGACGAGACGTACATCGGCGGCAAAGAGCGCAACAAGCACGAGAGCAAGCGCCAGCATCGCGGGCGCGGGCCAGTCGGCAAGACGGCGGTTGTGGGAGCCAAAGACCGCGAGACCAAGCAGGTCAAGGCCAAAGTCGTCAACCGCGTCGATTCGGTCACGCTGCGCGGCTTCATTCACGACACGACCAATCCTGGCGCCCAGCTCTACACAGATGAACTGGCTGCCTACAGGGGCATCGGATGCGCCACAAGGTAGTCAAGCACTCAGTTGGCGAGTACGTGGACGGCATGGCTCACACGAACGGGATCGAATCGTTCTGGGCAATGCTCAAGCGCGGCTACATCGGGACGTATCACCAGATGTCGGCCAAGCACCTGCATCGCTACATCGCCGAATTCGCAGGCCGCCACAACGTCCGGCAGTTGAACACGGCGGAGCAGATGGGCGCGTTGGCGCGTGGGATGCAGGGCAAGCGCCTGCGCTACGCAGATCTCATTGGCTGAGCACTGGGACTAGGCTGAGCGCCCAAGATGTGCAGGACGTGGAGATCGACAGTTGAGGCAATGCCCAGTCCCCGACAGGCCAGTAGTTCGATTGCCAATCGTCGTCTCGAGTGAGGGTGTCATCTTGGTCCCGGACTTCGACCGTTGTCTCCGAGCGATACCAATCAATGTCCAGGGAGCCAAACTCGCTTGTGAGTGTTTCTGTGCGCCACGGAGTGTCTCCGAGTTCCAATCGGGCCGCTCGGAAGGTGAATTCCGCGATCTGAGTCTGCAAGACAACCCAACAACCGGGCGCAGCTCCCGTTAGCACGGCTCGATAGGTGCCCTGGGCAGGCTCGACTGAGTGGTAAACCCTGTCCGAATTCCGGCCATACAGACACACATCGCCGGCACGGCGCGGAGACAGTTGGAAGTGGTCCCGGTCTTGAGCTTCGCAGTCATATGCGACCGGCTTTTGAGGGACCGCGATCTGAATCGGCACTGGCGACGAACTGAGCCATCTCCGTTCCGGCGCACTGCTTCGGAGGAACCTAGTGACTGGCTCGACATAGTGCCAGGTCTCCGCGTCACGATCCCAATACTCGATACCAAATTCCACAGTAGTCGCGTCGTGCTTGAAGGCGACGACACGCGCTTCGGTTCCGACACTGTCGAATTGTCTGTGCGCACTGGTCATGTACAGCGTTCCGAGCACTGCTACCAATGCGGCCACGCCGAGCGTGAGTGTAGCCTTTTTCCTGTCCCAATTCACGATTGCCCCCTTCCAGGCACGGGATGGTCTGTTGCCAAGCACACCGGCCCGCTGGATACGCCGAGAAGGGGACGCGAACAGACTTCTCCCTCATTGTTCGACGCATCCGAGCGTCGAGCTGGTGTGCTTGGCTCGCCCAGTATGGCAGCGCGAAAACGCCCCCGAAGAAGCGGGGGACGTTATGTCCGAATGCTGCTCACTGGCCCTGTTGCTACCCTGTCTGCAGGCTTGCCCGGAAAACCAACGCCGAATGGGTAGGAAAGTTATGCACCATCATCTTGATCCAGAATTCCAAGTTCACCTAGTTGGCGAGCGAGCGAGCGCAATTCTTCAGGCCGGAATACTACGTGTATTCCCGTCTCACGATGTGGAATCTGAGCCGCTAATGACCCTTCAACTTGTAACGAGTGATGTGTTGCTATACGAAGAACCAATGTGTGCTCCGGCAGTTTCCACAGAGGGGATTCGGGCGGCTCAAACTGCTCCACCTGAGCATCTTCCCCAACCAAAAAAGTGAACATGGACGCGCCTCATTTCAAAAGCGCACGCTACCGATCCCTACTGATGCTGTCAACCCATCTAGGTTATTCCCTTTGAATAAGTCCCCTTCGCCCCCCTGCGGGGGAGATGCCGCAGGCAGAGGGGGGGCTCCCCATCTCCAGGCCTATCTGGTCGCTGGCGGCGGACCCCCCTCTTTGTCACTCCGTGACATCTCCCCCCGCAAGGAGACCTTTGGCTAAGTCCCCTTCGCCCCCCTCGCGGGGGAGATGCCGCAGGCAGAGGGGGGGCTCCCCATCGCAAGGCCTATCTGGTCGCTGGCGGCGGACCCCCCCTCTGTCACTCCGTGACATCTCCCCCCGCAAGGGGGGGAGAGGGGAATCATGAGTTTTCAAAGGTCTCCCAGTGAGGAGACCTTTGAAAAACTCTGAAGGATGAGCGATCATAGGCGTATTGGTTCGAGTTGCTGAGGGAGCGCGTGATGCATCGCAATATGGGACAGCGGTCGTTGGCGGAGGCCTGGTTGCCGGAGCGACTGGGGAGCAATCGCCGCCTGGAGGGCGTCAACGAGGTGGTCGACTGGAGCTGTTTTGAGCGCTTGCTGGCCGAGATTCACTCGGCCCGCACGGGTCGCCCCAGCTATCCGCCGTTGCTGATGTGCAAGGTCCTGCTGCTGCAGCAGTGGTACAACCTGAGCGATGTCGAGCTGGAGGAGGCGTTGGCCGACCGGCTCTCGTTCCGCCGCTGCGTCGGTCTGGGTCTGGAGGACCCGACGCCGGACCACTCGACGATGAGCCGTTTCCGCGAGACGCTGGTCGAGCGCGGTCTGGGCCAGGCGCTGCTGGCCGAGTTCGAGCGCCAGTTGGACGAGCGCGGCCTGTTGCTCAAGCAGGGCACGCTACTGGACGCGAGTGTGGTCGAGGCGCAGGTGCGGCGGCCGCCGCACGCGGCCGGCCGGGGGGCGCGGCACGCGAGCGACCCGGAGGCGAGCTGGACGGCGACCGGGACCCGGCGCGGCCGGCGCTCGTGGTTCGGCTACAAGATTCACTGCGGGGTGGATCTGGGCAGCGGCTTCGTGCGGCGCGCGTTGCTGACCCCGGCCAACATCAATGAAAGCGAGGTGGCGGACACACTGATCTGCGCTGACGAGCGTGCGGTCTACGCGGACAAGGCGTATGACTCGAAGCGGCGCCGTCAGCGGCTGCGCGCGCGTGGGGTCAAGGACCGGATCAAGCATCGGGCGAACAAGTGGCATCCGCAGCTGCCGCACTGGCAGGAGCGGCGCAATCAGCTGATCGAACCGCGGCGCAGCGCCGTGGAGCGGCTCTTCGGCACGCTCAAGCGCAGTTACGGCTACCGGCGCGTGCGCTATCGCGGCGTGGCCCGCAACGAACTGGAGCTGTGCGTCAAAGTGCTCGCCTACAACCTGCGCAAGGCGGACCAGTTGAGCGCCGCGGCCGCCTGAGCGCCGAAGCGACAAGCGGCCGGCAGGTCCACCGCGGCGCAACCTCAGCAACCAGGCCGCCGGCGCCAGCGGCGAGCCAGGCAGACCCAGCCCAGTACTCGCGCAGGCCATCATCAATCAGGAAAGCCAATCAACTCCCAGTCCAAAATCGCCAACAACAGGAGTTAATCAAAGGTCTCCTTGCGGGGGGAGATGTCACGGAGTGACAGAGGGGGGGGTCCGCCGCCAGCGACCAGATAGGCCTGGAGATGGGGAGCCCCCCCTCTGCCTGCGGCATCTCCCCCGCAAGGGGGGCGAAGGAGACTTATTCAAAGGTCTCAGTGAGGGAGCTCTGGCTACAGCGCCTCAATTCCGTTCTGACGCACATGCTTCGCGACCGTCAGACGCAGCAACTCCGTCGGGCCCTCGGCGATTCTGAGCGAGCGGCTGATTCGGTACAGTCGCTCCAACGGATGACCACGCAACAGCGCTTGCGCGCCGTGCAGCTGAATTGCTCGATCGACTGTTCGATGCAGACACTCCGAGGCCAACCACTTCGCCGTCGCGACCTGCGTGCCGGCTGTGGGCTCGTCGGCCTCGCGCGCCTCTGCAGCTTGATAGAGCGATGTCCTGGCAGCGAACGTATCGGCGACCATGTCGGCGAAGATTGCCTGCACCTGCTGCTGCTCGGCTAGTGGCTGTCCACTGCGATGCGGCGACTCGATCCGCTTCAGCGTTGTCCGAGTCACCCAGCGCGCCCAGCCGACGCAATCGGCGGCAACTCCCAATCGCATCCGGTCGATGTTCTGCATCGCCCGCGGCAGGCCGTCGCCGACGGCTCCCAGGAGCCTCGATGCCGGCGCCGGAACCGAATCGAATGTGAATGGCGAGTGCGTGCTGCCGTCCATAGACGCGCCCAACTCTCCCTCGGTCACACCCTCAGCCTCTCGATCCACGACCAGCAGCGCGGTCCCCTCATCGGGGACGTTCGCGACCACCACCAGCCAATCGGACGACGCTCCGCCGGTGACAAAACCTTTGGCTCCCGTGACCAGGAAACCGTCCGAGCCGTCGGACAGCGTCGCGCGCACGGCTTGCGTGGGCTCGCGCCGACCGTCGGAGCGCAGCGCCTCGGTGAAGGCAAAGGCGGCGCTTCGCTCGCCGCGCAGCACCGGCGCGTAAAGCTCGTCGCGCTGCTCGTCGTTGTCGGCCAGGCGCATGATGCCGGGTCCGGACCCGAGCGCCCGCGACGCGAACGGATTGCCGCTCAGTGCCAGCGCCTCATGAGCGGCTGTCAGCTCGCGCGGCCCGGCGCCCAGGCCACCGTCCGATTCCGGCACGGCCAACTGATAGAGACCTGCGGCTTCGGAGCGGAGGGCAATCTCCCGCCGAAGCTCCGCAGATGGCGATTCGGGGTCGGCGGCTTCGGTGAGCGGGTCGATTTCTGCTTTGACAAACGTGAGCAGTCGCGATTGCAGGTCGGCGAGATCGGCGGGAAGTTCAAAGTGCATGGGCGGGACTCCGGGGTTGAACGCGAGATTCGCTTCCACTGTGGATACTGCTATTCCGTCATCTGCGCCAATTCGAAGTCCCTGAGGTCGGGCGATTGTGCCTGCGTCAGCACAACCCCGAGCAGCCGCGCCGACCCGAGCATTAGCCGAGCACGGACCAATTCCTCTTCCGATGCGTCGGCGCGAGCCATCAGAATGACCCCGGCAGAAGAGTTCGCGACATCCAGCGTGGCGTCGTCGTCAAGCGCATCGGTGAGCAGCAGCACATAGCCGTCTGGGCGAGCGGCGCGCGCGGCGCCACGCAGAATCATTTCCGACCTGGCAACGGAATGCCACGCCGCCCCCACCAGCCAACCGGGGGGAGTGGAATACCGCAACTCGAAGGCCGGATGGCGTCCGTTGAGCCAGATCACGGAGTTGCCTCGCGCCGCGAGCGTGCGCGCCGTCTGGATCAGGGTGGCCATCAGCGCTGAGGCTTGATCAAGAGGCGTCAGCGCAATCAACCCAGACAACGGGTTGATCGCATTGGCAATCATGACCGCGTCGTCCTTCGCCGTGCCGCGCTCCTGCGTTCCCCTCACGTACATGCCGGCAGTTTGGCCGACAGTCTGGCGGGCAGTCTGGCCGGCTGTTTGACTCGCTGCCTGCTCCGCCTCGGCGGACACGACCGCCAGCGGCCTGAAACCGATCCGGCCGAGTCTGCCCAGCGCCCTCGAAGGACCGCTCGACCTGCGCGCGATCATCCAGGCGAACGCCAGACCACCGGCCAAACCGATTGCCGAGGCCCAGGCCGCAGTCCACTCCGTCGCGGGAGCGACTTTGCGAGCGCCGGGACGGACGAGACCGAGCAGATCCAGCCCGGCTTCGCTGCCGTATCGGACATAGGCCTCATCTACGACCGCATGCGCCAGCGACAAGGCCAACGCCTCGGCATCGGCCTGCCGCGATGCTCGCACCGTGACGCGGATCAGTGTGTCGGTCAGCTCGACGGCCACGCCGCCGAACTCGGGCAGGCCATCTTCACTCGCCATCATGCCGGAGGTCGCCGACTCTTGCACCGAGCGATCCAGCAGCAGCTCCGCATACTCCGAGGCCGAACGACCCTCGCGGGCCCAGAGATGCACGTCCGCGTCCCATGCAGTCACGGTCGACTGTGAAGCCAAGACCGCGATCAGCGCAGCAAGCGCCGCCGACAGGATCGGCAGCCACCAGGCATAACCATTGCGCAGGGCCAAGGACCAAGTCACGAGATCGAGTGTATCTGCGGTTGCCGCGATGCAATCCGGTCGGTCGCGCGAGTCTCAACTGCTTTCACAAGGGGATGACGTTGCAAATCTCCCAGTCCTGACCTGCGCCCCGGGAACCGCTCGGGGAGTGCGTGTCGGAAGTACGAGATTCGTCATTCCCGCGCTCCGTCGCGGGAATCTCGCCGAGTACCGCGCCGATGTTCGAACCTCAGAAACCGCGCCCGTTTCAATCGCTCGGCCGGCTTCTAGCCGTTGTGCTGAGCACTGCGAGATACCCGCGGCGGAGCGCGGGTATGACGGATTTGGAGGTCAGGCGACTCTTGAGACAGGCTCGGGGCCGGGACTGGGAAACATAAGACACCCTTACAAGTCGCCCTCCAGAGCGACAACGGTTGGGTCTGGCAAGCACCGTTCGCGTTTGCCTCTGGTCGGCGACTGCTTCCTCATAACGTCAAACGAGATGCCGTAACGATCACGGCGTTTGTACTCAAGTAATCTCGAGCAATGCGAAATGGACGCGCGGGCCTGCTGCTCTTGACTCTCCTCCTGGCCGCGTTGGCGGTGCTGGTGAGTCCGTCGGCGCCCTCGGCTCTGGCCGCAGAGACGCGGGTCCACCTCGACGTTCAAGTCGATCCCTCGCAACCAGATGCCGAGCAGTTACTCCAACGTGCCGGCTTCGAGATCGAGCTTGCTGTTCCCCAGATCGGGCGCTGGCAAGGTTGGCTTCCGGCGCATCTGCTGGACGATCTGCGCAGCCTCGAAGGCGTGATCTCAGTCGCGAGCCCTCAATATGGCAGCTTCGCTTCGGGCAGTGCGCTGACCGAAGGTGACGAAGCGTTGCATGCTGCCGCCGCACGGACCAGGTTCAACGTTGACGGCTCAGGCATTCACATCGCGGTGATCTCCGATGGCATCGTCGGATTGCAACAAGCCCAGCGCGCCGGCGAAGCGCCCAAGCTCACCGAAGCCCGAGCATTCGGCGGCGGCAGCCTGAATCGCGGACAAGAAGGCACGGTGATGATCGAGATCATTCACGATCTCGCTCCAGGCGCAGCAATTTCGTTTGCTGCTGTCACAACCGATCTCGACCACATCGCAGCCGTCAATCATTATGCACAACACGTCGACATCATCGTCGACGACGTGTCCTATGCCTTCCCGGCGGATCAACGCAGCGACGTGTCGGTGAACACGACGAGGGCGTTGCAGCATCCCGAGTGGTCGCTCAGGCTGTATGTCACTGCCGCGGGCAACTGGGCGGAGTCGCATTGGGCCGGCGAATGGCGTCCCGGCGATGACGGCTCGACGATCGGCCTGCCGAGCCCCGGAGTCACCCATCGATTCAACAGCGCCAGCGGAGCGGAAATGCTGTACGGCGCCGGCAACGCGTTCAGTGTCGAAGAGGACGCTCAGATCCGCCTCGCACTGTTCTGGGACGACGACTGGGGCCGCTCGACCAACGATTACAACTTGTACCTGATGTCAGGAATCGGAACGATTCTTGCTTCGAGCGAGACGACGCAGGGTATCGGCGCGAACAGTCATATGCCTCGCGAGCATCTGGAGTACGTCCACGAGGGCGAAGCGACTGAACTCTATGTTGTGATTCAGAATTACAACAACGACGCCGAACCAGTCACATTCGACCTGTTTGCCTTCCATGCTGCCGGCGTCCAGCTCAGGCTGCATCACCGAACGCCCGCGGGCAGCATCCTGGCTCAGTCGGACGCCCAGGATGCCCTCACTGTCGGCGCCGTCAACGTTGGACGCGACACGGTCGCTCCATACTCAAGTCGCGGTCCGACCGTGAATGGCGCATCCAAGCCCGACCTGATTGCCGTCGATCGAGTAACGGTCTCCGATACAACTCACTTCGCTCCACGCTTCTCCGGCTCGTCGGCTGCCGCGCCGCATGTCGCCGGCATTGCGGCGCTGCTGCTCGAGGCTCAGCCGTCGCTGCTCGCTGCGGACGGCGGCAGCGCCCGGCTGGAGCGTCGGCTAATCCGCGACATTCTGATCAGCACGGCCCAGGACATCCCACCGATCGGCCCCGACCTCGCCTCGGGCGCGGGTCTGATCGACGCCGACGCCGCGATTCAAGCCGCAATGAGTGGGATCGCAGTCATCACGTCCAACGCTGACTCCGGCCCAGGAACGTTGCGCGAGGCCCTCGACGGAGAGGCGACCATCCTTCTCTTCCAGTCCAACGGTCCCAATCGCACCATCCTGCTGGAGTCGCCGCTGCCCGTCGTCCGCAACGGGCTCACCGTCGATGGTCACGCCTGGACGCTGAACGCGTCCAGCGTTGATGTCGGCATACGACTCGGCGACAATGTAGAACTCTGGGGAATGACCGTTACAGGGGCGCAGGACGTAGGCATATTGATTGACGGCGACGCTTGCCGGCTCAACGAAGTCACAGCCGATGCGAATCAGACGGGCATCAGGATTGTCGGCGAACACGCGGTGATCGACGGGTCGATGGTGACCAAAGGACAGTCGCACGGCATTGAGATCATCGATGGCGCGTCGGCCTCAATCTCGGCCAGCATGATTGAATCGAATCGCGGAGCGGGAGTCGTCATTTTTCCCAGAGCGGGCAATGTGACGATTGGCCCTCCTGGCGAACCGCCGACGCTGACGCGGGAGAGCGCCTTGCGGACGCCCATCGGATACCTGGACTCGACATTCATGCAGCCTCGGTCGGGACTGAGTCACTCGATCACCGGCACAGTCAGCATCGACGGGCTGCCCGCGTCGGCCGGCACAACCGTCGATCTGTATCTCGATCGCAGACTGGCCGCATCCGTCGCCGTTGACGAATCTGCGAAGTTCGTCGCGACCGCCACTGGTCCTGGAACCGAACTGCGCTTCGCCGTCGATGGCGTGCCGCTTGAGCGTCGAGTCGAATTCCAGGCGGGCGCTGAAGCTTCGCTCATCCTGCGAGCGGTGAGCCCGCTGACCGTCGTCGTCGCCGATCGCTCCGGCGAGCACCTGACGGGATCCAACCTGTTCCGCAACAACCTGGTCGGTGTTGAGATCATGCCGATCGACGAAACACAGGCTGGCAAGCGATTCGTTTGGGGCAACCGGATGCAGCGCAACCGGATGAACATCGAATCGGACCAGGCTGCTCCAATCATCGACCAGCTGGGTTGGAGCGCGGCCGGCTTGAACGTCGGTGGCGAGGCCGGCGGCTCAACCGTGGTCCATCTCTACGCCGGCCCTCTCGCCAACCGGCGTTACGCAGCAGCGACGCCGGTCGTCAACGGACGCTTCAGTTTTCAGCACCTCAGCGTCGACCAGCTGGCATCGGAATTCTCGGTGATCGCGCACACCGCCGAAGGGCGCGCTACGGGAGAAAGCGCGGTCAGTCGAGATCCGCCGCCCGGCTCGATTACCCGCGTCACCCCGGAGAGCGGATACGTCGAGGGCGGTGAACCGGTGCAGATCTGCGGCGTCGGCATCGCAACCGACTCCACTGCGCCGAAGGTCTGGTTTGGCAACCGGCCGGCGCGTGTCGTGTTCTGGTCGGGAGAGTGCGTTAGTGTCACGACGCCGCAATCGAGCGCCGGCGTTACGGACATCGCCCTGTTGCTCGATGGGGCGCGGCCCATCATTGCCATCGATGCGTTCGAGTACCGCACGGTCCGCATCGTCCGCCTGCGACAGGGTTGGAGCTTTGTCACCTGGACCGGCCCCGACACTCGAGTGACCAGCGCGTTTGCCTCCTTGGCCGGTGTCACGCTACGGGCCTACGCTTGGGATGCCGATCGGCAGGAGTGGCAAATCTTCTCGACCGATCTGCCGCCCCAGCTCAACAACCTGCGCACCATCAGTCACGATCAGCCTCTCTGGATTCTGCTGGAGACGCCCGATGTCGATTGGGCTCAACCCGCGCCCGACTAGTCCCAAGCGACCACTCGCTATCCTCAGTGTGAATGTAAACCGACTTCCCGCCACGGGTGAGAGGACCACAGGATGGCTATCGCAAAGTTCGAGCAACCACAAGCTGGCGTCGATCTGGGATCAGCGACTGTCGTGATCGATGACACAGCGCTCAGTGACTACTACGAAGGGCTCGAGCTTGAGCTGCCGGCAGCAGTACACACAGCGCCGTCGATGGTCGCTGCGAATGCCGACCTCTCGACCCGCATGCACTACGCCAATGACTTCGGCAATCTCTGGCTGCGGCAGGAATGGGACTTCCGCCAGCCGCTGAAGCCGGGCGCCAGCTACGAAGCGTCCGCCCGCTCGCTCGACATCTACGAGCGCCGTGACCGAAGCGTGATCCTGACCGAGACCGTGCTCAAGGACGAAGCGGGCGATGTCGCCGTGGTCCAGCGTCATCACCAGTCCTTCGTCCTCTACCAGAGCGAAGGCCAGGTCACGCTCAGAGATCCGTCGAAGAAGGAGGGCGCGAAGACCTACTCGCTACCCGAGGGCGAAGCATTCGGGCCGCTCATTCGCTGCATCTCGCTGGAGATGTGCGGCTCGTTCTTCCACGGCAACAAGAACTACCACACCGACAAGGAAGCATCGGAAGAGCTCGGCTTCACCGATGTCGTGGTCGGCGGCAAAATGACGATGTCGCTGCTCGGCGAACTGCTCGATCAGAGGTTCGGCGACGCCTGGAAGTCCTCGGGCAAGCTCCTGGTCAAGTTCGCCAACATCGTCTGGCCGAACGAGACCGTGGCTGTCAAGGGCGTGCTGCAGGGCGTCAACCAAGACGACCCTGAGCGGCGCAACGTCTCCTGCTGGGTCGAGAAGGAAAACGGCGTCGTCGCGGTGGTCGCCGAGGGCAGCCTCAAGCTCTAGGAATGCTCTGAACAACTCTGTTCCCCGCTTCCCTCCTTCGCGGGGGAAGCTGCCGAAGGCTGAAGGGCGGTCCCCGATCGGCCGCCAACAGGAGTTATTCAGAAGATTCCTAGTGCCTGTCCCAGTCGCGGAGACGACATGACGGCCGACGTCACCGTCTTCGTCCCAATTGGTATGAGGCCGCTCACCGGCGGGCAGCGGCTCGTGCAAGCTGCTGGTCGCACCGTCAGAGAAGTCGTTGACGACCTGGAATCCAACTATCCCGGATTCCTCGAATCGCTGATTGAGAAAGATCGCCTGCGCAGAGGCCTGACCGTCGCCGTCAACAGCGTCGAACAGCCGCTCGGACTGCTGGCAAAAGTGCCACCCAACGCAGAGGTCCACATTCTGCCGGCCATGGCCGGCGGCGTCGGCTAGAGGGCAACCATCAGAAGGGCGATGACAGCCACCGCGAGGGCCAGGGCGGCGAGAAAGATCGTGGTGTGGCGATTGGCCCGCCGTTCGGCGTCGGCCTCTGCTTCAGCGAAACGGAGCTTCATCTCTGCTCGCATGCCCTGGTGAAGCAGGTCAAACTTGGCGTCGAGCCGCCCCTCCAGCGTTTCGAGCCGCTCTTTCGAGACGACCGTCTCGCTTAGCTCTTCGTCCAATGCCATCGCCAGTTCGAGGCTCTTTGCCTCGTCGGTGACCTTCGTCCTGACAAAGGCGTCCCGCATTCGCCGCACGTTGATGATCGCCACGTTTCACCCTCACCTAATTGTGCATTCTAGGCAGCTAACAAGAGGTGGCATACCACAGGGACGTTCATCCTAATCCTCATATCGATTGGTATGGGAAACACCCGTAGTACTTGACTGCAAACATCGCTCTCTTCACGATACGTAAGTTCGTGTTCTTTCACGAGAACAGAATCCGTATCTCATGGAGAACGATGTGCGAACTTCGCCGACGTGGGGAGTCAGATCCAATCGCTTGCTGGTGCTGGCGATTGCGCTGATCGTCGCCGGGCTGGGAGTCTGGTTGACGGTCGACCTGGCATCGGGTCACGGAACCTGCGGCACGCATCACAGCTACCGCGTGTACGACGGAACTCACGACGGCGATGACGACGGAGTCGGCTGCGAGACGCTGCCGGAACCGCCAGGCCACCGTTCGTCTTCTTCCTCCTCGTCTTCATCGACGACAGGAACTGGCTACGACCGAGACAACTGGAGCTTCAACTCATCTTCCGCCCGAACAGCGCTGATGTGTGATTCTTCCGAACATGTCGACCACATCGTTGCTCTGAAGGAGGCCTACGACTCCGGAGCGGCCAGGTGGACAAACAGCAGCAAATCTCAGTTTGCCAACGATCGTCAGAACCTCTGGTGTCTCAACGCCTCGGTCAACCTCAGTAAATCTGATCATGATCTGGCCGATTGGAGCGGCGGTACCTGCGAACAGCGCAAGCACATTGCGACGGTCACTCGCACGGTCAAATTGAAGTACAGCTTGAGCACCGACGCCGCTGAGGCGAATGCCATTACTGCTGCGTTGGCGGCGCAGTGCACGACATCAGCGTCAACCCAGACGACTCCGCCGCCGTCAACTTCTACAACCACAACTCAGTCGTCGCTGCCACAGCAGAGTCCGCAAGATCCTCCGGCGGTCGACCAACCAGGCGAGCTATTCCCGGCGGGCCGAATCGTGGCGCGGAGGCTTGAGGATGGCCGGACTGAGTTTGGCTACCGCGTGGAAGGTGGGCAACTCGTGCTGCCAAGCAGACGTTTCTTCCCGGCTTCAGCTCCAGTTGATCGATGGCTTAGCTCAACACCGGTAGAGGTGGACGGCGAAGCAATCGGCAGAATCAGCGCCCGCCTGCACGAGGATGGGCGGATCGAATTCTCGTTGATTTCGACAGATAGGGACCGATTTCTGCCAAGATCAAGGTTCTTCCCGGTCAGCAGCAGTGGCGGCTGGCTCAGAAGCACATTGATCGATCTGGACGGTTGACCGACCATGCGAACGAGTCAGACTGACCAGAGGGCGCTGTAGACGGAGCACAGCCGTTGAAGCACGCGACGTTTGTTCTTGTCTTGATTTCGTTCATTGCCTCCGCGCTGTTCGCCGCCTGCAGCGATGACGGCGCAGCGGATTGCCCAGCGGGACTCGAACCGTTCACGGAGTTCAATCTCTACTTTGGCCAGGAGATTGGCCAGGAGATTGGCGACGGCGTCAGCGTCAGCAACGCCGAATGGTCGGACTTCCTCGCCGACGTCGTGACGCCGCGTTTTCCAGACGGCCTCACCGTCTTCGACGCTCAAGGCCAGTGGCTCGATACTGAGGAAGAACGGCTCTACCGTGAAGGCACGAAGGTCCTGAATGTGCTCGTTCCCGTGGCGATGACATCGGAGGCCAAGCAATCGCTCGACGAGATTGCGGAAGTCTACGTTGATCGTTTCGATCAGCAGGTTGTGTTCAAGACCTCGGCCCCAGCCTGCGCCGGATTCTGATCAGTTTGCGCAAGCTCGCAGTTGTTGACCAACTGGAAACTCTCTGATCAAGTGATTCAGCGATGCTGAGTCTGTGTCGAACCCAATATCCTGTCTATGACAAACAGACAGAACGAATCGGAGCTGCCGATGACCACTGAGACGAAGCCTGCCAGCGACAACGGTTACCGGGTCGTCGGAACACGCCCGATCCGACCCGACGGAGTTGACAAGGTCACTGGACGCGCCCGTTACGGTGCCGACATCAACCTGCCCGGTATGCTCCACGGCCGACTGTTGCGTTCACCTCATGCGCACGCGCGCATCCTCAGCATCGACACCTCACGCGCCGAAGCGCTCGACGGCGTCAAGTGCGTCGTCACCCATGACAATCTGCCTGGCGCAACCGATGAGTACGTTGACCTGGGTGAATCTGTGGCGCCGTACAAGTGGGTCCTGCAGAATGTCCTCGCCTCAGACAAGGCGCTGTATCAAGGACACGCCGTCGCCGCCGTCTGCGCAACCGACCCCCACATCGCCGAGGACGCCCTCTCGCTGATCGAGGTGGAGTACGAAGTACTGCCTCCGGTCCTCTCGGTCCACGACGCCATGGCCGAAGGCGCACCCATCTTGCACGATGGCATGAAGACAGTCGAGATGGTCGCCCGCTTCGTCCCCGGCGAGGGTCGCGGCGAACGCGAATCGAATATCGCCTCGCAGTTGGAGTTTGAGAAGGGCGACCCGACCAAGGGATTCGAAGAGGCTGACATCATCATCGAGGGGGAATTTGAGACCTCCGCAGCGCACCAGGGCTACATCGAGCCCCAGAACGGCACGGCGCATTGGAACTCCGACGGAACGCTGACCGTTTGGGTCTCTACCCAGGGACCATTCGCAGTCCGGGCAACGGTGGCGAAGATGCTCGACATCCCTCTGGCCCGTGTCAAGGTCATCCCGATGGAGATCGGCGGCGGATTCGGCGGCAAGCTGCCCGCCTACATGGAGCCGACCGCGGCCGTGATGTCGAAGATCACCGGACGCCCGGTCAAGATGTACATGAACCGCGAAGAGGTGCTGATTGGCACCGGCCCGACGTCAGCGACGTATGTCCGCTGCCGGATCGGGGCCAAGAACGACGGCGCCATCGTCGCAGCAGATGCCACACTGGCCTACGAGGCTGGGGGCTTCCCCGGCTCGCCCGTCGGCGCCGGCGCGACTTGTATGTTCTCGTCGTATGACATCGAGCACATCTATATCAACGCGCTTGACGTGGTCACCAACAAGCCCAAGTGTCAGGCTTATCGAGCGCCCGGCTCACCGCAGGGCACCTTCGCCGTCGAGTCGTTGATCGACCAGCTCGCAGAGCGACTCGAGCGCGATCCGATGGAACTCCGCGCACAGAATGCCGCCCGCGAAGGCACCCGCCGGGCGGACGGCGTCGCCATGCCGAAGATTGGCGCCGAAGAGACGATGCAGGCGGCAATGGACTCGCCGCACTACCGCTCCGAACTCCATAGCGGTCAGGGCGTCGACGAAGACGGCCGCCTGCTCGGTCGCGGCGTCGCAATGGGCTTCTGGACCAACGCCGGCATGGAGTCCGCCGCCTACGCCGCCATCAACGAGGATGGCACCGTCAACCTTTCCGTTGGCTCCGTCGACATCGGAGGTCAGCGCGCCGGTCTGGCGATGCAGTTCGCCGAGACGATGGGTATCGATTACGACCTCGTCCGACCACAGGTCGTTGACACCGATTCGATCGGCTTCACGCACGTCACCGGCGGCTCGCGGGTTTCCTACGCGACGGGCATTGCCGTCCATGAGGCAGCGCTTGACGCTCGCCAGCAGATGGAAGCGCGCGCTGCGATGATCTGGGATGTTGATGCAGACTCTGTGTCCTACGAGAACGGCGCGATCAGCGGACCGGACGGCAAGCAGATCACGTTCAAGGAACTCTGCGCCAGGATGCCATCGACCGGCGGTCAGATTCAAGGCCAGGCCGACGTCCTGCCGACCAAGCCGGGACCTGCCTTCGGCTGCCACATCGTCGATGTCGCCGTTGACCAGGACACGGGCAAGGTCGACGTGCTGCGCTACTCGGCCGTGCAGGATGTCGGCACTGCGATCCACCCGGCGTACGTTGAGGGACAGGTCCAGGGCGGCGTCGCGCAGGGAGCGGGCATGGCGCTGACCGAGGAGTACGTCTACTCCCCTGAAGGTCGGATGACCAACGCCAGCCTGCTCGATTACCGCATGCCAACCGCGCTCGACCTGCCCGAGATCGAGACCATTCTGGTCGAGGTTCCTAACCCGAGTCATCCCTACGGCGTCCGAGGCGTCGGCGAGGTGCCAATCGTGCCACCGCTGGCGGCAATCGCCAACGCGATCTACGACGCAACCGGCCTGCGAATGAACTCGCTTCCGGTCAGCCCGACCAAGCTGCTGGATCGTCTGCTGGACGAGTAGGCGCCTGGTTAAGTAGCCGTTCTCTATCGTTTACAGCGGGCGTTCCGCTTAGACAAGAGGGAGCGAGTGTGCCTAAGATCAGCGTCATGGCACGGACGCAACCATGGCGCTGATCAACATCCAGCGATTTAGAGATGTCCTCGTGAGAACGCAGGTGGCCGCAGAGGCGCCAGCGCTTGAGGTGTCGGTCGGCCTCGAGCAAGAACTCGCCGAGTCATTGCAGGACTATCCAACCCTGAGCAGCTTTGAAGGCCTGCGCTCCGAGTTTGATCTCTTACGCGCAGAAATGCGGCAGCTCTTCGCCGAACAGGAAGCGCGGCATCAACAACAGCTCAACCGCCTTGCGGCGATCATGCTTGGCGGCGCAACGCTCATTGCTGCCGTAACGGGGATTCTGGTAGTCGTGTTTGGATAGGCCTGCGGCTGTAGCTACTCCGCGCACTCCCGAGCCAAGCGATCCAATAGGTCAACCATCAGTTCCGGGCGGCTCAAGAATGGGGAGTGGTCAGTTGCCCACTCGACGACGTGATTGGCGCGACGAGCCAGTGTGCGTTGGCCTTCGGCCAGCAGCGCCTGATCCTCAGTGCAGACGACGTATGTCGTCGTGGTCTTCTTCCAGGCTGCCTCTCTGGGAGCATCGAACGGAATCGCCGCCTCGTCGCGGACCAACTGCTGCAGCGCTTGTTCGTAGTCCTCATCCGAGCACTGGTGGTAGAAGATTTCGCGGATCTTGTCCGCTTGCACCGTCGTCGATCCATCATCCCCAGCCTGCAACGCCCCGCCCAATACTGGGTTAACGAAGTTGTCGGGTATCGCGCCGTCGGTGTCGGGCATGATCGCAGTCAGGTAGACGAGGTGCTTGACGCTGTCGTTGCCCAGCGGCGCGGTCGTAATCGCGACACCTCCGAACGAGTGACCGAGCAGCACGACCGGTCCCTCGACTTGATCAAGCGCCGCACGGACGATCGCTTCGTTCTCGGCCGAGTTAGTGACGCCGCGCAGCGTTCCACTTGCCTCATGTATCCGCCGCCGCTCGACTGCGACCACCGGCACTCCGCGAACCTCAAGGCCGGCGACGACCTGGTCGAAGCACCAGGGACCATGCCAGGCGCCATGTACCAACACGACAGTCGCCGGAGTTGTTGTCGTTGTCATGATCGCTACTCCACTGTTCGGTTACTCAGGTCGGTTATTCGGGAAACCGTTCGGTAGTTTCCGGCTCGAACTGAACGCCGAAGCTGTTCAGCGCCATCGAAACGATGTGATACTGACCGACCGCAAACACGACATCCATCAATTGCTTGGTGGAGTAGCGTTCCGCGAGCGCGTTCCAGGTCTCATCGGAGATGAACGCTTCATCGTGTAGCTCGTCAGCCGCACGCAACAGCGTGGCGTCGAAATCATCCCAGCCCTCGGCATCGGGCCCGACGGTCACCCGCTGGATCTCGTCCTCCGACAATCCGACCGACTTGCCGAATCGGGAGTGCTGGCCAAACTCGTACTCCGACTGGCAGTTCCAGCCGGTGCGCAGGATCAGCAGTTCGCGCTCGCGCGCAGGCAGCGAGGTATCGCGCATCACGTGCTGCGTGAAGGACTGTCGTGCTCGGGCCAACTCCGGGTACTGCGCGATCGTGCGTTGGACGTTCAGCGGTGAGCGCCCGACCGAGGCGGCCGCGAGCACCTCACGCTGTTCCTCGGTCGCGTCCTGATCCAGTACGGGGCCAATTCGGGGCTCAGAAAGTCGCATGTGTCACCTGCCGTGAGCAGCACGATCTAGCGCACGTTCGCGCGCAGGGTAGTGGAATGGTCGGAGCGGCCGGATTTGAACCGGCGACCTCTTGACCCCCAGTCAAGTGCGCTACCAAACTGCGCCACGCTCCGACGCGGCTCATCGTATCACCCAGCCGGCTCGCTGCCGGAGTGCGAGGCGAAACGCTCACCGTTCTCTATAGAGCACGAGCGTTCTAAGTCGGTGGTATGATGTAGTCATGGCGCTCGACAAGTTGAGATTCCACAACATCCTTGTCCAGAAGATGGACGTGCCCTCGGAAGCTGCTGAAGAGCTTGCAGACGTGTTGGACGATGGGCTGGTTTCGCAGGCAGAGATTGATCTCTTGAGAAGTGAGATGAAGGCATTCGAGGCACGCATCCGAGAACTGATCTGGCGAGTGACCCTCATTCTGGTCGGCGCGATGGCGACCGGCTTCTCAATCTTGGGCGCGATTGGCATAGCTTTGCTCGTCCGAGGCGGCTAGCCCCTTAGTCCTCCGCAGGCCGCTTGAGCATCATCCCGGCTCGCCGACACTTCACGACTAACTCGCCCCGCTGATTGATCCCTCGGTGCTCGAACGTAACCACGCCGCGATCCGGCTTGCTGCGTGACTCCCGACGATCGATCACTTCTGTCTCACACGTGATCGTGTCTCCGATGAAGACCGGATGCGGGAACGTTGTTTCATCGAATCCGAGATTGCCCAGCGTCGTGCCGAGCGTCGTGTCGGCGACGCTGAGGCCTACCGCGAGCCCCATTGTGAAGATGCTGTTGACGATCCGCTGACCGTGCTGTGTGCCGGCGGCGAACTCGGCGTCGAGATGCAACGGCTGCGAGTTGTGAGTGAGCGCCGTGAAGAGCAGATTGTCTGTCTCGGTCACCGTCCGTGAGGGCTCGTGACGGATCACGAGCCCCGGTTCCAGTTCCTCAAACCACTTACCGGCCACGACGGGCCTCCCAACTAGGCCGCCCAAAAGATTAGGCGAAGCGCGCCATGTCGTCGGCGGCGTATTGTGCGACGGCGCGGTCGGCCCCGGCTGTCTCGCTCAGTCGCTCTAGCAAATCTGACAACTGGGTTGCCGGGATCGCGCAGGTCATCTCGGCGTTTGGCATTTGTGTACGCACGCGCGACAGTTGACAGCCCACCGACGCCGCCATCTCGCCAGCCTTGGCGATGGCGATGATGTGGCACTGCGGCTTGCCTTCGATTCGCATTGCGGGGAACGCGTCGTGCAGCACCATGAGCTGTCGGCCCGTAATCCGCACCAGGACGACATCAGGGTCGGTCGGCGACTCGCCGAGCGGTCCGTAGACGACCTCTTCCGGCTTCTCTTCGACGACGGGAATTCCCATCGCCGCCTCGGGCGTGACCCAGCCGGACTCCAACAACGCGCTGACGTCGCCGTTCTCTAGCACGTCGCCAAGTCCGAGGAATCCGTGCGTCACCGAGCCGACCGAGCAATTGGCGTGATCGGCGGCGACGGTCGAAAACGTGCGATCCGCAGCCTTCATCCAGAAGACGCAGCCTGCGGGAACTCGGCCAGTGCGGCCGTCATCGGCGGGTCCGGGCATCGGGTCGTCGAATCCAACAACTCCGGACGCTGAGTCGTGAAATGTGATCGCCAGTGGCTGGTTGGCCAGCCCCAAGGCTCCCTGCAACTGCTCCGAAAGTTCGTTCCAGTCAGTCATTCGTGCCTGCCTTCTGTTGGCTGATTGGCTGCTGCGCTGTCGCCATGTGTTTGATAAGCCGCCGCTGCCGAGGCCGGCGAGCGGAACGCTTCGCGCACTGTCGGCATGATGCTACGCCAGTGCTGCGAGACCAGCAATGCGGTCAGTCCAAGGTAGATCAGCCCGAAGATGACTCGCGGCAAGTTGTTGTCCTGGAAGAAGAACTGCGTCAGCAACTGTGCCAGGAATAGTCCGAGCAGCGCGAACCCAGCTCGCGCCGTCAGACGGCGGTCAATGATCAACATCACACCAAACGCCGATTGCGCCGCCGTAATGAAGACCTCTGCACGCTGGAGCGAACTCGATTCCAGCCCGGTGATCGCCCCGCCAGCGGCCATGTAGGCGATCGGAATCGAACCGATGAGCAGGGTCCATTGGTTGACCTTGCTCGAAACGAGCATGTTGATGCCAAGCCCTGAAGACCCGCGCCAGACCAGGTACAACGCTGCGAAGAACTCGGGCGATTCCGACGCCAGCGGAGCGATCCACTGGATGACAAAAAACTCGCCAATGCCCACGTCCCGTCCAATCTGTTCCAGACCATGGACGAACGGTTCGGCGCACATCGCGATGACGATCGCGGAATAGCCGATCAGAAACGTCACAACCGCGCGACGACGCCAGGTCGGCAGACCGCCAATCGTAGCTGCCGGACCTTCCAGTTCAGGTTCCTCAACAGGCGACCGGGTCAAGCGGAGGATGTACCAGAAGAACAGCAGCCCGAGGATGATGGTGTCTTCAATCGCAATCCGGCCCTTGGCCACGATGATGAATGAGTACAGCGTCGCCACGGCCAGGATGCCGATTTCGAGGCCGATTCCGCCTGGCAGATTGAGCAGCGGTTCAGCCGGATCCGTCGGACGGCGCCGTAGCCCTCGCCAGATGTTGCGAGCGGCCGATGCGACGAGATTGCGAGGACCGCCTGTCTTCCAGGCGAACAGGAAGATCACGGTCGCCCAACCGACGCCCAACAGCAATCGATTGGCGCCGGTCATATTGGCCAGGGCCAACTCGTCCTTGCCGGGAATCCCTTTGCCCGCTTCCCAGGCGAGAAGCAGGTCAATGGCGTACTCGGGCAGGACCGCGATGAACGCGACCATGGCGACAGAAAGCGCAGCCGGAATATCGTGTTGCGCCGCCTCAGCGCCAGTCGAGATCAGGAACGCCGCCGAGAGAATGCCAAGCCCGAAGATCGCAACCTCGACCTCGGTCCCCGTATGAATCCCGCCGAGGCGGAAGATCAGCGCCGGCAACCCAATCAGGGCCGCGCCGATCAGCAGGGTCCAGGAGGATCGCAAGTTTGGTCGGATATGCACCACGTCAGCCTACTCAGCGACGGCTCAATGGTCAGTGCGGAGATTGGCCGTTGGACTCTGCAGAGAAGGATCGTGCGTGTTCCAGCTGACGCCTAAACTTGCCAAGCACGCCGAGCCAGATCACCGCCACTGCGCGAGTTACTTCAATCCGCACGTCGTGCGAGTAGGGGTTGCGAAATCCTCGCACCATGCCAAGCAACAAAAACCTTGTTCCAGCGTGCTCATTTCACTCACGCCGCGTGCGTCGTTCGCTAAAGGCGACGAGTGGGTTGCTGTCCGCTAACGCGGCTTGCACCAGGTCCGGGCCGTCCAGATCCTGGCGCTTGGACTGCTCCTGCAACTCATTGAGCAGATCCTGAGTCTCGTGCCGAATGGCATCTCTTGGGTGACCAGACAGGAAGAGACTGAGCGCGTAATCGCTAAAGCCCAGCTCTGTGACATCAATAGTCAGATTGTGTTCGTCGCTCATGAGGCGAGAAGTCGCTGCGCAAGTTTGCGAACCGTTCCAACGCCTGACCCGGTCAGTCGCACGAGCCGTTCGCCATTGCTGGGGCGACCGAGGAACAACACGTCATCGCAAGCCAGGAGGCGCGGCACATAGGACTTACCATCGCACGCTTGATAGCGCTCAACCGTCGACTGAATGTGGGCCTGATTGGTATCTAGTCCAACGGCCGTGCGTCCGGCAAGCTCCAGCAGTGCGAGCTCTCGAAGCGCGACACGTTTTGAATCAGACAACGCCAATGGGTCAACCTGGACCATTGGCTCGCGCAGGCGCACGTCGAATAGCGCAGGGACGCCCTCTTCCTGGATTCGTAGGTAGTCCGAGATCCCGTCACTCCTGAGTTCGGGGGTGGAGTAGTGATCGTCCGGATCATCGAAGAGCGCGGCAGGCTCAGAGCCGTAGCCGAATTGACCAGCACCCGCCGATTCAGATCCGTGGACGCCTAGCATTGCTGCCAACACCAACTTAAACGCCTCTTCGCGGGTCGCGGGCGTGATGTCTTCTCCAAGTTCAGATGTCGCCAACCACGCTTCTCGAACTACATTCGCCATCCGCAGACCAGCATCGGGCTGCTGTGCAATAGGGTCGTGCGTTTCGGTTGCCATCCAAGTCTCCTCGGGACACAAGTGTACTAGGGTTTGTTCACGCAGCCGGCGATGTGTTGCGGTCATGGGCGGTTTCAGGTTTCAGGTGGAGTTTTTTTTTCCTGGGGTAGTTTGGCGACGATCTCCAGTGCATAGCTGGAGATCGTGTTTCAGGTTTTTCAGGTTTTTCGGTCTGGTTGAGGAAATTCTGGTCGGTTGTTGTTCGGATTTGTTCGGATCTGTGCGGATTGGGACGAACCGGTTGGGTGGGTTGTCGCGGTGTGCGCGGGGGTTGGCGGGTGTTCGAAGACGTACCGGGTTGTGGCTGGGCGTGGGGTTGACATAGGCTCCGCCTTTCACGCGCTCATGCGTTCTGATAGTAGCGTGGCTCGGCAGGGTCGGAGTTGAGGCGCAGGGATTGGTCTGCGGTTGGCCGTCAAGAGCGTTCTGTGCGAACAGGCCTTAGGAATCCTCTGAACAACTGCTACCAGGTGCAGGTGGCCGGCCGGGACCCCTCTTCAGCCTTCGGCAGCTTCCCCCGCGAGGAGACCTTTGAAAAACTCCTCTTCTCCCCCCTTGCGGGGGAGATGCCGAAGGCAGAGGGGGGGTCTCCCTATCTCATCACCTATCTGGTCGCTGCCGGAGGACCCTCCCTCTGTCACTCCGTGACATCTCCCCCCGCAAGGGGGGGAGAGGGGATCCGAGAGTTTTTCAAAGGTCTCCGCGAGGGGGGGGGAAGCGGGAACCAGAGTTATTCAGACCTTTCTTAGGTTGCTGCAAGGTTCTCCAACACGTCCGACAGCACTTGTTCCCAGGGAGACTCCACCAGTCGGCTTGACGGCGTGTATCTGAGTTGGGTCGACCCGATTTGGATTTGCCTGGGGACGTTGAGGCGTCTCTGGGTTGGAGTGAACATGATCCCTGACGCGAGCCGCGCGACGACACTGTCGCCCTCCGACTGAATCGACTCGGCTCCGATTCTTGAAGCGAGCACCTTGAGTTTCACTGCACCGAGCAGATTCGACGCCGGCAGTGGCAGCGGTCCGAACCGATCGTCCAACTCCTTCGCGAAGTCTGCGACCTCGGCCGGCGACTCGGCGGCGGCCAGTCGTTGATACAGCGTCATCCGCAAGCCGATCTCTTCGACGTACGACTCGGGCAGGAATCTGGGCAGTGCGAGATCGACATGGACCCTGGTCCCCTGCGGACGACGTACCCGCTTCTTGCCGGAGCGCTTGGCTCGGGCCCGCTCAACGGCCTCGGACAATAGCTGGGTAAAGAGCGTGAACCCGACGGCGCCGATGTGGCCCGACTGCTGTGCGCCCAGCAGATTGCCGGCGCCGCGGATTTCGAGGTCCTTGAGCGCAATCTGGAATCCCGCGCCGAGGTCGTCCGCCTCCATGATCGTGGCCAGACGGCGTTGCGCGACCTCCGACAGTGACCGATACGGCTCGGTCATCAGGTAGGCATAGGCGCGGACGCTGGATCTTCCGACGCGACCTCGCAGCTGATACATCTGCGCCAGGCCGAGCCGCTCGGCGCGGTCGAGGATGATCGTGTTGACTCGGGGAATGTCGACGCCCGACTCGATGATCGTCGAGCAGACCAGCACATCGACTTCGCCGTGTGTGAATCGCTCCATGTGATCGCGCAGGACATTCGATGGCATCTGACCATGCGCGACCAGGAAACTCGCCTCCGGAACCAATCGGCCCAGCTCGAACGCTTCTCGATCGATCGATCGCACCTCATTGTGCAGGACGTAGACCTGACCTTCGCGATCAAGTTCTCGCAGAATCGCTTCTCTGATCACGCTGTCATCGCGCTCCATCACGTAGGTGCTGATCGGCAGGCGCTCCTCGGGCGGCGTGGCGATGGTCGACATGTCGCGGATGCCGGTCACGGCCTGATGCAGTGAACGCGGAATCGGCGTCGCCGACAGGGTCAGGACATCCACTTCCCGGCGTAGCTTCTTGAGCCGCTCTTTGTGCTCGACCCCGAAGCGCTGCTCCTCATCGATCACGAGCAAACCAAGGCTCTTAAATCCGATGTCCTGCTGTAGCAGCCGATGCGTGCCGATCACGATGTCGGTCGAGCCGGCCTTGAGCTCAGACACGGTGACCTGTTGCTCGGATCCCGTGCGCAGCCGCGACAGCAGACCGACCCGCACCTGCATCGCCGCCAGACGCTGACGGAACGTCTCATAGTGCTGCTGGGCGAGCACCGTCGTGGGCACCAGCACGGCAACCTGATAACCAGACATGACGGCCTTGAACGCCGCCCGGATTGCGACCTCCGTCTTGCCGTAGCCGACATCGCCGACGATCAGCCGGTCCATCGGCTTGGGCGCTTCCTGGTCGCTCCTCACCTGCTCAATGGCGCGATGCTGGTCGGGCGTTTCGACGTATGGGAACGAGGCTTCGAGCTCGATCTGCCATGGCGTATCGGGATCGATGGCGATGCCGGGTTCGGTCTCGCGCGCGGCGTGGATCTCAAGCAGATCGTCGGCGATCTCCGCGACAGCGCCGCGGACCTTGGCCTTCGCGCGCTGCCACGCGCCGCCTCCCAATCGGGTCAGCGAGGGCGGCGCATCTGACGGTCCAACGTAGGGTTGTACTCGATCGAGCTTGTCTGTTGGGACGAGGAGTCGATCACCCTTGGCGAAGCGGATATCGAGATACTCGCCCTCGCGACCGCCGATTCGCTCATGCACGACGCCCTGGAATCTGCCGATCCCGCTGTCCACGTGAACGACGAAGTCACCGGGCTTGAGCGTCTCCAGCAGGTGTGGATCCGCTGATGGCGCGGACCTCGTCCTCAACGGCCGGCGCTGGCGTTGACGTTCGAAACCGAAGATTTCGGTGTCGCTGATCAGCGTGGCCAGGCGCTCTCCCGAGACCGGGTCGTCGAGCCGCCAGCCCTCGGCGATGGCCGCGCGTCCGACCGAGATGGCGTTAGGCTGCGGCGCTGATTCAGCTTCGAGCGTCGCCAGCGGCAATCCCAGATCGGCCATCAACTCCGAGAGCCGGGCGGCCTGCAGCGACACCAGCACGCGCGCGCCCGAGTGGGCGTTGTCGCGCAGCGATTCAAACAGTTGGGCCAGCTTGCCAGCGAGCCGCTCTGCCGGCCGGAAGGGCAGTCGTTGCTCGCCGCCGGCGAGCCTGGAGATTGTTCGGACGGTCCCAGCAGGGTCGGACAACCGCCTGGCGATCTCGGGCTCTGTCATCCAGGGATGTGGCAGACCTCGAGGAATCCGGCCGCCGCGTTCAAGCTCGGCTTTCGCGTGTTCCGCTCGCTCGTCGCGGTCCTGTGCACGGGCCACGATGTCGTGCGGCTCGTCAATCAGGATGAGCGCCTCGTTGGACAGATGATCGAAGATTGTGCCGGGCGCGAGGAACTGCGTCCAGAAGTCGGGCCGGGACGTAGAACTTCCGCTTCGCAAGTGCTCAAGATCGAGAGCCAGCACGGCGGACTCGACGTTGGGCTCTTCGTCCTGGGTCGAGCAATCTTCTCCGGCGCCGCGCTCGACCGATTCCAGAAGCTGTTCGACCAGTGGACGCGACTCTTCGCCCAGACTCCACTCTCGCGCCGGACGGAGCGAAATTTGTTCGACCGAATCCGTCGAGCGTTGGGTGAAGGGATCGAAGCGACGGATCGACTCCACTTCGTCGCCGAACAGTTCGACTCGGACGGGCATGTCCTCGGCGGGAGGCCAAAAGTCGACGATGCCGCCTCGGACGGCAAACATCGCCGGCTCGACGACGATCCGGTGACGGGCGTAACCGTGCGCATCCAGCGTGCGCACCAGCGCATCAAGTCGCAGCTCGGATCCGTGCTGAATGGCGACGCCCGCACTGGCCGTGGAGAGCGTGCGCTGGGCGGCCGCGTCGATGTCGGCCACGATGATTGGTGAGCCGCATCGAAGTGACTCAATCGTCGCGAGTCTCGCCTCGACGATGTCCGGCGCTGGGACCTGACGCTCATACGGCGCGGTCTCACGGACCGGGAACGCTTGCAGCCGCTCGCGATGCTCTGCTCGCAGCCAGAGCGGGAGCGCATCGAGCAAGTCGGCGGCGGTGGCCGGCGTTGGGGTCAGGATCAGGACGGGTCCGCGATGACGGGCTGCGAGCTCCGCCAGGACGGCGGGTTTGGCGGCGTCGGGAGCGCCGAGGGACGCGTGCTCGTCGAACTGCTCGACGGCGCGGAGCACAGCGCCGCCCAACCCGGCGAGCAGGCCCGGCGGGGTGTCGTGCGGCATGTCCTGCGGGTCGGTAGCGCTCACGCGCGCGATCTCCGTCCGCTGACGTCTGCTCTCAGCCTAAGACAGCGGGTACGCTCGCCGTCAACTCAGAAGGGTTAGCTCTGGCCGGTCGGGACGAGCCGATGCGGGCCGACGAAGCCGATGTGGATATGTCCGGTTCGGCCTTTGGCGTCGTCGTGGAAGTAGAGCCGAGGAATGTGCTGACCGCCGCCCTCCGCGATCTTGAGGTGCGCTTCCATGTGCTTGTAGCCAGTGGGCTCGACCTCGGTGCTGATCAGGAACCGGCGTTGACGCCACAGCCGGCCGTCCTTCTTCACCGTGTCCGATTCGCTCATCGCCAGCTTCTGCGGCGACGCATTCCAGGTATCGGGATGATTACTGTGCTCGCACCACTCCCAGAAGCTGCCCGTGAAATGCTCTGCCTCTTCGGCATATGCCTGCAAGGACTGGAGGCCGCGCAGGATTTCGCGGGCCCAATCAGCCGACTTTTCATCTGACTCAAGCGCATCAAGCTCCTTCAATGCGGCATCGGGAATCTGCAGCCGATCGTATTGCTCGCGGGCGATTTCGATCACGCCTTCGATCGTGAGTTCAGGCTCGTCTTGTTCATCGGACTCGATCAAGTCAGTCGGTACTGAAGTCCGTTCGCGCAGCACTGCCTCGTAACTGGAACTCTTCGCTCGCAGTTTGTGGTTCTCTTCCTGCGCCTCGGACAGGGCCCGATCCAACTCCTTGATTCGTGCGTTGGCCGCCTGGGACTCCTCGATCAGGTGGTCTCGCTCGGCTGAGTGCGCCTCATTGTTCTGCTGAATCCTTGCGTCGCGTTCTTCGAGCTTCTGCTGCATCTCAGCGATAGTCGAGCGCTGCTCTTCGATGTTTTCCTGGACTCGGCTCAACTGTTGTTGTAGCGCGTCTACCTGTTCCGTGTCTGCCGACGTCGGGGGTTTCTCAACGAACGCTAGTATCCGTTCCCGAATGGACGCTAGTGAATCGGCCGCTGCTTGAGCATCCGCGCGGATGGTATCGTCGTCCGCTTCATCCAGATAGTCGATCAATTGCCGTGCCGACGGATATAACGTATACGCGATGAAGCAGGCCGCGAACGCTTCGAGCGCGTCGGCGCTGCGTTGGCTATTGTGTCTCGACATGGTTCGCTTTGCCTTCTGACTCAAGAGCGTTGTTCGCAACAGTTCTGTTGTACATATTCATCGCCGATTCCACGCCATGTTCAAGCATATGCACGACCGCCTCAGCCGCGCGCACTTCCGCCTCATGTATCAATCGTCGTTCGGCCGGACCCGGATCGCTGAGCAGCCAGGCCGCTACGTCGTCAGGGTGTCGCGACCCCTGTCCATCGACCATCGGACGACCCACGCCAATCCGCACGCGAGGAAAATCAAGCTCACCGATCACCGACTTGATTGATCGCATGCCTCGCTGTCCGGCGTCCGAGCCCGAAGGTCGGATGCGAATCCGGCCGGCCTCGATGTCTAGTTCATCGACCAGCAGAATCAGGTCCGACGGGTCCGCCCGATACTTGTCAAGCAATGCCTGTACCGCCTTGCCGGACTCGTTCATGAAGGTGCGCGGCAACACCACCGCAACTGCCCCGAACGCAGTCGTCCCCTGCGAGACCCGATAGCGAGACTCGCGTTCGGGCTGCGGCAGCTTCAGCATCTTGCGAACATGCTCGGCAGCGCGAATGCCGGCGTTATGTCGATTCTGGGAATATCCCGGTCCAGGGTTGCCCAGCCCGACAATTAAGCGGGCGTCGGTGAGCGGCTGCAGTCCGCGTCGTCGGAGCTTGGGCAGTCGAGCCATGCGCTCAGTGTTGCACGGTGTTGGATCGTGGGCTACGGGTCCCAAGCGCTCCCCCGTTGGGAGACCTGTGCGTAAATCACCTGCGGTCTGATTCCGGTCCCCTCTCCCTCTGGGAGAGGGTCAGGGCCAGGGCGTGGGCAAAGAGCGGCGATCACCAGATAGACGGATTGGGGGAACCCTCACCCCAGCCCTCTCCCAGAGGGAGAGGGGGTAAGAGAGGGAACTTTTTCCTCATCGCGCGAATTTGGTTTCCGCACAGGTCTTCAAAGGGGGAGCTCTTTGATCACGCCTCGACGGCGTACTTCTCACCCAGAGCAGTTTCCCAGCGCAGATAATGCTGCATCTCGCCGTAGCTTCGTTGGGGGCCGAAGCTGAGGATGTCGTTGGGTGGCGAGAGCACACCGGTCAAGCCCACCTCAATCGTGAGACCGGCGGGTCGATAGCCTGCCATACCTCCTGCAACGAGGCTGACCTGTGATCGGCCCCGCTCTCTGAGCGTCTGCGCAGCCAAGAGCGATTGCGATCCGTCTTCGCATATGGCGATTATTGGCGACGTCTCATCAGGCGCCAATTCGCTGATGTCTCGCTCCAGCCACGCTCTCGGCGCCCAGCGAGCTCCCGGTGGATGGCCTTGCGCGAACTCCTGGCTCGTCCCGACGTGAATCAGTACCGCGTCGGGCGAATCGAAGATTTCGCTCGGCTCGATCTGGTTGACGCTCACGCGAGCGCCGGCGAGCAGGCCCGGCTCCGTTCGGCGGATGCCCGATTCCAGCCAGCGACCAGCGTCCGTCCACGCCGACGTACCGCCGACGAGTGCGTAGATGTGTCGATGGCCCATCTGTCGGTACCACGACGCGGTCAGCGTGGCCCGCGCCAGGCTGTCGCAGGCGAAGACGATCGGCGCGTGATGGACCACAGCCACATCATCGCTGCGCTGGACCGCCTGTCCGCCCGCGAACCAGCGGAGGCCGGGAATGTGACCGGCCTCGTGCTCGGCGTCGGTGCGCACATCGATGAAGTAGACGCTCTCACTCTGGCTTCGGTCGCGGAGGCCATCGAGCTCGTCAACGCCGATCAACTGCACGCCGTCTTCCTCGGCACAACGACGTGCGTATTGCTCGGCGGCTGCCTGGCCCTCAGGTGTGACCGAAGGCAGTGCGTCGCGATCGGCGCCGAACTCCAACTCATGCCCTGCGAGCATCCAGCCGGCCGTCCCATTCTTGAGACCGACGACATCGCGCTCCAGCGCCATTCGCTGCAGGACGCGAGTGCCAATGATGCTGCGTGTGCGACCGGCGCAGTTGACCACAACCGTCGCGTCGGGCGGCGCATCCTCCAGGATGTCGGTGATGCGGAACGCCAGTTCCCCGCCGGGCACACTGCGTCCGCCGGGAATGCAGGCGCGCCGATATTCGTCGGGCGTGCGCGTGTCGAGGATGACCAGTTCGTCACCACGCTCGATCCGCGCATGAAGATCGTCGGCGTCAATCTCGGGGACGTGATGCACCACCTCGACCCGCTCGCCAAAGTCCTTGCTCGGAACATTGACGCCCCACTCGGTGGGCAGGTCAAGAAACGCCCAACGGTTCACACCACCAGTCAGCGTCGAGACATCGGTGTAGCCCATCTGCTCAACAGTCGCAGCCGCAAAATGAACGCGCTGCTCATCGTCGTCGCAGAGGACAACCGCAGTGTCGGGATGAGGCACGGCGTCGGGAAGCGCAAACTCCAGCATCCGCCGAGGGATCAGGCTGGAGCTGGGGATGTGGCTGGCGTTGTACTCGGGGGCATCGCGGACGTCGATCAGCGCGATCGGTGCGTCGGCGGTGAGTCGTTGTTGGAGGTCGTGTGGGGTGATTTGGGTTGGCATATTCCTGTGAGGCTAATGCAATGCGTGCCCTGTCTCCGACTGCGCGGAATCTTCACAGGTAGAATTGCTGATCATGACGATGCCTTACAGCGAGCAGGAACTCCAAACGCGTTTGCGACTCGGCGAGGACAACGGCTGGGAGTTCAAGCAGGTCGAGTTTCGGGGCGACGAGCCTACTTCCCCACAGCGCAGCGTCTGGGCAGACGAGATTGTGGCCTTCGCCAATGCCAGTGGCGGTACGCTCTTGCTCGGCGTTGACGACGACGGCAGCGTCAGTGGGATGTCACGCACACAACTTGACGCCGTCGAGCGAATGGTCAGCGAAATCTGCCGCGACTCGATCAGTCCAGAGATCTACGCGGAGATCTACCGCTCCGAGATCGATGGTCGCGCCTTCTTGCTGGTTCAAACGCCGGTTGGTCACGCCCAGTATGAACGCGATGGACGCAGCTACATTCGTGTTGGTAGCTCGAAGCGGTTGATGTCGTCCGACGAACGGCTGCGCCTGGCTCAGCGCAGAGGCCAAGCCCGATTTCGTGGAGTCGATGAGCAGCCCGTCTCCGGGACCGGATTTCGCACTCTCTCCGAACAGCTCTGGAAGCCGCTGCTCAGCGCCGAAGGCCTGGCAGATCCACAGACTGGTCTGGAAAAGCTAGGCCTGCTCATCTCGGATGAACATGGCCGCCAACAGGCCACTGTCGCCGGTGTGCTGCTTTGCAGCGAGCAACCGCATGAATGGCTGCCGCAGGCCGTCATCACCGCCGTGGCGTATCGAAGCGACCATCCTGCAGATGGCCAGATTGACGCACGCGTCATCGAAGGTCCGCTCAACCGTCAAGTGGCAGACGGCGTGGCATTCGCTACGCGAAACATGAGAACCGGCGCACTGAAGTCGCCGGGGCGAGAAGAGTTTCCTGAATACAGTGATCGCGCAATCTTTGAAGCGCTTGTGAACGCCGTCGCTCACCGCGACTACTCGTTGCGAGGCAGTCGCATTCGGATGCGAATGTTCTCCGATCGGATTGAGATATCTTCCCCTGGCTCGCTGCCAAACGGTCTGACCATCGACAAAATGGGGGTGCGGCAATCAACTCGAAACCAGGTACTCGCTTCAATACTAAGCCGACTCCGCGCGGCTGGTGTGCAAGGTGCGGGTAGTCGCCAGTACTTCATGGACCGCCGCGGCGACGGCGTACTCATCATCCAGCAAGAAACTGAGGCTCTGACTGGAACGATCCCGAAGTTTGAATTGTTCAACGACTCGGAGTTGCGAATTACGATTCCGAAGGCGAGCCCATCTCCCGTAGCGCACAGCGTCCAGGTCACGATTCGTAGTAATGGTCAACCGATACCTGAAGCCGACATTCTCGCGCTCTACCCGAATCAAACGTGGACACGGGCAGTCACCGACCATGAAGGATCAGCTCCCCTCAAGTTATACGCAACCCACCTGCCGATGACCATCTACGTCGCCGCACCCGGGATGACCGCACATGTTTCCCACGAGTGGACGCCCGCTGAGCAAGAGCTCGCTATCGATCTTGATCCATTGCCTATGGGCGGATCAACCACGTTTGCTGAAGGGACAGGTCACTTACCTGGCCTTTCCGGCACACTCAACCCGATCCTCGACTCACATGGCCGAACTTACTTGTATGCCTCCAATATCTCCATCAACGACGGCGAACCGCAGCCGGTCACGTTCCAACCGGGCAACGAGGAGCTGCACTTAGTGGACTCGAATGGCCATGGTCTCGTGGTACGGATTGTGGCGATCAACGGTCGCTCGTCGCTGATCGAATACCGCTCGGAAGACGCCGCCTGATGCTCGTCACACCGACCGCAGCGTCGACGCCTTGCGCAGCGCGTTTGCCGCTCTCTCGAAGCTGGGGAAGGTGGGGATTCCTTCTTCTTGCAGCCTGAGGCGGGCGGTGAGGGCGGCTTCCTCTACGTGGCTCGGATGGAGTGCGGCGAGGAAGGGCTTGTCCGACTCGGCCATGAACTTCTTCAGCGAGTTGATCAGGCGGTCGAACTCTTCCGGCTTGTCCTGCCAGCGGCGGGCCATGAAGGTGGCTGAGAGTTCCATCCCGACGGCGTCGATGTTCTCGTCCTGGTTGAGGATGTCGAAGATCGTGTCGAGGTGCTTTGGGTCCTGGCCGATCGTGCCGGCGGCGTCGAGCGGGTTGCGATAGCTGCCGCCGATGATGTTGAAGAACTCGCCGAGCTGGGCGTAGCTCTCTTCCGAGAGCGTCGGCACTTTCCAGCCTTCCTTCTCGAAGGCGTCGGTCAACACGACCGACTGTCCGCCGGTCATGGCGATCAGGCCGAGCCGGTTGCCCTGGGTGCGCTTGGTCAGCAGGGTCGCCTTGACGACGTCGATCATCTCGTCGAGGTTGTGCACCGCGACGGCGCCGACCTGCTTGATCATCGCTTCCCAGATCGCTTGATCGCTGGCCAGCGAGGCGGTGTGCGAGCGGATCGCGCGTCCGCCGCCTTCGGTCTGGCCGCCCTTCCAGATCACGACCGGTTTCTTGGCCGCGACCTCGCGCAGGGTCTTGAACAGGCGCTGGCCATCGCGCGCGCCCTCGATGTACATGCCGATCACTTCGGTTTGCGGATCGTCGGCGAGGTATTCGAGGTAGTCGGCCGCCTCGAGGATGATGCCGTTGCCGAAGCTGACCAGGGTCGAGCAATAGAGCCCATGCGCCGCGCCGGTGAGTGAGAAGTTCATCCCGTGCGTGCCGCTCTGCGAGACGAAGCCGATGTTGCCCTGGACGCCCTCCGGCTGGTCGCGGTTGAATCGCACGCCGAGTCCGGGTACGTGCAGACCCATGCAGTTGGGACCGATCAGCGCCAGCCCGGAGGGGTCGGCGATGTCGAAGATTTTCTGTTGCAGTTCAACGCCAAGGTCTTCGCCGGTTTCCGCGAATCCGGAGGTGAACAGCGTCACGCCACCGACATCGGCTTCGACGCAGCCCTGGACGATGAAGGGCGCGACGTGTCGCGGGACGGCGCAGACGGCGAAGTCCACCTTCTCGGGGATGTCGGTCAAGGACTTGTAGTTGGGGATGCCCAGTTCTTCAATGCCTGGGATTTCGTTTTCGTCGACCTGGACGCTGTAGAGCGGGCCGACGAACGGCTTGAGCGAGCGCAGCCAGGTGTATCCGCTGGCCTTCTTGTCGCCAATGACGGCGACGACCTTGGGCGCGAGGGCGCGGGTCAGGCGTTCACGTGTGACGGCCATCGGATGTCTCCTGGGTGTTCGGACTTGTTCGGTTTTGTTCGGTTTTGTTCGATTCTGGTCGTACAGGTTTCGCTTAGGACTCCCCGGTCAGCAGGATGCGAGCGTCGACCGCGACTGCGCCGTCAGGGCGGGCGAAGACCGGGTTTAGGTCGAGCTCGGCAATCTCAGGGTTCGCTTCGGCGAACTCGGAGAGTTGCAGCAGCATTGACTCGATTGCCTCGAGGTTGGCGGCGGGCTGTCCGCGGACGCCTTCGAGAATCGGGAAGCCCTGGATCTCGCGAATCATCTCCGAGGCGTCGCGAGGCTCCAGCGGGACGATGCGGAACGCGACATCCTTGAGCACCTCGACGAACACGCCGCCGAGACCGAACATCAAGACCGGACCAAACTGTTGGTCCTGTGTGATGCCGAGGATGACTTCCGCGCCGGCCTCGGCCATCGGCTGGACCGAGAGTCCCTGCAGCGACGCGCCGGGCGCCGCCGTGGCGACGCGATCGTGGATGGCGTCCCAGGCGGAACGCAGCTCGGTCTCGTCGGCGATGCCCAGTTCGACGCCACCGACATCGGTCTTGTGGGTGATGGTGTCGGAGACGATCTTGAGCGCGACCGGATAGCCCAGTTCGGCCGCGTGTGCGGCGGCCTGGTCGGCGGAGGTGGCGAGTCGAGTCTCGGTGACATTGAGGCCGGCGGCGGCCAGCAGTTGTTTGGCTTCAACCTCGGAAAGCAGCGTGCGCTGCTCGGCGCGGGCTGCGGCGATGACGTCGTTGGGGACATCGGCGGTCATGGGCATCTCCGGCTGGTCGGCGTCTGGCGCCGATGTGGCGAATCGACTTCGGCAGTTTACACGCCGTCCTGTGGCAGACTGGACAGGCGATATTCTGTATACTCAGTTGCACAGTTGGAGAACTGCTGAGGAGTTGGGCCATGGCCGAGGGTGACCCGTTCGAGGGCTGGGTCGACATCGTCGAGGCGGCGAGGGAGCTGAACATCCACCCGCAGTCGATGCGCCGGCTAATCAAGCAAAACCGAATCCCGGCCCGCCTCTACGGAGGCAAGTACCTGATCGAGAGAGATCAGCTGCTGATGTTCAAGTCAAACTACGACCCCAGGCCGGGTCGAAAGCGGTCGCCGCGGCTGCTGTAGGGGGTCGGTTGGGGAACAACTTCTGCTTCATCGACGTTTCACTATCAGAGAGGACGAAAACGCACGTCCTGTCGTTGATGAAGGAGTCCGGCTTTGTGACACCAACGCGAGTCCTCTTCGCATCTGTGACTGCGCTTGCCGTGCTGTTCGCACTCGGAGCGGCACCGGTCATGTCGGAAGCAGCAGAACGTCCACATGTCAGCGAGACGAGCGCTGCGGCCAACTCGCTGTCGGAGTCTGCCCCTATCATTTCGAGCTTTGGAGTCGAGGGACTCGCAGTAGGCCGACTATCTGATGATCAACAGAGCAGCAACTGGTGTACACCGCTCAACGTGGGCCGGTTCGTCTGGTCCATTGAGGGCGGTGCTCACCCACTTGAATTGACAGTCGCTGGACATTCGGTTGACGCCACCAGTGGGTCGGTCGAAATTCCATGTCACCAGCTGCGAGCCGAGAATCTGAGCGGCCCACAAGACAATCACGTGCTCCGGGAGGTCATGGCCCATGTTGTGGACGCCAATGGCCTGACTGGCGCCGCCTCGACCTATGTCATATTTGTTTCGGACGCGCCGAAACAACTCATCGAAGGCGTCAGAGTGTTCGCAGGAATGCACGATGCCTTCTTCGACATCGAACCTTCGCCATACCGAAATGCCGGATTGCAGCCAATTGAGCAACTGACGACCGTGCGATACCGGAGGCTTGGCGCGGACGATTGGAACTACTTGATCCCGCTGCCGGGGCCACCGCAAAACTGCTGTGGTTACTGGTGCGTCTCGTCGCATGTGCAGGAGTTGGAGCGAAACACGGACTACGAGTACCAAGCGGCGTGGATGTGGCACCCAATCCCGTGGCAGCAACAGCGAGTCTCTCCTCTCGATGCCAATTGGTGGCGCACCTGGACGACGGCCGAATCCCTGCGTTGGACAGAGTCCCAACGATTTCGAACGTACGGGGAAGAGCCGCTCCTCGTGCAAGCGGTGGATGACACCATCACCGTTCTCTGGCCGAACAGCGCCGGAGTCGTCCATACCTGGCTGACTTCACCGGACTGGCCCGGCGTCATCTGGATAGACCCAGCCAACACGCATCGTTGGCCGACGCCGACTGTTCCGCACGATGAGAAGTGGTCAAGGGCAGTGTTTCGAGGTCTCCCACCGGATACGACATTCCACGTGACCTTCAAGCGAGCGCTGCCGGACTCGTTCGAGCAAACGTCTGCTCAAGTGGCGGAGGCACGAACGCCGTCGCAAAGCGAAGGTGGGACCGCCGGCGTCTTCGATCCGGGAACCGTCGAGATTAACGTTGGCCTCGGCACTTTGAATGTCGATTGGATTGGTCAGTCGCAACAGTGGAAGATGGAAACGTTTCTCTTGGTGAATCAAGATCGGCGGCGCCAGGAGAGCGAACGTTACCAGGACTATGACAACTCATCGGCCCTTCCAAGCGGCCTGGTCTCCCTACAACGCCAGGGAGCACGATTTCGCTACGTCGACAATAGAAATGACAATGTTCTGTACCTGAGCCTGCGACCAAGCGGTGGGCTAGCGAACGAGTTCCGATACCCGTTCGTTTGCCTGGCGTGGCGAATCGAATCACTTGCTGAGGGTCCAGATTCATATCTTGACCGATACTTCTACTCGAGCCCTCGACATCGGCTGGAACGAGTGACACCAATTGCCTCCTACGAGATCACAGGCAACGGCGCCTGGCCGTACAGCCCGTGTCGGCTTGGTGATCCAATGGGTCCATGACTCTGGGCGATAGGAGTGAAGGCAGTTTCCCTTAGGCAACTGTCGCTTTCGAATGACTCAACTGCACAATCCTGCCGCTGGCCTCAGTGCGCCTGCGATGCTCCCTCGATGATCTCCTCTACGACGTGTGGTTCGGCCAGGATGGTGACGTCTCCGACGTTTTCGGGCTCTCCCTCGGCGACCGTTCTCAGGATTCGGCGCGTGATTTTGCCGCTTCGGGTTTTGGGTAGGCCTGCGATGAATTGGATCTTGTCAGGGCTGGTGATGGGGCTGATTTCGGCTCAGACTTATCTCGTGAAGTCAATGGCGATGCGCCGGCTGATCAAGCAAAACCGAATCCCGGCCCGCCTCTACGGCGGCAAGTGCCTGATCGAGCAGCATCAACTGCTGATGTTCAAGTCGAATTACGACCCAAGGCCGGGTCGAAAGCGGTCGCCGCGGCTGTTGTAGGCGGTCGGTTGGGGAACTTTGCTTCACCTGCGTGCGTCTCACCTATGAGGCTGTCTTCCGATTTAGGCTGCTCTCGTGCGGGAGAGATCGTTCCATGCGCCATGCTTTCTTCTTGCTCGGCTTGCTCATTATCCTCGGCGCGATCACTCCGCTCTGGCTATTGAAATCAACAGCCCAGGCCGGAAGCGTCGACGAGATGTCGTCAACTGCGTTGGCGCGGTTCGAAGACAACAGCCGATGCGCTCTCGGTTCCCATTGGCTATCCACCGTCCGCAAGCCAGACGACTACGGTTTGCAGCACCCTGCCGAATGGCTCACGACCAACGGGCCGACCCCGAGGTACGCCACGCCCCAGTTTCGTTGCGTCTCTGCTCGGCTGCACAGCGACATTCCTCGCGACGGCTTCGAGCGTGAGATTCCTCCAGGATCGTATGACAGCGATGATCTGTGGTGCGGTCCTGGAGTCAGCGTGCTGTTCAGATGGGAGATTTTTGGCGGGGTGGCCCCCTACTTGGTCAGCGCAGCAGGACACTCAGCAGCATCACCGAACGACTCCATGTTAATCCCCTGCACCGATATTCGAAGCGCAAGCGGCACGGAACAGTGGAACGAACATGGACGCGTCGACATCGCGATTCGGGTTGAGGATGCCTTTCGTTCTGTGAGCACTGTGGTCCTCCCAGTCCGTATTCTCGCCGATTCGCCGACAATAGCGTTCGAGGGCATGCAAATCACTCCCGGTTGGTACGACGCCACGGCGCTAGCAATACATGACGGCTAGTTCAGGGGATTTCGATACGAGCGAATCGGGCCGTTCGCGCCGGCAGCAGTCGGGCGTTATCGATCCGTAGGCTCCGACGACTGGATCTATTTCAACCTTTCCGCGGCTTTGCCTCAAAGCGATCGGGGTTTCCACTTCCCACCGATCATGAGTCCTCTGGCATTGAGGACCATCTACGAAGTACAGGGCGCCTGGATGTGGACTGCATTGTTCGACTGCTCCTACGAGGGCTGTAGGGGTCTCGATACCTGGCGAGACTGGAGCTCTCCGGGCTTGCTGCATTGGTCTGATTCACAATACTTCAAGACCGGCGGACTCTCTTGTGCTGAAGCGTATGTATTCGGCAATAGCATTGCGGTCAGGCACTCCGAAGTGATTCCTGCAGAATTACAATCAGATCCTGCATACGAAGACTGCACCTGGGGGACCCATCGTGTCCTGACGTACCTCACGTCCCCGGACTGGCCTGGAGTGATCTGGGCGTACCAATTTCGGGGTCGAAAGCCATCATGGGAGGAAGCCCTCAAACCCGCTGAGCGGTTCATCGCTCGCTATTCTGGGCTGCCTGAACACTCTGAGTACGTTCTCACTATGCAAGAACCGCTACCGTCGAGCTTTCGTCCGGCGCCGCGACAGTCTGTGGTTGTCCAGACCGGACCCACACAGGACCAAACCGCAATGCCCGCCGTTGATCCAAGCGTTGTTCAGATTCGCGTCGGCGCCGACCAGATCATTGTCGAATGGAAGGACTACGGCCCTCTTTTTCGGGAGTCGATAAATCTCTATGCCAAGAGCGGGCAACGCACCTATCGATCAGAGCGAGGCTACCGGGATGGCCCACGCGTAGGAAAAGTGTTCGCCAGTCTGGATGGTCATCGCGAGTTCGTACTATATTTCAGTCTCATTGCTGGAGAAGCCAAAGACGACGCGCCGCAATACCCGAGCATGTGCATCGTGAAAGAGATCCGCCTGCCAGCAGGCGGATCTGATGCTTACTTCGATCGTTACTTCACAGTCCCTCCCCTCAATGTTGGCCCGACGATCGTGCCGGGGCCTATACCTGAGGTCCGCTTCGAATATCGGTTCAACTATCACCAAGTTGGCGGATGTCTGCTTGGTGAATATTCAATTCCTTAGTAGCAGGTGGCCTTGTCAGTATTGTCTTGAACCACAACTAGTGCGCCGCCAACGCTTTCTCAATAATCGCTATCATGGCGTACGGCTCCGGCACGGTCACGACATCTCCCAATTTATCTGGATTTCATCTGAGACGAGTCGAGGAAACGGAATTCGAGGCGGCGAGGGAGCGAAACATCCACCCGCAGTCGATGCACAGGCTGATCAAGAAAACCGTGTCCCGGCCCGCCTCTACGGCGGCAAGTACCTGATCGAGAGAGATCAGCTGCTGATGTTCAAGTCAAACTACGACCCGAGGCCGGGTCGGAAGCGGTCGCCTCGGCTGTTGTAGGGCCAACAGAACAGCAGCCGCCTGCCGACTTTGGCGAGTGTGCCCTACCAGGATTTTGGCATCCACAAGCGGCTCTAAGGCCTACTGATTGCAAGTATCACTCTGCTTCAAGCCTCTTGAGCGCCACTACAAAGGCAGCCTCCATCTCGAGCGAGAATTCGTCGGCGGGTTCACCCTCGTTATTCGCGTAGTCCATCGCTAGGGTGTAGAGATCGAATACGACATACCCAATGTCCCCAAGGGTTTCGACTCCATTCTCCTCTTCCCGCAGCATCTCTAAACGGCTTAGCCAGTCGTTATACGGTCCACCTACAGCGAATCCAAAGAAGTGGAATTCCGATTCGTCCTTGAACGACTGCAACTCAGCGAACAGTGTGATGAGCTGTCGGGTGGTTTCTGACCAGGAAGAGGCAGAAACGGCCGGAGCCTCTTCAGGGTTACCGTCATCCGAGCTGGTCTGGGGAGCAGGCTCAGACCCGTCTTCTGTGCATGCCCCCAAGACAGCGATCACACTAATCAAGAGTACTGTAAACACGAGTCCGTCTCTTAGCGATCGCCGAGTCTTGCTCATGTTCGTCTCACAGTTCAGCGCTTCTCTCAGTACCCGGTGGCAGATCGGAAGCTCTCGCCCCGGTCGTTGTAGGTAATTGTGCACGCACCTCGACCAGACGCAAATGGTCACTCCTAGTGCGCCGCCGACGCTCCCTCGATGATCTCCTCCACGACGTGCGGCTCCGCCAGGGTTGTGACGTCTCCGACATTCTCAGGCTCCCCCTCCGCCACCTTTCTCAGGATCCTCCGCATGATTTTTCCGCTTCGGGTTTTGGGCAGGCCTGCGACGAACTGGATCTTGTCGGGTGTGGCGATCGGGCTGATTTCGGCTCGGACCTGCCTCTTGAGTTCGACGGCCAGGTCGGGGCCGGGGTCGAAGCCGTCCTTGAGCAGGATGTAGGCGTAGATGCCCTCTCCCTTGATCTCGTGTGGGTAGCCGACGACGGCGGCCTCGGCGCAGCCGGCGTGGCCGACCAGTGCGCCCTCGATCTCGGCGGAGCCCAGCCGATGGCCGGAGACGTTGAGCACGTCGTCGACGCGGCCGGTCAGCCAGTAGTAGCCGTCGTGGTCGCGGAAGGAACCGTCGCCGGTGAAGTATTTGCCCGGGTATTGGATGAAGTAGGTGCTGATGAAGCGATCGTGGTCGCCGTAGACCGTGCGCATCATCCCCGGCCAGCTTCGCGCGAGGCAGAGCAGGCCGCTCTGCGGGTTGCCCTCGAGTTCGTTGCCCTCGGGGTCGACCAATACCGGCTCAATCCCGAAGAACGGCAGCGAGGCTGAGCCCGGCTTCATATCGTTGGCTCCGGCCAGGCCGGTCAGCACGTGCCCGCCGGTTTCGGTTTGCCAATAGGTATCAACGATTGAGCAGCGGCGCTCACCGACGACATCAAAGTACCAGCGCCAGGCCTCGGGATTGATTGGCTCGCCGACCGTGCCCAGCACGCGCAGGCTGGTGCGCTCGTGCACCTTGACCCACTCGTCGCCCTCGCGCATCAGGGCGCGGATGGCGGTCGGCGCGGTGTAAAGGATGGTGATGCCGAGGCGGTCGATCATGTCCCAGTAGCGTCCGGCGTCGGGGTAGGTCGGGATCGACTCGAACATCACGCTGGTGGCGCCGTTGCCCAGCGGTCCGTAGACGATGTAGCTGTGACCCGTGATCCAGCCGACGTCGGCGGCGCAGCAGTAGATGTCGCCCTCGCGGTAGTCGAAGGTGTAGCGATGACTGATCATCGTGAACAGCAGGTAGCCGGCCTGCGTGTGCAGGACGCCCTTGGGCTTGCCGGTCGAGCCTGAGGTGTAGAGGATGAAGAGCGGGTCCTCGGCGTCCATCACCTCGGGCTCGCACTCGGCGGGCTGGTTGGCGACGGTCTCGTGCCACCAGATGTCGCGGCCGTCCTTCATCGTGATGTCGCCGCCGGTGTGCTGATGGGTGAGCACGAACTCGACGCAGTCGACGCCCCTGGCGTCGAGCTGGTCCATCGCCGCGTCGACGTTGGCCTTGAGCGGCACGGTGCGTCCGCCGCGCTTGCCCTCGTCCTGGGTGATAATTGCCTTGCAGAGCGAGTCGGTGACGCGGTCGGAGATGGCTGAGGCTGAGAATCCGCCGAAGATTACGGAATGGATCGCGCCGATTCGGGCACAGGCGAGCATCGCCGCCACGACCTCGGGCGTCATACCCATGTAGATCGCGACGCGGTCGCCCTTGCCGATGCCGCGGCTGCGCAGCTCGTTGGCGAGCCGGCAGACCTCGGCGTGCAGCTCGCGGTAGCTGATCGACTGGTTGTCGCCGGGCTCGTCGCCTTCCCAGAGGATGGCGGTCTGGTCTCCGCGCTCTTCCAGGTGCCGGTCGAGGCAGTTGACGGAGACGTTGAGTTTCGCGCCCATGAACCAGGCGATCTTGCCTTCAGCCAGGTTCTCTTCCTTCAGCGTGTGCCAGGGCTCGATCAGGTCGAGATGTTCGTTAGCCATCTCGGTCCAGAAGGCGTCGGGCTCGTCGAGTGAGCGTCGCCACAGCGCTTCGTAGCCTTCGCGGGATGTGACCAGCGCGCCATCGCGCACGCGCTCCGGCGGGGAGTAGGTCTCATTGACTGGCATTGCGGCATCGGCGGTGGTCATCGCGGTGTCCTCGTCTTGACGTGTCAATGGTGGCGTTAGTGAAAATGCTAACGTGCTGGTCACTCAAGGATCTTACACAGGACGCTCGTGTGGCAAGTGAGCCCAAGGATCCCAACTGCGTCACCTGCATTAATCAGAGTCCTGACATGCCATATGCCTGTGCTAAGTCTCGGCGAAGGGGTGGCTGTGCCCAACTTCGCAGGGCCAGCGGAGTTTGACAACACTGCGAATAGACTTGTCGAAGGAGGAGTGGCATGGCATTCAGGGGCCGGACCAACGGACGAGTGCACTACGACGGCGACCGCGCCTTGGAATTGCTCCAAGCCGGAGTTGGAAAGGCAGATGCATGGTTCCGCGAAGGACAGGAAGAGGCGATTCGTCATATCGTGGAGCAGCGCGGCCGCTCATTGGTAGTGGAGCGCACTGGTTGGGGAAAGAGTTTCGTCTACTTCATTGCGGCCAAACTGCTGCGGGAGGCAGGGACCGGCCCAACCCTCCTCGTTTCCCCACTCCTAGCGCTGATGCGCAACCAACTAGAGGCAGCGCGGCGGATGGGTGTCCAAGCTGAGACAATTAATTCCAGCAATACTACAGAGTGGCTTGATGTTGCCTCCCGAATTTTGGAAGACAAGGTTGACATCGTACTGATCTCGCCTGAGAGGCTGGGCAACGAACAGTTCCGCAAGGAGGTTCTTGCAGAAATCCAAGAAGATGTCGCGCTATTGGTTGTTGACGAAGCGCACTGCATCTCTGACTGGGGTCATGACTTTCGGCCTGACTATCGCCGCATTGCGCGGCTGATCGAGGCATTTCCGGGGAACTTGCGCGTCTTGGCGACGACGGCAACCGCGAATGAGCGGGTCGTCGCAGACCTCGAAGAGATCCTGGGACCCGTTCTCAGGGTGCAACGGGGAGACTTAAGTCGTCCCTCCATCAGCTTACAGACGATTCACATGCCATTGAAGGCTGAGCGCATGGCATGGATCGCTGAGCGCATGGAAGATATCGATGGCACAGGAATAGTCTATGTTCTCACCGTTCGCGATGCTCGTCAGCTAGCAGATTGGCTGCAGAATCGAGGTCTGAAGACCTACGCATACTACGGCAGACTGGAGACCGAGAAACGAGAGCACTTGGAGAGGATGCTTCTTCAAAATGAGATTGACGCGTTAGTTGCGACGACAGCACTGGGGATGGGCTTCGACAAACCGGATCTGAGCTACGTCATTCACTATCAGACCCCTCAATCAGTTGTGCATTACTACCAGCAAGTCGGTCGAGCAGGCCGTGCGTTAGACCATGCGTATGGCGTACTGTTGGGTGGCTCAGAGGACCTCAGTATTCAAGACTACTTCGTCGAGAGTGCATTTCCGACTCGCGATGAGGCGAGGGAAGTGCTGCTGGCACTAGAGTATGCATCAGACGGCCTCTCTATTGGGCAACTGGAAGCGGCAGTCAATATCAGGTGGAAGAGGCTTGATCAGACCCTGAAGATCCTAGCTCTCGAATCGCCAGCGCCAGTGGTCAAAGACGGCACAAAGTGGACCCGCACAGTCTCCACATTGGAATCGACCTTCTGGGAGAGGGTTGAGCGCATTACGAGTATCCGGCGTACTGAACAAACCCAGATGCAGCGCTACCTGGGCTTGAAGAAAGGACATATGGCATTTCTGCTTGAGGCTCTGGATGGAGGAAGCAGTCGCGATGGACGCGCCGAGTTGCCCCTTCTCACTGAGGAAGTGGACCCTGAAATTCTGCAATGTGCAGTTGACTATCTGGCGGGCTCCAAATATGAAATAGAACCGCGAAGGCGGTGGCCGACCGGAATGGGAGGCAATATCCCTCTCGACAGAATCGCGAATATGGGCCGCGCCTTGTCGCAATGGGGCGACCCAGGATTGGCCGAGCAAGTTCGGCTAGGGAAGTACGCAGACGGCGAGTTCGGAAGTGATCTAGTGGACGCCGCGGCGCAGTTGATTGCGGATTGGGATCCCCAACCGTCGCCGACTTGGGTTACCTGTGTTCCGTCCCGCCGACGCCCAAGTCTCGTTCCTGACTTCGCTCGTCGTCTTGCTGATACACTTGACTTGCCGTTTTCACCTGCTCTGAGGGCTTCCAAGCCGATCCCCGAACAAAAGACCATGGCCAATAGCGCACATCAGGTGCGAAACGCCCAGAACTCGCTGGATATCGATCTGCAAGCGACAAGATCAGATCCGGTGCTGCTAGTTGATGACATGGTGGACTCACGCTGGACAATGACCGTGGCGGCGGAGTTGCTCCGCGTCAACGGAAGCGGCGAAGTTCTACCCTTCGCGCTGGCGAGGGTAAGCGGATGAAGTTCCCGTTCGCCTCCGAGCGCACGAAGTCGACGCTCCTGTTGACCGCTCCCTTGCTGCCCAGAGGCAGTGCTTCGATGGCTCGGCCCTTGGCCCAACGCGACTTCAACCGGTTGGCCTCCTCACTCAGCCAAAGGGATCTGGGCGTTGAGGAGCTCTTGGGCGCTGAAGCCGATGACGTTCTTGACGACCTTCGTATGCCGATCGACTCGGAAAGATTGCGTGCGCTCCTCGCACGTGGCTTGCAACTCGCAAATGCGGTTGACCACTGGCGTCAGCGCAGCATCTGGGTGATCAGCCGCGGTGATAGCGAGTATCCCGCTGAAATTGCAGAACGACTAGGCACCAAGGCACCGCCCGTCCTGTACTGCTGCGGCGACCCTGAGCTGCTGCGCGTCGCTGGGATCGCCATTGTCGGTTCTAGAGACCCAAGTCAAGAAGCTACCGAGTTCGTGCGGTCAGTTGCCCTACAGGCCGGCCGCTCAAGTGTTCCAGTGATCTCGGGTGGAGCGAAAGGAATCGATGCGTCGGCAATGCGAACCGCACTAGATGCAGGCGGCACTGTTGTGGGAGTCCTCTCGCAGCATTTGGGTCGAGCCGCAGTCAACGGTGCGAATCGAGTTCATATCGCTGATGGCAGGCTTCTCCTGCTATCCCCATTCGATCCCTCAGCCGGTTTCAATGTGGGAAACGCCATGGGACGGAACAAGCTGATATACGCGTTGGCACGAGCGGCGTTGGTTGGAAGCGCGACTCTCGAGAGAGGCGGTACGTGGGGTGGAGCGGTCGAACAACTGCGGGGAGACTCCCCTATTCCTCTCTACGTACCAAAGTGGCGGTGCGACGAAGCGATAGAAGCCTTGCACGGGCAGGGAGCAGAGTTCTGGCCAGAACGGGCAGACGTCCGCCAGCTGGTCTGCCAGTCGGCTCGTGAAGCGACTTTTGAAGTGCATCAGCGGACGAATGATCCCAGCCTGATTCCATTGCTTGACCACGCGAGCCGAATGCTGGCCCGCCTTGACCGAGAATGCTCCAGCAAAGAGCTGGCAGAGTATCTCGGGGTAACACCTGGACAAATGAAAGTGTGGCTACCTGACTTCTTGGAGGCCCATGTGCTCGAGCTGTCATCCAAACGTCCTGTTCGCTATCGAGTCAAGTCTCCTTCACTCCCCCTTTAGCACTGGCGAACACATGTCCCGAAGGCCGTCACGGGGCGCTGGCCGTAAGCTGCGCCACTGATCGAATGTCTCAGTGATACGATGCGCTTACATGTTTAGACAGCTGAGTCGAGAGGTCTGACGATGGCGCAGCAGGAACCGTTTCAACGGATTTCGGTGGAGGATGCGGACGAAAAGCGTCAGGCTGGGGTGACGCTGGTCGATACGCGGGAGCTTGACGAATATCAGGACGGTCACGCCGCGGGCGCGCCGTTGATGCCGCACATGTCGGTCATGACTCGAGCAGACGAGCTGGAGCAGATCGCCGGCGGCAAGGACCAGCCGATCATGTTCATCTGCGCCAAGGGTCAGCGCTCGGCGGTGGCCTGCGAGTTCGCAGCCGCGCTGGGCTTCACCGACCTCTACAACGTCGAGGGCGGGACCGATGCCTGGATCGCCGCCGGTCTGCCGACCGAGTAGCGACCGCATAGCGTGAGCGCCAGTTACACCGCGTCGAGCGGTCGCGTCCGATGCTGAGGGGGATGAGCGGGACACAGCGCTACGCGCTGTTTGTCCTGATCGTGGTGATTGCGGCGGTGGTCTACCTATTCGTTTCGGGCGCGTTCGACGACCTGATCGGCGGCGGCTCGGACAATGATGAACAGGCAGCCGCCGAACTGAGCGAATTCGCGGTGCTGCGCGCCGACGCAGTTGAGTTTGGTGAGCCGGCGCTGGTCGGCGACATTGAAGTGTCGGTCCAGAGCATCACCTTCCCCGAGCAGATTCGCGCCGACGGAATCTGGCGCAGCCCGGCCGAACGCTTCGCCACCGTCCAACTGACGATCACGAACCGCTCCAAGCAGGCAATCGCGTTGCCAATCGAGGGCGTACAGCTGGTCACGAGTGATGGTCGCGCGTACCTCGCCGACGCCGCGCTCTCATCGGGCGCCGCTCGAGTGACCGAAGGCGTGGCTTACGCGCCGCCGTTGATCCTGCAACCGCAGCTCACCATCACCGTGGTCGCCGTGTACGACATTCCCCTCGACGCCAGCGGCTTGCAACTGCGCGTCACCGGCGGCTGGACCGACTTCGCACTATTTGAGTAAGGACCGTATGCAACCGCCGAGCATCCAGGCGATCCCTCGTTGGTTGCAGGCGCTGTTCGGGATTGCCGCAATTTGTGTGATCGGCCTAACCATCGGTCTGGTGGTCTTGCTCGTGGTCGTCGTACCCCGCGCCTCCGAGCAAGCAAGCGATCAAGTCGAGCAGAGACTGGACGATGCTCTTGACGATCTGGAAGAGTCGGTCACGTCGGCCCTTGAACCCACCAATGAGGCCGTCCGCGATCTTGACTCATCGTTGGGCGGAGAACTGCGCGAGATACTTGAGCGATTCGACGAAGTTGAAGAGCGGCTGCGTAGAATCCGAGACCTACTGGACGAGATTAACCTGAGAGACGCGGAAGCAATGCTGGAAGCCAGGCAATCGAGGTAGCAATGACGATCCTGATGTTCGATATCGATGGCACACTGTCGACCTCCCAGGGCGCGGGCACGTTGGCGATGACTCGTACCTTCCGGCAGCTCTGGGGCATCGAGAATGCGCTGGCGGGGATGAACTTTGCCGGTCGCAGCGACAGCTGGATTGTTCCGACGGCGCTGTCCAATCAGGGTCGCGACTGCTCGGCGGACGATCTCGCACGGTTCATCGACGCCTACGTCCCGCACCTGGGGGACGCCGTGGCCGAGCGCAACTCGGAACTGTGTCCCGGCGTCATGGAGCTGTTGGACGCCCTCGCGGATGAGGATGTCACGATGGGACTCGGTACCGGCAACTTCCGCCGCGCCGCCGAGGCGAAGCTCGCGCCAATGGGCATCTGGGATCGGTTTGTCGAGGGCGGGTTCGGTGACGATGCCGCCGATCGAACGGCGCTGCTCGCCGCCGGTCTTGCGCGACTGCGCCGCCTCTCAAACGACGGCGCCGACGCGGTCGTGATCGGAGACACTGGCCACGATGTCGAAGCGGGACATGCAATCGGGGCAAAGGTCGTCGCGGTCCGGACGGGCTACGCCAAGCCGGGTGAGTTGGATGCAGCGGATGTGATTCTGGATGATCTGTCGGATCTGCGGGCGTCTCTTGAGGCCTTGATCGGGTGATTCCTTATGAGCCGCCGATTGAGAACGCTATTCGAGATCGTCTTGAAAGCGGCATTTGCTTTATTCGGAATAGGTGGATATGACAAGCCAACAGAACAGGAACTCGGAGACGCACAGGCCACTCAGGCGCGGCGAATTGCAGAGGTCAGCGCGTCACCGGCTGACCGGGGTCTTGCAAGGGCGCTGATTCGTTCCGGCGAAATGCCGCCCGGGGTAGTGGAGCTTGGACGAGGTTGGACGCCGCTCGACCCGTCCGAAGGTATCGTCGTCTCGGTCAAGCAACGCCGGGCGGAACGTCCTCGCCGCTTTCGTCGGAGCTCCGGCTCGCAGTTGCTGCTTGAACTCAGTCGTTACCGGTCCGCAGAGGCGGCATCAGAGGCGATTGCTCCGGCACCGACGCGAACTCTGCACGACGGTCAGCGGATGCGAGAACGCGAGGTGCTCGAAGCCGAGGAAATTCGTATCTTCGAGTGGTCCCAGCGGGAGGACTGGCAGACGGTTGAGAAAGTGATGGAACTGCGCCTGCAACGTGGGTCGGCAACGGCAATCCTGCTGGCCCAGGCTAGCTCTCCGACGCCGGAGTGGGAGCGTCAGACGATCGAGCTGATGCGCGGCGTGGGTGAGCGGCTGCGTTAGGCTGACCGCATGTCTACCGGGCTGATCATTGGGATTCTGATTCTGCTGTTGGTAGTCGGCGTGCCGATCCTCCAGGCGATTATTCGCGGCGTGCAACGACGTCGATCATTGGCGGCTGAGGGTGTGCCGGGTCTGCGCGCGGCCGGTCTGCGACAGGAGGAGTTGCCTCAGGGCCTGGCCCGACAAACGGCTGAGGCAGTCACGTCGGAGGAGCTCGCGCTGGCCGATGAGAATCCACAGGCGACGATTACACAACTGGACGACTCGGGACGGGTGATTGGCTATCGCGAGAGCTTCCGCGACCCTCGGTCGTGGGGCGAGTTCATCGACTGGTTGCTGACGCAGACGATCCATCGCAGTCGTCCGCACCGGCGGGTGGAGGTAGAGCTGACGCGTTACGAATCGTCCGAGCTGGCGACCGAGGCGCTGCAGGCCGACCCACCGTCAGACCTGGGCGACGAGGGCGTGCAGGTCGAGGATGCCGGGGAGCGCGGCGGGCTGATGGCTCGCGAGTGGACGCGCACCGAGAACGGCGACACGGTTCAGCGCATGCTGGAGCTGCGCTGGGCATCGGGCGATGTGTTGGGAATGGTGCGCGGAGACTCGGAGCCGTCCGGGCACCTGGAGGACGACGATGTACATCGTCTGGCGGCGCTGGTGAAAGGACGATTGTCGTGATTCCGGCCCTGTGGCGCTTGCTCTGGCGAGCGACCGGCCTGCGCTACGTGTGGAAGTTCCTGTTCGGCTCGTGGTTGGTGAAGCGCATCTGTGGCGACGAGCGGCTGCAAGGGAACTCGGACGGAAGTGGTCAGAGCGATGGGCGCTGAGGCGCGCTCCGAGCTGCTGGCTCGATATCGAGCAACGCCGAAGCTCCTGGCGGAGTCTGTGGCCGGCTCATCGATCGCGCAGCTGGACGGCGCCCCTCCCGAGCCCGGTTGGACGGCGCGTCAGAATGTGCATCACATCTCGGACATTGCCGTCATGGGCGCGCTGAGACTGCGACTGATGCTGCTCGACATCGAAGTCGAGACCTGGCCAACCGATCAAGAGGTCATGCAGAAGCGGCTGCGCAACGACAAGCGGCCGATCGGGCCGGCGCTGAAGACGGTCGAGGGATTGGTCCAGTCGGCGGTGTCGATCCTCGGGGTGCTGCGCGAAGATGAATGGGTCCAGCCGCGTCCGATGCCGGGTAACAACTCCCGCAGCGTCGAGGACTGGCTTACCGCCAACACGCACCACATCGAAGAACACATCGACCAGATTCGCTACGCCCTGACCGGCGCCTGCTGAGACGCGCAGGAGTCCGATATGCCCGACCGAACCGTGTTGTTGTCCGAGTACCTCGCAGGCCCAACCTTGATCCAGCAGTGCGTCGCGAACTGCCCGGAGGAAGAACTCGAGCAGAGGCAGGCGCCGGGCGAATGGTCGGTTCGGCAGATCATCCACCACGTTGCCGATGTTGAGGTCGGTGACGCGATGCGGTTGCGGCTGATGGTTTCCCACGAGTCGCCGCTGATTGTGGCCTACGACGAGGAACTGTTCACGTCGCGGCTGTATTACGACCGACCGATTACATCATCATTGGCGACCTTCACGACCCTCCGCGCGTCGAATGGCGAGATTGTCGAACACATCCCCGAAGCCGGCTGGTCGCGGACTGGTCGCCACGAGGAGCACGACCTCTACACCGTCGAGATACTGGTGCGCAACAGCGTCGACCACGACCGATTGCATCTGGCCCAGATCAAACGTGCGCTGCAATCAGGCGCATGAGCTTCATCGATCCGAAAGGACATCCATCATGACAACGCAGCTGACCTACACGCAGGATGACGTTGACGCCCTGCTGTCAAAGATGGCGGAGGAACGCGGCAAGTTGATTGCTGGGGCCGAAGGTCTGCGCGGCGATGACGCCAACCGCGTGCCGGTCGACGCCGTCGGTGAAGAGCAGTGGACGGCGAAGGAGCAGCTATCGCATCTGTGGGAGATGGAGCGCTCCTACATCGCCTGGTGCCGAGCGGCGTTGGCCGAGAGCGGCGCGGATGTCAGCGGCGTCCGCGGCGAGCCGGTAGATATCCCGATTGAAGATGCGCCGAATCATACGGTTCGGGACCTGTTGGATATTCTGATCGCCGAACGTGAACGCACGAACGGCTTCATACGCTCGCTGTCGTTGCCGGAGTTTTCCAACACGGCCGTTACGCCCGGCTTCGGCGAACTCACGGTGATGCAATACCTGCGCTCGTTCTACCGGCATGACCGGCAACACGGGGCGCAGATCGAGGGTCGGCAGTCGGACTACCGGCCAAACTTCTCCTCGGGCGTCGAGCCGAACCAGCGACAAATGCGCATCGATTTAGTAACCAGGCAACAGAGCGCGGAACAGCATCAATAGCGTTTCAATTCAACTGCGACGTATCGCACGTTAGATGTTGCTTCGCATCAAACCTACCGATCACTCTCCGAGTTGCGACATACCGTGAGCTGACGCAACACGTAGAGCGATTGGAGTTCTCGATGGATGAGCGAACCAACGTGCTCGTGCAGGAATCGTTTGCCCTGGTCACGCCGATCGCCGACGATGCGGCGCGGCTGTTCTACAGCAGACTGTTTGAACTCGATCCGTCGTTGCGGTCGATGTTTCCCGACGACCTCTCGGACCAGGGTCGCAAGCTGATGCAGATGCTGTCGGCGGCGGTCAAGGGTTTGGATCGCATTGAGAAACTAATACCCGTACTCGAGCAACTCGCCGTGCGGCACGTCGGATACGGCGTGAAGACGGAACACTACGAAACGGTCGGCGCTGCCCTGATCTGGACATTGGAGCAGGGTCTCGGCGAGGCGTTCACGCCCGAAGTCCGACAAGCCTGGATGCAGACGTATGGACTGGTGTCGGGCGTGATGATCGAGGCAGCAGAGGCGGCAGTCGCTGATGATGCTGCAGTCGCGACACCTTCGACGACGAGTCAATGCCCGTACCATGGTTCGCATGTCGCGCCACCAATCTCGCAGCCGGCCTGGCGATCAGCCGCTGCAATGGCATGACGGCCGTCGTGCGGTGACCCTGTGGGTCGGTCGCGGCCAGCAGTGGGCCGACTCGGCCCGCGACCAGGCCCAACGGGCGAATCGTCGATCCCGCAGTCCGTGGCAACGGTTACTGCTCTGGCTGGTCGGGATTCCATTAGGTCTGCTCGGCACGGCGCTCGCGCTGGTCGTCGCGGTCCTGGCGACAATCATCGGCGTGTTGGCCCTGGGCCTCATGGTCTGGGTCGGGATGGGATTCGCCGGAGCCGCGATGGCGGCCAGCCAGGGTCGGCCCAAGCGTCTGGGCTGGCTGTTGGGCTTGACGCTGGGGCCGGTGGGACTGTTTCTGATTCGTCGGCTGTTGTAGGAAACCTTTGCGTAAGTCCTCTCCTCCCCCCTTGCGGAGACCTTGGAAAAAGTCGCACTTGGGGAACCTCTCCGTCCCCGCCCCCGAGCGGGGACCCGTTCGGCTTCGCGAGGCTACGCCTCGTGGTCGCTCTCCACCAGGTATGCAGCGCACCTTTGTCGTTCGGCCTGCGGGGAACGGGGGCAGGTCCCCGCTCGGGGGCGGGGACGGAGAACCGGGAGTGCTGGAGTTTTTCCAAGGGTCTCCTTGCGGGGGAGATGCCGTAGGCAGAGGGGGGGGCTCCCCGTCTCAAGTCCTATCTGGTCGCTGTCGGCGGAGCCCCCCCTCTGTCACTCCGTGACATCTCCCCCCGCAAGGAGACCTTTGAAAAACTACTCTTCTCCCCCCTTGCGGGGGAGATGCCGAAGGCAGAGGGGGGGCTCCCTATCTCATCACCTATCTGGTCGCTGACGGAGGACCCCCCCTCTGTCACTCCGTGACATCTCCCCCCGCAAGGGGGGGGAGAGGGGACTTGTGAGTTTTTCAAAGGTCTCCGCAAGGGGGGGAGAAGGGAACCGCTACAAGCAGCCAGCTTCCGCCATTGTTCGCCGCACATCGACCGGCAAGTCCTCGACGGCTCGTTGCAACTGTGTGGCGATTTGCAGGGCTTGAAAGCCGAAGGCCAGCGGATTTGCTACATCGTCTGGTGGCTGCTCTGTTGCCACGCCGACGACGAAATCCATTGCTTTCAGGCTGGCCCGATGGAAGTCTCCCAGCACCTCCGGCGGATTGACGGCTCTGAGCTGTTGCGATGACGACTCTCCCAGTTCTCGCAGGTCTCCCCAGGTCAACGATTCCGGCTGGATGAGCGACTGTGTTGAGGCGAGGCCGTCGGCGCAGAAATTGGCGTATTGCTCGAGTGTGAGACGCTTGTTTGATCCACAGGCAAAGCCAACCAGGCCAACCAGCGCCACGAGGAATGCCACCGCCGCGACACTGAAACGCATGGAACTCCCTGTTTCGTCGAGTGGATTCGTCAATCGGTTTCGCCACGGACTCTCACCCCTACTATCTTGACCGATGAGCAGGAGGCTGTGGATGACTGAACAGCATCGGGTATTCGTGACGCGTGAGCTGCCTGGCGACGGGTTTGCGGCGTTGCGCGAAGATCTGGACTTCGATCTGGATGTCTGGCCTGAGGACTTCCCTCCGTCGCGTGAGGCGCTGATCGAGCGGGTCGAAGGCGTGGATGGGCTGGTCTGTTTGATCACCGACCAGATTGACGGCGAGGTGCTGGCGGCGGCAGGCGCACAGCTCAAGGTCGTCTCACAGATGGCGGTCGGCGTCGACAACGTCGATGTCGCAGCCTGCAGCGCGCGGGGGATTGCGGTCGGCAACACGCCCGGCGTCCTGACCGAAACGACCGCAGATATGGCCTGGGCATTGATCCTCGCGTCGGCGCGACGGGTCGTCGAGGCGGCCGAGTATGTCAAGGCGGGCGAGTGGAAGACGTGGACCCCGACCCAGATGGCCGGCATTGACGTCTATGGCTCGACGCTCGGTGTGATTGGCTTTGGCGCGATCGGACAGGCGATCGCGCGCCGGGCACAGGGCTTCGGCATGCGCGTGCTGTGCTGGAATCGCACGCCGCGACCGGACGAAGCGGCGGCGGTGGGAGCGGAACAACGACCATTCGACGAAGTGCTGGCTCGATCGGACTTCGTCGCGGTGAGCGTGGCACTCACCGATGAGACGCGAGGGTTGATCAATGCAGCAGCGTTTGAGCAGATGCATCCGGGGTCGATCTTGATCAACACGGCACGAGGACCAATCGTCGATGAGGAGGCACTCGTGGACGCGCTGCGACGGGAACGAATCGGCGGCGCCGGACTGGATGTGACCGCCGCCGAGCCGCTCTCAATGGACTCGCCCTTGCTGACGATGGACAACGTCGTCGTGCTGCCGCACATCGGCTCGGCGTCGATGGCAACGCGCAGCAAGATGGCCGACATCGCAGTCGCGAACCTGCGCGCCGGACTCGCCGGCCGGCCATTACCGCATTCAGTGTCGTTGGCGGTGGGTGCATAATGTCAGACCCCAGCCGTGCCGCCTGGACTCCGCAAAGCGACGAACCCGGCAACCTCTGGTTAGCGCGGGCGCTGTGGGACTCGGGCGGGATCATGTTCGGCGACTTTGACCTCGGCGCGACGCTCGGTTCGCCGGTCTACATCAACGTGCGACGCCTGATCGCGCATCCCTGGGCGCTGCGGCGGATCGGCGATCTGCTGAGCGACGAAACGCGCATGTTGGGCGGCATGCTGCGACCGACGATCGCGCCGTTCGAGCTCATTGCCGGCGTGCCGATGGGTGGCCTGCACGCGGCGACCGCGTTCTCGCTGTCCAGCAATATGCCGATGATTTACATCCACCCAACGAGCCAGATTCTGCATGTGGCCGAGGAAATCGAAGGTTCGTATTACCCCGGACAGACGGTGATTCTCGTAGACGACCTGATGACGCGCGGCGGATCGCTAGCTGAGACGGCCGACCTGCTGCGCTCGGCCGGGCTGATGGTGAGGGACGCCTTCGTCCTGATTGATCGCGGCGCGGGCGGGGTCGAGCGGTTGCGGCGCGAAGGCGTCACGGTGCATTCCCTGCTCACACTGGAAGGCCTGCTCACCTATCTACTCTCTCGGGACCTGATCACCGAGGCGGCCTACGCCAAGTGCCTGACCTGGCTCCAGGGCGTCCGAGGCAGCGACCTGTGAAGCTGTCGTGAGGACAATGTGAGATTGTTCCAAACGCTGGTGGCGCTCGTGACCGGAGCGATCGCGGCGCTGCTCTGGGTGGAGCGTCAGACCTCGTCGAGGCCGGCGCCACTTCCCGATTCGCCAGCATCATCGCCGACTCAGCCGCCGCCCGAACCAGAGCGCGTGGTTGAGCAAGTGGTGGTCGCCGATCCTGAGCAGTCCGCCCGGATCGAGGCGCTGGAGACGGAGCTGGAAGAGCAACGCGCGATCAGGACGTCAGAGCCGGACGAACCGCCACCCAGCATTGACGCCATCCGCGCCGCGCGGGCGCGGGCCTACGAGCTCGAGCGCCAGTTGACGCCGTCGGCATCCGACGCCAGCCCCGGCTGGTCGGAGATAACAACACCTGCGCTCGACGAAATGATCGACGCCGCGGCAGAGCATCTGCCGCTCGTGGCATTGCGGACAGAATTCGGCGGTCTCGACGCTTCCGCCTTGTGGACAGCCATAGGAGCCATGCAGAACTTCGCCGAGGCCTGCGAGGGCGATTGGTTCGAGTTCCATGGAGACTTCGCCCGATGGTGCCTCGAGAGCGGCCATCCCGCCGCGCTAGCGGGCGACCAACTCGGCATCGACGAAGAGCGTCCGACATTCCCAGTTGAGGCAAGGGTCAATCGCTCCGGGCAACAGGTGGTGCCGACCTACGTGAGTATCGGCGAATCGCGGCTGCACTACGTGGACGATGTCGCCGGAGAGACGGGTCGGATGCACGTGGTCGGCGTGGACAATCGGACGGCGGAGTAGGAATAGTCTCTCACCCGGTTCGTTACAGGCGCACTTGGCGCGGGTATCTCGCAGCGCGCATCACAGTGGTCAGGATCGCGCTAAGCAATTCGAGGCGAGTGAGCATCTTCAGGCGATAGCGACGGTGGCCGTCTCGGCGAGATTCCCGCGACGGAGCGCGGGAATGACGATGTAAGAGCAAGATGAGAGCGGTGTCGTGCTCATCCCATCGGCTCAACGGCGGGGGTTGAAGAAGGTGCAGGCGGGGGTGTCGATTAGCGGTGCGAGGATTCCGCTGGCGGGGTGGGTGCAGGTTCCTTTGCCTCCCATGGCGTCGGCTCTGGGTGGGAGCCATTCCAGGCAGTTTCCGCATTCTGGAGGGACGACAGGCTTGGGCTGCTCGTCCAGCACCATCAACTCGCGGCGCTCTCGCCGAGATTCCCTGCTGCTGTGGTAGCGACGCGGTCGCTGGCCGGCGCGTCGGCCCTTGTTATTGCGACGCGGCACGATAGCGGCGCTCCAGTACGTAGCGGTCGGCGCTCAGCAGCATTTGCAGGGCCGAGAGCCAACGATCTCGGACGACCGTGTAGTCGCGGCCGGTTCTGCGATTTGGATCGCGTGGGACTCGGTAACCGTATGGTCGTCGCAGGGCGTAGTGCGAGCCGATCGACTCCGTGCGCAAGGTGCGATCGGCCTGGGGCGCCCAGCGCACGCGCAGCCGGGTGCGCCGCGCTCGGTTGCGATTAGGCGGAACCCACTTGATTACGAGGTCTCGGCCGCGTGACGGTCGCACAGTGTCAACCGAGGACGCAGGGATATGCAAGAGCGGGCGACCGTCCTCGCTCAGGAACGTCGCGCCGTCGACATCGAGCACGAGATCGCCTTGCTGAGCGGTGAACGGGACTGGTCCGACCAGGGTGGCGGCGTCGCGGCTGGGCAGCGCGATGAGGCGTTGGCGCCCAACATCGGCGCCGCAGCGGTGGCAGGCGGCGCGCCCGCCGAAGGTCTCACGGTGACAGGCGGGACAGATTTTCATCCCATCTCCGACCCTCCTTTGGGGGAGGTGCGCCGAAGGCGCGAAAGAGCAACCCACAGCGCGCGGGAGGCCGTGCCGCGTGGCCCCCTCAATCGCTTCGCGACAGCTCCCCCAACGGGGGAGCGCTTATGCGCGAACCGGTGAACCGAATCTCTCGATCAGCCCCTCAGCCTGGGCGACCATCTGGTCCACGACCTCGATCGCGGGGCGGATGGCTTTGATCAGACCGGCGCCGTTACCGGCTGGTCCGCCGATGAGTTCCTCGATGTGCGCCTCGCGCGCGCCTCGCAGCGCTTCGCCGACGAGCAATCCCTGGAGCGGCATCGGCAGCGTGGGCGGCGCTTCGGGGCGCTCCCAGGCCTCGGTCCAGGCGTTGTACATGTGACGCATCGTCTTGCCTGAGTACATGCGGCCGATGCGCGTGTCCTCGTCGACGGCGGCAACGAGCTTGTCCCACTGGACCTTGCGCGTCCATTCGTCGGTCTCGCCTCGCTCTTCGGAGTCCTGATAGGCCTCCCAGGTGCCAAGGAAGGCGGTGCCGCACCAGATCGCCTCAGCGCCGAGCGCGAGGGCGGCGAGTAATCCGCGGCCGTCCATGATGCCGCCGGCAGCGATCGTCTTGATCGGAGCGATGGCGTCAACGACCTGCGGGACGAGCGCGAGCGTGCCGATTCGGCCGGTGTGTCCGCCAGCCTCGGTGCCCTGCGCGACGACGGCGTCAACGTTGGCGGCGGCGACGCGTCGGGCGTTGCGAGTGTTGCCGACGAGACCGATGACCTTCATGCCCTGCGCGTGCGCGTCGTCGACCATCCAGCCCGGGTTGCCCAGACCGGAGGCGAAGACGGGAACGTTCTCGTCGAGGATGACCTCGACCTGCTGGCGGAAGTAGTCCTGGGTCAGCGGGGGACGGTCAACCAGGGACGACGGGTCGGGAATCTCAAACTCTTGCTTGAGCTGGTCGACGAAGTGGTGGTGTTCGGTGGAGATTTCCAGCTCGAGGTCCTCGCGGTTGCCGGAGTCGGCGATCGAGGAAGGCAGCAGCAGGTCAACGCCGAACGGCTTGTCGGTGAGCGAACGAACCTTGGCGATCATCCCGGCGAGTTCGTCAGGCGTGTATCCGGTGGCGCCGACGACTCCGAGTCCGCCGGCCTCAGAAACGGCGGCGGCGAGGGTCGGACCAGCCGCGCCTCCCATCCCGGCGAGGATGACAGGAATCTCGATGCCGAGCATGTCGCAGAGTTCAGTCTTGAGCGGGGAAGCCATATGCGGCCTTTCCTTGAATTGCAGGGCGATGTGTGTTTGGGCGTATGGTATCAGCGCCCTGCCTATTTCGATGCTCGACGTTAGCCAGCCATCTAGTCGGTGCGCGCAGAACTGGCTACGGTGAAGATGTTCTTGGAGGTGCGCTATGTCAGGACCTTGGCAAGCCGAAAAAGTGGGCGGTCAATTTGGCGAGATGTTGGCTGCAAGCTTGACAGACGAGCCACAGATCATCACCTGCGACGGGGCCGAATCTGCAGTGTTGGTCTCTATCGAAACGTGGCGGGAGATGCGTCAACGCATGAATCTCACGATCAAGGAGTGGCTCCTCGCGCCGGAAGCCCGCGGAGACATCCCGATTCCTTCGCGGAAGGACTGGCAATTGCGCAGCTCGTCTGACCTCAGCGACTAAGTATGTATCTGTTGGATACCAATGTGGTCTCTGAGTTGCGCAAGCGGCGGCCGAATCCTGTCGTTCTCGAATGGGTGACCTCAAAGGAAGAGGCCGGCCTCTTCCTGAGCGCCGTGACCATTGGAGAGATTCAGTCCGGAATCGAACAGACTCGCAGACAGGACCCCACCAAAGCGTCCGAAATCGAGGCGTGGTTGGACATGGAAGTCCTCGCGCACTTCGAGATCGTAGACATGGACGCAGCTGCGTTTCGAGAATGGGCTCGGTTGACGGTCGGGCAATCAGACACGTTGCGCACAGATGCGATGATTGCGGCGACCGCGAAGATCAACAATCTCATCGTCGCGACCAGAAACGTCAGCGATTTCCGACAGCTTGGCGTGTCCCTCTTGAATCCGTGGGATTTCGGGCGCTAACGCTGAAACTGCAGATTCAGCGAACTACGTCCCGGCCGGGCCGACGATCGTGATTTCCTCACCAAGTGCTGCCAGTCCCAGCGAGTGCTGGAGTTCGTCGGTTTTCCAGGCCATGACGATGCCTCCGGTGAGGTCTCGGTAGAGCCGTTCCAGCGGCTGGCCCTTGACGTAGGCGTGGGCGCCGGTGGTCTTGATGCTGGTCTGCGCGACCTCCTCGGTCACGCGGCGGAGATGGTGCGTCGCTCGGACCTGCATGCGGATGAACGACTGGCGGTCGGCGTACGGGGTTTCGACCTGGGCGGTCGCGTGATCGAGGACGGTGCGACCCGAGCCGAGCCAGCTGTCCATGTCGCCGAGCGCCATCTGCGCCCAGGCCTGCTGTGAGCGTGTTTCGTTGGCGCCTCCGAAGGGGCTGTTTGCCTGCGCCAGGTAGCCCCGGCGCTGCTTCAGGTACTCGAGCGTTTCGTCGAACATGGCCTGCGCGTTGCCCAGCCAGATCGCGCAGATGCCGAGTCCGGGGTAGGCACGACGCTGCCATTGCAGCTGGGGGATCATCTGCTCGCCCATACGCAGCAAGGACAATGGCACGACGAAACAGTCGGAGCGGGGTATTCGCAGGTCTTCAAGCACTATGTCGTGCGAGGCGGTCGCGCGTAGGCCCATGCCGTTCCAGTTACCTCGATTGGTAATGCCGTCCTGATCAAGCTCGGGATACGCGAGTACGAGGTCAGGCTCGCTTGGACGCTCAATCAGCGCGCCCAGCATCATGAAACGAGCCGCGTCCGATCCCGAGGCGAATCCGGCGCGACCGGAGACGACGAGATCGGCGCCATGCTCAACCGCCATGAATCCGGTCGTGGTGTTGTCGAGCTCCCGAGAAGGAATACTCCCCGGCGCGCAGCACCAGGCCCCTTCGGCGCAGGCTCGCAAGATGGCGTCGCGACGCGGAAATGGTGGCAGCACGCTCGCGATTGACGTGACCAGCAGGTGCATATTGACCGCGACGGCCGTCGAAGCGTCGCCGTATGCGATCTCCTCGATCACTTTCATGAAGGTATGTCCGTCGGCCTCAAGCCCGCCAAACGACTCAGGAATCAGCAATCCCGAAATTCCGAGCTCGGCAAGTTCGTTGTAGTTGTCGATGCAGAGTTGGCCGTCGCGATCGGCGTCGGCGGCGCGCTCGCGGAATGGTCCGCGGGCGAGTTCGCGGACCTGCTGGATCAGCTGTTTCGAAGCGTCGGCGTCCATTGGAGCTCCCGTCGGCGGACATGAGGAAGAACGGACTCAGCCTATCGACCCGTTCGCGGCGAGCGTTAGCATTCTCCAACAGAGAATCTGATTCCTTGGGGACAGACCCCAAGAAAGGACCGGGCCGATGCCGTCGATTAATACGCTTCATGGTGAGCTTGATACTTCTGAGCTGGGACGGACGCTGATTCACGAGCACATCGGGATCAAGTCTCCGGGCATCTCCGAGAACTGGCCGGAGCTGTGGGATGAGGCGGGTTGCGTGGCGTCGGCCGAAGAGAAGCTGAACGCGCTGCAACAGCGCGGCGTGGGCACGGTGGTCGATCTGTCGACCGCCGATCTCGGACGCGACATGGGCTACCTGCAGAAGGTGGCGGGGGTGACATCGCTCAACGTCGTGGTCTGCACCGGCATCTACTGGTTGAGGTCGATGTACTGGCGCGGGCGTCCGGCCGAGGAGTTGACGCGGGTCTTCGTCAAGGACATCACCGAAGGCATCGCCGGCACCGAGGTCAAGGCGAACATCATCAAGTTGGCCTCGGACGAGCAGGGCGGCGGCGTCGACACCTATAACGAAAAGTGCCTGCGCGCCGGCGCTCGGGCGCATCGGGCGACGGGCGTGCCGATCGCGACGCACAACGGTCCGCCCGAGCTGGGCGCGAAGCAACAGGATGTCTTCGCAGACGAAGGTTGCGACCTCTCGCGGATCGTGATTGGGCATGTTGGTGACACCGCGGATACCGACTACCTGAAGTCGCTGATGGATCGCGGTTCCTACGTCGGCCTCGACCGCTTCGGGTTGGACGGGATTCTGCCCTTTGACGACCGCGTGAATACGGTCGTCAAGCTGGCCGCGGACGGCTACACCGAGAAGATGCTGCTGGCTCATGATGCGTCGTGCTGCTTGGACTGGATCCCCGACATTGACGCGGTGCGACAGGCGCAGCCGAACTGGCACTTCAACCACATCCCCGACGACGTCGTCCCGGCGCTGCTTGAGCGGGGCGTGACACAGGCTCAGGTTGACCAGATGCTGATCGGCAATCCGCGCACGCTGTTCGAACGTCAGGGCGCGTACTAGGTGGCGCCGACGCAGGTATTGGAAGCGGCCGACGTTCTGTCGGCGGCGCGCGCGGGTTTCGCCGGCGCGCCGCTCGACGCGGTCGAGGGCGACATCGCAGCGCGAGCACGTCTGTGGCGATCGGGCCTGGTGGTCGCGGAGGCCGAAGCGTCCGCAGTCGACGGATTAGCTGCCGCTCAAGCCGCCGGAGCGGCGCTGCGCGAGGGTCTTGGCGAGGAGTCGGATCAGCCGGGCGATGCGCTGGGAATCGAAGTTGAAGTCGAGCGTTCGACGCGGAAGCCGGACGGCCTGATTGGTCTGCTGCAGACTCCGCTGTCGGGATACGAGGGACTGCTGCTTCGAGATGGAGATCGTGTGGCTCGCGGATGGCCGTTCGACGCCTTGCGAACCGACGGTCGCACGGCTGCATGGGTTAAGGGGCTGAATCGCGAAGTCCGGCCACCGGGCGCTCGATTGGCCTCCTCAACCGCGGTCGAGGTATTCACAACGGTTGAAGCTCTGGGCACGGTCGCGCCGACGGACGGCGAGCGGATTACTGCTCGGTCGGGCGGATTCCGGTTAGTGCAGATGGAAGAAGTGCTGCCGGACCGAGTGATGGGCTCAGGACTGCAGGCAGCGTCCTGGTTGCTTCGTCATCAGCGCCAGGACGGCTCCTTTGCCTACGAATACCAGGCGCCCAACGCCGACAACCCAGGTGGTTGGACGCCCTATGACCAACTCGTGCGCCAATGCGGATGCGCCTGGGCCATTGCGATGGTCGCTCGACTGACGCGTGACCCGAAGATCGGCCAGGCGGCTGCCGCCGCCGTCGGCGGGATTCTCGATCGACATCTGCGGCGAGACGGACCGGGGAGGCTGTTCTATCTCAGGGACATGTACGGCGAGGCCAAGCTGGGGGCGCCGCCGTTGCTACTGCTGGCGATGACGGAGCTGGGATCATCGCTGCGCATACCTCGCGAAACGGTTGAACAGCTCACGTCGTCGCTATTGGCCGTGCAGTCGCACGACGGACGGCTTGGCACCAAGGCTCGGGGTATGGAGCTGGAAGGTTCGGAGACGTATTACTCCGGTCAGATTGTGTTGGCGCTGGCCAGATTGTACGCAAAGCGTAAGCGTCCACGACTGAAGTCGGCGGTTGAGCGTTCGCTGAAGTACTACCAATCACGTTGGCAGCACGAGGATGAACGCGACCTGTCTTTCACCACATGGATGATCCAGGCATGTGATCAGTGGCACGCCCTGGCCGAAGATGATCTATCCAAACAGTACGCGTACGACATGGCCGATTGGGCGCTCGAAGAGCAACACGGCGAGGACTCTGAGAACCCGCTCTGGGTGGGCGCCTTCCAGAACACACCGGGCATTGGCACGGCGGCGTATGGCGAAGGCATCTCGAGCGCGTTGGCCATTGCGCAGCGTGCCGGCGATGACGACCGCGCCGAACGATATCAACACGCCTTGTTGTTAAGTATCAGATTCCTGTTGTCGTTGTCAGTCGACGGCGTAGAGCACGCGCTGGTTGGCGCGGAGGAACACATTGGCGGTGTTCGGTCGGCGTTGCACCGGTCAGGATTGCGCTGCGACAACGCTCAGCACTATCTGATGTCGATGTTCAGGACGAGGGGGTTGTGTTGGGATAGCGAATAGGCGCTGTTCCCATTTGGGAACAAGAGTTCTGATTGTGTACTACACTGGTCGTTGTAGGAGCAAGCATGGCGATTCGCATCGACAGACCGCGGTTTCGGGCCATCTTCGGTCGGATGGCAATGCCACGAGACGAAGCTGAAGAGTTCGTTGATGCACTGGAGGACACGTTTGTCGAAAGCCGTGATGACTTGGCAACGAAGAAGGACTTGGACAACCTGGCCGACGACCTGAAGCGGGATGCTGCCGAGCGTGAGACGCGGATGATGCAGAACTTGCTGGTCTTCGTCGGCGTGATCCTCACGGCGATCGCTCTCGCGACAGGCATCATCCTCGCAGTGGTGACGCTGAGCTAGCGGGGATCTTCGCTGTGGTCTGCAGTGCGGTCACCGGCAGCTTGGGCAAGTACTGATCGAGCTAGACTCGACGTTGAAAGGGACGACGACCCGATGGCAATCATCGACACGCTCAGGTTCCGAAACATCATGGTTGACGGCGACATTGCGTCCGAAGAGGCCGCTCAGGAGTTTGTCGTCGCACTTGAAGAGACCTTCGAGGATGCCACGAGCGAGCTGGCCACCAAACAAGATCTCGCCCAGTTCCGGGCAGAACTGATCGCCGAAATTCGGGTGCTGGAAGCCCGTATGGTCCAAACGTTGCTGATCGTCTCGCTTGGCTTGTTTACCGCGCTGGCGGCGTTGATGACGCTGCTTCAAGTCTTCGTTGACTAACCGCCCTTGACCTCGGGCCAGACTTCTCTCCAGGCGGTTTCGATGGTTTGCAGGTATTGGTCGACGGGGATTGACAGTTCTCGGTCGTAGTTGGGCATGCCGATTCCGAGTCTGGTGATGCCGATGTCTCGAGCGCCGGTCAACTGTCGAAGCATGGTTGACATGTCGGCGTCCAGCGGTGGCAGCCACTGGATGGGGAAATCGTCTGGGTCGCGGTCGTTCTTTTCTAGTTCGGCTCGCAAGTCGGTGCAGAGTTGGGCCAGTTGGGCGAGATTGCTGGCGACCGGGGCGATCCAACCGTCGCCGAGGCGGGCGGTGCGCTCGATCGCCGGCTTGGAGAGACCGCCGAAGAGGATCGGTGGGCCGCCTGGTGTGACTGGCTTGGGCATCACCGACATGTTGTCGATGTTGACGTAGCGACCATTGAAGTTAATCGGTTCCTCGGTCCAGCAGGCGCGTAGGACGCGGATGTACTCCTCCATCCGGCTGGGGCGCTGGCGGAAGTTGGCGCTGAGCGCGTCGAACTCCTGCCATTGCCAGCCAATCCCGATGCCCAGCCGCATGCGGCCGCCGGAGAGGATGTCTATCTCGGCGGCCTGTTTGGCGACGAGTACCGGCTCGCGCTGCGGCAGGACCAGAACGTTGGTCTGTAGCGCGACGCGGCTCGTGTGGGCGGCCAGCCAGGCGAGGGTCGTCAGCACCTCGTGCTGATGCACGTCGTCGGTGTACGGCCCGGTCTGCGGCCGGTCGTCGCGGGCGTAGGCATAGATGACGTGGTCGGCCATCGAGATAAAGTCGCAGCCGATTGCCTCGACGCCCTGCGCCCAGTCGCGCAGCTCGGAGACGTCCCAATGCCAATGCCAGGCAGGAATCTGGCAGCCGAATTCGAACTGTGACATCTTGAGATCCGTCCTGTTGCACTCAACTGTTATCGGCGCGGTGATGCACATCGCGCCGATCATCCGGTTTGCTCAGGTGTATCCTAAGCGCATCTTGACTTCCCCGAGACTAGGTCTGGACTAACTGTGAGGTGTGGCGTTGGATGAACGGCATGCTGGCGAAGAGGGTGTTCTGAGAAGCGACATCGCGGACGTGATCGACCGCGCAGCGGCGATGGCGGTCTATGCCTACGCGTCGGTGACGCAAGCGGGCGCCACCGAGGGCTTGCGATTGCCTTCGCAACTGGCTGAGCATCTGGCAGAGGCGACGTACGTGGACGTGCTGAGGTACTCGCTGGACGAGTGCACCTGTCCCTGTCACCAGGAGCACTAGCCAACGCTGATGACTGCGTCGATGTCGTAGGGGCGACCTGTGAAGGCGTCTCATGTTTTCGAGTGCCGAGGGAGTAGGTTCCCGCTCGAGGTTGGCGTCTCAGAAATCACCCAACCATCACCTCCGTCGTACCCGCGCACAGCAGCGGGTATTTCGTTGTGCTCGGCACGAAAGCCAGGAGCAGGCTGTGCGGTTGAAATGGCCGCGGTTTCCCGGTTTCAACCGTTGGTGCAGCACTCGGCGAGATACCCGCGACGGAGCGCGGGTATGACGGAAGTAGAAGGCAGACGACTGTTGCGACAGCCTGACGAGGGTCGGCGCTGCGAGATTCTGGGCGACGATTGCGGAGCATGGTTAGACTGATTGGGACTGCGATGGCGCAGATTGGCATTCACGCAACAACATGCACGCAACGACATGAAGGAGCTGACGCGATGACAACGGCAACCAAAGAATCTGTGGTGACGGCGGAACGGTTCAAGTCGGGCATGACCTGGAACCAGTACCTGGCGTTCATCAACTCCGAGGAGAACTTCCAGCGGCTGACGCCGGGCGGGGCGCCTCGTGGCGACGCGAATGTGGAGCGGTTTATCCGCAACATGGCCTCCTGGCAGATGTCGGAAGAGGGTCGTGAGGCGCTGCAGGCGCTGCCGCGACTGAAGATGCTCGTGCTCGGTGAAGACTGGTGCCCGGATGTCTACCGCGGCCTGCCGGTGCTGGCCGAAATTGCGTCGACTGCGGGTTGGGAACTGCGCATTTTTCCCCGCGACGAGAACTCCGACATCATGTCCGAGTTCCTCAAGGAAGGCCTGCATGAGTCGATCCCGACTGCTGTGCTGTACACGCTCGACCACGAGTACATCGGTCACTGGATCGAGCGACCGGCCGTGGCGAACGAGCACATGGCCAACATGCAAAAGCTCTTCAGCCGCAAAGAGGGCGAGTCGGAAGACGACATGCGCGCTCGCATCCGTCAGGGTTACCGTGACCTGCAGTCGTCGGACGAGTGGGCCTCGTGGCGCGACGAGACGGTCACGGAGATCGTCGCCCTGGTAGGCGACAACAGCTAAGAATCCTCTGAATAACTCCCGTTGGTGGCCGATCGGGGAACCCCCTTCAGCCTTCGGCAGCTTCCCCCGCGAGGAGACCTTTGAAAAACTCATGATTCCCCTCTCCCCCCCTTGCGGGGGAGATGCCGTAGGCAGAGGGGGGGGCTCCCCATCCCCTGGCCTATCTAGTCGCTGTGCGCGGACCCCCCCTCTGTCACTCCGTGACCTCTCCCCCCGCAAGGGGGGGAGAGGGGATTTGTGAGTTTTGCCAAGGTCTCCGCGAGGGGGGAAGCGGGAAGCTGTTTAGTCGCCCACCGTCCCTCCGAACGGACTGTCCTGTGGTTCGTCCGGTTGATCAGTCTCAATCGGCGGTGGTCCGGCTTCGATGGCTTGCATGGCTCGCCAGGTGATGAACCATCGTTGTAGCGCGGTGAGGTTGGTGAGGACAGCGAGCAGCCAGAGAATCGGAATGATCTGAGACGAGAGCAGTCCGATTGCCATGATCAGCACGCGCTCTAGCCGCGTTCCCAGACCTGTGCGGATGCTGACCCCGAATTCTCCGGCCTTCGAGCGCGTATAACTGACCATCATGCTGCCGAACAGGGCGATCGCAATGAGCACGATCGCCGTTCGGTCGAATCGCTCAGCGGCGCTGTACCAGATCAACAGACCGAAGAGCAGCGCGAAGTCGGCGAGGCGGTCGGAGACAGCGTCGAAGACGGCGCCCCAGTTGGACGCCGTGTTGGTCGCGCGCGCGACAGCGCCGTCGAGCAGGTCGAAGAACGCCGCGGCCAGCATGAGGATTCCGGCCTGCCAGAACATGCCGTAGGCGGCGAACGTCGCCGCGCCTCCCATCCCGAGCAGGCCAATGACGGTGAGCGCGTTGGGCGTCAGACCGGTACGCGCGACGGCACGCCCGAGGCGCTCGGAGATGTCCGTTGATATCGAGTGGGGGAGGAGAGACACGAGGTCCCCAGAGCAAGCCCGACCGCCGTGAATTCACTCTACACAGCGAACCGTCGCGGAAGAGCGGGGGAACAGCGCTAGTCGTAAAACAGTCGCTTACCGATGAAGTAGCTCAATATGAGCATCGGGATCGCCGCGGCAATGATGAAGATGTAGTTGATGTTGAGCCGGTCCCAAATCGGCGGCGTTTGCGGCTCGATGTAGGGCCAGTTGAGCAACAGAGCGCGCTCGGCGTTCTTGTTGAATTCCGAGATGAACTTCTCGTTCGGGATCTCGTAGACCTGTTCGAGAGCATCGTAGAAGGGAATGCCCGACGCCGTCAGACGGAAGAGCTCGCCGAGCGCGTCTGTGCCCCAGTCCTGGATCATCCAGCTCAACATGCCGCCGGCCTGGCCGAAGTACTTGGCCTGAAATTGCCAGGTGACCGGAACGGTCTCGAGCTGCTCGAACGTGTAGAACTCCTCATGGTCGAAAATCACCACTGCGCCGGCGCGTCTCAGGTAGAAGCCTGGTAGCGGTCCCTGTGACCAGAATCCAAGGGCTGAGCGAATCCAGATTGGCACGTCGCCTGCGTGCGCTCCAGTTGCCGCGTTGATCAGCGAATTGGTCACGGCGTTGCGGACGTCGCCCGAGGCGTTGCGCATCACATGTTGCACGAGTGCAGCTTCGTCGATGCCCTCTGGGAACTGAGCAGGGTCCATCGGGTCGCCGCCCTCGGGCCAGACGATGATCGTCAGTGGCGACTCAAGCGAGGCGTCGATCAGGTCGCTGACGAGGTCGTACGCGCCCTGTCCATGGTCGGCAAGGTCTTCCGCTCGTAGCTCGCCCTGGTAGTGCCAGAGGATGACATCATCGCGCTCTGCGAAGGTCCACTCGACTTCCTGCGCCTGTGCCTTGAGCACGCTGGGAAACAGTGAAGCAGCGGCAACGAAGACCAACAACAGGACAAGGAGAGCGCGGGTCACCAGTTCAGGCTAGGGCCGACGAAGAGATCGATACAGGTCGAGGTGCTGTTGGGCGACAAGTCGAGCATCGAATCGACGAGCTGACCTTCGTCCCTGCTCAACCTGCCGGACGCGCAGCGACGGGTCGGTCAACAATTGCCGGAGATGCGTGGCAAGCGAAACATGGTCGCCCGGCGGCGAGAGCAGCGCGGCGGCGCCGTCGTCTGAGGCGATGCGGTAGCCGGGAATATCGGTCGCGGCGACGGGAACGCCGGCGGCCATCGCCTCGATCAGGACAAGTCCCAATGCCTCACCGCCCGTAGCGGGGAACGCAGCGCAGGTCGCCTTGCTCAGCAGTGCTGGAATGTCCTGGTGAGGAACTTGACCGAGGAAGATCGTCCGCTGATCGGCGAGCTTCTCTGTCGACGCCGAGACGGGACCGGCGACGATTAATCGCGCATCCGGCAATAGGTCGAGAGCACGAAGCAATGTCGGCAAGCCTTTCCGGGGTTCGTCACGACCGATGAACAGGATGGTGTTGGGCTCAGGCTCGCGCGCCGCGTTGGAGAAGGGGGAAAGATCAAGGCAAGGGAAGATCTGTTCGACACGCTCGGGAAGGCAACCTGCTGCTGTTTCGCGCGAGACCTCGCTGGCGCAGATGACAGCGTCTGCTCGTCGCAATAAAGCGCGAACCAGCGGCGCCGCGAGTCGATAGCCGCGCTCTGTGGCAGGTTCGGCCGAGTGCAAGGTGACGACCGTGGGCGTTGAGTCGGGGTGGAGCAACGAGAGCGGACCCAACAGCGGCAGCAGCGGCTCCTGGATGTGCAGGATGTCGTGCGGGGTTCTGAGGAATGTGCGCAACCTCAGCAGGTCCGATGGATGAAAGGCGAGGTCGGCGCGGGTCCCGCCGAGGGAGACCCGAAACGCGTTACGCGGCGAAAAGACTTCGGTTTCGTGCCCCATCGCGTTGAGGGCGTCCGAGAGGGCCAGCGTGTGGGTCTGCACACCACCCGGCTGATCGGCGTCGTAAGGGAGGACGTGAGCGATTCGCACGTAACCGGGTTATTCGGCGTTGTCTTCGGCGGCCACATACTGGCCACGCTTGGAGGGTGAGGCGATCAAGCCATTTCGCTTGAGATTTGTCAGCGCTGAGCGTACCGAGGCTAGGATTCCTGACTCGCTGACTCTGGAATCCATCGGCATCAGCCCTGAACTTTCCGCTGCGGTCGTGCCGCTTGAATGCGAGCGGAGAACTTCCAGCACACGCGGCGGAGCCAGGCGGCGGTACTCCGTCTGGGCGAGCGACGATAGCAACGCCTCGTGCTGTTGACGGTACGGTGGATCCACGCAGACTGCTCCCTCGCGAAGCTTCAGCCGACCGCGCGACCTGATCGAGGCGGTTCCGCTGCGAATGCGTCCCGCTTGTGCCGGCGTCCATGACCAATCGTCTTCAGCCAGATTGGCGAGCATCGCGGCCATGATGCGTGTTGGCTCGCGCGCCAGCCGCGCGATCCCCTCAGATTCGTCCAATTCGAATTGAGCAACTACGAACCAACCAGGACGTGGCCCGTGTGCAGGACGTGGCCCGTGTGACTGCCAACTGCCTTCACTTCTGCTGGCTTTGACTTCAAGACCAACGCCGCGCTAGACGGCGTCATTTGGATAGACGCCCTTCGGAATCAGGTCGGGATACCCGTTGTGGAACCGGTTGACGACCAGGCTTCCGCTTCGCGCTTCGGCAAGTCGGGTCGCAATGGTTCTGCTGATGAGTCCGGAGAACGACGCTCGATCCAGCAAATCTTCGAGCGGCTCGTAGGACGCGCCCTGCAAGACGACGTTGAGCTGATGAATCAGGTCGTGAACGTCTTCAATCGCGCGAAAGACGTGACGTGGTTCCAATCCATACGGAAGAGCCTCGGGCAGGAGCGTGTGATCGACAATGCCGGCCGGATCGGGCAGCGTCGGCTGAAGAAAATGGAAGGACGCTTCTGTGCTCACGGGACTAGAGCGCCGCCAGGGCGGGCATTGCGGCACAGGCGAGCTCCCAATAGTGAGGATCGACTTCCGTACCGATTCCAGTAACGCCAAGCGCTTCCGCCGCGGCGAGTGTTGTTGCACAGCCCGCAAACGGATCTAGAACGACACCTGCGTTCTCGGGCAGGGATGCCCGAACTAGCTGCCGCAAGAATGCCTGAGGCTTGGCTGTCGGATGAGATGCCAAGTTGCGCTCACGAGCTGGCGTCTTTCCGCTCTCGATGACATCCAGAAACGGAGTCTGGTCGGAAAGCCGTCGCAGCCCACCAACACCCCATTTCCTCAGATTCGCTGCCACGGTCGGTTCTGACAGTGGGCGGCGGTAGAGGCCCCAGGGCTCCCAACAAGACCGCGGCATCGTGCTGACATCCGCGAACTCATCATGTGCGCCCTTCGGTCGATCACCGCCTCTCAACGTCCGAACGAGACGAACGATTTCGCCACGACGCTCGAACCCAGCGGCTTCCATGGCTGAAGCGACCAGTGGGGACATGAGCTGGTTGCTGGCGACAAAAGCGTGGCCGCCGGGTCTGAGCACCGGTATCAACAACTCAGCCCACTCCTTGAAGAATCCCCGCAGCTCTGATCGGTCCGAGGGCGAGTTAATTGTGAAACGCGGCAGCGGCCTCCTATGGGAGCCGTCGAATGCTGAGGGGAGCCTCCACACTCCGCCACGTCCTGCGCACATTTTCGCCACTTCATGCGGTCGGTACTCATGCAGCCCGTAAGGCGGATCGGTGACTACTGCGTGAATGCTCTCCGGTTCGGCCTTCCGGAGCCACGAGCGGCAATCGTCCAGATACAGCGTCTGCCTACCGAATCGAAAGGGGGGCTCGCTTGCCGTCAGGTCGGCGAAACGAGCCTGCTCTTGGACACGGTGACTAGTCATGAGTTCATTCGCAATCTAGAACCAATGGGCGCAGGATACCGCTCGGGAGCCCAGACCCAGCGTCTCAGCAGCTCCGATCGGCAAGCGAGTCCGAATGCCAAGTGCGCCTTGTCTTACGCACGTGTTGTTATCGAATGGTTGTCGGATTGTGAACGAATGGTTAACATCGCTGGGTGACGGACATCCCGCTTCTCGCGCAATGCGTGCGGTTTGCGGGCTTGCAATATGAGAGGGAGGCTGACATGCCGATCTCAACATCTGGGTTTTCGATCTGCGAGCAGCTGCTGCTGCTTGGGTTGAGTGAGCATGGCGCGCTCGATCGGCTGCATGAAGCTCGATTGGACTATGCCATCGCCGGGGCTTCGCTGATTGATTTGTCGTTTGCCGGCCGGATTGACAGTGACCCGGCTCGGCTGTTTGTCGTGGACGCGGAGCCGACGGGTGATGAGCTGTTGGACGAGGTCCTGGAACGGATCGCTGGTGACGAGTGGAATCGACCGATCGTCTACTGGGTGTCGGAAATTTCTCACTATGCGCACGACCTGCGACGCGAGCGATTGCGTCATCTGCGGGCGCGGGCGGTGATCCGGACGCACAATGGACGCCGGCAGATTGAGTTCCGCTGGGGTCAGGATCCTCAGGTCGACCCTGAGGTCGCTGGCTGCATTCGAGAGCATGTGCTGGACCTGTTGCACAGCGATGCGATTCCCGAGCCTGAGGATGTCGCACTGGTCAGCCTGGCTCGGGCGAGCGGGCTGTTCGACGTGTTGCTGTCGAAGAAGGAGCGCCAGCGGGTCGAGCCTCGGGTGTTGCGCCTGGCCAAGATGGACATCATCGGCCAGCGAGTGAATCACGCGCTCGAGTACGCCCTCGCCGGTTAGGAATCATCTGAACGATTGCACCAGTCGGCTGAGAGAGACCCCCCTTCAGCCCCCGTTCAAGCCGGGGGCAGGCTTTCGGCAGCTTCCCCCGCAAAGAAACCTTTGCATAAGTCCTCTTCTCCCCCCTTGCGGGGGAGATGCCGCAGGCAGAGGGGGGCTCCCCATCTCGTGGCCTATCTGGTCGCTGTCGGCGGACCCCCCCTCTGTCACTCCGTGACATCTCCCCCCGCAAGGGGGGGAGAGAGGACTTGTGACTCTTGCAAAGGTCTCCGCAAAGGGGGGAAGGGGAGAACGGAGTAGTTCGGAGTAATCTCAGGCGACTAGCGGCCGCGACGTGCGAGCAGCGCTTTTGGTGTGGCGGTCATTCCTCGCCACTGTTGGCGTAGGAGCCTGCCGGCGCCGATTTCACGCAGACTCGGGTATGTTCCGAATTCCGCGCTGGTGGCGCTGTCCACTAAGGCACGCCGAAGCGCTGCCTCGCCTCTTCCTTCGTATCTCGTGACTCCAGAGCCGACCTGTTCGTAGAAGTGCGCGTCCGAGCCCCCGGTTGTCGGCAGGTTCCAACGTTGGTTGGCGTCAATGATCGACTGCCTGCGCCATTTCGCTGATGGGATCGGGTTCGCCGTCTCTACGGCGAGAATCGGTGACCCTTCACCGCTGAGTTCGGGCGCCATTGCCTCAATCAGGCGATCGATGTCACGCACGCTGAGAGCGAACGGCACAACGGCGGCAGGATGGGAGATGATCGCGACGCCTCCCTGTTTCCAGATTGCTTCGATTGTCGCTGCCGCGCTCTTGAACGCCGGAATCGGCTCATCGATCCAGAGGGCGAGGATGTGTCCCTGGCGGCTGCTGACCTCGCTGCCGATGATCACCTCGACCGGGTGATTGTGGCGTTCGGCGATATTGCGAGCGTCGTGTGCGCCTCGGGTCTGGTCGTGGTCGGTGACGGCGATGGTGTCCAGACCACGTCGATACGCGGCGTCGAGGATGGTCTCTGCGTCGTCCATGCCGTCCGAGGCGTCGGTGTGAATCTGCAGGTCGGCGCGTCCCAGCGGATCGCTTGGGTCACTCATCGTCCGGCGCTTCCGACGGTGTCGCGCGGATGCGGATCGTCCCACGGCGTGTCGCGGCAGGGCGCCCAGGGTGACTCCGTGACCCTCCAGAGGTGCGAGTGTTCGGCGATGATTGGCTCGAAGAGGCGCGCAAGGTCGGCGGTGTTGGTGCGCGTGTCGAGGGCTCGGTTGCCGGTGAGCAGCAGTTCAAGCGGCGGCAGGAATGTGACATCGAACTGGAGACGGTCGGGGCCGGGTCGCCGGACCGCGTAGAGCGGGAGGACATCGGCCTCGGCGCGGATGGCGAGGTCGATGGCGCCGACCGGGAATCGCGCCTGGCGACCGAAGAAAGGAACGCAAGCGCCACCGCCCTGGCGATCGCGGTCCCAGAGGATGCAGACCAGGCCGCCCTCCCGCAGGGTGCGCAGGGCCTTGGCGACGCCGGTCTGGGTCGCGGTGAGGAACTCGACGCCGGCAGCAGTGCGCGACGCGTTGACGGCCTGGAGGTGTCGCGGATCATTGAGTCGCTCGACCAGCGCAAGGGCCGGGATGTCGAGCGCCGCCAGCGCCTTGACCGCGACCTCGGGATTGGAGATGTGGGCGGTGGTCAGGACGACGCCGCGTCCGGATTTGTGAGCGTCCAGGAGGTAATTCAACCCTTCGACGTGGAGGTGTCGGTCGAGGACTCGCTGAGGGCTGAGCGATGGCAGGATGGCGAGGTCGACGTAGTAGCGGGCGGTCTCGGCGATGACCTGGGCGGCATCGCGGTTGAGTTGCGCGGGCGTGTGCTCAGGATGGATGCGCTGGAGGTTGTTGCGGATGCGAATGCGCTGCCGCTCGAGCAAAGGGATGGCGAGGGAGGCGACCGTCTCAGCGATGGCGTAGAGGGTGCGTCGCGGCAGGTATCGGGAGAGCCAGGCGAGGGCGGCGAGGGCAGTGGCGGTCGTCATGTGGATATGTTCGCACGAACGGAATAGGCGAAGGAATCGGATGCCCTGCGCCTTCACAACATTAGTTCGCATCTGATAATCTCGGATAGGAGGAGGATTCACCTTGACGACCACCGAGCATCTCACGGAAATCGTGGAGCGGGTACGCGCTGCGACAGAGTCCCTTAGCGGCGACGATCTGCGGCTCCGCGAGATCGCGTTTGAGAAGCTGCTTGAGCACGAACTCAGCGTCACGCCGATGACTAATGGTTTGGAAGATAGGCCTCTACCAGTCGAAACAAGAGATGAACAGGTTGACACGAGCTATTCCACTCTTGAAATGCGTGCAGATGCAGTCGCTCGGTACTTCGATATCAGTTCGGAAGAAGCAAGAGACTTGTTTGATTTGGGTGATGAATTGCCAGCGCTGCAGGTTCCATCAAGCAAACTGGACAGCTCCGTAGCCGGTGCCGTTCGTGAGATTGCCCTCCTCGTTTGCGGGGTAAGAACAGCGCTGGGGATCGAAACTGGATCAAAGCACATCCGAGAGTCCACGGACCGATACAAGCGATTCGACGGCAACTTCAACAAGCACCTGACCGAGTTTGATCTCATTGCTGTTAGAGGAAAGCCGCAGTCGCCGAATCGCCTCGTGCGCATGCGAGTGATCGGCGCTGAAGCTGCAAGGGAGTTGGCACGGCGGCTGGTTTCGAATGCCGAGTAGCGCATTCGAAGCAACATTCAAAATCCGGTTTCAAGATCTACATCCTGAGGTTGAGATCGCGCGGCTGTTGTTCGAAGACGGTCATCTCCAAGAAGCAGTGCGCAAGGCGGCGGAGCGATTCATCAACCGTGTCGCACATGAGGCTGAACGTGAGGAGATGTACGGCGTGAGCCTGATGAATCACGTGTTCTCGGCCAATCAACCTGTGCTTGTCTTCAGTGAGAAACGCCTTACACCCACAGAGAGGAGCATTCACAACGGATATCGCTCCTTGGCCGTTGGCCTCACCGAAGCGGTGCGCAACGTTTATACACACCAGGACGAGCTCGATGTCAGTGAGGTTGAAGCGATGGAATGGCTCGGGTTCATCAGCGCAATGCACCGCCGATAGGACCGCGCAGAGCAGTTCGTTGAGACTTCTCCCGGCCAAGATGAAAGCATAGAAGATTCGTCGTAAGATGCATACACGCAATCATCGGAAGAACTCGCGGAATTGGTACCACTGGTCGGGTACGGCGCGTAGCACTGGCTCGAATGCGGGGAGCAACGGGCAGCCGGGTTCCTGATCAAGGTTCAGGTGCGGATTGAAACGAATTTCGCGGCCTCGGCGAGTAGCAGCTAGCGGGACGACCTGGGCTTCGGTTAACGCAGCGATTCGGTGGATTTCGTTCGGTATTGCCACTTCGCGGCCGAACAGCGACTCCGTGGTTGTTTGTTCTCTCGGCCTCGGCGTTCGGTCGAAGAGGATGGCGGCGGTTCCGTTGGAATTCAGGTGATTGATGATTTGACGCAGGCCTGCTCGACCTGTGGCTGGGGTCATTCCCAATCTGGCTCGCTGATCCTGGATGGCTCGGTTCAGGGCGGGGTGACCGAGGTCGTCGACGAGGACCATTGATGGTCCGATTCGGTGGGTGAATGCGCCTCCGAGGATGTCCCAGTTGCCGAAGTGAATGACGGCGAAGAGGATGGGGCGTCGCTGGTACCACTGCTCCAGTTGGCGCCATTGGTCCTCGTATTGAGGGTCGTCTCCGCCGACGGCTTTGTAGCAGTCGGCGGGTGTGAGCTCGTCGAGGCGGACAGCGTCGACCAGGTACTCGCCGTAGCGCTGGAACTGGGCGCGGGCGAGCGAGCCAGCGTCCCCATCCCAATCGACGTGAGGCAGCAGATGTTCGGCGTTGCGACGGGCGGCGTTTCGTCCTCGGGGCCAGGCGTGATAGACGGCGGTCATCATCTGCCGCGCCGCTGCATAGGCGGCGGGACGAGGCAACACGCGAGCCGTTCGGCCCAGCGTCTGGTAGCCGAGCGCGAGCGGGTGCATTGACGGGGTCCGGACTTACTCGCCTCGGGCGAAGACTTCCAGCTCGTCTCGAGCGACGTCGTCGGTCCACTGCTCGGGCGGTGACTTCATGAAGTAGGCAGAGGCCGCCAGCAACGGTCCAGAGAGACCGCGGTCGAGTCCGAGCTTGGCGCAGCGCACAGCGTCGATCACAACACCGGCCGAGTTGGGCGAGTCCCAGACTTCCAGCTTGAGCTCGAGGTTGAGCGGCACATCGCCGAAGGTGGTGCCTTCGATGCGGATGTGGCACCACTTGCGATCCTGAAGCCAGGGCACGTGGTCGGAGGGTCCGACATGGACGTCGCCGGCGGGCATCTCGTACTCGATCTGCGAGGTGACGGCGTTGGTTTTGCTGATCTTTTTCGACTCCAGGCGCTCGCGCTCGAGCATGTTGTAGAAGTCGGTGTTGCCGCCGAAGTTGAGCTGGTAAGTGCGGTCGATCTGCACGCCGCGGTCGCGGAAGAGGCGCGTGAGCACGCGGTGCACGATTGTGGCGCCGACCTGGGACTTGATGTCGTCGCCAACGATTGGCGCGCCGGCGCGTCGGAAACGGTTGCCCCAGTATTCCTCGCGGGCGATGAAGACGGGGATGCAGTTGACGAATCCGCAGCCGGCTTCGAGCACCTGTTCGACGTACCACTTGGTCGCCTCTTCGGAGCCGACCGGGAGGTAGTTGATCACGACATCGACATCACGGTCCTTGAGCACCTGGGCCACATCAACGGTCGAGCCGGGCGCCTTCTCGATGACCATGGAGAGATACTTGCCGAGGCCGTCGTGGGTCATGCCGCGCTCGACCGGGACGCCGAGATGGGGCACGTCGGTGAACTTCACGGTGTTGTTGGGTTCGGAGAAGATCGCCTCGGAGAGGTCGAGTCCGACCTTGCGCGAGTCGATGTCGAAGGCGGCGACGAAGTTGAGGTCGGAGATGGAGTACCCACCGAGTACAGCGTGCATGATGCCGGGGATCTCATCGCCGTCCTTGGCGTCCTTGTAGTACGTGACACCCTGCACGAGCGATGAGGCGCAGTTGCCGACGCCAATGATGGCGACGTTGATCTTGCCGGTTGGCTCACCAGTTGACTGGCCGGTTGACTGGCTGACGCTGTTTGCGTCGTCTGACATGAATGAGTCCTTCCGCGGAGGCGCGGCCGCGCCGATCTGCCGAGCGTGTTCGGAACCTCACAACGTGTCGACCGCGTCGTCCATCTGCGAGTACTGCAATCTAGCAGCAGGGGTCGCTGGACGCAGTCGCAGGAGACATAGGCTCTCGTCGGCTCCCTTGCCGATGTTCTCCAACGCTTGTCGGTGGGACGCGGGGTAGGCTGAAGTTATGCCTGATCCTCGCGAGCTTGTGGCGGACATGTACCTGCAGTTTGCGGAGGAGTTGGCCGATGCGTCGCGGGAGGCGATCCGGCCCTGGTTTCGCAGCGAACTCGAGGTCGAGCGGAAAAGCGACGGGTCTCCGGTCACTCAGGCGGATCGCGCCGCCGAGACCGCGATCCGCGAGCGGATCTGCAGCCGCTACCCGAATCACGGAATCGTGGGCGAAGAATTCGGAGCGGATCAGGCCGACGCCGAATGGGTTTGGGTGATCGATCCGATCGATGGGACCGGCGCATTCATTTCAGGCCTGCCAACGTTTGGCACGCTGATCGGACTGGTGCGGGACGGCGTCCCGGTGCTCGGCGTACTTGACCAACCGATATTGACAGAACGATGGACAGGTCTGAGTTTTCCCGAACTTTCGCCGCGAGCTACACACGATACACACGTTATCCACACGTCCTCAACGACCGAATTGGAGAACGCGATCGGTTTCGCATCCGACCCAACGATGTTCAAAGGGCGGGAACGCGACGCGTGGAATGGACTCTCGTCGTCCCTGTATCGGGCAAGGTACGGGATTGATTGCTACGCCTACGGCTTGTTGGCCTCGGGCTTTGTGGACATTGTGTGTGAAGCGTCGTTGAAATCCTGGGACTACATAGCGCTGGTCCCGATTGTGCGGGGCGCGGGTGGTCAGATGACCGACTGGGACGGCGAACCGCTCAGTCTTGACTCAAAGGACCGGGTGTTGGCGTCGGCTTCGCACGAGCTGCACCGGGCTGCACTCGCTCGGTTGTGTGGATAGATCGGCCATAAGAGCGGTGGATTGGGCGTGGAAATGTGGACAAACCGCGCACACGCACAGAAACAGCGTTCGTCACCTTGTGGGAACGTTTTGTAGAGAGAACGATGCCTGTGTGCTAGGCCGCCGCGTCGGCGTGAGCCTTGATCTTGCGCAGGACAGGCAGACCGGTGCGCGGGTTCTCGACGATCTCGTAGCCGTCGGGCACGGCATCGATCGCGCCAGGCTTCTCCGTCTTGGCGAAGAAGTAGATGCGCTGAGAATGATGGTTCCTCAGTTCGATGTCGCGCGCGTGGAGGAAGTAGGTCTCCTGGCGGCGGTTGGTGGTGGAATAGGCCATGTCTGGCAGCCTCCGATTAATTGAGCAGGCGCTTATGCCGTTACATCGTATATTCAAACGACTTTTAACCGAGATGTCAATCGATCCCGCAAAGATCGTTACGTCGAGTGTTCACAGTTTGTTGACAAATGCGGCACTGCTGTTGGCCGGCGTGGGCGCAGCCGTGACCGCCTGTGGAACAGAGGCTGAACAGGCCACCTTGCCGTTTCAGGATCAGAGCGACGTCTGGACCGTCGCGCAGGTCGATCCAGACGCGCGCTGGCTGCCGGTCCTGGCGACTCAGGACCTTGCGGTCGGCGTCAAGCGGGTCGCCTTCACCTTGGATGGACGGAAGCCAGGCGATGAGCCGCCGACGGTACGGGTTTCACTCTTTGCGCTTGACGAGAACCAGCGAGTGCCTCGCTCGGTCCAATATGCCCGCTTTCTGTCTTATCCCGCCGGCGTCGGGATTGAAGCGCATGGTCACGCCAATGCGTCGGTCTCGGACCGCTCGTTAGCGATCGGCAGCGGCGTGTTCGTCGTGCCAGTGCAACTGACATCTGCCGGACTCTGGGGCATGCTGCTGGAACTGTCGGCCGACGATGCCGAGGAATCGGTCCGGCTCAAGTTCTCGGTCCGAGAGCGACAGGCCGCGCCGCGAGTGGGAGAGCTCGCTCCGTCGGTCGAATCGCGTACTCGCGATGACGTGTCGTCGTTGGCCGAGCTTACGTCGGACCTGGATCCTGAACCCGGGCTGTACGCCAACTCAATCGCCGAGGCCCTGGAACTCGATCAGCCGCTTCTGCTGACGTTCGCCACGCCCGCCTTCTGTCATTCGCGAACGTGTGCACCGGTGCTTGATGCCGTGAAGGCGGTCTGGCGCGAATTCGCAGCCTCGGTGACGGGTATTCATGTCGAGGTGTTTGAGAATCCCGGCAATCCGACCAGATTGGTCGAATCGGCAGCGTTCGTCGCCTGGCGGTTGCCGTCGGAACCATGGGTGTTTGTGATCGATGCGAAGGGAATCATTCGCTACGCCTTCGAAGGCGCGGTGTCGGAGGCTGAGCTGCGCTCGGCGGTGGAATGGGTCGTGCAGGAGGGTCGATAGCTCGGTTGCTACTGAGAGCCGTTGTCGAGGATCGCCTCGACACGTTCGACCAATTCGTCGACTCGGCGCAGATGAAGAGCGACATCCTCAGGTCGCAGGAAGCCCTCGTAGAAGTTGGCATGCAGGCTATTGGCGATAGCGAATGAGTCGTAGATTTGTTCGTCTTCCTCTTCCTCCGCCAGGCGCTGTGCTACACCAAACAGCAGACGGTGCTGGCCGTGCCGCCAACCTCGCTCGACTGCCGTGGCCTTCATCATTTGCGCCGCTGCGCCCCAGCCCTTTTCCGAAGCTTGCTCCAGGTCGTTGCGCGCGAGTTCTTCTCCTGCCTGTGCAAGGAACTTTCGGCCGCGTGCGGCGTATCGCGAGGCGCGCTCGTTCATCCTGGTTCTCCTGTCGGTCATCGTATCAAGCACCACTGAGCATCGGAGTCTACCCTGACATCGGAAAGAGCGAGGAATGGCATGGCCCTGGCAGGCTCCGAACGGGCGCAGATTCGTCAGCAGTTTGAGGCGATCGAGGGTCCGCTGAAGCTGGAGTATTTCCATCAAAGCCCGCGCCGAGTGGTGGTGCCGGGCCGCCCCGACCGGCCAAGCTGCGAGCTGGCGAAGGAGCTGTACGAAGAGATCGCCGACCTCTCGGACCAGATCTCGTTGACCATCTACGAGCACGAAGAATCGGCCGAGCAGGTCAAGCGACGCGACATCGTCGATGTGCCCTGCGTGCTGATTCGGGGCGAGCTGAATCGGCCGCTGCGCTTCTACGGCGCGCCGAACGGGCACCTGCTGGTCGCGATGATTCGGGCGATGGTGCTGGCCTCGACGCGGCAGGCGAAGCCGTCGGTCCAGATGAAGCGCATCCTGGGCAAACTGCGACGGCCCGCGCGTCTGCGTCTGCTGGGATCCTCGATGGACCCGAATGCGGGACAGGCCGCGATGGCGGCTTGCGCGGCGACATTGCTGTCACCGAAGTTGCAGACCGATGTCTTTGCCATCGAGGAGTTCGAACATATTGGGGCACGCTCGGGTGTGACAGCGATTCCCGCGTTGTTCGTCGACGACCGTTTGGCCGCGTTCGGCATGGTCGAGCCGCTTGAGCTGGTCAAATACATCGGCGTCTGGCAGGCGAATCCGGAACGGGCTCAGCTCAATCCTCCGCCGACCCAACCGGGCACGGCGACCCCCTGGCGACCCCCTCAGCCGGCTCCTGAACGCCGTGGTCCGACGCCGATTGATCCGATTGCGGCGGCAGCCGGACGAGCGCGCGAGACATCGGCGACTCCGGATGGTATGCACCGCACCGCGGGCGGCCTCATCGTGCCGAATCGGTAGTACGCTCCAACTTGTAACCAGTAGGTTCCAGAGCGTTGCGACCATGGACTGGGCGGAATCGAAGCGGAGATGTGTAGTGGCTGATGTTGACGACCTACGCGACACGCTAGAGGCGTTGGCGGAGCGGTTGAGCGATGTCCTGGAGCGTCTTTGACCTGACAGCGGTGGAGGCGGAAGTGGCACGCCTGGAATCGGCGTCAACGGCGACAGCCTTCTGGGACGACGCTGATCGTGCTCGCAGCGTGATGAAGCGGATGTCCTCGCGGCAGCGAACGATTGAGGTCTGGCGCGGTCTGGAATCACGAGTTAATGACGCGCTTGAGCTGCTCGAACTCGCCGACGATGAAGAAATGGCTCAAGAACTGGCTGCGGAAGCTCAGTCAATCGGCGACGAAATCGAGCACCAATCATTCGAGCTAGCATTCTCGGGTCCATATGACGACCGCTCGGCGATCATCGCCATCTACGCGGGCGCCGGCGGCATCGACTCGCAGGACTGGACCGAGATGTTGCTACGGATGTACCAACGATGGGCCGAGCGGGCCGGCTTCGACGTTGACCTCGTTGATCTGGCCGAGGGTGAAGAGGCCGGCCTCAAGTCGGCGACGCTCGAGGTCCGTGGCGATGCTGACGGCGGCGGCGCCTACGGTTGGCTGCGGTCTGAACATGGCGTGCATCGGCTGGTGCGGATTTCTCCGTTCGACCAGAACCACGCCCGCCACACGTCGTTCGCGCGCGTCGAGATCATGCCTGAGACGGAAGGCGCAACCGAGGTGGCGATCGCTGACGACGACATCAAGTTGGATGTCTATCGAGCATCGGGCAATGGCGGGCAGAATGTTCAGAAGAACTCGACGGCGGTGCGAATTACGCACCTGCCGACCGGATTCGTGGTCAGTTGTCAGAACGAGCGATCGCTGCGGCGCAATCGCGACTCGGCGATGCGCGTGCTCGAGGCTCGGCTGCTGATGCTTGAAGAGCAGAAGCGCGAGGAAGAGCGCCTCGCGATTCGCGGCGACCACATCGAGGCCGGCTGGGGCAATCAGATTCGCTCCTACGTCCTACAGCCGTACCGAATGGTGAAGGATTTGCGGACTCAGTACGAGACGTCGGACACGGAACGTGTGCTGGACGGCGATATCGACGAGTTTCTCAGAGCATCATTGCGACACAAGATTGGCCAGGACGTGCGACGCGAGGGAGCGGTTGCATGAGACGGTCCGGATGGCTGTTAGCAATCGCAGCACTGATTGCGCTCGCCTGGCCCGCGTTGTCCTTAATGGTGGCGGTCAACGCGCAGTCGGCGGAAGACGGTCCGACAGTGCAGGGCACCCGCTTCGAGAACTCGTGGCCCGACTCCGTGATCGTGACTGCGCTGGTCGACGACGCAGCGGAAGTGGAATCAGCGACGTTCTTGTACGCGATTCTGCCCGAAGGCGCGCTCACACGTGAAGCGGCGGAGATCGTCCAGGGCGATGTCACACGGGTCACGGCGGAGTTCCCGACACGCGACTCGCAGCTCTGGATTCCGGCCGGCGCGGACTTTGAGTGGCGTTGGGAATTCGTCTACGCCTCGGGCGAGACGTTTGAGACCGAACCGCAGCTCTGGCGCTATGAAGACCCAAGATTCGAGTGGCAATCGCTCAAGGAAGGCGATCTGGAGGTCGCGTGGTATGACGACCGCGGCGTGGCTCAGTCGATGCTCGATGAGGGCCTGGAAGCGCTCGATGAAATTTCTCCGTTCCTGGGCCTGGCCCGGGAAGAGTTGATTCCGATCAAGGTGTACGTCTGGGCAAGCTCTGAGGATGCTCGCGCCGTCGAGCGGATTGAGTCAGAGCGATTCGAGGAATCGGTGATCACCGGCGGCACTCGGGTGCTGGCCGACCTCGTGCACGTTTATCAACCGTCGCGCTGGGTCGTTCGACACGAGCTGACGCACGTATTGACCAAATTGGCGGGTGAAGGTCCGTACGGCGACCTCCCGGCCTGGCTGGACGAGGGCATGGCGACCATCGCCGAGGGTGACTGGCAGGACCGTCGCGGCGCGGCATTGCAGTACGCGATCAACAACGACCTGGTCCTGTCGCTGCGCAGCATGGAGTCGCCGTCCAACCGTCCGGGATTCGTTGACATCTTCTATGGGCAATCGGCGGCAGTCGTGCTGTATCTGATCCAGGAATACGGCGCCGACCAGATGAATGAACTGTTTGCGACGTTCAAAGAGGGATCGTCGGTCGACGACGCGCTGACGGAGGTGTACGGACTCAATCGCACCGAGCTGGACAACCAGTGGCGCGCGTCGGTCGGACTTGGACCACGGGAGCAGGAAGAGGATCGCTCGACAACGATCGAGGACGACGTGATCGGCGGCCCCGAGGTTGCGGACGGCGATCAATCGACCGAGGACGACTCGGATGAACCAGCCGAGCAAGCGTCTGTGCAGCAGAGCCAGGAGCAAGAATCCGAGCAAGCGTCAGAAGTGTCAGAAGCGTCGGATGACGAAGAGGAAGCATCTGAGGAACAGTCATTAGGCCGGTCGGACGAAGAGATCGCCGAGCGTGTCGCTGAGGTTGAGCGTCGACAGGACGAGCGACGCTCGGGTCCGATATTCGAAGTCGCGGGTCCATTCCCGTGGGAGTACCCGCTGATCGGGGTCGCGGGAGCGTTGGTGTTGCTGAGTGGATTGTTGTTGGTGAGAGTGCTGACGCCCCGTCAAGGCTGAGACGGCTGGCGCAACCCTGCAGAACCCCCTTGGAGACCTGCGCGCAAATCACCAACCGTCTCATTCCGGTTCCCTCTCCCCGAGGGAGAGGGTTAGGGTGAGGGCCAAGCCGCGAGGCAAACGTGGCCGCCACCAGATATCTGGACGGGCGGACCCTCATCCCAGCCCTCTCCCAAAGGGAGAGGGAGTAAGAGAGGGAAGTTCTTCCCTATCGCGCTGAGCGGACTCATACACAAGTCTCAAAGGTGGGAGAAGGGGAGATTTTCGAACGTCTCCGCAAGGGGGAACCAGGAGCGGACCGCGACTAGCGCTGCTGCGAGATTCGTGCTGCGCGCGTGACGTTGTTGAGCAGCATCGCGACGGTCATCGGCCCGACGCCTCCCGGCACCGGGGTGATTGCGCCGGCGACGGCTGAAACTGCTTTGAAATCGACGTCTCCGACCAGTCGGTAGCCGCTCTTGCGCGTGGCATCGTCGACGCGATTGACTCCGACATCGATCACGGTGGCGCCAGCATGCACCATATCGGCGGTGATCGTGTAGGGCCGGCCGGTCGCGGCGACCAGAATGTCGGCTTCCCTCGTGATCGCCGGTAGGTCGGCGGTGTTGGTGTGGCAGACGGTGACGGTGGCGTTCGCTCCCTGTCGCTTCTGCGCCAACATCGCCGCCAGTGGCATGCCGACCAGTCGGCTGCGTCCGACGATGACCACGTGCTTGCCGCCCGGGTCGGCGCCGCTACGCACCAGCAGTTGCTGGACGCCGTGCGGCGTCGCAGGCAGGTAGCGCTCGCGACCCTGCAGGATGCGGCCTTGATTGGTCGGATGTAGGCCGTCGACATCCTTGAGCGGATCGATCCGATCGAGCAGCGCGTCGGAGTCGACGCCCTCGGGCGCCGGCAGCTGCAGAATGATGCCGTGGACATCGAGGTCGGCGTTGAGCAGCTCGATCCGGTCGCGGATCCGGCGCTGGGTCTGCATGGGATCAGGATCGGCGTCGATCCGGTGAATCACCACCTTGATGCCGGTTTGATCGCCCGCCCTGACCTTGCTCCGAACGTAGGAAGCAGACGCCGGATTGTCGCCAACCAGGATCACAGCGAGGTGCGGGAGCAGGCCGCGGCCAATCATGTCCTCGACCTGCCGCGTCAACGCATCTTGGATGCCGGCGGCGATCGCTGCGCCATCGATGATCGTGGCTGTCATGCGGTCAGGGTATGACAGACCTGTACAGCGAAGTGTGACGTGATATCGCAAATGGGTAGGTCGAAGCGTTGGTAGGCTGCATACCGATGTTTGGCGATTTGACCTGCGGCGTGGACCTGCTCTTGATGGAGCGCTTCGAGAGCGTGTTGTCGCGCCATCCCGAACGCTTTCCGCAACGGATCCTGACCGAACGCGAGCGCGATTACTGTGGCGGTCGGTTAGCTGAAATGGCCGTGCGGTTCGCGGGCAAAGAAGCGGTGATGAAGTGCCTGGGCACTGGCGTGCGGGGAGTCAAGTGGAAGGAAATCGAAATCCTGGCCAACGCTCGAGGCAAGCCGGTCGTGATCCTGCATGGCGGCGCGAGGCAGCGGGCGCACGACATTGGTCTGGAGCGGATCGAGATTAGCCTGACTCACGAGAAGAACATGGTCTGCGCGTTCGCGGTCGGACAACCCCGCCCGCGCGTCTGACAACAACTGACACAGCCAACTATCTAGAGGGCTAGAGGGCTAGAGGGAATTTGGCATGAAACTGTTGACATCGGCGGAGATGCGGGAGCTTGAGCAGCGGGCCGAGTCGGCCGGCGTGTCGACGGACACGCTGATGGAGAATGCCGGACTAGCGGTCGCGCAGGAGATCTGGATGCAGTTGGGATCGCTGGAGGACCGCCGGATCGCGGTACTGGTCGGACCGGGCAACAACGGCGGCGACGGACTGGTGGCGGCTCGTCACCTGCACGAGTGGGGCGCGCAAGTACGGGTCTACGCGCTGCGGGAGCGGGACGACCCGCAATGGCGCCAGACGTTGGAGCTGGGCGTACCGTGCGGCACGGTGGCCGAGGACGACAACTTCGAAGCGCTGGAGGGATTGTTGGCCGGAGCGGAGGCAATCGTCGACGCCTTACTCGGGACCGGTTCGTCGCGTCCGATTGAGGGCGACCTGGCCGGGATCATGGAGCGCCTGGCGGCGGTTCGCTCGAAGACGGTCAAGCCGAAGCTGGTGGCGGTCGACTTGCCAACAGGCCTCGACGCCGACAGCGGACGCCTTGATCCGCTCGCGGTCGGCGCCGACGAGACGGTGACGTTCCACGCGCCGAAGGTCGGGCTGTACATGCAGCCGGGCGCGTCGGCGGCAGGCTCGGTGCAGCAGGTGGAGATTGGGATTCCTCCCGGCCTGGACGAGGATTTACAGACCGAGGTGCTCGAGCGGCGGGCGGCGAAAACGTTGTTGCCAGCTCGTCCGTCCGACGCGCACAAGGGCACGTTCGGCCGGGTGCTGGTGATTGCCGGTTCATCGCGGTATCCGGGCGCGGCAGTGCTGGCGGCGCGCGGCGCGTATCGGGCCGGCGCCGGCCTGGTCACGATCGCCGCGCCGGAATCGATCGCGTTGCACCTGATCAGCGCGGTCCCGGAGGCCACGCTGCTGCCCTTGCCGGAGCACGATCCGGGCGTCATCTCGGGCGTTGCCGCCTGGGAAATGGTTCGCGCCGAGCTGTCCAGCGTCGATGCGGTCGTGCTCGGTTGCGGCTTCGGACAGCATGATCACAGCGGCGTGTTTGTCCGCAATTTCCTGATTTCGGAAGAGGTCGCAGCGGTGAATGGGGTCGTCGTCGACGCAGATGGTTTGAATCTGCTCGCTGCCGACATGTCGGTGCTGCCGAACGCCGTTGCGCCGGTCGTGCTGACACCGCATCCGGGCGAGATGGGCCGGCTGACCGGTCTGTCCAATGACGAAGTGCAGCAGCAACGTCTCAAGCTCGCTCGCGATTGCGCGGCGGAGTGGAACTGCCACGTCGTGCTCAAGGGTGCGAACACGGTCGTGGCGACTCCGGACAACCGGGCGCGCGTGTCGGAGGTCGCGCAGCCGGCGCTGGCGACCGCCGGAACGGGCGATGTGCTCAGCGGGGCAATCGGCGCGTTGCTTGCGCAGGGATTGGCGCCATTCGAGGCCGCAACGCTGGGCGTCTATCTGCACGGCGATGCCGGCAACCGAGCGGCGCGGGCGCGCGGCACGATCGGAGTCACGGCTAGCGACGTGGCTGATCAACTGGCGATGGCGTCGAGGTCATTGGCCGGCGAGGAGCCGGTCGAGGCGCCGTCGCTCGGTGGATTCGGAATGGGCGGCGGAGCAGAAGATATGGGCGGGTTCGGTCAGATGGGAAGTGGAGGAGGCACAAGCGGCGGGCTGGAGGGTCTGCTTGGTGGCGCGCAGTGACGGCGCATAGGTCTGATCTGTAGCCTTGATTCTGGAGGACTCGACATGGTCCAAGCGCCAGCCAAGCCCGGGACATCTGCCGAGCCGGTCGCGGATCTCCATCCGGCGCCGGTGCCTCTCAAGCTAACGCTGCCCGAAGGGTGGGAATCAACGGACGACGCGTTGATTGAACTTGCGAGGCTCAATGAGCCGTGGCGATTCGAGCTGACAGCTGACAGAGAGTTGGTGATCATGTCGCCTGAAGGGCCTGGCAGCAGCATGCGCGGCGCGGACGTCATTGCGCAAGTATTTTACTGGAGCGTGAATGAGGGCGGCGGCGCGGTCTTCGGGCCACATGTGGGCGTTCGGCTGCGGGACACAGCGATGCGTGAGCCTGATGTCGCATGGATGAGCGATCAACTGTGGGGAGACCGGGACCCCGATGAGGGCGGTCTTCTACAAGACTGTCCCGAACTCATCGTAGAAATCGTTTCCAAGAGTGACGCTGCTGAGGAGCAACAGGACAAGATGGTCCAGTGGATGTCCAATGGCGCCCTACTCGGTTGGTTGATTGATCCATTCCGCAACGTTGTGTTGGTATACCGGCCGGATGCCGAGCCCGAGCAACTGGTACGACCCGCCAGCCTGAGCGGCGAAGATGTCTGCGAAGGTCTTGAAGTCAGCCTTGAGCGAATCTGGAAGTAACGGAAGCTGAGGAGATTGAGCATGTCGCGAGTGAGTTTCAACTGCACGATGCAAGAGGGTCAGATAGGTGAGGATGCCAGGTCCCAGTTGGCCGCTGGTCTTCAACAAATCACCCAGAACGTTCTGAGTGAAGCTCCCGAAGACGTTCCAGTGACCTTCTCCGATATCCCGGCAGGCTTCGGATTCCGTGGCGGCGATCCGTCCACGACATCGCTGGTCCGCGGCAGCATTGTTGGTGGCATTACGCAGGACGTGCGCGAGGATTTGATGCGCCGGATCTGCGACATGTGGATGGAAATCAGCGGCTGCACAGTCGATGATCTGGTTGTCTCAGCGCGCGACGTGTAGCGTCGTGCACTAATATGCGCCCATAGCTCGACACACGAGAGAGGTTGACTCAGATGCCGTATTACCGATGCGTAGTCCCCGAAGGATCCGTCGCCTACGAACAGCGCGCAGCCGTTGCCAAGGCGTTCACCGACATCCATTGCGGCAACACCGGCGCGCCGCGTAACTTCGTCCACGTGGTCTTCGACGAGGGCGGCGACTCGCGCTTTGACACGCCGTATTTCCTCGACGGCGGCAACCGAGCGGGACGCTCGGAAGAGGTCAAGGCGGAGTTGCTGGGCGACCTGATGGGCGCGTTCCGAGAGATCACCGGCGTGGCGTCGGAGGACTTCGGCGGCCGCATCACCGAGGGTCCGGCGAGGTGGACGATGGAGGGCGGAATGGTCCTGCCCGAGCCGGGCGAAGAGACCGAGGAGTGGTACTCCCACGGTCAGGCAGCCGCCGCCGGCTAACGCCGCGGCTGGGATGGTCCCATGGTCACTACTCCTGAGAAACCATCCGCACCAGAGCGGATTCTTGAGCGTGTCGCTTTACCCACGAAAAGTGTGGAACTACACGCGCCGTTGCGTCTGCGCCTCCCTGCTTCTTGGAAACTGACCGATGACGCCTTCATTGGGCTTTCCGGCGAGAATCCGGAGTGGCAATTCGAGACGACGGAAGAAGGAGCGCTGCTCATCATGGTTGGGGAAGGACTAGAGACAAGCGCGCTGGGCTCCGAACTGGTGGCAGATCTTGCGATTTGGAATCGCATCGACAGCGGCGGTCGAGTATTAGGCGCTTCGGGTGCGGCAAGGCTGTCCGCGTTGCTAATCATGATTCCCGATGCGTCTTGGGTGAGCCACCAACGAATCGCGCAAGGCGCCGCGCAGCACGATGGCGTCCTATTGGGAATCTGTCCCGAATTTGTCGTCGAAGTCCACTCTATTTCAGACTCCTTGGCAGACCAGCAAGAGAAGATGGAACGATGGATTAGTTACGGCGCACTGCTCGGTTGGCTGGTTGATCCTCAAGAGGAGACCGTTTGGATCTACCGCCCCGACTCGGAACCTGAGCGGGTAGACAAACCCGATGAACTCGGCGGGGAAGCCGTGTGTGAGGGCCTGGTTGTGAACTTTGGCCGAATTTGGCAGTCCAGCCAGTAGTCCTGCGTTTCGCCGACATTTGCACTCTGAACTCAGTGATTGCTTCGGCGAGTTCGGCCACGCTTGACCCGGCTACGGGGTAGGCTGAGCATGAACTGAGCTTTGGGGGGACCTTATGGACGAGCGCATCGTAGTGACGGGGATGGGGGCGGTGACGGCGGTTGGCGGGACAGCAGCGAAGACCTGGGAATCCCTCATCGCGGGGCAGTCGGGCGTCAAAACGATCTCGATCTTTGATCCGGGGCGTCTGTCGGTGCGGATTGCGGCCGAGGTGTCGGACTGGAAGCCCGAAGACTACATGCCCCGCAAGGATGCGCGACGAATGGACCGGTACTCACAGTTCGCCATCGTTGCCTCGAACGAGGCTGCGGCGAACGCTGGTTACGACGGCGGGTTCGGTGGCTCAGATCGGGTCGGCGTGATGATTGGCACCGGCATCGGCGGGATTGCCACGACCCAGGAACAGTTCCGTATCCTCGACTCGCGCGGCCCCGACCGGGTGTCGCCCTTTGCGGTACCGATGATGCTGCCCAACATGGGCTCGGGACAGGTTTCGATTGCCCTGCAAGCAAGAGGACCGAACCTGGCCCCGATGTCGGCTTGCTCCTCTGCGGCCGACGCCCTGGGGCTCGCTGCTGAGACGATTCGCCGCAACGAAGCGGATGTGATGGTCGTTGGCGGCGCCGAAGCGCCGCTCTGTGAGATGGCGGTCGCTGGATTCGCCTCCGCGCGAGCCTTGTCCGCGCGCAACGACGACCCCGAGTCGGCTTCGCGACCCTTTGACGCCGAGCGTGACGGATTCGTGATGGGCGAGGGCGCGGCGGTGATGGTGTTGGAACGGGCCGAGCACGCAATCGGACGCGGCGCGGAGATCCTCGCCGAGTTGTGCGGCTACGCCTCGGTCGGCGACGCCTACCACATTACCCAGCCGGCCGAAGGCGGCGACGGCGGCGTGCGCGCCATGTCACTGGCGTTGGAGCGGTCGGGAACTATGCCATCCGACGTTGACTACATCAACGCGCACGGGACTTCGACTCCGCTCAATGACAAGTTTGAGACGATGGCGATCAAGAGCGTCTTCGGCGAGGCGGCGTACGGTTTATCGGTGTCTTCGACGAAATCGATGACCGGACATCTGCTCGGCGCAGCGGGCGCAGTTGAGGCGTTGGCAACGGTCGAGGCGATTCGCACCGGCGTCATTCCTCCGACGATCAACCTGCGGAATCCCGACCCTGATTGCGATCTCGACTACACGCCCAACCTCTGCCGCGAGCGCAATGTACGGGTGGCAATTTCCAATTCGATGGGCTTCGGCGGGCACAATGCCTGTCTCGTCTTCCGCCGCTGGGAAGGCTGAGCTGCGAGCGTTGAGCGGTAGCGAGAATTCGCGGTGCGGGAGCGTTCGGAGGGCTGGCTGGGGCGCACCTGGCGCATCGCTGAGGCTCACGACGCTCCTCCGATCGAAGGCCTGGATGCCCCGTCGTTCGTGGGACGGCTGCTGAGACAGCGCGGCGTTGATACGGTTCCGGCGGCCCAGGAATTTCTCAATCCCGAGTGGTATCAACCCGCCGATGCCTCGGTGCTGGGCGATTGGACGGCCGCGATCGCGCGGATCGCGCGGGCCGCCCAGGACGGCGAGCCGGTCGCGATTTACGGCGACTACGACGTTGACGGGATCACCGGCACTGCGATCCTGACCGAGGCGCTGCGCGAAGTCGGGATCGACGCCCGGCCGTTCATTCCGCACCGCGAACGCGAAGGCTATGGACTGCAGGATGCCGCAGTCGCGCGGCTTGCGGCAGAGGGCGCTCGAGTCCTGATCACGGCAGACTGCGGGATTACGGCGCTCACTGAGATCGCAACGGCGCAGGACGAGCACGGCATGGACGTGGTCGTGCTCGATCACCATGAACCGGCCGAGACGTTGCCGAGCGGAGCGTCGATCGTCACGCCCAAGCTCGCTCCGAAAGGACATCCGTTGTCGGAGCTGTCGACCGGCGGATTGGCCTATCGATTCGCGCATGGCCTCACCGAGCACTTGGGCGTCGAGAAGGATCGCGCCGAGTGGCTGGACCTGGCGGCGATGTCCACGGTCGCTGATGTGGTGCCGCTCAGAGGGGAGAATCGCTGGATTGTGCACCAGGGACTGCGAGCGCTCGATGCGACGGAGCGACCCGGATTGCGTGCGCTGCTCAAGTCAAGACGCGGCGGCGGTCCGGTCGACACCGAGACCATCGGCTTTCAGTTGGCGCCCAAGATCAACGCGGCCGGTCGTCTTGCTGACGCCTCGCTGGCGCTGCGGATGCTGACCGAGCGGAATCGTGAGACGGCTGGAGAGCTTGCCGCTCAGCTCGATCGGCTGAACGACGAGCGCCGACGCCTGACCACGGAGGCGATGGAGGTGGCGGAGCGACAGATTACCGGTCAACTCGACGCATCAGGACAAGCGCCGCTGGTGCTGTTCGTTGGCGGCGAGGAGATTCATCATGGCATCGTCGGGATTGTCGCGGGCCGGATCGCGGACCAATGGTCGCGGCCGGCATTCGCCTGGTCGGTGGTTGATGGCGAAGCGCGAGCCTCGGGACGCAGCGCGGCGGGGTTTGATCTGGTGCGCATTTTGAACTCGTCGCGGGAGCTGCTGACGCGAGGTGGGGGCCACGCGATGGCCGCCGGATTCTCGGCCGATCCTCGGCAGTTGGGTGCACTGATGGCGCAGTTCAATGAGGCGGCCCAGGACCAGTTGAATGCCGGAGAAGCGGGAGCGTGGGCAGCGCTTGAAGGTCGGATGGACATCGACGCACAGGTGCCGCTGGAAGCAGTGACGAGGCAAACGGTGAGCTGGATCGAGCGTCTCGCGCCGTTCGGCGAAGGAAACCCGGCGCCAACGTTCCTCAGCAATGGCGTCGGCGTGCGTCAGGCAAAGACGGTCGGCGCAGACGGCGCACATCTGCGCCTGGACCTCGATGGCTGGTCGGCGATCGGTTGGCGGCTGGGTGGAGCAGTTGCAGAGGTTGGCTCGCAGGTCGACTTGGTCTGGAAGTTACGTCGGGGTCTGCGCGGTCGGCCTGAGCTCGAGGTCATTGATCTGGCGGTGTGATCCGTCCGAGGCCGGACCACTCTCGGTGCGTCCCTCATATGCCCAGTTTCCGTCCCTGAACGGGCCTCAAGAGTCGCATGACCTTTTACTTCCGTCGCACCCGCGCTCCGCCTGGGATACGACGAATTATGTTCCGGCGAGACAGCCTGCTGGGTCCGGGACTGGGAAATGTGAAGCACCCTCACAAAGTTCGCCCTCATTTGAGACCAATGCATAAGTCCCCTTCTCCCTCCTTGCGGAGACCTTTGAAAAACTCATGATTCCCCTCTCCCCCCCTGCGGGGGGAGATGTCACGGAGTGACAGAGGGGGGGGTCCGCCGCCAGCGACCAGATAGGCCTTGAGATGGGGAGCCCCCCTCTGCCTTCGGCATCTCCCCCGCAAGGGGGGCGAAGGGGACCTATTCAAAGGTCTCCGCAAGGGGGAGAGGGGATCTGTGAGTTTTGCGCTGGTCTCCATTGATGGACCGACGCAATCTCCTGGGAACGGCAGCGCTCTGTATATCCGTTAACCTGAGTCAAAACCGGCGCGCTGGTTCTGAGGAGTTTGCTATGGCTGTTCGCAATGTGGGTGTGGTTGGGCATCAGGGAGCCGGCAAGACGACGCTGGTCGAGGCGCTGGCCTTTGCAATCGGGATGACGACGCGGCAGGGTCGAGTCGAGGAAGGCAACACGATCTCCGACCACGACGCCGAGGAGCAGCAGCGCGGCATGTCGATTACGACGTCGCTGGTCTCAATCGAGCACAACGGGGTCCGCATCAACCTGCTCGACACGCCCGGCTACGCGGACTTTGTGGGCGAGGTCGTGGCCGCTAACTCAGTGGTTGACGCCGTGATCGTGGTCGTCGACGCCTCATCAGGGGTACAGGTGGGAACAGAGACGGTCTGGCGGATGGCGGGCAAGCGGGGCATTCCGCGGGCCGTGGTTATTTCACGTCTCGACCGAGACAATTCATCATTCGACGAGGCGCTCGACTCTGTGCAGTCGATCCTCGGCCCCGAATGTCAGCCGCTGTATCTGCCCAACGCCGCCGAATCGGCCTTTAGCGAGTTGATCGATGTGCTGAGCGACGCCGACGCTGAAGGACGCGACGGCCTGGTTGAGCAGATCGTCGAGGCCGACGATGACCTGATGATGCTGTACCTGGAAGATGAGGAAATCGAAGAGGACGACCTGCGCGCTGCCCTGAAGTCCGCGGTGCTGTCGGGATCACTTGCGCCGGTGCTGCCGACGTCGGCCGTGTCGGGCGTCGGCGCGACTGAATTATTGCGTCTGATCGAGGAAGTGTTACCGGATCCGTCTGAGGCTCCGGCTATCGCTGACGGCGTTGACGACAACGACGCGATCGGCGCGTTTGTGTTCAAGACTACGGCCGACGAGTTCGTTGGTCGGCTGTCCTACCTGCGTGTGGTGTCCGGGGTCGTCGCCGGCGACGCCCATCTCGACAATGCACAGACCGGCTACGACGAACGCCTAGCGAATCTATCGCGCGCGACCGGTAAGACGCTCTCCGCTGTGAGCGAACTATCCGCAGGCGACATCGGTGTCGTGACGAAATTGCAGCACACTTCCACCTTCCACACGCTGCGGGAAAAGGGATCCAACCTCGTCATCCCGGCGCCGGCCATGCCCGCGCCGATCTTCGCCGCCGCCGTTGAGCCCAAGACGAAGGCCGACGTCGACAAGCTGGGACCGTCGCTGGCGCGTCTGATTGAAAGCGATCCGACGCTGAAGATCGAGCGTGACCGCGACTCGGGCGAGACGATCCTCAGCGGCCTCAGCGAATCGCACGTGCAGCTCTCGGCCGGCCGACTGCTGAGCAAGTTCCACGTCGACGTGGATATCAAAGATCGAAAGGTGCCGTATCGCGAGACCGTGACCGGCGTCGGACAGGCCGAGTACCTGCACAAGAAGCAGACCGGCGGCAGCGGACAGTATGCGCGAGTCGCGCTGCGGGTTGAGCCAAAACATCGAGGCGCTGGCTTCGAGTTCTCCGCCGAGATTGTCGGCGGCGCTGTTCCGCGCAGCTACATTTCGGCGGTCGAAAAGGGCGTCGTCGAGTCATTGCCACGCGGGACGTTCCCGCTCACTGACTTGCGGGTCGTCCTCTACGACGGCAAGCACCACGACGTGGATTCGTCGGAAATGGCCTTCAAGCTCGCGGCGACCCATGCGCTGAAGGATTGCGTCTCATCAGCGCGGCCGATTCTGCTTGAACCGATTCACTCGCTGCGGATCACCGTGCCTGAATCGTCAACGGGCGACATCATCAGCGACCTCAATTCGCGGCGCGCGCGCGTCCTGGGCATGGAGCCCGCCGATGAGCCGCCAGGCTCCTCGGTGGTCATCGCCGAGGGACCAATGGCTGAGTTCCTGCACTACGCAACCGACCTCCGGTCGGTGACCGGAGGTCGGGGAACGTTCTCTTGGCAGTTCGAGCGCTACGACCAGGTGCCCGTGCACGTCGCGCAGAAGGTTCGCCAGGAAGCGGGGGCGGCGGCGGCTGGCTAGCCCAACGCTCCCCCCTTGGGAGATCCTTGCAAAAGCCTCGAATCCGTCATTGCCGCGCTCCGTCGCGGAAATCTCGCCGCGTTCAGCACAGACGTCAGTGCTCGAATCTGCGAGATACCCGCGGCAAGCGCGGGTACGACGGTTCTGTTCGTCCCAATCTGACACTTTTGCAAAGGTCTCCCTTGCGGGGGAGATGCCGCAGGCAGAGGGGAGGCTCCCCATCTCAAGGCCTATCTGGTCGCTCTGGGAGGACCCCGCCTCTGTCACTCCGTGACACCTCCCCCCGCAAGGGGGGGAGAGGGGATCCCAGCGCTCGGGACCCCCTCAGTCACTTCGCGACAGCTCCCCCTGCTAGGGGGAGCAAATTCAAGCCACTAGCTGCCGTTTGAGTCATCGGTCGCATCCTCGACTGGGGGCAGCGGTTGCAGCTCGAAGATCATCTGCACTCGCGAGGTGATCGACTCCGAGCCGCCGAACACCGGGGTGGGTTCAAAGGCTGAATCGGACGTGGCTTCGGCGTATTCCTCGGTCACTCGCGTGGCCGACACGCCGCCCAGTGGGCTGAGTTCGACGATCCGCACGATCTCGTAGCCCATGTGCGCGGCGATCGAGTCGGCAGTTGCCTGTGCGTCGTCGATCGCGTCCAGCAAGGCGAGACGCTCAACTTCGGCTCGGCGTGAGGTCGTGAAATCGAGTCCGTCGAAGCGCACCTGGTCGCCACCGGCTTTGATCACCAGGTCGACCAGGCCGCCGGCGTATTCAGTGCCCTGGACGGCGATGCTCAGGCCGTTCTCGTAACGAAATCCCTGCGAGACGCGTCCTTGCTCTGTCCAGTCGTACTCCTCGTGGATGCGGATACGAGTGGTCTGCAGACCATTCGGCGAGACGCATGTCGGGTCGTCAGAGTCCTCTGAGTCGTCGGCAACTTCCGGTTCGGTCTCCGTGCAGTTCTCTTCAACCGAGTCCGCGATGGCGGTAACCGCCGTGTTCCCGGCTGAGACCGCTTCCAGGATCGTCGGCTTGAGCACGCTGATGGTGAATCGTCCGATGGTGCCGTCGTAACTGACGCTGCGCGACGCCGCGCCTTGGATCGTGAGCCTCGTCAGCTGTTCCTCGACCACCTCCGTGGCTTCCGCGTCCGTGTCCTCGTCCTGTTCGGCGCCGACGCTGAGCAGTCCAATCGTGAGCAGCGATGCCGCCAGGGCAAGGATTGCCAGCGTTCGGCCTGCCGACGTGCGCAAAACGTTCAACTTCATATGAATCTCCTTCGGTACCGGTACTTCGCGTTCGAGTTCTATCTCACACTACGAGTCAAGCGGCCCATTTGTTCCGCCAAGCTGACGATCAAAGAAACCGAGCATTGTTGTCCAGGCTGCTTCCGCCGACTCCTGGTGAAAACCAACTGACAGCCGCGAGTGACGCACCAAGAATCCCTGTAGCCCCCGGTACTGGCTCATGAACGAGTGTCCGGCGCCGGGATAGACGGTGATGTCGTGCTCAACGCCGAGCTGCTCCAGGTGTGCGCCCAGTCGAGCGGCCTGTCTAGCGAAGACGCGATCCTTCTCACCGTAGGCGGCGAACACGGGACAACTGCCCTCGAGTTGCTCCGCTTCGCGCGGGACCGCGCCGTAGAAGTCCGCCGCCACGCCGACCGGGGCTCGGGCGGCGTGAAGAATGGCGAAGCCGCCGCCAAGACAGAAGCCCGCCACGGCGAGGCGCGACTCGTCGACGTCGTCGCGGTCCGCCAGCCATGCCCGAGCTGCATCGATGTCGTCAAACGCACGGCCGCTCCCACTGCGCAACGCCTTCATCGTGCGGCGGATACAGATCGGCCTCAGTCGTGGTCCGACCGAATAGAGGTCGGGCGCCAGCGCGACGTAGCCGTTGTCGGCAAAGCGTTGTGTGATCCGGCGGATGTCGTCGTTGAGGCCGAAAAGCTCGTGCAACACGATCACTCCCGGCGACTGCGAGTCCGTTTCGCTCGGCAGCGCCAGGGCAGCCGTCAAATCGCCGTCGCTTGTTGCGATTCTGACTTCCTGGATTGACATCGGACACCTCCCTGTCTGGCGGTAGCCTGCGTGTGAAGCGGCTCACGTGAGCCAACACTATCGAAGGAACAAGAAGGAGTCGGCTGATGACGGAATACAACAGCCTGGGGTATGAACAATCCGACAACGTCGCCACGATCACCATCAACCGTCCAGAGGCAGCGAACTCGCTCTCGCTGGAAATGTGCAAAGAGCTGATGCACGCCTCGATCCGCGTCGACGACGACCCGGAAGTGCGCGCGGTCGTGTTCCGAGGCTCGGGCCGATTCTTCTGCACCGGCGCCGACCTGCGAGGCTTTCCGCCGGCCGGTCCCGAGATGGCCACATTCGTCAAGGAAATGACGACCTATCTACATGCCGCGGTCTCGCGATTCACGCGCATGGACGCGCCACTGATCACCGCGATCAACGGGACGTGCGCCGGCGCTGGCATGAGCCTGGCGCTGTTCAGCGACCTGGCCGTGGCCGGCGAGTCGGCGCGCTTCACCATGGCCTACTCGCGCATCGGCCTGACCCCCGACGGTTCCTCGACCTACTTCCTGCCGAGGCTAATCGGCCTCCGGCGCTCGCTCGAGCTCTGCCTCACCAACCGCATGCTCTCCGCCCAGGAGGCTCTGGACTGGGGCATGATCAACCGCGTCGTGCCGGATGACGAATTGCAGTCGGCGGCACATGCGCTGGCCGCGCAACTGGCCGCCGGTCCGACCGAGTCAATCGGCGCGGCCAAGCGCCTCTACCACCAGTCCTGGAACGAGGGCCTGGAATCGCAGATGGAATGGGAGACTCGCGCGATCTGCGACGCCTCAAGGCGTCCGGAAGCCAAGGAAGGCGTCGCGGCGTTCTTCGAGAAGCGCGACCCGGTCTTCCGTTAGACCGCTTTCGACCTGACCCTGTGGTGAGGCGACCAATGATTGTCACGAAGATCCAACAACACCGTCATGCCAGCGCTTGCCGCGGGTATCTCGCCGTGTCGAACACGAAGGTCGGTGCCCAACACGGCGAGATTGCCACGACGGAGCGCGGCAATGACGGAGGAGTTTGGTCGGGCGACGATGTCAATGCGGGAGTGCTGACGGCAAATCAATGACCGATCTCGACGATCCACTGCTGCCGTTCCTGATCGGCGAACTCGATCAAATCGAGAAGGCGGTCGGGCTCAACAACCGCCTGATCGTGCCGACAACGCCACTTGACGACGCATCAGCGGAACACCAGACTTTTCGCTGGACCTTCCGCTTCACCTGGCAACAGGTCGAGCGTGGCCGGCGATATGTCATCCCGCTGCCCCGCGAGACAGCCTCCCAGGCGTTGCAGCCTGTCGTCCGTGAGATCAACCAGCTCGCGCTGGCTGCGCTTGCGGCCGATCCACGAGTTATACGCAACAACTCCTCAGTCGATGAGATGAGGGCGGAGCTCGAAACACTTGCCGTTGACAGCAAGGTCCGAACGCATCTCACCGAGAACGGGCGAACTGTCGGTTTCGTACTTGATGAGTCGGTGCTGGCGTTGCCGCTTTCGGCGGTTGAGCGGCGCATCGACTATCGCTCAGGCCTGAGCGCATACTCGATCTCTGAATCCGTGCGCGTCGAACCCTTGCAGTTGTTCCGCCCCGACGCTGTGTGGGTCGTCCCTTACGCCTCTGACGCCTCTGAATAGTGGGGAAGCTGCTAGATTCTGCACAGACTGAACACGGTGCAGATGAGGAAAGGAACAGTGATATGAAAGCCGTCGTAATGGAGGGCGTCCGACAGCCGCTGGTCGTGCGGGACTTCGCCGACCCGGTCATCGGCCCCAAGGATGCGCTGGTGCGAGTCGAGGCCTGCGGAGTCTGCCGCTCGGACTGGCACCTCTGGCAGGGCGACCTGTCCTGGGTCGGCTTCGAACTGCCGATTCCCTGCGTGCTGGGTCACGAGTGGGCCGGCACGGTTGAGGCAGTCGGACCCGACGTGGAGCACATCCGGCCCGGAATGCGCGTGCTGACGCCGTTCCACAATGGTTGCGGCAACTGCAACCTCTGCCGCGGCGGGTTGCCTAACATCTGCGACAACCAGGGCGGCTTCGCCGGAGGCTTCGCGCAGAAGGCGGCGATCTACAACGCCGACTTCAACGCCATCCCGCTGCCCGACAACGTCTCGTTCGAGGCCGGCGCGGCCATGGGTTGCCGCTTCATGACCTCGTACCACGGCGTCGCCGATCGCGGCGAAGTCTCGGGCGGCGACTGGGTCGTCGTCAACGGCTGCGGCGGCATCGGCCTGTCCGCAATTCAAGTCGCGGCCGCATTGGGAGCACAGGTGATCGCGGTCGACCTGGAAGAGGGCAAGCTCTCCAAGGCCCGCTCCGAGGGCGCGCTGGAGACCATCAATGCGGCGGAGACCGACGTGCCTTCGCGCGTCAAGGAGATCACCGACGGCGGCGCGAACGTCTCAGTCGACGCGCTGGGCATCCGGGCGACGATGTTGAACTCGGTCAACTCGCTGCGCAAGGGTGGGATCCACGTCCAGATCGGCATCACCTCCGCTGAAGAAGCGGGAGAGGTCGGCCTACCGATTGACCTGATCACAATGTCCGAGATCGAGTTCCGCGGCTCGCTGGGTCTGCCAAATCAGAACTACCCAGCGATGCTGAACATGGTCGCATCAGGCAAACTCCACCCCGAAACCATTGTCACCGAGCTCATCTCAATTGACCAGGTGCCCGACGTGGTCGACTCGATGACCACGTTCCAGACGACGGGGTTCGTCACGATTACCGACTTCGCATAGTCTCAACAGCTCCCCCTTTGTAGACCTGCGCGTAAATCCCCTTCTCCCCCCTTGCGGGGGAGATGCCGCAGGCAGAGGGGGGCTCCCTATCGCAGTGCGTATCTGGTCGCTGCGGGCGGACCCCCCCCTCTGTCACTCCGTGACATCTCCCCCCGCAAGGAGGGGAGAGGGGATTCATAGGTTTACGCGCAGGTCTCCTTTGGGGGAGCCCTTTCCAGAAGAAAGCCGACAACGTGAATCACGACTGCCCCTTCTGCGGATGGAGCGGCGACCGACGCTTCTGCCCTGCCTGCGGCGCAGCGCTCTGGTCGCCTGACACCGACGCTGGCGCAGCCGAATGCACTGTCGTCCTGTCCTTCGACGTTGACGGCTCGTCGGGCATGATCAACCGCGACCCACGCGTCGAGCATCGACCCTCTGCGCGATCATTTGGCGACTACGGTCCGACCGTTGCTGTTCCCCACATCCTCACAGCTCTCGCACGAGCCAACGTGCCGGCTTCGTTCTACATCCCCGGCTGGGTCGCCGAGCGCGCTCCGGCGATGGTCGAGCGGATCGCCGCCGCCGGCCATGAGATCGGCCATCACGGCTACCTGCACGAGCCTCCAGCCACGCTCTCGGCTCAAGAAGAAGCTGACGTGCTCGACAAGGGCAGCGAGATCCTGCGCGGCATCACCGGCGAAGCGTTGGCGGGCTATCGCTCGCCGTCGTGGGAGCTGAGCGACGTCTCGCTCAGCCTGATGGCAGAGCGCGGATTCCGATATGACTCGTCGCTGATGGGGTCGGATGCGCCATATTGGGTCGCCGCGGGGGACTCTGCGCTGGTCGAGCTGCCGATTCACTGGGCGCTCGACGACTACCCCTATTTCGTCTTCGCGCCCACCGACGGCCGCCGCCTGCAGGCTGCCCCCGAGCATGTCGAATCGACCTGGAAAGCCGCATTCGACGAACTCCGCCGCCGAGGCGGAGTCTTCACCCTCACGATGCACCCCTACATCATCGGCCGCCCCGGCCGAGTCGCAATGCTGGAGCGCCTGATCGCGTACATGAAATCGCAGTCGGGCGTGACGTTCGCACGGGCGGTGGACGTATGTGACGAGTTCGCCTCGGAGTGGGCCTCGGCGCGGCCGGTCTGAGCTACGAATTCGTTCACTCTGACGGAACCAATTACTAGTGCCATCCGTCCTACTCAGTAAGCGCGAACAGGCGGAGTCACGCTCTCATGCGACAAGCACTAGTTCTGTTTATCGCCACTGCCTTGTTGGCCATCACAACGCAAACTGCGGTCTCGTCATCATCCGACACAATCACGCCTTGGGGTGGCCCCGGCTCGGTCACAATCAACGGTAAGCCGGCGCCACCAGATACGTTGATCTGGGCGGGCCTGGGTCCCGACCCACAGGAGTTTCCTAACATCGATCGACTTGGCCCGGACGGATCATGGCGTATCTCCTTTCCTACCGACTGGGAGCGGGTCCATCTATACGTTGATGGTTTTCGAGTGCCTGCAGGGCCGAGGGATGAGGCCGTACCTGGCGTTGCGCACGAAATGCGACTTGATGTCGGCGCTGACACGGACCCCGAACCCGTATTTCTCATTGTTCACGCGAAGCGAAACGACATGACACTCTTCGGGCAAGCTGTTGAGCCAGATGCCATGGTGTGCTCAAACGTAGACGATCACTTGTACGCGTGTAGCGGTGTAGGCCCAAGGAGCTACTTCTCGTTGCAACTTGAACCCGGCCTGCTCGATGTCACGTTCACAATCTACAGCTTCCCGGTCAACGGTCCGAGCTATGACGCATTGCCCGAATTGGCGCCCTTCTGGATCACCCTCCACGCGGGTGATCCAGAGCGACCGGCATTCGAGTTCTACGGCTTGCCTGGCAATGTCGACGGTACGCTGTCCGATTGCGAAATCAGCGAGCGAATCTTCGTTCACGGCCTCGGTGACGACGGTTGGGAATCGAACGTGATTGCCTCTCCTGATGGCAGCTGGTCGCTCAGCGCTCCTTCAGGGACCACGGGCATCCAGGTGTACGCCTCTCGACACTGGAATTCGGATGAGGACCACATACCGTTCGGTTCTGAAACTTACGAAGCCACTCCATACGGCGGGCGTCAGCGAATCGACCTCAATTTCAAGGCCTCGGGCTGGTATATCCTGCCAGCTATCGACACTCCTGCCACGGACTCCGAATCGGTGCTGTTCTCAGGATTCCATCGTTCCACCAAGCCGCGCACCAACCTGATTCTTGGGCTGGTCGTCGGCAAACTATTCAGGAATCTCGATTGGTCATGAATGTTGTCGCCGCGCGGAAGAACCAGCAACACGGCCTGGTTCGATGCTCCTCGGGACATCCAATCGGGACTAAACCTGGTGTACAGACTTCCACAATTGAAGTCCAACGTCTTCCAGACGTCCTGTATCTCGCGGCTAGTCGTGGACGACTATGAACGGCTTCTCGCTACATCCGCATTCATCTTCGGCCAAATGCGTGCAGTGGCGCCCATGCCGAAGCATTGGCTCGGCCTCGAGAACTTCCTCGTTCAATACTTGCTCGCCAAGCATCATCTGATCAATTGACGACGTGGACGCGACATCTCCGATAGCGGATAGGCTCTGATCGACAGTTGAGGAGTCGTCGTCTTGCCCGAACTCTCCGATTCCACGTGCTTCCAACAAGCCATCGCCGCCATTGATGCAGCCAACGCCGACGATCCCTTCACGCTCACTGTCGATGGCGAGGCTCTGCCCAAGGAGTTGACCCACGCCGAGATGATGACTCGCTGGGTGCTTGAGCTGGAGCCGGAGGCGTCGGAGGAGCTGCGGTTAGCGGCTCGGGCGCACCATATTCGACGATGGATGATCCCTCGATCCACGTTTCCCGCAGGACGCACGGCGTACCTGCGCTGGCGACGGGCGCTGCACTCGGTCCATGCTGAGCTGACGGCGGCCATCCTTGAGGACTGCGGATATCCGCGACGCACCGCCGAGCGTGTCGCGGCGCTGGTCCAGAAGGCCGACTTGCTGCAAGCCGGCGACTCGGACGCGCAGACATTGGAAGACGCGCTGTCGTTGGTCTTCTTCGACACGCAACTTGAGCCGCTGTTGGACGATCTCGACGACCGGCAACTGCGCCGTGCGCTGGGCCGGACCTGGCGTAAGATGTCGCCGAATGGTCAAGCCGCCGCGCTCCGCCTGACACTCTCCGAGCGCGCGGTCGAAACGCTGAACCGGTTGGTGGACGGATTCGGAGATGAGTAACCCGCCACAGGATCGCTACACGCACGGTCACCACGAATCGGTCGTGCAGTCGCACGCACGGCGCCGCGCCGAGGTCGAGGCCTGGTTTCTGCTGCCTCGACTGCAACCGGGGATGCGCCTGCTCGACGCCGGCTGCGGGCCCGGCACGGTCACGGCAGGGCTGGCCCGGGCTGTGTCGCCTGGCGAGGTGTTCGGTCTCGACGTTGCGTCGGGCGTGCTCGAACACGCCCGCGCTCACGTCGCCGAAGAGTCGGTGGACAATGTCACATTCGTCGCCGGCGATGTCTACGGCCTCGATTTCGCCGACGGCGAGTTCGATGTCGTCTACGCCAATCAGCTATTGCAGCACCTGACCGATCCCGTCCGAGCCCTTGCTGAAATGCGCCGAGTCCTGAAGCCCGGAGGTCTGCTCGCCGTACGCGACGCTGACTACGCCACGATGTCGCCGCATCCCAAGTTCCCGGAATTCCTGGACTGGAACGAGCTCTACCACCGGGTCGCATACCGCAACGAAGCGGAGCCTGACGCGGGCCGCACCCTCGCAGCCTGGGTCAGAGCCGCAGGCTTCCCGGAGATCGAACTGCATCCCAACGTCGTCGTGCTGGACGGCGAGGAGGCCCGTATCTGGGGTCGTACCTGGACGCAGCGAATCCTGTACAGCGGTATCGCCAATCAAGCGCTGGAATACCGCTACGCCGAGCAGGCCGATCTCGAGCGAATCTCCAACGGCTGGGCGAAGTGGGCGGAGTCGGAGGAGCCCTTCTTCATGTTCGCCCAGATTGCCGTGCTGGCAGTTCGCTAGTCCGCGACTTCGGCCTGGCCCGTTTCGCGTTCTTCACGCTTCGCCCGGATCGCGACAAGCGTGTACTCCCGGACGAGACGATCTGCACGCAATCCACTTACTCGCGATTCATCTCCAATCTCGCGAATTTCGTCACCGGAGAAACGCAACTCCAGAATCACGCCAGGGTTCTCCGCAACGACTACATCAATCGGCTCGTCCTCAAAGTCAGATTCCGGAAATCTCTCGTCGTGCGTCATGGTCGGTTCCTCCTGCCGCCCGGTTGTCGATATCTCGTTTGGTCGCCCAGGTTGGCCCTCCAACCGGTTACAACGTGCGCTCGCCCAGCGCGGTCAGGGTGTTCAATGATAATCGTCAGCAGTTGACCCGTGCGCCCGGGACCGATCATCTTCCAGCGCTCTGACTCGTTCGCCCGTCGTCGAGCCCGTCGCCCCCTGTTCGGCAGAAACTTGGGATTCCCCCGAAGAACTGCATCCGCATCATCGGGATCCAATCCGTGGCCAAAGAGTTCGTCGATTGACGCGACGTTAAACGCCAACTCCTCCACGAATCTAGGCACGAAGCACCGATGCTCTTCCGGCTGACTCGACTTCGCAGAAGGCTTCGTTTAGCCGTCGAACACCACCTCGATTAACGGCGAGCCGTCGACCCATTCCTGGACGTTGTCCTCATTGATGAACTCGCTCAGCTTCTTCGCTGAGAGGAAGACCTCGCGCTTCTCGACCGGATCGGTGATCGCGCGTGCGGTCCCCTCAAGATCGGCCTCTGTGGTTTCCTTGAAATGGAATGTGATCGCCGGATTCGCGACGACATTTGCGTACCACGAGCGCGGACCGGGACGGCCGGTGACGTAGTAGCGATCGTCGACGTTGTGGAACCAGATCTCGAGCCGTTTCGGCTCACCGCTGCTGCGCCCGATGGTGGTGATATCGATCACGAGGTCATGCGCGAGCGCCGCTGCGACGGCCGGATCAGATGCTGAGCTCATGTGTTATTCCCGTTTCTGTGATCTTCAGACGTGCTGATGTGGTTGCGCTCGTGGTCGAGGAACCATTCTTTGCGGTGGAGTCCGCCGCCGTAGCCGCCGAGACCCCCATCGGAGCGGACAATCCGGTGACAGGGTACGGCGATTCCGACTGGATTGCGCCCGGTCGCCGTACCGACGGCTCGATAGGCCGTCGGTTTCCCAACGGCTCTGGCGATCTCCTGGTACGACGCAGTCTGTCCGGCAGGCACTTCACGGATCGCCTGCCAGACGGCTCGCTGGAAGTCGGTGCCTTCAGGGTCAATCTCGATTTCGTCCAGCGCCTCAACGTCGCCTGCGAAATAGGCCGAGACCGAGTCGCGCACACGGGCGGCGTCCACGCTCAGGTCATCGTGCTCATCGGCCTCCTCCGGAGAGACGACCGGCCTCGCCCAGGTCTCGACGAATCCGGCCTCGCGCAACGCGCCATCGTGGATTGCCAGGTACATCATCCCCAGCGGCGTCTCGACCCAGCATTGCTCGTTCATTGTCGCCTCCTCCGAATTCCGACTTGCGAATAGCCTAGGCAAGAAGTCAATAGCACGCAAGTGCTAGTCTGAGAGTCGCGCGAGAGTTGCGCGATACGCTGCGATGCAGGAACGCCGTTGTGCAGTTGGGAGCTGACATGTCGGAGCGCGACAACCAAGCCGTGCGCTTGACCGATCTGGCGCGCTGTGGCGGTTGAGGCTCGAAATTCGGCCCTGAGGGGCTGGCGCACGTGCTGCGCCATCTCGGTCCGCAGTTTCCGCCCGAGGACCATCCCGAGTTGCTCGTCGGCCTGGATCGTCCCGACGACGCGGCTGTCTACGCGCTCGACGACAAGCGTGCGCTGGTGCAAACGCTCGACTTCTTCGCGCCGCTGGTCGACGACCCATACCAGTTCGGCGCGATTGCGGCGGCGAACGCCATGTCCGACATCTATGCGATGGGCGGTCGCGTGCTCTTCGCACTCAATATCGCCGCCTTCCCCGAGGACCTGCCGCCCGAAGTCATCGCAGACATATTGCGCGGCGGCGCCGACAAGGTGCGCGAGGCGGGCGCGGTCGTCGCCGGCGGACACACGATCATTGACGAAGAACCGAAGTTTGGGCTCGCCGTAACCGGCGAGGTTGCCCGCGACCAGATTCGCACCACCGGTGGGGCTCAACCCGGCGACACGATCATCTTGACCAAGGAGCTCGGCACCGGTGTCCTGATCGGCGCGAACCAGCAGGGCGGTGTCTCCGAGGCGAACTGGGACGCAGCCATCTCGCAGATGATGACGCTAAACAAGGACGCCGCCGAAGTCACGTCTGAGCCCGACCTCTCACAGGGCGTCCACGCGATCGCCGACGTCACCGGCTTCGGCCTAGCCGGACATCTGCACGAGATGTCGGAACTGAGTGACGCCGCCATCGAGATTGACCTCGGAGCCGCGCCGGCGCTCGGCGGACTCTCGGAAGCGGTCGCCGCCGGATTTGGCAGCGGCGGTCAGGGTCGAAACCGCGAATACTACGGCGCTCGCCTGACCGTCGAACCCAACCGAGAACTCAGCTCGTTCGAGGAGGCGCTGCTCTACGACCCGCAAACCTCGGGCGGACTCCTAATCTCCGCCGGAGTCATCGAAGCGCCGCATCTGATCCACGAGCTGCGACAGCGCGGCGTGACCGCCACCCCGATCGCGCGTGTCACCGAGCCGGCCACAGGCGGACGGTTGAGCGTGAGACCTCCGGAGTCGCCTCGTGTCTGATTCTGGCTATGCAGTTGACGCCGATATCGCCGTCATCGGCGCGGGGATTCTTGGCCTATCCACTGCGATGGCGCTGGCGACATCCCACGACGATCTGCGCGTGGTCGCGCTGGAGCAGGAATCGGGCATCGGGCGGCATCAGAGCGGCAACAACTCGGGCGTGATTCACTCCGGGCTGTACTACCGGCCCGGCTCAGCCAAGGCGCGGATGGCCGTCGCCGGCGCCGAGCGGATGTACGCCTTCTGCGCGGAGCACGGCATCGGCGCCGAGCGCTGCGGCAAGGTCGTAGTGGCGACCGACGAGTCCGAGCTTGAGCGCATGCGTGAGCTGCACCGACGCGGCGAGGCCAACGGCGTGCCCGACATCCGCGAGCTCGGCGCCGACGAGCTGCGCGAGTTCGAGCCCAACGCGGCCGGCGTGGGTGCGCTGCACATTCCCTCGACCGGCATCGCCGACTACCGCGGCGTCTGCGAGAAGTATCGCGAGCTGCTCGAAGCGGCCGGCGGCGATGTCCGGCTGCGCTCGCGCGTCTCCGCCCTGCGCGTCGACGCTGACGGCGTGCAGCTCTCGACCACAACCGGAGTCGTCCGTGCCCGTTATGTCGCCAACTGCGCCGGACTCCAGGCCGACCGCCTCGCCCGGCGCGCCGGCGCGTCCGAGGCGCGCGACCTGCGCATCGTCCCCTTCCGCGGCGAGTACTACGACCTCGTCCCCGACGCGCGGCACATGCTCAAGAACCTGATCTATCCCGTGCCAGACCCGGCCTTCCCGTTCCTCGGCGTGCACTTCACGCGGCGGCTGGACGGCACGGTCGAAGCCGGCCCAAACGCCGTCCTGGCGCTCAAGCGCGAGGGCTATCGCTGGCGCGACATCTCGGTCCGCGACACCGCCGAGTCGCTGACCTGGCCGGGCTTCCTCCGGCTGGCGAAGGACAACTGGCAGACCGGCCTCGGAGAAATCTGGCGAAGCGCCAACAAAACCGCCTTCGTCAAGTCCCTCCAACGGCTCATGCCCAACCTCGAATCGGCCCAACTCGTCCGAGGAGGCGCCGGGGTCAGAGCCCAGGCCCTGAGAAGAGACGGCTCCCTAGCCGACGACTTCGAAATCGCCCACCAAGACCGCCTAATCCACATCCTCAACGCCCCAAGTCCGGGCGCGACGGCGTCGTTGCTTATAGGCGAAGAGATCGCATCACTCGCTCGGTCAAGCTGGCTGGGTGGCTAGGTGGTGGCTTCGACTCAACATTTTGAACGGCAAGCTCATTGTCGTCATCGGGGCCAGAGTCTTGTGCCCCAGCGCGCGCCTGCTTGATGGCTTCAGAAGTAATATCGCAAAGTTCGGACCAGTCAAGTGCGTCGAATATCACCGCAGGCCCATGGCGCGCGAGCAGACGTACGCCGGTTTGCATCTCTTTCGGCGGCACCCCTCCGCTGTCACGACTGGCCGTGCGGTATTCATTGATAAGCGCCGCGCGGACGCTGGCATGATTGACTACCGTGATTCGGCGGACCGAATCTCCCACCAACCGGAGCCAGGCGTCATTGCTGGAGTGCAGTACACGATGGGCGGTCTCAACATCGAAAGCGCCTTGGCAATGCTCAGTGGCAAGTGCGGCAATCCGCCCGCGCCACCATGCGCGCGAGAGTGGACAGTCGTTCAGTACGGAGACCTTGCCCCGTACGTGAGGCAAGCCTCCTAACCTTCGCAGCAGGTTGCGAGCTGCCGCTTCGGTCGTTTTCTCCTCAATGCCGCTCCCCAACGTGCCTAGAAACGCTTCGTCAAGTCGCTCGCCGAACTGCCCATCGGCAATCCACTGTAGATGGCAACGAGTCCAAAGCAACGGTTGCGACGCATCCCGTGGATTCAATTTGTCGGCCCATGCAGTAACAAGGTCCCGTTCCAACTGCAGTGGCGGATCACGTAGCTCCGATGGGTCAATCGCCCTAGGCAAAGGAGGGGCTTCGATGTTCGCCTGATCGCTCAGTTCCAGCTCAGAGCGCAAGTCTTCCACGAAAGATTGCGAGCCGCCCTTTACCGCCTCAATGAGCTGACGTTGGCGCTGCGCGACTTCCGCAGCAGACTGTTTTCTCTTGTCGGTCAACGTGAGACCGCGCTGCCAGTCGCTGAACCGCTGCTCCATCTGGGGTGTTGGCTGTTTCATAAGTCGTCATCCGCTGTCACTAGAATTTGGAATTTTTCAATCGCTGTCGCTGCTCGGGCCGGATCGAAGTCGGCATTCAGTTCGTCACCCCACGCGGGGACGCCTGCCTCACTTAAGGCCGCCTTGATGTGAGTCAAGATTGCGTAGCCTTCGTCATCCTCTTGATCAAGGAGAGCAATACGACCGAATGCCGCGATGAGCGCCGCAACCTGCACGTCGCGATTGCTCTGAATCACGCTGTCGAAGTATCCCGGCGAAAGCCAGACTTTGAATCGCAGATCACCACTGCCGAAGTCAGGCGTTACTTCCATTTCACCGTCGCTGAGAGTCGGTTTCTTGTGGAATTCCAGCAACGATGACGCAAGCGATTGTGTTCGTAGCACCTGCCCTCGCACAAGCCAACGACCTGCTGCTACTTCTATTTGATCGCTGCCCCAGAGATCATGGAGGCCACTCGTATCTAGGTAACAAGGTCGTGTGGCGATAAGGCCGGGCGTGAGGAACAACTCACCTGCGACATCCGTCTGGCGCCAAGCACATCGCACTTCTGAGTCATTGGACCGAGCGATACTCGCAAATAGAGTTCTTGGGCAACGCATATCGACCGCCCATTGCGCATCGCCTTGGACAATCAATGCATCGAGTTGGGGCGCATCTTGCAACGCATTCTTTGCGATTGCCGATTGACCGCTAATCGTAATCTCGGCCTGGTATTGAGCACTAGTCCAATCGATAGATGCGCGATCTTCACGCAGAATGGGGAGTGATCCGGTCGTAGTCATACTTGGGCTCCCTTCGTCCGACGCCGGACAACGTCCAGCTCGAATCGTGCCGCCGATCCGACAGGCTCTGCAAGTTCAATTTCAAGCGCTTCGACAGTCGAAGGAATGGTGACTTCACTCTCACCGCGCCCATCCACAACTATTCCGTTGAAGCTCACGGCCCGAATCGGCTGCCAAACAGGGCTCAAAGGCTGTTCACAGCTCTCATCGGACCCTGATTCAACAAACACGCGCAAGCCCAGATCTGCACCAACTGCGCTGGGATCGTCTAGCTTCAGTAGAGCACTTAGTCGCCGGACTGAGCCATCTGGTTCCAAACGCGGGACGATGGCGCGACGAATCCGAATTGCAGTGCCTGCGGCTGGCGCCCGCCGCTGATGTCGCTGACGCGTTCCTTTGCCCGGACTGTCGGCAGACTGTCCTCCTGGCGCCGTTGCGCCTCGCGGGTCGGTCGCTGGGGCGTCAGAGTCCGTTTCGGTAACGATTGGCCGGTGCCTGAGGCGAGGTACTATCGCCGCTGCTCGGTGCACATTTGCATTGAATACTGCGAAGCCCGAAGGTGTGAAGCCCTGATCCGCGTCGATCTCACCTGCCTCTTGCTTCAGCCGCTGGGCAACTCTTCGTAACATGTCGCGGAGCTGCTTGCGTTCCTTCGCAGGCAGCTCACGCAGCTTGGTGAGACCGCGATGCTCTGGACCTTCAGAGTTCCTTACCAGATCGTAGAACTCCGTGTGGTCATCTGGATCGGCATCGCTCAGTAGTAGCACTGCATCGAAAGGTTGGACACCACCAAATGCGCCGGGGCCGAGCTCAGGCGCGTTGTTAGTAATCCACATACCGTCGCGGAAGATCTGTACTCGAGAGCGATCACTGCTATTCGCGCCAAGTGGTCGGAACATGGCTTTGATCGACCGATCTATCTGCGCGTCAAGTACGCTTCCGTTGCGGAGCGTTTGCCAGCTTCGATAGCCTTGTTGACCTGGGAGCCAGCCCGCGGCCGGCGCGCGCTGCTGTTCGCGAATTCCTTTCAGCAGCTTCTCCAGCGATTCGGTGTTTACCGTTTCCCTACGGCCGGAGTCCTCATCGATGACATGAACGACCATCTTGCCTTCGTGGATTGCGCCGAGGAAATTCAGGGCCGCAACCCTGCAGATATCATCCAGGGCTTGTCTGCGTTGATCGTCGTGGAAGTAGTTGAATCCCGCAATCGCGACGACGGAACCGGACGTCGATATTCGCTCAACCTGATCGCGCACAAGTGGCGGTGCAACCTTAGGATAGTTGCCGTCCTCGAGACTGAAGACATCCGTCGGTGTTCGCCAATAGCCGTGGGCTGAGTGGCGGGCGTTACGCTCCTTGTGCGATGCCAAGATGGTATGGCCGCTGGCAATCTCCGTTCCCTCGCGCTTGCCGGCGTACAGGATATAGCGCAGATCGGATGCGGCATATGCCGTCAAATGGCCCAGCCCGTATGAGCCGGCGCCCTGAATCGCTTTATCACTCTGACCCTCAGAGAGCAGTGCTTTCATTCGGTTGGGGTCAAGTCCAATGCCGTTGTCTCGACAAAAGAGGACGCTCATCCTCTGCTCGTTCAAGACTCGCTCGATTCGTGCGACGGCGGAGCGCACGTCATGGGTGACGGGTTGCTTCAGTTCCGCCTTGGCCGCCTTGAATGCTTGTACATACGAGTCGTAGCCCGGCAGATCGGTCAGCGGGTGCGTGGCGATCGTGAAGTGAATCTCTGCATAGTCGCGCCGAGCTTCGCGGATAGCAGCGTCAAGGCTGTTCTGTAGAATTTCTCGTACGACCGGATCAGGCTCACCGGCCTGGCGACTCGTGACATTGGTGGTGAATCCATCCAATTGCCAAGTCTCAGGGAAAATCAGTTCAGCGTTTGTCATGTCTCAATCCGTGCAATCGCAGGCGGGAGAACCGGTGGTGTATCTCCCCTTGAGCTGGGTGTTGGGATTGGCGATTTCGGCGAAGGTCGGTCCCTTGACTCCGAAGAAGCCGAACTTGGTGAGGCCGTTGCCGTCTCGCGCCTTCGCCTCTCGGCGATAACGCACTTCAAGGTCGTCCCACCACTGAATGTCCGAGGGCGCGCCCATGATCCGCTGTGGATCCGGTTGCTGGGCCTGGCGTTGGAGCTGTCGCGTTCCCTTCATGAAGCAGTAGACGCAGTTGCCGGCTCCTTCAGGGATGTCGAGGCCGAAGTCTCGCGAGTTCCAGAACTCTTCAATCGCGTCCTCGCCCCAATCAGCGTCGAACAGTGGAAAGTACGGACGCTCGCCGGGCGGCTGAGTCCTGATCGAGCATTCGCCTCCCCCTGCACCTTCGGCGAAGAGACTTCTGCTGAGTACTCGATTGACGCGTCGTTCCTCGTCTCCGCGAAGTCCCAACAAGGTGACAAACTCGACGGCGTTCGGGCCCCACATTTGGGCTTGACCTGCAGGGCCGTAAAAGGAACGCTCAACAATCGGAGCGCCCGTGAAATCTTGCCAGCGCTGGGCGGCTCGTGAGGGCCGACGCTCCGTCATGTATTCGATTCGGCGAGCGTATGCCTCGGGTGTGGCGACTCCGCCGTTGACGCGGTACCTGCGCTCTGCCGCCTCCGGGGTCAGGTAGGACTGTTCGCTGAAATGGCCCTCATGGCCTGGACCATCTGCACCACCGAGCCACTCCGCGAGCAACAGATGCGCCGGATAGAGCTTCATCTTCGCCGTGCAGCTACGCGAGTGCGGATTCGGAAGCATGCCCTGATAGCTCAACATCTCCTCGAAAACCTCTCCTCGAGAGCGGTAGCCATTGGGGTCTTCCTCAATCGGTCTGCGACTGACCAGCCGATAGGACTGGCGTCGCCGATAGACGCCCCGCCATGCATCTTCCACCGTGCAGAACTCGTACCAAAGACAGGGAAGTCCGAAATCTCGCTCCAGTCGCTCGCAACACTCCGCCGCGAACGCCCAGGTTCCAGGGTGCTCCGCCGACGTGTTGGCGAAGAGCACGACATCGCCGCGCTCTGGCCGCAACTCTCCTGTTTCTGCCAGCGAGAGCACCAAAGCTCCTGACGAACGACCGCCGGAAAACTTGACGACATGAGGCAACTCAGAGTGCCGTGAATCCCTGTACCAGATTGAGAGATGGTTAGACCGGTGTTCTGGTGTCGGAATGGGTGGTGTTCTTGTATCAGTTAGGCGCATGCGCGTCACCATAGTTGGGGCACATGACTGGCGCAACGGAGAGTGCGGCCATCGATCAAGTCATTCGCCGCCGTATCCTCCTTCCCATGACTATCAACAACCACCTCCGACCTCCTCTCGACGGCATCCTTGTTATCAATGCCGGACAGATCCTCGCGGCTCCGTTTTGCGCGACCATGTTGGCTGAGTTTGGGGCTGACGTGATTAAGCTGGAGCGGCCGGGGACCGGGGAGCCGAACCATGGCACGATTTCTTATGTGCAGGAGAACCGCTCTCAGCGCGGGGTGACCTGCAACCTGGCCGACCCTCGCGGCAAGGAGCTGTTTCGCCAGCTCTGCTCGCAGGCCGATGTGCTGATTGAGAACTTCCGCCCGGGCACGCTGGAGAAGATGGACCTGGCGCCAGACTCGCTGCGTGAGCTGAATCCCGGACTCGTGGTGACGCGCGTCTCGGGCTACGGACAGACCGGTCCCTACAGCGAACGGGCCGGCTTCGACCGCGTCGCGTTGGGTTTCGCCGGCATGACCTACACCACCGGCTGGGCCGATGGTCCGCCGGTGCGTCCCGGCTACATGGTCGCCGACTACAGCGCCGGCGTCTTCGCCGCGATGGGCACGCTGATGGCGCTGCGCGCACGAGAGGTCAACGGCGGTGTCGGGCAAGATGTCGACGTGGCGCTCTACGAGGCGATCTGGAAGCAGTCGGGCACGCATGCGTCGCAGTTCTTCCTGACCGGCGAGAATCGTGAGCGCAGCGGCAACTACTGGCCCGGCGTCGTGCCGGCCGAGCAGTGGCAGACCGCCGACGGTCACCATCTAATCATCAACGCCACGACGCAGGGAACCTTCGTCCGCCTGGTCGAGGCAATGCAGCGTCCCGACCTGCTCACCGACCCGCGCTTCGAGGCCCATCGCGACCGGCGTCGCAACTACGAGGCGATCCACGAGATCGTGGGCGAATGGATCGGAACGCTGACGCTGGACCAGGCCCAACACCTGCTCGACAAGCACGGCGTGCCGGCGACGAAGGTCTACGCGACCTCGGACGTGATGAGCGACGAGCACTACGTAGCGCGAGAGCAAATCGTCGAGGTGCCGTCAGAGCAGCACGGAGAGCTGCCGCAACCAGGCATCGCGCCGCGGCTGTCGCTCACGCCCGGAGAGGTCAAGCATCGAGCGCCAACACTGGGAGAGCACAACCAGGAAATCTACGGCGGAATGCTCGGTGTCAGCGACGCGGAACTGGAGGCGCTAGCGTCGGACGGCGTGATCTAGGGAAGCTCTGAATCGTCCAGATCCCTGCTTCCCCCTGTGCGAGACCATTGAAATAGTCGGGCACTTCCGGTTCTCAGTCCCCGCCTCTGCGCGGGGACCTGCCTCTGTTCCTCGCCGGCTAAGCGACGAAAGGTAGGGTACAAATCTGGTCACCGGTTCTCAGTCCCCGCCTCTGCGCGGGGACCTGCCCCTGTTCCTCGCCGGCTGAGCGACGAAAGGTAAGGTACAAATCTGGTCAGGAGCAACGAAACAGTGGCGGCCGCGCGAAGCGGAGCGAGTCCCCGCCTTTGCGCGGGGACTGGGAGATTTCCTAGGCGTGACTTTTCAAAGGTCTCTGTTGCGGAGAAGCTGCCGAAGGCTGAAGAGCGGTTCCGGCTCGGCCCTCGACAACACTTGTCTATTGGATTCAAGGCTATGCGCGTACCACTACGATCTGAGGTGAGAGGTAGAAACTGATGACGACGCCCACTCTCGCGCCCGTGGCGGCGCCTGCGCTCGCCGGCCTGATCCGGCTCGACCCCGCAATCAGTCCGATCAGTGACGAGCAGTTGGAACGCATCTGCGCTCAGAATCCAGGTTGGAAGTTCGAGCTCAGCGCTACCGGAGAGTTGGTGATCAACGTGTACGCCGGTGATGAAAGCTCCGATGCCGGCCTCGAAATCGGAGGCCAGTTACGGAATTGGCGGATCGGCGGCGGCGGCGGACGCGCACGCGACGCCAGCGCCGGATACCGGTTGTCGGATGAAACCGGTCCGGGGCCGCTCCTGGAACCCGATGTCTCATGGGTCAGTCCAGAACGACTCGCCGCTGCGTCCCGTGATGATCTGCGCGGCGCCATGACTCTCAGTCCGGACTTGGTCGTCGAAATCCGATCGCCCAGCGACCGTCTCCGCGACCAACAGGACAAGATGCAGATCTGGATGCACTACGGGGTGCGATTAGGCTGGCTGATCGATCTGCATTCGCGCAACGTCTGGGTGTATCGCCCCGACGCCGAGCCTCAGCTTCTGGAGCGGCCAGCGATGCTCGCGGGCGAGGACGTGCTCGTCGGACTGGAAGTCGACTGCCGCGAGATTTGGCGGCTGGCTGACGAGTCGAACAACGCCTGAGCAAGTCCTACAGGCGGAAGGACAACAAGTATGACAACTAACACTATCGAGCGCACGATCACCGCCTTCCTCGACGGCGACGACTCGCTGGAGATCGGCAACATCATCCACTCGACCGAGGGTGCGGCTCGGTTTGGCTACTCAGGCCCATTGGTCGGCGGGGTGACGGTCTATGCCTGGTCGGTCTCGGCGCTGGTCGAGGCGTTGGGCGACGCGTGGCTTGACGAAGGCTGGGTCGAGTTCCAACTGAGACGGCCGGTCTATCCAGGCGAAATCATCACGACTCGCGTCACGCCCAACGACGGCGATGTCGAGTTCACAATGACCAAGGACACCGGCGACATCGCCGTGAGGGGATCTGCGGGACTCGGAATCGCCGACTTCTACGCGGAGATTTCCGCAGCGAATAATCGCACGCCGCAGCCCCGACCGGATGATCGGCCGTTCATCACGCGAGCGGTCGCACCGATTGGCGAAGACCTGCCGGCGATGGAAAATAATCTCACCGTCGCCGAAGCAGAGCGGTATGCACGCGAGTTTGCACGCGACCCCGATCCTCGCTGGCGTGGAGCGAACGGGCGGGTGCATCCGGCCTGGATCGCGTTGCGAGCCAACCGGCTGCTCGAACACACCTGGCGCTACACGGCGATCCATGCTTCGAGCCAGATTCAGCACCTGGCGCCGGCGCATCCCGACCAGCGATTCCTGGTCAGTGGACGTATCGACTCGGGGTACGAGCGCAAGGGTCACGAATACGCTGTGCTTGACGTGACACTATCCTCGCCAGACGGGCGAGACCTGGCGCGGCTGCGTCAACCCACGATCTACCAGGCAGCCCCATCCCCTCTCCCCCCCTTGCGGGGGGAGATGCCGAAGGCAGAGGGGGGGGTCCGCCGTCTGAGCGGAACAAAGCAATGACCACGCAAAGCATCGAACGCTCGATCACCGCATTCCTCGACGGCGAGGATTCGCTCTCGATTCCCAACATCATTCACTCGACTGAGGGCGCCGCAAAGTTTGGCTTCCAAGGCGCGCTGGTCGGCGGCGTGACGGTCTACTCATGGGCCGCGCCGGCGCTAGTCGAGGGTCTCGGCGAGGACTGGCTCGACAGCGGTTGGATCGATTTCCGCCTGCGCCGACCGGTCTATCCAGGCGACGAAATCACGACGCGCGTAACTCCCGCTTCCCCCCTCGCAGGGGAAGCTGTCCCGAAGGGACTGAAGGGGGGGCGCATCGAGTTCACGATGGCCAAGGAATCGGGCGAGGTCTGCATCGCTGGAATCGCCGGCATGGGTGAGGCGGAGTTCTACAAGGACCTCGCCGTGCCGCAGAGCCGCATCGTCGTGCCTGAGGCCAACCCACCGACCATGCTCTCGCCCGAGAACCTGCCCGTCGGCGAAGACATGCCGGCGATGGCCGTGCCGATGTCACCCGAGGACGCTGCCGAGTACGCCGATAACTTCGCCAAGGATCCGCATCCGCGCTGGCGCGGAGCAGACGCCAGGCTGCATCCCGGCTGGATCGCGGGCCGGTGCACCCGGCTGATCCGGCACACCTACAACTACCCAGCCGGGATCCACGCCGGCAGCCAGATCCAGATGCTCGCGCCTGCGAAGGCCGGCCAAACGTTGGTCGTCTCAGGCCACATGACCGACGGCTACCGTCGCAAGCAGCACGAGTACTGCCTGCTCGACGTGACAATCAGCTCAGAGTCGGGAGAAGACCTGGCTCGCCTGAGGCATCGGACGATCTACCAGGTCGGCGGGGGCTGAAGTTAGTCCCATGAGGATCACCGAAATACGGCTGAAAAACTTTGGCGTCTTCGAAGATTTGACGTTGACGGACTTGCCGCCGTTCGCTGTATTTATCGGACCGAACGGCACTGGTAAAAGCACTCTGATCGACCTGTTCGCATTCATCCAGGACGCGCTAAAAGAAAACGTCCGAGCTGCTATCGACCGCCGTGGTGGATTCAACGAAGTCCGGACTCGCGAGCGCACAGGACACATAACAATCGAAATGATCGTCCAAACAGGCCGCAGCAATGCCGATGAACCCGCGGCCTTTACTTACGGCCTCTCCATCGGACTTCAAGAAGGACAGCCGGTCATCAAACACGAACAGCTCCGAGTACAGTCTTCTTCGATTCAACCCAACCTCTTTGACTTCGCACCCTCGACTCCATCAGAGGACCCATTGGACGACGAAGAGGCAGCTCTTGAACGCAAGGTGCGCGACAATGAGTGGCAGCGAGGTCGCCTGCTCTTGGGTTCACCAATGGCTTTAGCTAGAACGTTCCGCAGTACGCGAACTCAGGATGATTTTACGTACTACCTGGCTGCGAGCGAACTCTATGAGTTCCTGAGCAACGTCCACCGATCAGATATACAAGTGTCGAAGGCTCGGCAGGCCACAGCAGCAGGACGAGACGAGCATATATCCATCCATGGCGACAATCTTTCGGTCGTGTCTAAGTTCATGCATGACGAGCACCCGGCAGCATTCGAACTGGCAGTCAAGGCCTTAGGAAAGCGAGTTCCTGAAGTTTCTGACGTCAGTGTGGAATACACTATAGATCGCCGTGTTGCTCTACAATTCTTCAATACTGGTCTGACCGAGCCATTCGGCGCAGCATCAGTTTCAGACGGTACGTTGAAGATGTGGGCATACTTGCTCATGCTTCACGATCCGGAGCCTCATCCACTAATATGTATCGAAGAGCCGGAAAATCAGCTCTACCACTCCCTACTCGGAGTACTGGCAGAGGAACTCTGGAGTTACGCTAATCGCAGTCGTGGCCAAGTATTCGTCACTACCCACTCGACAAATCTCTTGGACGCAGTAGAGCCCCATCAAGTATTCTGGCTAGTGAAGAAAGAAGGGGTCACAAACGTACGCAGAGCGAGCGAAGATCCACACTTGGTTGAAGAGTTCGAGTATGGCAATAAGCTCGGCTGGATGTGGAAGTCGCGTGCCTTTGACGGAGCGTATCCCGACTGATGGCACTGTTGGTATTCCTTGTCGAAGAGGCATCCATGCGTAGTGTTATCGAAGGAGCTCGCAGCCGGCTTCCGATTCCAGAGGATACCGAAATCTCGTACCGAGTCGCCGCCGGAATACAGAACCTCAGGCCGCTGGTTGAGGTGAATCTCCGCAAGTCTTGGCCTCCAGGCACTCGATTCGTCGTGCTCTGTGACAAGGACAAGGCCGTTTGCCACCGCCGAAAGTCCGACATTTTGGATCGGATTCCTCTGCATCGACGTGACGAAGTGCTCGTGCGGATCGTATGTTACGAACTGGAATCCTGGTATTTCGGAGATCATGAAACGCTCTCACTCAAGTTCCCTGGATTCGCGCGTGAACGGCGCAGAGCCCGCTTCAGAGGTTCTCCAGATGAGCTACAGCAACCATCCGTCCAAATGCGTGCCTTCACCGGTCTGGGCAAAACTGCACTCGCAGAATCGCTCGCACCGGAACTGAACCTGGAAGGAAACACATCGCACAGTCTCCAGGTCTTCCTCAGTGGCCTCCAACGTCTTCTGGCTAGTTGAGCCACTTCCGCCAGACGAACCAGCAGATGCCTAACACGACGCCGAACGCGGCCAGAATGTAGATGAACACCCTCACACTATCCACCAACGGTTGGTGATACGTGATCCGCACCGACAGCGGGCTCATATAGAGCCAGTCCTCGCTGGCTAGCTCGTCCATCGTGATCGGTTCTGGGCGCGGGAAACGAGTGCTGTCCCAGGTTCGGTTGGGTTTGACTATTCGCAGCCCGAGCTTGATCTCGTCGTCCGAGAGACCTCGCATCGTGATCCGCACCTTGCTCGGCGCGTTGTCGCGGTTGTTTGAGAGCGTGATTGGCTCGCTGTAAATCGAGCGGGGACGGTTGACCAGAGAGAAGTCGAGGTCAGGACCGTCGGCCTCGTAGAAATGCTCGACTCCAGTGTGGTCGGTCTCCAGCACGCCGAGCTCGGCGCGATTCTCGTCGATGTTGCGGATCGCGATTTGCACGTTTGTGACGCGCGTTGGCTTGTCGACGCCGAACGCCCAGATGCCGGCTGCGACGATTGCACCGAGGATGGCCACCAGCAGCCAGGCCTGCCAGTTCAGTTGGGAAAGCTTCATCGAGTCAGCTTAGCGACGGATCGCGTGGACGCGAGCCAGCGTCCAAATCGGCTCTACGGGAATAGATCGCGACACGCGATCCGACTGCCTCAGTCGTAGACTGTTCGCATGGCACGAAGTATTTCTGCATTCTCCGCCTGGCGAGAGAACACCTTCGCGGCCTTCGATAACCGCCACTTCCGCATCCTCTTCGTTGGCACGATGCTTGCCACCGTCGCTTACATGATGATGTTCGTGGCGATGTCGATCGTCTCCTACGACTTATCGGGGACGAACACCGCGGTCGGCGTGATTGGCACCGGCGTCGGAGTGGCGATGATGTTGGCGCCGTTCGGTGGCGTGCTGACCGATCGGGTCAATCGCAAATGGCTGATCATCGTCGGCCAGGGCGGCGGCGCGGCGATGCTCACCATCACGGGCGTCCTGTTGCTCTTCGACGCGATGACCCTGCCCCTGATGTTTGTTTTGATGATGGTGCTGGGGCTCACGTTTGTCGTGATGGGTCCGGCGCGTAACGCCTTCACGGCGGACCTGGTCGGCCCGCGGCTACTCGGCAATGCGGTCGTCCTGAACCAACTCGCTCACACGATGGGTCAACCGTTCTCACCGCTCATCGCCTCGCTCGTGATCGGGTCTTTCGCAGGCGCCGGCGGGACGTACGTCCTGATGGGCGCATTGGTCTCACTGGGCGTGCTCACCGTCGTGATGATGCCTAATCGCAGTAGCCAATCCGTCTCCGCCAATGGAGCCGCACTGGCAGATCAGGCCGATACGCCGCCAAGGCGATCGGTACTCGGCGACCTCGCCGACGGCGCGCGCTACGTCTGGCGGCGACCCTCGCTGCGGCTGATGATGCTGATGTTCGTCAGCTCGGTCGTGATCGGATTCCTCTTCCGCATCCTCACGCCCGCGCTGCTCGACCAGCATTTGAACCGACCGACCACGGACATCGGCATGCTCTTCCTGGTCAACGGGATTGCGGCGGCGATCGTCTCATTCCTCGTCGCCGGCGCCGCCTCGAGCCGTTGGGCGTGGCCGATTGTGCTCGTCCTGATCGGTGTGATGGGCGTCGGATACCTCGTCCTCTCGACATCGCAGACCCTGGGTCAGGCGATGATCGCGATGGCGCTGTTGGGACCCGGGCTGCAAGGGCCGGTGATGATCCTGCAGGCGCGGATCATGATGAATACCGAGCCGGCCTACTACGGGCGCGTCATGTCGTTCACGATGATGGCCTGGGGCGTGCAGATGGTCTTCGGCGCGCCCGCGGGCATCCTCGCCGACATCATCGGCGAACGCGAAGTCTTCGCCCTGATGGGCTTGCTCGCATTCGCGGTGACTGTCCTGGGCACCTTCGGTTGGCTGGCGATCCGCAAGGACGACCGTCCCGCGTTGCCCTCGACGATGCCCAGAACGGTCAGGGCAGCCTCAAAAGGAAACGGCGCCGCAGCCGTCGCCGTAGCGACCATGCCTCCGCCGCCAATGCTGCGGCCGGTCGCGCTGATGTCGGGGCAAAAGATCGACAACTGAGTCATTATGGCCTGATGCCCCGTCCCGGGGGCTTGTCTCAGAGGTCGCCCGGCCTCCAACTCCGTCATACCCGCGCTCCGCCGCGGGTATCTAGCTGCGCTCGGCACGAAAGCCGGGAGCCGGCTGAGTGGTTATAACGAGCGAGGCTCCTCTGGTTCGAGCGCCGGCGCAGCACTCAGCGAGATTCCCGCGACGGAGCGCGGGAATGACGAATCTTGTAGATCTGAGACACCCTTCGAGGCCAAACGGGCAAGTGTGTCGATCCGCGACCGCCCTTTGCCACTCGTAGAATATTCGCATGAGGCGAAGTATTCACGGCTGGAAGTCGAACACCTTCCTCGCCCTTGAGCATCCCCAGTTCAGAATTCTGTTTGCCGGCACGCTGTTCGCGACGCTCGCGTACATGATGATGTTCGTCACCATGTCGATCGTCTCGTATGACCTCGGCGGCACCAACTCTGCTGTCGGACTGATCGCCATGGGGACCGGGATCTCGATGTTGATCGGCTCACCCTGGGGCGGAGTGATCGCCGACCGCGTCAATCGCAAGCACTTGATCGTCTTTGGCCAGGGCGCGGGCGCCTTCGTGCTCGCTCTGACCGGCGTGCTGCTGCTGCTCGGCCTTGTCACATTGCCCATCTTGTTCATCCTCACGCTGATCCTCGGCGCCACATTTGTTTTCATGGGTCCGGCGCGCAATGCCTTCACGGCCGACATCGTCGGTCCGCGTCTGATCGGCAACGCCGTTTCGCTCAACCAGCTCGCGCATAGCTGGGGCATGCCGGTCGCGCCGATGATCGCGGCGCTGTTGATCGAATCCGCCGTCGGCGGTGGCGGCACCTACATCGTGATGGGCGTGCTCGTCTCCATCGGCGTGTTCACGATGGCCGTGATGCCCAACAAGGGCAAGCCAAAGCAATCGGGCAACCGCAGTCCGCTGGGCGACCTGCTGGATGGAATGCGCTATATCCAACAGCGTCCGCAGCTGCGGCTGATGCTGCTGTTGTTCATGGCCACGGTCATTCTCGGTTTCATGTTCCGCGTCCTGACCCCGGCGCTGTTGGAACAGCACCTCGACCGCGCGTCGACCGACATGGGCCTGATGATGACGGTCAACGGCATCGCCAGTGCGGTGCTCGCGATCGGCGTCGCAGGAATGGCGACCTCGCGCTGGTCATGGCCGGTGATCTTCGTGTTGATGGGCGTCATGGGTTTGGGCTACCTGGTCATGTCGCAGGCCCAGACGTACGGCGTAGCGGTCGCCTCGATGGCGCTGCTGGGACCGGGACTACAGGGACCAACGTTGCTGCTCCAGGCCAAGATCGTGATGAATACGGAATCGGCCTATCTCGGCCGGGTTACCGCATTCACCATGATGTCATTTGGCATTTCATCGGTCATGGGCGGACCGGCCGGCTTCATTGCCGACTGGCTGGGCGAGCGCGAAGTACTGACAGGCGTCGCCCTGGCGACGTTCGTCGTGGTCGGGATCGGAGTGTTGGGCTGGCTGACAATCCGCAAGTACGAGGCGCGCGCGCCGCAGATTCGCCTGTCGCCGGAGACTGATCTCCGAGGCGCGCAGCTCGTTGCCGGCGAGGATGCCAACGGCGGCGGAGCCGTCGCGCTACCGACGATGCCGCCGCCGCCAATGCTGCGTCCGGTGGCGCTGATGTCGGGCCAGAAGATCGATAGCTAGAGCGCCTCCTTTGGTTGTCCTGATCTTCTTTGCTCCCCCGTTGGGGGGGCTGTCACGAAGCGACTGAGGGGGTCCTTCCCCAGAGCAGGAACACACCCCGTGAGATTGTCTCAGAGCTACTAGACTCGTCATTCCCGCGCTCCGTCGCGGGAATCTCGCGGAGTGTTGCGCCGACGCTCGAATCCGAGGAACGGCGGACATTTCCATCGCTCAGCGGGCTCTTGTCTTTCGTGCCGATCGCAGCGAGATACCCGCGGCGGAGCGCGGGTATGACGAAGGTGGACACTAAGAATCCTCTGAACAATTGGTGTCGCAACCTGAGCGGGAACCCCCCTTCAGCCTTCGGCAGCTTCCCCCGCAGAGGGGGGAAGCGGGGATCGGAGCTGTTCAGAGTATTCCTAAGTGACTTCTGAGATACTCCCCGAGCCGGGACCCCCCTCTGCCTTCGGCATCTCCCCCCGCGAGGGGGGGAGAGAAGAATTCCCCATCAATGGATGGTGAGGTGTAGCTACGTGGAGACGACCGGCTGACCGTGCGTATGACGCTCGAGCGCTGAGAGCCGACGTTCGATTTCGGCGAGGGTTCCACTCTCGCCGGATTGGCTCAGCTCACGCACTCGATCCAGCAGCGCCTCCCAGGGAAAGTCTCGACCCGGATCGCCCTTTTGACGACTCAGCTCGCTGTGGCCGACGTGATGCGTCCGATCAATCGGGATGCCGTACTTCTCGCAGACGAATGCCGACCAGGCGGCCACTGTCTCGAACTGGCGGCTGCCCACGAGAAACGTCTCGCCGATCTTGTGGGCGTAGCCCTCGATCTCGATCGACAGCATGCAGGTGTTGTAGCTGACGTACTCGTCGCGCCACCAGGCCGGACGCGGCTCTACTCGGTCTTTGCTCCAGACTCCCTGCGCCCAGGCGAAGTCTTCGTCGCGGACCATCTGGTAGAGGTCGCCGTCCGAGTCGGCGTAGTAGTTGGTGCTGGCGTTGGCGCGCGGGTCCTCGAACCAGGCCGGCGTGACCTCGTTGTCGTCCCACGGCTCCTCGGGCGTGTGGTAGCAGAGCGCGACGAACCTGCGTTGGGCGCCGGAGTACGGCCGCGACGCAGCGGTCGAGTAGTTCGACGCATGCGCCGGCCGCCAGATCGCCCGCGCGCCCTCGGGCAGACTCGTGATCCCAGCCAGATCAGGAGGCAAATAGAGGCTTGCGCTTGTCACTATGAGCCTCCTATCCGTTGCTCGCGACTACGCAGGATGCCGTAGCCGGCGGCCACGCCGACCGCGATCGAGCGCACCGCGTCGGACGCCGGGATACCGACCGCGCCGGTCTCCAGCGCAGCCCAGACGGCGATCATGCCGAGAGCGATTACGGCGCGAACCGTGCCGCGCGGCAGCCAGAGCGGATCGGGCGAGGAATTGTCGCCCGTCACCGGTGTGTCGGTTGAGTTGAATGGGTTGGTCTGTTCAGTCATATTCGTTCCGTTCTTGATTCGTTCTCCCCCCGCTCCGCGGGGGGAGATGCCGAAGCCTGCCCCTGGCTTGAACAGGGGTCAAAGGGGGGGTCCCTCAATCAGCCGCCGCGCATGATGAATGCGGATCCAAGACCGATCGCGGCGAGCAACACAGTCCCGCCGCCGAGCGCGACGTAGAGCCGGTCGATCCGGGCATCGATCTGATCGAGCCCGCTTTCGATCCGCTTCAAGTACTGCCACAGGGCGTCGGTGTGGTCCGAGGAGAGTTGCGGTGCGGGGCAGCCGCCCGGCTCGGGACCGGAGTCGGAGTCGGGCGGCTGCGAGGTTCTTCGGGTGAAATTGGGTCGCGACATCATTGCCTCTCAGTTCTGTGGGTCGTCACGTCTACGCCCCCTCCGCCATTCCAACGAGAGCTGGAATGACGGAGGGGTGATCAACAGCTCGTCAGGCGGAGTCGGGGAAGAGCGCCCTCCCTTCGGCCATTGCTTGCCACTTGTTGGGCAACTCCTCCACCGACTCGGCCTCGCGCCAACCGATGGCGCGGTGCTTCATGTACTTGTCGGCGCTCACCGGTTGCCAGCGCTCGTCCTCGCTGACCTGCTGTCCCGGCGGGTCGTCCTCGGCGGAGCGGCGCATGAGGATGTCGTAGTTCTCCAGGCCCTTGCCTTCCCGGCGCGCGCGCCGGTACTCGTGGTGGCTCATCAGCACGGCTCGTTCTCCGGGACGGACCATCACCGCTCCCTCCGGAGTCGCTTGTGGGTTCTTCGTAGCCATTCGTTCGTTCCTTTCTCGATCTTGTCCCCTCGCCCCCCGTTGCGGGGGAGATGCCGAAGGCAGAGGGGGGTTCAATGTCATTCAGCTCGGACCGAGACCGGCGTTGATCTCGGTCTCGAGCCAGGGCTGAGCCTCAATCGCAATCGCCTCGTGCGACAGCCCTTGCTCGTCTGCCGCGTCGAGCAGCAGCCGCTCGGCCTCGCGCACATCGTGGAAGCCGTGTCCCAGGAGCGCGTGATTGCGACCGAGATACTCGCGTCCATGGCGGTCGCGCTTGGGTTCGCGCAGGTGGGCTCGCTGTGCGCGGAGGCAGCGTCCCAGCCGCGGCGCCGAGAAGGTCTCGGACCGCAACTGGGAGAAGTCGGCCGGCGACCAGAGGCCGCGTTCGTCCAGGGGCATGGGCTTAGCCCCCGTCCGCGGTGATCTGGCAGCCGTGGTGAGCGAAGCCGGCGATGCCCGCGCTGTAGTCGGCCAGCGATCGCAGCGTCACGCCGGGCCACTCAGCCTCCTCGAACATGGACATTTCCCAGTCCATCGAGCAGGCCCAGACCAGCGCCTCGGTGCCGAACATCGAGCAGATGTAATCGCCCGATCCGTCAACAGCCATGTAGCCGTCGACAAACACCGCGGTGCCCATCAGCGGAATCTCCGACACGTGGAAGCGTCGGATTAGCTGTTCGGAAATGCCGGCCGGAATCCAGTTGGAGCCCGAACCGACGCCGCTGGCGCCCAGGTCCTCGAGCACGTGCTCGGCCACGACCGGCGAGAGCACCGTCACGATGTCGCCGCGCGGAGGACCGCCCTTCGAGCGTGGCACTGTCTGCAGGACGCGACGCGCATTGCGCAGCTTGGCCAGGGACAGCTCCTCGCCGGTCGCACCGATGTCGTTGTCGGTGTGCCAGTTGCCGAATTCGCCGGTCAGGTCGGTGTCGATGTCCTGGCCCTGCGAGAGCGCCATCTCGTCCGAGACGAGTCGGACCAGATCGTCCTGCGAGTAGTTCATCGCCCGCGTGTGGATGCGGACGTAGATCGCGCGGAACTTCGGCGAAATCGTGTTGTTGGCGAGCGTGAACCGAGACGTCGTGCTCAGTTCGGCGCCTTCACTCGGCGTCTGCACGGTCGAGACGCTGGAGACTCGCGGAATCTGGGCGCTGTTCGAGCCCTTGGGCACGATCAGCTTGCGCGCCAGCGACAGCATCGGCGCCGTCTGGGGCATCTGCGCGATGGTGCGCTCGACCATCGCGGCGTAGGACGACGAGATGTTCGTTGAGAGGGTGTCAGCCATGGTGGGTTCCTTTCAGGGATTGGCTGTCTTGTGAACTGTGTGCCGACATGCGGCAGCGACCGGCTCAGGCCTCGGGATGGGCCGCGAGCCAGTTGGCGAACTGCGCCCGCCGTTGTTGCCGAATCGGTTGCGTGTCGGTCGAGCGAATGAAGTCCGTCCACTCAGCGACCGTGCCGGGAGAAGCCGGCGGCGCGCCGCCGTGCAGACCGCTGGTCGGGCGAGGTTGCGCGGCGCGAGTCCGCTCCTCGAACTCCCGGGTCAGCTCGGTCCGAACCGTGGCTTCCCGTTCGCGTGCAGCTCGCTGCGCGATCAGGTCGCGCCAGGCCTGGGCGACCTGATCGGGCTGGCCTGCCGAACCGAGTTGCTCCCGCTCCTCGTCGGACAAATCGCCAATCGCGGCGAGCATCGCCTCGCGCAGCGCCGTTGCCTCTCTCGAGGCGGCCGTTGCCTCTCTCGAGGCGGGCGTCGCCTCGCTCGAGGCCGCCACGGTCTCAGGCGGGGGTCCATCCAGCACCGGGGTGGTTTGTGAAGATTCCATCTGCGCCTCCAAAGAAACTGAGCGCCGACGGAAGATGTCCGTTCGGCGCTCGGAGGCGCGCTATCCGTCGTGCTAGGTGGTCGAAGGTATGCGGTTCATCTAAGGAACACAAGTTCTATGTATTACTCAAGCGACAGATTTCCAGAGTCGACCGAAAGCGTATATCTATAGCAAACAACCATCGTTCTCAGTAACAGTCGCCCAGAGATCCCTCCACCGATCCGTCTTCGCTCCCCCTGCAGAGATCGATGCACAGCTCAGATTCCCGTCCCCGCCCCCCGAGGGCGTCTCAGAAGTCGGAATTCCCAGTCCCCGCTTTACGCGGGGACCCGCCCCCTCCCTCCCGCTCCAAACTCGCCGTCGCCCACGACACATCCCAACCCCAATCAACCCACAAGAACATCTGTACTATCAGACATGCCCGACTCACGCCGCACCCTGGAGCGCCCATGTCCTTCCCCAACTTCCCCAACCCCGCCCGCCGAGCCAAAATCCTCCAGGCCCACCAACTCCGACAGCAGGGACTCACCCTCCGTCAAATCGCCCAACGCATGGACTGCGCCCATTCCACCGTCTCCGTCTACCTCAGCGACTTCGAACTCTTCCGCACCGACCTGATCCAGGAACTCGCCGCCGACCAGATCGTCTCCCACGTCATCCAGCTCGCCGACCTCGCCGACGAACATCACGACCGACGACTCGCCGCCCTCCGCGCGCTCCGGCTACTCCTCACCGCCGTCCCCCAAATCCGACGCGACGAAGACGATCGCGTCCGCGAACTCACTCAGGGCGGCGTCAGCGTTGACCGCTACGGCAACCGCTACCCCGCGCCCAGCCGCATCTACCCGCCCACCCCCCAGGAAACCGCCGAACTCGAACAGCACGCCCAACTCCCCGCCCAAACCGAACTCGACCCCGACCAACCCCTCGCGATTCCCCTCTCCCCCCTTGCGGCGAACAATGCAACACTCCCAGATCCCCTCTCCCCCCCTTGCGGGGGGAGATGTCACGGAGTGACAGAGGGGGGGTCGCCCGACGAACCAACCGACCAACCAGCCGACCAACCAGCCACACCCATTCGAACAAAATCGAACAAATCCGAACACGAAACCAGCCAAAACCCAGCCCACAACGGTAAATCCGCCATCAACGAACAAAAAAACCCGCCCCCGACCGAACACACCCCGCCCAGCGCCATCCCCGACGAAATCTGCGCCTTCCTCAAACACTCAACCCGTGACTGGATCAACGACTACCCCCAACACAACCCCAACCACCCACTCCGACAGGCCGCCCTCCAACTCAAAGCCGAAGCAAAAGCCGCCGCGCTTCCCCGGCCGATCCCCTCTCCCCCCCTTGCGGGGACCTTTGCAAAAACACACGAATCCCATCTCTCTCCCCCCCTTGCGGGGGGAGATGTCACGGAGTGACAGAGGGGGGGTCGCCCGACAGCGACCAGATGTGCACGACGAGCATGGACGGTAAACGTCTGCCGGGCAGGGAGCGGCCCCCCGCTCGGAGGCCGGGGCGGCTAGGAGGTAACCATCGGTCTGGCAAATGAGGAGAGGGGAGTGATGCATCAGTCTCTGGAAGCGGGACCATTGAGTACGAACCAGGCGGCCCGTTGGCGAGCCTCGCACATGGAGCGCGACACGGCGCCCACTATTCTGTTGCAATGCTCAACGACACACGAATTCTCGACCTCACCGACGAACCGCTCGCCCTCGGCGCTCGACTCCTGGCCGACCTCGGCGCTGACGTGATTCGCGTCGAAGACGCCCGTGGCGACCACCTGCGCATGCGCGAGCCGGCGATCCCGGGCGACGCGCCACGCGCCGAGCGCGGCTGGGCCCATCTGCTCTACAACGCCGGCAAGCGATCAGTCGCCGTCGATATCGACGACCCAGCGACCTGGACGCAGATCGAATCGATGCTGCCACACTTCGATGCCGTGCTCGCGCCACTGGAGTCCACCGGAGCGCTCGCCGCCTGGCTCGAGCACGGACGCAACGCTGAGTGGTCGTCCGAAATTCCCCTCGTCGACGCAGTCCTCCGTCGCGGCACGGACGAGCCGATGACCGACATCACAGCGATGGCAGCCGGTGGACACGTCGTGCTCAATGGGCATCCCCAGGATCCTCCGGTCTGGCCGGCCGGCAACCTCTCGCACAAGCAGGGCTCGATCGCCATGGCCGAGGCGGCAATGGCGCTGATCATGCAGCGCCGTCGCGGTGGCGGCGTGGGTCGAATCACCGTGTCGCTGCAGGAGGCCGTCACCTTCACCACCCTCCAGACCGCCAGCGGCAACTGGTGGACCTGGCACGGCATTTCGCCCGACCGCCACATCCCGATTGGCTCCGGCACCACGTTCCAGGCAGGCGACGGTCACTGGCTGTCCTTCACCATTCATCCGCCCCATTGGTACCGGTTCGTGAACTGGCTCGACGACGTGCTCGGGCTCGAGGAGGGTGAGCTGCGCGGCGAACAGTGGGACGACGAGTTCTGGCGCGAGCAACAGACGGACGAGATCAAACCATGGATCGCCCGCCTCTGCCAGGCCCTCACCGTCACCGAACTGCACGACCGAGGACAAGAACTCGGACTCCTGGTGTTGCCAATCAACACAGTCGAAGAAGTCGCCGCCGATCCCCATTTGCACGCGCGCGGTTACTACCAAACCGTCGATCATCCGCAACTCGGCAGAACCCTGACGTTGCCGCGTTCAGCCATCCGCACTCGCGGCGAAGAGCCCCGGGCCAAGCGCGCCCCAGCCCTCGGCGAACACACAGATGACGTCTTCGCGAGCCTCGATCAACTCTCCCCCTTGCAGGGGGAGATGCCGAAGGCAGAGGGGGTCCTCTTCGCGTCACCCCCACCGCCAAGACGACCCCTCGACGGCGTCCGTGTCCTCGACTTCACCTGGGCAATCGCCGGTTCGCTTGGCACGCGATTGTTGGCCGACCTCGGTGCCGAAGTGCTCAAGATCGAGTCGGAATCGCGGATCGACCCAATTCGCTATCGAGGTGTCCAGCCGCCCGACCACTTCTCGATCAATACCAACGGCACGTTCAACGACTGCGCCGGCGGCAAGAAGTCAGTCACGCTCAATCTCAAGACCGAGGAGGGTATCGACGCCGTCCGCGAACTCGCCAAGCAGGCCGACCTCGTCACCTCGAACTACACGCCGTATCGGCTCGACCGCTGGGGTATCGGCTACGACGATCTGCGCAAGATCAACGAGGACATCATCGTCTGCAACGTCGCCGTAATGGGCATCGAGGGTCCACGCGCGGAGTGGCGCTCCTACGGCAACGGCATTGTTGCGATGTGCGGTCTGGCCTATCGCTCCGGCTTCCCCGGACGCTCGCCGATTGGTCTGGGCACACTGCATACAGACTTCACCGTCCCCTACTACCTGGCAACTTCAGTCATGGCCGCATTGGACCATCGCGAGAAGACGGGGGAAGGCCGGTACCTCGAGATCGCGCAGTACGAAACCGCAGTCCAGCTGCTCGATACGGAACTGATCGAAGCGCTGAACGGCGCCGGCGAGGGTCCGCGAATGGGCAACCGCTCACCCTTCATGTCGCCGCATGGCATCTTCCCCGCCGCCGGCGACGACCGCTGGGTCGCCATCGCCTGCCGCAACGACGCCGACTGGCGCAACCTCTGCCGAGTCATCGGCCGCGCCGACCTGGCGTCCCGCAACGAACTAGGCAACGTCGGCGGTCGCAAGTCGCACGAGGACGAGCTGGAAGCCGCCATCACAGAGTGGACTCGCACCCAGGACGAGTGGACTTCGTACCGTCTGCTGATTAACGCCGAAGTCCCTGCCAGCCCGGTCGAGCGACTCGAGGACTTCTTCCTGGGCCAGGACCTCGCCATGCGAGACAACTACAATTCAGCCAAGTCGCCTGAAGGCCCCACGTTCCAAATCCAGCAGGAGCCAATCCTCTGGGACGGAGAACGTCTGCCAGCGGTGAGAGCCCCAATCTGGGGAGAACACACCGAAGAAGTCCTGCAAGGCCTCCTAAACTACAGCGACGACGACATGGTGCGCTTGGCTGCTGCCGGCACACTAGGCTAGCAGCACGGAGAACGTCTCCAAGTGAGGCCATCAGGCGCCGGGCGTCTCTGACAACGAGGATCTGCGCACCGGCCTTTTGATACCATAACGCTCTAAGATCAACCCTACCAGTTCCCTAAACCAATCCTCAGAGTCCGGAGCGACAAATACTGCTTGGAGTAGACTCTCTGTATCGACCTTGCAGTATCGTCCCGGAGCATCCGGCTCGATCTCGGCAGTAATCAGCCTGACTTCTCTTTCGTGCTCGAAGCTTTTTCGCTTGCACTGAAAAGGCAAGTAAAAGTCGAACCTCTCCAAAACGCCAGGATCGTTATAGTCAATATATTGGACCTTTCTTAGCTCAGATGTTGTCGCTTCCTCCAGACTTTGCAATAGTCTATCTGCCGTTGTTTGAATCGCGATGCCCTTTTCGCCGGAGTATATCTTCCACATTGCCTCGGACTCGTACTCATTGAGATGCCAACAGTCAACTGCTACGGCTGATTGCGCTTTCACAAGCATATCCGCCAAGTCGTTCTTCATTTTCCTGGTGGGAAGCAGATTGAGCAATCCGACAGGAATAGTCCCTTCAAAGGGATCCTCAAATCGGGCCGGGTTAGAGAAGTACAGCGACTGTCTTTCCAGCAAGGACACAAACTTGCGGAAGTTCAGGTACTTCCACAGTGTGCTTTCGCCGGCTACAGACTCAAGCGCGTCAGACGATTCGGCCACTTACGCCGGCCTGCCTTCGGCGTGAAGATCCTCGGTTGAGATGATCCACTGGTCAATCGGGCTTCGTCCTTTGGCTACTTCGAACGGATCTGGATGCCCAACGGCCTTCCAAATCCTGGTGTCACCGTTCCCCCGGAGCTCTTTCAGAACGCGCTTGGCCTCTTCCTGCGCAGACTGGCGATCAGGCTGCCAGAATTCCGTCTGTGGAAACTTGCCTTGTTCGCTTTCTTCAGTCTCGTCCGCGTCCTCGCTCACGAAAATGACGAACCATTTCACCGGCGTTTCATGACCCATCAGAGCAGCTCCGCTACGTTGTCCTCGCTCCGTCGCATCAATCCCTGGCCAATGTGAGAGCACACCGCTCTGTGCACCATCCTAGCAGGGTACTGAACGGTCGCACGCGACAAGATCCGTCATTCCCGCGTTTACCGTCACTGACGGATGGTCATCGTGTGAAGGGTGCCCACAAGGGCCGCCCCTACAGGATTCGTTGGCGACACACGATTAGTTGGTTTCGATGCTGCCGCCGAATCCGCGACCGTGGCCTCGACAGCGCGACTTGCCCCGATGGCCCGCGCCGTCCTTGTCGAAGCCGTTGTTGACCAGGTCCTCGATCTTCGTCGCTGCATCCGACTTCTTGGTCTCGCCCTCTTCCTCGGTGAGCTTGCCGGCCTCGACCCAGGCGTCGATGCGCTCGTTGGCATCCTCGACCAGGGCGTCGATCACCGTCTGCGCCTCGACGTCGTTCTCCGTGGCGATGTCAGCGAGCGTCTTGCCTTCGCTTAACGCGGTCTTGAGTCCTTCGTTATCGGTGCCGACCAACTCGGCGACTCCCGACCAACGGCCGAACCCCTTGCCGCCGTGGTCACATTCACCGCCGGAGTCTTCGTTGTCCTCTTCCGTTCCTTCCGACCATCGTTGCGAGTCGCCGTGGCCATTGCGATCCGAGGCCGCCGAAATTACGGTGACCGCCGCAACGCTGATCGCCGCGACCAATGCAATCGGCATCAGCCACTTGTACGCTCTGCCCAACCACTGACCTGCTGTTTCTCCCACAACGCATTCCTTTCTTGCACTCAGGGAACGTCCCCGACGACAAGAAATTACTTATCGCGTGTAAGCGGTCGGGCTACGTTCGGTATGCGCACGGTCAAGTCATAGTCAAGAATCGATGATCAACGATCGTCGCCGGTTACGGAATCTCTGGGTCGTAGTCCATACCGATGTGACCGCGTTCTCGAAGTCCATCGATTTCCGAGTCTGAGTAGCCCAGAACTTCGCGATAGACGTACTCGTTGTCCTCGCCCAACGCGACCGGCGGCTTACGAATGCTGAGCGGCGTCTCGGAGAATCGCAGGAACGGCCTGTTGTAGCGGAACGTCCCAACATCGTCATACAGGTCGAGCGGCTCGTTGAGCTTGCGATGCTGGACGTGGGGATCGTCATGAACACGCGATGAATCCAATACCGGCGCAGCCGGCACGCCGTGGGATTGCAACAGGTGCATCAGCTCGTAGTCATCGCGAGTCGATGTCCACTCCGAGATTCGCTGGTCCAACTCGTCGTGGCGCTCCAGCCGGCCTGCCTCGTGGCGCAGAGCCGGATCACGCGTCCACTCCGGATCTCCCATCGCCTCTCGCAACCCCAGCCACTGATCGTCGTCCATCACCGTGATCGAAATCCAGCGATCACCGCCGTCGGCGCCATCACCGTCGGACCTGGCGGGGTACAGGTTGTGCGGCGCATGTCCGTCCGCCGATCTGTTGCCGATTCGCTCCTGAACAACGCCATTCATCGAGTAGTCCATAAAGGCCTGGGCCAACATGCCGCCCGCACACTCGGCCTGGGCGAGTTCGATGAACTGTCCCTCGCCCGTCTTGCGTCGATGCCGGAGCGCTGCCATCACGGCGAATGCCGCGTGTGCGCCCGCGAGGTAGTCGCCCGAGAAGATCGAAGTAATGTACGACGGATCGAGGTCGGGATAGCCGCGCAAGAGAGTGTGTCCCATCACCGACTCAAGGTGAACACCGAGGGCGCGTGCATATCGGTACGGCCCATCCGACCCGTAGGCCGGCATCCGCAGCGCGATGAAGTCTTCGCGAGCCTGACGCAGGAAGTCCGGGCCGATCCCCAGCTTCTCGAGCGTGCCCGAGGCATTGTTCTCGACTAGCGCGTCCGACCTGGAGACGAGGCTCGCAAAGATCTCGCGGCCTTCGTCGGACAACAGGTCGACGGTCATCGAGTGCTTGTTGCGGAACTGCTGCACGAACGTCGGCGGATAGTTCCACGGGCGCGGACCCGGCTCCGAATTCGGGTATCCCGTGGCCCAGCCCGCCCCGGCCTTGACCATCTCCGCCGACGGCCGAGCCTGCCCACCGCGAGTCATCGGCTGCCAAACGTGGACGTTCTCGACCTTGATCACCTCAGCGCCAAGGTCGGCGAGCAGCGTCGTGCCAAACGTCCCAGCCCAGACGACGGTGAGGTCAAGAATTCGTACGCCTTCAAGCGGGAGAGCCATGCAGGGAATGCTAGAGCAGGCGGATGAGAACTGTGGCCAACCCCGCAATCGCAGCAGCGCCACCCAGGGCCGCCGCCACGACGCGCCAGGTCATCCGCTCGTAGTGGATAAGATCGGCTCGGCGTTCAGCAGCCCGCAATTCCGCATCTGTCTCTCGCTGCTTCGCATCCGCTTCGCGATGAGCGGCGACCAATTCGCGAAGCGCATCGAACTGCAAAGCCAGTGATTCCCGATGCCCGGCGTCTGCCTCACGTTCGGCCTGGCGCTGCCGAGCATCGGCCTCGCGCTCAGCCTGGCGCTGCCGAGCATCCAGGGCTCGATCAGAGTCGTAGCGCTCGAACCACTCGTTCCAGTGGCGATCCGAGTTGGTGCGATCGAGCTCGACCTCATGGCGAAGTTGATCGATTCGCTGCTCGTGTCGTTGGAGGTCGCTGCGAACAGTCTCGAACTGCTGGCGATTCTCCACCTCGTGGCGCTGGAAGTCGCGACGAAGTCCAGCGAACTGTTCGCTGGTCCGTTCTTCGAACCCACCAATTGCCAGGTCGGTGTCCGATTCAAGAGGCTCCGCCAGCGCGTACGTGAGTGCGTCTGCTGCCTCTTCCTCGACGCCCAACTGCTTGACGAGGATGTTACGGACACGAAGCTTGTCTATCGCCATACAGCAATAGTAACAGATTATGTGTTCTCACTAGCAAACCCGCCAGTTTGCGATACAGTACGACATCAGCTGTCACCAAGTGCTAACCGACGACCCCCTGCGTCCGCAGCTGTTCAATCTCCGATGCCTCAAACCCGCACTCCGACAACACTTCGTCCGTGTGCTCACCGAGCAGTGGCGGTGGACGCCTCAGGCTCCACGGCGACGCCGGCATGATTAGTGGTCGGCCGGGGAGCTGGACTTCTCCCAGCTCCGCATGATTAGCTGTTGCCCAGAAGCCTCGATCGCTGAAGTGGGTGTCTTCGAACAGCTCATCGACCGAGAACAGCGGACCGCAGAGCACCTTCGCCTCGCGCGCCTCAGCCCAGATTTCGCGCTTGGTTCGTTCTAATGACCAGGGCAGGAAGTGCGCGTTGAACTCGTCGACGAGTTCCGGGTTGAAGCCGACGCCTGGCTGCCACCACTTCTCTTCCTGCAGCCATTCGGGACGACCGAGCATCTCGTTCAGCCTGGGGATGCGGATGGCGGCGCCCGAGAACTCGACGTAGCCGTCGGCGCAGGGATAGACGCCGGTCAGCATGCCGGCCGCCGGACCAGGCGCGCGCAGTGACTTGCGACCTGCGAACTCCCAGCCAATCGTCGCGGCGTGGCGCCGATCGACGCCATTGAACTGTGCGTCGGCCATCGAGAAGTCGACCTGCTGACCGATTCCCTGCAGCTCGGCCGCCGTCAGCGCGGCCAGGGACGCCGTCGCCGCGGCCGCACCGCACTCGACCAGCGAGGCGGTGCCAAACATCTTGACCGGCTCGCGGTCCTGCACGCCGATTGAGTACATCTCGCCGGCGAAGCCGTAGAGCACCAGGTCCGACACTTTGTAGTCGCGGTAGGGCGAGTCATGGCCGAACGGCGAGATCGAGACCAACGGCAGGTCGTCGCGCAGCGACGAGATCCGCTCCCAGCCGAGGCCCAGTTCGTCCAACCGACCTGGCGGCTGCGACTCGACCACGATGTCGGCGCGCTGGATCAGCCGCTCGACCACTGAGCCGGCGTCGGCGTGCTTGAGGTCGAGCACGAGCGAGCGCTTGTTGGTGTTGAAGTAGAAGAACGTCCCCGACCGCTCAAGCCCCGGTAGGCCCTCGTAGTACGGCCCGACCGACCGCGACGCGTCGCCGGCGGGCGGCTCGACCTTGATTACATCGGCGCCGAAGTCGGCAAACAGCTTGGTGCAATACGGCCCGGCAATGTGGTCGGTGAGGTCGAGGACAGTCACGCCGTCGAGAGGTCCGGGTTGGTCGGTCATGGGCAGAGTGTAGAGCGTGACCGCGCCTGGGCCAGACTGATACCGTGAAGCTCGGAGGCGATGATGACGATCAGGAACGTGCGAGCAAGATATCGAAACGGCGTCCTCGAACCACTCGATGACATCGACTTGGTCGAGGACCAGGTAGTCCTGCTCACCCTCGACGAGCAAACCGTGCGCCCAGCGACCGACCCTGATGGGCTGTTGAAGTCCGCCGGCGCATGGGCTGATATGTTCGACGACCCGGACCAGCTCATTCGAGACATTTACCAGGCCCGCATCGACGGCTCTCGCGAGCCGCCGAACCTCTGAGGCCATGCAGTATCTGCTGGACTCTGACTGGGCGATCGAATACCTCAAGGGCACCGAACGATTCGTAAACCGTGTGACTGCCCTGGAACCAGGCGGCATCGCCATCGGCGTGATCGCACTGGCCGAGTTGTATGAGGGAGCCATTGGCGCCCGTGATCGGGCGGGGAGCGAGCGAGAACTGGTTGAGTTTGTTGATCGGATCGAACTGTTGGGCGTCGATCTCGATACCTCCCGCCTGTTCGGAGTCGAGCGCCACCGACTGCGTGCAGAAGGCCGAATGATCGGCGATATGGACCTACTCATCGCCGCCACCGCCCTCCGGCACGACCTGACCCTGCTGACCAACAATCGTCGCCACTTCGAGCGCATCCCGAACCTCGTCATCGAGTCGGTTTGAGGGTGGCGGACGGCGACTAGACTGAGCGCCCGATGGCTACTCATGAGCACACGATCAATGTCGCTCTGGGCGAGGTGCTGCGGGAGCTTCGGCCTCACAGTTGGCAGGTCCACTTCGAAGAGACTCGCACGATACGAAGCTCTGCCAAGCGGCCCGATGTGCTGATTGAAGAAGCGGCGCAGTGGCCTGTGGCGATTGAGGCGGACAAGGCGAGCTACGACAGCGCCGAACTGGATGCGCGTCATCGGCTGGGACAGGTTGTCAATGAAACTCGTAAGCCGATCGAGAGTGTGATCGCGCTGGTCTACCCGCCGGCGGTTTGGGAGATCGACGGCAAGGAACTGCGCCAGACGTTGCGGACCACGGACGGTCTGGAATACGCGCTGCTGACGAGCACGCGCGGCGGCGGCGTGGAGCGCTTGCCGCAGAGCGGTTGGCTGATGGGCTCTGCCCGTGACCTGGCGATGTTGGCGCATCGGGCCTCGACACCGGCGCCGCGCGTCGAGCGCATGGGCGTGATCCTTGAGCAGAGCATCGAGGACGCCGCGGCCGCGTTCACCTACCGACACGGCTCCCACGCAACGGGGTCGATTGGCGCCGATATCGCCGACCTGCTTGGACAATCCGACGACCAGGGCGGTCAGACTCGCCGGATGGCGATGACCGTCGTGATCAATGCGCTGATCTTTCATGAGGCACTGGCCGAGGCCGAGTTCTTCATTGCCCCCCCCCACTCGGTACGGGGGATTCCGAAGCAAGAAGGTTGGACTCCCCGACGTCTGTTGCACCTGCGTGAACTGTTGCCGCCGGGCGACTTCGACATTGACGCCCTGACCCTGGAGTGGGAGTCGGTGTTGGAGATCAACTACTGGCCGCTTTTCGCTACGGCGTCGGAGATTGTCCGCAAGCTGCCGGAAGAGACGGCCGCGGCGGTGCTGACGCCGTTGCGCAAAGGCGCGCTGCGGCTGGTGCAACGCGGGGTGACCAAGTCGCACGACCTGACCGGGGTGATCTTTCAGCGGTTGATTGCGGACCGCAAGTTCCTGGCGACGTTCTACACGCGACCGGCGGCAGCGGCGTTGCTGGCTGGGCTGGCGATTCCCGCCGACCGCGCGCCGGGCGGGGCGGAGTGGGGCGACGAGGAGACAATCGCCTCGCTGCAGATCGGCGACTTCGCCTGCGGCACGGGGACGCTGCTCTCGGCGGCCTACCAGCGCATCTCGCTGCTGCACGAGCTCAACGGCGGCGACCCTCGAGCGCTGCACGCGCCAATGATGAAGAACGGCCTGGTCGGACTCGATGTGCTGAATATCGCGGTGCACCTGACTGCCGCGACGCTCGCGGGCGCCCATCCCGACGTGCCGTTCGATGGTGAGTGTCTGCTGACGATGCCCTACGGCGGAAAGTCTGCATCGATTGGGTCGTTGGAGCTGCTGGCGGAGCATGTGTCCCCCAACATGATCGATGAAGCAGCAGCTGTAACCGCAGGTGGCCGGCGACCGGAAGATGTGCGCGACTTGGTCAGCCGCGTCGGGCACAGTCAGTTCGACCTGGTAATCATGAATCCGCCGTTCACTCGACAAGGAGGTCAAGAAGCTGACCGAGTCGGCATTGGGAATGCCGCGTTTGCTGCGTTCGAGACCACTCGGCCTGTGCAAGACGCTATGCAGAAGCAGCTCCGCGCAGTTTCTGGTTCTGCTCGCCTCGGTTCGGGCAATGCGGGCGTCGCGTCTCATTTCGTGGATCTGGCACTGCGCAAGCTTCGAGCTGGCGGCAAACTTGCAATGGTATTGCCGCTGAGTAGCATGAGCGGTCTTACGTGGAACGCAGTGCGAAACGCTGTCAGGGAACGATGTACCGACATATCGGTAGTGACGATTGCGGCCGAGGGATCGGGGGATCGGTCTTTCTCGGCCGACACAGGCATGGCCGAGTGCCTCCTTGTTGCAACCAAAGGAAAGGCGCGAACTGACGATGCCCCAGAGGCAACATTCGCGGTACTCAATCGGCGGCCCATCTCGCTTGTGGACGGTGCCAGCATAGGAAATAACATTGCCAATGCTCGTCGCGCAGGAAAAGTTGGGAACATTGCAGAATTGGCCGAGGCTTCGGTGGCAATCACACTCGGAGCCGAACACATTGGTTCTGTCGTTAGAGCTCCTTTGCCCGAAACTGGCCCCTGGCAGGTCGTTGGCATTGCGGATACCGCGCTTGCGCAAGTGGCGATTGGGCTCTCGCGGGGCGCTATCGTTCCTCTCGGAGCACCTGGAGCTGCACAATCCTCGGTACCCGTTACCACCCTTGCTCAGATTGCCAACGTTGGGCCCTATCACCTTGACATTCGAGCGGACTTGTCCGATGGGACGCCTCGCGGTCCATTTGCCTTGGTACGGCCACCGAAGAGCGAGGCGCCAACTTATCCAATGCTTTGGGCACATGATGCGAAACGAGAGCGAGCACTTCTTGTCGATTGGGATTCTGAAGGCGAAGTAAAGGTCAGTATCGGCAATCAGACTGTAGTAGACGCTAAGGCGGCCCGCATCTGGGCCACGGCGACAAGAGCTCATTACAACGGAGATCTGCAATTCAACTCGCAGTCCCTGATAGTAGCCTCGACAGAACGAAAGTGCATCGGGGGAATAGCCTGGCCGTCTATCATTTTGGACGATCCTCATCATGAGTATGTGTTTTCCATCTGGTGCAACTCCACGCTCGGCCTTCTTCTTCATTGGTGGGTTGCGAACAAGACGCAAGCTGGACGCGGTCGACTTTCCATCACAGGCATACCTAACATTCACACTCTGGACACTCGCGCCCTTACTGACGCTCAACATGCCGAGGCCAAGCGACAGTTTGAGTTGCTTTCTGGGGAGCGGTTTCTTCCGTTTGACCAGATTGATGAGGACCCGGCTCGGGCTCGATTGGACCGGGCGATTCTTGTTGATGTGTTGGGGCTTCCTGCTTCTTTGGTGGCGGCGGATGGGCCGATTGATTTGATTCGGCGCAAGCTGGCTCGCGAGCCTCAGATTCATGGCGGGAAGCGGTCTCGGGTGGTCTTTACTGAGAACGGGGAGGATTCTCATCCTAGAACAGATAGGCGATAAGTACGGTATATTGGGGACGAGGAACGCGAGGCTGTGATGTCGAGCATGAACCCGATCTTGCGATTGCGCCGCTTGTTTCGTCAGGTCGGGGCCCAGCCTCAGGAGGCGGACGAGCTGTCGACGGTGCTGGACGAGATCTACCTGAGTCGCCACGAATTCGAGGAGCGGATCGCACGCATATTTGCCGAGCATCGCCGACAGCTCTTGATCGAAATCATCGTGATCGTCGGCCTGGCGGTGGGCATCCTGGCCCTGGTCAACTGACGCGGAGGGCGACGGATGGCGGCGATGAATCCGATCCTGAGGCTGCGACGGGCGTTTCGCTCGTTGGGGGCGAGTGCGCCCTTGACCGATGTCGCCGCTGACGACATTTCGGAAGAGGCCGCCGACGCGATCAGCGAATACGGCTACAGCCGTCGCGAATCGGACCTGCGCTTCGAGCGCATGATGGCTGAAATGCGGCAGCAGACCGCGGAGATGCGGGAGATGACGATTGCGCATCGTCGAGAGCTGTTGATCGAGATCATCGTGATTGTCGGCGTCGCAGTCGCCATCATCGTCGCAGTCAACTGAGCAGGATCGAGCATGGCGACGATGAATCCGATTCTGCGATTGCGACGGGCGTTTCGCTCGTTGGGGGCGAGTGCGCCCTTGACCGATGTCGCCGCTGACGAAGTTGCAGAAAAGGCCGCCGATGCGATCAGCGAATACGGCTACAACCGTCACGAATCGGACCTGCGCTTCGAGCGCATGATGGCGGAGATGCGGCAAGAGACCGCTGACATGCGTCACTACCTGGCCGACTTTCGAAATCAGATCCTGCTCGCCATCATGCTTGCCGCCGGGCTGATCATCGGGATGGTTGGGCTCATCGTCGCGCTCGCCGACTGAGCGTTGATGCCGTAGGCAGATGGGGTCTCGCAATCTCAGGGCCTATCTGGTCGCTGTCGGCGGACCCCCCTCTGTCACTCCGTGACATCTCCCCCCGCAAGGAGACCTTTGAATAAGTCCCCTTCGCCCCCCTTGCGGGGGAGATGCCGAAGGCAGAGGGGGGTTCCCTATCGCAATGCCTATCTGGTCGCTGGCGGCGGACCCCTCCCTCTGTCACTCCGTGACATCTCCCCCCGCAAGGGGGGGAGAGAGGGGAGAGAGAGGGGATTGGCGGGTCATGCTCCTCTCCAGCGGGCGTCTCGGCCTCTGACGGGGGTGGTGAGCTTGAATGTTGTCCTGGTTCTTGGTTGCTGGGTTGCGATTTCGTGCATGTAGCGGTCGGCGTCGAGGAGGTCGTCGTTTCGTTTCTTTGGTTTTGGGCTGTGGTCGGTGGTGGACTGATCCCACTGATACTCACGCATCCGGCTGGGGAACTTATCCATTGCGGGGGTGTAGTAGGCGCTGGGTGGGTCTCCGTTGAGTCGTTGTTGTACTAAGGCGATGCCCCAGTTGACGGAGTCGGGGCCTCCCTTGCTAGGCACGACGTGGTGGCCCTGCCGGCGTTGATGGTCGATCCAGGCCGACTGTGAGCGGTCGGCGCACCACTGGATGGCGCCCAGTTGGCGATGCCAGGACTGTTGCCACAGCTCCAGACGTTGGGTGACGCCGGGGCCGCGCTCCTCGAACTCGCCCAGCCGGATCAGGATGTTGGCTCCGCAAGGCGCGTGCTGGTCGGTGAGGCCGGCGACGATACCGGCGGTGTAGTGGTCCTTGGGCGACTGCCCGCCGAAGTCGAGTCCGCCGACGTATCGGGCGAAGGGCGGCAGGGGCGCGTCCCATCTGTGTGTGTCGGGGCCGAAGTGCTGGTAGATCTGTCCGTCGAAGGCGTCGAAGCTGCCTTCGATGAAGCGCTGCACCCACTCGCCGGGCTGAATCGCTCGTTGCTGGGCGGCGTAATTCGAGGGCAGGTGTGGGTTGTCGGGAATCTTGGCCGGGATGTAGACGATCCGTCCGTCAGCCGCAGCGAACGCTTCCTCGTCCAGTTCCCGCCGCGCGAACCAGCGCTCGAACCAGCCCGGCCATGGATTCGACGCTGCCACAAACCAACGACGAGATTGCGCCGGATGACGCAACCGCGTCAGCAGCATCTGCGCCGCTTCCTCGGCGACCTCACCCGCTTCATCGACAAACACCGCGCCATACTGCTCCGAGCCCAGTCCCGACCACTCGGTCAGATGCCGAAAGTAAATCGTCGAGCGGACGCCGTAGGGCCAGGCGGAGTCGCGGATGGCCACCCATTGCGGCGACGATCGCTGGCGTTCGACAATCAGTCGCTCGGGCAGACAGTCGAAGAACTCGCGCATGGTCGTGGTCTGCAGGTTGGAGTAGTGCTGACGCGCGACCAGGATGTTGGTGCCGGGGAAGGTGAGCGCCGTGTCGATCGCCAACTCGGCGATGGCGCGAGTCTTGCCACCGCCCATCGCGCCGCCGTAACCGACCAGCGTCATCCCGCCGTCAGGCGTGCGACGCAAGGCGTCATAGACGGCAAGCTGCCGCTCGGTCGGTGTAAATCGCTGGTCGGCAGGCAACATTGGAGGCGCGCTACTCGTCGTCATGGCCAACCTCCTTCCCATCCTGCTCGGAGGAGTCGGGCAGTTGACTGAGCTCCGGCGTGAGCCGAACGACCGGCGCGCCACCGTCGGTTGGGCCGTCTTTGAATAGTGCGATGGTCCTGCCGAGCAGTTCCCAGGCGCGCAGCCTCGTCGTGTCGGCTGTCTCGCCATAGGCCATGCGACGAATGCCGGCAATCACCTCCGCTTCGGTGATCGGCCCGTCGGGAATCTCGACCACTTCGGGACTGGATTTGGGCACGTGGGACCTCGCGTTCGTGATCGCGTCGCCTCGCTGAGGCGGTTCGCGTAGTACTAAAGGGATAGGCGCGGTCGATAGTATATGAACTTATGTTCCAATACCAACGCGGCGCGTAACATGCGTGGCATTGGCGGGCGGCCCCCTCAGTCACTTCGTGACAGCTCCCCCACGGGGGGAGCAAAGGGAATGTGACAGCTCGGCCAGCGGGGAAGCATTGGAAGCGAGGCCGAAAGTGTCTACTGAATTGAACACCGTCTCGGAGATTTCGGACTGGTATGTCGAGGCGTTGGCGGCGGCTCATCCGAATATGGCGAACTCTTTAGGGATTCCGGGACGGGAGACGGAGCTGACGGATTATTCTCCCGATGGTCATGCGGAGCGGTCGGCGATTCGACGGCAGGCTGAGGCTGCTTTGCGTTTGCTTAATGTGGAGACGGAGCGGGACCGGGTTGCTCGGGATGTGATGCTTGAGCGCTTTGACTTTGAGGCTGAGCTGGAGGCTCAGGGTGAGCATCTGCGATCGCTGAATATTCTTGCTTCGCCTTTGCAGAACACTCGGCAGGTGTTTGATCTGATGCCTCGGGAGACGGAGGAGGATCACGGGCGGATTGTGGAGCGGATGGGCGCGGTGCCTGAGGCGCTGGCGAACTATCGGTCGTCGCTGGCGGCGGGGATGGATGAGGGGATTGTGGTGGCTCAGCGGCAGGTTCTTGGTGGGATTGCGCAGTGTCGGGTGTGGGCTGGGGAGGGACCCCCTCAGCCTTCGGCAGCTCCCCCTGCAAGGGGGAGCGGGGAAGTGGTGGTGTCGTTCTTTCGGGGGTTGTGCGACAGCCTGGGTATTGATGGTGGTGCGAATGTTGCGGCGGCGGAGCGGGGGTATGCGGCGATGGCTGAGTGGTTGGAATCGGTGTACTTGCCGAAGGCTAATCCTCATGACCCGGTTGGTCGCGAGCGTTATCAGGCGGCTTCTCGTGGGTTCAATGGGATTGAGCTGGACCTTGACGAGACGTATCAGTGGGGCTGGGAGGAGCTGTGGCGGATTCAGTCGGAGATGGCGTCGACGGCGGAGCGGATTTCGTCGGGCGCGACGGCGGCTGAGGCGATTGCGATCCTTGAGTCGGACGACGCTCGGGCGATTGAGGGTGAGGACGCGTTCCGCGAGTGGATGCAACAGACGCAGGACGACACGATGCAGTCGCTGCTGGGCACGCATTTCGACATTGCGGAGCCGGTGCAGCAGATAGAGGCGATGATTGCTCCGCCTGGCGGAGCGCTGGCGATGTACTACACCGGGCCGTCGGAAGACTTCTCGCGTCCCGGCCGGACCTGGTATCCGACCGGCGGCGAGACTCGCTTCCCGCTCTGGCGCGAGCTCTCGGTCTGCTACCACGAGGGCGTGCCCGGACACCACCTGCAGATTGGCACCACGCGCTATCTGGGCGAACAGCTGACCCGATACCAGCGGTTGCTGGCGGGTACGTCGGGTTATGTCGAGGGCTGGGCGCTCTATGCGGAACGTCTGATGGCGGAGTTGGGTTATCTCGAGGATCCGGCGTTCTACATGGGCCTGCTCAGCAGTCAGGCGCTGCGCGCGGTGCGCGTCGTGATTGATATCGGGATGCACCTGGAACTGCCGATCCCGGAGCAGGAGGCGTACCACGGCGGCGAAATCTGGACTCCCGAACTGGCGCTGCCGTTCCTGATCGAGCGTTCATTCTTCCCCGAGAAGATGCTCGCCAGCGAGGTCGACCGCTACCTCGGTTGGCCGGGGCAAGCGATCTCGTACAAGGTCGGCGAGCGGGAGTGGCTGGCGGCTCGGGAGTCGGCGCGGGAGTCGCTGGGCGACACGTTTGATTTGAAGGGATTTCATAAGGCAGCGTTGGATCTGGGTCCGATGGGCTTGCAGCAGCTCAGGGATGAGATGTCGCGGTTGCGGGGCTAAGCGAGGACATCTGGGTATGCTGAGGGTATTGATGAGGAGGCGCGTTGATGGGTGAGATCGTTGTCCAAATAGAGCTGGAGAACACACAGGATCGGGCGCTGTTCGAGCGCGGATTCAGTGCGGAGACCGACATCCGCCGCACTCAGATCCCTGCGGTGGCCGACACGGGCGCCGTGATGTTGGCGCTGCCACAGGACGTGGTGGCTCAACTGGGTTTGGATCGCATGGGAAGCATTGCGACCACGTATGCCGACGGCCGGCGGGGATCATTGCCGGTCGCGGGTCCGTTGACCGTTCGCATCGGTGATCGCACCATGGCGACCGAATGCGTCGTCGTACCTACGGGCGCCGACGCCCTGGTAGGACAGCTCGTGATGGAGCGCTTGGACCTGATCGCCGACTGCGTGCTGCAGACACTTGGGCCGCGTCCCGAATCGCCTGATCGGCCGATGCTCCGGGTCTGACGGCCCGGGCAACGCGACTACACGAGGGTGTGGCATATTTCCCCGTCCCCGCCCCTGAGCGGGGACCCGGATGTCGGCGGTTAGCCCAGGGCAACGAGGATTGCGACGAGACAGATAAGCTGGCGTTATGCAACGTCTGCTTGTCATCGCGCTTGCTCTCGGCTTGATCGTCAGCGCTTGTGGCTCCGGTGATGAGCTTCAACCGACCGCCACTGAGACATCGCAGCGTGCCCAGCGCCAGGCGACTGCTTTGGAGCAGGAAGAGCCACAGTTAGAGGCCGTCGCCGAGGTTGACGAGCCGACAGCATCCGCGCAACCTGATGAGCAAGCTCAAGCTGAACAAGCTCAGACCGATCAACAGATTGATGCTCCGCAGGACGACAACGCAGACCAGCAGGTTGTTGTCTTGCCGGAGGAGATTGTTGGCGAGCACAAGGGGATTCGCTCCGAGCGCCATGTGCTTGGCGACCCCGATTCGCCTGTGGAAATCCTTTACTACGGTGACTTCACTTGACCGCTCTGTCAGCGCTTTGCGGCTCAGGTTGAGCCGATGATTCTTGAACAACTGATCGCGCCCAGCCTGGCCAGGTATGTCTTCCGCCACTTCCCGGTGCTTGGCGAGCAGTCGGTGTTTGCCGCCGTGGTGGTGGAATGCGCCGCCAATCAGGGCGCGTTCTGGCCCTTGCATGATCGTTTCATGGCCGACGACGACACGCTCTATACCGAGGCAGGCTTGCGGCGGCAGATCACGTTTGAGGGCTTGAGCTACGAGCAGTTCGTGACCTGTTTGACTGAGGGTCGGACGTTCCCTCTGGTCAACGCCTCATACGACGAGGGGCTCGCTCGCGGGGTGCAAGGGACGCCGACGGTGTTTGTCAACGGTGAGCGAGTTGAGCCCACATTTGAAGCCATCGAAGCGGCGGTCAAGCAGGCGGCAGAAATGGCAGAGGCAGAGGGGGAATGATGCCGTTTATGAAGGCCTGGCGTACTCGTCTGGAGTACAGTCGATTCATGGGCGTGGGTATCCGGCTGTCGGTGTTGCTGGTGGCAATGGTGGTGGGGATCGGGCTGCTCGTGTCAGCCTGTGGATCGGGCGGCGATGCGGGGGACCAGGGCGGTGAGTCGGCGACCGGCACTGAGCGCAGCGAACGCGCCGAGCGCCAGGCCTCGATCATGCAGCAGCAGGCCGATGACTCGTCGGAAGAGAAGCCAGAGCTGGCAGCGACTGAGCTTGGTGAGATCGACTTTGGACACCGACAGGGATTGCCGTTTGTCCGTAACGTGATCGGCGATCCAGAGGCGCCGGTCTTGATCATCGAGTATTCCGACTTTCAATGACCGAGCTGTCGGAATTTTGCGACTCAGTTTGAGCCGCAAGTGATTGCAGAAGCGATACGCACCGGCCTGGCGCGATACGAATACCGGCACTTCATCATCTTTGGCGCGGCATCGGAGTTTGCCGCGATGGCAACCGAATGCGCCGGCGATCAGGGCGCCTGGTGGGAGTTCCATGACGCCTTTCTGCTCAAGGGACTGGCACGGACGTTTACTCGGGCTGGGGCGATCGAACTCGCTCGCGATGAAGGCCTCGATGTCGCGCAATTCACGCAATGCATCGACAACGAGGAGCATGCCGAACGCATCCTGCAGATGCAGCAACAGGCGATCGCCGACGGGGTCAGCGGCACGCCGACGTTCAGGATCAATGGCCAGCCGGGCGCGCGCTCGCTGAGTGGCATCCTCGATCAGGTTCGGGAGGCGGCTGAGGCGGCAGAAGAGTCCGAGGCACAAGAGGGAGGCTGACGATGTTGAAGTTGGGACTAGCGCTCGCAGCGATTGCGCTCTTGTCGGCGGCCTGTTCGTCGGGGGCTGACGATCCGCAGTCGGCGCAGGAACGATCCGCGGCCGCGGCAGTGGCACAGGAGCGGCAGGAACAATCGGTCACGTCATATACCGCCGGCGAGAGCGAATCGGTGCAGGATGAGGCAGAGTCTCAGGACTCCACGCAGGCTGCACAGCCTGAGTCGCAGGAACCGTTGGAGCAGCAGGCCGAACAGACTGATCGAGTCGAACAGGCTGGTCAGGCCGAACAAGCGGACGCCAACACGGACGATTCGGCGGCGCCTCAGCAGTCTGAGGCCCGGGAGCAATCGAGCGAAGCGTCCACTGAAGATGCTTCGCCGGCTCAACAGGAACAGCCGGCTGAAGACAAGCCCGAGCAGCAGGCGATGGTCGGGCAGATCATCGAGTCGGGGCACCGCGCGGGACTGTTTGCGAATCGCAACATCGTCGGCGACCCCGACGCGCCGATCGTGATCACCGAGTACTCCGATTTCCTTTGACCGAACTGCCGCCGGTTCGCGGCTCAGGCTGAGCCGCGCGTGATCGACGAGTTGGTCCGCACCGGACTGGTGCGGTTTGAATACGTCCACATCCTCAACCACGGGCTGCCTTCGGTGCTCGGCGCGTTGGCGACCGAGTGCGGCGGCGACCAGGGTCGCTGGTGGGACTTCCACGACCACTTCATGAGCAGTTGGGATTTCTCACGCGACGGCGCAGTGGCGTTCGCCGCGTCGCTGTCGCTGGACACTGAACAGTTCGCACAATGCCTGGACAACGAGACGCATCTTGAGGCTGTCGAGAACCAGCATCGCGCGGCGGCCGAAGCGGGCTTTTCCCGCACGCCGACCGTGCGGATCAACGGCAATGGCGGCGCGATCGTCGCCGATGCTCTGATTGGGCAGGTGCTGGAACTCGCGGCACAATTGGAGGATGAGGAAGGGTGATCATGAGCGCACGACGAATATGGATAGGCGCGCTTGCCATCGTGGCTGTCGCGATGCTGCTCGCGTCCTGCGGCGGCGGGTACGGCAACGATGAACAGAGCGCCTCGCAGGTTGCTCAGACTGAACAGGCGGGAGAGATCGAGCAGGAAGCTCGGGTGCAGGTCATTCGCGACCGGGCTTCGCTCGGCGATCCCGATGCGCCTGTCGTGATCGAGGAGTATTCCGATTTCCTTTGAGGCGGCTGCCGCCACTTCGCGACCCAGGTTGGGCCGCGGATCGAAGAGGAACTGATCGCCACCGGTCTGGCTCGGTTTGAATACCACCACATCATCAATCACGGTCTGCCCTCGGAGATGGCCTCGCTGGCGACCGAGTGCGCCGGCGATCAGGACGCCTGGTGGGAGTTCCACGACTACTACTTCGAGGGTCCGAGTCGTGAGGCGTACACGCGAGACGGCGCTGTCGCCGTGGCGGCCGAGTTTGGTCTCGACACGGACCAATTCGCCCAGTGCGTCGATGATCAAGCCCACCTCGACCGGATCTACAGTCAGCACACCGACGCAGTCTCGCGCGGACTCTCCAACACGCCGGCGATCGTGGTCAACGGTGAGCGCGGCCCGACATCGGCGGATGCACTGATCGAGCGGGTCAAGGAGTTGGCGGGCGAGGGCTAGGGATGCCGACGAGAGGGTGTCTCAGAAGACACCCTGGCTGGCTGAATCCCAGTCCCCGCTTTACGCGGGGACCCGCTCGGGCGGCACGGGTTATCTGGTGGTGCAGTCCTGTGTAGGGCCCGTGTGGGGAAGGAGCGGGTCCGCGCGTAAAGCGGGGACTGGGAATTTCGACATTTGAGACATCCTCGACGAGGCATGCGATCGAAGGTATAGCAAGTTTTGGGACGTATAGCGATATTGTTTATACGCGGCTAACATCGCTAGAATCGAGTTATGGACCGGGTCAGGAATCCCTACAGCCCCGGCGCGGGGACACCGCCACCAGCTCTGGTTGGCCGCGATGACGAACTGAAGGAGATTGAGGTCGCTGTCAAGCGGCTGGCCCTTGGACGTCCTGCGAGAAGCACGTTGTTAACGGGTCTGCGGGGAGTCGGCAAAACTGTTCTGCTGAAAGAGTTCGGCCAGATCGCGCGAGGCGAAGGATGGATTCACCAACACGTTGAAGCGACTGAAGGCATCGATCTTGCCGAGGCCGTAGCGACCCTGTCGCGGAGGGCGATATATCAGCTCGTCCCTGTTCAGCGCCTCGCCGCCCGAGGCCGCCGAGCGTTGGGCATACTCCAGTCATTTCGTCTTCGCTGGAACATCCCGGAAGTCGGCAACCTCGAGCTGACAGTCGATCCCGTACCGGGGCAAGCCGACTCGGGAGCCCTGGAGGACGATCTTGCCGATCTCTTCATCGAACTAGGCGAGCTGGCCCGTGAGCATCATCGTGGTGTGCTGTTCACCATCGACGAACTGCAATACCTCTCCCGGGACCAGTTGGGGGCGTTGATCGTCGGGTTACACCGGATCGCGCAGGAGCAGTTGCCGCTGATTGTGGTCGGCGCCGGCCTCCCATCCTTGCCGGCCCTGGCCGGCGAGGCCAAGTCTTACGCGGAGCGGCTATTCAGCTTTGTCAGCATCGGCAGCCTGGATCATGCAGAGGCCACCACCGCGCTGGTTGATCCGGCCCGGCAGGAACAGGTGGCATGGCATCGGGACGCAACCGACCTGGTGTATGAGATGTCGGAGGGTTACCCATACTTCTTGCAAGAATTCGGGAAACAGACCTGGGATGCGGCGCGAGGTCCAGATTCCATCGCACTCAGCGATGTCAGGGCCGCAATACCAATCGCGAATGACGAACTAGATACGGGCTTCTTCGCTGTCAGATTCGATCGCACACAACCTTCCGCGCGCGAGTATTTGTTGACCATGGCTTCGCTGGGAACGGGGCCATATCGCTCAGGTGAAGTAGCTCGCCGCATGGGCAAGAGCACACGCCAGGTCGCGCCTATTCGTGATTCACTGATCAAGCGAGGGCTGTGCTACTCGCCAAATCATGGGGTGATCGACTTCACGGTCCCCATGTTCGACCGGTTTGTGCGTCGCCGGCTTGGATGACGACCAACAGGATCAACATCGTCACTGAATGAGCGGCGATACAGGCTGAGCGGCCACACAGGATCGCCCGTCTCGGCGGAGGCCAGTTGTCCACGGTATCCACAAGTTGTCCACACCCATGGCTGTGTGATGTGGATAACGTGGACAGAACTTGACAACACAGAACGTATCTTCTCATAATCAAGTCAATGAATACGTACGCACATTCTGAGTAAAGGAGGGCGCTATGCCCGCACTTGCACAACCAACCGACACACAGATTCATGAGCCTGCCGGCGCGATTCTGGCGCGGACGCTTTCGGAGGCTGATCTCAACCACATGCTCGGCCAATTGGGCGGTGGCCGATCGGCGTCTCGGGGGGCGCTGAGCCGGTTCTCGGCCTTGCATGAGCGGATTCGTCATCGCGAGACTCACCTCTTCAACGCTCGCGAAGCCGATCCACATTTCTCGGCGCCGCATCTCGAGGCTGCGCCCTGGCAGACCGATCTGCTCAGGCGGACGTGGTCGCAGCTGCGGCAACGGTTGACTGAGCATCCGCTGCGCGTTCATGTCGAACCGCCCGACAACTCTCCGGCAGCGCGACAGGCGGCCGACAATCTTGAGCACGTCCTGGAGCAGGGCCTGCGACATGTCGAGGAACGGTCGCAGCTCTCGTTGCAGGCCGACCTTGGATATGGACAGGCCTGCCTCTGCTTTGGCGTGCTGCACTGGCAGCGGGCCGCAGATCGCTTGCCGTCGCTTCCCGCTCGCGAGCAACGGGGCGCACGACCTGAAGATCCCGAAGAGCGACGCCGGTTCCGTCGCGCACGCTCCGAAGACGGCCCCTCGCTGCCCTGGATCGAGACAGAGGAAAGCCGCCGCGATCGTGATCGCCAACGACAGGCCGCCGCTGGATTCCCCTGGGACGTCGAGGTGATTCGGCCCGACCAGTTTGCCTTCGTTGAGGACCACGGTTCGGGCAACGGACTCGGGCTGGCCGTCGTGCTGCGCGAGGTCGGGCTGTTCGAGTATCGTGACCGACTGCGCGATCAGGACGGCATCGAGCTGCGCATGACCGCCATCGCCGGCGAACCGTCGCTAGCCATATCGCGCGCCGTCGACCCCCGTTCAGGCCGGGGGCAGGCTGCCCCCCTGCGAGCGGAGCCGTCGGGCGCGGGCTGGGGCGATCGGGTGCGGGTGGCGTCGGTCTGGACCCGGCACGAATACTACGAGCTGGCGGCGCTCGACAGCAATGCACTCAATCGGTCGCAGCCATCGAAGACGAACGCTCGACACGAATGGACGCTGATCAAGTCTCACTCGCACCCGTACGAGATGCCGCCCTTTGCGATTGCTGAGGCGGACACGAACGATCATCCCGACATGTTGCGCCGCTGGGAGCCGACGATGGAGGGCATCTATCGGGCCAAGCCGGGCTACGACTATGAGCGCTCGCTGGGGCGATTCCTGGCCGAACAGACGGCGATTCCGCTCTATTGGATCCAGCTCGCCGACGGCTCCTGGCAAACAGACGCCGACGGCAACCGGAACGAACTCACACCCGACGCTGCCGCAGCGCAGGCCTTGCCGGCCGGCGCGTCGTTGCACCGGGTCGAGTTTCGGATCGATCCCGCATTCGTCGAGTTTCTGCGGATGTCGCATGACGAGCTGCTCGCAGCCGCGCCGGATTCAGGCTCGGTCGAGCGCGGTGAAATCGGTCCCAACACTCAGCCTCACACCCTGAATCTGCTGCTGGGATCGCGCAACCTTCAGGTCCTGCAGCTCAAGCGGGCGCAAACCTTCGCCGCGCGAACGATGCTGCGCAATATGGCGCTCGTGATGTCCAAGTCGCTGGCCGAGGGCGGATTCGGCGCGCCGATCTGGGTCTTCGCCCAGGGCAAGAACGGACGACTGCAACGCCGCGAGACGGTGTGCGTCGAGCCGTCACAGATTCCGTCGCTGGACATCGATGTCTGGATTGACCCGTACTCCTCGGCGCAACGGATTGCCGTGCAGGAGCACGGGCGGGCGCGGCTGAACGATCCACTTGACCCACTGGACCAGCGCGCCTACCTCGAGCAGTACATCGGCGAGGAACACGCCGACCAGGTGCTCGCGCGGCATCGTCAATGGCGTCTGGAACAGGCTCGGTTTGAGCAGGAAATCGCGCAGCTCAGAGGCGGAGACGCCGACGAAGCGTCTGCCAACGGAGGACACAGCGTACCGGCGTCGAACCGATTCCGGGGACACCTGGCGCCGCTCGGTCAACTCACCCAGTCGGACGACGACCGCACCGTCCGCCCTTAGCCAATCTTCACAGCTCGCAAGGAGCCAACCAACGAACAGGAGCCACAGATGACCGCCACACACGACATCCGTTGTAACAATCCCAACTGTCCGAGCCGCAAGCACACAGATCGCGGCGCGCTGGCCTGCAAGGTCGAGGACCACGAACAGTACGTGACAATCGTCTGGAAGTGTCGTCGTTGTAAGCAGGGGCAACGAACGCCGCTGGCGCGATAAACGCGATCGCTATCAGTGTCAGGACTGGACCCTCCTTCAGCCCCCGTATCAAGTGCGGGGCAGGCTTTCGGCGGCTTCCCCCGCAAGGAGACCATTTGCAACACTCCTCTTCTCCCCCCTTGCGGAGACCTTTGAATAAGTCTCCTTCGCCCCCCTTGCGGGGGAGATGCCGAAGGCAGAGGGGGGGCTCCCCATCTCAAGGCCTATCTGGTCGCTGGAGGCGGACCCCCCTCTGTCACTCCGTGACATCTCCCCCCGCAAGGGGGGGAGAGGGGATCAGAGAGTTTTGCAAAGGTCTTCGCTAGGGGGCAGCGGGGATCGGAGTTGCAATGAGGAATCTTACGTATGAATTCGACCGTCGACGATCACCAGCGATGCAGACAGGTCGGAACGCGTGAAGGGCACTACGTCAGTATCGGCGGTGGTCAGGATGACCTGTTCCGCCGCCGAGACCGCCTCGGCCGTCCGCCCACGCCTGGGCGGATCGAGCTCGCTGAACACATCGTCAAGCAGGAGATCGGAGGATCGCCGCCTTGGGCATTGAGATAGTCCGCCTCGGCCAAGCGCATACTCAGCGCGACGGCCCGCTGCTGTGCACGAGACGCGAAGTTAGCGGCCGGACGCCCGTCGAGGTCGATCAGCATGTCGTCGCGATGAGGCCCAAGGCTGGTCGAGCCTCGCGCCAGGTCTCGACGCCGGGACTCCTGCAGGCTCGGTTGGTCGGCGGGAGCGTAGGTCAGCGTCAGTTGCTCGGTGGGATCGTCCGGCGAACGCAGCGACAAATGCCGCTCAGTGGCAGACCTCGACAGCTCCGATGCCGCCATCGAACGAGCCTGCCAGATCGGCGCGGCCGCCGCGGTCAGCAGCTCGTCCCACTGCTCAAGCTCCGAGGGCACGGCGCGCCCTTCGGCGATGCGTTTGAGCAATGCGTTGCGCTGGGTCAATGCTCGCTGATAACGGCTCAGGTTCGAGGCGTGCGACGGCGTCAGTTGGCCAACCGCCACATCGAGGTATCGCCGCCGCAGGGACGCAGCCCCGCTCAACAGGTCAAGATCGAGCGTCGTGAACTGCACCGCCCGAATCGCGCCCAGGGCGTCGGACGCGCGACGGGGGACGCCGTTCACTCGAATGCGTTTGGAGGTCAACGGCGCTCTGCTGCGTTGTCTGGCACTGCTCGTCGAGGCCTCCGAGCGTGCCGCCAGCGCCAGCTCGACCTCGACGAAGCCGTCAGTCGTCTGCGCAGTCCCCGCGACTCGCATGACCTGCGGCTGGGGAGCGTCCCAGCGTATTAACTCACCCTCGGTCTGGGCTCGGGTCGAGCGCAGCGCGGCAAGCAGGTAGATCGCCTCGACCAGGTTGGATTTGCCTGACGCATTCGCGCCGCTGATCAGGGTGATGCCTGGATTGAACTCCAGCTCAAGCTCGGCCCAGGAGCGAACATTGGAGAGTTGCAATCGAGTCAGGTGCACAGGTCGGAGTGTATGGGTCGGTCAGCCCCAGACGGCGATAGCAGCGATGATCGCTGCGGTCGCGGCGAGAATCGTCAATGACAGCGTGCCGAACAGCCACCACTTCATCGCGTTCATATCAGCTCGCAGAAGGGCCAACTCCTGGCGCAGCTCTAAGAAATCGTTGCGCAGCGCATTGAATTGGTCATTGGATTTCGCGTCGGTGACCATGCCCACGCGAGAGGCCTCAGCGGTCGTTTCGCTTGCCTCATCGAGCGCATCCGTCTGGTCTTCCGTGAATCCGGATTCCCGGAAACGCCGACGAAGAGTTACTGGAAGAAGGGCCATGACCGCAGAGTACTCCGGTCAGGCAAGTCTGCACAGATCTGGCCGAGCGTGTACTATGTTTCAAACCGATTCGCGGACGTCCCGCTAACCACTGGAGCGCATCCATGGCCACCATTCAGCACGATGTACCTGGAATCAACCTTGACTGGCTCAACGTTGATACCGACCAGGGCATGGAGATCGAGACCGGTCGCAAAGGCCTGACGCTGGAGACGATCAACCAGCTCACCTATGGCGTTGACGACCGCGACGAGGCGCGCCAGCGCCAGTGGGCGCCGCGCGGCGCCGTCGCCGACCCGCGCTCGCCGTCGAACAGCGTTCAGCACATGAGCAAGGCCGATGTCTGGACCGAGTCCGCGATGCTGCTCTACGAAGAGGCCCTGCAGCGCCAGTGGTCGTCCGCGCGTGACATTCCCTGGGACACGATCGAAGAATTGCCTCCCGACCTTGAGCAGGCGATGTGCACACTCTGCACCTTCCTGACCCAGGTTGAGTTCATCGCCGCCGACGTGCCGGGACGCTTCCTTGAGCAGATTCACCCGGAGTTCTTCGAGTCGCAGCTCTTCCTCGGCACGCAGATCATGGACGAGGCGCGCCATCTCGACGTGTTCCGCAAGCGCACCCTGATCAACGGCGGCGGCATGTCCGGCGCGGGCCTGGGCGCGGTCCAGCTGCTCGGCTCCGATGACTTCACTGAAATGACTGCGTTGCTCCACCTCGTCGGTGAGGGCTTCGTGCAGACGCTCTTCCGCATGGGCGAGCTGATCGCCCAGAACGAGGCCGAAAAGCGGATGTTCCGCCTGTCCGCGCAGGACGAGTCGCGCCACCTCGCGTTTGGCGTGACGCACCTCAAGTACACGATCGAGACCGAACCGTGGCGCAAGGAAGAACTGCACCACATCCTCGACATGCAGGAAGCGCTGCTCACGCAGTCGCAGCAGACTTCGCTGACCACCAACCCGCTGACGGGTGAGGCGCTGGCCATCCTCTCCGGTGGCGGCATCGAGCACCTCGACGAGGGCTACAACATGGTCATGCTGATGCGCCGCAAGCAGTTCATCGAGTACGCCCACCGGCTGGAAGTGATCGGGCTTGACCGCTCCGACCGCTTCGCTCCGGAAGTGCTCGCCTTGCTGGGCGAAGACAACTAGTCCAGAACGAGCCCCGCTCCCCCTCTGGGGGAGATGCCGAAGGCGGAGGGGGTCGGGCGTTCGAAGCAACAGGGGCGATCGTTCGCGAGCAGCGTCGGTCGTCCCTCTCTGTATCTCCTCGTTGAGGGATAGCATTCCAGCGGAACAAGGGCACTGCCATGCAACTGTCGACAATGACCAAGGTACGCGCCAAGAACGTGGGCTGGTCGGAAGAGTTGATTGAGCGAATCGAAGCCTCGACGGCGACCGACCAACAGGTCGAGAATCTGTCGCGGGGCGCACTCAGCGAAACTAAGATCAGCGGCTGGCTCGACTTCCTCGAGAACCACCCCGACAACCCGTTCGCCGCTGCGCCGTTCAACATCTTCAGGACCCCGGCCGAGCTCGGCCTCAAGGCGGCGCCCGGCCCCGACGGTCTGCGCCTGCGCGACATCAACATCGGCAGCTACGGCGTCGTTCCCGACCACTGGCATCTGCCCAACGACGCCCCGCGCGGCACCGAGTCGACCGGTCAGATCATGGCCGCCGGTTACTCGATCTTCGACAAGGCGGAAGTCTGGTCCGAGAATGCAGTTGATCTGTACGAGGACGCGATCAAGGACCGCTGGATCCCGGCGACGCAGCTTGACTGGGAGCATGGCCTCTCGGACCTACCTGAAGAGCTTGAACGCGCGGTCGGACAGATTTGCACGATCTATTCAAACAACGGGCTCGTCGAGCAGAAGATCATCGGACGTTGGCTCGAAGAAATCTCATACGGCTTCCACGAGGTCAAACTCTTCCTCGCCACCCAGGCCTACGACGCCGGTCGCAAGGTCGAGGCGCTGCGTAAGCGTGCGCTGATCAACGGCGGTGGCCTCGGCCAGGCGCCGCTCGGTCAGATCTACCGCGGCTGGTACCAGGGTCTGACCTTCACCGACATGATCATCGCCCTTGACGTGGTCTACAAGAGCTACGAAGTGACCTTGTTTGAGTCCGCCTCCGAGTGGGCGCAAACCGACGTTGAGCGAGACATGTTTGCCAGGATCGCAACCGATTCGCGGCGTCACCTCGACTACGGCCTTGCGCACCTCGAGTGGTACGCGCGCTACAAGCCAGAAGCCGACAAGCGCCTGGGCATCCAGTTCATTCGCGCCGAGGCTGCCATGGTGCAGGAAATGCGGCTGTCGACGACCGAGCGCGAGGCGCTGATCGTGCTGATGGCCGGAGGCGTCGAGAACTTGCAGGCGGGCGTCGACAAGCTGAAGACGCTGCGACAGCGTCAGTACGACGCCTACATGCAGAATCTGGCCTCGATTAACTTCGACCGGCCGGCAGCGCATCCAGGCCTCGTCGGCCAGATCAAGGATCCACTGGAAGGCGGCATCGTCGCCGTCCGGGCTATCGCACAGAACTAGGTCTGCGTGGAACCGTCGCGATCCCCGTTTCCCCCCTCGGAGACCCTTGCGTACATCCTCATCTCCCCCCTCGCGGGGGAGAAGCCGTAGGCAGAGGGGGGCTCCCCATCTCAAGGCCTATCTGGTCGCTGGCGGCGGACCCCCCCTCTGTCACTCCGTGACATCTCCCCCGAAGGGAGACCTTTGAATAAGTCCTCTTCTCCCCCCTTGCGGGGGAGATGCCGCAGGCAGAATGGGCTCCCCATCTCAAGGCCAATCTGGTCGCTCTGGGAGGACCCCCCCTCTGTCACTCCGTGACATCTCCCCCCGCAAGGGGGGGAGAAGGGATTTGTGAGTTCTGCAAAGGTCTCCGCAAGGGGGGGAGAGGGGTTCTTTTGGTAGAGGATCCCTAACCTCAGCCGCCGAGCACCTCGGAGGTCGGCTGCGGGCAGAGCGCCCGTAGCGCTCGGGGCTCGATATCGATGGCGTAGGACGTTGCGGGCCCTGGGTCGCCGTCGATCTGCATGGGCAGCGATTCTCGCAGCGCCGCGATCTCCAGTCGTCTGAAGCGGAGATTTGTCACTCCGGGACCTTGCGGCAGCCAACCGTAGCGAGCGAGCGCCGACAGCGCCAGCGCTTTCCAGGGCGCGCCCTCGACGAGCAGCATGTCCAGTTCGCCGTCGACGACTGTGGCTTTCGGGTTGACCTCGAGCCAGGTGCCCAACATTCGCGTGTTGCCGACTGTGAGCAGCGCCGCGTCAACCTGGAACGGCGCCGCGCCATCGACGCTGATGGTGATAGGCCAAGCGCGACGGCTCACTGCTTCCTGCACCGCCGACAAAAAATAGGCCGGCTCGCCCAACATGCGCTTCATGTTTCGGCGACGCTTGCTCCCGACGATTCCGCTCACCGCGGCCGCATCCAGGCCCCAACTGGCCATCAAGAGGAATCGCTGTTGGCTGATCGAGCCGTCCGCGTTGGTCGACCAGACTCGTCCGGTGTCGACCCACATAGCCTCGCCCTGGCGGCCGTCCAATGCCGCGAGCTGAGCCGCCACTGCGGCGAATGGCGTCATGGGCAGATGGGTTTCGTAGGCCCAGACGTTCGCGGTCCCGAGCGGGACCGCGCCGAGCGCGGTCTGGGAACCGATCGGCAAGCCCTGGAGAATCGCCGAGAGTGTGCCGTCGCCGCCGCAGCCGAAGATCGCCGCAGCCCCGGCCTCATGCGCGGCGAGCGCGGTATCGGATGCTTCGAGCGTGTCGCGAGTTGCGACGACATGCGCCTGGTGTCCCGCCTCTTCGCAGGCGGCATGGCACATGGCGGTCAGCGTCCGAGGATGAAGCGCATTGCCGGAGTTGGGATTAAGGACGAAGACAATGTCGCCAGTCTGAATCTGCATTCATGAAACATACGCCCATTCGCCGTTAAACGGGCTGACATATTTCGGCGGTTACGCTGGGATAAGATTGCCTCGATTGAAGCGTGAGCGACATGGCGGACGAAGGTTGTCGACAAACATGACTGAGAACAAGGGCTTGGGTTGGGTCAGGCTGGATCACGTCGCGATCGCGGCGGAAGACTCGAAGGCGGCGTCCAAATTCTGGGGCCGGCTGTTCGGCCTCGAACTCGATCACTGGACGATCTCACACGAAGGCGGATACCGGGTCGCGCAATTTCATCTGCCCAAGCGGCAGGCGGGTCTTGAGCTGATTGCCCCCTTTGATGAGACATCGTTCGTACAGAAGTTCATCGACGAGCGCGGTCCGGGGATGCACCACATCACGGTCGAGGTCGAGAACGCCGACGCGGCCTGCGACTACATCCGCGAGGAGCTGGGAATCGAACCGCTCGGCGAGCCGTACGAGGATTACGAGTGGAATCAGTTCTTCATCCACCCTCGCGACACCGGCGGCGTGCTGGTCCAGATCTATTCCTGGCTGCCGGGACGCCGGCCTGCCGATTGGCCCGATTGAATTCACAATCGATGGCACACTCATGGGGCTATTCCGCCGGAACTTCATTGGATCACCCTGGGCCGGGAACGGGACCCCCTCAGCCTTCGGCAGCTCCCCCTGCAAGGGGGAGCGAATGGTAGAACCGACCTATAGGGACGGTGACTTTGTTCCAACTCGCGACGTTCCGTTCTCCTCGGAGTTGGACGAACTGATCGCGGAGATCCGGGCAGGTCAAGCGCCAAACATCGGCCGCTTCTGCGGCTACTGCTCTGCGCCGTTGGGCACAGAGGACACCTGTGTTGTCTGCGGGGAAACGACAGATCTGACTCCGGCTGTCGACAAGATCGATCGAGACCTCGCCGCCATCTACCAGTCAAAGCGCAAGAGAGAGGGACTGTATGTCCATCTCGCCGCGTGGTCCGGGATTCTGCTGGCGACCGGGCTGTCAATCTTGATGATCCTGGTGCTGCCCGGCTGGACGAAGGTGTTCGCGATTGTCTTCCTCGTGCTCGGCGGATACTTCGCCGGCGTGTTCTTTGGGAATGTGTTGATCCAGGGCTTCGCGTACCGCGCCGGCTTGAATATGTTTGCGAAGCGCTGGAGCGAGTGGCGGGCATCGAGCGGAGCGGCTCGGATCGCAGGCTGATCAGCGGGCCATTGCGACCCGGGCCGGTGGTTCGCGGCGTCGATTGGCGCTTGCCCCGCTCCCAGCCGCTGCGTATCGTGCAATCGCACTGCGCAGGCGCATCGACCCCGTGCAGCCACGCGCGAGGAGTATGAGTTGCTGCGTTTCGCGCTGGCAATGGTGAAGCGGGTGCTGGGCGCCCTTCGAGATTTGCTCCCGATCTTCGCCGTGATCATCTTGTTCCAGGTGGTTGTGATCCGGCAGCCGTTTCCCGACGTGGCCAACGTGTTGGTCGGGCTGGTATGCGTGGTTGTGGGGCTTGCGTTGTTCATTCAGGGTCTGGAGAGCGGGCTGTTCCCGCTGGGCGAAGCGCTGGCGCAGGGCATGGCGCAGAAGGGAAGTACGGCGGCATTGCTGGCGCTGGCCTTCAGTCTCGGCTTCGGCACGACGGTTGCGGAGCCGGCGCTGATCGCCGTGGCGTCCGAGGCTGCTGAAGTGGCGGCGGAGGCGAGATTCATCGGCTATAGCGAGGCTGCCCAGGACCGGTACGCGCTTGAGTTGCGCATAGTCGTGGCAGTCGCCGTCGGCCTCGCCATCGTCCTTGGGGTGCTGCGCATTCTGAAGGGTTGGCCGATTCACCGCTTTATCATCGGTGGCTACATCCTGATCATGGTGATGACCGTGTTCGCGCCCGAGGAGATTGTGGGCGTCGCCTATGACTCGGGCGGGGTGACGACTAGCACAATCACGGTGCCGTTGATCACGGCGCTGGGCGTAGGACTGGCTTCGGCGATCCGCGGGCGTAACCCGATGCTCGACGGTTTCGGTCTGATTGCGTTCGCCAGTCTCACGCCGATGATCTGCGTGCTGGGCTACGGGATGGTCTCGTGATGCTGGAGTCTCTCGCGCTGTTCGGGGAAACCCTGCTGTACACGCTACGCGACGTGTCTCCGATCATCGTGATCCTTGTGGTGTTCCAAGTGGCGGTACTGCGGCGCAAGCCCGTCAACATCTGGGGCATCGTCACGGGGTCGGTGATGGTGTTGCTGGGGCTGGCGCTGTTTCTGATCGGACTGGACCAGGCACTGTTCCCTATTGGGGAAACGATGGCGCGGCAGCTGACGGAGGAGGCACGGACGCTGGCCGGCGCGGTGCGTTGGGAGGACTACTGGCTGGTGTATGTGTTCGCGGCAGCGATCGGATTTGCGACCACCGTGGCCGAGCCGTCGCTGATCGCGGTGGGTCTGAAGGCGGAGGAGGTATCCGGCGGCGCGGTGAAGGCCTGGGGCCTGCGGATCGCCGTAGCGATTGGGGTGTCCGTGGGCGTGGCGTTGGGCTGCTTCCGGATCGTGACGGGCACGCCGCTGCCGTGGTACATCATGGGGGCCTACATCATCGTTATCGTGCAGACGATCCTGAGCAGTCGCATGATCGTCCCACTGGCCTACGACAGCGGGGGTGTCACGACCTCGACGGTGACGGTGCCGGTAGTGGCTGCCCTGGGACTTGGCCTGGCCGCCAACGTACCTGGGCGCAGCCCGCTGATCGACGGCTTTGGGCTAATCGCGTTCGCCAGTGTTTTCCCGATAATCTCGGTACTAGGCTATGCCATCACCGCCGATTGGGTGGAGCGCTGGCGCAGGCGAAAGGAGCAACAGGAGATGGAACCATGAAGATGGCGCTAGTCGTCGCGCTGGTGAGCGACGAGAAAACAACCGACGTTATCGATGCAGCGCGAGCGGGCGGCGCGACGGGCGACACGATCATCAGCGGCGTGCGCGGCGAGGGACTGCTGCCGGAGAAGACATTTCTCGGGCTGGACCTGACGGCACAACGGAACATGGTCCTGTTTCTGGTGGCGGAAGAGCGGGCGAGGGACATCCTCGAGCGCATCGCGGAGGCAGGCGGCATGGATCGCGAGCATGGCGACGGCGTCGCCTTTCAGATCACGATCGAGGACGCGGTCGGCCTCTCGACCCAGTTGCCCAAACTGAAGGAAGAGTTGGAGGGCACCCTATGACCGAACAGAGTGAGATCGGGGCGATACGCGTGTTCGACGTGATGGAAAGGGAACTGCACACGATCGACGGGCTGGCGACAGTGGCCGAGGCGATGGCGTCAATGAAGCAATATCAGATTAGTTCGCTGGTGGTGAACCGGCGGCACGACGACGACGAGTTGGGGCTCGTCACCGTGGGCGACATGGCGCGTGAGGTGATCTCGCATAATCGCGCGCCTGAGCGGGTAAATGTCTACGAGATCATGTCGAAGCCGGCGCTGACGGTGCGCTCGGGTATGCTTGCACGCTACTCAGTGCGGCTGCTGGTGCAGCTTGGAGTTTCACGCGCGCTGGTGGTCGACGATGAGGGAACGCCTCTGGGTTTGGTCACGCTGCGCGACCTGGTACTGCGGCTGTCCGCAGCATAAGCGTCGCGCCCGCGTGACATCGGCGAAGACGGGGATTGTGATGATTCTCGACGAACGTGCGGGCATCCAGCAGGTAGTGGCCCCGCCTTCTACTTCCTGATCAGGACCGCGTCAGCGTCTTTCGCCGATTCGTGACGAAGTCGTGCAAGACGTATTCGCCCAACTCGTCAGGCTGACTGTAGAAGACGCGCCCACCGTTGATCCGCGCGACGCGGTCAACGAACTCCTTGAGGTAGTAACTGCGGTCGAGCATGAAGACATTGATCACAATGTCCTTCTTCGTGCAGTGCCGAACCTCTTTGAGCGTCTCGCGAATTGTCAGTGGCGACGGCGGATAGGCGAAGTACGACCGACCCTGCTCAAGGTGCGCTGTCGGCTCACCGTCGGTGATCATGATGATCTGCCGAGTCCCCACCTTGTGCTTGGCGAGCAGTTGCTGAGCGATCAGCAGCGCGTGGTGCATGTTGGTGCCCAGCACCGTCTCGTCCCAGCGGACGTAGGGCAGCTGGTCGGCCTTGAGCTCGCGCGCATAGGCGCTGAAGCCGATCAGATAAAGCGAGTCTCGCGGGTATTGCATCCGGATCAGGTTGTTGAGCGCCATCGCGACCTTCTTGGCCGCCTGGAACGAGCCACGCAGCGCCATCGACCAGGACAGGTCGAGCATCACGACCGTCGCCGTCTGGGTCAGCGTCTCTGAGCGATAAACCTCAAAGTCGTCGGGCGTCAGCTTGACCGGCACCTGCGGGCCGCCCTCGGGCGCTGTTCGCAGGATTGCGTTCGAAATCGTGTCCTTGAGGTTCAGATGGAAGGGGTCGCCGAATTCGTATGCCTTGGTGTCGTCGGCGCGATCGCCATAGCGACCGGTTTCCGGCACATTGTGCTTGCCAAAGTTCTGACGCTTGAGGTTCGCGTAAATCTCCGCCAGCGCCTTCTCACCAATCCTCCGGTTGCCGCGCGGGGTCAACTCGTATGAATTGCCCTTCTTCTCGAGGTAGCCGGCTTCCTCCAGCAGCTCCAACAGTTGCTTGAGCTGCTCGAGGATTTCGCGAGCCTCCTCGCCCATCAACTCTTCCAGCAGGTCGGGGTCGATGTCCTCGATGTTGCCGCCGTACTGCACTCGCTCTAGCGCGCGTTCGAGCTCGTCGAGTTGCTGCATGTCGCCCATCAGCGACATCGCGGCCTGCATGTCCAGCTCTTCCTGGCCGCGGAATGGGTACTGGTTGAGCAGGTCGCGCATCGGATAGAGCGCTTCCAGGTTCTGCGCGAGTTGCGACAACTCCTGGCCCATCCCCATTCCGTCCATGCGCTGCTGCATCATCTCGCCGAGTTGCTGTCGCATGTCGCCCGGCAGCGATGACATCAGGTTTTGCATCTGCGCCGCCTGGCGCTGCATCTGCTCGACCAACTCCTCCAGCGACTTCGGCGGATCGTCGCCGAACATATCGCCGTACTGGTCCATGAACTGGTCGAACTGCGGGTCCTCGCCGCGACGCTGGCGCTCCAGCATCTCGTTGAGGTCCTGCATCATTTGACGCATCCGCTCCATGTCCTCGTCGGACATGTCGGACAGCATCTGGCTCATGTCGTTGAAGAAGCGATTCATCATCGACTGCTTGAGCTGTTCCAGCAGCTCTTCGTACTTCTGGCGAGCCTCGTCGTCCTCGAACTCGTACTCCTGCAGGTCCTTGACCTGCCCTGCCGCATCCTCGGGCAGCCGATCAATCTGCTCCTGCTTGCGCTCGAGTCGCTGCCGCAGCGCCTCCGTGAGGCGCTCCATCTCGTCCTCGGTCAGCGGCGACATCTGGGGTTGCTGTCCCGACTGCTGTCCCGACTGTTGACCTTCCTGCTGGTCGCCCATCTGACCCTGCGGCTGTCCCTGCTGATTCGGGTCGCCTGGCTGCTGTTCGCCCGCCGGCTGCTGGGGTTGCGGTCGCGGACCGACCTCGTCGAGGCGATCTTCAAGCGCGTCGCGCTCAAGTTCGAGAATCTCATCCAGTTGTCGCTGGATGTCGTCGAAGACTGACGACAGATCGAACTGCTCAAGCTGTTGCCGCCGCTGCTGGCGCAGGCGCTGGAGCAAGTCGCGCATGCCGTCGGTGCGATCACCGTCGGGCGTGCGGATCCCGCGCTGCATCATGTTGCGTAAGGCCTGCTGCAGATCGCCGAACGAGAGCAGGTCGTCGGATAGCGACTGCAGCACGTCGTCCGCGTCGAGCGCGGGGATGTCCTGGGTGCCGTCCCATTGCGAGAAGCGGAATCGGGTGGGCATGACGCCCTCCATCAAGTTGTAGCGGACGGGCCGGATCAGGCGCGGTAAAACACGTTGCCGCCAACGACGTCCTTGTTCAGCCGCTTGTTCAGGTGCAGACCTTCGAAGAGGAACTCGATGGCGGCGGCGAGCGAGGCTGCGTCCTCACCGACACCCAGGGGCTGGAGCGCTTCGTTGAGGCCTTCGATGCGCCCGACAATTCCGGCGTAGTCGCCGGCCTTGAGCGCTTCGCCGACCTCGACCGCGAGGCCTGCCTTGAACTGCATGATCACCGGTTCCAGCGCGCCCAGATCGAAGTAGCGACCGAAGACCACCGCGATCGCTCCTGCGATCAGCTTCTCGATCACCTTCTCGTCGGCGCCCTCGTCGACCGTCTCCAACTCCATCTTGCCCTGCAACGCAGGCCCCAGGTGCCAGAGGTCACAGATTCGAGGCGCGACCTGTTCCTCGCCGGCGAGAATCGCGCGGCGCATGGCATTCGCGGTCAAGGTCTCGTAACCGGAAATCGACGCTCGGACGGACACGCCCGAGCGTTGTGACACGTCGGGACTGCGCCTTGCAAGCCGGACAATTTCGGAGACGATCTCCGCCATGTAGGTGGGCGTGTTGAGCACGCGGCCCGGAGCGGACAGCACCGATGATTCCTGGTTGACGATCTCCATCTCGGTGGCGAGTTCGGTCGGGTAGTGCGTGCGAATCTGCGCGCCGTAGCGGTCCTTGAGCGGTGTGATGATTCGGCCGCGGTTGGTGTAGTCCTCAGGGTTCGCCGAGGCGACGATCAGCACGTCGAGCGGCAGGCGCACGCGGAAGCCGCGAATCTGAACATCGCGCTCTTCCATGATGTTGAGCAGACCGACCTGGATGCGCTCGGCCAGGTCGGGCAGCTCGTTGATGCAGAAAATGCCGCGATTGGTGCGCGGGATGAGACCGAAGTGAATCGTCATCTCGTCCGACAGGTAGCGACCCTCGGCCACCTTGATCGGGTCAATCTCGCCGATCAGGTCGGCGATCGTGATATCGGGCGTGGCCAGTTTCTCGCCGTAGCGATCGGCGCGCGGAACCCAGCGAATCGGCGCGTCGTCGCCGAAATCCTCGATCTTCTGCTTGCCCTCCAGCGAGATTGGGGCCAGCGGTTCTTCATAGATCTCGACGCCTTCAAGCACCGGCGTCTGTTCGTCCAATAGTCCCGTGATGGCGCGGATCATGCGGCTCTTGGCCTGTCCACGCTCGCCCAGGAAGATGACGTCCTGTTCGGCCAGCAGCGCGTTCTCGAGGGCCGGTATGACCGTGTCCTCGAAGCCGTGAATTTCGGGAAACAGCGGGCCGCCCGCTTCGAGACGGGTAATCAGGTTGTCGCGAATCTCTTGCCTGACGGTTCGCGGTTGGTATCCAGATGCCTTCAACTGCCCCACGGTGGCCGGTGTTGCGCTCACGTCGACTCCTGTCCGTTGCTTCCCAGTCCGCTGCAGACCTGTGGCAGCGCCACTTCACCCGTCTTGGTCACTGTGTTCGGCCAATGCCCGAAGCGCTTCGTCACGCCCGAATCTGGGCAGTGACCGCTTCAGACCGCCGACAACGAGTGTAGCGGTTATCCCCGCCCCCACTGTCCCGATTACAGCCCCCGTGACCCGAACATCGTGGAGCGCCGCGAGCACCGAATCGGCTGCTTGTGGATCGACCGAAGCCAGTAGCGTTCCCGAGCCCAGCAGCCCCAGCGGATCGAGGCCGCGCTCGGCGCAGACCGCAATCGTCTCCGGTAGCCAGAGCATGTCATCGGCCCGAAGCTCGACGCCGAGTCCGGCCGCCTCGGCCAGTTCCAGGGCTGCCGTCGCGATCCCGCCTTCCGTCACATCGTGCATCGCATGGAGTCCTGCGACGCTCCGTAGCGCACGAGCCGCGGCGGCAATGCTGATGCCGGGGTCGTCGAGCAGTTCAGTATGACCGAGGATGGCCGTCCCCTCGACCGCTGCTGCGCCCGCCTGGATCAGCACGTCGCCATCGCGAGCGCCGTCCGACCGAACGATCTGTTCAAGCGGTGCGGTCCCGATCATCGCGCACGAGACCACGGTCCTGCTGACTGCGTCAGTGACCTCAGTGTGTCCGCCGACGAGGGCGATTCCGGAGTCGTCGCAGGCTTCCTGCAGGTCCGCCAGCAACGCTTCCAGCTCTTCGGATGACGAGCCAACGGGCGCGAGGATCGTGGCGAGCAGCCACTCAGGCTCTGCTCCGACCGACAGGATGTCGTTCGCGTTGATCGTCACGGCCAGCTTGCCGGCTTGCGCGTCGACGAACGTGATCGGATCGGATGTTGCCACCAGCGCCAGATCGCCCAGCTCGATAATTGCCGCATCCCGACCCAGACCAGGACCTTGCAGGACGCGCTGATCCAGCACTGGTCGCAGTGCGGCGAACAGCATCTCGGCCGGTAGTTTGCCGGAACTCAGTCGCTCGATCTTCGCCACGCGCACCTCATCTGGCCGGACGTTTCGGAATTCAAGACACGGGTTCCCATCGCCGTTAAGTTACCTATGCTGAATGCATGAACGCGACGTTACCCGATCACGTCGGTGGCCTGGCCTGGTCGGAAGATCCTCTCGGCGTCGAGCTCCAGGCCCTGCGGATCGACTACGAAGGCGCAGCGCCTCACTCGGTCTCATTGCCGAGGCGCGGGCCGATCAAGATTTCAGAATTCAGCGACGCTCCGTTGTTGACCGAGGTTCGAGATCAACTGCTCGATCTCGAGCAATCCGTGGGAGGACCGGCCGTCTTGCGCTGGCGCTCTGACGGCGCTGGCGTCGACACCAGCGATGGTCGTCTGATCGACGAACCGCTGCCATGGGGCGGCGGGCCGGGTCGTGGGTTGCCCTACACGCCAAACGAGTTCGACCGCTGGTCGAGGGCCAACGCCGGCGAGGTCATCCCCAATGTGATGACGCCGCTGAGCTGGTCGGTGATCGCCGACGCGCTCGACCGTGGCTTCCATGCCCCCTGGGGAGACTGGACCGAGGGACGCCGATTCGTCTCGCTGTATGACGGCTACGTCTACTTCAATGTCGGCTTGATGATGGAGCTGATCCAACAACGAATGGGACTGACTGGAGCGCATTTCCTGGAGGCCGTCGGCGGACCGGAAGCCGCCGTCGCTGCCAGTGCGAGCGTCGACAACGACCAATCCACGAAGGATGCCACGAAAATCCGCTGGACCCTGCTGCTGCGTCAGCTGCCCTTCCTGTTGCGCTGGGTGCGCGACCAGGACGGCTTCCCCAAGACGTGGCCCATAATGCGGGCCTCATGCGAGGCTGAACGCGACCGACTCAAGGCGCTCGACACGTCGGAGATGTCCGATCGCGACATTTTCCGCGAGCTGACCAAATCCGGTGGCGAAGCCGAGCGCCAGACTATTTTTCTGATGCGCGCCCAGGCCTCTGTCTACAGCGCGGTCCAGGGGTTGCTCTGGGCCACCGACCGTTGGCTCGGCTCGAATATGCGCAACCTCACGCTCTCCGTCCTGCAGGGCGCGCCGGGCGTCCGAACGCAGGACGGCAACATCGCCTTGCGCCGGATTGCGGTCCACGCCGCCAACGATTCGCAGGCGACGGAGTTTGTTCGTCAGGAAGACGCTGAAAGCCTCTGGCCGGCGGTGCACAGCGATCGGCTGGATGAATCGCTTCGCTGGTTGCGCGACGAGCTCGACGACTTCATGGCGGAATATGGTCACCGCGCCGCCGGCGAGCTCGAGGCAGCCGAGCCGCGATGGGTCGAACGACCCGCGCTGATCCTCGATACGTTCCGCGACTACGTGCTCCAGCCCGAGCGCAACAACCCTGACGATATGATTGAGCGCCAGCGGATTGCTCGGATCGAAGCGGAGCGCGAGGTGCGCGAGCGGCTCTATGAACGCCCGCTCGGTCGGTTGCGTTGGCCATTGTTCAACGCCCAGATGCGCCAGGCGCGCCGGCTCCAACCGCTGCGAGAAAATCCCAAGTTCAGCCTGCTCGAACTCTCCCTCCAGCAGCGACGCTTGTGGCAGGAGATCGCGCGGCGCTGGATCGAGCAGAGACTGGTCAACGACCTGGACGATGTCTATTATCTTCATTTCGACGAGCTGGCCACGCTGACTCGCCGTTCAGGCGACCCGGTGATCGGGGCCCGAATGAGGAGCCGAATCAGACGTCGACGCTTGCAGTTCGAGGAATGGAAGAAATCACCCGCGCCGCCCCTACGCGACCCGACTGGTGATGTCATTGGCGGCGAAGACCAGGCAGCGACCGAAGATTCGGCGATGGAACGGGCATCCGGCGAGGCATCCGCCGAAGCGGAGGCAGCGAACATTCTGCCGCTCACACTGCGGGGCATCGCCGCCTCGACCGGAGAAGCCGAGGGACGCGCGCACGTCGCCCTGTCACCGGAAACCGGACGCGAGATCACGCCAGGACAGATCCTCGTCGCCCGCTTCACCGATCCGGGCTGGACGCCGATTTTCCCCCTGGCCGCAGCCATCGTGACCGAAATTGGCGGAGTCCTCAGCCACGGCGCAATCGTTGCGAGAGAGTTCGGCATCCCGGCCGTCGTCAATGTCCAGAAGGCGACACAGCAGATTCGGACCGGCGACCTGCTGCGGATCGACGGCTCCCGAGGCCAGGTCACGATCGTCGAGCGCGGCTAAGACAACCCCCAGTCCAGGCTTCCGTGGGCTGTCTTATAGGTCGGAATTCCCAGTCCCCGCTTCACGCGGGGACCCGTTCCTCCTGCGCCCCGAACGCCACTACCAGATGACGCGTGCCCCCGAGCAGGTCCCCGCGTGAAGCGGGGACTGGGAGTCTGCGAATGGAGGCGGACTTCTGATACATCCTCCCGAACCCGGGACTGAGGAACTCCATGCAGCCTCAACAACGTCCAGCTAGATCAGCGGCGGCGACGGATCCAACAGCGACTTCGTCTGTCCATCCACGAGCAACGGCATGTAGTCCCAGCCGGCGAGCAGCATTGGATCGATCCCGCGCAGCGCCGTCGTGACCAACTCGCGGTCGAGGCTGTTTGCCAGCGTCAGCATCGCTGCGATCCGGAATCCATTCGCCCCTTCGATCGCCTCCTCCGCCGCCCGCAACGAGCGCCGCATCAGCCGACGCACGGCCCGACCGTCAATCGCGGACGTCGGCGGTGAGCAGAGCACGATTGGCTCTTCGAGGCCGTCCAACCGCTGGATTCGCCACGTGTCGTCGCCCTTGAACGTCTGTGTCGTGCCATCCTTGCGGATGCCGTTGGCGACCAGCACCAGGAAGTCGACCACCTGCGTGATCTTCTGCTCGTCCTGGGGCAGTCGGAAGATATTCGACGCGTCGAGCTGGTACTCGCCCATCACCTGGTTGGTAAACCGCGCCCATTGCTGCGACATACCGCCCAGCACGCTCATGTACGAGCCGTCGCTGCCGGTCTTGCGAATTGCGATATCGACCTTGAACGCGACCTCGCCTTTCTCACCGACCGCCAACTCGCGGGCCGCGTCCGCCACCAGACCGGCGGCGTGATCGGTGTCGGAGGGAATCGACGCGCCCGGCGGCACCCAGACGACGACATCGCGCGCGCCGTAGGCGTGGAGGCGCTCCTCGAAGCCGACCTTGCGTGTCAGCGTGTCAGCGCCTCCCTGCAGCATCGAGAGATCGAACAGCGGACCAACGGCCAGCGTGCCGGAGGCTCCGTTGGCGCTGAATGCGGTGTGCAACGCCCTGGCCACAGTCGGCGCAAACGACACATCCGACGCGCCGTTGGCGACCAATACGTCACGGGTCATCGCGGCCGCGACCAGCGTCAGTTGTTGTTGAGGGTCCATCGCAGCCAGCGTATCGCAGGCCCCGGATCAAGCGGATCAACCGAAGAGCAGACCTGAGATCGTTCTCACACGGTCACAATGATCAGGACAGTCCCGAGCACCGCCTGGAAATGCAGCGTCAACAGGCTACCGCAGATCCCCTCTCCCCCCTTGCGGGGGGAGATGTCACGGAGTGACAGAGGGGGGTCGGCGCGACAGCGCCCCCTCTGCGCTCGGCGGATGTGCGGCAGCCGGGACCCCCCCTCAGCCTTCGGCAGCTCCCCCCGCGAGGGGGGAGCGGGGAGAAAGGAATGCGAAGGCGATTTACCTGGACGAAGTGGGCTCCGCAGAGCGCATCGACAACCAGACCGTGATCGATGTGCCCTCCCCGAGGATGCTGTCGGCCTCGATTCGTCCGCCGTGCGCTCTCACGATCTCACGACTGATCGCCAGACCGAGTCCCGCTCCCGGACCGCTCCTCGATGCTGGTTGCCAGAAGCGATCGAAGAGTCGATTGAGGTCGTCGGACGCGATTCCTTCGCCCGTGTCGGCGACCTTGATTTCTAAACCGTCATCGACGCGTCGAGCGGAGACCGTGACCGAGCCGTCTGACGTGTGCCGCAGCGCGTTGTCGAGCAGGTTGTTGAGCACCTGCACGAGCCGGTCGTAGTCGGCCTCAATGACTGGCGCGTCGGCCGCGATCTCGAAGCGAAGCTCGACACCCTGCTCAGTCGCCCGCGCTCCGAACATCGCTTCGATGTGGCCGAGCAGTTCGTCCAGATCGATCTTCGATAGCTGCAGCCGATACTGACCCGCTTCCAGCCGCGACAGGTCGAGCAGCTGCTCGATCATCCGCAGCATCCGCTGCGTCTCCTGATGCACCACTTCCAACGACGACGCGCGCCGTTCCGGATCCGTCACCGTGCCGTCCCGCAGCGCTTCGACGAATCCACGGATCGAGGTCAGCGGCGTGCGCAGTTCGTGCGAGACGTCTGCGATGAATCCTCGCATTGCGCGTTCGTTGTCCGAGACTCGCTCCGCCATCGCATTGAATGCCGACGCCAGCTCGCGCACCTGGGTCGGACCGGTCTCTGAGGCTCGCATGTCGTAGCGGTCCGGCCCGAATCGCCGGACGACGCCTGTCAACGCCTCCAGCGGACGCATCAGTTGTCGCGAAAGGATCATCGCAATCACAACCGCGGCGGCCAAACCGGCCAGACCGGAGACGACCAGTCGCCGAATCAACTCGTCCAACGAACCGAAATGGTGCTCGTCGCCAAACGTGACGGCCATCAACACACCGCCATCTGCTCGGCCACCGTTTCCGGGCGGGATCAGGACTCGCACCAACGACGGTCGCCAGCGGCCGCCAATGTGCAGCTTGGTGTCCAGCCAATCGCTCCCGCTCTCCTTGGCCGCGATGCCCGCATAGCTAAATTCCGCCTGGCCATCCTTGATCCCACCGGCAGGCTCAAACCCGGCCAGTACCCGGCCGGCGCCATCGGTCAGGATCACGATCAGTTCGGCGTGTTCGGCCTGCTCGCGGATCAGCGTGACCAGCTCTTCCCGGTCGTAGACCGCCGCGCGCCGCAGGAGCCGTCCGATCTCGACGCTGAGCGCATTCCCGGCCGTGCGAAGCTCGGAGCGGTCGATGTCCTCGCGGTAGCCGCCAAACAGCGACAGAAAGACCAGGGCAGACACAATCAGCATGACCAGCACCAGTCCGGCAAAGCCAATGAAGAGTCTGAGTCCGTATCCACCGCCCACCAGCGTCACCTCTTACCTGATGCTCTATCGCCAGAATCGATCCCCTTGCTCTCCTTGCAGGGGACGACGCATAATTCCCCTTCTCCCCCCTTGCGGGGGAGATGCCGAAGGCAGAGGGGGGGCTCCCGATCTCGAGACCCATCTGGTCGCTGGCGGCGGACCCCCCCTCTGTCACTCCGTGACATCTCCCCCCGCAAGGGGGGGAGAGGGGAACAGGAAGTTCGCAAATGATCTCCCCTACGCGGCCCCGTTGGTCTCCACGAGCTTGTACCCGACGCCTCGCACCGTCTCAATCGCGACCCCAGGGTCACTGCCGTCAGGCGCAAGCTTGCGACGCAGTTGGTTGACGTGGACATCGACGGTACGAGTCTCGCCGAAGTATTCGTAGCCCCACACTTGTTCCAGTAGCTGCTCGCGCGTCAAGACAATGCCGCGATACTCCGCCAACTGCTTGAGTAGTTCGAATTCCTTGTTGCGCAGTTTCAGTGGATTGCCCGACAGCGTCGCTTCTCGCCGATCCCAGTCGACCATCAGCGGACCAACTTCGATTCGTCCGCGCGATGCCGAGTCGGCGTTGACTCGTCCCGGCGCGGCGGCGGCGCGACGCAGGATTGCCTTGACGCGAGCCGTCAGTTCGCGAGGATGAAACGGCTTGCCCAGGTAGTCGTCGGCGCCGAGTTCGAGTCCGACGATCCGGTCAACGTCCTCGGAACGTGCGGTGAGCATCAAGATTGGTACGTCGCGGATGGCGCCGGTGTCGGCTCGAAGCTCGCGGGTGACCTCGTAGCCAGACTTCTTCGGCAGCATCAAATCGAGCACGATCAGGTCCGGCGACTCTTGCCGCGCGACCGCCAGGGCCGAGACGCCGTCGTCGGCCGTGATCACGCCAAAGCCCTCTTGCTCAAGGTAGAGCGAGCACAGCTCGCGAATGTTCGCCTCGTCATCGACGACCAACACCGTGCGGTCACTGCTATCAATCAGGGTCATCGCTTGTCGCTCCGCTCAACGTGATCAACATACTCACGGTCGAGGGTACGCAGCGACATCAGGGTGCGGTCAGGCCTTGGTCAGCATTGAGTAAAGCTGGAGCTAGTGAGAGCGCCGGCTACGTCCACAACGCCGTCACGACCAGCGAGGCTGCACCCTGGGAATCCTCTGAACAACTGGTGTCGCAGGCTGAGCGGGGACCCCCCCTTCAGCCTTCGGCAGCTTCACCCGCAGAGGGGGGAAGCGGGGATCGGAGTTGCTCAGAGCTTTCCTAGCGAGGCGCGCGGGGGCGGCGCACCTTGATCATCGCTCGTCGGCGACGGCGCGCGGCACGGCGCTCGGCCTGTCGCTGCTTTTCGCGATTACTGATGAACCGGCGACGCCGCCTGGCCTCCTGCAATACGCCATCGCGTTGCACCATCTTGTTGAAGCGGCGGAGGAGGCCCTCGGGACTCTCCTGCTCTTTACGGCTCACCAGTAGCATGGGCGCTCAGTTCCTCTGGTCGTTCTTCTCATGTAATTGCGCAATCAGTCCATAGGTTAGCAGGACTATTTCCTGGTATCGCCTCGGCGGCGCGCCCAGTCCAGCGCGATCGCCGCTACTGCTACCAGCAATACGATGATCGCCCAGGTTACGCGGCTACTTCTGGATGTGGTCTCTGCGTCCGATCCGCCCAGGCCGGTGCCGGGCGGCTTCTGGACAAGTACCTGGTCGGTGCGCTCGATCCCTGTTCCATCATCTGTCGCCGGCCCGTCCTCTTCCAGTTCGAGGCCGGCCGCGTCGCGGGCGTCGCCGACGTCGCCGGTGTCACCGGTGTCGCCCTCATCCTGGCCGTTTTGGCCGTCCTGGCTGTCTGGCGTGGCATCGCTCGAATCTCCTTCCGATTCCTGTGGCTGGGTGTCCGTAACAGCGGACTCTTCTGTGTCGGACTCGTCAGCGGAGCCGTCGACTTGCTCGTTGTCCCGTTCGTCGGTGGTTTCGGGGTCCGACTGCGGGTGTTCGTCGTCATCAGCCGGCGACGCTTCGTCCTGCGACTCGTCGTCATCCTCATTGGGCGTGTCCTGATCTTCCGAGTCGTCCTCGTCGTCAATTTGGTCCTCCGCCTCCGGCTCTTGCTCGGGTTCAGGCTGTGGCTGTGGCTGCACTGGTTGTGGTGAGGGAGGCGCCCCTCCGGTCATCAGTGGAATTGCGTTCTCGACGCCATGACCAGAGTCGCCGCCGACGGGTTTGCCGGGCTCGCACTTCCCCGCATCGGGTGACGGCATTGTCTTATTAAGCCAGATTCGAACCGCGTAAGTATTCGGCCTATGTTCCAACCGGCCGTCGCAACGGTAGAAGCCGGTGGCCGGCCGACCATCGAGCAGGAATCGAAGCTTCAGGGTGCAATCCAGAGGATCGTTGATGACATCTTCAACTTCGACGTTGCTAGCCGACAAGTACATGCCCCAGAGGGTTCCCGTCTGGGTGCCGGACGCAGCCTGAAGGGTCTGGCGCTCTGTCGAAATGGCGTCAACCACGCCCTCTTGCCCTATAAGAATCCCGGCAGTGTGGCCATCGGCTGAGCAGAGGTACAGCTCGTCAATCGTGGACTGCGCGCCTCCTTGAGGGAGGGCGAAGACGAGCATCGCGACCGCAGCCAGCCCGAGCGCGATCAGGAAAGGATGCACCCCCAGCCCTCGAAGCCGCTCTCGCAACGTCACTTCTCGCCTCGCGCGGCGGATACTGAATCCGACCGGACATTTGAACGCACGGTGTCTACCCCGTACGCCTGCTTGAACGCCGATTGAAGCCGAGCAGTAACAGAGCGATCGTTCCCACCGTCCCCAGCGACACGCCCAACACGACTTGCCAGCTCAGCTCGCGTTTCGAATCGACCGCTCCGCCGGTTCCTGTCCCGGGCACTCTCGGTGCAGTGCGACCAGATTCCCCTGTCTGAGCGTTGTCTTCGTCGACCTGCGCAGTCTGGGTATCCGTCTCCTCTGCTGCTTGACGCTCCTGCTCCAACAGGTCTTGAGTGGCTGTGTCGCTGTTGTTCTCGGCTTCGGGCACGTCGACCGACTGTGAGTCGTCCTCCGGGTCGGAGGGGTCCTTGCCATCGTCGGAATCTTGTGAGGGCGTTGACCCCGCCGAGTCCTGCTGTTCGTGTTCCTGTTCGTCGGCGCCGTCTGCCTGTTCCTGGCCATCCGGCTGGCCGCCTTCCTGCCCATCCGACTGGCCGTCCTCTTGGGCGTCTTCTTCGCCGTCTTCCTGCCCGTCGGAGTCGCCGTCCGGGCCGTTCGTATCGCCAGTGGTAGTGCCGCCACCAGAGCCGTCGGATCCGCCACCGCCGCCACCATTGCCGGAAGAACCGCCTCCGCCTGTAGGTGTAGTGACCAGCGGTTGCGACGGAGTCACCGGTCGGTTGATGATCTCGAGTTCGCCGGGAACTTCCTCGCCACACGGTTTCGCTTCATGTTCGGGGTTCTTGTTCTTATTCAGCCACACGCGGACTGAAACATGGGTGACACCGTCAGTTGAGGGTACGCATGGACCAACCTGCGCGTTTGCGACTCGATACGTGTATTCATTGGCCCCCGTACGCTTCCCGATTTGGAACTCGGCGTACAACGTGCAATCGATCGTTCCGTTCGAGTCCACAATGATGTCGCCGTATTGGTCCCTCGGCACTTCGATCAGGTCTGACCAGTTGCTATAAGTCAACCACTCGAGAGTTGGGTGCACGCCGGATTCCGCGACTGATTCGCGGAAATAATCGTCAACGCCCGGCGCTGGGCTGTAATGGACAGCAACCACGTCACCCTTACTCGGGTCGTCATTCAGGAACGAACCATCCAGGTATCGCGAAGCTCCTGGGTGAGAACAGAAGGCGATCACCGTTCGCTCTTGCTGCGCGCCCAGGATCTCGCCATAAGCGAACAACACCACGACGACCATTGCCACCGCCGCCGCGATCGACGCCACAAATCGCTGTCGTCGCCTGAGCATCTGAGCCGCGCGTTTCATAATTCGTTCACTGCTCGCACCGTTGCCCCGCCCTCATCGATTCTGAGGCTTGCGCAGGCGTCGGTACCAGGCCAGCGAGACGATTCCAACGGCAGCAGCCGCAGCGACCGACGCAGTCAACGCGATCGCCAGTCGGCTACCGGTCGACTCTGTCGCCGCTCCACCGGTGCCGGTCCTGGGCACGCTGGGGCGGGCGATCTGGGTCTGTTCCTCTGAGTCAGTCGGCCGTTCCTGCCCCACGCGAGTCGGGGTCGATGTCTCCGCTTCCTCCAGCAAGTCGGCAGCGTCCGAGCCTTCCTCGGCCGACTCCAGCAGGTCGTCCGACTCGTCGGAGCTCTCCTCCTCCAACACGTCGTCCTCGGAGATGTCGTCGGCGACCGCAGGCTTCGGTGTACTCGCCTGTTCCTCCTCCTCGGTATCGGGCACGCTCACCGGAGGTTGGCTCGGCTCGTCATCGGACTCTGCCGGTGGCGAGGTCGTTGTCGTCGTTGTCGTCGTGGGCGCGGTCGTTGTCGTCGGTGTCGGCTTGTTGATCGTCGGAGTCGGCTTGTTGATCGTCGGAGTCGGCTTGCTGGTCGTCGGCGCCGGGTTGTTGTTTGTCGGCTGCGGCGCCGGCTTGTCATTCGCCGGGGGTGGATTCTCGCCGCCCGACGGAGGTGCTTGTGTAGGTTGCGGTTCCTGCGTTGTCTCGGGCTGGGACGGCGTGGTCGAACTCGGCGGAGGTCCCTGATCCTCGATCGGGATGGCTGGGCTCTCGTATGTGCATTCGATGTCTAGTTCATCTTCGACCTTTGTCCGGTTCAGCCAAATGCGCACCGACCAGATCGCAATGTCCGTCACGATCTGCGGGTTATCCGGGTCAGTCCGGCTCAACGATCTGTCCGTCTTGACCGGACACGGCCAGTAATCGGCTTGGGCGGTCACGCCGTTGATTCGGAAGCTGGCGCGGATGGAGCACGAGCCATCCGCGTGTTGCCAGGCGATTCCATCCCAATGGTTGTACGTACCCCAGGCCTGATTCGACCAGGCGCCGCCCCTAGAAATGGACTCGGTGTAGTCGCCGAATGTGGGGTGGATGGATATTTCGTCGCCACTGACCGGGTCGCCATTCAACCACGAGCCGTCGGTATGGCGGGAACCACCGGGATGCGAGCAGAACTCCAGGATGCAGTCGACGCAGTTGAAGAATGTCTCTTCCTCTTCCCCTCCGCCTTGTGCGCCGGCCGTCCCGACGCCAAGAACCAGCAAGACCATCGTCGCCGTGGTCAGCAACGCCGCAAGCAACGCGATCCGGAGTGTCATCGTTCTTCGTTGCCATAGAACCAGCATCATTCCACCTCTCCCCGCTGGCGCCACAACACAGCGCGAGCATTTCCTCCCACTCACAGAGCTCTGTTTCCGAAGCGTCGATTAACGATTAGGACCAGCACAGTCATCAAGACCGCGAGTCCGCCGGCCACGGCGATCGGGAGCGCCCAGCGACCGCTATCACGATTCACGGCGACGCCGCCGGTTCCCGTCCTGGGAACATCCGGCCTTACGGTTGAGCCAGGCTGGTCATCATCTTTCTCGGAGTCCTGCTTGTCGCCGGCGCCTGATTCTCCCTCAGCTTCGGCTTCCGTCTGCATCAAGTCGTCGGAATCAGAATCGTCCCCGTCGGCCTCGAGCAGGTCAACCTGAGATTGGTCGCCAGAGTCGTCGTCGGCTTGCGAGGAGTCGGTAGGAGTTTGACTGCCGGAGCCGCCATTGTCTCCGTCATCGGTGTCACCTGGAGTACCGCCACCGGTGCTGCCGTCGTTGCCAGCGCCAGAGTCGCCGTTGTTGCCAGCCCCAGAGTCGCCGTCGTTGGCAGCGCCAGTCTCGCCGTTGTTGTCGGTATTGCCGTTGTCATTGCCGGTAACCCCGTTGTTGTTGCCGTTGTTGCCGTTGTTGCCATTACCGCCGTTGCCGTTGTTGCCATTGCCGCCGTTGCCGCCGTTGCCATTGCCACCGTTACCGCCATTGCCACCTGGAGGCGGCTGGGTGTTGGTATTGTCCGGCTTGCCGTTCTCTGGGTCGGTGACGGTCTCACCCGTGTCCTCTGTCACTCCGGGAGGATCGTTCGTCTGGGTCGTTTCGCCCGAGTTGCTGTCCTCTTCCTCGGTCGGCGTAACACCCGATATCGTCGTTGGAGCGCCTCGCGGGCACACAGTTGCCGCCACTCCGGTCGGACGGGCAGTATTCAACCAGACTCGACCCTGGCAGGGCGGCAGCGGATCAAATTCGACGGCCGCTTCCTTGAAATAGTTGGAGTCCTTCTCACGCATCATGATCTTCAGATTGATCACGCAGGTGCCGGTTCCCTGCTCCTCGTACACGTAACCGGATGGAATCCACATCCCCCAGCTCAGGTCGGGGCGGACGAAGGAACCTCCGCTGCTCTGGACATCGTCTTCGGTGATTGTGTCTTCCGGCACCTGGTCGTCGGCGTCGGTGATCGCGTTGAAGTTCCTCGAGTTCACGACGATGATGTAGTCGCCGAACACGACAGCTGAGCCGTCGGCACGCACCGTTTCGCCCGGACCAGAACAAAGCAAGAACTGGTGATCGTCGGCCAACACAGCATCTCCGCCGGCGATGAACATGACAATCGCCAACACGGCGACTGCAACGATCCTGCGCAGCACGCGTCCTTCCTGTCGTATCAACCTCATGTTGCTGCCCGTGAGTTCTTCGTCTGTTGTCATCGCGATCTCGTCATTCGGTTGTTAGCGAGGGGATTGGTCGGTTCGGCGCTTGACCATCACGGTCACCAGGCCGATGACCACGATCAACAAAATCAGCACGCTGGCCACGACCGACCAATTGGCTTTGGATTCCCGGATATAGACGCCGCCTGTGCCAGTCCGGGGCGTAGCCGGTCGTTGTATCTCCGCATCAGATGCCTGGACTTCTGCCTGCTCCACCGCCTGGTCCGCCGCCTGGTCCGCCGCGTCTGGACTCTGAGAATCTGCGCCGGCCGCATCCTCGGCGTCCTCCAGCAAGTCGTCTTCCTCGGCGTCCGCCGCCTGCTCCGGTTCGTCCTCCGACGCCTCAACGTCCGGCTCGGGGCTGGCCGCCGTATGCTCGGCGTCGTCGCCGGGAAGTGTTGGGCCGTCGCCACTGCCACCGCCTGCCTGGCTCTCTCCGGCGCTGCCCTCGTCCGTTGCTTCGGGTTCCGACGTGTCCGTGGAACTGGCCTGGACGTCGGCCTGTTCGTCGGCGTCACCGTCGTCATCGGTCTAGCCGGTATCGGGCTGACTTGCGCCATCCGTCCCGCCGCCGGAGTCCGTGCCACCTGATTCGGTGTCTGGCTGAGGAGCAGGCGTCGGCTCAGTCACTGGTTCAGGTTGGCTGTTGTTCGAGTCATTCCCGCTGGCCGTCACGATCGCCAGCGTCACCAAGATGTCTCCGCAACCCTGCGGGTAGGTGAATTCTTCGGTCGTGAACGTCTGAGCGCGCTGCTGGCTGTAGACCTCGTAGACGACCTGACAGTCGCCGATCGGCGGTTCCAAGAACTGGTGCTTGAAGGTCACGAAGAAGCCGTTGTCGCTAACAAGGGCGCGAGTCACCGCTTTGCCGTTGAGCATCGGGGTGATCAAGTCGCCGGCCTGCAGCGCTACGCCATCGATGGTCACGTCGTTGGCATAGCCGTAGAACTGGTAGTAGTAGTGGTCGGGCGAGGGCGGACTCTCAGGCTCAGGGTCGCCCTGCGCGCGGACACCAGCGACCAACAGGACAAGCCCGAGCAACACAACTGATGCCGTGATCACGTGGCGCCACGTGCCAACAACCGGCATCTCCCTGTCCTTTCTCACTCGCTCGCCGTGCACTGGCGAACTCGTTGCTTGCGTTCAACCTCCGCTGTTCCTACAGCCGCTCGAACACGGCGCGTGCAGGACGACGATTCGTTATGTGGCGCTGTCGGTGCGCCGGCTCATCAAGAGGGCGACCGAAGCGACTGCCAGGGTCAGCAGCGCGGTAATCGCCGCCGCGCGCGGCCAATTGGTGGATCCTTCAGAACCGAGTACGCCGCCGCTCCCTGTTCGCGGCGCGGCCGGGCGGACGATTTGCTGCCCCTGCGACGACTGGGGATCCGCTTCGTCGCCGTCTTCGATCGAGCCGTCCGCATCAGCACCGTCGGCGGCACGTTCTGCCGGGTTGCCAGGCGTGCTTGAATCACGCGCGTTGCCAGCGCTGCTTCCACCGGAACCGCCCGAACTGTTATCGGACCTGCTTTCCGAAGCAGTGGAGCCAGGAGGACTGAACAGGGTGAGCCTGACTCGGAGCGAGCACGTGTCCCAATCCTGGTCGGTCTGCAACCCCGCGATGATGAATGTCACGTCGCAGGGACCGCCGTCGAGCAATGCGGCGTCGACATCCATGATCCAGGCGCCGGCAGGATTGACCGTGGCCCGGCCGATCTCGGCCCCGTCCTGCACGGCGACGATCTCGTTGCCCGGTTGCAGCGGCTCGCCGTCGATGGTGATATCGCCTGAGAAACCGAAAAATCGATGAATGGGATTGTCTTGCGCGGTCACGGAGACACCCGCAGCCAGGACCACCAGCAACGCCGTCAGCACAACCGCGGACCGCCGCCAACCGCTTGCGACCTGCATCAATGCGTCCTCTCGACAAGCACTGCCTGCACTTTGCGTCCTGAGGCCTCGCGCAAGCAACCGACGCGTTACCCGCCGAATCGGCGCTTTACGCAGCCACAACAAATACAGGGCCGGAAAGCAAACAGAACAGTCGAGATCGCTCAGGCGGTCAAGCGGCAGCGAGCCATAACGACCGGGAACACCAAGAGTTATCGAGTCGGAACGCTTGAGCCTGCGATGCCTCGTTCAGGGGGTCGTTCAGAGGGTGTATAACAACCGATACCGACAGAATCAGCTAAATCGAGCAATCGCGAGCGCGACGCCGGCGACGATACCCATGGCGGCGATCAACCTGAGCATTGCACCATTGATCATCGCTTCAATCTCTGCTTTCAACAACCGAAGCGATTGTGAAAGATCATCCTTCGTCGCCACGGGAGAGAATTCATCCTGCAGCGCGTCAACCACCGGCTCAGCGTCTTCGTCGCCGAAGTGTCGGCGGAATAGATGAAACAGACGCAAGCGATCGATCAGCCTCGGCCGTGAAGCGCAGTCCATATCTATGGCCACGCCTTTCCAGCGGTCGAGCAGCTATGTCAACCGGGCGATCGCCAGTGCGACACCGGCGATGAGTACGCTGGCGCCAACCATCTTGACAATCGCCGCATTAATCTCCGCCTTCATTTCTCCCCTAAAGGCAGCCAGATCGCTAGCCACTTTCTCATACAACTGAGTCAGGTCACCCTTGGTCGCAACAGGGGAAAACTCATCCTGCAGGGCGTCAACCACTGCCTCAGCATCTTCGTTGCCGAAGTGTCGGCGGAATAGATGAAACAGACGCAGCCGATCGATCAACCTGGGCCGTGAAGCGCAGTCCATATCTATGGCCACGCCTTTCCAGCGGTCGAGCAGCTATGTCAACCGAGCAATCGCCAAGGCGATTCCTGCGATGAGGGCGGTAGTTGCTGTGATCTTGATGATCGCCGCGTTGACCTCAGCTCTGAGGGCGTTCAGTTCTGACTGCATCCACAGCCTCATCTGAACGAAGTCACTGCTCGTCGACAGAGGCGCAAACTCATCCTGAAGCGCATCGATTGCCGCCTCCGCATCTTCGTCGCCGAAATGCCGACTGAAGATATGGAACAACCTCAGCCGATCGATCAGCCTAGGCCGTGATTCGAAGCTCATGTCCATGGCCGACGCCTCCGCCGATCAGTGTATCAGTACTGATGTGCGAACAGCAGGTGTTCTACAGAGTGGACATCGCCGCCGGCGAGATACCGACCGGATCCGCGTCCTCAGGCAGATCGAATGGACCCGGCAGATCGAGCTCCTTGGCCATTTCACGGACTGCTGGTATCACCTCTTCGCCCATTAGACGCAGCGAGCGCATCGAGTCTTCGTGCGACATCGAGCCGTCGCCGTCCCAGAAGCAGATGCTGCCCGGTCGCAGGAACTCGAGCACGTGGCGAATCTTGGGAATCACCGTTTGCGGCGTGCCTGAGATGATGCTGTACGACTCCTCGAGTCCGCGGTAGGTGTCCTCGGTTTCGACATAGCCCTCGGCCGCATCGAGCTGTAGCCGCTTGTATTCATCGGGATTGATGGCGCCGGCGCCGCGCGACTCTACCACGTGGCGAACACCTGCTGTGGGCAGCAAGCGCCGACGGTCGATCATGCCGGGCAGATTCTGGATATGTCGCTTCACGTCGCCGCGCGAGCCCTCAAGGAAGATGTTGCCGGGACCGGTCAGATACTTGCGGCCAACCTCTTCGGCCTTCTCCTCGGTCTCGTCGACGTGGACCTTCCACAGATAGCCGCGATGCTGCGGTCCGGCCTCGTAGCCGAACTCGGCCGCGACCTTGTCGTAGTAGGCGAATGAGTCCTTGGTCGGCGCCAGACGCGTCGCGAGCATCACATATGGATAGCGATGCTCCGCCGCCCAGGCGACGGTGCGCTGTGAGACGGCGCCGGGAATCCAGATCGGCGGATGCGGACGCTGGAGCGGCTTCGACCACGGGTTCACGTAGCGGTAGTCGTAATGCTCGCCCTCCCAGCGGAAGGGTCCGGCGTCAGTCCAGGCCTTGACGATCAGGTCGTGCGCCTCCTGGTAGCGCTCCCAGTTGTAGGGCGACTGCGAGTTGTGCGCGAGCGACTCGCGCCCGGTTCCACGCACCCAGCCGGTGATCAGACGACCGCCCGAGATCATGTCGATCTCGGCCAGCGTCTCCGCCAGCCACAGCGGGTCTTCCCAGATCGGCAGGATGTTGCCCAGCAGGCAAATCCTGACCTTCTGCGTGATCCGGGCCAGGATGGCAGCCTCGACGTTGATCACCGACCCCATGCAGAAGGGGGTCGAATGATGCTCGTTCAGGACGACGCCGTCAAATCCCGCCTCTTCGGCCGCCACGGCCTCATCGAGGTAACGGTGATAGAGGTTGGCGCCCAGCACGGGGTTGTATTCATCGTTCGAGGAATCGAGGTCAGTTAAGCGACGACCGGTGCGCCCCCACCACGACGCCTCGGGATCCTGATAGGGCCGTTCTGTGAACCATCCGATGAACATCGTTTGCTCCAGTCAGCGATCGTTGGTTGGCCCACCATGCTACCGGCTGCCCGAGCACCGGCTTGGGTCCGAGGCAGCAGGCATGTGCGTCTGCTCCGATACGACCGGTGTAATCCGACTCCACAGAACGTTCAATAAATATTCTATGGTCGATTCACTCCCATCTATCTGGAGGGTCACTCCAGATCATCGTTCCGATACAGGAGGACCCTGTGCGACACCATCAGACATCTCTGCAAACGAGAATTCGATTGGCATCGCTCCTTGCCCTGATCGGCGCGATGGCCGTCGCGATTCTGCTCGTGCCGGGTGTGACGCACCAGCCGGCTGCAGCCAGCAGCCACCCCACGGTCACCAGGGTGGAATTCCGGTCCACGCCTGAAGAGGGATCGACCTATCACCACGGCGAGCACATTGATGTCGCCGTGTACTTCAGTGAGTCGGTCGAGGTCGATGGACAAATATATGTCAGCCTCAGAATCGGCGAAGACAACCAGTCAAACTGGCGCGGCGCTCTATACAACCGAACTGGGCCTGACAGTCGCAGGCTGATCTTCCGCTACACAGTCAAGAGCTCCGACCTGGACCAAGACGGAATCAGCGTTGGCCAATCCCCTCAAGACGGCTCAGATCCCGATCCTGACGCTACATCCGCATTCTCCGGCACGGGAACCATTCGCCGTCTCGGAGGCGACCAGGCCGAAGCTGAAGATCGGCATCCCCGAATAACCGAAGACAGCGATCACAGGGTGAACGGTCGACCTCGAATCGAGGAAGTGCGAATCAGCTCCGAACCCGAGAGCTCGGACGGGTACGAACCGGGTGAGGAAATCCGGATCGAAGTTGACTATGACCAGCCGGTCCAGGCCGAAGGTCGGGTGAACTTTGTCATGCATTTCGGCGACGACGCGATTGATTCAGATGGTGGACTCGTCTGGAAAGCGGCACGAGCGGTCGAGGATGAACCGAACGAAACCCTTGAGTTCGTCTACACCGTGAAACTTGGCGACGTTGACGCCGACGGGATCAAATATCAAGGCGGCACCGGGAACAGCGGAATCACCGGGAGCGGCTCGGTCTTCGCTGAGGACGGCGAGACGACCCACATCGTGAGCTATCCCCTCGGTTACTGGCAGGAACAACGGGTCAACGCACAGGTCACCCCGTCCTTCTCCACTTTTTCAATGTTAGCCAGATACAACGACTACGAAAGTCTCTGGCTGAATGGTCCGCGGCGATACATTATCGCTACGGAGTATTCAGGGGATACGCCCTCGCTCGTGGAGTGGGGAGGTGGCGACCATCAGCCTGGGACTGAGCATTTGATCGACTTTACGGCCGAAGAATCGATCGAAGGAATCTGGTCTGACGGATCGATACTCTGGGTGCTGAATGCCGATAGCACGAACATTCGCGCCTACGAACTCACAGACGGGATCCGTAAGGAGAGTCGGGATATTGTCATCGATAGCTCGGCGGGCTCAGGCTGCGACGAATCCGGCGTCTTTGGCCTGTGGTCGGATGGCTCTACTCTGTGGATTGGCGACTATGACGAAAACAGCGAAGTAGCACGGCTCTGCGCCTACGACTTGACCAGCGGCGACGGTAACCACGACAAGACGATCACGCTCGATACGACCGACGACACTGGTGATGACTCGGATGTCAACTACAGTGCGCAGTTCGTTGACTTCTGGTCCGATGGTGAGACCGTCTGGGTTCTGCATCCAGGCGACGAAGACTCGATTCTGCTTGCCTACAGCCTGTCGAATGGCGATCGAGTTGCGGTGAAGGATGTTGATTTGTCGCTTGCCTCCGGCCTTCGACACATCTCTCGAAGGCTGCAATTGACCTCCCTGACCGGCGCCAATAGTGAATTCCACTTGACGATGTCCGCCGGAAGCAGCGGTCTCAACAGCGACGCAGTCAATTGGTTCATTGCAGGAATTAGTGTTGAGCCCAGGTCGGATCACAGAGGCGATCCGGTCGTCCGGTCCACGCCGTTCGCATCCAGCGCCCTGGTCACGTCAGAGCCCGCCGACGAAGACACGTATCAGTCTGGTGAAGTGCTCACCATCGAGTTGACGTTCAACGAGCCGGTGATCGGCGTCAGCGACGAGAGCTTCAGCCTGGTTTCGCTCGATAACGACGACGCTGACATCCTGGAATTGACCTGGGTATCCGGCTCCTTCACGAACAAGATGGTCTACGGCTACACGGTTGCCGACGGCGACTATCTGTCGTCAGACGATGACTTTGTCATTCAGGCCGACACTGGGCTCGCCATCTCCCAGTACGGCAGGTTGGACAGTCGCGCGATCGACCTGAGTGTGGACTTGCCCCACTCGATTGACGACCGTGTAAAGATCGATGATGTCCAGTTCGTCACAACGCCACGCCGCGAGACTGGTTTCCGCACCGGTGAAACGGTTGAGGTCTCGGTGAACTTCAGGACGGATGTTCAGGTCGACGCGGACGGAGACGTACCTGAAATCAGCCTCAACATCGACGACGGATCCGGCGGCGACCTCAAGATGTGGCTCAGCTACGACAGTGGCAGCGGGACCGACACACTGGTCTTTAGCGCCAACGTCCTTGCCGGCCAGTTCTCCTGGGATGGCGCAGCGATCTCTGAGATTACGCCTGACAATGACGGCGCCGACTCGATCACCAGCACTGACGACAACCTGGTCGCCTTCGAATACCCGGAGCAGTCCAGCGATGCTTCGCAGAAGATCTATGGCGGCCTGGATGCGGAGTCGGTCACCGTCACATCAACTCCGAACAATGGCGTCTCCTACCAGGTTGGCGAGACGTTCACCTTCACCATCACCTACTCGTCGGATATCGGCATCGAGATGTTCCCCTCGATCAAGCTGATGATCGGGGAGACCGAGGGATTGGCCGCGCCGATCAGTAACCATCGGGTGTCCGAACTCAACTTCCTGCACATGGAGTACACCATCGTGGCAGGGGACGAAGACGCCGACGGCATCGAGATCCTCGACACCGCGTACCGCTCTGGAGACGGTTCGTTCGACAACGGCTACATCTTCGCCCAGGGTTCGACCTACAACTACGCGCCATTCTGGGAGTTCGTGAATCCCACGCCGGGCCCGCTATCGGCGCACAAGGTCAACTACGTAGAGACGAACGATGAGGTGGCTGGAGCTGGACTGCCGTGGAACTAGCGCGTCGGAAGGTTCGTCTAGGAATGCTCTGAACAACTCCGATCCCCGCTTCACCCCTCTGCGGGGGAAGCTGCCGAAGGCTGAAGGGGGTCTCTGCTCAGCCTGCGACACCAGTTGTTCAGAGGATTCCGAGCGCATCTGAAAGGGATGCGATAGGCCGGGACCACCCATTCGGACACAACACAGCGGGCTGGAGGCGTCACCTCCAGCCCGCTGTGTTGTGTCAGCGCTGCGATGTCGCTCTGCGCCGGCGCTCGGCCGGCGCGCCAGTCATCCCGCGACAGGCGTCCTGTGACAGCCATCCCGCGACAGGTGAACGAATCGCTCACGATGTCCCGCAAGATTCAACAAACGCCTCACCCTCTCTACAGTAAGTAGGAGAGGGCGACGTCACCTCAACAACATGGAGTGGCACGCCCGGAGGGACTCGAACCCCCGACCCCCAGGTCCGAAGCCTGGTGCTCTATCCGCTGAGCTACGAGCGCACGATCTCAGCTTACCCCGCTCACTACGGATTCCGCGATGGCCAAACGTACGCCCAGTCAACACGCTCGCTCCTCCGCAGGGGCCTCGCTCGACGCCGAGCCGTCGACCGCCGTCTGGGATGTCGTCGCGCGTGTCGACGCCGGTGAACTGGCCACTGCGGCGGCTCTGCTGCACAACCTGCACCCCGCCGACCAGGCCGACGCGCTGGCCGCGCTCGAGCACGACGAGCGCCGTCGTCTGCTTGACCGGATCGACTCGCACACGCTGGCCGAGCTCTTGCCGTTCCTCACGCACGAGGAGCTCGAACATGTCGCGCCCGATGTCGCCCTCCCGCAGCTCACTGCCGCCCTCGACGAGACCACGGCGCAGCTCGGCGCTGACGTGCTCCACGCCATCCCCGAGGGCGACGCTGAGCTGGTCCTCGATCATTTGCCCAACGCCGAGTTGGTCGGTCCGCTGCTCGAGCACGAAGACGACTCCGCCGGCGGCATCATGGCGCCCGAACTGATGGTGCTGGGTCCGCATCTCGCCGCCGAGCGCGCCCTGACGCTGCTGCGCGCCGCTGCGCCGGCGCCGACGGTCCGCGACACCGTCTTCATTGTCGATACAGAAGGTGTGCTGCTTGGCTCGGTTGGTCTACATGCCGTCGTCTTCGCCTCGCCGATGACCGCACTGCGCGACCTGATGGAGCCAATCGGACCGACAGTGACCACCGATATGGACCAGGAAGACGCGCTCAAGATTCTGCAACGCTATGGATTGCATGCCCTGCCGGTGCTTGATGACGAAGGACACCTGGTCGGCGTCACGACTTCCGACGACCTGCTCGACATTGCCCAGCAGGAAGCGACGGAGGATATGTACCGCCTCGTCGGCCTGGTCGACGACGAAGCCCTCACTGCTCCGGTCATCACCGCGCTGCGCCGGCGCCTGCCCTGGCTGATGCTTAACCTCGCGACGGCATTCGCCGCAGCCGCGGTCGTGGCCGCCTTCGAGGACACCTTGACGCGGGTCGCCGCCCTGGCCATCTTCCTGCCAATCATCGCCGGACAAGGCGGTAACGCCGGCATGCAGGTCACGACGCTCGCCGTCCGCGCGATGGCGCTGGGCGAGTTCGACCGCCACTTCACGCGCCTCGTCCTGCCCCGTGAGATCATGATCGGCATTGCCTCCGGCATCGTGTTTGGTCTGCTCGTCGGAGCCGCCGGCTGGCTGTGGCAAGACAATCCCTGGCTCGGCGTCGCCGTCGGAGTCGCGCTGCTCGGCACGATGGTCGTTGCCGGGCTGTTCGGACTACTGATCCCCATCGTCCTGCGCCGCCTCGGCGCCGACCCGGCGCTCGCCGCCAGCATCTTCGTTACGACCGCCACAGACGTGTTGGGCTTTCTCTTCTTCCTCGGTCTGGCGGCGTTGCTGATCAACCGGATTGCCTGACCAGCTTGATTTGGTTGACAGTGTCGGCCGCAGGTCGGTGATACTCTGATTTGACGCGATGCCGGACAGCATCCTTGACAGGTACACGGTCCGGTCAGCGCATTCGTCACGCGTGGTGGGCGTCGCCTAGAGGCCTAAGGCGCCAGGTTGTGGCCCTGGTATCCGTGGGTTCGAATCCCACCGTCCACCCCACCGCACCACTCAAATGTCTCCATGCAGAACTCACAGACACTCCCAATGCGCCAGCGACCAGCCCTGATACCGCTCAATACGTCGGCGCGGACGTTGCTGTTGCTGCTGTTCGCGCTGGCCTCGGCCGCCGTTCTGGCAGCGGCATGCACCAATCAGGACGACGAAGAGCGGCTCGCCGCGCAACGCCTGTTCCGCAACTACCTGCTGCAGTCGGACCGCACCGCGATCGCCGATGTCCGCGTCGACGGACTGGTCGACGAGCTGCCGCCGGGCTTTCCCGAGCACGATGAACTCAGCCTGCTCGGCTCCGCCTTCACCGACACGGAGACTCGCCGCGAACTGATCGTCGGCTGGCAGACTGAAAGCCAGCGGGCCGACGATCTCTTCAGCTGGTTTCGCTCCAAGCTCGACACCGACCCCTGGCGTGTGACCGCTGATCCGCAGCGCGGCGGCGTCGATTTCATCACCTTCCGCGACGCAGACAATCCATCCTTCAAGGGAGAACTGCGAATCGCCCAGGAGGGCGACCGCGCGATCGTCGTCCTGGTCGCGATCGAAACGCTGTCCAGCAACGACGGCGCTTAGGGCAATCGCAGCTCGCCGTCGCGGGTGGCTCTGATCCACAGCACCGGGAACGTCCACCGACCGGGATCCCACGCGCCTCGCAGTCGAGGCCAGATTAGCTGCCAGGACCGCCCGTCCCACTGCCAGACAGTGCCGATCAGATCCGGCTGCGCGCGCTCGAATTCGGCGAGCAAGTCGAGCGAGTCAACACTGCCGCCAAGCCAGGTGACGCTGTTATGGCCTCGCTTCAGATCAATGGCCGGCTCCGCAACAATCTCACCTCCGGCAGGCAGGAAGAAGTCGGTTAGAGGTTGCCCCGACAACTGCAATCGCACCACGTCTCCCGACTCCAGCCGCTCAAGCGAGCCTTGTCGACCATGCGCGTCTACCGGCAGGAGCGGCGACCATCCGCGCCACTCGGCGTCGGCAGATTTCCATACCCAGACCGTCTCCAGCCATCGCAGCACCGGCGACATCGCCTGCTCGATCCCCATCAAAGGTCCGGTCCAGGCGAACCAACGGACACCTGCTGCGAGCCTCACCCGCTGCGCGGGCCGGAACGTCGGCGAGAACTCGGAAGTCGCTCCGGCGGACGCAAGCGCAAGTGCTCTCAGGGGACCACGAGGAATCTCAGAGATACTGACCTCCCAGTTGCCGTTGCCATCGGCTGGTTGGCTTCTGGTCATGCGCCGCTCACCCGACGCAGCACGTTCATAAATGTGTACTCGGCTGCCCGGCGTTGCTGTGCCTGTAAAGGTCGAGCGAAAACTCTGGCTTCCGGTCTGCTTGACGATGTGGCCGATAATCACTGGATGGTTCAATAGGCCATTCGGACCGCTGTCTTGGTCGCGGGCATCGTTGTCCGTACGTCCGTCAGCCCCGAGGTCGATATCGATACCGTTGTCACTGAACTGATTCTCTTTGAGCGAACTCTGCGAGGAAACTCCGCCAATGAAGGAGTTGTCCTGCGACATCAAGCCGAGAACCGAGATACCGGCTTGTGCAGCGTCCGAGATCCAGTTACTTCGCACCTTGCCCCGCACCACGCCGTCGTCAAGGCGAATTCCCCAGATCATCTGGTCATCGCTATCAAAGGTGACCCGGGTGGCAGCGCTCGCGCCGACGGCATTTGAGTCAACCGAGGGATCCTTCGTGTTGGCCAGTCGAATGCCAAACTCCGCCCCACACACATCGTTGCCGAATCCCAATTCGCCTCCGATAGAAATCTCGGTTCCCGATCGCACGTCGATCGCGGCTGTCGTCGGCCCTTCGCGAGAGCCGGCGATGACGTTCCGAGTCAGGCTGACTTTCGTCGTACCCGGATCCGAAACAATGATGCCGAGATCGCCGGCTGCAACGAAGTTGTTGCGCACCTGAATCTCGGCGGCGCCGGCGATGATCGAAATGCCCTTCTGGCGGTTAGGTCGAACCAGGGCTCGGGGCAATTCCGACACCGCCGGCCGCATCGAATCGTCTTGCGGCGCCAGACCGATCCAATTGTTATCGATCAGCATCTCGCGCGCGCCCTGCTCGACCGCGATGCCAACTCGATTGCCCGCAATCACATTGGCGCTGCGCGTACCGATTCTGGCCAGTGCCGACCCTGGACCCAGGAAGATTCCAACGTCGTTGGAGGCCAACGCACCGTCGCGTCTGAGCCCTACCCGATTGCCATCGATGTTCATCGGCAACCGAGTCTCGCGCAGCTCGATCCCGGCAACATGGCTGTTGCCGATGGTGTTGTGCTCAATCGTCGCCTGCGCCGTATCGACCACCAGGATGCCGTCGTCGTTGGGCGCCGCCGATCCGTCCGGCGCAATGCCAATCACATTGCCCGAAACCACGACATCGACGGTTCCACCACCTCCAACAACGACACCATGTCCCGTGCGCTCGGGCACGCCATTGCCGCCGATTCGATTGTCAACCACACGAGCCCCGCGAGCGCCGCCGATCACCGCAACGCCGCTCAGTCGATTGGCGGATCGTCTGCCGCTGGATGTCAGACCAATCCAGTTGCCCTCGATCACCGCCTGCGTTGCTGCCGCCCCGCTCACACCAATCCCATACCGCGCAAAACCAAAGACACCCAGCCCGCGCACGATCCCTCGTGAGGCGATCAGTTCCAGGCCTGCCGAATCTCCAGCCAACGAACCATCCAGCCAGACACGCGGAACGACATCGGCTGATGACACGCCGTTCGATGCATCGATGGTGATGCCATCGTCGGCCAACTCCGGTAGGGGCGACCGAGGACGGATCGTCATTCCGGTTTCGAAGCGAATCAGATCGTCGCCGGCGGACACGTTGGCGGCCTCGATCGCGCCACGCAACGTCCCGGCGCCGATGTCGCCATCGGAAACGACCAACCACTCCGAGGTCGGCTGACCGGACACCGTCATCCACCAGACCGTTAGCACGGCCGTCGCAACAGCAACCGCTGTCCAGATCTTCACGAACTCACTGTAAGACGGGACCGCGCTAGCGACGCTCGACGTTCTCCATCAAGGCCGCAGAATGCAGCACCAGGTGGAACGTGTCTCCTGGCATGAGTACGAAGTCGACGGCGCCCGGCACGTCGCCCGAGAACCACGCCTGCCAGCCGCCGCGCTCCGACCAACGCCAGGCGGCCGAAACTACGTGCGAGATATCTGTAACCGCTTCGCTCACCGTCACTTCTTGCCCGCGCCAGACGAGATCGTTCCAGCTCGCTCGCAGCGGTAGTCCACTGCCCAGTAGATCAGAAATCAATCCGTTGTTGTTGACCTGCGCCTTCGCCATCAGCAATGCCTGCGCCCACGTCGACTCCGTCTGCGGTTCGCTATCGACGTGTTGCAGGTCGAAGATCGCCGTGGCAATGCCACTCTGGGTCACGCTCACTTGCGGATACACCTGTGCGGAGGCGTTTGACACCAGTGGACGCCACAACACTCGATAGCCGCCTGCCACTCGTTGTCCCAGCCGATCGACGACTTCCGCTTGCAATCGGTATCGAGTCGAGGAGGTGAATTCCTCGATCAGCGCTTCCTCGACATCGGCGAGCGACAAATGCGCACGCAGATAGAGCGCGACCGGCGTGCCGGTCACCCTGATTTCCTGTTTGTCGCTCAGCGATCTACCATCACCAGCCCACCCCGCGCTCAGCGTCGCCGACCCGAGCCGCGCGTTGCGGCTGTCCAGATGAACCCGCGCCGCGCCCGAGTCGTCGGTGACCGGGGATTCGCCGTCTCCATCCCAGGACACGACCAGGCCGCCGCCTGCGGCAAAGACGATCCGTTGGTTCGGCACGCCCTGTCCACGCTCATCAAGCAGCAGCGCCTGGATCGATCCTGAGTCGCCAACGCGTCCCACTTCCATCGAAGCTCCGGAGATCGGGACCAGGCGGAGCGCCTTGGGCTCGCCATACAACTCGAACTCCATCGTCAGCGATGCCGAGCCACTGGTCGCGCGGATTCTGACCACGCCTGGCTCAGAAGTCAGCAGGGACGACGCTTCGCCTGTCTGCGTCGTGACCACTGTCAGCTCCGAGGTCGAAGATGAGATTCCGCTACGCAACAACGCCCCCGACGGCGCGGCGAGGAACTCCAGCCTGACCTGAGCTGACGGCGCGGCGATGCCAGTTTCATCAGTTGCGACCAGCCTGATCCGATGCTGTCCCGCGGCGTCGAGCCGCGCATTCTGGACCGGCTGAGACAGACGCAACCCCGAGGTCTCACCAACAAATCGCACCGTAACCGTGCGGACCAGTGACCCTACCTGCGCTGTCACCACCGAAGCGCCACTTCGGCCATCCGCGACCAGCCTCACGTTCGCCCCCAGGGTGTCGTTGCCGACATCGACCAGAGGCGAATGAATCCGAGCCTCTCCGCTGGCCGCCTGGAACGCGCCCAACTGCGTCGAGAGCGTGACTCGCGTCTCGTCACCTGCGGCGTCTGCCGGAAGTCGAACGCTAATTGTGGATTCGCCGCCTCGTGCCGAGACGGCAGTTGGATACGCGGTGACCGAGAGCACGCGCTGTTGCGACGACGCCTGGGTCGTCGCCGCCCATGTCAAGGCTGCCAATGTCGTCAGGAGCAACACGGCTGAAAGGGCGGCCAACCGCACGCGGAAACGCCATTTCTGGCTGTTCATCACACGCTCAGTGTACGTACCGGCCTATTGGTGACCCTGCCCGCCTGTCAACCGGACGCTCAATTCAGCGTAGTTTTACGGTCGCTTCACGCATCGGCCTACACTTCCCAACGACCACATACACATCCTTCTACAACCCAGATCCGAAAGGCCGCCATATGTCGAATCATCAATCATGGCCCGACGCGCCGACCCCGCTCGCCGACGGTGAATGGCAGGTCGCTATCTGGGACATCACCGACAACGGCGTCCTGGCGATCACTCTCAACCGCCCCGAGCGTCTCAATGCACTCTCGTTCCGATTGCTCCGAGAGCTGCAGGCGCTGGTCGACTTCGCCGCGGCCCGCCCAGACGTCCGTGTCGTCACGCTGCGCGGTTCAGGTCAGCAGGCCTTTTGCTCAGGCGACGACCTCTACGGGATGGAGCCGACTCCAGGCATCGACTCATCGATCACGGTCCATCATCCCTTCCTGATGTCGTTGCGCGAGCTGAACAAGCCGGTCGTGGCGCTGGTCAGCGGCTGGGCCCTCGGGCACGGCTGGGAAATCGCCTGCGCCTGCGACATCCGACTCTGCGCCGACAACATGGAAGTCGGCGATCACCGAGTCCAACGAGCGATCGGCATGAACGGCGGCACCACCTGGTTCGCACCCCGGATTATGGGTCGCGGACGAGCGATGGAACTCCTGATCACCGGCCGCCACATGTTCGCCGAGGAAGCGCTGCAATGCGGCTGGGCCAACCGCGTCTGGCCGCTGGAAGACTTCGGCAGCGAGGCGCAGGCCTACATCGACAACCTGGCCAGCCTGCCCACGCTCAATCTCTCCGCCTTCAAGGAGATGATCGATTACTCCTCCGAACACTCGCTGCGTGACAGCCTCGCGCACGAAGTCGAAGTCTCCGATCGCTACCGCTACACCGACGACGCCCAGGAAGGCCGCCGAAGCTGGCGAGAGAAGAGAGCCCCAGTCTTCCGCGGTTACTAGGAACGGTCCAAATGGCCCCGATCCCCGCTTCCCCCCTTGCGAAAACCTTTGCAAAACTCACAAATCCCCTCTCCCCCCCTCGCGGGGGGAGATGTCACGGAGTGACAGAGGGGGGGTCCGCCGCCAGCGACCAGATAGGCACTGCGACAGGGAGCCCCCCCTGCCTGCGGCATCTCCCCCGCGAGGGGGGAGAAGAGGACTCCTATAGGGAACGCCGACTGTTCTCGATACACCGACCGCCTGTTCGATCCGCGGTATGATGAAGGTCTGTAGCGGGGGGTCTCCGTCCATGACTACCCAAACCTATCAAGACGCCAGCCGAGCGCTCCTTGCTCAGGCTCGGGTCGAACTTGCCGCCGGCGACAACCGGCAGGCTGCTGAGAAGGCGTGGGGTGCTGCCGCGCAGATGGTCAAGGCCGTCTGCGAGACGCGGAGCTGGTCGCACCAGACTCACAACGCGCTTCGAACAGCGGTCTCGCGAATCACCCAGGACACCGGTGACCGGGAGCTCAAACTTCTGTTCAAGAGCGCCAATCTGCTTCATGTCAGCTTCTATGAGGACTATTACAACGCTGAAGAGGTTGGTGAAGGGGTGGAAGAGGTCCGCCGCTTCTGCGACAAACTAAGCGCGCTGTCCTGATTGCAGGTTGCTTCCCGGATGACGGCCCAATCCTGGCAGGAGCTCTGTTGGGACCTACTGGCACAGGCCGATGGCGAAGTGGCCATGGGCGAACGAAGCGAAGCGTCGGTGACGGGCTGGACAGCAGCCGCAGCCGGTAACGGAAACGAGCGCCGCTCTTCCGCGGTTACTAGTGAGAACCCCCAGCGTTCCCAGTTCGCCCTGACGTTCTGATTTCTGCGCTATGATCTGTCGCAAGAGACGGAGCGTCTTCGGTGGTTTCCCTCGCTCAGGATCTGGAACGCGGCCTCGTCGAGGCAGGAGTTTCCGATGAGGAAGCGAAGCGCATCGCGCAAGGGCTCAACGAGCGCATCTCAGCCATGGCCACCAAGGATGACGTGAGAGAAATGCGAGACTCGCTGCGGCGGGAGCTCGACCTCATCCTGGCCACGATGGAAGAACGCTTCCGCGCCCAGGATCAACTACAGGGAGAACGTCTCCGCGCACAGGATCAAATGCAGGAAGAACGTCTCCGTGCGCAGGATCAAGTACAGGAAGAACGCCTGCGCACGCAGGACCAGAGATTCGAGGAGCGGTTCAATCTGGTGGATTCACACTTTGCATTGATCGACCAGCGCTTCGAGGTCATGGGTAAGCATTTCGAGGTCATGGAGGGGCGTTCACAGGCGATTGATGAGCGCCTGCACACGATAGAGAATCGTCTGTCCGACCATGATGCCCACTTCGCTGCCATCGATGCTCGCTTCGACGAGTTGATCAAGCGGTTCGATTTGCTGGAACGCACGATGTGGCGAGTGTTCATGCTGATGTTCGGCTTCCTCACTGCGGTGTTCGGCGGCCTCATGTATGCAGCCTTCGGCTAATTCCAGCCACTTCTCAGCCTCGATATTCGTGCTGATATCCTGCGTCTCAAGAACGATCACCCAGGAGTAACCATGCCCAAGACCTACATTCTCGGCGGATTCCAGACCGACTTCGCCCGCAACTGGCGCAAGGAAGAGCACAACCTTCGCGACGTGATGGCCGAGGCCGTACACGGCGCGCTCGACTCTGCCTCGATGGAGCCAGGCGATATCGACACCGCGCACGTCGGCAACTTCGCCGGCGAGCTGTATGCCAAGCAGGGACAGCTCGGCGGCTTCTTCGCCGAGATCAACCCCGACTTCGGCGGCCTGCCGACCTCCCGCCACGAGGCCGCCTGCGCCTCCGGCAGCATCTCCATCCTGATGGCTTCAGCCGAGCTTGAGGCCGAGCGCTACGGCACCGCGCTGGTGCTGGGCGTCGAGCAGATGAAGACCGTCAGCCCCGTCGTGGGCGGCGACTTCCTCGGCACCGCCGGCTGGTATGAGCTTGAGGCGGAAGGCGTCGAGCTGCCCTTCCCGAAGCTGTTCGGCCGCCTCGGCGATGTCTACGACGACCGCTACGGCCTCGACCCGGCCCACCTCCAGCGCCTGGCTGAACTGAACTACGAGAACGCCCAGCGCAACCCCGCCGCGCAGACCCGTGCCTGGCTCGGCGATGTCACAGCCGACCTCAGCGCCGGCAAGTACGTCGCGCCGATCACCGGCCGCCTGCTGCTCCGCGACTGCTCGCAAATCACCGACGGCGCCGCCACGCTGATCCTCGCCAACGAGGAACGCGCCGCCGAGTGGGCCGAGGCCCGCGGCATCGACCTCGCCGACGTGCCGACCATCCAGGGTTGGGGACATCACACCGCCGCGCTGACCTTCGACGAGAAAATCGCGCAGGCCCAGGGCGACGACTACATCTTGCCGCACACGCGCCGCGCGATCACGGACGCATACGAGCGCGCCGGCATTGACGGCGTCGAGGACGTTGACGTGATCGAGACCCACGACTGCTTCACAACCAGCCACTACATGGCCATCGACCACTTCGGCATCACCGAGCCGGGCAAGAACTACGAGGCCATCGAAGACGGCCGCATCGACTTCAACGGCGACATCCCGATGAACCCCTCGGGCGGCCTGATCGGCGGCGGTCACCCAGTCGGCGCGACCGGCGTCCGTCAGGCGCTCGACGCCTGGAAGCAGGTCACCAACAAGGCCGGCGACTACCAGGTCGAAGGCGTAGAGCGAGCAGCCACCCTCAACATCGGGGGCTCCGGCACCACCTCGGTCTCCCTGATCATCGGCCGCTAGCCAGGATTCCTCTAGAAGTCCGTTTCATTTGCTCCCCCTCGCAGGGGGAGCTGTCACGGAGTGACTGAGGGGGTCCCCCGGCGGCAAACACAGAGAAGGCCGAAGTCGAGAGGGAATCATCAGCCTTCGGCAGCTCCCTCTGCAAGGAGACCTGCGCGTAAACTCATGAATCCTCTCCCCCCTTTGCGGGGGGAGATGTCACGGAGTGACAGAGGGGGGGTCCGCCGCCAGCGGCCAGATAAGCCTTGAGATGAGGAGCCCCCCTCTGCCTCCGGCATCTCCCCCAGCGAGGGGGGAGAAGGGGATTTACGCGCAAGTCTCCAGCAAGGGGGAGCTTTTCTTTACCCAATCACGCCCTCTGAGCTGAGTTCAGCCAGCTCCTCATCCGACAGCCCCAACCGCTCCTGCAACACCTCGCCCGAGTGCTCACCCAGATCCGGCGCGTCACGACGAATCGTCGCCGGCTGTCCATGCAGCATCACCGGATGCGTCAACGTCGGCGTCGGACCGTAGTGCCGGTGATCGTGGTTGACCAGGTATTCGTTTGCGATCACGGCCGGATCATTCGGCAGATCGCCGATTTGCTGCACTCGTGTGAAGATCAGGTTCGGTTCGCTGAGCAAGCGTTTCTCCCACTCTTCGCGCGGCGCTGAGGCGAAACGCTCTTCGAGTAGCGCGATCAACTCGTCGCAGTGCTCGCCCATCGCCGACAGTGTCGTGAACCGCTGATCATCGACGATCTCCTCCAGGCCAACAGCGCGGCAGAACGAGGCCCAATCCCGCTCCGCCTCGAGAATCCCCAACATCAGCCACTTGTCGTCGCCGCACTGATACAGGTTCCAGAGCGGATTCGCCGCCTTTGACCGATCGAACCGAGGCCAGAGGTCCAGCCCCTGCATCATCCCCACGCTGATCCCCCAGTACTGCAGCCACATCGTCGCCATGATGTGAGAGACCTCGATTCGCTGACCCTTGCCACCGTTCAGCTCCCGCCCAGCGATCGCCGCAAGCACGCCATACGCCAGACACGTCGCGCCCATGACATCGGCGATGCCCAGCGTGTTCCAGTTGGGCGGATCGCCCGGAGCGCCGCCGGAATACATGAATCCACCGCGCGCCTGTCCGACCGCATCGAGCGCCGGCAAATGCGCCTCGTCGCCCTTGAATCCGTAACCGGCCGTCGCCGCATGGATCAGACCCGGATTGATCTCCATCAACGCCTCGGTCGACAGACCCAGCTTCTCAAATGTGCCCGGCCGATAGTTCTCGATGAATACATCCGTGTCCTGGATCAGCTCGCGAAAAAGCTCCCGTCCACGCTCGGACTTGAGATCGAGCGCCAACGATCGCTTGTTCCGATTCACCGCCTCAAACAACGCCGAACGACCATCGGGCATCAAGTTCGGAATCCCGGCCACCGACTCCACGTAGCGAGCGGCGTCGGGCCGGGTCGGAGACTCAATCTTGATCACATCCGCGCCCAGGTCGCCCAGCATCATGCCGCCAATCGGCCCAAATCCCCACGTCGAGCACTCCAGCACCCGAATCCCCTCAAGCGGTCCAGCCATGTTGAACTCCCTTCAAACGCCTACGGCCAAATGTCAGACAAGTCGACTTCCAATCCCGCCATCACGTCCTCACCACTCAACGACTTCGGATCGTCCAACACTTCTGGTTCGTGCTCGGGTCGGTACACGTGCACTTGTCGCCGCCTCGGATCAAACAGCCAGCCGAGCTGAACCCCGTTCGCTAGGTACTTCTCCATCTCGCGCTGCTGGCCAACCAGTGGCTGCCCGGGCGAGCGGATCTCGATCGCCAGCCTCGGTACCAGCACCGGCTCGGCTTCCCATGCCTGCTGATCACCGCGCGACGGGAGCATCTCGTCCGGTATCCAGGACAAATCCGGAACTCGAAGCGAAGCATCCGGCAAGGTGTAGCCGCTTGCGCCGCCGCGAAGCATGCCGCCGCCACCAGCGCGCATCCACGGCCTGATCTGATCACGAAGTTGGTTTTCAATCCAATCTGACTCCAACGGTGGCGTGCCTGTCACCATCAACATCCCCTCCGCCGACCGCTCGAACTTATAGGGCTGATTCAACTCTGCTAACTCACAGAGCCGCTCCCACGACAACTCCCACTCCGCCGGCAAACGTAGCGTCAACTCAACGAACGGGTACTCGGACTCGTCCACCGCTTCGGCCGTTGCAGGCGCCTTTGGCTCCGCCGTGACCATCGCAATCACCTCACCGTCTGGCCGCTCAGACTAGAGCACCACGTATTCCTTGTGCTCGCCGAAGACGTCACGCATCGTGTTCATGATCTCGCCCAGCGTGCAGTAACTGCGCACGGCGTCGAGCATCAACGGCATCGAGTTCGCCCGTGGATTCCTGCACACATTCGCCAGCGCCTGTAGCGCCGAGTCGGCCTGATCTTGATCGCGTTCCGCGCGCGTCCGGCGCAGACGTTCCAGATGGCGAGCCTCACCCTGCGGATCCATCTTCAGGATCGGAATCTCTAGCGGCTCCTCGATCTCGAAGTCATTGATCCCAACGATCGTCCGTTCGTCGCGTTCGATCTCGCGTTGGAATCGCGCCGACGCGTCGGCGATCTCCTTCTGGAAGAAACCGGTCTCAATCGACGCGATTACTCCGCCCAGCGCGTCGATCTGCTCGAAGTACTGGTAGACCTCGCGCTCAAGATCGTTCGTCAGCTGCTCAATGAAGTACGAGCCGCCCAGCGGGTCGACCGTGTTCACCGCGCCCGACTCATGCATGATTACCTGCTGCGTCCGCACCGCCAGCCGAGCCGCCTTCTCCGACGGCAGCGCCAGCGCCTCATCCATCGCGTCGGTGTGCAGCGACTGCGTCCCACCGAGCACCGCCGCCAGCGCCTGGATCGTGACACGCAGCAGGTTCACCTCAGGTTGTACGTCTGTCAGCGACACGCCCGCGGTCTGTGTGTGGAATCGCATCCACCACGAGCGCGGATTCTCGGCGCCGAACGTCTCCCGCATCTCGCGAGCCCAGATCCGCCGCGCGGCGCGGAACTTGGCGATCTCCTCGAAGAAATCGTTGTGCGAGTTGAAGAAAAACGACAGCCGAGGCGCAAACTCGTCCACGTGCAGTCCGCGCTCCTGCGCCCAACGCACGTACTCAAGACCGTCGGCCAGCGTAAACGCCAGCTCCTGGGCCGCCGTCGATCCCGCCTCGCGGATGTGATAGCCCGAGACCGAAATCGAGTTCCAGCGCGGCATGTACTCCGAGGCAAACTCGACCGTGTCGGTCACCAGCCGCATCGACGGACGCGGCGGGAAGACGAACTCGTTCTGCGCGATGTACTCCTTGAGGATGTCGTTCTGCAGCGTGCCGCCCAGCTTTGACCGATCAATGCCGCGACCCTCAGCCGCCGCGATATACATCGCCCAGATCGGAGCCGCCGGCGAGTTGATCGTCATCGATGTCGTGATCTGATCGAGCGGCAACTGGTCGAGCAGGATTTCCATATCGGCCAACGACGACACGCCTACGCCGCACTTGCCAAACTCGCCCGCGGCCAACTCGTCGTCGTGGTCGTAGCCCATCAGCGTCGGCATGTCGAACGCGATCGAGAGACCTGTCTGACCGTCATCCAGTAGTCGCTTGAACCGAGCGTTAGTTTCCTCAGCCGAGCCGAATCCCGCAAACATGCGGATCGTCCAGGGCCGACCGCGATACCCGGTCGGATGCACGCCACGAGTGAAGGGATACTCACCCGGCAACCCGAGGTCGCGCTCCACGTCCCAACCCGACTCATCCAACGTCGTCGCGTCGTAGAGCCGCTCGACCGGCCGCGATGAGACCGTCATAAACGGCCCCGGCCCCTCACGACCTTCCGCCACCACCTTGGAATCCCACTGACTCCGAGACTTCCGCAAGGCCTCAATCGTCGCTGAATCAAGCATCGACAACTCCCACGTGGAACCACTCGCTATCAGTTGAGTATACGAAGAGTCGCGGACATTGCTGCCACACCTCAGACGGCTACGATGTAGCCTAGGGAGTTGCCATCACATGACCACTCAGGCCTACCACGAAGCCAGCATGACTCTTCTCGCACAAGCTGACGCCGAACTCGAAGCAGGAGATGTACGGCAGGCCTGTGAACAAGGTTGGCGCGCGGCAGCACAGGTGGTCAAGGCGGCTGCAAAACAGCGAGGCTTACCGCACGGGGACCAGCCGGCGCTGTACCGAGTGGTTGACGCCCTGTCTTCTGAGGCAGGAGACGACAACATCTACTTGCTGTTCCAGGTCGCGACCCAGCTTCACTTCAGCTTCTACGAGAACTGGGATAGCCCACAAAACGTCCAGAGAGCACTTGCAGCGACGCGACGGTTCGTCGAACTGGTCTCAAGGCTCATCTGAGGCGGACGACAGTTGAATCGCCAACTCCCACCTGGAACCATTCGCTATCAGTCGAGTATCCGATGCGCAGTCGCGGCATCACTCCTTGGCCCGGTGTACTGTCAGCACCATGAAACTGTCATTCACTCGTCACGCCCGACAAGTGATGGCGGAACGGGACATTTCTCAGGACTGGGTGGAAGCTGTGCTCGACGCGCCGGGTTTCCAGGCAGCAGTTCCAAACGACTCGAGCTTGGTTCGGTTCTATGGCCGGGCGCCGGAACGGGATAATCGAGTGTTGCGGGTGGTGGTCAACACCACCACCGACCCGTGGCGCATTGTCAGCGTATTCTTTGATCGACGAATGAGAGACCGACCATGAAGCTCAGCGTGGACAAGCAAGCCGACGCTCTCTACTTGCGAATCGATGACTCATCCATCGTTGAATCGGATGAGGTCTCACCCGGCGTGGTGCTGGACTACAACGAGGCCAATCAGGTTGTCGGTGTCGAGATTCACCATCTTTCGCAGCGCTCCTCGGACTTGAAACTCTCCTCGCTTCTCTTCGAGGCCCTCTAATCAGAGTTCCAACCGCGCTCCCGGCGAACGACCCACCAGTTCCACGAGCAACTCCCGATACTCCGACTCGCTCATCGGCGGCCCGACAAAACCCGGACAGGCCAGATCCCGCACCACCCGCGGCGACTGCCCTTCATCCACGTCCAGCCGAAACGGATAGTCCCGACATCCATTTGGCCGCACCTCATACGCCCCACAACGCAGGTCGTCGCCCAGCAGCACACACGCGTCGCCCTCCGGCTGGAGCAACAGCACCATCGACGCCCGCTCGTCCAACACTTCCGACACGTCCACCTCACGAGCCAGGCGGATTACTTCATCCTCGCCCAAGTCAACGCGATACGGATTGCGGCAGCACATTGCTCCGCATTCATCAGCGAGGCAACGAAACGCCGGAGTTCCCGGACGCACGACAGGATCGTCGTCCTGTCGTGCGAATCCGGTCATAAAAGGAAGGGCCTACAGGCCAGCGGCAGCGGCGTCAAGTAGCTGAATCCTCGTCTCGGGACGTGACCAGGGCGAACCCTCTTCGGCCAGCAGCTCTCGCAGGCGCTCCTCATAGAAGAATTCGTCGCCTTCGGCCGGCTCCAATTCGTTCAGCCAACTGGCGGTATCGGAATACTTGGCAAAGAACGGCTTTCCGACCCATTCCGGGTCACGACCCTGCAGGAAGCGCAGCACGATCAGCTTCTCGCCGCGGTGCTCGGAGACACCCAGAACCTGGACTTTGCCGGGGCCGGCAGACATGGACGGACCGCGCACCGTCCGAGCCACGCCCGAGACGCGCTGGTAGGCGCCGCGGAAAATCTCCTGGCAGTCGACCAGCGGCAGCTCGAAGTAGCGCTTCGCGCCCGTGTCGCGAGCCACAAACAGGTAGTACGGCACGCAACCGGCCTGCGCCTGCTCGGCCCACATGTCGGCCAGCAGCTGCGAGTCCGCGTTGATGTGTTTCAGTAGCGGCGTTTGTGTCCGAATCTGGGCGCCCGTCGCGCGGATTCGGCGTACCGCTTCCAGCGCGACCGGCGTGCGCAGCTCGGCGGGATGGTTGAAGTGAGCCATCAGCGCGAGCTGCATCCCGGCGTCGGTGACCTCCTGGAACAGGTTCAGCAGGTCCTCAGCATCGTCGTCATAGATGAATCGGTGCGGCCAGTACGCGATCGCCTTGGAGCCAATCCGCACGGTGCGCAGCTTGTGGCCGGCGTCGGCCTTGGTCAGCGGTTCGATGTACTCGCGCAGCGTCTTCGTCTTCATGATCAGCGGGTCGCCGCCGGTGAACAGCACATCCGAGACCTCGTGATGCTCGGACAGGTAGCCACTCAGCCGCTCGCCCTCGCGCATCGCGAACTTCTTGCCTTCAAGCCCGACGAACTGTGGCCAGCGGAAGCAGAACGTGCAGTAGGCGTGACAGGTCTGACCCTGCGACGGGAAGAACAGCACCGTCTCGCGATACTTATGCTGCATGCCCGGCAGCGGCTCTTCCTGCAGGCTGGGCATGTTGTGTTCCATCTGACCGGCCGGATGCGGATTCAGCGTCATCCGAATCTCGTCCGCCACTACTTTCAGCTCGCGGGCGTTCTTGCCCGAGTCAATCGCGGCCGCCATCGTGTCGAAGTCCGCCGGCGCGAGCATGTCTTTCTGCGGGAATGTCAGACGGAACATGCCGTCGGTCAGCGCATCGGACCAGTCGATCAGATGATCAACAACGTATCGATTCGACTTGAACGGAAGTACCCGGCCGACAACGTTGATGTTGTACGCCTCCTCGTCGGGAAGCGCCTGAATCTGCTCGAGCTGTTCGAAGTTATGTATGTTGATCGCCTGATAATGCTCGGATGCGAAATCCTCACTAGTCAGGCTGGTTGTGTCATACGGCTGGGTTGTCATCTATTCAATTCCTTCCTGTGCCGGTTCGCGGGGGCACCCGCCACCATCACTTGCGGCACATCACCTGTCATATTCGATCTTCTTGCATTCTACCGACCGCGGACAGCACCCGATTCCACTCGGCCTCAAGCGGGTCTCAGGACTGTAAACCGGCTCGGCCTGACAGCGTAATCAGGCCGATTTCCGGACGGCAGGCCAACCGCAGCGGTACGTGCGCCGTGCCGAAGCCCTGACTCACCACTACCTGCGCCCCGCCAACCTCGAAGACGCCCGACGCCTGCTCGCGACTCACCAGGCGAGAGTGCCGCAGCGGCGCTCCCCAGCCTGGAACGCGAATCTGTCCTCCATGCGTATGCCCACATAGCACCACGGAGGGGCCACCCTCATTCGGTTTCGGCAGCCGCAGCGCCGCATCGGGGGCATGCGTCAACAACATGGAAAAGCCGCCCGCTGGAGGCGTCGCGGACTCCAACCGGGCCATCCGCACCGAGTCGTCGCCCGCGCCACCGATGCGCACCAGCTCGCCGCCGATCTCCAGCGACCGCCACTCATTGCGCAGCACGACGATGCCGGCCTCCTCAAGCCGCTCGACAAACGGCGCCGGATTGACGAACCGGCGCGGCGAACCGAGCAGGCGATCCGCATTGAACGAGACCCATTCGTCAAACGTCCGCACCGGCGCGCAATAGTCGTGCGCACCGAGCGTCGCATAGACCCCGAACGGAGCGGTCAACTGCGTCAGCGCGTCGCCGGCTGAGTCCCAGCCGGCCGAAGTCTCCACGTAGTCGCCGGTGCAGCAGATCAGGTCGTACTCGAGATGCCAGATCCGTTCCAGGAACCGGCCGACCGAGTCGCCCGACGCCGGAAAGTGCGTATCCGAGATGTGCAGGATGCGCAGACCCTCGAGACCGGGCGGAAGATCGGGCAGCGTCAGCCGACGCTCGGTCACTTCGACCGCCGTCGACTCCCACCACGCATACAACGCCGCGCCGACGCCCAAGGCGCCGGCCCAGCCGACCAACCGCGCGAAGCTCAACGGCCTCAGCTCAGTATCTCGTTGACCGCCGCGAAGTCGTCCGCCGATAGCTCCCAGCTCAGCGTCGACGCCACGTTTGCCTCAATCTGTTCCGGCTTGGTCGCGCCGGCAATCACCGACGACACCGCCTGATCCGAGGCTAACCAGCACAACGCCAGGTCGAGAATCGTGTGACCGTTGTCCTCGGCGAACTTCGTCAACGCATCGAGCTTGTCCCAGTTGGCGTCCGAGGTCATTGCCCCGATCCGTGCCGGCATCGCCTTCGCCCACGCCGCCAGCCGCGTGCCTTCCGGCAGATCCGCGCCGCGAGTGTACTTACCGGTCAGGAAGCCCGAGGACAGCGGGAAGAACGGCAGTTGGCCCAGCCCGAATTCGCGACAGGCCGGCATGATCTCCGGCTCAATCTTGCGCTCCAGCAGACTCCACTCATTCTGCGCCGAGACGAACCGCACATATCCCTTCGAGCGCGCCGCCCAGTCCGCATCGGCGATCTGCCAGCCGCTGAAGTTGGAGTGGCCGATGTAGCGAACCACGCCACGATGGACGAGGTCCGACAGCGCGTCCAGCGTCTCTTCGATCGGCGTCTCGGCGTCCGGCTGATGCATCTGGTAGACGTCGATGTAGTCGGTGCCCAGTCGCTTCAACGACCGTTCCACCGCCTTCTCGATGTAGTGCCGCGATCCACCGCGCGTGAACGGCCCTTCGCCGATCGGCATCGCGAACTTGGTCGCGATCAACACGTCCTCACGACGAGCTCCCAGGGCCTGGCCCAGGAACTCCTCAGACTTCCCGCCGCCGTAGACGTCGGCCGTATCGAAGAAGTTGATTCCGGCGTCGAGCGCGGAATCCACGACCATCTTCGACTGTTCATAGTCCAGCCGCATCCCGAAATTGTTCGTCCCCAACCCGGCCAGCGAAACCTGCAAACCAGAATTGCCCAACCGTCGATATCGCATGCGCGTGTCCTCTCGTGCCTACCCGTCACAAGCCTGTTGGCAGTCCATCGGGTCACATGTCGATGTTACGACCAGCAGGCGATCAGGCGTACATGCTGCGCAGCAACGAACCCACGACAGACGAGAATTCTCCGATCGGCTGGGTCCGCTTGCGAGATGTCTACTTTGAGGCTGCTCTCAGACGTCCAACCTCAACTTCCGTCATACCCGCGCTCCGCCGCGGGTATCTCGCTGCGCTCGGCACGAATGTCGGAGCCGACTGAGCGGTTCGCAGCGGGCGCGGATTCTCGGGTTCAAACGTCGGTGCAGCACGCGGCGAGATTCCCGCGGCGGAGCGCGGGAATGACGAATCCTGTGCTTCTGGGACACCCGTCGAGGCGGGAACAGGCCAGGGGCTCAAGAGAGTTCCCATCACTTCGATCAGCCCGCGTCGACAGGCCTCGGAGGCAACTGCCCAACCAGCGGCCACCACGAAGGCCAATGTCTCTGTAGAGTCGGAGCAAGGTGACAGTCGGGATTTGTTCGTAGACATGCCCAGGAGCGGACACAACGCGCGCGCGGCCGTTCTCGTGGTCGCTGCAATTGGAATCGCCATCACGGCGGCGCTGATGCTGGCTGCGACACTTGTCCGCGCCGAGGGCGGTGTCCCGATCCCGGCGCCCGACGGCACCGAATGGAGCATCATCGCCGGATACAACACCGGTACCCATGCCGAGCACGACGGCGGCGACCCGCACGCGATCGACATCGCCCGCACCGACGCCGCCAGCGACTGGACCCCGGTCCTCTCCCCGGTCGACGGCGTCGTCACCTGGTTCGATCACAACTGCCTCACAATCGCCGACAGCAACGACTACGCGCACCTGCTCTGCCACCTCGATCCTGACGACCACATCCAGCGAGGCTTGCGCGTCAATATCGGCGATCAGGTCGGCCTCGTGTTCCCGGTCGGATACGACGCCAACGGCGGGATTGCCCACATCCACTACGCGATTCACGGCACCTACGGCGGCGGCTATCTCGACCGCAGCATCCCCTTCACCGGCGACTACGCCCTGGAGGGACGAGACCTCCCCTGGTCGGACGAGTACAACCTCCACAGCGGCATCGAGTTCACCTCCACCAACGCTCGCAACTGGACGGCGCCGACCGTCAGTTCGCCGGAGGACAACCCACCCGATCCGCCCGAGCCTGAGACCAGCACACCGCCTGACGACCCCTCAGGCACGGAGCAGGAACAGGTCACCACGCCTGAGCCGATACCCGAGCCGGAGCCAGTCTGGACTATCCCCGCCGACGCGCCTGTCGGCGGATGGCGCACGATTGGCGTGCAAGCGAACACGTCGGTCGCCGGACTCTTCGCCAACCTCAATGCTCCACTCAGCGAGTTCGTCGTCCACAACGCCGGACGCCAGACCTACGACCGCTTCGACCCAGACGATCCCACCTCCGCCGATGTCGCCGTCCGCTCACTCAAGGCCGGACAGGCGGTCTGGGCACTGGTCCAACCCGATGTCGCCTGGCTACCGGCGCCCCCGATCAAACCCAAACAGGTCACGATCCGCCTTTCGACCGGCGCCAACCTCATCTCCTGGCAAGGACCCGACCGCGACATCGACGACGCCCTGAACAACGTCGCCCATCTCAGCTACGCCTACCAGTACGACTCCTACACCCAAACGTGGCGTTTCTGGTCCGCCGACGGACCCGCCTTCCTCAACTCACTGACCACGCTCAAGAGCGGCGACGGCCTCTACATCGTCGTCCGCGTCGGCTCCGTCTGGACGCAACTCCGCTGATCCCATCCCCAGTCCCCGCTTCACGCGGGGACCCGCTCCCCACGGTCTATGCACTGCAGCCCGAGCGGGTCCCCGCGTGAAGCGGGGACTGGAAACAGACGAGCCCGCCGAAGCGGGCTCGTCATACTCATCCGGTTTCTCGTGCTTAGCGCTGCAGCCAGCGGAACTGCTGCTGCCGACGCTGTGCGCCTGGTGCGATCTCGACGTTGATCAGCGTCGAGCCTTCCTGGGCGAACGAGTCGTCCAGCGCTGCCTCGAGCTCTTCCGGGCTCTTGCAGTAGTAGCCCTTGCCGCCGAACGCTTCCATGATCATCTCGTAGCGCGCCATGGGCGTGAGCTGTCCCGGCGACAACTCACCGGTCGCGTACTCTTCCGGCAGCTCTGGGGCGCCGCCGCCGATGCCGTTGTTGTTGAAGATGATCCACGTGATCGGCAGCTTGTGACGCAATGCCGTCTCGACCTCGGTCGGACCGAAACCGAACGCCGCGTCGCCCTCGAGCGCGATCACGCGCTTGCCCGGGTTCACGACCTGCGCTGCCAGCGCGAAGCCCGGGCCGACGCCCATCGTGCCCCACGTGCCCGCGTCCAGACGCCGGCGCGGCTCGTACGACTGGATCACCTGACGCGCGATTGCCATCGTGTTCTCACCCTCGGTGACAAACACCGCGTCGCGCGGCATCCGGTCGTTGATTTCCTTCAGCGGCCGGTAGTAGTTCATCGGCGATTCGTCGGACGCGCTCCACTCGGCCTGCTCCGCCGCCTTGCGCTCCAACTCCACGTTGATCGAGGCGACCCACTCAGTCGTGTCCTCGAACTGCCACGGGTTCTCTTCGAGGTATTCGTTGAGCTGACCCATGACGGCCTTGCCGTCGCCGACCAGCGCGACCTCTGTCGGGACGTTCGTGCCGATCTCCGACGGCTCGATGTCGAGCTGGATGATCCGCACGTCCTCCTTGAAGCGCGGCGGCTTGCCGAAGTGCAGAATCCAGTTCAGGCGCGCGCCCAGCAGGACCACGAGGTCCGCGTTCTTGAGCACGTGCGTCCGAGCCGCCGCTGCGTTGTTCGGCGCGTCGGCCGGGACCACACCCGAGCCCATCGGCGTCGCCAGCCAGGGAATGCCCGTCTTGTCGACGAACTCCTGGACTTCCTGCTCCGCCTTCGACCAGGCCATGCCCTTGCCCACGATGACCAGCGGGTTCGAGGCCGTCTTCAGCGCCTCAATCGCCGCCGCCACCGACTCCTCCGAGACCTGTGGTCGCGCCGGTTCTTCAATCCGCGGCGCCCATTGCACATCGTCCTCGTCGACGACCGCGTCGATGACGTCGCCCGGCAGGTCCAGGTAGACCGGACCCGGACGCCCGTTGACCGCTGCGCGCGTCGCCTGTGCGATCAGTCGTGGGATCAGTCGCACGTCGCGCGCCTGGTCCGACCACTTGACGAACGGCCGGGCCGCTTCGACCTGTGGCGCGTCCTGGAAGTCGCCCATCTGCGACAGCGTGATGTTCGCCGCGCCGCCCAGCAGGATCATCGGCCAGCAGTTCGCCTGCGCGTTGCCCAACGCCGAGATTACGTTCGTCATCCCAGGTCCGGACACCACCAGCGCCGCCGACAGATGTCCGTGCATGTACGACGCCGCCTGCGCCGCGTAGCCCGCCGCCTGCTCGTGTCGCACGCCGACGAACGGCTTGCCTTCCTGCTGCCAGGCAATCGCAATCGGGACCACCGGCACCCCGACCAACCCAAACATCTCCTCAACGCCCTGCGTCGCGAGCGACTTGGCGACGATCTGCGCGCCACTCAATTCTGCCACTGGAATTCTCCTATGTTGTAAGACTCAAACTGTTCGCAGACTACTACACACAGGCGCCCCTGCTGCCAGTCCCCGCTTCACGCGGGGACCCGCTCGGCCCCAGTCCCCGCTTCACGCGGGAACCCGCTCGGCCCCAGTCCCCGCTTCACGCGGGAACTCGCTCGGCCCCAGTCCCCGCTTCACGCGGGGACCCGCTCGCTCCCAGTCCCCGCTTCACGCGGGGACCCGCTCGGCCCCAGTCCCCGCTTCACGCGGGAACTCGCTCGGCCCCAGTCCCCGCTTCACGCGGGGACTCGCTCGCTCCCAGTCCCCGCTTCACGCGGGGACCCGCTCGGCCCCAGTCCCCGCTTCACGCGGGAACTCGCTCGCTCCCAGTCCCCGCTTCACGCGGGGACCCGCTCGGCCCCTCCGACGCCGAAGGGAGCGGGTCCCCGCGTGAAGCGGGGACTGGGAACCCGGGGAAGCGAGGAAACGAACAGAGGCGGAGCCGTTTGGCCCCGCCTCTGTTGTTGGACGGTGTGTCCGATGCGCGAGCGACTACGCCCGATTCCGAGTCCGACGCGCCCGACGCAGGCCCACACCCGCCACGGCGATCACGCCCACCGCGACCAGCACCGCGATTGTCCCGACCAGCGCCTCCTTCGACGGACCGTGCTCAGCCAGACCGCCGCTGCCCGACTCCGGGTAGACCTCGCCCGAGCCCGACTCGACTGCCGCCGATTCATCCGCCATCGACTCATCCGCCATCGACTCATCTGCCGCCGAATCATCCATCATCAACTCATCTGCCGATTGATCCGCCGCCGACTCGCTGTCCGTGACCTCGATGTCGGTCTCCCCCTCCTCGAACATATCGCCACTCTCTTCCAGCTCGTCAACCGCCGCCTCACTAACCGACTCAGCCGGCTCCTCTGCCGACCCAGCCGACTCCTCAGCCGACTCAGCCGCAGCCGCCACTAGTGCGATCTCGGCCTGGTCCGCTCCCGTCTGGTCGATCTCCGCCTCGGCCGGCGCGCCGTTGACCTGGAAGCCCAGCGTCTGCACCTTGTCGCCGTCGCAGACGACGCTCACGTGCCAGGTCCTGTTCGGCATCACCACGGCCATACCCAGCTCCTGTCCGTCCGCGTCGGTGACCGTGACGATGTCGCCCGGCTCACCCTCGCCGTAGAGCAGGAACGGCGGCTGTTGCTGCGCCGACGTCGACGCGCTCCAGACCAGCAACGCCACGACGGCCAACGCCGCCACCACGATCAATCGCGCCGTCCGGCGCTCACGCAAGCGGTTCATCGTGCAATCCTTCCTCGGGAGATCCCAGACCTCCCGCAATCAATCCTGCATCGACTCTGAACCAACCCCAGCGCCACCGCCAGCCAATAATCGGTCAGCCATAAACACTGATTACGTTGCGGCAACGAAGCCTGTTCCACTCTCCCCCCTTTGCGGAGCCTTATGCACAAGTCTGCTCAGCGCGATGGGGAAGATACTCCCTCTCCCGTTGGAGACCTGCGCGTAAATCAACTGCCGTCTGTTTCCGGTCCCCTCTCCCCGAGGGAGAGGGTGAGGGTGAGGGCCAGGCCGCGAGGCAAACGTGGCCGCCACCAGATAGCTGGACTGGGGGACCCTCACCCCAGCCCTCTCCCCGAGGGAGAGGGGGTAAGAGAGGGAGCTTGTTCCTCATCGCACGAATTGGGTTTACGCGCAGGACTCCTTTGGCAGAGGGGAATGGAAGCAGCCGGCAGGTGTGTTACGCACAAGTCTCCTTGCGGCGGGAGCGGGGCGAGCACAAAAAAAAGAGGCGGGGCCCTGTGGCCCCGCCCCTTGTTGTGGACAGGATTGTCCGATGCGCGAGCACTACGCGCGGTTGCGGACTCGGCGCAGGCCGAGGCCTGCGGCTGCCGCGACACCCAGCGCGATCAGCAGGCCGATGAGGCCGGCCGAGACGCCGCTGCCGTCAGCGAGACCACCGCTACCCGTTTCGGGCATCGTCAGTTCGCCGTCGTCCATGGAGGCGCCGTCGTCCGTGGACTCGTCGTCGAGCATGGGGTCGTCCGTCATGGCGTCATCTTCCATGGCGTCATCTTCCATGACGTCGTCTTCCATGGCGTCATCTTCCATGACGTCGTCTTCCATGACGTCGTCTTCCATGACGTCATCTTCCATGACGTCTTCTTCGAGGCCATCTTCCTCCGTGGGGTCATCCACGGGGTCATCCACGGGCTCTTCCATGACCACGACGGTCAGCACGACCGCGGACTGGCTTGCGCCGGCGTTGGTCACCTCGGCGTCGGCGTGCACGCCGTTGACGTAGAAGGCCACGGTGGCGACCGCTGCGTCGTCGACATCGATGTACCAGCTACCGTCGTCGGCGACGGTCGCCGAGCCGAGCTCGGCGCCCTCTGCGTCGCGAGCGGTAATCGTGTCTTCGGCCGTCCCGCCGGTGCCGTAGAGACGGTGCTGCGGTGCGTCCTGCGCGGAGGCCGAAGCCAGCGCGCCAATCGCAATCACGACACCCAGGGCAACGGCGATGAGTCGAGTCATCATTCCAAATCGTTGCATGTCAGCGTCCTTTCAATGGTCGCTGCATCAAGCTGGTTCGCCGCCGCCGACGAATCGGGGGCAGCGAACCGCTAGCGATTGCTAGTTGCTGATGTAGAGGATGTCGTCCTCGGTGACCGAGAAGTCACTCGAGCCTGGCACCATGGCGCCGTCAACGACCGAGTAGCGGACCCAGTCGCTGCCGTTCCACAGGTGGACGGCGGTCGCGCCGCGACCGGAAACCAGGCCGAAGAGCTCGGAGGCCGAGCTGTCAACGCCACAGGTGTAGGTCGCGAAGCCATTGGTTGCGCTCAGGCAGTCAAGGCTGACCGCTTCGTCGGCTGCCGCAGCAGCGTCGGTGCTGACCGAGGTCACACCGTCAACGCCGGCGGTGCTGGCGATGATCGTCGCCGTGCCGCTGCCGCTGACCACAACGAAGCGGGCCTCGGCCATGCCGTCGTCGACTGCGATGGAAACGTTGCCACCATCTGCGCCCTTGCCGAGCGCGTTCAGGGTGAGGGCGCCAACGGCCTGGAAGGTGACTTCACCAACGTCAGGCGACAAGTTGCCGTCGTCGTCGGTCACGGTCGCGCTCACGGTGATGATGTCGCCGATAGCAACGGAGGTTGCGCTGGTCTCAATCTCGACGGTTGCCACCGCGCCAGCAACCACAACGGTCGCCGTCTCGGGGTCGTCGTCACCGAAGGTCACCTTGACGGTGTATTCGCCCGGCGCAGCGTCGGTGGCGTTCAAGGTGATGCGAACAGCGGTGTGGACCGTGTTGCCCTTGGCGTCAACTTGCGGAGTCTCGAGCGATCCAATCGAAGTCACCAAGTTGTCGTCGGCGTCAACGATTTCAACATCAACCTGATCAGGCGCAAGAGTAGCTACGTTGCCCGAAGCGTCAACTGCGGTGACCACAATGCGAGCTTCGCCCTCAGAAGCGACCGCGTCAGCGGCCACGACCACCGGGGTTTCGTCTACTGCACTTGCTTCAACCGCAAGCTTCGCGGCCGTGCCGTTCTGCGCCAGCGCGCTGTCTGCGCCGCTCACCGAGATCGAGTCAGCCGCGCCCGTGAAGGTCAGCGTCATGACATCAGAAGTGGTGGAGCCTGCCTTGCCAAGGACGATCGCAGAAACGTTAACCGTGCCGGCGGTCATCCTGGCGACGAAGATCTTCACGGAAGCCGAGCCAGCGCCGATCAGCGCGGTGCCAGAACCGAGATCGCTAGCATTCTGTTCCACGGATGGGTTGTTCCAGATCACCTGACCCAGCGGTGCGAAGACGTGAATCCCCGTAACGTCGCTACCGTTCGCCGCGTTGCCGAGCGAGTTGGTGACGCTAATCGTCAACGCGACACAGTTGCCGTCAATCACATCAACGGGATCAGTGTCATTTTCCGGATCTGGATTCACGTTACGAAGCACTGGGTCGTCCTGACACGCCTCGTAGTCCGCAGGCGCCGAGGCGCCGTAGGCTGCCGTGGCGGCACCGTCCGTCTTCGCCGTCTTGGGGGTCGCGTGACCCACCTTGCCCAGTGAGATTGATGCGGCCGCAACGGCTGTGCCAGCGTCACCAATGGTGATCGTGACCGAACCGTTGAGAACCTTTTGGCCCTCGTCGGTCCCATCCGCTGCTACAGTCTTGTCACGCAATACCTGAGCGCTGATCGTGTACTCGCCCGACGTCCCCTTTGGGATGAAGAACTTAGTGTCAGCGTTGCTGGCATGGCGCGTGTTCGCGACGTCCTCGAAGTCGTCGCCGATGTCATCTTCCGAAGCAGTCACCGGCAGCGCTGCTGGAATGGCAACCCAGTTGATCGAGTAAGTGCTGTCCTGAATTATCGCGTTTCCCTCAGCGTCCGCGGGAAGGTTGTTCACGGTGATGGTCAGCTTGACTTCCTGGTCATCCCCGACGATGTTGTCAGAGTCGCCAACCGAAAGCGTGAGGTGTTCATGTCCATCCGCCTGCGCGGACTGGAACACGGCGAACAAGGCGACCGCTAGCGCGACAAGCACTGCCAGAGCCGCCAAATGCGTGCGCTTTTGCGCAACATTTCCAATCATTATCTGCCCTTTCTCTGGGCTGTTTCTGCGTCCGGAGCCTGTTTCCAAACGCGTCCTGCCTGCCTCTGTGGTGTCGCCGTTGGCGCCTCCCCTTCTAGCATTGTGTCCATGCCGCGGGACCTGCGAGGGCCCCGCCCGCGCATGGTTCTCATCAGTTGTCGAGTTTCCACGTCGTGATCATCGCCGATTGCCCACCGCCTACGCAACCGATTATTGGCAGGCGACCATCGAAATTACAATGCCGCAATATTTCCCCGCCTCCTCCCAGTCCCCGCTTCACGCGGGGACCCGCTCGGCTCCCATTCCCCGCTTCACGCGGGGACCCGCTCGGCCCCCATTCCCCGCTTCACGCGGGGACCCGCTCGGCTCCCATTCCCGGCTTCACGCCGGGGGCAGGCGCAGCGGCCGAGGAACCGCCCGGCAGCCCGGCAACGACCGTGAAGGCCGCGGCGCCGTCCGCCGGATCGACGGTCGATCCGGCCGCCGCTGAATCCGAACCAAGCCTATCGTCCCATCGCCAATCCCAGCCATCAAACACCTCCAATAAACCTCGTAGAGTGTAGATACTATACGAACACCAGTTCTGTACGCAATCCGGTTCCCACTCTCCCCCCCTTGCGGAGACCTGCGCATAATCCCCTGCCATCTGATTCCGGTCCCCTCTCCCCGAGGGAGAGGGTGAGGGTGAGGGCCAGGCCGCGAGGCAAACGGGACCCTCACCCCAGCCCTCTCCCACAGGGAGAGGGGGTAAATCACCAACCGTCTGATTCCGGTCCCCTCTCCCACAGGCAGAGGGGGTAAGAGACGGAGCTTGTTCCTCATCGCGATGAACAGGCGGAAGCATCCCCTCCGATGCTCCGCAGCACCTCAACCACCCAGCCACAGCGTGTCGCCGTACGTAATCAGGAAATCCACCGAGCCCGGAATCGCCGCATCCTCGACCACCGCATACGCCAGCTAGCGCTGCTCGCCCGACAGCCACAGATGGACCGAATTGATCCCCCGCGCCTTGAGCAGTGGATAGAGCTCGGAGACCCGCACATCGTTGGCGCCGATCCAGGTCGTGTAGTCGGCCGCGCCGATCTTGATCAGCCCGTCCAGGCCGAAGCGCGCCTTCTCCTGCGCCACGATTGAGGCGATGCCCTCCAGGTCGCGCGAGGTGGCGATGATCAGCGCGCGGCCCTCGTCGCCGGCGACGAGGAAGCGGACGTAGGCGACGCCGTCGATGATCTCGACTTCCCTCGACGAGAACAGCGTCACGGTCAGCGCACCGACAATCTGGAACTTGACGCCGTCGCCCGTCACGCTGGTCGAGGTGTTGCTGACCAGCACGCCTTCCTCGTCGAGCAGGGTCGCCGCCGCGTAGACGGTCTGGGTCGACGCGACGATCAGTTGCTCCGGCTGGCCCGCGCCGTACTCATAGGCGCCGCGTCCCGTGGTCGTGAAGATCCTGCGCACCGCCGGGTCGCCGCCGTCGAGCAGCTCCAGCGTCATCTCGGTCGGCTCGCCCACGACCAGGGCGAGGGTCGTGTAGAGCGCTTCATCCGGGTCATCCTTCAGCTCGAACTCGATTTCGTAGATGCCATGCTCGGCCTGTGCGCCTTCGTCGTCGGTGCTCGTCACGATCAGCACCACATCGCCTGTCTCACAATCGCGGTCGCTGCTGCCGCAGGATTTCTTGGAAATCGTGAGCAGGTCGAGGTCGGCGCCCTCCGGTCCGCGCACGGGATGCCTGTCGACCAGGATCTGGGAGGTCGACAGCGTGTCGCGGTTGTCGTCCGAGTCGAGCCCGGACACCGCAATCCGCACGCTGCCATGGCGCGCCGCCAGCGTCCCGCTCGGCGGTCCCGCCTGCAGCGTGTCGGCCTGACCGGCAAAGTTCACGCCCAGCGTGTTCGACTGCACCGATCCGTCCTCGCCAATCACATAGGCATACACATCAATGTGCACCGGCTTGCGGTCAATCGGCTTGATCGTGAACTCGGTCAGCGCATCGGCGTCGGGCGCGTCCGCCGCATCGTCCGCGAACTGGATGAAGTGTTCATGGGTCGCCGTCTCGCCGTTGGCGCTCAGCAGCCCGCCGGTCGCGGTGATGATGATCGACTTGACGTCGCGGTCGTTGGTCAGCTTGCCGCGACCGTTCAGCGCCTCGAGCTTGAGATAGACCGTGCCCGAGCTGCGCTGCGAGGTCGAGGATCGCGTGCCCGACTTGGCGAACTCCTCAATCGCCGAAGAAATCTTGCCCGCATCGACCGGATCGCCGGCGTCGCCAATAATTAATGTCGCGGTCCCCAGCTCAAGCGAGTCCTGGCCGGCGACATCGATCATCGCCGAGAGCGTCGCGTTGCCCGAGGGCGAGCCCAGCGGGACGACAAGTCGCACGCTGGTCACGTAGACCAGCTTGCCGGTCAGATCCGGCTCCTCGGGATCGGTCGCGAGCTTCGTCCCCGGATCAATCAGCGCCGGTCCGCCGACCGCATGGAAGAATCGCAGCGAATACGTCAGGCTCGTGCTCGCATTACGAACCCAGATATGCACGTCGAGATCGGAACCGGGCGCGACGACGCTGTCGGAGTCGTCAATGTCGAGCACCACGCGAGCCCGCGACTGCGCTAGCGCCGGCTCCGGCGCGAGCAGCCACAACCCAGCCAGCCCAGCGAGCACCGCCAGCGCCAGCAGCGCCGACACGCCGATTCGCTTCGCCGTCAACGGCGGCGTCCCCTATCCTGCCGATCAGATTCCTGCTTCCCCCCTGGCGGGGGAAGCTGCCGAAGGCTGAAGGGGGTCCCCGATCAGCCTTCGCAGGAACTATTCAGGTGATTCCTGACGGCACTTGCCCACGGATTCCAAAAACGATACTCCATACGGAGACGAGCACTGGCATGTATTCACTAGCAGGTAAGACCGCCGTCGTGACCGGCGGCGGACGAGGCATCGGACGCGCCATCGCGCTCGAGCTGGCGCGTCACGGAGCGAACATCGTCGTCTCCTCTCGGACGCAAGAGCAACTCGACGCCGTCGTCGCCGAGGTCGAGCAGATCGGCGCCACGGGACTCGCCGTAGTCGCCGACGCGCTCGATCGCGAGCAATCCAAGGATCCGGTGCGCCGGGCGGTCGAGCACTTCGGTAGCTGCGACATCCTGGTCAACAACGTCGGCGGCGGAGCGCCGCTCAGGGGCTCGCAGAATCCCTTCACCCACGACGACGACGTCTTCGAGGCCAACCTCGCGCTCAACCTGACCTCGGCCTACTGGACAACGCGGGAAGCGCTGCCGCACATGAGAGACGCCGGCTACGGCCGGATCATGACGATCGGTTCGGGCTACGCGAAGAGGTCGGGAGGCGCGCTCGCCTACTCAACCGCCAAGCACGGGCTAATCGGCTTCACCCGCGCGTTAGCCCACGACGTCGCCGCCCACGGAATCACCGTCAACTGCTTATGTCCAGGCTGGACCAACACCGCGCTGGTCGATTGGGAAGCGATGGGCAAAGCCGCCGGCACCAGCGCCGAAGAAGCCCACGCCCTGCGAGCCAGCGAGAATCTGCAAAACCGAGTCCTCGAACCCGAAGAACTCGGCCCAATGGCAGCATTGTTAGCCGCCCCCGAGTCCCACGGAATCACCGGCCAGGTGATCTCAGTCGACGGCGGCTACAAGGTCTGATCCGATTCCGCTGGTAGAGATGGGCTGGTAGGTTTGGGCGAGCCCCGAAAGCGGTTGAGAGACGCTTCGGGGCTAGGGGGGACAGGCATTGTCCGACTGATCTATGTCCATCCCCCCGCCCAATAGAGCCTGAGCTCCGACAACAGTTTATCACCGTCAAGTTTGCTCAGGTCGGCGCAGCGCCCTCCCGCAGTCGCTTCGCGACTGCTCTTCCAGTGGAGTTCTTGATCCGACCAGCAATAATGTGAACCAACACCGAAAGGCAGTCCCACCATGACCTACGAAGACCTCACCCTCGAACAGCAACACGGCGTCGCCATCGTCACCCTCAACCGTCCCGAGAAGATGAACGCCATGGGCCCGCGCCTCGTCCACGAGCTGCTAGATGTGCTCGAATCCACCCGACACGACGATTCAATCAAAGCAATGGTCATCACCGGCGCCGGCCGAGGCTTCTGCGCCGGCGCAGACGTCTCGGGCGGCGAGGAAGCACGAACACTCAGCGCAGAGCTGGACGAAGCCGACAGCTTCCGCCGTCACCGAGAAGCCCCAATCGGACACTTCGGCGTCCTCTTCACAGCAGTCAACGACTACCCAAAACCAATCGTCGCCGCGGTCAACGGCGCCGCCGCCGGCGCCGGCATGTCACTCGCGCTGGCCTGCGACATCCGCCTCGCCTCGACCAACGCCCGCTTCATCAGCGCCTTCGTCCACCGAGCCATTGTCCCCGACACGGGAAGCACCTACTACCTGCCGCAAATGATCGGCAAAGGCCGAGCCCTCGAGCTGATGTACACCGGAGAACCGCTCAACGCCGCCGACGCCGAACGCTACGGTCTCACCAACCGAACTCTCGACCCCGAGACATTGGTCGAAGAAGCAATCGCGCTAGCCGAAAAGATCGCGCGAGGCCCCTCGCTGGCTATCGAGATGACCAAGCGACTGGTCAACAACCAGGCCCACAGCTTCGACATGCAAGTCGAGAGAGAAGCCTGGGGCCTCAGCATCACCAGCAACAGCGAGGATCGGCAAGAAGGAATCGACAGCTTCCTCGAAAAGCGCCCAGCCCACTTCCGTGGGCGCTAACCCAATCTCCGCTTCCCCCCTTGCGGGGGAAGCTGCCGAAGGCTGAAGGGGGGTCCTCCCTTCGGCCAAATCGACGCTCCACTGAAGTCAGGAATCCAATGAACATCACCAACGTCAACGTCGAAGTCTTCAACTGGGAATCCCCAGCCTGGCGAGTCGGCTCCGGCATGCGCTTCGGCGGACCCAAGCAGCTCTCCGTCGTCAGCGTCGAGACCGACGCCGGCGTCACCGGCAACGCCTTCCTCTCAAGGCCCGAGCACAACGCGCCTGCCCTGATCGACGTGCTCAAGCCCAGAGTCATCGGCAGGAACCCACAGGACATCGGCAGCATCTGGCGAGACTTGTACAAGCAAAACCGACAGGTCTCAACCTCCGCCATCGGCGCCATCGACATCGCGCTCTGGGACATCAACGGCAAGATCGCCAACCAGCCAATCCACCGTCTACTCGGCACCTGCAAGGACGAGGTCCCGATCTACTCCTCCACCGCCTGGTGGGAAACGCCCGAGGAATACGCCGAGGAAGCGCTCAAGTTCCAGGCCGACGGCTGGATCGCGCACAAGCTCCACCCGCACGGAGAAGCCAAGGCCGACATCAAAATCTGCCAGGCCGTCCGCGAAGCCGTCGGCGACGACATGATCCTGATGCTCGACAGCATGTGGAGCTACCAGTACGAGGACGCAATGCGCGTCGGCCGGGCCATCGAAGACCTCAACTTCTACTGGTACGAGGACCCGCTGGTCGAGGAGGACATCTACAACTACGTCAAGCTGCATCAGAAGCTCGACATCCCGATCATGTCAACCGAGTATGCGCCCGGTCGCTACTACGGCATGACCCAATGGATCACGCAATACGCCACCGACATCCTGCGAGGCGACGTCGCCGTCACTGGAGGCATCACCCCACTCGTCCGTCTCTGCCACCTGGCCGAAGGCTTCCAGATGAAGTGCGAAATCCACCACGGAGGCAACAGCCTCAACAACGTCGCCAACCTCCACGTGATCATGGCCGTGCCCAACTGCGAGTTCTACGAATACTTCCCCAGCACCGGAGGCTTCGTCTACGGCCTCGTCGAAGACATCGACATGTCCGGAGGCAAGGTCCAAGCCCCAACCAACCCCGGCCTCGGCTTCGATATCGACTGGGACCTAATCAAGAGTCAGCACATCACAACGTTGGAGTAACCACTCATCTTCTATCTGGAACCTCGAACTTGCCACCTTCGAGACTGATTCGCAGTAGAAGTCAGCTTGGCTATCATCGAAATCGCCACTTGCACGCGCTCGCCACCTGCTTCACGTGGCAAATACTGAACCCTCCTCTATACCAAATCCTCTTCAGGGGTAAAGTGGGGAGGGAACATGTCTTGTAGTTCTACATGCCACGAGTCGCTCTGCATTCGAGCGTTGCGCAATTCTGGGTATTCATATCCTTCACTTTCGAGAACGCGAAGAGGCTTTCTTTGATATATGTTAAAGAGAGAGACATCCATTGGATTGATGCGCTGAAAGAAGAACCCAGCCCGATTAGCATTCGGTCTTGGCCTAATGCGATCACCAACCTGAGGGACGCCAGGCATCTCGTCGACCGACATGGTGTGTTCAATACTGAAGGCGCGACGATCCTTTGGCAACGATTGATCATCCACAAGAAACTCCAGACTCATGGTCTTTTGGCCTTTCCGGCCCCGCTCTTGTCTCCCTGTGCCAAGAACAAAATTCTCTCTGAAGAGAACAGCTACAGGACGATCCGTTTCATAATGATAATACAGATACAGATGGTTGTCAGACTCGACCTGGAAGTAGTGACATAGGCATGAGAACACTGGAAGCCCACTCACTCTGCCGGCCTTAAGGTTGTTACAACGACTGTGCGCTAGCTGCTTGTTCCATCGCTCAAAGTATTTCCCAATGCCCTCCGACTTACAGTAACCTTGCGGAATGATGTGGTCTATTGTAGCGAATTCCAGATCTAACTCGAGACCGCACCCCCCGGTGTGAGGGCTACATAAGTCCCCGTCTCGCTGCTTCAGACGTTCCTTTTCCCTCATCTTAGCCATCGACTGCTCCTGCGTGATTCTCGTTGTGGTCGACATCGCAGGCAATGCTCATTGCCTTCTGAAAATCTTCATATCGCGCCATTCGTAGACATCACGCCTCGGCCGTCTTCGCGGCGCTGATGTTCACTTATCGTTCGCTGAATCCGTGCAAATCGACGCCGGCGATCTTCTCGTACAAGTGCCAGGCGCAGAGTTCGAGATCCTTGCCCCAGGTGATCTCGTTGGCGCGCTGGTCGAGGCTGACCTCGGCGAACCGTCCTGATTCCTTCCAGAACCCGAAGACCTGCGTGTCGGCAAGGTGGGAGAGGTCCAGTTCACCTGAGACGCCGTCGTCGTACTCAAGAAAGACCCGGTAGCCGTCACGCGTCTCGACACTGATCACTTGCGGATATTGTTTCGGCTCCGGATCCTCGCCCCACCACTCGATCTTGACATCCTCAGCCTTGCGGCCGATGACGGATGCATACGCCTGGTACTCGTCTATCCAGATGTCCTGACCATCGCCGGTAGACACCCCCCACTTCAGGGTCCAACCTGCATGCCCTACCCACACACCCTCGAAAAACGCTCGGTCCTGCCATTGATTCGGCACGCTCCGATGAGTGTCGTATGACTCGGGCACGGTCCACTCGACCACGTCGGCGGCGTCGAATTCGCCGCACACGCCATCGCTGAATGACACCCAAACCCTGAACCCGTCTCGGGGTTCCACGGCAATGATCGTCGGGGTCGCCTCGATTTCCTCCACCGAGACTCCTCTCGACCTAATCGTAGACAATCACACCGCGACCGTCTTCGCCTCGCTCCAGCGCGTGGAAGGCCTCGTTGATCTCGTCCAGCGGGTAGCGACGCTGCACGATGCTGTCGACGTCGATTCGCCGGTTCATGTACATGTCGACCAGCTTTTGGAACGTCCGATGCGGCGAGGCCGAGCCGTAGTACGAGCCAACCATCGTCTTCTGTTTACGCACCATGTCGACCAGGTCAAACGAGCCCACGGTCTCGGTCGGCGCAAGCCCGACAATCACGCCGGTGCCGCCCTTGCCCAGCGAGTCAAAGACCTGGTTCGCCGTCACATCCGAGCCGAACGTGTCGAAGGCGAAGTCGACGCCGCCGTTGGACAGCTCTCGCACCGCCGCGCCGACATTGACGTTGCGCGCATTCACTGTGTCGGTCGCGCCGAACTTGCGGGCGAACTCCAGCTTGTGCTCGTGGATATCGACGGCGATGATCTTCGACGCGTTCAGCATCTTGGCGCCCTGAATCGCATTCAGACCAACGCCGCCCGCGCCGATCACAGCCACGGTCATGCCCGCTTCGGCCGCCGGCTGATTAATCACCGCGCCCACGCCCGTCGTCACCGAGCAGCCAATCAGCGCAGCCACTTCCATCGGCACTTCGTCGGGCATGACGAAGCAGGCTTGCTGAGCCGTCACGACGTGCTCGCCGAAAACGCCCAGCTTGCCCATCTGAAAGATCTCTCGGCCATTCTGGTCGTGCAGTCGCACCGTGCCGTCGAGCAGCCGAGAGCCGGTCGACTGGTGCAAATCGCACAACTGCGGCGCGCCCTTGCGGCAGGTCGGACACTGACCGCACGGAGTCACAAACGAGAGGATGCAGCGGTCGCCCGGCTTCAGCTCGGTCACGCCCGGCCCGACCGCCTCAATCGTCCCCGCGCCCTCATGACCCAACACCGACGGCAACGGGAACGCTGCCGTCCCCTCCATGATGTGGTGGTCCGACGCGCAAATCCCCGCCGCGCCCATCTTCACCCGCACCTCGCCATATTGCGGCTCATCCTGCACCAGGTCCCTGATCACGAGCGGAGTGTTCGGAGCTTCAAGTACGGCAGCGCGCATGGCGGTTCCTCCCGGATATCGCAGTTCGGGCAAGGGTAACGCAGGAGGACGGAGCTCCCGTCACCTCTCCTCCCCCTCCGTCATACCCGCGCTCCGCCGCGGGTATCTCGCGGTGCTCGGCACGATAGCCAGGAGTCAACTCAGTGATCGAATGGGGTGCGGCGCTCCAGGTTCGACCGTCGGTGCTGGACTCGTCGAGATTCCCGCGACGGAGCGCGGGAATGACGAATCTATGACTTCAGTGACGTCACGCTGATCGGATGCGGCAACGGTTGATTGAACAGGTAACCCTTCTCATTGAACGGCGCCCGATCCGGCTGCGTATTGCCCTGAATGTCCGTGGCGCGAGTCATGACAGTCCGTTCGCCCGAAGCCGCCTCCCAATCGAAACCGAACGCCGCCCACGAATACCGATCCTGCGGCCGAGCCACCAGCGCTTCACGCCAACTCGCACCGCCGTCGTCGCTCCATTCCACGCTGGAGATCTCACCAAGCGGAGAATGAGCAAATCCCTGCAAATTGTGCCGGCCCGGCGCCAACTCAGCCGGCCAGGGCAGAGCCAGCGCGCTTTTGATCGTCTGTTGAGTAATGACCGTTCCTGCCGCTTCACCCTCGGATTCGTACTCGTCGCCGACCAACACGTAGGACGTCGTGTTGTTCCGAGTCCATAGTTCTTCGGACGAGACCTCAATCCGGCCCAGCCACTTGATCTGCGAACTGCCCACCCAGCCCGGCACGATCGCGCGAAGCGGATATCCATGGTCCTTTGGCAGCGGCTCGCCGTTGAGCCCGTACGCGAGGAGGGTGTCGGGATGCACGGCCTGTTCAACGGGAAGCACTCGACGAAACCCCCGTTCCGGCGAAGTCCGATCCAGCCCAACCAGCAGCACGCTCCGGGCGTCATCGCGGATCCCGGCCAGTGCCAACACATCCGCCAACGACACGCCCAGCCACTCACCGTTGCTGACCGCCCCACGACCCCATTGCTCCCCGGGCGCCGCCCGACCCTGCAAGAGGTCAAACATGACCCGTTGATTACCAGCGCACTCGAGATACGAGACCAGGGATCGACTCGGCAGCCGCAGAATGTCCTCATAGCTCAACTGCAGAGGCGACTCGACCGCATCACCTTCGACCGTCAGCGACCAATCATCAGCGGACAGGTCAACGCTGCGTGAGTTGTTCCTGACAAAGAACAGCTCAGTCGGCGTCAGCAGACCCGGCATCGACTCAAGACGCGCCTCGAGTCCCGCCCGTCCTTGCCGGATGAACGGCGCGGGATCTTTGAATACATACTTCATCTCACCCGCCTTCGATTGATCATTGAAGCCATCCGGAGCAATGGGAATCTCATCGCCACAGGCCGCGAGCACCGCAGCCGTCCCACCGGCGAGCAACAGCCACAGAAACCGGCGACGAGAGATTCCCCGCAGGTTCGCCAATCCTCATAGCCGCTCGCCCTCTGATTGCCGAATTTGGGACCGCATCTCTTCGACATCCATCCCTTCGATTGGGCAACCAGAATATGCCTCAACGCAGTGCCCGCGCCCGAGCCTGAGCACGAGTCGCTAAGGCCTGTTCACAAAGAACGCTCGCGACGGCCAACCCCAGCCCAATCCCAGGCCAATCCCCGCGCCTCAGCTCCGACCCTGCCCAGCCGCGCTACCATCAGAACACATGAGCGCTTGAAAGACGGAACTAATGTCAACCCCACGCCCAGCCACAACCCGCTACGTCCTCGAACACCTGCCAGGCCCCGCGAAACGCGCGACAACCTACCGAACCGGTTCGTCCCAATCCGAACAGATCCGAACAGATCCGAACAACAACCGACCAGAATTCCCTCAACCAGACCGAAAAAAGCTGAAAGAACCTGAAAAAGCTGAAACACGATCCCCAGCAATACACAGGAGATCGTCCCCGAACCACCCCAGGAATAAAATTCCACCTGAAACCTGAAACCGCCTACGACTAAAACACACGCCTCGACCGAACACATCGCCGGCTGTGTGAACAAGCCCTAGCCTGATTCGCGACCACGAGGCGGGCAGGAGAAGCACATGTCCATGGATCGCGCCGACTTCACAGCCATCAGCAAGGCCGCCGGCGTCAAGCCGACCAGCTCCGATATCCAGTTCGTCGGCGACGGCGACCCGATCTACCCCTCTCCTCTGCGTCTCGCCTCGGGCGTCTCTTCGATCCTGGGCAATATCGCCGGCGTCGTCGACGAGGTTCGACACCAACAGACCGGCCAGCGACAGACCGCTCAGATTCACATGGGACAGGCCGCCGTTGGCATCTCCTCGATGTGGGTGCTCAAGGTCAACGGCCTCAACGCCCTGGAGTCGATGCCCGACTCGCTCGCCCCGGGGCAGGGCATCTTCCCGACTCGCGACGGCCGCTATCTCTATCTGCTCAGCGGCTTCCCACACATCGTGGAGCGCACCTTCGAAGTCCTGGGCTGCACGCTCGACAACATCGCTGAACACGTTGCCGCCCACAACGCCGATGACCTGGAAGCCAGGTTGATTGACGCGCAACTGCCGGGTGTCGTCGTCAAGACGCCGGAGGAATGGCTCGCCCACCCGCAGGGCAAGCTGCTCGCCGATTCGCCCGCCGTGACCATCGAACGCATCGGCGATGCGCCGCCGAAGCCAATCCCTGGTGGCGAGCTCCCACTCAATGGCGTCCGCGTGATCGACAACACCAAGGTGCTCGCCGGTCCCACGATCTCGCGCACGCTCGCCGCCCTCGGAGCAGACGCGCTCCACATCGGCGCGCCCAACGTCGCCGATATGCAGGCTGCCCAGGTCGATACCGGTCACGGCAAGCGCCGCGCCTTCGTCGACCTCGAAACCGCAGAAGGCACAGACGCACTCTGGAATCTGATCGACGCCGCCGACATCTTCAGCCAGTCTTACCGCGCCAGGTCGCTCGCACGCCGAGGCCTCAGCCCCGAGGCGCTGGCCGAGCGCCGCCCCGGCATCATCTACATCTCCGAAAACGCCTACGGACAATTCGGTCCCTGGCAAGAAAAGCGTGGCTTCGACGGCAACGTCCAGGCCGCCTCAGGTATCCACCACGTGCAGCAGAAGGACCTCACCAGCATGATGGGCACGGGACCAGCCATCGCCCTCAACGACTACGGCACCGGCTACTGGGGCGCCTACGGAGCGCTCGAAGCGCTGCGCCGCCGAGCCGTCGAAGGCGGAAGCTGGCACGTCAAGGTCGCTCTAGGCCAGACCGCCGCCTGGTTCCTCAGACTGGGAACGCCGCACCAGATCGAAGACGCCGATCCCAACGAGGGCTACCGCCTGGCCGACGAATACAGCGAAGAAGTCGACTCCGACTACGGAACGCTCACAAGACTGAGCTTCCCCATCCAGTTCAGCGACATCACGCCGAAGTGGGGACGAACGGTCAAGCCTGGCTCTCACGATCCTGTCTGGCAGTAGGCAACAAACACCGGAATCTGATCGCAACCCTGATCCGAAGCGCCAGGGCTGCTTCACATCGACGTCACGGCCCCAATCGAAGCGCCTGCCAATTCTCCCAAATCCACTCTCCCCCCTTGTGGAGACCTTTGCAAAACTCACAAATCCCTTCTCCCCCCCTTGCGGGGGGAGATGTCACGGAGTGACAGAGGGGGGGTCCGCCGCCAGCGACCAGATAGGCCTTGAGATGGGAAGCCCCCCCCTCTGCCTGCGGCATCTCCCCCGCAAGGGGGCGAAGAGGACTTTTGCAAAGGTCTCCAAGGGGGAAGCGAGGATTGGCGTTGTTCGGCGAGCATCTGGACTGCTGCAAGCCACCGTTCTCATAACCAAACGCAGATAGTTTCGTATCTCCTATCTGGAAAGTGGTCGCACACACAGATACCATGTACAGGCACATGGTTGCATCTGTGTCACGGTCTACTGATATCGGTGTACCGGTCCCTTGCTTCCATCGGCACCGGGGGGCGACGTGAGCATTCATCATTTCCGAATCGGCGGTTCGCGAACCTCGAGCAGTTGGTACGTCATCGGCTGGGCCGTGCTCGTTGCGTTTGCTGCGTTCGTGTTGGCCGCGCCGGCCGAGGCCGCGAGTGCAGCCGCTCCCACTGACCCCCGGATCTCGGTGGTCAGCGAGGGACTACAGATCGACTGGACTGAGCCATCGGCTGATGAGATTCGCCCCAACTTGACCCTCGTCGGATACGAGGTCCAACGTGGAGGCACTGGAACCGGTTCATTTGACACCATCCTTGACAACAGCGGCGACACCGAAACAGTGTTCGTCGACTCCACCGGCAACAAACAAAGCTGGTTCTTGGCCGGTTCCACGCTGGTCTACCGGATTGTGGCGATCTACGAGACTGATCAAGCGATCGAAGTACGCAGTTCGGCGTCCTCCGCAACCACAGTCACCGTTCCCGCCTTTCCCAATGCCAGCAACCTTGAGCGCTCTGACGACGCAAACGGTGTCGATCTGTCCTGGACGGCGCCCTCATTGTCATGGAGCTCAGAAGCGCCTCCGCGCACCGGATACCAGCTCACAATCGTCGATGACGGTGTTGCGAGCAGGGAGACATTGGACAGCGACGCGGTGAGCTACACGCACGCCGATGGCGACCTGTTTGCCAAATATCGGATTGCGGTCATTTACGGCGTCTTCCGCTCCCTCGAGTCCGATTTCCCCATGGCACTTGCGCGCACGCAGGCGTTGCCGCCGGCCGGCGTGAGTGTCTCGATGGTTAGCACCGGATTAGCGGTGAGTTGGGCCGCGCCCAGCACAACAGACCCGGACCTCGTCGTCACCCTCGAGGGCCTTCGCCTTGAACGATCCACGTATCGGACAGACCCCTACACAACAGTGGCCGAGGACATCGACGCCTCCGAATCTGAGTACATCGATGCAAGCGGCGGCGTTGAAGATCGGTTCTACTCCTTTGAGCAATGGTGGTATCGCGTGGTCGCCCTGTACAGCACAGACGATGGCGCCTCGATCGAGAGTGAGCCGAGCGGCGCCGCCTCGATCAGAATCCCGCTCCTGGCGTCGGCCACTGGTCTGTCCAGATCAGATAGCGATGGCACAGCACTCCTCAGCTGGACAGCGCCAGCGGCATCAACCCGGCCCGACGCGCTTGAGCCGACGGGCTACAACCTGCGAGCCAACAACGACCGCGTTCTGCTCTCCACCACCGACTTGCCCGCTGACGCCCAATGCTTCGAGGCAACCATCCCTGAAGGCGGAGCAATCTACTTCGTGCTCACGCTCTATGGCGTGTTTGCTTCTCCCGTTGAGCGGTTCCCTGCACCGACAGCGGCGGATACATCTACCCAGTCATGTGCAACGGAGTAAGACATTCCGGGACCTCGAATGAACGGCCTGTCCTCCGCATATGCGCCGCCTTCCCCGGCCGATTCGGTCGGCGCAGGGGGAGCGGCGCCGAGTTCAGCATCACCGGTCGTCGAGATCCCTCCAGACAGGTTTGAATAGAAATCGTGACTCCATGGCGCCGCTGAATCTTCGCTTCTTGAACCATGGCATTCGACTGGGGCTGCTGGGCGCCATGCTGACGGTCGTCGGATTCATGCTGCTGCCTCACGCTGCGGCCGAAGACAGCCAGCTGCCAGCGCCAACCTCCGTTCAAGCAGAAGCAGTCTCAACCGGCCTGCAAATTTCCTGGGCCACGCCGGAAGCGCCCAGCGATACCACCGTCGGAACGCTGGTTGGATATCAGATCGAGCGCGCCCCCAAACATGGATACCTATCCACGCTGATCGAAGACACCGAGACCACAGACACGTCCTACACCGATACCAGCGGCGACACCAGCGGGAGGTTCACAGCCGGACACCGCTGGTACTACCAGGTTCTCGGCATCTACGAAGCGGAGGACGGAACTCGCACGAGCACGGCTGCATCCGATGATGTCGCGATTAGTGTCCCAAACGTGCCGCAGGCGACCAGTCTCGAGCGCTCAAATGATGACGATGGCGTCCATCTCACCTGGAACGCGCCTTCCCTGTCATGGTCACAGGGGTTCGCGCCATCGTTTTCCGGCATCGAAGTCACGGTGATCGACGGAGACACGCAGACCGTTGTCGAGCTGGCGACGGACGACCTCAACTACACGGACGCTGATGGCACGAATGCCACGAGGTACGAGCTGACAGCCGTGTACGGCGTCTTTGAAACTCCGTCTTCGGCCTTCCCCTCGCCGCCTCTACTTGACCTCACGCCTCCGCCAACCGGACTCGCCTCCGAGATTGTCACTACGGGCGTGAAGATCACCTGGATGTCGCCCAACGAAAGCTTCGACTACGTCACCGCGACGGTCGTCGGTTACCGGATCCAGCGAGTTCCGCCGCATACCGCAGAGTTGGAAACGGTGGTCCGAAATAGTGGCAACACCGACACGGAATATACCGATACCGCCGGCGGCCACAACGGCACATTCGGGCCACTGAGCTTGTTGTATCGGGTCATGGCGATCTACGAGGACGAAGACGACAACACGGTCGTCAGCGATCCGAGCGACTACTTCCGGGTGGACCTTCCCAGCTACGCGCGGCCGGAATCGACGACCCGCGTGAACAACGCCGATGGCGGAGTCGACGTCGGATGGGACGCTCCCGAGGAAAACGATTTCCCCAACAGTCAGGACCTGACGGGCTACGAGCTCGCCTTTCACCACAATCGCACGTACACCGTCGTCAGCCTGGGAACGGACGACACCTCCTACCATCACTCGGTTGGCACAGCCTCAACCAACTACCTGGTGTACGCGATCTACGGAGCGTTCTCGTCTTCCGGAGCCTCGTTCCCGGATCCGGATAACCCACGCAAAACTGAGTAATTAGCACGGCGCTCAGTTCTCTGGTCGGACACATCCGCAACGGATCGTCGAGAACCGGCAACGTCACCGCCTGTGTGACCTATGTCTTGAGTGGATCGCCGACTCAGCGCATCGCCACTTCCGGGTCCATCGGACGCGGTATCTGGTACCACGGCTCATCGCAGAACTTCAGGTCTTCGGTGGTCAGCTCGACCTCTGAGTAGCCCAGCGAATCCACGATCTGCTCGGCCCTCGACGCTCCAACAATCGCCGACGTGATCCCGTCCTGCGCCAGCACCCAGGCGATCGCCGCGTGGGTGATGCTCACTTCACGCTCGGCGAAGTAGCGCTGCAACCGAGCGACCTGCTCGAACTGGATCTCGTCCCAGTACCGTGCCCGGTATCGCGGACCGGCGCTGCCCAGCGTGAAGCGGGTGTCCTCCTGCAGATCGGCCGTGTTCCGGTACTTGCCGGTCAGGAAGCCGCCAGCCAACGGGTTATAGGCGATGATGCCCACGCCCTGGTCGCGGCAGAGCGGCAGCAGATCGGCCTCGACGTCACGCCAGAGGATGTTGTAGCGCGGCTGGTCGCAGTCGAACCGTGCAATCCCGGCCTGATCCGATGCGCCAAGCGCCAACGCCAACTGCCATGCCCGATAGTTCGACGCCCCCACATAGCGAACCTTGCCCCAACGCACGAGATCGTCCAGGGCCTTCATCGTCTCCTCGATCGGCGTGCGAGGGTCGGGACTGTGCAGCTGGTAAAGGTCGATGTAGTCCGTCCCCAGCCGCCGCAGCGACTCGTCCACCGCCGACAGGATGTGCTGCCGCGACGCTCCGCGCTGATTCGGCGACGGCCCCATCGCGCCGACGCACTTCGTCGCCAACACCACCTGGTCGCGAGGCCGTCCGGCCAGCCAACGGCCAACAATTGACTCGGTCGTGCCCACTTCCTCGGTGCCAATCGGATAGACATCCGCTGCGTCGATGAAGTTCACCCCACCGTCAAACGCGGCATCCATGATCCGAAAGGCCTCCTCAGCCTCGGTCTGGAAACCAAACGTCATCGTCCCCAAACAAATCTCCGAAACCCGAAGCCCAGTCCGACCCATCCTGCGAAATTTCATGAGTTCTCTCCTTTTGTCGCCCGCGCCGAGTCTATCGCTCGTCGTTTGCTGTGCCTCTGAAGTTAAGCGCAGAATTCGCATCCTGGGCGAGTGCCGCGCCGTAAAGTTTCATATCCGCTGTAAGCAACCGTCGGTCCTTCGAGGCGATTTCGAGCAGTGCAGCGTCAGTCAATCCAAGGCGGTGAAATTCCGGCCGTCCGGCTGCCTTGATACTCGGCACCACAACCTCAACTTCTTGCTCGATTAATGACTGCAGCTCGCTGGCCAACGCCAAGCCGATGCCACCGCGTTGAAAGGCAAGCAAGTTCGCCGTCTCCGTCAAGGTGTTGGGGGTTACAATAATCCGCTCCGCGTCAGCCAGCACCTCAATAAGCTGGTCATAGTCCTCGGGAGTATATTGCTTTAGCCGACGATGCCGGCCAATCAGATTCCGATCAACACGACCAACGATCAGCAACACAAGAAGATTGGAGTCGACGAGCAACTCTGACACCGGTTGACCCTACTCGTGTGGGTCTGCAAACTGCAGTATGCGGTCCTTGACCGACAGCACCTTGCTTCCGTCCTCGGTCATCCTCACCTGCTTGTACGCCCGATTCGCCGGCAGTTGGAACCCGATGTGCCCACTCGTCTTTGGCGAGGCCCACGGACGCGTGAAGCCTATGGTGACCCTCCACTCCTCCTCGTCATAGTCGTAGTCTATCTCCTCAAGCGCGACTTCGGCAATGTTCTCTTCAGAGAACAATTCCGAAACGTACCGTTTGGCATAGGAAACAGCTTCCTTGGCGTCCATCACTCCACTCCTTCTCAACGCCCCCAGCTTACCCGAACTGCGAGATGACTGCATCATCCAGACGCTGGAAGTACTCTGGATCGTTGTCGCCACGACGACCGAACATGATCTCGTCGATACCGTACTCAACAAACTCGCCGATCCGTTCCACGATCTGGTCGGCAGTACCATTCAACGTACCAGGACCAATACGCTCCTCCCACGCCTTCGCTTCAGACTCATCGTCAGTCAAGAGACACGGCATCAACGCGGTAATCTTGATCTCCGACGGATCACGACCGACATCCTCACAATGAGCATGCAGAATATCAACCTTCTCCTTCAGTAGTTCCACTGACATCCCACGACCGGCCCATCCATCGAGATTAAGGATGTCGCCGTACATCGCCAGCGTTCTTAACGTACGCTTCGGACCAGTCCCACCAACGAGGATTGGTATCGGATGATCATAGCTTCCTGGCGAGAGTGGAGCGTCATCAAGCGAATAGTACTGACCATCAAACGTTACTCTGCCGCCGTCGCTATGAATGATGCCGCGCAGCATCTTGCACGCTTCCTCGAACCGATCCTGCCGCTCCTTCATGCTGGGAAAGTCCCAACCGTACGCCGCGTGCTCGCGACGGAACCACGACGCGCCGATGCCCAACGTGAAGCGTCCGTGCGAGATGTGGTCAACCGAGCCGGCAATCTTCGCGACCAGACCGGGATTGCGATACGTATTGCCCAGCACCAGGTGCCCAATCCGCAGCGTCTCCGTGCATGCCCCGACAGCCGCCGCCAGCGAGAACGCCTCGAACGCCTCGCGACTCTCGACCTCCTTGCCCCGGTTCGGTGGGACAAAGTGGTCAGCAAACCAGATCGAGTCGTAGCGACCCGCGTCCATCGTCTGCGCGACCTCGCGAATTTCATCCCAGGACGTCAAATACGCCGACACCTGCGCCCCAAACTTCACGTCTGCCATGATCACTCCTCACCTCGTCAGATCAGATACGCAGGCCAGTCTAAGGCGGCCCCCACGTATATCGAGTGACCGTCGAGTGGCGCTGTCGACCGGTGCTACTCTGACCGCTGGCGCCCACCGGTCGCGCCTCAACGAATCTCAGGAGCGAACTGAACCATGCGCGTACTCGTGATGCCCGGACTCACTTTGCCCGAAGTCTCAGAAGCCCAACTCGTTGACATTCGCAAAGCCGCCGGGCCCGAGGCCGATGTCGTCGTCGCCAACAACCGCGAGGACGCCATGGAGATGATCGCCGACGCCGAAGTTCTGCTCGGTTACCTCACGCCTGAGCTCTTCGCCGAGGCCAAGCAACTCAAGTGGGTCCACGCCACCGCCTCCGGCGTTGACGGCTACCTGTTCGACGAGTTCAAGAACGCCGACATTCCCCTGACCGGCGAAAAGGGACTCGTCGGACCTCACCTGGCCGACCACGCCTTCGCGCTCCTGCTCGCGCTGGCACGATCGCTCAAGCCCGCGATGCAGCTTAAGGGCGAGGCCTGGGGCGGTCGCGTGCCGATGCGCCGCGCCGCCTTTGAGCTCTCCGGCCTGACCATGGGCATCGTCGGATTCGGCGGCACCGGCCGAGCCATCGCCGAGCGGGCCAACGGCTTCGGCATGAACCTGCGCGCCGTCGACGCCCTCGCCGTCCGCGGCACGCCAATCGCGCCGGTCATCGGTAGTATGAAACAGCTCGACACCCTGTTGAAGAAATCCGACGTCGTCGCCGTCTGCACGCCACTGACCGCCGAGACACACCATCTGTTCAACCGCGAGACGATCGCCAAGATGAAGCCAGGCTCGGTCCTGGTGAATGTCACGCGCGGCGAGATCATCGAGCTGGAAGCATTGATCGAAGCAATCGAATCGGGCCACCTGCGCGGAGCCGCGCTCGACGTTGTCGAGGGCGAACCACTCCCGGCAGATCACCGTGTCTTCGAGATCGACAACATCGTCATGACCCCACACACCGCCGGCGCATCCCAGCTCCGGGCCGGACGCAACCTTGAGCGATTCTGCGAAAACCTGCGCCGCTACCGAGGCAACCGAGAACTGGTCGGCCAAGTCGACAAGCAAGCGGGGTTCTAGTCCCAAAAAACTCCCCCGATGGGGGAGATGTCGCGGAGCGACAGAGGGGGCTGCCCGTGGCCTACGACGCAGAACTCGAGGCCGCCCAGGAAGCCGCTCATCGCGCCGGCGAAATCCTACTTCGATACCAGGAGTCGGGCGCGCGCTACGGCTGGAAGCAGAGCAGCGGCGCCTCACGAGGCATCAGCTACGAGGTCGTCTCCGAAGCCGATGTCGAAGTCGACGCCGCCCTGCGCGAGACCCTGCTCGGCGCATTTCCGGACGACGGCTGGCTCTCCGAAGAAGGCCACGACGACCACCAGCGTCTAACCAATCGCCGCGTCTGGATCATCGACCCGCTCGACGGCACTCGAGAATTCCTGCAAGGCGTCCCCGAGTACGCCGTCTCCATCGCCCTCGCCTACAACGGTCAGTCGGTGCTCGGCGTGGTCTTCAACCCCGCCGCCGACGAGATGTACGCCGCGACGACAGACGCCGAAGATGAGCGGTTTGAGCTGGAACCGGTCGTGTCCCTGACCGACAGCTTCATGCTCGTCGGACGCGGCGAGTGGCGCTACGGAGACCTCCCGCCAGTGCCGGACGGCACAAAGGTCATGCCCGTGGGTTCAATCGCCTATCGAATGGCGCTGCTCGCCACCGGCAAGGGCTGCCTCGTCTTCACACCCGGACGCCGAAGCGAATGGGACATCGCCGCCGGCGCAGCCTTGCTGGAAGCTGCTGGCGCCACCGTCACCGACATCGACGGCAAGCCGTTCCAGTTCAATCAGGCGGAACCATCCGTCAAAGGGTTGATCGCAGCTCGTCCAAAGATCCATAACGAGGCTCGCAGAATGTGGCAAAACTCCGGATGGAGCATCCACTGAGGCGGACGGACCCCCTCAGTCGCTGCGTGGCAGCTCCCCCTGCGAGGAGACCTTTGAAGAACTCACGTATCCCCTCTCCCCCCCTGCGGGGGGAGATGTCACAGAGTGACAGAGGGGGGGTCCGCCGCCAGCGACTAGATAGGCCTTGAGATGGGGAGCCTCCCCCCTCTGCCTACGGCATCTCCCCCGCAAGGGGGGAGAAGGGGACTTAATCAAAGGTCTCTGCGAGGGGGAGCTGTCACGAAAGCCTGCGCCCGGCTTGATCGGGCGTGACTGAGGGGTTCCCGTTCCCCGCCTCTACTTCGACGTGTACATCCCCAACTCACTCCGCTGCAGATCGTCACCGACCAGCTTCAGAATCTTCTCCAGCTGGTCAAAGTCCCATTCACCTACAAACGAGATCGCCAGGCCCTCAGCGCCCGCTCGACCCGTTCGCCCAACTCGATGCACGTAATCCTCAGCCGTCTGCGGCAGGTCGAAGTTGACCACGTGCTGCACGTCGGGAATATCGAGCCCGCGCGCTGCGACATCGGTGGCCACGAGGAACTGCAATTCGCCTGAGCGGAACGCGCCCATCACCCGATCTCGCTTGCGCTGATCGCGGTCGCCGTGGATCGCGTCGGCGTTGAGTCCGCGATCCAGCAGCCGGCGCACGAGACGGTCCACGGTCACCTTCATGTTGCAGAAGACCAGCGTCCGCCCGGTCAGTTCCGGCAGCAGCTCTTCGACGGCGCGAATCTTGTCGCGATTGGCGACCTCGAAGTAGCGCTGCGTAATTCCCTCGGCGGTGGTGATTTCCGGTGCGATGTTTACATGCTCCGGTTCCCGCATGAATTGATGAATCAGCGACTTGATCGGCGTCGGAATCGTTGCCGAGAACAGCGCCGTTTGGCGATCGTCGGGACATCGACGCAGGATCCGCCGCATGTCGGGATAGAAACCGATGTCCAGCATCCGGTCGGCCTCGTCAAGGACGGCCATGCGCACGTTGCCAAGGCGCAGCGTGCGACGTTCCAGATGATCGATGATCCGGCCCGGCGTCCCAACCACGATCTGCGGCCGGCGCTCGAGGTTGGCGAAGTCGTCGGTCAGCCGACGACCGCCCATTAACACGGTCGCTTCCAGGCCCTTCGCACGAGCAAAGAAATCGAGCACCGAGCCAATCTGCTGAGCTAGCTCACGAGTCGGCGTCAGGATGATCGCCTGGCATTCACCCAAATCGGGATCGCAACATTCGACGGCCGGCACTCCAAACGCCACGGTCTTGCCGGTCCCGGTCTGCGCCTGGCCAACCACGTCGCGGCCATTCATCATCAATGGAATCGACTCCTCCTGAATTGGCGTCGGGTCCGTGAACTTCAGCGCGGTCAGCGCGGAGAGCATGCGCTCAGAGAGTCCCAGCACCTGAAACGACTCCGGCCAATCGTCGGGGGATACCTGGTCCAGTTCGTCCAGCGGAGGTAGTTGATAGCCACCCGAGAGCAGCGCCCTCTGGGTTGCACCCTGTGGTCCAGGCGCTCCGCCGCCACCCGAGCGACGTTTCCGGTTTCGCCGTCGACTCGGCGGACGGGGACCGTCCTGGGTGGCAATCGGAGCCGACGAACCTCCCGGGTCGCGCTGAGCGCGCTGAGCCGGCTGGGCACGCTGACCAGCTTGAGCCGAGCGCGGCTTGCGCTTCCGGCGCTGCGGCCTGGGACGAGCATCCACCGGCGCGGCGCCATTGGCGGAAGCTCTTGGAGCAGCCGGCTGGGATGGCTGAGGCGCCGGAGCTGGTGGCGGGGCTGGCGCACTGGTCGATGCGGGCGTGTCAGATTTACCTATCAAGCGCCGAATAAAACTCAAACGGTCCACCACAGCTATGCGCGACTCGCGCAGATTCCAAGTTCAATTATGTTTAGCGTATCAGCAGGTCTCACTCGACAGTGGCTGGGGCTGGCGAAAGCGCAACCAGCGGAATCCGCCGCGATGTCTTATCCTGATACCCCGTATACGGCGAATACATCGAAATCAACCGATCCCAGACCTCTTCCCGCTCCTCGCCCTCCAACTCCGACGCCACCAGCGACTCCGACCCCCGCGCCGCCGACCAAATCCGGCAGTCCGCCTCCACCTTGAGGTTCTTCCACCACTGCGGATCATCAGAGTGTCCGCCATACGACGCCACCACGATCACCCGCGGTCCTTCATCGAGATACAACAGCAACACCGATCGCTCACGCCCCGACTTCCGCCCCATCGTCCAAAGCCGAAGCGTCGGAGGCCCCTGAAGCCGCCCACGCATGAGCGTAAAGATCGGCTGCTGAAATCGTGTCAATGCCTTGATCAGTCGCGGTCCCATATCGGAATGCTAGCGGTTCAAGGGCTCCCTCTGTGGGGGAGCTGCCAAGAAGTGGCTGTGGGGCCCGCCCGCCGCTGACCGCCCCGCGTGCCCCCCGGCGGGAGCCCCCTCCGCGCCTGCGGCGCACCTCCCCCAACGGGGGAGGTCTCTGAATTCTGCCCCCATCCGCAGACTCTCAGTCCCCGCTTCACGCGGGGACCCGTTCCACTTCGCGGGGCTGTCACTCGTTCATTGCTCCTCAACAGATATGCATCGCAGCCATTGTCGCTCAGCCGGCGAGGAACATGGGGCAGGTCCCCGCGCGGAGGCGGGGACTGGGAACCAGATGTGCCGGCCTGATTCAGAGGTCTCCGCAAAGGGGGAGAGAAGATTGAGCCCTCCACGAAACACCCCCGAAACATCCGACACATTCCCGAAATGTACGCGCAACCGAAATGACATCTGGGCGCAACTCTTACGAAACCATCACATTGCCGACCTTCCATACGTTGCCTTCAGACCGGAACTCGGGAAGGGAGGCAATTGTGATACTTGCCCGATTGGTCAGGACACAGCCACTATCGTTTGGGGCTGTCCGCAAACCTGGACTGGGGTTATTCCTCGGCATCGTCACCGGCCTCTTGGCCACCGTTGGCATCGCCTATGGACAAAGCGTTGAGGAAAACGCTGCGGCGCTCGCGGACATCATCCTCGCGGTTGACACCCTCTGGTTTGTCGTCGCCGGCATCCTGGTGTTCTTCATGCAGGCGGGATTCGGTCTCCTTGAGGCCGGCTTCGTGCGCGTCAAGAACACCTCCAACATCCTGATGAAGAACGTGCTCGACGCCTCCGCTGGCGCGGTCGTCTGGTGGGCAGTCGGCTTCGGCTTTGCCTTCGGCGGCAGCCAGGGCGGACTCGTCGGCGGTGACTCGTTCTTCCCCGCGCTGGGCGGACTGACCGACACCAGCGGCGGCGTCTCCGAGGCAGCCGTCTTCTTCTTCCAGTGGGCCTTCGCCGCGACCGCCGCGACCATCGTCTCCGGCGCCCTGGCCGAACGCACCAAGTTCAGCGCTTACCTCTTCTACACCGTGTTCGTCACCGGCATCATCTACCCCATCGTGATTCACTGGGGCTGGGGCGGCGGCTGGCTCGGCGAACGTGGCTTCATGGACTACGCAGGCTCGACCCTGGTCCACAGCGTCGGCGCATGGGCCGGACTGATGGGCGCCATCATGGTCGGCCCGCGCATCGGCAAGTACGTCGGCTCGGAAATCCGCGCCATCCCCGGCCACAACATGACCCTCGCCACGCTGGGTATGTTCATCCTCTGGTTCGGTTGGTACGGGTTCAACGCCGGCTCCACCCTCGGACTCTCCGGTGGACTCGCGACCGAGGCCGCCTGGATTGCCATCAACACCACCCTCGCAGCCGGTACTGGTGCAATCGTCGCCATGTCGGTCGCTAAATTCCGCTACGGCAAGGCCGACCTCGGTCTCACCGTCAACGGCGCGCTCGCCGGACTCGTCTCGATCACCGCAGGCTGTGGCTTCGTTGAGCCCTGGGCTGCCATCCTGATCGGTGGCATCGGTGGCGGACTGGTCGTCTTCGCGGTCGAAACGTTCGACCGGATCAAGATCGACGACCCCGTCGGCGCAATCTCCGTCCACGGCGTCTGTGGCGTCTGGGGCACGCTCGCGGTTGGCCTCTTCGCCACCGCCGGCGCAGCCGAAGCCTGGGGCGCTCCCGGACACGGCCTGTTCATGGGCGGCGGCTTCCGCGCCCTGCTCGAGCAGCTGATCGGCGTCCTCTCCATCTTCGCCTGGGTCACCGTGACCTCCGCCATCCTGTTCCTCGTGATCAAGAAGACCATCGGACTCCGTGTCTCGGAGAACGAAGAACTGGCCGGACTCGACGTGCAAGAGCACGGCATCGGCGCCTACCCCGAGTTCCCGACTGTTGCGCCCGGCGTGGCCGTCGAAATCTCGGCTGGCGAGGAGAGCCCAGCTCCGGCTGGCAGTCCCGCTGGCGGCGGCGGCGGAGGCGACAAACAAAATCGCTAACGTCGTGGCAAGCGGCGGTGGCCGACAGCACAGACCACCGCCGCACACCGCACCGCTCCAGTTCCAGTTCCAGTAGGAAGGAACACGATCATGAAAATGGTGATCGCCATCATCCGCCCCGAACGACTCCCCGTCGTTCGCACGGCGCTCGAGGAAATCGGGATCGTCTCGATGACCATCTCCGAAGTCCGCGGACGCGGCGCTCAGAAGGGTGTCGTCCAGGAGTTCCGAGGACAGAAGGTGCAGGTCGACTACCTGCCCAAGATCAAGGTCGAAATCGTGATCAACACCACGCCGCTTGACGACGTGATTGAGGCGATTGTCGAGAACGCGGCATCCGGCAACATCGGCGACGGCAAGATCTTCGTCCTCAATGTCGAAGACGCCGTGCGAGTGCGCACCCGTGAACGGGGCCCGGCCGCCGTCTAGCGACCGACGGCCGATCCCCCTTCGCGGGGACCGGTTGGGGCGGGGGCAGCTCTACGGAGCAGCCCTCGCTTCATTCGTTTAACTCCGCAGAAGGATCGGGCTGTCCGGGCTCCGTTGCTCCCCCTTCCAGGAGACCGTTGCAAGACTCACAAAGCCCCTCCCCCCTTGCGGGGGGAGATGTCACGGAATGACAGAGGGGAGGTCCTCCGCCAGCAACCAGATAGGCCTTGAGATGGGGAGCCCCCCCCTCTGCCTGCGGCATCTCCCCCGCAAGGGGGGCGAAGAGGAGTTCCGCACTGAGGCCTGACTGACCACTACCCTGACCTCCCCATGACCCTCACGATCGAGCTCCTCCCCGACCCCGCCGCCAACGACCGCCGACTGACCCAACTCGCCGCCGAACGACCCTCGCCACTCACTCGCCTCAACGTCCTCCACGGCTCTGCCCTGCAGCGACTCTCCACGCAGCGCATGCTCGCCGAGGCCAACGGCGGCGCGCTTGCCGGCGTCTATGGATTCACCCCGGTCGACCTGGCGCAGGCTGCCTCAGGATTCGGCGATGCGCCAGCTCGACAATCCTGGCCGGCCGGCGCCGACCTCACCACACTGCGCCGTGTCCTCCGCGACGTTGAACTGGCAACACTCGATCCTCAAGCTCCTGGAGTTGCTGCGGCGCTGCTCCGAACCCTCACCGACCTTCGCGAGGCGGCGCTCACGCCCGAGGTCCTGCCGGATGGCGACCTCAACATCGTGTTCAACGCCTGGCGCGAGGCGACCGCCGCCGCCGCCGACCGCACCTCTCGCTACGAGGACGCCATTAGTCCGGCAACACCCGATACCGCCTTCCGTGAAGCGCTCGGCGGCGCTCCGCTGATCGTTTCAGGCATCTACGATCTCACGCGAATCCAACGACTCCTGCTCAAGCGCCTGGCCGACTCGACAGATGTACGAATGCTGCTGGTTGCGCCGTCCAACGATCCAGCGTCTCCACCCCAGCGCACCTTGACCGCACTTCGACGAGACCTGGACAGCCGCGTGATTCGGCCCGACATCCCACAGGCCAGCCTCGCGCCCGATGAGTATTTCAGCGTCGGCGATCCGACTGCCGAAGCCGACGAGATCGTCTCTCGTGTCCTGGCGCTCGCCGGCGACGGCGTCGCCTTCCACCGGATCGCGATCCTGCATCAGCAGGGAGCGCCCACCGACGACCGCGTTTGCGCCGCGCTCGAGCGAGCCGACATCCCGACCTGGAGAATCGGCGGACGCCAACTGGCGCGCACACCGATTGGTCACGCAGCACAACGACTGGCGCGTGTGCTGCTCAGCCCGGACACCGTCGAGCGATCCGAGCTACTCAACTGGTTGTCACATCGAGCCTTGCGCGGACGGCTGCTCGATCACCATCGACATCCGGCACAGTGGGAGCGAGCCTCAATCGACGCCGGCCTCACCCGAAACCTCGTCGTCATGGAAGAGCGATTGGACCGCTGGCGCGAAGGCAACCAGAGCGGCGGCGAGGACCTGGTCGCCGTCGTTCACAACCTCAGCGAGCGCAGCCGAGAGCTACGGGAGGCCGAGTCGTGGGCCGCCGCTGCGGATCTCCTGATCGACGCCTTCGACCTCTACCTCAACGACGAGCGAGCCGACCAATCTCTCCGACTCGCCGCTCGCGATGTCTTCGACCAACTGCGCAACCACGAAGCACTCGGTCCAACCTGGTCGCCTCAGGATGGGCTCACGGCGCTGGGCAGGTCCTTCGGCTCGCGCGTCGTCCGAGACCCGCGTCGCCTCATCGGCGGCGTCAACGTCGGCGCAGCCACCGGCCCCGCTCGCGGCATCCGCTACGACGCCGTCTTCGCAGCCGGAGTGGCCGAGCGCATCTTCCCAGCCGTCGGCAGACAGGACCCGCTGCTCCCCGACGCCGAGCGAGCCGCGATCAATCAGCGAGTGCCGGACGCACTCGCTCTACAGCGAGATCGAGGAGACAGCGACCGTCACGCCTGGGAGCTGATGCGTCGAGCCGCCCAACAGCAATTCACTGCAAGCTGGAGCCGGCGCAGCAGCGCCGTCGGAGGACCTGCACGGCCATCCTCGCTCATCCTCGAGACTGCCGCCGAAGGCATTGGCGCCACAAACGAATCGCACACCGAGTCCGCGCTCAGCGACATCGGCCGCATCCAACGCATCGAGTCCGCTGTCGTCACGACGCTGCCAGGCGCCGCCGACATCGAAGCACACGACTGGAGCGCCACGATCGCGGCCCCCGACGAGCAGTCCTTCGATCTCGCCCTCCTCGCATCGCCCAACGCCGACACACGCAGCGCGCTGCCGGAACTCTGGCCGCCGGCGGAAGCCGCCGAACACGCCCGTCTCCAGCGCAACGCCGCCAGCTTCACCGAGTTCGACGGTGTGCTCGATTCCTCCAGGATCGGAGAAGGCTGGAATCCCCTCGATCGAACGTGGTCCGCCTCCGCAATCGAGACCTTCGTCACCTGTCCATACCGCTTCTACTTGCGATACATCATCGGAGCCAGGGCCGAGCCAGACGCCGCCCGCCCCGATCAACCCCGACGAGACATCCTGAGCCGTCTAATCCGCCAGATCCTGTCCGTCTGGGCTAGAGACTTCATGCAGCACCAGGCAGATCAAACCTGGCTCGAATACGCGAGCAACGAGACACACTTCAACACCGTTGCACAACAATTATTGGACGCCGCAGCAGAGTCCGGCGCGCTCGGACCCCCAGCATCCATCCCGGCACTGCGACAAGAACTGATGCAGGACCTTGATCGAGCCCGCCGACGAGAGGCGTCCGACGCCCGCAACGGCTGGAGTCCACTCGATGTTGACGCCGCCTTCGAAGACGCGCCCATCCGCGTAACGGGCGGCAGGAACATCCGATTCCACGGCGCAATCGACCGCATAGACGAGCACACCGACGGACGTCAGCGCGCGGTCTCGTATTTCACCGGTCAAACGCTTCCCGATATTCGCGGCTTCATCAACGGTTCATCGTTCCTCGCGATCGCCAACCTGACCGCCCTGACGCAGCGCGAAGTCCCAATCCGGCAAGCGGAAGTCGAGCTGCGCTCGGTCACGAGTCGGGGCGCATTCGAGTCGCAAACCCTCCGAGGTGAATCGCTAACCACCCGCGGCGGTCGCTCAGCCCCCAGCGACGGCGAGCGACTGCGCGACACTCTCGCCGTGATCGCCGATCAGCTCGAATCGGCCAGCTTCATTCCTAACCCGGGAAACCCGCCGCGAGACCGGCCAAACTGCCGACAGTGCCCCTACGAATCGGCCTGCACCGCCGACATCGCAGGCCGCTATCAGAAGAAGTCGCGACAGGACCAAGAAGCGGTCCGACCACTTGAAGTCATGCGACGACAACGCTCATGAACATATCTGTAAGGAGAAGGCCACGAATCGGAGTTTTCAGTCCCTGCTCGGGGAGTGTGTCACCAAGCCGGAATTCCCAGTCCCCGCTTCACGCGGGGACCCGCTCCTCCCGTCCTCGAAACACCACCGCAAGATTAGCCGTGCCCCCGAGCGGGTCCCCGCGTGAAGCGGGGACTGGGACGGGGAGATACGAGATGCCTTCTCCGAGCGACTCCCCGATTGAATCGGAGACTGGATCACTCACCGAATGACTGACACATCATCAAAGCCCGCCGACCAGGCCGTCCGCGAGCGCATCATCAACGAGCTCGATACATCATTCTTCCTCGAGGCCGGCGCCGGTTCGGGCAAGACGTCGGTGATCGTCGCCCGAGTCGTTAATCTCGTCCGCAACGGCCGCTCACTCGACGAGATCGTGGCCATCACGTTCACCGAGAAAGCCGCAGGCGAACTGCGCGAGCGCATCCGCGCCGAGCTGTCGTCGGCCGGCCTGCACGAAGCCCTGCGCGACGTCGACGCTGCTCAGATCCAGACGATCCACGCCTTTGCCGCCAACATTCTGCGGGAACGATCGCTCGACGCCGGCCTCGACCCCGACTTCAACGTCCTCGACCAACTCCAGGCCGATCTCCGCTTCGCCCAGTCATGGCGCTCATGGCTCTGGAGTAACGACGCGCCCCAGCAGACCCTGCAACGCGCACTCGACCTGGGATTGCAACTGCGCGACCTCCAGCTCGCCGCAGAGCAACTTGCCCGCAACCGCGATCTCACGGGCGCTCGCTCCGATGTCCAGCCCTCGGAAGAAATCCCCGAAGACCAACGCGAGCGCGATATCGCCCTCAACGACCTGACCGACGCCTTGCGCGAGTTCATCGAACAGGACGCCAACCGCCGCCGAGCCGACGGCGTGCTCAGCTACGACGACCTCCTGCTGGAAGCGCGCGATCTGCTCGTCCGCTCGAAGGCAGCGCGCGTGGACCTACGCAGCAGATATCGAACCATCCTGGTTGACGAGTTTCAGGACACCGACCCGCTGCAAGCGCAGATCGCGCTGCTGCTCGCCGCCGATTCAGACACTGACGACTGGACAAAGGCCAGTCCCGGACCCGGACGACTGGTCCTGGCCGGCGACCCCAAGCAATCGATCTACCGCTTTCGCCGAGCCGACATCGACATCTACGAGCAGGTGCGGGACATCTTCCGTGCCGCGTCGGACACCTCGGCCATCGCCAGCCTGACCGTCAACTTCCGAGCCCGACCGCAACTCTGCGACTGGCAAAACGCCGTGCTGCCTGGCATAATCAAGCCGCATCAGGACTATTCGCGCGCCCAGGCCCGCTGGGAAGCGACCGTGCCGCATCGCCAGGACCGGGGACCGGCCGTCGCCGTGATCCCTTCGAACCGGAGATTCGAACGCGCTCCCGAGGCTCGCGGCGCCGAAGCCAAACTGATCGCCAATCTGATCACGCACATGCAACAACCCGATGCCTCCCTGGGCCATCTGTCATCGCCGGATGGCTTGCAACCGCCGCAATTCCGCGACATCGCCGTACTCGTCCGGACCAGGACCGGCGCCGACCTCTACACGTCGGCGCTCGATCGGGCCGGCATTCCCTACCACTTCGATAGCGGCCAGGGCTTCTACCAGAAACCCGAAATCCGAGCCGTCGCCCACCTGCTGCAAGCGCTGGACGATCCCACGGACGAGGTCGCCGCGCTCGCAACGCTCAAATCGCCGCTCGTCGCCGCCTCCGACACCGAACTCCTCGATCTGCGCTCCGCACTCGGAACACAACCGGTCCGGTTGAACGCCCTTGCTCTGCCAGACGCCTATCAGGGCCGTCTTCGTGAACCGATCCGGTCTCTCGGCGAGTTCCGCGACGACCTGAGCCGCTTCAACCTGCCCGAGCTGATTGATCACGTCATTCGCGCCTCCGGCCTGTTGCTGGCCCAGGCCGTCGGCGTCCCTTCGGGCCAAATGCGCCAGCGTCAGGCCAACCTGCGAATGCTCGTTCAACGAGCAGCGCATTTCGCCGACAACAACGACGACAGCCTGCGACCCTTCGTGCGTTGGCTCTCGCAGCGTGGAGTCCGCAACTTGCCCGAGTCGGAATCGCCCACGACCGAGGCCGACGACGACGCCGTCCGCTTCCTCACCATCCATCAGGCCAAGGGGCTTGAGTTCCCCATCGTGATCGTGCCCAAGTTGCAGGATCAGCCGGCCTCGGGCAACCAGTTCATTGTCGACCGACCGAACCAGCGCCTCGAGTTCAAACTCGGCGACGACCGCTCCGCATTCCGCACGCCGGGCTACGCCGTCGCCGAACGCCGAGATCGCGCGTATGCGGACGCTGAGGCCCGGCGGATGCTCTACGTCGCGGCGACCCGGGCCCGCGATTGGCTCATCCTGCCCTCATTCCCGGCCGACAGCATCTCGCGCCGAGACTCGTTTCACACCTACCTCGACGACGCCGCGCCACATTGGCTCCTCCGCGACGCCGATCTCCACACACTCGTCCTCACGCCGCAAACATTCGACGCAGCCCCCACGCCCGCGCCAACCCTGCATACGCCTCCGCACCAGGACTTACGCCCGCAGTGGCAAGAACGACATCAAGACGCCGTCAAGGGAGGCACGCGAACCATCGAGACCGTAACGCCATCAAGTCTCAACCCACACACACCGAACAACAGCGCAGATGTCGGAGTCGACCAGAGCGAACGCGACGAAGTCTCAGTCAATCCACTCGACTTCGGCAGGGCCGTCCACGAGGCCCTCGAATCCGCCGATTTCAACAACCTCGAAATCACGCGCCACCGTACAGTACGAATCTGCCACAAGCTTCACGTTCCACCAGAACAAGTCATCGAACACATCGAACGAGCGATCGCGTCGGAGATCATACAACGCGCCTCCAGGTCAGAGTCAGTACATCGAGAGCTTCCACTGGCCACGATCAAGACTCACGAAGACAAGACCGTCATCACGGAGGGAGTCGCCGATCTCGTGTTCAGCGAAGGAGAGCATTGGGTACTAGTCGACTACAAGTCCGACGAAGACATCCCGCCCGAACGTCTCAACACGTACAACCAACAGATACAACACTATGTAGCAATGCTATCGGCCGCCGGCGCAGAGGTCGCAGAAGCGTACATCCTGCAAACGAACACCGGGAAAGCTGTCCCAGTGTCCCTCGCCAATCCTCGCGTCCCCCCGTTGCGGGGGAAGCTGTCACGAAGTGACTAAAGGAGGTCCCCGCAGCGCCGAACGCACCTCGTCGCGCGGGGACCCCCCCTCAGCCTTCGGCAGCTCCCCCCGCAAGGGGGGGAGCGGGGACATGGGCAGCGGCAGATCTCGTGTGAACAGGCCCTAGCCCGACCAGCCGGTATCGTCAGTCCGTACGACAAGGAAACCTGAAATTCGCCGTAGGAGTCCCGTATGGTCGCCAATCCGTCCACCCCGCAGCAGGTCCGCGAGGACCTCCTTCTCCGACGCCAGAAGATCGTCTCGGAGATGGGTTCGCCCGACCGCATCGCCCGCCAACACGCTCGCGGACGCCTGACCATCCGCGAGCGCCTCGACAAACTCTTCGACCCGGGCAGCTTCCGCGAGATCGGCACTTTTGCGGTGTCCGAAGTCCCCGCGGTCCGCGATCGCACGCCGGGTGACGGCAAGATCGGCGGCTGGGGCACGATCGACGGCCGGCCAGCCACAGGCGCCGGCGACGATGTCACGGTGCTGCACGGCTCCTCATCGGTGGTCGGCGGCAAGCGACAGAAGCGCATCTACGAGCAGGCGCTCGAGCAGGGCGTGCCTTACGTCTACTTCGGCGAGACCGGCGGCGCCCGTTTGCCTGATTCGCTCGGCTCCGAGGGCTTCAGCAAGATTTCGCCCAGCCTCGAAACGGCCCGCCGCCGCCGTCGCATCCCCCTCGCCACAGCAATCGTCGGAGAATCATTCGGCGGCTCCAGCTTCCACAGCGCCTTCTCCGACTTCACCACCCAGGTACGCGGCTCGGCGCTGAATGTGTCCTCGCCGCGAGTGATCGAAATCGCCACCGGCGAACTGATCTCGCTGCAGGACCTCGGCGGCGTCGACGTCCACCTCGACCGCACGGGGCAAATCGACCAGTCGGCGGAGTCCGAAGAGGAAGCGATCGAACAGATCAAGTCCTTCCTCTCATACCTCCCGTCAAACTGTTGGGAAGCGCCTCCCGTCCGCGACGGTTACGACCACGCGGAGCACGACCCGAGAATCGCCGATCTCGTCCCGACCCGGCGTCAGCGCGCGTATGACATGCATCGCGTGCTCGAGCGCATCGTCGATGACGGCGAAATGCTCGAACTCAAGCCGCGATTCGGTCGCTCCCTGATCACCTCTCTGGCCCGAATCGGCGGTCAGACCGTGGGCATTCTCGCCAGTAATCCGATGTTCAACGCCGGCGCGCTCGACCCCAACACGTGCGACAAGGCCACGCAGTTCGTCTGCCTGTGCGAGGCCTTCAACATCCCCACCATCTGGTTGCAGGACGTACCCGGATTCATCGTCGGCTCGCAGCCCGAGCACGCCCGACTCCTGCACAAGGCGATCATGTTCCTCGAGGCGCTGTCGCTGATGACCGTCCCACGCATGACCGTCGTCATGCGCAAGGCCTTCGGGCTCGCCTACTTCTCGCTCTCCGGCAACAGCATGGACAACTCGCTGATCACTGCCTGGCCCGGCGCTGAAATCTCCTTCATGGACCCCGGCGTCGGCGTCAATGTCGTCCACGCCCGAGACATCGCCAACGCCGCCGACCCCGACGCCGAGCGACAACGACTGGTCGACGAGTGGACCCTCGGTCACGAGCCCTGGGGCGCCGCCGGCCTGATGAACCTCGACGAGGTCATCGACCCCGCCGACACCCGCCGCTGGCTGCTCGAATCCCTCCGGCGCTACCCCGTCGCCATCCCTCGGCGAGGAGAAGTCAAAGAACTCGCCACCTGGCCGACGTGCGTCTGATCTCAGTAGGCTGAGAGCATTGGAGCAGCGCATGGTCACTGACGAAGACACCCTCCCCTTCGACATCCGCATGGTCACGCCGGGTACCCCGGAATTCGCGGAAGTGGAAGCGATTGACCAAGAGGCGCAGTGCAATCTCGACTATTTCCTGGAGCACGAAGTTGCGCTGATGGAACAGTTCCGAGACCAGATTGTCGTCGTATACGGCGGCGGCAAGATCCAGCCATGCGCCAGCCCGGACGAGATGGTCGATTTCCTGCTCTCCCTGGACCGCATCACATGCTCGTCGGCCATGCACTTCACCTGGCCCGAAGAAGGCACTGCGTGGGCGTTGTAGTGCGCCGGATTCCTGGACATTTCGGCCAAGTCGCGCAACCAGCGCATCGTTCGCTGTCCAGCGCACCGGCGCCGCGCATCACGTTGATCGTGCTCTTTGGAGGGCAAGCCAAGCGCGTGCCGTTTATGATTGACTCCGGAGCGGATTTTACGATCATCCAGTACCACGACATTGCCAGCATGTTCAGGCTGGAAGGGCGAATCATCAGTTTTGAGCGTGGGCCTGACATGATTACCGTCACGGGAATTGGCCACGCCACAGCACGCTGTCGAGTTCAACAACTGGGCCTGCGCTTTCGCGACTCATCGGGTGGGCTTCTCACCATTACGCAGGCGGTGGCCATCGCTGAGCCACCATCTACGAGCAACACGCAGGGCGCGGTCTGGAAGCTTCCTTCCCTTCTTGGAAGGGACCTGCTCTCACGATTCGATTTCAACCTCTCCTACGACCCGCCGACCGTCAGCCTGACTCTCAGCCAGTAGTCCGACGCTCCCGCATCCGACGCTGCATCGCCTCCGACGGCTTGGCATCCTTATGTCCCGTCTCGATCTTGTTGCGGACTTCCCTGAGCACCCTCGGCGCTAGACGATCCTTGCGCTCATCGATGTAAGCGACCACGGCCTCCGGATCACGCAATCCCAACTCCCGCAGCGCCCAGCTCAGAGCCTTGACGAGTAGGTCGGATGGCTCGTCAACAAACAGCTCACAGATTGCCAGCGTCCGATCCGCGTCGCCGTTGCCGAAATGGCGCTCATTCAGCGCCACCGTCGAGACCAATCCGACCCGCCGCCACCAGAAGTCCGATGATGTCGCCCACATGCGCACGCGAGCATCTGAAATCTGCCCGCGCTGCCAGGCCGGACCGCTCAACAACCGACCAAAGCGATCAACGGAAGCCCATCCATCCAACGTGCGACCCAGTCGCTCCAACCACTGCCAGTCCAGCGCCTCCCTGGCGTGCCGATAGCGGTAGACCAGCTCAAACGCGACCATCCGAGTCCCGGGTTCATCAAGCTCAATCAGCTCGTCGGCCACGGACAGCACGTTGTCCGCACACTGCTCCTTCATTCGCCTGGCAGCACTGCGCGCCACGGAGCGCATCCCTGGCGTCCGCAGGGGTTGAGGCAACTCTTCTAAATCGAGCAGGATCGCGCTGACCTCTGGATGGGCCGTCGTCCTACGCCTGAGCCGCGCTCCGACCCGCGATGCGACCAAACACACTTCCGGCCATTAGCCCAGAGCCGCCCGCGTAGTTGTTATAGAACAGCCCACCGACCAACTCGCCGGCGGCGTACAGCCCCGACATCGGCCGCTCTTCCGAATCCAACACCTGACCGCTATGTGGATCGATCTTCAGTCCGCCAAACGTAAACGTGATCCCGCAGGTCACCGCGTATCCCTGGTACGGCGGAGAGTCGAAGGACAACGCCCAGTTCGACTTGGGCGGGCGAATGCCGGTCGTACCTACGCCGTCGAGTTCCGAGGGATTGAACTGGTCGGCCCCGTTCTCGGGACAGGACGCGTTGTACGCATCGATCGTGTGCTCTAGCCCCTCGGGATCGACCCCCAATGCGTCAGCCAAATCGCGGATCGTATCCGCCTGCGCCATCGTGACTTGTCGGACGTGGTACTCGTCACGCAACAGATGCGCGGTGCGCTGATCAAACAGTTGGAACGCCGCACGCTCCGGCTGCGCCAGAATTGCGCGACCGTATCGCGCGTATGTGTAGTTGCGCAGGTCGGCGCCCTCATCGACGAAACGTTGACCGTCGATGTTGACGACCAATCCATACGGATACGAATGCTTCTGATAGAGGTCGGCCACAATCCGATTGCCCGTCGGCGGAGCATTGAGGTCCCACGCGACCGCATGCGCGCCCGACCAGTTGCCGAACGGCTGCGCTCCGGCATCAATCGCCGCTCGGATCGCATCGCCCGTATTGAACCGGGTCCCGCGCACCTTGGCCATATCCCAGCCCGGACCGAGATAGCGCGTCCGCATCTCAGTGTTGGCTTCAAAGCCACCCGCCGCCAACACCACTGCGTCCGCCTGGACTTCCTCAACGGTGTCATCCGTCCACAGCTCAACGCCGGCAATCCGGCGACCGTCGCGCAGCAGATTCACCACCTTGCAGCCGTAGCGCACATTCACGCCGGCCCGCTTTGCCGCATCAAACTCCTGGTCCGACAGGCCCTTGCCGGCGCCCACGGCCTCGACCGTGAGCCCGCCGTAGAAGACGAGCTTGCCGTCGACCTCATTCGCTTGCCGACCCGTCATCAAGGCGAATCGCACGCCTTGATCGCGCAGCCATTCCATCGTCGGCTCGGCCTCGCGGACGAGCGCCGAGGCCATACCGTCGTCAATCAATCCATCCGTCACACGCGCCAGGTCCGAGCGAAACTTCGCCGTCGGATAGGTCCCCACATCAACCCGTTCAATCTCAGCCTCGCTCAGGTCCGGGATGATTCGCAGGATGTCGTCGATGCCGTTGTAGGGGAAGCGAAAACCGCCGCCGGTAAAGTATGTATTGCCTCCGCGCTCGCCCTCCGGCGCCTTCTCCAACACCGTCACATCCGCGCCCGACTCCCGCGCCGACAACGCTGCGCACAACGCCGCGTTCCCTGCCCCCACGACAATGACATGGGTCACTTTGACTCCCTCTCTACCTGGCTCGTTCCCACTGGTTGTTGCTCTCGAAGGCCGTTGAGCCCGTTGTCTCTGTGCAGTCCATTCTCTCTATGCGACACCGACTTCTGTCCGCGGAACAACGGCACCATCAGAGAAATCTCGAACTCAATTGCCTCGCGAACGACCTGCACACCCTCCGCAGCCTTCACTGCCACTTTGCGCACGCCGCGCTGGCCGCCGACCATTGAGAACAGAATCGCCGGCGCGGTGGTGAACGCGGCGACCAACAGCGCTGTTCGGAAACCGTCAACGACCAGTTCAGGAGCGCCAACCGTCTCTCCGACCGGTCCAGCGACCGAGACGAAGATCGCAACCCACACCGCCGCGCCGATCGCGTTGCCGATCGTTCGTGCCGTCGTCTGTGCGGCCGACGCCGTTCCCAGGCGCTGGGGCGGCACGGCCGACATGATGACCGACGTATTGGGCGAACTGAACGTGGACGTGCCGATGCCCAACAGCAACATTCTGAGGGCGAAGTCAACCGGCGAGGTATCAATGGTCGTTCGCGAGAGCAGGAAGAGCGATATGCAGACCATGATCATCCCGGCCGTGGTCAGCGGCCGCGAACCAAAACGGTCCGACAGGCGACCTGAGACCGGCGCCCACAACATCATCATCATCGGCATCGGCAGCATGACCGCGGCAACCTCGATTGGTGAGAAGCCTCGACCCGATTGCCACAACCAGGGCGTGAGATACAGGGACGCACTCATCCCCATAAACTGCAAAATCGCCGCCGATATGCCGAAACTGAACCCCCGTCCCTTGAATAATCCCAGGTCAACAATGGGCGAGGAGGCTCGGCGCTCGACGACGATGAACCCGACCAGGAACGCAGCGCTCAGGGCAAACATCGTGACCATCAATGGCGATGTCCAACCAAGACTTCCGCCACGGTTGATCCCGAATGTCAGAAAGCCCAGCATCCCAAAGAGCAAGAGCGCGCCGGGAATGTCGAGGCCCTTGGGCCGGTTATCGGGCGAGCCGTCAACCAGCAGACGCCAGGCGAGGAATGTGCCAACCACGCTGAACGGCACGCGCGTCCAGAAGATGGCGCGCCAGTCGATCAGATCGAGCAAGACGCCGCCGAGCGCCGGTCCCGCCATTGCGCCGGCCCCGACCGTCGAGACCATCAGTCCCAGCCCGGTCCCCCGCTTCGAGGCTGGAAACGCCGCCGTGATGATCGCCGCGCCGTTCGCCATCGTCATTGCAGAACCGACCGCCTGCAGGATCCGAGTGCTAATCAGTTCTTCCAGTGAACCGGCAAGCGCGGACAAGCCCGTGGCAACTGTGAGTACCACAAAGCCGGCCACATACAGCTTCTTGCGGCCGTAAATGTCGCCGATCCGACCCATCGTCAAGGACAAGCCGGTGCTGACGACAATGAACGACAGCGCCACCCAGACCACGTCGTCCGCCGGCCGGCCGAACTCGTTGCTCAGCGTCGGCAGGGCGATGTTCGTGATTGAGTTGTCGACCACGCCCAGGAACGTCCCCACACAAACAACGATCGCCGCCACCCAGTAGTAGGGGATCGGACCGAGCGACGGCCCGCTGACAAGCGGACGATCATCATCCGCAGCTTGCGCTCCGGCCCCATTTCTTTGCTCCCCCCGTTGAGGGGAGCTGCCGAAGGCTGAGGGGGGGTCCCCGTTCCTCTGCGCCATCGACGCCTCTCCACGCGCGCGACCGACCCTCAATCCTGAGGCGCCGCATCTGTCAGTTTAGATGGTCAGTTCGGATAGACGAACTAACAGCGCTGCGCTTCAGATAAACGCTCGCTACCACCTCTTCGTTCCGTCAATCCAGTTCCCCTTCCGTCATTCCCACCCTCTATCCGTCATTCCAGTTGTCTTTCCGTCATTCCCGCGGAGGCGGGAACCACGAAGCAACCAACCGCGCAAGCACCTCAAACTGTTGCCGTTCCCCGATCATCCCGTGCGGGCAGTCCGAGCGACGGCGTCGGTTGTCATTTCATCCAACCGGCCGAGGATCGTGGTTCCCGCCTCTGCGGGAATGACGGAGGGGGTCGGGAGTGACGGGGCGGTCGGCAGTGACAGATATTCAGTTATCCAGCGCTCTAGACTCAGCCCATGACCACAAAGACACACATACTCTCCGACGAACTCTCCGCCATCGACTGGTGCTACGAACAGGGTTGGACCGACGGCCTGCCCGTCGTCCCTCCGGCGCGCGAGCGGGTGGAGCGATTCCTGATGGCTGCCGGCAGACCGCCCGAGGAGATCGTCGCCCGACATCCCGCCACCGGACGTGAGTGCAGCGTGCAATCGGCAGCGGTCAACGCCGTCATGGCGGGCTGCTTGCCGCAGTACTTCCCGACCGTGCTGGCCGCGCTCGAAGGTCTCAACGAAGACGCCTACAACTTCCACGGCTCGACCGCCAGCACGGGCGGATCCGCTCCCGTGGTTATCATCTCCGGCGACATCCGCGATGAAATCGGGATGAACGCCAGCGTCAACGTGTTCGGTCCAGGTAACCGCGCCAACGCCACCATCGGTCGCGCGATCCGCCTGGTGATCATGAACATCTTCCAGATGATCCCCGGCATCTCCGATCGCTCGACCACCGGCTGGCCCGGCAAGTACGGCTGCTGCATCGCCGAGAACATCCTCAACAGCCCCTGGGAGCCACTGCACGAATCGCTCGGCTTCCCGCCCGAGGTGTCGACCGCCACGGTCTTCGCTGCGTCCGGTTTCTACAACATCGAGAATCACTACACGAGCGACCCCAAACTGCTACTCGACACCTTCGCCGACTCCATGGCATCGCTGGGGGCGCTGACGGACGGCCAATCACTCGTGGTGATGTCGCCTGAGCACGCGCAGATCGCCGCCTCCGGCGGGATGTCCAAGCAGGACGTTCAGGCTTACCTCCTCGAGCACGCCGCCCGCTCCGCCGAAGATCTGCTGAGTACGGGCAAATGGCCGTCGGGTCAGCCGCAGGATGGGCTCGCCGAAGGCGACCGCGGCAACGGCCTGTTCCATCGCGGACGCAGTCCTGACGACATCCTGCTCGTCGTCGCCGGCGGCGAGGCGGGTGGACACTCCGCCTTCCTGCCCTCGTGGAGCCGTGGGCGTAACTCGATTTATCAAACCAAAGCAATCGGCGTCTGCCTGGACTGCTAACGCAGACCGCAGCGCGTAAGACGGAGCACATCATGGCGCTAGAACTCTTCGACCCAACCGGCGAGCCGACGCCGACCGGCTTTTGCTCGGCGCCGAGGCTGTCCTCGCTCGAGGGCCTGCGCATCGGCCTGTTCTCCAACGGCAAGGTCAACGCCGACAAGCTGCTGCGTTACACCGCCGAGGTCTTCGAGAAGCAGGAGCAATGCAACATCGTGATCGACTCCGGCAAGCGCAACGCCAGCCGGATTGCTGAGCCGCAGGTCTTGGAACGAATCGCCATCGATGTCGATTTCCTGATCACCGCGGTGGGTGATTGAGGCTCCTGCTCAACGTGCAGTGTGCACGACGGCATCTCCTTCGAGCAGTACGGCAAGCCCGGCCTGGTACTCTGCACCCACCCCTTCGACCCCACCGGCCGAATGATCGCCAAAACCCTCGGCATGCCCGACTTCAAGTACGCGCTGGTCGACCACCCAATCGGCAGCGCCGGAATCGAAGGCCTGCAAATGAGGGCGCTTGAGGCCTACGAGCAGGGTCGCCGGATCCTCCTCGGCGCGTAGTCCCAAGAGCTCCCCCAAAGGGGGAGCTGTCCCGGAGAGACTGAGGGGGCCGCGCCGCAGTCCTCTGCTCGTAGTCTCTCGTTGACCGTCACCAATTCTCCGCCCAGTCCCCGCTCCTGGATGGTGTCTCAGAAGTCGGAATTCCAGTCCCCGCTTCACGCGGGGACCCGTTCCCTTGGAGCCGTTATGTCGACCAGCGCAGCCGTGCGCTCTGCAAACGCCGACCGAGCGGGTCCCCGCGTGAAGCGGGGACTGGAATTCCAATGGTTCACCCGCGCTGGGATCACTCCGGACCAATCAACTCCCGACCAATCAGCATCCGCCGAATCTCCGAGGTCCCAGCACCAATCTCCAGCAGCTTTGCATCGCGCACATACCGCGCCACGCGGCTCTCGCTCATATACCCGTAGCCGCCGTGGATCTGCACGGCCTTGTCCGCGACTCGACTCGACATCTCCGCTGAGTAGAGAATCGCGGCAGCGGCTTCCTTGTTGCTGCGAATCCCCCGAGACGCCGCTTCCTCGACCACGTGCGCCGTCCGATAGACCAGCCAGCGCGCGGCTTCCAACTCCGTGTACATGTCGGCGAGCATCGCCTGGATCAGTTGGAAGTCGCCGATCCGCTGTCCGAACTGCCGACGGTTGCGCGCGTATTCCACGGCCACATCGAGCGCAGCCTGCGCGATACCCAGCGGCTCGCCGGCCAGGAACGATCGCTCCACCGAGAGGCCTTGCATCATCACCGCGGCTCCCGAGCCTTCGTTGCGCAACACGTTGGACACCGGCACGATGCAGTCTTCCAGAAGCAACTCGGCGGTGGGCGAGCCACGATGTCCGACCTTGTCCAACACCTGACCGACGCCGAAGCCCTCAAACCCCGACTCGACGATGAACGCTGTCATACCACGCGAGCCGGCGTCCGGGTCGGTCTTGGCGTAGAGCACCAGCGTGTCGGCGACCGAGCCGTTTGTGATGAACATCTTGGTGCCATTGAGCCGGTAGACATCGCCGTCGCGGACGGCAGTGGTGCGAATACCCATCGCGTCCGATCCGGCCTCCGGCTCAGTCAAAGCCAGCGCCCCAATCGCGCTGCCATCGCACAGGCTCGGGAGGTACTGTTCCTTCTGCGCTTCGCTGCCATTTGCAGCAATATTGTTGGCGCATAAGTTGGCATGTGCGCCGTATGACAACGCTACCGACGCACTGGCTCTCGCGATCTCTTCAGTTGCAAGCACGCCGGCCAACAACCCCGCGTCGGAGCCTCCATACTGTTCATCGATTGTGACACCCAACAATCCAAGATCGCCAAGCATCGGCCATAAGTGTGCGGGGAACCGATCTTCGCGATCAATATCGTCTGCGATCGGATCAATCTCTGCACGAGCAAAGTCACGTACAGTTTGTTGTATCAACCGTTGCGCTTCGTTGAGTTCAATCATCGCTCTCGCTCCATCCATCGCTCATCCAGCCAATCCTCGCCACGAGCATACATCGCCGCGGCTGCTAGACTCCCCGCATGATCACGACGAGCCAGCGCGCCGCACAGTTCGCCGAGGGTCTGCATGCCGCGCAGGGCGAATATCGCCGCTGCGATTCCTGGGACGACATTTGGACCTATGCAACGTCACTGAGCGATGATGCACCCGCGGTCTCTCCGGCTGCGTACGAACAGTTACAACGCGGACAGCTTCCCGACAGTAACGATCCGTTACGTTCCATCGCCGACCGGCCTGTCGGAATTGCACTCGCAGAACTAGCGATCGCTGAAACCGGTTCGGTACTACTGATCGAACCGTCGCCCATCGAACGCGCCGTCTCACTCCTGACACGGCATCTGATCGTCGCCGTACAGGAGAGCGACATCGTCGACGAACTTAGCGACGGGTTCGCCTGGCTCGCGCAGCAGCCCCGAGCCGCCGCCTACGCCACCTTCGTCACTGGTCCATCTCGCACCGCCGACATCGAGCGCTCTCTCACCATCGGAGTGCAGGGTCCGAGTCGGCTGACCGTGGCGGTACTGCCATGAGTACGGACTTCAAGACGCGCTACAAGCGTGCGGTCAGCGATCCCGATCTGAAACCGCGACTGCTCGCGTTCCAGCGTTCATGGCGGGAGAGCCGTGACGCGCAGGTGCAACGTCTCGAGCAGCGAACGGAGCGGTCGTTTGACGACCTGCGCCAGGAATTCGCCGCCGTCAAGGATTACACGCTGGAGCGCTGGGACGACCACATCGCACAGTTTCGAGCCAACGCGCAGGCCGCCGGCGCAATTGTCGTGGAACTAAGCACTGCCGAGGACGCCGTCAACTACATCGCCGAAGTTTGCAAGTCGCGGGGCATCGAACTGATCGTCAAGAGCAAGTCGATGGTCTCGGAAGAGATTGAGCTCAACCACGAGCTCGAAGCGCGAGGCATCACGGCCATCGAAACCGACCTCGGCGAATGGTTGTTGCAGCTCGCCGGCGAGCGTCCCTCGCACCTGGTCATGCCCGCGATCCACCAGAAGCGGCAGTACGTAGCAGAGATTCTCGGCAAGGAACTCAACCGCGTATTTGACCCCGACGACATCCCGGCCATGGTCGCCAGCGCGCGCGACGGCCTGCGCGGACACTACCTCTCCGCAGGGGCCGGATTGACCGGCGCCAATGCGCTGATCGCCGAGACCGGCAGCATCATGGTCGTGACCAACGAGGGCAACATGCGTCTCGCGACGTCGCTGCCCGACGTGCACTTTGTCACCGCGGGCATCGAGAAGCTGATTCCGACCTGGGCCGACGCCGAGCGCCAGCTCCAGCTCCTGCCCCGCTCCGCCACGGCGCAAACACTGAGCACGTACACGACCTGCATCACCGGAGCCCAGCCGGGCAAGGAAATGCACATCATCCTGCTCGACAACGGGCGACGAGCCATGCGCGAGTCGGACAGCATCGCCGACGCCCTGCGCTGCATCCGCTGCGGGGCCTGCGCCAACGTCTGTCCGCCTTATCAGGTCGTCGGTGGACACACCTTCGGTCACATCTACACCGGCGCGATCGGCCTGGTCAACACCACGTTCCACCACGGCATCGAAGAAGCAGTCGGTCCCCAGGGATTGTGCGTGTCCTGCGGCGCATGCGAGACCGTCTGTCCGGTCGCCATTCCACTGCCTCGGCAGATCCTCGAAGTCAGACGCCGTGCCCATGAGACGGGTCACGCGCCTGTCTGGGAGCGGTTGGCATTGCGGATGTGGGCCAAGCCGCGACTGTTCCACACCCTGATGGGAATCGGCTCCCTCGCTTCAGGAGTCGCGAGGCTGGTTGGTCTCGTGCGACGCGATCACCTGCGACTACCGCTTCCAAAACGCCTTCGCTGGCGTTCGCTGCCGGCATTGCCATTGCGTAGCGGCCAGACGCTGGTCAAGAGCCGCAAGCCACAGCCGCAGATTGCGGAAACTGCTTCGACAGGCAGATCGGTCGACCTGTTCGCGCAGTGCCTCGCCGATCGCATGCTGCCATCCGCTGTGGACGCCACAGCGCGCCTGATTGAAGCCGGCGGAGCATCGGTGGAACTGCCCCGCTCCCAGCACTGCTGCGGTCTGCCGGCATTCGACGCCGGAGACTGGGAAACCGCACGGAAGATGGCACGACAGACGATCGAAGCGCTCGAAAGTAGCTCCAACGAGATCGTCACGCCTGCGCCGAGCTGCGTCATCGCCATGCAGGAGCACTGGCCCGACCTCTTCCGCGAAGAACCGGAAACGCTGGATCGGGCCGCAGCAGTGAGTAGCCGGGTACACGACCTCGCCGCCTGGCTGGATGGACCCGGTCGGCTGCCCGACGGCAGCCTCACCAGTTTGAGCCAATCAGCGTGGACAGCGCACCGATTCTGCCAGGCATCGAATCGCGGCGATCCCTTCGCACGCATCGACCAACTCGTCGAGCGGCTAACGGGTGAAACGCCGTTGCCATTGGAAGAGCCGGAGGTCTGCTGCGGCTTCGGCGGCCTCACCTCGATGGCCGCGCCCGAAGTGGGTGAAGGCATCCTTGATCGCAAGCTCAACTGCGTCGCCGAGAGTGGCTGCGACACCCTGATCACCAACAATCCCGGCTGCGCGCTGCACCTTCGTGCTGGCGCAGTGGCGCGTGGAGCGACACACAAGACCATGCACTACGCCGAGTTCCTCGCTGACCGCCTGCCCAAGAATCGGAAGCCGTGAGGTACCCAAATGCCCACCGTCATCGATGTCCACGTCCACCTCTGCCGCACTCCCGAGCAAGAAGCCATCGTCTTTCCGCGTCGCGGCCTGCCGCTCTCATGGCGCTGGGCCAATGGCGACACCTGCGGCGAGTACATGACCCGCAACGATGTCGAAGCGATCGTCGGCCTGAACTACATGGTCGTCCCGGAGATGTTCGAGCAGCAGCGCGAGCGTCGTCCGGAAGCGTCCGACGAGGACTTGTACGACATGCTGCGACAGCGGGTCCGGGACTTCAACACGTGGACTCTGGAACGTCAGCAAGAGGACCGGAGAATCCGCACTTTTCTTTGTTGCGATATCGGCACTTGGCGCGATACCGACCTGCTGATGGAGGAGTTGGAGCGAGGCGTCGCCTTGGGCGCGCGCGGGGTGAAGATGCATCCCGGGCTTGGGCGCTACTTCCCCGCCGACGAGCGCATGATGCCGCTCTACGCACGGCTGGAGGAGCTCGGACTGCCCATCCTCAGCGACACCGGCGCATTGCGCGGCGGTCCCGGTGACGACGCCTACGGCATGCCCGACCACTTCATCCCCGTCTTCGAGCGTTTCCCCAGGCTGCAACTCATCATGGCGCACATGCCCGGCGCATATTGGGATCAGCGCATCGACATCGCCCGGCGATTCCCCCAGGTCCTGTTCGACACCGCCGGAGGCTTCGACGACGGCCACTTCACCTGCCGAGACGGCCGCCGAGCCTGCGCAATCGAGGATGCTGCGAGACTGATACGCACACTCGGTACAGAACGAGTCCTGTTCGGCTCTGACGCACCCGGCGCAGACCAGCGTCCACAGATACTACAACTGTTAAGAAGCGGGTTAACCGATAGCGAACTCGACCTGGTCTTAGTAGAGAACGCACGTCCCGTGCTCGGGCTGGGCTAGACGACTTGAATTGACATGCCGTCGCCAAGGGGTACAATGGCAGCGCAGGTCGGCGAGCGCTACTGGCCGTTTGCTGGTGGCCGGGGGTACTCCCCCCGCCTTCCTGCCGCATTCATCCACATGTACCTCCTTTACCTCGACGAATCAGGATCAACCGGCTCAGGCTACTTCGTAGTCGGAGGTCTTGCTGTCCATGAGCAGGATGCATGGCCACTTGCTCAACGAGCGGAACTGCTCTCGAATCGCATCAGCAACTACGGACGCGGCGCAGAATTTCATGCCAGCCCGATGCGGCGAGGCAAAGGTGAATGGCACACCGTTTCTCCTAGAGAACGAGACCTGATTACTAGTGAGATCGCCGAGATACTAACGACAGATCTTCCCGAGACGAAGCGGCCTCCAGTGTTGTTTGCCACTGCTCTTCACAAGGCCTCGGCTCGTCAACACAATCCCTATGAGCGGACCTACGAGGAGTTCTTCGCGCGGTGCAACGGCTATCTGGGGCGACGCGCCAGTGCCGGCGATCGGCATCGTTGCGTCGCTATCTCCGACAAGAGCGACCATCTTGAGGCGGCTTTGCAGAGGCGCATGCAGGAATGGATGGTGAGTGGAGCCTCAACCGGTGCAAGAATCGGCAGGATGTCCAGTTACGCAGAAGTGCCGCTGTTCGTTGACAGTCGAGCGAGCCGCCTTGTGCAACTCGCGGACTTCGTCGCCTTCTGGATCTTTCGCGCTTACACGAATCAGGATCACGAGATTCTGGACAGGCTGCTGCCTGCATTCGATCAAGAGGACAGCGGGCCGATCCACGGGCTCGTACACCTGGTCGACGACTATTCGACCTGCTCGTGCGCAGCCTGCCTCTCTCGACGCTGAACACGCCGTAGACTCCGCTCATGAGCAACCAACCCGACCGCAGCGCGCTGCGCAACCTACAGGACAAGACCGCCATCGTCGGCGTCGGCACGACCGAGTTTGGCTCGATTTACCGCGACCTCGACCCTGAACGATCTGCCTACGAACTCGGCCTGATCGCCTTTCGCGAAGCCCTAACGGACGCAGGCCTGAAACGCACCGATGTCGACGGCGTGATCGTTTCGCGACTGCCGCACTATGGGCGGATGTGCGAGATGATCGGCCTCCGCCATCCACGCTTCGTCAATGTGCTGCCCGGCGAAGGCCGACAATCGGGTATCGCGCTGCAGTATGCGGCGCTGGCCGTCGCCAACGGCATGGCCGATGTCGTCGCCTGCATCTACGGCAACAACGGACGCTCGACCGGCGCGCGCTACGGCGGCGAGAATCGCGGCATTTCAACCCAGGCCATGTTCGAAGCGCCGTATGGCATGACCTCGCCGGGCGCCGTGACATCGATGATGTTTCGCCGACACCAGTATCGATACGGCACCACGACGGCGCCGCTCGGCCATCTGGCTATCTCGAACCGGGCCAATGCGGCACTCAATCCCAATGCGGTCATGCAACGTCCGATCACGATGGACGACTATCAGGGCGCTCGCTACATCGCCGAGCCGCTCTGCCTCTTCGACTACTGCCTGATCAATGACGGCGGCGTTTGCTTCATCGTCACGTCAGCGGAGCGCGCCCGTGATCTCAAGCACACTCCGGTGCTAGTCCACGCGACCTCGCAGGCGTCGGACATCACGCCCGTCTACGTCGCGGATGACTTCTGGCACGAGCCGATGTCACAGATCGGCGACGATCTGTTCACGCACTCGGATGTTCAGCGTGACGACCTGGCGTTCGCTCAGCTCTACGACAACTTCACGCCGACCATGCTCTTCACACTGGAGGGCATGGGATTCTGTGAGCGTGGCGAAGGCGGCGACTGGATCACGCCCGAGCGCATCGGCCTGCACGGTGAGCTGCCGCTCAACACCGGCGGCGGACACACCAGCGAGTCCTACATGCAGGGCTGGGCGCTCCACGTCGAGGCGGTCCGGCAGTTGCGCCAGGAATGCGGCGAGCGGCAGGTTGACGACGCACAGTACGGCCTTTATGCCTGCGCCGCGCCGTTGGCCACGGGACACATTCTGCGTCGCGGTGATTAGGGGAGACAACTGATGACCACACAATCCACTGACCAGATCGCAGGACAATCCTACGAAAAGCCGTTGCCGCCGATGCTCGGCCTGACCAAGCCATTCTGGGACGGCTGCCGCGAAGGCATCCTGCAAATCCAGTTCTGCAACATCTGCGACCTGCCCTGGTTCCCGCCGGCCGAGGCCTGCCCTCGCTGTCTACAGGACGACTGGGAATGGCGACCCATTTCCGGACACGGGACAGTCTGGTCCTGGATCCGCATGTGGCAGAAATACTTCCCTGGCTGGGAGCCCGACGAGTACCCCTACACGGTCGCCCTGATCAAGCTCGAAGAGGGCCCGTACATGTACTCAACGCTGGTCGACATCGAAGACAAAGATGTCAGCTGCGATCTCAATGTCGAGGTCGATTTCCGTAAAGTCAACGACGAGATTACACTGCCGGTCTTCCGACCGTCACACGGCTAACCAGCAATGTCGCAGCAGCCGGAGTCGTATGAGCAGGGATGGCCGGCTCGGGATTTTGACGGGCCAGCGAGAGACTACCTACTTACTGAAGCTCGCCAGCGAGTACAAGAGCAACTGGCCCATATCGGCGCGCAAGATGTCAAGACAGTCGCGCTGTTCACTGCCAGTGCACTCGTGTTCACTGCGAGCGGGATTCTGGGCGACGTGAGATTGGCCTTCAACTCAGTTGTGCTACTCACGATGACTACATTTGCAGCATCCTTGTTTGCGTGGGTACTCTTGGGGGTGGCGTACTGGACACGTCAAGTCGGCGTAGGTGTGGATCTGAACGTACTTACGACCAACTACCCAACCGCCTCGGAACGAGTATTGCGCGATGTCGCGCTAGAGGCATTAGTAGAAGCCTTTAGGCTCAACCAGTCAACGATCTCTGCAAAAGCCAAGTGGATTCGGCGGGCGTTCTTCGCGGTTGCTGTGCAATTCCTGCTGCTGTTCGCGTCGGTGGTCGCCAACGCAGCGATTGAAGAACGGCAAACGCCCCCAGTGGAGCCGATTCCCGCCGAAGGTGAAGAATCAGGCGCCGCGCGTTTCGATGGTCAATGGCAGCGGCCGTCGCTTCTTGGTGTCGGTTCCCGGCTTACTGGTTGAACTCGGCGTGGTTTCTTTTGCCACGCTCGGCGTCTCTTTGCCTTGCTTGGGTTTGCCACTCTTCTTGCGGAACAGAGCCATCAATGACCTCCCACAGAGTCAATCCGTCTCACGTCCTCAGCATAGCTACTCCGTGGTTCGGCCAAGCACGCCCATCAGCACATCATCTTGATGTTCCCCGAGCCTCGGCGCCGGACGCCTGACCGACGCCGGCGTCCCCTCAAAGTCCCAGGGCGGCGCGACCTGTTGCAGAACTGAACCGTCTCCTTGCTCCACGCCAATGATCGCCCCGACCGCCTCAACCTGTGGATCCCGGCTGAGCCGCTCGTAGTCGTGCATCGGGAACGCCCAGCCTCCATGACGCTCGACGATCTCGATCACCTTCTTAGCACTAAAGTTGGCAAATCCGCGTTCCCAGAGCGGCTTCAACTCCGCCGCGTAGCGACCGGCGCCTCCCGCTCCGTCGGTCCGTAGTCGACCGAAGTCCGGGTGTGTTCGTACCCACTCCATGCCCAACTCATCAATCAGGACCTCAAAGGAGTCGCCACGGATTCGCGCCAGCGAGAAGTAGATCGGCAAATCGCGACATTGGTAGCCATGATCAGGAGGCTTGATGTACGAGTCGAGGTGGAATCCCCACCACTCGTCGGGGTTGGAAAGCGCCACCCACAATGTCGAGCGCATCGCCAACAGACTGCCGAACAGTGAAACCTCGACTCGCTGCCCGCCCGTCGGCGCAGACGGATCGGAATCGTCTCGCGCGTAGAGCGCGGCGCAGATCGCCTGGATCGCGTAGTTCGCGGCGTACATCGAGCCGATGTCGCCGCCATGCCGCATCGGTTCCTCGCCGATCACTCCGAGCGACGCTGTCGATTCGCTGGCTAGTTGCGCAGCCAATTCAGAAGCCGGCCGGTCGCTCCACGGACCATATGGTCCGAATCCTGAGAATGCGCAGTAGACGAGGCCGGGTGCGTCAAGCGACTCCCAACTCAATGCGTCGGACAAGCCGACCTTGTCCACGATGGCCACATCGGCGCCTGCGAGCAGTTGCCGCGCAGTCTCGAGATCGCGCGGCGACGACCAGTCGAGCGTGACGCCGCGCTTGTTGCGATTGAGCGCCTGAAACAGCGCCGAGGCTCCGATCTCCGTCTGCGGCGACCAACCGCGCGCTCGGTCGCCCAGCGGCGGCTCAATCTTGATCACATCCGCGCCGGCGTCGCCCAGCGACATGGCCGTGTACGGGCCTGCGACGCCTTCAGAAATCTCGACGACCCGGTATCCATCCAATGGACCGGGCATGTCAGTCACCCACCACGGGTGACGGCTCTGACACTGTAATGCGGCGCTGACTCAGCTCATCGAGAATGTCGCCCGTGTGCTCGCCGGGCATCGGCGTGCCGAACCAGCGAGCCGGCGTCCTCGACAGTTCCCAGGGCGGTCCGCCGGCCCAGACGTCACCCCAGCCGGACGTGGTGACTTCACGCAGGTAGCCGTTCTCGATGGCTTGCGCGTGATGCTGCAAGGATTCGAATGAGATTGGATAGCCACATGGCACGCCGGCGTCGCCGAGACGCAACATCCAGTAGTTGCGGGGACGCTGCAGGAAGGCTCCCTGAAGCAGCAACGCCAACTCGTCTCGGTGTGCGACGCGGTCGAGGTTCGTTACGAATCGTGGATCGATCGCGAGGTCGCTCAGGCCGACGACCTGTGCCTCCGATGCATTCAGCGCCTCGCAGAGTCGCGACCATTCGTCCTCGTTTGTCGCCGCGACGCCGATCCAGTCACCGCCCTGGCATTGAAATGCCTGGTCGGGCGCGGCCGCGAAGCCGGCAGAGCCCAACGGTTGGTGCTGGACCCCGGTTGCGAGGTACTCCGAAATCCTCCCGCTCTGCAGAGCCATCCCGGCTCGAAGCATGCCGACGTGAATACGCTGACCCTTGCCCGTGCGCTTGCGAGCCAACAGACCCATCAGCACCGCTTGCGCAGCGACGTTACCGGTGCTCGCATCCAGTTGGGTGAAGTGTCGGAAGACCTCCGGCTTGCCGTCTCGCTTGCCATTCACCGACCAGAAGCCGGTGAAGTACTGGCACTGGACATCGGCGCCCGGCTTGTCACGCATCGGCCCAACCTCGCCCCAGCCCGTAATCGCGGTGTAGATGATCTTGGGATTGGCCGCCGCGACCTGTTCGTAGCCGACGCCCATGCGCTCGGCCGCGCCGGGACGCATATTGATCATGAAGACATCGCAGGTCTGGAGCAGCTCGTATGCAGTTTGCCGATCCGACGGCGACTTCAAATCGAGGAACAGCCCACGCTTGTTCATGTTCCAGGTGATGTAGCCGACCGAGGTCCCGTTGATTGCCGGCGGCACACCAGCGCCCAGCGTGCGAGGGTCGACGCCGGGCTGCTCAATGTGAATCACATCCGCGCCCAGAGCGCCCAATTGCATCGACGCCCACGGCCCCACCATCCACAACGTCAGATCAAAGACGCGCACTCCATCAAGCGGTCCGGGCATGTCAGCCTCCATCCAAAGTCAACATCCGCCGACATGATAGGTCTGACCTAGGCTGTCGGTCGGAGGCGCGATGGCGGAACAGGTCTTCTATGAGATCGCGAGGTGGCGGCTAGACGAGCAACTCGGCCAGATCCGCGAGCTGAACTCGCGGTTGGCAGTGCTGTTCACTGCGACGACGGCATTGCTCGTTCTGTTCGCGACACTTCAAGACTTCACAGACCTCGGTCCAGCAACCATTGCGCTGTTGGCTGCCGGAGCCACGATCTACCTGATGCTTGTCTTCGCCATATTTCTGGCGTACGCGGACCGACAACTTAGCCTGAATCCGGATCTCAGACAGTTGCAACAAGTCAGTCAATCGACCGATGAGTCTGACGTGCGTAGCTGGAGTGCCGAGGAAACGATGCGTGCGGTTGAAGACAACGATGCGCGGATCCACCGGAAAAGACGTTTGACGACGGCTGCTCAGGCGCTCTGGGCTATCGCGGTCTTGCTGCTAGGCGCGGCGACGCTTACCGGGGGCGGCTAGGGGTTCGGGATGCGCGCCACTCTCGCCACACGTCCGCAATCACCTCCCACGGCGTGGGGAGCCCACGATCTACGTGTGCGCCGCGTCCGGGCGGGATAGGTCCTCGCGGATCCTTGACCCATTCCTCAACCGTTAGGGGCAGCGGCTTCTCATCCGTCTGCTTTGCCATCGTCGCTCCTCCGAGTCCAGCGTAACAACTCAGCCTCCGCCGCGGTGGGCTTTCATCATGAAGCGCTCCATTAGCGACTCCATCTCCTGCTCCGACTCGGCCGTGAAGACGAAGTAGTGCTCGTCCATCTTGGTTGGTAGTAGAGGGTGCATCGGCCGCTGCTCGGTCCGCCAGAGTACCGTCCAGCCGTCTCCCGACATCGCGCCGTCGGGAGGCGCCACGCCGTCGGGATCCGTCGAGCCCGGCGACGGCGCCTTGACCTCTCGCGCGCCCAGCTGCTCCAGGTACTGACGCAGCAACCAGATAGGCACGGCGCGCAGCGTGAGCTCTCTGACCGCTCGGGACATCGGAAGAATCCCTTCGGATGTGCGTGATAACTGCATAACAGTAGCCCCTTTTGGTGTACCGTTTGCCTTTACGAGCCAATCCGGCGGCAGGCACGGAGGCTCGATTCAGGAGGAAAGCATGAGCGAGCGTTCCTATTGGCAGCGGATGACCCGGAAGCGGATGAGTCGGCGCGGCATTTTGCGTGCCTCGGCTCGCGCTGGAGTGGGCGCGGCCGGTCTGGCCCTGGTCGGTTGCGGCGACGACGATGACGACGGCCAGGCCGTCACGCAGGTCCAGCAGCAACAGCAACAGGCGCAACAGCAAGCCCAGCAGCAGGCCATGCAACAGCAGCAGGGTCAGCAGCAAGCGATGCAGCAGGGCCAGCAGCAACAGGCCGACCAGCAAGCGGCTCAGCAAGACGCCCAGGAACAGACTGACGAAGACCAGGCCGCACAGCAAGCGGCCCAGCAACAGGCGATGGCCTCCGAGGGCAAGAAGCACGGTGGCTCGATCATCGAGCAGTCTGCCAACGTCTACGAGACCTACGACGCCCAGCGAACGGTCGCTTCGCCGGTGCTCCAGGTGCTCGCCAACGTTCAGTCCAAGCTGTTGCGATTCGAGAATCCCAACACCGGCGTGCTAACCGGCGACCTCGCCGAGGGCTGGGAGCTGCCGGACGCGACGACCATCGTGCTGCATTTGCGCGGGGGAGTGAACTGGCACGACGCCGGCCCCGGCGCCGACCATCCAGCGGCGGCGCCCGGTCGCGCGTTGACGCCTGCCGACATCGTCTGGAACATTGACCGCCAACGCAACAAGATGTTGACGAATGGCGAAGAGTCCAGCAACTTTGGTCGCAGCTCCTATTGGGGCGGCGTCGCCTCGATGGACTACGACGACACCAGCCTCACGCTGAACCTCAGCGAAGGGGACGCGACATTCATTCAGGGCTTGGCCAACGAGTTCAACCTGATGAATCAGCCGGAGCTTGTGGGTGGCACCGAGGACCAATACACCGAAGTTGACGCCTCCAAGGTGATCGGTACTGGACCGTTCATTCTCACTCGCTGGGATCCGGGCGAGGGCATCTCGGCGGTCCAGAACTCGGACTTCTACGCCCTGCCTGACAAGCCGTATCTCGACGCCAGGGTGTGGGTGCAGACCTTCCAGGACCCCAACGCCTATCGGATCGCGTTCGAGCAGAAGCAGGTCGACTTCATGAGCGACCCGGACCCGAACACGACCCTGGCGATCCACGACAGCCTGATGGACGAGACCTACCTCACGTTCCAGGGAGTGGCCAACACGGTTGCAATCTTTACCCCGTCGAACAAGGCGCCGTGGAACGACCTGCGCCTGACCCGAGCCATCGACCTGGCGATCAACCGGCGCCAGCTGATTCAGCAGCTGCACAACGGCCTGGGCAAGGTCTCAGGCCCGGTCACCTGGATGCAGGAGGCGTGGTCCATTTCCCAGGAGGATCTGGAGACAACCCCCGGCTATCGGATCGACAAGGAGCAGGACATCGAGGAAGCCCGAGCGTTGTGGAACGCCGCCGGTGGACCGGAACTGGGCCAGATCGATTGGGTCACCTCTGAACTCTGGGCATCGCGCGCCGCCTGGTCCGCGACGCCGGGCATCATCGCCCAGATGTTCAATCTGGCCTTCGACACCGACCAGTTCAACGGCATCACCAAGCCCTACCTGGAGATCATCCCGTCCTGGAGCAACCACGACTTCGACCCGTTCTTCAGCTGGATCCCGAACATCGAAATCCCCGATGCACGAGCCGAGATGATCGCCGCCTTCGGCACCGGCGGTGGAGCCAACTACTGGGAAGTCTCAGATCCGTACATTGACGAGACACTGTTCGCCGCCAAGCAGGAGCTTGACTACGAGACTGCCAACCAGATGGTCCGCGAGGTGCAGGACTACATCATGGAACGTGGTCAGTTCGGGCGCAGCATCTGTTACAACTACATCTTCCCCGCGATCCGTTACAACTACAACCATCCGCAGTTGTCCGGTCCGGAAGAGGGTTGGAACTTCCTGCCCTATAGCTTGGACGCCGTTGAGCAGTGGATCGACCTCGACGATCCCTCTGCTGACGGTCGCGAGCCCATCGACCCCGTTCCGCTCTGATCGGCTGACGCTCGGGCAGGACGACAAGCGTTGTCACTGTTCCGTCGCCGATGTCCCGTAGGGGACATCGGCGACGGATTGTAGCCCCGACAGCTCCTACAGAAGGCGCAAACGGACAACCAGTCGGTAGAGGGCGGCAGGATGCAGGGTTACATCATCCGCAGGATTATCGGCGCGATCTTCGTCGTGTTCCTGGCCGGCACATTCTCGTTCTTCGCGATTCGCATCCTGCCCGGCGATGCCGCCTCGGCGGCGCTGGGATTGGACGCGGGCTCCGCCTCACCCGAGCAGATCGAGGAGCGGCGGGCCGAGTACGGGCTCGACAAGCCATTGTTCACGCAGTACGGAAACTGGCTCTGGGACACCGTTCGGCTCGACCTCGGCAACTCCTTCACGAATCGCGGCAACTCCGTCTGGTACGAGATCGGACGCTCGCTGCCCTACTCCGTTGAGCTGGGCATACTGATCATGATTGTCGGTTTTTCCGTGGCGTTCCCGGTTGGGCTGTTGTCGGCGATCTTCCAGGACCGCTGGATCGATTACACGCTCAGAACTCTCGCGATCCTCGCGTTGGCCGCGCCGGTCTTCTGGACGGCGGCGATTGCCTCGCTGTTCGTGCTGGAGTGGGACCTCTTCCTGATTGACGTGATCGGACAGCCCCACCTCTGGGAGGACCCGGAGAAGGCGTTCACCTGGTACCTGATCCCGATGCTCGCCGGCGGGTTCGCGGGCACGGCGGCGACGATGCGACTGTTGCGATCACAGATGCTCGAGGTGATGCGCCAGGACTACGTCCGCACCGCGCGGGCGAAAGGTCTGCGCGAATCGGTCGTAATCATTCGCCACGCGCTGCGTAACGCATTGCTGCCGGTGCTCACGGTGATGGGCGTCACGATCGCCACGATCATCGGCTCGCAGGTCATCCTCGAGAACATGTTCAACATCCCCGGGGTTGGCAACCTGATCATCAGCTCGCTGTTTGAGCGCGACAACCCGGTGTTCCAGTCCGTCATTGTGATGATCGCCGTCTTCGTCGTGTTTACCAATTTGGTCGTTGACATCCTCTACGGCATCATCGACCCGCGTATCCGGCTGTCGTAGGAGCCTGCCATGTCTCAACTCCGCGGCGAGGTTGTAGTAGTCACAGAAGTCGATCCAACCTTGCTGGCGCGCATCGGCGGGGCCGGCGGAAGCGTACTGCGCTTCATCCGAGGCAAGCCGCTCGGCGGGATCGGGCTGATCATCGCCGTGCTGTTCATCCTGATCGCGATCTTCGCCAACCAGATTCAGCACCACGACCGGGACGAGATATTCGAAGCGCAGAACCCTGAATACAAGTCCAACCCGACCACGCTCGAATTGGCTCGCAATTCCAATATCGGATCGCCCGTTATTGTTCAACAGTTCGTGAAGCCATCGGCCAAGCACTGGTTCGGTACCGACAAGTTCGGCCGCGACATCTGGTCGCAAGTCGTGCATGGCGCGCGGCTCAGCCTGATCGTCGGACTCGGCGCATCCGTCATCGCTGTGGTTGGCGGCCTGGTCATCGGGATGATCTCCGCCTACTACGCGGGACTGCTTGACCTGTTCATTCAACGCATCGTCGACATGCTTCAGGCCATTCCCTTCCTCGTGCTGGTGCTCGTGTTCACCCAGATCTCCGAGCCAAAGGTGAGTTATGTCGTGCTCTGGCTCGGAATCGCCGGTCTCGCAATCACGACACGACTGATCCGATCTGCTGTGTTTGCCGTGCGCGAGAGCGAGTTCGTTCTTGCCGCACGCGTGGTCGGAGCGAGCGACCTGCGGATCATGACCCGCCACGTGCTGCCCAATGTGATCGCCGTCTTGATCATCACCTTCAGCATTGGCATCGGCGCGTACATCCTCGCCGAGGCTGCCATCTCCTTCCTCGGCGCCGGACCGCAGGGCATCCCCAGCTGGGGGCAGATGGTCCAGGCCGGGCGCGGATCGCTTGACTTGCATCCCTGGCAGACGGTCTTCGCCGGCGGCGCGATCATGACGATCGTGCTGGGCTTCAACCTATTGGGCGACGCATTGCGCGATGTCCTCGACCCGCGCCTGCGCGGGGCCTGATGCCCTCTGCCAATAGCTTCGGCGAGCCGACGGAACATGACCATGTGAATCGGCCGGAGGCCATACCAGTAGAACAGTCCTTAGACGCCCGCCGGGCGAAAGTGCGCCTGCAACTTGGCGACTGAGCCGTCACCGGCCTGAGCGATGGACAACTCTCTGATCCCCTCTCCCCCCCTTGCGGGGGGAGATGTCACGGAGTGACATAGGGGGGGTCCTCCGGCAGCGACCAGATAGGCCTTGAGATGGGGAGCCCCCTCTGCCTTCGGCATCTCCCCCGCAAGGGGGGAGAAGGGGACTTATTCAAAGGTCTCCTCGCGGGGGAAGCTGCAGAAAGCCTGCCCCCGGCCTGAACGGGGGGCTGAAGGGGATGTCTCAGATGTATGAACTTCGTCATTCCCGCGCCCGGCCGCGGGAATCTCGCCGAGTACAGCACCGACGGTCGAACCTGAGGAACCTCGTCCGTTCCAATCCCTGAGCCGACCTCTAGGAATCATCTGAACAACTGGTATCGCAGGCTGAGCGGGGACCCCCTTTAGCCTTCGGCAGCTTCCCCCGCCGAGGGGGGAAGCGGGGATCGGAGTTGTTCAGAGCATTCCTAGTTTTCGTGCCGAGCGCAGCGAGATACCCGCGGCCGAGCGCGGGTATGACGGAGGTCGAGTTCATGCGACTTCTGAGAAACCCTCTGAAGGGGAGTCCCGTTCGGCTCCTGATAGGAGTTGTTCAGTGCACTCCCAAGGAAATCGGGGCGTTGAAAGGTCATGCGGGGGAAGAGGCTGCCCGGAAGGTGTGAGGCGCGAAGGCGAAGTTTATCGACGTTCCACTTGGTCCAAAACTCGAAACTCCGTGTAGTTGGAGGGTAGACCTACTGCCTCGGCTGATTCCTCCATCGCGTCCAACGCGTCGTTCCAGCCCTGTTTCCAACCTACCCCGAATCGCTGACCATAGCCGGACTCGTCGCCTGCTCCGTCATCGACAATCTCTTTGCCCAGGTACTGGACTTCACCATAGGGAACGCCGTCGGCATATCCGTCTGCCTCAATCGCCGCGTAGGCCGCTTCATAGGCCGCCAGCTCAGCGCGCTTGAGATCATCCGTAGTGCGAAGGTTGAGCGGATCGAGCGTCGCCCCGATCAGCGCCGCCATCACAATCCCAAGAACGACGGCCACCATCGTGTGTCGACCGATCGGGTCATAGCCGCGCTTCCACCAGACGCGTTCACGATCGCCCTCGCCCCAGCCTTCCAGCGGCCTGCGACGTTCCGTCATCGGAGCAACGCTTGCCACGACTCGAACGCCGACTCCACCTCAAGTTTGTCCCGCTTCGCACGGATCAGCGTTGTATTGATCGCCTCGTTCCAGGCGAAGTCATATGCCAGTCGATAGGCCTCCTCGGGCTCTCCGGATTCCAGCAGCCCTGGAAGTTGTAGCGCCGCGCGCCCGGCGCCATCCAGCCGACCCTGTTCAAACACCGCCTCATACCCGTCAATCCGGCCCTCGCGCGCTCCTCTCACCTCTGCCTTGGCGATCTCCTCGACCGTCACCTGGTCGAGCACCGAGATCAGCCAACCGATCGCCCCCGTCACGGCAAGCGCGACCAGAAACGCAGTCAGCGTCTGTCGGGGCAGGTCATGCTTCAGGACGGTCACGGCGCCTCAGCCGCCGGCGACGGGTGGGAAGATATCGAGCTCGCTGTCGGGTGTGATTCGGCTCTGCAGACCGTCGAGATGCCGGATGTCTCGGCCATCGACCATGATCGCAACGAACCGACGGACCGCGCCGTCTTCGTCAAAGAGTTGATTCCGCAGCCCGTCGTAATCGTCGGCGAGACGATCAAGCAGCCCGCCGATGGTCTCCGGAGGATCAGCGAGATCAACGCTGCGACCGCCGACGAGCGGTCGCAGCGTCGCATAGAAGCGGATGATCACTGCGTGCCTACAACAAGCACCTACGAGATGATCTCGAGCTCGCGCAGCTTGGCCTCACCAACCACGCCGTTGTCCCAACCGCGAGCGTCGTAGTACTGCACTTTCATCTGGTCGAGTTCGCAGACGTGGCCCTCCGCCGGACCGGTCGCGGGCTCGTTCAGGAAGCGATCGGGCAGGGAATCTTCGTCGCCGCCGAAGCCGATCTGGTTGTTGTAGTAGCGCTCGAGGTTGTAGATGCGCTCGCCGGCGGTCATGACATCTTCCTCGGTCATGGGTAGACCCACGACCGACTCGTACAGCGCGGCGTATTCCGGCGCGCCGACCGCGAAGGCCGAGAACTTGCACAGATCGAGCGAGTCGGAGAACGCGTGCAGGTCCTGGAAGATCTTCAGCAGCGGGCCCTTGCCGTCCCAATCGAGCGGATCGGTCTTGATCGGGATGCCGAGCAGCTCGGAGGCCGGCGTGTAGCCGCGCAGGTGGCAGGCGCCACGGTTCGAGGTCGCGTAGCCCAGGCCCTCGCCCTTGACGGCACGCGGGTCGTAGGCCGGTACGGCCTGGCCCTTGACCGTCATCGAGATCTCGGCGTGTCCCCATGCGGCGGCGGCGCGGGCCGGGCCCTCACCTAGCGCGCGACCGATCGAGGTCGAGCCCATCGCCATCTCTTCGGCCACGCGGACCATGCCCGCGCCGTCGCCCCAGTCGAGCGGCGTGTCGACATAGCCGCGCTCGGAGGCTTCCATGTACATCGACAGCGCGTTGCCGATTTCGATGGCGTCCATGCCGTAGTCGTTGCACTGATCGATGACCTTGGCGATCACACCCGGGTCGTCGTTGCCACAGTTGGCGCCCAGCGACCAGGCCGGCTCGTACTCGAACGACTCCATCTTCAATCCAGCGTGGACGCCTGTCGTGATCTCGACTTCCTTCTTGCAGGCGACGGGACAAGCGTGACAGGTCGGCTCGGCCGTCAGGAAGTCCGAGCGCATCGTCTCGCCCGAGACCGCGTCGGCGGCTTCGGGTGTGGTCTGCGTCGTCTGCGAGTTCTTGGTGCCCAGTCCACCGATCGAGTTGACGGCGTTCATCAACACATTGGTGCCAAACGCCGAGAGCGCGCCCGAGCCGTCCTTGAGCGAACCGTCGGCGTTGACCGATGACGGCGCGGTGACCGGCGACTCCATGATCAGCTTGAGGTGAGCGCCCTGCGCCGCGCGGAACTTCTGCCGCACTTCGCCCTGCGCCGGTCGCCAGCGACCGGCTCGTGTGCCACGCACCACGACCGCCTTAAGGTTCTTCATCCCAGCCACGGCGCCGGTACCCCCGCGACCAGCGGCGCGGTCGTCCTCGTTGAGGATGGAGGCGAACAGCACGCCATTCTCGCCGGCCTGGCCGATGCTCATCACCGAGACATCGGTCTTGTTGCCGCTGTCCGAGCCAAAGTGTTTCACGGTGTCGTGGATGCCCATGCCCCAGATCTCGGAAGCGTCCTTGATCTCGACCTCGCCGTCCTCGACATCGAGGTAGACCGGCGAGTCCGCCTTGCCGGTGATCAGCAGCGCGTCGAAGCCGGCCCAGCGCAGCCGCGCTGCCGACCAACCGCCCATGTGCGAGTCGGTCACGGTGCCGGTCAGCGGCGACTTGGTGACGAACGCCAGGCGTCCCGACATCGTCACCTCGGAGCCGGTCATCGGTCCGTTGACCAGGGCCAGCATGTTGTCGGGCGAGGTCGCGTCGGTGTTCGGGCCATTGTCGAGCAGATACTTCACGCCCAGCCCGCGAGCGCCGATGTACTTGCGCGCGTCGTCTTCGTTGATGCCTTCGTAAGAGATTGTGCGGTCGCTCAAATTGATCCGCGCCACGCGGTCTGCAAATCCACCAAGTGCCATGATCGTTCCCTTCGCCAACGCTCTCGCGAGCTATCGAGTGCGCGTCAAATGGTAGCGGATCGCCAGCGCTGGCCGGGTGATCGGTTAGGTAGAATGGCTATGGGAGAACAGCGATGACGACTGAATCGAGTGCGCCAGAAGCAGAGCGGCGGGACGAACAGGAGATACGAGCGATATTTGCTGAGGGGCGACGCAACCGCGAGCGGTGGCAGCGCGATTGGCAGGGTATTCGCGAGCAATTCCCGAAACACTGGATCGCGATATACGACGGCGGAAAGACCGTGGTAGCGCACGAGCACGCGCAGGCGCACTACGATCACATTTCTGAGCTAGAAGGCTTGAATCGGTCTGCTGTGTTCAGATGGCCTCCTCCTCGTAAGCCCAGCACCCGTCAGGCGCCCAGCGTGTTTCGCCGTCGGGCCGAGTGAGGCGTGTTGACGGCTGGCTGGCAGCCGAGTCCAACGAACCTGGGGATTCTGCGCCATATGTTGAAGTTCAGCTGATGCACAATGGTGCGCATCACAGCTTCGATTTCATGATCGACACTGGATCAGACGCGACCATTCTGATGCCTCGCGACGCATCTTGGTTGTTTGGCGATCAATACCTTCAGATGGACGTGCGTTCGCAACCGGACAGCGTCCCGCTCCAAGGCATCGGCGAAGCAGAAATCTACATGCGCCCGTTCGTAGCCGCCTTGACGCTTACGGATGACACCGACTCCCCGATTGAGTTCACTCGGCAGATCTGGATTGCTGAGCCTCAGCCTAAGTACAGGTCGGACGAAGGAAACTGGCTGGTGCCATCGCTCTTCGGTCGCGACGCCATCAGACCCGGTGATTTCGAACTCAGCTACATCAAGAGCACAGCGACCCTCATCCGCCCCGACGACGAATAGCCGTCCTACGGACGCATCCCGTATCTGACCCTTAAACCCACCTGACTGGGCAGCTCTGTCTCATACGCCATCTCAAGCCACTCCGCGAGCATTGGTCGCGTCTCCCGTGGATCGACGATGTCCTCAACTGCGAACGCCTCGGCGGCTGCAAATGGGTCTCGCAATGCGATCAGTCGATCTTCGATTGCCGTCCGATGCGCGATTGGATCCTCGGCAGCCTCGATCTCGCGACGGTAGGCCGCAGCGACACCGCCCTCGATCGGCAGCGAGCCCCACTCGCCCGACGGCCAGGCGAAGCGGAAGCAGAAGCGGCTGAAGTCCTGATGCGCGCCTCCGGCGACTCCGTACAACCGACGCACGACAACCGTCGCCCAGGGCACTTGCGAGTCATTGATCGCGGCCGCCGCCTTGACCCCGGCGCGCAACGTGCCAGCGCCTTCCCCTGGACGACCGATCAGGAAGCCCGGCTGGTCGGCGAAATTGACGATCGGCAGGTGGAACACGTCGCAGAGGTCGACGAACTTCTCGAACTTGCGCGCCTCCTTGGCGCCCATCGCGCCGCCGTAGTGCATCGGATCGTTGGCGAGGATGCCGACCGGCCTCCCACCGATCCGGGCGAATGCAGTCACCTGCGACCGACCGTAGTAGCGCGCGATCTCGAAGAACGAGCCGAGGTCGACGATCATCTCGACCATCCGGCGCACGTTGTACCCGCGGTTGCGATGCTTCGGAACCACTGACGCCAGGCGGTCGTCGCGCCGATCGACTGGGTCGTCGCAGTCGATGATCGGCGGGAGCTTGTGCACGTTGGTCGGCAGGTAGGAGAGGAATCGTTGGATCTGAGCGATCGCGTCGGCCTCGTCGGCGGCGTCATTGTCGACGACGCCGCTGCTGCGCGCGTGGACCTCGTAGCCGCCGAGTTCCTCCTTGGTCAGCTTCTCGCCCATCGACCGCTCGACCAGCGGCGGCCCGCCGGCAAACACCTGCGACGACCCACGCACCATCACCGCAAAGTGCGACGCGGGCACCTCGGCAGCCGGCAATCCCGCCACCGAGCCCAGCGCCGCCGAGACAACCGGCACCTCGGACATCAACCGACCCCAGCGTTGGGGCCAGAACAGCTCGGGCAGGTAGGTTCGGCCCATCTCGGCGGTCGCACGGATGTCGGCCCCGAAGCCGTCGATCAAGCGGATCATCGGGATCTTCATCTCGATCGCGAGCGACTCGATGTGTCCCGACTTGTCGCCGCCGCTATGGATGCGAACCTTACCGCCCTGGCTCCGCTCCGCTTCCGAGCCGCTGCGCGGCCTTGAGGTGAAATCGCCGCCCGATACCGCCACCGGCCGGCCGCCGATCTTCGCCGTGCCCGTCACCGTCGCCGACGGGTGGAAGCCAACCAGCTCACCCGACTCGTCGTAGTAGCCCGCGCCCGAAAGGACGCCGCGCTCGCGGAACGATCCCTCATCGGTCAGCAGCTCGATCCGCTCACGGACCGTCAGGTTGCCGCGATCGTGTTGTTGCTGGACGCGATCCGCTCCGCCCATTTCGCGAGCCAGCTCGCGTCGGCGTGTGATCTGCTCGATCTCAGGTTGCCAGACCAGTTCTCGCGACCCGTTGCTGTTCGATCTGTTCTTGTCTGCCATCGGTTGCCCCCATCGTTCGATTCAGTATCGCGCACGCCTGCATTGTCACGACCTCCCTATCGCGACTTCCCTAGCGCGACTGGCGCTATCTTCGTTCCAATGCAATACGCACCAACCACGACTCGCCGCACCCGAGGATGAACATGTCCACTTCCGCCATCTCCGTCGAGCCTCTGACTCCGACGATCGGCGCCACCGTATCCGGCGTCGACCTGACCCAACCGATCGACCAGGAAACCTACCAGTTTATCCACGACGCCTGGATGGAGCACCTGGTGCTCTTCTTCCGCGACCAACCGATGGAACCCGATCAACACCTGGCCTTCGGTCGCATGTTTGGCGACCTGCACATCCACCCGGCCGCGCCCTACGTCCACGGCAACCCCGAGCTGATGCAGATTCACACCGACAAGGACTCGTTCCGCAACAACGGCGAGCGCTGGCACTCCGACGTCTCGGCCGACGAAGAGCCGCCGATGGCCTCAATCCTGCACATCCAAAGCATCCCGACCGAGGGCGGCGACACCTGCTGGTCGAACATGTACGCCGCCTGGGACGGACTCTCGCCGCAGATGCAGGCACTGCTCGAGCCGCTGAGTGCGCTGCACGCCGCCGACTACTCGGGCCAGTACGGCGACCACAAGCCGCAGCGAGAGTCACCGCGTTCAGAGCACCCAATCGCGCGGACGCATCCGGTCACCGGTCGCAAGGCGCTGTTCGTCAACTCGAGCTTCACCAAGCGCATCGTCGGCCTGCCAATCGACGAGAGCAACGCGCTCCTCAACTTCCTCTACGAGCACGTCAAGAACGTCAACTTCCAGTGCCGCTTCCAATGGGAGGCCAACTCAGTCGCCCTCTGGGACAACCGCTGCACCCAACACATGGCCATCTGGGACTACTACCCACAGTCAAGAAGCGGCATCCGAGTCACAATCAAGGGCGACAAGCCGTTCTAGAGCTCGAACACACCTGTGCTGGCTAGTTCAAGACTTGCCGACGAAACCCTCTGAAAGATGTTCCGTCATGCCCGCGCTTGTCGCGGGTATCTCGCCGCATGCCGCATGGTCCCTGTCCCCATATCGATATTGCCGCGAAGACCAACGAGAATAGTCACTACGATCTTTTAGGTGTCCCCAGGGCCATCTGTTAACGAATGTTGTCGCGCTCACAATCGGGATGCCGAATTTCTTTGCCTGCCTGGCTTTGCCTGAGCCGCTTGATGTGTCGGCGGCTACCAGGAGATCGCAACACTTCTTGGTCACTCCAGATACCGGCTGCATGCCCAGCTGAGACGCGAACTCCTCGAGCCGCGCTCGCGAAAACTCCACACCGGCAACCACGACCGTGCCGGTGAAGCAGACGCGCATTCCTGCCTGAAGGCTGGTCGCTTGTGGGAGATTCGTCACGGTAGGCAACTCTACTTCAGCGAGGTCCAGAGCACGCATGATCTGCTTGATTAGGTGCTCTTCAGCGTCGGTCACGACTCCGTCACGTTCGGCGGCAGCAATGATCGACGTGAGGTAAGACCGATGCGCTTGTCGGCGAGCGGAATCGGAGATCCCCAAGTCTTCGGCCAGTTGATTCATCTCCGACCGCTCTTGATCGTCAATGTGCTGGTCATCTAAGACCCAGTCGAGGGCGTCAAGATAGTGAAGGATTGCTTCGTCCGAATGCGGGAAGGTTGAATGTGACACGATTCGAGCCATGTCACTGACTTCTGCTTCATCCATGCGGCGAAGCGTACGCGGATTGAGTGCGTGAGGAACATGACCAATTCTGGCGTTGGTTAGTTGTTTGCACGTTTCTTCGTCAATCAGTCTCATTGCCAAGTTGGCTGTTGCACGGGCATCGGCCAATGCTCGGTGCTGCTGGGGCAATTCAATCCCGTATCGATGGCACGCCGCCAACAGCTTCTCTCTGGTCGCCAGAAACGTGCAAAAGCCGGCGCCGAAGTCGGTCGGCACGCCGAGGCGATCAAACTCAAGAAACAGCATTCGCGCGTCGAAACTCAGATTGTGAGCTGCTAGAACCGAGCCATGAATCCGTCGCGACAGGACAGCAACGTTTCAGCGAATACGGGTGCTGCCTCCACCATCGAAGGCGTGATTCCATGAATGCCTGTTGGTCCAACGTCCCGTTGAGGATTTACCAGCGTATCGAACTCGTCCAGTACCTCTCCGGTTTGCACATCGACCGTAACGGCCGCAATCTCGACTATTCGGTCGTGATTTCCTAAGCCTGTTGTTTCGCAATCGATGACTACGAGATTCCGCGCCGAGCCTATTGTCATTGAGATATGCCTTAGTGCCTACCTGTTGGTCGACTTGAACCTGGGGCGACTGAAAACGAAAACGATCATCGTCTACGAGTTCTCCTTCGCCAACGCTACCAGTTCTCGGGCTGTGTCCCTTGAGATGTCGGTGCACATCATGGGGAAGACTTCGGTTCCGTGCATCGTTTCCATCACCTGCCGACACCTGGTCGGCACTCCCGACTCGATCAGCAGACGGTACCTCCTCAGCGACGGATACTTCATCGATGGCCGATTCAGCGGTCCGAGAGGCTCATCCGGCCAGTTGGGTGTGGATGCCGCATTTGACTTCGTTGTGCACTCAGTCGGCAAAAGCCCGATCCAAGTTGGGAACTGGTTAGTGAAACTCTTTGCGCTTGCGGTCACCATCGGTGTTGCCCTCGCTGCCGGGGTTCTTGGCATGGGATTGAATAACATCTCCGGCTCACAGGCCTCGCCGAGACCAACGACTGAAGGCAGCGCAACGCAGACCCAAGCCGCCAAGACACGAGACGGCCACGCCTCAGAAGGTGCGCGTCAACAGGGCGATCAGCATCCCGCCGAGCACGGAGATGATCAAGAACGTGGTCCAACGCATCTCGCGGCGCAAGCCGTCAATCTCGCGACGCAGATCGTCTTTGACCACCGCGAGATCATCCTTGGTTGACACAGTGGCCCGCAGCCGAAGCACAATCAACTCGACGGCCGCCCGCAAGGCTCGCGAGTTGGGACCACTTACGCCGGCATCGACCAGGGTTTGCTCGAGGTGTTCCCCGACGATGCCACCGGCATCGGGCGGGTCCGGGCGCGTTTCAGTCGTCACGAGCAGCCTCCGGTCGCCTGACCTCTGCCATTCGCCGAGCGTTCATACCAACATCATATCTATCGCCGGGTTGCCAGGAGGAGCCGAATGGGATTTTCAGTTCCCCTTCGCCAGCGCCGACAGATCCCGCGCTGTGTCCCTTGAAATGTCGGTGCACAACATGGGGAAGACTTCGGTTCCGTGCATCGTTCCCATCACCTGCCGACACCTTGCCGGCACTCCCGACTCCAGCAGCAGGCGGTAGAAGGCGATGCCCTCGTCCCTCAGCGGGTCGCACTCGTTGACCGAGATTGTGGTCGGCGGCAGGCCGATCACATCCTCCGACGAGGCGAACAGCGGCCAGGCCAGCGGATCTTCAGCCTCGAAGGCGTCCCAGCCGTAGCCCATCGCGCCGTTGTTGTTGTGCAGGTTGAGCAGGATCCCATTGTTTTCGGTCGACGACAGGAGGTCCTCGCGCGGCCAGCTTCCAGCGATGTACGGGCAGAGCGCATAGAGCCCCTGGACCAGGCCGATGTCGCCGTCGCGCAGCAGCTTCATGCCCGTCGCGAGCGTCAGGTTGCCGCCGCCGCTCTCTCCCGCAATCACGATCCGCGAGGCATCGATGCCCAGCGCGTCCGCATGCTCCGAGATCCATTTCACGCCCGACACGCAGTCGTTCAAGCCCGCGGGATAGGGCTCAACCTCGGGCGCCGATGACGCGACCAAGCAGTTGCGGAAATCGACCATCGCCACCGCGACGCCGTTCTGCGCGATGATCCGGCCCCAGGCCTTGTAGTTGGGGTCGTAGCACGACATCTGCGCCATCCCGCCGCCGTGGATGTAGTAGACGCAGGCCGGCGGCTCCTCGGTCTCGGGCATGATCAGCTGAATGTTGATCGTGTTGCCGTCCGGCGACGAGGTAAATGTCTCAGTTGTGATCGTCAGGCCGTCCGACGGCGCGACCTCTTCCGTATCGCACATCGCCATGAAGGCCTGGAGCCCCTCAAACTGAGCGCGGGCCTCCTCGCTGTTCGCCCGCGCGATCATTTCCTCGCGGCTCGCGACATCTTGTGAGCCACCAAAGTCGACTCCGCCAAAGATCGCTTTGATTCGTGGGTCGATTCGCGGGTCCTCGGAAATCTTGGTCACGTCGTCCGCCTTCCTCATGTACGCGCGTCCGTTGCCAAACTCAGCGACAAGCTACCACCCAACAGGTAGCCTGAGCGCCGCAACCAGGAAGACGCAGGAACAGGAACTGGAAGAGAAAGCATGAGTAACATCGCCATCTGGGTCAAGGTCAAGGTCAAGAGCGAGGGGCTGGAGAAGTTTCTCCACGCGATCGAGGTCGACGCACTCGGCTCCGAAGGGGACGAGCCGGGCTGCATGCGCTTCAACGTCTTGCAGGACGCCCACGACGAGCTGACCTACTACTTCTACGAGGTCTACGAAGACGAAGCAGCCTTGGCTGCCCACCGAGCCGCGCCGCATTACGCCGTCTGGTCGGCCGCACGTGACACGCTCGAGGGCGATGTCGAGATCACGCGGACCTCGACGGTGTTCCCGTCGGATCAGAGTTACTGGTCCAAGGACTGAGTCCAGCCCGAGCAACCGACGCAGCGGGGGCGGCAAGTCCCCGCTGCGACCTCAGCCGTTGGCCAGGTCTTCGTCGAGCAGGCCGTGGCGGACGGCCCAGACCACGATCTCCTGCTTGGTCGTGACGCCCAGCTTCTGCTCGATTCGGTAGATCGTGTTTCTCACTGTGATCGGGCTGTTGCCGATCACCCCCGCGACCTGAGCGTACGAGTTGCCCCTGGCAAAGAGCTTGAGCACGTCTTGCTCGCGAGCGGTGAGTGCGTCCGCAGTTGTGTGCCCGGACCGTGCTGGTATGTCGCGAGCCGACTCCAGCGCGCGCTTGACCATGTCGACGGGCATCAACGAACGACCGGCGGCGGCATCACGCACGGCAGCGAGCAGGTCATCTCGGCCGGAGAATTTTTGTAGGTATCCGGTGGCGCCGGCAGCCAGCGCGTGGATGACCGCATCATCTGCGGTTGACGCCGTCAGCACCAGCACACGGGTCTGTGGCAGAGCGTCCATGATCTCGCGACACGCCTCGACGCCGTCCTTGTTGGGCATGATCAGGTCCATCACCACGACATCGGGCGACACGTCCAGGGCAATCTTGAGCGCCTCGATGCCGTCTGACGCCTGGCCCACGACCTCGATGTCGTCGGATCGCTCCAAGACTTCCTGTAGGCCGTCTCTGACGATTGCGTGATCGTCGACGATCATGACTCGGATCTGTTTGGTCGCGGGCATATCAGTCACCTCTTCGATTTGGGGCATAGGGGATGTGGCACGTGACGTTCGTGCCCTCGCCGGGTCCACCAGACTGGACAACTGAAGCGCCGCCGAGTCGCTCCACTTCAGCCTGCATGTTTCTGAATCCATGGCCGCGTACTCTGTAGTCCTCGGGCAGTCCGACGCCGTCGTCGATCACCGACAAGCGAAGCTCATGGCTGCGGAACTCGAGTTCAATCCTGACAGCAGACGCGCGGGCATGTCGATGGGCATTGGTCAGCGCGTTGTGGGCAATGGAGAGGACGCTCGCCTTCACTTCAGGCTCGAGCGCTGGCTCGACTCCCGATTGCACCAGTTCGGCCGGCACGGACGTGATGGTCGCAAAGGTACGGGCGTGCGCGTTGAGGACGTGAGACAAGGTCTGCCCTTCGTAGATCACCCCCATGTCGATCGGCTCTCGCAACTCCCACATGGCCGACTTGGACAACTCGGAGGTGGCGGCCAGCGTTTGGTTCAGCTCTTCATTGCTGTCTCCAGCCAATGAGATCGCGTTGTCAATCCCCAGTCCGATCATGTAAGCCGACTGCGCCGAGGTGTCGTGGATCCTTTGCGACAGATCGCTCCGCTCTCGCTGTAGCGCACGCTCTCGAACCACCGCTTCCCGGCGACCAATCCGTTCGAATCCAGTGACCAGATTGACACCAACGACCACCGCGTACATGACCGCGACCCTAAGAAACAAGTCCTTCTCGTCTCTCGCCGCGTAGTCGATCCCGCTGCCCATGCCGAGGCTGACGGCAACATAGAGCGCGGCCACAATCGTTGTCCAGGTCAGGCATAGTGCGAGCGATGACAAGATCAAGGCGCCCATGACCAGAGCGGGATAGTAGAGGGGGAAGAAGAAGGCCTCGAATCCACCACCGACTGCAATGGCGCCCGTAATGATCGTGACATCCAACGTGCTGGCCGCGAAAAACCAGCGCCATCTAACAGGCCGCTTCGTGAGTAATCGGTGGTGAAGCGCGGCGTTGAACAACACGAGCAACATTTCGATGATGATGTAGGGGACATAGGTATCGAGGAGAAAGTGCGGTCGGTATGCCAATTCGATGGCCGCGGCAATACAGAGGAACCAACGGCACCAGACTGAAATGTAGGCCGCGTAGCGCAGTTCCTCGGGATCCGAGCGCACGTGACCCTCAATTGCCTCCCGGATCGACCGGGTCGGCTCGGGCAATCGGCGGACACGGAGAATCCACGCGCCCAAACCGGGACGACTCAACATAGAAGTCGGCGCCGGGTCGATGCCGATGGCTGAACGAGTGTGCACTTTCCTCGTCCTACGGCGCATTGAGCCTCTGGCTCTCGCTCGTAATAGGTCTTTGATCAATCTCACCTGGTTGAGCTATTCAACCCGGTGATCAGACATCCAGCGATTTGCCTTCAATCTATCTCTTACAGCATAATAGCCCGTGCGCGCTGCATCGGTTACACTTAGGAAACCTAACACCTATCTATCGGATCAGCGCGGTCTATCGCTATCTGATATATCAAAACGTCCCGTAAGTTGTTTGATACCGATATATATATATCGAATCTGTCTATAGCACGTATCTGCAGTCCGTAACGGCTTGTCTTCGGACCTCGCTGCGCTCGTTCCGCCGATCGGCGCTCGATCCGTTACATCGCTCGACGTGGGCAACGTCCTGCCTTGGATCGGACAGTGGCAGGGGAGGGAGGCGAGCCGGATTGCCTTCGACGGTGGCCTCAGCCGACCTCGGTGAAATGTGGCATCACCTTGGTCGCGAAGGTCTCCAGGTTCTTCAGTGACTTGCGCAGCGGCATGCCCATGTGGGAGAACTCGATGAGCAGATAGTCCAGGTTGCAAACGTCTTGCAACTCATGGACCTTCTCCACCACCTGCTCCGGGGAACCCACCAGCAGTGTGCGCGGCTCGAGGAAGTCCCAGTCGAGTTTCACCTCGGGGTCCAAGACCTCGTCCGGGTTCGTGAACACCTGCCGGCCTCGAAATGGGTCGTTGAACACGAAGGACGACATGATCCCCGCTTCCGCATCGCGGCGCGCCTCCGCCATCGACGAGGCGACATAGGTCGAGCGCATGACGGCCTGGTCTTCGCCCACGGCGAACGGTCGGCCCTCACGTTCGGACCTGACCTTCGCATAGAGTTCCATTCGCTGCCTGATCCTGAGCGCCGGCGGCTGCCAGTAGCACGCCTTCAGTCCCAGCTCTGCCGCCGTCGACACCGAGCGGTCGGTGGAGACGGTCATCCACAGCGGCGGATGCGGCTGCTGGTAGGGCCGCGGCGTGACGCGCAGCTTGGTGACGCTCTCGCCGTCCTGCCAGGCCGGATTCGGCGGGTAGAGCGGATGCGAAAAGACCGTGTCCTCGGCCGGGAAGCGGTAGTTGGTCCCGTTGTGTGAGAAATACTCGCTGGTCCAGATCTCGCGCACGATCTCCACGGTCTCTGCGAATAGCTCCCGGTTCTCGCTGTCCTTGCGCGGGTCGGCGTGCGGATGAAACTGGGGACCTTCGTACGGCCACACGCCTCGACCGAATCCGACGTCGATGCGTCCCTGGGTCATGTTGTCCAGAATCGCCAGATCCTCAGCCAACCGGATCGGATGCCACCAGGGAGCGATGTTCGCCATCTGGCCGATGCGAATCGTGGACGTCCGCGCCGCGAGGTCGGCGCCGAGTAGGATCGGATTGGGGACATCGCCCACGCCATAAGGCCCAAAGTGGTGCTCGCCGAGCCAGATCGCCTCGAAACCGAGCTCCTCGGCCAGGATCGTCTGCTGTCTGAGGTTGTCCAGCAGGCCGACGGTACTGGTGGCTTCTCCGGCAGAGGCGGCGACTGTCGTGAACGCGGCAAATCTCATGCTTGCAGTCTCCAGCACAGATGGGGAACGCTTGACTCACAGCCGTATCGACGAGCCGTCACTGATTTATCCTTCCCGAACGATCTGAACCCATCGTCGGCCCTCAGTAGACCTAGTGTTACACAAATGAACGGGTCGGATCGGACCCAAGGGCTGCCTTGATGCCAGGAACTACCCGATGACACGAAGCGAAACCCGCGGCATGATCCAGACGGTCCTGGGTCCCGTGTCACGTTCAGAGTTCGGTCCCACCACGACGCATGAACACCTCTACGCCGACTTCTCGTTCATGCTTCGCCCGGCTCAGGACTCGCCATCGCCGGAACGGGCGGAGGCTCCGATCACGCTGGAACACCTCGGCTGGATCCGGCGCGGTCCCGGTGACCAGATGACGGATCAGAGGACGCTGACATACGCCCAGTATGCGCGGATCGTGGAGTTGTTGCCGCCGTCAAGCAACCACCACAAGACTCCCCATCGTCGTGTGCTCGAAGCATGGCTCTATGTGCTCGCTCAGGGTTGCATCTGGCGCGGCTTGCCGCACGAGGTACAGGCTGGACCTGTTGGCTGGACTGGACTGCGGCGCGCAGTCGTTGGACAGCACAATCATCCCAGTGCATGCTCACGGGACCTGACTGGTCATGTGTACCAGCCTGGCCCAGCGCGCCAGCTTCCGGGACCGGCCACAGAGGTGACCTGCGCGGGCAACTCCAACCTCGTCTTCAAGAACAAGGACCACACGGCGTCGTGGCGGTGCAACACTCCGTCCGCCCAATAGGAATGGGTCATTGACTGATCCGCGTGAGGTCGTGGTGGTCTATCTTCCTTGCGATCCAGATCGCACCACCGTCCTTGCGATCTCGATCGCACCACATTCCCTGCGATCCCGATCGCACCACAGGAGGTTCTATGGACTACGGCATCGCCTTCCCCTCGTACATCGATGCGTGGCGCGACGCGGCCGCGGCTGAGGCGGCGGGCTTCACTCACGCCTGGTTCTTTGATTCGCAACTGATCTACAGCGACGTGTACGCCACCATGGCGTTGGCGGCGGAGCACACCAGCCGGATCACGCTGGGCACCCTGGTGGCCATCCCGAGCAACCGCATCCCCGCGGTGACCGCTTCCGCCATCGCCACGATCAATTATCTGGCGCCCGGACGAGTCATTCTGGGCTTGGGCACCGGCTACACCGGGCGCAACACGATGGGCCTGCCTGCGGTGCCGGCAGCGGAGTTCCGCGAGTACACGCAGCAAGTACGCGGCCTGCTGCAGGGCGACGAAGTGCTGATCCGCGAGGGCGCGCGTGAGCGTTGGATTCGGCTGCTGCATCCGGATCGTGGCGGCTTCATCAACATCGAGGACGCAATCCCCATCTACCTCGCCGCAAACGGGCCCAGGGCACTCGCGGCGACGGGCGAACTCGCCGACGGTTGGGTCACGGGCGCGCTCACGCCCTCGCTCGAGACGGGCTTCGAGGCGATTCGCTCCGCTGCCGCCGACGCCGGCCGGTCCACGGACAAGCCCTACACAGTCGGGTTGACCAGCGGCTGCGTGCTGCGCGACGGCGAGTCGCTTACTTCTCCACGTGTGATCGAGCGGGTCGGTCCCAATGCGCTGCCAGGATTGCATGCGATGTGGGAGTCGCACTACGGCCCAGGGGCGAACCTGGGTATCAGGGACCCCGACGCCGCGGCCGCTTTCAATCGGTACATCGAGGAGTACGGCGACGCGCGCGGCAGCAAGCCCGACCGACGCTACCTCGATGTGCACACGGGGCATATGGTCTTTCTCAAGCCGGGCGAGGAACAATTCATCAACGAGGCCTCGATCGGCAGCACGCTGACCGGTACGCCGGCGCAGATCATCGAGCGGCTCGAGCAGATGGAGGCGGCCGGCATCGACAACATCGCCATTGCCTGCACGGATGCCGCCGGCGCACGCGACCTAATCGCCGACTTCGGCAGAGAGGTCATCGCCAAACGGTCCCCCGCCTAGGAAAACTCTGAACAGCTCCGATCCCTGCTTCCCCCCTCTGCGGGGGAAGCTGCCGAAGGCTGAAGGGGGGTCCCCGCTCAGCCCGAGACACCAGTTGTTCAGAGGATTCCTAGCGGGGCGTGCTGCCCCTGGTCGTGACATCGAAGCATGCCATCCAGCGCCCAGCAGCCCTAGCCGGACAAAATCAGTTCATCGTGCGCGCAGGCGCCGAGGCCGTGTGGGCTTGCTGCGGCCTGGGCTTTCGTTTGAGCGCGTCAGAAGCCCTCGCCGGCGGCGGTTCGGCGCGTGAGGTCTTCGAAGTCCAACACGACCGGAGCCTCGCGGGCGAGGACGTGCTCGACGCGGCTGCGGACGATCTCGTCCCAGGCGGGATGGGGCAAGATGTAGAAGCGGTCGCTCTGGATCGCCTCGAAGACGATCTCGGCGATCTCCGCGGGCTGCTTGGCATGCTGCAGCACCGAGTCGATGTTGGGTAATGCGCCGGCGTTGGAATCGGGTAAGTCGCTCGCGAACTCCTCGGGGCGGTTGCGCTCGGCTTTGAAGATGCCCGTGTTGACGAACCCCGGGCAGAGGACAGACGCCCCGATCCGGGCGTCGCGCGCCTTGAGGTCGCGATACAGACTCTCGCTGAGCGCCAGGACGCCGTGCTTCGAAACACCGTAGGCGCCCCCGCCTGGGATCAGCCCAGCGAGAGACGCCGTGTTCACGATATGACCTTCCTCGCCATGCTCCAGCATGTGCGGGATGAACACCTGCAGGCCGTAGAGCACGCCCCAGAAGTTCACGCCCACGACCCAGTCCCAGTCGCTCTGCGGGATCTCCCAGACACCGCGCCGGCCAGCTGCCCCCGCGTCGCTGCGACTGGTGACGCCCGCGTTGTTGCAGAGGATGTGGACCTTGCCAAACTCTTCAATCGCACGTTGGGCGAGTGTCTCCACGGAGTCACGCGACATCGTGTTGGTGACCACGCCGATGACCCGATGCTCCTCCTGCTCCAACTCCCGCACCGCCGTCTTGAGCGCCTCCTCTTCGATGTCGGCGAGCACAACCTGCATGCCTTCGCGGGCGAAGCGCTCCGCGAAGGCGCGGCCCATGCCGCTGGCGGCGCCCGTCACGACGGCGGTCTTGCCTTCGAACTCGCGCATGGCTGGCCTCCTCGTCTGCAGGGCGCAGTATACGCAGCGCCGCGGTCGTCCATCTGCACGATGCCCTCATCGTGCCGCCGTTGGCTACGCCCGTCACTACGATGAACCACTGCACGATCTGGTGGGACAGTCCTGTGCTCGCCCCCGGCCGATGAGGCTCAGCGAACGACCGATTCCATCGCCGCGCGCTCCTCCGGTCTGGGCTGCTCGACGATGCGGCACTCGCGGTCGAGCAGCATCGTCCGGCGGTGGCGTGCGTCGAACTGGGGCCACTCCGCCAGTGCCCCACCGCTGGGGTCGCCCGTCCGCGCGAAGTTGAGGTACACGTCCTGGATCAGCGTCTCGAGCGCATCCGCCTGCGGTCCGGTCCCGGCCCAGTCCGCCGTTTGCGGCAGGTCGCGCGTCCCGAACACGAACGGCACATCGAGCGCGTGGCAGGCGCCCCACGCGCCCCCGTCTCGCGGCGACTGCCAGTCGAAGCGGTAGGCGAAGGCTGGTCCGTGCGCCGCATGCGCCTCGAGCAGGTGATCCGCCGCCACCCTGAACACCTCTGTTTCCGCTGTCACCGCCACATCGGCCGGCGTCGCCGGGGCTCTCCGCGCCTCCAGCGCCTCCAGCGCCTCCCGAATCGTCCCGAAGGTCGTTCGCGCCCACTGCTCAGGATCCGCGAGTTCCTTGCCCTGCCGCGTGATCGCTGCGATCGCTTGCTCCGGCGTCATCTCCCGTAGGCCGGGATTGCGCGCGAGCTGGCTCCGCTTCTCCTCCCCCGTCGTGCCGGCCATGACCGGAATCCCGGCCGCACTGCCAGCCAACACCGCCTCCAGGGGATGGCGCGGCAGTAGGCGCCCGCCGACTACCGGACGCAGCGAGAACGCCAGCACGCTTCCACCCCCGGCCGCTGGGTTTCCCCGCACTTTGCGCAAACGCTGGTCCAACGCTTGCTGCACCTCAAGGAAGCGCTTTGCCGGCTCCGCTCGTAGCGACGCCATCGATGCCTCCGCCATGCCGAACTCCTGCACGATCTCCCCCGCCGCCGCCTGCGCCTGCTCCAGCCCGGTCACTCCCTGCGCCGCCCCGCTCATCGCCACCGCCCGATGGAACAGCCCCGACGCGGAGGGGGTCCCGAGCAGCGCCGCCACGGCCCAGCCTCCGGCCGATTCGCCGAAGATCGTGACGTTGTCCGGATCGCCGCCGAAGGACGCGATCTCGTCGCGCACCCAGCGCAGAGCCGCGACCTGGTCGGCCAAGCCGAAGTTCGAGCAGGCGTCGCCTCCCCCGGCGATCTCCGCCAGGTGCAGGAAGCCGAGGATCCCCAGCCGATAGTTCATGGTCACGACGACGACATCGCCCCGCCGCGCGAGCGAAGCGCCGTCGTAGACCGGCTGCGAGCCCGCCCCCAAGGTGAAGCCGCCGCCGTGGATGAAGAACAGCACGGGCCGGCGCCCGTCGTCGAGCCCCGGTGTCCAAACATTCAGCGTCAGGCAGTCCTCCGAGACCGGCTCCGGTCCCATCGCTAGCGTCTGCTGCATGTGCGGGTTCAGCGCCTGGACCGAGACCGGCCCGAACTCGAACGCGTCGCGTGTGCCCGACCACGGCTCGGCGGCCTGCGGGGGCGCGAAGCGTAGTTCGCCGAGCGGCGGCTGCGCATATGGCATGCCCCGGAAGACGGACAGCCCATCCTCGTCGCGTCCGATCAGCTCGCCCGATGTGATTCGCACTATCGCTGGCGCCACACGAGGCCCTTTCCCTTGCGCGGCGAGTATAGAACCAGCCGACGCTCGCTATTCCCTGGCCGCTCTGGCGGCCACCTGCGACAAATGTCGCTCTGGCGGCCACCTGCGACAAATGCCGCTCCGCCGGCCACCTCCGACGAGTGCCGCTTCAGATACCGCTGCTGTTGACGATCGGAACCATCCGATACCATGTCCGTCGCTACTGGCGTGGGGAACTCCTCGCACCGAAGCCGCCGGAGCCGTCGGAGCCGCACGGCTCGTGGTTGGCCCACGGAGAGGGCAAGACGTGATGGAATACCGGCGCCTGGGTCACTCGGATCTGCGGGTCTCGGCGGTGGGGTTGGGTTGCACGGACTTCGGTGATCGCGTCTGGGAGGAGGGCGCACTTGACGAAGCGGCGAGCGCGGCCGTCGTGCATGAGGCACTCGATCAGGGCATCACGCTGTTCGACACCGCCGAGAGCTATGGCAACGGCCGGTCCGAGCAATACCTGGGTCGAGCGCTGGGCGCGCGCCGCTCGGATGTCATCATCGCAACAAAGTTCGGTCACTGGCTGGGCTTTGCGGAGCCGGGAATCGGTGGATCACGCGACTACATCCTCCAGGCGGTTGAAGGCAGCCTCCGACGCCTGGACACCGACTACATCGACCTCTATCAGATCCACTTGCCGGACCGACATACACCGATCGAGGAGACGTTGGAAGCGCTGGACAGGCTGGTCCAACGGGGCGTCGTGCGCGCGATCGGCTCTTCGAACTTCAGCGGCGAGCAGATTGCCGCGGCGGCCCGAGTGTCGTTCGAGCGGAACTTGCAGCCCTTCGTGTCCGCCCAGAACGAATGGAGCCTGCTCCGCCGGGAGGTCGAGACCGACGTCGTGCCGAGCGCCGTGCGAGCCGGCGTCAGCGTGATTCCGTACTTTCCGCTTGCGGCGGGCTTCCTCACCGGCAAGTACCAGCGCGGCATGACCATGCCGGCAAACGCGCGCCTGACGCACTATAAAAAGGATCAGGCAGCAGCGGCGCTCTCAGACGCTCGGTTCGACGCGCTGGAAGCGCTCAGCAAGTTCGCGGAGCAACGCGGCCACACGATCCTGGAGCTGGCGTTGGCCTGGCTCGCCTCGCAGCCGGCCGTGGCATCGGTCATTGCCGGCGCGACGAAGCCGGCGCAGGTTCGCAGCAACGCGGCAGCCACACTTTCGTGGCGACTGGACGGGGATGCGATGGCAGAAGTCGACCGTATTCTCGCGTCGATCTCCTGAACCTGCGGCCGCGAGCTCGTCCCTGGCGAGGCGCAGCGCACCGCTCAACATACTCAGAACATGAGCGGCGTCCCCGCCAGGGGGCCGCTCAGCGCCTGGCTACAGATGTTCCAGACCGTCCCGCTTGCTGATCGTGGATGATTCGTTCGCCGTCCACGGCGCGCTCAGACGAGGGCCTGGTAGGTCATCTTCATGAAGCGCCGGGTCAGGTCCGCCATGCCGCCGGGCCGGTTCCCGTAGAGGAAGACGTGGCTAAAGAATAGGCCGACGAGGTCCTCAAGCGGGTCGACGAAGAACCAGGTGCCCGCCGCGCCACCCCAGCCATAGGTCCCGGCCGAGCCGGGGTAGAACGAGCGCTCCACCGACTTGCGGACCGCATAGCCGAGACCAAAGCCGTAGTTGGGGATCGGCAACAGATCGATCTCACGGTCTCCCAGGTGGTTGGCGGTCATCAACTCCACCGTCTTGCGGCCCAGGATTCGGACGCCGGCGAGCTCGCCGCCGTTGAGCAACATCTGCGCGAAGCGGGTGTAGTCGGGCGCGCTACAGAGCATGCCCCCGAACAGGCCGTTGCCAGAGCGCAGGTCTCTGGAACGCGAGCGCACCTTCTCAGCGGTCTCGGGGCGATCGCGAATCGCTAGATTCCCCTCCGCATCCCAGGTGTGGTCGGTGACCAGGCGTCCTTGATCAGCGTCGTCGCAGTAGAAGCCGGAGTCGTCCATCCCCAGCGGATCGAAGACGCGCTCGCGGAAGAGTTCGTCGAGGTTCTTGCCGGTCAGGCGAGTGAGGAAGACCGAGAGGACATCGAAGTCGGAGCCATAGTTCCAACGGTCGCCGGGATGGGCGTACAGGGGAAGGTCGGCGTTTGCGAGGACCATCTCCTCATAGCTGCGCGGCGGATCGTTGACTCGTGCGTCCCCGGGCATGAAACCGCTGCCTGCGAAGGTTCGCTCGAGCAGCGGCCAGTAGGCCGCCGGAAGCTTGCCGATTGCCGGCAACCCCGATGTCATCGTCATCAGGTCCATGATCATGATCTCACGCCGCGCAGGCTCAACGTTCTGGGGCGGGAACGCACCCCGCACGCGATCATGCGGCGGCGTCTCCGTCACCACCAGCCGGTTGGCGAGTTCCGGAATCCAGCGGGAGATCGGGTCGTTTAGCTCGAACGCGTGTTCCTCGAAGAGGCTCATCAGCACGACGGCCATCACCGGCTTCGTCTGTGAGTACATGCGGAAGAGGCTGTCCATGCCGAGTGGGGTCTCGCGCTCCATGTCGAGGGCGCCCGTTGCATGGGCGTGGACGACCTGGCCATGGCGCAGCACGACCGTGACCGCGCCCGGCAGCTCTCCGGCCGCCACCGCCGCATCCATCACGCCTGTAATGCGGGACAGGCGATCGGCATCGAAGCCGACGGCCCCTGGCTCGGTCGTCGGCAGTCCGTCGATTGAACTCACGGGGAACTCCTTGTCATCGCACTTGTCATCGAAAGGGCAAGATAGCGACTTCGGTCGTCGCCGGACGCACCCCTTCAGCCCCCGCATCAAGTGCGGGGCAGGCGTTCGGCAGCTTCACCCGCGAGGAGACCTTTGAAAAACTCCTCTTCTCCCCCCTTGCGGAGACCTTTGAATAAGTCCCCTTCTCCCCCCTCGCGGGGGAGATGCCGTAGGCAGAGGGGGGCTCCCCGTCTCAAGGCCTATCTGTTCTCTAGCGGCGGACCCCCCCTCTGTCACTCCGTGACATCTCCCCCCGCAAGGGGGGGAGAGGGGATCAGAGTTGTTCAGAGCGTTGCTAGGCCTTCAACTTCTGCACCGCGGAGAGTTGTTCCTGCCCGCGCGGCTGGACGGCGCCGGAGGGCCAGCGAATATCCGAGCGAGTGACCGACGCGTTCTGGGTCTCCGTCAAGAAGAGCATGTAATAGCCCTGGGTATGTTTGATGAACAACTCGCTGATCATCGCGCTCCGCTTGACCGGATCCAGTTCCTGCGCCTGGGCCCGCGCGAGCTCCACGATCTCGTCGCTCGGCGGTGCTGTCGTGTAGACGCCTTCGGGCAAGACGGAAATGTTGGTATCCGTCGCCACGTCCGGACGGAAGCCGGCGAAGAACCACCAGATCCCCGGCGACCCGTCGGTCTTGCCGCTTCCCGCCCCGCGAACGCCACTGTTGGTGAAGTACTCCGAGGCGGGGTACTCCCTGATCGTCAGCCGGATGCCGATTGCCCCGAGGTCCTGCTGGACCGCGAGCGCCATCTCTGCGATGCCTGGGGCGAAGCCGGCGACGACGTGCAGCGTGGTGTCGAAGCCGTCGGCGTAGCCCGCCTCGGCCATCAGCTGCTTTGCTCGCTCGGGATCGTGGTCGAACATCAGCCCCGCGGCCTCGATCTCATCCTCGGAGGGATAGCCGAAGGAGGTGCTGCCCGTGTACAGGGGCTGCTTCTCCGTGCCCGTTAGCAGGTTGTCCTGGATTGCTTTTCGGTTGACCGCAACGTTGGCCGCCTCTCGTACCCGAACGTCCAGGAATGGATTGGGCGAGCCGTCGTCCAGCACCGGGTTGTTCAGGTTGAACCTGGGCAGCATCAAGTTGGCGCCCTGGTAGTAGACGTTGTAGTCGGGGTCGTCAAGCAGCCCCTCCACGTCCTTGGTCGCCAGGCCGAAGAGCACGTCCAGTTCCCCGGCCTCGAGCCCGGCGATTTGCGACAGCACCTCGGGCCGCACCAGCACCGTGAGATCCTTGTGGAAGGGCACGTGCTTCACGTTGACCGGGTGGTCCAGCGGCAGCAGATGGTCGTCGAAGCGGGTCATCACGAAGTCCGTGTCTTCGCCGTGGCTGACGAAGCGGTAGGGGCCGGTTCCCATCGGCTCGCGGTCCACGACCGCGTCGCCCATGCTCTCCACGTAGGCCTTGGAGAAGATCGCCCCGACCGTTGAAGAGTTCGGCATCTGCGCGGCGGCCCAGGCGGCATCGGGCTGGCTCAGCTCCACCCTCCAGGTCCGCTCATCGACCGCTTCGTTGCGAACCCAGTTCTGCGAGCCGAAGGACGTGCGCGCGCTGGTCCAGCCGGCCGGGTGATCGGTGGTCTCGCCGCCCTGGTGGTACTCGGCGATGTTGCCCATTCGCTCGTACGTGAAGACCATGTCCTCCGCCGTGAGGATCGATCCATCGTGGAAGAGGGCGGGCTGGACATCGGCCAGAATCGTCACATCGTCCGCGAACTCGAGCGCCACCATATGGGCGAGCACATCGTTGTTGTCCGGATCGAACGCGATCCCGGCATCGTAGACGTTGCCGTGGGAGACGTAGTTGACGTGGCTACCCGAACGGATTGGGTCCAGCCCGCCCCCGTCGCGGGCGACTGCGGTCGTGATCGCGGCGTCCAGGTCCACGTCGGCGAAGGGGGCCGGAGCCACCGCCGCTTGCTCAGCCTGGTCTTGCGCCTGGTCTTGCGCCTGTTCTGCTTCGGTCTGCTCCTGCGCCTCGGCCTGCTGCGCCTGCTGCTCCGCCTGTTGTTCGGCGGATTGTTGCTGTTGCTGCTGGTCCTGTTGTTGCGCGGCCGGCGCCGGCTGGTCCTGCTGTTGCTGCTGCTGGACCTGCGCCGCGGCGGGTTGGGCGTCGTCGTCATCGTCGCCGCCGCAGCCGACCAGCGCCAGACCCGTGGCGCCGACGCCGGCGCGAGCGCTAATCCGCAGCAGGGTTCGCCGCGTCAGGTGCTTGCGCGACATTCGGGTCCAATAGTTTCGCTCGCTCATGGTCAACTCCCGTTCGGAACCTCAGCGGCACGATTATGTGCGGCATGAGAATAGTTCCAGGTTGGTGAGAGTATGTCTTGTGCGAAATTGGATGTCAATATGGCGACGGATGTTGGGAGTTGTCCGGTCCGACCGGCAAAGGAGACTTGCGGATACGGAGTGGCGGCTTGCAGATGGACAGACTGGAGGTCGGCCGGTGACGACCGGTTGGATGGCGCAATGGAGGGTGTTTAGAAGTCACCTCAACCGATAGAATCCCAGTCCCCGCTTTACGCGGGGACCCGCTCGGGCGGCGCAGGCTATCTGGTGGTGAAGTAAGGGGCGGAGAGGGAGCAGGTCCCCGCGTGAAGCGGGGACTGGGAATGTCGACCTTTGAGACACCCCCGCAATAGGGACCCCCCGTCTGTCACTCCGTGATATCTCCCCCCGCAAGGGGGGAGAGGGGAATCGTGAGTTTTTCAAAGGTCTCCTCGCGGGGCAAGCTGCCGAAGGCTGAAGGGGGTCCCAGATCGGCCACTGACGGGAGTGGTTCAGAGGATTCCCAAGGCCTGTTCACATAGAACGCTCGCGACGGCCAACCCCCGACCAATCCCTGCGCCTCAGCTCCGACCCTGCCGAGCTACGCTACTATCAGAACGCATGAGCGCTTGAAAGGCGGAGCCAATCTCAACCCTATCCCCAGCCACAACCCGGTACGCCCTCGAACACCCGCCAACCCCCGCGCACAGCGCGCCAACCCGCCGCGCACAGCGCGCCAACCCGCCGCGCACAGCGAGACAACCCACCCAACCGGTTCATCCCAATCCGCACAGATCCGAACAAATCCGAACAACAACAGACCAGAATTCCCTCAACCAGACCGAAAAAAACCTGAAAAAACCTGAAAAAACCTGAAAGAGCTGAACCACGATCTCCAGCAATGCACGGGAGATCGCCCCCCAACCAACCCAGAAAAAAAAGTCCACCTGAAACCTGAAACCGCCCATGTCCCCAACACACGCCTCGACCGAACACATCGCCGGCTGTGTGAACGGGCCCTGGTGTGTTGACTCTCGTGCTGCCACGCCTGCTGAGCCGACGCGCCATGGGATCAGGCGCGACGGCATCGATGGGCTGAACCGAGCCCGACCGCTGTGACTAGCATGCGGCGTATGGGTTCGGGTCTGAATGAGCTGGACTCGAGTCGGAGCGCACCGTGCAATTTTGGAACTACCTCGCCGTCCGCCTGCTCCAGGCGTTCGTCGTCGTGTTCATCGTGGCGAGCATCGTCTTCTTCGTCGCGCGCCTGGTGGGCAACCCGGAATCGTTCTTGCTGCCCTTCGACGCGACCGACGATGAAATCGAGACGGTCCGCGAGCGTTTAGGTCTGAACGACACGCTGATCGTGCAGTACGGCGACTTCCTCGGGGATCTCGCGCAACTGGACTTCGGGACGTCGTACCGCGGCGCGGGCACGTCGACGATTGCTGCCATCGGCGAACGCGCGGTGAACACGTTCAAGTTGACGATCGCGGGGTTGGTCTTCGCGGTCAGTCTGTCCCTCCCCCTGGGCATCGTGGCGGCGCTGCACCGCGGCAAGTGGGATGACTGGCTGGCCCGCCTCCTCGCCGTGTTCGGGCAGGCGACGCCCAGCTTTTGGCTGGGCCTGATGGTGATCTTCTTTTTCGCCGTGGAACTGGGCTGGTTCCCCACCGGCGGGGCCAAGGGGTTCAAGTCGCTGATCCTGCCGGCGGTCTCGTTGGGGCTACTCGAGATGGCGGCGATCATGCGCCTGACCCGCTCCGGGATGATCGACGTGATGGGGGCTGACTTCATCGTGACGGCGCGGGCCAAAGGGCTGCGCGAGCGCACCGTCATCACCCGGCACGCGCTGCGCCATGCGCTGCTGCCGGTCGTGACGATCCTCGGTCTCGGGTTGGGGCGCCTGATCGCGGGCGCAGTGATCATCGAGGTGGTCTTCGCCTGGCCGGGGATCGGGCGGCTGATCATCGATTCGATTGTGCAGTCCGACTACCCGATGGTACAAACGGCGATCATCGTGCTGGCGACCTCGATCGCACTGGCCAACGCGCTGGTGGACGTGTCGTACCGCCTCATCGATCCGCGCATCCGCGTGGGAGGTCTCTGATGACCGACCGCGCAGCCGCGCCGATCGAGGTCGAGTTTTCCCAGCCGCGCGGCCCCATCCGCTGGCGACGTTGGCTGGGCCTGTCGCTGCCGCTGGCGATTGGGCTGATCTTCGTCCTGGCCGGTGCGTTGGCGGATGTGCTCGCCCCGTACGATCCGAGCTTCATCGATCTGTCCGCGCGTCTGATGCCGCCGGTCTTTGATGGCGGCGCCTGGGACCACCCCTTGGGGACGGACGATGTCGGCCGCGACATCCTCAGCCGGCTGATGCACGGGGCGCGGATCTCGCTGATCGTCGTGGCGATCGTGGTGCCCAGCGCAGCCGTGGTTGGCACGCTGGTGGGCATGATTTCGGGCTGGATGGAGGGCGTCACCGGCCAGATCTTGATGCGGATCGTGGACGTACAGCTCGCGCTGCCGGCGATCCTCTTCGCGGTGCTGCTGGGCAGCATCTTCGGGCCCAGCCTGCGCAACGTGATCATCATCTTGCTGATCTGGACATGGTCCGCCTACGCCCGACTGGTTCGCGCGGAGGTCCTGTCGTTGCGCGAGCGCGACTTCACGACGGCGTCACGGGCGTTGGGAGCCGGCCAGTGGTGGATCATGCGCAAGCACCTGTTGCCCAACGTCGTCAACACGATCGTGATCATCATGACGTTGGAAGTCGCGGTCGTGATCCAGGTGGAGGCGGCCTTGAGCTTCCTGGGGGTAGGCGTGCCTGCCGGCACTGCCTCGTGGGGCCGCATGATCACAGAGGGGCGCGAGGTCATGCTCGTGGCGTGGTGGCCGATTTGGCTACCGGGGCTGGCACTGCTGACGATGTCGCTGACGGGCAACCTGATGGGTGACTGGCTGCGCGACCGCCTCGATCCACGCCTGAGGCATCTGCACTGAGTCTCAGTAGAGACTTGTGCTAGATCACCTGCCGACTCTCTCCGGTCCCCTCTCCCCGAGGAGACCGTTGAAAAACTCTCAGATCCACTCTCCCCCCCTTGTGGGGGGAGATGTCACGGAGTGACAGAGGGGGGGTACTCCGCTAGCAACCAGATAGGCCACGAAGTGGGGAGCCCCCCCTCTGCCTTCGGCATCTCCCCCGCAAAGGGGGGAGAAGGGGTAAGAGAGTGAAGCGTGCTTTGGCAGGGTGTCCTTATGCTGTGACCACTATGCCACCCGACCTGCCCCTCCCGCTCGACGGGATCCGCGTCTGCGACTTCTCCTGGATCGTCGCCGGCCCCCAGGCCACCCGCATCCTCGCCGACCTCGGCGCCGACGTCGTCAAGGTCGAAAACGAGTCCCACCTCGACTCCATGCGCATCGGCCTCCGGCAGGACCCGGAAAATCCGTCTCTTAACCGTTCCGGCTTTCACTCCAATCTGAGCCGCAACAAGCGCGCGATCACCGCCAACCTCTTCCACCCCAAGGGCCGCGAAGCGGTCGAGCGCCTGCTCGCGGTCTCGGACGTCGTGATCGAGAACTACAGCGCCGGCGCCTTCGCCCGCATGGGCTTCCCCTGGGAACGCCTGCAGGAGATCAATCCGTCGCTGATCTATGTCTCGGTCTCCGGCTTCGGCCATGTCGGGCGCGACGCTACCTATGGCACCTGGGGCCCCAGCGCCCAGGCAGTCTCGGGCGCGACGGCGATGTCCGGGCTTCCCGATCAACCGCCGGCGGGCTGGGGCTTCTCGTACCTCAACCACTCCGCCGGCTACTACGCCGCCATCGCCGTGCTCATGGCCCTCCACCACCGCGCCCGCACTGGCGAAGCCCAGCACGTCGACATGGCCCAGATCGAAGCCGGCATGGCCGTCAGCGCCGTCCCCATGCTCGACTACCAGGTCAATGGCCGCACCTACGAGCGGATCGGCAACCGCTCCCGCCAGCCTGCCACGGCTCCTCACAACACTTATCCCTGCGCCGGCGACGACCGCTGGATCGCCATCGCCGTCGACGATGACGCCCAATGGGCTGAACTTTGCGATGTGCTCGGCCTCGACGCGCTGTGCGACGACCCGCGCTTCGCGGACATGGCCGCTCGCAAGGCTCACGAAGACGCCCTCGACCAGGCCATCGCCGCCGTCACCAGCGAGTGCAACCCCTTCGACCTCATGCTCCAGCTCCAGGAGCGCGGCGTCCCCGCCGGCGTCTGCCAACGCACTGACGACAAGCAAGAGCGCGACCCCCAACTCGCCGAGCGCGGCTTCTACCCCAGCGCCCCCCACGCCGAGCTCGGCGAACACCGCTTCGAGGGCCTGCCCATGCAGTTCTCCCACGCGCGCTGGCGCATCGACCGCGGCGCCCCCCTCTTCGGCGAGCACAACCACGCCGTCCTCACCGAGCTGCTCGGCTACGACGACGAGGAGCTCGCCACCATGCTCGCGGAGCTGGCCATCTGATGCCCCCATCGAATACCTCTCCCCAGCCAGACCCACCGACGCCCAGCGACGAGTTTCCCGGCCCGCTCGAAACCCTGCGCGTCCTCGAGATCGGCGATCTCGGCGAGGTCGCGGGCAAGCTGCTCGCCGACGCCGGCGCCGACGTCATTCGTATTGAACCCCCGGGCGGCGGCCGCAGCCGACATGTCGGCCCCTTCGTTGACGACGACCCCGGTCAGCCCTCCCTGCTCCACGCCACGCGAAACACGAGCAAACGCGCCGTCACCCTCGATGTCACCCAGCCCGCCGGCCTCGAAATCTGGCAACGGCTGGTCGGCCGCGTCGATGTGGTGATCGACGGCGCCACCCCTACCTTCCTCGACGCCCTCGGCGGCGGCTGGCAGTGGGCCGAAGCCCAGCCGGACCTGGACGCCTGCGTCTGGTGCAGCATCACCCCCTTCGGGCGCACCGGCCCCCGCCGCGACTGGGCCGCCAACGACCTCGTCCAGCTCGCCCTCGGCGGTCCCATGATGAGCAACGGCTACGACGACCACGACCTCCCTCCGATCCGCCCCGACGGCGAGCACAGCATCGCGATCAGCAACGAATACGCCGTCTCCGGCCTGCTCGCCGCCCTCTGGATGCGGAATGCCGGCCACCGCGGCCAGCTCGTCGACGTCTCCATCCACGAGGCCGTCTCCGCCACCACCGAAGGCGCGTTTCCCAACTGGGAGTACTTCGGCCGCCTGGTCCAGCGTCAGACTGGACGTCATTCATCGCCTGATCCGACAGCCCCCTGGCAACACCTCGCCGCCGACGGCGAGCACGTCTGCCTGATCAACGGCGGCCTGCCACGCGGCGTCCCCGCCTGGACCGGCCTGCTCGACTGGATGGACGAGCACGATGCCGCGGATGACTTGCGCGATCCGCAATATCAGGAGCTCCTCTTCCGCGACCCACGCTCTAATCCCGAGGGCCGCCTGCACGTCGCTGAGACGATTGGCGCCTTTGTCCAGAGCCTGCCAGCCGACGAGGTCTACCGCCGCAGCCAGTCCCTCCACTTCGCTTGGGGCATCGTGCGCCGTCCTGAAGAGAACCTGGACGACCCGCACTGGGCTGATCGCGGCTTCTTCTGGGAAGGCGAGTTGCCCGGCGTTGACGAGCCCGTGCGGTATCCGGGAGCTCCCTATCGATTCACGCGGTCGCCCGTCCGCCTGCGCCGCCGTCCCCCGCTCCTCGGCGAGCACAACCACGAGGTCTACGTCGGCGAGCTCGGCCTGACCACCGCCGAGCTCCGCGCCCACCTCGAAACGGGCGTCGTTTAGGAATCCTCTGAACAACTCCGATCCCCGCTTCCCCCCTCTGCGGGGGAAGCTGCCGAAGGCTGAAGGGGGGTCCCCGCTCCCCCTTGCAGAGACCTTTGATTCAGTCCTCTTCTCTCCCCTCGCGGGGGAGATGCCGCAGGCAGAGGAGGGGCTCCCTGTCGCAGTCCTATCTGGTCGCTGGCGGCGGACCCCCCTCTGTCACTCCGTGACATCTCCCCCCGCAAGGGGTGGAGAGGGGATCTGGGAGTTACGCATTCGTCTCCAGAGCTAGGCAGGTGCCAGCGTCGGTAGCTCGCAGGAGAAGGCGAAGTCGATCGGAGCGTGGACCGGATGCGTCGATCCGGCCAGACCGCCGCTGAAAACGGCGGAATACATGCCGCCGCCACCGGCGACGATCAGCACGATGTCTTCCGGGCCGCGCAGTGCGGAAAGGTCGCCGTCGCCGTCGGGGATCTTTCGCTTCGTGGCCCAGCCTCGCATGACGGATCGGGGTGTCACAGCCAGCTTCGCGAGGCGGTCGCAGACGGCCTCGCGGCTGAGTCCGGCAGCGGCCAGGACACCGGCGTGAATGGGGTTGAGGGCGACGATCACGGGGCCGCGGCCGATCTGCGTGTTGTTGGCGCCGGCAATGGCGATCGACGCGGCGACAACGCGGAGAATGCGTTCGTGGGCTTGGGGATCGTCGTCGTCGGTCTGCATCATCACGGAATGAGGTGAGTCGACGCCGACGAGGGTGACCGCGGACTGATCGGCGTCGTAGCCGAAGGCGGTGTGTAGCGGCGTGAAGGGGCTCGCTTCCTCATCTTCGGCGAGGCAGCAGGTGAACTTGCCGGGCTGACCCAGGGCGGCCATGTCGCCGTGGCCGGGGCGGGCCCCGCCGATGTTCATCAGGCACAGGCGCAGGGCGCGGCCGATGCTGGCGTTCGCGCGATGCCCTGGGCCGAGCGCACCCCAGCCGGAGGCGATCGGACCGCAGACTTCCCGCGCCGGCCCGTTGACGATGACCACGGGTGCCAACCCGTGCGTCGTCGACTGCATGTTGTCGATGTCGAAGTCGGGATGAGTAACTGCCCGTACGGCGGCCAGCACGACAGGCAAGTGCTCGGGACGGCAACCAGCCATGACGGCGTTGATCGCGATCTTCTCGACGGTCGCCTGGCCGGGACCGATCATGCCGATGATCACGTCCGGGTCGGTCTCTACCCCGGCGAGCAGGGCGTCCACCCGCTCCTCAGTAGGGATAACGACCGGCAGGCCGTCGGTCCACTCGCGCAGATGGAAGACCTCGAGCGCAGTCGCCTCGTCCGGGGCCTGGTGGCGCGTGGCCTGCAGGGTCACAGGTGGCGTCCCTCGAGCAGGTCGATGATCCCAGGCGCGGCCTCGCGGGCGACGCGGGCGAGGTTCTCGTCACCCGTCCCGGAGCAGGGGTGGGGCAGGACGTAGCGGGGCACGGCGGGCATGCCGACGGCCTGGGCGGTGAAAGCAGCCAGTTCGACGAACGCCTCAGTAACGAGGGCGACGGCGGGCAGGCCGGCCTTGGCGAAGATAGCTCCGTCACGCACGGTGCCGGATGTGCAGCCGCCTCAATGCCCCCAGGCGGCAACGACGGCATCGCACTCTTCGGTGATGGCGGCAATCAGTTCGCCGGTCACGGCCGCGACGTTGGGCTTCTGGTAGCGGCGGAAGGTGGCCTGCGGCAGCGCGGTCGCCAGGGCCGTTTCCAACTTGTCCATGAAACGGGCGCCGTCGGGGAAGGCGTTCGCGATCAGGCCGAGCCGGATCGGGCCGCTGGTGTCCGCGAAGAGCTCGTAGGCCTCAACGGGGATGCCCCCCTCGGCAGTGGGATCGAGGAACGTAACAGGCATGGTGGGCCTCCTGTGAGGACACTAGGGGATCTGGGCCGGGCATTCCCGATGGATGCCGAGTACTGCGAGCTGGCGACCGCCGCCAACGAAGCACGCGACGCAGGTGGAGAGATCGAGGATCTCGTCGTCATCGAACAGGGCCCGCAGGCCGACCCAGTAGTCATCGTCCATCGACGAGTGGTCGTAGCAGTAGCGCTCGGCGAAGTCGATCGCGGCGCGTTCCCGAGCCGTGTACAACGGGTTCTCGCGATAGTTCGAGACCTGCGCGTAGACCTCTTCAGTCAGGTCGTTCTGCATCGCCGATGCAGAGCGGGTGGCCAGTCAAACGGAGCATTGATTGATCTCTGCAATGCGCATGCGCACGACTTCCCGTTCGCGAACGGGCAGCTGGCTGTGCTCAAGGACCGCGCGGGAGAGCGCCGTCATCGCGGCGCCCAGTTCGGGGCGCGGCTGGAACAGACGGGCGCCTTCTTCGCCGTCACCTGGGGCGATGTCGATCCGTGCCATGTCTTGCTCCTTGCATCGAGACCATGCTACCGCCGGCAACTTGCCGCCACCACACTACCGGCGGCAACTCGCCGCCACAACGCTCCGCCTGCCGCTACCCGCGCCACTGGCCTTCTCGCCGGACCCCGCGGCGCCGGACTAGGGCCTGTTCACATTGACAGCGCGATCCCAATCGAAGCGCCTATCAACTCTCCCGCTCCCCCTTGCAGGGGGAGCTGCCGAAGGCTGAGGGGATCCCGCCTCCCATCGTCCAGCCGGGATGTGTCACTTCTATGTCTTCATCACCCAATGTGAACAGGCCCTAGTTCCGTTGCCCCGTGCCTGCCTGCCCCTGGCTTGAACAGGGGACACGGGGCCCAGAGCGCCTAAGTTCGCTCGCGAGATCAGCCTTGCCCAGCGCAGCCGTTGAGTGGGGACGGGCCTCGTGACAGCTGAGGCGAGAATGACGTTCAAGCGGCTTGCGATGAACGGAGACTGGGCCCCGTGTCAAGCACGGGGCAACGGGAACTGCCGCAAGTGTGAACAGGCCCTAGGAATCTTCTGAATAACTCCTGTTGGCGGCCGATCGGGGACCCCCCTTCAGCCTTCGGCAGCTTCCCCCGCAGAGGGGGGAAGCGGGGAACAGAGTTGTTCAGAGCATTCCTAGCGCGCGCGAGTGCCGCCGTCGACGGGGTAGATGCCGCCCGTGATGTAGGACGCGTCTTCGCTGGCGAGGAAGGCCACCATCGCTGCGATCTCCTCGGCTTCGCCGTAACGTCCCATGGGCGTCGACGCGGCGAGGTTCCTGTGTACGGACTCCGGGTCGTCCGGGTTGACGCCTCGTTCCATGGCGCGCATCATGCGCGTCTCAATCGGACCGGGACAGACGGCGTTGACGCGGATGCCGTCGCCGACCAGGGCAATGGCCGCAGACTTCGTCAAGCCCACGACCGCACTCTTGCTGGCCCCGTATGCCGCCGCCGTGGCAGTGGCCTGCAGCCCCGCGACCGAGGCCGTGTTGATGATCGCGCCCCCGCCCGCTTCCTGCATCACCCGTCCCACAGCCTGCAACCCGAGAAAGACGCCCTTGACGTTGACAGCGAAGACCCGATCGAATTCGTCTTCCGGGTAATCCAGCAGCGGTCCAACCCAGCCCTCGATTCCGGCGTTGTTGAAGAACACATCGATCTGCCCGAAGTGGTCGAGTGCCGCCTGGACATACCCGTCAACCTCGCCGACGACGGTGACATCGGCTGGATGGGTCGCGATTTGGCCGCCCGCCCGGTGTACCGCTGCCACGGTCTCGTCCAGTTCAGAGTCCGGCAAATCAACGGCCAGGATGCGGGCGCCCTCTGATGCGAAGCGGATGGCCGTCGCCCGGCCGATGCCCCCCGCGGCTCCCGTAATCACGACGACCTTACCCGCGAATCGGTCCGGCATCGACAATCCTCGATCCTCGTTCAATTTGCGGCGGAGCATAGCAGCGGGCGCCAGGGTCAGTGCATGCGGAACTGGGGGAACTGATCGTGGGATTCATCCATCGGCAGCGGCACGGTCCCGGTCGAGGCGCTCGACCGAGGCCGCTCTTTGAGCGGAATCTGATGGTCTAGGCCATTCCGTGGCTCGACAGCCGGCCGGCGGGGTGTCCACAGCGCGCGCCCCCGCGCGAGGATCGATCGTCCCACGATGTTGTCATCGCGTCCTGCGTCCCAGTCGGCGACCCAGAGATCGACTGGCTACCAATCCGATCGATCGGTTAGCCTCCGCAACACTGGGGTTGCTGCAGGATTCTGGAGGCACTGGCGTGGCCGACATTCAGGTGGAGATGGGGATTGGGCCCCCGACGGGAGCGGCGTTCCCGTCGTGGGAGCTCCGAGATCAGGCAGGGCAGGCGATCGATCTGATCGCGGATCGGGCTGGCCGGGGCGCGCTGGTCGTGTTCCATCGCAGTGCCGCCTGGTGACCGTTCTGTAAGACGCAGCTCGTGGAGCTGCAGAAGGTGGCGGCGGACCTGGAGGCCGAGGGGATCGCCCTGTATGCAATCAGCTACGACCCTCCGGATGTGCTTGCGGGTTTCGCCGAGCGACATGGCATCACCTATCCCTTGCTCAGCGATGCAGGGAGCGGACTGATTCGCGAGCTCGGCCTGCTCAACGAGGAGGCGGGGGAACGCGTTGAGGGCATCCCGCATCCCGGCGTGCTCGTCCTCGACGCGGACGGCACCGTGGCCGAGACACACTTCTACGAGAGCTACCGCGAGCGAGACACCGGCGCGGGACTTTTGCAACAGGTCCTCGGGATCACCGCCACGCACGACGGGCCCCAGACGCAGGTGGCGTCCGATGTGGTCCAGCTCCAGGCCGAATTCGACGCATCCAGCTATGTCTGGGGGCAGCGGCTCTGGCTGACCGTCAGTTTGACCATCGCTCCCGGCTACCACGTCAACGGGCGTCCGATCCCGGACGGTTACGTGCCGCTGGACATCGAGATCGAGCCTCCGGATCGGGTGACGGTCGGCGCCCCGCGCTGGCCGACGCCGACGCCGTTCCAGGTGGAGGGGCTCGACGAGCAGTTGCACGTGTACAGCGGCGAGATCCGCGTCTCCCTGCCGGTCACATTCATGACCGTGGACGCCGGCGAATTGGACCTGCGTGGACGCGTCACACTGCAGGCGTGCACGGCCACGGAGTGCCTGTTGCCAGACTCGCTGAGCTTCGAGTTGCGGCTGCCGGAGGCGCCGCTGGTTGATCGCCCCCAGCGCAGATAGGGATGTCACGTGGACGGTCGACTTCGCACACGATGGCGCACACGATGGCAGGATCGTTGGGGATGAGCTTGTCCACGCACCCGCAGTTCCTCCAGATGCATCAGGAAGATGCGGGCTGCGCTGGCTGCTGGACGGCGTTCCCCCGACCGTGTCGATGCGGCGGACAGATCCACGCGGAGCGCGGAGACGAAAGCGAAGGCGGAGATGTCTGGCTGAGGCGATGGTGCTCAAAGTGCGGGATCGATTGGGACGAGCCGATTCGGGCCAAATCGTAGCCAACGAAACGCTCCCCGTCGCCGCCTCTGACCGGGTGTCTTAACAGGCCGCGTCCATGCGCCAACTCCCAGTCCCCGCTTTACGCGGGGACCAGCTTGAGCGGCACGGGCCATTTGGTAGCGATGTCCTGGGCGCGGAGGGATCAAGTCCCCGCGCGGAGGCGGGGACTTGGAGTTTGCGATAGCGAAAGGCTCTTGAAACACTCTCCTTGGCCCGCGTCCGACCGATCAGGGCAGCGGTTGGAAGTATGAGTGAGCCACAGCCTCATCGGGCCACAGGAACTCGAATCCCGCTTTGAGCGCGTATTGGCGGTCCAAGTCCTCGCGGTCGCCGATGTGCACGTAGATGTCGGCCTCAAACTTGGCTTTCACGTCCGGCAGCATGTGCTTGGAGACAACGAAATCGACCTCGATTTCGTGCGCGGCCCAGAGGGCCCGTTGGCCGCTCAGCGTGCGATCGGAGCAGCTACCGATCTGGAAGCCCTTGTCGCGGGCCAGGCGGACCATGTCCATCGTCAATGGGCCGGGCGGATCGCCGACTTCCAGGGTGCCGTCGATGTCGAAGCTGATGAGAACCGTCACGGGCCACTCCTCGTCATCGACCGTGCCTAGTCAGGGCTGGCGCTCCACACGGTGAAGTTCCCCCCGAGCGGCATCGGCCCACCCGAGACCGCCACTTCCGGCTTGACGCCGGTGACCTGTCTCGCGCCGGCGCGGCCCTGGAGCTGTTGGATGCAGTCGGTGTGCATCCAGACCCGGCTGCGGCCACTGCCGACGTTGCCGCCGCTGGGCGAGACCGGGTTGGGGCCTTCGATACTGATGTCGGTTGCGTAGAAGTCCAGCGCTTCGCCGAACTTGATCCCGCGATAGCCCAGGCCTTCCAGGTGGAATTGATGGAAGAGCGAGAATCCGTCGTACATGTTTTCGAAGGAGAGATCGTCCGCTGTGATCCCCGCGCCCTCGTAGATTTTGCGAGCGGTGCGCGCCGTGTCGGCTTCCACCTCATCGAGCGTGGGAACCAGGCTGCGGGACCGCGTGTGACTGGACGCGTGATTGAGGATGTAAACCGGATTCTGGTTCATGTCCGCCGCGCGCTCGGCGGTGGAGAAGAGGTAGGCGCCGGACATCATGATCGGAATGTCGTTGTCGAATAGGTTGGCCGGCTTCGCGATCCAGCGCGCCGCGAGATAGTCCTCTGGTCCTAGTTCCTCGGGCCGGTGCTGCGCCCAGTAGCCCTCAGGGAACATCAGCCCGTTGCGACGAGAATTCTCCATGAAGGGCGCCATCATTTCGTGGGTCTTGCCGTACTTCCGGCAATACTCCGCGAATTGCAGGGCTGTGCTGTACGAGGCTGGACCGCCCCAGAGTTGGGTCATGGCGCGGGTACCAGGCAGGGCATTCCCGGCGTTGGCCCCACCCTGGTAGTAGCGGCCCTCGAAATTGTGCCAGCTCTTGACGACGAGGCAGGTATGGGTCAGTCCGTCGCCCACGGCCTGAGCCGTCACATTGAGCGCGTTCGACATACAGGTGGGGCCGTTCATCGTGAACTGGACGTTGGTCAGCTCCGGCATGTTCGCCAGCAGCCACTCGGCACTGATCTTGGCGACGCCGTCGAGCGGATCGTCCGTCTGCTGGAAGCTCTGGATCACGTCCATTGGCAGCGGCTTGCCTTCCTCCCAGAACGCGCCGGTCGTGGTGTCGGGGACGACCACCAGACCATCGATCTGTTCGGGCGCGACGCCGGCGTCGGCGATCGCTTGCCTGAGCGCCTGAATGCTGATCGCGCCGACGCACGTCTCGGGACGGCCGTCCCAGCGGCGGTTCGTCGGCGCGTGGCCGACGCCGACGGCGGCGACCTTGCCGCGGTGCTCCCAAATACCAAGCCCTTCGTCGTTGCGGTACATCGAATCCGGCGCCATTGGTGTCGTCACTACGGGTACTCCTTGCGGCATGGGCTGTCAGGTGGGCCGTCAGTTGGATCGGGATCAGCCAGCAATCACGCGCCACTCGGGCACGAGCTGACCGTTCGCCGTGGGCTCGAAGATCACCTCGACGGCCGCCCCGACAGGCACATCGTCGACCGGCGTGCCGGGTAGGTGCGAGAACATCTGGACCCCCGGGTCGTCCTCCAGCATGATCACGGCAAGGTTGAAGGGCTGAGTTTCTTGCAGCAGCCGCACGGGACAGTCATGCACGACGCCGTAGTTGTAGATCGTGCCGCGCCCGCTGACGGGCTTCCACTCGAGGGGATCGCTGGCGCCGCACTCGCGGCAGGCTTCCGCCGGCGGGTGCTGCAACCGATTGCAGGCGCGGCAGTTCTGGAGCACGAGGCGCTCTTCGTTCGCGGCGTCCCAGAACGGCTGACTGAAGCTGTCCGGCACGACGCCTTGCTTGGCCATCGGTTCCCCCATGTCGCTAGTCCGCGCTGCGCAGCGCTGCTCGACTGCCCGCGGCGTTGGTGCAGAATACAGGCTGCGGCGGAGCAGTGAGCGATCGGTCGCCTCGAAGACGGTCAAACGAGGCCTGCCGCAACGGAATCGCCCGCCGGCAGCCCGGACTCCCAATCCTCCGCGGCTCGCGAACATTCCCCTCGCCACACAATGTGTGGCATTCCTCTTGCCACGCAATGCGTGGATCGTGTGGGTCGTGTGGAGGCGGATTCCGACACGCAGCGATCGGGCGTCAGGGAGCCGAAGCCGGACCGGAATCGTCCTGGGGTAGGGACTTGGAGCGGGAGAAGGGGTTGGAACCCTCGACCCTCTGCTTGGCAAGCAGGCCGGTCGAGTCGGCGAAAGATCTGTTTGAGCCCGTTGGGACGCAACCGGGCGATCGTGTGCAGACGCCCATAGTGACGAAGAGCGGCCCCGTCGCCAGCCCCCGGTCTGCGAGGTATGCGTTAGGGGCCGCGCGGCAGCGGTCTGCGAAGGGCGCCACGCGCTGCTTGTCGCCCTTGCCGTGTCGGATCCGCAGGCGGCCCGCCGGTAGATCGCAGTCGCTGAGATCGAGTCCCACGGCCTCGCTGCACCGGATTCCCGTGTCCAATAGCGTCAGGACGATCGCGCGGTCTCGCCGGCCAATTGCATCGGCCGGGTTGCACTGGGCGAGCAGCGTAACGACATCGGCCGGGGTGAATGGCTGCACCACCCGCTGCGGCAGTCGGACATTGCGGAGGCCGGTGAACGGCGTGTCGGCGCGATACCCGGCGACCACGAGCCACCGGAAGAAGCAGCGGACCTCTCGAAAGTAGCGGTGGCGGGTCTCGTGCGAGTGCCCGCTGAAGCGGGCCAGGAATGGGAGGACGTGTTCGGGTCCGATCGCGTCCGGGTCCGTGGGGCGCCGTCCTCGCCCAGGGCGCGGAGGTAGTGGCCCAGGCTCTCGCGCTAGGCGCGCACCGTGCGCGGGGACTTGCCCTCAACGTCACAGCGCGTCAGATAGAGCGCGACCAAGTCGGACTCGGCGAACAGCGTTCGCATCAGCCTGCTTCTTTGGGGTGGCCATACAAGTAGTGCTTCTTGTTCCTCACGAAGTCAGGAGGGTGTTCGCCACGTGTTTCCGGTGGATACTTGCGCTGCAGTTCGTCGACCATCGCCAGCAGCCTAGGTCCGGCTGCTTCGGACTGAGGCTGCATCTCAGGAGCCCCGCTCTGGGCCTCAGTGACGCCGCCATCGACGGTCACAACGACTTCGCAGCCGTCCACCAGTTCCAGCGGCTCAAGCGGCGTCAGCACGCCGTCGGCGTATCGGGCTCTCACGCGGGTCGTCACAATGGGCCTCGCTCGATCGTCAGTCTATCGAAAGGGAGGGTCATTCTGGTCCGGGCGGGACTTTTGGCCGGATCGCGGCGGGTATGGGGCGCTGGACTGGGAACTACCGGGAAAGGTGTCCGGGTTTGTTCGCATTTTTTCGTCTGAGACTGGAGTCCCAGGGGAAATGTCCAGGATGGTGCAGCTTCTCTCAGCCACTCGATCGGGTTCTGCTGGATCGCCAATGCTGGCTGGATCGTTCCCCACTATCCGTTGAATGGCAATTGATGGTCTGCGCGGTAGCGGGATGTTGCGCTCCGAATAGAGAGTGTCGAGCTGACCGAGTTGACTTATAACCTGAGACGCGGCACAGGCTGAATCCCTAATCGTCTGCCAATCTCAGTATGGCATCCCAATCAAGCTCTCGCGCTACCGCACTTTCTCCGTTGATTATCTTGTAAAGCACATCTACCATTGGCGGATCGAACATTACGGCAAGGTTGCTGATTGCGGTGGCGTAGGTGGCCATCAACTGGCTAAGAGCGATGTACCCCAGGAGCAGATAACGTACGTAACCTGTGTTGGCAAAACCTCCATGTTCTCGTGAGAGAAACAACGAAAAGGGTGTCGGATGAGCAAAGGATATCAGCTCCCTTTCTTGTAGTAGGAACGAGTGATACCTCCGGATGTCCACGGTCAAGGTTTCGGGCAACAAGTCCTGCACCAGTGGATCTAAGGCAAGAGCGGCCGCTCTAATCTCAGGAGCCATAACATGTAGCACTTCTCCGTCCATCTGCCACGACGCTATGGCCCGTATGTGAAGTGACGCCTTGTGTAGCCTGGAGGTGTAGGTGGGATTGGTGTCCATCCGCCAATCAACCGATATATCCATTCGTCTGTGAATATCAATGAGATCTCGTAGATCTTGTAGAACGCTCTCGCATCTGGCGTTGAGCAAGTACAGCGCTTGTTTGGTGGATGTCAGCGGTAGTGAAGTCATGGCACTGAGTCAGCGCGGTCAAGCCTCAACGAATTTGGCTGGCCGGCAGACCGAAACGACCGGGCAGCTTTGCGCTTCCGTTCCAGAAGCGCAAGGGCGTCGTCGAAGAGCTGAGAGTCACCGTCCGCCCCAATCACCAAGAAGCTGTAACCAACCAGCATCTGAAGTAGTAACCCGGCCAGGTAGTCGAGGAAGAAACCGAACGCAAACGACTCGGCGTCCTTGGGAGGCTGGATCACACCGCCAAGGAGAGACGTGTGTGCCAATGTCTTTGGGTCGCACTTGCAGAAGTTCTCGCTAAGAAAGTCGTACCACTCTGCACCATCTGGCAGGTAGTTCAGCTTGTCCCGGATTGTCACCCGCCTCGGCCTCCCCTTTCCATGAACGCCAATCTTTTGCCTGCCCCTAAGAATCTTTGCCTGAAGGTCATCGGCATCAAATGTGCCCCTCGACAAACTTCGGAGTGTGTTGACCATCTCATACTCAGTGGTGTTGATGAGGCGATTGAGTTCCTGCGAAGTCCCCTTTGCGGCACCGTGCGCCATGGACAGGACATGCGCTCCACACTCCAAAACCACTCTTGATTGCACGGCAACTGAGTGCAGATTGTTCACCTGGTTGGCCGCGAGCGCGGCCTTGGTGTGTAGGAGTGCCTTCTGGAGAAGCGGGCCGCAGTGGTTTCGGATCGTCACCTCAGCGCCTACGTCGTCTGGGTGCCCAAAGACTTGCGGGAATGAACTCTTGAAGTCCGCCTCCGCAAGAATGCTGGAAATCATCTGCACGGCGTCAAGAGTGAATCGTGCCATGGTCTTGCGGTAGGCATCCGGGTTCACCACGGGCAGTTGGTTGCCGAGGCTCTCGTCCAGCCGCAATTCCGAAGAGTCTCTGTCTCTCGCGCTCATCTTGTCCGTCACCCCCTATCCCGTAAGACCAGCATTGATGCCAGTATGTCGCAAGCGGCGACCAAGTCAAGTGGGTGGAGCTGGGAAGAAATGCGGAAACGTTGGGCGACCCGAGCATGCTGCTGAAGAATGGCGTATGCGATCATGGACGTGTGAGTGTTGTTGTAACTCAGGGAGACTGCGATGCGCGGTGAGACTGAGCGGCAGGCGACGTTGTTGTTGGGCTTGACGCCGGAGGGGTTTGTGCCCCGGGAGCACCCGCTGCGGCGGATGTCGCCCGTGTTCGACGAGGTCTACGCTACCCGGCGGGCGGCCCTCGATTCCGCCTGAGCACCTGCTCAAGGCGAGTCTCTTGATGGCCTGCTATACGATCCGCTCGGAGCGCTAGTTCTGCGAGCTGTTGCGCTACAACTTCCTCTTCAAGTGGTTCCTGGACATCAACGTCGAGGACGAACCGTTCCACCCAACGACGTTCACGAAGAACCGCGAACGGCTGCTGGAGGCGGACGCGGCGCTGGAGTTGCTGAGGCGCAGCGTCTGTGGACCGGCGACCGTGGGTGCGGACCGCGCCGATGACACGCGCGACTTCGTCTGGGATGCGCGCTCATTGGGCCTGACTCCGCACAGCCTGCCCCGGTTTGAACGGGGGGCGCCCTGCACGACCGCGGCCGACGCAGCGCCATTGACCGCCGCACCACCAGGCATGCGGGCTACCAACACAGCCAACGCCAGCGTAAGGGGGTCGAGGAGGTCTTCGGCTGGACCAAGACGATTGGTGGAAGCGGCAAACTTCGCTTTCTCGGTCGGGCGCGTAGCAAGCTCTGGTTTGAGCTGACCGCCGCCGCCTACAACCTCACCAGCCTGGCCCAACTCGATGCCGCCGCCGCATAGCTGGACAGCGGACGAATCCCCCCGGCCGCCGGAACGTCCCCAACCGGACACACCCAGCCGCTCGATTGAACCCGCTCAGCCGGGCATCGCGATGCTCCCAAGTCACAACCGGAAGTTCTTCAGCAGCCTCCGCTAGTGAGACTGCCCACGAGAACGTTCGCAGTACGGTCTTGTTAGAGGCGCCAACCTTGACGGAATCGAGAATCGTTGAGTTGAACATGTTCGCTTGAGTTGTGAGTGGCTGCACAGACTCGCGAGCCGGTCAGCGAACAGGTCTCGCTGCATCTCTTTGAGCGGGACGCACTGCGGTCGTCTACTTCGAGCTGGGAGTTCCTGGCGCGGTGATCGGGACACTCTGCCGGTTAGCTATCAGCAATTCGCCCGGCGGTAGATCCTCTTGGAAGCGAGCGCGGAACGGCCGGCTGAGGAACTCGGGCAGTTCGGGGAAGAGGAACAGCGCGGTCCAAACGCCGTTGCGGTGGTGGTAGAGCACATTCACATTGGCACTGCGCGCGCAGGCTTCCAGTTCACTGACGCTGCCGCCGACAAAGCTGACTTCGCTCAGACGCTCTTCGCTGAGTCCTTCCAGGCACGGTGGTTTGCTGACCTGAACCCCGTAGTTTGTGGTCCGGGTACCATCCTCGGACGTGACTGTGATGGTGATCGTGGTCTCGGCGTCGAGACTAACCTGGTGTCCATTTTCGGGATCGCCGTCGGCGTCACTCGGTTCGATCACCACGTTCGCGCCCTCCTGCGTCGCTTCCGCGTCAACTGTGGTGACAGATGTGTCCGAACGCACGATGGCGGCGTATTCGAGACCGTTGGATGAGAACTCTCCAATGTCGATGTCGCTCAGGCTGAGCGACGCCAGACGCGCGTCGATCGCATCGGGGATGTTGTAGCTGTAGACCTTGTCGTCCTGCTCGTCAGCGACGAATATCACATCCCCGGCCGACCAGATGCCGCGGGCGTCGCCGTTGCCCGCCTTGAGTAGCGAGCGGAAGGTGAACTCCTCGTCCTCGTAGCGGACCAGTGCGCCGTCTTCGATCCGATAGGCGAAGAGCCGCTTGGCGCCGTCGTCCGAGACCCAGATCGTGACGCCGTCAGACCAGATCCCGCGCGGGCTCTTATTGAGCTTGTCCAACGGGTGCTCGGCGACTAGTTCGCCTGTTTCGAAGTCGTAGACGAAGAGTGCATCCTTGACGCTGTCGAGCACGAAGAGCGTCTTGCCGTCCGACCAGATCCCTCGTGGGTCGCGGTTGCGCTCAGCCAGTTCGATGTCTCTTTCCTCCAGACGCTCGCCGCTGGCGAGGTTGTACGCGAAGAGCTTGTCCTGTCCGCTGTCTGCGATCCAGATCGTCTCGCCGTCAGACCAGATGCCGTGCGAGAAGCGGTTGCGAGATTCGAACTCGAACTCCGCGTCCGGCTGGCGCTCGCCAGTCTGGAGGTCGTAGGCGAAGACTCGGTCCGCTCCCGAGGCCGAGTTCTCGACGACCCAGAGCGTCTTGCCGTCGGACCAGATGTCCGTGGGTATGTCGTTGTCGCGATCAAGTTCGTCGATGTCGCGAGTGACGTTCCAGTCAAAGTCGGCATCTGAGGGGACTGGAACTGGGGGCGGACCGCCGCCTCCGCCACCTCCTCCGCCTCCGGTCGTAACCACTCTCGTGATTTGCTCGACGACCTTGATAGTCACTTCTACGCTGTCGCTTGCGCCGTCCGCGTCTTCCACTCTTACTGTCACCATGTAGGTATCCGTGACCGTGGGATCGAGTGACGCACCGGCGGTGACAAGAATCTGCCCGCTGTCTTGCTCGATCTCGAATTCGGCTGGCCCGAACAGGAAGTAGTTCAGGTCGGCGGCGTCATGATCGATGTCCGTTGCATTGATTGGTTTGCCGACCTTTGTTCCTTCAGGAGAGAACCTCACGACCTCCCGCTTGATCGGAGAATCCGGGAATGCTGGCGCATCGTTCACCGGCCGGACATCGATGACCACCCTTGCAGCGGCTGATCGGAGCTCGCCATCGTAGATGCGGTACTGGAAGCTGTCGTCGCCGGAGAAGTCGGCTTTGGGGGTATAGATGACCTCTTCGGTCGCAGTCACATCGACCTTGCCGGACGTTGGGTTCCTGGTGATCTCGACAATCAACGTGGTGCGCGTCAGATCCTCTGGATCGGTGTCGTTGCTAAGCACATCAATGGGACGAGTAGGTATGTCTTCATCTGTCATTGCCAAGTCGTCGACAGCAACTGGCGGTTCGTTGACGTCGGTGATTTCGATAGTGACGCCGATAGTCGCGCTGGCAGTCAACGGATCGGAGGCCATGACAGTAACGTCGTGCGATTGGTCCAACTCGTGGTCGAGCATGGCGCCGGCGGCGACGCGGATCTGGCCGCTCAACCGGTCGATCGTAAAGGGGCTTGAGCCGCTGAGCGTGTAGGTGAGCGTGTAGGTCAGCACGTCCCCCGCGTCAGGATCGGTGGCGATGACGGCGGCGCCGACGGTTGCATTGGCACGTGCGTTCTCGGCGACTTCGCGAGTCGTGGTAGGGGTGTCGAAGACGGGAGGGGTGTTAGTCGTTCGGGCGGCTCTGACAGAGTTTGGCGACCTCAGAACCAGGCTCTTGCTCGGACCGTGTACGTCGGTGTAGCTGGCGGAGACGCGCAGATAGTTGCCGACATCGTCAGCGTCGGGCCGGTAGGTGCTCGTCGCGCCGCCACTTATGGGGCCCATGACGACCGCCCAGGGGCCGCTGGAGCTCGTCGAGCGCTCCCACGTCCAGCTCGTCGACAATGCCTCGTCCGGATCGCTGAGCGTAGCGGTGTATGCGATCTCGGCCTGCGGCTGAGGTGAGGAGAAGCTCAGCGAGCCGGCTTCCTCCTTGTTCGTCACGCTGACGGCGATGTCAAAGGTCGCCGTGTCGCCGCCGGCGGAGGCGCTCAGCGTCACGTCGTACATATTGTCACCACCAACGTTGCCGAAGTCCTCGTAGTTGGGCGCGATCTTGAACTCGAGCCTGCCGTTCGAGGAGTTGAACTCGAACTTGTCGTCGTCAACACCCAAGAGCGGTAGCCAGGCGATCGGGGCTCTCTCCGGGTCCTCGGCCTGGTACGTTCCGACGAAGAGCGAACCCTCTTCCTCGAGGCTGGGGGTTGCGTCGCCAGAGATCACGGGTGGCTCGTTGATGGGCATGACCGTGACGGTGACATCCAGCGTGCCGGTCTGGCTACCGTCGCTCGCCCGCACAACCAGTTGGTAGACGTTGTCCCGGTTCGAGTCGGTCGGATTCTCATGGTCAGGCGTCATCATGAACGTCAGTAGCCCCGGGATGTCGGGTGTGTCGCTGATATTGAAGTCGCCTGCGTCTGTGCCTGAGAGCGTCCAGGCAATCGGGGTTGTGCCGCCTTCGGGGTCCTGCGCTGTGTATGTGGCCACGATTCCCGTGCGGTTCTCGTCCCAGCTCACGCTGTCACTCCCGCTGATCAGTGGCGGTTCATCGACGTCCACGATGGTGATCACCACATCCAGCGAACCGATCATCCGACCGTCGAAGGCGCTCAGGGTCACGTTGTAGACACCGTCTCTGGGGGACGCATCATTCGGTATCTCATAATCGGGAGGGTTGTTGAAGCTGAGCGCTCCACGTTCGCTGAAACTGAACGCGGCGGCGTCCGGACCCGCCAGCTCTTCCCAGGTTGTGGTGGCGCGCTCCGGGTCACTCGCGCTATACGAACCGACTGTTCCCGTTGCGTTCTCCAGATACATCACCGACGCGTTGCCCGAGATGACCGGCGGCAACAGATTCTCCGTTTGGTCGATCACCCGGACCATGACCTGTCCAAAGTCGACCAACGTGCCGTCGCTGGCCTGGACCACGAATTCGTATGTGTTGTCTCGATCGGCGTCGACCGGGTTCTCGTAGTCAACCTCGGTGTCGGTCTGCAGTTGGCCTGTCGAAGCGTTGATCGAGAAGTGTTTGGCGTCGGCGCCGATCAATTTGTAGGTCAGCGTGTCGCCATCGCTATCGCTGGCAGTCAGAGCAGAGCCGACCAGTGCGCCGCTGAGCAAATCTTCATTGACGGTGCGAGATATCGTCCCGCTCGCGAACGCCGGCGGATTCGTCTTGTTGCGAAGCTCGGGGTAGTCAGTGGCGCCGCCGAAGTCCCACGGTCCGTCGTTGCCCATGGTGACGTCGGTGATCGCCTCGTTCCAGTTTGCGTAGATGCCGGTGTAGCCGGTCGGCGCTTGAAGTTCGCTCGTGGTCTGGCCGCTCAATCCGGGAGTGGGCGATTCCATACCGTCGATGACGCCGCTGTTGTCCTCGTCGTCGGAGCCGATGCCGACCGACAGCGTGGAGGTCGTGGTGTTCCAGTAGCTGTCGGTCACGCTGGCGCTGAGCGATGGTGTCGAGCTGGAAAGTACCTCGCCAGCAAAGCCGCCAACGTTCGACTGACCTGCGCCCCTGGACACCCGGCCGACGGCGTAACTGTTGGTCGCGGCGGCGCCGGGCGTCGTGACGTAGGTATTACCGTTGACGGCTGCTCCAACCAACCCACCGACCTGGTCTCCTGTGCCGATCACGTTCCCGCTGGCATAACTGGCCTTAATCTGGTTGGCACTTTGGCCGACCAAGCCTCCGACAACTCCCCTGCCGACTACGTTTCCGCTGGCAGAGCTGGCGATGATTGCGCCGTCAGCGCCTCCTGCCAGACCGCCGGCTCGCGTGCCGGAATCGCCTGCTGTGGTGATGATGGCCGTCGCATCGCCGCTGGCATGGCTGGCAACGATGCTGAAGCCGACCCGATGGAACCCGACCAGTCCGCCGGCGTACGAATAAGCGTCGACCGTACCCGTCGCAGCGCTGTGGCTGATGGCTCCCTCATTTCTGCCAACCAAGCCGCCGTTCGTCTGGCCCGTGCCAAGGATGTCACCGGTGGCAACGCTCTGAGTAATCGACCCAAAGTTGTGGCCTACCAATCCGCCATGATTGGATTTCGCGTCGTCCCCGCTGGGATCGTTCACATCGCTATCGGCGCGGCTGTCGCTGATTGAGCCTCCGTCTTGGTTGGCCCCGACCAACCCGCCAACGCTTGTGGTTCCTGTGACGTCTCCGCTCGCGTATGCGTCCCTGATGTTGCCATTGTTCCAACCAACCAGGCCGCCAATGTAGTTTTTGGTTCCGGTCACATTCGTTGTGGCGTAACTTCGGTTGATCTCGTTGCTGCCGTCAGCGTTGTTGTCGTTGTTCTGTCCGACCAGGCCACCGACAGAGTTTCTACCCGTCACGCTCGGATTGAGAGCGGCGCTATCTTCGATTTTTCCGTTGTTCCAGCCGACGAGCCCACCGATGAAGTCGTAGTCGGCGGAGACCACGCCCTGCGCGGTGCAGTTGCTGATCGTGTTTACCGGTGCCTGTGATCCATTGAAGGACGTTGGGTCCCAATTCGATCCGACGAGCCCGCCTGTTCTGCCGCCCATGCCAGTGCTGGTGACCGTGACGTTCGCGTGGCTGTTCTGGATCACGGCGCGTTCATTGAAACCCACCAGTCCGCCAGTTCGGTCCTGACCGGTCACGCTGCCGCTGACCTGGCTTCCCTCGATCGGGCCTTTGCCGTGGCCGACCAGACCTCCGACCCAACTGTTACCGGTGACGTCCACGTTCACCAGGGCGACGTTGAGAATTTCGCTGCCTGTGCCCGTGAGTCCAAACAGCCCGACCCCAGAAGTGGTCGGCAACAAGATGAACAGGTTCTCGATCTCGAAACCCCCGCCATCGAACGTGGCGTTGAAACTATTTGACCCGATACCAATCGGTGTCCAACCTGGGCCTGAGGCCCACTCACTGCCGTCGAAATCGAGGTCGTCGCTCAGCTCGTAGCCGATACACCCGCTGGGACAACCCATGAGCGGCGACAGCATAGCGTCCGGGTACGCCGCCGCATAAGTGATGAGGTTGATCTCCGGAGATCCGTCGCCGGTTAGATTCCAGCGAATCGCATTGAGCTGATTCAGATTGGCGACCTCGATCAGCCCGTCGTTGTCGGTGTCGTAGTCAATCCCGGTCTGCGCCGTGGCAGGCGTACTCAAGCTGTGTGCGACCAGGAGCACGATGCCGATCGCGGCTACGACCGCTCCCCAGCGAATGAGTTTAGGTAATCGCAAGCGACTCACCTGGGCCCTCTCCATACATTCCCGCGTCCGTCCACCAGGACCAGGGAGTCTGGCTCGACTTGTCGTGCTCGAATGGCAGGTTGTTGAATGCCACTATTCGCATCGCAGCGGTGTTCCGTAGTGGGAACAGCTTGTGTAGTGAGTTAGTAACATCGGCGCTACGGAAACCAGGTTCCGAAGTAGGTCGGTTACCCCATTGCGAATAGATATGAACATACCGAGCATACTATCCCCTTCAGAGACTGTCGTATAGGTTTATGAATCGGTAAAAAGGTAGGTCAGACGTAACGTGGTTGTCCGGTGCGAGGTGGCCTTCGATATCGGTACCAGGCGTTTCGGCGTTGGCCCAGCCGGGTCAGCCATAGCCATAGGCGGTGAGGATGTGGTCAGGGTCTCGGTCGCGGCTCTGCGGTCGGCTTGTTGCCTGCGGATTGCGACGTCGGAACAATCGAGTAGCAGGCGTTTCGTCGTGGGCTGGATCCACGTCAGACCGTCACCTCCTGTCGATGACTGACCGCCCTCGGCCCTGGAGAGTCGTGGCGCGTTTCCTGGCCACAGCTGCGCGGCTGCTGGTCGTCACGGCGCGCTCGGTCACCTACGGGACCGTACGTTTCCGCTGGTGACGAGGATCGCGATGCGGATGCGATCACGCTGGAGCCGCTCGCGCACTCCGGCCCGGACGGCGCTCTGATTCCGGCGCTAGCCCCGGAAATCCCGACGCTGGAGAATGGCGGCGACTCAGCCGATCAGCGCTCGAACACGTGGATGCTGAGGGACCGGCTCAAGTGGTTGGACGGCAGCGAGATGACGGCCGCATTCTGCCAGCGCCAGAAGAACGGGCGGGCCGAGGCTGGCTACCGGATCGGGGACACGGACGGCACACCGCCCGCGGGCGGCGACCAACGCTGCCCGACCCCGCAGGTGACCATCGGCAAATGAGTCACTTTGCATCGCGAGGTCGCATCCCGAGGTCGCATCCCGAGGTCATACCGTCCGGCGAGCATCGGATTGGCTTTTGAACTGTGCCAACCGATGGATAGAGAGGCTCAGTTCGTTGTTGCGACCAGCCTGAATTCCAACGACATCGGGATTTCGTCGAGCCCGGATGCGAGCCGGCGCCGGGCAGCGTCGTGAGCGATCGCACGACGCTGGCAGACTCGCTCAGCTCCGTTCGGCTGCCACGTCAGAACCTGCTGGCTAGTCGGCAGGCAACCAGGACAGACCGAGCGTGAAGGACTTCGAAGCCTCGGCGACGACTTCACCGTCAGCGGAGGCGCTCCCGTCAAGGGAGTAGGTACCGGCGGCGCATGCGCTGGCGATGATGACCGTGCGCTCGATTGATTGGCCAGCTTGAGGAAGATCCGATTGGGCGATCGTCTGGTCGGTTCCCATGCCGGTCGTTTCGCATTGGTCCTCATCCCCCGAGTCGCTCGTGACATCGGCGCGCCAGGTCAGATCGCCATCGCCGGGCATGTTCCAGAACACCAGGGTCGCGGCCAGGTCATTTCGTCACCTTCGATGAGCGAATCTTCGGTGGTTTGGATCGTGATCCGAACAGAATCACGGTTACGGCTGATTTCTTGGTTGACATTGGTAAAGTGAACGGTCCGCGCGGACTGCGCCTCTGTTCCCACAGTCACCGTGATCGGTTGCTCCTCGGATGCCTTCCTGGTCAACTCAATCTGGAAGGACTCGCCCTCGTCCACGGTTGCAGCGCAATGGACCTGTGACAGGTACTTCCCATCCCCCTTGATCTGTCCGACAGACGCGAGGCTGAGCTGCGTGGGCCGATTGTCCGGGCCTCGACGTGCGAGGGGCTGTTCACAGTAGTTGGAGTGCGCTCCAGTTCAGGGTCAGATGGAGCCAGCGGTTGAGCCGGCAGAAGCAACGCACGACCTCGTTGCGGCGGCGGCGAGAGCGGCGAGAACCGGGACGTTCGGCGCTCAGGCGGGCGCGCTGGCGACGGTGGGTATCGCGCCTCGCCAGACTGCGATAGTCAGCGCGAGACGGCAGGCCCAATGGGGGGGGATCTGCCTAGAACGACTCGAACGCTGCCGCGCGGTCCTCGTGGATCGGAATGATCTCGGCGAAGCCTGAGTATTTGAACACGTCGTGGACATGGTCCTTGACGGCGCAGAGCAACAGATTGCCAGCCGCCTCGCCGGCTCGTCTGGATGCCATCAACAGCACCCGCAGACCGGCCGACGAGATGTAGTTCACGGCCTCACAGTTCACCAAGATCTTCGTATGCCCGGCAGCGATCCGTTCAAGAAGCGTCTCTTCATATTGCTTGGCGTTGGCCCCGTCGATTCTCCCGCTTGGGTTGAGGATGAGAACTCCGTTCTCGTATTCGGATTGCAGGTCCAGCATGAGGCGGTGGCTCCTTCCCGCTTGCTGGTTCAGCATAGGTAAAACTGCATCGTGTCCTGCAGGCCTCACTGGAGGCCCAACCTGGCGATATCGAGACCCCTCGCGAGCTGACGAATTCTGCTTCGCCGGGGTGACTTGGCGTGTTGCCGTACCGCGGTTGATCATGCGACTGCAGCGCAAGCGCCAACCCTGTTCGCTCGCATTGAGCGGCGGTTCCGTTGTTGCAATCTCCGGCCGACGAATCTAGGCTCGCCGCACGACTCAGCGAGGAGGACGCAGGCTGATGGAGCTTCAATACAAGAACGCGGTGGTGACCGGCGCGGGACGCGGCATGGGCCGGGCCATTGCGCTGGACCTGGCCGAGGCGGGAGCCAACGTCGCGGTGGCCGACATCGACCGCGAGACGGTCGAGGAAACCAGCGAGGAAGTCAAGGAATTAGGCCGGGAGAGCGTGGCTATCCACGCCGATATGGGCAGCGTCGCCGATATCGACCGCATGATCACCGAGGCCAAGGACGCCTTCGGACGCGTCGACATCATCGTCAACAACGCCGGCGTGACCCGCTACCTCTATGTGATGGACGTCGAGGAGGCGGACTGGGACCGGATCCACCGAGTCAACGCCAAAGGTGTGTTCTTCTGCATGCAGCGCGCCGCCCGCGAGATGATCGCGCAGGGCGACGGCGGTCGGATCATCAACATTGCCTCGGTCGCCGGCAAGGGATACTCCGGCACCTCCAACGCGGCCTATGCCGCGAGCAAGGGCGCGGTGCTGTCGATGACGATGATCGCCGCCCATCAGTTGGCCCAGCACGACATCAACGTCAACGCCATCTGTCCCGGCGTCACCGTGACCGAACTGTCGATCACCAACCTGCGGCAGCGCGCGGAGAGCATGGGCTTGAGCATCGCCGAGCTGGAGCAGGCCCGCGATGCCCGCATCCCCCTCGGCCGCGCCAACACGCCGGACGACATCGCGGCAATGGCCCGATTCCTCTCCGGCGAGGGCGCCCGCAACATCACCGGCCAGGCGTTCAACGTCGACGGCGGCCTGGTGATGCACTAACAGGGCGCCATCGCAGCGTTTCGGTTCAGCTCACGTGCAGTGGCCCAGAACTACCCGGACTACGTCTTCGCCTCGCGCGGCTTTCACGAATCGGTCAAGGTGCGAGCAATGAACTCCGTCGAGGAGTGGGGCTCAAGCGACCACTGCCGCGCAGATTGAGGTCGTTTGATCAGCGTCGATAGGCACCCAACAGGCGCCGGCCGAAACTTGCCGACCTTCTTGAAGCGGAGCGACGGGTGCGCAGGATTCTTAGCGAGTATTCGAAAGTTTCGTCTGGCCACGCGTTGGACGGGGTCCGGCGCCGCTCGAACGCCGTCCAAACCCTTGGCGTTGTCCGGTGCACTTAGAGATCGTCGATGGAGCCGAGGGTGTCGGCCTCGGCGGCCTCGTCGATCAGGAAATCGAGATGTCCCGACTTCGAGTCGTCCTCGATTTGCCTGTCCTACCGATCCCAGTCCAGCTCGCTGAGCCACTCGCGTAGCCGCGCGAACTCGTCTTCTGGTAGGACCAGGATGGCTTTCTGGATTTCAGAGATGCTCGGCATTGTTGCTTCCCCGGCGCCCACGCTGATGTGCTCACTATCTTATCGGTCGATAGCGGGCAGCGATCAGCGTGGTCGACGGGCGGCAGGGTGCGTGATGCCCGCTAAATTCGACGCGCGCGCCCTGTTCACCTCTCTCGAGGCGGCGTACCACTGGAGGTGGATTCAGGCTTCGTCCAGAATTTCCCGCCGAGAAACGCTGGAGGGTCCGTCCCGGTCCGAGTCTGGCAAGTGGGATGAGGTCTACTCTCCCCAGACTCCATTCAGAGAAGGTGTCTCTGAATTCGCCCGACCTCAATTTCCGTCATACACGCGCTCTGCCGCGGGTATCTCGTCGTGCTCGGCACGAAGCCAACGAGCCGACTGAGCCGATTAAGCGTGCGTGGTTCCTCTGCTTCGAGCGTCGGTGCAGCACTTGGCGAGATTTCCGCGATCGGGCGCGGAAATGACTGAGCACTAGCCTCTGAGACAGGCTCTTGAACGCGGGGCTGACACCAGTGGTCAGCGCAGAGCGACCTGATCGCATTTGGACACCGGCCCGGAATGCTCTGCCGAGGCTACCGTTTAGGAAGTGGCGCTGCGTCTTGGGCAGCGTCGGCAACTGCCGCCTATTGGCCCGCAGGCACGGCGCGAGTGCATAGGGGCTTCGTTGCGCACAAGTTGGGGCGCCCACTCCTCTTCAGCGAGCAGCCCTTCGGCTGAGCGAAGGTTCGCTGCAGCGGACTGACAAAGCATCGTCAATGGCTGGCGCTGCTGCTCGAATTGACCAACATACTTGTCATTGAGCCGCGTCTGGCCTGAGCGGTCTTGCCCGTGAAGGTCACTGAGGGGCAGTGCGGTCCGGGTCCGTACCGCATATCGCCGAGTGGCTCTGGCAACCACACGCGGAGTGCCTCACTCCAACTCGTCGTCTGCCGGCCGTCAGTTCTGACAGGCCTGAGCGCTGTTCAACCGTCTTGTGTTTCTTCGGCCAAGTGGACATGAGATCCTGGTCCCCGGGTTGCCGAAGGCGGCCGACCATCCGAGCACATTCGCTCTGTGACTCTACGTACGCTCGGAATGCTGCGACTTCAGCCGGCTTCGACCAATGCGGCCAGCAGACCCGGATCGACTACTCGGAACGTGTCGCGCCGGGGAACGTGCCCAGGTTGAATGCGATTGCTACGGATCAATGTCTTTCACATTGGGCGTTCACCATACGGAGGATGTTCTTGGCCATCGTGCGTCGGGACTCGCAGATTGTTGGGAGTGTGCGTGTGATGGTAGCCGACGGTCGTGACGAATGGCCGATGCAACAGCCACCTAATGTCGTAGATACACGTTTGTACCGCGAAAGGCCTCATATGAACTTCGTCTATTGCGTACATCTCCAATTGGTACGTCTCCAATTGACACATTAACTATTAGAGCAATTGATACCTGTAGTAAGAACATTCTGTGCCTTACCGTAACGCATCAAAGAGGCCCCAGTGGTCGGACGGACTCTGACCACCGTTGCGTCCAGTGAACTTCCAGTCGCGGCAACTGGGTGGAGCGGCGCTCGCTGCGTATGGCGTCTTCAACCGTCTAGCGACGAGCGACGAGCGACGAGCATTTCGCCTTCCGGTAGGCCGTCCGCAAAGCGAGCGTGGAAGGGTTGATTGAGGAACTCGGGCGCCTCGGGGTAGAAAAAGAGTACTGTCCAGACGCCGTTGCGGTGATGGTAGAGCGCGCCCACATCGGCGCTGCGTGCGCAGGCGGCGAGCTCGCCGACGCTGCCGCCGACGAACGTGACTTCGCTCAGACGCGCGTCAGTAAGCCCTTCCAGACAGGGCGGTTTGATGACTACAACCCGGTAAACCTTGGTCCGGCTGGCGTCCTCGGAGCTGACTGTGATGACGATTGTGGTCTCGGCTTCGAGACTGACTTGGTAGCCCTGTTCGGAGTCGCTGTCGGAGTCGACCGGTTCGATCTCCACTGTGGCTGCCTCCTGTGCCGCTTCAGCCCTCACGGTCGTCGTCGAGACCTCTTGGGCAAGGATGGCGGAGTAGTCGACACGATTGGCTGAGAACTCTCCGATGTCGATGTCGCTCAAAGTAAGCGAGGCAAGCTGGGCGATGATCGTGTCGGGGATGTTGTAGGTGTAGACCTTGTCGTCCTGCTCGTCGACGACATACATGACATCACCGTCCGACCAGATGCCTCGCGCATTGCCGTTGCCGGCCTTGAGCAGAGAACGGAATGTGAACTCCAGGTCTTCATTGCGGGTCAACGCTGAGCCCTCGAACTCGTAGGCGAAGATCCGGTTAGCCCCGTCGTCTGAGACCCAGATCGTGACGCCGTCGGACCAGATCCCGCGCGGGCTGCGGTTGAGCTTGTTCAGCGGATGCTCGGCGACCAGTGCTCCCATCTCGACGTTATAGACGAAGAGTGCGTCCTTGACGCTGTCGAGAACGTAGATCGATTCACCGTCGGACCAGATCCCTCGAGGGTCGCGATTGCGTTCAGCGAGTTCAAACTCCCGGTCTTCCATCCGCTGTCCGTTCTCCAGGGCGTAGCCGAACAGCTGATCTTGGCCTGAGTCGGCGACCCAGACGGTCTCACCGTCGGACCAGATGCCATGCGAGAAGCGATTGCGGCGGTCAAGGTCGAACGCTTGGTCATCGAGGCGCTCGTTGGTCTCGAGGTCGTAAGCGAAGACCGTGTCGGCGCCGCTGGCAGCGTTCTCCAGCACCCAGAGCGTCTCTCCATCCGACCAGATGCCCGTGGGTACCTCGTTCTCGCGGTCGAGCGACTCGAAGTCGCGCGTGACATTCCAATCGAAGTCCTTGTCTGACGGGATCGGCTCCGGCGGCGGTCCGCCACCGCCGCCACCGGCCGTTGTCTGCTGGGTCTCTTGAATCCGCTGGACAGGCGGTGTTGGTGGGTCAATCACCTTTCTGGTAACGATGACCGGCTTGGGATCCGTTGCTGACGTGGCAAACACCCAGGGTCGGGCCTGTTCAATCGACAGGATGTCGTCGCTGGCAATGGTGAACGCAATCTCCATCGCGAAGGACTCCCCGTGATTTGGCAAGTACAGCTGCTTGAAGTGATCGTGAATCGATTCCAAATGTTGCCGTAGCCGCTTCAGGTGCCTGTCGTTGAGCAGCAGCGTTCCCGAGTCCACCTGGTTTGAGGACGCCAGAATCTGGTACCGACCATCGCGACGCAGCAACCATTCCTCCGGCGATGGGTGGTCAACGAGTCTTGTGATCTGATCTTGAGCGGGATACACGTTCAGGTAGTACGTATCTGCAACGTCTGAGATGAGGTCGAAGCTGACCGCCCCGCCGTTCGCTTGCACATTTGAAGTGCTGGGATGTACCAGCACACCCATCGCAGCCGAGAAGTGGTCGATGCGGTGAAACTCCCGTTCCGTGAAGGCCCGGTACGACCACAGACTGGCGAGCACCTGCTTGAACGATCGGTCAATCTCAGTCGCGTCTGAGTTCTGAGTCGTCGAGTCGTACAGGCCGGCCCCGTTGAAGCTCGGCAGATCTTCGTTGTTGGTGCTCGGACGGTAGCGCAGCATCGTTCCTTGCGGAACGTTCGCGTGCATAGCCGTCAGCGCCGCGATGATGAAGCTCGGAGATGCGGCTGCCTCGATATCGTCGCGCAGCTCGTGCAGCTTGTTGGCCTGGACATGGTGATCGCTCTGGAACTCCTCGTCGGCCAGCATCTGCTTGATACGGTCGTAGAAGTTGTGAGTCTTCATGAACTCGTCGTAGAAGTAGAACGGGATCGCAAACCCGTCGGGCGCTGTCCCGGATGGAAATCCCATGGCGCGCAGGACTGCGACGTTCGCCGCCTGTACGCCGAATGCGCTTCGACCGTTGAACCCAATGTCGCTCAACGTGGTGATCTCCGTGACCGACAGGTCACGCGCTGGGGTCTGCGCATAGACAGGTCGCGATGACTCGTAGTGAGCATCCGCTTGCTCGGACGTAGCGGCACGCAGGACCCAGCTGTACTCCGTCACCTCATATTGGACAACGCTGCCGATCAGCGAAGCAATGTGGGGCGCTTCAAGAGCATCGCCGATGACCGCGTTCGGAACGCCGCTTTGCCGAGCACGCAGATTGAGCATCGACAAGTGGGTTTGTGGGGTCGTGGAGATAATCCCGGCAACCCGCGGCAATGTGGTGGGCAAGGTCTCGTAGATCATGATCTCGAGTGGGCTGGGCCGGTAACCAGGGGTCGCGATCTGAAGCCGGCCGTAGCCCTGTTTGGCATTCAGGTTCAAGAACACCAGGTCGGGTCTGACATCGACATCGGCCACCAGCCCGAATCGTGCCGCCCCGATCCAGGACAAGTCCGACTGGATCTCGGGGAGGCGGTAGTTCTCAACGCGCCAGACCAGGTTGTTGTCGATGAGCGGGATGCTCGCAGCAAGCAACGTATACGTACGAGCGGGAAGGCTGAGGAAGTCCGCATACGGGCCAATCGTGAAGTAGAAGGCCCCTCGACTGCCGTTTGGCGCGAGGAGCTTTGGGTCGTAAGTGATTGTCCCGGCTCGCGTCCAGGGGTCCGAACTTCGGCCGATGGCCTCCATGAAGTCGCCATAGATTGGATATGTGCTGGTGTTCAGGAAATAGAGGCCGGGCCGTGAAGTGTTGATTCCGAATTGCACATACGAGACGTAGGACTTGCCCTGATTGTCGTGGGCGAGCGACTCGAACGTCGCCCAGTCCGGGATGCCGACGGCGCCGTCACTGGACGCAACGCTGGAGGCAGGGTTGACGGGGCTCATCTGCCCGAAACCATTGAGTTCGGTGAGGTCGTCGATGCAATCGTGGTCGATATCGGCTGGATTTGTCACTTGATACCGTTCCAACCGGTAGCGGGCCAAGGGCAGCTCCGGCGCCTGCTCGGCGACGGTCGTCGTACCGTCCTGACCTCGCACCACGCTGACGGGAATCCATAGTTCCGTGGATTTGTATTCGTGCATCACGTAGAGCACGAAGTAGTCAGCCGTGGTCGAAGTGACGACCATCGGCATCGCATCTACGGGAATCATGGTCGGTGTAGGAGTTTGGGGAACATCTATTTCGGTCAGATTGGAGTCGGCGCTCGCCGTATCGCTTCGTAGCGCGCGAACCATGTACGAGTAGGACGAATCTCTGTCGACCGTCTCATCGAGATATTCCGTCGCAGTGGACTCGGTACGGTCAACCAACGTTGCCAAGTCCCCGCTGCCTTCGCCCCGCAACAGACGGTATCCGGTGACGGTATCTGCGTCGGCGGTCGGCGCCTGCCAGCTCAGCCGAACGCCGCAGGGAGTCGACCTGGCAGTGAGATTTGAGGGCGCCGACGTGTCGGCTTGCGCGACTGAGCTGGAAACCACTAGCAGCAGTAAGAACACCGGTATCAATAAGCTAACCCGGGATTCGCGAGACACCACGCAAACGATGACGCGGAACACCGGTTGCGCAGCACCGTTCACGGTCGAAGTGGAGACTTGGTTCGTTGCAATCACTGACTACGTTGAATAGAAGAGAGAAAAAGAGATCTCAGGACAAATTGGCAAGTTGCTAGTTCTATCGGTCGACAAGGCTCATGCTCACTTCCTTAATGTGGTCTATTTGAACCAAGGGGATCGTACAATCCGTTACTCCTATGGTCAATGCTGTCGAGCAACAGAGTTGGCATTTCCGCTGGGCTTCGATGCCTGCAGACGTACAGCCACTCCGGGTCATGTACGAATGCCGTCGAGCGAGCCGGCTCGGCGTTGGCGTTGAGTTCAATCGTCCTCGCAACAGAGAGCGCAAGAGAACAGTGCCTCACAACTGCTCGTGGAATGGCGTGGGAATAACTCCGACGGGCACGAATCTAATGGCGGGCGAGCCACGGTTGCCGGCATCGTTCTTGCGCGCCGGGTTGGCGAGGATCAGTGACATCGCGCCAGGTGAGGTCCGCGTTCGCGGCGCGTACGAGCGCCGCCACGCCGGACACGATCGGCGTGGCGGCGGACTTGCCTCCGATGGCGATGGTGTAGCGGTTGCCGCTGTCCGTGGTCGTGCTCGTCGAGCCGCCGTCCTCCTCGGCAAGCGTGGTTGTCAGCGCCAGCGGCAGCGCAGCGAGCTCTGGTTCGGACTCGATCAGGTAGGCGTTGGGAACGAAGTGCTTCTCGAACACGCGGTCCTGCGCGATCCCGTGGTCCGAGAAGCACTGGTCGACGCGGACCTCGGCGACCAGGGTTGGGCGTCCTCTTCTCGTCGTGGCGCTGCACCAATTAACCCAGACCAGCGAGGCGCGGTCGCTGTGGGATTGGATGGGTCAAGGCCAGGGGAGCAGATGGTAGGTGCGCGCGGGACCTGACCTGCTGTGCTGTTCATCCTTGATAGTTGCATAGATTGCAAGAATAGATAGAGTCCCAATGGAAGCGGATACGCAGTAAGTTTTCCCGGGGAGGAGTGACCGATGCCCACACAGATTCGCCGCCTGACCGGGCTCAAGCTCTTCCTGTGGGCAATCCACACCTTCGTTGACGACCCGACTGCGGAGACGCTTGAGGCCGCCAAGCGTGCCTGATTGGTCGCTCGAGACGACTACAGTCCGACCGAGGCCAACGTCTCAACCGGCTGGCACGCCATTGAGTTCCTGCGCTGGGGACAAGATCTCAATGCTGACGGTCCGGGCTCGCGTCCGATTGAGGACTAGGCCACCAACGCCAACGCCGACCGCCGTTCTGCCTATCTGACGGTCGTCACCGAGCTGCTGATCGACGACCTGCCCAACTCCGACGCCGGCCGCCGGGCAGTGCTGACGACGATCGAATCGCTCGAAGACCAGACTGACTCGATCGTGGCCGCAGCGGAGGCGATCGGTGTCACGATCAGCGTGAGTTAGGAACGCTCTGAACAACTCCGATCCCCGCTTCCCCCTAGCGGAGACCTCTGCAAAAATCACAAATCCCCTCTCCCCCCCTTGCGGGGGGAGATGTCACGGAGTGACAGAGGGGGGGTCCGCCGCCAGCGACCAGATAGGCCTAGAGATGGGGAGCCCCCCTCTGCCTTCGGCATCTCCCCCGCAAAGGGGGAGAAGGGGACTTAATCAAAGGTCTCCTCGCAGGGGAAGCTGCCGAAAGCCTGAAGGGGGGGTCCCGGAGCGGCCACAGGCGGCAGTCGTTCAGAGGTTTCCTAGCGTCGGCGAGGAGATTGCCGGATGGCGCTCACCGCTCAACTGCCCGGACGATCCGAAGCGGTATCGCGCATCGCCGCCGTCGACTTCTGCAAGCCGATTGACTCGTTGTATCAGTGTGCGACGAAACCGGTCCACCCGACATCCGTCGCGATGTTTCGCATCGCCTTCGGGATCGTCGCCCTGGTCGCGATCTCGAGGTTTTTTGCCTACGGCTGGGCCGGCGCCGGGTTCGATCTGACCATCGTCGCCTGGATGCTCTGGGGACGCTCCCGTCCCCTGGCATTCGCCGTCCTGATTGTCTTTCACCTGATTACGGGGCAGCTCTTCATGATCGGCGTCTTTCCCTACATGATGATCGCCGCATCGCTGATCTTCTTCTCGCCCGAGTGGCCGCGACGCCTGATTGCCCGGCGACGTTGACGAATCACAGACTGACGCAATTGCACAACTGCCAGGGTCAGACTCGATTGCACTTGTTCGGCGGCAAGCGCTCTGGCCGCGCAAGGCTTGAACATTCGTCGCGAAAGGGCTGATTGGGGTTTGGCGCGTGCTACGCGTCTTGCTGCAATGGCAGCGCCGGGTGCATTGGACGAATGGCTTGCCGTGCGGTTGGGATGCGGCCGCCAGGTATCACGCGTTACGGACGCACCCCCATGCCGTGTGGCTCACCGGACATGCGCGAGGTTGCGCGGTAGGCCAGGTCGAGGAAGTCGGACACGTAGCGGCGGGTATGGCGCGGGTCGATGATGTCCTCAACCCCGAACGCCTCGGCGGTACGGAAGGGACTCGCGATCGCGCGGAAGCGCGCCTCGATCTCGGCTCGCCGCGCGTCCGGATCGGGTGCGTTGGCGATCTCGCGGCGGAACGCGGCGTCGACGCCGCCCTCGATCGGAATCGAGCCCCATTCAGCGCTCGGCCACGCGATCCGGTAGTTGGAGCGGCGCGGGTTGCCGGTCATATTGCCGGCCATCCCGTAGCACTTGCGGATGTGTACGCACATCGTCGGCACACGCAAGTTCTGCGAGGTCCACAGCGCGCGCATGCCCTGCCGAATCGTGCCGCGCGCCTCCGCCTGGGCGCCAACCATGAAGCCCGGCACATCGACGAAGAACACGATGGGGAGCAGGAACAGATCGCAGAGTTCGAGGAAGTGCTCGACCTTGCTTGCGCCGGCCCAGTCGAGCGCTCCGCCGAGGAAGCGGGGATTGTTCGCCACGATGCCCATCGGCATCCCGTCGATTCGCGTCAGCGAGGTGATCACGCAGCGGCCGTAGTCGGGTTGAATCTCGAAGTGCTCACCCTTGTCCACGACCAGTTCGATCAGCCGGTGCATCGAGTACGGCCGCGCACGGTTGCGCGGCACGATGGTCAGCAGTTCCTCCTCGCTGCGGTCGGCCGGATCGTCCGTGTGCTTGACCGGCGGTACTTCAGAGGCCCGATCGGGCAGATACGAGAAGACCTTGCGCAGTTGGCGCATCGCGTCGGCCTCATCTTCGGCCTCGTTGTCGACGGAGCCAGATTCGTGGACATGCACCTGCGAGCCGCCCAGCTCTTCCTTGGTGATGTCGTGCCCGAGGGCGCGCTTGACCACCGGCGGTCCGGCGGCGAAAAGCACCGCCGTGTCCTTGGGCATCACGGTGAAATGGCTCAGCATCGCCTGGCCGGCGACGCCGCCGGCGACACTGCCGAGCAGCGCCGTGAGGATTGGCACACGGTTCAGCATCAGCGCCAGCCGCGTGAACGGGGAGACGCCGTTGGGCACGTAGGTGAAGCCGCCGGAGCTGATCGCCTCGACGTTCGCGCCCGCCCCGTCGAGTAGCTGAAACACGGGCAGGTCGTACTCGGCCGCCACCTCTTCGAGGAAGCCGGTCTTGCCCTTGGTCGATCCGGCAGCGCCGGCACGGCCGGAGCCGCCGCGCACCGTGAAGTCGTTGCCCCAGACAGCGACGCGCCGCCCATCGACGCGGGCCAGGCCCGCGACGGCCGGGTAGGGCATGAAACTGGTCAGCTCGTCGTCTTCGTACTCCGCGTAGCCGGCCAGCTGGCCGTACTCCTGGAAGCTGCCCGGATCGACCAGCTCGTCGACGCGTTCGCGGACAGTCAGCTTGCCGCCGGCGTGTTGTCGGTCGACGCGCTCCTGGCCGCCCATGTGCAAGCTGAGCTCGCGGCGACGCTGCAATTCCTGTACTTCAGCTTCCCAGCTCATGGGGTCTCCCTCGTGACTCTGGCGTTGGTCCGCAGGCTACCGACGGTGGAGTTCTCTCGCTGGAGTCCGCGCACAACTTGGCTCCTACTCTCCCCCGACCAGAGACCAGTGCACCATTCCTCTTCTTCCCCCCTTGCGGGGGAGATGCCGAAGGCAGAGGGGAGCTCCTCATCTCTAGGAATGCTCTGAACAACTCCGATCCCCGCTTCCCCCCTCTGCGGGGGAAGCTGCCGAAGGCTGAAGGGGGGGTCCCCGCTCAGCCTGCGACACCAGTTGTTCAGAGCATTCCTAGGAAAGGTCTGAACAAGGGGCGATTGAGCGGACTTGGTGCTGACTGGGCGGGTGCGAGCGCGTCAATGCGGTGCGTTGGCGACTGGGATGATGGATTGGGGCGATTCCGAGGGTGCGGTTGGCCCCATGGTTGGGGTCGAGCCGGGCGGGCGGCGTAGTCCGCCCGGGTTTAGGCCAGTTGCGGCTCAGCGATCAGCAGGTTGGTGAAGCCCAGGAGCAACGCCAGCCGCTGGTGATTCTTGGCCAGGCCGCGGTAGCGCACCTTGTCGTAGCCGAAGCGCCGCTTGACGTAGAGGAAGGGGTGCTCGACCTTGGCCCGCAGCGAAGCCCGCTGTCGCTCGCGCTCGGCCAGGGCACTGTCGGGCTGTAGCGTGCGCCGGCGTCCGGGACGCATCGCGACCCGCCATTCGACCTCCGAGCCGGCGTGTTCGGGACGGCGCTCCACCCCCTGGTAGCCGGCGTCGCCCCAGGCTTCGCGCTCGCCGCCACGCAACAGCCGGTGGGCCTCGGTCACGTCGGCTGTATTGGCCGCCGTCGTGCTCAGGCTATGGGTCAGGCCGGTCTCGGCATCCGTGCCGATATGCAGCTTCATCCCGAAGTACCACTCGTTGCCCTTGCGGGTCTGGTGCATCTCCGGGTCGCGCTGGCGAGCCTGGTTCTTGGTCGAGGACGGCGCCGCGATGATGCTCGCGTCCACGATCGTGCCGGCTTGCAGCCGCAGCCCTTGTCCGGCGAGGTGCGCGTTGATCGTCTCGAGCAGCGTCTCACCCAGCTGATGCCGCTCCAACAGGTGGCGGAAGTGCAGGATCGTCGACTCGTCCGGGATCGGTCCGGCCAGCGTCAACCCGCAGAAGCGGCGCGCCGACTCGGCCTCGTACAACAGATCTTCCATCGCCGGGTCGCTGAGGTTGTAGCAGAGCTGCACGCAGTGGATGCGCAGCATCACGGCCAGCGGGTAGGGTCGGCGTCCGTGCCCGGGCTTGGGATAAACCGGCTCGATCCGCGCCGCCAACGCGGCCCAGGGGACCAGCCCATCGAGCCGCTCCATGAACCGTTCGCGCCTCGTCTTCCGCTTCTTGTGGGCAAACTCCAAGCTGCCAAACGTCGGCTCCAGCATCAAGACGCTCCCTTCAGCGGTCGCTGCCTCGATCCTATCCAGCCTTCAGAAAGCAGACTTGTTCAGAGCTTTCCTAGGCCTATCTGGTCGCTGGCGGCGGACCCCCCTCTGTCACTCGGTGACATCTTCCCCCGCGAGGAGACCTTTGAAAACTCCCCTTCGCCCCCCTTGCGGGGGAGAAGCCGGAGGCAGAGGGGGGGCTCCCCATCCCCTGGCCTATCTGGTCGCTGTGCGCGGACCCCCCCCCTCTGTCACTCCGTGACATCTCCCCCCGCAAGGGGGGGAGAGGGGATTTGTGAGTTTTGCAAAGTATTCCTAGGTCGCCCAGCCCACGTCCTTCTGCCTGAAGTGGGGCTTGCCGTCGCCGAAATGCTCGAACTCCAGGGCGGGGTCGTGGGCGTAGACCGACGACCAGTAGTGCGTGTGGATGTGCCACGCGCGCGAGACCATCACCCGGTTGAGCTCGCGGAACGCTTCCGCGCGCGGCTCCGGGTCGAAAATTTCGGTCACCTTCTGGAACGCGGCCTGCACCTCGGCGTCCCTGTCGCCGGGCGGCAGCATGAAATCGTACGGACCGTCGGCGCGGCCGAGGAAGGCCAACTGCTGCCAGGGGTCGGCGCGAACACTCATCCCGGACATGAAGGTGTTGACGCGCTTCTCGAAGAATTCCAGGTAGTAGTCCGGCGCCGGCTTGACCACGATGTTGAGGGTGATCCCGTACTGGGCCAGGTTGGCCTGAATAAACTCGGCGCCCGTGATCGCGGTCCCGGGAATATTCATGTCGAACTCAAAGCCGTCCGGCTGACCGGCCAGTTCCAGTTCTTCGCGCACCCGCTCGGGGTCGTGCCGAATCAGGATCTCGTCGGGATCGTGGATGCCTTCGAGCGCCGGCCCCAGGGAGCCCCAATGGTTGGCGGTGTTCAGGTTGTCGTAGACCACCTCGACAAACTTGTCGCGGTCGATGGCGTGGTTGAGCGCCTGGCGCAGGTGAATATTGCCCCAGGGCTCCAGGTTGGGATTGAGGTAGATGAAGCCCAGCGCGTTCGTTTCGCGAACACTGATCGACTTGCCAGCGTCCTCAACCCGGGACAGGTCCTCCGGCTCGATTGAGGCGAGGAAGTCGAACTCCCCGGTCAGCAACCCGTTCACCTGCTGCGTCGGCTCGATGGACTGGGAAGACGTCAGCCGCTCCACTCGCGGGGCGCCATCCTGCCAGTACTCGGGGAAGAACTGCTGGGCGTAGGGACCGTCGAGGTCCTCATCGACGTAGGTGAACGCGCCCGTGCCGACCGGCGCTTCGCGGCTGTTCGGCGTGTTGATGCGGTCAAACGCGCTGGGCGCCAGGAGCATGCCCGCGCGGTCGCCGAGCACGCGCAGCAGCGGCGAGAAGGGCGCCGTCATCTCGAAAATCGCAGTCGTTTCGTCAACCGGATCGACTCGCGCAATCGCGGCCAGGTCGTCTTTCACGTTCGAGCCGTCGACGGTCTTGCCGCGCTCGATGTGCAATCGCGTGGTGTCGGCCGTCAGCTCGGTCAGGTCGTGGTAGAGCACGCCTGAGCGCAGGTTGAATATGACCTGGAGCGGATCGGGGATCTCCCAGCTCTCAGCCAGACTGCGTGACTCGGTTGGCGTCAGGCTGGCGTCGTAGCTGACGAGGTTGTCGAAAATCGGCCACAGGATCTGGTGGTCGCCGCCGCCGGTGCCGGTCGTGCCTTCCAGACCGCTGACGTTGCTGGCGATGGGCCAGCGCACTTCACCGGTCGGCGTATGCTGCGTGACCGTCGCCTCCGCCTGCGCTGCCTCCTGCTGATCTTGCTGCTGGCCGGCCTGTTCCTGCTGCTCGACCTGTTGGGCCTGTTGTTCCGCCGCCTCGGTCTGTTGTTGCGCCTGCTGCGGTTGCGCCTGCTGTTGGGCAGGCTGTGCGGCCGCTTGCTGTTGTTGCTGTTCCTGCTGTTCAACCTGTCAAAGATGGTGCTTGCAGCATGGCTCCGTGGGGCGACAATTCTGACCTTGCTGATCACTTATCCTCCGACCACGCGAGCATAGATAAACCTGGTACATGGATGACTGAACCTCTTAGTGGCATGCGCGTGATCGAAATGGCTACCGCACTTCAAGGTCCCGCGGCGGGCGGCTATCTCGCCGAGATGGGCGCCGATGTGATCCGGGTCGAGATGCCCGGCGGCGACGGCAGCCGCTACGGACGCGGCGTCAACAACACCAATCCGCCCGGCACGGTCGGCACGCAATTCTCCTCGACCAGCAGGGGTAAGCGCTCGATCAGCCTCGACGCCAAGTCCGAAGCCGGCCTGGATGTGATCTATCGCCTGCTCAACACCGCTGACGCCTTCATCAGCAACTACCGCGAAGCCGCGCTCGAGCGTCTGGGACTCGGCTACGACACCTGCCGCGAGCGCAACCCGGGACTCGTCTACGCCCTCGCCAACGGCTTCGGACCGCACGGTCCGATGGCCACGCGCCCAATGACCGACATCGCCGCCCAGGCGCGAGGCGGGCTGATGAGCATGATCGGTGAGGCCGACGGCTCGCCGATGCGGGCCGGCGTCACCGTTGCCGACCTCGGCGGGGCGATGCAGCTCGCCCTGGGGACTGTGACGGCGTTGCTCGCCCGCGAGCGTCACGGGGTCGGACAGAAGGTCAACATCTCCGCCTACGGCGCGCAGATCTGGTTGCAGTCGTGGGAGCTGAACCACGCCGGACTGACCGGCAAGACGCTCGAACGCGACGGCGCTCACCATCCCAACGTCCCCGGCATGGAAGCGATCTACGAAACCAAAGACGGCGGCTGGATGGCGATCTCGTTCGCCAAGACCGAGCCAGCCTGGCACGCGCTCTGCGAGTTCGGCGGTATCCCCGAAGCAGCCACGGACGAGCGCTGGGACAGCGTCCAGAAGCGGGTCGGCATGTCCACCGATCCCGTGATCGCGCGCTCCATCCGTCCGGTCCTGGCCGGCGCCTTCCGCTCGCGCACGACGGCGGAGTGGGAGGCATTCTTCGAATCGCAGCCGCAGATCATCGCCAACCGCGTCTTCAGCCACGCCGACGTGCTCGCCGATCCACAGGCTCGAGCCAACGGCTATATCACCGACGTCGAACTGCCGCCAATCGGCACGGTCCCGTTCGTCGGTCCGCTGATCCACTTCAGCGAGACGCCGCCGTCGGTCAAAGGCCCGCCGCCCGAACTGGACCAACACGCCGAGGAGATTCTGCAAGAACTGGGCTACGGCTGGGAAGAGATCACGAAGATCACCGAGGCGTCTCGGATAGCGATGCGTCAACGGTTCGAGGCGCTGGGTCTGGATCCGCCCTTCTAGAAACGTTCTGAATAACTCCCGTCGGTGGCCGATCGCTCCCCTTCTCCCCCCTTGCGGAGAACTTTGAATTAGTCCGGCACTTGCGGTTCTCAGTCCCCGCCTCCGCGCGGGGACCTGCCCCCGTTCCTCGCCGGCTGAGCGACGAAGGGTCGGTTGCATATCTGGCAAGGAGCGATGAACAGGCGAGAGCAGGGCGAAGCGGAGCGGGTCCCCGCGCGGAGGCGGGGACTGGGAGATTCCCCATGCGTGACTTATTCAAATGTCTCCTTGCGGGGGAGATGTCGGAGGCAGAGAGGGGGTCCCCATCGCAGTGCGTATCTGGTCGCTGTGGGCGGACCCCCCCTCTGTCACTCCGTGACATCTCCCCCCGCAAGGGGGGGAGAGGGGATCCCGCCGGAGGCTTCCCATTCCCCGCTCCCCCCCTCGCGGGGGGAGCTGCCGCAGGCTGAGGGGGGTCCCTCCTCCTGCATCCGCCCGGTGATGTCGCGCGTTAGCTGGTCAGGCGGTAGATGTAGATCTTGCCGCTTAACTGATCTCCGTAGAACATGTACTCACCATCGGACCACAAGCCGCCGGGTGTCAGAGGGTCATTGAGCCTGCCATCGCCGCGCGCGCGCCTGGTCGTAATGTCGAAGTCGGTGCGACGTGCGCCGGTGTCGAGGTCGTAGGCTTTGATGTTGCCTTCGTGGGTCGCGATCCAGATCGTCTCTCCATCCGACCAGATGTCCCTGGCCTGGTTGCCTTCGTCGTCGGTGAGTCCTGTGAAGCCGTCCGCCTTGGTGATGCCGCCGTCGGACAGGTCCACCTTGTAGATGCCCGCTGACAGCGTCGTGTTCTCCTCGTACCAGTGATACGGGATTGCGTTGACCCACATTGTGTCGCCGTCGGACCACAAGCCCACCGCCATCAGGCCATGCCGGTCCGTGTACAGCAGGATGTCTGCGGACTGCTCGCGTGCGCCGCTGCCGCGCACATAGGCGCGCAGCCATGCATTGTTGTCGTCGCTGATCCAGGTGTAGTCGTCGTTGGCCCAGACGGCCGTGATCGACACGTAGCGGTTGAACTGATTGTGGCGATGATTCTTGCGATCCCGAGCGAGAATGCCGGGTCCGAACGACCGGCCGAACGCCAGCGACCCACCGCCGGTCGCGTCGTTAATCAGATCATCGAGACTGATCGCGTAGACCCCGGTCGTGTGCTGGTCGGCCACATAGAGATGATCGCTGTCGCCCCACATGCCCTGCAACGTGACCCCCTCGGTCGCGAACATCGTGTAGTCGACCCTGCCATCCCCGTCGAAATCGACTGCGTGGTTCGGGAACGGAAGCTGGCTGCTGTAGCGCGTCTTTTCAGACCGCAAGAACGCACCGTCAAAGGTCGCATTGGTCACTTCGGTCACCGCCGGGATCGTCGGCGCTGTTCCGGGATCGTAGGCGCGCAGCGTGAACTGATCATCGGCCACGTCCAAGCTGTCCAGGTCCAGCGTCCAGAGCTTGTCCCCGTCGTAGTGCAAGCCGTCATAACTGCCAGACCCGAAGCTGACGTCCTGGAACGGTGCGCGCGCGAGTCTGTTGCTTGATCCCCAGGTGAATGTTATTGCGCCGTTGCCGCTTCGCTTCTCCAGGAACGTCAGCGTCGAACCGTCAGTCGCCGTGTCGATGTTGGCGAAATTCGACAAGGTATAGCCCAACGGTTCCAATGCTATGCCTTCGAGGGTTGAGTATAAGCTACCACTGCCGCTGATCCTGTGGTTCTTCAACGAGGGCGCTTCCCCGATTTGATACTGAACTTCCCGGGCTGTGTAGGACAGGAAGGTGCTCGAACCCTTCGTGACCACATCGCCGATCGCGTAAGGCTCTCTGACATTGTTGCCGGGAACGCAGCCGGTGATGTGAATGTCGTTGCTGTCGGAGTTTGCGAGCGTCGACTGCGTGTAAGCATGGACGACACAGCCGCTATCCCCAACGTAGATGAGCGAGCTGGTTCCCGCCACGCCGCGCGGGATACTGGGCACGTTCGTGCTCGCTTCGCGGGCGCCGGTGCTGCGATTGAACTTGAAGAGGCCTTGATTAGTCCCGACCAGCAGCACGTATACATGAGTCGCGTCCATGTACAGACCGCCGACCTTGTAGTCGCTGGCCGTGCCGGTCAGGTCGGTCGCGCCGAAGTCGAGCACGATGTCGCTCGCGGCCACGTGCTGGCCGCTGTGACTGCGCGGCGCCGCGCCGTCCTCGCTGCCGTCGCCTTTCTCCGTACCAACCTGGGTCTCGGTCACGGCTGGCTCGCTCGGCGCGGCCGGGATCGGCGCGGCCGGAGCCGGCTCCAGGGCGGAAGCCGCCTCGCCGGTCACGACATGGCTCCACTTCGATTTCTTGTTGTCGCTATAGCGCGCTCGGAACTTGACCCGGTAGGTCGCGCCGGCGCTGAGCCCGGTCACGGTCAGCTCATTGCTGGTCGGGAAGGCGTTCCAGTCAGTATCGCTCTCGGGCTTGAACCGCTCGCCCTCCGGCGTCCAGGCGACGCGGTAGTCGGACAGCGTCTTGCTCTCCTGGGCGTTGGCGTCCCAGGTGATCGCGAGTGCGCCGGGCTCAGCACCGGGCGACACGGCCAGACCCGTCGGACGTTGTCTCCATTCAGCGAGGACGGACGCGGCCGAGACCGGATCAGGGAGGGTCAGTACCGCTGCTGCCAACGCAGCCACGGCGACCAACGCGACGATCGCCAGAATGGCGATGTGAGCGCGTGCCTTGATTGAGTGCATCCGATCCTCCGCTGAACCGGTTGGTCAGGTCCGATTGCCGAGACGGTATCACAGTCTTATGAACAACCGTGAAATCGTTAAGTATCAAGAACGGATGCTGTTTCGTATAGGCTCATTTGCCCGCTGCGACGGCCAGACGCGCACGATTCCCCTCCTCCGTTGCTGAGGCCGTTGCGTCAGTCCTCTGCTCTCCCCTTGTGGGGGAGCTGCCCGAAATCTAGATTCGGCTTGCTCAGGGTTCCCGTAGGGGCGATCCTTGTGGTCGCCCACGCCGATGATCGAACGAACGAGCAGATAGGAACCTCGGACCGGGCGACCACAAGGGTCGCCCCTACAGTCCAGTGGAACAGAAGCCGATTGATTTACGCGCAGGTCTCCTTGCGGGGGAGCTGCCCGAAATCTAGATTCGGCTTGCTCAGGGTTCCCGTAGGGGCGACCCTTGTGGTCGCCCACGCCGATGATCGAACGAACGAGCAGATAGGAACCGTGGACCGGGCGACCACAAGGGTCGCCCCTACAGTCCAGTAGAACAGAAGCCGATTGATCTACGCGCAGGTCTCCTTGCGGGGGAGAGGGGAGTTGCACTGGTCTTTGGCAGGGAACGCTGCGGCGAGCCGGCCTCCTGCGTGACACGGGACCCAGACCTCGTTCGTCGCGTGCGGCCTGACGGTCAGTGTTGTCTCTGTCGCCGCCCGGACCCGTCCGCGCTGACTTAACGAACAACGCGGGCGAACCTGGGTTCGCCCGCGTTGGGTCACCTGGAATCCGGCATCCTGGGTGCGACTACATTCGTTCTCCGTGGCGTTAGTCACACGACGGGGTTACCGGCCAGTTCGGATATCGCCCGCGACGATTACACTATTCTATGGTGACATTGGACGACGACTCTATGGTGACATTGGACGCCGAGAATGCCCAGGTCCTGAACACTCCGTAGACGGCAGCTATCTTGTAGTACGTTGAGCCGTAACCCTGGGGGGAAACGGTAGCGTCTTCGTCCACGTAGGTGTTCAAATCGCTTCCAACCGAGATCCTTTGGGTCTGCAGGTTGGTAATCGCTTCGATCTCGTAACCGGTCAACGCCGCTCGGCCGGAGGACCAGGAGATGGTCGGCTCGTCCCAGGTCAACGTGGCGCCATCCGTTCCAAATGTGACTGCGAAGTTCGACGGACTGAGGTATGCGGGCACCCAGACCGTGACATGATCTGAGCCGCCACTCTTTCGTATGGTCCCGTCTGCGGTTTCGTAGATCGCCTTGACCCGGTACTGGTAGGCCTGTCGGGCAATGAAGCTGCCGGTCGAGCCACCGCTTGTGTCGATGTACTCGGTTGTGTCGGCTGCGACGTCCTTGGCGAGGGCTACATACTGCGGATCTTCGTAACGACGCTGGACAACGTAGCCGACCAGTGTCCCGACGACGTCGGTTCCGGACGTGTCAGGAGCGGTCCACCAGATCTTGAGGCCGGTGCTGACCGCTTCTCCCTGCAGATCAGTCGGCTTGGGCCTCGTGGCGCCCTGCGCCGTGCTCATGAAGACGGCTGACGCGGTGACCAGCGCGAGGAGTGCGCCGAACAATGCGAGTGCGGCCTTCCTCGGTTTCAGTGTGTGGTCGAACGGTTTCATGTCGATGTCCTTTCGTGTCGCTCCAGATGTCTCTGTCGGACATCCGGAGTCGGTTCTGACGAGGAACTTGCTGCAGTTGCTGCGTAATTCACCTCCGGTGCTTCGTCTTCAGGCGGTCAGGATGGGATCGAGGAGTGAGTTGCAGTCCCCGGCCCGAAGCAAGCGTGCCGTACCTCGGGCCGAGGCCTGCCGTCCGACATCGACCTGAGTCGCGCCACCGCGCTGCTCAGGGCGATGCGGAGCGTGTCGCTACTAGTTGCCGGAGCCTCCACCTGGCGTAGCGGTGGTTATATTGTTCCGTGAGAAGTGACGCTCCCAGGACTCGAACACTCCGTATATGGCCTTGAGCTGATAACCCGTCCAAGCCGCACCGCCCGAGTCGGTGTACGAAGTGGTCCCCACAGCCAGTGTCAGAAGCTGAAGTCCGTCGTCGTCCCAATATCTCAGGAGGAGTCCTGTGTGCGTAGCCGCGCCACCCTCCCAGGACAGGTCCGGTGAATCCCAGGTCAACGTCACGCCACTTGACGAGTCGCTACGGTCCAGGTTCGTCGGTCCGGGATATGCAGGGCCAATAGCATAGCCGTGGTGGGATGGCTCACTCTCGTACGCCTGTCCCTGGCTGTCTTCGTAGAGCGCGATGATGCGGTACATGTAGGCCCTGCCGGTGATGAACCGTCCAGCGGATTCTCCAGACAGTTCGCCGGTTGTGTCGGTGTAGGCTCGCGACGTGCTTCCAGTGTCGGCCACGAACGTTTCGAATCCGGTGGTGGCACTGACTCTTCGCTCAATCTTGTAACTCTGGAACTCTCGGCGATATGTGCGGTTGGAGAAAACTGGCGCGTCCCAGGTGACTTTCATTCCTGTAGAAAGTTCGGCAACGGCGACACCGGTCGGCGCCGGTACGGTTGCGCTCTGTGCCGGCAGCACGGTGAACATCAGTGCGGTCAGCAGCGCCAGCGAGGCGCCAATCAGTCCCAATTGAGCTCTCCGGATCGTGAAGGTGCGAGGATGCCCGTACATGATTCCTCCTATCGAATCGGTGCCTTGGTACCAGGACGCTAACCGGTGCTGTTTGATGCCGCAGACGGCGATATCAGCGAAGTGCGATCTGGGTGACCGCTGGTTTGTAGCTCACGTGCCAGTCGAAACGGAACGGTACAGTGCAACACAGAATTGAGTAACGCCCGACACAAGATGCCCGAATTACTTCCGCCGGAGCCAGGTAGACCACGGTGATCGATTCATACCGAAGGTCGATTCGTAGGAGTGAGAGTCGCGGTCAAGGCCGGAGCAGTCGGACCGGGTGGCGGCTCGTGCCGCGCACGTGGTCCAGCGCTCCGCGCACGTGGTCCAGCGCTCCGCGCAGCCGGCAGCGCATAGCGGCTGCCTCATGCGGGCTGGATGGCCGGAGAACTGTCGTCGTTCTGAGACACCGTCGGATGCACTGCGAGCCAGGCAGGGCTCGCTGCATTCCATCAACATTGGCCGAGATCTGCCCGTGATCTGGCCGAGTGGTCGCGATGTGCCGGGTGATCTGAACTTCGTGGTCGCATTGGTCTAGATGGAATAATCACAACAAAAGCACTTTTGTCTTAGATATCTTTGGATAGAGGTCCGAGGACGCCAATGCGTCCGCCGCTGATAGACCGATCAACTGATGACGCGCCGATCGCCACCGAGCCATCCGGCACAGGTCGGACATCGACCACCCAGGTGGGATGTTGAGCCGCCGAACGGGGACCGCCTGACGAGCCCGCCCAGCCGGGACTCGGGTCGATGGCGATCTCTTAGGAATGCTCTGAGCAACTGGTGTCGCAGGCTGAGCGGGGACCCCCCCTTCAGCCTGCGGCAGCTTCCCCCCTCTGCGGGAGAAGCGGGGATCGGAGTTGTTCAGAGCATTCCCAGAGCAAACTTCGCGACCCTGTTCAATGGACTCCGCCCGGCCATGTTGCGCGTCGGCATATTGGTGTTCGCTCTCGCTGTGCCGATATCCGGCCTGGCCGACCGTCTCGCTACACCAGTTGGAGCGCAGGAGGCGTCGGCGCCCGCTCGACCCACCGGACTGACCGCCGAGCCGAGTCACAACTCGATCACGCTGTCCTGGAACGACCCCGCCGACGCAGGCATCACCCACTACGAGGTGTTCCGTCGCGACCGCGACATCCATGCGAGCGGCGAGTTCATCAGCATCACCGCCAACACGGGCTCGGCATCGACCAGCTACACGGACGAGACGGCGCAGCCGCAGCGCCGCTATCGATATCGCATCAAGGCGGTCAATCAGCACGGGGCCAGCCAATGGTCGAGGTTTGCCGGAGCCGATACTCCCGAGGCTCCAGTAGAGGAGAGCCAGCGGGACACGGCTCCGGTTCCGAAGACGGAAGATTCTGGAAGTGCGGATGAAGCTGTTTGTCCCGACCGTGGCACGGAGCCCACGCCCGTCGCCATCGCCGTTGACGCTGTGCCGATCGTGGTCGCATCCACGACCGCCGACTACTTCGTCCTCTATGTGACGTTTGACATTGACGGCGCGGCGGTGGATCTGCCGGTCCTGGTGAAGCGCGGCGCCGCGGGCAGGACGATACTCGCCGAAAACGTGAGAGCGCTACCCCCGGAGCGCTACCGGGTCGAGAAGTACCGCATCGCCAACCCGGCCGATGTCGACGGCGACTGCATCGACGACATCAGCGAACTCGCCGACCCGCTGGGAATGAACCCGGTCAACCCCGCCCCCGCCATAGACTCCACCGACGGAACCGTGATCATTCGCGATCTCGGAACATTCGAAGCGCTCTCCTCCAATCATGGCGACGGAAAATCATACCTCAAGTTCGTCCTGCTCGGCTGGGACACCGACACTCCGAGTGTTTACTTCATGAACCACGTCACGCACCCGGTCCATCAATCCTTCCTGGATGCGATCGGGCTTGAGCTACGCGACGTGATCGACGGTGCGATGATCTATGACCCGCAACTTGTCGCCAGTAATGGCAGACCGGGTTACTACTATTTCTGGCTGGATGGCGGATCACCCTCATTCAGCCTTGAATCGCGCGTCTATAGCTTGATCGCCGCTAACATGCCACTGATCAAGGGCAACCTCGCCCTCCGCATTCCAGACTTCATACTCCCGGTCTACGAGCGCGAATTGGCGCTCTACGAGGCATCCCGTCTCAATCTCTTGTTCGAAGACGATCTCCATGCTGAAGTGAGCTTCCTGGCGTTGAACCAGGGGGAGGGCTTCGGCTTGCTGCGCGACATGGACCTGGAGGACCGGCCCGGCCCCCGCGACGTGGTGATCTATCAGGCATTGCCCAACGAGTTGCCCCGCGTCGCGGGGGCGATCACGACCGTGCGCCAGACGCCGCTGTCGCACGTCAACCTGCGCGCCGTGCAGAACGGCGCCCCCAATGCCTACATCAGCGACGCGCTCCAACATCCCGAGATCGCGGCCCTCGTAGGCAGGTTCGTGCGTTACGAGGTGACCGACTTGGGATGGACGTTGAGCGCCGCTACCCCCGCCGAGGTCAACGAGCACTACGAGTCGTCGCGACCGGCGCAGGCGCAGACACCGCAACGGGATCTCGCGGTCACAGCCATCCGACCGTTGAGCGATGTGCGCTTTGCGGACTGGACCGCATTCGGGGTCAAGGCGGCCAACGTCGCGGAGCTGGGCCGGCTGGGGTTCCCGGAGAGTACCGTTCCCGACGGATTCGCGATCCCGTTCTATTTCTACGACGAGTTCATGAAGGCCCATGGGTTCGATGCGCGCATCGAGCAAATGCTGGCCGACTCCGACTTCCAAACCGACTTCGACATCCAGGACGAGATGCTCCATGATCTGCGCGACGACATTAAGGACGCCGACTCACCTCAGTGGATCATCGACGCGCTGACCGAAATGCACGCGTCGTATCCCGTGGGAACTTCGCTGCGCTATCGATCGAGCACCAACAACGAAGACCTGCCGGGATTCAACGGCGCCGGACTGTACGACTCCAAGACCCAGGATCCTGAGGAGACCGAGGAGGACGGCATCGACAAATCGCTCAAGGGTGTGTTCGCCAGCCTGTGGACCTTCCGCGCCTTCACCGAGCGCGAGTTTCATCGCATTGATCACAGCGTCGCCGCAATGGGCGTTCTGGTGCATCCGAACTTCTCAAACGAGCGGACTAACGGCGTTGCCGTCAGTTTCGACCCGTTCTACAACGGGCCTGGCCGATACTACGTCAACAATCAGGTCGGCGAGGATTTGGTCACCAACCCCGTCGCCCACTCGATTCCGGAGGAGCTCCTGCTGTTTCCTGACGGCGAATACATCGTGCTGTCCAACTCCAATCTGGCGCCTCGCGGCCAGCTGCTCATGAGCGAAGAGCAGCTCGTGCAGCTCGCACAACATCTCACCACAATCCATAACCACTTCTACGGGCTCTATTCCCCCAGCTCCGGCGAACCGTTTGGCATGGAGATCGAGTTCAAGATCACCGCCGAGAACATCCTCGCCATCAAGCAGGCTCGGCCCTGGGTCTTCGGCACAACCCCCTTGACTACAACGACGACGACCACCACCACGACGACGACCACCACAACGACTACAACAGGTGGTGGAGGCGGCGGTGGCGGAGGCGGGCCGCCGCCGGTCCCGATTCCCTCGGACAAGGACTTCGACTGGAATGTGACCCGCGACATTGAGTCGCTGGACCGCGACAACGATCTGCCCACCGACATCTGGTCGGATGGCAAGACGCTGTGGGTCGTCGAGAACTCGTCCTCGGGAGCGGACCGAGTCTTCGCCTACGACCTCATGACCGGCGAGCGCCAGCGGGATGCGGAGTTTGAACTCGAGTCTCGCAACCGCTTCTCGCACGGCACCTGGTCGGACGGCGAGACGATTTGGATCGCGGACAGCGGACAGGATCAACTCTTCGCCTACAACCTCGCCAGCGGCGAGCGACAGGAGGCACGCGACATCGAATTGGCAGAGCGCAACCGCGACCCACGCGGCATCTGGTCTGACCGCAAGACGCTCTTCGTGCTCGACAGCGTCAAGGATGCGCTGTACGTGTATCAGCTCTCAACCGGCGAACTGCTCGCCGAGCAGCCACTCGACAAGCTTAACCAGAGCCCGCGTGGGATCTGGTCCGACGGTGTCACAATCTGGGTCTCGGACGACGGCGCCAAGCGGCTCTTCGCCTACCGGATCGATGAGGGAGTACTGGTCCGCCACGAGGATGAGGAGTTCACGTTCCGCTCGCTACTCAAGGCCGGCAACGGCGACGCACGCGGGATCTGGTCGGACGGTGATGTGATCTACGTCGCTGACGAACAGGACGACAAGCTCTACAGCTACAATCTTCCCGACGCGATCGACGCGCGTCTGGCGTCGCTCAGTATGAGCAACGTCGAGATCGACGAGTTCTCACCCAGCCGTTTGATCTACGCAGCGATGGCTGAAACCACTGCGACAGCAACAACCGTCGCGGCCGTCGCCACGCAGGAGGCTGCAACGGTAGTAATCACTCCGACCGACGCCGACGGCGATGCCGAAAACGGCCACCAGGTCGCGTTGGGCGCCGAGACGGAAATCACCATCACCGTGACCTCAAGCGACGGTTCCCGCGTCAAGTCGTATCGGGTCCTCGTCCAGAAACCGCCCTGCTTGACCGGCCTGACCGCCGAGCGTCTGAGCGAGGTTACATTCGCTGGCGGCAGCGTCGATGATCTCGACCGCTGCGCTAGTGAGCAAGGAGTGGCTGCCTTCTTCTATTGGACAGGCGAATCCTGGCTGCTTTACGCCCCCGACGCGCCCGAGTTCCTCAACCGCAAGTTACGCCGCAACTTCGCTGACGGCGTACCGGCCGGCGCCTCGTTCATCGCCGCGACTACGGCAGACGATCGGACCGACAACTAGAGTTCAAGCGCGAACGGCAACTCGACGGACCTTGGCGTTGCGCAGTCTGGGGGACTCCACTCAAGGGCGGAATCACTCGGCGGCCCTGATCGGCATCTCCGCCCGGCAATCCAATCACTGCCCTGCAGTATCTGCCGTCGCTCAGGCAAGATTCACCTGACCGACTCTGGACATCGGGTACGAGGGGGTGACGATCTGGCAGGTGAGTTGAAGCTCGCGGCTCATCGCCGATCACCAACCAACCACAGAGGGTCAGCGGTGATCGAGGTGGTAGTATCGCACCTGTGCAACATCGGGCATCACCAGACATATCGATACATTCCGCCCGTCCCCAACACCCAGAACCACGAGAAGCGAGCTCTGGAACGTCCTCATCCGTACGCACCGGCGCTGTTCGTCGCACGGCGACGCTGCTCGTTCTGGTCCTGGTGTTGCTCGGAATCGGCGGGGCTGTCAGCCAACCGTCATCCGCTCAAACCATCGACGGAAGTGAATCCTTCACGGCAATCACCAGTGGCCTCTATCACACTTGCGGTCTTACTTCCGACGCCGAAATCACCTGCTGGGGGAGCAACTCCTACGGGATGGGTGACCCTCCCCCGGGCGCCTACCAGTCACTTCACCTGGGTGCGAGCTACTCGTGCGCTCTCGACACCGACAGTGTCATCAACTGCTGGGGAAAGAACGACATCAATCAACTCGACTTTCCTGCGGGCACGTTCAAGAGTATTGCTACGGGAGACCGTCACGCTTGCGCCATCGCATCTGACGACTCGATCACCTGTTGGGGGTACAACGCCTTCGGTCAAACCCAGTCCCCGACCGGGGCCTACACAGCTCTCGCTATCGGTTGGGAGCACAGCTGCGCGATCAGAACCAACGGTGGGATTGACTGTTGGGGATATCCGGATCGGGGCCTGGTTGTGCCACCGGATGGCACGTACAAGATGTTGGTAGCGGGCGACGTACACAATTGCGCCATTGCGATCGACGATACTATCGATTGCTGGGGATGGAACAATTATGGTCAGAAGAAGTCTCCCGCCGGGACGTATCAAGCTCTGGCTGCCATCCGGTATACCACCTGCGCCATTGCAACCGACGACACCATCACCTGTTGGGGAAGCGACTCGGATGGGCAAGTCGATGCTCCGTCGGGCACGTTCAAAGACGTTGCCGGTGGCAGAAACAACTTCTGCGCCATACGAACTGACGACACCATTACCTGCTGGGGCGCCAACGGGTATGGGCAAGCCGATGCCCCGTCTGGCACGTATCAGGCCATCTCGATGAGGATAGAAGCATCGTGCGCCATTGCAACTGACGGAACAGTTGCCTGCTGGGGCTATAGCCACCATTTGCAAACTGACAACGTTGCCGGAACTTACCGCGCGATCGACGTGGGCTACGCTCACGCCTGCAGCCTGACAACCCGCGACATAATCTCCTGCTGGGGATCAAACCAGCTGGGACAAACCGATGCCCCGACGGGCGCTTACCAATCCATCACTTCCGGCTTCGACCACACCTGCGCGATCGCAGCCAACGACACGATCGCCTGTTGGGGATTCAATGATTTCGGGCAAGCGAATCCGCCCGCGGGCGCCTTCAAGACCCTGGCCCTCGCTGACCTCCATTCCTGCGCCATCGCTGTAGACGACACGGTGACTTGCTGGGGCAACAAGAGTAGTGGAAGTGGGATGCCGCCCGCCGGCGCCGTGAACGTCCTGGTCTCAGGCTATTTCCACACCTGCGCCATCAAGGCCGACGACACGATTGCTTGCTGGGGATCCAACGACTACGGCCAGACTCGTTCAGCAGACGGTACGTTCAAGGCACTTGCCCTTGGTGATAACCACACTTGCGCCATCAAGACGGACGACTCCATTGCCTGTTGGGGTCGAAATGAATACGAGCAGTCCGACGCACCGACCGGCAGTTTCGACAGCGTCTCTGTCGGGCAGTTTCACAGTTGCGCGAGGCGACTCGATCAGACCATTCTGTGCTGGGGGTGGAACGAATTCGGGCAGGCAGATCCACCGCTGGGTCAATACACCGCTCTGTCCGCCGGCGACCTTCACTCTTGTGCCCTCGGCTCTGATCAGGCTATCGCTTGCTGGGGGGTAAACGCTCATGGCGAGACCGACGTCCCCGAGGGAACGTTCACTGAAATCGCAGTCGGAACCTCTAACGGCTGCGGCATCAGTACTGAAATGATCGCCACTTGTTGGCCACAGCCACCCGATGGTGTTCGCTGGGTGGTTAGTGGGGACTATGAAGACCCTGACGTAGCGGTCTCGTTCGGGTCGGCTACGTACACTGCAGTGGAAGGAAGCGAGGTGACTGTCCAGGTCGCATTAAACCAGGACCCCAAGCGCTCGCTGACCATCCTGCTGACGACGGCGAACCAGGGAACATCGAACACGGACTACTCAGGGGTTCCCCCAAGCGTGACGTTCGACAGTGGCGAGATTGTGCAGACATTCTCGTTCAAGGCGACACAGGACAGCGAAGAAGACGAAGAGGGCGAGAGTGTGCTGATTAGCTTTGGCTCTCCACTCCCGACCGGCGTCACTGCCGGGGGCACGTTTACGACCGTCGTTACAATCGAAGCACCGGTGACCACGATCGCGCCGCGGATCACTGCCCCCTCCGCGGGAGGCGGAGGCGGGCCGCCACCCGTCCCGATTCCGTCGGAAGCCGATTTCGACTGGAATGTGACCCGCGACATTGAGTCGCTGGACCTCGATAACGACCTGCCGACCGACATCTGGTCGGATGGCAAGACGTTGTGGGTCCTGCAGAACTCGGCTACCGGCGCCGATGCCGTCTTCGCCTACGACCTGGAGACCGGCGAACGACTTGCGGATCAGGACTTCGAGCTCGACCGGCGCAACCGTTTCTCGCACGGCCTCTGGTCGGACGGTGAGACAATCTGGATCGCGGACAGCGGTCAGGACATGCTGTTCGCCTACAACCTCGCCAGCGGCGAGCGGCTGGAAGAACACGATCTCAAGCTGGCCGAAGACAACCGCGATCCACGTGGCATCTGGTCCGACGGCGAGACGCTCTACGTGCTCGACAGTGTCAAAGATGCGCTGTTCGTCTACGACTTGGAGACGGGCGAACTGCTGGCCGAGTATCCGCTCGACAAGCTCAACCAGAGCCCGCGTGGGATCTGGTCGGACGGTGTCACTCTCTGGGTCTCCGACGACGGCGCCAAGCGGCTCTTCGCCTACCGGATCGAGGACGGCGGATTGGTCCGCCTCGAGGACGAGGAGTTCACGTTCCGCTCGCTACTCAAGGCCGGCAACGGCGACGCACGGGGGATCTGGTCGGACGGCGATGTCATGTACGTCGTCGACGAGCAGGATGACAAGGTCTACAGCTACAACCTGCCCGACGCGATCGACGCAAAGCTGGCGTCACTCAGTTTGAGCGATGTCGACTTCGGGGAGTTCTCGCCTCGACGTCTCACATACGCAGGTAACGCTGAAACTGGTGCGACAGTTACGACCGTCGAGGCCATCGCGACGCAGGAAACAGCAAGCGTCGTGATCCAGCCGACCGACGCTGACGATGACACCGAGAACGGACATCAGGTCGCGCTTGAGGCCAAGACGGAGATCACCATCACCGTGACCTCAAGCGACGGTTCCCGCGTCAAGTCGTATCAAGTCCTCGTCGAGAAACCACCCTGTTTGAGCGGCCTGACCGCCGAGCGACTGAGCAAGGTCACATTCGCCGGCGGCAGCGTCGATGATCTCGACCGCTGCGCCCGTGAGTTGGGCGTGGGCGCCTTCTTCTATTGGACCGGAGAATCGTGGCTGCTCTACGCCCCAGACGCGCCCGAGTTCCTCAACCGCCAGTTCGAGCAACACTTCGGCGACGGAGTCACGGCCGGAGTTCCGCTGATCGCTGTACGTAGCGGAAGTTGAGCGCGTAGTGCATCCGACCCTCGCTGCCGGCTTCGCGGTCGAGCTGGACCCGGCTGACCTCGCCCAGCGGAAGATCATCGACCGACGGCGGCCTGTAATCGGAGAAGCTGCGTTTGGCTCAGTCCGTTCCGGCGGGCTCGCGTCGCCGCCAGGGTCCCGACGATCCGGCTGACGAGCCGCACGTTTGACTCTAAGTTCCAATAGGCAGGATGGACGGTCAGGCGAGCGCGAGGATGTTGGCTGGGTTTTCCTCTGTGATTGCTCGAATGGCGTCCTCCGCAAAGCCCTTGCGTCGCATTGTGGGCACGATGTTTTCGAGGATGTGTCCGTAGCCGTGCCCGCCGTACGTGACCAGCCGGTGCTTGGTGAAAATGTCATGGCCCATGACCACCCGGTCGCCATAGCCCGCGTCGATGATGCGCCTGATGAAATCCAGCCGCTGCGCGTCGCTGGGCATGTCGAGTTGGGCCTGCGGATAGTAGGAGCCCTCGTTGCCGAACAGATCCCATTCGAGGTAACAGCCCGACTCGGCGATGCTGCGCAGCGTGTCGAACTCGAACACCGTGCGGTCCAGATGTCCCATGATCACCCGGGAGATGTCCGCCCCACTGTTGGCCAGCAGTTCCAGGATTTCTGCGGGCGCCTCCGGGTTTCGTCCAGGATGAATCGTGATCGCCGCGCCCGTCTCTCGCTGCGCAATCGCTGCCGCCGCAAGAGATTTGCGCTCGTTGGTCGTCAGCGGCCAGGTGCAGCCGATCTCGCCGATGATGCCCGCCTTGATCCCGGTGCCGGCGGCGCCGTCCGTGAGGTCGGAAGCGATCTCAAGCGCCAGATCATCCACGCTCCGCTCATCCATACCCTCGGGATGGAGCGCATCCACATAGAATCCGGCGCCCATGACGATGTGTACGCCCGACTCGCGAGAGATTCGGGCCAGCGCCGCGGGATTGCGCCCGATGCCGGTCGTTGTGGCCTCCACGATCGCGCCGCCGCCCAGGTCGCGGTACATCCCAACTTCTCTGATCGCGGTATCCAGATCGATCAACTGGAGATTCGAGCGGTTGCTGTAGTAGTTGCGCCGGATCCAGCCGAGATGCTTCAGCGTGATCGGAGCCTCCGCCCGTTCTGGTGATGGCGAGTCCTGAGCCGGGCGAAGCATGAAGGAGAAGTCGGCGTGAAGATGCTCATGCGTCGTGGTGGGACCGAGCTCTGAACGTGACACGGGGCCCAGGACCGTCTGGATCATGCCGCTGGTTTCGCTTCGTGTCATTGGGTAGTTCCTGGCATCAGGGCAGCCCTTGGGTCCGATCCGACCCGTTCATTTGTGTAACACTAGGTCTACTGAGGGCCGACGATGGGTTCAGATCGTTCGGGAAGGATAAATCAGTGACGGCTCGTCGATACGGCTGTGAGTCAGGCGTTCCCCATCTGTGCTGGAGACTGCAAGCATGAGATTTGCCGCGTTCACGACGGTCGCCGCCTCTGCCGGAGAAGCCACCAGCACCGTCGGTCTGCTGGATAACCTCAGACAACAGACGATCCTGGCCGAGGAGCTCGGTTTCGAGGCGATCTGGCTCGGTGAGCACCACTTCGGTCCCTATGGCATCGGCGATGTCCCGAATCCGATCCTGCTCGGCGCGGACCTCGCGGCGCGTACGTCCACGATTCGCATTGGCCAGATGGCGAACATCGCTCCCTGGTGGCATCCAATTCGATTGGCCGAGGACCTGGCGATTCTGGACAACATGACCCAGGGACGCATCGACGTCGGATTCGGCCGAGGCGTGTGGCCGTACGAAGGTCCCCAGTTTCATCCGCACGCCGACCCGCGCAAGGACAGCGAGAACCGGGAGCTATTCGCAGAGACCGTGGAGATCGTGCGCGAGATCTGGACCAGCGAGTATTTCTCACACAACGGGACCAACTACCGCTTCCCGGCCGAGGACACGGTCTTTTCGCATCCGCTCTACCCGCCGAATCCGGCCTGGCAGGACGGCGAGAGCGTCACCAAGCTGCGCGTCACGCCGCGGCCCTACCAGCAGCCGCATCCGCCGCTGTGGATGACCGTCTCCACCGACCGCTCGGTGTCGACGGCGGCAGAGCTGGGACTGAAGGCCTGCTACTGGCAGCCGCCGGCGCTCAGGATCAGGCAGCGAATGGAACTCTATGCGAAGGTCAGGTCCGAGCGCGAGGGCCGACCGTTCGCCGTGGGCGAAGATCAGGCCGTCATGCGCTCCACCTATGTCGCCTCGTCGATGGCGGAGGCGCGCCGCGATGCGGAAGCGGGAATCATGTCGTCCTTCGTGTTCAACGACCCGTTCGCGGCCGCCAGGTGTTCACGAACCCGGACGAGGTCTTGGACCCCGGCGTGAAACTCGACTGGGACTTCCTCGAGCCGCGCACGCTGCTGGTGGGTTCCCCGGAGCAAGTGGTGGAGAAGGTCCGAGAGTTGCAAGACGTTTGCAACCTGGACTATCTGCTCATCGAGTTCTCCCACATGGGCATGCCGCTGCGCAAATCACTGAAGAACCTGGAGAACTTCGCGACGAAAGTGATGCCTCACTTCGCTGAGACTGACTGAACACAAGTACCTGCGCCAACGCAGATTCCATTCCACGTGAAGGCCGGGTCAGCTTCCATCCGCCGGCAGCGAAATGAGCGTGCCGTCTTGACCCAGGGTGACCTTGCCGTCGTAGACATCGGCGACGCCGCTGAGGAAGACTCGCTCCAGCGCGGACGTCGGCAGCGGCGGGACGATGTGGTAGAGCAGCATCTGCTTCGCGCCAGACTCGGCGGCTGCCTGCGCAGCCTGCACCGGAGTGCTGTGGTACGACGGCACGTCGCGCAGCACCTTGGCCAGACGGTTGTTGCCAGTCGACTCCGCAGCGGCGGCGATCCGCTCGGTCAGCCTGGTCGCTAATGCTTCGTGCACTAGCAGGTCGACGCCGCGCGCATGTTGGATCAGATCGGCGGAGTACGTGGTATCGCCGCTGACCACGATGGAGCGTCCTCGATAGTCGATGCGATAGCCCACAGCCTCGCAGACGGGCGCGTGGGATACGGAGAAGGCGCTGACTCGAACGCCGTCGGCGATCTCAAGCACGGTGTGGAGTTCACCGCCGTCCGGCAACGCGAACGGGACGGCCTCCAGCCCGCTGCCACTCGGTCGTACGATGTCCGACCCATGGTGGGCCACCCGGTAGCCGAAGTCCGCTGCGTAGGCCTGATTGAACCCGGTGACGACATCGCTGACCACCGGCGGACCATGAACGGGCAGCGGACGCTCGCTGCCGCTGGCCACCCAGCGCAGCATGCCGAGTTCGCCCAGGCCGTCAATATGATCCGAGTGCGCGTGAGTCAGGAACACCGCCTCCACGCGCCCCGGATCGACTGAGAACCGTCCCAGGTTGCGCGCGCCGTTGGTTCCGGCGTCGATCACATAGAGGTGCGCTCCGGCCTGGACGGCCACGCAGGGACCTGAACGTTTGATGTCAGTCAGCGGGCCGCCGGCTCCGCAGAGCAGGATCTGAATGCCGTCCGGCCGGTCAGCCAGCGCGTCACGTGTCTGGCGTTTGGCAACATTGCGTTCCAGTAGACGGAGGATGACCTCTTGGGGAAGCAGTGAGAAGACCGGCGCGGCCACGACGGCAATCAACCCGGCGACGACACGGCGGAGTGTGTTGAAGGTCATCGTCATTGAGCGTTCGAGGTTCAGGCTTGGAGATGGCGTGGACGCGGCGATCAGCAGCTTACTGTCCCGTTGGGCGGCGTCTGAGGCATCAATCTGAGCAGTCTGGAGAACGACGATCGGGATCTCGCTCACGCGGTAGTGTCGGCGAGCGTGGTCATCCCTCCGCCAGACTCCGACCACGATCTGGCGAACGGCCATCAAATGGCGCTCGAGGCGCACACGCTCGTCGAAGTCGCAGACCTTATTCAGGCGCCTTGTGGCTACATGTACGGCGACACGCCTAGCTGTACGCGATCAGCCGCCGTGTGCGCCACGGCAACCTCGGATTCGCCGTCGTACACCTGAACCGCACAAGAGCTTCAGCACACCCCACGGCGGCGGGCTCGAAGGCGTGTCGCTCGCTCCCAGAATGAGCCAGAGGGGGGATTTCGCGGCAAACCTCGGTATGATCGAAGCATGCCCACGACCTGTGGCAACTGCGGCCTCGAGTTCGCAACCGATACCAATTGCCCTCGGTGCGGTGCACTTACACCCGCGGCGGAGTCAACGGCTCCAAACGACGACCGGTCACCAGAGGAGCAGCTGGAGCCGCTTGAGCAGCTCCGCGCGATGGTCCTTGCCCAGAAGGCCGAAATAGCGGCGCTGTCGGAGCGGCTTGACGCGCTGGAGAGCAGCAAGGGCATTTGGCCAGGGCGCCCCCCCGGCGAGCAACCGGAGGTGGAAGTACCGATCCCCGTCAGCAGACGCACAACTTCACGGCAACCGGCTGTTCCGCCCAGAGCCCAGCCCGATCCGCAATCGTCAGCCGGCGGCCCCGCGAGCGAGCGTGGGGCACAAGAGGTGTACCCCGTTGTCCGGTACCTGGAACCGCGACTGGCGCAAACCGGATCCGGAGCGGTCGAGAGCGCTGCGCCGGCCGTAGCCGGAACTCATGAGACAGGTCCATTGACTGAGGCGCTCGCCGACCGCAGGTGGGAGTGGTTGCTGGGCGGCAATTGGCTGGCACGTGTCGGGGTCGTGGCGTTGGTCCTGGGTGTCGCCTTCTTCATCAGCCTGGCCATCGATCGGGGTTGGCTGGGCGAAACAGAGCGCGTGATCATGGGCGTGCTGTTCGGCCTGGCCCTCGTGGGAGCGGGAGAATTCTACCGCGCCCGCTACGGCGTCTGGGCGCAGACCGTGGCCGGCGGCGGACTGGCGATCCTTTACCTGTCGATCTGGGGTGGGTTCGCCCTGTACGAGCTGTTTGGACCCCTCGTCGCCTTTGGCCTGTTCATCCTGATCACTGCGGCGGGGGTGCTGCAATCACTGCGCCACGACTCGGTCGGACTTGCGGTGCTGGCCATCTTAGGTGGGTTCGCCACTCCGCTGCTGCTGCAGGAGCGCTTGCCGGACGAGCGGTTGTTATTGACCTATGTACTCCTACTGGACATCGGGGTACTGGCGCTGGCAAGCTTCCGCAACTGGCGCTGGTTCACCCTGCTGGCCTGGTTGGGATCAGTCGTTCTGATTGGCTTCTGGCTGGCTGACTCGGAACCTTCGATTGGTCTGGCGCAGTCCGGCGTCTCTGCGGTTTTCGTCATCTTCGCCGGAGCTACTGTCGCATTCCACCTCGTTCGGCGCCAGGCAGTGGGATTCGTCGACCTGATCCTCTTGAACGGGAACGCCCTCGTTTACCTCCTGATCAGCTACGCGGTCATGTACGAAGCGCATCGGCCCTGGATGGGCGGCTTCACCGCGCTGCTGGCGTTGTTCTTTGCCCTGCTGCTCGCCGCGAGTCGGCTGCGGACAGGGACGCCGCCCATTCTGCCTCCGTTTGCAGCGGCGTTGGTGGTCGGGTTCGCGGCCCTCGCCGTCCCGATTCAGTTAGAAGGAGCGTGGATCACAATCGCATGGGGCGTCGAGGCGCTGGCGTTGGTCTGGCTGTCGTTTGCGCTGCGGATGCGAGAGCTGCGTTGGTTCGGCGCCCTGCTGTTCGTCGTGTCCGGCATCTGGCTGTTGGCCCTGGACACACCTGACGCACTCAGAGACGACCTCTCGCTCTTCGTCAATATGCCCATGCTTGCCTACACGGCGGCGGTCGTGCTGCCGGCATTGGCTGCCTGGCTCCTGCACCTGCATCGTGCAGTGCTCGAGACCAGGGAAAAGCTGGCGGTGCCCGCATTCGCAGTGGCAGCCGCCCTCTTCGCCACGGTCGCGATTCCCGTACAGCTTGACGGCGTCTGGCTCAGTATGGCCTGGGGTATTGAAGCGGTCGCGCTGATCTGGCTGTCATTCCCTCTGCGGGTACGGGAGCTGCGTTGGTTCGGTTACCCGGTGTTCGCGCTCTCGGCGGGGTGGCTACTGGCGGTTGTCACGCCCGACCTTCTCAACGAGGACGTCACACCGTTCCTCAACTTGCCCATGCTTGCCTATGCGGCGGCGATCGTTCTGCCGGCGCTGACCGCCCGGTTCCTGTACCTGCGCCGTGAGGCCTTGGCCCTCCAGGAAGACCCGGTGGTTCATGTGTTTCCCGTGTGGGCGGCCCTCTTCGCCGTCATTGCGATTCCGGTACAGGTCAGCGGTGTCTGGGTCAGTGTGGCCTGGGCGGGCGAGGCGGTGATCCTGTTGGCGTTGTCGTCGTATTTGCGACTCGAGGCGCTGCGCTGGTTTACCTACCTGCTGCTGGCGACGATGCTGGTGCGACTGACCGCGTTCGATACCGCCAACCTGGATCTTGAGACATTCCGACCGGTGATCAACTGGCGCTTCCTGCCCTTCGTCACGGCAGTCGCCAGCCTCTACACAGCAGCGTGGCTGGTGCGCCGAAGCAGCAGCGATTTCAGTCACTCCTGGTCCATCACTGACTCCTGGGCCACCAGTGAGGCACGGGCCGCTCCGATCATGCTGCTCGCGATGGCCACGCTCACCACGCTGTGGATCCTGTCGGCCGAGATTCTGGCCTCAGCCGACAGCGCGCTCTTCGATCTGAGCAGAAGCGCGAGCGATAACGTGTCCATCCTGGGCCTGACGCTGTTGTGGGGGGTGTACGGCGCAGGGCTCATGCTGGTGGGGGTGCTGAGGCGCTGGCGCTGGGTACGGGTTGCCGGGCTGGCGCTGCTGATCGTAGCGGTCGTCAAGTTGTTCGCCTACGACTCCCAGGAGCTTGAGCAGGTCTACCGGGTGATCGCCTTCCTTGCGCTGGGCCTGATCCTGGTGGCCGGCGGGCTGCTCTACCAGCGTTATAGCCATGCGGTCCGGGGCTTCCTGTTCGACGAAAACGAATAGGCGAAGCAAGCGCCTGGCATTCAATTGACGTCAAGGGTCGAGTCTGGAGAACTTACACATACTGCATCGCGAGCTTTCCGCCGGGCTGTCAACAGTTTCGTCGGGCGGGCGCAGCCCCTGGGCGTGACGCCGCATAGCCTGCTCCGGATTGAACGGGGGTCGTCCAGAACGACCGTGGGCGGTCGCAGCGCGTTCGCCCGTCGCAAGGACGCGGCAGGCGGGCTACCAACGCAGTCAGCGCCGCCGCCACTGGGTCGAAGAGGTCTTCTGCTGGATCAAAACGATCTGCGGCCGCGCCAAGCTGGGTTATCTCGGCTGGGCGCGCAACCAGCTCTGGATGGAGTTGACCGCCGCCTGATACAACCTCACCCGCCTGGCCCAGCTCGAGCTGACCACCGCCTAGCCGGGCAGTGGCCGAACCAACACGAGGGGAAGTCGCTCGGCATGAGTCAACCGCTCGGTCTCAGAGTCGTTGCGATGGTTGCTCTCGCACTCGTGCTGACTCTTGCCTGGGGGGCAAAGGTCGCCTCCGACGATCCCACGAGCAACAACGGCATCCCCGACGAGATCGAGATTCGGGTCTGGCAACACACGGAAAATCCGTTCGAGGTCCACGTCAGCGCGCGACCGGCAGGCGGCAGTTGGGACACGCTGGGCACGTTCGAGCTCATGCTTAACGGCCGCGTAACTTCGCACGACAATGCGGCTCGCTATGGCTCCTTCACGGTCGCTGGCGCCGAGGTGAATATTCAACAGGATTTGCTGGACCCGCAGTTCTTCACCCTGAGCGCCAGGCGGATCAACGGGACGTGGCCGCGCACGAGTTACGGAATTTCGCTTGCAGAAGAAACGGCTTGCTGCAGCTATCGGTATGGCAACCTCAACCTAGCGTTGCCGCGCGACGGATCTCCAGCTGGCCCGGTCACCGTCGGTGACGACGTGTCGGTCTCCGGCCAGGCTGAGCGTGGGTCCTTGGTGACTGTTTCGCCTGATGAGGACGACTTGTCGCAGCATTCACCGTTGACCATCCGTTTCCTCGATCCCCCTCGCGAGACCGATCCGCAACAGGTCATCTCGATCGACCCGGACGTGCAGGGCTCGTTCGGCTGGCTCGACGAACTCACATTGTTCTTCCAGCCCGCGGCTCCAGGTTGGGAGCGTGGCCAACAGTACGAGATCTTTATCTCCGCTGATGTGCTGGGGGCTGAGCCAGGCTATTCCTACACCTTCATCACCGGCGGCGGCCTGGAGGTTGCGTATACCGTTCCCCGCGAAGGCGATGTCGAAGTACCTCTCACCGCGCAGATCCTTGTCCAGTTCAACCGTTCGGTCGCTCCGCTGACGGTGTTGAGAGACGTTGCTAAGTCGGAAGTGCTGGAATTCGAGCCGCCGATGGCGGGCGAAGGAGAGTGGCTGAACACCTCTCTGTACCGCTTCAAGGCCACAACGATGGCGCCGAGTACCGAGTACACAGTGCGTGTGCGCGCCGGCCTGACTTCTGCGATCGGCGATGAGCTTCCCTCTGATATCGGCTGGAGGTTCACAACTGTTCAACCGGCGATGACGGCAGTTGCGCCGACAGACGGGGACGAACAGGTCGAGTTGGACTCACCGATCGTGGTCACGTTCAGCCAGCCGATGGATCGCGAATCAGTGGAGTCCGGCCTGCTGCTTTACCAATCGGGATCGGCAATCGCTGGAACGTTTGCCTGGAACGACAACCTGACAACGGTCACCATCACACCGAGTGAGCCACTACAGCGGGAGACGTGGTACGAGGTCGTGGCGCCGCAAGGACTGCGGGGCGCGAGTGCCGGCGCCACGCGGGCTCGACGCTCTTCTGGGTTTAGAACGATTCCAGTTTCCCGCCTAGTCGCTACATATCCGCGAGACGGTGAAGATGGGACGGCACGGTCCGGAATCTCCTTGACCTATAACGCGCCGATCGACCCGTCCTCGCTGGAGGGGCACTTCGCGATCAACGGCATCGATCCGTCGGACATCGAGCTGTCCTCTGTTCGCTGGTACGACTGGTCGCGAGAGTTCTATGTCAACTTCCGCGTCGACCTGGACTACTCGACTACCTATACGGCCAGGATCGCCGAAGGCGTGCGCGATCTGACGGGCCAGTCGGTGCCTGCCCATGAGTTCAGATTCACGACCAAGGATCCTCCCGACTGGCCGAATCTCAACCTCGCAACACGGGCCAGCTTCACTACTACTGCGACCAGCCGCGATCAGGTGCTCTATTTCCAGGCGGCACGCCTGGGTCTGGTGAAGTTTGAGCTGATCAAGCTCTCGGATCAGGAGAGTGAGACCCTGCTGAGACGCGGAGCGATCGACACGAGACGCTGGATCATCGAAGAGCACGCACTCGATCGGGCCGAATTCTGGGCGGAGAGCGTGCCAGTACGTGATTGGTCGGAAACAATCGAAAGCTCAATGCAGGGTGAGACGCGCCTCTTCTCCACCATCCTTGGCGGCGATACCCCACTGGGCCGCGGCCACTACTTACTGACCGCAACCCCGAGTCGGACCTGGAACGGGGAGGAAGAGAAGTACCGCCAGCAGCTATTCATCAGCGTGGTCGATACCGCCATGCTGATGAAACACGCGTCCGGCGAGCTGGTGGTCTGGGCTTTGGACTATGACACCGGAGAACCCCTGGAGGGCGTTTCCGTACAAGCGGCGTCTATGGGCCAGATGGCTGAGAGCCCGTACCTGGAAGGCGACACGGACGCCAACGGTGTGGTTCGAATTTCGATACCCGTTGAAGAAGGCCACGACGAAGCGCCATACTGGCTCTACGTCTCGAAGATCGATGAGGCAGAGCACTTCGGTGTATCGGCGACGTGGTGGGATGCCGGTGTTTCACCCTGGTCGATGGATGTGCCGACAACAACCTACTTCCCTGGCCATCGCGCGCATCTGTATGCCGAGCGGCCGCTGTATCGCCCCGGCGAAATGATCCACCTAAAGGGAGTTATCCGTTTCGACAACGACGGGACGTACGCCATCCCCGCCGACGATGAAGAATTCATGCTGAGGCTGTCCAATCCGCGAGGCAAGGTGGTGGCAATCGCACCGGTAGAGCTCAGCGAGCTCGGCACGTTCAGCGTCGAGACGTCCCTCCCGGACGATGCCTCTATCGGGTATTACGCCGTCTCAGTGAATGACGTGGACGGTCAAGCGATCGCCAGAACGTCGTTCAGAGTTGAAGAATTCCGGTCCCCGGAGTTCCAGGTTAAGGTGGCATCGTCGGATGCAGACTACGTCGTTGGTGACTCGATCGCAGCGGAGGCGCTGGCAAGTTTCTTCTTCGGAGGCTCTGTCACAGGTGCGGCAGTCATGTGGTACGCGCAAACTCGCCCTGCCGTGTTGCGCGTCGCTGGCTACGAGGACTTCACGTTCTGGGACCGGGCGAATGCGAATCGCTTCGGCTATTACCGGAACGAATCCCTCGCGAACGAGGAAACCACAACGGACTCCTCGGGTAAAAGCCGATTAGATGTAATCGGAGAGTTCGGCGAGGGACTTGAGACGACCGAGCTGACAATCGGCGCAACGGTCACCGACACCAGCGGGCAGACCATTACTGACAGCACGAGTGTCACCGTGCATCCAGCCAACTGGTACGTCGGCATCAGACCCGAATCCCGCCTCGGCACGGCCGGCGAGCCCACGACGATCCACCTGGTTTCGGTCGACTTCCGGGGGCGTCCGGCGCCCGAGCGGCCGGTAGCAGTGCGGCTGCACAAGCGTGAGTGGATCAGGACGTTTCGATCTGACGGCGGTGGCCACTTCGAGTACGAGCTGCAGGAAACAGAAGTAGATGTTCGCACAGTGACCACCGACGCGGCGGGAGAGGGATCTGTCGATCTTAATCCCAAGGCGCCTGGAAGCTACCTGGTGGTCGGGGAGTCGAGGGACGAACAGGGCCGAGTCACACGTTCTGCCCAATACCTCTGGGTCAAGGGCGAAGGACCTGCATCGTGGCCTGAGCCGGACAACGGTGCAATTGAGCTGATTGCCGATCGCGAACGATACGAGGTCGGCGACGTTGCAGAGATCCTGGCGCCCGCCAGTTTCGCGGGGGCGACAGGCCTGGTGACATTCGAGCGAGGCGGCGTCCTGACGACGGAGGTCCGTGACTTCCCAACCAACAGCGAAGTGTTGCGGATTCCGATCGAAGACTGGCACATTCCGAACGTGTTCATTGGAGTGTCGCTCTATCGCCCGCCAACCGAAGATGATCCCTATCCGCGCTACAACGTCGGCTATGCGGAATTGCGTGTCTCGCCCGCAGCGCGGCAACTCGAGGTCAGCATCCGGCCCGATCGGGCGCAGGCCCAGCCAGGTGACACGCTTGCATACCTCTTGCAGGTGAACGACGCGGACGGCAATGGCGTCGAAGCGGATATCTCGGTCGCCGTTGTCGACCAGGCGGTGCTCTCCCTGTTGGATGACATCGCACCCGACGGCATGGACGTCTTCTGGCACAACCGAGGACTCGGCGTGCGGACCTCCACATCGCTCACGGTGTCGAACGACGCGCTAAACCGCAGGTTCCAGGACAGGGCCCGAGGCGACATCTCCACCGGACGCTTCAACGCCACGGCTACGGCGACGCTGGAGGTGCAGTACTTTCCTGCGACCGGGGGAGGCGAACCTACGGAACCCGTGCCCAACCTCACCCGGGGTCAGGCTGCCGAACAGACGCTTCGCTCCAACTTCCGCAACACGGCCCTCCGGCTGGGACAACTGCGAACCGACAGTGACGGAAGGGCGAGATTCCAACTGCCATTGCCCGACAACGCCACGACCTGGCGCATCCGTGCCCGAGCGGCCGACGCTGAGACAAACGTCGGATCGGTCGAGACAGAGCTGTTGGTCACAACACCGCTGTTAATCAGACCTGCGCTGCCTCGCTTCCTGCGCGTCGGCGACGAGGTTGTGCTACGCACCCTGGTGCGGAACGGCACAGCCGCGTGGAAGCGCGTCCACGTGTCGATCGAAACGGACGGCGTCCTCCTGAAAGAGCAAGCCCGGCGCTCTGAACGCATCTCAGCCGGTAGGTCATCCGCCTTCGGCTGGACCGCCCGCGCCGAGCAGGAGGGCACTGCGATCATTCGGTTGCGTGCCGTCTCGGGAAGAGACAACGACGCGGTCGAAATCAGCATTCCCGTGCTTCCGGCCGTCACGCCCGAATCAACCGCGACCGGCGGCGTGGTCAAGAACCACCCGGTCGTCGAGGCGATCCTGTTGCCGGTTGATGAACGTACACGTCAGGGCTCTCTCGAAATCGCCGTCCAGGCGTCGTTGGTCGGGACCTTGGAGGATGAGCTGAAGCGCTTGCTGCCGGACGGGCGAGTTGAGTCCAACGTGGGAATCGCCAGTCGAATCATGGCGCTGGTTGCCGTCGAACAGGCGAATCCGAGCGGCCTCACGAAACAGCTGAGCGAACAAGTCCGGACGGATATTCAGGCGCTGACCAGCAAGCAGCGCAACGACGGTGGATGGGCATGGTGTCGCACCTGCGACGAGAGCCACACCCTCGTTTCGGCCTGGGTGCTCTTGGCTCTCAGCGAAGCTGTCGAGGCGGAGTTCGAAGTTCCGCATGAGGTTTACACCAAGGCCGCGAAGCACGTGAGTAGCAAGCGTACGAGTTCCTCGAGTCGCGATCTGCGTGCATTCCTTCACTACGCGGCCGTCAGGAGCGCTTCGGCCGACGAAACACAGTCACTTGCCGAGGACTTGCAGCAGATGGTCGATCGTGATCGCGATGAGCTGAGAAGCTGGGGCCGCGCCTACCTGATCCTCGGGCTCCTGTCCGCGGGCTACGACCGCGAGCACGAGAGCGTGCGCCTCTTGCTCAACGATCTCAGCGCGGCGGCGTTGCCCAGCGCCAACGGGAACCAATGGTCGGACCAGCAACTCAGCGGCTCGATGCACAACAGCAACGTCCGCACCACCGCGATCATCCTGGGGGCGCTGGTTGAGGCGGATCCGGACCATCCGTTGATCGAGGAGACCGTCCGCTGGCTGGTCCGCGCACGCGCAGCCAGGCGTTGGCAATCTTCGGTCGAACGTGCGCAAGCCATGTCGTCGTTGGGCGCATTCGCCGACTTGACCGGCGAGAATCGAGCCGACTACGACTACCGCGTGTTGCTGGACACGATGGAATTACTCGATGGGACGTTTAACGCGACTGCCGGCGACGTTCGTGATGGCGTTGAGGTTCCGCTCGATGCACTGCGCAGCAAAGGACTGAGCCTGCTCCACTTCGAGCGTGACCCGAGCGCTGACGGGCGTATGTATTACACACTCAACTTGCGATACGCGACGCCGGCAACGGAGGTTTCGGCGCTCAATCGCGGGTTCGGTGTCTCGCGCCGCTACTCGCTGCTCGAGGATCCCGGGCGTGAGGTGAACAGCGCCGTCCTGGGCGAGGTCGTGAGAGTAGAACTCTCCGTGGTCACGCCCGCGGCGCGCCATTTCGTCACGATTACGGATCACCTGCCCGCAGGACTGGAGCCGATCGTACCGCAGCTCAAGGTCGTCTCGCCCTGGCTGCGACGGCAGCTAGCTGACGACCGTACCAATGCGGTCGGTTTCGGAAGCGCCGGCTACTCCGCTCCCTGGTTCTTTTGGTACTACAGTCCCTGGAAACAGGTCGATACGCGCGACGAAGGAGTCACGCTGTCGGCGCAACAACTCACCGAGGGGGTGTACCGCTACGTCTACTACGCGCGAGCCACGACGCCAGGGGATTTCTTTGTCGCCCCTGCCCACGCGCAGGAGTCCTACTTCGCCGAAGTCTTCGGCCGCGGCGACAGCAGCCGCTTCATCGTCAACTTTCGTGAGTAGAGGTCCATGTCGCGCGCCGCTTCTGAATCCTTCGTGCAAGCCAAGAGTGTCGACAGTCAAGTGATTGACGTGGTCACGTGGCTCTCTATGGGCAGAGCCACTCGCAGATAGACGCGGGAGCTTAGGTTCCTCCGCCCTCGCTCGATCCATTGAGGCGCCATCCAGAATGCTATCCGCGTGCTAAACCAGGCGGCCGGTGCGATCAGAGAAATGCGGGCGAGCTAGGGCCTGTTCACATTGACAGCGCGATCCCAATCGAAACGCCTATCAACTCTCCCGCTCCCCCTTGCAGGGGGAGCTGCCGAAGGCTGAGGGGGTCCCGCCTCCCATGATCCAGCCGGAATGCGTCATTTCTACCTCTGCGTCCCCCCAATGTGAACAGGCCCTAGTCAAGGGAGGGTGCAATGCGCGCTGAGTCCGAGCGGCAGGTCGCACTGCAGGGGGTCAAACGACTGGACGATACCCCAAGTCCTGGGCCAATTAGCTTTTGCGGTCGAGGTGGCAGACGCCGTCGATGATCAGCGCCTGTGCTCGCGACTGTATCGAACCGGCGCAGCATGTCGCGACCCGAGTGTGCGTCGCCGCTCCTCCAAGATGCGAGTCAGATGATCACTGGCGGACGCTCGTCTGAGACGAGCGGGTACAGCTTGCCGCTCAAGTCGCCACGCGAGCGACTAATCAGTTGGCGTGCCTAGAATCGTTTCCGGCTTATCGGGGAGCGCGACAAGCTTAAGACCCCGTTGGTTCGCTTATGAGTGGTCCGGAGACCAAGTCACGAATTGAGTTCAAACGTCAATTCAACGGTCCTTGATGTTGTCCAGTTTAGTGGGGCTGGAGGCGAATGCACTGTCGAGCCCCGAGTCGTCGCCGATGATCCAGGCGTTCAATCACGTAGGCAACGCGTGCTGGCTCGACGTGGCGTGTGCCTGGAACGCCGAGCGCTTCGCGGACGAGGACTTCTCGTCCCGCCGCTCATACCCGTGGGATTCGTCGGCTTGCGGCGGAGCCGCCTCGAAGCCGACTCGAGGCCGCAGGGCTCAGCTCGGGATGCCGAGGCCCGGACCTTGCGGCACGAGCACGTGTCCATCCTCCATCGCCGGCAGCGGCGTGTCGGAGGCGAAACGCCAGTCGTCGGGGACCCACGGGATCTCGAACCAGCGTGTCGCCGAGGAGGCGAACCCGTAGGCGAGCGAGGCGTAGAGGGACGGCCCCGGTCGGAAGTTGTGCGGGCTGAGCGCCACGTTGTGCAGCTCAGCCAGCGTCGCCACGCGCTGGGCCGCGCTGATGCCGCCGATCTTCGTCACCTCGGGCTGGAGGTAGGTGACCGCCTCGCTGCGCAGCAGGCGCTCAAAGTCTTCGAGCGTGTACTCGTTCTCACCGGCTGCGATGTCGACGCCCGCCTCGCGGTGCACGCGCTGCATCGCGCGGTGATCGCGCATCGGCCGGGTCGGCTCCTCGAACCAGGTCACGCCGAGCTCCGCGAGCTGGCGGCCGAAGGCGACAGCCTCGATCGGGTCGAAGTGACCGTTGACGTCGACCATGATCGCCAGTTCCTCGCCGAAGCGGCGGCGCAGGCGCTCGACGTGGTCGATCGTCACCTCGTGCAGCTTGACCGCGCCGATCCCAGCATCAACCGCGCGTTGGGTTTCGTTGACGACCAGCTCCGGGTCGCGCAGCGGCGGCAGACTCGCATAGGCGGGCACCGCGTCGTGCCTCGATCCGCCCAGCAGTTGGACCACCGACACGCCCAGCGTCTGACCGAGCAGGTCCCACAGCGCGATGTCGAGGCCGGACAACGCCATCGCGAAGATGCCCTGGTCGGCGTAGCGGTAGCCGTAGTCCCAGAGCTCGAACCAGAGCCGGCCGATGTCGCCGGCCTCGCGTCCCAGGACCCTCGGCGCCAGCAGTTCGTCGACCGCCGAGGCGATCGGGCGCGCCCCGGCGCCCGGTCGCTCGCGGTCGGGGATGCCCCACCACGTCTCGCCGACACCGGTGCGCCCGTCGCTGTCGGTCACGGTGACCAACGACTGCGTCATCGGCGTCGCGTCGAGGATGGTCGTCTGCACGGCCGCGATCTGGCTCATGCTGTACTCCCGTCGGCTGCCTGCTCACGACGGAGCATAGCGCGACATGTCCAGACACCGGCGGGCTTGAGCAGGACTCGCCTGCCACGACAGCTACGTGGATCCGCAGAGGCATCCACCGGGATCCTCGTTGTCCTCGCCAACCGTGATCTACCCCAGCACGAACGATGCCGCACGCTCAGGGAGGCGCGATCTCTACTGCAACGCGGCTCCGACGTCATTCTTCGCGCTCGGTCCGCTCCTCCGCGATTCGAGGCGTCGTCAAGCAGCGAGACGTGCCCGCGGCCGTCTTAGCGGAACCAGTCGCAGATTTCGTCGCTCATGTTGGCGACCTGAGGGTGTTGTTCGAGGCCGGCGACGAGTCGATCCAGGACGTCGCGGCCGACGACCCCACCAGTGGGGTCGCCGCCACTGCCGAGCGCGCCTGTTCCGGCGACCGACGTACCGCAGCGCCGATCTCGATCCCTATCTGGTCGGAAGTCTTCCTTGAATCGTGTCTCATCGAGCTGCCGGAGTATCACGCGCAGGAACACAACAGCTCGGCCCTCGAAGTGTGCATCCGTACCCCGCAGACAGCGCCGCAACGCGATTGCGCTGCTCTCAGCCGGCATTCGAGAGCCGGCAGAAACAGGACGCATGCACTGGCAGGTCGGCGCGCGCCTGGGCCAGGGTGAGCCGCTGTTTCGCGACCGTTGCCAATTCGTGCCGGCCGGTTCGCTCCAGGCATTCGCTATAGCCGCTCAGGCTCCAGACATTGTCGGGATGCTGACTCGACCGTTTGAGCGCCGAGTCGAAGCCGAGATCCGCCCGATACTCGGCAAGGGCCTCCTCCACACGGCCTTGTTCCAGCAGCAGGGCGCCGAGCGCATGCCGGACCGGCTGCATCCATCCCCACGGCTCGTCGTAAGGAAGGTTGTCGTCATAGGAGACGGCCTGCCGTAAATGCGCGAAGCCTGATTCGATCTCACCGCGCCGGTAGTCGATCTCGCCGAGCATCATCTCCCGCGCGACCGCCAAGATATCGCGGCAGGAGTTATTGAACAGGTAGCGGCTGTCCGGCACACGGGCGAAGTCCCGCTCGAACGCCTCTGCCTCGGCCAACGCCGACTGCGTCTGCCCGAGCGTGGCGAAGGCGACCGCCCTGGCATAGCGCATGGTCGCGCTCGTCACGCAGTACAGATCGGGATTTGCCGGCAGTTCCTGCTGAAGGATTTCCTGCCATTTGCCGAACCGCACCAGGACATGCTGCTTGATCGGCGCCAGCCCTTCCAGCCAGTCCGCCATCGGCGGGGACTTCACCTCCAACAACTCCTCAGGCAGGGCGGCGATCAACTCCTCAGCCGTCTCGATAGCCGACTGGTACCGGCCCAGGAACATCGCGCCGTACGTCTTGAAGTGATAGTTGTGGCAGCGGTAGAGCGTATAGGAATTGATCGGTCCTCTGGCTGCCAGGTAACGGCGATCTGCCCGAATCGCTTGCTCATTCCAGTTCACCACGCTCAGGTAGTCGCCGCACAACACGTCGATATGCGTCGCCATGTGCTGCAGATGACCGGAGTCCGGCGCCAAGCCGCGCAACTGTTCGCAGGCGAGCAAAGCTCGCTCCGGGAACGGCGACATTTCCATCAGGTGGATGTACATGTGCAGGATGCCCGGATGCGGGGCGTCGCCTGTGTGCGCGCCGCGTTCCATGCCTCGTTCAAGCGCTTGCATGACCTCTTCGGTGTCGGCGCCCGCCGCCGCTTCGCCGGATGTCAGATCCCAGAGCGCCCAGGGGGTGCGGTTCATCAGCGCTTCCGCAAACAGCGACGTGATATCCGCGTCGTCAGGATGGTTCAGGTAGACGGCTCGCATGGCAGCGGCATAGTCATCGGTCCAGGCGGCCATGTCCGGCGACGGCTGCGCAGACTGATAGCGCTGCTGAAGTGCCTCGATCAAATCCTGTTCCGCTTGCGTGCAACGGCTTGCCAGCGCCGCGGCGCGCATCGTTTCGTGATAGGCCCTTGAGAGCGACTTCGAGGTTTCCGCCTCATCAAACGCTTCCCACGGCTTGTTGTAGTTGGGACCGACGGCGTAGGCAATACCCCAGTACGCCATTGCGCAATCCGGATCGATTTCTGCCGCTTGTGTGAAGCAGAAGACCGCCTCTTCATGGTTGAATCCGTAGGTCCAGACCAGTCCCCGATCAAACCAGAGCTGGGCCTCAGGCGAGGAGGTAGTGATCGGCCGACTGTGCGAACCGAGATCGAATTCATACGTCATCAGCAGGTGCCTTTCATCGTTGCGGTGCGAACGACTCGCTGGTCAGATCGTAGGGCGCGTTCGGCCAATATCGATCTGATCCATCGATGGTGGAACAGAGAGGATTGCCTTCCAACGCCCTCGGTCCGGGCGCAGGGACGTCATTGCTTCACGGAGAAGCAATTGCCGAAATGACAATGCCGGCGTTGCTGCCGACGCCGCGCGGCAAGTTGACCGTGCCACAGCGCGACCAGCTCCCCCGGTTGGAACTGGTCGCGCGCTCCCTGGACAGCACGATCATCAAGTTGCACGCGCGGGGCACGGGCGCGCCGCGAAAAGGGGGCGGCACGCGATCGGAGGCTCGCGCAGCCTGCCCTTGGCTTGAACAGGGGGCAGCCTGAGCAGCAAGTTGCATGCGCTCGCCTCCGACGAACGCCTGCCTGTGATCGTCGGACTCTCACAAGGTCAGACCGGCGACGCTCCAGCCAGCCGCGACCGGCTACGACAAGCTCGACTTCATCTTTCTCGGCTTCATCCACCTCGCCCTGATCTACGACGGGCTCCACCTACTGTGAACAGGCCTAGTCTCTCGGAACGCGTACGAATTGCTCTTCGATCAGGTAGTCCAGGACCAGCATGGCGTTGCTGTGCGCGGAGTGTTGGACCGTGTCAAGTGTGATCTCCGGATCCGTTGGAGCCTCATATGGATCATCGATCCCGGTGAAGTTGGAGATCTCACCGCGGCGCGCCCTGGCGTACATCCCCTTGGGGTCGCGATCTTCGCAGACATGGAGCGGCGTGTCGACGAACACCTCGATAAAGCGCTCGGATCCGAACATGCTGCGCACCTCGTTTCGCGCAGCGCTGTAGGGGCTCACGGCCGCGCAGATTGCCACTCCGCCATGACGGACGATTTCCGAGGCGACGAATCCAATCCGGCGAATGTTGGCGTCGCGGTCGTCTTTGGAGAAGCCCAAGCCCTTCGAGAGGTGCGTTCTGACCACGTCCCCGTCCAGGACTGTCACCCGCCGCCCATGCTCCATGAGCAGTCCCGTGAGTAGCTCGGCAGTTGTGGACTTGCCTGATCCGCTGAGACCGGTGAACCAGATACACACCCCCTGTCGATGCTTCGGCGGATGGTGCTCAGCCACGATCCTGGCGACCTCAGGCATGGCAATCCAACTTGGCAGCGCTTGCTCCGGGCGCGAGTTCTCTTCACTCAACTGCGTCGCAGCGGGAGTGGCTCCATGCCCCCGTTTGGGATCTGCTGCGACCTCCGTGCGCCGCTCGCCGTCTGTGTCGTCCTCCGTCTCGCGGAATGTCACAGCCCTCACTCCGGTTTCGGCGCTGTAGCGGTCGACCAGTTCATGAGCATCCTCGGGGCGGTAGAGAGGACGGCCTACCGAGTCGACTGGGGGACTGGCGTGGTCGCGGCCGACGATCAGATAGTTGGCGCCGTAGTTGCGCCGGATGATCGCGTGCCAGAGCGCCTCTCTCGGTCCGGCAAACCTCGTCGCCAGCGGTAGCAGCGATAGCAGCACACGATCGTGCTCGTAGTAGTGCAGCGACAGGGTCCGGTACGTGCGGATGCGGGTGTAATGGTCCATGTCCACTGGATTGCCCGACCCCACTGCCGGATGGAGCAGTAGCACCCCGTCCACGCTCTCCGCGGCCTTGCGGGTGAGTTCCTCTTCGGCCCGGCGAAAGGGATCGCAGGCATGGAAGGCCACGACGTTGCCTCGGCCGTAGGCGGCGAGTGCGTCGCGGGTCGCGCGGGGTGTTCGCCTCAGTTCGGTGAAGTCATAGCAATGCGGAAGCTGCAGCACCTGGAGCGGGCCGGATATATTCACCCTCCCCCAGCGCTGCATCTCGGACACGAGTGGATGCCGCGCGTCGCGAGTGCGGAATACTTCGTCAGCTAGCTCCAGCGGGTTCCACTCGTACGCCTCCTGAATCGTCATGACCGCAAGCAGATCGTTCCGGGCATCGCGCAGGGCCACGTCAGCGCCGATCTTGACGGAAGATGCGTCTTCGATGGACAGGGTTACCGGAACAGGAAACAGCATGCCGTCGGCCAGCCGCATCTCGGCGACCGATCGACGGTAGTCGTCCTCGCCCATGAACCGGTCAAGAGGCGAGAACGCCCCTGTCGCAAGAAGCTCGAGATCGCAGATCGCGCGGTCGGAGAGCTGAATGCTGTCCAGTCGTCCGGCGCGGGCCTTGAGCTCGGCGAATCGCTCCTGCGGAGCCACGAGGTCGACCAGCTCGCCGCCGTAGGGCGCGATCAGGCCGGTCTGTTCGATCGGGAGCGCCATACTTGCCTTCCTCCGAGCTCGCAGCGGGCGGGCGGACTGGTGACATCTGGGTCGTGAGCGCTGCCTCCGGAGACCTACGGCTCAGTTGCTCGACCCCGGATTTGTCAGCCTGAATCTCGTGCCTCCGCCACCAGTGTCTCACTGGCTTTCCAGAGCTTGCGGCCGCTCTCCGGGTCGGCTGCACTGGGTGAGACCGACTTGGGTTGCGTCATGTGCAGATACATCCCGGTGGAGGCGCCAGGTGCTTCGGCGCAACACAGGTAGATCACCGGCGCCGCCGCCTCTTGCGGAGACTGGAAGATACGCCGGAACAGCGCATTCAGTAGTGGCTTCAGCAGTGACGGCGCTTCTCTAGCGATATTCGTGGCTACTCCTCCGGGACAGATGGCATGTACGGCGACCTCCACCTCGTCGCCCGGGTTGAGACGGCGCGACAACTCACGTGCGAACGTGCACTGGACCAACTTGCTGAAACCGTACTGCTTCAGGCTTCCCCTGATCCCGTAGTCGACGTATGTACCCAGCCGATCGAAATCGATGTCCTCGGCAGATCGGTGTGATTCGGAAGTGATGAAGACGATCCGCGGAATCTCGCGGCCGCGGCCGCCCGGACGAACAACGCCATCTCGCAGCCAGCGGTCGAGCATCACCCGGTTTGACAGGAAATGCACCGCGAACATCAGCTCATATCCTTGCTCGCTCCTCCTTGACCTCCGCGCCGCCAGACCAGCGTTCAGCACAGCGATATCGATCTGCGTCCCCTGTTGAACCAGGCGGTCGCAGAGGCGATGCACAGATGCCAGATCCGCGAGGTCCACCTCCATCATGTCAACCGTCGTGGAACCTGAGAGCTGCATGATCTCGGCGCGGGATTCCTCGTGTCCCGGCCGGCACGCCAGGATCACATGGCCGCCGAGCCTGGCCAGCTCGATCGCCGTCGCTCTGCCCAGACCACTGTTCGCTCCGGTGACCAGGCAGGTCTTGCCGTCAAGCCGCAGGTTCTCTGGGACCGCGCTCACCGGTGATTCCTGTGGCTGCCTCAGGTCTCGCACCGCCGCGACGATGGCGTTCACCAGGTTGGTATGGCCTGCACGTCTGTTGTCTTCGGCAGCATCGCTCATGGCCGCGTTCGCTTTCGAGACTTCACACGTTCTACTCGAACGGGATGGCGTATCTCCGACGATAGAAGGAGAAGCTCTTGTCGATCGCTTCCGCATCCAGTTCGAAATCGGCCAGATTATACGTATGTGTGCCAAACCGATTCTGCGGATGCGCTCTAGCGTATTGCTCGGCAATGTCCGCGGCCGAATCGCCGAGTGCTATGTCAGCGCGCTCGTATATTCGCCGCAGCTGAGCAATGGGATCCTCGATCAGATCGTAGTAGGACACATCCATACTCTGGTCGGGGTCCAGCATGTCCCGCGTTCGCATGCTCAGTTCCACCATTCGCTGCGTCTTTCTGCTCCAATGCCTACCGATTTCGCCCGGGTCAATGGCGTCGCTGAACATGCCGCGGCCATGGGCGACCATGCTGCAGAATGACGGCAACGTTTTGCGTGGGTCGCGATGGGTCTGGACGATCAACGCACTGGGAAAGTACTTGAGAAACACATCGAGGTATTCCATGTGGTGAGGCGTCTTGAGTACCCAGGTGCTGCCGGGATGCTGCCAACACAGGATCTTCAGCACCCTGGAGAAGTGCTCATAGGCCTGGGTGTGGTCCTGTTCTTCCAGCCAGCGAGAATATGCAGGGACGTGCATCATCGCCTCGGGCGCCTGGCTCATGAAACTCAGATCGAGCAACATGACGTCTTCTTCCGGTTCACGATGGTCGACCGGATGAACCATTTTGAACTGCGGGGACAGGTAAGCGATCAGTCGTTGCGCCAGCATCGCTCGTGTTGTTCGGACGGCAGATCCAGGAGTTATGTCGCGGCCGGCAGGAATAGGTTCAAGGGCCTCCGCACTGGTCACCCCTCGAATCTCAGGATTGGAATACAGCAGTCGGTGCAGAAAGGTGGTACCGGTGCGCTGCAATCCAGTGATCAGAATGACGGAACCGAGATCGACATCATGGATCTCCGGGTGCTGCTTGAACAGTTCCTCTATTCGTAGGCGCTGAATCAACGCGCTGGTCAGCCGCGACCGCTGGATCAGCTTGCCGGTCGGAGTCAAGTCGGCCTCGCCATTGATCGACTTGACGAGCACTGCCAATGCCCGAGCGTGACCATCATGCCCGAAGTCCGTTAGCCCGGTTTTGCGTCTCGCATCGCGGATGAGCGAATCGACGATCGGCTCACTCGACCAACCGAGCTGACTGGCGGCGCGGGCAAGGGAGTTGAATGCCATGATCGGGAGAGGGTGGTGGGGATGGACGTAGTCCGTGGAGGTCTGCGCACGACGGCTGAGCATGGCCTTACCCATCTACTCGACTAGTGAGCCAGACTGCTCAATTTGACCAGCCGCGTTCGCGGTTGAGGATGATCCTTCGCCTGAACCCAGCGGAAACACATAGTTCCGGAGGTGTGGTCGGTGGTTTCGATCCAGTTGGGCAAACCGGGATCGGCGTGGGCAACGATCAAGCGAACGGATTCGTCGGCCTCATAGATAGCAAGGTGCTTGTTTGTGTGAATCCGGTGATGACGATAGTCCAGGGATTCCATCCAGTAGTTGTTCAGCTGAAAGTTCCAGTACTCACACTCCGGAGGCATGACTTCGATCAGCAGCGCTTCGTCCTCTGCGACGGCCCAGTGGCTGTGATAGTAGGTAATGTTCGGGTCACCTCCCGCGTTCAGCGATCTCTCAGGGTCGAACTCTGGTAACTCGTTGCTGTGCCCTTGAAACTCGCGTGCCCACGTGGCGAACAACAACGGCGCGCCGGCTACCAGCGCTCCCACCTTCTGCAACCCCTCGTCGAGTTGTTTCGCGGTAAGCGGGGAAGAGCGGCGCTCATCTTCCGGGCAGTTGATGCGCTCGATCTGCAGTTCCGCCGGGATTTCCGTTTCCCGATCGAGGAACGTCTGGCGGACAACCAGTGTGCCGGTTTCCGGCGTCATCGGCAGCCAGTTCCTGTCCTGCGGCCGGCGACTCAGGGTCAGCTCGAAGTTTCCATGCTCGTCCATCTCGATTTGGCTGGAATCGATGTGGCCGGTGGGCGGCAACCCCCGTCCCTGTCCATAGTTTCCGGTCTGCGTGCCAAAGCTCAGGAAGGCAATCGTGTTGCGTCGCCCGCTGATCTGGTACTCGTATGTGCCATCCAGCGCCGCCGTCAGATAGAAGTTATCGGGATTGTCGGCGCCCAGCTTGGTGAACTCATTCACCACTCGGTGCAAGACGGGCGCCTGTGGATCGGCGTGCTCGATGAACGCCATCAAGCCGGCCCGGGCGATCCGGCTCAGGTATCGATAGCCCTCCGCTTGAGCAACAGGGTCTCGAGGCGTTCCGGGAAACTGCAATGCTGCTCCGGCGGCCTTCAGCGTGTCACAGAATTCACTCCACGACTCACCACTTGTCACTCGGCGCGCAGCGAGATCGTCTTCAGTTTTCCCGCGCAGCTTCCAGATCAACAGAGAGATGCGTTGAAACAACGTAAGAAGAGCGATGGCGAGCTTCCGCATAGCGTGCCTCTGTGGGGCTGTGATCCATCAGGTCGTTGCACATCGTAACGTCCCTCATTGCACGGTCGTTCATGGCACGGTCGTTCATGGCACGGGCGTTCATGGCACGGGCGCCGACCGACCGCCTTGAACTTCATGGAATGCCGCACTGCGCTTGTCGATGGTGTCCACCCCTCGGTCTGCCAGGCTGGGGCGTAAGCACGTCCAGCGCCCTTGCTGCCTCACGGCCTGGCGAACCGGCGCACTTACTCGGCGCTGCGGGCCGACGGCGACCTATCTCCGACAGAATTAGAACGCTCGGAGCTTCCGTTGCGCGAGGCCCAGGATGAGCAATCCGACGGGCACGCAGATCCTCCAGGGACTTCCGTTGGCCATCGTGGTGGCGCCCTCGGACAGGCAGAGCGATCGCGGGGCTCCCTGTCCGGCCTGACCGATCCAAATGGATTGGGATGCTCGCTCGCGGCAGAGCGGAACGGGAGCCCGCGGAGCGCTCGCGCCCGCGTTGATGTCCGGGATCTGGCTCAGTTCTACAGGGAGGTCTGGAAACGGCCGGCTTGAAAGGCCAGCGGGAGTGGGCTCGAGTGCTGAATCTGGCAATGCCAGCGATGGCCGATCAAGTAGCAAATGCCCTGCCTCCCGCTCGCCGCCCTCTCTTGGCCCCGCGTGAGGGCGAAGATCCACAGTGCACAGTGCGCAGTGCGCAGTGCGCAGTGCACAGTCGCATAGCAGGGTCATCGCCCAACCCATCAGTTCACCGAGACCACGCCTGACGCGACAACATGGGCATAGCGCAGAATAGAGGTCCAGCGCGAAGGATCGTGATTTCATCGAGTTGGTGGGCCGGACTGGACAAAATCGAGAACCGATGTTTCGTCCTTGGTCACGCCGTCAGATGGCAGCGGAATCGTGTATGTCAGCATGGCGTTGCCATCAACCACCTCAATCGACTTGACGAACTTGCCGATCAGCGTCTTGCGCTCAGGAAACGTGCCGGCTTCGAGGAAATCGCGGAAGTCGGTCACGTATTCAGCAATCTCGGCGCTGGTCGGCAGGTCCTCCTTGCGCTGTCGCAACTGACGCGTCGCATCTTCCTGGGCAGCAGCGAGCTGATCCTCGCGCTGGCGCAGCTTCAAGATGCGTGGCGAGAGCGCTTGCATTGTCAACTCCGTTTTCTCCAGTGCCTCATAGAGTCGCTCTAGCCGGCTGCGGATGTCCGCCAGCTCCGCCTCGACCACCTGTAACTGGCCGCCGAGTTCGCTCGCCAGCGCATCGATGTCCTCAGCCACCAGGACGATCAGTTCGGTGATCGTCTCGTCGGTCAGAATCTGATCACGGATCCGCTCGACGATGAACGCCTCGACCCGCTCGGCATTCAAGTAGCGAGCGGAGCAGGATCCAGCGCCCTGTTGCAGCAAGGTGCCGCAGACGTAGTACGAGAACTTGCCGCTCTTCGCTCCTTGGCCGGTGTAGGGCTTGCCACAGACGCCGCAGCGCAGCAGCCCGCTGAGCAGGAACTTGCTGCCCACCCGAGCCGGTCGCTGCTTCTTCGGCGCGCGCTCCTGCAGTCCCTGCTGAACCTCGTTGAACAGTTCGCGCGAGACCAGCGCCTCCCAGGCGCCTTCGGCCCGCACCGGGTCGGGTTTCTTGTCGCCCGTCGTCGTGCGACCCCAGATCGCCGTGCCGGTGTAGGCCTCATTAGTCAGCACGTAATGCAGACTGTTGCGTCTCCAACGCTTGCCCTTGTTCGTGACGCCTCGCTCGTTGAGCTTGGCCGCAATCTCCTTGAGGCCAATGCCACGCAGCGACTTCTCGAATATCTCCTTGACGATCGGACCGGTGTCAGGATCCACCTGAAGGGTTGGCCGCTCCTTGGCCCCGTCCAGCACCTTGATCCGTGTATAGCCAAAGGGAGCCTTTGAGCTCAGAAAGAATCCCCGCGATGCGGCCTCGCGCATGCCTCGGGTGACTTCCTGGGCCAGGTTCTCTGAGTAGAACTCGTCCACGCTCTCGATGATCGCTTCCATCAGCTTGCCGGTCGGGGTGTCATCAGCATGCTCGGTGATGGAGGTGACACGGATGCCGCGTCGGCGCAGCATCGACTTGAAAGCGACGGCATGCTCGCGCTTGCGTGTGAAGCGGGAGAACTTCCAGACCAGGATCTCCTGGAAGGGCGCGTCGGGCTGTGCGGCCTCATCAAGCATCTTGCGGAACTGGGGTCGGTCGGCTACGCGGCCGCTTTCGGCCTCGTCTATGTACTCGCCGGCGACGACGTAGCCGTTTCGGTCAGCGAAGTCCCGCAGGGCGCGCAGCTGGGCCGCCACTGAGAGATCGACATCCTGACGGTCACTGGAGACCCGGGCATAGAGGGCAGCGCTACGGGGTAGGACTGTGGGATTCACTGTTTGATCCTCTCGTATCACGTTGCTGAGACGGGAACGTGAATGGTCTGGCGTTCCCATGCCTATTGGCAGAGTGTTCCGAACATACTATCCGATACACCGACCTGGATGCTCCAACGCGCTCCAGACGACATGCTTCACGCTATTAGGGGTGACGAGCCACCATTCGGCTGGCTACAGAAGTTGATTCCCGCAAGGGCGGCCATGACAGGCTTGGCGGGTTGCACAGCTTTTCAGCAGCCCGTCAGCCCGGCGGGGCAGGTTCGGTTCGTAAAGATGTGAACGGGTTGATGACCGTGACGCTGGCATACTCCTGCCCAGCGTTCAAGTCTTCGGAGTAGACCGCGTCGCAGCCCATGGCTTCGGCAGCTGCGACAATGGCCGCGTCCCAATACGAAACCTGGTAGCACTGGCTAATCACTGTGGCCGAGCGGAACAGTTCGATCGTCTGCGTCTGCACATCTCGCTTAGACAGTTCCTCAACAAACAGGATCGCGGCCTCGTGCGACAGCCGACCTGGCCGGCTCGGTCGGGTGACCTGGTAGTAGAACTCTTGCAGATCCTGGACGGATAGGACGATGTCGACTGAGTCCAACAGGCCCTCGGCGGCAGCTTGCTTCTCGGCCTCGTCAGCCGCCGAACTAACGGCGTAGATCAACACATTGGTGTCGACCAAGCGCGGCGCCGAGTTCAGCCTGAGCCCCGGAGCGCCCGAGCGTAGATCTCGCCTCTAGGCAGATTGTCGGCCGCCCGGAATCCTGGATGCGCCTGGCGAATAGCGTCAACGAGTTCGCCGAACGTTCTGACTTTCGCGAAACCCTCGCGCTCATGAGAAGGTTCAGCGATGTCCACCTGTCCGACGGCGCTCGCCAACGCGGCAGCCGCAAGCTCTGGGACAGAGACTTTGAGTTGCTCCGCGCGGATTCGCGCCCGACGGTGCGTTTCCTGGTCAACGGAGACGACGATGCTGCGTGTGGTTGCCATCTGCGAACCCTCCTGACCCACAGGATACGCAACCGTTGATGAGAAGATCGGGCTTCACCTGACTCGTTTTTCACTGGTTGCAACTGCGGAGACGAAGCTCCTTGCTCTACCGAGTTCCAATCCTTTGCCTCCGGATTGGAGCGGGGCGGCAGTGAGGTCGGCGGCGCTGTCGGAGTGGTGCAAAGCGCTTTGCCAGACGCCAAATCGAGTTGCGCTCGGCGACTGATCCTGCGCAATCGGCACCGCGGACTACGGTGTGACCACCGTCGCGGCGACGCAAGCGGCCTATCCACGCACGGAGTTCCAAGAATTCGCCGTATCCTGACAGCACTTGAAGCAGCATCGGGACCGGAGGACTTGGACGCACCGACCTACCGATTGCACCCGCTCAGGGGGAACTTGGCGGGCTCTTGGGCCGTCAATGTCACCGCGAACCGGCGCATGATCTTTCGATTCGAAGGGGAAGACGTCACCGATGTCGACCTGCTCGACTGCAACTAAGGGAGAGTCCGATGCCGATGAACAACCCATGTCATCCAGGTGAGCTGATCCTGCACGATTGGATTGGCGGACTCAAACTGACCGTGGAGGCAGCCGCGGAGCATATCCAAGTGTCGGCCCAGTCGCTGGAGGACATCTGCCAGGGCAACGCGCCGGTCAGGAAGGAAATGGCTGTGCGGCTTTCCAAAGCGATCGGCAGTGCTCCGCCGTTCTGGGTCCAACTGCAAGCCAACTACGACTCCGCACAAGTAGGGGAATGATCGAGTAGATCGACATCATGCGATTTGAGTGGAGCGCCTAAACTGGTGATAACGCACTTCCGGCATCGCGGGGTACGGCGGCTGCACGAACGAGGAGATCGAAGTGGCGTTTCCGCCCAGCACGTCCGCAGGATCCGGCTCATTCTGCAGCAGCTAGACGTTGCGACGGGACCACAAGACATCGAGTTGCACTCGCTGGACTTGCATCCACTGAGGGGCGATCTCAGCGGACATTGGGCGCTGCGTGTGAGCGGTAACTGGCGGATCACGTTCCGTTTCGAGGGAGGTGATGTCCGCGATGTGGACTTGACCGACTACCATTAGGATGGCGAATGGAGACTAGCGATGCCGATGTACGATCCGCCACACCCGGGGGATGCTGTTCTTGGCTTGTGCCTGGAGCCGTTTGATCTGTCGGTCGCGGACGCGGCGGCGCACCTTGACGTAGACGCGGGGTACCTGGCCGACCTCTGCGCGGGGCGGGAGCGGATTACGGCCGATCTGGCAATCCGGTTGGAGCAGGCATTCGGAGGCACGGCCGACAACTGGATGCGCGTGCAAGCCGCCTACGATCTCGCCCAGACGCGCCTCATTTCAGACCACATCCAGGTCAAGCCAATCGGCTCAGCAGCCTGAGTATTGTCGAGGAAGAACCTGCCGCCTTGTCCAGAATCTCTTCGGACCACTATCGCCCAGCTAATCGACGTAGTACGGGCTGTGTGCTACCAATCAATTCCACCGCGCTACTTGCGTTCCCAGTGATACCCGAGACAAGATTGAGTAGCAACAAAACCTCCAGTCGATCGTTCATGCTGAACAGATCAGAGCCTGTCGCTGAACCTTCACTGTATCTCTCCTCATGGTGAACAATGTAGTTACGTGTCTTGCCGACTGCTTCAGCGAAGTCGCTGATACCTTCTTCACTTCCCAAGACTTCGCTATAGCCCTTTGCCAAGCGAGTTACTCGTTTCGGCAACTTAGTCCATCTGCTACCTCCATTTGCACGATCCAAGGCTTCTAGAGCTTCAGTCAACATCACCAGGCGCCGATCGGCGGACTCAATCTCGCGGCTATACTGAGCGTCGAAATATAAGAGTAGAGGCTGAGGTGCTTCTTGGTACATACCGAACCACCTGGTAAGCACCTCGGAGAACCCCTCTTCGATGTCGAGAAATGAGAACGCCATATTGGGCGTGTTCACCTTCGGCTCCTCAGGATGATATCCGCTGGTCTCATAGATCACCTTGAATCCAAGCTTCGTCGCTTTCTCGTTCTCCTCTCCTTCATCGACACCAGGTGAGTACGCGACGATTGAAGTCGTTGAAACCGGCTCGTCCGTGGCTAAACACAAGAAGCTCCTTAACCACATGACCTTTTGCGAAATCTCTCCAACGTTCCATGGCTCGGCGCTCAACAACTCAAAGTGCGCGCGCTGAAAGACCCGAACCTCGGAAGTCGCGCGGTATGTGATTGGCACTGACCACGAGAATCCAATTCGACCCGTTACGCCGTCTCCAAGATCGAAGTCAATTGGATCCGGTACATCGAATTCGATCGTTGTTCCCTTGCGTCCAGGGTCATCTGAAGCAACTATTCCAGACTTCTGCAAGAACGCATCCATTCCTTCGATTTCAACGACCACCCTATTGAAACGAAGCGTTGCTCCCTCGAGAACATGAACGCCTGTTATCAGTACAGTGGCGCGAAACTCGCAGGTCGAAAAGGCGGCGGACATATCAGCCGACTTTATGTTCACCCGGCCGCTTACGCAGTCCTCTAGCGTCACCATTCCTTGGTTACGGGTGTATCCCAGAATTCTAGGAATTTTGCCGGATCTGTTCAGCAACCCAAGGACGGAAAGGGAATGCGGTGCGAGATCCAAGAAGCCAAAGGTCTCCAGTATCACTGCGCCGGTAGTGGATACACGGAGGACCCCAGACATTCGATGCTGGGCATTTTGGTCCTCAGGAAGCCAAAAGACTCCATAGTCCTCGATTTCCTCAATGCGCATTAGCGGTTGCCTTCCGATTCAGAAGTGGGCACTATCGGGGATCATCAAGGATACTGACAATCCGTCGCGCCACTTCCGAGAACCACGACACCTCCGACACCTCCAGCGATCTCCCCAGCACCTTCGACTCCCGATAGCTCAGCCACTTCTTCAACACCTGATATCCGCCCAACCGATACTCCCACACCTCCGACGGCACATCCCGCCAGTACGCCCGATTGTTCAGGTAGACATCCAACATCTCTCCTCGACGCTCCATTTTGCCCTGGCCGGGCATGACGGCTTGGTTGGCTCCGAAGTGGCCCCAGCCGGCGGTGAGGTTGAAGTCGTTGGGTTGCATCGGTTGGCCGTCGATGGTGGTGGGGACGGCGATGCTGGTGTCGAGCAGGTCTGTGACATCGGACTCGGTGTCGAGCAGGCGGGCGAGGCGGCGGCCTGTGTTGGCGGACTCGGCCAGGGCGTCGGCGCTGTCGGGCAGGGGGATGCGAGGCCAGCCCATGCGCAGACCGCCGGCGTTGGCCTCGCGGTAGGCGGGGTCGTGCAGCGTGGCGAGGACATGGTGGAAGAGGTCCTCGGGCTCGGCGCCCATGGACTCGATGTAGGACTGTGCCAGCTCGCTCAGGTTGGCAGTGCGCTTGACGCCGTCCACCTCTTCGCCGAGTAGATCGTCTCGGAGGTAGAGGGGGAACATGTTGGCCCCTCGCTCAATCAGGTGGTGAGAGCCAGGGAGCACAGTGAAGTATGCCTGCGGCTCTGTTACGCCTTTGCGGAGTTGCTGCGCAGCCGACAGCCAGAAGTTGCCATCGAACGCATGCTGTCGATACTCAGGGCGCTTTTCGTCAAGGAGCTTCGTTTCTTGTTCCCAGTACAACCAGCGGACATCGAATGGTCGATATGAGAATCGGACAAAGGCATCGTCGTCCTGCTCTCCCCTGGCCAACAGGACATCTCGCACTTGGCGCGCTTTGGTCCTTCTTGTCGATTTCATCGCTATTGGGTAACGACGACCAATGTCCTCATGGGTCAGATCGGCGTCGAAATAGTCAGCGATCCGAGAGCGCAACTTATCTTCATCGATATCCACAAGAAATGCATCCCGATTTGTCAATACGCCATGAAGCCGCTTCGGAAACAGATCGATGAGCGATGGCCACTCCGCCCAGCCATCTTCGATCTCAGCAGGTTTGAAGGACAATCCAAGCTGCGAAATCGGATCTAGGCACTGATACAACGCCGACGGCTCCGATTCCGCCGATTCCTCCAACTCCTTAAGCTTGCGAGTCCCCCAAACTTCTCGCCAATCGACTTGTTCGGCAGTCCGATGCGACTCCTTTCTCACCAATGTCGCAATAGCCGTCCCAACCTGAATGCCAACCGGATCATCTCTCGTGGAAAAGATGCTGGGATCAGGGTCGCCGTCTGGCGTGACCTTACCCGTCCGGTACTTGTCGCCGTTGAGGTTGTCGATGCGGATGATGTCGAAGGCGTCGAGGTAGCGCTGTCTCATGCCGGGGAAGGAGAGGCCGTCGAGCCACGAGTAGTTGCTGATGAAGCAGACGATGCCCTTGCCGGTCTTCTCGGCGATGCGGCGCTCGGCCATGCGAAAGAAGCGCACGTAGAGGTCGTTGAGTCCCTGACCCTGCGGTTTGGGCAGGTCGGCCCCCGAGACCTTGCGGTAAGCGTCGGTCAGCTTGCGCTCCTCCGCCACCTCGGAGACGCCGGGGAAGCCGTTGTATGGCGGATTGCCGAGCACGACCAGGATCGGCCGCTGCTGCTTGACCTCGTTCGCGCTGCGGCGTTCCTGTTCCAGTTCGGGGAAGGGCAGCGGCTTGGTCGTGTGCGGCTCCCAGCCGGTCAGCGCGTTGGTCAGGAAGACGCCGGCTCGCTGGTCGGGCGCCAGTCCCGCGCCCATCTGCTCCAGCGCCAGACCGATCTCCAGATGCGAGACGACCAGCGGCGCGGGCATGATCTCGAAGCCGAAGACACGGGTCGAGGCGGCCTGGCGAACCGACTCAGCCCAGGCCGCGCCGCCGCCCGACGACTGTTCCGTCTCGGCGATCCGGCGCAGCGTCTCGACCAGGAACGCGCCCGTCCCGCAGCAGGGATCGAGCACGTAGACGTTCTTGTCGGCGAGCCCTTTGGCAATGCCGAGGTCGTCGCGCAATGACCGATCGACGCGCGCCACCATGTAGCGCACCACCTCGCGCGGCGTGTACCAGACACCGAGGTCCTTGCGCAGAACAGGGTCGAACGCTTCGAGGAACGGCTCGTAGAAGTATTGCACCGCCTCGCCCTCCGAAAAGCGTTGGAGAAACGACTCGCGGTCGACCCGCTCCAGCGCCTGTTCGGTCCAGTCGAGCACTTCGCTCAGGTCGAGCCGTTCCAGGCGGCCCGGGTCGGTGATCTGGTGGAAGAGCATCCGCAGCACCGGCGCGCGCAGCTCGTAAACGGTTTCTTTCCAGCCGAAGTGTCCCGGCTTGCCCGCCCGAGCCCACAGCACCCAGGCGGCAAAGACGCCATAGAACAGCGTCTGGACCAGCGTCGAGCGGAAGAACTTGCCGCCGTCCTCACCCTCGAAGGACATGCCCAGGGCCTGCTCGATCGCGTCGCGAATCGGCTTGAGTGAGTCTTCTTCCTCTGCCGCATGCTCGACCCGCTGGAGAGCGTCGCGGGCGTAGGAGGCCAGCAAGCGGGCCAGGTCGCGCGGCTCGGAGATGGTCGAGCGGTGCGACATCACGCGCTGCAAGTACTCGCCAAGCGATACGCCGTGTCGGTTGGCGGCACGGGTGCGATGCTTGAGTAGTTCGTCGAATTCCGCGTTGGAGTCCGCGAGGCTATAGCGCTCTAGCGTGTGATTGGCGCCGTCGTTGTTCTGTCCAACCAGCGCAAACTCACGCAGGTTGGTCACGAGCACGAGCTTGTGTTCCTGCCAGTAGTTGTCAACCTGGTCGGATGCGATCAACACATCGAGGTCGTAGTCGGCGCCCTTGACCTCGACGACGCCTCGATCCGGATCGGTGTTCTCGCCGGAGAAGAACCCAAGGTCGGGCTGTCCCGCGCTGGTCTCGCTGTAGTGGACAACGGCGCGGACTCTGGGTCTGAGCTGATCACCGATGGCGTCGAACAGGTTGTCGAGGGCCGTGTAGTGGGACAGCTCCGGCGTGCCCACTCGGTTCACCGCTGAGACGGCGTCCAGGTACTGCTTGACAGCTTGCCTAAGTTCATTCACCGGGTTCGCGCAACTTCTCTAGCTTCGACTCCAACTTCAACATCACTGGACACGTTACTCCGGGCCAGAGCGTGTTCAAATGGATGCCCTGCCCAGCGTAGGAATCCGGTCCACAGGCGCAAACACCAGTTCAGGCAGTACGACTTCCCACTCATCGCACCTAACTCCCAACTGATACTCGGGTTCCGTCCGTTCGCGGCTCCAGTTGGCGATTGCGGACACCGTGGCCGAGACGCAGCGCGTACCTCGGGGAGGCTCGAACTTGCGAGCCAGTTGTCCAACGACGACGCTATTGCGATCCAGAAGTTGCCATCGGTCGTCACGAGTCTCAATCGAAAGCTCATCTCCGGGAGCGAGCCGCGCGACGGCTCCGTGAATGGGATGTCCGGGGGATCTCCAACCGGCAAAGCCGAGCACCACTTCGCTGAGGCCGAGACGGCGATAGAGGTATGACAGCTCTCGCGGCGCTGATGCGAGGGCGGGTGGAGATTCTCGTTCAATCGTGGAGGGGCTGCGCCGCAGTTCGGCGAGGAATGGATGCTGTGCGCCCATGGCGGCGAGGCTGAGCGTCTCGCGAGCGCGGGTCATGGCGACGTAGTAGAGACGGCGGGCGGCGTCGGCGTCTTCGTCGCGGCCGACGCGGTTCCAGCCGCCGTCAAGCAACGCGACATGGTCAAACTCGAGGCCCTTGGCCCGGTGTGCGGAGAGCAGCAGCAGCCCCTGCTGACGGCGTCGCGCATCGCGGCTCCATTCGGCCAGCCACTCCCTGAAGTGGTCAAAGGGGGCCTCGCCGTCGCCGAACTCAAGCTGGAACTCCGCCGCCGCCTGCCCGAGCAGTTCGGTCCACTCGTTCTTCTGCTGATTGTTGAGCCAATCGGCGATGTCGGCGCTGCGAACCAGTGCCGCGTCGCGCTCCTGCAGCCACTTGAGCAGGAACTGCGTTTCGCGCAGCAGCCAGATGACCGATGAGTCCTCATTCGCCATCTGGACTGTGATGCCCTCCAGCTCGCACAGGCTGCGAACCGGATCGAGATATCCCCACTCGCGAGCGATCACGGCGCAGTTGGACCAGGACCAGTCCGCAGCCAGGCCTGAGAGGCGCTGCAACTCCGCCATCACGACCTGGGCCTGTGTGATCGGAGTCTCGCCAGCAGGCAGGATCTGCACACGCCCCTGCACGACCGGATCCAGTTCGCTCCAGCCTCCTCCCCAGTGATCCTTCGTTCGGGCACGATTGACTCGAATCGGATGACCGGTTTTCATGCGGCTTCGCGACGGCTCAATGACCGCGTTCGCCGCTTCAATCACGTGTCGAGTCGAGCGGTAGTTCTCGATCAGATAGCGGGGCTTGGCCTGGTAGTCCTGCTCGAAGCGCCGGATGAACTCAACCGACGCGCCTGCGAACGCGTAGATGTTCTGGTCATCGTCGCCAACGGCGAACAGGGTGAGTTTGCGCTCGTCATCGGCCAGCGTGCGTCCAGCCAGCGCCGAGATGAGTGCGTATTGCTCCGGTCCAATGTCCTGGTACTCGTCGACCAGAATCCAGCGAAAGCCGGCGAGCACCCGCTCGCGGCGGTCGTCGGCGTCGTCGGGAGCCAAACCTTCGCCGCGCAATAGCGCCGTCGCCTCGCGCAACACGGCTGCGAAGTCGCCTTCGCTGAGACGGTTCGAGCGCCCTTCGAAACTGGCGCCAACCAGTCGCATCGCGAGTCCATGACAGGTCAGCACGGTGACCGCGCGGGCGTCGTCGCCGATCAACTCCACCAGTCGCCGGCGAATCTCGACGGCAGCGTGGCGGTTGTAGGCCAGCGCGAGGATGCCGCGCGGGTTCTCGCGCCTGACCCGGACCAGGTACGCGATCCGGTGGACCAGCACTCGCGTCTTGCCCGAGCCCGGTCCGGCCAAGACCAGCACGTTGGTCTGCTCGCGGTCGTCAGCGACGATCCGGCGCTGGGCTGGATTACCGAGGCTGTCGACAATCGCTCGCCAGGACTCCGGCGTGGTCGGACGCAGACTCTCCACGCTCGCCTCGGGCATCCAGCGGCCGAGGAACTCGCTCTCGGGCAGGACGAAGTAGTCCATAGCCAACTGCAGTGCGCCCGACATCGATCGCAGTCCCTGCTCCGCGTAGGCGCTCATCACGTGGATCTGCAGGACCTGCTCGGCGTAGTGAATCTCAAGCGGCGTGAAGTCGGCCTTAGTGAATCCCCGCCGCTCCGGTCGCAGGCGGATGGTCATTGCCGGCCGCAGCACCGTAAGCCCTTTGTGCAGGCGCACGACTTCCTGCTCGTGCAGCCAGAGCAGAGCTCGCTCCATCAGTTTGGCTGGATTGCCGACCTGGTTACTGAGGATCAGGTCCGACCTAATCGTGGCGAGCAGCTTACCCATTGTCGTTTCGACCAGCAGGTCGGCGCCGCGGCTGTTGGGTGGCAGGCAGCCGAGCAGGTGATCGAGGAGTCGGGCCGCGGCTTCACGCCGGACCTTGGCCGTGCGTTCCAGCATCTGCCACTCGCGTTGCAGGGTGATCTGTACCGTCTCGCGGTCAATCCCGCGCAGGCCGATGCTGCCGCCGCCGCCCTCCTCGCCGCGGCCGTCGGCGGCGATGCTGCGCAAGAGCCGGCGCAGGTACTCGGGCACCGCGTGCTCTGATCCCTCGTCTTTGAGTCGCTGGGTTGCGAGTCGCAGATGGAGCGTGGACGTGTCGCCGACAGCCATGTCGGGATGTTGCTCACGCATCAGCTTGATCAACGATTCCTCCAGCGCTGACGCTTCCTTGAGTCGCCGTTCAGACGACCGCACAATCGCTCGATGGACGTACGCGGTGAGCACGGTGTCATTGGTGGCGATGCCGTAGCGTTCCAGGTCGAACAGGGCGGCGCGGACGCCTGCCGAGGTCATCCGCGCACGCTGCATCAGGTCGTCCGTAGAAATGCCGTCGTCCGGATTCGCCTCGATCATCGCCTGCGCAATGGTCAGTAGTTGGCGTCGATAGTCATCGCGGATTTCCTTGCGGCCCAATCGAGCGCGAGCCTCGTCCAGCGAGCCGACCAGCAGCGATGAGGGGAAGATCTGCACGCGGTTCTGTTCCCGCGTAAGCAAGTGCGCCTCTTCCAGCCAGGCGACGGCGGTTCTGACACGGGTGTCGTCGGTGGCGGAGTCGCGCTGGAATGCCGCTTGTTCGTCCTCGCTCAGGATCTCGCCGGCGGTCGCGACGATTTCCTCCGCGCCTTTGGCTCTGCGGTCGAGTTTGCGCAACGCTCGCAAGACGCCCTGGATCTCGCGCCGGGTCAGTTTTGACCGTGCTGACAGGCTGAACTGACGCTCGACATCGGCCTCGGAATAGAGCAGCACACAGCGCGCCGGCTCGCGATCTCGACCGGCGCGCCCGGCCTCCTGCAGATAGTTCTCCAAGGAGCCGGGAATGTCGGCGTGGATCACCAGCCGGACGTCGGGTTTGTCGATGCCCATGCCGAAGGCATTCGTCGCGGCGATCACCCGCAGGTCGCCGGCGATGAAGCGCTGTTGCACATCCTTCTTCAGTTCCGGCGTCAGTCCGGCGTGAAAGTGCTCGGCGGGCAGGCCCTTTGCCGAGAGGTACTTGGCCACCTCCTCCGTGTTCCGCCTGGTGGAGCTGTAAATGATCGCTCCGCCCGGTCGAGAGGCAGGCAGATCGCTGTTCAAGATCTCGTGGATGTCGGACAGCTTCTGGGCGCGACTCGTCTGCACCACAACGAACTCCAGGTTCGTGCGTTGCGACCCGCCATCGAAGAGTTTGAGCCGGATATCGAGCTGGTCGAGGAAGTACTCGATGATCTCTCGAACGACCTCCGGCTTCGCCGTGGCCGTCAGGCAGATGATCTGCTGCGGCTCGTCCTCGGTCGAGCGCTCGCGGATGAATCGGCCTACGTAGCGATAGTCAGGCCGAAAGTCATGTCCCCATCGCGAGAGACAGTGCGCCTCATCCAGAACCCAGGCCGCCACCTCGCGCTGCTCCAACACCCGCCGGACCGACAAACTGCGCAGCTGCTCCGGCGCGATCAGCAACATCGATGCGTCTCCGAGCCGGACCCGGTCCAGCGCATCGGCGCGTTCGGGCATCGAAAGCAGGCCGTTGATCGTCACGCAGGAGTCGATACCGCGCGCCTCCAATCCCGAGACCTGGTCGGCCATCAGCGCGACTAATGGGGAAATGATGACGGTCAGCGCGCCGGTCTTGTCGTAGCGTGAGAGCGCCGGAATCTGATAACAGAGCGACTTGCCGGCGCCGGTTGGCAGCAATGCGAGGAGATGGTCGCCGGACATCGCAGATTCGACGATGGCCTGCTGCATCGGTCGGCCATCGTCGTCCTCAGGCTCCGCTCGAAAGCTGTCAAACCCAAACCAGCGCTTGAGCTCGCTCTGGGCGTCGTGGCGCTCCCGGCACCAACGACAGTCGCGTTCGTGACAGGGCGTGTCTCGAAGCCGGCGTACGAGCCGCCCCGCCTCGGGAAACTGATGCCGCACCCAGGGCGGCATCACCGAATTGCCGCCGGACACGGACAACCAGGCCAGCGCATAGGCCAGCGCCCAACCTTCCTGTTCCGCGTTCCCCAGCACATCCCGAACCTGAACCTGGCAGGCGACGCCGTTCAAGAGCACGCTGATCGCAACTAGGGCCTGAGTGTCGGATGGTCGGTTTGCGGCGCGCACCTGAGCAAATACTCTGACGAATCCAGAGTCGTTGTTCGTGCCGGTCAACCAATGCCAGGCGGTCAACAGCTCCGGCTGTGTGGTCCGAAACGCTTCTAGCTGATCCCTGAATACCGCCAGAGCCAGCCGGGCGTCTAGTTCCGGGTCGTTCAGTCGGCCGCGCTTCAGCTGTCCGTCCTGGTAGTGCTTGACGAGGTGGTGATACGGATTCCGGGGAAAGGCCAGCGGATTGAGCCAGAGCGTGTCAACTACCGGCAGGCGAAGCATCTGCAGGTTTGGATTGGCGGCCTCCAGATGTGGCCGATCGTGACTGATGAGGTTGTGACCGAGCAGGACGTCGGCACCGTCAGCCAGACGATCGATTCTCGCCAGTACCGCGCTCGAATGTCCGCGGAGACCGGCGAACGCTTCGGATTCGTCGGTGTCGGAGCGCACAGCCGCACCGGCGTGGATGCGGCCGTCGCCTATTGTGATTTCGAGGTCAACGGACAGGCAGCAGAGTGGGAGCGGAGCAGTTCTGCTCTGAACCGGCTCGAGTGATGCAGATAGGACGGGCGGTGATGATCGGGTTCCCGCGTACCCGATAGTGTCGTGTGGTGTGTTCTCGATCACGAACACCAGAGTAGGTGTCTCGCGCCCGGTCGCCATAGGTACAGATCGAGTCCGCATAAGTCGGGACAATCGCACCGTCATACGCGGGTGTGATAGCGCAAGTCCGCATGCGGTCTATGCCTTGCGCTCTACGCCATCGTCGTTCCTGCACACCGGTGGCATCCGACTAATCAAAGGTGAACCCCCTGCTCTAACTCGGCGAGTACCGCTCCCAGTACAGGGGAAATCTGAGTGCTTCGACGGCGAGCGGGCCAACAACCGCCAGTTGGCCAGTTGGCCAGTTGGCCAGAATAGGCATTCCGGCTAAAGCGCTAGCCGAGTCTGCACACGGGGTCGGCTGGTCGATGCAAAGAACCGCCCTTCCCTGGGAACCAATCCATGACGCAAGTAGAGCAACGATTGAAACGTCGGCCAAACAACGTTTCCAAGGTCAATGCCACACACCCAGCCACAGGGTCGACTCGCTTATCCTCTTCATTGGCAGAGGAAGGCGCTTGTGACCATGGCAATAAACGTCACCGGGTTCGCAGACGGACTCGTACGCTGCCTCGACTTTGAGTCGGTGCGCCCGGAGCAGTTGGAGCCCATCTTCGCCGAGGCTCCAGAACCCTTCGATATGCGGTACGTGACGCCGTCCGCGGAGGCGCCCTTGATCGATTCCGGCGAGCGATTCACGCACCTGGTGTTCGTCCAGCATGGGACCCTGGTGCCCTGGCAATCGCCCTACTCGGAGTTGTCTGCGCCGTTCTTGATTGGCGTGCATGAGTTCCTGATGCACGCGGAACGCTGGGTGGCCAGCTATTCGGCGGTGACCGATGCGGTGGTCGTCCACATTCCGAGGACGACTATGACGCAGGTGGTAGAGCGTCTACCGGTGGTGCGCGAACGCATGCATGCGTTGGTCATGCGTCGGCTGGCTCGGTTCTACTGGACGTCGCTGGCCACCTCGGGCGCTCCCCGTTCTCGAGTGGCGGCGGCATTAGTCTCGCGCCTGGCGCTGACGGATGAAGATTTTGGCAGGGACCGCCGGATCGAGGTCAAGCAAATAGACATCGCCCGGTTGACGACGATGTCGCGCTCGGCCGTCGCGGCCGGCCTCGGTCAGTTGGCCCAGGCCAAGGTGGTTCGGCTGGGCGACGACGGCCCCTCTCGCTTCGCCGGCGTCGTGCTGGTGCCGGACGTCAAGCGGCTCAAGGAGGAGGCGTTTCGCGACGTGCGCCAGCGCGAGATTCAGCCGCTTCTGGCGCCCTCAGGTGACGACTAGCCCGCGCCTTCGGCTTCCTCGACCTAAGGAGCGACCGGCGCTGTGTGGCGGAGTGGCGGATTCGTTTCTGTTTGACGAGATGTGGGCCGGACGTGACCAGCGCGATGGCTGCTCCCCCGAGTGTCCGGCCGCCAGAGCCGCGACCGAGGGGCAATACCGCACGGCCAGAGCCGAGGAGCGAGGTCGTCGAACCCGCGTGAGCAGCGACTAGTCGTCATCCTGCGTATCACAATCAACCTCCTCTAACTGGTCTGAGAAGATCTATCCACATTGGTGCAATACGTCGTTGGAACATCCTTGACGACGTACTCATGAGGTTCTAGATTCAGAACAGACAGTACATATGTTCTCTCGACAAGGATGTGCAACATGACCACTCGCCCGCCGATCCACTCCGATGGACGGATGCGAAGGAGGGTGCTGCATGCATCCAGGACGGGAATTGACCGAAGAAGAACAGCGCCTGCGCCGGTCCGGGCTGCGGATTCTCTCTCGCATGATCGCGAGGCAGATGCTGGCCGATCGGGCGGCCGCCGCGGCGGCCCAGGGACCGGAGGACTCAACGCAGTCTCCGGAACCGGCGCTGAGCGTCGAACCCGAAGGCCGAGGCTGAGGCTGCCAGTGAAGACGAAGCAAGCGCGGCCTGCGGCCTCAGTCGAGGCGCCGAGCCGACCTCAAGGGAGGAACCGAACAATGAAGAGCAACGGAAACGTGGACAAGATCGAACTGACGCCCGGCGAAGCGGTCCTGCCGGGCAACTTCGGCGAGCGCTTATGCGGTCTCAAGCAGCGCAGCGGCCTGACCTGGGAGGCGATGGCCGAGGCGCTCGGGGTGGACAGCCGTCAGCTCTCGCGCTGGCGCCGCGGCGTCTCGCCGAGCGGCGGAGCGATGCTCTCGCTGGCGCGGCTGGCGACCCACGTGCCGGGCGGTCTGAGCGAGCTCTTGGGCGAAGAGCTGAGCGACCCGCGGCGGCGCAAGCGAGGCCGCCGATGAGCGGTCGCCAGATGTGGGTCTACCGGATTGAGCGGCGCGAGTTTCCCCAGGACTTTCCCCAGCGGCTGGAGCGTCTGCGGGAGGGCTCGCAGCTCTCCTGGCGCGGGCTGGCGCGGGCGCTGAGACTGCACCCGCGCAGCCTGCGCCGCTGGCGCCGGGGAGCGAAGCCGGACGCCGCGCACCTGCTGGCGCTGTTCGGCTTCGCCGAGGAACGCGGACTGCTGCACTGCCTGATGCAGCAGCAGGAGGTTGATGAAGCAGCGGAGGGAAGCTTACTCAACGATAGAGCCGAGACCTCCCTCGATCTGAGCGATGGGTCCACCGCGACGCGCTCAAGCGCGCAGCGCGACGTCGACTGAGATCAGAACGGCAGCGGCGCCGGTCACTGGGCGGAACGCCAGCCAGAGCCGAGCGCGCCCGACTGTTCGAGCGCGCGCCGGTGCGCAACCAGCAGCGGGACTGCGACCTCGGCCCGCCCCATCTCCTCCTCCGCCAGCCGCAGAAAGTGGTCGGCGGCGAGTTCGTCCTCGAAGACAACGAGGACGGCCGGACGAACCCCGTGATCCTCAACCGGTCGGCCGGTGTCGTAGTAGCGCAGATAGGGCGCGAGCCGGGCGCGCATGGTGGTCGGGCGGACGGCGCGGCGCTCCCACTCCAGGAAGAACGGCCAGTCCTCGCCCTCGGAGCGCAGCACGCCGAACGCGTCCGGCTGGATCGAGCGCAACCGGTCCCGGTGGCGGAAGTAGCGCGAGGCGCGGTGCGGCGGGTCGAGTTGGACCAGCGCTCGGGACTCGCGCTCGGCCTGTTCGGCCAGCAGCGCGCTCCACCAATGGACCGACTCGGTGTGTTCGAGGTTGCGCAAGAGTTGCCGCGCCCGCAGACCGGTTACTGTGCGCCAGCCGAGCGCGGCGTCGGGTTCAGGCGATGACTGTAGCGAGGGACTCCAGCGCTTACGGGCCGCGCCGACAGCGGCCCGGTCGCGTCGTGCCGCATAGCCAATGCCGGCATCGGTCAAGACGAGCCGGCGACGCCCCTCGATCATCACGGCGGCGACCAGATCCAGTTCGGTCAGGCGTTGCAACAACTGGGCCAGACGGCGCGCACCGACGCCGAGCAGCGGGTGCAGATGGCTGGGCCGGATCCAGGGCCAGTCGCCGATGACGTCGAGGACCTGCTTCTCGGCAGCGGTGAGACCTGCCGGCAGCAGCCAAGCAGGCGTCGCCGCACTGGCGTTGAGGGGCGGTTTCGCCGCCTGCCGCTCGAGCGCCCGTGGCATGGAAAGTCGGGCCAGCGGCTGCTCCTCGGTCCAGCCGCCGTGGGCGACGACGTAGCGGGTCGTCTCGCGCAGGCTGATCCGGTCCGGTCCCGAGGGCGGACGCCAGATCGGGGCGTCGGCGCCGGAGACGGCGGCCTCGGCTTCAAGCGCCAGGAAGCTGATCGCGGGCGCGCCCGAGACCAGCCGCCGGGCCTGGCGCAGGCGCACCTCATCGGGCGTTAGCAGCAGGACGGCGCCCAGCCCCAGGGTTTGGCGCAAGCGGCGGATGCGCTTGGCGAACGCGGTGCGTTCAGCCGTGCGGCCCAACCGGACCACGGCGATCCGCCGGGCGTCGGGCAAGCGCAGGGCGGCGTCCAGGGGTCGCGCCCGGTACCAGCGGAAGCCGAGCGGATAGACGGCCTCGGAGAGCGCGGCGGCGAGTCGGTAGATCGCGGCGGCCGCGTCCAGCCGTTCCAGGACCAGCCGGCGTTCCTGCTCAGAGACCGGTTCGCGGCGCAGCAGCTGGGCCGGGCTGAGCCGCTCGTCTTGCGCCAAATGGCGCACACCCTGGGTCGTCAGACTGTAGCGGCGGGTGGCCGGAATCAGCGCGTACGAGTGAACCAGCGATTCGAGCAGGCCCGCTTGTTCGAGCGCGGCGACGCGGCGGAACACGGCGCTGCGTGAGCGGCCTGAGAGCGCCGCCAGTTCCAGCCGGTCGAGGAACGGCATCGAGGCCAGGATGCGCAACAGCTCGGCGTCGTCGCGGTCGCTCATTGGGCGCCGCCGCTCGCGCCGGTTTCAGGTTTGGGCGGCCGCCGGCGTGTGGTCAGCCGGCCGGCTCGTGAGGACGCCGCTGCGCGTTTCGGCTTTGCCGGTCCGCCATTCTCAGCCAGCGCCGCCGCCTCACGCTGGAAACGCTCGGCCTGTTCACGGCGCTCGGCCTGCTGGGCGGCGATCTCCTCAGTCGGGGTCACGTAGGCCGAGGCCGCACGGCGGATCCGGGCGGCAACGTCGGGATCGCCCAACTCGGGCTTGCGCACGATCATCGAAAAGACCGGCATCCGCTCCGCGCCGACCGTGGCCCGTACGTAGCAGTGATGCACCGGCTGCGAGACGATGTCCTCCTCTGAGATCCGTTCGCGGCCCAGCTCCCAGACCAGTTCGCGGGCGTCGTGACCGGAGACCTGGAAGACGGCCAGGCAGCCGACGTTGGCCAGCAGCGTGTGGCGCATCGTGGGCGAGAGATCGTTGAGCTTGGCCAGGCTCTGCGTGGCGAGCACGAACGAGGCGCCGTACTTGCCCAGTTCGGAGAGCATCGATTCGAACTCGACCCCGGGGATGGTCTGCATCTCGTCGACCACGACCAGCGCGCCGCGGCGCTGCGCTAATGGCAGCCGCTCCTGTTCGCGGATCACCGAGTCGACCAGGTTGAGCAGCGAGGCGCCGACCAGGGCGGCGACATCGCGGCCGACGGTGCCCTGGGCGGTTGAGACGAGCAGCACGCCGCCGTCGAGGATCGTGCGTCTGAGGTCGATCGTGGAGCGCGGCTGGCCCAGGATGGCGCGAGCTCGCTTGGAGGAGGCGTAGTAGCTGAGCCGGGTCTGGACCGGGGCCAGGGCCTCGGCCTTGTACTGGTGGTGCCACTGGCCGAAGTCGCGCGACCACCATTCGAGCAGGTAGGGGTCGGAGACGCGGGTCAGCACGCGGGACCGGTAGCCGTCGTCGGTCAGCAGGCGCAAGCCGTCCAGGATCGTGTGCTGCTCGTCGGGCTCGGTCAGGGGATGGCTGTTGGCCTCGTGCAACGTCTTGACGGTCTGTTCGAGGATCGACTGCATGCGCGGACCCCACTGTTCCCACAGGCCGCGGGCGACGCGTACGACCGAGTCGGCGGTCCGGTCGCGGTCGGCGAACACGCGCGCGTCGAGCAGGTTGATGCCCGGCGCGCCGCCCTCCTCGGCCAGGTCGATCAAGCGCACCCGGTCGATCAACGCCGGCGGCGTCTGCTCCAGGATCGCGGCGACCAGGTCGGCGTGCGGGTCGATCACGACCACGGCGTCGCGGTCGCGTCCGGCCGCCTGCTGTTCCAGCTTGTGCGCGACGATGTGCCGCATCAGGGTCGACTTGCCCATCCGCGTGCGGGCCACGTAGAGATGATGGCGGCGCAAGAGGTCCTCGGGAAACTGCACCGGCTGCGGCCGCGCCTCGCTGGTCAGACCGACCTGAGCGCCGCCGGACAGTTCGCCGACCGCGGGCGGCAACGTGCGCGACCCGGCGCGGGCGACCAGAGGCGTCTCGTCCGCCGCGCCGGGCGGATGCCAGAGCGCAGCGAGCTCGCGCACGCCGAGCACGCTGCGCCGCCTGAACAGGCCGGGCGAGCGCGGCGGCAATGACGGGTCGAGCCGTTCGAGTTCTCGCACCCGGCCGAGCTGGAACTGCGCCCCGGCGGGATGGTCGTAGTGCTGGTAGGCGGCCGCCACCGACGCGAGCACTTCGACGACCTGTGCCTGCGTGCTGCCCTCGGACAGGATCGCGACGACCTCAAGCTCAGCCTCGAAGGCGACCCGCGAGACCTTCTCCTTGATCAGCTGCGGATCGTAGTAGCGATTGCGCGAGCGTTTCCAGCGCCGCCAGACCCAGCCGCCGCCGATCAACGCCGCAGCGGCAGCGGCGCAGAGCGCAGCCAGGTTCCAGATCGCCCCGGCCTGCAGCCAGGTGTAGCCCTGGACAGCGCCGAACCCGACGATGCCGAGCACCGTCAGGGCCAGAGGGTCCGGTCCGCCCGAGCCCGGCACGGGCGGCGGCTGGCGAACAGGTTCCCGGTCCCCGGGGCGTTCGTGCGCCTTCTCCTGATAACCGCGCGACCACTGTGGGCCGAGCGAACGCAGCCGAAGGCGGGAAACGACCCGCTCGCCGGGCTGGAGTCCGGAGAGCGCGCCCAGGGGAGCCAGCAGCGGGTCGGAGCCGGGGTCGAGCAGGTCGTCGTCGCGGAACACGCGCAGGGGAACGTAGACGGGGCCTGAGGAGCGCAGGGTCATGCTCCAGGCGCGTTCCCCCTCGTCGAGACGCAGCGGGTCGTCCTCGGGGTCCAGTTGGTCGATCCGCGCCTGGGGATAGTGCACGCGGATCTGACGGCGGACCACCTCGCTGTCGAGGCAGCGGGCGAGCAGTGTGACGCCCCGCTGGTCGCCGGCCAGCTCAAGCGAGAACGGCTCCGGCACCGCGATCGACTGGAGCAGGTTCTCGACCCCCAGCAAGGTGCGCTGTCCGGTGCGCGGCGGGGTGATCGAAAGCAGCACCGGGGTCGGCGGCGCCGAACGGCGGGGGATGAACCGGCGCGGATTGAGGTTCGTGAGGAAGCGCGGTCTCCAGGCGGACCGGGAGTCGCTCGCGTTCTTGGTCAGGAGCGGCTCGGGCATGGAGTAGCTTCGCCGCCATCGTCGTCGTACGTTGAGTCTCATGGGTCGGTTCCTTTCTCTGGTTGAAGTAGGCCGTAGATACAACGCGGTTCAGTGACGTCCCGGCCGCCACTCGATCAGCTCGGTCTCCTCGGGCGTGGCCTCGATCCGGATCGGGAAGCGCTCGCCTTTGGCCAGCAAGAGCCCGTCGCCACGGGGGCAAGAGACCAACCAGCGCTGCAGGTCCTCAGGCAGGTCGAATGCGTCGGCGACGGTTGAGATCGCGGCGGCGTCCTGCTGCAGCAAGAGCTTGAATGCGGCGTTCTGGAGGAGCGCCCGCCCGGAGTGTCCGGTGATCGTGCGCGAGGTGTCTTCGGACAAGAGATCCTGCACATCCTGGGTGATGAACTGCAGACCGAGCCGGTGCTTGCGGGCGCGCTTGGCCATCGAGACCATGAACGCGGCGCCCTCGGGGTGCTGCATGATCGACCAGACCTCGTCCACAACCAGCAGGCGCGGACGCGGATCGCGTGCGGCGGCGGCCCAGACCGTTTCGGTGCAGACCATCGCGGCGGCCGGTCTCAGCTCCGGTTCGAGCAGGCGCAAGTCGAACACCGTGACCAGCGCCTCGTTGTGCAAGAGATCGTCGCCCTCGTCCGAGAGCAGGTGTCGGAGGCTGCCGGTCGCGAACGGACGCAACAGTTTGGACAGACCCTCTGGATCGTTCTCCTCCAGGAATGCGTAGAAGTCGCGGAAGCCGGTCCGCTCGCGCGGCTGGGCGTAGTAACCGGCCAGCGCGTGGTCCAGGGCGGCGCGGCGTTCGGCGCCCAGCCGCTCGCCGACCATCACCTCGATCAAGCGGCGCAAGCTGCCGATCCTCTGAAGCAACTCTTCGGGATCGGTCTGGTCGAGCACGAACGGGTTCATGCCCTGGCCGGCGACGCCGGGCGAGAGCACGCGGCCGCCGGCCGAGCGGGCCATATCGGCGTACTCGCCCTCGGGGTCGATCACGTAGGCGACGCCGCCGCGGCAGACGCCCCTGAGCACGCCCAGCTTGGTCGCGAACGATTTGCCCGAGCCGGAGCGGGCCAGCACCGCCGTGTTGGCGTTCAGGTGGGTGCCGTCCCAGGGGTCGTAGACGATCGGGGCGCAGGCGCGCATGTCGATCCCGTAGAGCGCGCCCGAGCGCGTGTCGAGATCGGGCGGCGAGAAGGGGAAGCAGCGGGCGACCGAGGAGGTGTCGAGCGTGGTCCAGGCGGCGACCGCGTTCAGCGCCAGCGGCTGAGTCGAGAGCAGACCCTCGCGCTGGCGGAAGGGCAGCGGGTCGAGCTTGCCTAGGGCGGCGGCGAAATGAGCCGATGCGCGCTGGGTCAACTCCTTGAGCGTCTCATGATCGTCGGCGTGCAGCGTCAGCGAGAGCGAGGCGTGGAACAGGCGCTCGCGGCCCCGCTGGACATCGTCTCTGAGTCGGCTCACGTCTTCCAGGGCGATCTCGGCCTCAGGCGACATCGTCTTGCCGCGCCGCACCGAAAGCGAACGGGCCGACTCGAACCGGACCTTCTGCCACTCCAGCTGCCGGGCCGCCTGCTCGGCCGGGATCGGCCCCAGGTGCAGGGCGATATCCATCGGCGCGCCGGTCGCCATCAGCTGCTGCAGGAACCCGGGCGCGAGCGAACGCGGCCACTTGGTCAGGTGCAGCGAGCAGGCGAGCCGGCCGCCTAGGTTGAAGTCGTGATGGTTGAGCGCGACCTCGACCGACTCCTCGCGCTGGCCCTGGGCCGGCGAGCCGCCCAGCGCCGAGGCGATCACGAGCCGCTGCAAGGTCTCGCCTTCGAGCGGATGGATGGACAGTCCCGAGCGCGACAGCAGGCCGCGCAGTTCCTGTGCGTGCTCCTGTTCGCAGACGGCGTAGAAGCGCCGGTCGAGGATGCCCTCGCGCGACTCCAGTTCAGAGAGCAGCCGGCGCTGGGACGCGGCGGCCTCGCTGGTTCGCGCGGGCAAGTCGTCCGGCTGCATGCGCTCCAGCTCGGTTCTCATCCGCTCCAGGTCGGGCGGGTGCTGGCGTACGAGCAGCTGCATCGGGAAGTCGCAGGCGTTGAGCATGCCGGCGAAGGCGCCCAGCTTGGGCGCGTCCAGTTCGAGGCCCATCAGCTCGGTCAGACTCAGCTTGACCCCGTCCAGGCGGACGGGGCCGTCAGGTTCGACATGGGAGAGCATGAAGCAGAGCGGAAGCTGGGGCAGCGGCTTCGGCGGCGGTATCTGCTCCGCGGCTGAACCATATGAGGCGGCGTCACCCTGTTCAGATGACGCCGCTGGTTGGTTTGGTCGTTGTGAAGGTGGAAACAGTCGTCTCATGTCGAAGTACTCCTTAGATGAGGGGAACGGGAATGGGGATGACGCCGGCTGAGATCAGCGCCGCCAGGCCTTTTGCCGAGAGCGCCAGGGCCAGACCGGCGACGGTCAGGAAGACAGCCGAGCGGCCGCGCGCGCTGCGCCCCTCGGCGCCGTCGGCCATCAGCAGGAAGCCGGCCCAGACCAGGCCGAACAGCGCCAGCCCGGAGGCGGCGACGGCAATCGCGGTGAGCGCGGTGTCAAACATGTCGAGCATGTTCTGCTCGGCGACAGCGACCTCCGGCGCGGCGGCGGTAGAGAGCAGGGCCGCCGCGCCGAGAGGGATGATGAAGAGTAGGCGTCGCATCACTGCAACTCCCCACCGAGCAGCGTCAACAGGTCTTGCAGGTCGGCCTCGGAGACGCGGGTCTGGACCGAGGGCGAGCGGTCGGGTTCCTGATCAGGAACGACCAGGGTTCGGTAGTCGTCGTCCGAGCCGATCCCGGCGCTCAGCGAGAGCTGTTCGCTCCTGGTCTTGCTCAACGCCGGGCCCTGGACCAACTCAGACCGCACGTGCTCGTCGCGGACGATCTCCAGAGTCACCTGCTTCTGCACCGTGGCCGAGGGGATCGAGAGGTAGGCCGAGATCGTGTGCGAGGACGTGTTGCCCTCATCGTCCGTCAGCGTGACCGTTTCGGACACGGTCTGGCCCGTGCCGGGACGGGTCAGCGTCACGGTCTCGGTGCGCCGTTCGACGCGGCGTGGGTGATGGGTGAGGTGGACCAGCGGCGGCAGCGCGATCCGCAGATCGGCCGTCTGTGCGGCTTCCACGCGAACCCGATAAATCGCCAGGTCCGCGCCGATCGCCAACTCGAACTGGGTCTCACCGTTGGCAACGAACGGGACGCTGGTCTGCCATGCGCCGGCCTCAACCGTGAGCGTGCCCGTGACCGCGTTCACGTCAGCCGCCAGCAATGCCGTCTGGCTGAGCGTGGCGTGACCGGAGACAGTCTGCAAGTCGACCGGTTCCTCCAGCCCGCTGACGCAGTCGGAGTCAACCCCGCCCTCTACGAGCCCCGGCTTCCAGGTCAATGAAACCAGGCGCAAGTCGCACAACTCACCCTCGACCGAAGGCAGTGGGTAGGGCAGCTGGGCACCACTCAGCGAGAGCGCCCCGGCCTGGCCGAACTCGTCTCGCCAGGAGAACGTGAACGAAGGCGCGGGACCGTCGAGCGGCAGCAGGTAGCTGCTGCGCCCGCCTTGTCCTAAGGTGTCGTCGCGCTGGAACCTGGGCTCGCGCCCATCCGGTCCGCCGAAGGCGCGCGCCTCGACTTCGAGGTTGGCGGCCGCTTTGAGCACGACCGTGGCCGCCGCGCGGGTCACCGTCAGCCGCTCGATGAACAGCCGCCGTCCGGGAATCAGTGGCGGCGGGTCGAACTCGATCTCATCAGAGGTCCAGCTCTCCTCTTCGCCCTCGTCTGCCAAGGCCGCCGGCGGCGCACAGACGGCGACCGAGGCGATGACCGCGAGCGCGGAGGCCGCGCCCAGGAGCGTCGGCCACCGCGTGCTGCGGTGTGCCTTCTGCTCCTGGGCGACAGCCTGGCGGGCCTCGTCGAACTCGCGCTTTGGCTGCCGCTTGCGGTCGCGCTTGCGAAACCACTCGCGCGGTTTGAACGGCATCCGTTCGCCCCGCGTGCGAGGACGCGTCGAGCGCTTGAGGTTGGCCAGCTTGCGCGCGCCGCGCCGGACCGGACCGGGTTCCTTGGCGGCGTGCTGCGTGACCGTGTCCTCGTGGGGGAGGTGGTCTTCGCTTGGCTTCGACTTGACCGGCGGCGCGGGCGGTTCGGCCCGCACCAGTTGGGCCGGCGGCCCGGCGAAGCGCCGAGCCCCGAACCCAAAGCGCATCAGGTCGGCGGCGACCGCCGGCAGGCGGCGGCCACCCACCTTGCCCGCGACCATCGCGATGCCGACCAGGGCGAAGCCCAGCGCCAGCACGATCCGGACCGCCTCCGCGCCCACCGGGAAGAAATGGTAGACGCCGTAGGCCAGCGCCGCCACCGCGGTCAGGGCCACGATCTGGGGGAAGGTGAACCAGAGCAGGACGCGGTCCTCGGCCTGCACGTGGGTCGGCACCTCGTGTTCATCCATGAGGCGTTCTCCTTTCTGAGAAGCGGCCTAGCTGCTTGAGGGATCGGGCGGCGCGTCGATTTCGACGACCGGGTTGGCGACCGCGTCGATCACCAGTTCGACCACGCCGAACGCGACCATCGCGAGCACGACCCCGGCCAGCGCGGTGAGCATCGCCGTCTTGCCGCGCTCCATCTGATGCGGCGCGCCGGATGCGGTCAGGTACTGGTAGGCGCCGAAGACGAAGTAGCCGACGCCGACCGCTCCGACTGCGCCCAGCAGAATCCCGACCAGATTGGAGATGGTTTGTGTCAGATCACCCATACGTTGTGTTCCTTTCCTGGAACTGGCCCCGGACTTGTTCCGGGACGTTTGCTGTCGTCATGTCCCGTTTGGGATCGGAGTGTTGTCAGCACATGGCATGCCTCCTTCATTGCGGGACTCTTGGTCCGCTATTCGCTCTTGCTCCTGGGACCGCGACCGGCCTGCTCGCCGCCCGAGGAGGGCGTCGAGAGTTCGGCGGCGGAGCGGGTCGCCCCGCCTACGCCTGAGGTCGATCCGGAACTCTGTTGTCTGATGGCTGACCGCGCAGCCGATCCGCCCGCGGCGCCCGCGCCCAAGGAGGCCACGGAGCCGATTGAGCGGGCCATCGTGGCGGGCAGGGAGAAGCCGAAGTAGAGCGTCTGCAGCCAGGCGTCGAAGGGACTGGCGTTGCCCAACATCGAGGGCACCCGCGTGGCCAGGTAGATGAATGCGACCGACATCAGGAGCTTCCAGATCAGGTCGCGGGCTGGTTCGAAGGGGCCGATCATGGCCAGCTCCGAAAGGAACCCGATGCCCAATGCCAGGGCGATCAACTGGACTGCCTGCTGGAAGACCGTGGTCATGAACAGCCGCAGCCAGTGCCGGCTCCAGCCAGACGAATGCGGCAGAATCCAGAGACCCATCGCCACCGGCGCCAGGGCCAGCAGGACGTCGATCAGCGCCAGCCGCAAGACCATCTGCATCAGTAGGTAGAGGCAGAAGAACCCGTAGATCAGGTAGATCAGGGCCAAGAGCAGCGCGAGTCCGACCGAGCCGGACTTGACCGCGGTGAGCAGGGTCTCGACGGGTGCTCTAAGTAAGTCACTAGGAGTGACTTCGAGTGTCGCGGCGATGAACCCGGAGACGGCGTGCGCCACATCAATGACGAGCGCGCACCACCAGAGCGAGGCGGCTGCGGCAACGATGCCGAGGATCAACCTGGGGATCAGCTCCCGCCAGCCCGCTTGTCTTGAGCCCAGCGGTTCTTGAAGGATCAGACTGAGCCCGATCCAGCAGATGATGATCGCGAGCGCGGCGGAAGTGATGATCCAGACTGCGAGCCAGGCCTCCTGGACCAGCCAGTGGCCGTAGGTCAAGTCGGCGGGCGTGCCGGTGATGATGTCTGACATCGGTGTCTACTCCTCGCGGCAGCTCATGGGTTCGGAGCCGGTCAGCTCGGTCAGCACGCCGCAGAGCGTGCCGTGCACGCCCTCGATCACCCAGCCGGCCGCAGCCCGCGCCCATTCCGCCGGGTCGAGCGCACGCAGCAGACTGCCCAGCAGGCCGCCCGGCTGATGCAGGGGGATGACGGCGTAGAACGTGGTCGGAGTTGGTTGACGCGGAGTCGCGGCCAGGATCACCATGAGGTAGGTGCGGTCGGGGTCGAGCGGCTCGTGCTCGTCCAGGGCGGGGTAGTCGAACTCGTACTCCCAGCCTTCGTCGCGTTCCTTCTCGCCACCGGAGACGCGGTACATCGCGGTCAGCCACTCGCCCGTATCGGAGTCGCGGATGCCGTAGTAGAGCGTCGATAGCTGTTGGTTGAAGATCGGGCGGGCGCGAAACTCGCCGTGCTTCTTGCGCTCGATCCAGTCATCGTCCTCGTTGACCCATTCGAGCTCAACGCCCGAGGGCGGGGCCTGGGCCTGGACTGCTTGCCAGGCCGGAATCGCGACTGCGGTCGTCGCAATCACCGCACAGATGCCGGCCAACAGCCGGCGTCGCCCGATCCGCCATCGTCTCCATCGCGCTTGCATCCCAACTCCTGTCCGTACATCTGTTCGTATCAATGATTGAGAGTGTGACCCGACCCGACACCGGGCAACAGGGCGCATAAGGGGGGTCATGCGCGACCCCCCTTATGCGCCCTGTTCAGCCGAACGGCCTCGTGGTGTGATGGGCGTGTACAGCAATCCACGCAAATGGGGAGGTGGGGAAATGGCCGTGATGTTCAGCTCTGGACAGGGCGAACGCCGTCCCGGGGCGGCACTGGGACAACCAGTTGGGATGAAGGCCGCGTTCCCAGCAAATGGGGAGAATTGGCCCCAATATGGGGAGGTTTACCCATGAATCAGGGCGCGAAACGGGGCTCCTACAGGACCACACCCCCGGCTGCAGAGCAGGACAGTGTGTCCCAGGCAACAGGTCCGGCGGGCACGGCTGACGACCGGGACGCGGGGTTGGTCGAGCTGCTGCAGGCGCTGGCCGATGAGCACGGCAGGGTGCGGGCGGCGGAACGGCTGGGTGTGGACCGCAAGACGCTCTCACAGGCGGTCAACCGGGGCCGCTTGACGCCGCGGCTCAGGGGCGCGCTGGAAGACGAGCGGCAAGCCACCGAGCGGGCCGAGGCCGATGACATGGCAGAGCGGGTGGGGCGGCTGGAGGCGGCCCTACAGGACCTCCGCCGGGAGTGGCAGCAGGACTGGCGTCAGGAACTGCAGGACGAACTGCAGTCGCTTCGAGAAGAACTGGCGTCGCTGCGCGAGGACGTGGCGCCTGCGAAGACCGGGTTGGTCGAGCCCGTCCCCGACTCCACCTCGGACGAGGCGACAGCTGAGTATGTACCCAGCCGGATCTACCCTGAGCTGGTCACGATCGAGCCTGCGGCCGACGACGAGCGGGCCTACGGCCGCGCCTGGCCCCTGGTCGCCGAGTGGCGCACCGAGCGGGAGGCGTTCAAGGCGGGCTGGCCAAGTCTGGCGGGCCGGGAGGCGGAAGTGCGGATGCTGGAACTGGAGATTGGTCTGGTTGATGAGCACGGTCTGACGCTGCCGCCCGACGGCGTGCCCTGGGATCGGTTTATCCGCCTCAAGGAACTGCGGCGACGACGCGAGCGGCTGGAGTTGGCACTGGGGAATCTGCGGAAGGCCCGATGGCGACGGTGGTTGTTGCGGGCGTGCAGTCTGGGCCTTTTGCGCCCTTGACCTGCACCGATTTGATGCCGGGCATAACTGGAGTCGGGGCCAGTGGGCCGCATCGTTGGAGCCGACCGCTTGATTCGCCCGTCGGACTACCGCTGCGAACGGAGTGCTCCCGACTCCACGGCGAGCCGTGATCGCATGTACTCAAGCACCTGAATTGAGGCCAGGGAGCAAGGAGTGTCAGGTTCCGCTATAGCGGGACAACTCAATCACTCGCGATTCATATTCGGCGAATGAGGCAAGCCAGGAGTCATCATCGGCGCTGCTCTTGATCGCTTCCACGACCTGACGGTTGAGCGCGGACCGCCTGCTCAGGCCTGGCTCTCCCATTGTGATCAAGGCGGCGCGAGGGTATGCGGCGCTCCGCTTCGCTAACCGCTCTGTGACGTAGTCTTCCAGGCGACCAGAGGCCTCGAGTGCATCCCTGGCATCCTTCTCGGTCGCGCGATAGTTGGCATGAATGACTCGATGCCTGAACCTAGCCACTCGCCGCTCCCAAAGGGCAAACGGGCCGCTGGTCTCCCGGGTGTACCACATGCCCTTTAGCCTCTTGGGGAACCGGCCCTGCACCCGCTTTACGAGTGGACTCGCAAACCATTTGGCTGCTTCGGCCCCATCAACGCCTTCGTCCCATGCGGTCAACAAGAGCACGGCGTCAAGCAGAGTCTCAAGCCACGTGTAGGACCAGACAATCGAGACTGGATAGTCTCCTTCAACGTAGAGCGCACGTTGCGCGCGCCGAGCGTGTTCAGCTGCCGTTGCGATCGGATCTCCTCGTTCGCCGCCCTGCCGTTGCCGGGAGACCACCATGACCAGGTCTCTCACCTCCTCTTCCGACAGCGTTGGGATCGACTCCTGTTCAAGCGGATCGCCCTCATTGACCAGGAACATGCCTAGACCCCGTGGCGTCTCGCTGTCCGGTTCACGGACGCCCCAAGGGATGACTTGAGCCATCGATTGACGAGTCAGCGGTCTCACCCGCCAGTCCTTTGTTTTGATTGAATAGGCGCGCAACAGTTCGTTCAGAGCGTCGAGGCAGCGATCGAAACTAGCCGAGACGGATTTTTCAGCGTCGGCGCTGTCCGCCTTCTGCTCTGGGAGCAGTGGCGTGACGGCCTCGAAGACCGTGACATCGCGCGATCGAGGAATCACCGATGGCGACGCTCCAGCAGAACCAAGGACAGACCAATCTCGCGACACCTCGCTCCCGAAGATTCCGGCGCACGCGCTGAAGGCGGCGTCAGCCTCCCACATGCTCATGTGGCCAGGAACGGTTCGCCGTCCGATACGCAGCGAAACGAATTCCCGTGCCTCGATCGACTCGGGCGGCACGAACAGCGGCGAGTCAACGGTCTGCTGGAGCAGCGTCCCTTGGAGCCAAGGCAGTTCTTCGCTTCCCAACAGAGTCAAGATTGTCCCGGCCGGAACCCCCATTGGGAAGGGCGCAGGAATATAGAAGTGCACGAGCAGCGGTCGGTTTGGCCAGTCCGGGGGTATCAGATCCGCCAGTTGCTTGACTTCGTCTCGACCGGTTGACTGCGACATTAAGACTCCAAACTGCAAACAGTTCCGCACTCTAAAGCTGGGACGACAGATTTCCACGACCGTTGACGTCTGTCAAATCCAGCTACTTGATACACAGACCGCCGGCGAGGACTAGCACCCCGGAGTCGGTCAACTCGAGGCTGGTCGCGACAGCAGGGCCAGCTGAGAGACGTGACAGGTCTCGCACCAGAACGACCAGCGCAGCACGCGTCGGTCGCCGAAGAAGGGGATCACGCGCTCCAACGCGACCTCGTGTCCGGCGTGGCCCCAGGCGGCCAGTTCGTTGTTGGCTCGCTCCGCGACCAAGGACAGCCCGCTCGGCGCATAGCTGCTCCGGGGTTCAACCAGCTCGAGCGCGAGCTGGACCTGCTGCGCAGTGATCAAGGTGAGAGCCTCCGGTTGGGAGCGTATCGGCGCGTGGCGGTAGGGGCGTGGCCAGAGCCGAATGTTTTCCACGGAACATTCGTGCTGACGGTAAACGGCAACTTCTGCGCCGCGCCCTGTTCAAACACCGCTGGCCGGCGTACTACTGAACATGGTTTTCAGGCTTTGTCCAGCATTTCCTTGCCTTGAAACGCTGGAGAGTTTGTCCCCGACTCGAGTCTGGCCCGTGGGATTAGAGGTCTGCTCTCCCCAGCGCCGGACTCAGTGAGGGACACACGCACACCCGCTGCGTGCAGTGGTCACGGGATTTGAGGTCTGCTCTCCCCTGACTGCTCGGAATGCGGGTCACGTCTGAGCGATGCGCACTCAGTGCTTCGGCTCGGGAGGACACCAGCACCAGCGCCGGAATCGCGCTCGTTGCTCATCATCCAACTCCTTGATCGGACTGCGTGGAGCGCAGCCCGGTCTTCTCATGCCCGCGCCCGTCGTCCACAGCGGCCTTCCGGCCTGCGAATGACCCCGGATCGCGCTCCAGCACCCCAGATCGCACTCCGTTTCCACGTGTCCGGCATCCGACCGTGGGACAAGTGCGTCTAGTTCAGTCCACCCAGTCACACCATCAACCGCGACGAACCGCGCCAGGCCTGCCCCGTACTTGATACGGAGATGCCGGCTCGGTTCACCATCCCAACGTCCCACCACACACAGCTCAATGGAAAGGAGCGCCAGATGAAGGACACGAACGAGATGAACGAGTCAGGAACCCGAGGTCGCTACGTCGGACCATCGGCCGCGCGGATCGCCGACCTGCTGCCGCAGCGAGTCCGGTTCGAGCGCGGCTGGTTCTGGACCGCGGCGGTCTGCCACGACTCCGAACGAGACCAGTTGCAGTTCCGCCAGCGGCCCGACGGCGAGGGAATCGACGTGCGCTGCCTGCGCACCGAGGGCGAGGATCGCTGCTCGCGTGAACGGGCCATCCGACAACTGGAGACGCTGACCGGGGAGTCGATCTGGTCGGCCTACGCAGCGCATGGAGATTCGTCCCCGCAACAGGTGACTACTGGCCAAGCTGCCGCGGGTCGTCCGAACTGGCGACTCGTCCTACTGCCCGTCCTGCTCTTGCTGCTGGCCGTGCCGGTGGCGCTCGGCTACGACCTCCAGGTCGTGGCGCTGAACGCCTTTGGGTTCAGCTGGGCCGGGTGGCTGGTCCGGCGGATCATGTTCGACCGGCTGCGCTCGGTCCGGAAGCGCCGCAACTGACTCAACGCAGCACCGTCAATCCACACACGAAGGGCCGTCTCACCGAGGCGGCCCTTGTTCGTTGCCCTCGGGCGACAACCACTCAGCAGAGACGCAGTCACACGTCCATAGCGAAAGGAGACACACATGACTGCCGGACCCACCACGACCGCTCCACGGCCCACGCTGGAGGAATTGGTCGACCGGCTGATCGACGCCATCTTTGGCGACGAGGCGCCGACGACACCGACGACCTCGCTCGCGCGAGGCATTCACGAGGCGCGCCGGCTGCGCCGCGCCAGCGACCTCAACGGCGCCCTCGCCGTCTTCGCCGGACTGGAGACCAAGGACGCCACCGACGGCGAGCTGCGCTGGGTCGACGCCGAGTTCCTCGACCTGGCTCGTCGGCGATTCCGCGAGGAGAACGGGCTGGTCTACAGCCCGAGCAGCGGTCGCGCCGCCGTCCTCACCCCCGGCGGCGAGGAGACGCTCGAAGTCCGCGCCGTGCTCGGGATGCGCTGGCCAGCGGGCAAGCTCGTCTCGCGGCGCAGCCTCCGGGGACTGAAGCCGGTCGCCAAGGGTCGCGCGTCATGACCACGCGCCGCCTGCCCCAGGTCGACATCGCCGCGCTCAAGTCCCGCCACCCGCTGGGCGGCGTGGTCGAGGCCTCCGGCGTCAAGCTGCGCGGACGGGGCCGCGTCCGCCAGGGCGTCTGCCCCTTCCACGAGGAGACCGAGGGCAGCTTCACCGTCTACGCCGACACGCAGCGCTGGTACTGCTTCGGCTGCGGGCTCGGCGGCGACGTGCTGGACTTCATCCAGCGCACGGACGGCGTCGATTTGCCCGAGGCAATCCGCCAGCTGGAGGCCTGCCCCGTGCCCCGACACGGGGGCGGTGATTGGTCGTCGCCGGCAGCGGTTCAAGCGGCTCCGGAACGGCTGGCTCCATTGCCGCCTGTCGCACGCGACCCAGCGCTGCTCACAGCGGCCACGCGGTACTACTCGGCGCAGCTGGAGCGCTCACCCGAGGCTCGGCGCTACCTGGCCTCGCGCGGGATCGACCGCACAGCGGCTCTGCGCCTCGGACTCGGCTATTCGCCGGGTCACGGACTGCGGCAACACCTACAAGCGCTGGGGTTCAGCGATGAGCGGCTCGAAGTCAGCGGACTGTTCAGGGAGAGCGGCGAGCGATTCCTGGGGATGGTTGTCATCCCCGAGTTGGTCGCGGGCCGGGTCCACTGGCTCGCGGGACGAGCCATTCGGCCCGATTCCAAGCCGCGATTCCAGGCCTTGCCTGGCCGCAAACCGGTGCTTGGATTGGCTGCGGCTCCTTCGCCAGCACCTTGGGTTGTCGTCGCCGAGGGGCTGTTCGACTGGCTCGTGCTCGCATCCTGGGGCCTGCCCGCCTGCGCCGCGCTGGGTACGCAGGGGATGGACAGGGTCGCTTCCGCTCTACAGGGACAACCCCGCGTCTTCCTCGCGTTCGACGCGGACGAGGCCGGGCACGAAGCCGCCGGTCAACTGCGCGACCTGCTCGGCCGCCACCGCACGGCGGTCGTGACCTTGCCGGACGGCATCGGTGATGTCGCCGAGCTAGCCGCACGGCCAGACGGCCGCACCATCTTTCTCAGCTTGCTGCGCCGAGCGGCCATGGCCGCTCGGTAGCAGCCAACCCACCAACTCACGAGACCCAATTCAACGAACGGAGGGCCTGCCTATGGCCTCTAGCGGACCGTGCCCGCCCCGCATCCCCTGGTCAAGCCAGGGGCAGGCAAGTGCGGGGCAGGCGGCACGGCTCACGGTTGCCCCAACGGGCAGCCGCACTCACCAATCACACACATGACTGGCACACCACTGAATGAGGAGTACGAGATGAACAACGGAACTAACGGCAACGGAAATGGAACCGCGACGGCGGTTCGCAGGAACGGGAACGGCAACGGATCGCGACCGCACCCGGTCCAACCATCCGTGGTCGAGCACAGCCCCGCCCCGACGGCGACCGAGGCGCTGCACTGGGACGCGCTGGCGCCGGTCGTGACCGACGCCCTGGCGCAACCGCTCGACCCGGCCCTGGTCTCGCAGCGCAAGGGGCGCGGCGGACGCAAGTTCGACTACATCGAGGGCCACACGGCCATCGACCAGGCCAACCGGATCTTCGGGTTCGGCGGCTGGGGATACGAACTGGTCGGCGACGTGACCCTGCGTCAGATCGAGTCCACGGACTCGCGCAGCGGCGAAGTCGCGAGCAGCACTGCCTACTCGGCGACCGTCAAGGTCACCGTGCCGGGCGCGCCCTCGCGCACCGACGTCGGCTTCCAGGCGGTCACCGACGAGTCCGCCGACGGCCACGAAACAGCGTTCAAGGGCGCGGTCACCGACGCGCTCAAGCGCGCCCTGCGCAGCTTCGGCGACCGCTTCGGCAACGGCCTGTACGGCGATCCGCCGACGAACGTGGGCAACGGCCGACAGTCCGAATCGACCCCACAGCCTCGCCAGCAGCAACCGGTCGAACGCCGCGCCCGGCAGCAGCCCCGACGCCGGGTTGCGCAGCGGACGGATGAACCGGTCCGGGACGACGGGCGCGATGCCCAGAATCTGCGCGCGCAACTGATCGAGCTGAGCGCGCAACAGGGCTTCTCCGAGGCGCAAGTCCGCTCTGCCGTCGAAGCCAAGACCGGTCGCCCGCTGGACGACCTCGGCCCGGATCAAATCAACCCTCTAATCGCCTCCGCCGCCGAGAAGCTCGAACAGCGGCAGAAGGCCGAACAGGGCTGAGCGAACCGACCCACCCGACCAACTGGAGAGGGGCCACCCACTAACGAGGTGGCCTCGCTCGCTCCTACCGGAACCAAGAAAGGTATCCGCCATGACCCTCAGCAACCCACCCTTGACCCCGAGCCGCTCTCGCGTCTTCGACCGACCCGCAGCCCGGTTCACCGACGACGGACGGATCGAAGTCCGCGCCTCGGCTCTGGGCCAGTGCCGTCGCGCGCTCTGGTACGCGGCCACCGAACAGGACGTAACCAACCCGATGTCGGACGAGACCAAGCTCGTGCTCGAGGCCGGACAGGCGCTTGAACCGGTCGTCGTCCGCGCCATGCAGCGCCGGTTCTGGACGGTCACCCCGGCTGACACTGACGCGCCGCTGCGGGTCGAAGTCGAGGCCATACCGGGACTGTCCGTGACTGGTCATCCCGACGCGACCGGCGCGATTGAGTTGTTCGGCGACGAGTCGGTGATCGAGGTCAAGACGCGCGGACCCGAAGCGTTCAAGCGCTGGCAGACGCTGGGAGCGGAGCGCAGTCACCCCGAGTCGGTGGCGCAGGCGGCCTGCTACACGCTCGGCCTATACGGCGACTTCCACGAGACGGTGATCGCGACGCTCGACACCGGCTCACGGCGCTGGGACTACGAAGTGATTCCGGCAGCTCGCGTCGAGCGAGCCTGGGACCGCGCCTGCGAACGGCTGGCGCCGCTGGCCGACCGCCACCGGACATGCGGCCCCGACCCCGAGGCCCTGCCGGAACGCGACTTCGGGCCCTCCGACTGGCAGTGCCAGCGCTGTCCCTACCTCAACGTCTGCCAGCCCGGCGACGCGATTGAGGCCTTCGAGGAAGCCGAGGCCGAGCCGGTTGATCCCGTCTCCGATCACGATGCCCAGGCGGCGCTGCACGAGTACGAGCGCATGCAGCAGCAGCTGAAGTCGCTCGACGCCGACAAGCGCGGAGCGCTCAAGACCCTCCAGCACTGGCTCACAGGGAAAGGAGAAACCAAAGCCAGGCTGGAAGGTTCGGCCAAGACGCGCACCGTGGGCATGGTCACGAGCCGCCGCTACGCGGTCGACCACAAGCGGCTCAACGCGCTGCTCGCACCCGAGCAGCGGGCCGAGATCGTGACCGAGCAGGCCTCGGAGTACCTGCGGGTCAGCTAGACGACCCCTCTGCAGAGCGGTCGCAACACCCCGCATCAAGTGCGGGGCAGGCGGGGCCGGTCTCCACTCACTGGAGGCCGGCCCCGCTTTCGTCTCACCCAAACCGGCGCGGGAGTTCCGCGCCGAAACGCTCTTTGAAAGGAGCACGAAGAATGTCACACACGATCAACCGAATCGAACTGTTGGGCCGGGTCGGGACCGATCCCGAGCTGCGCCGGACCAAGCAGGGAACCGCCGTCTGCCGACTGCGGCTGGCGACCGACCGCCGCAACGGGAACGGTGACGTCCAGACCGACTGGCACAACCTCGTGGTCTAGGGCAAGACCGCCGAAGCCATCGCCGAGTACGTCCACAAGGGCGACCGGATTTACGCCTCGGGCCGGCTCGGCTACGACAGCTGGGAGGACCAGGACGGCCAGCGCCGTCAGACGACCGAAGTCCACGCCAACGAGGTCGTCTTCCTCGATTCGCGCAACAGCAATAGCCAGCCCCCGACCCGAGCGGGGGGCAACGGTCGCCGCAACGAAGGGGACGGCGACCAGCCCTTCTAGTCACTCATCACGCCAAAGGACGCCTCCACCGAGGTGCACTTCGGGGCCGCTCTCCCACGAACGCGGAGAGCGGCCCCGCTTTGTTCTCGCACACCGGCGCGGGCAGTCCCCACATCAAGTGAGGCCAGTCCGCGCTATCACACGCTCTCTGAAAGGAGCACCACCAATGTCACGCACGATCAACCGGATCGAACTCCTGGGGCGGGTCGGGACCGACCCCGAGCTGCGCCAGACCCGCAGCGGGACGGCCGTCTGCCGGCTGCGGCTGGCGACCGACCGCCGCAACGGTCAGGGCGAGACCCAGACCGACTGGCACAACCTCGTGGTCTGGGGCAAGACCGCCGAGGCCGTCGCCGAGTACGTCCAGAAGGGCGACCGGATCTACGCCGCGGGCCGGCTCGGCTACGACAGCTGGGAGGACCAGGACGGCCAGCGCCGTCAGACAACCGAGGTCCACGCGAACGAGGTCGTCTTCCTCGACTCCACGGGGGGCCGCCGCTCGGACAACGGAACGGAGGACGCACCCTTCTAACGGACCCGAGACCACCGAGCCACGACGCCCGCGAGACGGGCGCACCCCAGGGCCGCCTTCCTGCGAATGGAGGGCGGCCCTGCTTGTTTAAGCCACTGGTGCGGCCTGCCCCCGACCTGATCGAGGGACGAACAGCACCAAGACACGCTCTCTGAAAGGAGCACCAACGATGTCACGCACGATCAACCGAATCGAACTGCTGGGCCGGGTCGGGACCGATCCCGAGCTGCGCCAGACGAAGAACGGCACGGCCGTCTGCCGCTTGCGGCTGGCGACCGACCGCCGCAACGGGTCGGGCGACACCCAGACCGACTGGCACAACCTCGTCTGCTGGGGCAAGACCGCCGAGGCCGTCTCCGAGTACGTCCGCAAGGGCGACCGGATCTACGCCGCGGGCCGGCTCGGCTACGACGACTGGGAGGACCAGGACGGCCAGCGCCGTCAGACGACCGAGGTTCACGCGAACGAAGTCGTCTTCCTCGACAGCCGCAATAGCAATGGCCAGAGCGACGGCCGCCAGTCCGACAGCGACCAACCCTTCTAGTCACTCATCAAGCCAACTGACGCCTCCGCCGAGGCGCGCTCCGGGGCCGCTCTCCCACCAACGAGGGGAGCGGCCCCGCTTCGTGTTCACCATCTGAAAGGAACCCGAGATGACCACCTTGACCGAAACCACCCCCATGAACACCGAACAGCAGGCGCTGCTCGACGCCCTGCGCCAGAACCTCAACCTGCTCGGCGAACTCGCGATCCGCTACGAGGTCGAGACCCGCCCCGAGCGGCCCCTGGACATGCCCGCCATCTACCGGCCCGAGACCGTCGTCGAACTGCTCGGCGAGGAGATGTCGCGGCTGGCCCAAGAGCAGGTCCGGGTCTTGCTCCTGGACCGCAAGAACCGCGTCGTCGGCCAGCGCACGATCTACCAGGGCAACGGCTACGCAGCCCTGGTCCGCCCGGCCGAGGTCTTCCGTCCTGCCGTGGTCGAGGCCGTGCCGCACATCGTCGTGGTCCACAACCATCCCTCGGGCGACCCCGAACCCAGCCGCGACGACATCCAGCTCTCGAAAGACCTGGCCGAGGTCGGCCAGTTGCTCGGGATCGAGCTGCTTGACCACGTCGTGGTCGGCTCAGACGGCTGGGTCTCGCTCAAGGGCCAGGACCTCCTCGCCTGAGTCCTCTCCCCAACACCGCATTCAATCGAAAGGACGAGCCATGCTCGACACCCCCACCACATCTCCGTCGGGAGATGAGTTCTCGCCCGCATCAAGTGCGGGGCAGGCCACACAGCTCTACACCATCACCGCCGGCGGCTTCTCCGCCACCTGCGACGCCTTCGCTTCCGACCCGGAGCAGAACCAGCTCTGGTTCGTCTCGATGGTCGGCGCTCAGACCTCGCTCAAGGCGATCTGGGCGGCGCTGCTCAACTCGCCGCCGCAACCCGCGTTCCTGATCAAAGGCGCGGCCGACGGCATCCACGAGGGCGGCTACGAGAGCTGCCAGATCCCCGAGAGCAGCATCGGTACCTGGAAGACCAAGCTGGTCCGGCTCCCGCAAGCGGGCGCCTACCACGCGATGGTCTACACCCGGATGGCGGAACTCTCGTTTGAGCGCGACGCATTCCTGCTGCTGACCCCGGATGCCGCCGACGCGCCGGCCCTGCACCTGCGCTTCCTCAACCAGCGCAGCGAACTGCCGGTCCATCACAGCTGGGCCGACTGGCTCTGGGAACAAGGGCTGGAGCGCGAGGCGATCAGACCGCTCAAGTCGGAGGGCCTGCACGCCTGGTCCTGCTACCACGACCCGCAGCAGCTCGAGACCGAGCTCTCGGCGGCCGTCAAGTACGGCGCGCTCAAGCTGCCCCGTGAACTGAACGGAGCATCGCCATGAGTCACCGCCACGTGACCGTCACGGTTGAGACCCGAGCCGCCTGCCCCGCACTTGCCTGCCCCTGGCTTGACCAGGGGATGCGGTGGGCGAAGACGATATCGCCGGCGAAGAGATCACCGCGATCTACAACTTCGACCTCAAGGAGGACGGCGCGCAGATCGACGCGGGCTTCCACGAGGACATCCACGACCACCTGCTCAACCTGCTTGAGCAGTACCGGGAGGAGAACCAATGACCGCACCGGACACCACCTTCGAGCAGGTCGAGCTCTCGACTGAGAGCGAGACCACGACCGACGACGACAGACAAGACGACCAGATCGTCATCACAGTCCAACGCGGTCAGGACGAGACGGCCGGCTGGCTCCTGCAACCCCAGGAGTCGGCTGGCAGATCGCCCAGATCGCCGAAGACCTCGAAGACCACCTGATCGGCCTCGTTGAGGCCGACCACGAACGAAAGGACACCGAATGAGACTCGCCGGACAACTGAAGGGCGGCTACTACCCGACGCCGCCGCGCGTGATCGATTACATCCGCTCGCTGCTGATGGCGCCGATCCGCTACAGCCGCAACCGCGACCAGATCGTGCGACTGCTCGACCCCTGCTGCGGCCCGGGCGACGCCCTGCGGCAGCTGGCCGACTCGCTCAGTCGCAGCATGACGGTCGAGACCTACGGCGTCGAACTGCAGACCGAACGCGCGCAGCAGGCGGCCGAACAGCTCGACCACGTGCTGGCCAGCGACCTCTTCCGCTGCTCGATCGCCAACCGCACGTTCAACCTGATCTGGCTCAATCCGCCCTACGACCACGACCGCGAAGACAAGCGGGTCGAGCACGCGTTCCTGACGCACTGCAGCCGCTACCTGGAGCCGGACGGGGTGCTGGTCTACATCATCCCCCGAGCTCAGATCGCGACCTCGGCGCGGTTCCTGACGACCAACTACGCCCGCGTCCGGGCCTGGGCCTTCCCCCAGCCTGAGATCGAGCAGTTCAACCAGGTCGTGGTCATCGGTCTGCGCAAGGAACAGCCGCGACCGGACGCACGGGCGATGAACGACTTGCTCGGGAGTATCGACGAGCTCGCGCCGCTGCGTCAGGACCTGCAACCGGTCTACGACGTGGGCCATTCGCCGCCGGGAGCGGCGATGTTCACGACCCGGGTGATCGACTTCGAGAAGGCGGTCGCCGAGGCTCGCGCGCGCGGGCTCTGGACGCAGGAGGAGATCACCGAGGCGTTCTGGCCGCCCACGGACCGCTCGACGCGCCCGCTGATGCCCTTGCGCAAGGGGCATCTGGCGATGCTGGTCGCGGCCGGCTTCCTCGACAACCTCGAACTGGAGACCGCGGATTCCCGCGTCCTAGTCAAAGGGCGCACGACCAAGGAGATGGTCCTGGTCGAGGAAGGCGAGACGCACGACGTCTTCCGCGAGCAGCTGCACACGAGTGTGGTCACGCTCGACCTCGACTCGGGCCGGATCGAACGGATCGAGGCATAGCCGACCCCAAACGAACCCAGCGCGGCCGGGCGGACGCGCGTTGCCACTCACACCGCTCATACCCGAATGGAGACCCATCATGCCCCGACTCAGAGTTCACTACGCCTGCGACCGCTGCGGGCGCCAGTCGTCCGCCGAGTACTTCGACTACCGCTACCACGAGACCGAGGTCGTACGAGCGCCCTGCGACGGCTGCGGCTACATGACGCAACACACGCCCCGAAGCGTCGACCGGATCACGGACGACGACCGCCCAGCCAACCCGGCAGCTGATCAACCGCGCCGCCAGACCTGGCGGCAGTTCTACCAGCACGGGTTCACCCGCTGGCAGTGCTCGGGCTGCGGCCGGATCGAACAGTCGCTGGAGTCGCCCGACCCCTGCGATTGCGCCAACTGAAACCAGTGAGCGGGCGACGGATCACACCCCTCGCCCGCTCTGAGTCAGATTTGGAGACCTGACATGACCCAGACTACCGAATGCGGCTCCTGCCGCGAGCACTACGACGCCGACGACCAGAGCTTCACGCCCGACGCCGAGGCGGCGCCGCTACTCCAGTGCGCGACCTGCGCGGGGCAGGACGCCTGCGGCGTGCGCGAGCGGGACTACCCGATGCTCGACTGGCAGCCCGACGACCGCGTCGAGCTGGTTGACTGGCAGCCCTCGGATCTGGTCTGGCTGGCGAACGATGCCTGAGCACAGGCCGTCGCCACCGGACTTCAACGCCTTCGTCACGATCGGACAGGTCTTCGCCGAGCTGCTCGAACTCGAGTGGATCGACCCCGACGACATCGCCGACCGCGACGCCGCCCGACTGTTGGCCGAGCGCCTCGACGCCGTCGCCCCTGAGCGACAGCTGACGCTCGCGCTCAGCGCCTAGACCATCAGCCCGCCCGACCGGCCGCCATGTGGATCGGGCTAGAACGGAACCACAACCATGAACCCCTGGATCAACGATCGGGGCTGCGAGATCTTCTTTGAGGAACTCGTCGCCATCGACCAAGACGGCAACCAGACCGCCGGCCGCAGCTACAGCTGGTGGCGCCGCTGCGGTCTGCACCGAGACCAGTTCGAACAACTGCCCGACTGCGTCCAGGACGCACGGGCCCACATCGAGGAGTAACCACTCATGAACCTCTCAGAGTTCATCGACACCTACCGCGAGGCGATCACGAAGCGGATCGTCCACAGCTACCCACCCAGGTACCGTCCGGCGGCGGACGACCGCCCGATGCCGCAACTCAAGCGCCGGCCGATGGGCGCCCAGGAGACCGTGATCCGCGGCGCCGCGCTGAGCCTGACCGAGCAGCGCGGCACCACTGTCGTGGGCGAGATGGGCGTGGGCAAGACGTTCATCGCCATCGCCGCCGCCCAGCTGGCCGGCTTCCGCCGTGTGCTCGTGCTCTGCCCGCCGCACCTGGTGGGCAAGTGGCGACGCGAGATCGAGGACACGATCCCGCTGGTCCGCACCGGCATCGCCGACTCGATCACCGACCTGGAGCAGCTGCGCCGCCAGGAGGGCTCCGGCCCCCAGTACGTGGTCATGTCGCACTCGCGGGCCAAGCTCGGCCACCGCTTCCGTCCCGCTTACTGGACCCGCCGGCTCACGGATGAGGACGGCCACCCCGTCCGCGACGAGGAGACCGGCGCGTTCGTGATGACCCCGGCCTGCCCCGACTGCACCGCGCAGATCGTGGACGCGGAAGGCGTCCCCGTCCCGCATAAGCAGTTGGACAAGAAGCGCCACAAGTGTCCCAACTGCGGGACGCCCTTGTGGACGGCCGAGGCGCGTCCGGTGCAGACCGTGACGACCGACTACAACGCCGGTCTGATGGCTCGGCGCAGGCCCGGACAGGGGCCGCGCAAGTACCCGCTGGCCGACTACGTCAAGCAGCACATGCGCGGCTACTTCGACCTCTTGATCGTGGACGAGGTGCACGAGCACAAGGGTCGCGGCTCCGCCCAGGGCGTCTCGGCCGGCATCCTGGCCGACGCCTGCGGCAAGTCGCTGGCGCTGTCGGGCACCTTGATGGGCGGCTACGCCTCGACGCTCTTCCACCTCTTGTACCGGTTCTCGCCCGAGATCCGGTCCGAGTTTGGACGCTCAGACGAGCACAAGTGGGTCGAGCGTTACGGATTCCTCGAGCAGCGGGTACGCAACGACCGCGACGACGACCCGACCGAGGACGGCTCGCAGTCCCGCCGCCGCAGCTACCGCAAGCAGATCAAAGAGCGACCGGGAATGGCGCCGGCGGCGCTGTTCCACATCATCGGCCACTCGCTCTTCCTCAGGCTGGCCGACGTCGCTTCGGGACTGCCCGCCTACGAGGAGCAGATCCAGGTGGCGAGCATGGACACGGAGGAAGGCGTGCACGGCCTCTCGCAGGCCTCGGCCTACCGGATCCTCGCGACCGACCTCAAGCGAGCCCTGCTGCAGGCGATCGAACGCGGCTCGGCGCGGCTGCTCTCGACCTACCTGCAGGCGCTGCTGGCCTATCCCGAGGGTTGCACCAGGGGCGAGTCCGTGTTCGACCCCGACACGGGCGACTTGATCGTGCAACTGCCGCCGCTCGACGAGCAGCGCATCTACCCCAAGGAGCAGCAGCTGATCGACCTGGTCGCGCAAGAGCGTCTGGCCGGACGACGGGTGCTGGTCTACGCGACCCACACTGGCACGCGCGACATCACCGGCCGGCTGGAGTCGCTGCTTACCCGGCACGGGTTCAAGACGGCGGTGATGAAGGCCGACCGGGTGGAACCCAAGCAGCGCGAAGCCTGGGTCGCGAAGCGGGTCAAGGAAGGCGTCGATGTCCTGATCTGTCACCCCAGGCTGGTACAGACCGGGCTCGACCTGATCGCCTTTCCGACGATCTGCTGGTACGAGACCGACTACAGCGTGTACACGATGCGCCAGGCCTCGCGCCGCAGCTGGCGGATCGGCCAGACCCAACCGGTCAAGGTCGTGTTCATGGCCTACCGGAACACGCTCCAGGCCGACGCGCTCAAGCTGGTCGCGCAGAAACTGCAGAGTTCGCTCGCCGTCGAGGGCGACCTGCCCGAGGACGGGCTGGCCGCCTACGGCGACACCGGCGACGACCTGATGATGGCCCTGGCCCGCAAGCTGGTCTCAGGCGAAGCCGACGACGAGCCGGTCGAGGACATCTTCCTCGAAGCGCAGCAGGTCGCGGCGCAGGCCGACGCCTTGCTCGTCGACGACGACTGGCAACGAGCCGAACCGGAGGCGCAACCAATGGTCGTGACGATCCCCAGCGACCGCCCTGAGGAGTCGGTACTGGAACTGGTTCCCTGCGGCGGCCATCACGGATTGCCGCAACCGCAGCAGTCACTATTCAGTTGGGCCGAGTTCATGGCTGAGCCGCCTCAGCCGTCGAAACGGCGCGGGCGCCAGGCGCAGCCGGCCTCGCCATCGTTGTTCGAGTGGGCGCTGGAACAGGAGCAAGGAGCGGCGCTGGCCGCAGCCGGTTGAGCGGGAGCGGGGAGGTCACAACCAATTTGGCATTGACCTCCCCGCGGAGCCTTGTATGGAGGGGATTTTTCGTGCCCGCAAGTTGGGCCGTCTTAGGGCCGCGAAAATACGACTGAGAGAATGGCCAAACCTGCGCGCCGGATCGGATCATTGGCGCAGGCTTCGGCGACCGCCGATCAGAGGGTTGGAACGGGCGTTGTTTCCACTCCTCCCTCGTGTAGCAGGCGCTCGATTGAGAACTTCATGCTTTGCCAGGTAACGAGTGACGGATACCAAGTCTAGCGATCCGGCTTATCGTCGGACCCGGATGGCGGAGGCGGGTGCATCGCGTCAAACAGCGGCGTAAGCTCGCTCCCGCCCTCAGGAACGAGGCGGCTGACTTCCGAGCCGTCGGAGAGCGAACGGGTAATGGCGCCGCCCGTCGCGATGTTGATGAAGGTCATTCTTGCAGCAGCGCTGTCGTAAGCGCCGCCGCCGTCGATCGCCAGCCATTCTTGGTCGTCGGAGCGAACGCGCCGCCGCGCTTCGAGGACTTCAGCGACTACGAGAAGATGGTCGGCGAGTACCGGGCGTTGGGCATCTATTCCAGCGTGCACGTGATGGAGTTCATCCGCCCGATGCTGGACGCGGACGTGATGACGACCGCTGAGGTCTACGACGCCAGGCACGGCCAGCGGATCCATGTCGCGGGTTGGCCGATCACTCGACAGCACCCGGTCGGCCAGGACGAGAGCGGCGACGTGTAGACCATCGTCTAGCCGAAAGTGTACGCCAGGTGTCGGCGGGCGCTGTCGAATCAGCTAATCCTGCTCACCGGTCACATCGACCGTGGGGAAGGCACGACCAACATCGTGGCGGAGAGCATCGAAGCCATCGGAGTCAATCTGCGCATGCCGACCGCCCACGACTGGCACTGAGCGGACGGCATCCGGAGTTTCAGCTGGCGGCGCGGCTCGCTGGCCAGCTGGGCGGGGATGAACGCTACCTGGGAGCCGCTGGCGAGGCCGAGCGGACGGTCAACGCGACCGCGAACTGGCAGCCTTCGCCTACTGCGCCGCCAGTGCCGCCAACCTCTCCAACTCCTCGGTCGTTGGCGGCGGCGGCGGGATCCAAGCGCCGTCTGCGCGGGTCGATGTAGAGGCGTCTAGCCAAAGCACAGCGCCGCCGCTGATCGAGAAGTTTGTCGATCCCGGTACCAGCATGCCATGGACCCTCGCGTACCGCAGCCACTGCGAACCATCCCATTTGAGTACCGCGACGAAGCTGTCGTCGGCCGCGACCAACCAATTCAGCAACGTCGCCGCTTGTGTCGGACTGCAGCAGGTCCTCCAGGCAATGATCACGCCGGTGTCGCGTGAAGTGAGGCAGTTAAGCCCTGGGGGATCGAGTTCCTTGGGCGGCTGTGGCAGCGCTGCAATCTCGACCGCATCTGAGAGTGTGCTCCACATCCCGCAAACCTCGAATATCTGTCGCTCTTGCTTTTGGTCAGCTCCGCGGTCACGGTTTCCCGGATCTATGCGGTCCTCGCAGGTCTGGCCTTGCAACCTATACCAGTACCCCCGGGACAAGCCAGTGAAACTGACCGGTGATTCAGAATCGTCCATTGTACCTCCTACAGCGCTATAAGAGCCTGTCTTGCTCGTTGCCCGGTAGAGGATCCACCTAGAATAAAGGGGGTAAGCCCCTTCCCAATTGAAATTGGCGGTAAGCGAAGTTCCGGACGCGGTGACGCTATTGATAACGGGCGGCAATATGATTTCTACTTCTTCGCTAGCAGGGCCGTGGAGGTGCCCATGTCGATCAGGACCCTCGGAAAGGGCCATGGTCGCCGACACGACTCGGTACCGTTGCTCACCGCCCGGCTGCGAGGTCAGCGTTGCCGACTCGGCATTGGCCGGGGACCTCGCCACTTCTACCCAACCTGCTCCAACCGCCCGCTGGATCTCGAAATGCGACTCGACAAACACATCTGTCTGATCCCAGGTCAAGGTGACCGTTTGGAGGTTGGCCTCGCCGACTAGGTCGGTGACTCCTGCGGGGAGATAGATCGTTCGGTAGTCGTTAACGTCGCGTGGTGTCGGACTCCCGTCCGGCGAGTTACACGTCCGCCTGAGATCGATGCCCGAAAATGAAAAAGAGTTCATAAGAGTCGGTACGTCTACGAAATCCGGGTGCCGATTGCTTGCATTATCTGGATTTCCAGGATCGCGATGCTGGCAATAGTAATCCGCCAGAGACAAAGCATGTCCAAGCTCATGCGCTATAAGAAAGCGAAGGTCATCATCGGTATCTACATCAGCCAGCTGGATGTTAATGTCGCACATGGCGGACGGTGGCGCCCCAGCATCACGGCAGAACTGCTGCGGGTTTACAATCACTTCAAGACGGCCGTATCGCGTCCGGAGGATAGGATCTACATCGTCCTGTCGCACGCATGCAAAGGAATCGCTACGACACATCTCATTCGTCACAACTCGTCCACGGTATCCCTTTGCGTCATCCGTGCCAACTGAGACAAATACGCCTGCGATGCCTGCTTCCGCTTCCCAACCGCCGCCCGGAACCACCTCAAGGTCCGCGCAATTTTCCTCGTCATCCTCAAAGACCAATATTGTACGTCGCAATCGGTCGTTCCAACGACGAACGGCTTTTCTCGTTGCTTCCGGGAAGACCTCGCTGCACACGACAAGCGCGTTACCCGTTGCCAAATTGCGAGTGATCCGCCCTGGTCGCAGGTCGTCGTCCCGTGCTTCAAACACATTTGAGCGTTGTGCGCGAGTATGGCCGTCGCCAAGATCAGCAACTACGATGTCCTGTCCGCCAGTGAATATCCACGCTATTGCCAGAATCGCTATCGCAACTCCCCAAGCGTACGCTCTCACGGCTCCACCTCTCTGACCCTCAGTGATCATGGTTGATGCTGTACACGTGCTGAGGCGGCGATCGCGTCAAACAGAGCGCCCACATCTCGTGTCTCGCCGGTCGAGCCGTAGTCCTCAGGAATGTAGCGTCCCACCTCCTCGCCCGTGTCGAAGTCAATGCCTAATATGGCGCCGCTTGCTTCATCCATTAGGGAGAGGGTGATCGTTCCTCCGAACTCTTCCGAGCTACCCGTCTGGATCAGCCGCATACTCGCCGGAACATCGACCACAATGAGGCCGATCCAGTACCCACCATCCGCCGTGATGCGATAGGTGTGGCCGCCTTCCACCGGTTGACGATGTGGGAAGATTCGGATACCGTCCGTGCCGATGACCGGTTCGCTCGGAGGCGGGCCCCAAACCAGCCTGTCGAAGTGGCCACTCCGAGTATCTCGAATCGGTCCTTCGCACGTATCTTTCTCAGTCAGCCGGATACTGAACAGCTTGCGCGCCGACATCGGTGGATCGACATGCAACGCCACGACCTCGTAGGCGTACCAACACCAGTGATTGCGGAACCAAGTGACGGCGTCCCCTACAGCCACATTGTTGAGAAAATCGGCATAGTATCGGCCGCCGAAACCCTCAGTGTTGACGAGCAGGGCCACTGCGGTCGGAGCGTCCTCGATGTTGGTAATTCCGCTCGACAGATCTGTGGTCTCTGAAAGAAGTGCGTACGCGCTCTGCGCAATTGCGCCGCCAGTGGCATCGTAGTCGCCATATAGGAGGTAAACCATCCGCTCCGTCGGCGTCAAGCCAGTGGCAGCGCTGGCCGTCCCCGAGCGTGCACCGGCTACACCGCTGCTGATCGCTCGCAGGTGGAAGCTATAGCTCGCATCTTCGGTCAGACCCGAGACGGAGTGTTCTGTCGTCGCCGCATCAGAGCCGGCGATACTGGTCCAGCCTCCCCAGACGCCGTCGCCCTGTCGCTGGCGGTACTCCCAGTGCATGATGCCGCTCGTGGACTCGGCGCTCCAACTCAACGCCACGGAGCCCGAGGCTGCCGTCTGCGCGCTCAGTGTCGGCGCGCCCGCCCCGAGCACCTCGACCGTCGCCCCCGCGCTGGCGTTGACGCCGTGCTCATCGATGACCAGGGCTTGGAATGACTTGAACTGATCGATCAGCGGTTCGCTGGACAGAGGATCCACCTTCAATGGACCGCAGTTGACGTCGTGAAAGTCGGCTCTGGCGTCGACCGTCTCGCCGTCGATGGTGAGCGTGTACGGCGCTTTGCCGCCGCTGACGGTCGTGCGCAGCTCCGCCGCGGTGTTGGCCGTGCAGAGCGGGTCTGCGCTGACCAGTTCCAGCGTCAACGGGTCGGGTAGGACGGCGAACTCGGTGCTGACCACGACCACTCCGGGAATCGGCTTGATGCTGCCCAGCCGCGTGATCGCGGCGCGAAGGTCGAACTCGATGCGCTCGGCGGCGTAGGGGTCTTTGGACGCCGTGAGCGAATACGTCGTGCCCACCGGAGGGACCAGTTGGAGGAAGGAGAGTGGATCAGGCGTTGAGTCAGGTCTGACGTCGGGGATGAATCGGTCATGGTTGGCCGGCAATGGGGCGGCGGTGACGACTGTCACCTGTTGATCGCGATCGATCTCGTAGCGGCCATCCGCGTTCGGCACGATGAGCCTGTCGGCCGGGATGTCCTGGACCTGCTCGTAGTCGTCGGGCGCGCCCAGGTAGACCGCGCGGATGCAGTTGGCGTCGGTCGGCGCCGCGCAGCGGTCGGCCGGCAACTCCGTGAACGACGCCTCGACCGTGTAGTCGGCGTACATCTCCAGCGCGCAGGTCGTGGCCGTACCGGCGCAGGCTCCCGACCAACCCGCGAACGTGTGCGTCGCGTCGTTCCAGCTCGCCGTCAGGGTCACCTCGACTGCTTCGTCGTGGCTGCTCGTCCCGCTCGGCGTCACCTCACCACCCGTTCCCGCCGTGACCGTCAGCGTGTAGCTCGGTAGCGGCGTCACCGGCGTCTCCGGCTGGACGCCCACGCAGTCGGGCAGGTTGAGCCGCGCCATGTCGCCGTACTGCTGGAAGCCCGGACCCAACCAGTAGGGCAGACAGCCCCTGATCGTGTTGCCCGTCAGGTAGAGCCGTTGGAGTTGCATGTTGATGAACTGCGTCGGAATCGTACTCACCAACTGGTTGTCGGACAACTTCAGTTCGTCCAGCATGGTCAGCGCGCCCAGCTGGGTCGGAATCGCCCCGCTCAGCTGATTGCGCTGCAGGTGCAACCCTTGCAGATTCGTCAATCGTCCCAGTCGGGTCGGAATCGGTCCACTCAGCCGATTGCCTTCCAGATGCAGCGACTGCAGGCCGCTCAGGTTGCCCAGCTGCGGCGGAATCCGCCCCGTCAGACCGATCCCGCTGGGCAGCGGCTGCGGTCCACTGAGATCCAGCCGCTCAAGTTGCGGACCGATCTCCGCGAGCTCGACCGGGATTGAACCGCTCAGCTGATTGCCGGCCAGCCTCAGCTCGGTCAACGTGGTCAGGTTGCCCAGCTCAGGTGGAATCGACCCCGTCAGTTGGTTGTGCGAGAGCCACAGCACTCGCAGCCCGCTGAGGCCGCCTAGGGCGGGCGGCAGCGTGCCGGCCAGCCGCCCGTCGCGCAGCTTCAGCGCCGTCACCCGCAGCGGTGCGTTCAGGTTGCGCTGATCGACGGTGATCCCTTCCCAATCGCTGATCGCCAGACTCGCACTCCAGTTCAGCGTGGCGCTCCCGGCCAGTTCGTCCCTCAGGCCGAGCAGAATCTCACAGTCCTGGACCAACTCAGGATGCTCGACCGGGGCGGCCACGACCGTGCCGTTCGCACAGGCCGGCGCCGGCGTCCGTACATCCTCGGCGCCCGTGAACTGGGGCCCCACGAGTAGCCCGATCAGCAGCACCGCCGCCGCAACCAGGGCTAGCAGCAAGCCAGTCACCAGTCGGCGGTGGATCGGCCTCATGGAACTGGTCATGTTGTATCTCATTACCGAGCAAAAGTATCAGAAAGATATCAGTTTATACAACCAAGTCATTCGATTCAGCATCGAAGCACGTCTTCCGTCTACCGATCACTTCCACCATCGTCCGACCAGATCGGGGGCCGGCATTGCCGTCACGACCGTACCGGGACGCAGGAACGCCCCCCACGGATAACCTGGCCTGGAGGTCACTGGAGGCCGCACGCCTTGGCCGCTGCGATGAGCCCGGCTCAGCCAGCCTCGATCTCACCCGGGTCGACCACATCGGCGCTAAAGCAGATCGTTCCGGAAACTAGGCGCCAGCCGCAGCCGTTGCCCTCCGCCAGCTACTTTGGGCCAGAACCTGCCTTTGACGAGATGTGCCGCCCTCACTGACGCCCGGTCAACGGACCTGGGTACGCTGACGGCATGAGCTATGCACGGTACTCGCCAGCCGCCGTAATCACGTTTGACGGCCCTCCGCTCGATGCAGTTGGGGCCGACTGCGGTTAGTCGCCTGTTGCGACCTCCGTCTCAACGGCCACAGGGAATCTTGCGAGCTGCACGACAGATGAGATACAACCGAGCACCCAGTGATCGCAAGCAAAGGTCGTCCACGTAGGGCCGGAGACAAGCAACGATGGTTCGTCAGCTCGGCGGCTTGATGTGCTGAGCGACAGCGACAAGGCTGAACCCCTCACCACGCCAGGACAATCGACTCAGAACTCAAGCGGAAACGTCAACTCAAAGGTTCTCGATTTTGTCCAGTGTGGTGGACAGATCGATAGTTATCCCTCCGTGCTCATCGCTGTCTTGCGTGGCGCACTCCCGCCAGGAGAAGATGACTTCTTGGGCCGGCGGCGCGCCCCGGCGCAAGTGTCGGCCAACGCCTCAAGGCTTGCGTCCAGCAACGCTAGCACATCTGGACCCGGGTAGAGAAACTGTCTCTCAGTAGTCAGGCACCGACAACATCCCAGATCCGCGCCATACCTGAATCCTGGCGAGTCTCACTGTTGGAGCACTGGATACGGTTGCGCTTATCAATTCCGACAAATGAGCATCCTCGTTGGCTGGACAAGATATCCTGGCGAGCGAGCAAGCTTGCATCACACCTTTGTTGAAGGACTAGGCAGTTCTCCGCCACTACTCCCCCTCTCCGCCGTTATCGGAAGAAGTCCCGGTCCCGATCGCATCGAACAGCGTTGGCAGGTCCGATTCGCCCACTGGGATGTGACGTGATAGCTCTGTTCCGTCGGCTAGGGAGAAGCTGATGTGACCGCCGCTCTCGATGTCGATGAACGTCACCGCTGATGAATCGGCGCCTGCGACCACCAGCCAGTCGCGGCCTGTCGACAGAACGAAGCTGCGGGTCGCGCTGCCGGACGTGACCGACAGGGTTCCACCCTGGCTGAACCGCGCACAGGAGTGATCGTCCAGACTCACGCTCGCGGCCCCGTCCTCGGAGGACTCGATCAAGGCGCAGTTGCTCGTCGTTGTCGTGGTGGTCGTCGTCGCCTCGGACGGATCACGCAGCGAGTTGGCGATCGCCGCGAGAGTCGTTTCTGTGATCCCCACAAACCTGGCCTCGCGAGCCCGTTCGTCACCACTCAACGCGTCGGAGCCAACTTCGACCTGCACGCCGTTCTTCACGCTCAACACGGCGGTGTAGCCGCCGTTGCCGTCCTCGCGCCAACTCAACTCCACCGTGGTGCCAACCGGAACCGTGAACACGATTCGCTGATCATCCCATTCCAGCTCATACTCGCCGGCCGTCAGGGTGAAGGATGTCTCCGATGGCGAGCGGCTAAAGTTGCAGGGCTGGCTCGAACCGGTTCGGCTCCAGGCGCTGGTGCTCACGGATGTCGAAGTGGTAGTACTGCCGACCCAGCACTGGTCCTGTCCAATCGTCCCGCACGCATGCGCCAAGTGGTAGGTCGTCGTCGTGGTTGTCGTCATACTCTCCTGGTACTCAGTGCAGCCCTGCGGGCCGAAGAAGACCGGGACCCAACGGTAATTGACCGTTGAAATAGCTGGATGCGGCATCCAACTGCGGTCGGCCGGCTTCAAGTCCGCAGTGCATTTGTTCACCGGACAAGCCGGTAATTCGCCCACGCCGCAAGTTGGCGCTGGCGGATCAACGCACTCATCGTCGTCATTCAAGACCTGGCTGCCTGTGCAAACTGGCGCTGGCGGATCAACGCACTCATCGTCGTCATTCAAGACCTGGTTGCCTGTGCAAACTGGCGCTGGCGGATCAACGCACTCATCGTCGTCATTCAAGACCTGGTTGCCTGTGCAAACTGGCGCTGGCGGATCAACGCACTCATCGTCGTCATTCAAGACCTGGTTGCCTGTGCAAACTGGCGCTGGCGGATCAACGCACTCATCGTCGTCATTCAAGACCTGGTCGTTCTCGCAATCGGTCGTCTCCTCCGGGGTAGTACCCGTTCCACCACCACCACCACCACCGCCTGATGAGGTAGCTACAAGTGTTGGCTTGACCACCTTGTTCGCATTCATATGGACAAAGCACCCTCCTAATGACGACACATGGGTGCACCCCTCCCAGACAATATCGTGGGTCATGCTGTTGAATCCACCAATATTAATGGTCCTGACTGTGCCCGCCAGATACGTGTGCGTAACCTCAGGTACGGGATTCGACGATAAGGCGCTTCCAGTTGGCAAAGTGATCCTTAGGGTATACTCCAGTGCCTCGAACATTGCAGTTAAGACCACATCCGCCTCCAGCCAAAACATACATACAGACGTGTTCGGAATACAATTCGCTGGATTCGCATCGGGACCAGTCCAACCACCAAACTTCGACAACGTAGCCACACTGGTGTACGATGTGCCATCCTCCGTCCACATGTACCTGGCATTATGAGGTGTAGCTTTCAATATCACAAGTGAATTATCTGCCATATAAGTCTCAGAGACACTTCCGTGCCCATTCACTGCGACTTGGACGCTGTGTGGATGGGGTATCCCCCCCACAGGCGGAGCCGCGATCTGAAACTCCTCGGTACCGAATCCCACATGTGTGTCTGAGCCTGTTGTTCGAGTACAAGATCGGTCACCCTGCCGGCATTGGCCCTCGATGAACTCTGCTTCGGTTGTAGAGAATATTCTATAACTGGCACCGGACGGTTGATCAAAAGTAACCCAATTGGCCACTCGAGTTGCTGGACCGAATCGTTGAACTTCGGTCCATTGAACCGGTTTGCCATCAGAGCCATCATTCCACCGCATGAGTACAATATCCTGTTCCGTGTTAACATTAACAGCGTTGAATCGGAAGAGAACTGCATCAAGATTCCCCCTCACTCTCTGCGCAAAAGGGGCGTTGGACCTTTGCTTGACCACATTAGGCTTGTACAATGCCCGCAATGCTAGTAAATCTCTCTCCTGGAGAGGGAAGATTGGCGGGTCAGTTGCTTTACTCATTAACGTTGGCGCCGTGATCTTGTCGCTAGGATGTCCCAGTCCTAGAGCGTGGCCCACCTCATGTGCAATCGTACGCCGGATGCGCTCGTAGGGAAGACCATCAGTGGAGTCATTTGCCGGGGCGCGCGCTTGGGAGTTCATAATGACGAGTATCTCGCCGGAAAAGGTGTGCAAGGGTGGACCAGATCGGTTGGGGACCAAGATACAAGCATTTCCCAAACCGGCGCCGCTGGCCGTGCGCCCGCAGAAGTAGTCGTCGTCCTTGGGCATACGAGCATCAATCTTGATGTATTCGATTACAGGGCTGCCTGAATTCAGGGGGCATGTCGACTCTCGCTCAAACACCGTTCCAAGCTGTTGGTTGAGATGCGTGATAGCATCATCAGTGGCCATTGGATAGTCGGCAGCGCAGATCGTAATATGTTCCCCGACGATGATGTTGCGGGCGAGGTGTACGGGAATTGGCCAAGGCGATATATTTTCTTTCTTTGGGGTTACCATGTCATCTTCTAGCAGCTGTGCGCCATCTGCATCGAGGCTAAGGATCTGTCTTGCGTCAGTGTCGGCCGTGACCGTATCCACCAGCTTCACGATGAAAATCGCAGCAAGGGTGACGAGTAGCAGAAATGCCACAATCCGCGTGGGTAGTACGATATGGTTCATCATGGCCAGAGTTCCCGTTTGTTCGTAAGTACATTTGCGACTTGCGTCGAGGCGGCCCACTGCTCTATCAGAGCTGCAGGGGATCTCTGCGAGCTGCAGTTGTACACGCATCCCGAGTAGTGACTACGTTCCACATCAGCCCCATAGTGGGCTTCGACGAACACCCAGGTGTCGTTATCGGTAGCGGAATGTAGGCCTAATCCGCAGGCGCGCTCCCAGGCGGTCCACACGTCATCTTGGTCCATCTCGACCTCATCCGAGAGACAAGAATAGGAGACGGAAAGCGACTGTTCCGGTGGCACGTCGAAGAACAGGCCACAGAATTGGCATAGGCTAATCGAAATACGCTCCACTACGTATCTGCCCGGGGGCAGATACGACGATTCGAGTATCTTCGTGTATGAACGCCTGCTGAGGTAAGTCGGTTTTGGACAGACTGGTAAGTCGAGCTGATCAAGATCGTGTTCGTTAACGTTGCTCAGGCTTGGAGGAATGCAGCTGGACAGCGGATTGCCGCTAAGCCGAAGCAGTTTGAGCTTGGTCAGCAATGCGAGCTTCGACGGAATCATGCCAGTCAAGGAATTGCCGTCCAATCGCAGGTCAGTGAGCGCATCCAGTTCGCCGAGCCAACCCCAGATCTCCCCGGTCAGTCCGTGGTCGCTCAGATCCAGCCCTGTCACTCGTCTCGGCGACCCGCTGACCCTGACACCTTCCCACTCCGATGCGGGGCGGCCCACATGCCAGTCGAGTTCGGCTCCGTCACCCACCAGGACATCTCGCAGCGCGAGCAGGTAGGTACGATCGGCGCGCAGTCCCCAATTCCAGTTGCTGGGCACGGCGACTTGCAGATCGCCGTAGCGATAGTGCCCGTGCGGTGAGTAACCGTCATCTAGTGCCAGGGGAGTCAGTCCGAGCGGACTCCACCATATTGAGTACGGGCGCTCGTAGGGACCGCGGTCCGTCTCAACCCAGATTAAGTGTGGGTCGTGTTCGCGCTGCCAGATGCGTAAGAGTGCAAGCTGAGGAAAGGTGACCCTGAAGATTCGGTGTCGACCAGGATGAATGCCGGGACCGCCGTAGCTCACGGTCACATTCCCGAACTGAGCTGTGACCGGATACTCCGCTCTGGGCGAGTATGAGGGACCGGTCGTCCTGCTCGGAGTTATCGGAATTGTTCCCAGTTCGTCCCAGCGTCCGTCTGCTCGGCGCAAGCTCAGCCAGAGTTCTTCGGCATCGCTTATCCGCTGCCAGAGGCGCAGTTGGAGGATGACTGTCTCATCCGCCGGTTCTGCTTCGGCGTCGGTCGGCTTCGCCACAGCGACTGAGAGTCCCAACGCCATCAGCAGCGCGGCCAACGCCACGACCAAGCCGATGCGAGTTGAGATGGATGAGATCACGAACCGTCATCCATCCAAATCGATTCAGAGAGCCGGTCGAGCAACCCCGCAATGCCCTCGGGGTCGGCGCTGGTCGAGACGATCTTGCGGTAGCATTCCTCGGCCTGCTCGAGGTCGACGCAGATCCAGGATTAGTCGGTGGTATCTCTGAGGATCATGCCGGTCGTTGAGCCTCCGTCGTCGGAGTCGGTGTATACGATACCGACGATCTCAAGGCTGAGCCCGACCGGTACGTCGAACATCACCGCAGGGCCGTCGTCAACCCAGGCGTACTTGTAGGTCCCTGTCGAGAGCGTGTGCTCGCCGTAGGAGATGTCCGTCGGGGCGCCGCAATCGGCCAAACCCAGGGCGTCGAGGTCGTGATTGGCGATGTTTCGCAGTTCCGGAGGGATGCAGCCGCTCAGTGGGTTGCCGGCAAGATTAAGATGGGTCAGGTTAGTCAGTTGGGTCAGCTTTGAGGGGATCCAGCCGGTCACGGCGTTGTCGTTGAGTCGCAGCGCAGTCAGTCCGTTCAGCTCACCCAGGAGGCCGGTCAGTTCGCCTGCCAGACCGCTTGCCGCCAAGTCCAACCCAATGACTCGTTGCGGCGCGCCGCCTAGGTTGACGCCAGTCCATCCAGAGATCGGGTCCCGCACGTCCCAGTCCAACGAGCCGGAACCGGCCAGGATGTCACGCATCGCGACCAGCTGCTCGCAATCGCGCGCCAGTTCCGAGTTGTTCGCCGGGTCGGAGATCGCTGTGCCGCTAAAGCAGGATGCGACTCGAAACTCCGTCGTCACGATCGCATCGCCAAGAATCGGCTTGAGTCCGGGACGCCCTAGGGGATTGGGCCGGGCGGCGTGCAGGTCGAACCTGATTAGCACCGCAGCGGCTTCATCCTCGCTGATCGTGAACGTGTAGGTCGTGCCAACTGGGGGAATCAGCTGCGAGAACGAGACCGGCCAGGGTCGCTCGACCGGATCCTGCTCGAGATAGAACCGGGTCCAGCCGGCGGGCAAACGCGCCGCCGTCACCACCGTCACCTGCTCGCCTCGCTCAACCAGGTAGCGGCCCTCCGAGTTGGGCCTGAGCAACAGCTCGGCCGGTATGTCCTGGACCTGCGCGTAATCCCCCGGCGTACCCAGGTAGACCGCGCGGATGCAGTCGGCGTCCCCGGGCGCCGCGCAACGCTCGGCCGGCAGCTCCGTGAACGACACCTCGACCGTGTAGTCGTTGTAGATCTCCAGCGTGCAGGTCGTGGTTGTGCCTTCGCACTGGCCGGTCCAACCAGCGAACCTGTGCGTCGCGTCGTTCCAACTCGCGGTCACAACGACCTCAGCCGCCTCCTCATAGGTCACCGTCCCGCTCGGCGTCACGCTCCCCCCGGCGCCCGCCCTGACCGTCAGCTCATAGGTCGGCAGCGGCGTCTGCGGCGTGACCGGCTGCGTGCCCACGCAGGCCGGCAGGTTGAGCCGGTCCAGGTCGCCGAACTCCAGAAGACCCGGTCCCAGCCACCAGGGCAGACAGCCCGTAATCGTGTTGCCCCGCAAGTACAGCTTGCGCAGCGGCGAGACCGCCGCAAGCTGGCTCGGAATCACGCTGCTCAACTGGTTGTTGCGCAGACTCAGCTCCTCCAGCTCGCTCAACCCGCCCAGCTGGGTCGGGATCTCCCCCGTCAACTGGTTGTCCTCCAGACGCAAGACCTGCAACCGGCTCAGCAGCCCTAACCGGGTCGGGATCGGGCCCGTCAGCCGGTTGCCGTCCAGATGCAGGGTCCGCAGCCCGCTCAAGTTGCCCAGCTGCGGCGGGATCCGCCCCGTCAGACCCACCCCCGCCGGCAGCGGCAGCGGTCCCTCCAGCCCCAGGTACTCAAGCGTCGGCCCGATGGCGCCCAGCGTCTCCGGTATCTCACCGCTCAGCTGATTGCGGCTCAGCCCCAGCCTGACCAGCTTGCTCAGCTGCCCTAGCTCGGCCGGAATCGAGCCGCTCAGCGCGTTGGACGTGAGCAGCAACTCCTCCAGCCCGGCCAAGCCGCCCAACTCCGGTGGGATCGCGCCCGACAGCTCGTTGAACGACAAGTCCAGCACCCGTACGCCGATCAACCCGCCCAGCTCCGCCGGGATCGCGCCCGTCAGTTCGTTCCGCTCCAGGTCCAGCACCTCCAGCGCCGTCAGCTGACCCAACTCGGCCGGGATCGAACCAGCCAGCTCGTTGCTCGACAGGTCCAACAACCGCAGCCCCGTCAACAACCCCAGTTCGGCTGGAATCACGCCGTCCAGGTCCTCTCTCCAGAGGTCGAGCTCCGTCACCCGCTGCGCTCCGCCCACGCCGCTCGCGCCCACATCGACGCCCTCCCAGCGGTCCAGCGGCGTGTCTGCGGCCCAGTCCAGGTCCGCCGTTCCGGCCAATGTCGCCCGCAGCGCCAGCAGCGCCGTGCAGTCGGCCACCAGCTCCGGATGGTCGGCCGGGGCCGGCACGACCACCGTGTTCTCGCAAATCAAGTTGCGCTCCGTCGTCGGCGCCGACGACGTGAACTGCGGCCGCAGCGCCACGCCGGCCAGCAGCGCCGCCGCGACCAACTAGAACAACAACCAGATCGCCGGTCGGCGACGCCCATTCAGTCTCATCAACGCGGTTCTTGGTATCGGCATGGTATACAAACCTACACCACCGGGCCGCATTGAGAGGGATATACGGACAGCGCGCGGCGCATGCCCCCGTGAACCCGGGGCGCCGCGCTGGCCCTGACACACGGGCTGTACTCCCAGCCTCAGGCGCTCATCGAGCCTTGCTCGGTCGCGCCCCGTCGAGTCCGTTGGCAATGTTCCGCGCCCCGGCATCTTTCAGCCGGGTCCATGATCGGACCTGCGACTGGCGCCTCCACGTACCTCGCATCTAGGCTCATTCAGCCCGGCAGGGCGCCGATGCCTTGCACTGCCAACCACGTCTCGTGCCGGCCCGGCTCACTCTGTTATCGGCCCAACCCAAGCGTCGAAGCCCTCAGCCACGGCGCAGACGCGTCCACCGCCGCGCTGCCCTTTGGCTTCGCTAAGACGAGCTAGGGCCTGTTCACATTGGCGCGTAGATCTGTCAGAGTGGGCGCAGTTGGCGGCGCGGTCCCGGTGACCAGATGACCTATCAGACGACGCTGAGCGACAAGCAGTATGCGCGGATCGAGCCGTTGCTGCCGGCGCGGGGCAACCACGTCAAGATTGCCCATCGTCAGGTGCTCGACGCCTGGCTCTATGTCTACTACCAGGGCTGCACCTGGCGCGGGTTGCCGCGCGAGTTTGGCGACTGGCATACGATCTACGTGCGGCTCAATCGCTGGGCCAAGGCGGGCGTGTTGGAGCGGGTGGCGCGGGCCTTGCAGCAGGAGTTGCTGGCCGAGCTGGACTTGGACACGCTGTCGCTGGACAGCACGATCATCCCTGTGCATGCGCACGGCTCGGGCGCACTGCTAAAAAGGGGGGGCAGGCGATCGGCCGTTCTCGGGGCGGTCTGACCACGAAACTGCATGCACTGGTCGCCAACGACCGCGTCCCGCTGATCATCGGCCTCTCACCTGGTCAGCGCCACGACGCGCCCTGCGGACGCGAACTGCTGCAGCGACTCGGACCGGCCCGCGGCGCGCCGGCCCTGGTCATGGACCGCGCCTACGAAGACGACGCCACCCGGCGACTGGCCACCCAGCTCGGTTACCATCCCGTCGTCCCGCCCAAGTCCAACCGTCGCCGGCCCTGGGCCTACGACCGCGCCCGCTATCGCCGGCGCAACGAAGTCGAGCGCTTCTTCTGCCGCCTCAAGCGCTTCCATCGCATCTCCTTCCGCAGCGACAAGCTGGACCAGATCTACCTCGCCGCCGTCCACCTGGTCCTCATCTACGACATGCTGCTAGCAATGTGAACAGGCCCTAGATGTCAATTCGAAACGTCAACTCGAAGGTTCTTGATTTTGTCCAGTTTGGTGGGCCTAACGAGACCGTACTGCGAACTTTTTCCTGGGAAATCGCGCTGTAGTCGCCTACTCACACTCTCGGGAGCTCACAGGGCTCCTCAGGGTTCGAGTTCCAAGAGTGACCATCTTCCAGCCGCCGGGGACGGTTGGCTCGTCCGTATCAATCGCTTTGCCTCGCCACGAAGGCACTCTCAACATTCTCATGAGCCTGAAGTCTCTGGTTCCGCCAGTGGCGCAACGACGTTTGGCTCTCTGCGGAGCGCTTGCCCGCGAGTAGTCCCTCGACGCTGATGTCCTCGTCCAGTTCGGACCAATGGATCCCTTCTCCGGCGCCGATGAGCTCCCAGTTGTCACGCTCTTCGTCGGTGCCGTGGGTCAGCCGGGGGAACCAAAGCAGGGGGACGGATAGGGCCCGGCCATCCGACAGGTCGACCATCAGGGTGTCATCGGTCACGGAGACATCTGTCGCCCGAGGAGTCCCTATCTCAGTCGTTGAAGTGACCATGCCATTCCTCCATCAGAAGTTCCTGATTGGCCTGGACGATTCTCTCGAGCGTCCGAAGCTCTGCGGGCCGGAATCCGCCGCTGCGCTCCAGCTGCACCGGATCGAGCCAGAATTTTGCCGTATTCCTCTCGCGTTTGACATGCACATGGATCGGTTCGTCTCGATCGTTGGAGTAGAAGAAGAATCGATAAGGACCCTCCTCAAACGCCTTCGGCATTCCATACTCCCAACGCTAACGCGCATAGCCAAGTCCTGCGAAGAGCTCTTCCATCCTGGTGGCCTCCTTGTCCCGTCAGTGTTCCACCTCCTCTGGCAACTCCAATGCGACTTAGATGATGAGCGCTTCGAGTGACACTGCCATGACGACGCCACATCTGCTGTTGCGGATGAACTCGCTCTCATCAATCTCAATCAGCTTGGCGAGTTGAGCGATCTCATCGTCGCATCAATTCGCAATCCGGACCCCATAGGCGTGCTCGAGATCGAAGCCGTTTGGCGATTGAGCAAGTCGTCTGCATCGCCGCCTCCGAGGTCGAGAATCACTCAGTAGCGCGTTGTCGCATTGGCGTTGTTTCCGTTGGCGTCGCCAAGGGTAGCGCAGAGAGAATGCCAATCCAACATTCGGCGGCGGCGAACAGCGTTCTCATCACGCCTATCTCTTCGAGTGGCTGTTGAGATAGTGCTTGCAGTGCCTGCCTCCGTCAGTGGGCGCGTCACTGCGCGTCTCTCGCAGGTGCTTGTGGTGCAGCCGTTCGAACATGTCCACCCATTCCTCCAGGGAGATTACCTAGGGCCTGCTCATATCGATGGCAGCAGGTCGTACATGAGGGCGAGGTGGATCTCGCTGAGTGAGATTACGTCGAGCTTGTCGTCGCGGGTGGCGATCCCTCGGAAGCCATTGAGTCGCCCGACGAGGCGCTCGATTTCGTTGTGCCGACTCTAGCGGCAGGCGCTATAGGCCCAGGGCCGGCGGCGGTTGGATTTGGGCGGGACGACGAGCTGATAACTGAGCTATCTGGTGGGCCGCCCTGTGCGGTCGCCTTCGTGGGCGAGGCCCAAGAGCAGGGCCGGGCGTCCCGAGACCGGCCCGAGCGCGAGCAGCAACGCGCGGCTAACCGGGCCGTCGGCTGCAGGACCAGATGAGGGCGAGAGCGCCAACGGGGTGCGATCGCTGGCCGCGACGGCGTGCGGTTTGCAGGTCAGGCCGCCCCCAGTTAATATCGGGGGCAGGCTGCGCAAGCGGCCAATCGCCTGGCACCCCTTTTCTCGGGCGCGCCCGTCCCGTGGGCGTGGAATTTGGCGATCGTGATGTCCAGCACCAGCGTGTCCAGGTCATTGTCGGCCAGCGCCTCGTGCTGCAGATTGACCGCCACCTGCTCCACCACCACCGCCTTGACCCGGCGGCTGAGCCGCCCATAGACGGTGTGCCAATCGCCGACCTCGCTCGGCACCTCCCGCCAAGAGCAGCCCTAGCAGAGCACGTAGAGCCACGCGTCGAGCGCCTGACGGTAGGGTGTCTTGAGGCTATTGCTCGGCGGCGGCAGTGACTGCTTTAGGCGCGCGCACTGCGCGTCTCTCAACTCTTTCTGTTGGCTCATGTGGTCACGTTGACGCTGCCACAACCACTCCCAATCTGCCACGTCTGCTTGCCGATATGAACAGACTCATATGTGCTACCCGCCAATCAGATTGATGCCGTCAGTGCAGCGTTGGCGGCCACATCGGACCAGCCGGGAACTGGGGCTAGCGTCGAGCCCGGCCAGTTCGCCACTGCCTGCCCAGAACATATGTCAGTCTTCAAGGCAGCCGGGTCTGTTAAAGTTGTACAACCATGAATATTCGCAACGACGTTGCCAAGTGGGCTGCGAAGAAGCCGGCTTGGCAGCAATCTACCCTTGCCAAACTCGCCCTCGGACACACTTTCGATGCCAGCGACCACGACTCACTCGCCGACCAACTGCTGCTTGCAAATGGTGCTGTGACCGAGAGGCACCGTCTACCGAAAGATTGGTCGATTCCAGAGACCAATCCTCAAGTCACCATCTCGGACGTTCACATTGGCGAGAACGTCAATGGTCTTGAACCTGGACAATGCTTGACTTTCTTCCCTTCAGGCCTAACAGTGGTGTACGGCGACAACGGGAGCGGTAAATCGGGGTACGCCCGCCTCCTCAAGCACTTCTGCAGCGCTCGCGTGGCCACACAAGTCCTTCCCAACGTTTTCAAGGCTGCTCCTGACAACCCTCCTTCCGCTGAGATAGGCACGTATGTCGACGGAGAGCGCCAACCTGGTCTGTCTTGGGCGCAGCAACCTTCGACAGCGAGCCACATTGGCTTCTTCGACAAGGACTGCGGGAGTGACTTTCTCGCCCGAAACACTGAAGTCACGTATCGACCAAGCGAGTTGCGACTGCTCACAGACTTGATTGCTGTTTGCGACGGTGTTCGCGATAATCTAAAGGCTCGGCAAGACTCCACCGTTGCTCTGACAATTCAGCTTCCCAGGGTATCTCTAGGTGGAACTGCTGAGCGATTTCTTCAGACTCTAACTTCCAAGACTACCAATGCCGAAGTTGAAACGGCCACTACGCTCGAGGCCGACCACGACACCAGGTTGCAGGGGCTATTGCGTGAGGAAGCTCGCTTACTTGGAGTGAAACCCGAGGTGGTTCGTCAGCAACTGATCAACGCCTCTAACGACTTTACTGCGATCGCAGTTCACCTTTCCGAAGTCGCAACGAGTATCGGATCGCTGGCACTTCGTAACGCTACCGACCTTCGTCAAGACGCGGCGCGCCTCCGCACAGCGGCCACTGCCGCGTCAGCCGAGCGGTTCGTGAACGAGCCTCTCCCCGGAATAGGTAGCGACACCTGGCGAACGCTATGGGAAGCGGCCCGGGAGTATTCCCTCGCCGAAGCCTATCCGTCCCATGCCTTCCCACATGTCGGGGACGAAGCTAAGTGTGTCCTTTGCCAACAGGACCTGCAGCCAGACGCAAAAGACCGCCTATCCAGATTCGAATCGTTCATTCGCGACCTCACCGAACAACAAGCAGTTGCAGCGGAAGCACTTGCAGGAGACTCTAGAAAAGCAATCCTGAACTTCACCATCGTTCCTGCGTCAGTCGCCGGCGCCCTCGGTCGATTGGAGTCAGAACACCGGACCATTGTTGGCCGCTATCACCGCCTTCTCCGATCCTTTGCCAAGGCAAGGGACTTATGGCTCGAGGACCCCTCAACAGACGTCAGACTGCCACGCCCTACCGGATCAATAGAATCCGAACTCCGAAGAGCAGCCGCTGCAAATGTCAGAGCAGCAACCGAGCTTGATGATCAAGGAGTGGCAACAAAGCTCCGAGCGACTGTTGAAGTCCGGAAGGCACTCGAAGATCGAATTCAAATGAGCAAAGGCAGGAACGCCATTTCTGCGGAAATCATGCGCCAGCGAACGCTCGCAAACATCGACCAGACACTAAGTGCTGTGTCCACAAGAGGGATCACTACATTCGTTAGCGAGCTTACTCGGCGACATGTGTCTTCCGAAATCAGGAAACGATTCGGAGAAGAGGTCAAAGCACTCCGCCTCAATAGAGTCATTCTCGAAGACAAAGGCGGCCAAAAGGGTCAGCTTATGCAACGCCCCGGTCTCTCCGAAGCTGTTCAGTCTTCGCAACTGGAGATGGTCTTAAGCGAAGGTGAGCAGACTGCACTCGGCCTGGCAGGATTTTTCACGGAATCCTACTTCGATGAGTCTCTTTCTGCGCTCATCTTGGACGACCCTGTCTCCTCTCTTGACCATGTGCGCCGAAGGCAGGTTGCAACCAAACTAAGCTCACTATCCGCCGACCGACAAGTAATCGTGTTTACTCACGATCTCGCCTTCGTATCGTACCTCCGCAAGGCAGCCAAAGATTCCGGAGTTGCCTTCACTGAACGCTCTATTGTAAACACGTCTGAAAGCCGAGTCGGCATCTGTCGAGATCACCATCCGTGGAATGCTCAGAATGCGAAGAAGCGACTAGGCCAGCTAAAGCAGGATCTCGTGAAGATCAAGAAGGAACAGGATAAGTGGGAAGAGGACACGTACAGCATCCATATGTCCAACTGGGCAGGCAGGCTATCGGAGGCTCTTGAGCGGGCCATAGGCATCGAAGTTGCAGGGGCCGTGTTTGATCCCAGCACTCTGGAGACCCATCCTCAGATGTTTAGGGTGTTTGGACGAATCACCAAGGAAGACAACAGCGAACTCCAACAAATGTACAGCGCAGTTTCGGCTTGGGCACCGCGGCACGACGACTCCCTTCTTTCGAACATTCCACCGCTCACTGTAGAGCAAATGGAGGACCTGCTTCAGAAGGCTGAATCCTGGTTGAAGCGCATTTCCAGTTATGCGAATACACCTTGATAACGGTTGCGGCGCTTGGCAGATCGTTACTCGCTGTGACCTGGATCACGATCCCCTGACGCTCTGCTTACTGTCTGGAGTGAGACTCGGGGGTGAGGGGAGGAGTTGGAGTCGGCTGTTCGGTGGGTCCCAACACGCGGTTGAAATGGGGGTGATTGGGTTCAAGGAGAGGGTGGTGAACCGATAGCCGAGGGACGTTTGCGATGCGCGGCGGGTCAGAGCGGCAGGTGACGATGACTTTGGGACTGGCGCCAGACGGCTTCCTTCCAAAGGACCGCCCCTTGCGCCGAGACAAGCCTTTGGCCGACTCGGCCCTGGGGCGTACGACTCCGCTGTTCGACGAGGTCTACGCGGCCGGCGGCCGGCCCTCGATCCCGCCCAAGCACCTGCTCAAGTCGAGCCTCTTGATGGCCTTCTACATGATCCGCTCGAATTGCCAGTTCTGCGAGCAGCTGCGCTACAACCTGCTGTTCAAATGGTTTCTGGACCTCAATGTCGAGGACGAGCCATTCCACCCGACGACGTTCACAAAAGTCGCGACCAGCCGATGGAAGCGGACGCGATGCGAGTGCTGCTCAAGGAGGCGCGTCGCCGACGGCTGCTGTCAGCTGATCACTTCACCGTTGACGGCACGCTGCTGGAAGCCGGGGCCTCGCGCAGGAATCATCGTCCGCGCGATGAGCAACCGCTCGGTTGCATGGGTCGCAACCGCGACATCGACTTCCAGGGTGAGCGCCGCGGTCGCGACACGTACGTTTCGTACACTGATTACGAGGCGCGACTCTACCGCAAGGGCAAGCAACGGGGTGCGCAGTTCTGTCATTTGTGCCATGTACTGACTGATAACCGGCACGGGTTGGCGGTCAATGTCGAGCAGACCGAAGCCGACGGCCACGCAGAGCGTGAGGCGCATCTCGAGATGCTAGAGCACCGCAGTCTCCCTCGTACCTGATGCGTGGTCTCCGGACCAGCCACGATTGGCGCCGACCGCGGCTACGACACCTGCGCCTTCCTCTGGAAGGCGCGGGACCTGGGCGTCACGTCGCACGTAGCCCAGAACCAGCGATAACGGCACAGCGCGATCCACGGTCGGACCACGCGGCATGACGGCTACCGCGGGAGACAGCGACGACGTAAGCGGTTCGAGGAAGTCTTCGGCTGGAACAAGACGATCGGCGGAGGCGGACAACTACGCTATCTCGGCCAGGCCCGCAACAAACTCTGGCTGAAGTTGACCCCCGCCAAGCCCCAGCCGGTCATTATTCAGCAGCCTGCTAGGCGGGATCATGAACCTACCCGTCTACCCTGGACCACACCGCAGGCTCACCGCCAATGCTGGACCGATATTGCTTCAAGCCTCGCTAGCTGCCCACCTGAATCTAGGTTGTCGCTCCAGCCATACAGAGTCTCGCGCATTGATCCTACTCGGTCCTTGAGTATGGGTACGCATTTCTGATGTACTGGTGGAGAAACTGTCCTTTGGACGATGCCTTAAGAAAGGCTTCGTACATGTTCTCTGGTACACTATAGTACTGATACACACTTCCATTGACAAACTCAACCTCCAACGTTTGCGTTGCGCTGTCATACCCTATTGCCCGGACGTTCGAAGAAGAGACTGCTGCTCTATCCATTTTCAATTCCCTCGCTCTGCTCACGCTTATCGTGTACTGGCACTCTCTGGATCTGCAGTTCGTCAGCGACTGCGTAAGCACTCTGCGCGCGCCACGAAGCGACAACTCGATCGTATCCTTCGACCCTCCTGTCCAGTTGCCATCTGCTGGTGACCTCAGGATCTTCGCTTCGAGGCCGATACTGTTCTTCAGGCAGGATGATTCGGCAGCGCATTGGCAGTGAAGCAGCTTCTCCGGTAACGATTGCCTCTCCATTCCGAAGAATGGGAAGCGCATCCAGCAGCCCAACCAGACCATCGGGCAAGGTGCCGTGCACTCGGCTTCGATCGGCGGGATTAGTAAGCCTCATAGCAACAAGTGTGCCGCACTGCGACAACACTGTCTCGTCGACCTCCGAAGGCCGCTGACTCACTATCATCGCTCCGACCCCATATTTCCGGCCCTCCTTAGCAATCCGTCGCACGACTTCGAGCGCTGTTCCAGATGCATCACCGGACAAATACCGATGAGCCTCTTCCATGACAATCAACAACGGTCGTTCGAACCCTCCCTCGCTCTTCTCCCTGCTCCAGAAAAGCGCTTCGTAGATAATGTTAAGTATAGATCCAATCAATCTCTCCAAGACTAAACTGGGCACACCAGAAAGATCGAGTATAGTGACGGGATTGGGTCCGCCCATCCACCCCTCTAGCAGTTGGTCAAGATCCTTCGTCGTTCTCCCATCCAAACCTGGCGTCCAAGGCCCGGGCGAAAGCAAGAAGGAATACCGTTTGTCCAACATCCTGGACTGGACAAGATTCAAAGGTCTCCTGATGCCCAGTGCCGCACTGTTGAGGAATGGTCCCTTCGAACCCATCGCGTGCGGCTTGTACACCGGAGGTATCAACTGTGCGGGGTCTCCCTTGTGCACCAAGGCCGGTTCGTCACGCAGATCGCCCTCAAAGGTCGCAACCTCGAAGTCCATCAGTTCGTACCAAAGTCTGGCCAGACTGTATGGCAAGGGGGTATCTACGGTGATCGAAGCGAGATTCGCGCCTGGATAGGATTGCCTCTCGTGTGACTCACGCTTAAGCTCAAGAATCTTGTCCCGAAAGGCGACCTCCCGCCGATCGTCCAATCCTCCGATCAGAAATTCAAGCAAATCTTCGGTGTGGAGCGCCCAATAGGGAACAGACAGCTCATCCTCCCCAGCTTGAGGTTCCACACTAAACACCTGAGAAACACTCGCAAGTGGCTTCGAATACTCCCCGTGAACATCCAATAGGAGAATCCGAGCACTGGGATAACGTTCGACCCGTTCACCTGGATCGGCGACGGCTCTCAACAGTGTCGCTACAGTCGTTGATTTCCCGCAGCCCGTAGAACCGAGGACTGCTGAATGCCTAGTTACCAGTTGGTTCAATGCAATCCTTGCCGGAATGCTCTCGGCGCTCGACAACGCCCCTATCACTGGATGACCCTCTCCCTCCACCTGGTAGAGTTTCCGTAACTGTTCCTCGACCGCTAGGTGGACAGGCTCACCGATGTTTGGGTATTGGCTAACTCCACGCTCGAATGTTCCGCCGAGGGCCTCCCCCACGAGTTCGACCTGCATCCAGCGTCCAGACTCTGCAGAAGCACTCATCTGTTCACTAGGCGCAGCTGCGCCAACAGAAGAAACAACTCCAAACAATTCGTAGTATCCCTGCGGCACACGTACAAAGCTGCCGACTTGACCAACTCTGTAAGTCTTGCCTCCAATCACTGATAGGCCAGAGTCGACGGAACGAGCCAAAGCAACAGTAACCGTCGAACCGGTTACTTCCCGGATATGGCCCAGAAAGGTTGGATCGTGATCAAGCACCTGCGACCTTCTCTCCTTGTGAGTCCGACTCCTCGACAGGTGGTACCATAGCATCCTCTTCCCGTTGTGGCAACAACTCGATAGCTTGTGTCAGAGCCAGAAACCTTGCCAGGTGACCGAAATCGCCCAACAGAAATTGTGCGGGGGAGGACATCTGTCCCGTTGCATCCCAGTAACTACGGCGGATGGCTTGCCATTCCTTTGGGGGGCTGGGTTCGGGACGCCACAGACCCTCTACGCCACTGATTACAGCTCCGTCACGGGCATAGACACTAACATTGGAGCGGGAGCGGGCCAGTTGAACTGCCGCCTTCTCCTCTTCCAGCGCGCCAAACTGAATCGCGAGAACCGCTGAGTGTCCGTTGGCCGCCATGGCCTCACCTACTACGGCAGTTATATGCGCGTCGAGAAACGAAAACCCTGAACAGATTAGGAGGGAGTCGGGCGTAGAGAGAAAGATCCGGAGCCGTTCAAACAATGCGGAGTAGGGAAGCCTACTTATCTCGTCATACTTCAGATGATCGGGATAAATGAGTTCCGCTTTGCTCCTTCGGCCGCTCCGCACTACTCGCCCGTTGAGGACCTCCCACCCTAGAGAGCCATGAATTTTCCAGAGGCGCGACCATCGAGCCGGCAACTCTTCGCTCGAGATGCTCGCAGGATCAAAGAATGGCTCTCGTCCTCCGACAAACCCATCAAAGTATGGTAGCCGCTGTCTTTCGAGGGCTTCTTCGATTAGCAAGTCGTAGTTAGTGGTGAATATCTCCACGGCGTGCTGCCTTTGGGTCCCAGCGATCCAGGATGCTAACTCAGCGAATGGGTTGGCTCCGATTGGGAGCATTACATCAATGCGCTGACCTATATGCTCGCATATGCGGTCACACAGCCTACCAAAATCGGCGCCATCCAGTCCATGAATGCGGGACGAACCTATTGCTTGCGTAAGTCTGCGAGCCTTCGTGAGAATGGTCTCTATGGTCAGGCTCTCTCCATCAGCTTCGATGTCAGCCCGCAATTGCTCTATGACGGCCCTGTCCTCTTCATCTAATGACTCAATGACCGTTTCCGTTAGGCCTCGGAGGTCTGGGATGAGGGGAAATCCAGTGTCCGAGACATGCTGTTTACTGTCGACGCGAATCGCCATCGGCGCTCCTGCGCCTAGTAACAGTCCTAGTCTCTTCCTCCCTTGAGCAAGAATGTGGCGAAGATCGGTCATGTACATATCAGGGTTGTGTGTCGATTCGAGTGTAGGCATTGCTGCATTGTACATGCGGACTGCCCATATGCAGCGCCTGCGCGCAAGACCACGCGACACCGATCCCCCGCCAGTCACACATGCGTTGAGGATACAGTTGACGATCGCTCCGAGGCATCTTAGCAGCTGAGTGTTCTGATTCTTCGCTCCGGTTCATTTCTGCTGGCCGGTCAAGGCCCTATGATTGCCCGACAAAGCACAGGGTGACGGACAGTGTTCCGACGACTGCACAACCGCAACATTCGGTTATTTTGCGATTTCGCCCAGATCCTCCAAGAACTCCCAGATAGGCTCGATACCCGTCACTAGGAGATGATCGCGTGTCCGCGTGCAGGCAACTTAGAGCAGATGGCGCTCGGTGGTGTAAACATCCTCGATGTCGGCTTCATCAGTGATCTAGACCAGCCTCGACTCCAAGGGAATCACGTCGGCGTCCCACGCGATGACGGCGACGGCTCGGATCTCCAGGCCCTTGGCGGTGTGCATGATTCCGATGCCGATGTGACCCTCGGCAACTTCCATGTTCTGGCCGATCCGCGCGGATTTCAGGCCGGCCGTCCTCACGGCCGCCGAGGCGCGGTCGAGCTGGTGTGCGGTGCGGACAAAGATGCCGCTCTCGTGGGCGGCCACTCCTTGTGACTGCATCTCCGACAGCCACTCGGCGACGCCGGCGGTCTCACCTGCTTGTGTGTCGAACACGCGGATCGTCGGTGCTGGACTGTTGAATGCCGAGACGGTTCCCTGGCGCACCTCGGTGTTGCCGTCGACATCGCTCAGTTCGGGCGGCAACAGCCAGTCGGCCTATCTGCGGATCTGATGCGAGGTTCGATAGCTGATCCGCAGCGTGCTGGAGCGACCGCGCACATCGACGCCGAGCGAACGCCAGGAGAACGGCGTCTGGAAGATGCGCTGTCCGAGGTCGCCGGCGAAAAACAGACCATTCGGGCACGTGGCCGTGCAGCGCCGCGAGGAAGCGAAGCTGCGGCACGCTGATGTCCTGGCTCTCGTCCACGATGATGTACTCGTACGGAGCTTCGCCCACCGCCGACGCCTGTTCGGCGACCGGCGTGAACATCTCTGGTTGCGTGACCAGACCGTCCGACGCCAGCCGACTGCGCACCCGATCATAGATAGACCAGAGAACGGCTCGCTCGTTCTCGCCCGACCATGTCCTCCGACCGTAACACGCGTCTAGCTCTCATAGGGGAATGCCACGTTCGGGACCTCTTGAAGCGACCGGCCACTTAGCTCGTAGCCCTTCCCCCAGGTCCGATTATCGCGAACGATGAACCACAATTCTCCCGAGTTACTGACATGAACACGCAAGTCCCAATCACGGCTCTCCAGCATCCCGCCGAGCAAGTCTTCTGGACAATAGCTCGTCGATGGTAGCGAGCTTGGGCGGACATGATCGAAGGATTGTCTTCTAGCTTGCGCCGATGGAACTATCCAATCCTCTCCTTGTCGCCGGTACCGTGCACCTCTCTTGGTAGCCTTGGACTGAGCTTCCTCGAGCGACTGATCCTCCGTTATCTTGAGGCTCTTCGTCCCGGCGGACATGTCCGGCATTGCACCAGTGACCTGACCATTTTCATCTTCGAGTCCTACCGCCAATCTTGGTCGGCCGCCACGTGGATCTTGGCTCTGCCACATAGACTTCGTGTACTCGACCTCGTACGTTGCAGCCAAGTGAATAGACATTTGCGGGTCTCCATGGTGAACGTGGTTCACTCCGCGAAGCTCCATCTTCAAGTCCCAAGGGTCGTCTAGGTTGTGATGAATCAAAACAGAGTGGGTATCCCAGTCTTGGCATGGCAACTGATCGAGCGCGAGCGAGTGCCAAGGTGACGCCACACCGTTCGGCAGCAGGATCCGAAACTCGTATGCAACGAGCGTCGCATCTTGAGGATTCTCCCAGAACAACGCCTGGAGGTCGGACCGACAGGTTCGAGCTCCAAGCCCCCGAATCGAAACTCTGTCTTCATGATGCGACTTGGTGACTGGCACGACCAAACCTGACTGCTGTGCCCCATCTCGGGCATGGCTGGGCTAATCCCATTCGACAGCGCCAGATAGGAGATGTCAAGTGAGTAGGCAGCTGAGCTGTGATTCCTCGCGAAGCTGTGCCTCGCCAATGAAGACACCACTACAGCACTCGGAAGACCTTCATAACCTCGTCGCCGAGGTGACTAATGACCTTGACCGCAATGCGGCCCGACTAGGGTGGGTCGAAGGGGCGCGAGGTGTCGCTGTGCAGCGTTGACCAGGCCTCTTCGTCGATCTCTGCCTTGAGCGTGGTCTTGGGCGACTTGTAGGGGTCGTTGGCGCCGAGGAAGTAGGCATGGCGGACGAAAAAGCTCTCGCCGTTGTAGTCGGTGTCGATGAACCAGCAGGCGATGCCATCCGGACCATCGCTGCGGACCTCACCCTTGCTGGGATCGAAAACATCGACGCCGTTGACTCGGACCTGGAGCTGTCCGGATTCGGTGTCGGTGGAGTCGGCAAGGAAAATGTCGATGTCGGGCTCTCCGAAGATAACGAAGAGGTTGTCTGAGCCCGTGTTCTTGAGTTCATCGGCCATGTGCAGGTCGGGATTCATGCGCGCCTTGAGCACGGGGATCTTGCCCAGCTTCGAGAACTCGGTCGTGTGCGCCTCGTAGTTGAAGGCGAAGGCGATGAGCACGTCGAATCGGGCCTCGGCCGTCTCCGGGGCGGCTTCGAACAAGTCCGGACGCGAGACGGTGCCGAACTCGGGACCGATCAGGATGCCGGCGCGTTTGGACACGCCTGACTCCTCGTAGCGACCCTCGGCGCAGATGAAGTGACCTGGCCACGGGTTGAGCGAGGTGAACTCGATCTTGTCCTCCTTGTGTGACTATTGGACGCCGGCGCGGCGCAGGTTGTCGAGCATCACCGTGGCGAAGTCCTGTGGTTCTTTGTACGGCCCCCTCGCGTCGGCGAAGCCGTCGATCAACTCGTCGTTCTCGTCAACGCCGAGCACGCGGTGAGGCGAGAGGCTCTCGACCGTGAACGGGCCGGCGACGCGAACCTTGCTGCGGTCCTCGTAGGGCTTGTCGTAGAGGTGTTCGAACTCGGCCTTGGCCGCGATCGAGACGTCGATCTCGCGCTGGCGGGCGATGAGTAGCTCCCACCAGTCGGCGTGGCACTCCCTGACGAAGTCGAGCCCCTCGTGTGCAGCCTCCCGCGGGATCTCCCATTCTTCCCACGATTCCTGGAGTGCAGTGTTCAGATTTGTTCGGATCTGTTCGAGTTTGGGCTGGAAACTCTTCCAGATCACGTCGAACTTGGCGTTGTTGGCGTTGTTGGCGTTGTCGCGCAGGGTGATGTGCGGTACCCGCTGGTAGACCGCGCCAGGTGCAGCCCTGGCAGAGCGCGTAGAGCCAAGCGTCTAACACCTCGCGGTGCGGGACCTTGAGGTGACTACTCGGCGGCGTCAGCAGCGGCTGCAGCCGCGCGTACTGCGCGTCGCTCAACTTCTTCTGATCGCTCATCTGGTCACCAGGACCGCGCCGCCGACCGTCTCCACTTTGCCACAGCTACGCCGCGAAGTGAACAGGCCCTAGTGTCCTGAGTCGCTAATGCGATGAACAACGAGGTATGGTGTTGATGGAGCCGGTTTGGCCGTCCGGGGTTCTCGGTGGAGTGTCATGCGTACCCAACTGGGCCGCCCGACGGTGACGATCGTGCTGAGTGCGGAGGAGCAAGAGACCCTGGAGCGCTGGGCGCGCCGACCGAGCACGGCGCAGGCTCTGGCGCTGCACAGCCGGATCGTGCTCGGAGCGGCGGCCGGGCAGACAAACACGGAGATCGGCGCGGCGCTCGGTTGCCATCCGGTCACGGTCGGCAAGTGGCGGCGACGCTTCGCCCAGCGCCGGTTGGACGGGCTGAGCGACGAGCCGCGTCCCGGCGCGCCGCGCACGATCGGCGACGAGCAGGTGGAAGCGGTGATCGTCAAGACGCTGGAGCAGCTACCGCGCAACGCAACTCACTGGTCGACCCGCTCGATGGCCGCTGAGATGGGTATGTCGCAGACCGCGGTATCGAGGATCTGGCGGGCCTTCGGGCTCAAGCCGCACCTCGTCGAGCAGTTCCGGCTGTCGCCCGACCCGCAGTTCATCGACAAGGTGCGGGACGTGGCCGGCCTCTATCTGAATCCACCCGAGGCGGCGGTCGTGCTGTGTGTGGACGAGAAGACCCAGATCCAGGCGCTCGACCGCACCGCGCCGACGCGGCCGATGCTGCCCGGCGCGCCTCGTCGCCAGACCCACGGCTACGTGCGTCACGGGGCCACCAATCTCTACGCGGCGCTCGATAACCTGCCCCGCACTTGCCTGCCCCTGGCTTGAACAGGGGATGCGGGGTCGCCTCGGGACACGTGATCGCCGACCTGACTCCGCGACACCGGGCCGCCGAGCTCCAGCGCTGGCTCCAGCGCCATCCTCGATTCTCGTTCCACTTCACTTCGACCCACAGCTCCTGGATGAACCTGGTCGAGCGTTGGTTCGCGGAACTGACCTCGAAATGGCTGCCGCGCGGCGCCCACCGCAGCGTGGCCGATCTGACCTCCGCCGTCGAGCGCTGGGTCGCCGACTGGAACGAGAATCCGCGCCCCTTCGTCTGGCACAAGACTGCCGGCCGGATCTTCGACAACCTCGCGGGATATCTCGACCGTACTGCCGACTCAGGACACTAGCTCGCAAGGAAGTACCATTTGTGAGCCGGTTCGCCGAAAGACACAAATCAAGAGTCAAACGTCCTTCGCACGCCGCCGCCTACTTCGACGCCGCCGCCGAACAGCAGCGCCGCGAGCAGGCCCAAGCCGCCTGAGAGGCCAACCCATGACCACCTACGCCGGATTCACCGAAGGTATGCAATGCCGCATTCACCGCGCCGTTTAGCACGGCAGCCGCACGCTTGAATTCGCATCCCAACTCGGCAACCGTCAACAACTCACCACGATCACCGCCGCGCTCACGAAATCCAAGCCGTCGAGCATGGACATCTTCGCAGACCGCGAGTACATCGCCAGCGTCAAACGAGAAGGAGCAATCGAATGAGGAATCTGATCGACATGGACCGTGATGACTTCGAGGCACTGTGCTCCGACTTCGTGCAGTTCGTTTGCTCGCGCAGGCCGCGAGACAATCCAAGAGGGGACTTTATCAAGGACACTCGCGATCTGGTTGCAGTTTCCCGCCAAACGGCCTCGCAAATCGCATATGCGATGAACGCACAACCTGCTCTGCGTCGCGCGCTGTGGGACGAGTTTTTCAAACGCTCGGGCCAGGAGCCGGTCATGCAGCTCGTCATGAATGACGACGATGACCTCGATCAAGAAGAAGATCCAATCGACGACAATTCGGATTGCTGCGTTAGCGCTTCCACGTGTTCTTGCAGCACTTCGTCGACTCTATAGAAGCCCAGCCGAACCATCTCGTCAACCAAGTTCAGGATCCAACAGCGCACAGCCGCGTCATGCCGCTGCTGGTACAGCTGAAGCAATACCGGCGCAAGATCGTGGGCCGACCCCGCGTCAATGTCCTCATTGTCCTTCTTGTTCGAATCGAACCTCTCCACCGTTCGCTCGGCGATTGCGAGCACTTCGACAGGTAGCGGTTCTGCGGCCTGTTGCAGAGGCTGTTGCATAGAGTTTGGCGACGATGGGTGGGGTGCTCAGCCGTCGTGGGGTTGTCGGTTGCAAGATGTCCTGTGACATTGGGCATGGGTCGTTCGGCGTTGGCCCAGGTTGGTTAGACCGGGGCGATGCCTCGCTGAGTGGTGATCGGCCGGCCCGGGCGAGCGTCGGGGCTGCCGGTGGCGATAGAGCTTGCGCAGGTTGTGGCTGGCGCTGATCAGCTTCCACTCGCTGGCGCAGGCGTCGAAGCCGCGGCGCTGGAAGCGGCGGATAGCGCGGTTCTCCTTGACATCACCGAAGACCGGCTCGATCATCCAGCGTCGCTGTTCGTAGAGCCGGCGGCCACGCTTGGTCGTCAGCCTGCGCCGCATCCGCTCGCGGGTCGAGAGCCCGGCCGGGATGCGCCCGCGCGGGGCCGGTCCGGCCGCGCGCCGGTTGCGCTCGTTGCGACTGGCGATCAACAGCTCCGGCCCGGCCTCCGCCTGCGAGCGGACATTGGCGTCGGAGTAGTAGCCGGCGTCGGCCAGCAGGATGCCGATCGGCGCTTGACCGAGCGCCTGGAGATTACGATTGGTCGCTGCGACCATCGGCTGCAGTTCCTGCACATCGGTCGCCGCGCGGGTCAGCTCGGCCGCCACGATGACCTGCTCGCGGGTCGCCGCGGCCTGCGCGTTGTCGCCCTGGCAGCTGCCCCAGTAGTCGTGCACGACCCGGCTGTCCGGGTCGGGGGTGGGCCGCTTCGGCTGACGCCCGCGCGCATCCTTCCGCTCGCGTTCCCGCCGCCGCGCCTCGTAGGCGTCTTGACGCTCCTGTTCGCGCGTCGCCAGGCGCGCCTGGGCCTCGCGCAGCCGCGCCAGCCGCTGCGAGCGGCTGCGCAGTTCGGGCGGCAACGCGTCGCGCGGCTCCTGGCCCGACGGCGCCTGCTCCTCGGCGTCCGCCTGCTCCGCCTCGGCCAGCATGCGCGCGACCTCGGCTTCCAACTGCGCCGCCGTGCGGTTGCCGCTCAGGGCTGGCGTTGGCGCGCAACTTGGTCCCGTCCAGCGCCACCACGCCAGCCCGCACCAGGCCCGCCTCCGCGCAGAGCCGCAAGACCTCGACGAACAGTCCCGCCAGCGCCTGCTCGTGACGCTGCCGGAAGCGGCAGATCGTCGCATGGTCGGGCTGCTGGTTCGCGCTCAGCACGCGAAACGCGATGTCTTCCCGGCAGCGCCGTTCGATCCGCCGGCTCGAGCGCTCGCCCTCGCAATAGGCGTAGAGCAGCAGCGCCAGCATCATCGACGGGTCATAAGCCTGCCGCCCCCAACCGTCCGCTCGGTAGGCCGCGTGAAACGCCGCTAGATCCATCTGCTCGACGGCGTCCAACACAAACCAGGCAAAATGGTCCTCCGCCAGCCAGTCGCGCAGACTGACTGGCATCAGGTACTGCTGCTCACGCTCGCACGGCAGGTATCGCTCAGCCATCACGCCCATCCCTCGCTACATCCGATCGTCGCTCCCAGACTACGCCTGAACTCCTCACTCCAACAGTTTGTGCGACAGCCTCCTCTAGCAGGAATAGCTCTAAACCCGATATTGCCCAAAGATTTCGAGATTTACTCTTCCTCCCACTCGACCGTGATGCCCAACTGATCAAACCCCTCCACAATCCGATGTTCTAGAACGTCCTGGCCAATCCCGGCTTCGCTGGACACCTGGATCGTGAACTGGACTTCCGCTCCTGCGTCCTGCTCCTGGAGCACTTTGAAGAGATAAGGCTGGAGATTGTTGGTCTTGGCGACGGACAAATCGCTGATGCTCAGCCGCACTCGCGTGAGACGCCGAGGAGGTGGCGGAATCTGCTCGGCGGGCGGCGATGGGTCTTCGCCGGGCTTTGGTTCACCGCCTTGCTGGGGCGGTATGGGCTCATCTGGAAGGGGCGCGTCCTTGTCGTCTGAACGGAGTACATCTCTGATCAGTTCGAGCATTTCACCCTTGACCAACGAGGCGGAACCGTCGAACAGCGCGGCCAAGGAGTCAAACTCAGAGGTCGTCTCGACCAGTTGCTGATAGCGACCAGCCTCTGGATCGCCGATGACTACTGCCCACAAGCTGCTGGCGATGCCTTCTCGGATGCAATCCATCAACGTCGTATCCCGATCGGGAAGGATTGGGAGATAAGTCCACTGCCGGAAGCCGCGGTGCGCTTTGTCCAAAGCGAGCGGTTCCGTCTCATCCTTCCAGAGATACGACGCGATCTTGGCGTTGAAGTAGATCGCGCTAACCCCGGTCAAGACTTTTGGGTCTCCATAGTCCTGGCTCTTCAGCCGATCCACAGCCCGTTTGGTGATCTTCTCGTTCGCCGTCGCTGGGACGGGCAAGGATGCGTACGCCAGACCTTCAGCTGAGGGGTAGAACAGCCATCGGAATGCGGTGGTCACGCTTGTGGTGAGGCTGGCGTTCTTGTCCTTCTGGCGGCTTTCAAGATCTCGTTTCTCAAGTTCACTGAGATTGTCGAGGTTTGATGCCCTAACGGACTGATACGCCAGGACCTCTCTTACCGACTCGGCTGCGCGCTCCCATAGCTCTTGGTCCGGTGCGACCAAGACCAGGGAGTTTCGCCATTCCCGGAACCCGCTTCCGACGCGATCCCAAAGCTCGTTGACTCTGCCGTAGCCGCCGGGCGGATCGTCTCCCTCGGGAATGCTGACCGTGAAATGAGGCGCAAGAACGGCGATCGACGGCTCGGGGTTGTCGCCAATCTGGTCGTCCGTAGCAGCCCAGGGGAGCGACCGGAAACCGGACTCCGAACCGATCGCCTTCTCTACTTCCTCTCGAAGCCGATCTTCTACTGCCGATCTCGGCTGAATGCTCGCGCTCTCCGCAATGATCCGGTAGATGTTCGCTTTCGTCTGGAAGCGGTACTTGTCGCCCTCTCTGTGCACGTACCACAGCGTCTCATCGAGTGATGTCAACACCTCCGAGACGTACTCCGGTCCGAGATTTGGCGCTACTGAACCGAGGCGCAGCTCTTGGATGGTCGCGCCGCTACGTTCCAGGCCGCCGAACGAATGCATCAGAAGCGTTGTCGCGACCCCTCGGGAAACTTGCAGACTCTTGTACTCACCTCCCCGACGCTCATCCTCTCGGTTGGCGTGGCCGTCGCCTCCGATGATGTCCGCCGCGACGACTCCGTCGAACCCGCCGCCTGAGCCAGCCGCACTGACGATTCGCGTGCGAATTCTCTCCCGTTCCAAATTGACGTGGGCCGGCTGGATCATGTGGGTTTCGCGTTTGTTCCGCCACTGATCGGCGACCACGCTTGCCAAAAGCTGCAGAGTTGCACGGGTGCGTGGGAAGTCGGACGCCGTTGACCACTTCTTGTAGATCACGTCTAGCAGTTCGGGATGCAGCGGGTAGGCGTCCTCCATTCGTTGCAAATAGTCGGACGATGTGACCGCTCCGTCGAAAGTTGATGGGGTGCGCTCGTAGACCGCTCGGTAGGCGCTCGCTACCTGCTTGGCTGCGTTCTCGTCTACGTGCTGGAACAACCGGCGGCGGGTGAGGCTGTAGATTTCTTCGTCGTTGACAGGGGTGCGTTTGGAGACGACTCGGTCAGCGCGTGGCTGGAGCTCGTCAAGCACCGTGAGCTCGTGTTGCAGCGTTGCCGGGTCGAGTCCTCCGTATTCGCGCTTGCTCTTGGGCAGGGAGAGAAGGATGCAAACGCCGGGCACGTTTCCTGCGAGTTGGAGTGTCTCCTGGAGGAACTGAACGGTCTGGCGGTAGAGGTTCTTTGTCCGCCTGGTGTTTGAAAAACTCAGTTTGACGAGGTAACTGACAAGTTCGTCGAGCAAGATGAGGCAGGGAGAGGCAGCCTCCAACACCTGTCGGAACAACTCGTTTCCAGGAGCTGTCCCGCGTCCGTCTGATTCCTGGACCAGCGGCCAACAGCCTGCCTGATGGCCTAACTCGCCCCAGAGCGTAGAGACCGAGGCGAAGTCTTCCTTGTTGACTGGCGTGTCTGCGCCGACCTCTTGGCCGTCGAACACAAGGACGCGAGCGTTCTCAGGAACGTTCAAGTCACCCATGGCGGCGCGAACGGCGTCGATGGAATCGGCGACGTGTGGACTCTTGATGATGTGATAGAGGGTCAGCAGCGCGTGAGTCTTGCCTCCGCCGAAGGGGGTTTGCACCTCGGTGACTGCTGCCCCGGCTCCGCCGTTCATTCGGCTGAGCACGTCGCGCAGCATGAGGGTCAGGTTTTCGGTGAAATAGGTCTGCGAAAGGAAGCGCTCGGGGCTCAGGTATTCTTCTCGGGCAGACCCGGCAAACACGCCGCCTAGCGTGGCTGCGAACAGTCCCTCGTCAACGTGCCCTGGATCGCGGAAGCCTTCGCGGGGTTCGCAAGTTTCCCACCAGTAACGCAGGCCGGTTCGCGGAGTCGACGGCGCCGGTGGTGGCGGAGACGCGACTGCGGTTGGCGGCGAGTCATCCAGCTCCATCAACAGGACCTGCTTGCGCAGTGCTTCCAACTCTTCGGCTTCGGGTAGTTGCGCCCGTTCGAGGAGCTGGATCATCACGTAGAGCGACTGACCGGCGTCGTCCGCAGGAATGTCACCGCTGCGGGAATGCGATTGCAGCATGTTTCGCGCATCGGCGGCCTGGATGAGGAATGACTGCGTCTGTTGGAAGTTCGGGAATACCTTCTCAAAGGTGGCCGGGCGCCTGGCTACGATCTGAGGGAAGTGTGTTGGATCCAGGTAGTCCTCAGGCTCTCGATCCGGGTCCTTCCTCATGCTGCGCCGGATATTGTTGGCTTGCGGCCCCTTGAGCTCCTTGAGCACGCCGCGCTCCAACCAGTGATTCGCCAACTGCTCAGACAGCAGTTCCTTGATCAGCCGACGCATGGCGTCGGTGTAGAGCTTCATTCCCAGGGACAGTGATGCGTAGTTATTCTGCGGCATCGTTGCTGTCCAATCCGAGCGTCATTTGCGGACTCGGGCTGGGAGCCTCAGCACCGCGCACGGTTGCTCCGAGCAGACCGTGGATGATGCGGCGGTCCTCGTCGCCCTCGGGGAGGCACTCGGCGACGGCCTGGCCGAGCGTGAGCAGCGCTGACCAACGAGACTCACCCAGCGCGCCCCGGTAAATGCTGAGCCGATCGCCGTGATTCTGGCTCCAGAGTCGGGCGGCGCACTGAAGCTGGTCGACCAGTGGCGCGGTGATGCCGGATGATTCGCCGCCCAGATCATCGTCTTCGCGAGCCCGTTCGGCGATCGTGCGGAGTTTGACGACCTTCTTGCTGCGCTGTTTCGCAGTCGCGGCGATAGCGTGGTCGCTAGTGATTTCGTCCAGGCGGGCACCAGTGGCGAGCCCGAGAGCAAGTGCCTCTCCTGAATCCAAAGGAGCTCGCGAATAGCTCCAGACCCATGTCACGTAGTTCCGCGTGATCGAGTCGACAGCTCCCAAGTCGGCACCCTGCAGAATCTGTTCGAGCGCCACAGATGTGGACTCCCTCCGCACAATATCTAAGAAATCGCGAACAGATACCTCAGACCCATCAGGGTTGAACACCTGACGATGCTGGCCAAAGACAGACAGCGCTGGGCCGATAGCTGAAATGAAGAAGTCGGCACCTCGAATACCTTTGCTCCAGAAATAGAGCAGTCGCTCGCGAACAACCGGGCGCATCTCCTCCAGCACGTCGCCCAAGAACATCGATTCCGCTTCTGCATCCCGCTTGCTGCATGCCATCCAAACTGACGTCCTCAGTCTCGCTTGGCCAGAAGCATCCGCTTTGTTCTGCAACTCAGTGTCGATCGGCCAAGTTGCGTTCGGTATCAGGCCTGATCCAAGCAGTCCTTCTATCAAAGTGCTCCAGGCATCCGGGTCGGAGTGTGCAAACACGACATTCGCCAAGCCTCCCTGCTCAAGGGATTCGGACATGGCAACGAATGCGCCGGACATTCCTTGAACATAGTGATTGCGGGCTTCATCGATTCGTTGCTTGCCCTTTCCCGATCTGTTCGCGTAGATGTTCATCACGGTCTGTTCGCGCTTCGGGGTCAGAGGCAGCGAGAGGAGATCAGGATGGAGTGCACCCACAGAACGCTTCAGCCAGACGTAGAAAAAGTCAGAAAGGTCAGCATAGTTGATGGCGTCGTAGTACGGCGGGTCAGTGACAATGAGCGACATTGACGAGCTAGCTGCAGTTGCGGCAGGTCGTTGGATTACTCTCGCTGGACTACCGATAGGGGCGAGTGCAGTTGCTACCCACTCGAGGGCTCTCTGAAAACTGCCGCTGGATCCTGAGAGCGGATTAATCTCACAATAGTCCCACACCATGGGGAGCGCTTGTCGTGTAAAGGTGTTTCCAACGCTTTCTCGGCTGCTATCCAACCTGGTAAGCGTTGAGTTATAGTCGGCAACCTTATCGAGAACGAATCCAAGGTAGGTTGTGACAGCGCGACTATACTCTTCATCAAGCCCGCGATTGAGCATCTCGCTATGAGCGTCGCCGATTAACCTGGCAATTGTGACGAGAGAAAGGAGTTGACGCGCATTGAACAAGTCTCCCCATTCAGTCAGGCCGTAGCCTCTAACTAGCATGTATTGAGGATGGTAGGCGAGGGGCTCGTTTGGAATCGACGGCAGATCTGCGTGCGAGTTAGAGATGACTCTCTCTGCCTCTTCGCTAGCCGAAGAGAAGACGTCCAGATCTGCCGCAAATGCGGGCCGATAAATCTTGCCCGTCTGCCCAGCGGCAGTCTGTACCACGGCAGTCATGCGGGCCTTGAGATGTCCAGATCTACCGAATTCATGAATCTGTGCTGCCTTTACAATCTGCCCGCAGAGTAGGCACCTGGTATCCCCTCGAGAAGTCGTCGCTTCGGCCGGATTGCCAACTACGTCAGGTCCTTCTACGACTGCAAAATCGACACGACTCCTTTCATTGTCAATTAGAGGCTCAAGGGCGACCCGCCTCTTCGGCTTTCTTGCCAGCCAGTATTGGCGAATCAGCGGCATCTCAGCCTGGCAGCTTGGGCACGGTACCGTTCGACTCCACAGGTAAAACACCGGCAAACGGCCCTCGTTGTCGGCAGGGTAAAACCGCTCGAGTTTGTTCCGCGCCCGTTCTAGAATCCACCCCCCCCAATAGCGAACGTCAGCAGCTAACGGATTTTGGCGGTAGTCCGCACCCGATTTCCCCCCAGACAATCCTGGCCGACCGCTCCTGTCATCTTCTTCAAGAACATAGTCAGGGACTTCCCTGCTATCCGGCATCCCGAACCTCTGCGCGTACTCCAGGGTTCCCTTGAGTATCAAGACCGCGACTGGATTCAAATCGCTGGCCTCGACTTCACAGCCGAGACGGAGTCCTTCGAGAGGGATGGCGCCGCCTCCGGCAAAGGGGTCAAGGAGTCTTGGAGGCTTGCCATCGTTGCATTCGAGGATGCGTTCGCGTGCGCGCTCAAGCAGCTTAGTTCCGGTTAGTCCGCTCCCTCCCTCTTCAACGGTCCGTATAACTCGGTCTGGATGCCGAACTGCGTTCCAGCTAGAGAGATCAGCCACTTCCTTGAGCAGTTCATCTCGTTCGGCGTCGGTCTCTGGATCATCAACAAGTGATGCGTAGATGAATGCTCGGCACGCTGCGAGTGGCCGGCGGGCCCACCAGATATGCATTGTGGAGATGTGGCCTTGGCGGACATTCTTTTCGCGTCTCGAATGGGCAGAGACCTCCTCAAGCGGGAACGCGACTTCGATCAGACGCTTGCGGCGCTCAGCCATGCTCAGGCCTCCAGGTAGTCTGCAGGTTGTGCGACCGCTCGCAGGCTAACTGCACTGATCCTGTACTCGGTCACCTTTTCGACTGCCTGGACTCCCTTGCCGACTGGGTCATGGACGATTCGCATGGTCGGATTGGTTAGGGCGTGGTCGACCTCGTAGATGAAGAACTCCTCGCGCATGCGGTGGGCCAACTGCCACTCGGTGTAGTAGAGCGTGATGTCGCCGGCGGCGGCGTGGCCCTTGACCTCGATGTAGCGGACAGATCTATCCGGCGCGGTGCTCCTGACGTCGCAGCCGACCCCGGTCTTCGAGACATCCACGGGTTCGCGCCCCTGCGCCCGCTCGTAGTCCATGACGAAGTTCATCGCCGCCATCTCGACGGTGGTGTTGTCGCCGCCACCGCCCTGCTCCATCACCTTGGGCACCGGCCCAGGAATCACGCCAGCAACGCCAACCACGCGCGGCGTCTGGATCGCGGTCACTTTCTGACGGCGCAACGACTGCCGACGGCGATTCAATCCTTCGGTGAGGTTGTCGATCTGCTCGTTGGTAGTACGGATGGCGATGCCCATGTCCTTGCCGGCTGCCTGGTCCTCGTACTGCCGATCCAGTTGCAGTTGAAGAGCGGACAGATTGTCGTTGACCGAACGCTGGAGCGCATCCTCGACGATACTGGCGCGCCGCTCCTGCTCGCCCGTGACCTCCTCCAGATACTCAGCCGTGTACAGGTCGCTGGCTTTGGCGATGGCAGCCTCGCTGTCGGCGATCGCCTTCAATCCCTCGGGGATGGCTGGCGCAGAGTCGGCGGGTGGCAGATCGAGCAGGACGCCCGGAGTGACTCGCGCGAAGGTGTCGCCTCGCTGCCGTAGGGCAAGCAGCCGTCGGTGCACTTCTTCGTCCTCCCCGTTCACCACTGCCGCTTCGAGCAGCCACACTAGATACGGCTCCCTCGCTTCCTTGTCCAGGAACACCGTGCCTGCCGCAAGCGCCGGACGTCCTTCCTCGAGGACGTGGCCTAGGACAGCGTCGAAGAGCGGATGCCCGGGCGCCGAGAACTCGGCGGGCGGTTCGCGTCGTAGTCGCTCCTTGTTGAAGGTAATGATGCGGCCATCGGTACCGAACTCTCCTGTGTTCGCGGCCCGAACCTCGCGTCGAATGGTCTGTGGGACGAAGTCAATGCGCCAGTCACGGTCGCCTCCTGCGGCGACACGCCCTTTGAGATGGCGAAGTCCATCAACAAAGAAGCGCTCGACGAATTCGGGCGTGAGTCGGCGTTCCTTGGAGTCTCGTTCCTCGAGGAGGAGCGAGGTAGTATCGATGAAGTTGGTGGCGAGTGCGTCACTCATCGTGTCGCGGACGGCGCGAATCGCTGCGGGATTCTCGATGATGTCGAGCTCCGCCAGGATCTCTTCCATCGAGCGCCGATTCGTGATTGCCTCCCGAATGAGGCGGTCGAGGCTGATCTGGCCGGCCTCGAAGATGCTGGAGATGACATCGTAGACATGGTCAGGTCCGAGCGCGTCCTTCATGCGCTCCAGCTTCTCCAGGAGCCGCTGCATGACCGCGCCTTCTCGCGTGTCTGCGGCGACGAGGTTGATCACGTTGACCTCGAACTCCTGCCCATAGCGGTGAATCCGTCCCATCCGCTGTTCCAGCCGATTCGGATTCCAGGGCAGGTCCCAGTTGATCATCACCTTGCAGAACTGCAGGTTGATGCCCTCGCCGGCGGCCTCGGTCGCGACCATGAACTGGGCCGGACTGCGGAACTCTTTCTCGGCCGCAATGCGGTCGGCGAGCTTCATCCCGCCGTGGATGTTGCAGACGTGGTAGCCGCGCTCACGGAGCTTCTGAGTGAGGTACTCGAGGGTGTCGCGGTGCTCGGTGAAGATGAGAATCTTCTCGTTGCGGTCGGCGACGGTCTGCTCGGTGATCGCCTGTTCGAGTTCGACGAGCTTCTGCTCGGGACCCTTTGCGCGGGTCGCTTCCGCCAGGTTCAGCAGCTGGCCTAGCAGTTGAATCTCTTCTTCAAGTTCCTTCGGCGTCCTTGCCGCAGACGCCCCCGAGAGCGCCGCTTCGACCTCTGACGAGATTTCCTCGAAGTCATCATCGTCGGGGTCGTAGTCGATGGAGTTGCCTCGCGATGTCACTGCTCGGCCTGCCCGTGCTTCCTTTAGCTCCTCGGTCAAGCGATCGCGTCGCCGTTCCAGGCTTCGAGTCATGGCGTAGAACGAGGAGGCGAGCCTTCGTTGTAGAACAATCAACGCCAGGGTGACATTGCGTCGTTGACCTTGTTCCACTTGTTCAGCCTTGGCGAGTCCTGTCGAGACGTACTCGGTGACGGCGTCGTAGAGCTGACGCTCGTGCTCCTGCAGTTCGTACGCCATCGTTCGGACATGGCGCGGCAAGAACAGCGGCCGTCCGTCAAAGTGCTTCATCGCCTCCTTGGTCCGACGCAGGAAGTAGGGCGACTGGTCTTGGTTAAGCGCACTCTCAACTCCGGCTTGCGAGGCAAATGCCTTGTCGTCCAGCAGCGAGAGCAGCAAGCGGAAGTTCTCAGGGTCGCCCTTGTGCGGGGTCGCGGTCATCAGCAGCAAGTGCTTGGTTCGGTCCGCTAACTCCTCTGCCAGCCGGTAGCGCTTCGTCTTGTCAATCTTCCCGCGAGCGCCATAGCGGTAGGCGGAGAGCTTGTGAGCCTCGTCAAAGATGACCATGTCCCAGCGAGACTGTTCAAGTCCGGGCAGAATGTGCTCTTGGATCGCCAGGTCCACAGAGGCGACAACACGGTCGTTCTCAACCCAAACGTTCTGTCCGAAGCTGCTTGAGACCATGTCTCCTGTGACGAGCTCAAAGCGCTCGCGGAAACGCTCCCACATCTCGCGTCGCCACTGGTCGGTAAGCGCCTTGGGACAAAGCACAAGGACACGCGAGACATCCTCTCGCTGCATTAGTTCGCGCAGGAGGAGCCCGGCCATGATCGTCTTGCCGGCGCCTGGGTCGTCGGCGAGCAGGAAGCGGATGCGAGGTAGAGGTAGAAGGTGCCTGTATACGGCGTCGAGTTGGTGGGGCAGCGGATCGACCTGTGAAACCGATACCGCAAACTGCGGGTCGAAAGCATGGGCGAGGTGCGTGCGGAGTGCTTCGACCGCAAGTCGGAACAGCTTCGGGCTGGCTTCGAAGGTGTGTCGCCCACCGGACACCTCGCGGACTTGACCGTCGAACTGATTTCGGGGGATCGTCCGTTCATAGAACTTGTTCGTCTCGACCCCGACGGCCTGAATCGCCACCACCGAGTCGCGCTCATCCAGGCTGAGGACGGTCACTGGCTCCGGCCAAAACGGCCCCTCGATGACAGTGCCACGGTTCAGCTGAGCGGTCGACATGAGTCCGTTTGCCCCTCGCCAGATCCTTGATGGCAATATGCTTCGTCGGCCGCCCTTGCGCTAATCGATTGTCCCTGTTGCTTTGGACTAGCACAAGGAACGATCGACGTGCCGACCTTGTCGCGCTTGATTCTGCTTGTTGGACTGCATCCTTCTTCTGAGACGCGATACGGTGAGCTGTGTATCGCTCGTGCACTGAGGGCTGCACCCAAAGGGCGCAGTTCCATGAAACCGGGTTGACAGAGAAACTCAGCGTTGCTCCTGTGTCCCACCAGAGGATGACGGCGTGAATCGAACCGACCTTCACAACCTAATCGCTATTGGCGAGGGATTCACTTCAGAGTTCAAAAGGTCAATGCCCTCAGATCTGGGCCGCGAAATCTGTGCGTTCGCCAATACCAACGGCGGCGTCATCCTGATCGGAGTCGATGACGCTGGCGAGGTGCTCGGAGTCGGAGATCACAATCGACTCAAGTCCCAAGTCCAGAGCTTCTGTCGTACCGCTGAACCTCCGATAGCGGTTGAAGTCGAGAGTGTTGACGAAGTGCTGTGCGTGACCGTTCCCGAGCAGCACAGCAAGCCCTATTCGTTCGGAGGCCGCTTCTTCGTGCGCGAGGGCGCGTCGACTCAGCAACTCGCGCGCGACGAAATCCGCGAGTTCTTCTTCGAGGAGGGCTTGATCCGGGTGGATGAGACTCCCTGCACTGCATTCGACACTGCGGTCGAACTCACCCGTGGTCGCTGGGAGGAGTTTGCTGAGCGCGCCGGCATCGAGCCGTCATTGGACCCAACCGCCGTGCTGGAGAACTTGCACTTGCTGAGAGACTCCAGAATGACCCACGCCGGCGCCTGGCTGCTGGCCGACGACATCACCAGGTTCACGCTGCAAGCCGGCGTCACTTGCGCAGTGTTCCGTGGCGCATCCAAGGCGCACATACTCGATCGCAAGGACTTTCACGGCAACCTCTATGCCACCTACCAGGAGGTGATGGCCTATCTCCAAGCCAAGCTAAACTCGGCCCTGATTCCCAATGCGGCAGGTAGAGAAGAGCGCCTGGAGTTGCCGGAGAGTGCGCTGCGCGAGGCGTTAGTCAATGCCATCGCCCATCGTGACTATCGCAGCACGGCCAATGTGCAGGTCTACATCTTCCAGGATCGGCTCGAGATCGTGACTCCGGGCGGCCTGCCCGCGGGGATGCGGGAAGAAGACTTGGGCACCAAGAGCGTCCCACGTAATCCGCTGCTCTTTAGCATCCTTTATCGGATGAAACTCGTGGAGCAAATCGGCAGCGGTATCCGCCGCATCCGCGACGCCTGTGAAGAGCATGGGGTCTCCGAGCCGGATATCCAGGTCTCGGCAGATTGGTTCACGATCACACTCCCACGAACGGAAGCCGCAACCCCGCATGTGACCCCGCATGTGACCCCGCATGTGACCCCGCATGTTGAACGACTTGTGACAATGCTTAGCGGCGAGATCAATAGGGCCGAGCTGATGGACTCGCTCGGCTTGGCGGACCGCAATCACTTCGCCGTCGCATATCTCAGACCCGCGCTTGAGGCGGGCTTCGTGGAGATGACGATCCCCGACCGACCCCGAAGTCGCGCGCAGCAGTATCGACTGACCGAGCTGGGCCGACAAGTTCGAGACTCGCTCGAAGAAACGCGTACTGGGTGACTCGTCTTCGAAACTTCTCGTCGCCAGCGATGCACGGGACCATATTCGCTACGAGCATCGCGTTTGGGTATTGTGTTCCGAACGTAGAATGGCACATGTGTCCGTCCCTCGACCTTGCACGCCGAACCAGATCCTGCGGGATCGACGTCCACGCATGCAACCGGTTTGCAACTGAAGGCAGGCGAGATGAACGACATCATTTGAACAGCCGTTGACAAGCACGGCGAAACTGTCCACATTGATCACGCAACGAGGAGACGCCGCTATCAGGGCATCGGCGCGCACGACGGCTGCCGCCTCTATCCGGTTCACCGAGACCGCAAGCGATCGTCGTTCGCCCACCTGCCAAACCGCGCCAACTGCGCGGCGCCGACGGGCGAATCAACCGAACACAAGCGGACCAAGGAGGAGTGGGCTGAGTATCTCAACGGCTACCTGAACCCGTGCACAGGATGCTCTCCCTGGGGCGCCGCCGCGCCGAACTTACATCTCTCAACCTGCCGGCGGCCGTTCTTCGCCGACACCGCTTGGTTCTGCAACATCTGTCTGCGAGGGCACCTCTTCGAATTCCCCGACAACGCCGCCGATGTCGTGACGGAGAAGGCATGGTTTGGCGGCGCTGTCAGGCCGGACGTCACCGTCATCGACAGCGGGGGCCATCCTTTGGTTTTCCTTGAGTTCAGAAAGTCCCACCTCAGTCCGCGAATCGAAGCGATTGCCCAGCAGCACGAAATCCCGCTATTCGTGATTGACGTCCTGAGCGGGAACAATCAACGTCAGCGCCTCTACAACCCGGAACACCGATGGTACGACGGGGTTGACGGTCTGGACGCGCAGACAAAGCAGATGATGCGCTCTATGGACATGTTCCCGGGGTCATCATTCAGCGTGCTATCGGACGAAAACGGAAATGCGGTCCCAACGCTGCGCCACGTGCCCGACCCGGACGGTGTACCAATTGTCGATCCAATGCCAAGTCCGCACTTCGGCTACTACCTGCTTGCAGACCGGAGCACGCTGGCATGTGACTCGCAGCAACGGTGGTTGGACGAGGCAGCGTTAAACACGCATCCGACTAGAGAGTGAAGGAATGCGACTTGACCAGTGCCTTGCGTCGATATCGCCCTCTACGCCCGGGTCTCCAGCTATCGCCAGGCTGGCCCAATTGGGCCGAGCCGCTCGATCGCGGTGCGGTCAGACACCTTCAGCGGAATCGAAACACGGGAGCGGGACATTGCCTGTTCAGCAACGCGCAGAAAGTGGTTCGCTGCCAGTTCGTTCTCGAACACGACCAGCACCGACGGTTGGACTCCATGATCATCCGTCGGGCGACCGGTGCTGTAGTAGCGCAGGTAGGGGGCGAGGCGGGCGACCATCGTAGCTGGACGGACGGCTCTTCGTTCCCACTCGAGGAACAGCGCCTGGGGCTGGTTCTCCCGCTTCACTACTGCGAACGCGTCCGGTTGGATTGAGCGGATGCTTCCGTTGCTGTGGCGGAAGTAGCGGGAGGCTCGGTGGGGCGGATCGAGCTGCTCCAGGGGCCAGGAGTTGGCGCGGGCTTGTTCGGCCAGCGATGCGATGAACTCGTGCACGGATTCGGTGTGAGTGATGTGTCGCAAGAGCTGGCGGCTACGGGCGCCTGAGACGTTGCGCCAACCGAACGGCGCATTCGAGTTGAGGGGTTCAACGCTCCAGCGCTGCCGAGCGGCGCCGACGGCGGCCCGGTCTCGGCGGGCGAGGAAGGCGATGCCGCGGTCGGTGAGCGCCAACCGCAAACGCCCGTCGATCCCGTGGGCTGCGACGAGATCGAGTTTCGTGAGTTGGCCCAGGAGTTGCGAGAGGCGGGAACGCTCGACGCCCAGCAGTGGTCCGAGGTGGGCGGGGGCGATCCAGGGCCAGTCTCCGATCAGGTCGAGCGCCCGCTTCTCGCCAGCCGTTAGCAGAGATGCGAGCGGTCTCTCGGTTGCGGCGATGTCCGGCGCGAGCCAGCGCTTGGCCAGCGACCGCTCGCGTGGCCACTCACGAGCGGGGCCGGCGTAGCCGAGGGCTTCTCGCAGACTGAGCCTGGCCGATCCCGACGCCGCTCTCCAGATCGGATCACCGGGCCCGGCCAGTACCGCGTCCGCTTCCATAGCGAGAACACAGAACATTGGCGCGCCCTGGAGCAGCCGGCGAACTTGCCTGAGCCTGGTCTCGTCCGGCGTGAGCAGCAGCAAGGTGCTGGGCAGATCGCCCTCCCAGAGCCGGCGTATGCGCTTGGCGAACGCCGTCCGTTCGGCCGTGACGCCGCGCCGGATGATGCCGACGCTGCGGCCATCGGGCAGCGTGATCGCGGCGTCCAGCGGGTGGGCCCGGTACCAGCGGAAGCGGATCGGATGTACGGCGTCGCCCACGGCGGAGGCGAGGCGGTAGATGATTGATGCGCCGTCCAGGCGTTGCAGCAACAGGCGCCGCTCCTGTTGCGAGACGGGATAGCGGCGAACCAGGTCGGCGAAGCTTGCGCCCTCGTCGCGGGCGAGCCGGCTGAGGCCCTTCTGGGTGAGATAGAACCGGTTCGTGCGCGGCGCGAGGGAGGAGGCATGGGGCAACGAGCCGACTAGACCCTCGCGCTGCAGACGGTGGAGCGTGGGATAGACCGCGCCGCGCGACCAGCCGGAGAGGGCGACCAGTTCCAGCCTATCGAGGAACGGCAGCTCGGCCAGCCGGCGGATCAGCTCGGTACGGCAGCGGGAGCGACTCATCCGGCGGCCTGCTCCCGCTTGCTGCGCTGCTTGCTGCGCTGGGGGTTGCCGAGTTGTGCACTCAGCGGCGTGGCAGTCGAGTCAGCCTCGCGCAACGCCTCCAGCCCGTCTTGGTATTGCGTCAGCCGACGCTGGCGCTCGACATTCTGCGCCTGGATTGTCTCCGTGGGCGTGACGTAGGCGGACGCGGCGGCGCGGATCCGGGCGGCGCGCTCAGGATCGCCGAATTCGGGCTTGCGCACGGTCATCGAGAACGCCGGAAGGCGCTCCGTGCCGACCGAAGCACGGACGTAGCAGTGGTGCACGGGCTGGCCGACGATGTCGTCCTCAGAGAGTCGCTCGCGGCCCAGTTCCCAGACCAGTTCGCGCGCGTCGCGGCCCGAGACCTGGAACGCGGCCAGGCAGCCGACGTTGGCCAGGAGCGTGTCGCGCATGGTCAGTGAGAGGTCGTCAAGCTTGCGCAGGCTCTGGGTGGCGAGCACGAACGAGGCGCCGAACTTGCCCAGCTCGGAGAGCATCGACTCGAACTCGACCCCGGGGATGGTCTGCATCTCGTCGACGACGACCAATGCCCCGCGCCGCTGGGCCTGTGGCAGTCGCTCCTGCTCGCGGATCACGGAGTCGACCAGGTTGAGCAGCGATGCGCCGACCAGCGCGGCCACATCGCGGCCGACCGTGCCCTGGGCGGTCGAGACGAGCAGGATGCCGCCCTCGAGGATGGTGCGGCGCAGGTCGATGGTGGAGCGCGACTGCCCCAGGATCGCTCGCGCCCGGAGCGAGGATGCGTAGTAGGTCAGCCGGGTCTGGACCGGGGCCAACGCCTCGGCCCGGTACTCGCGGCGCCAGCCCCCGAAGTCGCGCGCCCACCAGTCAAGCAGATAGGGATCGCGCAACTTGGCCAGCACGGGACCGCGGAACTTCTCGTCGGTGAGCAGCCTCAGTCCGTCCAGGATCGTGTGCTGATCCTCGGCCTCGACATCGGGATGGCTGTTCGCTTCGTGCAGCGTCTTGACGGTCTGTTCAAGGATCGATTGCATCCTCGGCCCCCATTGTTCCCAGAGGCCGCGGGCGACACGGACGACCGAGTCGGCGGTGCGGTCGCGGTCCGAGAAGATACGGGTGTCGAGCAGGTTGATCCCGGGCGCGCCGCGCTCGTCGGCGAGGTCGATCAGCCGGACATCGGCCGCGAGCGATTCCGGCACCTGTTCCAGCAGCGACGCGACGAGGTCGGCGTGCGGATCGACCACAACGATGGCGTCGCCGTCTCTGCCAGCCGCCTTCTCGCCCAGCTTGTGGGCGACGATGTGCCGCATCAGAGTTGACTTGCCCATCCGCGTGCGGGCCACATAGAGGTGGTGGCGGCGTAGCAGGTCGTCGGGAAAGCGGATCTCGCGTGCGGGGTCAGCGGTGGTCTCGCCGACGAACGCGCCCTCCTGCAGCGACCGCGCGGGCGGCGGCAGGGCTTTCGATCCGGTGCGTTCGACTTCGTGCGTCTCGTCGCCGGCGCCGGGCGGATGCCAGAGCGCGGCGACCTCGCGCACGCCGAGGATGCTGCGCGGTCCGAACAGACCGGCGGGACGCGGGTGCAGCGATATCGGGGCGGGTTCGAGCGGACGAACCTTGCCGGCCGTGAACTGCGCTCCGGCGGGATGGTCGTAGTGGCGGTAGGCGGAGGCGACCTGCTCCAACAGTTCGGCCGCTCGCTCGGGCTTCGCGGTCTGAGGCAGGATCGCCACGATCTCCAGTTCGCCCTCGAACGCGACCCGTGAGACCTTCTCCTTGATCAGCTGCGGGTCGTAGACGCGGTGGCGGGATTTCTTCCAACGGCGCCAGGCCCAGCCGCCGCCGATCAGGACGACGGCGGCGACGGCGCAGAGCGCGGCCAGGTTCCAGATCTCTCCGGCCTGGAGCCAGCTGTAGCCCTGGAAGACGGCGAGCGCGAGCAGCCCGAGCACGGTCAGCGCCAGCGGGTCGCCGCCCTCCGTCGTCGGCCGCTGGGCGTCGTACCGCGCCCGCTCCGGCTGGCCGGGGCGCTCGTGCGCCTTCTCCTGGTAGCCGCGCGACCAGTCGGGGCCGAGCGATCGCAGGAGCAGTCTCGCCACGATCCGCTCGCCGGGCTTGAGCCCTGACAGCGCGCCCAGGGGGGCGAGCAACGGGTCGGAGCCGGGGTCGAGCAGGTCGTCGTCGCGGAACACGCGCAAGGGCACATAGTCCGGTCCGCCTGAGCGCAGGGTCATGCTCCAGGCGCGTTCCTCTGGCTTGAGCCGCAGCGGATCGTCGGCCGGGTCGAGCTCGCGGATCCGGGCCTGGGGGTAGTGAGCGCCGATCTGGCCGCGCACGACCTCGCCGTCAAGGCAGCGGGCCATCAGGGTCACGCCCTGGTGGTCGCCGGCCAGTTCCAGTGAGAATGGTTCGGGTACGGCGATCGATTGGAGCAGGTTCTCGACACCGAGCAGCGTGCGTTGGCCGGTGCGCGGCGGCGTGACCGCGAGCAGTACCGGTTCAGGAGGAGGCGTGCGGCGAAACAACCTGCGAGGGTTCAGCTTCACGCTATGCCTCCTGCATCTACCGGCTTCGCAAGAGCGCCGGGACGCCACTCGATCAGTTCGGTCTCCTCGGGCGTGGCTTCGATCCGGATCGGGAACCGTTCGCCCTTGGCCAGGAGCAGGCCGTCTCCGCGCGGACAGGAGACCAACCAACGCTGCAGGTCCTGGGGCAGGTCGAATGCGTCGGCGACGGTTGAGATGGCGGCCGCGTCTTGTTGCAGCAGCAGCTTGAACGCAGCGTTCTGCAAGAGCGCTCTACCGGAGTGGCCGGTGATCGTGCGCGAGGTGTCTTCACTGAGTAAGTCCTGCACGTCCTGGGTGATGAACTGCAGGCCCAGCCGATGTTTGCGGGCGCGCTTGGCCATCGAGACCATGAACGCGGCGCCCTCGGGGTGCTGCATGATCGACCAGACCTCGTCCACGACCAAGAGGCGCGGTTTGGGGTCTCGCGCGGCGGCGGCCCAGACCGTCTCGGTGCAGACCATTGCGGCGGCCGGCCGTAGCTCGGGCTCAAGCAGGCGTAGGTCGAACACGGTGACCAGCGCCTCGTTGCGCAAGAGGTCGTCGCCTTCGTCCGAGAGCAGATGTCGGAGGCTGCCGGTCGCGAACGGGCGCAGCAGTTTCGACAGGCCCTCCGGGTCGTTCTCTTCCAGGAACGCATAGAAGTCGCGGAACCCGGTTCGCTCGCGCGGCTGCGCGTAGTAGCCAGCCAGGGCGTGATCCAGGGCGGCGCGACGTTCCGCCCCCAGCCGTTCTCCGACCATCACCTCAATCAGCCGTCTGAGCGAGCCGATCCGTTGCAGCAGCTCCTCGGGATCCGACTGGTCCAGCACGAACGGGTTCATGCCCTGACCGGCGACGCCGGGCGAGAGCACCCGCCCGCCGGCCGAGCGGGCCATGTCGGCGTACTCGCCCTCTGGGTCGATCACGTAGGCGACAACGCCCCGGCAGATGCCCCTGAGCACGCCCAGCTTGGTCGCGAACGACTTGCCCGAGCCGGAGCGGGCCAGCACCGCCGTGTTGGCGTTGAGGTGCGTCCCGTCCCAGGGGTCGTAGACAATCGGTGCGCAGGCGCGCATATCGATCCCATAAAGCGCGCCCGAGCGAGTGTCGAGGTCGGGCGGCGAGAAGGGGAAGCAGCGGGCAACTGAGGAGGTATCGAGGGTGGTCCAGTCGGCAACCGCGTTGAGCGCCAGCGGCTGGGTTGAGAGCAACCCTTCGCGCTGACGAAAGGGCAAGGGGTCGAGCTTGCCCAATGCGGCGGCAAAGTGAGCCGAGGCGCGCTGGGTCAAGTCCTTCAGCGTCTCAGCGTCGTCCGCGTGCAGGGTGAGCGAGAGCGAGGCGTGGAACAGCCGCTCGCGACCGCGCTGGACGTCGTCCCTGAGCCGGCTCACGTCTTCGAGCGCGATCTCAGCCTCGGGCGACATCGTCTTGCCGCGCCGCACGGAGAGCGAACGGGCCGACTCGAAGCGGACCTTCTGCCACTCCAGCTGACGTGCCGCCTGCTCGGCTGGGATCGGCCCCAGGTGCAGCGCGATATCCATCGGCGCGCCGGTCGCCATCAACTGCTGCAGGAAGCCGGGCGCCAGCGAGCGCGGCCACTTGGCCAGGTGCAGCGAGCGGGCGAGCCTGTCGCCGAGCTTGACATCGTGGTGGTTGAGCGCGACTTCGACCGACGCCTCGCGTTCGCGCTGAGCTGGCGAACCGCCCAGCGCCGAGGCGATCACGAGCCGCTGCAAGGTCTCGCCTGCGAGCGGATGGATCGAGAGCCCCGTGCGCGAGAGCAGGCCGCGCAGCTCTTGCGCGTGCTCCTGCTCGCAGACGGCGTAGAAGCGCCGGTCGAGGATGCCCTCGCGCGACTCCAGTTCGGTCAGCAGTCTTCGCTGCGACTCTGCCGCCTCGCGCGTCTGCTCTGGCAGGTCGCCGGGCTGCGCCTGTTCCAGCTCACGCCGCATCCGCTCCAGGTCGGGCGGGTGCTGGCGAACCAGCAGTTGGAGCGGAAAATCACAGGCGTTGAGCATGCCGGCGAAGGCGCCCAGCTTGGGCGCGTCCAGTTCGAGGCCCATCAGCTCGGTCAGACTCAGCTTGACGCCGTCCAGGCGAACGGGGCCGTCGGGTTCGACGTGCGAGAGCATGAAGCAAAGCGGTAGCTGGGGCAGCGGCTTCGGCGGCGATTCGCCCTCCGCCGCCGATTGCGACGGAACGGCGTCACCCTGTTTAGGTGACGCCGCTGGTTGGTTTGGTCGTTGTGAAAGTAGAAACAGTCGTCTCATGTCGATGTACTCCTTAGATCAGGGGAACGGGGATGGGGATGACGCCGGCTGAGATCAGCGCCGCCAGGCCTCTGGCCGAGAGCGCCAGGGCCAGACCGGCGACGGTCAGGAAGACTGCCGAGCGGCCGCGCGCGCTGCGCCCCTCGGCGCCGTCGGCCATCAGCAGGAATCCGGCCCAGACCAACCCGAACAGGGCCAGCCCTGAGGCGGCGACGGCAATGGCGGTGAGCGCGGTGTCAAACATGTCGAGCATGTTCTGCTCGGCGAGTTCGACCTCCGGCGCGGCGGCGGTGGAAAGCAGCGCCGCCGCGCCGAGGGGGATGATGGTGAGCATGCGACTCATCACTGCAGCTCCCCGCCGAGCAGCGTCAACAGGTCTTGCAGGTCGGTCTCGGAGACGCGGGTCTGGACCGAGGCCGAGCGCTCTGGTTCCCGATCGGGAACGACCAGGGTTCGGTAGTCGTCGTCCGCCGCAATGCCGGACGCCAGCGCCAACTGTTCGGTCCGCGCCTTGTTCATCGGCTCACGCTGGACCAGTTCGGCGCGCACGTGCTCGTCGTGGACGATCTCCAGGGTCACGTGCTTCTGCACGGTGGCCGAGGGGATCGAGAGGTAGGCCGAGATCGTGTGAGTGGTGCTGCCACCGTTGGGCAAGGGCACGCTGACCGTCTCGGAGACGGTCTGGCCCGTGCCGGGACGAGTGAGGGTCACGGTCTCGGTGCGCCGTTCGACGCGGCGCGGGTGGTGCGTGAGCTGGACCAGCGGCGGCAGCGCGATCCGCAGGTCCGCCGTCAGGGCGACTGCGAGCTCGGCCAGGAGTATCTCGCGGCTGTCGCCAATCGCGAGTTGGAACCGCGTTTCTCCGTCTGCGGCGAACGTGGCAGTCGTCTCCCGGCCACCGGCCGAGATGGTCAGCGTCCCGGAGACCACGGTCACGTCCGCTGCAAGCAGCGCGGCATGGCTGAGCTGGGCGTGACCGGCGACGGTTTGCAAGTCGACCGGCTCCTCCAGCCCGCTGACGCAGTCGGAGTCGACCCCGCCCTCGATCAGCCCCGGCTTCCAGGTCAGCGAGATCAGCCGCAAATCGCAGAGTTCGCCCTCAACCGCAGGCAAGGGGTAGGACAGCTGGCTGCCCGCGAGCGAAACTGCGCCGGCTTGGCCGAACTCGTCCCGCCATGAGAACGTGAACGAAGGCGCCGGGCCGTCGAGCGGCATCAGGTAGCTGCTGCGCCCGCCCCGGCCCAGCGTGTCGTCGCGCTCGAACTTGGGCTCGCGCCCATCCGGCCCGCCGAATGCACGCACCTCGACCTCGAGGTTGACCGCAGCCTTGAGCACGACCGTGGCAGCCTGACGGGTCACGGTCAGCCGCTCGATGAACAGCCGTCGTCCGGGAATCAGGGGCGGCGGGTCGAACTCGATCTCGTCCGAGGACCAGCTCTCTTCTTCGCCCTCATCGGCCATTGCCGCCGCCGGCGCACAGACGGCGACGCCAGCGATGACCGCGAGCGCGGAGGCCGCGCCCAGGAGCGCCGGCCACCGCATGCTGCGGTGTTCCTGCTGCTCCTGGGCGACGGCCTGGCGGGCCTCGTCGAACTCGCGCTTCGGCTGCCGCTTGCGGTCGCGCTTGCGGAACCAGTCGCGCGGCTTGAACGGCATCCGCTCGCCCCGCGTGCGCGGTCGCGGCGAGGGCTTGAGGTTGGCCAGCTTGCGCGCGCCGCGGCGGACCGGACCGGGTCCCTTGGCGGCGTGCTGCTTGATGGCGGCATCTGGTTCGAGGCCGTCTTCGTCGACCGCTGCCTTGACCGGCGGCGCGGACGGTTCGGCCCGCACGAGTTGGGCTGGCGGCCCGGCGAAACGCCGAGCCCCAAACCCAAAGCGCATCAGGTCGGCGGCCACCGCCGGCAAACGGCGGCCGTTGACCTTGCCCGCGACCATCGCGATGCCGACCAGGGCGAAGCCGAGCGCCAGCACGATCCGGACTGCCTCGGCTCCGACCGGGATGAAGTGGTAGACGCCGTAGGCCAGCGCCGCCACTGCGGTCAGGGCCACGATCTGAGGGAAGGTGAACCAGAGCAGGACGCGGTCTTCGGCCTGCACGTGGGTCGGCACCTCGTGTTCATCCATGGCGATTCCTCCTTTCAGTTGGACTGTTGACTAGCTGGATGAGGGATCGGGCGGCGTGTCGATTTCGACGACCGGGTTGGCGACCGCGTCGATCACCAGTTCGACCACGCCGAACGCGACCATCGCGAGCACGATCCCGGCCAGCGCGGTGAGCATCGCCGTCTTGCCGCGCTCCATCTGGTGCGGCGCGCCGGAGGCGGTCAGGTACTGGTAGGCGCCGAAGACGAAGTAGCCCACGCCGACCGCGCCGACCACGCCCAGCAGAATCCCGACCAGGTTGGAGATGGTTTGTGTCAGATCACCCATACGTTGTGTTCCTTTCCTGGAACCTGCCCTGCACTAAGTGCGGGACGATTGCTGTAGTTGTGTCCCGTTCGGGACGGGAAGACCATCAGCACATGGCATGCCTCCTTCGTTGCGGGACTCGTGGTCCGCTACTCGCTGTTGCTCCTCGGACCGCGACCGGACTGCTCGGCGCCCGAGGAGGGCGTCGACAGTTCGGCGGCGGAGCGGGTCGACCCGCCCACGCCTGAGGTCGATCCGGAACTTTGCTGTCTGATCGCCGACCGCGCAGCCGATCCGCCTGCGGAGCCTGCGCCCAACGCGGCCACGGAGCCGATCGAGCGGGCCATTGTGGCGGGCAGCGAGAAGCCGAAGTAGAGCGTCTGCAGCCAGGCGTCGAAGGGACTCGCGTTGCCCAACATCGAGGGCACGCGCGTGGCCAGGTAGATGAACGCGACCGACATCAGGAGCTTCCAGATCAGGTCGCGTGCCGGCTCAAAGGGACCAATCAGGGCCAGCTCGGACAGGAAGCCGATGCCCAGGGCCAGCGCGATCAGCTGGACCGCTTGCTGGAAGACCGTGGTCATGAACAGCCGCAACCAGTGCCGGCTCCAGCCCGAGGAGTGCGGCAGGATCCAGAGACCCATCGCCACCGGGGCCAGGGCCAGGAGGACATCGATCAGTGCAAGGCGCAGAACCATCTGCATCAACAGATAGAGGCAGAAGAATCCGTAGATGAGATAGATGAGCGCCAGCAGCAATGCGAGTCCGACGGAGCCCGACTGGACCGCCGTGAGCAAGGTCTCGACGGGCGCTCGGAGCAGGTCGGAGGGTGTCACTTCCAGGGTGGCCGCGATGAACCCGGAGACGGCGTGCGCCACATCAATGACGAGCGCGCACCACCAGAGCGAGGCGGCCGCGGCAACGATGCCGAGGATCAGCCTGGGGATCAGCTCCCGCCAGCCCGCTTGTCTTGAGCCCAGCGGTTCTTGAAGGATCAGACTGAGCCCGATCCAGCCAATGATGATCGCGAGCGCGGCGGAAGTAATGATCCAGACTGCGAGCCAGGCCTCCTGGACCAGCCAGTGGCCGTACGTCAGGTCTGCGGGGGTGCCGGTGATGATGTCTGACATCGGTGTCTACTCCTCGCGGCAGCTAATGGGTTCGGCGCCGGTCAGCTCGGTCAGCACGCCGCAGAGCGTGCCGTGCACGCCCTCGATCACCCAGCCGGCCGCGGCCCGGGCCCACTCCGCCGGGTCGAGCGCGCGCAGCAGACTGCCCAGCAATCCGCCCGGCTGATGCAGCGGGACGACGGCGTAGAACGTGGTTGGGGTCGGCTGGCGCGGCGTCGCGGCCAGGATCACCATCAGGTAGGTGCGGTCGGGGTCGAGCGGCTCGTGCTCATCCAGGGCGGGGTAGTCGAACTCGTACTCCCAGCCCTCGTCGCGCTCTTGCTCGCCGCCCGAGACGCGGTACATCCCCGTCAGCCACTCGCCCGTATCGGCGTCGCGAATGCCGTAGTACAGCGTTGACAACTGCTGGTTGAAGATCGGCCGGGCGCGGAACTCGCCGTGTTTCTTACGCTCAATCCAGTCCCCGTCCTCGTTGACGAGCTCAAGCTGAGTTCCCGAGGGCGGGGCCTGGGCCTGGACTGACTGCCAGACCGGGATCGCAACGATGGTCGCCACGAACAACCCGGCGGCCGCGATCCGCAGCCGCCGCTTCCACTTGCCAGCTCTCGATCTCGATGTCATCGATGCTCCTCCTGGTCGCACGCGGGCTCTTGACGATGGCGTCAAGTGTTGGCCGGGGCGCGATCTGGCGTAATGGCTCATAGGGGGTGACGCGGGCGTCACCCCCTATGAGCCATGGCGGTTCAAGGGCGTTCTGTGATGTCATGGGCGTGTACAGGAATCGAGGCTTGATTGCACAGTGCAATCGGGCCGTTGCAAGCAGGAAAAACAAGGGTCAACCGGGTCGTGCGGGGTACAATCGGCAAGTGATTTGCGTCCAGGTCTGGTTCACGGTTGATTGCACTCGATTGCACTGGATGACACAGGGCCCGGGGAAGCTGGCCGGGTGATTGGACGGGATGCGATGGACGGTTTGCACGAGCAGGACGCGGGTCGGCAGGCGGGGGCGGGGAGGCTGGGGGCCCTCCTACAGGACCTCGCCCACACCCACGGCAAGGTGCAGGCGGCGGAGCTGCTGGGCGTCAACTACCGCACGCTGGCGCGGTGCCTGGAGTCGGGGGAGCTGACGGCGACGATGCGGCAGGCGCTTGAGGGATACGCAGGTGAGCTGCCTAATGACGGGGAGTTGCCCGATGTGGTCACGACCGACGGCACACAGGACGAGAACAGGGGTGACGACGAGGTGGCGCTGCTCAGGCAGGAGGTGGCGGCGCTGCGGGCGGAAGTGTCGAGGGTCACCGGCGAGTTCGACGACCGACTGGCCCGACTGGAGCGGGGTGCGGCGGGTCAATCACAGCCTGCTTCTGCTCCTCCCCAACCCGACACGCCTCGCCCCAGAATCCATCCACAGGTGGTCACCGAGGAGCCTGGCCAGGACGAGGAGCGGGTCTATAGGGCTGCGATGCCGCTGGTCGCCGAGTGGCGGGAATTGCGGGAACTCATGGGTCGGGCAGCGCACACGCTGGAGTATCTCCAGGCTGAAGAACGCCTGCTGGAGTTAGAGATCGAACTGGCGGACGAGCACCGCCTCACCCTGCCGCCAGACGACTACCCCTGGGACGGCATCCGCCGGCACGCGGAGCTGCGGTTGCGTCTCCGGGTCTTGCAGCGGATACGACGGGAACGGCGATGGACATGGCTGCTGCACTGGTCGGCGCGGTTGCTCACCCTGGGGCTGTGGGGGCGGAAGCAAGAAGCGTCCAACAGGTCTTGAGGGCAGTGGGTTGGAGCGGCGCCTACAGGGACTAGATCAGCCGCACTCCCTGGCCCACGGCTCCTGAGCCTAAGGCGGAACAGTGGATGCCATAACTGGTTCTAGATGTAAACGAACGGCGTCGCCCACCCTTCTGCCCGTCAAAAGACCTCTGGGGTGGTCTCGGCGGCGGACGCAGCTGCGCCGAGGCGCAGCAACGATCCTACCGCCGCCAAAAGTCCTGCGGATGCCGATGCTCGAAGGTACTCATTGATGCTGCGATGATAAAATTTCACTCCTGATCGCTCGGGCTGGCTGGCTGGAGCGATCCTATGGGAGACGCACAGGGAGTTCATGTGCCAATGGATTTGAATCAAGATTCGAACAACAGCAAGCAGCCTGATGGCGAACCGCTGTTATCTGGCCGGCTTGTGCTAGACGGGGTCGAGGGCGATACCGTCTACATCCGTACCTTGAGGTACGGCGAAGTGGACAACGGCCAAGGAGTGCAAGTGCCAGCCGGTTACAAAGTGGCCATGAGAGCTGGAGCCCTGGTAGTCAATGTCAACCAGATTGACGATCTGAGTCAGAGTGGCCTCGGAGGATACGCACCGGTCGCGAACACGGTATGGACCTGGTACCAATTCGGTCAGCACCCGGAGAATTTCCTCCACTTCATGTTCTCATTTGCTCGCAGGCTTGACACCGGTCACGCTTTGTGGGCCTCAGCAATTGAAGAACGTGACCGTGCCAAGGAACTCCCAGGTATTGAGGCCAGGGTGGGATTCATAAGTGCCCTAGCGACTGCCGAGGTAGCGGTCGTAGCCCTACATCGAGCGATCAGGATGGCTCACTCCCTTGTCAAGAAGTACCGACCTGACCTAGATGTGCCTGAAAGCGCCGATTCTGTGCTTGAGCCGCTCAAGGAGATTCGCGATGCGTTCGAGCACATCGACGAGCGGGCGGAGAGTAGGAGCGGTCAGCGCGGCAAGTTCGATCCAGACGCCTTGACGATCTTCGACCAACCTGCATTCTTTTCGTCGGGAATCCTGACCTACAAGGAGGTTGAACTCGACTTCGATTGTGATGTACTTTCTGCCTTGCTCGACTGCCGTGGTCTCGTCATGGAGGCAATGTCGAATAGTCCACCTGATCACCAGTGATCAAAGTTCACTCGTGAGATCGGCCTACAGAGTTCACACAGGATTGACTCCGGCAGGCTGACTCAGCAAAGCGAGCTGGGAGACGTGGCAGGTCTCGCACCAGAACGACCAGCGCAGCACTCGCCGGTCGCCGAAGAACGGGATCACGCGCTCCAACGCGACCTCGTGTCCGGCGTGACCCCAGGCGGCCAGTTCGTTGTTCGCGCGCTCCGCGACCAGGGACAGACCGCTCGGCGCGTAGCTGCTCCGGGGTTCAATCAGCCTGAGCGCAAGTTGGACCTGCTGCGGGGTGATCAAAGTGACAGCCTCCGTTCGGGAGCGTATCGGGTCGTGGCGGTTGGGCGCGTGGCCAGCTACATCGTTGTGACATAGGAGCAAGCAATCCGGCAGAGGCATCCTGCGTGCCGTAGCCATAGGCGTTTGGCAGGCGTACTACTGAGGGTGGTTTCCGGCTTTTGCCAGTTGTTCTTGCCTAGAAAACTGGTGGGTTCGTCTCCGACTCGAGTTTGACCAGAGGATTGAGCCTGGCTCTCCCGATGGTCCGGCTCACTGAGAGACAACCGCACCCGCTGCGCGAACTGGTTGAGGGATTGAGCTTCGCTCTCCTGAGACTTGCTCGAAGTGCGGGACTGGTCTTTGGGTCGTCTCAACGACTCGCTGACCGCAGAGTGGACAACTGACCGGACTGGCGCTATACGGTGCGCAGTCCGGTCGCTTCGTGTCCAAGCAGGCAGTGAGCACCCGCCGATCCGAGCGCAATTGCACCCGGATTGCACGCGATTGCAGTGCTCCCCCCTCTTTTCGCGCTTCGTTTCCCGCAAGTCATGGCATCTGACTTCGGGCGGAGTGCGTCTGTCACCCAGCCCTAATCACACCAACAACGCTGACCTGCGCCCCGGATGCCGGCTCGGGTCTCCATCTCCGTCTCGATCCCACGACACGTCGACACACCACACCGAGAGAGAACGAAAGGAGTTCCGCATGGAAAACACCGAGGAGACAACGACGACACGAGGGCGCTACGTCGGCCCCACGGCCGCACGGATCGCCGAACTGATTGCGCCCCAGCAGCGAGTCCGGTTCGAACGCGGCTGGTTCTGGACGGCGGCCGTCTGCCATGGGTCGGAACAGGACCGGCTGGACTTCCGTCAACGGCCTGACGGAGAGGGAATCGACGTGCGCTGCCAACGCGCCGACAACGAGGAGCGCTGTCCGCGTGAACGGGCTATCCGACAACTGGAGACGATGACCGGAGAGTCAATCTGGTCGGCCTATGCAGCGCAGGGGGATTCGTCCCCGCAACAAGTCCCTTCTGGCCAAGCTGCCGCGGCTCGACCGAACTGGCGGCTCGTGCTGCTGCCCTTCCTGCTGTTGCTGCTGGCCGTGCCGCTGGCGCTCGGCTATGACCTCCAGGTCGTCGCGCTGAATGCCTTCGGGTTCGGCTGGGTCGGTTGGCTGGTCCGCCGAATCCTGCTCGACCGGTTGCGCTCGGTCGGGAGGCGCCGCAGCTAACGCAACACCACCCAATGCAACCTCGCACGAAGGGCCGTCTCTCAGAGGCGGCCCTTGTTCGTTGCCCACGGGCGACACCCCATCCAACACGCAGTCAGACGTCCACAGCGAAAGGAGACCTACATGACTGCCGAACCCACCACGACCGCTCCACGGCCCACGTTGGAGGAGTTGGTCGACCGACTGATCGACGCCATCTTCGGCGGCGATGGACCGACTCCGCCCCCAACCTCGCCGGCGCGGGGCATCCATGAAGCCAGGCGGCTTCGCCAGACGGGCGAGCCCGACGCAGCGCTGGGCGTGTTCACCGACGTGGACGCCTCCGCGGCGACCGACGGCGAGGTTCGCTGGGCCTACGCCGAGTTCCTCGACCTGGCCCGGCGGCGATTCCGCAAGGAGGATGCGCGGGTCTACAGCCCGAGCAAGGGCCGAGCCGCCGTCTTGACGCCGTGCGACGACGGCTCGCTCGAAGTCCGAGCAGTGCTGGGGATGCGCTGGCGACCGGGCAAGCTCGTCTCGCGGCGCAGCCTCAGAGGCCTCAAGCCCCTGGTCCAAGCCGGTGCGTCATGACGTTCGCGACCGCCACAGTCGACATCGCCGCGCTCAAGGCCCGTCACCCGCTGGGCGGCGTGGTCGAGGCCTCCGGCGTCAAGCTGCGCGGCCGGGGCCGCGTGCGACAGGGGATCTGCCCCTTCCACGAGGAGACCGAGGGCAGCTTCACCGTCTACGCCGACACGCAGCGGTTCTACTGCTTCGGCTGCGGTCTCGGCGGCGACGTGCTGGACTTCATCCAGCGCTCAGACGGCGTCGACTTGCCCGAGGCGATCCGCCGGCTGCAGGGCGGTGATTGGTCGTTGCCGGCGCCGGTCCAACCGGCTGCGGGCAGGCTGACCTCGTCAACGCCAGTCGCCCGCGACCCGGCGCTGCTGACGGCGGCGATGCGGTTCTACGCCGCTCAGCCCCAGCGTTCACCCGAGGCCCAGCGATACCTCGCCTCGCGCGGTATCGGCCTGGCATCTGCCCGGCGCCTCGGACTCGGCTACTCGCCGGGCCAGGGACTGCGGGAGCGTCTGCAAGCGCTGGGGTTCAGCGACGAGCGGCTCGACGTCAGCGGGCTGTTCACAGGACGCGGCGAACGGTTCCAGGGGATGGCCGTCATCCCCGAACTAGTCGCGGCCCGCCCTCGCATCGAGTGCGGAGCAGGCTCCGTGCTCCGACACAGGGGCCGTGCCCACTGGCTCGCGGGTCGGTCGATCCGTCCGGACGCTAAGCCGCGATTCCAGGCGCTGCCCGGGCGCAAGCCTGTGCTCGGTCTGGCGGCGGTTCCCTCGCCGACTCCGTGGATCGTCGTCGCCGAGGGACTGTTCGACTGGCTCGCGCTGGCCTCCTGGGGCCTGCCCGCCTGTGCCGCCTTGGGCACGCAGGGAATGGACAAGGTCGCTTCCGCCCTGGAGGGACAGCCCCGCGTCTTCCTCGCGTTCGACGCGGACGACGCCGGACGCGACGCCGCCGGTCAACTTCGCGACCTGCTCGGCCACCACCGAAGCGCGGTCGTGACCTTGCCTGAGGGCGTCGGCGATGTGGCTGAACTGGCCACGCGGCCCGACGGCCGCACCGCCTTCCTCAACCTGCTGCGCCGAGCGGCCATGGCCGCTCGGTAGCTGCCAACCCACCAACTCACGAGACCCAATCAAACGAACGGAGGACCTGCCTATGGCCCTTGGCCGACCGTGCCCGCGGCACGGCTCACGGTTGCCCCAACGGGCAACCGCGCTCACCAACCACGCACACCACTGAATGAGGAGTACGAGATGAACAACGGAACTCACCGCAACAGCAACGGAAATGGAACCGCGACAGCGGTTCGCAGGAACGGAAACGGTTCGCGACCGAACGGCGCGGCCCCCACGATCCTCGCGCACATCCCCACGTCGAGCGCGATGGAGGCGCTGCACTGGGACGCGCTGGCGCCGGTCGTCAGCGACGCCCTGGCGCAACCGCTCGACCCGGCGCTGGTCTCGCAGCGCAAGGGCCGCGGCGGACGTAAGTTCGACTACATCGAGGGCCACACAGCGATCGATCAGGCCAACCGGATCTTCGGATTCGGCGGCTGGGGCTATGAGTTGATTGGCGATGTGACCATGCGGCAGATCGAGTCCACAGACTCGCGCACCGGCGAAGTCACGCGCAGCGCCGCCTACTCGGCGATGGTCCGGGTCACGGTGCCTGGCGCGCCCTCACGCACCGACGTCGGCTTCCAGGCGGTCACCGACGAGTCCGCCGACGGCCACGAAACGGCCTTCAAAGGGGCGGTCACCGACGCACTCAAGCGAGCCTTGCGCAGCTTCGGCGACCGCTTCGGCAACGGCCTCTACGGAGACCCGCCAACGAACACGCGCAACGGCCGACAGTCCGAACCGGCCTCACAGCCTCGCCGGCAGCAACCGTCCGAACGCAGCGCCCAGCAGCAGCCGCGCCGCCGGGTTGCTCAGCCGTCGGCGGAACCGGTCCGGGACGACGGGCGCGATGCCGTAAACCTGCGCGCGCACCTGATCGAGCTGAGCGCGCAGCAGGGCTTCTCCGAGCAGCAAGTCCGCGCCGCCGTCGAAGCGAAGACCGGTCGCCCGCTGGACGACCTCGGCCCGGATCAAATCAACCCACTAATCGCCTCCGCCGCCGAGAAGCTCGAACAGCGGCAGAAGGCCGAACAGGGCTGAGCGAACCGACCCACCCGACCAACTGGAGCGGGGCCACCCACTAACGAGGTGGCCTCGCTCTCTCCTACCGGAACCAAGAAAGGTATCTACCATGACCCTCAGCAACCCACCCCTGACCCCGAGCCGCTCTCGAGTCTTCGACCGACCCGCAGCCCGGTTCACCGACGACGGACGGATCGAAGTCCGCGCCTCGGCCCTGGGCCAATGCCGCCGCGCGCTCTGGTATGCGGCTACGGAACAGGAGGCGACCAACCCGATGTCGGACGAGACCAAGACCGTGCTCGAAGTCGGCCAGGCGCTCGAACCGGTCGTCGTCCGCGCCATGCAGCGCCGGTTCTGGACGGTCACCCCGGCCGACCCGCAGGCGCCGCTGCAAGTCGCGGTTGAGGCCGTGCCGGGACTGACCGTGACCGGTCACCCCGACGCGACCGGCGCGATCGAACTGTTCGGCGACGAACGGGTGATCGAGGTCAAGACGCGCGGCCCCGAGGCGTTCAAGCGCTGGCAGACGCTGGGCGCCGAGCGCAGCCACCCCGAGTCGGTGGCCCAGGCCGCCTGTTACACGCTCGGGGTCTACGGCGATTTCCGCGAGACCGTGATCGCCACGCTCGACACGGGTTCGCGGCGCTGGGACTACGAAGTAATCCCAGCCGACCGCATCGAGCGGGCCTGGGACCGAGCCTGCGAACGGTTGGCGCCGCTCGCCGACCGCTACCAGGCATGCGGTCCCGACCCCGAGGCGTTGCCGGAACGCGACTTCGAGGCTTCGGACTGGCAATGCCGCCGCTGCCCCTACCTCAACGCCTGCCAGCCCGGCCAGGCGATTGAGGCGTCCGACGAGGCCGAAATCGAGCCGGTCGAGCCGGTGTCGGACGAGGCGGCGCAAGGCGCGCTGCGCGAGTACGAGCAGGTCCAACGACAGCTCAAGTCGCTCGACGCCGACAAGCGAGTCGCGCTCAAGACTCTCCAGCAGTGGCTCCAAGGGAAAGGAGAAGCCAAGGCCAAGCTGGAGGGATCCGAGAAGACCCGCATCGTCGGCATGGTCACGAGTCGCCGTTACGCGGTCGACCACAAGCGGCTCAACGCGCTGCTCGAACCCGAACAGCGGGCCGAGATCGTGACCGAGCAAACCTCGGAATACCTCCGAGTCAGCTAGGCGACCCCTCCTCTGAGAGGTCGCAACACGGGGCCCGTCTCCACTTCCTGGAGGCGGGCCCCGCTTTCGTTTCCTACAGGCGCTGACAGTCCCCCGATCAAGTCGAGGGCAGGCCGCGCCGCCACACGCTCTTTGAAAGGAGCACTACCGATGTCACGCACGATCAACCGGATCGAACTCCTGGGCCGGGTCGGGACCGAACCCGAGCTGCGCCAGACCAAGAACGGGACCGCCGTCTGCCGCTTGCGGCTGGCGACCGACCGCCGCAACGGAAACGGGGAGAGCCAGACCGACTGGCACAACCTCGTGGTCTGGGGCAAGACCGCCGAGGCCGTCGCCGAGTACGTCCGGAAGGGCGATCGGATCTACGCCGCGGGCCGGCTCGGCTACGACAGCTGGGAGGACCAGGACGGCCAGCGCCGTCAGACAACCGAAGTCCACGCGAACGAGGTCGTTTTCCTCGACTCGCGCAACGGGACGGGTAACGGTCGCCAGTCCGGTGGTGACCAACCCTTCTAGTCACCAATCACGCCATCTGACGCCTTCGCTGAGGCGCACTTCGGGGCCGCTCTCCCACCAATGCCGAGGGCGGACCCGCTTCTGTTTCGCACACAGGCGCGGGAGTCCCGCGCCAACACGCGCTCTCTGAAAGGAGCACGACCAATGTCACGAACGATCAACCGAATCGAACTCCTGGGCCGGGTCGGGACCGAACCCGAGCTGCGCCAGACCAAGAACGGGACCGCCGTCTGCCGCTTGCGGCTGGCGACCGACCGCCGCAACGGAAACGGGGAGAGCCAGACCGACTGGCACAACCTCGTGGTCTGGGGCAAGACCGCCGAGGCCGTCGCCGAGTACGTCCGGAAGGGCGACCGGCTCTACGCCGCGGGCCGGCTCGGCTACGACAGCTGGGAGGACCAGGACGGCCAGCGCCGTCAGACGACCGAGGTCCACGCGAACGAAGTCGTCTTCCTCGACAGCCGTAATGGCAATGGCCAGGGCAACGGCCGCCAGTCGGACAGCCTGTCCCCGACTCGATCGGGGAGCGACCAACCCTTCTAGTCACACATCACACGAACCGACGCCTCTACCGAGGCGCATCACGGGGCCGCTCTCCCACCAACGAGGGGAGCGGCCCCGCTTCGTTCCCACTACCTGAAAGGAACCCGAGATGACCACCCTGACCGAAACCATCCCCGCGAACGCCGAGCAGCAGGCGCTGCTCGACGCCCTGCGCCAGAACCTCAACCTGCTCGGCGAACTGGCGATCCGCTACGAGGTCGAGACCCGGCCCGAGCGGCCCTTGGACATGCCCACCATCTACCGGCCCGAGACGGTCGTCGAGCTGCTCGGCGAGGAGATGTCGCGGCTCGCCCAGGAACAAGTGCGGGTCTTGCTCGACCGCAAGAACCGCGTCGTCGGCCAGCGCACGATCTACCAGAGCCTGCCCCCGACTCGATCGGGGGGCAATGGTTATTGCGCGCTGGTCCGCCCGGCCGAGGTCTTCCGCCCCGCCGTGGTCGAGGCCGTGCCGCACATCGTGGTCGTGCACAACCATCCCTCGGGCGACCCCGAACCGAGCCGCGACGACATCAAGCTCTCCAAGGACCTGGTCGAGGTCGGCCAGCTCCTGGGTATCGAACTGCTCGACCACGTCGTGGTCGGCTCGGACGGCTGGACCAGCCTCAAGGGCCAGGGCCTCCTCGCCTGAGCCCGCTCCCCAACACCGCATTCAACGAAAGGACGAGCCATGCTCGACACCCCCACCACGTCTCCCTCGGGAGACGAACTCTCAACCCAGCTCTACACGATCACGGCGGGGGGCTTCTCGGCCACGGTCGACGCCTTCGCCTCCGACCCTGAGCAGAACCAGCTCTGGTTCGTTTCGATGGTCGGCGCCCAGACCTCGCTCAAGGCGATCTGGGCGGCGCTGCTCAACTCGCCGCCGCAACCCGCGTTCCTGATCAAAGGCGCGGCCGACGGTATCCACGAGGGCGGCTACGAGAGCTATCAGATCCCCGAGAGCAGCATCGGCACCTGGAAGACCAAGATCGCGCGGTTGCCGCAGGCGGGCGCCTGGCAGGCGATGGTCTACACGCAGATGGCGGAACTCTCGTTTGAGCGCGACGCCTTCCTGCTGCTGACTCCGGACGCCTCGGAGGCGCCGGCGCTGCATTTGCGCTTCCTCAACCAGCGCAGCGAACTGCCGCTCCACCACAGCTGGGCCGACTGGCTCTGGGCGCAGGGGCTGGAGCGCGAGGCGATCAGACCGCTGAAGTCGGAGGGCCTGCACGCCTGGTCCTGCTACCACGACCCGGACCAGCTCGAGACCGAACTCTCGGCGGCCGTCAAGTACGGCGCGCTCAAGCTGCCGCGTGAACTGAACGGAGCGTCGGCGTGAGTCACCGCTACGTGACGGTCACCGTCGAGACCCGAGCTGGCGAACAGGACATCGCCGGCGAAGAGATCACGGCGATCTACAACTTCGACCTCAAGGAGGACGGATCGCAGACCGACGAGGGCTTCCAGGAGGACATCCACGACCACCTGCTCAACCTGCTTGAGCAGTACCGGGAGGAGAACCAATGACCGAAGCGTCAGACGACCAGATCATCATCACGGTCCAACGCGGTCCGGGGGAGACGGCCGGCTGGCTACTGCAACCGCAGGAGTCCGGCTGGCAGATCCCCAGATCGCCGAAGACCTCGAAGACCACCTGATCAGCCTCGTTGAGGCCGACAACCGAAAGGAAGACAACCAATGAGACTCGCCGGACAAGCCAAAGGCGGCTACTACCCCACGCCGCCGCGCGTGGTCGACTACATCCGCTCGCTGCTGATGGCGCCGATCCGCTACAGCCGCAACCGCGACCAGATCGTGCGACTGCTCGACCCCTGCTGCGGCCCGGGCGACGCCCTGCGGCAGCTGGCCGATTCGATCAAGCGCAGCATGACGGTTGAGACCTACGGCGTCGAACTGCAAACCGAACGCGCCGAGCAGGCGGCGGAACAGCTTGACCACGCGCTGGCCAGCGACCTCTTCCGCTGTTCGATCGCCAACCGCACGTTCAATCTGCTCTGGTTGAACCCGCCCTACGACCACGACCGCGAAGACAAGCGGGTCGAGCACGCGTTCCTGACCCACTGCACCCGCTACCTGGAGCCCTCGGGCGTGCTCGTCTACATCATCCCGCGCGCCCAGATCGCGACCTCGGCGCGGTTCCTGACCACGAACTACGCCCGCGTCCGGGCCTGGGCGTTCCCCCAGCCTGAGATCGAGCAGTTCAACCAGGTCGTGGTCATCGGTCTGCGCAAGGAACATCCGCGACCTGACGCGGGGGCGATGAACGACCTGCTCGGGAGTATCGACGAGCTGACGCCGCTGCGTCAGGACCTGCAACCCGTCTACGACGTGGGGCACTCGCCGCCCGGAGCGGCGATGTTCACGACTCGGGTGATCGACTTCGCCAAAGCGGTCGCCGAGGCACGCGCGCGCGGTCTCTGGACCCAGGAGGAGATCACGGACGCGTTCTGGCCGCCCAGCGACCGCTCCACGCGCCCGTTGATGCCGCTGCGCAAGGGACACCTGGCGATGCTGGTCGCGGCCGGCTTCCTCGACAACCTCGAACTGGAAACGCCCGAATCGCGCGTCCTCGTCAAGGGACGCACGACGAAGGAGATGGTCCTGGTCGAGGAGGGCGAGACGCACGACGTCTACCGCGAGCAACTCTGCACCAGCGTGGTCACGCTCGACCTCGACACGGGCCGGATCGAACGGATCGAGGCGTAACAGCCCCGAACCAAATCAATCTCACGACCCCAAGCGCGGCCGGGCGCGACGCGCACCACCACCCACAGCGCCCACACCGGAACTGGAGACCCACCATGCCCCGACTCAGAGTTCACTACGCCTGCGACCGATGCGGCCGCCAGTCGTCCGCCGAGTACTTCGACTACCGGTACCACGAGACCGAGATCGTCCGAGGACCCTGCGACGGCTGCGGCTACATGACGCAGCACACGCCCACGAGCGCCGACCGGATCACGGACGACGAACCTCGCCGCCAGACCTGGCGGCAGTTTCACCAGCACGGGTTCACCCGCTGGGAGTGTTCGGGCTGCGGCCTCATCGAGCAATCGCTGGAGTCGCCCGACCCCTGCGATTGCACCAACTGAAACCAGCGAGCGAGCGAGGGATCGTACCCCTCGCCCGCTCTAGTCAGATACGGAGAACTGACATGACCCAGACTACCCAGTGCGGCTCTTGCCGCGAGAGTTACCGAGTCGGAGACCAGAGCCTCACGCCTGACGCCGAGGCGCCCACGCTCAACCGGTGCGCGACCTGCGCACGGCAAGAGGCCCGCGGCGTCCGCGAGCGAGACTTCCCGATGTTCGACTGGCAGCCCGACGACCACGTCGAACTGGTCGATTGGCAGCCCTCGGATCTCGTCTGGCTGGCGACCGATGCCTGAGTTCGCCCATCCGCTGCCCGACTTCAACGCCTACGTCACGATTGGCCAAGTCGTCGCCGAACTGCTCGAACTTGAGTGGATCGACCCTGACGACATCGCCGACCGCGAATCCACCCGACTCTTGGCCGAGCGCCTCAACGCCGTCGCCCCCGACCGCCAGCTACCGCTCGCGCTCAGCGCCTAGACCATCAACCCGCCCGACCCGCGACAGTGCGGGTCGGGCTAGAACGGAACGCCAAGCATGAACCCCTGGATCAACGACCGAGGTTGCCAGATCTACTTCGACAAGACCGTGCCCATCAACGAGCACGGCGAGGAGACCGGCACGGGAACCTTCTCCTGGTGCTGCGCCTGCAACCGCAGCCGGGACGACTACGAGAGCCTGCCCGACTGCGTCCAGGACGCCCGGGCCCACATCGAGGAGTAAGCGAACATGAACCTCTCAGAGTTCATCGACACCTACCGCGAGGCGATCACCAAGCGGATCGTCCACAGCTACCCACCCAGGTACCGACCGGCGGCGGACAACCGCCCGATGCCCCAACTCAAGCGTCGGCCGATGGGCGCCCAGGAGACCGTGATCCGCGGCGCCGCGCTGAGCCTGACCGAGCAGCGCGGCACGACCGTCGTCGGCGAAATGGGCGTGGGCAAGACGTTCATCGGCATCGCCGCCGCGCAGCTGGCCGGCTTCCGCCGCGTGCTGGTGCTCTGTCCGCCGCACCTGGTCGGCAAGTGGCAGCGCGAGATCGAGGAGACCATCCCGCTGGTCCGCACGGGCATCGCCGACAGCATCACCGACCTCGAAGCACTGCGCCGCCAGGAGGGTTCCGGCCCCCAGTACGTGGTCATGTCGCACTCGCGGGCCAAGTTGGGCCACCGCTTCCGGCCCGCCTACTGGATGCGCCGGCTCACCGATGAGGACGGCCTGCCCGTACGCGACGAGCAGACCGGCGCGTTCGTCATGACCCCGGCCTGTCCCGACTGCACCACACAGATCGTGGATGGCGAAGGCGTCCCCGTCTCGCACACGGCGCTGAACAAGAAGCGTCACAAGTGCCCCAAGTGCGGGACGCCCTTGTGGACGGCCGAGGCGCGTCCGGTGCAGAACGTGACGACCGATTACAACGCCGGTCTGATGGCTCGCCGGTCGCCCGGCCGGGGCCCGCGCAAGTACCCCCTGGCCGACTACGTCAAGCAGCACATGCGCGGCTACTTCGACCTGCTGATCGTGGACGAAGTGCACGAACACAAGGGTCGCGGCTCCGCGCAGGGCGTCTCGGCCGGCATCCTGGCTGACGCCTGCGGCAAGTCGCTGGCCCTCTCGGGAACCCTGATGGGCGGCTACGCCTCAACCCTGTTCCACCTGCTCTACCGCTTCTCGCCGGAGATCCGCTCGGAGTTCGGCCGCGCCGAGGAGCACAAGTGGGTCGAGCGTTACGGCTTCCTCGAGCAGCGGGTGCGCAACGACCGTGACGACGATCCGACTGAGGACGGCTCGCAGTCGCGCCGCCGCGGCTACCGCAAGCAGGTCAAGGAGCGGCCGGGGATGGCGCCGGCGGCGCTGTTCCACATCATCGGCCACTCGCTGTTCCTGCGCCTCGCTGATGTCGCCTCGGGACTGCCGGCCTACGAGGAGCAGATCCAGGTGACGAGCTTGGACACCGAAGAGGACGACAGCGGATTCTCTCAGGCTTCGGCCTATCGCATCCTCTCGACGAACCTCAAGCGGGCCCTGCTGCAGGCGATCGAGCGCGGCTCGGCGCGGCTGCTCTCGACCTACCTGCAGGCGCTACTGGCCTATCCCGAGGGTTGCACCAGGGGCGAGTCCGTGTTCGACCCCGACTCCGGCGACTTGATCGTGCAACTGCCGCCGCTCGACGAGGAGCGCGTCTATCCCAAGGAGCAGCAGCTGATCGATCTGGTAGCCAAGGAGCGGATGGCCGGAAGGCGGGTGCTGGTCTACGCCACCCACACCGGAACGCGGGACATCACCGGCCGGCTGGAGTCGTTGCTCACCCGGCACGGCTTCCGCACCGCAGTGATGAAGGCCGACCGGGTTGAACCCAAGCAGCGCGAGGCCTGGGTCGCGAAGCGGGTCAAGGAAGGCGTCGATGTCCTGATCTGCCACCCCAGGCTGGTCCAGACCGGACTCGACCTGATCGCCTTTCCGACGATCTGCTGGTACGAGACCGACTACTCGGTCTACACGATGCGCCAGGCCTCGCGCCGCAGCTGGCGGATCGGTCAGACCCAGCCGGTCAAGGTCGTGTTCATGGCCTACCGCTCGACGCTGCAGGCCGACGCGCTCAAGCTGGTCGCGCAGAAGCTGCAATCCTCGCTGGCGGTCGAGGGCGACCTGCCCGAAGACGGGCTGGCCGCCTACGGCGACACCGGCGACGACCTGATGATGGCCCTGGCGCGCAAGCTGATCGCCGGCGAGACCGACGACGAGCCGGTCGAAGACATCTTCCAGCAGGCGCAGCAGGTCGCGGCCGACGCCGACGCGTTGCTGGTCGATGACGGCTGGGAGCGCGTCGAACCGGAGGCGCGACCGCTGGTCGTGACGATCCCCAGCGACCGCCATGAGGAATCGGTACTGGAACTGGTTCCCTGCGGCGGCCATCACGGATTGCCGCAAGCGCAGCCGTCACTGTTCAGTTGGACCGAGTTCATGGCTGAGCCGCCTCAGCCGTCGAAGCGGCGCGGGCGCCAGGCGCAACCAGCCTCGCCATCGTTGTTCGAGTGGGCGTTGGAACAGGAGCAAGGCGCCGGACTTGCTGCAGCCGGTTGAGCGCAAGCGGGGAGGTCATTGCCACATCGGCAATGACCTCCCCGCGGTCGCATGTGTGGGACGCTTTTTTCGTGTCCGTGGCGCACGCGCCATCGACCAAAGCCTGCGAGGCAAGCGACCAGCGCCAGTCTGCTCGGCAGCTCAGATGCGAGATGCCCAGGCCTGAGCGGTGAACCTGAGCAGGTAGGACGCCAGGGACGGCGGCTAGTCATCCAGGTCAAGAGTGAAGAGGTCGCGATCTTCCAGGCCAAGCGCCTCTGCCAGCCGCGTTCTCACCGCGGCCGATGGGTAGCGTGTCCCGCTCATCAACTGGGAGAGGTATCCAGATGTGATGCCGGCGGCGCGTGCGAGTTCGTTCTGCGCCAGGTTGCGCCGATTGAGCTGGGCCCAGACGGCATCAGGATTGAGTCGGGCGCGTGGCTCAGGCCGGCTAGAGGCCATGGTGAACGACTCCTTCTTGTCTCGTCCCGCCGCCTGGTTTCGTCTGTCGCCGAGCCGGGTCCTCCTATCGGACGATCATTGGGCCATCGCCCACGATGGGAATGAGCTGGGCGACTGAGCCGGAAGTGCCCGGTGTTCGGTCGCCCAGCGTTGATCAACGCCTGCAGATGAAGGTCATGGCGCGTCCGCGAGCGACACGGCGAGGGCGCTGCTGGCCAGCCAACGATCGATCTCGGCCCCAGCCGGCAGAAAGCGGCTGCTGGGCGGATGGCGCTCGCCCCAGGACCCGTCCGCCGATTGTTGCTGCAGCGCGAACTCGATCCGGTCGTCGGCCGCCCGCCGTGCGGCGATGCGTACGACTGCGCCGGCGGCGGCCTCGCCAACGTTGACGGCGCTGCTGGCCAGCCAGCGTCCGACCTCAGTTCCGACCGGCAGGAAGCGGCCGCTGGGCAGGTTGCGTTCGCCCCAGGCGCCGTCCGCCGATTGTTGCTGCAGGGCGAACTCGACCCGGCCGCCGTCCAGCCGCCGTGCGGCGATGCGCACGTTGAGGCTGCCGGCGCTGTCGACGTCGAGGGCGCTGCTGGCCAGCCAGCGCCCGGCCTCGGTCCCGGCCGGGAGATAGCGGGCGCTGGGCAGCCGCCGCCCGGTCCAGCCGCCGTCCGCGGTCCGGCGCTGTAGTGCGAACTCGACCCGGCCGTCCTCAAGCCGGCGGGCGCCGATCCGCAGCTCCAGGATCTCGCCGCCGACCGTGATGGCGACCGGGGTGCTGAACAGCCAGCGTCCGAGCGCCGCATCGGCCGCCAGGAAGCGGCCGCGCGGCAACAGCCGTTCGCCCCAACTCCCATCGACGGCGCGCTGCTGTAGTGCGAACTCGACCCGGCCGTCCGGCGCATTGCGCACCGTGATCCGCACCTCGCTGGTCACCTCAACCGCCGTCTCGTCGCTGCTGGGCTCACTGCTGGACTCGCCGCCGGCGTCCGCTGGTTGCGGCGGGGTCTCGTCGGACGCCGCCGGCGTCTGGTCGACCGGGGTTGGTTCTGGTTCGAGGCTGACGCGATAGACACGGGTCCGGCTGCCGTCGGGTGAGGTCACGGTGACCGCGATCTCGTCCAGACCGGCGAACGCGACCTGGTGTCCGTCCGCCGGGTCCGCGTCGGCCGGAACGATGCTGACGCTCGCGTCCTCACGCACGGGCTGCGCCGACACCGTGGTCTGCGTGGCGGCGCCGATTGCGGCCTCGTAGCTGGTGCGCAGCGGCGAGAACGCGCCGATCTCGACATCGCTCAAGCTGAGCGCCGCCAGGTTCGCGTTGATCGCGTCGGGCAGGTTGTAGCTGTAGAGCTTGTCGTCCTGTTCGTCCGCGACGAAGATCACATCGCCGTCCGACCAGATCCCGCGCGCGTCGCCGTTGCCGGCCTTGAGCAGCGAGCGGAACGTGAACTCCTCAGCCTCGTAGCGGACCAGCACGCCGCCTTCGATCCGGTAGGCGAAGATGCGCTTGGCGCCGTCGTCCGAGACCCAGATCGTGACGCCGTCCGACCAGATCCCGCGCGGGCTCTGGTTGAGCGTGTCCAGCGGGTACTCGGCCAACAGTTCGCCCGACTCGAGGTCGTAGGCGAAGATCGCGTCCTGGACGCTGTCGAGCACGTAGATCGTCTCGCCGTCCGACCAGATGCCGCGTGGGTCGCGGTTGTCTTCGGCCAGTTCGATGTCGCGCGCCTCGAGCCGCTCGCCGCTGCCGAGCTCGTAGGCGAAGAGCGTGTCCTGACCGCTATCGGCGACCCAGACGGTCGCGCCGTCGGACCAGAGGCCGTGCGCGAAGCGGTTGCGCCGGTCGAGTTCGAACTCGCGCTCCGCCTGTCGCTCACCGCTGTCCGACTCGTAGGCGAACACGGCGTCGGCACCCGCCGACGCGTTCTGCAGGACCCACAACGTCCGGCCGTCCGACCAGATGTCGGTCGGCGCGTCGTGGTCGGGGTCCAGCGACTCGATGTCGCGGGTCACGTTCCAGTCGAAGTCGGCCTCGGAGGGGACCGCCGCCGGCGGCGCGCCGCCGCCGCCGCCACCGCCGCCGCCTGTTGTCCCGGTGACGGCGACGCTGCCCCGGTTGACGGCGACGCTGTAGGTCCGCGTGTTCGTGCGGTTGGGCGCGGTCACCACGACACTGATGCTGAACGAGGTCGTGTCTTCCGCCAACTCGACAGTGCCGTCGCTGTCCTCGACGCCGTCCAACCTGACCACCGCCGTGGCCTCGGGCTGAGCCGGGTTCGCCGTCACGGTCGTGGACAGGACGCTGTCGGCCACGCTCGCCGTGTACGAAGTGACGTCAGGCGAGAACGTGCGACTTAACGCGACCTCGCTCAGACTGAGCGAGCTCAGCGTCGCGTCGCTGGTGTCGATCACGACCAGCGTCACGGTGTAGGTCCGGGTGCTGGCGTTTTCGGCCGTCACCGTCATCTGGATGGTGGTCGCGCTCGCGCCCAGCTGGACCTGCCAGCCGTCCGCGGTCGCGTCCGCATCGGCGAGCGCCGCGCCGGTTTCGTCGAGGAACGCCACGGTTGCCCCGTCATCGGCCGTCTCTGCATTGATGGTGACTGTCTCGACCCCGTCCTCCACCTCCGCCGTATAGGATGTCGTGCCCGCCGCGAAGCTCTCGTTCAGCGCGATGGCGCTGTCGTCCGCGGCGTCGGCCAGCGTCAGCGCCGCCAGCGTTGCATTGTTGGAGGGTCCGATGTAGAACGCGCCTCTGATCCTCAGCTGCACCAGGCGGGTGAAGCTGCTGCTCCAGGGATCCGTATCGCTGGCGCGTTTGAACCGCGTGTTGGCGATGTTCCAGCCGTACAGTGCGAGGTCCTCGTCCCACGACGGGGTCACATCGAGCGTGGCCCCGGGATTAGCGCCGCCGTTGGCGCTGCTGATCAGCACCTGGACCGCATAGCTCGTGTCGGCAGCGAGGTTCGCGCTCGCCGGCGCCGTGAACGTCAGCGGTCCGTCCTCGATGCTGGCCGGGTTGCTCAGCGTATACAGCAAGGCGGACGGCTGGCCGTCGCCGTCGAGCGTCACGATCTGCACGCGGAAGCGCGTGTCGTCCGTCGTATCGTCCGCCCGCAACTCCACGCTCGTCAGTACGTAGCCGTCCGGGTTGTTGCCGGTGGTGAAGGGCTGCGCCGCCGTCTCAAAGTCAGTGCCGGTGGAGGCGGGCGTCTCGTAGAGGTTCGAGACGAGGGCCCGTACCCCCGGCGGCGGCGGCGGCGGCGGGTCGTCGTTGTCTGCCACCGTCACCGTCAGGCCGGCGATCGTGATGCCCTGGTAGGCGCTGTCGCTGCTCGCCGCGCTGTGGCTCAGCGCGACCGTGTCGTCCGTCAGGTCCGTATCGGAGCCGGCCGTCACCGTCACCGTCTGCGCCGTTGCCCAGTTCACGGTCGTGAAGGTCAGGCTGGACGGGTTGGCGCTCAGATCCGAGCTGCCCAGGCCGCCCACCGTCACCGTCACACTCGCCGTCGGCTGGGTATCGAGGACGACCGTGTAGCTGTCGCCGGTCGCGTCCTCCTCCGTTAGCGTCAGCGCCGACTTCGAGACCGTGACGCCCGCCGCGGAGCCGTCGGTGATCGTGCCGCTGGACGGGTAGGCGTCGCTGGTCAGCGTCTCGCTGCCGCCCCCGTCGTCGCTGAAACTCACCTGCACCCTGAGCTTCTTGCCCAGATCCGCCGCCACTGGCGTGTAGGTCACGGCGCCGGCGCCGATGGGCGTCTCGTTCGAGACGCCGTCGGCGTCCACCCGCAGCCACTGCAAGGCGTAGTCGCCCGGGAACGTGGTCGGCAGCCCGTCGGCGTCGGCGATGTCGCCCATGCCGGCCGTCAGCGTCTCGCCTACCTGCGCCCTGCCGGAAATCGTCGGGCCGCCCTCGGCAGGGCGGTTGGTGTAGGTCAGCCAGACCGTGACCTCGGTGTCCTCGTCGGTTTGACTTCCGTACGGATCGTAAGCTCGATCGAAACCGCGCAGGAGCGGGGCGGTCAAGGGATCAGTAACGCTGGACCTGAGAGCAGTTCTAAGCTTCCAGGCCTTTATGGTCGCTGGCAAATAGGGGATGCTGGAGTACGCTTTTCCGCTCAGCGGGATCTCGCGTTGGCCCGAGACCTGCTGGACCTGCAGCGTCAGCCCGGCGCCGTCGTCGGGCAGGTTCGGACTGGTGGCAAAGATCGCCGCCAAGCCGTCCGCGTCAGCGAAGAACTGCGTGACCGTGTAGGGCGCCCCGAGGTGCGTGAAGGCGCCGTCGTCGAGGCTGCCGTAACTCTCCGGGGGCGTACCGATGCCGGCGCCCAGCCCAAGAAAGAACTCACCGTCCATATTTGCTGTGCCGTACCCCGCCGTCAGCGTGGAGCACCAGAGCGTGCCCGTGGGACAGGTGACCGCAGCGGGCACCACCGCGTTGTTGGTCGCGTTGCTGGTCAGCGTCTCGGGATTGTCCTCATCGTCGTCAAAGGTCAGCCTGACCGAGATCTTGTCGCCCTGCACGCTCGCGCTCACGCTGTAGGTGGAACTCGTGGCGCCCCCGATAGCCGTCCCCGACGCGAGCCACTGGTAGCTGTAGCTGACCGTCGTCAACCCCTCGGCGTCGCTGATCCCGGCCGTCGAGGCCGTCAGCGTCCGACCCACCTGCGCCGGACCCGAAATGGTCGGCTTGCCCTCGGCGGGGGTGTTGCCGGTGTCGTTGTCCGCCACCGTCACCGTCAGGCCGGCGATCGTGATGCCCTGGTAGTCGCCGTCAGTGCTCATCGCGCTGTGGCTCAGCGAGACCGTGTCGTTGGTCGTGTCCGCATCGTCGCCGGCCGTCACCGTCACCGTCTGGGCCGTCGCCCAGTTCCCGGTCGTGAAGGTCAGGCTGGACGGGTTGGCGCTCACGTCCGAACTGCCCAGGCCGCCCACCGTCACCGTCACACTCGCCGTCGGCAGGGTATTGAGGACCACGGTGTACGTGTCGCCGGTCGTGTCCTGCTCGGTCACCGTCAGCGCCGACTTCGAGACCGTGACGCCCGCCGCCGTCGGCATCACCGGCGTCTCCAACACCTCCACCGAATACGCGCCGGCGTTGGCGCCGGTCCGCGTCGCTCTGACCCGCACCGTGTACTCGGTGCCGTTGCTCAGGCTGGGGATCGTGTGGCTCGTGGTCGAACCCGAACTAATGACGGCGCGCCGGCTGTTGTTGTAGCTCTGGACGCCCGACTTCCACTGCAGCTCGTAGCCCGTCGCGCCCGTGACCGCCGTCCACTGCACCGCCAGTTGCGCGTTGCCCGGTTCGACCATCAGCCCCGTCACCTGCGCGGTGTCGTTGTCGTTGACCGTCACCGTCACGCCGTCGATCGTGATGCCCTGGTAGGCGCTGTCGCTGCTCATCGCGCTGTGGCTCAGCGAGACCGTGTCGTTCGTCGTGTCCGCATCGTTGCCGGCCGTCACCGTCACCGTCTGAGCCGTCGCCCAGTTCACGGTCGTGAAGGTCAGGCTGGACGGGTTGGCGGTGACGTCCGAACTGCCCAGGCCGCCCACCGTCACCGTGACAGTCGCCGTCGGCAGGGTATTGAGGACCACGGTGTACGTGTCGCCGGTCGTGTCCTGCTCGGTCAGCGTCAGCGCCGACTTCGAGACCGTGACGCCCGCCGCCGTCGGCATCACCGGCGTCTCCAACGCCTCCGACGAATACGCGCCGGCGTTGGCGCCGGTCCGCGTCGCTCTGACCCGCACCGTGTACTCGGTGCCGTTTGTCAGGCTGGGGATCGTGTGGCTCGTGGTCGAACCCGAGCTGATTGTGGCCTGCCGGCCGCTGGTGTTGTAGCTCTGGACGCCCGACTTCCACTGCAGCTCGTAGCCCGTCGCGCCCGTGACCGCCGTCCACTCCACCGCCAGTTGCGCGTTGCCCGGTTCGACCATCAGCCCCGTCACCTGCGCGGTGTCGTTGTCGTTGACCGTCACCGTCAGGCCGGCGATCGTGATGCCCTGGTAGGCGCTGTCGCTGCTCATCGCGCTGTGCGTCAGCGAGACCGTGTCGTTCGTCGTGTCCGCATCGTTGCCGGCCGTCACCGTCACCATCTGCGGCGTCGCCCAGTTCACGGTCGTAAAGGTCAGGCTGGACGGGTTGGCGGTGACGTCCGAGCTGCCCAGGCCTCCCACCGTCACCGTCACACTCGCCGTCGGCAGGCGGTCGAGGACCACCGTATATGTGTCGCCGGTCGTGTCCTGCTCGGTCAGCGTCAGCGCCGACTTCGAGACCGTGACGCCCGCCGCCGTCGGCATCACCGGCGTCTCCAACACCTCCGACGAATACGCGCCGGCGTTGGCGCCGGTCCGCGTCGCTCTGACCCGCACCGTGTACTCGGTGCCGTTGCTCAGGCTGGGGATCGTGTGGCTCGTGGTCGAACCCGAACCGATGACGGCGCGCCGGCCGCTGTTGTTGTAGCCCTGGCCGCCCGACTTCCACTGCACCTGGTAGCCCGTCGCGCCCGTGACCGCCGTCCACTGCACCACCAGTTGCCCGTTGCCCGGTTCGACCATCAGCCCCGTCACCTGGGCGGTGTCGTTGTCGTTGACCGACACCGTCAGGCCGGCGATCGTGATGCCCTGGTAGTCGCTGTCGCCGCTCGCCGCGTTGTGGGTCAGCGAGACAATGTCGTTGGTCGTGTCCGCATCGTCGTCGCCCGTCACCGTCACCGTCACCGGCGTCGCCCAGTTCACGGTCGTGAAGGTCATTGGAGTCGGAGCCGCAGTGACGTCCGTGCCCGACTGCCCGCCGACGGAAATCGTCACATCCGCGGTCGGCTGGCTGTCGAGGACCACCGTGTAGGTGTCGCCGCTCGCGTCCTGCTCGGTCACCGTCAGCGACGACTTCGAGACCGTGACGCCCGCCGTGTCGTCGTCGGTGATCGTCACCGTCACCGTGCACTTGGACCCGCAGGAGTTGCCGGACGCATCCACGAGCGGGCTGTGCTGGGTCCCGACTCGATACTCGATTTCGAGATCGAAGGTTTCGTCGTCCTCGTCGAGATCGTCGTTCGTGATCGTGATAGCTAACGATTCCTCCACCTTCCACACTCCGCCGGTCAAGCTGAACTCAGAGGGCGTGAACTGATATGCAATGAAAAAAGCGTTGAAATCTCCTGACGAGGTGGTCTGGTCAACCGGAATCAGCTCCACAGTGCTGGTGTTCGAAGCCGGCTGCGGCGCGCCTGGGCCGGTGCGCGCAATCAGCTTGACGGTGAGGGTCCCGCCCGCCTCACCGATGGTGTAGGACGCCTGGTCGAACCCGATCATCGAGTGGATGACGATGGACACAGCGACCGAGGACGGCGACCCCAGGTCGTAGCCGAGGACATCCTGCACCGCCGCGGTCAGGGTTCCGCCCTCGACCATGGTTCCCGCCGCGAAATGCTGGAAGCTGGAGGCCGCGACCGTGAAGGTCTTCGTCGACTGGCCCGCGGCGATCGTCACCGTCCGGCTCAGCGCCGTCGCCAACAGGAAGTCCTTCGTCTGTGTCAGCGTGACCGAGACGGTCAGGGCGCCGGTCGTCGAGCCGCTGCGCGTCAGCGTGTAGCTGATCCCGTCTTGCTTGAACACCGCGCTGGTCTTGTCCGCCGAGATGCTCACCGTCGGCGTCGCCTCCGCAGTGGTTGCGCCGCTGCCCGAGGGCGACCAGTTGCTGTCGCCCTCGTCGTTGGTGGCGCGCACCTGCACCTGGTACGAGGTCCCGGCGTCGAGGCTGCCGATGCTGGCAAGCGTGGCGGTCACGTTCTGCGGGCCGTTGCTCCAGTTGCCGCTGGCGCCCTCGCGGTAGCGCAGGTCGTAGTCGTCGATGTCGGGACCGCTGGTCGCCGGCTCGGTCCAGCTCACGGACAGGCTGGTGGTCGATCCCGACGTCGCGGTCACCGTCGGCGCCGCCGGCCGCTCCGGGGCCTCGTTCACGTCCGTGATCGTGATCGTCACCGTGACGCTGGCGGCGGTTCCGCCGCCACCGTCGTCGGCCTTGACCACGACCGTGTAGCTGGACTTGGCCTCGTAGTTGTAGGTCACGCCCGTCTTGGTCTGGATCTGGGCCGAGCCGGCGGTCGTGGTCGTGTCGAGGGCGAAGGAGGCTGAGTCCGTCCCTTCGAGGGTGTAGGTCAGCGTGTCGCCGTCGCTGTCGCTGGCGGTCAGCACGGCGCCGACGTTCTGACCCGCGGCCGTGTTCTCGGCCACCTCGCGGTCCGCCGTCGACGACGAGAACGTCGGGTCGCTGTTGGTGACCACCGCGGCCACCTCGAAGACCGCCGAGAGCCCGTACATGGGGCGGGTGCTGGTGTCTGCCGTGAAACTTCCCCATAAGGGGGAGTGGCCGGAGGAGGAGGAGTTGGGACGTCCGACAGTCACAGTGTTATCGGACGAGCCGAGCCCGTACGATTCACCACTGCCACCGAAGTCCTCGGTGCCGTTGCTCTGGCAGCCGGTGAAGGGGTAGTTGGCGCTCTGACCGGTGTTAGGGCCGTTGGCGCCTAACTCGCTCTTATTCTGGTTGTGGCGCTCCTCGTCCCAGTCCTCGTCGTAGAAATCCGCGTAGTCGTCGGCGACCTTGTTCCCGTTGAGCCAGTAGATCGACACGCCCACGCCGATAGTGCCGGTGTTGTCGCGGGCGTCGACGTCGGCGGTGCAGCCGACGACGGTGAAGCCGTCGCTGTAGGCCTGGATGTCGGTGTGGCCGGCCGCGGCGCGGGTCTGCACGAAGCTGTTGTAGGTCGCGATGTCGGTGGCCGAGCCGTCGCGCTTGGTCGAGGAGAGGAAGATCAGCCGGAACTGGTCGCCGGTGGTCAGGCCGGTGGGGATCAGGCTCCAGTCACTGGGGACCTCGGTGGGGCCGACGCTGGCGGTGCCCGATATCTTGAACTGGAGAAGGGTGCTGCTTGTAGACCAGGTATCTGTGTTGTCGTCTCTAAAGAACCTGGTATCGGCAATGTCCCACTCGGGATCGCTGTCGCTGTCCGTTCCGGTTGATCGGGTCCGCCCCACAGGAAATCGATTACCGTCAGTGCCGTCAGCGCTCGTGACCACGACCATGTAGGTGCTGTCCGCGTCCAACGTGGCGCCGGCAGGCGCGGTGAATACATTGTCGGCGTCCGTCGTCAACGTCGGAGTGGTTAGCGTGATGATCTTGGTCGAGTCGCTCAAGTCCGGGCCGCTGCTGGTCGCTGGCGTGATTCGTACCAGGGCGCCTCTGCCAGGATTTTGCTCTGCCCCGGCCAGTCTGAGAGTGACGCTGGTCAACCCGTAACCAGCGGCGTTCGAGCCGGTGTCGAAGGCCTGTGCCAGCTGCGAAGTGGACCCGGAAGTGTCGGTCTGCTCCAGATTCGAGACCAGCGTGCCCGCCGTTTGCGCCTGCGCCGGCAGGGCCATTAGCGCGGCGAAGGCCACAAGCAGCAGCACGGCCGATATCCGCCAACCTGCGAGAGCGCCAACGCGGACGGACCGGGCACGGGCGGCGCCGAGGATGGTTCGGCTGGTCGCGCCGGACCGGGCAGCGCCGTTCCGGGCTGCGACGGCAGGCTCGGTCGGTGCGGACGCGACGGGAAGAGCAACGGCGCCGGAATTACGGGACGCCGCCGGAGAGTTGACCGCGAGTGGTTCGTCCGCAATCGGAGATTCGTCCGCCCCCGACGAGGAACGTCCGCCCGGCAGGCTCCGCCGCCACCAGCTCAACCGAGGTATGCCACGGCTCCGCTGCGCATCAAACAGACGCGAATCACTGGCGCTGGGCGACAGCGCAGGGTCGTTCTTCATCCCGGCGTCTCCTGTTCAGCCGGCACGCGTGCGAGTGCTCGACGCCGCACCGACCTGGGTGGTCCCCTCGTGCATGACGGCGCTCAGGCGGCAAGCCGCCCGAGGGCGTCGCGACGACGACGCGTCACTCCAGCGGACCAGGGTCAGAAGGCAGAACACATGTGTTATAGCGTGTATAAATGCAGTTATACACGGTGTATCAATGTTCTCGATACCTATGGGTCGATCGTCAGTATCCTCGTCCGGGTCATTCACACTCTCGATATGAAGTACACAACTCTTGCGCAGGAGATGGAAGACTATCGGCGAGCCACGGCCAAGCAAACGAGGTTCCTACGCTCCACGCCGTCAGACTCCAGCTCTGGTACAACCGCTCAACCCGCCCCCGCTCAATCCGCCGCCGCTGACCAGCGGTTGCAGACCGCCCAGCCGCGCCGCGGCCGCAAGCCGATTGGACACGGCTCAGCGCCTGCGCCGCAGGCCGCGCTCAGCGAACCCTCGGGCTTGTCGGCTCGCGAGCTCGACCTGCTGAACTCCGTGTTGCAGCACGAGTTCGCCGCCAACACCTTGAAGAGCTACCGCGGCCAATGGAACGGCTTCGCGAGCTGGGCGCAGGCGCGGCGCGTCAGCTCGCTGCCGGCCGCGCCGACGCAAGTCGCCGCCTACCTGGCTGAACGGATTGAGGACCAGCAGCGCAAACCGGCCACGCTGCGGGTCTCGGCCTCGGCGATCACGTTCGTGCACCGCGCCGCGGGCCTGCCCGACCCCTGCAGCTCAGAGCAAGTCAAACGCACCTTGCGCGGAGCCGGGCGCAAGCTCGGTCGCGCCCAGCGGCAGGCCAGACCGCTCACGGACGCCGCTCTCGACCAGATACGCCTGAGCGCCTGCCAGCCACGCCGCAGCCGGGGCGGCCGGCGCGAACACGTCCAGACCGCGCGCGAACGCGGGCTCTGCGATATCGCCCTGATCAGCCTGATGCGCGACGCCATGCTGCGCGTCTCGGAGGCGGCCGCCCTGACCTGGCGCGACCTCGAACAGATGACGGACGGATCCGGTCGACTGCTGATCCGGCGCTCGAAGACGGACGCCGAGGGCGCCGGCGCGATCCTCTACATCTCGCTGGAGACGATGGCCGCGCTTGCGTGTCTGCGCGGCCCGGCCGAGTTGCACGAGCGCCTCTTCCGCCTGCGGCCCAATCAGATCGCCAATCGGATCAGGCAGGCGGCAGCGGCGGCCGGCCTCGGCGCGGGCTTCAGCGGTCACTCGCCGCGCGTCGGCATGGCCCAGGACCTGGCCCGCGCCGGGATCGAACTGCCCAGCCTGATGACCGCCGGGCGCTGGCGCGACTCGGCCATGCCGGCCCTCTACACGCGCAACGAGACGGCCGCCCGCGGGGCGGTAGCACAGTACTACGCCCGCGGCCGCAGACCGCTGACCTAGGCGCATGCCGGCCGACCCGCGGATCTCGTGATTTGCTCATTGCGTCAGGGCGTGGAAAGATAGCCGGAGCACTCCCTGGTGCATTAATATCGGTCGAAACAGGTCGAATGCCGTCGAAAGCGCTCGAAATCGGGTCAAATGAAAGAAGATAAAGCGTGTATAACTGCATTTATACACGCTTTATCCCCGCGTTTAGCGGGCTTCCTATCGTCAATCCTTGTTGAACCGGGCGCACCTATCGAGACGGTCCTGGCAGGCTGCGGCTCAGATGCCTTCAGTCCGCTCGCGACGACCGGACCGTAATCAGACACGACGCCTGTCTCGACTCGCTGCACCGTCATGACCAGCAACCTACTCGCGCCGCTGATCATTTACCAATAGATCGTTTGGATGCAATCGAGCCCCGGGCAAGGCTTGAGTACAACTCGGGTGTGCGCAATAGCAGCGTCCAATCGATTGCTATCTCTCTACCGGCCCGCGCCCGTCTGTCCACCCATATGACCTTATGTTCCATCGACCGGTTGTCGCTCGATAGTCAGGCCCCGGCGCGACGACGAGGCCGGCGATCTCCCCGCCGCCGGACAGACATAGCTACTGAGTCTGTCGGCGCCGATCACGTACGCGCTGCCTCAGTCAGCACAGTCTCGCCCACGCAGGCACTGTCGACCGGGTCGCTCCTGGATCGATCGCCGGCTGAGCGGGCACGCGGCGGCCGGCAGCAGCAGATGCAGCAGCCGGCGTTCGCAGGCCAGATCGAACAGCGCGAACAGGTGACCCCCATCCGGCCGTGATCCAGTCCGCCAGCGATGGATCGTCCGCACGTTGAGCCGCAGCAGCCGGGCCAGTTCGCGCCAGGAGAGTCCGGCCGCCTCGCGGAACGCAGCCAGACGCTCAGGGAAATCCGTGGGGAACGCTGACGGTTCAAGCTCGTACACATAGCGCTGGCGACCCGCCATCGGCTCAACTCCGCTTCTCCCGGACCACGAGCAGGTCCTCATCCAGCAGCGCGCCGAGCCCATCCGGCACGAACGTGGCCAGGCGCACGAGCGCCAGCATGGCTGCACCGTTGGGCGCCGTCCCGCGTCGCCAACGATGCAGCTGCCGTCCATCGACGCCCATCGCAGCCGCCATCCGCTCCCAGGACAGGCCGGTCATCTGCTTCAATGCGTCAAGGCGCTCGGGGAAGTCGTCCGGCAATAGCGCCACGCCGGGCCGCAACACCAACTCGGTACCAGTTCGCTTATCTCTCATCGCAGCGCTCCAGGATGAACAGGGAATCGAAGTTGGAAATGTCCAGAGCCGACTGCAGACGCTTGCGCACCTGCGCCGACGGACTGCGCGTCCCGCTGATCAGCTGGGACAGATAGCCCGACGAGATGTTGGTCGAACGAGCCAGGTCGTTCTGGCTGATGTTGCGCCGGTCGATCTGCTCCCAGACCGCCTCGGGCTTCAGCTTCACCCTGAACGACGGTCGTCTCCGCTTCATGATTCCTGGCCCTCCTCGTTCGCTCGGTCGCCAACTGGTTCCGAAACCCGTGCATCGCTCTGCGGTCCAGCAACGACGCCCGGCGCGCCTTCGCCCTCGTACAGCTCGGGATGAGCGAGGTAGTGGCGGGCGATGATTCGCGCCAGGATGCGCAGGCCGTCTTGGCGAATCTCTTCCGCTTCCGTCGTCAGTGGTGGTTGCTCTGTCATCAGCCCCTCCTGCTTGCGTCCCGGCGCCCGTTTGGTCAAGGAGGCGCCGAGATAGAACCCATGTGTTCATTCGGCGCAAATTTATCAACTCACCTTGCGTTGCGACAACGTCTCTCCCTGCTAATTCGGTCCACACTGCCCAAATCACTTGCTGAGATGTAGCCGTCTTGTGGCTCCCTCCTTCGTGTCTGCGCGGATGCGCCACCACGCGCCACACAAGCAGAACGCCTCATGCTGATTGCCGTCTGAGAGCACGGAATGACAGGTGATTTCCGCGCAGTGATTCGACGAACGCCAAGTCCGCGAGCGAGTTTGCGCCTCACGCCAGCCAAGCAAACTGGTGCTCAATTGAGGGCCCTGAGCCATTGGGAACCTCAGACCAACTCGCTATATTGTTCCGAACATGGATCCCGGAGGAATCTGACGTGAGCACCCGACGACATTCGTCTCAGTCGAAACGCAATCTCCCTACTCAGCCAGGAACGAGCCAACCTATGAATCAACAAGCAGAACTGACCCCAGCCGCGCTCTACGCCCGCGTCTCCAGCGATCGCCAGGACGTTGACCTCTCGATCGCCGCCCAGCTGCGCGCCGTGCGCGACTACGCCGAGCGGAACGGCTACATCGTCGTTCGCGAGTATGTCGACGAGGCGGAGAGCGGCCGGGTAGCAGATCGACCCCAGTTCCAACAGATGCTCGACGAGGCCAGAGCGACGGACGCACCGTTCCAGGAAATTCTGGTCTGGAAGTTCTCGCGCTTCACCCGCAAGCGTGAGCACGCCGTCGCGTTCAAGGCGATGCTGCGCCGCCGCGGGATTCGCGTGACCTCAATCACCGAGCACGCCGACGACACCCCCACCGGCAAGCTGATGGAGGCGATCATTGAGAGCGTCGACGAGTTCTACTCTGAAAACCTCGCCCAGGAGGTCAAGCGCGGCATGCGCGAGGCCGCTTCGCGCGGCTTCTGGGTCGCCACCTGGGCGCCCTACGGCTATCGCAAGGCCCACGTCCCGGACGGCCCCAAGACCCGTCCCCGGCTGGAACTCAATCCGCCCGCCGACGCCGTCGTGCGGAGCATCTTCGACCGCGCGCTCGCCGGCCAGAGCGTGCTCGACATCACCCGCGCGCTCAACGCCGACGGCATCCCGACCACCAACGGCAAGCCCTGGCTCAAGACCACCGTGCACCGGCTGCTCACCAACGTGGCCTACACCGGCACGCTCGTCTGGGGCCTCAACGCCAAGGACGGCGAGCCGCCGGTGCGCATTGAGCAGGCCTTCCCCGTCATCGTCAACCAGCGGGAGTTTGAACGCGTCGGCAAGATGATGCAGTCCCGCGCGCCCAAGCGCGTCAACCCGCGGCGCATCGCCAGCCGCTACCTGCTCTCCGGCCTGGTCCGCTGCGAGTCCTGCGACCGGGCGCTGATCGCAGCCGAAGCCAAGAGCGGCAGGTACACCTACTACGTCTGCCAATCGAAGATCAAGAAGGGCTCGGAAACCTGCCGCAGCCCGAGGTTGGCGGCGAAGCAGTTCGAACAGCTGATCATCGACCAGTTGCGAACCCACATCCTGACCGAGAGCAACATCCGCGCCCTGGTCAAACTGCTCGACGAGGAGATGGACGGGGTCGCGCACGAACAGCGCCGAACCCTGGAGACGGTCGAACAGGAGCTGATCGAGGTCAAGCGCCGGCTCGACCGCATCTGGCAAGTGATCGAGACCAGCGACCTCGATGCCGCCGACGCCAGCGACCGCATTCGCGAGCACAAGCAGCGCAAGGAACAACTCGAGTTGGCCGCCGTCGAGGCCAGGAAGGTGTTGGCCGAGCGCCGCCAACTGCTGGACAGCGCTGACATTGTAGCCGCGTTCGCCGTGCAGATGAGCGAGTTCCTGCTCACCAGCGAACTCACCGAGACCAAGGCATTCATCAGATCGTTCGTCAAGCGGATCACGGTTCGGCCCGGCCGGGCCGTGATCCGCTACGCCATCCCGATGCCCGAAGACAGCCCAATCGGGCGCTCAGACACCGCTCAACTGGGTCTCGATGAAGGTGTTATGAGTTCGGTACGTGTTGGTGGCCCCAACGGGATTCGAACCCGTGCTACCAGCTTGAAAGGCTGGCGTCCTAGGCCTCTAGACGATAGGGCCGACCTGTCGCCAGCTTACACGGCGCGTCTGTGCGCACGGCCCGGTCTTTCGACTGTCGGTTAGCCGGTTAACTCCGACATTGCGGCTGCGAAGCCCGGTGCGGCTCCCTCGAGGTCTCGCTGTTCGACGCAGTAGGAGATGCGGAAATAGCCCTCCATGCCGAAGCCCCGACCGGGTACAACCAGCACGCCCTGACGCTGCAGCGCGGCGACCAGTTGCATCTCGTCGGGCACCGGCGACCTGGGGAACATGTAGAATGCGCCCTCGGGTTTGCGTACCTCGTAGCCGGCTGAGGTCAGCACGTCATAAAGGTAGTCGCGCTTCTGCTGGTAGTCGGTCGTGTCGATGGTCACCGTCTGCAGATTGCGGACCAGGTGCTGCATGATCGCCGGCGCGTTGACGAAGCCCAGCACTCGATTACAGAAGATCAACGCATCCATCAACTGACCGCCATACTCCGAGCCCGCGTACTCGGGATGTACGGCGATGTAGCCGATCCGGTCGCCCGGCAGCGCGAGGTCTTTCGCGTGTGAAGTGACGGTGATCGTTCGGTCATAGGCCAGCTGCGGAAATGGATAGGCGTGCTCGTCGAAGAGAATCTTGCGATAGGGCTCGTCGCTGACGAGGAAGATCTCCGTGCCGAACTCCTCCGACTTTTCCCGCAACAATTGCCCCAGCGCCTCGATCAACGAGGCCGGATACATCGCGCCCGAGGGATTGTTGGGTGAGTTGACAATCACGACCTTGGTGCGGGCGGACAGCTTGCTCGCGAGGTCTTCGAGGTCCGGCATGAAGTCGTCATCGCAACCGACGACGACCGGCTTGGCCGCGTGGCTGGTGGCGTAGAAGAGGTACTCGGCGAAGAAGGGTGTCAGGATCACGACTTCGTCATCGCGATCGCAGAGCGAATGCACAACCACGTTGAGGGCCGCTGCTGCGCCGACTGTCATGACGATGTGCTCGGCGCCGTAGGTGAGCCCGGTTTCGTCCGAGAGTGCGTCGGCGACGGCCTGGCGCGTCTCGACGTATCCGGCATTGGGCATGTAGCGGTGGGCGCCGGCGGCGTCGGTGGCGGCGTAGTTGCGCAACTCGTCAAAGAACTGAGGCGGCGGCTCGGTGATCGGATTGCCCAGCGACAGGTCGAAGACATTCTCGGCGCCGCGTTCCTGGCGTAGTTGGATGCCCAGCTCGAACATCCTCCGGATCCAGGAACTGTCCTCCATCGCCCGCTGAATCTCAGCCGCAATCGCCATCGTTGTCCTCCCAGCCGAAGTTCTTGTTGCTGATTGCAGGCTATCCCAGCTCGGTGCGTAACAAGTCGCGAGCGAATTCCTCGATTTCGTCCCGAAGTCGACGAAACACCTCGGTTAACTCCGCCTCGCTCAGGTCGGGAACGTCGGGATCCTCAGATGACCGGTGCAGCGTCCACTCGGCGCCGGGGAAGACGTCTGCGCGTTCACCGGCGATGTGTTGAATCCAACCATGCGCCATTTGCGATCGTGCACGGTTGCCGGTGCAGATCACGAGCAGTCGGAAGAGGTCAACTTCCTGCATGGTTGTTCCTTACGCGGATTGACGAGGAAAGAAGATCTCCCGTCCCTGCCTCCGGAGCTTGTCTCAGAACTAGGAATTACCAGTCCCCGCTTCAAGCGGGGACCCGCTCCTCCTGCGCCCGAAACATCACGACCTGATAGACCGCGACGTCGGAGCAGGTCCCCGCGTGAAGCGGGGACTGGGAAAATGCGAAGGGAGGCTCACTTCTGAGACACCCTCCAGGGGCGAGGACGGGAAGACGCGAATGAGCTCCTGGCAAGGCCGCTCGTATCGAGCCGCATCTACTTATGACGCACTCCTGATCAGCGAGGACAGGAGGCATACACTCCCACATGGGAGGCTGGGGGATGAGCGAGCAGCCTGGGTATCGGCGCCGGCCCGGAGATGTGATATTGCGTCGGGTGCGATTGCAATCAGAGCGGGTTCGGGCCAGGCGACAGCGGCGGATTCGGATTGCGCCTCGATCCTGGATGGTCGTGGCCCTCTTCGCGCTGGTGATGCTGGTCGGCGGCGCATTGTTGCATCTACCGAATTCCTCACAGAGCGGCGAATCCGTCCCCTTCCTCGACGCGCTGTACACCTCGGTCTCGGCTGTCAGCGTGACCGGCCTGACCCGGTTTGACACCGAAGAGACGTTCTCGCACTTCGGCGAGTTCGTCACACTGGCCCTGTTCCAGCTTGGCGGGCTCGGCGTCACGATGTACGCAGGTGTCCTGATCGTGCTGGCGGGTCAGCGGTTGGGCATGCGCGGCCGCGCGTTCTTCGGACTCGAGCTGATGACCACCAGCATCGAGGGCGCGGGCGCTTCGGTCCTGTTGCGGCGCGTGATGATCTATACGGCCGCCGTCGAGCTGTCAACGTTCATCCTGATCCTGCCCTGGTTTCTCATTGAACAGCCCGGTGATATCTCGTTAGCCCGGGCGGTCTGGTTGGCGGGGTACCACGCGATCTCCGCGTTCAACAACGCCGGCTTCGATCTGATGGGTGGCAGCCGCAGCTTCGTTGGACAAGCCCATGACGCCTGGCCGATGGTCGTGATGGGCATCTCCGCCTTTCTCGGCTCGCTCTCGTTCCTGACGGTGTTCAATCTTCGCCAGCCGCGGCGTCGCTGGACGCTCGACACCAAACTCGTCGTCACCGGCATGGGAGCGCTGCTCGTGATCGGAATGGCGTTCTTCCTGATCGCAGACTGGTCAAGGCTGTTTGCCGATCAGAGCATCGGCTCAAAACTGGCCAACTCGCTGTTCCTTTCGGTCAATCGGACTACGGGCATGACCACCGCGCCGCTCGACCAGGCCAGTGACGATACATCGCTGGTCATGATCATCCTGATGTTCATCGGCGGCGCCTCGACTTCTACGGCGTCGGGGATCAAAATCGGCTCGTTCATGGTCGTGATGTTCGGCGTGGTCTCGGCGCTGATCGGATCGCCACGGGTGGTCGCGTTCGGCCGCGAAATCCCAGCCTCGGTCGTGCTCAGGGCGAACGCGCTGGTGCTGATCGCGCTGGCCGGTTACACCTTTGGGCTGCTCTTCTTCATCGCCGTCGATCCGAAGATCGACATTCTGCCGGCCGCCTTCGACGTCATGTCGGCGCTGGCCAACTGCGGCTGGTCACAGGGCGCGTCACAGGCCGCGACGCAAGCAGGAGCCAATATCCTGATCATGATGATGTTCGTGGGTCGCCTGGGCCCGCTCGTGATCACGAGCGTGATACCCGACCGGCCGCGCGAACGTTTCCGCTTCCCAACAGAAGCGGTCCGAATCGGTTAGGAGCCGAAATGCAGGTCGCTGTGTTGGGATTGGGTCGATTTGGATCGCACTTGGCCGAAGCGCTGGACGACCTGGGCCACGACGTGCTCGCGATCGACATGGACGAGGGCAACGTTCACGAGCTGGCGCCCAAGGTGGCCGACGCGCGGATCGCGGATATCACAGACATCGATGCGCTTCGGGCCCTGTCGCTTGGCGAAGTGGACGTCGCGGTTGTGGCGACCGCCGACCTCGAAGCGTCAGTGCTGGCGATGATGAATCTCAAGCACCTCGAGGTACAGGTGGTCTACGCCAAGGCATCCTCGGACCGGCACCAGCGCATCCTACGGCTGCTCGGCGCGCAGCGGGTGATCCGTCCCGAGCGAGATGGCGCTGAACGCTTCGCGCACATGATCCGGGTCTCGCTCGCCAGTGACTTTCTACCCCTGACGCCCAGCTACGGAATCGGCGTCTTCCCAATCCCGGCAACCTGGGTCAGTCAGACGGTCGAGTGGGCACTGGAACGAGCCGGATCGCGACGCCTGATCGCAGTCGTCAGAAACGATGAAGTGCTGCTCAATCCGGTGATGTCCGACCGTCTGCTGGTGGGCGACCGCTTGGTCTTCTCGGCGCTGGATGAGCAGCTGGGGGAACCGCTGGATAGTCGCCGCTAGTCGTTAACGAAGCCGGCGGGTCCGTCCCGTTGCTCTCCCCTTGCACGGGGACATGAGGCCCCGTTCCTCCGCCCCTCCTTGTGAAGATGGCTCAGAACACGGGACTTCCAGTCTCCGCTTCACGCGGGGACCTGCTCACTCTGGGCCCGACACACCACCACCAGATAGGCCGCGCCCCCGACCGGGTCCCCGCGTGAAGCGGGGACTGGGAGTCTGCGGATCGACGCAGCCTTCTGAAACAGGCTCGTGCGCTGGAGGACTGCCGCAGGCTGACGGGGACTCCGCCACCTTTACCTACCAAAGGGCGCTCGCGCGCCGACCCCCGTAAGTCACTTGGCCACAGCTTCCCCCGCAAGGGGGGAAGATGGGATTTGTGAGTTCTGCAAAGGTCTCCGCAAGGGGGGAAATGTGGAGATCGAACACGACAAACGGCCGATGCGCTAGGCACCGGCCGTTTGTGATTCGCTTGGTAGCGGGAGTGGGATTCGAACCCACGACCTCCGGGTTATGAGCCCGACGAGCTACCGCTGCTCTATCCCGCAACGCGGGAGCTAGTGATGAGATGCGTATACGTGTGTGGTTGGCGCATGCTTGATGCTGTTCTGCGCTCGCGGCACGGTGCAAATCGTGCTGCGGGTGGCGCAGGGCAGGTCAAGCCGTTCGGCCATTAGTACGACTCAGCTGCACCCGTTGCCGGGCTTCCACCTGTCGCCTATCAAACGGGTCGTCTTCCCGTGGCCTTATCCGCTCAAAGGCGGAGGGAGCGCTCATCTTGAGGTTGGTTTCGCGCTTAGATGCTTTCAGCGCTTCTCCTGTCCGGACATGGCTACCCAGCTATGGAGGTAGGCCCTCCAACTGACACACCAGCGGTCCGTCCACCCCGGTCCTCTCGTACTAGGGGCAGTTCCCCGCAACGCTCCAACGCCCACAGAGGATAGAGACCGAACTGTCTCACGACGTTCTGAACCCAGCTCGCGTGCCGCTTTAATGGGCGAACAGCCCAACCCTTGGGACCGACTCCAGCCCCAGGATGCGACGAGCCGACATCGAGGTGCCAAACCTTGCCGGCGATGTGAACTCTCGGGCAAGATAAGCCTGTTATCCCCGGGGTAACTTATATCCGATAAGCCACGGCCCTACCACTCGGAACCGTAGGATCACTTTGGCCGACTTTCGTCCCTGTTCGACGTGTCAGTCTCACAGTCAAGCTCCCTTATGCCAATGCACGTGACAGGTGATTTCCATCCACCCTAAGGGAACCATTGCGCGCCTCCGTTACAATTTGGGAGGCGACCGCCCCAGTCAAACTACCCACCAGACACGGTTCGCGCGCTTGCTCGCGCGTTAGAAGGACACCATACGAAGGGTGGTATTCCAAGGTTGCCTCCATCACGCCCGCAAGCGCGACTTCACCGGCTCCCACCTATCCTACGCATCGTAAGGCGACCTTCAATGTCAAGCTGTAGTAAAGCTCCACGGGGTCTTTTTGTCCATCTGCGGGGAGGCCGCATCTTCACGGCCACTTCAATTTCGCCGAGCTCCTCGCCGAGACAGTGCCCAGATCGTTACGCCATTCGTGCGGGTCGGAACTTACCCGACAAGGAATTTCGCTACCTTAGGACCGTTATAGTTACGGCCGCCGTTCACTGGGGCTTCGGTTCGAGCCGTGAAGCCCTCCCCTTAACCTTCCAGCACTGGGCAGGCGTCAGCCCCTATACGTCCGCTTTCGCGTTCGCAGAGACCTGTGTTTTTGTTAAACAGTCGCCTGGGCCTGCTCGCTGCGGCCTCCGGCCCGGCACCCGAGCTAGTCGGGGCTAAGCCGCGAGGCGTTCCTTCTCCCGAAGTTACGGAACTATTTTGCCGAGTTCCTTAGCGAGGAATCACTCGTCCACCTGGAGGTACTTACCCTCACCTACCTGTGTCGGTTTGCGGTACGGGCGCTGAACGTATTCGCGACCGAGGGTTTTCTTGCCGGGGGTTTCGCATGAGTCGTTTTGACTGACGTCGCCACTTCCACGCCGCCTCTGCTTAACCGAGCGGTATTTGAACCCCACTCGACGCTTACGCAGCGCGACGGACCATGTCCAATAGGCCCGCTCACGTTATCAACCCGGGTCACCCCTGTCGCTCAAGCACACACTCAGCGGGGACGGAATATGAACCGTCTGTCCATCGCCTACGCCTTTCGGCCTCGGCTTAGGCCCGCCTAACCCTACGCGGATTGCCCTGCCGTAGGAAACCTGAGGTATTCGGTGGGTGTGGTTCTCACACACCTTTCGCTACTCATACCGGCATTCTCACTTCCGTCCGCTCCACCGGCCCTCGCGGGTCCGGCTTCACTGCTGAACAGAACGCTCCCCTACCATCTGATCCATCGAAATGGATGCAGATCCGCGGCTTCGGTACTCCGCTTGAGCCCCGTTGAATTGTCGGCGCCCAATCACTCGACCAGTGAGCTATTACGCACTCTTTCAAGGGTGGCTGCTTCTAAGCCAACCTCCTGGTTGTCTACGCGACTGAACTTCCTTTACCACTGAGCGGAAATTTCGGGACCTTAGCCGGCGGTCTGGGCTGTTTCCCTTTTGACCATGAAGCTTATCCCCCATAGTCTCACTGCCGCAGGTTCGGCCGTGGCATTCGCGGTTTGATAGGGGTTAGTAGGCTGTCCGCCCCTTTACCCAGTCAGAGCCCTACCTCCACGGTCGTTTCCCGCAACGCTGCCCCTAAAGGCATTTCGGGGAGAACCAGCTATCGCCAGGTTCGCTTGGCATTTCACCTCTACCCACAAGTCATCCAATCCATTTGCAACTGAAGAAGGTTCGGGCCTCCACGGAGCTTTACTTCCGCTTCACCCTGCCCATGGGTAGCTCACCTGGTTTCGGGTCTACATCTTGCGACTCGCTTCGCCCTGTTAGGACTCGCTTTCGCTGCGGCTGCGGCACTGAATGCCTTAACCTCGCCACAAAACGTAACTCACCGGTTCATTCTTCAATAGGCACGCGATCAGCGTCGCAATTTGACTCACGAAGCCTCTCACTGCTTGCAAGCACACGGTTTCAGGAACTATTTCACTCCCCTCCCGGGGGACTTTTCACCTTTCCCTCACGGTACTGGTCCGCTATCGGTCACTTCGAGTATTTAGCCTTGGGAAGTGGGCTCCCCAGCTTCCCACGCGCTTTCACCGTGCCGCGTGGTACTCAGGGACATTGCCAGCAGTTGCGTCGGATGTCGGCTACCGGGCTCTCACCGTCTATGGCGGCCCGTTCCAGGGGCCTTCGCCTATCCGCGCATTTTGTAACTGCTGTCGCACCACCCTCGGTGCGATTGCAACGCCCTACAACACCGAATGAGCAGAGGAGAGGGCTCCATTAGGCTCGATCGGTTTGGGCTACTCCGGGTTCGCTCGCCGCTACTACCGGAATTGTTTCTTTTCCTCAGGGTACTCAGATGTTTCATTTCCCCCGCTTACCTCCACCAGGCCTATGTGTTCAGCCTGGGGTGATGGCGCATTACCGCCACCGGGTTGCCCCATTCGGGAATCCAGGGATCAGCCTGCTTGACGGCTCCTCCTGGCTTATCGCAGTCATACCGCGCCCTTCATCGGCTCGAAGTGCCAAGGCATCCACCGTGCGCCGTAGTCACTTGACCTGCGCTACGCCACGCGCATGCACTTCGCGCGATGAAGAGTTCCTCGCCAGCATTGTTGCTGATGCCGACGTTCCCCATCGCATGCCGCGCGCCGCGCTATTCCAGCGCAGTCATCATTTGCATGTCATCTAGAACCACACACGTACCTCCCGCGCTCTTCCGGCTGCAGCAAGCAGCCCGATCGCGCGAGAGTATCCCGCAGCCCCCCTGATGTCATGGGATCCAACGCGATCGCCGGTTCCCGGGGGGGATGCTGTGGACGCATCTCAATCACTATGTCCCTTGTAAAGGCGCATCCCACTGTCGGTCGCCCCCTGCGTTAGGGGGTCTGCTGAAAGTGGGGTGCAAGAAGCAATATTAGCCATGCCCCCGACCGGATGTCAACCAGCGCTTTACACAGGCGGTGGATCGGTGGTGGATAGCCAGCGCCGGATCAATCGGCCACTTCGGCCGACTCCGGCAGGCCTCCGGCTTCAACAGCGTCCAACTCTGAGTCGGAAAGCTCTGGCAAGCGCTCGATCTCTGCCCCTCCGAACCATTCCTTGGCTAGGGCGAGGTCGTAGGCCGTCTGCATCCTCATCCACGCTTCCGGTGTGCTACCGAACGCCTTCGATACCCGCACGGCCATCTCCGCAGTGATCGGGGCCCGCTCGTAACAGACCTCGGCGAATTCACCGGCGTCCAAACCCATATGCGCCGCTGCCGACTCGATCGTTGTTCCCGTTCCGGGCAGACAGAACTCGATGAACATGCCGCCTGGGTGCGGTGGGTACTTCATCGGCATCAGGCACTGCTCTCTCTAGCGCTGGTGGTAGTCCACGTAATCGATCTCGTACATGGTATCTCCGTCAACGCGGAATGTGATCCGCCAGTTCGCGCTTACGCGAATCGACCAGGTACCTGTCAGTTCGCCTCTGAGCTGATGCAGGCGATAGCCAGACACATTCAGTTCCGACACGTGCTCAGCTTGAGCCATCCGCGTAAGAATCAGCTTGATTCGCCTCACATACCGTGGATCGATCGCGCCTCGATCACCGCCTTCATGTAGGGTCCGCAAGCCGCGCGAACGAAACCGAAGCTCGGCCACTCATTAGAACCGATCCTGATACGACCGCGACAACGACTCCGACGGGTCAGCCTGAATCCCCAGCGGCGGAATCGGGTACCTCAGACCGTTGCGCGAGAGCTTGTCCAGACCATCGATCAGCTTGGGTAGATACCTGGGCGGGATCGCCATCAGCAGCTCGTCGTCCTGGACGCCGCCGAAGCGGCGCTCGGCGTAGCAGGGAATGCTCAGCGACGGTTCGCCCGTGCGCAGCGCCCGACCCCAACTGTCGGCGCAGGCCGACTCGCCGACCGAGGCGAACTCGAACTTCTTGAAGCCCGAGAATTGCAGACCATTGATCAGGATGATCATCTGTCCCGGCGTGCCGTAGAGCAGGACCACGTCCGGTGGGTCCAGCCGGCCGGTCGCGATCGGCGAGAGCGCCAGCGCGGCGTAGCGACCGTAGGGCAACACATCCATCGCTTGCTGATGCGCAATCGCGTCCTCGTCGGTCTGGAACCAGACGTTGGTCATCGTCGTGCGCAGACGCCACTCACCGTCGTCGTCGTTGGGATGCAGACCGACCGGCGCGCCGCATTGCGCGCCGATCAGGTCCTCCATCGTCACGCCCAGGGTGAAGTTGAGCCAACGCGCCTGCGCGACCAACTGGTCCAGCGCGTACTTGTTCTGTGGCCGGCGGATGCGCTCGACATCCTGCATTTCCTCGATCGTCTCGAACATCTTCATCCCGACCGGCGTCGCGGTCAGGCGCAGATAGCGCTGCAATCCTGCGACGATCGCCGGCCAGTCGTAGCTGGCGGGCTCGGGTGGTGCGTCGGCGGCGACGCCTACGGTTGCGGTGGTCATGTCTGCTGCTCCATCCCCTGAGATCTGGTTGGTTTCGCTGGCATAGTACGAGGTGACCGGCAGACCAGTCTTTGCCCAGCTCAGGGTGTCTATTCTGGCTGCGCAGACACGTTCTGATTCGCAAACGGGATGGGTTCCTGAACGCTCACTCGACATCGCAGTCGATTGGGCTTGTTCGCGATGATCGCAATCGCCGTAGTCGTGACCACGCTCGTCAATCAGACGATGTTCGGTCCGGCCGAGGCCGACTCGGAAGAATCCGGCACGCTTGAAGTCCGGATCAGCCCCAGGCGCGGCCATGACGGGCGAGTTGAGTTCGCACTGCAGCAGCATGACGGCGACACCTGGAGCGAACGGATCGCGCCCCGCCAGCGATTCTTCCCGACCACCGCCCGTGTCGACCACTGGCTCAACAGCACCGCGATTGAACTCGAAGCGCCCGCGCCGCCGTCCGAACCGATGCCGATGCTCTGCGTCGTGGCCAACGGCGATCCCAACAAGCTCTTCTGGCGATTCACCGCACTCCACACGCAACGGGCGGGCACGTTGAGCAGGTCCAGTTGACTTCTAGAAACGCCTGAGAGGCTACCGGGGACTTGTCGGGGGATCCGTTTGAAGCGTTGTTGTCCGAGCACTCGGACGCGGCAGGACTGCTTGTGTTGGAGGTCGACCTGTTACCCGCTGCCATCGCAGCGATGGACCACGCGGGTGTCAACCCTGCCTTGGGATCAATCGGCGAATACCCGCTCAGCCAGTTGTCCTTCGCACAGCGCGACCAGATCAACTTCAGAGTGATGGGTCTGTCCCGCGTTGAGACGTTGCTCTCGGCTGCCGCGCTGCACCTGATATACACGAACCACCTCATTGCGCGATTCGTCGACGGCGCCACGGGCGGCCACAACCGAACGGGATCCAGTGCCGATCACGGCCATGATGACAATGGTCACTAGAACCTGATCGTTGGTCCCCCTCGCAGAGACCGATGCAAAACTCACCAATCCCCTCTCCCCCCCTTGCGGAGACCTTTGAATTAGTCCGGCACTTGCGGTTCTCAGTCCCCGCCTCCGCGCGGGGACCTGCCCCCGTTCCTCGCCGGCTGAGCGACGAAGGCTCGATTGCATATCTGGTAAGCAGCGATGAACAGGCGAGAGCAGGGCGAAGCGGAGCGGGTCCCCGCGCAGAGGCGGGGACTGGGAGATTCCCCATGCGTGACTTATTCAAAGGTCTCCTTGCGGGGGGAGATGTCACGGAGTGACAGAGGGGGGGTCCGCCGACAGCGACCAGATAGGCCTTGAGACGGGGAGCCCCCCCTCTGCCTACGGCATCTCCCCCGCAAGGAGACCTTTGAAAGCGCCAGCACTCCCGGTTCTCCGTCCCCGCCCCCGAGCGGGGACCCGTTCCGCTTCGCGAGGCTACGACCTCTCAATCGCTCTCCACCAGATATGCCCCCGCCATGTTCGTTCAGCCTGGAGGGAACCGGGGGCAGGTCCCCGCTCGGGGGCGGGGACGGAACACCGGGAGTGCTGGAGTTCTTCAAAGGTCTTCGTAAGCAGGGAGAAGAGGACTTACGCAAAAGTCTCTGCAAAGGGGGAGCGGGGACTAACTCTCGTTCCCTATGCTGGTGAGGAATTTCACTCAGCGACCGCGCCTGCAGGAGGACACCACAATGCCAGCACTCGACGGACTCCGAGTCCTCGACATGACCCAATACGAGGCGGGCACATCCTGCACCCAGGCGCTGGCCTGGCACGGCGCCGACGTGGTCAAGATTGAGCAGCCCGGCGTCGGCGACCCCGGCCGCGGCGTCGGCAGTGGCGCCGACATCGACTCGCACTACTTCATCAACTGGAACGCCAACAAGCGCTCGGTCACGATCAACCTGCGCGACGAGCGCGGTCGCGCCCTGCTCTTCGAGATGCTGCCGCACTACGACGTCTTCGTCGAGAACTACGGCCCCGGCGTCATGGAGAAGCTGGGCCTGACCTACGAGGCGCTCAAAGAGGTGCACCCCCCGATCATCTACGCGCGACTCAAGGGATTCGGTCTCACAGGACCGTTCGCCAACTTCAAGAGCTTCGACCCGGTCGCGCAGAACGCCGCCGGCGCATTCTCAGTGACCGGCGAGAACGGCGGCCCACCAATGCGGCCGGGCGCCTGCGTCGGCGACAGCGGCACGGGCATGCAGTTGGCCTTCGCAATCACATCCGCTTACGTGCAGAAGCTACGCACCGGCGAGGGCCAGCACATCGAGATCTCGATGCAGGAGGCGATGACCTACTACGTCCGCACGCCGATCGCCGGGACCCAGAGTTGGGGCGATGTCGCGGCCGAGCGTCGAGGCAACGGCTGGAACGGCCCGACCGATCTCTACCCCTGCAAGCCGCTGCCCGGCTCGGATGGTTCGAACGACTACCTCTACGTCATCGCCCTGACCACGCGCATGTGGGACACGTTCTGCGCCGCGATGGACCGCCCGGACATGGTCGTCGACCCGCGTTTCGCCGACGAGATGGCACGCATCGAACACTCTGACGAGCTGCGTGATGAGATCCGCAACTTCACCTTGCAGCACGACAAGTGGGAGGCGATGAAAATCCTCGGCGATGCCGGCGTCCCCTGCTCGGCCACGCACGACACCTATGACCTCTTCCACAACCCCCACTTCGACGAGCGAGGCTTCGTGCAAGAGATCGATCATCCCCAGCACGGCCCAATCAAGCTGCTCGGCTGGGCGCCCAAGATGTCCAAGAGCGATGTGCCAATGACGGCCGCCCCGTTGCTCGGAGAACACACCATGGAAGTCCTCTGCGACGACCTCGGCATTGAGGGCGACGAGTTCACGAAGCTCGAGGCAGAGGGAATCATCAGCAGTCGCAACGGGGCTTGACGGCTTCTTCGACCGACAATCGCTCCTCTCTTTGCTCCCCCTTGCAGGGGGAGCTGCCGAAGGCTGAGGGGGTCTCCGCCGACGCCGAGCCCCCCCCCTCCGTCACTACGTGACACCTCCCCCTTGCGGAAACCAACGCAAAACTCTCAGTTCCCCTCTCCCCCCTTGCGGAGACCTTTGCAAAACACATAAATCCCCTCTCCCCCCCTTGCGGGGGGAGATGTCACGGAGTGACAGAGGGGGGGTCCTCCGACAGCGACCGGATAAGCCTCGAGATGGGGAGCCCTCCCCCTCTGCCTTCGGCATCTCCCCCGCAAGGGGGGAGAAGGGGAGTTATGCATCGGTCTCTGCGAGGGGGAGGGAACAGTCTCGGAGCAGCTCCCTGCAACTGAGAGTTGATTTTCCTCGCCCCCTACGACACCAGATGAGCCCGCAATACGTCCTCGTCAAACTCAACGCCCAAACCAGGCCCGGTCGGTGGAATGATCACGCCGTTCTCTACGACCAGCGGCTGCTTGAAGATCTTCTGGTGCAGCGGCCCCAGGTTGGCTTCCTGGATCAGGAAATTCGGTGAACAGGTGTCGATCTGTATCGCGGCGGCGGCGGCCACGGGCCCGCAATACATATGCGGTGCGATCATCGCGTAGTGTGCCTCCGCCATCCCGGCGATCTTCTTGGCCTCGGTAATGCCTCCGCATTGACCGACGTCGAGTTGGATGATCTGTGCGGCCTGCTTCTCCAATACGCGGGCAAACTCGTACTTCGTGACCAGCCGCTCGCCGGTCGCGATCGGGATGCTGGTGTGCGCCGCGACGCGCGCCATCTCCTCGACGTTCTCCGGCATCACCGGTTCCTCGAACCAGAATGGGTGATACGGCTCGAGGTAGTTGGCGACACGGATCGCGCTGTAGGTGGGCATCTGGCCATGCGTCCCGATACCAACTTCCAACTGGTTGCCAACCGCCCTGCGGATGCTCTCAAAGATCCTGGCCGCACGTTCGATCTCCCAGAGCTGGATGTCACGGATTGGATGCAGCGGCATGAACGGATCGATCTTGCAGGCCGAATTGCCCTCGGCCAGCAGTTGCGCGGCGACATCGCCGGCCTTCTCGGGATGCTCAATGAGGCCATCGCTGGGCATGTAGGCATAGGCGCGCAACGTTTCGTGATAGCGGCCGCCGAGCAAGTTGTAGATCGGCTGATTGGCGGCCTTGCCTTTGATGTCCCACAGCGCCATGTCGATCGCGCTGATCACAGGCGTCGCGTAGAGGCTGGGGTGGCGCAAATCGTGGCGCGCGCCATACATGCGGTCCCACAGGAGCTCGGTGTTAAGCGGATTCTCCCCGATCACGAACTGACCCACGAACTCCTCGATCAGGCTGACCTGCGACTTCAAATCGCCAAGATGGTGGGAGTACGAGCTACCGGCGATGCGCTCGCCGATCCCAGTGATGCCCTCGTCGGTCTGGAGTTCGAGAAAGAGGAAGTACTTGCCGCCGATATACGGCGGCTCCGCCTCAACGACCATCGTATTGAGTCCGGTGACCTTCATTGGCTGCTCCCGTTGTTGTGCTGTGAGCGTCCAGTAGGACCTGCGCCCACATCTGAATCGTAGGTCCTCGGTTTCCTCCCCCTTGCAGCAACCGATGCGTAACTCCCCTTCTCCCCCCTTGCGGGGGAGATGCCGCAGGCAGAGGCGGGGGCTCCCTATCGCAATGCCTATCTGGTCGTCGCCGGCGACCCCCCCCTTCTGTCACTCCGTGACATCTCCCCCGCAAAGGGGGGAGAGGGGAACTGAGAGTCTTGCATTGGTCTCTCCAAGGGGGAGGAACATTGGAAAGATACCTACAACTCATCCTCGTTCAATGGGAGCAGAGCCCTGGTAGTTGAAACGGAAACGGCCGGTGTTTGCAAGCGCAAACCGCCTACCAGGAAGTATGATTCCACGATGACAACACGCGCCGACTACCACACCGACACAGCGGACGAGTTCCTGACCCGGGCTCGCGCCTACCTCGCCGACGGCGACCTACTCCAGGCCTCGGAGAAAGGCTGGGCCGCCGCCGCTCGAATGGTGAAGGCAGTGGCCGAGACCCGCGGCTGGAGACACAACTCGCACGGCGACCTCTACCGAGTCGTCAACAGGCTGGCAAATGAACTGGAAGACGGACAGCTACGCAGCCTGTTCATCACAGCCAACAGCCTGCACGAGAACTTCTATGAGGGACCAATGCCCGAGGAATTCATTACGAAAGCCCTCGAAGAAGTTGAAGACATCATGACGCGGCTGAAGACGGTTATCGGCTAGTCGGCTGTCCAAGCGGGATCCCGCTCCCGTTCCCTATGATGGTGGAGAATCTGACCCCGCGACGGCGCACTCTCAGCGCTGCGCCTGCAGGAGGACACCACAATGCCGGCTCTTGATGGAATGCGCATCCTGGACATGACCCAGTACGAGGCAGGCACGTCCTGCACTCAGGCGCTGGCCTGGCTGGGCGCCGATGTGGTCAAGGTCGAGCAGCCCGGCGTCGGCGACCCCGGACGCGGCGTCCGCACCGGCACGCTCAACTCGCCCTACTTCATCAACTGGAACTCCAACAAGCGCTCGGTCACGATCAACCTCCAAGACCCCAAGGGCCGCGAGCTGCTGCTCGACATGCTGCCGCACTACGACGTCTTCGTCGAGAACTACGGCCCCGGCGTGATGGAGCGGCTCAACCTCACGTATGAAGTGATGAAAGAGATCAACCCGGCGGTCATCTACGGCCGGCTCAAGGGCTTCGGACTCTCCGGTCCCTGGGCCGACTTCAAGTGCTACGACATGGTCGCGCAGGCTGCAGCGGGCGCATTCTCGGTGACCGGCGAAGCGGACGGCCCGCCGATGATGCCCGGCTCGACGGTAGGCGACTCGGGCACCGGCACGGAACTCGCGCTCGCGATCACCGCCGCCTACGTCCAACGCCAGCGCACCGGCGAGGGCCAGTTCATCGAAATCACCATGCAGGAGGCGATGACCTACTTCATGCGCACCCGCATCGCCTATTCGCAATGGGGCGAGCGGGTCGCGCCGCGCAACGGCAACGCCGCCGGCGCGCCCACGAACCTCTACCCCTGCAAGTCCTCCCCCGAGAGCGAGGCGCGCGGCGGTGACAACGAGTGGGTCTACATCATGGTCGTGACCAGCCGCATGTGGGACACGCTCTGCGCCGCAATCGACCGGCCCGAACTGCTCGTCGACCCCCGCTTCGAGGACATGTGGAAGCGCAACGAGAACGGCAAGGAACTCTACGAAGAGGTCTCGAAGTGGACCCGAGAGCGGACCAAGTGGGAGGCGATGGAGGAGCTCGGAGCGGTCGGCGTGCCCTGCTCGGCCGTGCTCGACACCTACGACCTCTTCCACAACCCACACTTCGAGGAGCGAGGCTTCGTCCACGACCTCGAACACCCGGCCCACGGCAAGATCCGCCTGCTCGGTTGGGCGCCGAGAATGTCAAAGAGCGACGTCCCGCTGGTCCGAGCCCCACTGCTCGGAGAGCACACAGAACAAGTCCTCAGCGACGACCTCGGCCTCAGCGCCGGAGACATGCAGGAAATGGAAGCCGCCGGAATCATCGGAGGCGAACCAGTCTTCCCCGCGAAATGATTCCCAGTCCCCACTTCACGCAGGGACCAGCTCCCACTCCCCCTTTGCGGTAAAGACGCCACGAGACAAAAACCACTCTCTCCCCCTTGCGGGGGGAGATGCCGAAGGCAGAGGGGGGGGGTCGCTGCTGCCGCCCGACGACCTCCTCCAGGGCCTCCCACCAATCCTGCCCGAGGGCAAGATCAGAGCCCTCATCCTCGGCTCATTCCCCAGCGTGCAGTCGCTAGAAAAGCAGCAATACTACGCCAACCCGCAAAACTGGTTCTGGCGAGTCATGCAGCACTGCGGAGTCGTGGAAAACGCCCTCGCCCCATACGACGAAAGAGTCGAGCAGGTCAGGGACGAGAACATCGCCATCTGGGACCTGTACGAGCAGGTCCGGCGCGAAGGCTCGGGAGACGACAAGATCCGCGACGCCGCGCCAAACGCCATCGGGGAACTCCTGGACGCAAGGGGCCCATTCCCCATCCTCCTCAACGGCCGCCGGCTAAGAGAATTTCGCCGGGCATTCCCAGCTCTAAAGGCAGACCAAATCCCACTGCCAAGCACAAGCCCACGTCCGCTGCATTGGAATACAGAGGAGTCAAGGTCAGCAGCAAAGAACGAATGGTGTTCCGCGTTGTCACGGAGTGGAAGCGTGGGTACCATCGGTGGGTGATCATCAGAACTCGCGACCGAGGATTGCGCCGGATGCACGAGCGGAACGACCCAAGCTTCCTGCCGCCGCAGCACATCAATCGAATCGCTGACATTCTTGGTGCACTGGATCGTGCCACGGAGCCTGGTGAACTAGATTTGCCGGGCTATCACCTGCATGAGCTCAAAGCCGATCTTGCCGGATTCTGGGCGATTAGAGTATCCAGAAACTGGCGAATCACCTTTCGCTTCGCCGGCACGGATGTAACCGACGTCGATTTCGTCGACTATCACTGAAAGGGCGACCTGCATGGCCATGAATGCCCCACCTCATCCGGGCCGCACCATCCGATACGACTGCATCGAAGCGCTGGGCCTAACCATCGCCGAGGCCGCCACGCATTTGCAGGTAAAAGAAAAGGCGCTCGCCGACATCTGCGATTGCAAAGCGCCCATCACCGCCGACATGGCCATCCGCTTCGAAATGGCCTTCGGAAGCACCGCCGAATTCTGGCTCAGACTCCAATCCGCCCACGACCTGGCGCAGGCGAGGAAGTCAGAATGCCGCATCAAGAGAGTTAAGCGGGCCGCCTAGACACCCCAATGTCGCGAGACAACCCACACCATCCAGGGGAGACCCTGCTCGAAGATTGCATCAAGTCGCTTGACCTCACGATCACCGAGGCCGCGGAGCACTTACAGGTCTCCGAAGCGAACCTCACGGCAATCTGCGAGTGCCAAGCGCCCGTCACCGCCGACATGGCCATCCGCTTCGAGATGGCCTTCGGAAGCACCGCCGAATTCTGGCTCAGACTCCAATCCGCCCACGATCTTGCCCAGGCGAGAAAAGTGACCTGAAGCCTCAATCGAATCGAACGCGCCGCCTAGTGTCGATGTAGAACCCGCCTCATCCTGGCGCGCTCGTCTGTCACGAGTGCATCGAGTACTTGAACTGGACAATTCCTGAGGCTGCCGAGCGGCTGACACATAGAACGACCAGGTGGAGCAGCCTGCCGGAAGCTGATCGCGACCAGTTGTCGCAACTGCGTAACAGAGTAAACACTTACGCACTAGCTAGCAGAGCACATGTGCTAATATACTTGCACGGTGAGAGGACCAGGATCGCTAATCCTCTTAGTTCGCACGATAGCCATCGGATCATCGAAGAGTCGGGGCGATGCGCATAAGGAGAGAACATTGGCTGACAAGTACATCCACAGTGACCTCGGACACTGTGACCGCGGCGAGATCATTGAAGTCACCTTGACGGGTAGTGCCGCGAATGTTCGCCTCGTAGACTCGTCGAATTACAGCGCGTATAAGCAAGGCCGTAAACACCGATACATTGGTGGCCTGGCAAAGAAGTCCCCTGTCCGGCTCGCCATCCCGCATTCTGGCCGCTGGTATGCAGTAGTTGACATGCAGGGCCTTAGAGGAACAACAAGAGCTGGTTTCCACAAGCTGCCCCAAGCTTTGCCGGCACTCCGCGAGCAACCGCTCTCAACAATCCCATCCCTCATCAGAGACGAACCGGTTCTTGCGAGTCGGAGCGCTGACCTTGTCAACGAGATCTACGACGTGTTCATCTCGCACGCGAGCGAGGACAAGGACGATGTAGCGCGACCGCTCGCCGAAACGCTCCAAGTTGGCGGTCTCTCCGTGTGGTACGACGAATTTTCGCTTCGAATGGGAGACAGCCTCAGGCGCTCGATCGATCGCGGCGTCGCGGGTAGCCGCTTCGGGGTTGTGATTTTGTCGCCGAACTTCTTTCGCAAGGACTGGCCTCAGTATGAACTGGACGGATTAGTCACCCGTGCAGTCTCGAATGAACAGGAAATCCTACCAGTGTGGCATGACGTCACGAAACAAGAAGTGATCAGCTACAGCCCATCTCTAGCGGACAAAATCGCCAGGAGTACCGCCACCCACACCATTGAAGAAATCGCGCAAGAGATCCTTGATCTCGTTTTGCCAACCAATTGATTTGAGAAGTCCTCTTGGTGGCCGTGGACCGCATCGCGCGTAGCCACTCTTAGCGCATTAGCCAACTGCGATGCGGAATCTCTAAGTCACGCCACTACTGGCGCGTGCACAAATATCCATGGGTGCCTTCGATTACCAGCAGGTCAGCAAGTTCAACAGCTTTTGGCGGCGAGTCTCCCGACCCTTCACAGTTGATGGCCCAGCTTCCCAACCAACGACGCCACCATCGACATCATCGGACACTCCACGCCCAACGCCTGCGCCCGAGCCACCGGTTGCCTAAAGATCGCATCCACCTCCAGCGGCCGACCCTCAACAAAATCAATCGTCGTGCTTGGCCGATAGGCCCCCATCCCAGCAGTCAGCGTCAGATACAGATGACACAACTGATCCCCATCAATCCGCACCTCCTCGCCATGAGCAGCCAAATCCGCGTTTCCCGCAGCAACAACCTCTTTCATGATCTCATGCGCGACATGATGCAGAGCCGGGTCGTGGATTACCTGCTCGGTGCCGACTCCTCCGGCGATCACGCAGAGGCCGTTGAAGGGGATGTTCCAGCCCAGCTTTTCCCAGCGCGCTTTGAGCAGGCTGGGCTCGGGGCGGATCTCGACGACTGAGCCCTCGAACAGGTCGACGGCGCGCTGCAGCTCGTCGGAGTCGTCGCCGTAGTGACCGATGTTGAGCGCGCCGAACTCCTGGTGAATGACGTATCCGGGTTCGCCCCGAATCACCCCGATAAAGCCAAGCCCACCGAACAGCGTGGTCGAGGCTGGCAACTGCGCCGCGATCTCCTCGTCGACCGTGAGCCCGTTCAAGATCGCGAGCACTCGAGTCTCATCCGACAACAGCGGTCCGACCAGCCGGGGAACGTCGGGAATGGCCGTTGCCTTGAGGCCGACCAGCACCCAATCGACGGGGCCGTGTGCAGCCAGGGCTTCCGGCGTGTTCTCAACGGTCGGCGTGTCCAACGACATGTCGCCGAGATGGCTGCTCAGATGCAGGCCGCCCGACTTGACGGCGTCATAGTCACGACGCATCAGGAAGCGGACATCATGGCCCGCCTCGGCGAGCCGCATCCCGTAGTAGCTGCCGATCGCGCCGGCGCCGACGATCGCGATTCGTTGCCCCGCCATCTGGCTCAGTCTCCTGCAGCCGTCTGCGCCGTCTGTCCCTCAAGCGGCTCGACGAAGCGGTCGACGCGGAACAGATGCAGGTCATGCTCCGTCTTGCGATACATGCTGAGGTCGGCCAACGCCTCGCCAATCGCCGGCGAGAACTTGAAGCCGTGTCCCGAGCATGGGCTGGCCAGGACGATGTTCGGCCGCTTGGGATGGATATCAATCAGGAAGTGCGCGTCGGGCGTGCTCGTGTAGAGACAGGTCTCGGCCCGCAGCAGCTTGCCGCCGACATCGGGGAAGGTGCGCTCGAGCCACTCGCGAACATTCGCCTCATCCTCGGCGGTCATCTCGCGGTTGTAGCCGTTGGGATCGGCATCGTCCAGCGGCTGATGATGACCCAGCTTGAAGCCCTTGCCCATGTTAGGAAAGCCATAGGCGAAGTCCTGCGGTCCGCGCTCCCACATCCAGAAGGGCAGCGCGCCGACCTCGAACGCCTCGGGATTCGCCCGCGGCTCGAACCAGAACATGACCTGTCGCGTCACCTTAAGCGGCAGGTTGAGCTTGCCCACCAACCCGGCATTCCATGCGCCGGCGGTGACGATCATCCGCTCCGCCTCGTACGTGCCGTTCTTCGTCTGGAGCACGATCGGCGACTCGACATCGTCCATGTCCGACGGCAACCAACGCTCGACCGGTTCATCAAAATGCAGTTCCGCGCCGTGGCGCGCGGCCTGACCGAGCTGACCATTGAGCGCGGTATCAATGTCAATCATCCCGCCGCGATGCTCCAGGATGCCAACCAGGTCGTCGGTCGCCAGGATGGCGGGATAGCGCTGCTTCAGCTCGGCAGCGTCCATGTAATCGATCGGAATGTCATGTTCGCGAGCACTCGCCAGCACACCGTTGATCTGCAACGAATCCTCGACGCCAAGCGTCAACGAGCCAGTCTGCGTGAACAACGGCTTGCCAACTTCCTCCGCCAACTCGTCCCATAGCTCGTAGGCGCGCCGGACAAAGGGAACGTAGGACGGACCCTCGTAGTACGCCTCGCGGATGCCGCGAGTGTCGCCGTGGGTCGAACCCATCATGTGCGGTGGATGGAAGCGGTCAAAGCCGATCACCCGCTGTCCGCGCCGGGCGAGATGCCAGGCGGCGGCCGAACCCATCGCGCCCAGGCCGACGACCGCGACGTCATAGCGTTCATTGGCTGTACTCATGCTCAGCTCCCAGCCGCTGACGCCGTTGCGCCCGCCTGCGCCTTCATCTCCGTGGCGACCTGCGTCATCGAGTTGTTCTCCCAGAAAAGGACGTGCTCGACGTGCTCGCGGATTGACCAGTCGTCATTCGGCGCCTTGGCGTCGAGTAGCGCGTCGTCCATGTTGAGCAGTTGGCCGACGAGCTCCATGCGCACCCGCAACAAGTCGCGGGTGAGATGCGCGAGCGGCGACTCCTGCATTTGTCTCGCCGTGAAGCGCGCCGTCGAGACGGCGCCGGTGTGCATCCTGTCGTGTTCGGCGTTGTGCACGAGCAGTCGCTCCAGCCCGCCGGCCATGGCGCAGCCGTGCTCGGTCGGGAACGTCAGCTCGTCGTCCGACAGACCCGACAGTTGCTCGACGGTGTCGGTGAGCTGGCGCATCAGTCTGAGCGCAAGTTCAGTTGATTCGTTCGTTGGCATGGTTGTCTCCTTCGAAAATTCCCTCTCCCCGAGGGAGAGGGTTAGGGTGAGGGCCGCTCCCCTCCTCGGGCGAGGAACTCGAGCAGTGTCTGGTTTGTGAAGGCCGGCGCCTCCTCGGGGAAGAAGTGACCCGCTCCCGGTACTCCGACCGCGGTCAAGTCGGGGAAGTACATCGAGAACTGGTCGAAGAAGGGATTGCCGCTCGGGACGGTGTTGTCAGCGGCAGCGCCAGGCCCCAGCCGGGCGTTGCCGTACATCCACAGCGCCGGCTTGTCGAAGCGCTTGTGCCGATCCTCGGGGCCGTACTCCATGAACTCCCGACCCCAGGGGTGATCGTTCAGCCCGCGTCGCCAGACCTCTCCGACTAGCGCCGAGGTCAGCCGCTCACAGCGATAGCCGCCGGCGACGTGCTCGTCAGGCCGCATCCGGTGGAAGGGCAGCGCGTGTCGGTAGTAGCTGATGGCAGCCGCATGGCTGTCGGGGTCGGAGAAGGCCTGCTTGTAGACCTCGACATCCTCGTCGGTCGCCCAGCGATTCTGGGTCAAGCGCCGGCCGGCGACGTTCCAGGGCGACGCGGGCCAGTCGGGTAGTTCCGGGTCGGACGTTCCAGTGAAGATCGTTTCGATGAACTGCTCGTGGTACTCGGCATAGAAGTGCTCCGGCAGCGGCCGCGCCTTGAACCAGAATCCGTGGATCGCCGCCGGAGTCCAAACCGTACAGAGCGTGTCCATCAGCGCCGCCTTCGAGATGCGCTCGGGCCAATCGATCAGCAGCTTGAAGGCGATGATCCCGCCCCAGTCATGCCCGACCAACGCCGCCTCGTCGACATCGAAGTGGTCAAGCACGCCCGCCATATCGGCGGCCAGCGTGTGTCGCGAGACGGGTCCCGGAGGCTTGTCAGAGTCGCCGTAGCCGCGGGTGTCGGGCACGATGACGCGGTATCCGGCATCGACCAGCGCGGGAATCTGGTTTCGCCATTCATACGAGGTCTCGGGAAATCCATGGATCAGCAGCACCGGAGGCCCGTCCGAGGGGCCATCGGTGAGCACGTTGATCCGAATCCCGTTGGAGTCAATCCGTTGGCTCGTCAATTGTGTCATCAGCCACTCCAATCACTCTCCCGCGCAGGCTAGCGCGGTCGGCGATCAGGGACCCTATTGGCAGACCCCGCGAGGGTCAGTCGAGGTAGCGCCGCAGCAGCGGAGTGAAACCCGCGCGCGCAAACTCCTGATCCGCCGTCAGGATGCTCGTGATCCCGTACTCACGCATGATCTGGATGGCCACGCAATCCTGGAGCGAAAGGGTTGACGCGGCAAATTCTCCTGCATAGAGGTCGAGCGCGGCCTCCATCAGGACCGCATCGTGTGGTACAACGCTGTAGTTCGGATTGGCCCTCATTGCCTGCAAACTGCGGACGACGCGAATTCTCAGCGCCGTGGACGCACGTGAAAAGTGCGCGAGGGTCTCCAGAATGACGCCGTCACTGGTGACCAGTGGCTGATGCGGATCGAGTTCGGCGGCGGCCTTGGCAGCCACCGCTCGCCAATCGTCCTGCCGCGCACGTCTCGCGATCAAGTAGACGCTGTCGACAAAGATTGGCTCCGGTCCCGCCACTACAAATCGCTGGGCTGCAGGAACCGCCGAAGGTATGCGTCAATGTCGTCCGCTGCTGGGCCAAGCTCTTCCGGATCGCCAATGTCAATCAGCCGGTCGAGCAACTCCTGCGTGGTCGGATCGCCAGTTTCGCGCGCCCGAATCGGCACATACCAACTAGGCCGCTCGCGGGCTTGATTCGAGTCAGCGCCATTGGCTGGTGCGTCTTGCGACATCTCCGCCTCCTCCCCCGACCTTACCGTCTCGCCGAGCTTCCTGCGCCTGTGCGCGATCGGCGGCCCGCCATCAAGACTCGCGCGGGACTCGAAACTGGTCGAGATACGCCACCGTCTCAGCAGCGTCTTCCTCCGACAGCTCCAGCGGTTCGTGGCCGAACGTGTCCAGCAGGACCTCCGCAAGCGTGCGGTGGTGTGTCTCGGGAATCGGCTTGATCGGTACGTACCAGCTAGGCCGCTCGCGAGCGTCGCTCCCATCGGCGCCGTTGGCTGTTGGGTCGTCTGCCATCTCGGTCTCCTGACCCAATATTAGCCGCTGGCGGTGGCGCTGAGCGCTGGTCCGACGCTCAGACTTGCCTGGATTCGGCCAGATGTCGGGGCGCGAGCAAGAGGGTCGGCGCGGCTAAACTGACCGCATGACCACCGCCCAGACCAACCACTACAACCAACTCAGCGCCGAATACCTGCGCAAGGCGAGAACCCACCTGGCCGAGGGAGACCTGACCCAGGCCTCCGAGAAGGGCTGGGGCGCAGCAGCGACCGCAATCAAGGCAGTCGCTGAGGCTCGGGGCTGGCAACACGACGGTCACCGGGACCTGTGGCGAGCGCTCCGCGCAATCGTGCGGGAAAGCGGAGACACCCAACTGCGCCTGCACTTTACTCATGCTCAGTCGCTGCACGTGAACTTCTACGAGGCGGCGATGGATCGCGAAGAGGTCGAAGAGTATCTCGTGCACGTCGAACGCCTTGTACAGAAGCTGGAAGGTGTGCTCGAATGACAACTGTCCAGACCAATCACTACAGCCAACTCAGCGCCGAGTACCTGCGCAAGGCGAGAACCCACCTGGCCGAGGGAGACCTGACCCAGGCCTCCGAGAAGGGCTGGGGCGCAGCAGCGACCGCAATCAAGGCGGTCGCGGAATCGCGCGGGCTCGATCACAACGGACACTTCCTCCTGCGGCGCATACTCCGACAACTTGTCGAGGAAACTGGCGACGAGGAATTGAGCGAACACTTCGGTCTCGCAGAAACCCTGCACATCAACTTCTACGAGGCCTGGTTACCGCCAGAAGATGTCGAACTCTTCCTCAGACACGTCGAACGGCTGGTGCAGAAACTGGAAACTGTGCTCCGGTGACCACAGCCCAGTCCAACCACTACAGCCAACTCAGAACCGAGTACCTGAGCAAGGCCCGCATCCACCTCGCCGAAGACGACCTCAAGCAGGCATCAGAAAAGGCGTGGGGAGCGGCAGCGACCGCCGTCAAGGCCATCGCCGAATCAAGAGGACTCGAGCACGGCCGTCACGGAGACCTCTGGAGGACGTTAAGGCTGGTAGTCCGGGAAACCGGAGACCGCGAGATTCGAGTCGCATTCGGTCTGGCAGAGTCGCTACACACCAACTTCTACGAAGCCTGGCTGGGTCGGGAAGATGTCGAACTCTGTTTCAGCCACGTCGAGCGGTTGTCCGGAAAGCTGAGCGATCGTGACCATACAATCCTCCAACCCCCCTTCCCGAGATGGTAAGAGTCCACTCCGCTCCACGACTCTGACCCACTCAAATCCCGCCGGTTCTCGAATCACAACTCATAAGAACGAGCAACAATCGGCAAGGCACGGCTATTTCACCAGATTCAATCATCCGTCACGGCGTCTCCCATACACTGTCACGCTCTTGTTGGGTACTGTGGACGAGAAATTCAACGTGGTACTATCTGTATATCCTATTCTATAACATTGTGCTTGCCCATTGTCGTCAAAATAAAGGACCACTATGGCATTGCCCGGCACGAATCTTCCTTCTATTGCAAACGAGGGAAGCGTGAGCAGGTCATCAGTTCTGAATTGTATGCCCATTTCCACCGAAGCATGCCAGTAGCCCTCCTTCATCCTTAGGTTTGACAGCAGCAGATTAAGTGTGGGCAACTCGACGGTCGCCACCTTCCACACAATCTCGGGATTGATGCTATCCACCTGGTGGGCCAACACGTCTCGCATGCCCTTGAACCCCTTCCAACTAATGTCGGCGTTCGATTTCGCCTCCAAGGGTATCTCGTCCAAGACTCGCAGAACGCTAGAACTCACGCCGTCGATTTGCTTGATGGACTCCTGGACGTTCTCAATGTACTTTACTAGCGCCCAGTAAAGATCGTTCTGTTCATTCATATCGTCAATCGAGAGCCGCGACGTCAAGTCAAGAGCATTTTGAGTATGGCTGGCCATCGACTGAAGCCACCTGCTTGCCTGTTGAACGGCTTGGAGCCTTGATTTCGGTCTCTTGGGAAGTATGTTAGGCACATTCCGCTTGGCTCTCTTCCTTTTGGCCACCTGCAGCTCCTTTCATCCCTGATCAGATTGTGCCGAGAAGTGGCAGACAACGACCGCAGACTGGAGAATTGATTGCTCACCTATTTCCTATCCGGCCGCGCTTCTGATTGTCGGCCCCCAGCCCACTCAAGGTCAGCCTATTCGACTTGCTCCGATTACACGGCCCACGAAGCAACAACCGATTCGAGATATCATTCAGCACCCCATCCGACCTCGGCGTTTCCTGGTCCAGTCCGAGGCAGAACGGCTCCCCAAACTTCGCGCCCGCCGCCAACGCGTCCGGCGTCGCATGGAAATCCCACCCCTTGCTAAACGGAGGGTCGGTCGCGTTCAAGTGAATAGTCCCCGAATTGATGCCGCGCAGAAAGGCCAGATTATCGCCCCGGAACAGCGTCCGGTTCGCCACGTTTAGCGTCGACATCGGCAACCCCCTTCGCATATCAGGGCGCAGCAGCAGCCTGGTCCGGCAACCAGCGCCCGCGCGTAATCCGCGCCACTAACTCCATCATCATAGAACACATGCGCAGGTATAATCGACCACGCCGACTCAACTGCCGCACCGAAAGCGCCGTGCCATGCCCCTCCGCTCCAACCACAAACCGCCGCCGAACCTCCACCATCAACACGAAACCCGTCGAAACTCAATCGAACGGAATCGAACAAGACCGAACAGATTCGAACGCCTCGCGCTCGCCCAACGCCGTTTTTTTTCGCAGCGACCAGCCAGGAAAAAAGTTCGCCGAAAACCTGAAAAAACCTGAAACGACGGGGCGCTCAATCAAACGCCGGCAGCACCTCACTCACGACCCGGTCGTACATGGCCTGCTGGTCATACCCGACCAGCCTGAGAGTGATCGTCGTCGCTCCCGCTTCGACGTACTTCTGAATGTCGGCGATGCATTGGTCCGGTGTGCCCATGGCGACCCAGAGATTGAGCATCGGGTCGCTATAGGTCGTCGTGTAGTACGCCTCCAGGTATCGGCGCGACTCGTCGAGCGCGGCCTGGCGGTCGCTGTTGACGTTGACGTTGTAGTAGATGCAGGTCTCGAAGTCGGCTGGCAGTTCGCGATCTTGCTCTTCGGCGTAGCGATGAATGTCGGCGAGGTATTCCTTGACGATGGCGGGCGGCTGGAACGTCGTCATCCAGCCGTCTCCGAGCCTGGCAGTGCGGCGCAATCCACGGCGGCGGTTAGCCGTGTCGTCGGGTCTCGGGTTGGAGGTCACCCAGATCGGCACCGGTCGCTGGACCGAACGCGGCTCGATGGTGACGTTGTCGAAATCGTTGTACTCGCCGTGATAGGAGACGTTGTCCTCCGACGTGAGCAGGCGCATGATCTCGATCGCTTCCTCCATCCGCCGCATCCGCGAGTTGGGAGCGACGCAGAAGGCTTCAAACTCGTGCATCATGTCGCCGCCGCCGGGCGCGTTCTGACCCATACAGGCGGCGAATATGGAGCGGCCGTTGGACATGAAGTCGAGCGAGGCCCACTGATACGCGAGCAACAGCGCGTCGCGCAGCGGCGTCGAGGCAAAGCAGGCCGGCCCAATCTTGACGCGGTCAGTGACGACGGCGAGTGCGCCCATCAGCGTCAGTGCGTCGAGACGCGGCTTGGCCAGGATCGAGTCGCCGACCCAGATGCTGTCCCAGCGCTCGTCGGCGTCGGCGCGTTGGGCCAGCGCGATCATGTCGTCCAACGTTGACGCGCCGGTGACGACGCCTCGGTTTGAGAGTGTGAGTCCGAATTTCACCACGATGTTCCTCCGGTCTTGCGACCGCAGGGTAATGATCGTGGCGTGAGGATGGTGCTCAGCCGAACGCCGGCAGGATCTCGTTGACGATCCGCTCGTACTGAGCCATCTGGTCGCGCCCGGCGACGCGCAAGGTGATCGTGGTGGCGCCGGCATCGATGTAGGCCTGGATGTCGCTGATGCACCGCTCGGGCGGACCGTACGTACACCAGCGATCGACGGCCGCTGGCGAGTGGTCGAGCATGTAGTAGTCGTCGAGGTAGCGCTTGGCGTCGCGGAAGGCGATCTCGCGGTCGTCGTTGATGTTGACCGTGTAGTAGGTGTGGACCTCGAAGTCGTCCGGCAGCTCGCGCCCTTGCTCAGCGGCGTATCCCCGAATGTCGCTGAGGTATTCGGTGACCACAGCCGGAGGCAGCACGGTATTCATCCAGCCGTCGCCCAACCGCGCGACGCGCGACAGTCCGCGCCGTCGGTTGTTTGTGTCGTCGGGACTGGGGTTGGAGACGACCATAATCGGAATCGGTCGCTGTACTGAGCGCGGTTCAATCGTGATGTCGTCGAAGTCGTTGTACTTGCCGTGAAACGAGGCGTGGTCCTCTGAAGTGACGAGCCGAATAATCTCGATCGCCTCTTCCATCCGGCCCGAGCGGGTCTTGGGCGCGACGCAGAAGTCCTCAAACTCCGAGTTCTCTGGAGCGCCCATGCAGGCGGCGAAGGTCAGGCGCCCCTTGGAAATGACATCGATGGCGGCGAGTTGGTAGGCAAGCAGCATCGCCGGCCGAATCGGCGTGGTCGCAAAGCATCCCGGACCGATCCGCACACGGTCAGTGACGGCACCCAGTGCGCTCATCAGCGAAAGTGCATCGAGTCTCGGCTTGGCCGTGATCGAGTCGCCGACCCAGATCGAGTCCCAGCGCTCGTCGGCATCGACAAGGCGGGCGAGTTCAATCATCTCATCCATCGACGAATCGCCGGTGACGAGGCCCCGGTTGGAGAGGGTAAATCCGAATTTGGTCATAAGGCGCTCCAATCTCGGAGGCAGGTTACCGACTGATTGGCTCCCAGGCGTCTCACTCGTGGAGGTAAGCACTGCTGATGTCGTAACCCTTGGTTCTTGGTTCTGCGCCGTTTTCTAGCGGTGGGCTGATCAGTTCGAGTCTGAGGCTGAGATCTCGAGGTATTCGATAGAAGTAGACGGTTTCCGTTGCCTCTCCGCTGGGGTCGTAGCGCTTCCACCAGGAGCGCCCCTCAGCGCGTAAGCCAACGAGATACGCCCGGGCTTCCGGCTGGCGCTGCCACTTCACGGCAACCGTCTCTTCACTCCGCTCAATCACGGGAAGCTGAGCTGGGCCAAGCGTCGTAACGGCCTGAGTCTCATTCCACTGGAGCCGTTCGGGATAGCGAAGCTGGATAGGTCGCTCATATCTGGCGAGTTGATATTCGTATGTCGTCGAGGGTTCCAGACCATCCCACGTCCCGCGGCAGCGTTCGTCAACGTCTCGGCGTTGCGTGAAGTTGGTTAGGTAGGTCCAACCGACTTGGCCGGGCAGTCGCCATCGCAACGCTGTCTCATATGGCCACAGGCGGCAGACCCTGCTCAGGAATACGCGATCACGATGGACGCTCCGTAGGCCAAGACGGACAGCGTGCAAGTCGACGCTCTGCTCAGGCTCACCAAACCGGAGATCATGGACCTTAAGGGTGTCAACGGCAGTTTGTCCGCCCGCATCCGTCACCCATGCCTGGATTTCTTGCATCGTGCCGTCTGTTGTCGCACGACACTCAACCACACTGAAGCCGTAGCGCTGTTCAGTCTCGAATCCTGCCTCGTCTCCGATCGACAGAGTGAACGGAGGCGCGCCGTTAGTGATGTACCAGTAGACCTCTAGCGGGGCCTGTTCCAATGATGGACACGGAGAGTATCGAGCTGACACTCCGAGAGAGAGTGGTCCCCGGACATAGCGCCCACGATGTATGCGTCCCACCGGTCTGCGATCTTGCGTGAAGGCGCCGACCTCCACCCGATACTCTTCGTCGTCTGATCTCATCCGAATCTCGACACTGGTCTGAAGTCCGGCGTCGATGACCTCTTCCGTTCCTTCGTTTCGCTGGACATGGACCTGATAGACGAGGACTTCGTCCCCATACTGAGGCCGATCCCAGCGAATCTCCAGAGTGTCTTGTTGCTCGCCGAATCGAAGATTGCCAATCACGCCCCTGACATCGGGCACATCCGCCGACGCTGACCAGGGGGTCCATGCTCCGTCCCGAAGTAGCCGCACCCGGACTGCTTCGGGAGCCTGTCCGTACTCCGAACCGATCCGGAAGCCACGCTCCGCGTGGTACGGGAAATCGCCGCCGCGCACTTCGCGAATGATGGTGCGACCGTCCTCGCGCCAGGAGAACTCCGCCAACTCGGTGTCCTGATAGTCCCAATGGAACCTCCAGGAACCAGGTGTGGGGTTCTCGGGGTGATGCGACCAGCTCAATTCGAAGAGCTGGGGCGCTGCGGCCGGGGCCCCTCGAGTGGGTAGAGCGGGGTCGTAGCTCGGTAGTTGTACTTCTACTTCACCCGTCCCGGGCGGAGCGGTGAGCGTTTCGACACGAATCAGGAATGTACCGCCAGCCCCCAGTTGGTGGAGCGGCAGCCGAGCACCATCCTGACCAGGGGGCACAGTGACGCAATAACCTCCCCACAGATACTCGCTCGGTCTTGCGCACACACTCGTTTCATGGCGTGAACCGGTATCAGCCGGTGTCCATGTCACTTCCAGCTCGCCGTCGATGACGGTCGCCGAAATATCAGTCGGTGTCCTTGACGAGGACGACCACCCAACAGGGGCCGCATCGGTGCGCATCTCAAACAGGTGCTGATCAAGTGTGTGCCTGTACCCGTACCTATTGGCACGGTCCAGGTAGACCTCCACGCGATACAGCGTGTCCGGGAGCAAGTCGTTGAATTTCGCTTCATACAGCGGCCCTGTCGTGACATGAAGTTGCTTTTGCGAGCGGTATTGATCCGGCCTGACTGCATTCAGCTTGGCGACATATTCGAGACCAGGCGCATGCGGACCCCAACTCAGTGTGATGGAATCGTGCGTCGCCTCGACTTGAAGCCGGTACGGGGGAGCTGCGGTTGTGACCAACACTGTCGGTGACCAGACCAGCGCCTCGGGTACCTGGAGGTCGTGGTTGTGGCGAATTTGGGCTACCTGCACTTCTCGATGCTCTCCGTGTGGCGACGCTTCGCTTGTCCACCACACGCGGTACGAGTAGGCGGTGATCGTCGTTGCGGAGTGATGTTCAACAGTCCAGTCGTCGTCGCCCTTGAGGCGCCAGCGAATGGCGACCTTTCCGGTCCGTTGTTCACGCGCCAAGTACGGGAGAGTCCATTCAGCCGTCAAATCCGTGGCAGACTGTCTGTCAACCCCACTGGTCAGCCTGAGGCGTGTGGGAACCGGTGGAGGTGGGACGAGCTGAAGCTCAGCGATGGCGTAGGCGCGATCACCTGCGCTATCACTCACACGCACGCTGATTCGCTGCGTGCTGTCGCCGCCTAGTTCTTCGAGAGGGGACCAGAACGCCGACGGACGACAGGGGACGTAATCCGGGCTTGAACTCTGCTCGATGGCTCGGCCATCGACTGTCACCTGGTAGGGCGGTACGCCTCCGTCGATGGTGTAATCCAGCGTGGTCACAGATCCGAGCGTGCAAGTCTCACGAGCGGAGCTGACCGAGAGTGACAACGGTGCGGGATCATCAGCCAGGGCAATCGTGCTGTATGCGAAGAACAAGACCACGGCCAGCAGCAAGATGACGCGGCGACACGAACGTCCCATATAGAGAGGACGCTAACGCTGTGGAGTTGGTTCCGCCTACCTGGCTTGGTGCGTGCACACCGATTCTATTGTCGTTCAGCGTGCTACGCGGTGACACCCTCGAGGGCGAAGTTTCTGACCAGCTCCGAGAGGGCTTCTGGTGCTTCGAGGTCGGCCAGGTGGCCGGCGTCGGCTAGGCGGACGGACTGGGCGCCGGGGATGGCGGATCGCCAGATGGCTCCCATTTCCTTTGCGACGATGTTGTCGTTTTCCGACGTGGCGACGAGAGTGCGGGCGTCGATTCGACCCAGGCGGCGGCCGACGCCCGTGTCGGGGATCGGCCACAGGAACTTGGCCGAGGCTCGCAGATCGAGCAGCTCCTCAACGTAGGCGTCCATCGCGTCGCGACCCTCCATCAGCAGCTCATTGCGCTTCTCTGGATCGCTAAACAGGACGGCGGTTGGGTGTCCGGGATGCTGGGCGAACAGGTCTTCGCCGGGATGCTTCTCCGACCAGAGGCCGAGCGGATTGACGAGCGTGAGTGACTGCACAGCGTCGGGCCGGATGGCGGCGATCTCCGCGCCAATCCATGCGCCGATGCTGACGCCAACCACATGCGCCGAGCCAACGCCGAGCGTACCGAGTAGGTCGACGTTGAAGAGCACGAGATCGAGTCCGTCGCGGACGCCGGGCAGATCGTCCTTGGCCGGCCCCCAGCCGGGCTGATACGGCGCGATGACGTGGAAGTCCTTGGCCAGCGATTCCAGTGCATCGCCCCAGCGGGGGATGCCGGTGATCGGGTGAAGGAAGAGCAGTGCCGGCGAGGCGGGGTCGCCGCCTTGCCAGACGTGTGCGGTCTGGCCGCCGGGTCGGAGGTCGAGTGTCTTCAGTTCGGCCATCAGTTCACTCCTGCGAGTTCTAGCGTTCGAGCTTGTTCGGTTTTGTTCGGTGCTGTTCGACTTTGGTCGAATCTGTGGACTGTGTTGAGCGGCTTTGGCGACCAATGGTCGACGTGTTCGGTCAGCGATTCGGGCGACCCGGCAATCAGCGTACCGCTCGCAATGCGTTCGTCGAACCTTGGCTCCGAAAAGGACGGCGCGTTTGCCCAACGCGGACCGAGGTGCTCGGCCAGGTACCAGTTGTCGTGCAGATGCGGCCAGGGCATCCCGTGAAACCAGTGGAACTTCACAGGACGTCACTCCCGCGCGCCGAACTCCCACTTTCCCTTTCAGGGATAGCTGCCACACGCTCCCCGCTCCCCCTTGCAGGGGGAGCTGGCGCAGGCTGAGGGGGTCCCTCCTCCATCGCCGCGCGAATGACGTCCATCACTGTCTCCACGTCTGTCAATACATCGTGATCCCAGAATCGCAGTACACGAAATCCGCGTTCAGCGAGATAAACGTCGCGTTGTGCGTCGTAAGATCGCGACGCTGCGTGCTGTCCGCCATCCAATTCGATGATCAGACGCACATGCAAGCAAGCAAAATCGGCGACGTGGGGCCCGATTGGATGCTGTCGGCGGAAGCGATGCCCATTCAGGTTTCTTCGGCGGAGATGCCTCCACAGATGGCGCTCTGCCTCCGTTGCATCGCGACGAAGTCGGCGGGCGAAGTGCAGTTGGTGGATGCGATCGACATCATCGGGCATGGGCGGGCGGGACCCCCTCAGCCTTCGGCAGCTCCCCCTGCAAGGGGGAGCGGGGATGAGAGTTGGCGCTCCCCCTTGCAGGGGGAGCGGGGAGTTCAAGGCAGCGTGCCCTCAAACACTCGCCTAGTTGGCGCTGAGCACCGGGGCGGGTGTTGCAACGTATTCCGAGCCGATTGGCTTTGGCGACCAGTGGTCTTCGTAATCTTCCCAGATGTGCTTGACTCGCGGGATGACCTGTTCGGCGAAGAGCTTGGTTGAGGCTCGGGCCTTGTCGTCGGGCATGTTGCCGCAGTGCAGCAGGGAGACCAGGTGCCCGACCTGCAGCTTGGTTGCGAGCGCTTCGATCTGCTCGGCCACCGTGTTGGGCGAGCCGGCGACGATGTAGCCCTCGCGCACCCAGTCGTCCCAGGTCAGCGTGTGAGCGATACCGAGGCCCTGCGCGCTGCCGGCGCGGAGTCCGGCGCGGATCGTGTTCTCGGTGCGGTAGCCGGGCGCGTCGGCGAAGCCGGGGTAGACGTGCAGGCACTTGTCGAAGAAGTACTGCAGGTGCTCGGTGTACATCTGCTCGGCCTGGTCGTCGGTCTCGGCGACCACGATCTGCTGCGCGAAGGCGCCCTGGAACGGATTGAACTCGACGCCGAGTTCACCCAGACGATTCCAGAAGCCTTGCATCAGCGTCTCGCCACGGACGTAGCCGTTGAAGGAGAGATACGAATAGTTGTATCCCATCTCGGCGCAGAAGTCCCAGGTCTCGATCGAGCCGCCGCCGGGGATCCAGATGGGCGGGGGCTTCTGAATCGGGCGCGGCCAGATGTTGACGTAGCGCATCTTGTTGTACTCGCCGTTCCAGGAGAAGACCTCAGGGTCCTCCCAGGCGCGACGGATCAGGTCGTGGTTCTCGCGGTACTTGTCGCGCAGCGTGGCCGGATTCGAGCCGAGGCAGAAGTTGTCGTCCATCGACGTGCCGACCGGGAATCCGGCGACCAGTCGTCCGCCCGACATCACGTCGAGCATCGCCATTTCCTCGGCGACGCGCGTCGGCGGGTTGTAGAGCGCGATCGACTGACCCAACAGCAGCAGGGTCACGTCCTTGGTCCGGCGGGCTAGCGTCGCAGCCATGAGCTGCGGCGACGGCATCATCCCGTAGGCGTTCTGGTGATGCTCGTTGACGCCGATGCCGTCAAAGCCGAGGCTGGCGGCATACTCAAGCTGGTCGAGGTACTCGTTGTAGACCCGGTGCCCCTCGACGGGGTCATAGAGCTTCGAGTCGACATCAACCCAGACCGAGCGGTTGGTCTCGCGAAAATCGTCGGGAAGATGCGGCCAGGGCATCAGGTTGAACCAGTGGAATTTCATGGGGTTCAGCTCCGTTCGGAGGGCGGTTGCGGGGTCGTGGGGTCAGTGTAGAGGGTCACTCTCTGGGTCAGGACACCAGGTCCTGTTGATACCATGCAAACAGGAGATGACGACAGGATGACAACAATCGAGCCGACCCAAAAGCTTGGGCCAGGACCATCTCGCACGCCGACGCCGCAGGAACGTCTCGCCTACGCTGCGCGCGAACGCAACCACCAGTTCTTTCTGATGAACAAATGGGACCTGTTCGAACGCTATCCGGATCACTGGCTGCTCATCTACAGCGACCAGGCTGTCGAGGCGTTCGAGGATCCGCTGGACTGCATCGACCGCCGTGATGCCATGGACGAAGATGCGCAATCCACTGTGTGGATTGGCACACCGGAGCGATCAGGAGTCTGGATCCTGTGACCCGACGAATCGCGGGGTTCTTGCGCGGGCACGAACGAGGAAACAACTGGAAGCGCTCGCTCGCGCCGTACATCTCAATCCGGTTCGGGCCGAGCCCATCCGACCCGTCTATTGACTTCCTCCTCGATACCGGAGCCGACTGGACGACGCTCAGTCCCCGCGATGCGCTCACCCTGCTTGGCCGCAGGTATCTCGACATTGACTTCGATCGTGGCGCTGGTCGAATCGATTTGATCGGCATAGGCGACGGAACCGGTTCGGCGGTCGTCAGTCCGATGGAGCTCTGGTTCCAGGACACGGCGGGCGATGACTACCGGCTCACCATGATGGTTGCCATTTGCAAGCCATCGCCAGCGACGCCAGGACATCACGGCAACTGGATGATGCCATCACTTCTCGACCGAGACATCCTCGAATGGTTCGACCTCGCGCTGACCTACAACCCACCCTCGGTGGCGCTGACGGAGGCGGCGCCTGCCTGATACCCTGACCGGCTGCTCCAAGCGAAAGGCGCCGACTCATGACACTCCAGCACCCCGTCGACACTCCGCCCGCCGAGCTGTTGCGCACAGCGCGGGAAGCAGCCTGGGGCGAGGACGAGTCCGTCGCCGCCGATGCATACGATTGCGCGATCAAGGCGATCGAGCAGGCGTTTCGTCAGATTGCCACGCCCGACAACCCGACGGACGACCTCGGTGTGATCCTGGCCCACTGGGAAGAACGCCCCGACCTCTGGTGCGACGCCTACCCTCGTGTCGCCGTCCTGGAACCGACGATGGACTCGCTCGCCGCGCTCTGGCGTGGGCGGCCGACACCGGACGATCTCTTCACCGTCCTGCCGGAGGACGCCCGCGTCGCCGTGACGATCGCCGAGGCGGTCGTCAGCCTCGCCGAGCAGGGGTTCTTTGAGCTCTTGGACGAACTGACGCCGGAAGAGGAAGCGGAAGATCTTCGGATCGCCGAGGAGCACGCGGAACGCAAACGCCTTGGCGTCGAAGAAGAGAGCATCCCCTGGGAGGAAGTAGAAGAGCGCCTGGCCGCCCGCTGGGTTAAGGAATGACGGATGATTCGCGGCTACGCTACCGGCTCGCAACGATACCGCGGGTAGAACGACAGTTGGCACGTCTTGGGAAGCGGGACCTGGCCGCAGTCAGAAGTAAGATTCGCAGCCTCGCCGCCGAGCCGCGTCCGCGGCGAGTACTGAAACTCCCCGACAATGAGCATCGTGTGCGTCAGGGCAACTGGCGAATATTCTACGACATCAACGACGATGCGCGGCTGGTAACCGTCACCAACGTCCTCCGCCGAAACGAGCGCACCTATCGCGACCGCTAGCCGCCAGATAGACTTGACCCACATGACTGAGAGGATCTGGTACGGATGGCTGGCACTGCTAATCAACGCTTTATCCCACTCCGAGCTAGACACGATGGTGAAGCGGCGAAGCCGATCGTACTCTCTGAGGACGTGGCTGCACACTTGTTCCGGCCCCTTGTGAAATGGTGTGCTACAGCCTTTTCGCAAGACAGGTGGTGGAAGGGTCGAGAAACAGCTAAAGCCATCGCTGAGATGTGCCTTGATCTCCAGCTAGAACGCTCAGAATTTTCCTTTGGCAATGATATTAACGGTCTTTGCAAAAGTCATCCCGACCGCTTGCTGGACATCGTCGACTGGATTCTGCATCCTCAGAACCGACACGGAACTGCTGCAGAGGGCGCCCCAGGGGCTTTTGCGTCAGCCTGCATCGATCTTGAAGACATTCTGTTTCGGGGCGGAAGCGCTTGGCAGGTCGCTGAACCTCCGAATCAGCTCATCAAGCGAGTTCCCGAAGAACTCGTTTCCGATTTTCAAAAAGCGACGATCATTAATGATCCGGTCAGTGAGCACCTTAAGGGCGCCTGGAACGCTGCGTGGCGTCATGATGACCCAAGCGCCGTAGAAGCCTATGACGGTGCAGTCAAAGCGGTTGAGGCAGTCCTGGTACCGATCGTCATACCCAATGATCCGACGGCCACACTCGGCAAGGTGCTCAACGCAATGCGAGATAAGCCAGGGAAGTGGGACACTCGATTTCGGGGGGAAGAGACAGTCGAAGCGCTAACCGCGATGCTAGATGAACTCTGGAAGACACATGGCCGACACGCTGGAATGGCAACAAATAGTCTTGAACAAGCACAAGACGCCGTGACTATTGCAGTTGCAACTGCCGCATTGGTCCGGCGGGGCTTTATAGTACCAACTGGCAAACCCTAACCACCCAACAGCCGACCGACCAGCGCCTCCACACGCTGACCCTCCTCCGACTCCGACAGCCAGCGACGCAACTCTCGACGTGCGATTGTTACGCTGAACGACTTTCCCGACGCCTCCCGCTCCGCGCGAACCTCGGCTAACACCGTCTTCGCGGCCTCAGCGGCGGAGGCGCCGGCGGCGGCAATCTCCTGATGCAGATCATTGGACTCGTCGTACTCGGGGATGGGCAGACGCCAGAGGTGTTTTTCAACGTGACGCGCGCCATACTGACCCTTCGGCATGAGCGGTTCAAGCGCGTTTTCCAATACTCTACTGTTGACAATCGCGGTCAAATACTGAGCTTCCGATAGGGTTTGACATGGAACCCAGAACAATGTGTAGTCGATGTGACCCCGATCTCCGCCGATGATTGCAGCGGTTGGGCGCCCTGATTGAACGTATGCAACTAGCCACTCGGAATCGAACTCTCCCCCTTGTTGTACAGACAGCTTGCCCATGTAGTCGAGTTGATTAATCAGACTGAGCTTGTTGTTTGCGTTCTTATGAGCGTCCCATAATTCGTTGATTGTTCGCCATCGGCGGCGCATTCGATCCCCCAGTGACAATGGATCAACTCCGTACCAACCTTCATCCTTCTTGACAAGATCGCCTGTTGACTTTGAGAGCGGCAATACCGCCTTGAGCGGTTCCAACAGTGCATACGGCGCTACCGTCTCGCCGAGGTGGACATCAAAGACGTGCTCGGCTTCAATGGCTTGGTTAGCCAACTCTGGTAGTTCGAGTTGTTTCCACGGGTTCTTTTCCTGTTTGCTGCGTCGCGGCGAAACTGTAAGGACGTTGGTGGCTTGAACAAGTGTCTTGGTCTGTTCGACATTCACCATGAATAGCGACCGCGGGAAGATGGTGGCCCCGTTCCGGGCTCGATCTCCGTAGGGCGAGGCGAACTTGCCGGACGTATCTGTGAGTGGGATTTGCTCCATCGTGAAGGGGCCGCTGTCCTGGCCGCGCCAGCGGTCGGCGTGGTTTGGCAGCGGCTTGCCGGGCGGATCCTTGCGGGTCAGGAACGCGACGCAGGCCGGCACGGGGAAGAAGTTATTGGGTTGGATCCGTTCCAGGTCCCACGGTTGCCGGACGCCGAGATCGACTGATAGGACGCCCCACTGTCCACTGCGCCACTTGGTGTACTGGCCCGTCTGCAAGGCGCTGTGCGGCAGGACCATCGCGGCCTGTCCACCGGGCTTGAGGTACAACTCAGTCGCCCGCGCGAAGAACATCCCTGCAATGTCCTGATGCGTCGCATAGCGCCCACCCGCCCAGATGCCGTAGCGCTCCTTGCTCTGTCGCTCCAGCTCTTCGCGCACAACTGCCTCGGTGCGGTTATATGTGAGCCAGGGTGGATTGCCGACGATTACGTCGACCGGGTCGGCGCGGAGCGCGACGGGGCGGACGAGGTTGCGCGTGTAGTAGGCCCAGATGTGGTCGCGGCCGTCGTCGTGCAGGCGCTGGAGTGTCTCGGCGGTGCGTTCCAGCATGGTCCGGTCGGGGCCGTCGTCGATGTCCTCATCATCCAGCGCCCACTTGGGATCGCCGCCGCTCTCGATGTTGGCGGCCATCTTGGTCATTAGCCCGTCGAACCAATCGGCCTGCTCAACCAGGGCGCGGGGGAAGTGAAGCTCGCGGTGATACGACAGTTTCGCGCCCGGGGGATCGGGCACCGGGATGGTGATCGTGCCCTCGAACATGGGACCGGTCGATTCGGCTCGCAACTGCAATGAGTCGCCGAGATAGATGGGCACGGTGACGCCAATAGACTCGCCCGCCTCACGCGCGGCATGCAGCGCATCGCGCGCAGCAAACGTCCAGGTGGCGCGCGCCAGGTGTACGGCGACGGGATGCACGTCAATGCCCATCACATGGTTGAGCAGACCATCCAGGGTCTGTCCCGCGCACCGGTCTGCTTCCTGTGCTGCGGTCAGATACTTGCGCACCGCGGCGAAGATGAATGAACCGGAACCGCAGGCGGGATCGAGCACTCGCTGGTTGAGTGGATCCGTCACGACGGCATCAACGATCTCGCGGGCCAGCCAGTCGGGCGTGTAGTACTCGCCGAGCCGGCGCCGGTCGTCGGCGGGGATGACCGCTTCGTAGAGGATGCGGGCGATGTCGGACTCGGCCTGGTTCCAATCGAACCAACTGATCCGGGTGGCGATATCGCGCAACCACGCCTCGCCGCCGACTTCCACCGGCCAGGTGAAGAAGTCGGATTCGACAACGCCGCTGACGCCCGTGGCGTCGGAGAAGAGCTGTCCGTTGAGCAGGCGTTCAGGCTCGGTGACCACTGAACTCGCGATGTCAATGCCAAACGCAGACTGGACGGCGAGTCCGACAACCACGGAGAGGTAGGTGTGCCTGACAAAGAGCTCGTCCAGGTCAGTGTCTACTTCCACGACCTGTCCGAGGGCGGCAGCGAGCAGGCTGCGCCAGAGATCGCGCTTGACGGCGATCGTCGGATCGTCGCGCTTGGCGTCATAGAGTTCGCGCAGCGCCTTGAGTTGCCGTTCGTAGCGCGGTCCGCTGCCGAGGCGGGCGCGGATTTCGTCATCGGTGGGCGGAATGCCACGTGCTTCGAGGACTTGCGACTGGTCGCGCAGCCATTCGTACAGTTGCAGGCTGCAGGCCATACTCGGCGTTCGTCAGCGTGAACGCGTTCGGTGATTGAGTACTAACCGGCCCCATGCCCGGCCATCGGAGAATCCAGTACTTGCCGTCGGTCAGCATGCCGAAGCGTTGTGGTTGTCCGCCTGCGACGGCTGCCTTGAGGTAGTCGTCAAGCTGCTTGACATGGTGCGGGTCGGGGTCAAGCTGATTGCCAATGCGAACCTTGAACTCGATGATCAGGTCGCGGGTCCGCAGGTCGATCCGCCCCGACGAGCCTTCCGCCGGCGCCTGCTCCATTTCAACTTCATCGGCGTCGACCAGACCGGTGTTGATCAGGAAGTCGCGTATTGCGGCGCCAATCTCGGCCTCGCTCACTCCGACTTTGTTGTGACGCTCAAGAATCGGTTGGGCCCGCTCGGCGCAAAATTCAGGTGTCGGCATAGCTGCATCCTACGCAAGCCCAACCGCATGGCTGGCAGGATAGAATAGAGCACACCAGTTCGAGCCACTCCGGAGAGGCGCAGCGCCATGACCATAAACCTTCCACCGCTAACCAAACCTAACCACTTCCAACCACCCCAATCCCCGCGATCTCCCGTAAAACACTGGAGATCGGCGTGCTTTTTTTCCAATCGCCCTCAGAGAAAAATTCCTCCCTAACCACTAACCACCTCGCTCATACACTGAGTCCATGAGTTCTCGCGAGGCTACCTGCTATCGACACTCGGATACCTGGGCTGGGGTTCTCTGTCAGCGCTGTTCGCGGCCGATTTGCACTTCTTGCATGATTGCGGCTCCGGTGGGGTTTCAGTGTCCCGAGTGTGTGGCCGACGCGCGCAAGCGGACTCGGGAGTGGAAGACGACGTCTCCGATTCGGGTGACCCAGGCGCTGATCGTGGTCAATGCGCTGATCTGGATCTTTGTAGCGCTGTATTCCGGGTCGCTGTCGCTGTGGGGCGGTGGCGTGACCGCAATTCACCGCGATTTCGCGCTGCATGGGGCGTTCGTCTATGACGGCGAGTGGTGGCGGCTGGTGACCTCGGCGTTCTTGCACTATGGGTTGATCCACATGGCGATGAACATGTTCATCCTGATGCTGTTGGGGCGGATGCTGGAGCCGGCCATTGGCGGCTGGCGGATGCTGCTGCTGTACGGCGTCTCGTTGACCGGCGGCGCGTTGGGCGCGCTGATCGTCGAGCCCAACGCATTTACGGCCGGAGCGTCGGGCGCCGTGTTTGGGCTGGCCGGCGCGGTCGTGATCGCAGAGCGGGCATCGGGCGTCCGGCTCCGAGACTCGGGCATCCTCGCGTTCCTGGTGATCAACATCGCGATTTCGTTCCTCTGGCCGGGGGTCAGCATCGGCGGACACCTGGGTGGGATGATCGTCGGGGCTGTTGCCGCGCTCATTCTCTGGACCTTTCCCAAGTGGAGCGGCTTCATCAGCGCCGCGTCGCATGTCAAGCTGTTGCGCCCGTTGCCGGAGCTGATCGTGTTAGGTCTGGGCGTGCTCTGCGTATTCCTCGCGCTGACGTGGGCGGCGCCGAACTGGCGAACTCCGCTTTTCTAGACATCACGGTATTGTTCGCCGATGCGGAGGGACCCCCTCAGCCCCCCGTTCAAGCCGGGGGCAGGCTTTCGGCAGCTCCCCCTGCAAGGGAGAGCGCGGAAGTTTGGGCTGCTCCGCATTACTGGGGGAGCGGGTATTCTTCGCAGAGCGACGAACTTGAGAGGATGGCTGACGATGAGTGACCGATTCGACGGCATGGTGGCGATTGTGACCGGAGCGGCGGGCGGCATCGGACGCGCAGCGAGCGTGCGCTTCGCCGAGGACGGGGCCAAGGTGGTCGCGGTCGACCTGGCTGGCTCGGACCTGGACGAAACCGTAGCGGCGATCTCTAAGGTCGGCGGCGAGTGCATCACAGTCGAAGCGGACGTCACGCAGGAGGCGGACGTCGCGCGCTACGTGGCGGAGGCGCTCTCGGCCTACGGTCGGGTGGATGCGTTCTTCAACAACGCCGGCATCGAAGGCGTGCGCTCGGCGTTGACGGAGCTGGATGAATCAGACTTCGACCGCGTGATCGCGGTCAACCTCAAGGGCGTCTGGCTGGGCATGAAGCATGTCGCGCCGGCGATGCAGGCGTCTGGCGGCGGCGCAATCGTCAATACGGCCTCAGTCGCCGGACTCTCGCCGACGCCGGGGATCATCGCCTACGGCGCGTCGAAGCACGCGGTGGTCGGAATGACGAAGTCAGCCGCGCAAGAGCTCGCGCCAACCGTCCGCGTCAACGCGGTCTGTCCAGGTCCAATCGAGACTCGGATGATGCGCAGCCTAGAGAGGCAGTTCGACCCGGACAACCCCGAAGGGGTCCACGACATGTTCGCGGCCGCAAACCCATTGGGTCGCTACGGGGAGCCGGAAGAGGTCGCGTCACTGGTGACATGGTTGTGCTCGGACGACAGTCGGTATGTCAACGGCGCGATGCACACGATCGACGGCGGCGGGAATCGGGGTCGTTAGGGGGTCGCAGGATTGCCCAGCTTGGTTCTCTGAACAATGGCGCGATCAATGAGGCCGTCAATTGTGGGGTCGACGTTGCGCAGCACAATGCGCGACATGAACGCTCGCGGTCCAAGATCGACGAAGAGGCGACCGAAGACTTCATCGGCGAAACTGCTAGAGATAACTCTGACGTTTGCAAAGTCCAACACGACGTGGTCCTGATCTCGAAGCAGGTTCCGCAACTCTTGCCTGACACGGGCCCCGCCTCTTCGAGAACCGAGATCGCGTTTGGCGTGCTCATTGATTGAGTAATACAGTTCGCCACTATCTGTCTCGAATGTCCGCTCTACGTAGTCGCCCAAAGGTTGGTGTGGTTCTCCGTTGAATCTGAGTGCTTGTTCTAGGAGTTGTCCATCGAATCCACCAACTGCGCAACGAACTGACGTTCCCGAAAGGAGAGTCGGATCCAATGTCGTTATCTCCTGCGCACTCTGGCCATCGAAGCTAAGCACTGCCCCCTGCGAGTGCATCTCGAATTCCCCGGTAGAGATAGCCGCGATTCGCAGACTCCCATAGAGGCCATTGCCTGCGTTCGAGGAGCGATCACGAGTACCACCTTCGGAAACTGCCTTGCGCAACGCCTCTTGCTGATCGTCGATGCCGAGACTGCGAGGTATGCCTATTCCTGCATCAGCAACGACAAACTCGATTGCCGGTCCGTATTCAGAGGCTTGAAGAAACCCTCCGACGCTCGATTGTGCGTGATTGAGCACATTGTCGGCAATCTCGGTTAATGACCACTCCAGAGCCTGAAGGGTCTCTCTACTTATCCGACTCCCGCGAAGGAAGAACCTTAGAAGTTCATCGACGGCTGCGTACATCTCCCTGTCGGTCATGAAGCGCCGAACAGGCACCTTGTCACCGGATTCGCTTACTGCTTCGAATCGTTCCGGTTGGATGAAGTGCGCCCAGTTGGTGCTAGAGAAGAGGTCGTTGAGCGAGGCGAGGAAGAGATTCTCGCTCTTGTTGGGAAGAACGAGGTTGAACCGAACACCTTCTTGCTCGCGATAGCGAACGATCTGCGGGAGGATGGGCAGCATAACCGCTTGCGTGAGTTCTTCACAGGCGGCGAAGTCCAGTTGGACTTCGGTTGATCTGTCTCTGCGGATCGATTGTTGCAGAGCTCGGCACAATTGCCGAATCGCGTGCGCGTCGGTGACGGTGCCGCTTGCGGAGATTACACCTGAGTCCCAGGAAATCTCGGAGGGCACAGATCCTCTGCCTTTGACACCCTGTCTGGGCTATTCCACCTGCCAGGTGGCTTTGCCTCGGAGGAGTTGGACGACGTCGTGTTGGTTTTTGAACTTGGCGACTTCGATCTGGCTGTCGAGGTAGTCGCCGTAGGTTGGCGTCGTGACCTGGCGGATGACTCCCATGGGGACCGGCATCTCGGGGTAGGCGCAGCGGGCGAGCAACTGATGCACGTCGGGCGATGGGCGGGTCGCGTCGTGGGTGAGGATCAGGCCGGCGTCGGGGCCGTGCGTGTCAACGACATGCAGGCCGGTCGCCGAGACCGCCAGTCCCTTGTTCTTATCCTCGCCGAAGAGCATCGGCTGACCGTGCTCGAGGTAGAGCAGCCGCTCGTCGCGGACATCGCGGTCCGTGTAGTCCGAGAAGGCGCGGTCGTTGAAGATGTTGCAGTTTTGCAGGATCTCGACGAAGGCGGCGCCGTGGTGTCGGGCGGCTGTCTCGATCGTCGCGGTCAGGTGCTGCGGGTCGGTGTCGAAGGTGCGGGCGACGAAGGTCGCCTCGGAGGCGAGCGCCACGGAGAGCGGGTTGAGCGGACGCTCGGTCGTGCCGCTCGGCGACGACTTCGTAACCTTGCCAAGTTCGGAGGTCGGCGAGTACTGACCCTTGGTCAGGCCGTAGATGCGGTTGTTGAAGAGGAAGATCTTCACGTCGACGTTGCGGCGCAGGACATGGAGCAGGTGGTTGCCGCCGATTGACAGCGCGTCGCCGTCGCCGGTAATCACGAAGACCATGAGGTCGGGGCGCGCGAGCTTGAGTCCGGAAGCAATGGTTGGCGCACGGCCGTGAATCGAGTGGAACCCGTAGGTGTTCATGTAGTAGGGGAAGCGCGAGGAGCAGCCGATGCCGGAGACGAAGACCATTTTCTCGGGCGCGACGTTCAGGTTGGACATGGCGCGCTGCATCTGGGAGAGGATCGAGTAGTCGCCGCAGCCGGGACACCATCGGGTGTCGACGTCGGAGGCATAGTCCCTACGCGTCAGGTTCTCTTCCGCGACCGGAATGATGGTTTCGACGTGCTCTGGAGCATGCGGTGTCTGGAGTACCATTTCGTGCCTCCTGTGGCTCTCTGTACTCGATCTTACGGGATATTCGGTGCGATCCGGCGTCTATTCAGAGGCGAACTTCTGGATTGCTTCAGTCAGCAGGCGTGCTGAGAGTGGCTGGCCGGTGACCTCGTTGTAGCCCTTGGCGTCGACGAGGAAGTTGGCGCGGATCAGCATCCGCAGCTGGCCGGTGTTCGCCTCGGGGATGAGCACCTTGTTGTAGCGCGCAACCACGTCGCCGAGGTTTCGCGGGAAGGGGTTGAGGTACTGCAGGTGTACGTGTGCCACGTCGCAGTCCGCCTCGCGTGCGTCGTTGACCGCGGTGAAAACCGCTCCGTAGGTGGAGCCCCAGCTCAGAACGAGCATGTCTCCGGATTCTGGACCGTCTACCTCGGCTTCAGGGATGAAGTTGGCGATCCCCTGAATCTTCTCGGCGCGCAGGTTGGTCATGCGCTGGTGGTTTTCCGCCGTGTAGGAGACATCGCCGCTGCCGTCAGCCTTCTCCAGGCCGCCGATACGGTGCTGCAGACCGGGCTGTCCGGGTGGGATGAACGCGCGAGCCAGCGTGTCCGGGTCGCGCTCATAGGGCGCGTAGTCTTCCGGAGCCGTGTTCAGGAGCTTGCGGTATGGGACCTCGATCTTGTCGAGCTGGGTGATATCGGGGACCGGCCAGGGCTCGGCGGTGTTGGCCAGGTAGGTGTCCGAGAGCAGGATCACCGGCGTCACGAACTGGTAGGCCAGCCGGACCGCTTCGAGCACCATGTAGAAGCAGTCGCCAGGCGACTTGGCGGCGAGCACGCAGAGCGGCGATTCGCCGTTGCGACCGAACATGACCTGGAGGAGGTCGGTCTGCTCGGTCTTGGTCGGCATACCGGTCGAGGGACCGGAGCGCTGGACGTCGAGAACGATCAGCGGCAGCTCGGTCATGATCGCGAGGTTGATCGCCTCGCTCTTGAGCGAGATGCCGGGACCTGAGGTTCCGGTCACACCGAGCGCGCCACCGTAGGCCGCGCCGATGGCGGTACCGACCGCCGAAATCTCATCCTCGGCCTGGAAGGTGCGCACACCGAACTCGCGCAGAGCGGCGAGTTCGACCAGCACGTCGGAGGCGGGAGTGATGGGGTAGGAGCCGTAGAACAGCTCGAGGTCAGACAGGTGGGAGGCGGCGATCAGACCAAGCACGAGCGCCTGGTTACCGGTGATCGTGCGGTACTCGCCGGGCTTGAGCTGTGCCGGGGGGACGCGGACGTGGGCGTCGGCGATTTCCGTGGTCTCGCCGTAGGCGTGACCGGCGTAGAGCGCGCGACGGTTGGCCTCGGCGATGTTGGGCAGGCGACCGAAGCGGTCCTGGATCCAGTCGAGGGTCGGCTGGAGGTCGCGGTCGTAGAGCCAGTAGACGAGGCCGAGGGCGAAGAAGTTCTTGGTCCGCTCGGCGTTCTGGTTGGAGATGCCCAGGTCCTCGACGGCCGCGACGGCGGCGGTCGTCGCCGGCGCCTTGATCACGCGGTAGCCTTCGAGCGAGCCATCGTCCAGCGGATTGCTGGGGTAGTTGGCCTTCTTCAGGTTGCCGGCGGTGAAGGCGTCCTCGTTGACGACGAGCAGACCGCCCTTGGCCAGCGCGGAGAGGTGAGACCTCAGCGCGGCGGGATTCATTGCGACGAGCGTGTCGGGCTCGTCGCCGGGCGTGAAAATGAGGTGCTTCGAGAAGGAAATCTGGAAGCTGGAGACGCCGGCGAGGGATCCGGCTGGCGCCCGGATCTCTGCGGGGAAGTCTGGCAGCGTCGAGAAATCGTTGCCGAAGATCGCAGTGGCGTCGGCGAATCGATTGCCGGCCAACTGCATGCCGTCGCCGGAGTCGCCCGCAAACCGGACGGTGACGCGGTCACGTTCTTGAATCGGCGCGTTGGTACCGCCCGATCCATTCGTCTGCGTAGAAGTGGTGGTCATCTCTCAACGGCCTCCGCGGACGGCGCGGGAATGCGATGCGCCGGCCTGATTACTCGGGAAGGAGTCTTCGGTGACGCCCACCGAGAACTGCTCCTGTCCGCACCATAGACCTGTGCGGTGCAAGATACGCGATGCCAAGGTGAACACTGTTAGAACCAGGGGACTTCGTGCCACGCGGGCTGATCATTCAGTAACCCTCGGTACATCCCCGACGCTTAGGACGCTACGCCCTCAGGCGCGTTATCCGCAAGTCGTTTCGTAAACGCGAATGAAAACGGGGTGTCTCTCGGCTGTTCGCCATTCCCGCGAAAGGAGACCTTTGTGGAAGTCCTCTTCTCCCCCCTTGCCAAGACTTGCGCGTAGATCCCCTTCTCCCCCCCCTCGCGGGGGAGATGCCGTAGGCAGAGGGGGGGTCTCGATCTCAAGGCCTACCTGGTCGCTAGCGGAGCCCCCCTTCTGTCACTCCGTGCCATCTCCCCCCGCAAGGGGGGGGAGATGGGATTTTTGAGCTGTTGCGAAGGTCTTCCGTCTTGGGAATGACGGAAGAGCAGGGGCAGCCACAATGGCTGTGGCTGCCCCCCGCATGCCGGTCCTATGGCTGGGCTTGCCCGGCGGTCAACGAGTCTCGCAGGGCTTGCATTGCCTCTGCATCGGTGACCATTGGCTTGATCAACAACTGGGTGCTGTTGAAGTAGCCGTCTGGGTCGATGCGCAGGCGTTCGACGATCAGTGAACCGACTGCGGCCAGGTAGGGCTGCAGCTCGGGATGGTCGAAGATGGAGAACATCATCCGGCCTTCTGAGACCAGCTCGCTGATCAGTCGGGTCCATCCGAACGTTGCCGCAGATATATCTGCATCGGACAGCCAGATCACGATGCGCACTGCGACACCGGAGTCGGAAGAGAGCGCGAGGACTACGTCGACATCGCCTTCGGCCAATCGGGCTTCCAGCTCCTCGAGCACGGTCTCATTGCTGACCGGGCTCCAGCGTTCAACGGTCCCGTTGAACGTTTCCTCAAGCCCGTCGCAGCGGTCGTGTAGACCGACGTTGTTAGGTTCGTGGATGATGCAAAGCGCGTTGCCCTCAATGCCGCGTTCCGTGAACTCGTCACCGGCGATTCGACCGCCTTCGCGGTCGTCGAGGCCGATGTGCAGGGCCGTCCCGACATCGGCGGCGACTTCGGCGCCGGAGTTGAAGGAGATCACGTGAACGCCGGCAGCGATGGCTTCCTGGACCGCCGGCTTCAGGACTTCCGGCTCGGCCAAGGTTGTTGCGATGGACACGGCGCCATCGGCGGTGCAGCGGCGAATGGCTGCAGCCTGTTCGGCGGCGACGGCGTAGACCTCGGTGCGGACGTCAATGCCGAGCGCGCCTCCAGCGGCAGATGAGGACTCTGACGCGAGACCCCAGAACAGGTCGTCTTCAGCGCCGTGGCTGATGATGCAGTGAAGGTCGTCGGGATTGGGCAGTTGAGGGTCGATCAGTTCGATCCAATAGCTGCCGCGGATAAAGGTACGATTCGCTTCCATGGTCTGGTCAACGATGTCCGCGAGTGGAACGCTCGTGGCAAAGTAGCCGCCGAGATCGCCATCCTCGCGGATCGCGGTCTCAAACTGCGCGCGGAATTCGTCGTAGTCACTGACGGAGAGACGTTCGACCGGGCCTCCATAGCTCGACTCCATGCCGTCGCAGAGCTGACCGATACCAGGATCGTTGAGGTCCTCGATGCAGAGCATCTTGGGCAGGTCTTCCTCGGCTGTTTCGCCGAAGTACTCGGAGAATCCATCGCCGATGTCCTCGCCGGACTCGACGAGATATGCGCCGTAGCTGTCGGCGACGAGCTCATGCCGGCTGTCTGTGTCGACCACGATTGCCGAGCTGTACAACGCCAGGCCGGCCTCGGCGTCGGGCGCCAGGAATCGATGCGACGGCTTTTCCGTTTCGCTCCACGCTCCGCTGACCTCTCGCTGTTGGAGACCGACTTCGACGCGACCGTCATCGAGGCGCTCGACCACGATGCGTACATCAACCTGTCCGTCGGTTCCTCCGGTGGTCGCCCAGACGGCGCTCAGCGCTGCCGCACCGACCACCATGCCCAAGAGAAGCAAGATCATTGTTCGCATATTCCGAGCCCTCGCTATTCGCTGCTCACTGATGTTGCCGGATATCGTATCGGGAACGACCTCTGTTACCTACAGGGAACGGCCAGGGAAGGGCTTGTTCAGCCCCCGTCAGCGCAAGCAACGCCTATCCTGCCGTCGGCAACTGATACCGACACACTGCTGGACTCGGGAAGCTGAGAGGCGGGCGACATGGCTGGAGCACTTGAGGGACAGGCGGCGTTGATCACCGGTGGAGCAAGCGGGATCGGCGCGGCCTGCGCGATTCGGTTTGCGCAGGAGGGCGCCGACGTGCTGCTGGCCGACCTGCTGCCGCATCGCGCTGCCGACACGGTGACGGCGGTCGAGGCCGAAGGTCGGCGAGCCGTCGTGGTCGAATGCGATACCTCGACCGAGGCTGCCAACGACGCCGCGGCGCAGGCCTGCGTCGACGAGTTCGGCCGGCTGGACATCGTGGTCGCGGCTGCGGGTATCTCGAATGCCGAGTACGTGTCGGGCGAGAGCACCGAACTCGGCGAGGACCGCACGGCATCGTTCATCGCGAATCAAAACGTGGAGCACTGGGAGAAAGTGCTGGCGGTCAATCTGACCGGCGTGATGATGACCGACCGCTCGTGCGCGCGGAAGATGATTGAGTTGGGCAACGGCGGGTCGATCATCAACATCGCCTCGATCATGGCCAAGTTCCCGCAGGCGGGCGCAGCCAACTACTGCGTCTCCAAGGCCGGCGTCTGGATGCTGACCAAGGTGCTGGCGCAGGAGTTGGTGCAGGATGGGATTCGCGTCAACGCGATCGGCCCGGGATTCATCGAGACGCCGATGACCGCCGCAATCTCGGGTCACGAAGAGTTGAACCAGTGGGTCCTGAGCCTGACGCCGATGCGGCGCTTCGGTCAGCCGGAGGAGATCGCCAAAGTGGCGTGTTTCCTGGCGTCGGACGAGGCGTCATATGTGACGGGTGAGATCATCCATCCCGACGGCGGCTGGTTCACTGAGTAATCGGCGGCTGCCGACCCGAGCGGGTCCCCGCGTGAAGCGGGGACTGGGAACTTGAGGAGGCCAAAGTGTCACTCTGGGATATTGCTTCGCAGACGATTGATGCCGCGTCGGAGTCTCTACGGGCGCTGAGCATGGACATCCACTCGCATCCGGAGGAGAACTATGAGGAAGAGCATGCGCACGCGGCGCTGACCAGCTTCCTGTCGGACGCGGGATTCGACGTGACGCGTTCGGCGTATGGGATGGAGACGGCGTTTGAGGCGACTCGTGGTTCGGGCGGTCCGACGATTGCGGTGATCTGCGAATATGACGCGCTGCCGGGGATCGGTCATGCGTGCGGCCACAACCTGATTGCGATTTCGGGAGCAGCGGCGGGGCTAGCAGTGGCGAATGCGCTGGAGCGCGAGGGTGTTGACGGTACGGTTCGCGTGCTTGGATCGCCAGCTGAGGAGGGTGGCGGTGGCAAGATTCGTCTGATCGATGAGGGCGCGTTCGAGGATGTCGGCGCGGCGATGATGATTCATCCCGGCACGGGCGACATCGTCTATCCCTTCGTGCTGGCGATCGACACGGGTTTCGTCGAGTTCCGAGGCAAGAACGCGCACGCAGCGGGAGCGCCGTGGGAGGGTCGCAATGCGCTCGACGCGCTGGTGCTGGCCTACCAGGCGATCGCGCTGCTGCGCCAGCAGTCGCACCCGACGGTGCGGATCCATGGCAAGATTCACCACGGCGGCGAGAAACCCAACATCATCCCCGACTACGCGCAGGCCGAGTTCTACGTGCGCGCGCCACAAGAGGGTCGGTTGAACGAGATGATCAAGCGGGTCGAGGACTGCTTTGCCGGCGCAGCGCTGGCGACCTCCTGCGAGTGGTCGGTGGAGTGGCAGGGTCCGCGCTACAGCAACATGGCCAACAACGGACCGCTAGCCGAGGCCTACGGACAGCGCTGGCTCGACCTCGGCGTGCGGGCGATGGACCTGGACGGCTCGAAGGAGGGCAGCTTCGGCTCGACCGACATGGGTAACGTGTCGCACGTGGTGCCGTCGATCCATCCGATGTTCCACATCCCGCACGAGAGCGGCAATCACACTGCGCAATTCACCTCGGCGGCGGGATCGGCAGAGGGCCACGGGCTGACCTTGACCGCGACGAAGGCGATGGCGCACACCGCGCTCGACTGGCTGACCGACCCTGACCTGCGCGATCGTGCGCTGTCCGATTTCGAAGCCGCACACACAAGCTGACACTGAGCTGAGACCACGAAAAGAGGACCACCATGCTGGATCACATTGTCCTGGCGACGCCGGATGTTCAGGCGTCGGTTGAGAAGATCGCGGCGGCGACCGGGATTCTTGCCGAGCTGGGCGGGCACTTCCAGGGCCGCGGCGTCTACAACCACCTGATCGCGCTGCAGGATGACGCCTACCTCGAGATCATCGGTCCCGACCCGAACCAGGCCGACCATGAGGGTCCGCTGCCGTTCGGGATGCACGAGTTTTCCGAGCGCGGCGCCCACGTGCCGCACTTTTGCTACAAGGCGGGCGACGCCATCGAGGAGCGGACGGCGGCTGCAAAAGCGGCCGGCTTCGACATCGGCGAGGTGCGTCCGCTGGGTCGCGTCCTGGCCGACGGCACGCGGCTCGACTGGCATCTGACGACCGGCGGCTGGCCGCCGCTGTTGGGCGGGCTCGTGCCGTTCCTGATCAACTGGGGCGACGCGCGGCATCCGTCGACCACGGCAGTCAAGGGCGCGCGCCTGGCGTCCTGGCACGGCGAACACCCGGACCTCGACGCCGTGCGTCGGGCGCACGAAGCGATGGGCGTTGAACTGGAACTTCGTGAGGGCTCTGAGCCTGCGCTGGTCGCGGTGATCGAGGGTCCGAACGGCTCAATCACGCTGCGCTAAACGTTTGAAGACATCTCCCCTTGGGGAGACCATTGCAAAACTTACAAATCCCCTCTCCCCCCCTTGCGGGGGGAGATGTCACGGAGTGACAGAGGGGGGGTCCGCCTACAGCGACCAAACAGGCCTTGAGATGGGGAGCCCCCCCTCTGCCTGCGGCATCTCCCCCGCAAGGGGGGAGAAGAAGACTTATGCAAAGGTCTCCTTGGGGGAGGTGTCACGAATTAGCCTGCCTCCGGCTTGAACGGGGGACGGAGGGAGCTGGTCGGGGCCTAAGCCGAGGGACCCCCTCCGCCTTCGGCACCTCCCCCTGCAAGGGGGAGGAAAGAGATCAGAACGCTAGCTTTCCACGCGAGAGAGTGAGCGCGAGAAAGGACCGAGAGATGAAACTGGGACTGGCGCTGGGATACTCCGGGGCGAATATGACGCTGCCGGTTGACATGGTTCGCAAGGCAGAGGCGTTGGGCTATGACTCGGTCTGGACGGCTGAGGCGTATGGCTCGGACGCGTTCTCGCCGCTGGCTTACCTGGCTGCCGTGACCGAGAAGATTCGGCTGGGAACCGGCGTCATTCAATTGGCGGCGCGCACACCGGCCAATGCGGCCATGACAGCGGCGACGATTGATGCGTTGGCCGGCGGCGACCGCGTGATCTTGGGCATCGGCGTGTCAGGTCCGCAGATCGTTGAAGGCTGGTACGGCCAGCCCTGGGGCAAGCCGAATCCACGCATCCGCGACTACGTCGCGATCATTCGCAAGATCCTCGCCCGTGAGGAACCGGTCACGCACGACGGCAAGGAAATCTCGTTGCCGTACGAAGGCCCTGGCAGCGCTGGTCTGGCCAAGCCGCTGCGCTCAATCTTGCACATGAATCCCAACATCCCGATCTGGCTGGGTACCGGCACCGAAACCAACGTGCGGATGACGGCCGAAATCGCCGAGGGCTGGCTGCCGCTCGGCTTGACGCCGTACAACGTCGACACGTTCGCGCCGTGGATTGAAGAGGGCTTCAAACGCTCGGAGGCGAAGACGGGCGAGGCGAAACGGTGGACCGACTTTGAGGTCCAGTCGTCGGCCGAGGTCCAGATCACCGACGATCTGCGCGACGCCTTCCGCCGGATGAAGCCCAATGTGGCGCTCTACGTCGGTGGGATGGGCGCTCGCAGTGTCAACTTCCACAAGATGAGCATGGTTCGTCGTGGCTACGGCGATGCGGCGGAACGCATCCAGGAGCTTTACCTCGCAGGTCGGAAGGGAGAGGCGATCGAGGAAGTGCCCGAAGAGTTCCTCGACGAGCAGGCGCTGCTCGGCTCGCCGGCCCGTATCCGAGAGCGCTACCAGGCCTGGGCCGACAGCTACATCACCGGCCTCACGGTGAGGACGGACCAGCCAGAAGCAGTGGAGCTGATGGGCGAGCTGGCGAGGGAATCGTCGGGGGCGTAAGCTGACTTCGTCATTCTTCCAACAGGACGGGGCAAGGAACAGATGTACATCTCGCGAATTCAGTTGCGCAACTGGAGGAACTTTCGCGAGGTGGATGCCGCCCTAACAAGTCGCACATTCATTATCGGACCGAATGCTTCCGGCAAATCCAATCTACTGGATGCAGTTCGGTTCTTGAGGGATGTCACGATCGACGGGATGAAGACTGCGCTCGACGAACGAGGCGGAGTACCGAAAATCCGGTGTCTCTCTGCCCGCAGCGGGCCAGGATTTTCGATCGAAGTGCATCTTTCTGATGAAAACGAGGCTAATGATCAGAGAAACGAAAGTGTTCGATGGCGATACCGGCTGTCGGTTTCTGGGGAACAGCGCGGACGCAGGAGAGCACTAGTTACGGAGGAGAGGGTCTGGCGTGGTGACAAGCTTATTCTTGATCGACCAACGAAGGCTGACAAGGCAGATGATGAACTGTTGACCCAGACAGGGCTCGAGCAGGTCAGTGCAAATCGCGAGTTCCGCGAAGTCGCGGCCTTTTTTCAGTCGGTCGAGTACCTCCACCTGGTACCACAGATGATTCGTCACGGCGACGAACTACGTGGCTTGGCCCACCGACGAGATCCGTTTGGAAGAGGATTTCTTGAGCGTCTGGCGGACACGCCAGAAAAGACTCTGAAGTCCCGGCTGAAGCTAATCGGCGAACAGTTGCATCGTGTGCTCCCTCAGTTTGATGAACATCTAACTGTGGAACGAGACGCGCGCGGTCAGCCTCACCTAGAAGCAAAGTTTGTGCACTGGCGACCGAATGCAGGACGCCAGCGGGAAGACCAGTTCTCGGACGGGACGTTGAGAATAATAGGTCTCCTATGGGCTCTAATGGAAGGAAGAGGCCCGCTTCTGTTGGAAGAACCTGAACTGTCATTGCAAAGCGATGTGGTCCAACAGTTGGCACCGATGCTCGCGAGGGCGAGACGAAGGCGCGGTCGGCAGATTCTGGTTACGACGCATTCTCCCGATCTGTTGCAGGACGATGGTATTGCCCCATCCGAAGTTCTAATCGTCTCCCCGGACAAGAATGGTTCTGTCGTGACTTCCGGCACCGATGACGAGGGAGTGAAGGAAATAGCCAGGGCCGGAGGTGCGGTAGGCGACATTCTCTTGGCGTCCGCAGTTCACCGCGGCGGCGCTCAACTACCCCTGCGAGTATGAGCGCAGTACGAGTTGTTACCGAGGGTCGGCTCGATCTGGCTATCGCTACCAGACTGCTCGAAGATCGCGGGGCCTTCGCGGTTCCTACAGGCGCACGGAACGGACGTGGGCCGCTGCTGCGAAGATTGCGTGACTACAATGCCGCTGCGCAGCGTGAGCGATGGCTGGTTCTCTTCGACTTGGACAAAGACGAGTGTGCGCCGGCGCTCCTGTCGGAGCATTTGCCTTCGCCGGCTTCGGGAATGCACGTGCGGGTCGCAGTACGCGAGGTCGAATCCTGGCTTCTTGCCGATTCTGGACTCGCTCGCTATATCCGCATTCCTGCTCGAACTTTGCCGGCTGATGTCGAAGCCGTGCAATTTCCGAAACGCCGATTGGTCGAGCTGGTACGTACACATTGCCGTACAAAAGCCGTTCGCTCTGCCATGTTGCCGGCAGTCGCAGACGCCGCCGTAGGCGAGGACTACAGCGACTTCCTAATCGACTTCGTCCGCCACAGCTGGAATCCCGAGCGAGCGGCGGAGCGCAGCGACTCGCTGCGCCGATGCTTGACCGCTTTGGACCAATGGACCCTTTAGACTGCGAAAACGCCTGAAAGGAATGCCTTATGTCCGACGCTGAAGCGATTGTCAATGCCTTCATGGCCGAGTTTGATGCCGAGCATCCCGACGCCGATACGTTGGCGTCCTATTTCACCGATGACGCGGTTTACCACAACATGCCGATGGCGCCCGCGGAGGGGATTGACGCAGTGAAAGCTGCGCTCGCGGGAGTCACGCAGATGACATCGCGGGGATGGGAAGTGTTGCACTCGGCGACGAATGGCGATGTCGTCCTGAACGAGCGGATCGACCGCTTCGATATGGGTGGGACTGAGGTCTCGGTGCAGGTCTGCGGCGTGTTCGAGATTCGAGATGGAAAGATTGCTCGTTGGCGCGACTACTTCGACCTGGCGTCGTTCCAGAAGCAGATGCCGGGCGGCTAGGCGGCTCAGGCGACCCGATTCCCGCATTCGCCAAGTTGCGTGAAACGATTTGCTCCCCCTTTGGGGGAGCTGTCGCTGAGCGACTGAGGGGGCCGGTCGGACGCCAAACCGGGGGGACCCCCTCCGCCTTCGGCACCTCCCCCTGCAAGGGGGAGGAAAGAGATTGGAACCGCGCCTCCCCCTGCGAGGGGGAGGAAAGAGACTGGAGCGGCGCCTCTCCTTGTACCGGGCGAGCGCTGATTCAGTCCATGCCGAAGGCAGACCTCAGTTCGGCGGCGATCTGGTCGAGCGCCTGGCTGCCCTCGGGGACAACCTCGAATGCGCTGACGAAGCCGTGAATCACGCCGTCGTAGCGGGTGCAGGTGGACTGCACGCCAGCGGCGGCGAGCGCGGCGGCGTAGGCTTCTCCCTCGTCTCGGAGCGGGTCGTACTCGGCGGTGAGCGTCAGCGCTCGCGGCAGGTTTGAGAGGTCGTCGGCCTGGAGCGGTGACGCGTAGGGCTGCGCGCCGTCCGACTCATCGTTGAGGTAGAGGTCCCAGAACCAGCGCATGCCGGCCTCGGAGAGACCAAAGTCGACGCCGTTCTGCTTGTAGGACTCGGTCTCGAAGTTGAAGTCGGTGACCGGGTAGATCAGGATCTGCGTGGCGATCTCGGGACCGCCGCGATCGCGCGCCATTTGCGCAACGACAGCTGCGAGGTTGCCGCCGGCGGAGTCTCCGGCGACGCCGATCATGTCGGTCGGTCCGCCACGCTCGGCGTACATCTTTTGCATCCACTGGAGCGCCGCGTAGCAGTCTTCAGCAGCTGCCGGGTAGGTCGCCTCGGGCGCGAGCCGATAGTCGACCGAGAGGACGCTTGTCGGTGTTCGATTGCAGATGGCCCGACAGACGGCGTCGTGTGACTCGATATCGCCGATCACCCAGCCGCCGCCATGGAAATAGAGGACGGTGGGCAGGTCACGCGGGTCTTCGGTCGGCAGGTAGCCGCGAACCGGAATCCCGCCGGCGGGACCGGGAATCTCCATGTCGAAGGTGCTGGCGACGGGCTCCGGCTCGCCGACCTGCGCGCGCAGAGCTGCCATTGCTTCTCGCGCTTCCTGTGGCGAGAGCTCGTTGAACGCGGGCGCGCCGGCCCGCATTTCGAGGATGGCCTTGGTTTCTGCGGTCAGCGGCATGGTGAAATCGGTCCGTTCGTGGTGTTCGGCTTGTTCGGGTTTGTTCGATTCTGTTCGGATTGTTTCGTCTAATCTCGGCCAGGAATCCTCTGAATGACTCCCGTCGGCGGCCGATCGGGGACCTCCTTCAGCCCCCGTTCGGGCCGAGGGCAGGCTTTCGGCAGCTTCCCCCCGCGAGGAGACTTGCGCGTAAATCCCCTTCTCCCCCCTCGCGGGGGAGATGCCTGAGGCAGAGGGGGGCTCCCCATCGCAGTGCCTACCCGGTCGCTGTGGGAGGACCCCCCTCTGTCACTCCGTGACATCTCCCCCCGCAAGGGGGGGAGAGGGGATTTGTGAGTTTACGCGCAGGTCACCGCGAGGGGGGAAGCGGGGATTGGAGTTGTTCAGCGCGTTCCTATAGGCGCTCGTTGATGAACGCCGCGGCCTCCTTGAGGCATTCCATGCCAGTGGGGATGATGGCGAACATCATGATTGGGTCGTGGACGACGCCGTCGTAGCGATGCACGGTGACATCGCCGCCGGCCGCTTCGATGGCTGCGCCGTAGGCTTCGCCTTCGTCGCGCAGTGGGTCGAACTCGGCGGTCTGGATCAGCGCCGGGGCGAGACCCGACAGATCGTTGGCCTTGATTGGCGACGCGTAGGCCTCCTGACCAGCTTCGGCGTTGGGCAGGTAGTGATCCCAGAACCAGACCATCGAGGCCCGCGTGAGCAGCAAGCCCTCGGCGTTCTCGGTGTAGGACGGGTAGCTGTAGTTGTGGTCGGTGACTGGGACGTGCAGGACCTGCGCGGCGATCGCGGGGCCGCCCTTGTCGCGCGCCATCTGCGCGACCACGGCCGACAGGTTGCCGCCGGCGGAGTCGCCGGCGACGGCCATGCGCGAGCCGTCGACGCCAATCTCAGCGCCGTTCTCGGCGACCCAGGCGGCGGCGGCGTAGCAGTCGTCGGCCGCGGCCGGGTACTTGTCCTCGGGCGCGAGTCGATAGTGGACGGAGACGACGGCGGCGGCGCCCAGTTCCGCCAACAGTTGCTTGCAGGCGCCGTCGTGCGATTCGATGTCGCCCAGCACCCAACCGCCGCCGTGGAAGAACATCACCACAGGTAGATTGTCGCCCGCGGCGGCGTAGACGCGAACGGGGATGTCGCCGCCGGGACCGGGGACCGTACGGTCTTCAACTCGTGCGGGCTCGGGAGCGCCAGCCTGCATCATGGCGAAACCGGCAATGGCCTCGCGCGCCTCTTCCGGCGTCTGCTCGGAGATATCCGGGCCGCCGGCCTCTTCCAACATCGCCAACAGTCCCTGGGTCTCTGGTGTCGGGGGCATGGGTCACTCCTTGTGTAGTGTGTTGTCTTGCGTTGAGATCAATCGTCATGCGCTCAAGGGCGCAACGGGCACAGGATAGGCGGTGCGTCGACCTCAAGTACCAGAGGCAGGTCACGCCTTCCAGTCTCCGCCTCCGGATGGTGTCTCCCAAGTCGGAATTCCCAGTCCCCGCTTCACGCGGGGACCCGCTCCCTCTGCTCCAGAGACATCACCACCAGATAAGCCGCCCCCCCCCGAGCGGGTCCCCGCGTAAAGCGGGGACTGGGAGCCTGCGAATTGAGGCGGACTTCAGAGACACCCTCTCCGAAGGGGGTACTGGCATCATTGGCTAGCCCTGAGCATGCAGCCATTGGCGGGTCATCTCGGCGTGGCCGACGTGCTCGCCGGTGTGGGCGATGGCTCGGTCGACGAGTTCATAGCCGGTCAGGTTCTTGTCCATGAACCTGTGATAGTGCGGACCGGCCCAGGCGTCGTCCGAGAGTCCGGCCAGCGCCGATTCGATTGCCGCTCTGGCTCCGGACCAGCGATCGGCGAGCACGCCCTGAGGGTCGTTGACCGAAGCGGCTCTGGAATCGAACTCAGCCTGGCGGCTGCGATCGAGCTTCTGGCCCGCGAGCACCTCGACGATGTTCCACTCGGTCGCTGAGATCGCGTGCGTGGCGAGGATGAACATCGTTGATGCATCGTCCCAGGGCGCGGTATCGAGCTGTTCGGAGGAAAGTCCGGCGGCGGCGGCGAGGATGCGTTCGATCAGATCGCAGACGGTTTCGAACGCAGGCTGGGCAGGTCCCTCAAGCGGCATCAGCGTCTTCCTAACTTCTACCTATACTCCGACTGGCTGAGTTGTCGGGCGCAGTGTATCGTGGCCGATGCCAAGAGTAGCACATATATCCTAGAATAGGAACCTGCCATGAAAGCCGATCCGCAGACGCAGGCGTTGAACGTGATGATTGAAGAGGCGTCGTCGCAGGGCAAGCCCTGGCACGAGATGGAGCCGCAGGAGTTGCGCGACATCCTCGCCGAGGGCGGCCCGTTCGGTCCGCCGCCGCCAAAGCTGGATGACATCGCTCAGGAGCGCACCATTCCGGGTCCCGCCGGTGACATTCCCGTCCGTGTCTTCATTCCGCCGGTCGTGCGCGGCGTCTACCTGCACATCCACGGTGGAGGCTGGGTGATCGGCTCGCACGACGGCGCCGACGAGCGGCTCTGGGAGCGCGCCCAGGCGACCCAGCAGGTGGTCGTGTCGGTCGGCTACCGGCTCTCGCCTGAGTACCCATATCCGGCGCCCAACGAGGACTGCGAGGCGGCCGCGGTCTGGCTGGTAGAGAATGGCCAATCGGAGTTCGGCACCGACGCGTTCACGATCGGCGGCGAGTCGGCCGGCGGTCACCTCTCAGCGACCACGCTGCTGCGCATGCGCGACAACCACGGCTACACGGGCTTCCGAGGAGCGGCGCTGAACTACGGCGTCTACGACCTGCGCCACTCGCCGTCGGCGAGGCTCTGGGGACCGCGCAACCTGATCCTGTCGTCGCCAATCATGGAATGGTTCATCGACCACTACGTGACGCCGGAGGAGCCGGAGCTGCGAGATCTCCCAGACGTGACGCCGCTGCTCGCAGACCTCTCAGACATGCCGCCAGCCATCTTCACGGTGGGCACGCTCGATCCGCTGCTGGACGACACCCTCTTCATGGCCGCCCGCTGGCAAGCCGCGGGTCATGAGACGGAGTTGCACGTCTTCCCGGAGGCGCCTCATGGGTTTGATGGGTTCCCGACTCCGGCGGGGATGGACGCGACGAATCGGGTGAATAATTTCCTGAGTGGGTGTTTGGGGTAAGTCTCTGAGAACCTTGGAACTCCCCGCTCGCAAGGCAGGTCAAGGGGATTTGCGTGACTGACCCTCCGAGCAACACATCCTTCACCTTTCGCAAGAGCGTGCAGGTCATTGGCCAACGGCTCTCAAATACCACATCAACCTTGCGCGCAAGCTTCCCTCATAGCAGCGAGAGGATCAAAGCGGAAATACGTCTCGCCCTCGAACGCATCACTGGAATTGCGAACATGTTAAGCAGCGACTCAACACTCAGCGACCAACAGGCCTTAGATGCACTCATAAGGCAAGGATGGTACCCGCATAGCGAAATGCACTATGTGTCGCTGCCTAAGCTAGCGAAGGGTAGCCCTTGGACAGCCCCGACTACCGAAAAGTGGATGGTAAAGTATTATTCAAATGCCCGTTATGCTATAGAGCAAGAGGTGTGGCAAGCGTATCCGGAGAGAAAAGACGCAGTGATAGAAGCGAACTATGCGCACAACAATAGGCAGTACGCGCTTTCTACACCTTTACTTCTCATACAAGCAAATGGCATTTGGATGGAGAAACATGGAGAGAGTATGTTCAATCGGGCAGTACGGAATGCGGCGGGGACAAAAGCTCCAAATGCCACCATTGATCCTAGAGACAGAATCTCCACTTCCCTATTCACGCAATGGCCCTTGATTCTGAAAGAGAAGGAGAAGAAATGGGGCGAGTATAGAGAGATTAGTGCAATTCAGGTTCTGAGCGGTAGAGCAACTCAGTATGCGACAAAAGTGAACAGCCTAAAAGCATTCGCCTACTTGGGTTTCATCATTTCCCAATGATCCCGCAGGACACTGCAGTCATGACGCTCGATGGCACACTGAAGCAATCTTTCCGAATTGCATTCTCCACATTCATACGCAATACCCAAAGGATGCCACACATGTCTTGCTATATCCTAGCTCGCAGGCAGCCGCATTCCGACACTGTTTGACGATACCGAGGTGTCTAATTCACTCGCTTCTCGACACCCTCCCAATACGCCTCTCTGAGCTCGAACTTCTTCAGCTTGCCCGTCGCCGTCCGAGGCAGCGTCTCGACGAACTCCACTCTTCGGGGAATCTTGAAGCTGGCCATGGTTGCTCGACAGTGGGCGACGATGTCTTCTCTGGTGACGTTGTGACCCTCTCTTGGGACGATCAGGGCGAGTGGGGTTTCTCCCCACTGCTCTGAGGGGACTCCGATGACGGCGGCTTCGAGCACGGCGGGATGGCCGTAGAGGACGTCCTCGACCTCGATGCTGCTGATGTTTTCTCCTCCGGAGATGATTACGTCCTTGGCTCGGTCGACGATGTTGATGTAGCCGTCCTGGTTGACGGTGGCCATGTCTCCGGTGTGGAACCAGCCGTCGACGATGACTTTGTCCGTCTCCTCCTGCTGCTGCCAGTAGCCGCGCAGAACGACGTTGGAGCGAGCGACGATTTCGCCGACCTCCTTGTCGTCCCAGGCGACCTCTCGGCCTGAGTCTCGGACGACCTTGACTTCGACGCCGATTACGTCGTGGCCGGCCCGCACCTTGGTGCGGAAGTAGCCCTCTTCATCGACGCCGAGGTACGGCTTGACCTCGGAGACGGTGAGAATCGGCGAGGTCTCGGTCAGGCCGTAGATCTGGATGAACTCCCAGCCGAGTTCTTTCTCCAGGCGCTCGATGAAGGCCTGCGGCGGCGGCGCGCCCGCGATGGTGAATCGCGGACGGACGGTGATGTTGTAGTCGTCCTTGCGCTCGAACTCAAGGATGCGCGCGAGCACGGCCGGAGCCATACAGGCGAATGTGCAGTTCTCGTCCTGGATGACCTGATAGATATCGGCCGCGTCGGGCGCTCGCAGGACCACGTGCTTGCCGCCCATCGCGGTGATCGCGTAGGGGCCGCCCCAGCCGTTGGCGTGGAACATCGGCAGCGTCCACATCTCGGCGTCGTCCTGCGAGATGCGCAGGTGGGCGATGAAGTTGTACGCGTTGATGTAGGCGTTGCGATGCGTGATCATCACGCCCTTGGGTCGCGCCGTGGTACCCGAGGTGTAGTTGATCGAGAGCAGGTCGGTCTCTTCCAGCCCTGGGTCGGGCGGCTGCGCCGTTGACTGACTCGCGATCCAGTCCTCGTAGTTGGTCCATCCTGGGGTGATCTGAATGTCCTCGAAGGGGACGGCGATGAAGTGCTCAACCGTGGTCAGGTTGCCGCGGACGTCATCGACCATGTGCGTGAACTCGGCGTCGACCAGCACGACCTTCGAGCCGGAGTGCTCCAGCATGTACTCGAAGTCGGCCGGGATCAGCCGGTAGTTCATCGGGACGATGATCGCGCCGATTGCGGCGGTCGCGTAGAAGGTCTCGAGGAACTGGTGTGAGTTGGGCGCGATGATGCCGACGCGGTCGCCTTTGCCGATCCCGGCGGCGAGCAGGGCGTTTGCCTGCTGATTGACGCGGGCATTGAACTCGGACCAGGTGAAGCGCTTGTCGCCGTCGACGACGGCCTCGGACGGGCCGTAGAGCTTGGAGGCGCGTCGCAGAAAATCATTGACCAGCAGCGGGACTTCCATATTCGTCTCCCTCAATCGATCACGGTGCGACGCCTCGGCGACGCCTACATCTCAGAGCAGACTCCGGAACATTATTGCACTCGGACCGGACCGAAGCGGCAGCTCACTCCTCAGGGAATTCCGAGACCGGGAAGACGTCGTTGACCAGCATCAGGTCGTCGTTGGGGCAGTGGGGCAGGATGGTCCGGCGCCATTCGGCTTGCGGGATATGGAACTGTAGCTCGCCGCCGTACCAGATCTCGGCCTCGAGTTCGTAGCGATGGTGACGATTGATCTGGACACCTTCATAGGGCAACTCGAACTCGAGCGGGAACTCGCCGAGGTCTTCAAAACTGGCCTCGACGACGACAAACCGCTCCTCAGGCTCAGAAACGTCCCACAGGCGAATCTCGAGGACCGCGTCGTCGGGCAGGTCTCCGTCCCAAAAGCTTGAGTGAATCTGACCGGGCAGCGGTTCGACGCATTGATCGAACGGGTTAACGGAGACCACCGTCACGTCGCTGTTGCGCGGCGCGCCTCCGGTCAGGACGGGATGGACGGTGTCGTTGATGTAGAGCAGCTCGTCGCCCAGCTCGACCCGAGCCTGGAGCGAGTATTCGGTGCGATCTTCTACCTGGCCTGGGTCGAACTCGATCCTGAATCGGACCGGCAGGTGATCGGCGTTCTCGATGACGTCCTCACCAAGTTCAATCGCCGAGGCGTCGGCAAGCGACGTGTCCAGCAGCTTCACCGTGACGGTCGCGCCTTCAGGAAGCTCGACTTCACGGACAAACCGCACCGCGCCGCTGATGGTGTTGGAGGAACCGCCGTCGCCACAGGCCAGCGTCAGCAAACCGAATCCGGCGACGGCGGCAACCAACGACAGGCGCAACGCAGTCAGCATCTGGATTCCTCCACTCACGCCGATGACATCCTGAGTCCATTAGATAGCATCGGATCGAGTCATGGACGGGTCGTCAGGAAGATGTCGGGAGGAATCGGATGGAAATTGTCATCGGCTTGATCATCGGTCTCGCGGTCGGCGGTGTGGTGGCATTGCTTGTGTCGCGGCAGGTGTCGGAGTTGAAGGAGCAAGCGTCGCAGCTGCGGGGTGAGCTGGATCGGGCCTCGGGATTGGTTCAAGAGCGTGAGTTGGCGCAGGCGAAGGCCGACACGGAGTTGGAACAGCGGAATCGCCAGGTGGAGACTCTCACTGCGGAACGAGACGAGGCACGTCGAGATCGGGATGCGCGTGCATCGTCATTGGCAGACACGCAGTCCCGACTCGCAGCGCGAGAAGCAGCGCTGGGCGAACTGCAACAAGCGATTGAACGTGATCGGACGGCACTGGCGCAGCGGTCGGAGTCGCTTGAGGGCACCGTTGAGGAACTGTCCAAGGTGAGGGCGGAGCTCGAAGCCATTCGGGCCGCGGATCAGACGCGCCAGGATGAGCTGAACAAGCAGCGGGAACAGCTTGATACCCATTTCAAGGGCATTGCCTCGGAGGTAGCGAAGGCGTCGAACGAAGAGTTCCGCAAGCAGGCCGGTGACGACTTCAAACGGCAGCGGGAGCTCGCCGACCACGAGCTGAAGCAGCACGTCGAACCGGTCGGCAAGGAGTTGGAACAACTACGGAAGTACGTCTCGGACCTGGAGAAAGAACGCGCCGGCGCGTATGAGGGCGTCAACAAGCTAGTCACGGAGACGCAAAAGCAGGTCGGTCGGCTGAGTACCGAAACCGGCGACCTGCGGGAGATTCTGCGCTCGTCGCGGCATCGCGGCCGTTGGGGTGAGACCACACTGGAGAACATTCTCGAACTCGCCGGGATGCGCCGAGGCAAGGACTTCAACACGCAACTGTCGGGTGAACTCGGCAGCAGCATCGCCGACTTCGTGGTCCGTATGCCAGGCGGCAAACGAATCATCATCGATTCCAAGACGCCGTTCGACGCGTATCGCGATGCACTCAATTCAGCGACCGAGGCCGAGCAGACCGTGCTGCTCGGAAAGCATGCTGCAACGGTGCTCTCGACCGCGGCGGCGCTCAAGAAGACGGGCTACGACAAACAGTTCGAAGGCTCGATGGACTTTGTCGTCATGTGGATCCCGACGGACAGCATTCTCGAAGGCGCGACGCGGGTCATGCCGGACTTGATCGAGAAGGCGTTCGCCGACCACCGAGTGCTATTGGCCACGCCGGTCACGATGATTGCCCTGGTCAGCGGCGTCGCGGCGGCATTGCATCAAGAGGAGCAACAGGAACTGCTCCACAAGAACGCGTTGGAGATCCAGCAAGCCGGCGAACGTCTGTACAACGGCGTGCGTCGTCACGCGACGGTGTACGCCAGATTGGGCAAGCAACTGGATAGCGCCGTCCGCACCTACGACGAGGGCGTCAGCTCCATCCAAGGGAATCTGCTGCAAGGCGCCAAGCAAATGCGAGAGCTCGGCGGCGGCGAAGGCGAAGAGGCGCCGGAGCCGGATGAGTTGAGGCTGGAGACAAAGGCCTTCCGCTCGAGGGAGCTACGTGATGTCGTTGATAGTCAGACGGACTAACTAGGGTCTGTTCACATCGGGTGATGAAGAGCTAGAAATGGCGCATTCCGGCTGGACGATGGGAGGTGGGACCCCCTCAGCCTTCGGCAGCTCCCCCTGCAAGGGGGAGCGGGAGAGTTGATAGGCGCCTCGATTGGGATCGCGCCGTCAATGTGAACCGGCCCTAACGAACACCTGCTGTTCTCGACAGTGTTACTGGTCGCGAGACGCACAGTTTCCTTGAAGCGGTAACACTGCTTATCATCGGCGGATGCGGTTCAGTGACTACATCATCTATGCCGACGAGAGCGGGAATGCCAACCCGCTGGTCGTGGATAGTGACTTTCCAGTATTCGTTCTCGTATGTTGTATGTTTCACAAGGAAGACTACATCTCACGATTCGTACCAGAAGTGGAGAGGCTCAAGTTCCGCTTCTTTGGCCATGACGCGGTTGTGCTTCACGAACAAGAAATCAGACATCGAGCTCGGCCATTCGTGTTTCTGGCAAACATTGAGCGACGGCAGGAATTTATGAACGAGCTGCAACACATCATCGAGGCAGTTCCATTCGAAATCATTGCAGCGGTCGTTGACAAGGAATCGGCTGCTTCACGGACCGGGGCTGATCCTTACCAATTGGCACTGCAGTCCTGCCTGCGCCGGGCTCACCAGTTCCTTGGCGCAAATGGACAGTTGGATCGCCGAACACATGTGGTTCTCGAAGCTCGGGGAAGGAATGAAGACCGAGCTCTCCGCGACGGTTTCGAGCGAATCAGGTTGGGAGAGGGATCCATCCAGGCCATGGATGAGTTCGAACTGGTCTTCGCCAAGAAGCACCTGAATCTCTCGGGTATCCAGTTTGCCGACCTGATGGCTCGTCCAATCGGGCTGGCCAGACTCAGACCTGATCAGCCGAATCGAGCTTGGGAGGCGATTCGTAGCAAACTCCGGCTCGTCGAAAAAAGCGACCGACTTACGAGAGCTATCGAGACCATTCCCGAGACAGCAAAAGACCCCGGTCAATGACCGAGGCCTTCCTCCGGCCGGCGACTGCCGCCAGCCCGTTCAGAAGAGGATTGCTCCCATTCCTACAGCGGCCGAGATCCCTCAGCCCATGTAGACAAGATATGCAGACGGCGGCGGCATGTCAATGCTCGATCGCATCCTAGTCCTCGAACGACATCCGAGTCCTAGGTCGCACTGCTCCGTACTTCCTCAGGTCGGCGATGGTGACGATTCGGCCGGTCCATTCGGGGCCTTGCGCGACCATCCAGAGGCAGGCGTCGGACATGATGATCGGGTCTTCGAAGTCCATCTGCTTGGCCTGCTCGCCGAGCGTGAAGGCGTAGCCCTCGCTGTAGACGGAGAGCTCGAGGCGCAGACAGTTGACCGAAACTCCGCTGCCCTTGAGGTCGCTGGCCAACGACTCCGACATCGCCTCGAGGGCGCGCTTGGTTGTCGTGTAGCTGGCTCGGCCGAAATCGGGGCTGACCGCTGCGCCTGAGCCGATGTTGATGATCGCGCCGCCGTCGGCCTCGGCCATCTTCGGCGCGATCGCGTGGGTGAGGTAGAACGGGGCGTTGACGTTGATCTCGACGGCCAGTCCCCAGCGGTGGCGCGGCGACTCCAGCGCCTTGCCCGGAGGCGCGATGGCGGCGTTGTTGATTAGCACATCGATCTGGCCGAATCGGTCGTAGGTTTCGGCCACGGCGCGGTCGAGGTCGTCCACGTTGGACAGGTTGGCGCCGATCGGCAGACATTGTTGGCCGGCTTCCTCCACCAGTTGCGCGGTCTCGTCGACCGTGCCGGGGAGCTTGGTCGGACTGTCGGCGGTCGAGCGGGCGATGGCGACGATGTCGTAGCCGGCGATGGCGAAGTCCTGGGCGAGCTGCTTGCCAATGCCTCGGCTGGCTCCGGTGATGAACGCGACTTTGGCCATGGTGATGCTCCTGATTCAAACGATCTTTGCTCCCCCTCGCAGGGGGAGCTGACATGTTTACCACTCGCTCCCCCTCGCAGGGGGAGCTGCCGAAGGCTGAGGGGGTCCCCTCTCGCCCAAACTACTGCCGCAGCATACTCGCCATATAGACTCCGCTGGAGGAGGACGACGATGCCCCATCACGTCAAGAGCAAAGCCTTGTCCCACCTGCGGATCTGCGACTTCACCGGTCAACTGGCCGGCGCGGGCGCGACCAAATTCATGGCCGCATTCGGCGCCGAGGTGATCCGAATCGAAGACCCATCCAACCATGGCCGCTGGGACATCCTGCGCGGGATGCCGCCGTATGTGGACGACCGGCGCGGGCCGGAGCTGGGCGGTCCGTTCAACAACCACAACGTGGGCAAGCTGGGGATCTCGCTGAACATCAAGACGGAAAAGGGGCGCGAGCTGTTTCAGCGGCTGGTGGCCATCTCCGACTGCGTGACCGAGAACTTCTCCTCCGGCGTGATGCGCTCATGGGGCTACGACTATGAGCAGCTCAAGCAGCTCAAGGAAGACATCATCTATGTCTCCAATTGCGGCTTCGGTCACTCGGGACCGTACGAGAAGTTCAAGACGTGGGGACCGATCGTTCAGGCGACCAGCGGGCTGACGATGTCCTCTGCAATTCCCGATCAGCCGCCGGCCGGCTGGGGCTACTCCTACATGGACCACACCGGCTCCTACTTCATGGCGATGGCGATCATGCTGGCGATCCACCATCGCAACCGCACCGGTGAGGGCCAATACGTCGATGTCGCGGCGACCGAAGCAGCGTTGACCCTGAACGGTCCGGTGTTGCTGGACTACACGGTGAACGGTCGTCCGCTGCGTCGCGACGGCTTCCCCGACGCCAACCATTCGCTGCATCCGGCAATGGCGCCGCACAACATCTACGCGGCCAAGCCGATTCCCGGATCGTTCGACGAGGCGTGGATCGCAATCGCTTGCCGCAACGACGAGGATTGGCACGCGATGCGTGACGTGCTGGTCGCGGATGGTTGTGATTGGGCTGCTGACGATTGCTACGGTCAGCTCTCGGGACGCATGGCGGCGCAGGAAGAGTTGGACGAGAAGATCGCTCAGTGGTGCATGCGACGAGACCCGTTTCAGTCGACGGAGATGCTGCGCGCGGCCGGCGTGCCGGCCAATCCTGTGCAGACGCCGCAACAGCGGATTGACCAGGACCCGAACTCTGCTGAGGCTGGCCTCTGGCCGACGATTCGCCAGGCGGAGATGGGGCGCGTCCGCGTCGACGGGATTCCCGCGCACTTGTCGAAGACGGATTGGTCAATGACGCGAGGCGCGGCCATGCTGGGAGAGGACAACGACTACGTCTACGGCGAGCTGTTGGGTTTGAGCCAGGATGAGATCGCCGGGCTGCACGAAGAGGGCGTGATCTAATGACGACTAATTCCACTCCAATGGCGATGATGGCCCTGGACGACCTGCGCGTGCTCGAGATCGGCGACGAACGCGGCGCCTGGTGCGGCAAGTTGATGGCCGACATGGGCGCGGACGTGATTAAGATTGAGCCGCCCGAAGGCGACCCGTCGCGTCAGTACGAACCATTTGTCGGCGACGTTCCGCACCATGAGCGTTCGCTGTTCTTCTGGTACTACAACACGTCCAAGCGCAGCATTGTGATGGACTTTGACGATGAGTCCAACGCGGACGCCTTCGTCAAACTGGTGCAGTCAGCCGACGTGATCTTCGATACCGACATATATCGCCCCATTGAACGGCTGGGACTCGACTTCAATCAGTTGATGTCCGAAAACCCTGGTCTGATTTGGTGCACGATTACCAACTTCGGGACCGGTTCGGTACGAGCTGATGAGCCACACACGGACCTGACGTTGGCCGCCAACGGCGGCTTCGCCTGGATGAATGGGTATGACGATCACTCGCTGCCGCCGGTGCGCGGCGGCGGGCAGCAGGCGTACCACACGGGCTCGAACTACGCCTTTATGTCTATTCTGACCGCGCTGCTGCATCGCGATCTAACAGGTGTCGGACAGCACATCAATGTGAATATCAATGCGTCGGTCAATGTGACGACGGAATCCGGCTCCTATTCGTGGTTGGTCGCGCATGCGACCGTACAGCGCCAGACCGGCCGTCACGCAGGCGTCGCGCCGTCGATGCCGTCGCAAATCGAATGCGCCGACGGCCGCTACGTGAATACCGGCATCCCACCGCGTCGCCCGGCCGAGTTTGGACTCGTCTACCAGTGGTTGGAGGACGAAGGACTGCTGGATCAACTTCCCGAAGCGGCGCTCCTCCTGCTCGGCGCCGAGCTAGAGAGCTTCTCGCTGGCGGACGTCTTTAGCGGCGACAACGAGGAGTTGCTGGCGATCTTCGGAGCAGGTCGGGAAGCGTTCGACCTGCTTGCCTCAAAGCTGACCGCCTACGAGTTCTTCACCAAGGCGCAAAACTTCGGCTTCCAGGTCGGCGTGATCCACAGCCCAGAGGAAGCGCTGGAGGATCCGCACTTCGTTGATCGCGGGATGCAGGTCAAGGTGGAGCATCCTGAGTTGGGTCGGGACGTGATCTATCCGGGAGCGCCGTATCAATTGACGAAGGGAAGCTGGGGGATCACGCGTCGACCGCCGTTGTTGGGGGAGCATACGGATGAGGTGCTGTCGGAGTAGGGCTAAAGGTTTGCGCCTTGCGCCCGATCCTCGTCAACGAGGCGAAGTGCGCGACGGTTCAGTGTGTGAAACTCGATCCCGGCCCAATCTGCCGTACGAATGGCATTGCTGTCGTGTGAAACAAACGGGATTCCCGTAGCGTATGTCTGGGCGAGAATCCAAAGATCCGAACCCAACGCATCTCCAAGGCCAAGTGAACTCGATGCGATCGCGACCCGAGCATAAGCTTCAAGGGTTGTGTTGCTCGGATCTGGCAGATACTCCCATCGAGACAACAGGTTGGCTATTCGCCCTCTGCGTTGGCGATTCCATTGTGCTGCCGCCAGCTCTCCTCGAACGAAGAAGGTCAGTGCGGGAGTGAAAAGGTCAAGCACTTCGAGATAGCCGACGCTGTATGCGTTTTCTCGAACGATCGCACTAACGACATTGGTGTCGACCGAAATTCTTGGCGATGGATCACTCATCGGGTTCGTTTGGCCAGAAGCGGTCGAAACTGTTGAGAAACTCCTGTTTGTCTTCTTCGGTCTCGAACAGGCCGTGGAGTGCATCCACGAATTCTCTTCCGGTCATCGGCGTACCGCTATTGACGATGGCGACGGTGCGATCAACCAGTTCACCGTTCATGGAGGTCTCTCGGTAGGTGACTTGCGCAAGGCGACCGTCGTAGAGAAGAGCCCGATCCAGCGCATCGCCAGGTAGATTCATCTCCATAGGGGAACCGTCTTCAGGGGAGACGCAGGCTCGGAGATGCCCTGGATCGAGCGAGAGGCGTAGTTGCCCGCGCACGTGCTTGATACAGGATTCCACATGATGATGCGCAGTCAGTTCAACACTCATCGTCTGTCCATGATAGCGAGTTTAGCCATTCCGAGACTAACCATTGTGCCACCTCGTTTGCTATCAATCCATGACCTTCGCCGTTTAGTACTGAGAACGATACGTGTTGCATTCGCCCTGCCAGCGTCTGACCTAAGGCGATCGGCACGGTCGTGTCGGCGTCTCCGTGGACGATGAGGGTTGGACACTTGATTTCGTGCAACTGGTCAGCGAGGTCAATGTCTCGCTGGGCCTGCATGTTGAGCAGCGCGCCTCGCCCGAGCCTCACCAACTCGCATTGCGACAGCTTGCCCAGGGCATGCCGGCGCGTCGCTCGATATGCAGCCAGTTCTGGGTCTGGGTCTTGCGGCTCTGGCGGCGCTCGCCACTCGTCTTCAGAATGTTGGATGGCCGACTCGGCACCCTCAGCCTCCATGAGTTTCAATAGAGCGATCCGCTTGGCGACTGTCTCCAGGCGATCAGCGACGAATGCGTCTTCGGGATCGATCCCGCTCGGGGACAAGGACATCAGCGACGCGCCGGTGTTGAGCAGGACCAGCGAGCCCACTCGTTGAGGATGGTCAATCGCCAGCCTTATTCCGATGGGTCCGCCTGCAGATGTGGCGATGACTGCTGCTTGCTCAATCTTCAGGTAGTCGAGCACGTCGACAGCGTCGTGGGCCAGATCGTCGAGCGTGAACGGCTGCGTGTCGTATTGCGAGAGACCGGCGCAGCGGCGGTCGTACCAGATCAGCTTGAGGCCGTCGATTGGCGCGGACCAGCGCAGGCGTGGACCGTTCCAGAGCGTGGAGGACGGGCCGCCCCAAGCTCCGTGAATGATCAGAATTGGTTGGCCATCCGGGTCGCCGCTGACTTCGTAGGCGACCCGGCGGCCGTTGATCAGCGCTAGACGCACACTAGTCGTACTTGGGTTGATCCTCGATGCCGGGCATGACCCAGGTGACGAGTTCGCCCGGCGGATCGGCGAAGGTCAGGCCGGCCATGTCGGGCTGCACACCGCTGAGCGTGAGCTTGTATTCCTCGATGTATACGGGGTCACCGTCGACCATCTTGAACGGGCGATCGTGGCCGGGGTAAAGGAGATCGGAGGCGCTCATCACGCGGGCAATGGACTCGTTGGCCTGGGACTCGCTGTAGAAGACGAGCGGGCTGCGTCCGGCCTTGCCCACGGCGGCGGTGTGCATCGCGTCGCCGGTCAGTCCGGCGATGCCGGCTTCAGTCTCGACCAAGAGGCCGATGCTGCCGGGCGAGTGCCCAGGCAGATGGATCACCCGGACGCCCTTGGCCAGTTCGTCGCCCTCGTTGACCTCGGTCATTGGGTGCGTTTCGATGGCGGCGCCGGTCCACTGCGGCGTGGCCCAGTCGTTGACGTGCGGCTCCGAGGCGTACTTGCGCTCGTGCGGGTGGATCGCCATCGGCACGTCGGGGAAGGCGTCGAAGTTCTGCACGTGGTCCCAGTGCGCGTGGGTCATGAACACGAGGTCAATGTCCGACACGCCAAGTCCACGCTTTGCGAGCTGCTCCTGGAGCTGCACGCGTCGTCCGACGTGCGCCGTGTCGACGAGGATGCGGCGTCCGTCAGATTCCACCAGGATTACCGCGCAGAACGCAGGCGTGCCGGAGTCGGTGCCGAACGAGTAGCCGGGGAGTAGGATGTCGAGGGTTGCCATGTCGATGTTCTCCTAGTCACCCGAGCCGGCTGCCGCAGAAGCGGCGACGCGTGCTTTCGCGGACTCGTCGTAGTGGATGCTGACCGGCGGCTCGGAATCGAATGGACCGTTGAGGTCGAGCTCGGCTCCCATGTCTCGCAGGGCGGGCATGACCTCGGTGCCGAGCAGCTCGATGCAGCGCATCGAGTCCTCGTGTGTGACGCGGCCGTCGTTGCCCCAGAGCGCGAGGATGCCCGGCCGCGTTTCCTCGAGAATCATGCGCAGCTTGCGGATGCACTCGTCCGGCGTGCCGGCGATGATCTGCATGTTCTCGATCTGGTTGTCGAACGACTGCGCGCGCGGCGGCGGTCGGCGGCCGTTCATGACCTCGACCAGTGCCTCGCGGTTGCGCGGCGAAGCGTAGCCGGCAGGGTTCGACCAGACCGGGTGCGCGAGGCCGGTGAACTCGCCCTGCATCCACATGAACTGCGATGCGTTCTCCATCGCCTTCTCGGTCGTGTCGGCGACATGGACGCGGAGCAGGTAGCCGCGATTCTCGGGGCCCGGGTCGTAGCCAACCTCGTGCGCGGCGTCATCGTATGTCTGCCAGATGCGCTTGGTCGCTTCGATCGTGGTGTTGAGCGCGATGTACGGGTAGCGGTGCTTGGCCGCCCAGACCACGGTCTCGCGAGACAGCACGCCGGGAATCCAGATGCGCGGGTGCGGCTGCTGCATCGGCAGCGCCCAGGGGTTGACGACGCGGTGCTGGTAGTGCCGACCCTCCCAGCGGAAGGGTCCCGGTCGCGTCCAGGCCTCGACGATCAGGTCGTGAGCTTCTTCGAAGCGCTCACGGTTGAAGGCCGGGTTGACGCCGGTCGCGAGTTGCTCGCTGCCACCGCCGCGGACGAAACCGGAGACCAGGCGTCCACCCGAGATCATGTCGATCATGGCCAGTTCTTCGGCCAGGCGAATAGGGTTCTCGGCCAGCGGCAGCGGGTTGCCCAGCAGGACAATCTTGACCCGCTCGGTCGCGCCGGCTAGCACCGAGGCCCAGATGTTGCACTTGGCCTGCATACAGAAGGGCGCGTTGTGGTGCTCGTTGAGCATGATCCCATCGACGCCGACTTCCTCTGCCAGCTTGTATTCGGTCAGGCGGTCGTTGTAGAGCTTCGAGCCGGCGACGGGGTCGAAGTTGGAGTTGGGGAACAGCAAAGCGGTCACGCCCTCTTCGGCGGCGTGCTCGTCATATTCCGACATCGGCTGCTCGGTGAAGTACATCAGGTGCATGGGAGACCCTTTCGATGCGGTGTCGTCGGGCAGTCTAGCGGCTAGGCATTGGTGGTAGTCTCGCGGCAAAACGGAGCAATAGGCAGATGCTGGACTCACAGAATCTCGTAGAGTTGGAGCAGCATCGCCGCGGTCGCGAGCGAGCCGAACGAGAACTCCTCCTATGGCATCGTCTCGGCAAGTGGCTCATCATTGCCGCCGCGCTGATGATCGTCGCTTCGCACGCTTGGGCCGCGTTCGGTTAGCGGGCACGACGGGGGTGGTTGGCGGTTCGGGGGTCACCTCCATTTCGAGGACTCGAAGAAGTTTTTGATCATGGGGCTGTTCTCGTCCTGGGGCGGGATGTATCCGATTAGGTTGTGCCAAGAGGCGGGGCAATGGGGTCCGACAGGCTTGGGGCTGCGCCATTGGGGTGAAATTTGGGAGGGAACGGTGAATTCCTTGTCTGGGGCGAGGAATTCGTCGGATTGGTGTTCAGATTTGTCCAGATTTGTCTGGATTTGGCCAGATTCTTCCTGATCTTGGGAGGCTTGATCCTGGTCAGGCTTGATGAGTCCAGGTTGATCCGGATCGTCGTCCAGATCGTCGGAGTAGTTTGCATAGAATCCGAGCACGCACCTGGGGCGGGCGAGCACACATTGTCCGTTGTCGGGTCCGGCGATGTAGCGGCGGTGTCCGTCGGCGTCGACCCGGGAATTCGGGAACTGTTCGTTGGTCTGGTCGTCGATGGGGGCGTTGGCTGGTTCGCCTTGCCGCTCGTCGTGTTGCTGGATGGCGGGCAGGCTGAGCAGTAGGAGGCGTAGTTCTCGAGTAGAGGCGACGTGGCGTCGGTGTTGGTCGGGTTCGGTCTGGGACTGGGTGAGCTGATAGACCTGTTCGGCGAGCTGGTCGGCTGCGACGGTTCGGAGGATGTGCGCGCGGTGGAGTTGGAAGTCGCGGAGGTAGGCGTGGACGGTCGAGTGGGCGCAGCCGGGGCGGTCGGCGATTTGTCGGAGTGAGAGTGCCTGGCAGTCGAGGTGGTGGGCTTCGAGGATGCACCGGCAGCGTCGTGGAGTGGGTGGTTTGGTGGTAGGGGCGTTGGACATGGTTAGGTCTCCTGGACCTGATAGAAACGTAAGTTCTTATTATGTGCTAGTTGCAGGAGGGAGTCAATTTTGGGCGGGCGGCCCTCACCCTCTCCCAGAGGAGGCCTGTGCATACAACGATCTTCGACGTGATCGCATCATCCCTGTGCTTTGCTGACCAGATAGCTGGATAGATTCCCGCATTCGGGGACCATTGCAGAACTCCCCTTCTCCCCCCCTTGCGGGGGAAGCTGCCGAAGGCAGAGGGGGGCTCCCCATTTCTCGGCCCATCTGGTCGCTGAGGGAGGACCCCCCCTCTGTCACTCTGTGACATCTCCCCCCGCAAGGGGGGGAGAGAAGGGGATCCGAGAGTTTTTCAAAGGTCTCCATTCGCGGGAATGATGGAATAGGGGTTAGGCGCAGGTCTCAAATGGAAGTGCGGTTCTATCGCGCTGTGACTTTGGCGACGTGCCTGATTCTGGCGGCAATCTCCGCGTGGGCTGCATTCGGCTAAGCACTCTCCACATCCAATGGACCCGGCGGAAAACTCTTGGACCGCTATTCGGCCTCCAGAGCCGCCGCCTCCGCCTGATCAACCAGTTCCCAGATTGGCTCGAAGTCGAAGCTGAAGCCGTCGACAGGCGCCGTGCCTGCTACGTCTGACGGTCGTTGCAGGCGCTCGGGATCTTTATCGGGCCGGTAGATCCAAAGGTCGCGATTGTGCGGATCGACGAGCCAACCAAGCTGAGCGCCAAATCGGAGCCAGTCGGTCATGCGACCTTGCTGAGGTCGCAGATTGTCGCCGGGCGAACGGACTTCGATGACGAATGCCGGACAGACCGGCCAAAATCCCTTCCAGGGAATGACGCCGCCCATCTCCTCGAACTGGGCATCGCTGATCCAGCAGAGATCTGGATTGCGCATTGGCTTACCACCGCGCGGGTCCTTGACGTTGAAGCTGGCGTCGGCGCCTCCCGCGATGCCGCCATGTGCTTTCGCCCACGTGGCCAGCGCAAGCAAGATCTCCGCGGTAATCATCCAACTTGGACCACCCGATCCCATATTCACCACCAATTCGCCGTAGTGGCCTCGTTCGAGTTTCCATTCGGGGTTGAGCTGACCCAATTGCTCCAGCAGCTCGTCCGTGAGTAGCCATTCCTCCGGGAGACGCAGCGCGAGCAGACCCCAGTGCTCAGGGGCTGCCTCGGTTGGCGCCTTTGTCGGTCGAGCGGCGGTTGTGGTCATGAGGCGGTTCGACTTCCTTCGATGGCCCCATTGTATGGATTAGTCAGCCACAATTGCCTCGGCCAGCGCCTCGGCTGCATCCGACTCGAGGTTGTGCCCGCCTTCGATCTCGACGAGTTCGGCGTTTCCAAGCAGTTCGACGTATTGCTGGGCGACGGCGGCTGGGACGACCATGTCACCGGTTCCTCGGACGACCTTGGTCGTGACGTTTACGTTTCGCAGTAGGTGCGGGAGGGTCTGGCTGTAGAGGAAGGGCTTCCAGGCGACTCGGGCGGTCATCTCCCGATTGGCGTCCCAGGCGATGAGCTGTTCGGTCGAGACTTCCTCGCCATAGAGGGCGTCGAACGTGGCCGGATCGGCGAAACAGTCCTTGACGTACTCGGCATGGGCCTCGAGGAACTGGTCGCGGATTTCACCCTCGTTGGGCTGCAGTCCCATTGCATTGACCAGGACGAGGCTGCTGATCCGGGACTGGTTGGCGGTCGCCATCTCGGCGGCGATGTAGCCGCCGAAGCCGAGACCGACGACGGTCGCTTCGCCAACACCTAGTTCGTCGAGCAGGAGCGAGCAAACCGCGGCGAGGTCTCGGACGCTGCGCATCCAGTCGCCGCGCTCGGTGCCGTCCCAGCCGGGGAGCGTGGGCAGGATCACGTCGTTGTTGGCCGAGAGCGTGTTGTGGAACTCGAGCCAGCCGGGATTGCCGGTCTCGTGGTGAATGACGAGGATGCTGGGGCCTTCGCCGCCGCGGCGTATCTGGATCGGGATGCCGGCAACCTCGATGCTGGTCTCGATAGGGGATTGGGTATACCCGTCTGTCATGGCGTCGGCCTCTCTGCTCCGCCAGGAAGTTGGCGTCGTTGTTGATTTCGGTTCCGAGCGGCATGGTAAGGCAGCCGCGCTGATACCCTCGCCCTGAGATCGGCAGGAGCGCGACAGGGGAGGCTTCCAATGGCTGCAGGAACGACAACGGACACGCTGAATGTGCTCAGCGAAGTGGAAGCGCAGGAGCGGGCGGCGCAGGTGTCGGATGTGGGCTACACATTGTCCTTGGGTCTGAGCAAGGGCTCGGAATCCTACGACGGTGAGCTGACGGTTCGCTTCAATCTGAGCGATCCATCGGCGGGCACGTTTCTCGACTGCACCTCGAAGAACATCAACTCGCTGAGCTTGAACGGTTCGCGTGCCGAGGTCAAACATGAGCGCAACCGGCTCTACCTCGACGGCGCCGAGCTCGTCTCGGCGAACGTGGTTGCAATCTCCTACACCAACGACTACGACCACATCGGCGCGGGGCTGCACCAGTTCGTCGACCCGGAGGACGGCGAGGAATACCTCTACACGCACTTCGAGCCCTATGACGCCCATCGCTTGCTGCCCTGTTTCGACCAGCCCGACATCAAAGCGTCGCTCGATCTGACGGTGACCGCGCCGTCGGAATGGGAAGTCGCGGCGAACTATCCGGTCGTGTCGTCCTCCGACGCGGGCAATGGCCGGACCACACATGCGTTCACCGAGACGCCTCGGATTTCGACATATCTCTTTGCCTTCATCGCGGGGCCCTACAAGCGCTATGAGGACACGTGGTCGGACGCGGCCGGCGAGACGTCGCTGGGCGTGCTCTGCCGGGAATCGATTGCTCCTCACTTTGATCCGGACGAGTTCTTCGAGGTCACTCGCAACGGACTGACCTTCTTTTCGGAGTTCTTCGACTTCCGCTATCCATTCGACAAGTACGACCAGGTCTTTGTGCCCGAGTTCAATATGGGCGCGATGGAGAACGTCGGTTGCATCACATTCTCGGAGCGGATGATCTTCCGCGACCCGCCGACCGAGCTTCAGCGGCTGAACCGGGCCGAGGTCGTGTTGCACGAGATGGCGCACATGTGGTTCGGCGACCTGGTCACGATGCGCTGGTGGAATGACCTCTGGCTCAACGAGTCGTTTGCGACCTACATGGCCTACCTGGCGATGGAGCATGCGACGCGCTGGTCGGAGAGCGCCTGGTCGGCGTTCCATGCGCGGATGAAGGCCTGGGCCTACGAGCAGGACCAGTTGCCGACGACTCACCCGATCGCTGGCGATGTGCCCGACACCGATGCGACGTTCCTCAACTTCGACGGCATCACCTACGGCAAGGGCGCGGCGGTGCTGAAGCAGCTTGTGGCCTTCCTCGGCGCGGACGGCTTCCGCGACGGGATGCGTGACTACTTCCAGACTCACGCCTGGGGCAATACGACGCTGGCCGACTTCCTCGCCGCGCTGGAGCGTGGCTCGGGTCGCGAGTTGGGCCGCTGGTCGGAGGCCTGGCTGGAGTCGGCGGGGGTCAATACGATTGCTCCGCAGTGGGATGTCGCAGAGGGCGCAATCAACTCGTTCACGATCCAACAGACCGCTCCCGAGGACCATCCGACGCTGCGTCCGCACCGGACGCAGATCGCGGTCTACGACCGTTCAGACGACGGGCCGCAGCTTCGCGACGCTCAGCCTGTGGATATTGACGGCGCCTCGACCGTGATTGAGGAGCTGTCGGGCGCTCCGGCGCCGGCGGCGGTGTTCCCCAACCACGATGATCACGCCTTCGCCAAGATTGCGCTCGACGAGCGCACGCTGGCGTTTGTCCAGGATGAGCTTGACCGCTTCCCCGACGGCTTCCAGCGGTTGCTGCTCTGGCACACGCTGTGGGACATGGTGCGGGACCAGCAGTACTCGGCTGCGGACTATGCGGCTCTGGCAACCGACAAGCTGGCCTCGGAAGGCACGCTGGAGATCGCGCAGACGGTCGCCTACAACGCCTTGCACGCGGTCGGTTCGTATCTGCCCGACGACATGCGTCTCGAGAGCGCCGCGGGACTCTACGCGTTCGCCCGAGGGCAGCTGTTCTCGGCGACCGAGCAAGACTTCCGGATCATGTGGTCGCGCGTGATGATCGGCGCGGCGCAGAATGTCGAGCACATCGGTGAGGCCCTGCAGTTGGTCGACGAGGGCACCGGGATCGATGGGTTCGAACTCGATCAGGATATGCGCTGGTCGCTGATCACCAAGGCGACGGCGTATGGCATGGACGGTGGCTTCGAGCGGTTGGATGCCGAGCTCGAACGCGACGGCTCCGACCGCGGCCGTCGTGCAGCGGAACAGATTCGCACCTCGCGTCCCGACGCCGAGATTAAGGCCGCAGCCTGGACTCGATACCAGGAGGTCACAGAGGCCTCGCTACAGATGCTGACGGCGTCGATGCACGGCTTCTGGTGGCGACCCCAGGCGGAACTGCTTGAGGGCTACACCGACCGCTTCTTCGACGAGGTGCGTTCGGTCTTCGACAAGCGAGAAAAGGAATACGCCTCGCGCTTCTTCGGCGCGATGTATCCGGGTCAGATGTCGCCGTCGGATCAGCTGATCGGACGCTCGGAGGCATTGCTTGAAGAGTTGGGCGACGAGTTGGTCATCCTGTCGCGTCCACTGCGCGAGGCGCTGGACGAGGCGAAACGGTCGCGTGCGTGTCGCGAATTTGCGATCGCTCAAACTGGGAGTTAATCATGCAAATCACCGATTGCTACACCTATCCCGTCAAGGGCATGACGGCGCACTCGATGCCCTCGCTGGCGCTGGTCCCGGGAGAGTCGGTCGTGGGCGACCGGGCGTTCATCTTCGCCTTTGGCAATGCCGAGATTCTGGGCGCTCATGGTTGGGTCTCGAAGCGCCAATCGGTGACGATGCTGAACACTCCCTACCTGCCCTGGATTGAGTCGGGCTGGGATCCTGACGCTCGCGTGCTCTCGATCACGGTGAAAGGACAGACGAAATCTGCCGAGGTGGACAATCCTGCCTCCCGCCTGGACCTGTCCGATTGGATGACGGATGTCGTGCTGGGATTGCCTGAGAATCCGCTGAGCGGACGACCGGAGCGAGAACCGCTACGCCTGCTGGGCGACGGCGAGGCGCGATTCACCGACCGAGGGCCGACGCAGATTTCGCTCGGCGGCCTGGCGTCGCTGTCGGACCTGTCTGCGAAGGCCGGTGTCGATGTCGATATGCGGCGCTTCCGCCTCAACTTCTCGGTCGACAATGTCGACGAATGGGGCGAGATGGATTGGGTCGGCAAGCGGCTGCGGATTGGCGAGTCGGTGGAGATTGACGTGACTGCGCCGATTCAGCGCTGCAACGCCGTGAATGCCTCGCCAACTGGTGAAGGTCGCGATCTCGACCTGATGAAGCTGCTCCACGCCGAGTACGGGCACCTGAATTTCGGCGTCGAGGCGAATGTAGCCGTAGGCGGTGAAATTGCTGTGGGTGACGAGATCGTCGTCCTTGGGTGATCGCGTAATCTGCCGCCATGGACCGATTTCCCGAGCAGTCGTGGGACCCGCTGGATGAGCGTGTGCCGTCGTGGCTGGCGTCGGCGACGGTGACCGACGGGGCGCGGATTCCTTATGCGTCCAACTACGTGTTTCTGCTTGAGTTGCAGCATGACGACGCGCCGATCCTCGGGTACGCCGTCTACAAGCCGGGCAAAGGCGAGAATCCGCTGTGGGACTTTCCGCCCAACCTGTATCGGCGCGAGGTGGCGGCGTTCCGGTTGTCGTCGGCGCTTGGCTGGGACCTGATTCCTCCGACGATTGAGCGTGAGGAGGGTATGGAATACGGCATAGGATCATTACAGTCGTATATTCCCACTGATTACACTTGTACGTTCTTCGAGTTGCGCGAACAGTATGCCGATGACATGCGTCGGTTTGCGTTGTTCGATTGGTTGTCCAACAACGCGGATCGCAAGGGTGGACACATTCTCAAGGGAGTCGGCGATCACTTGTGGGGGATCGATAACGGTCTCTCGTTTCATCAGGAAGAAAAGTTAAGAACGGTCATCTGGGATTACGCCGGAGAGCCGATTGCGCCGGAACTGATCTCCGATGTGGAAGAGTTGATTCCGACGCTGTCGGAGGAGGGTCAGACGACGGCCGCGCTGTCGGAGTTGCTCAGCGAAGGCGAAATCGACGTCCTGCGCCGTCGAGCGGAGCTGGTGATCGCGGAGCGAACGCTGCCGGAGCCACCGCAGGGTCGGCGGTCGTATCCGTGGCCGCTGGTCTAAGGTTGTCGTTGGGTGGGTAGAATCCACGCCATGAGTCAGGATTCATTCCTCCGGCTATTCGCCCGTCCCCGCTTCCGAGGAGACCGTTGCATAAGTCCTCTTCTCCCCCCTTGCGGGGGAGATGCCGCAGGCAGAGGGGGGGCTCCCCATCTCGTGGCCTATCTGGTCGCCGGCGGCGGACCCCCCCTCTGTCACTCCGTGACATCTCCCCCCGCAAGGGGGGGAGAGGGGATTTGTGAGTTGTTCAAAAGGTCTCCTCCGAGCGGGTCCAGGCTCGGAGGCCGGGACTGGGATCAGGATTCGCGTAATGGCGAGTGAGGAACTGACATGAGCACTCGAGCCCTCGACGGGTTGATGGTCGTGGACCTGAGTTCCGCGTTGGGCGGAGCGTACGCGTCCAAGCTGCTTGCCGACCTCGGCGCTCGCGTGGTCCTGGTGGAGCCGCCTGAGGGTTCTGCGCTTCGTCGCTGGGGGGCCGAGGACAGAGCCTGGGGCGGACCGTGGGCTCATCTGAGCGGCGGCAAGGAGTCGGCGGCGCCGGCCAATCTTGATTCGGCTCGGCGACTGGTTGAGGGGCTGTGCCGGTCGGCGGATGTACTGATCCTGGACGAAGGATCGCAATGGCGCTCGGCGTTGCCGGGCGTGTTGCCCGAGCGCGTGGTGACGGTTGAACTGTCGCCCTGGGGGTCCGATGGACCATATGCGGGTTGGCGCGGCTCTGAGATCGCGACCTGGGCGTTGGGCGGGTACATGTATTTCACCGGCGATCCCGACGGCTCGCCGTTGATGATTCCCGGCGGACAATCGGAGCTGCATGCAGGCGTCCATGCCGCAATCGCGACGCTAACTGCATTGCGCGAACGTCGACGCTCGGGCCACGGGCAGACCATCGAGATATCGGCGCTGGAGTCCAACCTCTCCGCCCATGCCTGGTTGATCTCGTCGTGGATCGCTAGCGGATCGCCGATGAATCGCGTGCCCAACGACTTCACCAAGACCCGCGACGGCTGGGCTCACTTCATGCGCGCCGTGCCGAATCCCAACGTGTTCTTGCTGATCGATCAGCCGGAGCGCATGGAATCGGTGCAGATCAACGACCTCGACGATTGGCGCAAACAGCTCAGTCAGCTCTACGAGGATGTCGAAGCGTGGGCGCGGGACTACGACTCGGTAGAGGTCGCCACCAGAGCGCAGGAGTTGCGGATCGCCTGCACGCCGGTGCTCGACGCCAAGGGATTGGACGAGAACGTCCAGCTCGCTGCTCGCGGCTGGTGGGAACAGGGCGAAGACGCGGAGTGGAATGAGCTGCGTTTTCCCGGACCGGCGTACCTGATGTCAGCGACGCCGGCGGAGCGTCAGGGTCCCGCGCCGGCGTTGGGCGAGCACACGTCGGCGCTGGAAGCGGAGTTCGCGGAAGTCGCGATTCCCAAGCCGCCTCCGGCGATGGCAACTGGCGACCTGCCGCTGGCCGGCCTCAAGGTGGTTGAGCTGACCGGCAACTGGGCGGGACCAATTGTCGGACGGCACCTGGGAGATCTGGGCGCGGACGTGGTCAAGCTGGAATGGGCAGCACGTCCGGCGACGCGGGCGTTGTTCATGCCCGGGCCGACGCAGGATCCGCAGAAGTACCCGTACGACCGCGCGATGTACTTCAACCTGCTCAATCGCAACAAGCGCGATCTGGTCGTCGACCTCTCGGCGGAAGAGGGCAAGCAGATCTTCCTCGAGTTGATGCGCGAGGCGGACGTATTCGTCGAGAACAACTCGGCCCGAGTGATGCCGAATCTCGGTCTCGACTACGAGACCGTCCGCAAGGAGAATCCGGACCTGATCTATGTGTCGATGTCGGGCTTTGGCGCGACGGGGCCGTGGCGCGATTGGTCCGCGTATGGCTCGAACATCGAGGGATCGTCGGGACTGGCGTCGGTGACCGGGTACCACGCCGATCAGGTGCGTCGCACACCGTTGTTCTACGCCGACCCGGTCTCCGGAAACCATGGAACCGTCGCCATCCTCGCGGCCCTCGAACATCGCGAGGAGACTGGCGAAGGTCAGTACATCGATGTGGCGCTCAACGAGGCGGGCGCGGCGTATTTCTTCGAGTCGCTGATGGAGTACCAGACGACCGGCAGGATTCGGCGTCCCAGCGGCAACCGCGACGCCCGCTTCGCACCGCAAGGCGCGTATCGCGCGACAGGCGAGGACTCCTGGATTGCGCTGTCGGTGCAGGATGACGGCGATTGGGAGAAGCTCTGCCAGGTGTTGGGACGTAGCGACCTACTGGCCGACGCCGAGCTTGCGTCGCTGGAAGGTCGAACGGCTCGCCACGACGAGCTGGATATCGCAATTGAAGCATGGACCAGTCAGCGCGAACAGTACGAAGCAGCCTGGGAGTTGCAGCGCGCCGGAGTCTCGGCTGCTCCCATCCTGGCCAACTGGCAGGTGTTGCACGACCCGCACATCCACGCGCGCGAGTTCTACCAGTGGGTCGAGCACTCGGTGGTCGGCGTGTATCCATATCCATCATGGCCGTGGCGCTTCAGTCGGACCAAGCCATCAATCCGACGGGCGGCGCCTCGTTTCGCGGAGCACAACCAGGAAGTGCTGTCCGAGTTGGGTTACGACGAGGAGCAAATCGCGGAGCTGTACGCCCTGGAGATCACGTCGGATGTGCCGACCGCGCCGCTGCTGATTTCTCGGGGTGGGCTGAACTCGTCGGACGACTGAGCGGTCGGCGATATGCTGACCGCAGTGCAAGGAATCTGAGATGACGACCCAAGCCAACGATCCCTCCACAGCTGCGAGCGACAGCAATCCAGGACAGCAGGAACGTGACTTTGGTCCAATTGAGACTCTTCGGGACCTCGTTGAACTCGGAAGCAGACTCGCAGCTGAGATTCCTGAGGCACAGCGGAAGGCGGAGCGCGCGGTGATGGTTGCCTATCTCGACGAAGTGGCTGCGCGCGAACCAAGCCGACGGCCCGACGACAGAGCAGAATGAACCGTCAGCCCGCTGTCTTTGTCGACGCCGTCTACCTGATAGCTACGTTTGACTCGTTAGATCAGTGGACGAGAGAAGCGGAGCGGGTAGCCGATGTGTTCACCTCGCGGGCACTCGTTACAACTGACGGCGTGGTTAGTGAGTTTCTGGCGCATTTCTCTCGGTACAAACCCGATCGACGATTCGGCGCGGCTCACTACGTGCAACAGCTCAAGGCATCTGACCGTCTTGAGGTCGTGGAACTCACTAGAGATTTAGTGAATGAGGGCATCGCCGCATACGCCGGTGAGTTTCTCTACACCCGACTGAGCTTGCAGGATTGCATCTCGATTCTGGTGATGCGCCAGCGGGGCATTTCGGAGGCGTTGACAGCGGATCGCGAGTTTACGCTGGCCGGGATCAGCGTGCTCATGCAAGCGCCTGTCGCAAGGCGCTAGCAATCCTCGGAACAACTGGTGTCGCAGGCCGAGCGCCCCCTTCAGCCTTCGGCAGCTTCCCCCGCAGAGGGGGGAAGCGGGGATCGGAGTTATTCAGATTGTTCTTACGGCTGGCGCAGGATGATGTGCGAACCTTCGGCGTCGATCACTTTGACCGCCAACGCGATCTTGTTGTCTTCGTCCAGGACGTTCCAGTAGGCGTCGGCGACTTCAGTGGCGCTGCCGACGAGTGGAAGCCAGAGCGGGTCTCCGGCGTATGGGGGAAGTGGGTTGCCGTCGTGGCGATAGGTCGTGATTCCGTAACCGAGGCCCCTGGGTGGGAACGGGAATCGCCAGACGATGCGGTCGGTTTCTTCGTGGTCGGCTGCGTTGGCTCGGAGGATGGCGAAGGCGAGTTCGCCATGACCTCGGAGGTCGAGCATCGACGCGATGCGCGGGGTGTAGTTGGGCGGGTCGTCCTCGCGCTCGCGGACGGCGAGCGCGTCCTCGAACCTCGCGGAACGTTCGATCGTGTCCTGGATCGTGCGCGTGTGATCGCCGTTGCTGACGAGGTAGATGTTGGGCAACTCAAGCATGGCGTCGTAGATGATGTTGGTCGGGTCGCTGACCAGTGCCGGATCGCGGGCCTCGGTGCGCAGTTCGGTGTCGGCGGGACCACCGACGACGAAGCGGCGATTTCGGCTGTTCTCGCTGCGGCCCATGATCCAATAGATCTGGACCCAGACCTCTTCATCCTCAGGCGATTCGAGCCGTCCCACGACGATGCCGCGACCGGGATAGCTGTTGGCCGCGAGGTGGCGCCCGAAGTTCTGCTCGGCGAAGACGTGGAGCTCTTCGATCTGCGTCGTCATGCCACCAGAGTATCGGCCTCGATCAGCATCGGAGATAGACTCAGGACATGTCTGACTCAGCGAGGCTCCTCTCTCGTGTCCTGATTGCCAATCGCGGCGAAATTGCTTCGCGGATCATTCGCACCTGTCGTCTCCTGAACGTCCAAACTGTTGCCGTCTATTCCGACGCCGACCGCTCGGCGCCCCACGTATCGGCAGCCGATCAGGCGGTCCAGATCGGGCCCGCTGCAGCCGCCGACAGCTATCTCAACATCCCGGCGCTGATCGACGCGGCCCTGTCGATGGGCGCAGATTCAGTCCACCCCGGCTATGGATTCCTGTCCGAGCGGGCCGATTTCGCGCGTGCGGTCGACGAGGCGGGACTGACCTGGATCGGTCCGCCGGCCGATGTGATCGATGCGTTGGGCGACAAGGTTTCGGCTCGACGTTTGGCGTCGGAGGCCGGCGTGCCGGTTGCCGATGGCATCGAGCAAGATGATGGCGATGCGTCGCTGGCGGCAGCGATTGGCGAGCTCGGCTATCCGGTCATGGTCAAGGCCGCGGCAGGCGGAGGCGGACGCGGCATGCGCTTGCTGAGGAGTGCCGACGACGCGCCGGACGGGTTAGAAGCGGCGGTCGCGGGAGCCAGGCGCGAGGCACAGGCCGCATTTGGCGATGGGCGGTTGCTGGTTGAGCGGGCGTTGTCGGAGGGCAGACACGTCGAGGTCCAGGTGATGTTCGACGCGCACGGCAATGGCATCCATCTGGGCGAGCGCGATTGCTCGGTCCAGCGTCGTCGCCAGAAGGTGATTGAGGAGTCGCCGTCTCCGGCCGTCGATTCGGCATTGCGAGCAACACTGGGAGATGCCGCGCTCAAGGTCTGTCGAGCGGCGGGCTACGTCGGCGCGGGAACGGTCGAGTTCCTGCTGATGCCGGACGGTTCGTTCGTGTTCCTGGAGGTTAACGCGCGCATCCAGGTCGAGCATCCGGTGACGGAGGCGGTCACTGGGTTGGACCTCGTGGAATTGCAGCTCCGAGTCGCGAGCGGCGATTCGCTTCCGATCGCGCAAGACGATGTGCGGTTTGAGGGACACGCGATTGAGACTCGGATTTACGCTGAAGATCCGTCGCGAGGATACGTCCCGTCGACCGGTCGGCTTCGCTGGTTTGCTCCGCTGGACGAGCGGGCTCGGCATGACGTCGGTCCGGTGACGGGCGACGTGGTCACCGCTCACTACGACCCGATGCTGGCCAAGACGATTGTGCATGCGCCGACGCGCGCCGACGCCGTTGACCGTGCGTTGGAGGCGCTGGACGGCTGGGCCATTGACGGCGTCACGACGAATCTGGCGCAATTGTCGGCGGTGTTGCGGTCGGACGATTTCTGCGACGGTGGTGTCGATATCGCGTGGTTGGAACGAGTGGAACTGTTGGAGCGGGCTGCGCCTGTTGATGTGCTGGCAGCCGCCGCTCAGGCTGAGGCCGAGGGTGGCGCGTGGCGATCGTCGGGCGAACTGGTCCGAACATACTTGCTGCATGGGCGCTCGCATGAAGTGCGGTTGCGTCGCTCGCAGGATGGCTGGTTTGTCTCCGTCGACGGAGGCGAAGCGGTTACAGCGCCGGTCGATCACGATTGGACGGCGGAAGTCACGCCGAGAGGTGTCGTGGTCGCGAATGGTGGCCGTCGCTGGGCATTGCTACGAGAGCGACGACAACGGAGCGCCGGCAGGAGTCGTCGGGCGGGCGGAGCGAATGTGGTCCGAGCGCCGATGCCGGGCACGATGATTGAGGTGTTAGTGGCGGTCGGTGATGAGGTGGAGGCGGGGCAAACTCTCGCGGTGATGGAGGCGATGAAGATCGAGCATCTGCTGACCGCGCCGAATGCGGGCGTCGTGACGGCGGTTCACACGTCGGCAGGCGCATCGGTGGACGAGGACACAGTGCTGATCGAGCTGGGAGCGGCGACGTGAACGCGGGTGAGCGGGCTGATGTCCTGAGGCAGCGCAGACAGCGAGTAGCGGCTGCCTGGTTGGGGACGGACATCGATGGTCCAGTGCTGATTCCGGCCAGCCTGCCGATACCCATCGACGGCACGGACCAATTCCATGAGTTTCACGCGCATCCCGAGTTTCAGTACCTGACCGGCGTCGCCGAACCGGGCGCGGCGCTGGCCTGGGAGCCGGATCAGGGCTGGACGCTGTTTGCGCCGTCACTGTCGGTGGAGGACCTGGTCTGGATGTCGGCTCCGCCCTCGGCTGACGAGTTGGCTGGGGAAACCGGCATTGGGCGAGCGGTGGATCGCTCGGAGCTCACCGACTGGCTGGAGTCGAGACGCGGGCAGGGACTGGTGTTGCTGGGCTCGCGCGACATCGAGGCGCGGGCGACGGAGTACGGCATCGAGGCATGGGCGACGCTGGAGGCGGTGGTCAACGAGGAGGCGACCGAGCGTCTGGGCAAAGCACTGGCGGAACTACGGCGAGCCAAAGATTCGGTTGAACTAGACCGCATGACCCGCGCGGTGGATGCGGCGGTCGAGGGGCACCTGGCCGCACAGCGACTGGCTCGGCACGGCCTAACCGAGCGCGCCTTGCAGATTGAGATGGAGGCGGAGTTCTTCCGCCAGGGCGGAGCCCGGACGGCGTACGGATCGATCGTCGGTTCGGGGCCGAACTCGGCCATCTTGCACGGGACGCCCGGTGAGCGCGTGATGTCGGACGGTGAACTGGTGTTGATCGACGCGGGCGCTGAGGTACAGGGCTACGCCTCGGACGTGACGCGGACCTTCCCGGTCTCGGCGTCGTTCTCGCCCATCCAGCGGGAGCTATACAACGTCGTGCTGGCGGCTCAGCAGGAGGCGATTGCGGCAGCCGGACCGGGCGTTGAGTACAAGTCGCTGCATTTGCAGGCCTCGGCGACGATTGCACAGGGATTGGTGGACGTCGGCGTGCTGCGCGGGTCGTTGGACGAACTGGTCGCTGCGGATGCTCATGCGTTGTTCTTCTCGCACGGACTTGGTCACATGCTCGGATTGTCGACGCACGACTGCGGCGGCTATCTCGAAGGTCGTTTGCCGGAGGACCGGTTTGGACTCGCCTATCTGCGGGCCGACCTTCCGCTTGAGCCGGGCTATGTCGTCACCGTTGAGCCGGGCATCTATTTTGTGCCGGCGCTGCTGACCGATCCGGCGCGGCGCGAGCGATATGCGGAGATGGTCGATTGGGATGTCGTGGACGGGATGCTCGATTTCGGCGGCATCCGGATCGAGGACGACATTCGAATCACAGCCGACGGCTGCGAGGTGATGAGCGCCGCGCTGCCCTCGGGGGCGTCCGAGATTGAAGCGATTCGGCATGAGGCGTTGGGCGCCTGATGGACGGCATTCATGGCTGAGCGGCTGACGATCTCCGATGTCGCTACGTATCCGCGTCCCGGGATGGACGCGCCGGGGATGATCGGGTTTTCGCCCGACAGCTCGGCGGTGAATTGGTTGCATGCAGCAGGCGGCGGTCTGGTGCGGTCGCTGTGGCGCATTGATGTGCAGAGCGGAGAGCGTTCGGTGATCACAGGTCCAGGCGCGGACGCGCCGATGTCGCGCGAGGAAGAGTTGCTGCGCGAGCGAACACGGACGCGGGAACTGGGCGTGGCGTCTTACTCGTGGGCGCGTGAGTCTGAGGTCCCCGTGCTGATGATCCCTGGTCCGACGGTCCGGATCTCAGTTGACGGCGAGCCGCTGCGAGAACTTTCCGGCACCGAGGGCGCGCTGACTCCGACGCTCAGCCCTGACGGCACGCAGTTGTCGTTTGTGCGGGACGGTGAGTTGTTCGTGATCAACACCGACGGCGGAACGGAAGCGACACAGCTGACCTCGGGCGCAGAGGACGGATTGACCCACGGCCTCGCCGACTACATCGCACAGGAAGAGTTCGGTCAGCTACGCGGCCATTGGTGGTCGAAGGATGGACGGATTGCCTACCTGCGGGTCGACGAGCGGCATGTCGCGCCCTATCCAATCGTGCATCAGGGCGCGAGCGACGTTGATGTCGAGACGCACCGCTATCCGTTCGCAGGCGACGAGAACGCGCACGTGTCGTTGTGGGTCGTGGATGTCGCATCTGGAACGCACAGGGAGTTGCCCCTTCCTGAGGAGGATGGTTATCTCGTCCGGGTCGCGTGGTGGCCCGACGCCGTCGCTGGCCAACGATTGGTGGCGATGTGGGTTGATCGCGAGCAGAAACAACTTCGTCTGATGGCGTTCTCGGACTCCGATCAGGCAACCACGCTGATCGATGAGACGCAGGAACCGTGGATCAACGTCGACGACCACGCACAGGGGCTGAAGGACGGGACGTTCCTCTGGTCGTCGGAATCGAGCGGATATCGGCACTTGTCGCTTCGTGCCGCGGACGGCACGGAAATTTGCAGGTTGACCGAGGGCGAGTGGATTGTCGATGGCGTCATTGGCGTCGACGAGGACTTGCGGTGGGTGTACTTCAGCAGCACCCGAGGGTCGCCGATGAATCGCCGTGTTGAGCGGGTCTCGCTGGATGGCGGTGAGATTGAGACCGTGTCGGAACCGGGTGGCGTGCAGGGGGCGGCGCTGTCTCGGGACGGCAAGTGGCTGGTGATGATGAGTTCGTCGCTGGCTGCGCCGCCGAGCATCTCGCTGGTCGCGACCGACGGCTCAGGGCGGCGGTCGCTATATGAATCCGAGGCCTCGATTGACGAACTGGGATTGGATGCACCTGAGCTGCGGACCTTCTCGGCAGCCGACGGCACGACTCTGTACGGAGCTGTCTACCGACCCGCTGGCGACGGTCCACATCCGTTGCTGGTTGCTGTGTACGGCGGGCCACACGCTCAGACGGTGTTGGACGCCTGGGGGCTGACCGTCGATCTGCGCGCGCAATACCTGGCCCAGCAGGGCTACCTCGTGCTCAAGCTGGACAATCGCGGGATGGCGGGACGCGGCCTGGAGTTTGAGGCGCATCTGAATCGGCGCATGGGCACGATCGAGGTGGACGATCAGGCGGCGGCAGTGGAGCAACTTGCCTCGGAGGGCCTGGCCGACGTTGATCGAGTCGGCGTCTATGGCTGGTCGTACGGCGGGTATATGACCGTGATGTCGATGCTGCGGCGTCCCGAGCTGTTCAAGGTTGGTGTGGCGGGCGCGCCGGTCTCGGACTGGGACGGCTACGACACCGGCTACACCGAGCGCTACATGGGCACGCCGCAGAACAACGCCGAGGGCTATCGCGAAGGCTCGCTGCTGACCCACGCCGACAAGCTCGAAGGTCAACTGCTGCTGATTCACGGCGGCGTCGACGAGAACGTCCACTTCCGACACACGGCAAGATTAATCACGGCGCTGACCGCCGCCGACCGCGACTACGACCTGTTGATGTTCCCGGAGGAGCGTCACATGCCGCGCGATCAGGCGGGTCTGGAGTACCAGGAGCGGCGCGTGGCTCGGTACTTCGAGCGTCACCTGCGCTGATTGAACGAGAAGAAGAGACCTGGAGAGACGATGTCGATTCCCAGCACTGCAAACGATGCCGCGATGCTCTTGGGCGTCGGGATCACGGCGGACCGCGACACGATCAGGGACCGCTACCGGCGATTGGCGCGGATTTATCATCCCGACGCGAATCCCGACGACGACGCAGCCGACGAGCGAATGCGGGAACTGAACGCGGCGGTGGATCTTCTGTTGGGATCGGACACGCCCACGATTGAGGCGATCATTGAACCGCAACGCAACGACCGAGCGCTGACCACGCGCGAACGCCGTCACGAGGCTCGCATCCGCGACGCGCTGCAGCATCTGCCATACGGCATTTATGTCGTCGGTACCGTGACACCCGAGGGCCGACCGAACGCGATGGTTGCGGACTGGGTGATGCAGGTCTCGTTCCGTCCGAGGATCATCTGCGTCTCATTCGAGCGCGACGCGGCCTCGCTGCGCAACCTGCGCGAGACGCGGCAACTGACCGTGAGCCTGCTGCCGGAATCGGGGATGGATCTGGCAGCCAAGTTCCTACAGCCGACCGATCCCTCAAAGATCGAAGGGCGTTCAGCGCAGTTCGCCGCGCCCGACAAGATGCGCGGCGTGGACTATACGCAGCTGGAGCATGCGTCGCTCGAGGGCGGCGCGCCGGTGTTGGCGGACTCGTTGGCCTGGGTGGCGGCCGAGGCGCAGCAGTTCATTCCCGTCGGCGAGCACATCCTGGCGCTCTGCCACGTGTTTGATGGCGACACAGGGTTCATCGATGAGGGTCCGCTGACGTCGCTCTATACCGGCTGGCACTATGGCGGCTAGGCCGCCGCGTTCGTCCGTCGTCGTCCGGCGGGCGGACCAGCACCCGTATCGGCCGCCCGACGCGGCCAATGGAACGTTGCCAAACGGCGTCCAGCCGGTTGTAGCGACAGCGCCGTCAGTGCCAATAGTGCGGCCGTCCGGCAGACGGTTGCGCACCTTTGAATCGTTCCGCGAGCCGGCCTTCAGGTGGTTCTTCGTTTCGACGCTGGCCCAGATGTACTCGGCAATTGGGCAGATGTTTGTCCGCTCGTACCTGGTCTATGAGTTGACCGACTCGTACGCGGCGATGGGGCTGGTGGCGTTGGTCGGTGGCGTCGTGCAGTTCTTGCTCGGACCGTATGGTGGCGTCCTGGCCGACCGGTTCCCCAAGAAGTTGGTGACGCAGGTCTTCCAGTTCGTTGGCTTCCTCAACGCGTTTGTGATCGGCACGCTTGCGATCCTGGGCATTCTTGAGTTCTGGCATTTGTTGATTTCGTCGGTCTCACAAGGCGTGTTGGTCGCGCTGATGGTGCCCGCGCGTCAGGCGATGGTCTCGGAGATCGTGTCGCGCGAGCGGATCATGAACGGCGTGGCGCTGAACACGGCGGCAATGAACATCATGCAGTTCGTGGCGCCGCTGATCGGTGGCGCATTGCTCGCGACCGCCGGCGCTGGTGTGACGTTCTACGCGATGGCCGGTAGCTACGTGCTCGCGATGCTCACCATGCTGCCGATTCCTACGGTCGTCGCGCAGGCGGGCAAGGGACGCGGAGGGATCCGCGAGGCGATGCACGACATCACCGATGGATTCCGCTATATCGCCGGGCATCGAGTCTTGCGCATAATCCTGCTGCTTTCGTTCGCCGTGTCAACGCTGGGCATGCCCTTCCAGGGACTGCTGCCGGGCTTCGTCCAGGACGCCTTCGACGCCGGACCGGCGCTCGCCGCGCTGTTCCTGACGTTCTCCGCAATCGGCGCCTTCCTGGCAGCATTGATCATCGCCTCGTTACGACGGCGGGGACGAGGACGATTGCTGTTGTTGATGGGCGTGTGCGTCGGCGCGGCGACGATGGGAGTCGCAATCTCACCCTGGATCTGGCTCAGCTTGCCGATCATGATCTTGATGGGCATCGGACAGGCCGGGCGGATGACGATGGGCTCGGCGCTGATCCAGGAACAGGCCGATCCCGCCTTCCGAGGCCGCACGATGTCGGTGTTGATGATGCAGTTTGCGCTCATGCAGGCCGGCGTCTTCGTGCTCGGCATTGCGGCCGAACTGATTGGCATCCGGCTGGCGGTGTTCGTGGTTGCGGCGGCGCTCCTGGCGATGCTGGTTCTGTTCGGCGCCTTCTCGCCGACGTTGCGCCGTCTGCAATAGTGCAAGTACGCAATCGGCGCTGGGCTATCTTGGCGCCATCAACGAACGGTCAACGAGCTAGGAATGCTCTGAACAACTCTGATCCCCGCTTCCCCCTCGTGGGGGAAGCTGCCGAAGGCTGAAGGGGGGGGTCCCCGAGCGGCCACCGGCGGCAGTAATTCAGAGGATTCCTAGCGCTCAACAGACGACGGGGGCGGGCATGATTACGCATTTGGATCACGTGGGCATCGTGGCAAACTCCCTGGAGGAGGCAGGCGCCGTGCTGGTCGACCAGCTCGGTTTGCTCTACGACGAGGAGCGCACGCCGTTCCCCAAGGGCGGCTACTTCGCGCCGGAACGCACCAAGATCTTCTTCGTCAAGGTCAACCTCGGCGAGACGCGAATCGAGATCCTGCTGCCCGATGACAAGGTCAGCGGGATCGGCAAGTATCTCGACCGCCGAGGACCGGGCCTGCATCACCTCGGCTACGCCTCAACCGATGTGGTCGGCGACACCAAGCTCTTCATGGAGCGTGGTCTCAACTACATCGACTTCGGCGGTCCGATCGATGAGATCACGGCGTCGTTCTTCCACCCCAAGACGGCGGGCGGCATCCTGACCGAGATCGTGCCGGATCGTCGACCGCAGGCGTCTGCGTAGAAGGCATTCCGAAGTCCGGCAACGAAGTGGACCTCCCCCATTGGGGAACTGGTGCGTAAATCCCCTTCTCCCCCCTCGCGGGGGAGATGCCGGAGGCAGAGGGGGGGCTCCCCTTCGCAATGCCTAACTGGTCGGCGCAGGACGCTCCCCCTCTGGATCCCCTCTCCCCCCCCGCAAGGGGGGGAGAGGGGATCCAGAGGGGGAGCGCTTGTATGACCCACTCTTGAACGAATCCCCGCGCTGGCTGGAATGGCGGTTGTTAAACAACGATGGTTGATATTGCGGCTTCAAGATGTGAGACAGTGTTCAGCACAAGTGGCGGCGAGCAAGGCCGATGACCGCGACCTTGAGCGGCTTCGAGGACAAGCGACTGGCACTCGTATTGAGCGGCGGTGGGGCGTCGGGGATTGTTCAGGTGCCGTTTCTGGAAGAGCTGATCCGGCGCGGGATTCGACCTGACCTGATCGTTGGTTCGTCGGTCGGGGCTGTGAACGGCTCGTTCCTGGCATTCCATCCGAACAACATCGAGGGCCTGGCCGAGCTCTGGATGGCGCTGCGCGATAATCGGTTGTGGCACAAGAACCTGATTCGGATTGGCCGGCGTCTGCTGACTCGAGGCACGTCGCTCTATTCGAACCGGTTCTTGCGCGACCTGTTCAAGCAACACATCTCGGTCGACAGGATCGCCGCCGCAGAGATTCCGCTGTTTCTGGTCACGACCAGCCTGTCCAGCGGACGCAAACACGTGATCGCCAGGGGACAGTTGTTGGAGGCGGTCATGGCGTCGATCGCGCTACCTGGGCTGTTCCCGCCGGTCCGTTTGGGCAGCCACTGGTGCGTTGACGGCGGCTTGTCGTCGGGCCTCGATCTGGAGACCGCGATTCTAAACGGCGCGAGCCGTACGCTAGCAGTCGATCTCGGCGTGCATCCTTCGCCGTATCAACCGCGAGGGCTGGTCGATCTGCTGGCCCGCTCAATGGAGATTGCCGTGCAGGAACGGACCAAGTCGGAGATCGACCAATTCGGCTCGATGGTGCCGACCGTGGTCTGGCGTCCCGGCCTGCGCGCCGAGTCGTTCGGCTCGTTTCATGACGTCGAAGAGCTGTACGCGGCTGCGAAGGACCTCGCGCCCGCGATGATCGATCAGGCCATTGGCTCCAATGGTGAGTGGATTCCCGGCGTCTACGAGGGCGTCGTCTCGGTGGCAAAGGTCTAGCGCATGGCCGGAATGACCGACCTGCGCGTGGTTGATCTGAGTGATCAGGTCTCGGGCGCGTACGCCTGCCGGCTGCTGGCAACCGCCGGCGCACAAGTCACATTGGTCGAGCCGACCACCGGCTCGCCCATACGCTCCCGGCCGCCGCTGCTGACGGCAAGTGATCCAATGCGCAGCGCTGCGTTCGAGTATCTCTCCTCGTGGAAACGCGGATTAGCGCTGGACTGGTCGTCGGAAGCAGGATTCGAGGCACTCGGGCGATTGCTGGATCTGGCTGATGTGGTGGTCACGACAATGGCGGCATCAGAGGCTCTGGATTTTGATCGGCGAATTCGCGCCGAGCGGCCGTCGCTGATTCACGTGTCGGCTACGTCCTACGGCCTGACAGGGCCATGGGCGGGCTGGCGCTCGTCCGACCTGACCGATTGGGCAGCGGGCGGCTATCTCTACATCACCGGAGACCCGTTGCGCGAGCCGCTTCAGGGCGCGGGACCGTGGGCGTCGTATGCCGCCGGTATTGCCTCGGCGATTGGGGCGATGGCTGCGCTGCATGGACGTCGCAAGACGGGACGCGGGCAACTGGTCGATGTGGGCGCGATGGAGACGATGGCATCGGCGCACCAGTGGAGCCTGGCCATGTGGTCGCACCAGGGCCGGATTAAGCATCGCGCGAACAACCGGCACGCCGAGGCGCATCACCCGGTCAGCCTGATGCAGGTCGGAGACGGTTGGGTCTGCATCGCCGCGCCAACGCAGGCGCAATGGAGCAACCTGTGCATTTCATTGGAACTGCCGGACATGGCCGATGATCCACGATACGCCACAGCAGGATTGCGATTCGACCTGGCGGAGGAGATTGACGGCAGGTTGGCTCCATTCCTGATGGCGCGAACGAGGACTGAAGTCGTTGAGCACTTGCAGAGTCATCACGTTCCGGCCAGCGCCGTGCTGTCGATGGACGAGGTGTTGAAGGACGAGCAGCTCGAGGCTCGCGCCTATTGGGCCTATCCGGAGGATTTGGGCGAGGGAGTGAAGATGCCGGGGCTGCCGTTTGTTTTGCCGTCATCGCCGGAGGAGTTCAGGGAGGCGCCGAAGCTCGGCGCAGATACATTTGACGTGCTTGAAGAAGTGGGAATGGCGAGGGATGAGATCGAGTCATTGGCGGCTGCGGGCGTCGTCAATGTGAGTTCCGACAATGCTTGAGGACTCAGAGGTTATGTCAGAGGTCGGCATCATCCTCGATTCCGTCATTCCCGTGCTCCGCCGCGGGAATCTCGCGGAGTGCTGCACCGACGCTCGAACCTGTGTAGCCATGCCTATGTCAATCGCTCAGCCGGTTCCAGCGTCTTGTGCCAAGCGCGGCGAGATACCCGCGGCGAAGCGCGGGTATGACGGAGGTTGGGGTCGACCAACTTTTGAGACCAGCTCGGGATGGGGACTGAAACTCGGGTTCTTATGCCTTGTCAGCGTGGGAGTGGGTATACCGGAAACGTGGACGAGACATGAATAACGGCATGTTGTCCGGAGTGCGCGTCGTTGAGTTTGGCTACGCCTGGGCCGGACCGCTGGTCGGTCGGACGCTTGGCGATCTTGGGGCGGACGTGATCAAGCTGGAGCAGGACACGTCGCGCGGCGGCCACCTGCCCGACAACCCTGCGCTCCGCGCCGCCCTTGACGACTGGCGGCGTGGCGAGGCGGTCGAGCCGACGCTGCGAGCGTCGGTGTTCCCTGAGGGTGAGCCGGAACCAGAACCGTGGAATCGCTCAGGCATTTTCAACAAGCACAATCGCAACAAGCGGGGACTGTGTGCGAACTTGAAGTCTGCATCGGGTAAAAGAATCTGGCGTCGGCTGGTCGAAGAGACGGATGTGATCGTCGACAACTTCAGTCCGCGCGGCTCAAAGAGTCTGGGCATCGACTACGAGACCGTCAGCCAGTGGAATCCACGGATCATCTCGGTCTCCTGCACGGGCTACGGGCACACTGGGCCATTTCGGCAGCGAGTGTCGTACGGACCCGTGCTCGAGGCGCACTCAGGTGCAGCCTCGGCAACCGGCTACGCCGAGGGCGGTCCGATGAAGATGGGACACGCCTTCCCCGACCCGATCGGCGGGCTGCACGGCGCATTCGCCGTATTGGCGGCGCTGTGGGAGCGCGACGCGACCGGACAAGGCTGTTTCGTCGACCTGTCGCAGTTGCAGACATACACATCGATTTCCGGCGACCTGGTCCTGGAGACGTCGGCACAGGGACAGGCCCCTCAACGAGGCAACCATTCGCGAAGCTGCGCGCCTCAGGGTGTGTATCGATGCCGAGACGAAAGTCCCGACGCGCGTGAGTCGATGGATATGTGGATTGCAATCACGATCGAAGACGATGCGGCCTGGCAGCGATTCACAGAACTTGTCAGCGACGAACGGTTCGAGGATGATCGATTCCAAGACCTGTCCGGACGGTTCGAGCATCACGACGAAATCGACGGTCTGATCACTGGGTGGACGCGTTCGCAGGATCGCTTTGAGCTGGCTGAACGTCTCCAGTCATCCGGAATCACCGCACTCCCAGCGATGACCAACGGCGACCTGATGCAATCGGAGCACCTCAGGGACCGTGGCTTCGTCGTCGAGTGGGATCAGCCGAGCGTCGGCGTCTACGAATACGGGGGATTCCCGATCCACTTCAGCGAGCAAGGTGCGTCAGAGATGCGTCCAGCACCGCAGTTGGGCGGAAACAATCGGCAGATCTGCGAAGAGCTAGGATTCTCGTCCAAAGAGATCGATGGGTTCGTCGCAGACGGAACGTTGGTAGATCAGCCGCCGGTCGGACGAGGACGGTAGCAACTATTCGTCCGTTGACGGGGTGCGGACGTGTTGGTGGGCTCTGAGGTATTCGCGCGTCATCATTAGCGCCGTGATGCCCTCGCCGACGGCGGCGCCGAGCTGTTTGGTTGAACCGGCCCGTGCATCGCCGGCAGCGTAGATTGATTCCACGCTGGTCTGGAAGCGATCGTCTGTCTGGATGAAGCCTCGCTCGTCGAGATCAACGACTCCTCGCAGGAAATCGGTGTTCGGTTGCAGGCCGATGAAGACGAAGACGCCGTCGGGATTAGTTTGTACGGTTCCATCGCCCGATTGCAATGTCAGACTCGATAGCTTGCCGTTACTTTCCATCGAACTGACCGACGTCTTGAGCGACAACTCGATTTGAGGATGCGACTGCACTTTCTCCTGCAGGACCGCTGAGCCAGAGAGTTGATCGCCGTGATGTATGATATGTATCTGTTCGGCAAACTGAGTTAAGTACAATCCCTCCTCCAGCGCCGAGTTGCCTCCGCCGATCACTGCGAGTTGCTGAGCGCCGGCGTAGAAGGGACCGTCGCAGGTTGAGCAGAAATGGACGGATGTCCCAATCAGATCGTCCTCGCCGGGGACGCCGAGTCGGCGATACGTGCTGCCCGGTGTGAGGATTACAGCGTGTGCGCCGACGCGATCACCGTTACTGAGCGTGACCTGGACATCCGACGACGACGCAATCTCAGCCGCGCCCACGGCTGACAACAGCTCCACGCCGAAACGTCGTGCCTGGGCGACGAACTTCGACATGAGGTCGTCGCCGTCGACGCCGTCGGGGAAGCCGGGATAGTTGTCGATTCGGTTAGTCAAGCCCGCCTGTCCGCCGAGCGCCGAGCGCTCGATCACGACTGTGTCGATGCCTTCGCGGGCGGCGTAGATCGACGCGGCGAGCCCAGCCGGTCCGCCGCCGATGATGGCGAGGTCGTAGAACTGTCGCTGCGGCCGCACCTGGATGCCGAGCGCCTGGGCGAGTTCCTCGTCGCTCGGCTCGATCAACGTGTCGCCGCTGGGCAGGATCACCGTGGGGATTGAGCGACCGCCGTTCTGAAGCTCCTCGACGTAGGCGAGCGCGTCTGCGTCCTGGTCGATGTCGATCCAGTCGTAGTCGAGCCGGTGCTCGCTGAGGAAGGCCTTGGAACGCCGGCAGTCCGGGCACCAGGGTGCGCCGTAGACCTTGAGCTCAGCCATCTTGCCCCATCCGAGCCAGCGCTGCGATGCCGTCCTGGTCGAGCCGATAGAGCAGCCACTCGGACTCGTGGGCCATACCGAGCTGGTGGTAGAACTTGCGGGCCGGGTTCCAGTCGAGCACCGAGAGATCGAGCCGCGCCCAACCTCGTGCCTCTGCGATCTCGGACAACGCCCGCATCAACGCGAATCCGGCGCCTGTGCCCCGCGCCTCAGAAGTCACGAAGAGGTCTTCGAGGTAGAGCGCCGGTGTCCCGGTCCAGGTCGAATAGTGCGGAAAAAAGAGCGCCATGCCGACCGGTTGGCCATCGCGTTCCGCGATCAGCGTCTCGAATAGACGAGTGTTGCCGAATCCGTCGCGGCGGATGCTCTCGACTGTCGCTTTGACGATCGAGCGAGGCTCGTTCTCAAACTCCGCCAGACCGACGATGAAATCGAGAATGGTCTGCGCGTCGTCGAGGTCGGCCTCGCGGATGGTGACGTCAGGCACGTCGATCCCTTACTCGCCGGTGAAGGCCGGTGGGCGCTTCTCGATGAACGAGGCCTGGGCTTCGCGGACATCGTGCGCTGAGCGAGTGGCGTGTGAAATGGCCGTGATCTCGTTGCGCAACGCTTCTTCCAGCGTGGCGTTGAGATTGCGCTGCATCACGCGCTTGGCGGCGCGGGAGGCGAGCGGCGGCCAGAAGGCGATCTCGGTCGCAAGCGCACGGGCGCGAATGATCAGCTCCTCGTGCGGCACGCGCTGGTTAATCAGTCCGATCGCAAGCGCCTCATCGGACTCAACGAAGCGGCTGGTCTGGACCAGTTCGACGGCCTTGGGGTAGCCGACGACGCGGGGCAGGAACCAGGTCATGCCGGCGTCGGGGCTCAGCGATCGCTCAAGGAAGACGACCTTGAATCGCGCCTTTTCGGAGCCGACGCGCAGGTCGCAGGACAGAGCCAGGCTCATCCCGGCGCCAGCGGCCACGCCATTGACAGCGGCGATGGTCGGCTTGTCGAGCTGACCAAAGGCCAGCGCCTGCTGTCCGACCCAGCTGAACTCGTCCATCCGCTGGTTTTGCGATTCGGCCGGTGTCTCACCCGGGCGCGCGGTCAGGTCGGCGCCCGAGCAGAATCCGCGCCCTGCGCCGGTCACAATCACGACGCGGACATCGTCGTTGGCCTGGAGCTGGTTGGCGGCGGCGACCATTTCATTGTGTAGGTCGCGAGAGAGCGCATTCAGCTTCTCGGGGCGATCGAGCATGATCGTGCCGATCTGATCGGAAACTTCGAGTCGCAGATATTGGAAAGTCATGGTTTGCTCCGTTCGTTCAGCAGCGTATCGCGCATCTGTGCAATCTCCGCGAATCGGAAGCAGTCGGCGTCGTGGTCGTTAACGATTCCCATGGCCTGCATGAAGGCGTAGCAGGTGGTCGGTCCGACAAAGCGGAAGCCGCGGCGTTTGAGCTCGCGAGACATCGCCTTCGATTCGGCGGTCTGCGGTTGAATGTCGGTACGTGGTTCGTTGGAGGGATCGGCGTAGGCCCAGACGATATCCGCGAGGGATAGTCCCTGCTCGCGCAGCAACAGGGTCGCCTGGGCGTTGCCGATGGTCGACTCGATCTTGCCGCGATGGCGGATAATGCCCGTGTCCTGGACCAGGACTTCGACTCCTTCGGCATCGATCTCGGCGATGGCCTCGATGTTCCAATCGAGGAATGCTCGCCGGAATCCGTCGCGGCGCATCAGAATCGTGTGCCAGGAAAGTCCGGCCTGCGCGCCCTCAAGCGTCAGCGACTCGAATAGGGTCGATTCATCATGAACCGGGACGCCCCACTCGAGATCGTGATAGGCGAGCTCATCAGGATCGTCGCCGGGCCATTGGCAGCGTTGGGTCATGAGTGGCCTTGGTATTGTCAATTCCCGATAGGATGTCTTCAGCAGAGTAATAGCGAAGCGCAAAGGACAGCTCCAATGGCTCGTGAAGACCGACAGAATAGGCCTTCGCTGCGGGAACGATTTCGCGACATGTTCCTAATCAAGGCAAGGCCCCTTGACCTACCAGAGAGAACAGATGTTGACGCAGACAGCCCATTTCCACTGAAGCCTGGTCGCACGATCAAGGGGCTCTAGACGATCAGTGCCAGTCCTGTCGCAATTACGCATAGGAGCTGCAGACCCGTCAGCACCGCGAGCACTGAAGTCCAGAGGGACATCCAATCCAGCAGGCGGTCAGCTTCATCGGCTATCGGCGCCAGCACTTGGACAACTTCCCAGGCCAGCTCGTCATCGTTGGTCCCATGGCTCCGAGCCCTGAGCATCTCCGAGGGTCGCGGAAACTGATAGGCGTCTCGCGGCCAGAGGATCCACACGCCAATGGATACTGCCGCTACCGCCAGTGCGACTGGGGCAACTGCTGACCACCATGGCTGGTCCAGTGAGGCGATCACTGCTACAAACAGGCTGTTGCTCGCGAGATTGAGACCGACAAGGAACATCGCCTTGTTGTTGACGCTGTCGATGGCGCCGAGCAGCTCAACGAGATGCGCGCTGGATGTCGCCAGCGCCGGCTGACCTCCGCTGTTCTCCAGTGGCTCAGACACCTCTTGGCTCCCTCTCAATCGCAAACCCCGAGTAGCCTACCGACATGGCCTTCGTCCTCGGCGTCACCGGATCCATCGCTTGCGGCAAGTCGCTGCTTTGCCGACACCTCGTCGACGCCCATGGCGCCAGGCACATCGACGCCGACCGCCATGTCCACACGATGTACGAGCCCGGCAAGCCCGCATTTGACCGAATCGTTGCTGAGTTTGGCGACCCTGTGGTGGGTTCCGACGGCTTTGTCGACCGCAAGGCGTTGGGCGACATTGTCTTTGGCAAGCCCGACTTGCTGGCGGCGTTGCGGACGGCGATTGGCGACATCGAGGGGGAGTTCATGCGGCTGCTGCGGGAGCTGAAGGACGACCCGGCGCCGATTGCGGTGTTTGAGGCGGTGCGGCTGTTTGAAGGTCCGTACATGGAGGTCTGCGACGCGGGTTGGCTGGTGGCGTCGGAGGGCGAGACAGCCCTGCAGCGCCTGATGGCTCGCAATAGCTTCTCGCGAGAAGAGGCAGAGCAGCGGATGGCGTCGGCGATCCACTGGACCGAGCGCGCGCCCAAGGCCGACCTGGTGCTGCACAATGACGGCTCGGTCGAGGAACTCCTGGCGAACGTCGACGAAGCGATCGAGAGCGCCCTGAACAATCATCGATAGCCGCTAGCCTCTGATCGCAACAACGAACCTGCGATGGAGGCGGATATGGGCGCGCTCGACGGACTTCGCGTAATCGATTTCGGACAATACATGGCAGGCCCGCTGGCGGCGATGATGTTCGCCGACCACGGCGCCGACGTGATTCGCGTCGATCCGCGCTCGGGTCCGATCTGGGACACGCCGGGCAACGCGGTCTGGAATCGCGGCAAGCGGCGCATCTCTCTCGACCTCAAGACGGCCAGCGGTCGCCGCACGGCGCAGGAATTGATCGCGTCGGCCGATGTGGTGGTGGAGAACTTCCGTCCCGGCGTGATGGATCGGTTGGGCCTCGGGGCTGAGGAATCGACCAATATCAACGACCGTCTGATTTACCTCTCTCTGCCTGGCTTCTCTTCGGATGACGATCGCGCCGGCATGCCCGGATGGGAAGGTGTGGTCTCGGCGTCGGTCGGCACCTACAGCGGATCGTTGATGGCCGATGCGCCGAAACCGGTCTATACGGCGGTGCCGATTGCATCGTCTTACGCGGCCTTCGTCGGCTGCGCCGGGGTGTCGATGGCGCTGGTCGCTCGCGAGCGCGACGGCTTCGGCCAGCGGATCGAGGCGTCGCTGCACGACAGCCTCTACCAGGCGATCGGCATCCGAGGTCTCAAGTACCTCGACAGTGACACGCCGCGCGGTCCCGTCCCCTGGGTCGGACCGTACGAATGCTCCGATGGGCGTTGGGTCTTTTTCCACGCGGCGTACTCGCACTTCATCCGACAGTTCTGCGTCGCGGCGGGCGTCCCGCAGTGGCTGGATCAGCCGTGGTCGAAGGCGGCGGAGATCCACAAGGACTTCGCTCTGGCCGACGTGGCACGAGCACAACTGACCAACATCTTCCTGACGCGAACAGCGCAAGAGTGGGAAGACCTGATCAACGAGGCCGGCCCGCCGACCGTGCGCTGCCTCGACTCCTCGGAGTGGCTGCAGGAACCGCATGCCCGCGAGGCAGAGATCATCGTCGACATCGACGACCCGGAGCTGGGGCCAATGCTGCAGCCCGGCATCCAGGTCCGCATGGGCGGAACGCCGGGCGAGATTCGTGGGCCCAGGAAGGCCCTGGACGCCGACCGCGACGACATCCTCTCCGAGCTGTCGAGGACCGCGCCGGCTGCGATGACCGCGCCCGGTGGACGACTGTCGCAGGCCCTCGAGGGCATGACCGCGCTGGACCTCTGCATCATCCTCGCCGGACCGACCTGTGGACGGACACTGGCCGAATTCGGCGCCGACGTGGTCAAGATTGACAATCCATCGCGTGAGAACGGCATCCTGTTGCACGAGGACATCAACCGCGGCAAGCGCTCGGTCTTGCTCGATCTGAAGCGCGAACCAGGCCGCGACGTCTTCATGGAGCTCGCTGCCGATGTCGACGTTGTGGTCCAGAACTATCGGATGGGCAAGGTTGGCGGGTTAGGCGTCGACTACGATTCGGTGCGCCAGATCAATCCCGACGTGGTTTACGCGTCGCTGAACGCCTTCGGCGAGATCGGTCCCTGGGCTGGTCGGGCCGGCTGGGAGCAGTTGGCGCAATCCGCGAGCGGGATGATGACGCGCTACGGCGACACCGAGCCGACGCTGCAACCGTTCGCGATCAACGACTACGGCACCGGCATCAACGGCGCGTTCGGCGTCGGGATGGCGCTCTATCACCGGCTGCGGACGGGCGAGGGTCAGCAGGTCTTCACCGCGCTCGCCCGCACGGCGAGCACCCTCCAGTCCAACATGCTGCTCGGCTACGAGGGCAAGCACTGGGACGAGCCAGCCGGCCAGGAGGCTATCGGCGAGGGCCCGCTGCATCGCCTGTACGAGGCGTCAGACGGCTGGCTGTTCGTCGGCGCGAAGCCTGAACAGGCCCACGACATGCCGTCGGCGGATGAGTTCAAGAGCAAGACCGTCGCCGAATGGGTCTCGGAGTTGTCCGCCAAGGGAATCGGCGCATCGGCGGTCGGCTCAGTTGAGCACGCCATGACCGAGCAGCGAGCCGTCTCGCTCGGCTTCTCGATCACCAGGGAACATGAGGGTCGAGGCCGAGTTCGGACCAACGGCCCATCGGTGAAGATGAGTCGGACGCCGGTCACTGTGGGTCGGCCGGCGATGGTTCCCGGATCGGGGGCGTCGGAAGTCCTTGGCGAGCGAACGCCTGACTTGTCGGAGGCCGGTGTCGTGGTTGGGGCAGACTGAGCGGTGGCGCGGTCGTGACCTTGAAGTGGGTACCATCGAAAGCAGAGCAACCCGACAGGAGACCGCACATGGGGGCTACGCACGTAACCGTCAACGTCAGCAATCCCGGCGATCACGGCCGCGAGTGGAGCGGGCTGTTTCTAGTCGACACCGGGGCGACTGACTCCCTTGTGCCGAGGAAGTGCTTGAATGAGATCGGCGTCGTCCCCGATGGACAACGTCGGTACATATTGGCCGACGGCAGCGAGATTCGCCTGGATATCGCTGTTGCGAGATTCGAAATCCTCGGCGAGATCGTTGGTACCACCGTCATGTTTGGCGACGATGACGCCGAACCACTGCTCGGAGTCACGGCCCTTGAATCGTTGGGGATCGAGGTCGACCCGCTCAATCAGCGTCTGAGGCGTCTACCAGCGGTCAGGCTCAAGGGTGTCAGGCGGTGATCGCACCATGAAAGCTACCTACTTCAAGGACACGGACACACTGCTCATCGTGTTCACCGATGCACCTGTGGAGGACACGCAGGATCTGGGCTATGAAAACTTGGTTGACCTGGATTGCGATGGCGGGCTGGTAGCGCTCACCATCGAGCATGCGCGCGAGCGCAACATCCTGCCCGAACTGTCCTTTGAGCAAGTTCCTGCCTGAGTTCGGCCCTTCGGTCCGGTTTCCTTCCCTAAAGTGGTTATCCTCACCGCAGACTTGAGAGGGGCTGAATATGGCCTTGGCGCTTGCCGATGTTCGGATTTTGGACTTGACCCAGTATGAGGCTGGGACCTCTTCGACTCAGGCATTGGGCTGGTTGGGTGCTCAGATTGTCAAGGTTGAGCCGCCCGGACGCGGTGAGCCGGGGCGACGGTTGGGCTCCGGGCCAGATGCGGTCGACTCGACCTATTTCATCACGCTGAACAACAACAAGCGCTCGTTGACGCTCGACCTGAAGACGGACGAGGGTCGTGAGATCTTCCTGCAACTGGTGCCAAAGTTCGACATCGTGGTCGAGAACTTCACGCTGGGCACGATGGAGCGGCTGGGCATCGGCTACGACTCGCTCAAAGAGATTCACCCGGCGCTGATCTACTGCACGGTCAAGGGCTTCGGCACGACCGGTCCGTGGGCGCCGACGAAGTCGTTCGACATGGTCGCGCAGGCGGCCGGCGGCGCGATGGCGTTGACCGGCATGGCCGACGGGATGCCGCTCAAGCCCGGACCGACAATCGGCGACACCGGCACGGGCGTGCAAGCAGCAATCGGCATGCTGGCCGCGTTGTGGCAGCGTCAGCGCGACGGCGTCGGCCAGAAGGTCGAGCTGTCGATGCAGGAGGCGGTGACCAACTACACCCGCGTGCCGATGACGCGGCGCGAGGTGTCGGGCGATCCAGCCCCGCCCTACGGCGACGGTCTGACCGCGCCGACCGGCCTCTTCCCCTGCAAGCCAGGTGGTCGCTCGGACTGGGTTTGGGTTGTGGTCGCGGGCGGTCGGATGCGCAAGGCCCTGATGGAGACAATCGGTCGGCCGGACCTGAACGAGAACAACGAGTCACGAGGCATCACCCGCAACGAGGGCGACGACGTGCGCGAGGCGATCGAGTCGTGGACTCGTGAGCGGACCAAGTTTGAGGTGATGGACGCCATGCGAGAGGCCGGCGTGCCGTCCGGCCCCGTATTGGACTCGGGAGAGATCTTCAACAACGAGCACCTGCGGGAACGAGGGATGCTTGTCGAGATCGAGCATCCGACTCGAGGTCCGATGACGCTGCTCGGCTGTCCGATCAGGCTCAGCGAAAGTCCCGCCGTGCATCGTCGGGCGCCGCTGCTCGGTGAGCACACCGCTGAGGTGTTGGCTGAGGAGTTGGGCCTCGGCGTGTCGGACGTTGAGGCGCTGCTCGAGTCGGGGGTTGTCTCGACGGCCTGAGTTGTCAGCTCGGCACCGTTCCCAGTCCCCGCCTCCGCGCGGGGACCCGCTCCTTCCTGCGGAGAGAGCGTTGTTAGTCATCGGCGTATCGCCTCGCAGTTTTTCTCAGTCGGGCGGCTAGAGCAAAGATGTCGTCGAGGTCCTCGATAGTGTGTTTGGTTTCCTGCTTGTCTTCGTCGAATGTACCGACCTGCCAAATTCGGCCATTGAAGTAGAAGCGACAGACGGGTTTTCGATTGTTGTTGTCGACAAGGACGCTGAAGTAGCTGCGGACATCCCGATGTCCAACGCGACTCGGAGCTATCGTCCCCTGCAGCATGCCTTTCACCATGAAATATGCGTTCAACTCTTCGTGCGTGGTCATGACAGCTTCGTCACCCGATAGTTGACGTCGTGCGATGTCCTCCACCAGCTCTATGATCCTGTCTCGCAATTCGTTACTAAGTAGGCCGGCCTGCTCCTTGCGGTGCGACTCGCTTCTGGAATTGCCGATTCGGAACAGATCATCCCTCAGTGGCGAGTCCTTGAGAAACGAATCAATGTCGTACAGGCGATCTAACTTGTCTTTCAGTGGTTTCGCGGAAGTACGCAGACGTGCAGGAGCGAAGAATTCCTTCGCCAGCAGTGATAGTGCCCGAGATTCGTCTCCATCCATATCGAGCAGATTGACATTGCAGTACGGATACAAGTCCATCCGGCCAGGCTCTTCGATATCGGTGTAACAGGTGTACTGCGCTCCGTCTGTGAACACGCCCGCGGCAGCTCCTGATGCTCTGACGTAGTCTTGCATCTGCTCATGGATGTTGGCATCGAGCAGGACTCCAGCCGACTTGCACTCAATGACAATTGCCGGCTTGTCATTGTGCATGATCACGTAGTCCGCCCTGCCGTTTCCTCCACCAGGAAGCTTGAGCGGATACTCGGCCATGACTTCCGAGGGGTTTCGGGTGTCGTATCCCCAAGCCTCGATCATTGGGAGGATGAGGGCTTGTTTGGTCATTTCCTCGTTGATGAGCTTGTCGCCGTGCTTCTCGATGGTCTCGCGGATTTGCTCAAGTGATTCCTGGAATGTCATTGTCTACCCTCCGGAGCGGAAGGCTAAGAGGGCCCTCAAGGCAAACACCATCGTTTCGACTGCGACCGCATCACTTGAGCGGAGTCCACGCGGTACATCGTCGTGCGCCGCTGCTTGATAAACACACGGCGGAGGTGCTGGCTGAGGAGCTTGGGCTTGGGGTGTCGGAGCTGGAGGCATTGCTCGAGTCGGAGGTTGTCTCGGTGTAAGCCGATCTCACGGAGTCGTCGCTTCCGCTGCTACTCCGTCATTCCTGCGCAGGCAGGAATCACGAGACGAATGACTCCGTCCGGAACTCAGGCCGTTGCCGTACCTCGAGCGTCCTGCGCGGAACCCTCAAGGTACGGCCAAATATCATGCCGTGATCAACCGTAAGAGGATCGTGATTCCTGCCTGCGCAGGAATGACGGAGCGGGCGCGCGAATGACGGAGGCGTGCAGGATTGACGGAACCTCAGATGTCGCTAGCCAATAGCGACATCCCAGCGCTCGGCGCAGTTTTCGACGATTAGGTCGATGTCCTCCGATAGGATTGCGCGTTCCTCTGCGAGCTGAACAGCGTCTGTCCTGACTCTGCCTAGATATGACTCTTTATCTCCGTAGCGGGCGAGGATTTCCTCTCGTCCGTACCACTCAGTTAGGCCGACGAAGTGACTGGTCAGGTCCTCTCCTCCTGTTTCTGGATGGCGCGGATTCCAGCCGGTGTGCAGACCGAGGGGCTGTGTGAGATCCGGTAGCCGGAGGCCGGCGGCTTCGTTGCCGTCCCCGTCGAGTGCGGAGACGTAGCCCTGGTATTCGGCCCCTTCGATGGCTGGCAAAGTTGTCCAGTCGACCGTCCGCACTTTCGACAGACGATCGGGGTCGGGTGTCGTCACTCGCTCGCTGAGCTGCGACAGCACCTCGCGCCGCTTGGCGGCCGTTCCGTTCGCGATGCTCGGCACGTTCGTCGGCGGCGGCTCGGATTCTCCGGCGGCCCAGCGATCCAGGTTGACCAACGCCGCCCGCATCAGCGGCGACTGATCGACGGCGTTGTGTCGGAACATGCTGCGGTCGCCATTGATGTAGAAGCTATCCGTCGGCTGCGCTTGTCCAGGACCGTGTTGCGTGCAGGCGAGCAGGTAATGCCGCGACTGGGGATGCGCCGGGATGTCCTCGCCAGTGGCAGGATCGATGTCGATCAGCGACGCGTCGCCGCGCCAGTACTCCCAGCTCGTATTCGTCGTCACGACCTTCGGTGTCACGCCCTGCTCGTCGGAGCGCTTCAGCAGACCGTCGCTGGCGCCCGTCAAGGGGTCGTCGAGGACCACGTCCGCAAACGGGAACTCGTGGATCGGTCCCGCCAGGAACAGTTGTGACGGCTGCCCATAGCGTCGGTTGAACTCGCCGCGAATGCCGCCGGCCACGTGGATGTGGACTCCGTCGAACGCCCGCTGCGTGGGAGCGTCGGGATCACGATTCAAGCCGAGATAGAGCAGGTGGCGGAGGAAGCGCCCGCTCTGCGAGATCCCGAAGCCATGCACGCGCTCGTACGAATGCTGCCAGTCGCGCAGGAACAAGGCGGCATCGCGGAACGCGAGCAGACCGGCGCCCACGACCGGCGAGCGATCGGTCGGATAAACGATCTCGTAGATTCGTCCCGGCGTGAAACCGCCCTCGATCCAGAGGTCGCGAGCGCTTGGGACCGGGCCCTCGTCGGTCTGACGAGCGAATCGCCAGCGGTCGTGTGGAATCTCACGGGGCTCGTCATCCTCGAAGTCACGGACGTAGAGGCGAGCGCTGCCTGCCTCGCTGCTCGAGACCGGATAGCCAGGCTGGCCCAGGTGCTCAATGGGCATCGAGGCCAGGCGCTCACTCGGACGCAGGTCGGTGATCGCGTCGCCCGCAATCGGGGCGCCATCGTCGCCGAGCGCTTCCGGCGCTTCAAACTGGAGCAGGGTGGGCAGCTCGGGTGTGTTCCACTGCCAGGCGACCGAGGCAACGCTGAACCCGCGACGGTAGAGGAACCCATCGCCCTGGTGCAGCGGATCGGTGAACGACATTTCTTGCGGTGTTCGATTGAGCGCGCCCGGCAAGAGGCTACGTCCGCGGTTGGGGACATCAATCACCAGCGCACCGTTGCCGGAGGAGGGATTCTGCGGGCGGATCAGCACCAGGTCGCCGCTGAAGCGGACACAGCCGTCCGCTCCGCGAGGCGCGAGGGCAAGGTCGGTAATTCGTTTGTGGTCCTCGAGCTGAGGGTTGACCGCGTAATGCAGTCGGGCGCGGATCAGCTCGAAGCAACCCGCATCGCCGAACTCCTGGCCGTCGGCATAGGGACCCTGGTGTGTGATTTCGATTCGTTCGACAGACATGCTCGTCCAGCTTTCGTTATGCGCGCAGGTTAGGGCGACTATGCCAGCGGAGGCAGACCCCAATCATTTCGGATTCCAATTGGGCCCTGAGTGAAGATACGGGGGTCCATGGTTCGCAGATCTGGCGAAACGGTGGGCTTGAACTCCATCAGATCAAGAACGTCCCGCTGAAGGTCGAGACCCGGCGCGATTTCGGTCAGCATCGGCCCGTGCTCGGTCAGTTCGAAGACCGCACGCTCGGTGACGTAGTGGACGGACTTGCCCTGCTGAAACATGCGCGGACCGTTGAATGACACAGCCTGGACTCGCTCAACTGCGCGGGGATATTGGCCCTCCTGCTCGATGCAGAGCTGTCCGTCCTGCCCGACGGCCTTGAGTCCACCGGCGCGAAACGGCGCGATGAAAACGAGTCGTTGGATGTGCGCAGCGATATCCATCGAGCCGCCGGGCCCAACGATGGTGTCGCCGTAGCGGAGCAGGTTGACGTTGCCCAGGGCATCAAACTCAAGCATGCCGAGACAGGAGGCATCCATGACTGAGGTCGTGTAGAGGCTGAAGATGTCCGGCGTCTCGAGAATGCTGGTCACGCCGGAGCGGTACCAGCGACCGTTCAGCACGCCTCCGAGGGCGCCGGTCTCGACCGAGAAGCGCAACTCCGGGTCGACATCGTCGTCAACAGCGGCCGCCGCGACATCGCGCATCGGTGGACCGAGTCCGAGGTTGACCAATTCTCCCCGATTGAGCTCGAGCAACGCGCGACGGCCGGCGATGATGTCGGCGGTCAGCTTGCGCTCGCGAAGAGGCGGGGCTTCGCCGGTCTCCTGCCAGCGACGCCAGACCTCGGGGTCGTGGTCCAGAAGCACCTGCCGAGGTGGTCGCTGCAGTTGCGCTGCCTGGTCCATCCAGTCGAGCATCGGGGCTGACTCGTCCATGTGAGCGTCGGGATGAATCACGATCTGATCAACCAGCTCAGCAGGGACGGCGACGTTGCGCGGAGAAATCTCGCCCACTTCGACCAGCCGACTGGCCTGGACGATGACCTGTCCGCCCGGCCTTCGCTTGGCGGCGAGCGCCTGGTAGAGGACGCTCATCGTGACCTGCTCGCCCTCGAGCGAGAGGTTGCCGGCGCGGTCGACGGTGGTGCCGCGAATGATGGCCACATCCACAGGCATCGGGCGGAACATCAACTGCGGGCCGTCATCGAACTCGACGCGCTCGACCAATGGCTCCGAGGCTGCGTCGTTCAGGCGTCCGCCGGCGAAGCCGTCTCCGCAGTGAGTTGGATCCATGAATGTGTCGAGGCCCGTTTCAGTGAGCAGGGCCTGTCCTGCGGCGCTCGTTCGGCACCAGAATGCGAGCGTGCCCAATGGATAGCAATAGCCCTCGACCTGATTGTCGAGGATGAAGTCGCGGAGTCGCGGGTGCAGCGTGTACCAACCGCTGATCACTCGCTTGAGCAGTCCCTCCTGCGCAAGCGGCTCGATACCGGCGAGGCCGGTGGGAAAGACATCGAACCAGGTCAGGTCGCGAGGATGCCCTGTCTCGAGAAAGCGCCGCTCGATCGCATCCAGCACAGGAATCGGCAGCATGTACCCGATCGTGCCGGAGACTGTGATCGTCGCGCCATCGGGGATTGAGGCAGCAGCCTGCCAGGGCGTCGCGAGAATGGCTTGACTGAGGCTCACACCAATCCCCTGAATCCTTATGACTCCTGTGCCTTCAGCACGCAGTTGGCGATGCGCGATTCGTCCTCGACATCTAGATCGACGACGCATTGAGCGGTGGCGTCTATCATTTCGAATGCTCGTACGGCACCAAATTGCTGGTCAATGATGTATAGCTCGCAGGAGAGGAAGTCGAGCTACTCCAATATCATGCAGCGAAGGCTAGCACGAACCACGGCGTCTCAAGACCAAATCCTTCAGAATATGTCTGTCGACACCCAAGCTTGACGACAATCCTAATCTCTATCCTGAGCCTGGAGCCTAATGTCGTCCTGCGCAAAGTAAAGATCCATATCTGAGTGAGCGGTTTTGATCTCAACATTCAATCCTCGAGCAACTCGTATGGCGTTTCGGTCGTGCGAAATATATCCCCACCCATTTTGAGCAGCTTGGCCAACGACCAGTAGATCGTTGTCACCAACGCCATTCGACAAGCCAATGCGATTGCGCACGATTCGGGCACGGGCGAACCACACCGATGCCTTGTCGATCTGAGGCACTCTAGTGCACATATCAAAAAGTACTCTGACTTCATCCCAGTGTTTGTCGCTTGGAAAGTCTCCTCTTTCAAGTTCATCTTGTACGACTGAAGACAGAATGGCTCCTTGCTCTGGCCACACTTCTTGATAGAAACCAAACTCTATGTTCTTTGGACGAAGCACAAGATACCGGAACACGTTTGCATCGACAAAGTACTTCATTTCGTGTACTTTATCGTCCGCAATCTTACCGCATGGACTCCAAAAACTCTATGAAATCGTCAATTTCCTCTTCTGACTCGAAATGGCCTCGAATAAGCTCAGGATGATTCGGAACGCACGACAGGCTAATGCCGTGCTGAGCCGCCAATTGACGCCACCGTCGGGGTACAGGAATCTCTCCGATTTCTTCCTGTTCTAGCAAGCGCACGCTCTTCAGCGTGCGTTTATGGTCCGCCGCTGCCCGTGAAGTCTCCTCAAATCTTGCCTCGATTGGCTTGCCCAGCACTCCGGGCAGTTCCTTGACGAACCTCGATGGCGCGTGGATAAGCAGACTTTCGCCTTCATAAGTTCTGACTCTCAGACGTGAATTGCCTGGTTCTATATCCACCATATGTGCAACTCCGTAAGTTATTCCTTGTGAGGCTTCGTCTGGGTTGCTGCCCTTACTCGCGCTCAAGTCAACCTCAAGGAATGTCCTTCCGGCCTTCACTTGAGATTGGGACGACATTCGCAGCGAAGACCCAAGGCGCTGAGAGGAGCGCAGAACTGCATCTATTGCAGACCGACGCTCTGTGCTCATTCCTACCTTTGATTTCTCCCCTGCGAGATCCGACTGCAACGCAGCGACTACATCCAAGGGGTCAACGGGCTTCGATTCCCGATTCGTTAGCTCGAGCTGAATCCCCGAAGCCGGTTCGGGCGGACTGAGGGCGATATGCACGCTGCTGTTCGTTATCTCGACTACTTTGAGTGCAGCGAGCGTTCGCTCCTCCTTGTTCATTCTGCCGGTGCCAGCTGGGCGTCGCAAAAGATCAGCGGCCACCTGCCTGGCGGCTCTGTTCAAGTTCATTAGCAACGTTGCCAGTGCCTGAGCATCAATTCCGTCGGATGATCCTCCTTCGACGATGAACTCAGCCCAAGGCACTTTGCCTGGATCTCTCACAGCGCACCTCGCGACCAATCCGTACTAACTGCTCGACCGCCACTCTACTGATCTTTGGCCCCGTCAGCCTACGACAGGCCCCACAGTTTCTTTGCGTTGCCTCCGACGATCTTTTGCGCGTCTTCGACTGAGTCGGTGGCGTTGAAGACGTCCCAGAGGCTTTGCTGGGTGTAGCCGACGGCGCTCTCGGGGTGCGGGTAGTCGCTGCCCCAGAGGACCTTGTCGACGCCGATCAGGTCGAGCTGGCGCAGGCCGCTGGGATCCTCGATGAAGGTGGCGTAGCAGTTCTCGAACCAGTAGTGGCTGGGCCGCTTGGCGAGCTTGGGCGTCATCTCGCTCTCGAACGAGGCGTAGACCTTGTCACAGTCGAACAGGGCGCTGGGTACCCAGGAGATGCCGCCTTCGGTGAAGATGACCCTGAGTCCGGGATTGCGCTCGAAGATGCCGGCGAAGGTGAGCAGCGCGAACAGACGCCGGAAGGGCTGGAAGGCGACGACGATCGTCGTGGCCAGTCCGCCCTGACCACGGGCGTCGAAGGTCTCGCCGACGTGGAAGCTGAGCGGCAGGCCGGACTCGCCGATCGCCTTCCACATCGGTTCGAGCGCGCGGGCGTTGTAGTAGACCTTGGCGTGCGGCGGCGGCAGCGAGGGCATCAACACGCCCTTGAAGCCGAGCGCCTTGATTTTCTGCAGCTCGTCCTCGGTCGCGTCGGGATTCCAGTAGTTGAGCAGCGCGAGCCCGTGCAGTTTGTCCGGCTGCTCGGCGCAGAAGTCGGCCAGCATCTCGTTGTAGGCGTCCATGCAGGCCTGGATGAAGTCGAAGTCCTCGTTGCGAATGATGCCCAACATGCGTTGGGGGAAGAGGATCTCCTGTTCAACGCCCTCGCGCGAGGTTTCCTCGACGCGAATGCCGGCGTCCCACATCCCGGCGCGGCCCTCGATCAGCTCGCTGGGCATGCCGGGGTTGTCGGTCGACTTGCCGTCAATCTCCATGTGGAAGCCGCGCTCGTTGAAGACGCCGCGAGGCGCACGGTCGCGATACTTGGCCGGCATGCGGTCGACGAATTCACCGGTCTCCAGCCAGTGGCTGTCGGAGGAAATGACAGTGGTGCCTACCGGCAGTGGCCGTGACACCTCGGGCAGCTCACGCTGGCTCGGCCAGGGCAGTGGACTGGTGCTGATGCTGCTGAGAGTGGTCGTCATGGAGTGGTGTCCGTTCGCTGGCGGTCGGGAGTGCGAGTGCGTCGCAGGGCGTATGTACAAGATATCGCGCTGGATCGGCTGTGTTGAGAGGCTCGGACGGGTCAGAGCTCCAAGATCCGTCATTCCCGCGCCCCGTCGCGGGAATCTCGACGAGTGCTGCACCGACGCTCCGACCTGAGGGACCGCGCCCGTTTGAATCGCTTAGGCAGCTCTGGCGTTTGTGCCGAGCACAGCGAGATACCCGCGGCGGAGCGCGGGTATGACGGAAATGGAGGCGAAGCGAGTTCCGATACACCCTGGTAAGCCCGTCGCGATGAGCTGGCCTTGGGCGTCTTGACGATTCACAGGTAGCCTACGAGCCATGGCCATCGAAGCGACGACGTATGAACCTCGTGGAATAAGGCGTTGGCGAATCGGCCGGATCTACTACGGCTGGTATGTGCTGTTTGGGATGGTGGTGGCGCTGATCGTCGCCGAAGGGTTGACCCTTGGATCGCTGAGCGCCTACACCGAGCCGCTCGAGAATCAGTTCGGCTGGTCTCGTGCGCAGGTCTCGATGGGTTTTTCGGTCACAGTCGGGACGATTGGGCTGTTTGCGCCGTTCATCGGCCGCCTGATCGATGTGGTCGGACCGCGTCGTCTCATGCTGATCGGCGCACCGCTCTGCGGGGTCGCATTCGTGTTGCTCGCATTCATGACCCAGCTTTGGCAGTGGTACGTCTACCTGGGGATTTCCTCACTGGCGCTCGGACTGGTGGCATACATCCCGGCGCAGGCGTTGGCGGTGCGCTGGTTCGACCGGCGCCGGGCCGTGGCGCTGAGCATCATTGGCGCGTCAGTCTGGCTGGGTCAGATGGTGATGCTTCCATTTGTGGCGTTGATCATTTCAAGGCTCGGATGGGGCGACGCATTTCTCTATTCGGCCATGCTGATCCTGGGAGCGTACGTCGTGGCCTTCATCTTCGTTCGCGACAAGCCGCGGCCATCCGAAAGCGACGCTCCGATAGCGTTGCCGGGGACGGGATCATCAGTTGAACCGGTGGCGCTCAGCGGACTGACAATCGGTCAGGCGATGCGCACGCCCCTGTTCTGGGCGCTTGTGCTGGGGCTGATGCTGCTCTACTTCGTCGTCTTTGGCTGGTTGTCGCAAGGCGTGCCCTACTACCGTTCGGTTGGCTTCTCCGACACCTGGTCGGCGCAGATCGTCTCGCTGACCGCGGGCGGCGCGGTGGTCTGGTTATTGACGGCTGGCTCGCAGCTTGAGCGGTTTCGGCGGCCGGAGCGGGTGGCCGCAGTCGGCGCGCTCTTTGTTTGCGCTTCACTGCTGGTGCTCTATTTCACAGGAGGAACCGTTCCCGGCGTCAGCGTTGCTGTGGTGTGCTACATCATCGGCTTCGCGGCGGCGCCGCCGCTGGAAGCGCTGATGCTGTCACGCGCGTTCGGACTGCGCAACTTCGCCACGATCATGGGCACAGCATTTCTCTTCCAGACGATGGCGATCGTCTTCTCGCCGATCATCGCGGGAACCATCTACGACCGAAACGGCAACTACGACCTGGCGCTTCTCCTATACGCTATCTGCGTCGCGGTCAGTTGCGTGGTCTTCCTCTTCGCGAGTCGGTTGCCGCAGCCGTTTGCTCAGCAGTCGCAGTTGGACATGTAGTCGCAGGACCTCGACTCCATCGCATTCTTGAACTCTTGCTCCCCCTTGCAGGGGGAACCGCCGAAGGCAGAGGGGGTCCCTCCGTCGGCGGCCGACCCCCTCAGTCGCTTCCGCGACAGCTCCCCCTGCAAGAGACCGATATGTAACTCCCCTTCTCCTCCCGCAAGGAGACCTTTGAATAAGTCCCCTTCGCCCCCCTTGCGGGGGAGATGCCGAAGGCAGAGGGGGGCTCCCCATCTCAAGGCCTATCTGGTCGCTGGCGGGGGACCCCCTCTGTCACTCCGTGACATCTCCCCCCGCAAGGGGGGGAGAGGGGAACCATGAGTTTTTCAAAGATCTCCGCGAGGGGGAGCGAAAAACTGGTCCCCGCTCTGGGGCGGAGACGGGAAATAGCGTAGGAACAAACTTGGAAGAGAAAAAATGGTCGGGGAGAGAGGATTTGAACCTCCGACCTCTTCGTCCCGAACGAAGCGCGCTGCCAAGCTGCGCCACTCCCCGACCGATTTAGCTTACTACCAGTTTGTCTGCACGCTGTTCACCAGTTGGTCCTCATGTTGTTCACCAGTTGGTGAAGGCTCCGTCTCGGCGCTTGAGCATGGGCGCGAAGCCGGGCGGCGGTTCTGGATAGTTCTTGGCACTCTTGGGATCGAAGCTGATCCCCCAGCCGGGCTGGTCAGTGGGGAGCGCGTGGCCGTTCTCGAATGGGGTCTGTTGCGGGAAGACATCCTCCAGCGCGCTGCCCGGCGGCTTGGCCATTTCCAGGACTCCGGCGTTGGCCGATGCGAGCATCAGTTGCGCTCCCGCTGCTGACGAGACTGGACCGAGCGGGTTGTGCGGCACGATCTGGATGTGATGCGTCTCGGCCCAACGGGCGATTTTCAGCGCCTCGGTCAATCCGCCGACGAGACAGAGATCGATGCGGGCGTAGTCGATCAGCTCCTCCTCGATCGCGGTGGCGAAGCCCCACTTGCCGTGCCACTGCTCGCCCGCGGCGAGCGGCACGTTGGTGCGCTGGCGCAGGCGTCGATAGGCCGCTGGCCGCTCTGAGCGTAGCGCGTCCTCGATGAAGAACGGATACACATCCTCGACCGCGCGACAGTAGTTGAGCGCATCGGGTGGGTCGAGTTGGGTGTGCACATCGACACAGAGTTCCAACTCAGCACCGAAGTGGGCGCGGACTGCCTGGATAGCCTTGATTGATCGTCGAACGACGCTGGGTGGGTCGTAATACTCGGCGTCCGCGCCGCTCAGCTTCCAGCGAGCAAAGCGCCAACCATCGGCGACTGTCTGTTCGATGCTGTCGATCAGCGCGGCCGGATCGTGCTCACCCTCGTTGTGTGGATAGCAGTGAATCCGCTCGCGGACGAGTCCGCCAATCAGGTTGTAGACCGGCTGGCCGAGCAGCTTGCCCTTGATGTCCCACAGCGCGAGGTCGATAGCGGAGATGGCGGCGGAGTTGACGAGGTCGGTGGGGAAGAACGAGGCGCGGGCCATGACCTGCCAGAGATGCTCGGTCCGCATCGGGTCTGCGCCAATGAGCAGCTCTGAGAACCGCTCGATGGCGGTGACGACCGCGCGCTCCTGGCGGCCCAGCCCGGACTCGCCGAGTCCGACCGTTCCGTCGTCGGTGGTGATCGCGACGAACAGTTGCGGTCGGCCGGCCATGATCGGGTAGGTGTCGATGCGGGCGATGTTCATTGCCAGGCCGATCCGTTGCTCCCCCTTGCAGGCGGAGCTGCCGAAGGCTGAGGGGGTCCCCGGGCAGGGAGACGCTCCGCACCGACTCCCTCAGTCGCTCCGCGACCGCTCCCCCTGCCAGGGGGAGCAACTGGGGAGAAGGAGCAATTTGAGAGCGACGCGGCCTACCCTCAGCGCCGCTCTTCGCGGCCGTCGTAGATCGGCTCGTTGAGGTAGACGTCGCCGTTTCGGATTTTAAGGTTGAACAGGCACTTCGGGTCGGTGCAGATCCACGCCTTGTAGTGGACGGCGGCGCCCTGTCCGCCGAAGTCGGAGAGCGGCACCAACACGCCCTTGTCGCACTGCTGGCACCTCGGAAATCCGCCTTGAACTATGTCAACTGCATCGTTCGCCATCGCCCCACAACTCCCTTGGGCCGCGCCCGCTCACCGGCATCCACAGCACAGTCCCGCTCAGCAGCGGCCCACGATGTCCATTGCGCATGGTAGCGCCTGCGAAGTCGGATTTGCTTGGGCCACGGAGGGCGACCAGCGATTAGTCAGCAGAGGAGTCGTCGTCGGGCCGCCATTGGTCCCGATGCAGCAGGTAGTACTCGTAGGCATCGGCGAGCGCGATCCAGGACGCCTCAATCACGTCGGCCGATGCCCCGACCGTGGTCCAGGTGCGGTGTCCATCGGTCGATTCAATCAAGGCGCGGACCTGTGCCTCGGTGCCGGCATCGGTGTCGATGATCCGAACCTTGTAGTCGAGCAGCGAGACGGCTGCGAGCTCGGGGAAGGCCAGCTCGAGGCCCTTGCGTGCGGCGCTGTCGAGCGCGTTGACGGGGCCATTGCCGTCGGCCGTGGTGTGGAAGAGGTCGTCGCCGACGCGAATCTTGGTCGTGGCTTCGGCCATCATCAGCGACGCATCGCGGTCGTTCGGCTCGGACGACCCGGGACGACGGCGCTCGATGACGAGGAAATCGTCAAGCGCGAACGGCGCCTGGTAGTCGGGTCGCGAGCGCAACGCGAGTAGTTCGAAGGACGCGTCGGCGGCCTCGTACTGGAAGCCTCGCGACTCCATCTGCTTGACCTGACCGAGTAGCGCTGTCGTCTCTTCCGTCGTCAGCGGCATGTCGTGGCCGCGCTCTTCCAGCTTGAACTGGATGTTGCGCTTGCCGGAAAGCTCGGAGACCAGCACGCGGCGGTCGTTGCCAACATCCGCGGGCTCGATGTGCTGGTAGTGATTCGGATCCTTGACCACCGCGGCAACGTGATAGCCGGCCTTGTGCGCGAAGGCCGATGCGCCGACATAGGGCGATTGCCCATTCAAGGGCAAGTTGGCCAACTCGGCGACCAAACGCGACGCACTCGTGATCTCCTGGAGCTGTTGGTCGTCAACGACGCGAATCCCCATCTTGAGCTGGAGGTTTGGGATGATCGAGGAGAGGTTGGCGTTGCCGCAGCGCTCGCCGTAGCCGTTGAGGCAACCCTGGACCTGTTCCACACCGGCGCTGACAGCTGCGAGCGAGTTAGCGACAGCCAGTTCGCAGTCGTTGTGCGTGTGAATACCGAGTTTTGCGCCCGGTACGACTTCTCGGACGGCCTGAATCGCCTCGATGATCTCGTGTGTCATCGCGCCACCGTTGGTGTCGCAGAGGATCAGGTATTGCGCGCCGGACCGATAGGCCGTGCTGAGCACATTGAGCGTGTAGTCGGGATCCTGCTGGTAGCCATCGAAGAAGTGCTCGGCGTCGAAGTGGACCTCACGTCCGATCGAGGCCATGTACTCGACCGACTCGCGCACCATCGAGAGATTCTCTTCGCGCGACGTGTTGAGCACCGTCTTGACTTGCGAAGCGATTGCCTTGCCGACAAAGGTGACGACCGGCGTCTCAGCCTCGCGCAAGGCGACCACGTTGAAGTCAGTTTCAACGTCGGAGCCCGGCTTGCGGGTGCCGCCGAAGGCGACCAGCTTGGCTCGCTCGAGCGGCTGCGACTTCATCTGCTCAAAGAACGCCTTGTCTTTCTCATTCGAGCCAGGGAACCCGCCCTCAACGTAGTGAATGCCGAGTGAATCCAACCGCCGGGCGACCGTGATCTTGTCCTGCAGGGAGAAGGCAATGCCCTCCATCTGCGAGCCGTCGCGGAGCAGGGTGTCGTAGAGCGCAATTGGAGAGTCAGTGAAAGCGGACATGGCTTGAGGTTACAACTGATTAGTGACGGAACAAGCGGTGTCCTGTTAGCGCCATGACGATGCCGTACTGATTGCACGCACCGGTCGTGTCGCTGTCGGCGATTGAGCCGCCTGGCTGAAGGATGTGTGTGACAGCCGATGCCTGGGCGCGGTCGACGTTGTCGCGGAAGGGCATGAAGGCGTCGTGGCTGAGCACGGTCCGGAACTGTCCAATCCAGTCGCGCCGGTCCTCGTCGGAAAGCGGTCCCGGCCAGTTGCTGACCTGCGACTGTAGGCGCTCCCGCTCCGGCTGAGAGAGTTCGCTCCAGGCGATGTACTGTTCACGCGCGGCGAATCGGTCGGGGCGTTTCAGCGACGAGTCGAATTGGAGCCCCAGCACCTGATCGTGCTGCTGCAACATCCAGCGATCAGCTTTGCCGCAAGCGAGACGGGTGCAATGAATCCGCGACTGCTGGCCCGCGCCGAGTCCGATAACTTGTCCGTCGCCGGCGACGCAGACCGAGTTTGACTGGGTGTAGCGCAACGCGATTGTCGCGACTAGCAGATCGCGGCGCACGTCATCGGGGAAGTCGGTCAGCTCCGTGACGGGGTTGTCGAAGATTGACTCGTCGATCAGTCGGCGGTCGAGAGGTTGGTCGAGTCTGATGCCGAAGTGATCTCGGGATTCGATCTCGGGGGCAGAGACCTCAGGATCGGCCTGCAGGATGAGGTAGCGACCGCCCTTCTTCCTGGACAGGATTTCCAACGCCGCCGGTTCGTATCCTGGCGCGATGATCCCGTCTGAGACCTCGCGTCGGAGGAAGCGGGCGAGCGACTCGTCAACCACATCCGAGACCGCAGCGAAATCGCCGTAGGCGCTGACGAGATCGCCGCCTCGCGCTCGGACGTATGCGGTAGCGACTGACGAGAGCTCGAGGTGTTCGACCTCATAGGACCGAGCCAGCCGTTCGGAGAGCGGCAGTCCGATGGCTGCACCTGCGGGCGAGACGTGCTTATAGGACGCAGCCGCAGGCTGGCCGAGGCTCTGCCGAAGTTCTCGGACGAGGTTCCAGGCGCTCATCGCGTCGAGCAGGTTGATGTATCCCGGCTGACCGTTGAGTACCTCGAACGGCCACTCCGCGATCGCCGACGCGGTGGCCGGCGCCTGGTGGGGATTGATGCCGTAACGCAGGCTGATGGAGTCGGGCATGTCGGTCAGACGACCCAGCTCATCCAACCAGGTCCTGGAGCGCAGCTTCGATGTCGGTGAACTTGAAGTGATAGCCGAGATCGAGCGTCCGCGTCGGCAGGATGCGCTGCGAGGCCAGCAGGACGCTCGCGCCTTCGCCCAACATGAGCTTGAGCGCCAGTGGCGGCACCGGCATCAAGGCCGGACGCCCGACTGCCCGTCCGAGCGCGCTCGAGAACTCGCGGTTGCGCACCGGGTTTGGGGCAGTCAGATTGACTGCGCCTTCAACATGCACATTCTCTAGAGCATGCAGGATCACGCCGACGGCATCGTCGATGTGAATCCAGCTCCACCAGGCGCGTCCAAATCCGATTGGCCCGCCGAGGCCGAGCCGGAAGGGGAACAGCAGGCGCGGCAGCGCGCCGCCCTCGTTGGCCATCACGATGCCGAATCGGGCGTTGACCGTTCGAACGCCTGCGTCGTGTGACTCTGCTTCCCAGTCCACACAGAGGCGGGCGAGGAAGTCGTTGCCGGCCGGAGCCGACTCAGTGGACTCTCGCTCCACCTGGTTGCCGTAGTAACCGATTGCAGAGGCGCTGACGAGTACGGCCGGCTTCTCTCCTGCTTCCTGGATGGCTTGCACGACCTGTCGCGTCGTATCAAGTCGGCTGTTACGCAGGGCTTCTTTGCGGGCGCCGTTCCAGCGTTGATCGACAATGCCCTCGCCGGCGAGATGAACCACGCCGGCAGCGCCGGAGACGGCGTCGGTGAGGCCGTCCCAGGCGGTCCAGTTGACGCCGGACAGCGCACTGTGAGCGCGCGGATTTCTGGATACGGCGGTGACGCTGACGCCTCGTCGACGGAGCTCACTGATCAGCGCGCCGCCCACCAGACCGCTCGCGCCGGTGATGACTACGTGCATGTGGCCGCTCCCGTCCTCGCTGCCTCGCTCCACTCCGGTTGTGCGCTAGCCGCCCAAGTTTGGACGCACCGGGTCGAGCCCGTGCATACCGCGAATCAGGTTGATCTCGCCGCGGTGACCGTTGAGGTGCGTACAGAGGTGCAGCGTGATCGACTGACCGAGCGTCTCGGTGTTCTCGCCGAGCTGAACTTCGCGCGTGAGGTCGTCATCGCTAAGCGAGTCGAGGAACGCGTGGGTCGACTCGTTGACCGCATCCTGGTACCCCCAGAAGGCGTCCATATCGCCAATCGCGACGGCGGACGCCTCTTCAGTCGACTGTCCGGTGCCGAAGCCGCGCTCGGGCAGGCCTGTCTTCTCAGCCCAGGCGCCATCGCGCCAGATTTCCTTCTTGCCCTGCCAGGCGCCCTGGACGAGCAGGTCCTCGACCCGCGCCGCATGCCAGAGCACCCAGGCGACGGAGTGCGATTCGCCGTCGGGCACGAAATGCAGTTGCTCCTCCGACTGCCCATTACGGGCGTCGCGGAATCCGCCGTGAATGAAGCTCAGCATGTCCTTGATGTAGCCAACGGCTGAAGCGCTCATGTCGAGGGTCCTTTCGGGTCGTCGGATTCGGGTTCCGAGTCGCTGGATTCGTCGTCATTAAGATCGGCGTCGGCGAGCAACTGCTCCAGTTGTTCCATGATCTGTGGATCGAGTGGGTTAAGCGGGTCGGATCGGTCGGTTTCCGTCTCAAGCTCCCCAGCCGGCGACGGTTCCGCTTCGACATCAAGCGCATCCGCATCGAATCCGAACGCCCTTGACAGCTCCTCGGCCACACGCGGATCCAGTCCACCGGCCTCAGCCAGCCGTTTGGCCAGCTCTCGCAATTGATCCTCGCTGACGCCCATCGTTGTCAACGTCTCGCGGACCAGCCGCTGTACTTCTGCGTGGTCCTGACGGATCAGCGCGTCGGCAAGCTCCAATTGAGTCTCGATCGCACGAAAGCCGACACGCCGCTGCGCGTCGTCGCGTTGCAACAGCGTGGACATCAAGCGCGTAAACAACGTGGTCGTTCGCGCAATGCGCATGCGATCATCGGGATGCTCGGGGAAGTCCCCGGTCACGGTGACTTCAAAGCCCGTGCTCTTGTCCCTGGCGACGTATTGCTCAGCCATGATTCGATCTTACGCCAGTCAGATCGCGGCAGCGTCGTTGAGGAAGCCGGAGACCGCCTCGATGAAACCGGGCGTGTTCTGGGAGTGAACGTTGTGTCCACAATTGGGCACTTCGACCAGTCGGGCATTCGGCAGATCGCTGACAAATCGCTCTGCCGCATCCGCTTCGAGGATGTTGCTGGACTCGCCGCGAACCAGCAGCGTCGGGCCGCCGAACTGATGAAAGCCGTCGGCCACATCGCGTCGGTCTCCCGACTGCCGCCGGAATCCGGGGTCGTGCAGGATGCGGTCGGACTTGGCCACGTACTTGCCGTCCGAGCGATGCACGAGGTTGTACTTCGCCGTCCGCTCCATGTGTTCACGCGAACGGAAGGGGTCGTAGGCGGCGACGCGGTCGATGAACTCGTCGAGATGGTCGAACTCGACGTTGCGCACAACGAAGTTGCGGATTTGCTCAGCGCCACGCTGCGAGACTTCCGGTCCAACGTCGACCAGGATCACGGCGCGAGGCAGCGAGGGTTCGCGCGAGGTCAGCCGCATCGTGACCATGCCACCCATCGAATGGCCCATCACGATCGGGCGATCAAGCTCTTCCTCGTGGATCAGTTGCAGCGCGTCGGACGCCATCTGATCGGGACCATACGCAGCGTCGCGGGCCCACTCAGAGTCGCCGTGTCCACGCTGATCGGGAGCGATGATATGGAATCGGTCGGCGAGATGCAGGGCCACCAGATCCCAGCTATGCGCCGACTGATTGCCACCGTGCAGCAGCACGATGGTCGGATTAGCTGGGTCGCCCCATTCGAGCAGGTGCAGTCGGAGGTGATTGATCACCGCGTTACGCGAGACATAGCGAACCTGGTCGGAGTGAGAGATGCCAAGGTCGGCGGCTGATGCGCAGAGCGAGGCGAACTCGTCCGTCAGTGTGAGGTCAACAGCGTCGGCGGTTGGAGCAAAAGTGTTGAGATAGGGCACGGGCTGGATTTCGTGGGACTATTTCAGTGGTTCGGAGGCAGTCTATCGCGGGAAGTGGCTAGCCTACTGTCGTCTTCCTCGTCATTGCCGCGCTCCGCCGCGGCAATCTCGATTTGATGACTAAGACTGTGCCAAACACGTCGAGATACCCGCGCCGGGCGCGGGTATGACAAGAACTTTTGACAGGAGTTACACATGACCTTCGAGCACCCTGAATATCTGGTCTCCACAGACTGGTTGGCGGAACACATCGAGGACGAAGACGTGCGCGTCTTTGAGTCGACGGTCTTCCTGCGTCCACGCGACGGCGGCGGCTATCGCGTTGAGTCGGGCCGCGCCGAGTACGAGTCGGGACACATCCCGGGAGCGGGCTACCTCGATCTGCAGGGCGATTTCTCGGACAACGAGCAACGGCTGCGATTCATGATGCCGTCGGCCGAGGCCTTCGCTGAGGCGGCGGGCCGGCACGGCATCTCGGAGTCGTCCAAGCTGATTCTCTGCGACCGCCTCGGATCAATGTGGGCGGCGCGGCTCTGGTGGATGTTCCAGTCGATGGGTTGCAAGAATGCGGCCGTGCTCGATGGCGGTTGGCGCCGCTGGTCGGACGAGGGTCGTGAGATGTCCACAGCGGAAGCAACCTACGAGCCGACGACGTTCATGCCAACCGAGGACGCAGCGCGCTTTGCCGATCTGGCCGAGGTGAACGCGTTTGTCGAGTCCGGCGGAAGCTGCCTAATCAACGCGCTCGGTCGCGATCAGCATTCCGGCGCCGACGGCGGACACACATACGGCCGCGCCGGACACATCCCCGGCTCGACCAATGTCCCCTCAATGGAGTTGATCGATCCCGACACGGGTCTATTCCGGCCAGCCGTTGATCTGGCTGCCTTGTTCGAAAGTGCCGGAGCATCGAAATCGGATCGTGTTGTGACCTACTGCGGAGGCGGCATCGCAGCGTCGAATGACGCGCTTGTGCTGAGTCTGCTGGGCTATGAGAACGTCGCGGTGTACGACGCCTCGATGTCGGAGTATGCGGCCGATTCGTCGTTGCCGCTAGTGGTGGACTGAGCCTCGGTTGGAGAGGGAACCTTGACGAACACCTGAAATTGCACCCCACATGCGGTGCACGAGACGTCTCCAAGAAGCCTCAGCCTGACCCCGCAACTTGGGCAGAACCTGGCCGCCAGGGTTTCCCTCTTTGGAGGTGACGCGTCGTCGGGGGCGTCTTCGAGCCGGCGGAGTATTGGAACTGCGATCGTCACTGCGATCAGCAGCACGATGACTATCCCGTAGAACTTCCAGAATCCATCCTCACCGATCTCGCTCCATATCGCCAGCAGCGTCAGGAAGATTGCGAGTAGGTTGAGCCCGTAGGCCATGTAGACCGCCCAGCGAAACCGGCGGAGCACTCCGGAGACCGAAACCAGGCTGGCGTGCGTAGCGGCCACCGCGACCATGATCTCGGTGAAGTAGGCCTTCAGCCAGAAGTCGTTGTCGAAGTCCGGCTGCCACCAGATTGCGTAGACGACAACGACGAAGCCTACCAGGCCGCAGACAATGCCCGCAGGGGGGACCATTCCAAGGTGGTTGCGCTCCCACGCGAGTCCACACGACAGCACGATGGCGCTCACGCCGAAGGTGCCGATGGCGGTAAACAACAGCTTTGCCTGCGTGTCACCAAAATCACCGCCCAAGACGCCGGCGATGCCCATCAAGGCGCTGATCGCAAGTGAAGCAAGCAGCACTCGCAGCGATGCTCGCCGCAGGGCGCGGCGTTGGCTCTGCGTCAATCCGAGCGCTCGGCTGCGCGCCAAGAGCGCCCGGAGGTTTAGGTCGCGGTCCATGCCGGGATCCTACTGCCGCTGTCTTCAGATTGCCCGTTCGCCAATGTGTCATTCAGTCGTGACCTCGAACCTGTACGACAGCCAAAGATCCTTAGAGCGAACCGTATTTCCTGCGAAGGATGCTTAGATGAGGGAACCGGAGGCAGTCCCACCGGGACCGGCATTTGTTCGATGGCGATGGTAGCGATCGGAGAGGCCTACGCCGCCCACGCCTCAGGGACGCGCCAATCCCATGGCCCCGGACCGGTGTGGCCGGCGCAACTGGCTGGCTTCCCCTGCTACTACTGGTGGCTGCACAGCGGACACTGAGGGGGCAGGTCCCCGCTCGGAGGGGTTGTCTCAGATGTAAGCATTCCCAGTCCCCGCTTCACGCGGGGACCTGCTCCTTCGGCAGACGAGACTTCACCACCTGGTTGCCCGTGCCGCCCGAGCGGGTCCCCGCGTGAAGCGGGGACTGGGATTCAAACAGCCCAGGCCACTTCTGAGACACCCTCCGGAGGCGGGGACGATAGTCGATTTCCGGGGAGCTAACGCAGATCGAACCGATCGAGGTTCATCACCTTGTCCCAGGCCGCGATGAAGTCGCGGACGAACATCTCCTCGGCGTCGTCGGAGGCGTAGACCTCTGCCAACGCTCGCAGTTCGGAGTGTGCACCGAATATCAGGTCCGCCCGAGTTGCGGTCCATTTGGGTTTGCCACCCTGATGATCGCGTCCTTCGAACAGATCCTCAGCGTCGGAGGCCGCCTGCCATTCGGTGTTTGGGTCGAGCAGATTGACGAAGAAGTCATTGCTCAACGTCCCCGGCCGGTCGGTGAACACGCCGTGCGCCGAGTGTCCGGTGTTTGCGTCCAGGACGCGCATCCCACCCACGAGCACCGTCATCTGAGGGGCGCTGAGGGTGAGCATCTCGGCCCGCTCGATCAGCAACGCCTCTGCTCCGCCGCGACGCCAGGCCGGACGGTCCTGGCAGAGATAGTTGCGGAAGCCATCTGCGACCGGTTCGAGCACGGCGAACGATTCGGCGTCGGTCCACTCCTGCGATGCGTCGGTGCGGCCCGGCGCGAATGGAACCGTAGCGGCGTAGCCGGCGTCTCGAGCAGCTTGCTCGACACCGGCGCAGCCGGCCAGGACGATCAAATCGGCCAGCGAGACGCGCTTGCCGTCACTGTGAGAGGCGTTGAATGCTTCCTGAATGCGCTCCAGCTCCTCGATCGCGACGCGCAACTCGGTCGGGCTGTTGACTTCCCAGTCTCGTTGCGGCGCGAGGCGGATACGGGCCCCGTTTGCGCCTCCGCGTTTGTCTGTGCCGCGGAACGAAGACGCCGCGGCCCAGGCGGTCGCGACCAGTTGCGAGCGGGACAGGCTGGAGGCGAGCACGGCGGCCTTGAGCGCGGCGATCTCGGCGTCCCCGATCAACTCGTGATCGACATCAGGAACGGGGTCCTGCCAGAGCAGCGGCTCGGTCGGCGCCAACGGGCCGAGGTAGCGGCTGCGCGGTCCCATATCGCGGTGGATCAATTTGAACCAGGCGCGGGCGAAGGCGTCCTCGAGCTCGTCGGGCCGCTCGAAGAATCGCTGTGCCATCGGTCCGTAGACCGGGTCCATGCGCATCGCGAGGTCGGTGGTCAGCATCATTGGCGCGTGCCGCTTGTCCGGGTCGTGGGCATCCGGCACGGTTGCAACCGCGGCCGCATCGCGGGGCGCGTATTGCCACTTGCCAGCCGGGCTCTTGGTCAGCTCCCACTCATGCTTGTAGAGGTTCTCCAGGAACCCGTTGTCCCACTGGGTCGGCTGGTCAGTCCAGGCGCCCTCGATGCCACTGGTGATCGAGTCCGCTCCCGCGCCCGACGCGAAGGAGCTGTGCCAGCCGATCCCCTGATGCTCAACGCTGGCGCCTTCAGGCTCTGGGCCAACATGGCTTTCGGGAGCGGCGCCGTGCGCCTTGCCGAAGGTGTGTCCGCCGACGATCAGCGCGAGCGTCTCCTCGTCGTTCATGGCCATGCGCTTGAACGTCCGGCGGATGTACTCGGCGGCAGCGAGCGGGTCGGGCTCACCGTTAGGGCCCTCCGGGTTGACGTAGATCAGTCCCATGTGGTCGGCGCCGAACTGCTCATCGAGCACGCCGTCGGAGTCATGTCGCTCGTCGCCCAACCATTCCTCTTCCTGCCCCCAGTCCGTTGCGTCGGCTTCCCAGGAGTCGGGCCGTCCGAACGCAAAGCCGAACGTCTTGAAACCCATCGACCCGAGGGCGCAGTTGCCGGTGAAGATCAGCAGGTCTGCCCACGAGATCTGGCGGCCATACTTCTGCTTGATCGGCCAGAGCAGGCGGCGCGCCTTGTCCAGGTTTGCATTGTCGGGCCAACTGTTGAGTGGCGCGAAGCGCTGCTGGCCGGCCCCGCCGCCGCCTCGCCCGTCGCTAATCCGGTAGGTGCCGGCCGCGTGCCAGGTCATGCGGATGAACAGCGGCCCGTAGTGTCCGTAGTCGGCCGGCCACCAGTCCTGCGAGGTAGTCATGACCGCTTCGATGTCCTGTTTCAGGGCCTCGACATCGAGCGTGCTGAGCGCCTCGGCGTAGTTGAACGCTCCACCCATTGGATTCGAGGTAGGGGTGTTGCGGCGCAGGGCCTTGAGGCTGAGTTGATTGGGCCACCAGTACTCGTTCGTCGTCAAGTCGTTGGTCCCTTCAGGGGCGCGAGTGCGCCTCGCCGAGCGCAGAACTCCGTTCTGATTTTCTTACTTGCGCGGGTCGCTCGGCGGTCGTTCTCCTGGCACACGCTGAGCTTATCCCAACACCTGTCCTCACGGACCGAGCCGTTTTGAGATTCAGATCAGGAGTGCAGCGCCGCCAGCATCGGCCAGGCCTCCGCAGAACAGCCTGCTAACCGGATCGCTAGTCCGCTCCGACTGCGTTCCGCGCCTCCGCGCAGCGTTGGATGAAGGCTGCAGTCTCGTAGGCGAATCGTCCTGGCTCGGTAATCGGCGGAGCGTGGCCTGAGACTTCGAACGTGCGCAGTGTGGCGTTCGGGATCTGTTGGGCCATGAACTCGGCGGCGGGATAGGGAGCGATCGGGTCGGTGCGTCCATGGAAGATGGCGACGGGGATGTCAATCTCGGGCAGGGTCGCATCGAGGTCGCAGGTCGAGCGCGACGCACTCGATCCTTCCCAACACGCCTCGGTTGAGGCTTCAAACACTTGCCCCCATGCTTCACGCGGCGGCGCATCGCGGTTGGGTGGATTCAGGGGTTGGCCGCCAAAGTTGGGCGAAGGCGGGCCTCCGACGAAGATTGCCTGCGCCACTCGTTCGCTGCCGTGTCGATGCAGGTACGCCAGCGTCGTGCGCACGCCCAGCGACCAGCCGATCATCGTGATCTCGCGGCAGTCTCGCTGCTCAATGAACGCCGCCTGGTCGTCGGCGAACTGCTCGATGCTGTAAGCCGACGGATCATCCGGCGACTCCGAGGGCGCGCGCCCGCGATGATTCAGCGCGGCGCAGTGAAAGCGATCGGAGAGCACGTCGATCATGTCGGCCCAGACCGCCGCGCTGCTCTGGGTCCCGTGGACGAAGACAATGGTCGGTAGATCACTACCTGGGGAGTTGTCTGGGCCCTGTTCGTGGTAGAACAGCTTGAGTCCGTTGATGTCGGCGAAGGGCATTGGGCGGCGTTTCGTTACTATCGGCGGTATTGTCGCGTTGGGAGGATGGTATGACCTACGTCTGGGAATTGGATACGCCTGCGTTGATCGTCGATCTGGACGCTCTGGAACACAACGCCTCGCTAATGGCTCAGCGCTCCGCGGATGCGGGAATCGCCTGGCGTCCACACGTCAAAGCCTGCAAGGCGCCGGCGATGGCGCTGCGGCTGATCGAGGCGGGCGCCGTCGGGGTGACCTGCGCCAAGGCATCGGAGGCGTTGGCGATGGCGCAAGGAGGCGTGACGGACATCCTGATCGCGAACGAAGTGGTGGGCGAGCAGAAGCTGGCCAGGCTGATCGAGGTGGCCAGGCTGGCGAAGGTCTGCGTCGCAGTAGACGACGCTGAGAACATTCGACAGATCGCGGCTGCAGCTGACGACGCGGGCGTTGAGGTTGACCTGTTAGTCGATATCGACGTGAATCTGCATCGCTGTGGAGTGACCCCCGAGGAAGCGCCGGCATTATGCGCGCTGATCGAAGACCTGCCGAGTGTTCGGTTGCGTGGGCTGATGGGTTACGAAGGCCACGTCATGGGTCTACCTGACGACGAAAAAGAGCGCGAGACCGCGGCGTCGGCGGCGATTATCAAACAGGCACAGAGATTGTGTGATTCCGAGGGTCACGACATCGGCGTGATGTCGGGAGGCGGCAGCGGAAACTATCGGTTCGTGCTCCAACAGTCCGCCCTGAATGAACTGCAAGCCGGCGGCGCAGCACTCATGGACCTGACCTACGAGCACATGGGCGTCGATGGTCACCAGCGAGCACTGAGTCTGATCTGTCAGGTCGTCTCCGCAACAAACAAGGAACGCGCCGCCGGAGACGCCGGTTGGAAAGCGACCGGTCGCCACACCGGTCTGCCATCAGTGGTCAATCCCGAAGGCTGGCAGTGCGTCGGATTGAGCGCCGAGCACACGCACCTGTCGAGAGACGGCGGTGAGGCGCTGCAGATCGGCGACCGCGTCAAGTTGATCCCTCACTACTCTGACAGCACCGTGCTGCTGCACCGCAAGCTGTACGCCCATCGATCAGGCGTCGTTGAGGAGGAATGGGAGATTACGGGGTCAGGGGCGCTGCAATAGCGAGGTCTCAAGTGAATCGTCGAAGCAGAGGAGTGACACCAGCTACTGAGAACTCTTGGTCAGTTGAGAGGATTTCGGTAATGCCGAAGTCGCGCATGATCTGTATGGCGATGCAGTCCTGGAGACTAAGTCGGGTGTGAAGGAACTCGCCGTCGTAGAGGTCCATCGCGTCACCAACAAGTTTGAGGTTGTGCTCCACAACGGTTACCCACGGATCGGCCTGCATTTCGCGCAATACACGTACGGTTTCTGAGCGAGCGTCTGAACGGCTCCGCGAAACGTGAGCGAGCACTTCCTGGAACACACCTACGCTCGTGACCAGACGGCGTCGATCCAGCGCGCCAGCTGCTTCCAGTGCTGCATCGCGCCATTGGTCATCGGCAATGCAGAGAGCGATGATGTGCGAACTGTCTACAAAGACAGGAGAATCTGAGGTCATTCAGGCGATGGGGCGTCGTGGCAGTTCAAGGAATTGTCCAAGTACTCCGTCAACTCGTCGTGTCCTGGATCCCCGCGCTTAACAAAGGGTTCCGGAACCAACCGCTTGAAGAAATCTGCGGTGCCGCTGCCTGGGCGGCACATCTCGTAAATGTGTCCCCGATAAGCGACCATCTGGCAGTGGAACATTCGACCATCGCGCTCAACCTCGTACTCAGGAGTGAGGTATTTTGGGGTCTCCGTGTACTCGGTCGTTCCGATCGGCGTGGACATGACGACCTCCCGCCCTCAGCCTAGCGACTGCGAATCGAACGCTCTCTGCTTACGGTACCCTTCGATTGCTGAGCGGGAGGAGCGCTGGACGATGTTGTTGACTCCGTATCGCGTGTTGGACTTGACCGATCAGCGAGGCATGCTCACGGGCCAGATCCTCGCCGATCTCGGCGCTGATGTGATCTGCGTAGAACCGCCGGGCGGGTCCTCTGCTCGCAGCGTTGGACCGTTCGCCGGCGACGATCCGGGCCCTGATCGATCCCTCTTCTGGTGGGCCTATGCCCGCAACAAGCGAGGTATCACCTGCAACCTCGACCATTCCGAGGGACAGGCGCTCTTGCGCCAATTGGCTGCAAGCGCCGACTTCATCTTCGAGTCGGACGAACCGGGCGCGATGTCGGCTCGCGGGCTGGGATATGACCACCTGTCGGCCGACCACAGCGATCTGATCTACACCTCGATCTCGGCATTCGGACAGACCGGGCCGAAGGCCAGCTACGCCTCGACCGACCTCATCCTGATGGCCGCCGGCGGCCCCTTGATCTTGGCCGGCGGCTCCGGCGAGGCCCCGGTCCGCGTGTCGGTGCCACAGGCGTGGAATCACGCCTCGGGCGAGGCGGCGATGGCGACGATGATTGCCCTGCGCGCGCGGCGCAACATCGGTCGCGGACAACACGTTGACATCTCTGCCCAGCAGTCGGTCGCAGCCGCCACCATGTCAACGATCCTTGCCTCATCAATCGGCGCAGTCGAGACCGCCCGCGTGTCAGGCGGCATGGTCGTCGGGCCGTTCATGGGTCGACTGATCTGGGAGGCCGCCGACGGTTACATCTCGCTCACGTTCCTGTTCGGCTCCGGCATCGGACCGTTCTCGCAGCGGCTGTTCAACTGGATGTACGACGAGGGCGAATGCTCGCTTGAAGATCGTGATCTCGACTGGATCGGCCTTGGTCTGCTGTTCATCTCCGGCCAGAAACCGTTGACGGAGTGGGATCGGCTGCTGGAGGTCGTGGGAGCGTTCATTGGCAAGCGGACCCGAGCAGAACTCTTTGCCGAGGCGCAGGCGCGTTCCCTGCTCATCGTGCCCGTGACGACGGTTGATGAGGTGGCAAACTCAGAGCAATTCGAAGCGCGGGAGTTCTGGCGCGAACACGATATGCCCGGCTGGCCCGAGCCCGTCAGGTTCCCGGGGCCGTTCGTCAAGCTCTCCAGCAACGAGATCGAGTACCGGCGTCCGGCGCCAACCATCGGCCAGCACAACGCCGAGGTCTACGCCGAACTTGGGCTCGATGCCGATGCGCTTGAAGATTTGCGCGAACGAGGGGTGATCTAAATGACCACAGTGATTCCCAACGTCCCGTCCATCCCGACCGAGGGCGCCCTCGCCGGACTCAAAGTGGTCGACTTGATGTGGGTTGTCGCCGGCCCCACGGCGACTCGCGCGATGGCCGACTTCGGCGCCACCGTGGTGCGCATCGAATCGGCCAACCGGATCGAAACCGCACGAGGCATCGGTCCCTTCCACGACAACGCGCAGGGTCCCGATCACTCGGGACTGTTCAGCAACATGAACGCGAACAAACTGGGCCTATCGCTCAACCTTGGCACGCAAGAAGCCCGTGCCGTTCTGCTTGACCTGATCAAATGGTGTGACGTGCTGACCGAGTCGTTCTCGCCTCGCGCGATGCGCGCCTGGGGGATGGACTACGAATCGCTGAAGGCGATCCGGCCTGATCTGATCATGCTCTCGACCTGTCTCTTCGGACAGGCGGGCCCGCTGTCGCGAGTCGCCGGTTTCGGAACGATGGGCGCAGCAATCGGTGGATACATCGCGCTGGCCGGCAACCCCGACGGCCCGCCCATCGGTCCATACTCGGCCTACACCGACTATCTGGCGCCGCGCTTCGCGCTCCCCACGATCCTGGCTGCGCTCGATTATCGCGACCGCACCGGCGAGGGCGTCTACATCGACCAGGCGCAAGCGGAATCTTCCCTGCACTTCATGAGCACGGCCCTGCTCGACTACACCGTCAACGGACGCATCCCGCAGCAGGTCGGCAACGCCGACCTCGCCATGTCGCCGCACGGCTGCTATGCCGCGTCAGGTGACGACGACTGGGTCGCCATCGCGGTGCGCGATGACGGCGATTGGGCGAATCTCTGCGCCGCGATGGGCAAGGGCGAGTTGACCTGCGACGACCGCTTCGCCGACTTCGCCGCACGCAAAGCCAATGAGGACGAACTCAACGGCATCGTTGCGGCCTGGACCTCTGAGCACGGCGCACTCGAGATTGAGTACATGCTGCAGGCCTTCGGTGCGCCGGCGCACGCGGTTTCGAACAGTTCAGCGGCTGTCGCCGACCCGCAGTTGCAGCACCGCGGTCACTTCATCCAGATCGAGCATCCCGTCCACGGCGTCGCGACGATCGAGGCGGCCAAGGGCCGGATGTCGGAGACGCCGCCCGATTATCGCTCGGCCGCGCCGTCAATCGGACGCGACAACGAGCTCGTCCTCCGCGAAATCCTGGGCTACGACGACGAACAGATCGCGCAGTTGGCGATTGCCGACGCGCTGACCTAGCCCGGTCAATCCGCACCACAAGACCTAACGAGCCCCCGCCCTAAGCTCTACCCTCCCTACCGTGTGCGGCGAAACCCGCGTGACTGGATCGGCATGCGATTCCTTTAGGAGGTTCGAAATGGCTGGACGCTTGGATGGCAAGGTGGCTGTGATTACCGGTGCGGGCTCGGGCATGGGCCGCTCGACGGCGGAGCTGTTCGCCGAAGAGGGCGCTCGCGTGCTAATCGTCGACCGCTGGGCCGAACGCGCCGAAGACGCGGCCTCAAGCATCGGCGAGGTCGCTGTCGCGTTTACCGGCGATGTCGCCCAGGGCGAGGACGTGCAAGCGATGTACGCGGCCGCAGTTGACGCCTTCGGCGGAATCAACATCATCTACAACAACGCCGGCATCGGCAGTCGCGAGGACAACGTCCGCGACTGTCCGGAGGAAGTCTTCGACGAGATCATGTCGATTAACCTGCGCGGCGTCTGGCTGGGGATGAAGTACGGCATTCCCCACCTGGAGAGCGCCGGCGGCGGCTCGATTATCTCCACCGCGTCCGTTGCCGGCATTTCCGGACTTGCCGGGATCGCGGCCTATTGCGCCTCGAAAGGCGGCGTGATCGCCCTGACCCGCGCAGCCGCCGGCGAGTGGGCGGCCAGGGGCATTCGAGTCAATTGCATCTGCCCGGGGGCGATTGCGACGAGAATCGGCGACAACTCGCGCGGTCCCGAGGATCCGGACGCGATGGCGCGCCGCCGGGAGCGCAACGCGGTCGCGCACCCGCTCGGTCGATCGGGCGAAGGCAGCGATATCGCGCAGACCGCGCTGTATCTCGCCTCCGACGAATCGTCCTTTGTCACCGGACAAGCGATCGTCGTCGACGGCGGTTGGACGGCCGCCGATAGCCGATGGCTCGAATTCACGGGTCTGGACTTCTCCTAGGCCATGTGCGCATCGCGCTTGCCACTCAGCTCAGGCCGGCGTCGCCTGACCCCGCGAAGGCGAAGGGCGCTACTGTCGCCCCGACGACATCGCCAAATGGCCCGCGCTCGCCTCAAGTGGGACTGCACCAGCCGAACGTCCGTACGCATACAATGAGCGATGCCCAACCTCGCTCAGCAACCGAGAGAACCCCATGGCCCCCGCCCAACCCATCTGTCATCACCGAGAATTGCCCAGCAATTCTCAGAAAAACTCGGGGCCAATCTGGCGCAATCTAGCCAAATCTGCACAGATCTGGACAAATCTGGACCCCTCAGCCGCGATTTCCCAGGCCACAGCGCCACATCCGGTCAATTCGACCAAAATTCCCCCTCTGACTGCCGCTCGGTTGGCGCCGCCACGGGGAACCTATTCCCAACGTGAACAGGCCCTGGCGGGAGAAAGGAACGACTCATGGCAGATCGACTGACAGGCAAAGTCGCGGTCATCACCGGAGCCGCATCTGGACTTGGCGAGGCGTCGGCGCGTTTATTCGCCTCCGAGGGCGCACGGGTCGTGATCGCAGACCGCGATACGTCGCGCGGACCGTGGGTGGCTTCAGACATCGGAGATTCGGCCCGGTTCGTCGAGACCGACGTGCGCTTCGGCGAAGACGTGCGGGGCATGTTCGCGGCGGCCGACGAGGCCTGGGGACGCATCGATGTCATCTACAACAACGCCGGTGTAGGAGGGCCCGAAGGCAACCTGCGTGATTGTCCCGAGGAGCGGTACGACCTGATTTCGGACGTCAACATTCGCGGAGCTTGGCTGGGGGTGAAGTACGGGATACTCCATCTTGAGCGGGCAGGCGGCGGGTCGATCATCGTTACGGCCTCGATCGCGGCGATCACGGGTGTGGCCGGGGTGGCAGCCTATTGCGCCTCCAATGGCGCGGTAGTCGCGATGGTTCGCGCGGCTGCAGGCGAGTGGGCGTCGAAGCATATCCGCATCAACTGCATCTGCCCGGGATCGATTTCGACCGGTCAGGGCTCGCGCAGCGAGGAGCAGATCGAGCAGACGCGGCAGTACTTTTCGAAGATCAACCCTGTGGGCCGCTCGGGCGAGCCAATCGACATCGCGAACGCGGCGCTCTTCATGGCCTCGGACGCATCCTCGCTGATCACAGGGCAAAAGCTGGTCGTCGACGGCGGCTGGACCAGTCTCGATGCTCGCTATGTGGAGGTCATGGGACCGGCTGTAACAGAGGATTAGAGAGGAACAGATCATGACTGATCGACTGGCAGGCAAGGTTGCGGTTATCACTGGCGGGGCGTCGGGCATCGGGGAGGCGACAGCGCGGTTATTCGCCTCGGAGGGCGCGCGAGTCATGATCGCCGACCGCAATGCTTTGCGTGGACCGTGGGTGGCGTCAGAAATCGGCGATGCGGCGCTCTTCGTCGAGACGGACGTGCGCAACAGCGAAGATGTCCAGGGCATGTTCTCCGCTGCCGATGAGGCCTGGGGACGTATCGACATCATCTACAACAACGCGGGCGTCGGTCCGCCTGAGAACAACATCCGCGATTGCCCCGAGCGGACCTACGACCTGGTCTCGGACGTCAACATCCGCGGCGTCTGGTTGGGGATGAAACACGGCATCCCGCACCTGGAGCGCGCCGGCGGCGGCTCGATCATCGCCACTGCCTCGGTGGCTGGACTGGTCGGTCTGGCCGGGATAGCGGCCTACTGCGCATCGAAGGGCGCGGTGATCGCGATGGTCCGCGCCGCTGCCGGTGAATGGGCCTCCAAGGGCATCCGGATCAACTGCATCTGTCCCGGCGGGATCGCCACCGGCCAGGGCTGGCTCAGCGAAGAGCGTGTCGAGCAAACGCGACAGGACTGGGCGAAGATTCACCCGGTTGGCCGCTCGGGAGAAGCAATCGACATTGCCAATGCGGCCCTGTTCCTGGCCTCTGATGCCTCCGCGATGATCACCGGACAGAAGTTAGTCGTCGACGGAGGCTGGACCGGTCCCGACGGTCGTTACGACGAGCTCACCGGTCGTGACTGGAGCCAGGTGTAGCGCTCATCTGGGCAAGATGGCTTTCTAGGACTGGCAACAAGGATCGGCTCGATGGTTCTGCAAGAACAGCAACCCACGCTCGAAGAAGTGCAAGCGGAGTGGATGGACGCCCTGGAGCGAGCCCTGTCGGGGAACGACGATGACTGGGCGAAGTTCATCCGCGCCGCCAACGATTCCGGCCCAGACTTCACACCCGAAGAGGACGCCGAGGACATCGCCTTCATCCTGGAATATGAAGCCAAGCGCGAACGCGGTGAACTCCCGCCGCCGGTCGAATGGGACGACGAATACGAGAAAGAGCACTTCCCTGAGGACTGGGCCTTCTTCCAGCGCCTCGACTCGGAGTTTCCCGAACGAGAGGACATGCGCGTAGACCGCAAACTCTGTACCCCGGAAGGCAAGGCGTTCATGAGGAGGCTCAAGGATGAATTCCCTGAAGCACTCTCCTTGTACATGATCGCCATGCCGATGGAATGAGTCCGCGTACCGTCTTCTACGCGGTTCGCTTCTCGCCAGCCGGTCAGGCGGAGTATGCCCGTTTGGCACCGATTCCACGTCGCGCGGCCAAGGAATACCGAACCCAATTGAGTTTCGGTCCACACATGCCCGAGTCGAAGCAGCTTGAGCTATTGGATCAGGATGACCTGTGGCGAATCAAATTCGGCGACTGGCGCATCGTCTTTCGTCTGGACGACGCCAATCGAGAAATCGAGATCATCCGCGTACGCCGCCGCGCCGAGGCATGCATCGGACTCGAACGACCGCCTCGTCACTAGTTCCCAGTCGCTGACCAGCGCGTAACTCGGTCCGGCGTCAGCTTGAGCAGCGGGCGCTCTTCAAGCCCCATGACCCGGTACTGCTCGTACTTCGCTCTCAACGAAGCAAGGACTAACGACGCTTCATTCTGGCCCCACTCGCTCGGCCAGAGGACCTCGGCAGGGCCACGCAGCAGGATCCACCAGAGCTGATTCCAGTCGTCGTCGTAGTGATCGACGAGCAGCGCGAACCTCGGATTGGATTCGATGTTTGTCAGACGTCGCAGACGCAGCGTGGTCTTGGGCTTCTCATCGATGGCGATGTAGATCGAGTCTCCGACCACCTGGAAGACCACCGGCTGCAGGTGTGGGTCGCCCTCTGCTGAGGCCGTGGAGAGGTATCCATGCCGGGCCGATTCGAGTGTGGCGCGGACATCGTCGAGGCTGGTCATGGGATTCCTATACTCGCGACACGTCTCACGTTTAGTTCATTGGGGAGTTCACCGGGAGGTTGTCATGCCGGATCGACGCAAGCTGGATGATTCCGAGATTAGCGGTCGGCTGTCGGAGATCGCAGGCTGGTCACATGAGGAGGGCTCACTGACGCGCGAGTTCCAGTTCGACAACTTCGTGTCGGCCTTCGGATTCATGTCGTCCGTCGCGCTGCTGGCCGAGAAGATGGACCACCACCCGAACTGGTCAAACGTCTACAACAGCGTCTCAATCGCGCTGAACACCCACGACGCCGGCGGCGTCACCGACTTCGACTTCGTCCTCGCGGGCCAGATCAATGAGGTTGCCGGTTAATCCGCCAGCCACTTCAGGAGCTGAATTCGGGTTGCGTTGGCCCCGCTAATCACGATCACGACACGTTTGCCCTGAAGGCGGCCGTGCTCCTGTTCCGCGGCGGCGACGCCAACTGCGCCGGACGGCTCGGACATGATGTGCTGTAGATCCCAGAGCTGGCGTAGACCCGCGAGGATCTGCTCATCGTCGACCAGGATGAAATCGTTGAGCGAAGCGCGGAGGATGCCGAGCGGCAGGTCGAAGACGACTCCGGTGGCGATGCCCTCCGCGAGCGTGCGATTCGGGCGTGATTCCATCGTTCCCGAACGCCAGGCGTCATGCACGGCCGGCGACAACGACGATTGCGCCGCCCAGACCTCGGCCGGATGCCCAAAAGCGTCGCGAACCGTGACCCAACCCGAAGCTCCGGTACCTCCGCCAAGCGGGACGATGACCAGGTCGGTGTCAGGCTGCTGTGTCTCCAACACTTCCAGCGCTGCGGTCGCGACGCCGGCGATCAACGTGGGTTGATTGACCGGTTCCACATAGAGCGCGCCTCGCTCATGCGCATATTCGGCCGCGGCGATAAAGCATTCGTCGACTCGTTCACCGACAAGCTCAACCCGGCCTCCGAAGCGCTCGATCGCTGTGATTTTGTCGGGGTTAGCGTCGGTCGGCATGAAGATCGTCGCCGACGTACCGGCACCGGCTGCGCCGTAGGCAATCGATTGACCATGATTGCCGGTCGAGGCGGTCACGAGACCCCGCGCGCGCGCGTCAGCATCGAGCTGGGACGCGAGATAGATGCCACCCCGAACCTTGAACGCCGATGTGGGAGTCGCTGCCTCCAACTTGATCGAAATGTGCGCGTCGAGGTGCTCCGAAAGACCGGGACTGTGAATCAGCGGAGTCGGCAGGACGATTTCCCGCTTGATGATCTCGTGCGCGCGACGGACCTCCGCCAACGTCGGAGGAACCAGCTTGGCGCTCACGAGCGATACTTTGCGATCTGCTCGTGTTGCCGCTCGGCGATGGTCTCGGCTGATCGGTAGTAGATGTCGGGAGGATCCCAGCCGTTCAGTCCGGCGTATGTATCAATCTGCGAACGATGGTGAATGTCGTGCTCCATCATCATCAGCAGCAAACGCCAGCCGCTCAACGTCGCGCCGGGCGTGTCGATCATCTCAATCTGCCGGGTCAGGCCATCCGGCCCGACTTCGGTGACGAGTCGGCTGAACTCTTCGAAGCTGGCGTTGAGCGCGGGCGCCCATAACTCCGGGAGGCTCACATCAGGCGGCTCGGGCGAGATCCAACCCTCGCGTCGATAGGCGCTGGCGAAGTACAGGCGCGAGCCGCACATGTGCCCGATCAGCTTGTTGATTGACCAGGCCCCTTCTCCCTCCAGCGCGGCGCCTTCGCCACCCTCAGGCGTCCAGCCGTCCGCCCCGGGAGGCAACGCCGTCATATCGCGGACTGCGCGGCCATTGACGGAGCGGAAGTAACGGAGGAAGCCATCGATATCGGTAAACATGCGGGCTCCAAAGTCTGTGGTTACTCGACCATGTCGAGCGTGTGTTGTTGCTCAATCTGTAAGAGGCTCGGATCATCGTTGCGAACCGCGTTGACCCGCGTCGAAACCGGGACCGTGACGAACGAATCGTCGGGCGGCAACTCCAACAAGGACAAGACGACGTCGGATTCCAGATTGCCGCGGTCGAGCCATGCTGCCGCGCGATCGAGCGGCATCACGATCGGCATTCGCGGGTGGATGTGGCCAGCGCCTCCGTCGAATCGGTGGTGATGATGGTGAACGTGACGGCCGGTCGATCCAGCTCCGGATGCCAGATGTCGTAGAGACCGGCGAAGACGAACGGTTCTCGGTCCTCACGATGAATCCAGTGCGGTTGCCGGTTGTCTTTGGGTCCGTTCCACTCGTACCAGCCGTCGGCAGGGACGAGGCAGCGCTGCCGCTTGAACGGTCGCGCATACGCGCGAGTTGTCGCAACAGTTTCGGAACGCGCGTTGATCTGGCGCGCCGCGCGCTTGGCGTCCTTGGCCCAGAAGTTGACCAGTCCCCAGCGTGCCGGCTGAGCTGCGAACTCCTCGCCGTCGGCCAGAAAGATGGGATGAAGCTGCGTCGGCGCGACATTGAATCGCGGCGTGAATGGAGGATCACCGAACAGTTTGACGTTGAGCCGTTTGACCGCTTCGATGAACTCCAGCGAGTCGACGGTGAGGGTGAATCGTCCGCACATGCCGTCAGTGTAGGCAGGTCTGCCTTTAGCATTGAGGAGCGTAAGGAGTCCTCAGAACAACTCCGATCCCCGCTTCCCTCCTTGCGGAGGAAGCTGCCGAAGGCTGACGGGGGGTCCCAGCGGGCGACGGAGCCAATTGTTCAGAGGGCTCCCAACTGTAGTGTTTCGCTTCTCGAAGCATGTCATTGCATCCGAACACACTCGATGAAAGGGTCCAAGATGTCAGAAACGAATGGCGACGCGACCGTCATCCTCGACAAGCGCGACGATGGCGTCGCTCTGATTACGCTCAACCGTCCCGAGCGCATGAACTCCTTCGGCGACGACCTGATTGAGCGGCTGGTCGCCTCGCTGATCGACTGCGAGGACGACCCGGAGATCCGCTGCGTCGCGCTGACTGGCGCAGGGCGCGGATTCTCGGCCGGGGCCGATATCAACAACATGAACAAGCGCTCCGACGCACCCAGGCCGGGCCCTGGCATCGGCAACCGCAATGGCCACCGAAACCAGATTCAGACCTCGGGCATGCTGCACGAGATGGGCACGCCGACCGTGTCGCTGGTCAACGGGCCTGCCGCCGGCGGCGGCCTTGGCCTCGCGTTGGCGACGGACTTCCGCATCGCCTCCGAGCGTGCACGCTTCGTCACGGCGTTCCGCAACATCGGCGTCTCGGGCGACTACGGCTGCGCCTGGTTCCTCCAGCGCATGGTCGGCATGACCAAGGCGCGCGAGCTGCTGATGCTGGGCGGCCAGCTGTCGGCAGCCGAGGCCGAGGCTGAGGGCATCGTGACCAAGGTCGTGCCACACGACGACCTGATTCCCGAAGGTCTGGCGTTCTGTCGCGAAATCGCGCAAGGACCGACATCCGTATTGGCGATGATGAAGTGGACGCTCAACTTCGGCGCCACGTCGAATCTGCATGACTCGCTCTACCAGGAGGGCGCGCACGTGGCGCTGTCCTTCGCCGGACAGGACAACAAGGAAGCGGCGCAGGCCTTCCTCGAGAAGCGCAAGCCGAACTTCATCGGCCGGTAGTCCTTGGAATTGAAGGATCGACCAGAAAAACCGAACCCCCGGACAAGTTGTCCGGGGGTCGGCCAGGAAGCGGGGCCGGGTGAGCGAGATACCCGTGCCCCTGAGTACGCCGGGCGGTCGCTCCCGGCGGGACTCTCACGTTTCGCGGCCGTTCACTGCATTTCTGCAGCAGGGCGAACCGATGGAGCCGTGTTCAAGACACGGGTTCTTGATCTGCACAGTCGGAACTCACGCTCCGACGCGCATCTCCCTCGGTCGCCTACGGGGTTAGCTGACGGGTTCGGCGCGAAGGAGTGCGCCGTGCAGTGCTCGAAGTTCGAACGCTGCATTCACCCCAAGTGTTGGGTCCCCCGTTCCCCGCTCGGTCTGACGACCTTGCAAGGATTCGGCCCTGATATTCAGTTGTAAGTCCTAGCGTACTCACTCAAGAACCATTCTGCCAATGCCAATGCGAGAGATAACACTGCGTTGACATGAGCGAATAGGCCGATGAGGGTCGCGGCTCATTCTCCGCTTCCCCCCTCTGCGGGGGAAGCTGTCACGAAGTGACTGAAGGGGGGTTCCCGCAGCGCCAAGCGTCCCTCGTCTCGCGGGCGGACCCCCCCCTCAGCCTTCGGCAGCTCCCCCCACAAGGAGACCTTTGAATAAGTCCCCTTCGCCCCCCCTTGCGGGGGAGATGCCGAAGGCAGAGGGGGGGCTCCCCTTCTCAAGGCCTATCTGGTCGCTGGCGGCGGACCCCCCCTCTGTCACTCCGTGACATCTCCCCCCGCAAGGGGGGGGGAGAGGGGAATCATGAGTTGTTCAAAGGTCTCCACAAGGGGGGGAGCATTGAGATTGCCAGCGGCAACTCCTACCGGCTCCACGGTGGGAGAGAACAGGGACATGTTCACACGCGACCGACCAAGGTCTCTGAACAACTTTGGGTTTCAGTATCCGGTCAGGGCTTGCAGCCCATCGCGAGCAGCTCCTTGCGCAGATCATTGATCTGGTCATAGACCCGGCGCAGCTCTGGATTCGGCTGACCCAGCGGCCCTTCGCCCGGTTGCGGCGGCAGCTTGCCGGGCATGTCGTCGGTGAGCTTGCTCAGCCTCGCGCGTTCGGCGCGCATCTCTTCACAGCGTGCGTTGTCGGCCATCTGCGGCACTCCTACTTGCTTCGTTCTCGATGCGCGCGATCCAGCGCTTCCGCCTCAGTACGAGACAATGCTACGCGCGACGTCAGCGCTAATCCCAGCTCGGACGCCTCCCGAGCGATGCGAAAGAGCGAGAGGTCGTCGGGCGTCTCAATGGTCAACGACAGCGATTCGTCGACCTGCAACACCTGCAACAACTGGCCGCCTGTGCGCTGGACGATGTCCTCGAGGGCGCCCAGCGCCTCACCCAGCGGAAGCTCGGCGTTCCAACGCGCATCGGTCAGATAGAGCGGCATGGGTCGTATCGTAGTCGCAATCGTCTGTTGAGCATGTTCAAGCGAGGGAGTCGGCGATGGAACGCATTGGATTGATCGGTCTGGGAATCATGGGCGTGCCGATGGTGGCGAATCTGATCACGGCCGGCTTCGTTCCGACCGTCTGGAATCGTTCGCAGCCGGGCATCCACGCCTGTACGGCGTTGGGCGCATCCGCAGGCGCGTCGCCACAGGCGGTAGCTGAGGCGTCGGACATCCTGATTACGATCGTCACCGACTCGCCCGACGTCGAGTCGGTGCTGGTCGGTCGCGATGACGCGGCGATCAACGGTCTGGCCTCGGGCTCTGTGGTCATCGATATGTCGACCATCTCTCCCGCGGTCACTCGCGATGTCGCATCACAACTGGCCGAGCGAGGCGTTGCCATGCTCGATGCACCGGTCTCGGGCGGCGACACGGGAGCGAAGGCGGGCACGCTCTCGATCATGGTCGGTGGCGAGGCCGATGTACTTAAGCGATGCCGTCCCGTGCTCGAGGCGATGGGTTCGACCATCACGCATTGCGGACCAACCGGCGCCGGCCAAACCGTCAAGCTGTGCAACCAGGTCGCAATCGCCGGAGCGCTGCTCGGTGTCTGCGAGGCGCTGTCGCTGGCCGACAAGTCGGACGTCGACCAAGAGCGGATGCTGGCCGCAATCTCCGCCGGCGCGGCTGGAAGCTGGCAACTGACCAACCTGGGACCGAAGATCGCGGTTGGAGACTACGCGCCCGGCTTCATGGTCAAGCTGATGCAGAAAGACCTGCGACTGGCGCTCGAAGCCGGCGGCGACGTGTTGCAGCCGCTGCCGAACACGTCGTTGGTCCACCAGCTGTATTACCAGCTGCAATCCTCTGAACTCGGCGACGAAGGGACGCAGGCGCTCGCACGAGTGGTGTCGGGCCTTGGGCGAGGTTTGACCGAATAGCGCTTAGTGCGCGTGCATCTCGCCGATGGCCTCATCGGCGTGAGCGAGGCGCTCGGCGATGTGCTGCAGCATGGACCAGAGGACCGGGACGCTGGCGTCTTCCTCGAACGTGTTGCGCAGAATCGTCAGGCACTCGGTGTCGGTATTGGCGACGATCGTCGCCGAGCGCGGGCGTCCCAGCAGCAGTGCCATTTCGCCGAAGAAATCGCCCTCGCCAAAGGTAGCGAGGTGTATCTGATCGTCGGTGCCATAGTGCTGGAACACCTCGACCGAACCAGTGCGAATGATGTGCAGAGTGGTACCAAGCTCGCCCTCGCGGTCGATCACGTGTCCAGCCTTGAAGTCCTGGATCTGCACCCAGCCGGCGATGTTGTGCAGCTCGTCGCGGTCAACGCGAGAGAACAACGACGTATTGGCAAGCATGTCTTCGATGGAAACCGGCATTGAAGCCTCCGTGGCTGATCCTCAGCGGTCATGACGCTGGCTGTGCATTTCTTCACCTCCAAGATAGCGGGCTAGAACGTCAGTTGCGGTACAAGATTGTTACCGAAGTCGCGGGCTGTGGCACAGGTTGCGCTGTAAGGGGAATGCCGTTTACGCCAGGTCGTCCTGGAAGTCGGGATGAGCGATTCGGCGCAGGGCATCGGCTCGATCCGTCAACGTTCGTCCCGCTAGTTCCGCTTGACCGAACTCAGTCACAATCCTGTCGGCGAGCGTGCGCGGAGTGGTGACGACCGCGTCGGAGTCGAGCCGCTTAACGATCCGCGACACTTTGCCGCGCGCCGCAGTCGACGGCATCGCGACGACCGAGATGCCACCATTGAGCATCGCGGCGGCGGCGAAGTCGGGCTGCCCACCGGGTCCGGATATCTGCCTGCTGCCCAGCGACTCCGCGTTGATCGCGCCGTCGAGCGCCACCTGCACCGCAGAATTGATCCCGACAAAGTTCGTCTGCTGCGCCAGCACCTGGAGCGAGTGCGTGTAGCCCGCCGGCGCCATGCAAACTGCCGGGTTGCGGTCGAGCCACTGGAAGAAGGCGGCGCTGCCCGCGGCCTCTGTGGTGATAATCAGTTCCGCGGCCGTAGCTTTCTGCGTTCCGGTCAACGCGCCGCTCTCGACCAGACCCATGATGCCGTCTGAGATCAGCCCGGAGTGAATACCGAGTTCGCGTCGCTCGCCGAGCATCCCCATGATCGCCTCGGGCACCCCACCGATGCCGAACTGCAGCGTCGCCCCATCGGTCACGAGCTCGACGACGATGGCCGCAATCTGACGCTCCAATGCGCCCGGTTCGCCGCGACGCAGCTCAATCACCTCGCTCCCCAATGAGACGAGCCAATCAAACTCCTCGCGCCGAAGCTCCGCCGCGCCGAATGTATAGGGGACGTTCGGGTTGATCTGAGCAATGACCAGCGGAGCGGTCCGAACGACGTCAACGATCCCACCAACCGATGTCCCAAGCGAGTACAGGCCTTCCGGCCCGGGCTCCGAGACCTGGATCAGGATCGCGTCGGCGGGAAGCGGGCCGTCAGGTCTGAACAGCGTCGGTACCTGCGAGTATGTCGCGGGAATGTGCTCCAGCGCGCCGGCCGCCTCAACATCGCGCAGAGGACCGCTGGTCTGATAGGTCGAGAATCGAAACGGCTCATGAGGATGGTCCAAGGGGGCCACATGCTGGAACAGATTCCCCGTCGCCAACTCGATATCGGTCCAGCCCCCGCGAATCTCGTCCAGTACCGAAAGAAGTCCCACCGGCGTCGCAGACATCGGAGGAACGACCACCCGAGCCCCATCGGGAATATCGCGTAGCGCTCGCGCAGCCGTGCCATTGCGACCCAGTCGCGGCCCCGATCGAGGCGGGAGATAGGCGTCGAAGTCGATCATTCGTCGACGTCTAACCGCACGTTATGGGGACGGCGGAGCTCGTAACTTCGACCGGCTGGAAGCAAATCACCATCCACTACGATGGCTACCTTGCGTTTGTGCGCTTCGATCGCTACCTGATAGTCATTGGAATCAAAGACTGCGTCAATGCGACGGATTCGATCATCAGAATCCACTAGGAGAAGCACCCGACCGGCCTCTTCTTCCGGCTCCCTCGCGAGAAGCACCACATCTGCCCTGATGCTCTCATCGGGAAAGGAGGCACGCGACCTCAAGTGCCGACTAGCTTCTCCGAGTACTTCGCTGGTGTGAATGCTAAACGGAACGCTGAAGGGCGTGGGGTCCTTCGGTGGCCGCAACCGCGACCACGAAACACCTACCTGGAATGCATCCCCGAAGCCACGCGCCTGCACCGCTAGACCTGCCAGCGCGCTGCACAAGTTGGCGCTCACTCCGAGGCTGACACTCTCCTCCAATCTCTCGTGGGACTCGGCCTGCGAAGTGACTGACAGTGCGGCATCAATCGCAGCAAGTCCGTGCACAAGGCTGTTCGCGGCCCTCCGCGAAAACGGATCGACAGACCACATCGTGGACTGACCTTGCTCAGTCCACTCCGGCAATAGCAACCGAATGCCAAAGCTGTTGAAATCTGTTGGCGCAGGCGTCACGGACGCAACGAAGCTAGCCACTTCATTCGTCATGGACCCCAGATATGCGGGGCGAGGTTTGCGAACAGCCCTCGCGGCTGCAGAAATCATGGTGTAGGCGTGGTCCATTAGTTCTCCCGCAGCCTGCAATGACAATTCACGTCTCAAGCCGCTATTCAGCACATCGATTCGGACAACGTCGGAACTAGTCGCTTTGAGGTCGATGAGCACGTCGAGTGGGGAGCGATTCTCAACTTCTGCCAACAGCCCGATTGAGCGCTCCATGTTGTCCGCGTAGTCAACAAATGTCTCCCGGTGAGGGACCCAGATCCGCTGCTCACGCGTCTCAAAGGTCCTGGCAAATACGCTCGCCGTCCCAGGCCAGTCGTCGACGTGTGACCATTCATGCAATTCCAAGTATGCCGCGAGAGACGCCTTCGATATCGAACGCAGTGTGCTTTCGTCGCGAGTAGGATCTGCCATCTTCATTAGCCTTCCGTAGGCAAGTGAAGCGTGCGTGCCTGTCCCATCAACGCGACGAGTCCTTCACAGTCAAATCGATTGGACCCGGGAATAGGGATTGTCACACTCGTCGTATTCTGCGAGTCGTCCGCGCCGCGAAGTGATTGCCAAACTCCGCGTCCGCTGAGACACAGCTGTTCATCGGTCTGGTCTAGCCACTCCTCCGGATCGTCAGGCATCTGAACAACAACGAGCAGGCGCAGTGCCATTGATCTCGGATTACGAAGGTCATCGTAGTTCTTGACCGGGAGTGGAACACGCACAATTCCCTCTCGCTCTATCTGCTGCGAAGTAGCCTTGGCCTGGAACTCGATGATCTCCGTGTCGGACAGTACTCGGCCATCGACGCTGTTTCGATCTTTCGAGGGAATCTCGACCTGGAAGCCTGCGCGGGAAGCTACCGCATGCACAAAGGCCAACGAGAACTGCTCCTTCTGGTCATTCAGCTGCATCCGCCTGCACTTCCCTTCCCTCAACATTAGCCAAATGGCAAACGCGCCGCCCGATGGCTCGGACGGCGCGTCTGATTGTCGCTACTTCGTCGTGGCGTGCGAACTAGGGCTGGGAGATGTCCAGCACGCCGCGCGCGACTTCGCCGGCCTGCATGGCCGCGAAGGCTTCGTTGATTTCGCTCAATGCGAAGCGCCTGGAGACCAGTCCGGTCAGGTCGAGCTTGCCCTGGCGGTAGAGGTCAAGCAGCTTCGGCATGTGCTCGCGGAAGCGCGTCGAGCCGTACATGCAGCCGATCGCCTTCTTCTCCTGCAGGAACTCGGGACCGGGGAAGCTGACCTCGGAGCCCAGCGGCATCATGCCGACGATGCAGGCGGTGCCGCCCGGTCGGACCATGTCCCAAGCCTGACGCGCCGCGTTGACGTTGCCGATCGCCTCGAAGGCGATCTCGACGCCGACGCCGTCGGTCAGTTCCTTGATCGCCTCGACCGCATCCACCTCGGTGGCGTTGATTCGGTCGGTCGCGCCGAACTGCTCGGCGTAGTCGAGCTTGTTCTCGAGGATGTCGACCGCAATGATGCGGCTCGCGCCGGCAATCTTGCAGCCCTGAATCACGTTCAGGCCGACGCCGCCGCAGCCGATTACGGCCACGACCGAGCCGCCCGGCACCTTCGCGGTGTAGAGCGCGGCGCCGACGCCGGTCATCACGCCGCAGCCGACCAGCGCGGCCTCAGCCGGCGGGATGTCCTCAGGAATCTTGAGCACGCCGCTCTGCGAGGTCAGCATGTACTCGCCGAACGAGCCCACGCTCGCCATCTGCACGACGGGGCGGCCATCCCAGTTCAGTCGGTCGCGCGCCAGAGCGGCGCCGGCGGGGTCGGGACACAGGTTCGGCTCGCCGCGCAAGCACCAGTAGCACTCGCCGCAGAACGGCCGGAACGACATGATTACGTTGTCGCCAGCCTGGACGTACGTGACATCGTCACCGACCTTCTCGACAACGCCGGCGGCCTCGTGGCCGAGCACGGCCGGCAGGCCACCGAAGGCGGCGGCCCACTTGCCGTCGATGAAGTGGAGGTCGGAGTGGCAGACACCCGAGGTCGTGGTGCGAACAAGCACCTCAGTCGGCTGCGGGTCACGCACGTTGATGTCGTGAATCTCAAGCACGGAGCGGTCGCCGTCCTTGGCCTGGTTGGTCGGGTCGAAAATGGCAGCTTTCATAATGGGTCCTTCCCAGTTAGCTCATACGAAGAATCCGCACAGCACTGCGCGGCTGGCCATCATGCTAGGCGAGCACTGGGGACGACACAACAAGCGGCATGCTCCGCTGCCCCCCGCTGCGGGGGAAGCTGTCCCGTAGGGACTGAAGGGCGCGTCCCGCCTTTGCAATGCAATGGGGTTGCGATAGACATCCGACCTAAGCAGGAGGCAACAGACCAAACAGCCGCCGCTTCTTGGGCGGAGGATTGCGTCGCGCCTGGACCTTCTGAGCCGCAATCTGAGCCAGTTCAAGCATCCCGCGAGCCGACCAGCGATCCTCCTCCAGCCAGACGGCCAGCTTCGCGTCGGCGGCGGCAACGCTACCGGCGATGCGTCGCTCGTGGAATCGTTGGAGTCGTCGCACCACGCGGTAGGCCGTCAGCGACAGCCTGGTCACAATCAGCAGGAAGACGAAGGCAGTCAGAGCCACCGCGCCCCCAGCCAGAATCAGCACGGCATCGCGAAGCTCGGCGAAATCCTCAAAGACTGCCATCTCAGCCATCGTCTACTCTGTCCCTCGGAGACCAGTTTGGAACGCAGACCATGCCAAAGCGAGGCCCCGCCGAAAGCCTAATCCTATTCCAGCTCCTCCTCGGAGCCGGCTTCGCGGCCATGGTCGCGTGGACGCTCCTCGCTTGGATCGGCGTGTTCTAGGCATTCAGAGAACGAATTCTCTCTAAGGCAATACCACAGCCTCATTCCTCATGAACGAAGTGACGATGACCGACGATAGCCGCTATCGCCTCTCATTACGCGGAATGCAAGAGCGACTTGAGGCAGACATCCAACGCGCTCGTGACGTCATTCCACACGCTGGCGAAAAAGGCAGGTCATTTGAAGACCTTATTCGTGAGGCCCTTCGAGCCGTACTACCAGGAAAGATCGGGGTGTCGCACGGATTTGTGATTGATGCCGGCGGCGAAATATCGAAACAGATGGATGTCGTGCTTTATGATCAACTAAACACACCGAGGATTTATTCGGGAACTAGCGAAGAAGAAGCACAAATGTTCCCGGTTGAGTCAACGTACGCTTGTGGCGAACTCAAGACTCGAATGAACAAAGACGACCTTGCGGATTCTCTCGAGAAATGTTTGAGTTACAAACATCTCCGGAGGTGGGCATACCATCAGCCTCCCTCTGCTCCGCCGCCCGTGTCCCTCTTTGGCACGCCTCAGAAGCACTGGCAGTCAATCTTCTTCTGCATTGCCCGGGAAGGCACCGATTGCGACACTCTTGGCGCTCAATGGAATGCCGCCATAGAGTCGCGTGGACTTGACGTACACATGCGCATTGATCACCTCTTCATACTTGACAGAAACTCCAAGAAAAAGAACTGCATTCTTAACACCGGTCCTAACAATGCTTCTGGGCCGAAACAGTCCGTAGATACTCTTCCGTGGCCCGGAAGTAAGATCACACCGATGTATGCTAAAGACCCTTGGGCGCTCTTCATTCAACTGCTACTACAGAAGACTCCTCTAATGACATCGCAGATCCCCAACATGCTCGGGTATGACCAGGCTGGCTTTTAGTGCCTCCCTAACGTCTGCGATTGCCGAAGTCTGTGATTTCACACGAAGCACCGATACCGCATGTTCCTCGCGATCACTATTCGCTGAATCTGCTTCGCGTCCTCGAAGATTTCGAATATCATTGCGTCGCGCGCCCACCTTTCCAGTGGCCGATCTCACATGAAGCCGACGCCTGCAAAGGTTTCAGCTCAGCCCCCCACCGCACTCGCTTAGCCGAATCCAAGAATGACTCCGACCGCCAAGGCAAGAGCCGCCAGCGAGATTCCAACTGCTTGATTGATGTGTCTGGCCTGTCGCGCTTCCATTTCTGCGCGTCGTTGCTCTGCTTCTGCGATAGCCAGCAGCACCTGAGCAAATCCCAGACTGACCTGATCCTTCGTTGGATACACGGAAAGAGCATCTTCGGTCTGAGAGTTCAGCTCTTCGACGAAATCGGTCGCGGCTGGATCTTGTGCAACCCCACCCCGGACCAGAATGCCCCGCAGCCGCGCCGTATTGAATACCGCCATCGGTTCCCCTCACTCTGGTCGCATCAGCATAGCCAACACACCCGTTCTATGTGGGGAACACTCACGGTATTTTCTTCTGCGACCTCTCGCTTTCTCGGACTATCGACGCCGAAGGTTCCTCGCGAGCACCATTCTCCGAATCAGGTTGGCTCCATGCGAAGGGTGGGACGACGGCAGGCGCGGCATTGTTGTCGAGCCACTTACCCGAATCCAAGAATGATCCCAACAGCCAACGCGATCCCAGCCAGCACAATTCCCACAGATTGATGGATATGCCGGGCCTGCTGGGTCGCCATTTCTGCGAGACGCGCTTCCATTTCTGCGCGACGCTTATCCGCCTCTGCGATGGCGAGCAGGATCCGGGCCTCCATGAGGTCCATTCGATCAAGAGTCCCGTATCCGGATAACGCGTCTTCGGTCTGAGAGTTCAGCTCTTCGACAAGTTCGGTCGCAGCAGGATCCTGCGCGATGTTGCCACGCACCAGGACATCCCGCAACCGAGCCGTGTTGAAGACCGCCATCTCTTCCCCTTCCCACGTAGCGTCAGCCTAGCTGACACACCCGTTCTATGTGGGGAACGCTCACGGTACTTTCTTGTACGACTTCTGGCTTGTGCGAAGTACCGATTCTGGATGTTCCTCGCGACCACCATCCGCTGGATCTGATTCGCGCCTTCGAAGTTTAGGAATTTCTTGGCGTCTCGCATCCACTTCTCAGGCGGCAGCTCTCCCATGAATCCGACGTACTCGCAGTCCCAAATTGCACTGATAGTTGCGCAGACCTTGTCACCTATCCGAACTGCAGGATAATAGCCACCATCAAGGTGATGCCCAGGAGCACAATGCCCGTCGCCTGATTGATGTGTCTGCGTTCTCGGGCTTCCCCTTCGCGCAGGCGTCGTTCCATTTCGTCGAAACCCGAGAGCAAACGCTCCAAGCCCTGATCAAGCCGCCAGTCAGCATTGTCGGTTGGCTGATCTGATTTCCTCTTGAGCGTTCCTTCACTTGGTTTTCATAAAGTCATTGGACCGATCGTCTGCATTTCGGCCTTGGCCCGAGATTCCCTCTCAAGCCGGCAATATCACGTTGGCCTAACTGAACCCGAGAATTATCCCTACCGCCAATGCGTTGCCAGCCAACATGATTCCCAAGGTTTGGTTCATTTGCCGCGCCAGCCGCGCTTCCATCTCGGCCATGGCTCTGAGCGTTCTCTCTGTTGCCAGATTCAGCTCAGCCTGTGAAGGATGTGAAGACAGCGCCTCGTCCATCTGGGTCTCAAGCTCGTCAACGAATTCCATGGCTGCCGCTGGTTGGGCGACACGCCCTCGCACCAGGACATCCCGCAACCGGGCCGTGTTGAAGACCGCCATCTCTTCCCCTCACTCAGGTGATGCCAGCATAACCAACGCACCCGTTCTATGTGAGGAACGATCGGCGTTTTTCTTACGCGACCAGGGACTTATACGAAGTACCGATTCTGGATATTCCTCGCGATCACCATCCGCTGGATCTGGTTTGCGCCCTCGAAAATCTGGAAGATCTTCGCGTCTCGCATCCACTTTTCCAGGGGGAGATCCCTCATAAAGCCGACGCCTCCGCAGACCTGGACGGCGTCGGTCGTGACTTTCATGGCCATGTCTGAGGCGAAGGTCTTGGACTTGCTGGCCTCTTCGAGGTCGAAAGGTTGGTTGCTTGAGGCCATTTCGCCGGCTCGCCAGGTGAGCAGGCGGGCGGCGTCGATGGCGATGTCCATGTCGGCCAGCATGAAGCCGACGCCCTGGTGCTCGATCAGCGGGCGCTTCATCGTCTTGCGCTCTCGCGCGTAGTTGGCCGAGTATTCGAACGCGGCGCGGGCCAGTCCGACCGCGAATGCGCCGATCCACGGTCGCGTCGCTGCCAGGGTGCCCAGCGCGCCCTTCCCGCCGGAGCGATAGTCGGGGTCCAGGTCGCCGAGGCGATTCTCCAACGGGATGCGGACGTCGTCGAAGGCGAGATCGGCCGTGTGCGAGGCGCGGATGCCCATCTTGTCCCAGAGCTTGATCTGCGAGAAGCCCTCCGCGTCCTTGGGCACGACGAAGGCGGAAACATCGCGCCAGCCCTCGGAGTCGGACTCGCGGGCGAAGACGACCGTGATATCGGCGATGCCGCCGCCGGTGATGAAGCGCTTGGTGCCGTTGAGCACGTATTCGTCACCGTCGCGAACGGCGCGAGTCCTGATCATGGCCGCATCGGAACCAGCGTCCGGCTCGGTCAGCGCGAGCGCGCCGAGACGCAATATGCCGTCTTCGGAAGTGCACTCGGGAATCCATCGCTCGTTTTGCTCGGGCGTGCCGATCACCGAGATCGCCGTCGCGGCGAGACCGGAGACCTGCGTCCCAAGCGCAATGCCGGCGCAGCCCCAGCTCATCTCCTCGGCGGTGATCATCGCCGTAATCCCCGGCTCGGCCGAGTAACCGCCCAGGGGCACACCGGTCAGACCGATTTCAGCAGCCTTGGAGGCGACATCCCAGGCAAACTCATTGCGCTCGTCATACTCCATCGAGACGGGCCGGACCTCGTTCGCAGCAAAGGCGTGAGCCGTCTGCTGGACCATGCGGTCGGCTTCGGAGAGCTGGAAGTTGGTCATGATCTGGTTCCTTATTCACGCTCCCCCTTGCAGGGGGAGCTGTCACGGAGTGACTGAGGGGGTCCCCGCCGAGCGTCGATTGCAGCCGGCGGAATAGGGAAGGGAGGTGGGACCCCCTCAGCCTACGGCAGCTCCCCTTGCGAGAGGGAGCGAGAAGTTCGCTGTTGTTGCAGCGGCGGGAGCTCTCGCAGCAGTTGCGCAGCAACAACGCTGATTTCATCGACTGCGCGCTGGAAGGCGTCCTCGGTGCGCGAGGACGGATGCTGGATGCCGGAAATCTTGCGCACAAACTGTCGCGCAGCCTGTTCGATTTCGTCGGGGCCGGGTTCAATCCCGGCCGGTTGCCGCAGGCGCTTGATTAATCGGCACATCGGCAATCCCCCTCTGCCTGCGGCATCTCCCCCATTGGGGGAGAAGGTATATGCGTCTAGAAACCGGTGAACTTGGGATCGCGTCGCTCGACGAACGATTGCACGCCTTCGATGCGGTCGAAGGAGTTCTGTACCAGCGGCAATACGGCGCCGGAGAGTTCGAGCGCCGACTCGTAGTCGAGGTTGGCGGTGCGGTAGGCCATCAGCTTGCCGACCTTCTGGCCAATCGGCGGGCCGTTCTCGACCTCTTGCGCAAACTCGCGCAGCTTCTCGCGGAAGTCGTCGGCCTCGACCAGGTAGTTGCTGACGCCGGCCTCGTGACCCTCCTCGGCGCTCATGAAGCGGCCGGTGAACATCATCTCCATCGCCTTGCGCCAGCCGATGATCTTGGGAATCGCCCAGAAGCCGCCGAGGTCGGCGTAGAGACCTCGTTTGACATAGGCGACTTGATAACGAGCGTTCGTCGAGGCCACACAGAGGTCGGCCAGGCAGGCCATGTCGAAGCCTGCGCCGACGCAAGCGCCGTTGACGCCGGCGATCACGGGGATGTCCATCCGCCTCAGCTCGGCGAACGTCTTCGTCTCATAGCGGAAGTTCAGCCGCTGGCCCTCGTTGTCGGGATAGCCATCGGGGGCGGGATTGCCGACCAGCGGGTCAGGGTTCTCGTCCCAGAAATCAATCCCACGCCCGCCGCCGCCATGGTCCATGCCGGCGCAGAATCCGCGGCCCTTACCGGTGATCACGAGCAATCGAGCCGTGCGATCCATGCGGATCTTGTAGAGCGCGTCGAGCATCTCGGCGAGCAGCGGGAATGTCAGCGCATTCAGCTTCTCGGGACGGTTCAGCTCCATCCAGATCGTGCCGTCCAGAGCGCCGGTGCGTTCAACGGTGATGAATTCGTATGCCATCGATTGAGCCTCCTTGAGCGTTGGTCTTCGGCGGCGAACTACTGACTATTGAAAGTGCGGCATCACTTCGTTGGTGAAGCGCACGAAGGAATCGTGCGAGAACGGCGACGCGATCAGGTAATCCAGGCCGATGGTTTCTCGCAGCTCCTCAATCTCGTCAATCACTTTCGATGGACTGCCGTGGATCACAACCTGGTTGACGTACCGATCAATTCGCTGTTGGTCGGGAAGCAGACGGGACGGGTTGGCGTTGCCGCTGACCTTGTCATTCGCATATGAACCGATCGTCCACTGCGCACCGTTAGTCGCGATTTGCTCAGCCTCTTCATCGGTCTCGGCAACGGCAATCAGGCGGGCCATCGGAATGACCCGATCCTCCGTTTGATGGCTGTGCTGTTCCAGCCCCTTGAAGTAGTTTCGTCGTTTCTCGCCGAGTTCGGTGTGGGTTGCGTGGGGATCCATGAGGATCGAGTAGCCCTGCTTCGCCGCCCAGGCGATGGCGTCCGGTCCGCCGGCCGCGACCCAGAAGGGCGGCGTCGGCTGCTGATGCGGTTTGGGCAGAACCTCGATCTCGTCAAAGTCGAAGTAGTCGCCGTGCCAGGTGATCCGTTCTTGTCGCCATGCCTCGAGCACGATCTGCACCGACTCGCGGAAGCGCGGGTAGGACTCCTCGAAATCCACACCAAACACCTCGAACTCAGTCTTGTCGAAACCGCGGCCGGCGCCCCAATTGACGCGTCCGCCGGAGAGGATGTCCAACAGCGCCACTTCTTCGGCAATCCGCAGCGGGTGATAAAACGAGGCCAGCGTGACGGCCGTGCCGATGCGAATGTTCTTGGTCCGCCCAGCGACATGCATACCCATCAGGTGGACCGACGGACAAACTGAGTAGGTCGAGAAGTGATGCTCGGCCAGCCAGACGCAGTCGTAACCGGTCTCATCCATAATGTCGATGCGGTTGAGCGCCCGTTCGTAGACGGTCGGCAAGGGCACACGGCGTCCGGGCCAGCTGAAAAATTGCAGCACGCCAAACTTCATCTGGCCATTGTCGACATTTGAGCGGTTGGACATGCGCTCAGGGTAACCGCCTAGCTCAACAGGCCCGGAGTCAGCGCCAGATCTTCGAGCAGTCCAGCTCGAACCCTTTCAACACGTCCTCTCCCGACAGCGTCGCGGGGCGATCCAGCTCCTCCGGCTCGTCTTGCCCCGCGCGATAGATCCAGGCATTGTCGCGCCTGCGGTCAATCAACCAGCCGAGCTGCACGCCGTAGCGCATCCACTCCCGCATCTTTCGCTTCTGAGGGCCGACCGATTGCTTGGCAGAGATGATCTCGACGATGAATGGAGGACAGGGCACCTCCAACCCCAGTTCGTAATCCTCTTCCGCAATGCCGTCGAGCACATCCTGCGGAAGCCAGGAAACGTCCGGTTCCCGACTCGCCTGCTTCTCTTCCAGTTCAGGTGGAGGCGTCTCTCCCAGTTTGTAGCCGCCACTGGCGTCTCGGACTTCTCCGCCGCCGCCTGCATCAACCCACTGCATCAACTGTGCGCAAATCCGGGCGCCCATCATTGGACTTGGACCATGGGGTGGGGGGACGATGACGAGATCTCCTTCCGCCGTTCGCTCGAAATTCAACGGCTCATTGAGCTCATACAGTTCGAAGAGCATGTCATCGGTCAGCCGCCATTGCGGCGGCAATCGCAATTCGATTGGATCGTCAGCGCCGCGGGAGGACTCGTCAGAGTTCGGCTGCCGCAGTTTCGCTGTCTCGACTTCTGGTTTATCAGCAGTGGTGACCATGACTTGCTCCGTAGTGTCGCTCGCCCAGACTACCAGCGATTCGGCACATCTGTTTCATATTGGAAACCACACGTGTCATCGATCCAGTGCCCATGACTTGACTCATTCGGCAGAAGAAACATTGCGCTTGACAGTCACGCCCGAGAGCGTCTCGAGGACTACGCGGTTCGCAAGCAATGCCGTGATCTCGGATTGGTCGTAGGGCGGCGCGACCTCGACGACATCCATGCCCAACAGGTTGGATTCCATCCCGATCCTTCGCACCGCATCCAACAGCTGACGCGATGTCAGACCGCCCGACTCCGGCGTTCCCGTCCCAGGCGCCATGCCGGGATCGACCACGTCAACATCGACCGAGAGGAAGACGCCGTCGCAATCGTCGGCGGCACGCTCCAACGCATCAGTGAGGCACTCGTCGAGGCCGCGCTCGACAACCTCAGTCATCTCGTACCAGCGCATGCGTTGTTCGGCCATCCACTCGAGGATCGGCGGGTCGGGCCAGTAGCCTCGCAAACCGATCTGGAGGAAGCGATCACCTCGAATCGCGCCACTCAGGATCAACCGACGCATCGGCGTCCCATGACCCCACAGGCCTCCTTCCGAGTCGCCGGTGTCGGCATGGGCGTCGAAGTGGATGAGCGCAACGCGCCCGAAGCCGTGATGCTGAGCAACTCCCTGCGCGGTCGCATACGTAATCGTGTGGTCGCCGCCAAGCACGACAGGAATCGCGCCGGCCTGCGCAACCTGACGGCAGGCCTCCATCAGCCGCACGAGGCTGCCTTCGCTATCGAGCTGCTGCATCCGCACGTCGCCGACATCAACGACACCCAGCTCGCCTAGTGGGTCAACGCCGAGCCCGAGATGCGGCCGGTATCCGGTGTGCGGAAGGTTGTCGGTGGAACGAATCGCCTTCGGTCCAAAGCGGGCCCCAGGGCGATAGCTCGTTCCGGCGTCGAACGGCGCGCCAACAATGACCGCCTGGGAATCTGCCAGCGTTTCTGCGTCGCGGAGCGTGGCGCTGGGCACGCCGAGGAACGTGTTGCCCGGTCCATACTGATTGGGCGGCCGGTTTCGCACGTGCGCGTCAGCGTAAGATTTCGGGAGGTCGCGTTGGTCGCTCATACGTACACCTTTGCCTGCCTGAGGAGGTGCGAGGGGTATCTAGAATGGTACCTAGCACGTCTCGACGGGTTGACTCGATGGGCAAGAAGGGCAGATTGCGGTGGTCACTGAGACAGCGGTCGACCGATTGATGGACGAGTTCCGAGATTCGCTCGCGGGGCTGCCTCGCGAGAAAACTCAGGCGCTGCCGGCGCTACATCTTGTCGATGAGACGTACGGGTTTCTCGATCATGCGGCGCTGGAGGAAGTGGCACGCTGGATTCACATGCCTCGAGCTGAGCTGTTTGCCGTCGCAACCAGCTACACCGAATTCCGCTGGAGCCCGCTGACAGCGGATTCGGTGAGGGTCTGCCAGGGAATGTCCTGCCGGATCGCGGGCGGCGACACAGATGTCGAGGGCGAGGCGCACGAGTGCATGTTCCTTTGCGCCGCTGCGACGAGCGAGCCAATCACGGCATCCGGAGCAGGACGGCTGGAATCATTGCTCGGCGACGACGTGTTCGAGGCCGCCCGCGCAATTGTGGATGGTGACTTGACGCGAGTGACGAAGCGCCGCAGCAGCAATCCGCCGCAGTGGCGCGGATGGGCGGCGGCCTCGCAGCTCAGCCCGTCGGAAGCCTTGGCGCTGGTCGGCGAGAGCGGATTGCTGGGGCGCAGCGGGGCGTACTTCCCTGTCCACATCAAGTGGAGCGGCGCCGTCGATGCCGCGTCGCGCAATGGCCGGCCTCTGCTCGTCGCCAACGGTGAGGAAGGCGAGCCGGGCACCTTCAAGGATCGCTGGTTGATGGAGTCCGATCCGCAGCGCATCCTCGAAGGCATCCGGATCGCCTGCTATGTGCTGGGTGCATCGCACACCTACTGGTACATCAATGGCATGGCAGACCGCTCGGCGGCTGCAGCGGCAGACGCAATCGCCTCGGCGCAGTCGGTCGGGCTGATGGACGGCCTGACCGTCGAGATTCGGCGCGGCGCAGGAGGATATGTATGCGGCGAGGAATCGGTGATCCTCGAATCGATCGAGGGGCATCGGGCGGTGCCGCGACTCAAGCCGCCCTTCCCCACCGAGCATGGGCTGTGGGAGCGTCCGACAGCGATCAACAGCGTCGAGACGCTGGCCAACATTCCCGACATCTTTGAGTTCGGTCCTAACTGGTTCCGCGAAGTGGGAACCGACCGCGCTCCGGGCACAAAGCTGATCCAGCTCAGCGGTGCGTTCCGCAATCGCGGAGTCATTGAACTACCGCTGGGCATGTCTGTCTCGGAAATCGTGGAGCTGGCGGAACCGACCGAGTCGCTGGCCGGCGTGACGATGGGCGGACCGTCAGGCGGATTTCTCGCGCCGGAGAACTTCGACACGCCAATTGCACCGGGCCCGATGGACGGCCACGGAGCGTTGCTAGGCGCAGGCGGGATCATTGGCATTCCGAAATCGTTCGGCATCGAGCGGGCGCTAGCCGTCTGGGCCGAGTACAACGCCAACGAATCCTGCGGCAAGTGCACACCCTGCCGAGAGGGCTCAGCCCGAATGGCCACTGCGCTCGCGGACGGCAACTGGGCCGACATTGAGGAACTCATCCCACTGATCACCGCAGGGTCACTCTGCGGTCTCGGCCAGATGGCGCCAAATCCCATCACCTCAGCTCGACATCAGTTCGGCGGCTCGGTCGCATAGTGGCGTCCGAACTTGAGCAGAGTCGCTACATCATCTTCGCCGACGAAAGCGGCGACCATGGGCTCAATAGGACGTCTCATAGCCGCGCGTTTGTTATTGCCTTCGCAATCTTCAGACGAGACATCTATGAAGCCATCGCAGTGCCGGCACTTCAGCAATTCAAGCGCCGTTATCTCGGTAGCGAGTTCGTCCCGCTTCACGAACGGGAAATTCGCACAGGGGATGGCTACTTTCGCCAGGTACCTGGTCCTGCTGCGCGTGAGGCGGCATTGAATCACCTCCGATTACTCTTGCAATACCTTCCGTATTCCATCGTTGCTGTTGGAATCGATAAGGACCGCTTCACGCCGAATCCGGACCACCCGGGATCGCCGTACCATCGACGGTTTCTTGAGACCTTAGTTGCATCTCTGCGGACGATGCCGAACATCAGCGCTGCCATGCCGCCCACGGAAATCGTGGCCGACTCTCGCGGCAAGAAAGAAGACGAGCAACTGCGAATGTAGGTCAACACTGGAACGGACTCTGATGATCCCGCGCTGGCCAGATTTCAGTTCCGTATCAGGTTCACTTCGAAGTCAGATATTGAGGTTGGAGTAGAGCTGGCGGACCTCATCGCGAATCCGATCTCAAGACAAGTCCTCAATCAGCAACATCCCATTGTCCCGTTTCGACTACTCGAGCCGAAGTTTCTTCGGCACCCTGTCGACCCCATTAGGCCAGCCCTGTTCATCCTCGAACGGGAATAAACTAAGGGCCCAGACCGAAGTCGGAGCCCTTAGCCGATAGGGGATATGCCCCAGTCCAACTCCAAGGGTACGTCGATGGGTTTCTCGTTGCAACGCCAATGACCGGCTGTTTACGGCAACAATTGGCGTCGGTGCTGGATACCGAAGGGCTGACCGCCAAACGATTGGCTTGGTTACCATCTGATGAGGAGCGCACATGGCTGCTGACATGATTTCGGTCACGATCGACGGACAAGACTGCCAGGCCTCGTCAGGCTCGACCATCCTCGACGCCGTGCTGTCTGCCGGCATCGATCTGCCGCACCTGTGCAAAGACAACGACGGGCCGGCTCTGGGCGCTTGTCGCACCTGCCTGGTCGAGATCGACGGTGTTCGCGGACTCCCGGCCGCCTGTCACACGCCGCTGGCCGACGGCCAGGTAGTGCGAACCGACTCGGATTCGGCCACAGCCGCTCGCAAGGGGATCATCGAGCTGACCCTGGCGATGACCGAACGCGGCCTCGATGCAAGCGGCGACGGACAGACCGAGCTTCGGCATCACGCCACGACACACAACGCGAGTGGCTCGCGCTGGACAACGCGCACGAACGAGCACATTGACGAGAGCAATCACTTCTACAAGTTCGACGCCACCGACTGCATTCTCTGTGGACGCTGCGTCTCGGCTTGCAGCGATCGTCAGCACATCGGCGCGATCGGAATCGCCGGCGCCGGCAAGGCTGCGCGCATCGCCTCCTTCGCCGATGAGCCGCTGGGCGAGTCGACCTGCACCTCCTGTGGTTCCTGCGTCGCCGCCTGCCCGACCGAGGCGCTGATGCCCAAGCGCAAAGCCTCAGGCGCGAAGACCGTATCGACGGTTTGCCCCTACTGCGGCGTCGGCTGCGGGATCAACATCACCGCCGAGGACGGCATTCTCACCCACGTCGACGACGACCCGAACAACCTGTCTTCCAAAGGATTGCTTTGCGTCAAAGGACGATTCGGCACGGCGTTCGTCAACCATTCCGACCGACTCACCACGCCGCTGATTCGCGGACCCGATGGCTTGCAGCCAGCGTCCTGGGATGACGCGCTCGACCTCGTCGCGGAGAAGTTCGCCGAGCATCGTGGCGCGTTTGGCGCGTTCTCGTCGGCCAAGGCGACGAACGAAGACAACTACATGCTGCAGAAGTTCGTCCGCTCCGTAATGGGCACGAACAACATTGATCACTGCACGCGGCTCTGTCATTCGCCCTCGGTCGAAGCGATGCTCGCCCAACTCGGCTCGGGTGCAACCTCGAACAGCTACAGCGACTACGAAGCGTCCGATTGCCTGTTCGTGGTCGGCGCGGACCCGTCGTCGAATCATCCGGTGGCGGCCTCGCGGATGCGGTCTGCCGTCGACCGGGGCGCTTCATTGATCGTCCTCAACCCCAAGCGGATTGAGATGTGCGACCACACCGATCTCTGGCTGCGGCAGTATCCGGGCACAGATGTCGCCGTGCTCAACGGCATGGCGAAAGTCATCCTCGATGAAGGTCTGGCAGATGAGCCGTTCATCGCTGATCGCACCGAGGGGTATGACGAATGGCGGGCAGAGCTTGACGAGTACACCCCCGAACGCGTCGAAGAAATGTCGGGCGTGTCAGCCGAACTCCTGATCCGCGCGGCACGCACCTATGCACAACCCAATCCGACTGACTCGGGACCAGGCGGCTCCTGCCTGATCTGGGGGATGGGGGTCACTCAACACACCAACGGCACCGCTAACGCGACCGCATTGCTCAACCTCGCCTTGCTGACAGGTCAGGTCGGGCGCGTCGGCAACGGAGTCTCGCCCCTGCGTGGTCAAAACAACGTGCAAGGCGCGGGCGACGCGGGCTGTGTCCCCGATGCCTTGCCGGGCTACCAGCGCTACACGCCCGAGGTTCTGCAGAAGTTCAACGAAGTCTGGCAGTCCGATCTGCCGGCTGCAGAGGGCCTACGCGCGACCGACATGGTCGAGAGCATTCTGTCAGCCGATGACGGCGTCCGCTGCATGTACATCGTCGGCGAGAATCCGCTCCTGACCGAGCCCAACCTGGCGCACGCACGCGAAGCATTCGCCAGGCTCGACTTCCTCGTCGTGCAGGACATCTTCTTGCACGAAACGGCCGAGATTGCCGACGTGGTGCTACCCGCCGCCTCCTTCGCCGAGAAGGAAGGAACCTTCACCAACTCCGAGCGTCGCGTGCAGCGCGTCCGCCAGGTGATCCCGCCGGTCGGGCAAGCTCGAGCCGACTGGGAAATCGTGCAGGATGTCGCGCGACGCACCGCGCGTCAGCTCGGGACATCTGCCGCCGGTTTCGATCACGGCTCTGCAGCCACGGTCTTCGACGAGCTGGCCTCGCTGACGCCGATCATGGCCGGACTGTCGCACGCCCGACTCGATGCCGAAGGCGGGATCCAGTGGCCCTGCCCGAGCGAGGACCATCCCGGCACAGCGCGCCTCTACGACGAGTCATTTCCGCGCGGATTGGGCAAGTTCATCCCGGTGCGACAGTCTGCCCCCTCGGAGGAGGCGCCCGACGAGCGCTACCCGCTGATCCTCAACACCGGCCGAGTGCTCTATCACTGGCACGGCGGCACGATCACACGGCGCGTCGAGGGCCTGGTCGACTCCTGGCCCGAACTGCGTGTCGCCATCCATCCCAACGATGCCGCCCGCCTTGAGATCGTCGACGGTGAAACCGTCTGGGTCGCCTCGCGCCGCGGTCGCCTGGAGGGCGTCGGCTTTGTCACCGACGATGTGGCCGAGGGCTCCATCTTCGTCCCCTTCGTGCGACTGGCCGACAGCGCCGCAAACTGGCTGACCAACAACGTCTATGACGACGTCGCCCGCATCCCCGAGTACAAGGTCTGCGCCGTCGCCGTCGAGCGAGCCGCGGACCCATCGGAGTGGAAACACAGCGGCGCAGGCCGCAAGCGCGGCAAACGTCGGCAGTATTGGTAGGTCGCCGGAAACTCCCATGAGGAGACTTGCGCCTAAATCCCCTTCTCCCCCCTTTGCGGAGACCTTTGCAAAACTCATGGCTCCCCTCTCCCCCCCTTGCGGGGGGAGATGTCACGGAGTGACAGAGGGGGGGTTCCCGCCAGCGACCAGATAGGCCTTGAGACGGGGAGCCCCCCCCTCTGCCTACGGCATCTCCCCCGCGAGGGGGGAGAAGGGGATTTACGCGCGGGTCTCCACGAGCATGTCTCACATCCGCCAGTCCCCGCCTGCGCGCGGGGACCCGCCCCCCCTCTGCGGGCGACGAAGGCGCCACAAGGCTCACGCGCGGCAGAGTCAACAGGAACTACGCGTCAGGTTCCGCGACTGCGCTGAGCAGCCCCACCACGACAATCCGCTCGTCATAGCTGTGCGTGTCTTCGTCGAAATCTCCCGAACAGGTAATCAGCGTCACGACCGATTCGCGCGTCTGGCTCAGATACTTGATGGCGTCCTGGGAATCGGGTCGGATGTTGGCGACATCGACGACCTCGTAAACGAAGTAGCGATTGGACGACTGGTCGAACATGATTAACTGGTCGCCGACACGCGTCTCGTCCAACCTCCAGCAGACGCCGACATCGATGTGGCCGTCACGGTCCTCGTAGTCTCGGTGCCCGCCGAGCAACGCGTTGCCCAGCTCGCCGGGAATCGCTGAGCGATTGAACCAACCGACCACGAAGGGATTGTCGGGCGAGCCCATCGCGCCGTCGGGAGTCAACCCGACCTGCACAACGGACGCGCGGATGCCCGCTGAGGGAAGAATCAGCTCCCAGGACGTGTTGAATCTGGGGCCGCTGGACGGCACAACGCCGTTATCCAACGGCAAGATGCTGCCCTCGGCGCCGTCCGATCCGAAGGCCAGCTCAGAGTCGTCGAAGTCTTCCTTCAGCACGTCCGACAACTTGGGCAGCACAACCTCCGGCTCGCCCGGCACGGCCGGCAAGCCGCCCGATTCCTCAAGATTCCCATCTTCCGCATTCGCCAGCCCGTTGTAGGGCACGTAGCGCACCTGCCGAGATGCGTCACCACCGGCTTCGCCGCTCGACTCGGGCCAGGCAGACGAACTCGACGTCTGAGGCGTCGAATTGCCGCCGATGCCGAGAATCGGAATCAGGACAAGCATGACCAGGACGACGAATGAGGCGACGATGCCGGCGAACAGTTTGGGTTGTTGATAGCGGAGATCAACGAGATACCAGAGCAGGTCGTAGCACCAACCAGAGGCATCCCGCAGATTTCGCCACATCCGGTTGGCCTCGACATCCTAGGCGTCGGGCGACGCCACGGCTGCGAGCACACCGACTACGACAAACCGATGTGAGTATTGGTGTGTTTCCGCGTTGAACGCCCCAGTACAGGTGATCAGGGTCATGATCGCTTCATCGCTGTTCCTGAGATAACGCAACGAGTCGCGATCACGAGGATTGACGGTCACCGCTTCCGTCACCGTGTAGATGTAGTAGATCTCATTTTCGCTATCGCGGACGATCATCTGGTCGCCCGCCACCGTGTTGACCAGTTCCCAACAGACGCCAGTGCCGATGTTGCCCGACTTGTCCTCGAAGTCACGATGGCCCGCAAGCAACGTGTTCCCAGTCTCACCCGGTGCAGCGCTCGAATCCAGCCAACCGATGACGTAGGGATTATCCGGAGAACCCATCGCCCCGTTGTGCGTTTTGCCCACGCGGACAATGTCGCTCTTCAGACCCGCCGATGGTACGAGCAACTCCCACGTCGTCTGATGTTCTGGTCGGCTGGAGACGACGACGCCGTTGGATATCGGCAGGATGCCTCCCTCGGAGCCATCCGAGCCATGCTGAAGCGCTTCTTCGTCGATTCCTTCGACCAGGACCTCGTCCAGCGGCACGACGACGTAACCGGCCACGATCAGCGGCTCGTCCTCCTCTTCAGCCGGCTCGTGTTGCTCTTGATCCTGCTCGTCTACTGCTTCAGGCGGCTCATCTACCTCTTCAGCCTGCTCGTCTACCGCTTCAGCCTGTGGCTGGTCGACCGTGTCTTCTCGCTGCGCCTGCCCATCGTCCTGCTGATCGTCGCCTCCCGATGGGACGCTGATCACCACGTCGGTCTGTGGCGGAGCCGAAGTTTGGGCTTGGTCCGTCTGCTCGGCTTGGGCGACGGCGCCCTCTGCTTGCTGATCGCCGCTGGCATCCCCGCCCACAGCCAGGAACAGAACAAGCAACGTGATCACAAACGCAATCGGCGCGATCACGGCTGCCGCTACGACCGCCGGTCGTTCGGTCCACAGATCTCGGAGTCGGTCCAACATGGCCGCCATCCCTTGCGCCACCCACGACGCCAGTTCCGTCAATGTATGCAGTTACCGGCAAGATCGGCAAACGGAAACCGCAATCTCAGTTAGCCCAGCGTAAATCGGTTGCGACCTGGTTGGCAGCCAACGGCGACGCGAAACGCGAAACTGGAGTTCGGGCAGTAGCGCGTCGGCGAGGTCGGGCGTAGGCTGGTAGTCCGCGCCGAGAAGTGTCAGAGGCGCCAGGCGTGGGGCTGTAGCTCAGCTGGGAGAGCGTTTGACTGGCAGTCAAAAGGCCGGGGGTTCGAGTCCCCCCAGCTCCACCAAACTGGACAATATCAAGAACTTTGGAGCTGCAGTTCGCTCTCGAGTTCTAGTTGTCCGTCCTATGTTGCCCGTTACCGACTGCGATCAACGGAGCTCCGGCTGGGACTCCGTCGCTGAAGTGTTGGTTGAACTGATGGCTGAGGAACTCGGGCGCATCGGGGGCGTAGAGCAGCCACGAGTCGCCGGTCCAATAGAAGAAGGCAGCCACTCCTTGCTCACTGGCGCAGCGGTCGAGATCTTCGACGCTGCCGCCGACGAATGTGACCTTGCTCAGTCGCTCGGCGGTCAGGCCGGTCAAACAGAGCGGCTTCTCGACGAGGACTCGATACGACCTGGTCCGGGAACCGTCGCTTGAGGTCAGGGTGATGGTGATCTCCGTCTCCGCCTCAAGCGCGACCTGATGGCCGTTGTCAGCGTCTCCGTCGGAGTCGGTCGGAGTGATTACTACCGTTGCTGCCTCCTGCGTCGCGATGGCCTCGATGGTTGTTACTGTTGCAGCAGTTTCAGCCATCGCGTTGTATGTCAGACGGCCGGGTGAGAACTCGTCGATCTCGACGCCGCTCAGACTGAGTGACGCCAGACGCGCGATGATCGCATCGGGGATGTTGTAGCTGTAGACCTTGTCGTCCTGTTCGTCCGCGACATAGACGACGTCACCATCCGACCAGATCCCGCGCGCGTCTCCGTTGCCCGCCTTGAGCAGCGAGCGGAACGTGAACTCCTCGTCCTCGTGGCGTTTGAGCGTTTCGTCCTCGACCCGGTAGGCGAACAGCCGTTTGGCCCCGTCGTCGGAGACCCAGATCGTCACCCCATCGGACCAGGTCCCACGCGGGCTCTTGTTGAGCTTGTCGAGCGGGTGCTCGGCGAGTAGTTCGCCAGTTTCGAAGTCGTAGACGAAGAGTGCATCCTTGACGCTGTCGAGCACGTAGATTGTCTCGCCGTCCGACCAGATCCCTCGTGGGTCACGGTTGCGCTCGGCCAGCTCGATGTCTCGTTCCTCCAGCCGTTCGCCGCTCTTGAGGTCATAAGCGAAGAGCCGGTCCTGCCCGCTGTCCGCGATCCAGATCGTCTTGCCGTCCGACCAGATGCCGTGCGAGAAGCGGTTGCGCCGGTCGAGTTCGAACTCCTGATTCGCAAGTCGGTCGCCGGTCTCCAGGTCGTAGGCGAATATGGCGTCGGCGCCGGTGGACGCGTTCTCCAGTACCCAGAGGGTCTCGCCATCCGACCAGATGCCGGTCGGCAGGTCGTTGTCGCGGTCGAGCGACTCAATGTCGCGGGTCACATTCCAGTCGAAGTCGGCATCGGAGGGGATCGGAACCGGAGGCGCGCCGCCTCCACCGCCGCCGCCGGTGGTCACTGTGGTGGTGATGGTCGGACCTGCCGTCTCGGTCACGGTGACCGTGACGGCGCCGACGACGTTACCGTCGTGACTGACCGAGATCTCGATCGTCTCGCCGGCATCCTCTTCGGAGTCGGTTTCCACCCTGACCGTGACGGTCGCGGCACTCCAGCTTGCAGGGAGCGTGAAGCCGTAGGGCGTTGCCAGGTCCCGACCATTGCGGTCGGCGACGGTGTAATCGAGTTCGGCCGTGGCGGTGCCGGCGAACATGAGCGTGAGCGTCTGCGGCTCTGCGAAGGTGACGCTCAGGGTCTCAACGGTGAGCGTGGCCGAGCCTCCTTCGGCAACCTCCTCGGCGCTGACGGATACGGTGAACGCCGCGACATCGTCATCGTTGGCCCGCACCGAAGCGGAGTTGTCGGCGCCGGTTAGGTATATCGGGGGCACACTCTGGTCCCCCAGCACCAGCACGTTGATCGCCCCCGCTTGCTCAATGACGGTGTCGTTGAGCGTGGCGACGGTCAGCCCCGCGGTGCTGCTGTTCGCCGCGAAGGTGACGCTGCCGGGCGTCGAACCACTGAGAGTCGAGCCAGTCTCCGTGACGCTCACGGAGACCGTCAGTGGGTTCGTCAGTGGATGGTTCTGAGCGTCGGTGCGCGAGAGCGTGAAGATGGCGTCTGCGCCTTCGGGTACGGTGCTCCCTGCCGCGATTGTGACCACGGGCGTGTCCGGCACGTCGCTGGCCGGGATCGTGATGGTCTGCACGCCCAGCGAGCGGTTTGTCGTCGCAAGCGTGGCGCTCAGCGTGACGGTCTCGGCCATGGCCTCGATTTCGGTGTCGTCGACCGCGCTGAGTGTGGCCTCGACCGAACTGGTTCCTGCCATGAAGGTGAGCGCGTAGGGCGACGAGAGGGTCTGGCCTTGGGCGTCCACGATCGTGAAGTCGTTGCCCTCCGTAGCCGTGCCGCCGACGCTGAGATTGATGGTCTGCTCTCTCTCGAAGCTGACGGCGTTCACGAAGGCGAAGCTGAAAGTGGTCTCGCCTCCTTCGGCGACCTCGCTCGTCGCGACCGTGAAGTCGATCTGCGCCGGGTCAGCGTCGGCGAGCGTGACGGTCGTCGTGGCGGTCGCGCCCTCGGTGACGCCGTCCGGCAGCGTGCCGAACTCGAGCGTCGCGGTCTCGGCGCCCTCGACGAGGTCGTCGTCGTTGGCGTTGAACGCCAGCGGCTTGCTGCGCTCGCCCGCCTCGAAGGTCACGCTCTCGTCCAGGGTGAGGTCATCGGCCGAGGCGCTGCCCGTGGTTCGCAGCACGACCGGGACCGTCACACCGCGGACACCCTGGTGGGCACTGCTCAGGCGCACCTGCACCGATGCCATTCCGCCTTCAGAGACGCTGTACTCGGTCTGCGCGAACGAGACGGTGACGGGAGCACCGATCACCAGCTCCGAGGGCGCCTCCGATAGCGCTGTTCCGTCGGCTGCGCAGATGCCGCCATCGGCGCCGCAGGCCTGACCGGTGACGAGGCGGAAGCTGATCGCGCCGTCGCCGTCCGGCGTCAGGGTGACGAGGTAGGCGTGGGCCGGCTCGCCAGCCACGACGTGGGCGCTGACGCTCGCGACCGTCGCGCCGGTCACGCTGAGCGACGGCGTGTTCTCGTCGAAATCGACGACCGGGCGGCTGAAGGCGACCACGACCTGTGGCGGGTCGGTGACGCCGAGGTTGAACACCGAGGTGTGGGCGCTGGCCGGGAACTCCGCAGTGAGCGGGACGGGTTGCGGCGCCAGGACCTCAGCCGGGGCCACGGTCGCGTTGATGCGGCGCTGACGCTCATCGGAGGGCAACTCCCTGAACCGGATGCCCAGCTTCTCCTGACCGGTGGCGGGATCGACCAGCGTGACCCTCTCGTTGTCCGGGATCGTGACGTCTACATCGAGAGGCCGGCCCCAGCTCACCAGCCAGTCGCCGTTGTCGAGCACGTCCACGTTGCCGTTGGCGTAGCCAAGGTGGCTCCGTTCGCCCCGCAGGGAGTGATCGCGCACGAAGACCGCTTCGTGGTTCTCGAGGTCCAGCGCGTACTCCACCGCGCGGCTGAAGTCGTTCCCCGCGCGGCCCGACGCGTCGAACGTCCACGGATCGATCAGGCAGACCACACCGTTGTCGAACAGGAAAACGTTGCCGTTGGGCAGGAAGCGCGCCGTGTGCTGCCCGCAGAACTCGCCTGCGGGATCGTTGATGAAGTCCAGTGGCCGCGGGCCGATGTCCCGCGCCGCCCATTCCGCGTCGCTCAGGTTGGTGCGGCCCATCCGCCAGAGCACGTCCCCCCGGGTAGCGCCGGGTCCGACGTCGATGCCCAGCACCTTCGAGCAACCCCGCATCGAGGCGACGAGGACGTCGTCGACCATGTGCATCCCGTTGATGTGCGCATAGCCTCCATTGGGACTCCTCATGTCGGGATCGGTCGAGAGCGTCACGGGGAAGCGGTGCTGCACGCAATCCTCGATGGCCATGTTGCCCCAGGAGTTCCAGGTGAAGACGGCACGCCTCCCTGGCGTGACGATCTGGACCGCCGCGTCGTTGACGCCGACGGAGGAGACATCGGCCCCGTCGAAATAAGGCAGATCGATGTCGCTGAAGTCGCGCGTCGCCCGTTCGTATGCCATGACCAGGTAGCTGCCGTCCTCCAGAATCTGGAAGTCGTGGGAGTTGTGGCGAGTCAACGGCGCCACGGTGCTCACGTCGTCGTCAACCACCTCGAAGTCCTCGTCCAGGATGGTGTAGCTGTCGCTCCCAGCCCAAAACCCGTAGCGGTATGCACCGTCGGCGCCGACCCGGTGGAACCTGACGGCGAACGTGCCCGAGCCCGAACCCAAATCGAGATGCAGTCTTGGCACGCCGTTGCGATCCATCAGCCTTAAGTAGTCCTCGCGATTGAACAGGATCAGATCCTCGAATGCGTCGGTGTTCGGGAAGGTGTGCGTCTCGATCTCGAAGAACACCTCCGGCAGGCAGTGCACGACGTAGGTCGTGCCGGCGCCGCTCGCGTCGGTCACGCGGATCGCCACGTCGCTGTCCTCGGACACGTCCACTGCCATAGGCGCGCTGGCGGCCTGCACCGCGTCGACCGCCACACGCGCGTTCGTCGCCGCCGACACGGTCAGGACCAGCGTGTCGGCGCCGTTGCAGCCGATGCCGTAGTGGAGCGTCAGCGGATCGAAGGCGGGGTACAGGCCCCGCGCGGGGGCGGCCTGGGAGTCATCGGTCTCCGCAGTCAGACTCGTCAACAGGGGCCCCGTGACCACGTTGGGCGCCACCTCGCTGACCGTCTTGCCGGTCCCGTGCTCGTCCGCGTAGGTCGCCGTCACCCGCAGAAACGTGTTCGTGTCCGCCGCCGCCGGCGTGTAGCTCGCGGCGGCGGCGTCGTCGATCAGGGCCCAGGCGTTGCGGCCCGCCGACCGCTCCCATCGCCAGCTGGTGGTGCCGTCCATGACGCCGTCCGGGTCGGTGAGGACGGCGGTCAGCACGGCGCCCAGCGCGGGACGGGTCGAAGACAGCGACAACGCGCCGGCCTCGTCCACGTCGGTGACCATGACCTCGACATCTACCTCGTCGGTGAATATCTGATCATTGTCTCTGGCCCACGCCACCAACTTCAGCTCATAGCTATTGTTTGTTGCGCGACCCGGCGGCCCGACATCCAACGGGTTCTCGAAATCCGGCGCTTGCAGGAACCTGAGCGCGCCAGATGGGCTGTCCAGGCTGAAGAGCCCGCGATCTACCCCGGCCATCACCCACTCGATGCCGTCCCGATCCTCGTCCGACGAATAGCTGAACGTCGCCACGCGGGTCGCGCCGTTCTCGGCGAACGTGACCAGCGTCGGACCTGAGAACGTTGTGAGTTCGATGACGTTGCTGACCCCGATCGCCACCGTGGTCGAGACCGAGCCATCCGTGTCGGTGCCGGTGACTGTGACCTCGTAGCTGGTCCTGGTCTCGTAGTCGAGCGCGGCCTTGGTCTGGAGCTGGCCGGTCGCAGCGACGATCTCGAATGAGGCCGCGTCGGTTCCGCCCAGGGAATAGGTGACTGCGCCGCTGCTGTCGGTGGCGACGACCGGCTCGCCGATGTTGACGCCTGCCTCCGTGTTCTCGGCCACGCTGCGGGTAGTGATGACCGATTCGAGCGTGAAGCTCAGGCTCGCGATCGGCTCGGTCGAGAACTTGCCCGTCCCGCGGATGCTCGTGATCACACCCGGCGGCACGGTCGCGTCGTTAGACAGCGAGAACTCGCCGCCATCTTCGGTGCCGGCGTCCCAGGGGTAGAGTGCTACATCGTGCGACCGCAGCCAGCGCCCCTCGGAGTTGATCAGAAGCAGTCCCGAGACGCCGACGAACCAGTCCGGGCTCGGCGCCACCATGGTCAGCAGCGTGACCCGGGGATGTTCGTCGGTCAGCGTGGTCGTCAGGCTCTGGGCGCTGGACGGGCTGATGTTGCCGGAGCCCCTGAGCACCGAGAGCGCATCAACCGCAGCGGTCACTTCGGCTTCCAGGCCCGCCGTGCCGCCGAGTTCCGCCATCGACTCGACCCCGGCGCTCGCGGTCCGGTCGCCCTCAACGAAGGTCACGTTCGCGTTGTGAACGGCGCCGATCAGCGGAGAGAAATGGGCGCCGCTGGGCAGACCGTCCGGAGTGGCCAAACTGGTCCAGGCGCCGGTGAACGTCACCCGGTAGACGGCGTTGGAAGCGAATGTGCTCGGCGGATCGCTGGCCGACGGACTCAAGGACGTGTCTGCCTCCGTCCGCGTCACGCTGACGACGTAGGTCCGGGTCGCCAGGTTGTCCTCGGCCGTCACCCTGACCTTGAATACGTTCTCGCCGACGACCAGGTCGATCTGATGTCCGGCGGCGACAGTGTCGCGGTCGGGCAGCACCGAATCGCTGGCATCGAGGAAGGCGAACGAGGCGTCGCTGTCGCCCAAACTCAGGGTCACGGTGATTCGCGTAACCGTGTAGCCGACGCTGGCGCGGTATTCCGTCGTGGCGCTCGCAAACGCCGGATCGAGCCGTCCCTGACTCAGTGTGAGAGCGCTCAAACTGGCGTCATCGCTTAGCGTCTGCGCTAAGGCGGGCGAGGTCAGGAATCCGAGTAGAGCGATCAGAGCCAGGAAGCCCGCCAGGGCGAACGAGCTCAACCACCGTGACGGGGCCTGCGGTACAGACCTCGCGCTGGCGTGGCCGAGACGGCAGACATCCAGCCAACGGATATGACCTGTCGGAAGCGGCCTGCCAGATGGGTTGTCGGCAGGCGCCTCGCTTGCTCCTTCGCGCTGCGGTCTCATCGCGGAGGCGACCTCCCGTTGCATGCGTCCGCCGGCGTCCGCCAATGCTGTTGGCTGGTTCTTCAAATCGCGTGCTCTCAAGGCGCCGCACCATCAAGAGCGAAATACATCGGTCTAATAGAACAGCAGATGTCTCCATTTGGGAACGACATAGATACCGTCTGAGATTACACAGACGTTTCATTACGATCACGGCTAGTACCCAATGTGGATGAATCAGAGAGGGCACGAACCACTCACCCAGAATCCGCCCCTGGTCGGGTGGAAGGCGGCAGCGCCGCTTCGGTTGAAGCCGAAGTAGAGGAAGGGGATTCGGCAACGGAAGAAGAGCCTCAAGATCTGACCGATGTGCCGGCCGTGGTCGTCGAGGACGTCGATGTGCGACCCCGGCCTGGTCTGCCCTGGCCCGCGATTGACCGGCTGCCGGTGGGTTGAGGACGTGATGGTGCTGCACCAGCCAGGCGGCATGTTCCGAATCAGTTACGGCGACGATCAACAGAGGTGGATCCGTAGGACTGCGCTGGACCTCGGCGAGGGTCAGCGTTCGCAAGTCCTGTACCAGCGGCCGTCGCCTCTGGTCGCGGAGTGGCACGGCGAACAATATGGCGTGTTAGGGCAATCGGCCGACGGGACAGAGGTCAGGCTGCTGAAGCTGGACGAAGAGCTTGCCGAGATCCTCAGCGCACGACTCGACGAGGTCAGGTTGATCGAAGCCGACTTCGCCCCACAGCATCTGCCGATCCTGATCGGAGACGCGAACGGCATCTTCCGGCGGTTGGAACCGGCAGCCGACTCTGAAGAGATCTCCCAGCAGTACGAAGTGCCTCGTGCGGCAAAGCATGGCGATGAGCTGTGAGCGCACCTGCAAGTCCGCTGGTCGGCCTCACGCGAGTATGCGCTGATTGTTGATCTCCAACCTCGCGCGCTCTGGATCTACGAGTCCAGCGCTGATCTGCTCAGGCGAGTCAGATATGACCTCAAAGCATTTGACCCGCTCGTTTGGGACATTGAGGACTCGGGGGCAGGGAGCTGGGACGTCTACTGGCTTCGCGGCCAGGCGGTTGCCGTGGTTCCGCGCCGGGGTTACGACTGGACGTTGGGATCGTTGTTGATCGATGTCGCAACGGGTGTCACGGCTTCGTTGGATCCTCAGTCATACGGACGTTGGGCATGCCTGCCGACCGGGACATGGCGCCCTGCCGCAGCGATGTTCCAGGTGGCGTTCTATTGGACTCACACTAGCGATGCACCTGGCTATAACGCGGAACCGCCTTACTGGACCGATGGTACCGCCGTACGTCTCAGAGCGGTTTGACAACGGGTGATCAGCAGTAGCGACTGCGAATCGGTGGCATCCCTGAGAACCGCCGGGTACCCGGCCTACTCCGCTGCCAGTCACATTACCGAGTGGTCCCCAAACGGCAAGTGGTTCGCCATCGGCGGTCATCAGGAACGCAGTAGGTGCGGGTTCGGTTCCTAGAACAGCAGCGACAGACCTACCAGCAACATTGGATTCATATGACCTGCGCTTGAGGCGCCAACCGGATTAGGGGCTGCTGGATGGGTCGGTTTGATCGGGCGAAGAAGCGGGTGGGGCCTTGCTGGGCGATACCAATACTCGCGCGGCGAATCGGCTTCAGGGGGCTGCCGCGACCGTAGCAGTATAGGAACCTGAGTGTGAGCAACAAACCGATGACGAACTGCGCGCCGAGACGACCGAGTTTGTCGAACGAAACGAGCAGGCTGCCTCGCACATCAGCAACGAAATCGTCAGGCGGAACTTCCCGACTAGCCAAACTGCCCAGAAATACAGGGCCGACTGGATCTAAATCGGAAATGCCCAACAGAACGTTCGCAGTACGGTCTCGCTAGGCCCGCCAAACATGACATTATCAAGAACCTTGGAGTTGACGTTCTCTTTGACCTGTGAAGGCGCCGAGGGCCGATGACCTGATGTCGGGGCTAGCGCTTACGCAGTTGGTCAACCCTCTAGCAGGCTGCTGAAGAATCCGCCTCCGAGCGCTGATCGTCCCGTTTCGTCATTCCTGCGAACGCAGGAATCCAGGGCCTGACCATCTGAGGAGCGTGTCGAACTCCGGCTCAACGCGGCGCACCACCAGGAATGCCCTGCGGATGGCGTGCATGCGATCCGGCTCGATCTCCGCCGCCCCTATCCAACTACGATCGCATAAGCCATGGATCTGGCCAACGCGCTCATCCTCGACCTTGACGACACAATCCTCGACGCCTACGGCAACCCCGACGAGGTTTGGCGCAGGCGCTGTCGCGAGTTCGCCGACCGACTCGGAGCCGTGACTCCTGGGCAGTTACACGGCGCCATCGTGCAGTCCCGAGAGTGGTTCTGGGCCGATGCGGGGCGCGCGCGACGGGGCCGACTCGATTTGCGCGAAGCCAGACGGCATGGCGTGCGAGGAGCATTCGAGCGTCTCTGCCTTCCCGCGCCAGCCTCCGCAGTCGAGTTGGTCGACCAGTCAGGGAGGAGGTGGTGACGCCATTGCCCTGAGCGATCGATACGCTGCGACATTTAAGGGAGACGGACATCCGCCTGGGTCTGCTGACCAACGGCCAGACCGGGAATCAGCGCCGAAAGATCGAACGGTTCAGCCTCGACGGTTTCTTCGACCACATCCAGATTGAGGAAGAGTTCGGGGTCGGGAAGCCGGACGAGCGATCCTTCCGGCATGCGCTCGAAGCGCTGGGCGTGGGGCCGACGCAAGCCTGGATGGTCGGCGACAACCTGGAGCACGACATCGGGGGCGCCCAGCGGGTGGGCATCTACGGCGTCTGGGTGGACGCGCGCGGCGACGGGCTTCCCGAAGGGACGGCCATTCGTCCTGACAGGCCCATTGGCACCCACTCAGGCGTCTTCTTCCAAATCGTCGAGAAGACCGTGACGCACTGCCCAGACCACCATCTCCTGCTTCGAGCCGACGCCGATCTTGTCCTGGATGCGATAGACGGCATTGCGAACCGTGAGCGGGGTGTTGCCGACCACTTCTGCGATTTGACGATACGAGTTGCCGCGCGAAAAGAGCTGCACGATCTCGCGCTCTCGGATGGTCAACTTGGCCGCCTTGTCGTTCTTCGAGTCCGGCGGCGCCCGACGGATGGCATTGAACGCGCGTCGTGCAATGTCGAACGGAATCCGCGAGCGGCCCTCGGCGACTTCGCGGACGGCAGTGAGCAGATCATCGCGCCCGGAGTACTTCTGCAAGTAGCCGGCTGCGCCTGCCGCGGCTGCCTCAATGATCGCGTCGTCCGCGGTCGAGGAAGTCAGGATCAGCACCTGGGTATCGGGCAGTCGCTGCATGATCTCGCGGCAGGCCTCCACTCCATCCTTATTGGGCATGATCACGTCCATGATGATCAGATCAGGCCTGGCACGCTCAGCGATGGCCAGCGCTTCCACCCCGTCGGCAGCCTGCGCGACGACCGAGCAGTCGCCGCTTTGCTCAAGCACTTCCCGCAGTCCGTCGCGCATGATCGCATGGTCGTCGACCAGCATGATCCGTATGTCTGTCGCTGACATGGCCTTAATCTCCTGTTTGTGGGCTGCCCAATGGTATGGCGCATCCGACAGTCGTCCCTGCGCCGCGGCCGGAGGATGTCACTTCGAGTCGCCCGCCCAATCGCTCTGCCTGAGCCTGCATGCCGCGAAAACCGCGGCCACGCTGGGCGTAGTCGTCCGGCAGGCCGCGACCGTTGTCGGCGATCGACAGCCGCACCTCGTTCTCTGCGAAGTCCAGTCTCACCTCGACCCGGCCGGCATCAGCGTGGCGGAACGCGTTGCTCAGTGCGTTGTGCGCGAACGTGAACAGGCAACTGCGGATCTCAGTGGATAGCGGCGGCTCCTCGCCCGACTGCGTGAGCTCGGCCGGCACAGAGGTGATCTGTGCGAAGGTCGCCGTATGCGAACTGAGCACGCGGCCCAGTTCACGGCCCTCGAAGATATGGCCCATGTCGATCGGGCCGCGCAGCTCCCACATCGCGGACTTGGACAGGGCCGAAGTGGCGGCGAGCTTGTCGACCAGCGCCGGATTCTCATTGCCGGCCAGAGCCAGCGCCGAGTCGATCCCCAGGCCGATCAGATACGCGGTCTGTGTGGTCGTGTCGTGGATCGCCTGTGAGAGTTCGATTCGTTCTCGCTGCAGCTCACGCTCGCGCGCGACCGCCTGCTGACGCCGGCTACGTTCGAAGCGAACGATCATCCCGCCGAAACCAACCATGCTGTACATCACGGCCACTCTGGAGAACAGGATGTTCTCTTCGCCCTGTGCGACATCCACGCCGTCGCCCACGCTGATGCAAACGATGACGTAGGCAGCCACGACCAGCGTCGTGCCTGCCAACGCCAGCCGAAGCGGAGCGAACACGAATGCGAACAGGGCCAACGCCGGAAAGTAGGTGAACACGATGAAGCTGTCGAATCCACCATTGATCGCGATGGCCGCCGTGATCAGGATGAGGTCGAGCACGCTCATCATGAAGAGCAAGGGCGGTGTGATCGGTTTCCGCGCCAGGAGCCGGTAGTGCAGCAGACCGTTGCCGATCACGAGCGGGAAGTGCAACCAGACGTAGGCCAACTGTTCCGGATACCAGAGGTCGGGCCGCATTGCCAGCATGTACACGGAGAGGACCCAGACAAACCAGCGGGCCCAAATCGATATTCGGGCAGCGTACGTTGCCACTTCGGGTTCCAGCCACGAGGCTTCACGTGCCCGTTCCCACAAGGACGTTGGTGTATTCGTGTGCATCGGTCAGCGTTGCCGGGTTTCTCACTGCACCTGGTGATGATGGACAAGCTACGGCGCTACGCCCGCATCCTCAGTTCGACAACAATCACCATAGAGTTTGCTGCGCTCAGCGCGAGACGTCGGAGATCAGGCTAGTCACAATACGTGTCGCCGACAGCGGCTGTTATCAATTGTACGATACGAACCGGACCATGACAACTCTTGAATCGTTACTAACGTACTGACATTAGTAACTTCGTGGCGAAGACCGCATTATATTTGTTCGTTTCCCATCATGCTATATGACTGTCGCACAGCAATCGATATCACGCCAACGAGTGTGATCACCGATCAGCGATCGTTTGCGAGCGGCAGGGGTCGGATTGCGGGAATCCTGTCGTGGATGAGGAGTTAATCGTCCTGCGCGCGCCAACTGATCGGACCGCTGCTGCTCGTGAGCGATGCAGGGCGTTCCGGCCTTTGGCCCCGACCGACCGCGGACATTGCGTTTGGAGTTGGTCCTCGATTGGGCGAAGTCGTCACCGAGCGCCTGGCGGTCGCAGATTTGCGGGTGCGGCCTGCCTGAATCAGCAGCCCGTCTGGATCTGCGGCGCAGGGCTCATTGCCGCCGCCACGACCGGCGGATGATTCGACGGGGAGGTTGGCAGACTCAGGGTCCGGGGAGTGAACGGCGGCCCGGCCTGAGCAGAGTTTCAATCTCTTCCGCCATGATGGATGTATAACACCATATCCAAATATTTCTGACAACCAACTGAAATATGTGCAATACTCTGTCAACTATGTTTTCTTAACGCCGTATCGGTCGAATCAGTCCTGACGAACCGCAGTTCCCGAACCGCGGTAGAAGGAGCCGAGCATGAGCCAGATCAAGCGATCAGCGACGACATACGTCCAGGCGTCTCCGGCCGCCAAGCGGCCGCGGCGTCGCCTCATGCGGCTTGCCGGCATACTGGCTCTGGTCCTGATCGCATGGCTCGCCGTCGCATCGCTGAACGGCGACGGGTTCGCGGAGGCCCAGACCAGTTCGCTCACGGTCGCCGATTTCGACCAGAACGGATTGCAGGTGGTGGCGCTCGCCGCGTTTACGGCGGGCGGGGCCAAGACCCTGTATTCGGCAGCCGATTCGCGCTGGGGCGCGACGGGTTCGTTGCTTGAGGGCGACGTCAACCTGAGCGCCGATTCGAAGATCGTGCGGGTGATGGTCCCCAACCGCAATGGGTCTCTGCTGCGGCTGAATGACGACGGCCCCCTGGTGCTGCGTGCCTATTTCGGCGTGTCAGGAGCGGGCGCCGACCTGACGGTGTGGGTACAGACCGATAGCGGCACGACCAGCTTTGCGGCGAACGACGTCAAGACGGTCGGCGGCGGCTACGTGAACTTCAACGTGCCGACGACGGGACGCGCGATCCTGAAGGGGATCGGCGCGAGCGACCGATTCCTGCTAGCGCTGACCAGGCCGGCGCCGACGCCCGCGCCAACGCCGCAGCCCGTCACGCCGCTGGTGATCGAACCTGCGACCGAACCCGAGCCCGAGACGCCGCCGGTGATCGAACCTGCGACCGAGACCGAGACGCCGCCGGACACCGTGACGCCGAGCAGTGGGGGAAGCGGCCAGAGCAGCTCGGAGCCGGCCGCGGGTGATCTACCCGGGACCGGCGACACGACCGGGGTGGTCGCCCTCGACCAGGCGGCCCGCGGCCGGCTGACCGAAAGCGCCGCCCTGTGGGACACGGACTGGTTCGCGGCGGACTTGACGGCCGGGCACGCCTATCGGATCCAGGTGTTGGGCACGCCGGGTGTGGACTGCACCCTGCTGGCGCCGATCGTCGAATCGGTGCATGACGCCTCCGGTACCGCCGTCGCGGGGACGGAGTGGTCGGACGAGAGCCGGGAACAGTGGTCCCGCTTGACGTTCACACCGGCGACGGACGGGCGCTACTACATCTCGGTTGTCGGCGAAGCGAACTACGGCGGTGTGGGCACCTACATCGTGGCGCTGACCGAGGGCGGCTCGGGCAGTGACGAGCGGATTACGGCGATCGGTTCGCAGGGCTGTGTCCCCGAAGCGCCGGCCGGCCTGGGCCTGAGCGAGGTGACCGGCGGCAGCGTGACGCTGTCCTGGACGGCGCCGGCGCACAGCGCGATCAGCGGCTACCGGATCCTGCGGGGGACTGACGCATCGACGCTCGCGGTGATCGCGACCGACACGGGCAGCACGGCGACGAGCTATGTGGATGCCAGCGTCAGTCCGTCGACGAGCTACGTCTACGCCGTGGTTGCGCTCAGTGCGGCCGGCGAGGGAGCGCCCTCGGCGTCCGCGAGCACGACAACGCCGACGCCGACGCCGACGCCGACGCCGAAAGCCGGGGCCAAGCCCGGTAAGACCGGCTCCGACCCGACCCTGGGCCCGCGCAACGTGCCACCGGCGAACTCCACCCCGGGCGCGACCGGGCTGACCCTGACCCCCTCGTACGACCGCGTCACGCTCGACTGGACTGCACCGGCGGGCGACGGCGTAACCGGTTACCGGATCTGGCGCGGAGCCAGTGCCGGCGCGTTGACCGTGCTCGTCTCAGACACCGGCTCGACAGCCACGAGCTACGTGGACGAGACGGTCGAGGACGACACGACCTATCACTACGCCGTGGCCGCGCTCAACGCCAACGGCGCCGGGCCGCAGTCGACCGGCAGCATCGCCACCCTGCCCGCGCCGCGGGTGACGAGCCTTCCGACCCCGGAACCTGAAGAACTACTGATCGCAGAGCAGCAGCAGACGGCCGACGAGGGCGTGTCGTTCAACGACAACCCGATCGTGACGTTCGCCAGCAACCTGCTCAAGCCGCACGCGACTAGTGAGCCTGCCAACCTGCTTAAAACCGCTGAGCTTCGACTCCAGCAGTCGTTCACGACCGGTCCGGGCGGATCGGGGTTCCTGCTTCACAGCTTCAGTTTCAATGCCGACAACAGGAACCAGTATCTCATCGTGTCCCTGTGGACGGACGAGGGCGGCAGTCCGGGAGAGAAACTGGCGGAACTAGGCCGGGCAGAAGACCGAATCTATGGGTTCCGGGACTACACCTTTGAGTACCTGGACGTGTTCCTGTTCCCGTCCACCAAGTACTGGGTGCAGTTCCAGGTTCGTGACGCGACTTACGACATCACAGGAAGTTCCAGCACAACAAACATCCGTATAACGGCTGCCACGGAGATGGATGCGGGGAGCCTTCCCGGCTGGTCCTTCGGCGGGAAGATCAAGTTCGGCCTGAAAGGCAGAGTGGCGCCGCTCGGCCGTGCCACGGTCGGTGTGGAAGCAGAACTCGTCTCCAATCTCGACAACGACCGCGCCGTTGGCGGTTTCGGCGTCCATGTTGGATCTACTGCTGCTCAGTCGTTTAGGACGGGTTCCAGCTCCAGAAGCTACGGGCTCACAGCGGTTCGGTTTAGGGCAAGGACCACTTCCACGCCTGGCCTGGTGGTGTCGATCCACGAGGACAACTCTGGCGATCCGGCGGCGACGGTATTGTTCACGCTGATGGGCCCCGCCATCAGAGGCTCAGTTCGCCAGGAGTACACGTACTCGGCGCCGGCGGACGCCCTACTGGATCCGGACACGCCCTACTGGGTGGTGTTCAGTAACTCGACGGGCCAGGCTACTCTTTCCGATACACGGGACCTATCTGAGCAGGGTATCAACGCCGGTTGGAGCATAGGCAACAGAACCAAATTACGCACTAGTCCTACCGCTGTTTGGGAGCAAACTACAATAAATAAGCCAGTTTTGATGGCTGTCGACGGGACGTTCTTCCACTCCGAACGGGCCGAACCGCCCGGACAGGACTTCCCGGCTTCCGAAGCGACGCCGGGGCGGGTCCGGCTCGGTGAGTACTCGACCGGCACGCTGGATGACGCCTCGGACAGAGACTGGTTCAGGATCGACGGCCTGGAGCATTTCCGCCAGTACCGCCTCGAGGTGGACTTCCTCGGCGCGAACGTGGTTGGTGGTTCGCTCGATATCTTCTCGTCGAGGCTGGGCCAGCCGGCGGTGCCCCGGAGCGACCTGTGGGACAGCAACTACGACGGCCACGCCGTGCTCGACTTCTGGCCGGTCGCGGTGGGCACCTCGACCATGTACGTGCAGGTCGAGTCGGACAACGACATGAACCGCGAAGGCGCCAGGAACCGCTACACCGGCCCCTACACGATCACGCTCAGCAAACTGCAACGGCCGGACGTGCGGCGCATGGTGAGCAACCTGGAACAGCGGCTCGAGGACCGTCTGACGTTTTACGACGTCGGTCACCTGATCGAAGACGGCTTGACCGGGCACGTCAGGGAGATGGCGATCGACTTCACGACCGGTTCGCATGCCGCCGGCTACACGCTGGACAAGCTCGCGGCCTACATCAGCATGGGCCGCCGGACCGCCACGGTGGGTACCGCTACGATCACCGGCGTTGGCGGCGCCGACGTTGCCATTGGGCCCCCGGCCTACAGCATCGTCGTCGATGACAGGACGCTGACGGTAGTCGAAGGGCTCAGCGTGAGCTATACCGTCCAGCTGAGCACGCAGCCCTCGGCCGACGTGACGGTGGTCATCACCGGCGCCTCGGACACGGACCTGACCGTGACCCCGGCTTCGCTGACCTTCACCGCATCGACCTGGGACCAGGCGCAGACGGTGACGGTGAGCAGCGCGGAGGATCCCGACAGCACGGACGACGATGTCACTCTCGCCCACACCGCAACGGGCGGCGGCTACACGAACCTCTCGACGGTCGCCAGGGTGGCGGTGCGGGTGGACGACGACGAAAACACTGCGGTCGCCGACGAACCGGAGGACCCCGGCGCCCCCGCTTCCCCTGTCATCAGGGTGGTGCGGACGAATGCGACACCCCAGGTCGTCATCTACAGCAGCAGTACCGCCAGCCGCCCCGACGTTGAGTTCTGCCGGCTCGAACGGCTCACGGGCTACGACACCGGGCTGGCGCTGGCGAGCGGAGACTGGCCGGACGAGATGTACGCCGGGACGTGCGCGGGCATGACGCTTGAGGCGAGCACGACGTACTGGGTCGTGTTCAGGTCGCTGAGCCGACACCCGAACTCGTTCTACCGCGTCGCTGAGTCCAACTCGAACAGCGAGGACACATCGAGCGTGACTGGTTGGAGTATCGGCGACCAGACCCGGTCCAGGCACCACACCTCCTCACCAGAGAACCGGGGTTGGGTAACGGTGTCGGGCAGGAATCCACTGGCCATCGGCGTCTTCGCCAGCCCCAACTAGAGAGTGATGGATCACTACCCATCTCCCCCCTCGCGGAGACCTTCGAAACACTCATGATTCCCCTCTCCCCCCCCTTGTGGGGGGAGAGGTCACGGAGTGACAGAGGGGGGTCCGCCGCCAGCGACCAGATAGGCCTTGAGATGGGGAGCCCCCCCTCTGCCTTCGGCATCTCCCCCGCAAGGGGGGCGAAGGGGACTTATTTAAAGGTCTCCGTAAGGGGGAGAGATGAAGAACAAGGGTGTTAAACCGGTCTCAACCAGGGCCTGTTCACACATCCGATACCAGCACTTGCAACCAGTGATCTCCAGTTTCAGACAGCGACCACAAGGCACGAAGCCGCTTCATTCCGTTGCCCCGTGCTTGACACGGGGCAACGAGGACAGCCGCCAATGTGAACAACCCCTGGCTGTCGCAGATTGGCAGCCGCCGCCGGCACGGATCAGCTGCCTGCCCGGGTCGTGCTCTGCGCATCCAAGGATGTCCTCCGGCCGTAAGCGACCGGCCAGATCGATGGTTTGTGTTCCCAGATTGCCGACTGGACTAGGGTAAAGAGCAAAGCGTAGAGAAATCGCCGCGCATGCCCGTCCAGGTTTCCGGATTTGCCAAGGGGTTGGTCCGCTGCCCCGACTTCATGTCGGTCCCCAGCGAGGAGTTGGACGGCGTCCTCGAAGAGTCGCCGGAGACGCTGGAGCTGGACTATGTGGAAGCCACCGTTGAGTCGGCCTTCATTCAGTCAGGTTCCCCGTTTTCGCATCTCTACTTCGTGCAGCAGGGGACATTGGTCGCCTGGCAATCTCCGTACTCGGAGCTGACTGCGCCGTTTCTGATCGGCGTGCATGAGTTCTTGATGGACGCCGAGCGCTGGGTCGGGAGCTACTCGGCAATCACGGAGACCGTGGTCGTCCGAATGCCCAAGAGCGTGATGCAGCTGGTAGTCGATCGCATTCCTTCGGTGCAAGTACGGATGCATGAACTGGTCATGCGGCGTCTGGCCCGCTTCTACTGGGTCTCGTTGGCGACGAGTGGCGCGCCTCCGTCCCGGGTGGCAGCGGCGCTGGTCTCGCGGTTGGCGCTCGATGACCTGGACTTCGGCGCCGAACGCCGGGTTGCGGTGCGCCAGAAGGACATCGGACGGTTGACGACCATGTCACGGTCGGCAGTGGCGGCAGGGCTCGCCGAACTCTCGGAGGCGCGCGTCATCCGCTGGGGCGACGGTCCCGGCGCCAGATTCGCGGGCGAAGTGGTGGTGCCGGACGTTGACCTGCTCAAGGAGCACGCCTTCCAGGATGTGCGCGAGCGGGAAATTCGGCCGCTGCTGGCGGACAGAGACCTGGACTGATCCAGGACCCGCCGGGCAACGCTCCTTCCGATTCACTCTGACCGAATCTAGCCCGCAACCCCGGCCGCTTTCCGACCCGCGCTCAGCCAAACACCCCGGAACCGGTTGACGGCAGACATGCTAATCGCCGTTGACGTGGAGTTCGCGTCTGGTCCGATGCGCAATCCGGGCGGCGATTTGCTCCGTAGTTCTTGCCAGTCGTCACCGGTCCGTTCAGCCAACGATGGCTTGCCCTCGGGCAATCAAACGTCGCTCCAGTCCTGCGCCGACCACGCCCAGTCAATTGACGAAGCCTGCCACGGCCCATCTACGTCTGGTCTCAATCGGTACCTAATGATGTTGAACACGCATCAGAGTTGTCCTCAATAGATTTATGAAATTGGCATTATGTATTCATATTCGATAACATTCCATGACGGAGTTGAATTCTCGGACGGGATGCTCATTCAACGCCTCATCCAGTGAGGACACAAGAACAAGAGAAGGAGCGGCGTCAGTGTCGGCAGCGCATAACACCTGGTCGATTCGGAACTGGGAGTTCGTCGTGTGGCTGGCCGCGGCGCTGATTCAGAGAACGGTGCTGGCGCCACCCGTTGTGGGCGCGTCAGCGGCCTGCGAGAGCGGATTCGGCGTTCTCGTAGCACCCACCAAGTTTGGCTTGGTCGCGAAGCGCAGCGCGCTGCTCACGGCGAAGTCGCCAGTCGTCGTGTCGCAATGCAATCAATCTCCGCCGCATCGGTGGCGATTGCCGACATCTTCGATTGCATGGCGGCTTCGGCATGGATGGAAGCAGGGTCGCCATGAAACTGGTTGCTGTCGCACTCGCCGTAGTTTGGTTTCTCCCACACGCCTTGTCGAAGTTATGGGGCATCGCGACAGGTAGGCGCTACGGCCAACCTGGTCGTTCGATCCGGCGGAGCCGCGTTCTGGCCCTCGCCGCGCTCACTGCGCTGATGGCGGCGATGTCCGTCGTCCTGGCCGCACCGGATACTGGATCGACGCCCCCTGGATCCATTGAAAACCTTCGGCTCAGTAGCGAGAATCCGGGTGAACTCACTATCGCCTGGGATTTGCCTGAACCGACGCCATCGGACTACCGGATTAGCTGGGCCGAAGAGAGTCTCAAATACCAGTCCTTCAAAGCCGATAATGCAGCCGACCGCGGGAATGAGTATCCCGAGGGCGTGACGACATCGGTCACGCTCACCGGGCTGACCGAGGCAGCGACCTTCAAGATCCGGATGCGCGCCCGATACGAAACCGGGGGTCCGGGAAACGGACCGTGGAGCGGACCCTGGTCCACGACGACCACGGGGACGGTGAGCGAAACTCCAGCGCCGGAGCCGGTCGCCCAGCCGGTCACCCAGCCGGTCACCCAGCCGGTCCCCGTACCCGTAACCGATCCGGCTAATGCTCCGTTGACCGATCTGGTCACGGAACTGGACTCCGAGCCGGAAACACCGACCGCGCCGGAGAGTTCAACCGTGCCAGACAGCACAGTCCCGCAGATCAACACCGCAACTGCCCTCACAGTTGCTGAGGGAATCGTCGGCGTGGTCAATTGTTCCGCCACCGATTCTGACACCGATGCTGCAGACTTGATCTGGGCGCTGACCGGCGGCGCCGATCAGTCCCACTTCATTCTGACTTCGAGCGGCGCATTGATGTTTACGCAGGCGAAGGACTTTGAAGCGCCCGACGACGACGGCGCGGACGGTACCTACAACATCACCGTGCAGGTCAGCGACGGCGTGAACAACACCTCGGCCGACATCACGGTGACGCTGACTGACATTGACGAGCAGAGCGGAGCGCCTCCGGCGCCCGAGACTCCGACGGTGTTCGACGCGGGCCAAACCGCGTTGACCGTGCGTTGGACGGCGCCCACCGATTCCGTTTCGACGATCATCGCATATGACCTGCAATACCGCACGATCGATCAGACCGCCTGGACTGACGGCCCACAGGGTATCCAGGACACGTCGACGACAATCGCGAGCCTGCAGCCCGATGTCAACTATCAGGTGAGGGTCCGCTCGGAGGACGACACGCAGGCCGGCCCCTGGTCGGAATACGGCATGGGCACGACCGCGATCTGGGATTCATTGATGAACGTTGGTAGATGGAACAACAGGAACACGCAGGGCTACTGGGGCTTTGACCGGCGCCCGAATGAAAGCAGACTTGGCCGTCTGGACGACAATTCCTTCACCTATGACAACGCCGAATACGAGATCGTCATGATCGCCAGGACGAATGGCTTCCGCAGGCACGAAGGCGGAACGCACCGATCGGCACTCGACTTCCATACCTTTGACCGTGCAGTTCCAGACGGATGGGTGCTCCGGGTCGGCGAAAGACGCTTCTACTTCAATCATGGCAGGACCGCAGAACTCGCGACCAGAAGGCCGCTGTTCATGGTCTTCTGGATCAATCCGGGACTTACATTCACCGCCCACTTCGATCAAGAGGTGTCAATCTCCCGAGACGCAGCCAGATCAACGCACGGCTCCGGTGACGTGACCGTAGAGACGGAAGCAGCGTCGGCGTCTGAACCTACCGGCTCGGATAGCGCCACAGAGACGGCGGGTGGCGCCAGGGCGGGCGCGGAGCAACCCCAGGGAATTTCCGATCTGCTGGCCGAGGTGTCGCACGATCGGGTGACGTTGCGCTGGGATGAACCCGCGCGGCAAGGCGTCAGCGGCTACAAGATCATGCGCAGTACCGAATCGGAGGCCATGGTCGTCCACGTCGCAGACACGGCGAACACCGACTCCGAGTACGTCGATAGTCTGGTCGGAGAGGGAACCAAGTACACCTACTCCGTCCAGCCGATCTTCAGCGGCGATTCTGCCGATACCACCGCCACGAGGAGCGCCAACAACGCGCCAGGCAAGGCGAAAAGCCAAGTCGCCGACACGATGGGCGACGCATCCGAACAGGTGCAAGCTCGTACGCTGCTCGGAGATCCAGCTCCCAAGCAGGCGAACGCACTGGCCAGCCTGCCCAAGAATTCGCGCGGCGAGTATCTTCTCCCGATGAGCGAGCAAGGCGCAAACTACCGGCACCAGTGGCGCAGCGAGGAATCCCGGAGCTATGACCTCTACTCCGTCAACCTCGAGGCCAACGTGGTCTACCGAGTGTTGGTATGGGACATCGAACACTTCGAACACCATCTGCAGAGCAGCCCGGGCCCGACCGTCAACCTTTCTGACTTCTCGGCTGACCCGGGTAGCAACTATCTGTTTGCTGATTTCAAACACGGGGAGACTCACGGTAGGCCGTACGACTATCACCTCAGACTGGATAGCATCACCGTCGGTGGTGGACAGGAGGGACGCGCAATACCGTTCGAAACCGCTGATCCACCAGTCGGTAACACCGTCTTTCCGCTAACAATGCTGCAGGCCGACGGCGCGTCCCTGGCGTATGTGTTTCAGCCCGACCGCGCTGGTGACCACACGCTGCGGCTCGGCGCCCTCGCGCCCGGCATGAGATACCACATCAGGATCGAGAAGATGAACGACCAACCGGATGGTCCGGCGGCGTTGCACCGACTCCGGCTCCGCAGCAGGCCAATCGGAGGAAACACCAACCTTACTAGATATGATGAGTACACGTTTGGCGGGATTTCCCCCGGCGACCAGGACTGGTTTGTCGTTTCACTGGACGCCAGAAAGACGTATCTCTTCCACCTGCGAGGCGGATACGAATGGCGCAACCTCAATAGCCCAGACTTCGTCGGCCTGGCCGGACCGGACGGCATGATCAAGCCCTGGAGCCGCAGCCGGACCAACTTTCTGGACTTCTACACGGGCGCCGTTGGCGGTGACTACTACATCGGCGTGCAGAGCGGGTCCGCACAGGGCTCCGGTATGTATGTTCTCGTTGTAGAGGAAGTGGATGTAATTGATGGATCGCGCACCAATGTCACGCTAGCACTGGGCGAATGGTACGTGTCGTTCTACCAGGCATCGTATGATCAAGATGCGTATTGGATCAATCTCAAGGCCGACCGAAGGTATACCATCGTGGTGACTAAGGAGCCAGGTGGCAGCACCGATACGTTCCAGTGGAGCCAGGTGAACAACATTGGTGGAGTGTGCAATTCCAGTGGCTGCAATACGTCTTCCGAGCCTGCATCCTCTCTGGTCGACTACTACAAAAGGTTCGTGTACGATAGGACTACTAATGAATCTGATTTCACAGCAAGGGGTATTCCCTGGGCCCTGATAGGGGACTCAGCCCTCGTGGAGTTCTCGGTGAAAACGGACGGTGATTACCTGATCACCGTGAACAATCTAAACGAGGCCGACCAGTCCCAAGTAAGGAAAGGGGCTTACCGGCTGCTCGTGACTGACTACAGCGCCGATCCGCCGCCGGATGACTAATGTCTGCTGGTAGCAACTCCGCCGGCCGGCGGCGGCCGGCGGAGGCGCAGCCCGCAATCGATGTTCCGCCAAATCGCGAGTGACGAGGACCGCTCAGCCTGCCCGCCTTCGGCCAATTGCGCCGCTCCCCCTTCACCGGGGGAGCGACCAACGGCTGAAGAGTTCTGCGTACCGTTGTTACGACACAGCGCATCGCTTCCGGACCAGTCGTTCCCAACTGAACGGGCCCACGCCAGCCCAGTGCAGCCTCCGCATCCTTCAGACCGAGCAACGCAGCCGATCGGTGTCCTTGCTCCCTGCTCGCATCTGTAGTTCATTCAGCGGCACGCTCGGCCTCAGCGTCATCGCCGTCGTCCAGGGAGGAGTCGTTCGCCGGATGGAAAGGGACAATCAAGCATTCTGCTACTTCCAGGGCTAGGACGGCTCTTTGTACAAGTACCAAACTTGCCCGCAGTAGCGGCCCCAGTGTGTCTAACACAAAACCCCTCGCGCATTCGACTTGGGTGACATAACAATCGTGCTTCCGGTTCGAAGAGATGCTGGAACGGACGGATAATCTATTCGCCGGAGCAGACCTTGCCTCGGGGACAAAGCGCCGAACTCGGTGGATGGGCCACCACCAACGCCGCCATCTCAGCCCGTCTGCAATGTGACATCACACAGCGATAACGCTGGCGCTCAGTACGACCGGCCTAACGTGGCGCCGCTCACTCAACCCGATGCGTCCAGCCCGGCAGGTCCAATCGCGCGTGGGCTGGCGCCGCACTGCTGAGCGCGTTCAGGGCGGCTCGGTAGAGCGTTTCACGCGTGACGACGTGCCCGTCCGCCAGCCTGAGATCACCCCATTCATCAACCCCTGGGCTCTCCGTACGCTGCTCTCGTTCCAACGCCGCACTCCGACGTTCGGGCAGCTCGATGTAGACGCCGTTGGCGAACACCACGCAGAGGATAGGGTCGATAGCCTCACGGCCATTCCGGGGTTGGTTCGGGGCGCGGGACGACACCCGCAGCGAGACAATTGCGGGCGCCGGTCCGTCGGGCGGCGATTCCTCCGGGAACGGCAGCAAGGTCCAACCTGCGGCGGGACCGGAACGATCCAACGCCGGTGTGGGCGACATCAAGCCGAGTTGGTTGAGCAAGTCGAGCACGTGGCGCAAGCCCAGTCGGGTCGGTTCGCCAGCTCGGAACCAGGTCAGCACCGAACAGGCGCCGCTGCGTTCTGCCGTGGCGATGCCCTGGTTGTGGACGACATCGTCATGAATCCAGCGAATCTCAGCCAAGACTCGCCGAGCGGACGGCTCCTGCGGCTGGCCCAGCGACGCGACTTGCTGGAGCCAACCTCGATAGGCGAGCTGCTCGGCCTCAGCTTCCCTGCCTAACAGCTCGGCTGGACGGAATCCGGGGCCTTCGAGCACCAGTGCCAGGTCGATCTCGGAAGGCAGCGGGTAGATTCGCGCCGGCCCGGTTGGAAACCGCCCATCGTCATCGGTCGGGTTGAGCGGCGCCGGCCGGAACTGGCGCACCGACTCCATCCCCTCCAACAGGAACATCAGCGCTGCCGTTGCGCGGTACATCTCGTAGCCGAGCGCGGATAGCGACTCTGACTGCACTGAGGTCCGCTCAACCGACGTCATCAATCTCTCCTCCACGCTGCCTGACACACGCTCGCCGAGCGTCAGCCGCCGACCGTCAACTCACTGCTGACCATCCAGCGAATCACGCTCGGATCGGACGGATAGAAGCGCGCCCTCGGTAGACGCCGATCGTCCCAGGAATCGTCGAAACCCCGCTCCTGCAGCGCGAACTCGATCCGGCCGTCCGCCATCGAACGCGCCGCAATGCGCACGTTCCGCTCGCCGTCAGCCGTCTCGATCGTCAGGGCCGAACTCGCCAACCAGCGGTCGGTTTCCGCGTCGGCGGGCATGAACCGCTGGCGCGGCAGGCGGCGATCGCCCCAACTCCCGCCGCCGGCGCGCTCCTGCAGCGCAAACTCGATCCGGCCGTCCGCGGTGCGACGCGCGGCGATTCGCAGTTCATCGATCGTCGGTTCGGCTGCCGGCTGCGCTTCCTCAACGACCTGCGCGGCGACCACAATCGAGGTCGTGATCGACACCACACCCGACGCGCCGTCCGACGCCGTCAGGATCAACGTCGCCTCGCCGGCGCCGACCGGCGTGACCGTGGCCACGCCGTCTTCAAGCGCCACCCTGATCACGTTCTCGGCGTTAGATATCTCGGACGTGTAGGCAAGATCGTCGCCGTCCGGATCTGTGAAATACTCCGACAGCGTCAGGCTTGCGGCCTCGCCACCTACCGTCAGCGACAGTGGAGCGATTTGGCTGAGCATTGGCGGACGGTTTGACCGGGTCAGCGCGACGCGGTAGCTCCGAGAGCGGCTCTCGTCCTCGGATATGACCGTGATCTCGATGCTCTCGGCGTCGGCCAGTGAGACCTGGTGACCCTCCGCCTCGATGGAGTCGGACGGCTCGATCGTGACGGCCGCCGTCTCCTGCGTCGCCGTCGCTGTGACCGTGGTCGTGGTCACGGCGCTGGGCGCCTCGGTCGTGTACTCCAGGCGATGCGGACTGAACCGGCCAATTTCCAGCCCGCTCAGGCTGAGCGTGGTGAGCACGACCTGGATCGCGTCGGGCAGGTTGTAGCTGCGGATGTGTTCGTTCGATCCGTCGACTGCGTAGATGATGTCGCCGTCCGACCAGATCCCGCGAATGTCGCCGTTGCCGGCCTTGAGCAACACCCGGAAGCCGAACTCCTCCGCCTCGTGGCGCGCGAGTTCGCCGTCCTCGATCCGGTACGCGAAGATGCGTTTCGCGCCGTCGTCTGAGACCCAGAACGTGAGCCCGTCCGACCAGATCCCGCGCGGACTCTTGTTCAGCCGGTCGAGCGCCAGCTCGGCGACCGCCTCGCCCGTCCCCAGGTCGTACGTGAACAGCGCGGCACGGACCGAGTCCAACACGTAGATCGTCTCGCCGTCCGACCAGATCCCGCGCGGGTTGCGGTTGTCATCGGCCAGCTCGATATCGCGTTCCGTCTGCCGTTCGCCGCCGCCGAGGGCGTAGGCGAAGAGCTGATCCCGGCCCGCGTCCGCGACCCAGACCGTCTCACCGTCCGACCAGATGCCGTGCGAGAAGCGGTTGCGGCTGTCGAGCGGGAACTCCTGGGCTTCCTGGCGTTCTCCGTTCTCAAGTGAGTACGCAAACACCAAGTCCGGGCCGGTCGAGGCGTTCTCCAACACCCAGACCGTTTCGCCGTCCGACCACAGGTCCGTCGGCGTGTCGTTCTCCCGTGCCAAATCGTCGATGTCCCGCGTCACGTTCCAGTAGAAGTCCGCGTCCGAGGGCAACACCACTGCCGGCGCGCCGCCGCCACCACCGCCACCGCTTCCAGTGACGTCACCGCCTCCGGAGCCTGTACCGGACGGGCTGACGCCGGGCGGAGTCGGTGTGTCGCCGCCACCGGGCACGGTCTGTGAGTTGACGTCGCCAGGCGTAGTTGTCGAGTCGGCGCTGCTGGGCACGGTCTGCGATTTGCCGTCGCCGGGCGGAGTCGGTGTGTCGCCGCCACCGGGCACGGTCTGTGAGTTGCCGTCGCCAGGCGTAGTTGTCGAGTCGCCGCCGCTGGGCACGGTCTGCGATTTGCCGTCGCCAGGCGTAGTTGTCGAGTCGCCGCCGCTGGGCACGGTCTGCGATTTGCCGTCGGTGAGCGATGTTGTGGTCCCTCCACCGGTCTCGTTTAGGAGCGCTGTCCGGCGGATCCGTGGCACCGGGTTGCCCTGGCTGTCCTGAAGCGGCGTGCTGCTCGGGGTGTAGCTGAACGTCACTGCCTGACCGGCTTTGGTCGCCTGTTGCAGCGTCAACGTCACTACTAGTCCCTCGACGGTCACGCTCTCCAGCTCGTGGATGAGATTGTCAGCCTGCACGAGGAAATCATCGAACTGCAGCTGCGGCCGGCGCATCGGACGGCTGAAGGTCAGGCGGACGATGTCTCCGTCGGCTGCGCCTCTGAGCAACCGCAACGGATTCAATATCGGATCCAACACTGCTGTATCCGGTCGCTCGCCCTGACTCAGATTCTCGACCGCCAGACCCGTGAAGTTCGCAACCGTATTGCCTGCGACGTCCCGGAACGCGCTGCCGCCCGCCTCGTCCATGCCCGAGTACGCCAGTCTGAGATCAGTGTCGTCGCCGTACATCTTCGACTGCAGCGTCAACTCCATCGTGCGCGCGTTGACCGGCTGCGAGATATACGGACTGCGCACCACGCCTTCCGCGCCCAGCGCAGTGTTCCAGCGCAGCAATATGCCGCTGGACCATCCCAACACGTCCTCGTCGAAGCTGAGAAGCAGCTTCTGGCCCTCGACCGTCGCCGGCGGCGTCAAGTCTCGCACCAGATACAGCGTCCGGTTCTCCTCCGTCCCCCAGTCGATGCCCATCGGCCTGGGCCACCAGAACAACGAGCCTTCGTCGCACCCCCAGAGAGTTTCGTTGAGCAACAGCGGTTGATCGCACACGTACAAGGTCAACCGCTTCGCCTCGGCGGGGTAGCCCAGCAGCTCGCGCGAGAGCCGGAAATGGAAGTAACTGCCCGCCGGCGCAGGCGGGACCAGGTCTTCTCCGCGATCATCCACGATCTCAACGATCGTGTAAGCGGTCCCGCTAATGCTGAACGTGTTGTCGTCCAGCGCGCCGTACTCGTTGGCCCGGTAGCCGTGATAGTTGTTGCGCACGTACTCGGGGTTCTGGCGCACAGTGACCTGTCCGGACCAGATCACTGTGCCCTTGTTCGGCAGCGAGCCGGGCGGTGAGGCGCAACTCGTCTCCTCGCGTACGTTGATCCGCATCTTCCAGGACACGTTGCTCTCCAGATTGTTGGCGTCCGTCACCTTGAATTTGAAGCCGGGCTTGAATGAACCGACCGTGTTGGCGGGCGGTTCGTACTTGAACTGGCCGGATCTGATCCGCGTCGTCGTGACGAGTGTGTTGACGCTCAGATTGGCGTTGCCGATTTTCAATGTGCCGCTTCCGGCGGCCGGAAGCTCCGTGATCCGCACCCCGAGCATTGCGTCGCCGTCGGAATCCGTATAGGGAAAATCGTCGACGCCGAACACGTACGACACGTCCTGTTGCACTCTTACGATCGAGTTCGCGGATCTGGGCGCGCGATTCTCGCCTTGCAGCCCGAAGCGCAGAACTACAACGTTACCTGGAAAGAATGCAGAATAAGCGTACCAGGTTGGGGTAGTCTCAAAGTAGTAGTGCATGTCGTCGCCGTCCTCGATGGTCCAGTTGGGCGCGCCGCCGGTATCGGCCCCGAAGCTCCCTGTTCCCAACAGGGTGATATCATCTGTTCCGGTTGCCCGCTCGAACACGAGCCAGTATTTGGTGTTGGCCCTCAGCACATGCTTTGTGGAAGGACCAAACGTGACCAGGCTCGTTCCGGGCACCCCATTGATATTGGAGTAGATTGATGACCGTACCGTGGTGCCGGTCGGGGCAAATGCTTCCGCCTTGAGGCCCGTTACGATGGCGTCGTGTGCGCCGGTTGTGAACCCCTGGGCTAATTTCGAGTACGGGCCATTGGTCGATATAAAATAGAAGTCACTCTGGGATCCGTTGTTGCTGAGCAGGTAGCGCTCTGCTGGCGCTACTGCGGCGCTGGCGCTACTGATCACGCTCTCTGGGTAGCCAGCATCGTCCCGAAAGGAGACACGCACCTTTAACACTTTGCCTTGGTCGGCGGGCTGGAGGTTGTACTGCCCACGGGTGGCGCCATCGATGTCTACTTCAGTTGCTCCGTCTACGCGAATCCACTGGTAGGACAATTGAGCCAGGGTCAGGCCGTTGGCATCTGTTATACCCCGACTTGTCCTCGCCCCAAGCGTGAGATTGACTTCAGGGTGACCGTGAATTGTCGGTGCGCCCTGCGCGGCAACGTTAGCGGGCCGAACGCCCAACAAGCCAAGTTTTAGGACCGTGTTCTCGACTTCTTCAGACCAGCTTCTAGTTCTACTCGGACGCCGATATGCGGAGTCGGCCAGACTCCAACCTTGCTGCGCTCCCGGATCTTCCACCGCCGAAGTGGTCGCTCTCAGCCTGATCCTGCCCGTCCCCGCCGTCGTCGTCTTCTCGATCACCAGCCAGTACGGGACCCCCGCGTTGAGCGTCAGGTTGGCAGCTGTAAACACTTCGACCGTGTCCGTGCTGTCGTCAATGGCCAACGGGTTCGTCAGCTCCGCGAGGCTTGCATCCGGCGCACCTCCGAGGTCCGAGTAGATCGAGACCCGGGGAGTTACCCCGCTATCGATACCCATGGGCAGGCGTACTGACTGCAGTTCGGCTGCAAAAGCGCCGGCGGTGAATTGCTGCGCGTAAGAACCCCCCCTGTACGAGACGCTGTTTCCGATCGTGATCTCCAGATCCTCGCCGTCGATCTGTCCGAGGTTTTTCACTTGATAAGTTGTCGCCCCCGCAGCGACCGCAGCGCTGGCGTCGCTCTCACGCGACTCGCTGCCACCACCGTCGTCCGTGAAGCTCACCCTCACCTTCAGCGCCTTGCCGACGTCGTCCGCGACGATCCCGTATGTGTGGCTCGTAGCTCCACTGATCGTCGTATCGTTGCCGCCATCCACTCGGATCCACTCGTAGCTGTACGACACCTGGGTCAAGCCGTTGTCATCGCGAATGCCGGAGGTGTCCGCCCTTGCGAACAGCCCATCTTCCAGCGTGCCCTCGATTGTTAGATTACCGATTGCCGCGGCATTGGAATCCAATGATCCAAGGACCGCCATTTGGCGGATGAGGGTAGAGGCAGTGTAAGTAGCTGACTGTGTACTCTTGAATTTCGTCCCGTCAGCGATACTCCAGCCCAAGACTGAGTCATCTTCCGTGCCGGATGCCGTGCCCGCCAAGTAGGGACTTCCAGTCGAGGCTTCAATGACAACCCAATAGATCGTGTTTGGGAGAAGCGAAAGTCCGGAGTGAGTAAAGTCCTCGACGCTGTCGGTGCTCCTGTCGGGGTTGGCGGGAGCCGCGAGCGTGGCGAGGCTGTTACCGGGTGGACCGGAGGAGTCCGAATGGATCGACACGGTGGGAACATGCCCGGGCCATGCCGCCAACCGCAGGCGCACCCCGGTGACCGTCGCGCCGATCCCGCCTACGGTGAACGCTTGAGCGGTGTGAGCGTAGGCCGTGGGCGCCGAGCCCAACGCAGTACTCGAGATGCTGGACAGTAGGTCGATAGTTGCCGATTGGCCCAGGTTGCTGACTAACAGGTGTGAAGCGCGAGCCACAGTCGCGCTCGCGGCGCTGGTCAGAGTCTCGTCGTTGCTGGCATCATCCTTGAATGTGACCCTCAACTTCAACTGTTTGCCCAGATCGGTAGCCCGAATCAGATACGTCGAATCGGTTGCGCTCTCTATGACCGTGTCCACACCTCCCTCAACGCGGAGCCACTGAAAGTCGAACGTCTCAAGCGTCGTGCCGTTGTAAGCGTAGGTGAGGCCATCGGAATCCGAAATGCCGGTAATGTCCGCCGCGACGGTCAACCCTACCTCGATCACCCCCCCGATCGCAGGTGCGCCCGTCGCGTTTTGCGCGTGCGCCGGGACCCCGTTTGCCAAGAACAACCGGGTCGGCGCGAACAGCACTGCCAAAAGGGTCGCGCGCCAAAGCGCTCGCCGTTTCCCTGGTCTCGCAGTCGGGTCGCTTCGGTTTCCTGAAGGCCGACCGGTCGCATTGCTTGCCTGCCTCAACAGCTTCATAAAGGGTTGATAAATGCAGTTATCCACGCTTTGTCTAGTTGTAAGCGCTCGACGTTGGCGTTCATATGACGTTGCACAAGTATGAGTCCGCCGGCAGCGGCCGCCATCACTTGCTGGTCGTCAAGCACGATCCAGTGCGAAGCGTCGAGCGACAGGACGCGATGACTGACCAGTTGACCAGCGACGGCGAACTGACGCAGCAGCGCGGGCCGTCTACGGACGCCGATCGACTTCTCTGGCCGGCTCCCGCAGACCACTCGGCGGAGGCGCTCCGATCATGCTTGCCAACGCTGCCGGCTGTGCTGGAGCACGAGTTCGCGCAGAACACGATGCGCACCTACCGCAGCCAGTGGGGGCAATTTGCGGAGTGGGCGCGAAGCCGTGGCCTGGCGGCGCTGCCGGCAGACGCCGAAGGCGTCGCGGCGTTCCTCCTGGAACGCGCCGAACAGGACGAACTGAAGGCGGCCACGCTGCGTGTGGCGGCGGCGGCGATCACGTTCGCTCACCGCAAGTCGGAACTGCCAGACCCGTGCACGAAAGAGGCCGTCAAGCGCGTGCTGCGCAGCGTGACGCGCCAGCAATGCCGAGCGCCGACGCAGGCCGGGGCGCTCACCGCCGAACGCTTCCAGCAGATACAGGAGTGGGTCGCCTGTCCGCGCCTCGGACGCGGCGGGCGCTGCGAAAGCCCGGCGGCAGCACGCGCCCGCTCCGATCTGGACATCGCCCTGATCGGCCTGATGCGCGACGCGCTCTTGCGCGTCTCGGAGGCCGCCGCGCTGACCTGGAGCGATCTCAGCGGCGCCGACGGGGGCAGCGGACGCTTGCTCATCCGGCGCTCAAAAACAGACGCCGACGGCGTCGGCGCCGTCGCCTTCGTCTCCTCTGCGACCATGCGCTCCCTGCATCGGCTTCAACCTCCGGCCACGGATCCTGCGCCGCTGTTCGGCTTGCGGCCGAACCAAATCTCGAAGCGAATCAAGCGGGCGGCGCAGGAAGCGGGACTGGGCGATGGCTTCAGCGGTCACTCGCCGCGCGTCGGCATGGCCCAGGACCTGGCCCGGACCGGCATCGCGTTGCCCAGTCTGATGAATGCCGGACGCTGGCGGCACCCGGCGATGCCGGCTCACTACACCCGCAACGAGGCCGCCGCTCGTGGCGCGGTGGCGCAGTACTACGGCCAGACCCCCGGCCGGGACGAATGAGCCCGGCTGACCATCGGTCCACAGATCAAGGTTCTCTGCTAGGCTCAGCCGACTGAGGCCAACCAGAGGCGACCTCGGCTAGATCAACACCTCGCGCCGGGAGTGGCACGGACCGCACCAACACCGCTCCAGACAGGAGACAAAGCGTGGATAACTGCATTTATCCACGCTTTAGCACAGACCTGGCTGGGCCTCCTATCAATGTCCACAGTTGAACAGCGCGGACCTATAGAAATCGTACTGATCGGTTTGCGCCAGTTGCCAAGCCCGCCCCAGCGGCCGGCGCGCGCACAGGTGATTTCGGCTGAAGTCGAGGTACGCACGGACCCTGTACTGAGACGCGGAACTGGCATGTCGCTCAACGTACTCGTCAGGCGAGCGAATTGCCAATCGATTGTTTGAATGCGAACGCGCGTTTCCTAACAGTAGCGTTACTACGCGGCGATCCCGCATTGAACGCGAGGATTGGCGGTCGGCTGCCGCAAGGCGTCGGCAACGCAGGCGATTTAGTCGGCGGCTGAGCGTTCGCGACGAAACCAGGCACGAGAGCATTGCCGATTCATGCCGCCCTTTCGCCGGCAATGGTTCGCCGTCACTGGTTCGCCGGCACTCGCCGAGGCCCGCCCCGGGTACGGGGCGCCGTCGCGGAGCTGTCAACTCTCGCCCGGAGCGCCCGGCGCGCCCGGCGCGCCCGGTCTGGTGGAGCGCCCGGTCCGGTGGAGCGAATCAGGTTGATTGCGGGAGAGGCGTCTACAGACGCCGAATCCGCGCGGCCGGGGTTGGCGGAGATCGCAGCCCACGGCATGAGAGTGATCGCCGATAGGAATGCCGTCTCAACACGAAGGCACGTGCCTGACCACACAACGTGGCACGTCGTACTGTTGCCAATCGGGATGTCGTATGTTGTCTTCACACATGTCGTGCCGACGCGATTATTCAATCCGACGATCTGTTGATGAACGCGTACGGGGCGGCCGCTATCAGCAGCGGACAACCAACGGGATGACATGAACGGGGTCCAGTGGCGCAATGCTGCGCGTGACGATTACATTTGTACGTTACAAGTGCGCCCGGATTCCAAGTACAACAGGTACGAGCAACAGTATGAATGATAAGCACTCGCGGGTCTCATGTTGTGGCTCTAGTCTCGCGTTGTTCGGGGCGCGCCGTGTCGCTACAATGCCAGTGCATGGCCGTCCGTATACTGTTCTGTTGTTCCGGGGGCAGCGGTTACACGCGTCGCATGGCGCGCAAGTCAACATCTGCGCCGACACATGTCGCAGTGGTTCGAAGATCTCAATACATAGCCGGCGTGCGAAGAGGGCGGGTATGACAATTCGGCGTCGCTCGGTTGAACAGAGGCTCGCCGCTCGTTCGCTACGTGTGGCTGTCGCAACGGACGGGAGCGGTCCCGCTGCGCAGCCGCAAGCCCGTCTTACGGCGTGGAGCAGCCGCGACGGCTCAGGGCTTGCCGCAGCGCCGGGTCCCTCGCTGCTGAGCATGCAACCGGCAGGACAGGACGCGATCCTTCAAGCCACAGCCTTGCCGGCGGACTCCGCCCAGCAGGCCTGCTCCGTCAGCGGCTTCACAGGGGCGTCGTGGGATCGAGAAACTGCGGCAGCGGCAGAGCCGGCGCACTTACAAGCCGTCCTCGAGCACGAGTTTGCCTCGAACACGTTGAGAACGTACCGCATCCAATGGCAGGGCTTTTGCGGTTGGGCTGCCGAGCATCGGGAGCCCGCGATCCCGGCGCGCCCGAGCGCGGTCGCGGCCTATCTCGCTGAGCGGCTCGAACGGTACGGTCGGAAGCCAGCCACGCTCCGCGTCGCCGCTTCCGCCATCGCGTTCGTGCATCGCATCGCCGGAGTGGATGACCCCTGCGTCAGTCCGGAAGTGCGGAGAACGCTGAGAAGCGCGGCTCGCAAAGCGGGCCGGGCGCAGCGACAGGCGAAGGGACTCACCGAAGAGTCGCTCATCCAGATTCAGGCGACGGCGAACGAGCCGCGGCGTGGACGGGGTGGTCGGCCCGAGACTCAGCAGGCGGCCCGTGTGCGGGGCGCCGTTGACATCGCCCTGATCAGGACGATGCGCGACGCCATGCTCAGGGTTTCCGAGGCCGCCGCTCTCTGCTGGCGTGACCTGGAACAGGCGTCCGACGGCAGTGGCCGGCTGCTGATTCAGCGCTCGAAGACCGATACCGAGGCGCAGGGCGCCGTCGCCTTCGTCTCACCCGAGACCATGCTGGCGCTGGATCTGATCCGACAGGGTGGGCGCGGAAACGATCCCATGTTCGGCCTGCGTCCGAACCAGATCGCCAGGCGCATCAACCAGGCCGCGCGTGCCGCCGGTCTGGGAGGCGGATTCAGCGGGCATTCACCGCGCGTCGGGATGGCCCAGGACCTGGCTCGCGCAGGTATCGAGCTCCCCGGCCTGATGACGGCCGGGCGCTGGCGATCGCCTGCGATGCCTGCCCATTACACCCGAAACGAGACGGCAGCGAGGGGCGCGGTCGCACAGTTCTACGTATTGCGCCGCTTTGATGCCGGTTAGACCGGCCGAGCGTCAGGCGGTCAACGCAGTCTCGGAGCCCGGTTCAGTCCGGCCCGGCATCCTGCATCCTCGCCCACAGCCGACCGCGTGTGTCGTTGTCGCGGCTTCGTCCAAGCGCCGCCAGTTGGGTGAGGCCGGAGCGGTCAGCCACCCGGTCAAGGTCATCGAGCAAGCAGTCGGCCAAGGCCGAGACCAGCATCTCCTGCTGCGACGCGACAGAAGCGCACCGGCACTTCCGCAGCGATCATCGTCATCCAGCCCAGTCCAGACCAGGCCGCTGCAGCGGTCCGGATCGACCGGACCAGCGCCACCACTGTCGCGTCGGCGCCGCCGTCCGAGCCATTCCGGCCCAGCCAACGTCGTTGACAAGTCTCCAGGTGTACCCATGATTTGTATGTTCACATCCATTTATAAGAGAGTTACAGATACCTTATTGAGATGGTCATGCAGATGGTGTGCAGAAGGTCTTGGAACTGATGACACGCCCACACGACATCATGAACGCTGGAACCAGCCTCCACCCGATGAAGGAGGTCTGCTCAAGACCGCCTCGCGACAGCCGGAAGCGAAGAGGACGGACGCCGCCGCCGCCCTCCAACGGCTTGGGCCCTGTTACTCGCTCAGGCGGCGGAGATCGGCGGTTGCTCCGCCGTGGTCGAGGCTCTGATCCCTTCTCCAGGCCCGGGCAAGCCCTGCGGCTACCTCATCGCAAGACATGACGATGCACCGATTGGCTGTGGAGCGCAGATTCGCCCTTGGTTTCGGCCTCCTTCTGTTGCTCTGCCTGGTCGCTCTGCTGAGCAGCGGCGAGGCTGACGCCCAAAATCCCCCAGGAGCGATAGAGAATCTCGCGCTCAGATCGGACGAACCCGGAACCCTCACCTTGAGCTGGCCGGCGCCGGCGCCGGCGCCCGACGACTACCGCGTTCGCTGGGCGCGAGCGGACCTGGTCTACTTGTCCTTTTCCGCAGCCAACGAAGAGCAGCGCGGAAACAGCTATCCCTCCGGCGACTCAACGCCTTTGACTCTGCGCGACCTCACTCCTGGCGCGACATATAAGGTGATGATCCGCGCCCGCTACGAGGACGGCGGCGAGAACAACGGTTCCTGGAGTGGCGCCTGGACGCAGGAGGCACAGTGGCAGGTGCTCAGCCCGCCTCAGCCGCCGGCGGCGGCGAGTGGGTTGAGTACCGCGGCGGACGCAGACGGCGTTGATCTCTCCTGGACTGCACCTGAGCACGACTGGATAACGGGCTACCGGATCATGCGCGGGGCGAACGCGACGTCGTTGGTGACGCTGGTCGCGGACACTGGTACTGGCGACACGGCCTACCGCGACGATACGGTGGCCGCGGGGTCGGAGTACGTCTACGCGGTGGTGGTGTTGAGTCCGGCAGGGGAGAGTCCGCCATCGGTCACGGCGGAGGCCAGCGTACCCGTGGAGACTTCAGGGCCGCAGGCCACCGATCCACCGACTGATGCTCCGACAGGATCGAGCGCTCCTGTGATCAGGGCGCCGAACGTGTTGCGGGCGCCGTCAGAGCTGTCCGTCGACCTCAGCGGTATCACCGACGTCGACGGCGTGACCAACATCGCCGACAGCGCTACCTACAACTGGCAACGCTTCGCCGCCGACGGCGCCACGCTGGAGCAGGACTCGATCGGAGCCGTCGCCACCTACACGCTGACCGATGCCGACGTTGGCACGAAGCTAAAGGTCGTGGTCAGTTTCAACGACGACCAGGGCAACGCAGAGGGTCCCGTGAGCAGCGAAGCGACCCCGGTGATCACGGCAGCCGCCACGTGCGAGGAGCCAACTCTGCCCGCTGGCGCTGTGCAGATCCTCGTGGCGCGGCTGCTCATTGGGAATCCGTCGGGCCAGGATTGGTACGGATTCTCAGCCGCCGTCGCAAACAATGTCGGCGGGCTGGACAGCACGGTGTTCATTACTGCTGCAGGCAACGGCCACATCATTGACCAACTCAGTTCAGACAGCGACGGCCAGCTCCGCTTCAGTCTGGCGGCAGCCAATCTGGATGAAGCAGACAGGGCGAGCCTCGACCTCTATATCTGCAACGATCCTTTCTCCCTGGAGGAGGCGGAGGTTGAAGCCGATACCTCGCACAGCTACCGCTGGGCCAACAGCGGGCTTGACTGGTCGGGCCACTCGCAACGCACGCTGCGACTGGTGCAGAGCCAAGCAACTCCGGCACCTGACTCAGCATCGGCGAAGGACGACGTGTTGGTGCAGACAACGGACGGGATCAACGAACCCCGCACCACTATCCCTGCCGCAAATGCGTCAAAGCTCGTAGTCACCAGCACCACCCGCAGCACCGCCAGCGCTACTGCAACGGTCACTGGGGCGGGTACATTTTATCTGCGTTTCTCACTCCGCGCTCAGAACAGCTGGACGGCCGCAACCTCGCAGCCTGCCACGGTAGCCGGAGATATCACCTTCAGCCTGACGGGGTTGAATGCCAACGCGTACTACAACGTCGACGTGTCGTCGGACTCCACGTTCGCTACCGGAGTCAAGAGCAAGCTCTTCCAGAACCGTCCCGCCGATCACGACTTCCTCACGGGAACAAGTCATATTGCCAGAGGCATCACGGCAACCGGAGACACGCTCTGGATCACGATCGATCCGCCCTTCGGTGGAGGAGCGTCGACCCTCCAGGCCCATAAGCGTGCGCCGGCAAGCGAGATTGGAGACAGAGACTCCAGTAAAGACATCACGACCTTCTGGGGTAACCATTACCCAGGTGGAAGCTGGACCGACGGGACGTACATATATGTCGCGGATGCATCCCAGCTGCGACTCTACGCGTACAACCGGTGGAATGGCCAACAGGCGCCGTCCAGGGACCTCAGACTCGCCCCGGAACACAAGCATCCCAGGGGCGTCTGGGCCAACGACGATACGTTTTGGGTCGTGAATCAGCAGACGCAAGTGCTCGCCTACAAACGCACGCCGCCCTCCCAATTCGGCAAACGCGACTCAGCCAAGGACATGGTCGTACAGCCGGTGCCCAGCGAGTCGCTAAATGGTATCTGGTCCGATGGTGACACGCTCTGGGTGGTCGACGGCAGGGACAAGAAGGCCTACGCCTTCAACCTGGCATTGGGCATTCCCTGGCCAAGCCTGGATATTACACTCAGCCGAGAGCACACCTGGGCGACTCACTGGTACGGCGCCATGGGCATCCATGGAGACGGAGACTATCTCTGGGTCACTGACAATAACGCAATCCGCTCAAGTGTATTCGTCTACTATCAGCCGCAACCTGGCCCGACGGTATCGGGATTGACCCTGGTCTCGGCGACGAGCAGCATTGTTACCATCCGCGCCAGTACCATTTATTCAACCGACAATACCACGCTATACTTACGTTACAAAACGCCTTCTGCCAGTAGCTGGTCTGTGAATTTCAGCGCCACAGGCGGCAAGAACGTTGATTTCTCGCTGACCGGCGTGTCATCCATGTCTCAGTTGTTCGTACAAGTCTCCCGCGACAGCACGTTCGCAGATGCAACCGAGGCCACGGACACGATAACGTTGCGGCCTACACAGCAGGATTTCGACATCACTCAGCCGACTGGTGAACTGCGCGGCCTTTGGGCTAGCGCACATTACATCTGGAGCTTGCAACGGACTGAGAATAGAGGTCTGAATGACGTCTCCTATTACAACCGAGCCTACTCCTACAGCATGACTGACAAGACCCTTCAAGCGTCCAGGCAGTTCACAGTATCTAGTACTATTAATCCTCAGGGTATCTCTGGACGCGGTGAGTATCTGCTGATGATGGACGCAAACAACAACATGTGGATCTACGACCGTATCCTAGAACATCGACCCACAGAACGAGGTAAACCTCGGAGACTATTCGCCCATCACCTCCGCACCGTCGAAATCGACACGAGAGACGGCGAACCGCGGGGCATGTGGCTGAACGGCGATATCCTCTATACGGTCGGGCACAACCGCGAACATATCTACGCCTACAATATCGCAGGCAATCGGACCACCGGTGTCCGCGAAACAGCAAAGGAAGGTCCCCTGGCCACCTCTTACGCAGAACCGAGAGGTATGTGGGGAGATGGCACAACGCTCTGGGTCGCCGATGCCCACCACGACAGGATTTTCGCCTATGAGATGAGCGCGTCCGGCGTTGGTGATCGAAAGTTCCTCATGGAGATCAAGCTGGACCGTGACAATTGGGACCCCTGGGGCATCACTTCCCGCGATGGCGTTCTCTGGGTCGCCGACGCCACAAAGCGCAAAGTCTTTGCTTACAACCTACCGACAGCCCCGAGCGGGCCCATTACCAACGTCGAAATCAGTGATCTCGCCGTGCATTCGACAAGCGTCACAGTCACCATTTCCAATCCCGGCTCTGCGTCGAAGACGGTCGGCATCAAGTACATGATCCTGCCCAACGGCCCCGTACAACAGGCCAGCGACACGATCACCGGTAGGTCGACGAGTTTCGATCTGACCGGGTTGTCGGCCGGTACGTTCTACAGCCTGCTCGTCTCGGTGGACGCTAAAGACGAGATCGTGACGCCCGGGTTCAGGACGTTGACCGAATCGGAGCAACGCAGTCACTTCCTGAAGAACACCGTTGTCGCCGACTACGTAGGATCTTACCCATGGGTCGGTGATGTCTATGACAGCATGCGGAGATGGAGCGTTGAGGTTCGTGCTACGAATGCCCAGTTCAGCCAGGTCATCCTGGATTGCGGTCTTCGGCTGCTTGAACATCTGAACGGCTGCGGGGTTGAACGCATTGAGATGGCCGCTGGGCACGCAACGAATGCCGGAGTGTATCTCCACGAGATGGGGCACGTCTACAACGCCGGTGCGTATATTGGAGACGACAGTTTGGGCGGGCGTGGCATAGCTTGGCTGTATTTTGAGGAGCTGAGCAGGAACGGAACCAGCTGCCGTATCCATGAGCTCTACGCCGATGCCGCCGCGATCGCAACCAAGCCAGATCATTCGGGAAATTGGTTTCCCGCTTGCTCCAATACCGGAACTAGTCCGTCGGCGGCAACGTTATCGATGATCAGAAGCGTTCTGGCTAATGAAATACCGACTTGGTTCGATGACAACTATAAGTTCGGGGCGGGTGAAGTCGCTCCCTATTCCACCTCAGCGATTGAGGGTTACAGCCATGACTATGATCTTGAGAGTCTTTGGTCGGATGTCAAGGAGGTGCCTTCCTGGGACTTTGCTGCGATATTTGCGTTGCGTAACGCATTCGGCGGCTATTGCAAAAACATTCGAGCCACCACGTCTCACAAGCTTGGCGGTCCGCCCCGCAATCCTTGGCGGGCTGGCGGTTGTGTCGCCCATGCGCCAGCGGTGAGCGTGGATGCTGGCGCCAGAACGATCAGTTGGGAGGCGCCGTTGTACGACGGAGGCGAAAACATTTTCGCCTATGTGGTGCAGTGGGCAGGGCAAGACGGAACGTACGATCCCGAAAACTCCGACGATGTCGACGACGAGACTTTTGCTTACGTGGTGTCGAGTGACTTGCTGCCTGGCACGAGTGTGAAGGTCACTGCCTATAACATGAACGGCCAAGGCGTTTCTGGTGAGGCCAGTATACCCATTGTTGCTCCGTATGCGCCGGATGCCCCCAGCCTGTCTGCCGGAGACACGCAACTTGCCGTAAGCTGGACTGCCCCTGCGAGCGACGGCGGCGCCCCAGTCACCAGCTATGATCTGCGATACATTCGCAGCGACGTGATCAACCCGAGCGACAGTGATTGGATAGATCTCTTCGGCGTCTCGAGGTCGGCAACTCTGGCGTACACCATCACCGGGCTGACTAACAGCGTTTCCTATTACGTACAAGTCCGGGCAATTAATAGGATCGGCGCCGGCGACTGGTCGGGCAAGAGCTCCGACGCCCCTCTCTCGAGCGACAACAACCTGAGCGCCCTGACGCTCAGCGAGGCAAGGCTCAACCCATCATTTAGTAGTTCCACCACTGACTACACGGTTGCGGTTGGCCACACGGTGATACAGACTACCGTGACCGCGACCATAAACGATGCCAGCGCCAGCCTGAGGTTCGTCAGGCCCAGCGACGCCGATTCCACAACCGACGGACACCAGGCCGCGTTGTCGGTTGGCGAGACCGAGGTGGTGATCGAGGTGACCTCAGCACTCGGCGGCGTGAAGACGTACACCGTGACAGTGACTCGCACCGAGGCGGACACGGCGCTCACTCCGGCAACGAGCGATCCCAGCACATCCTTCAGTGCCGAAGCCGTCTACACAGTGACATTCCGGGGCGAGTGGACAACGGACGTCACTCCCGACGGGGTTCCCTCCGGCGCCCAGTTCTCGCGCCTGGTCGGTGCTACGCACGGCGACGCCGTGGCCTTCCTGTCTAGTGGTTCAAACGCCTCTGCGGGTATCGAGGCCGTGGCCGAGGACGGTAGTAACGCGACGTTCAAGTCCGAAGTGCAATCGGCGATCACTGCCATGACCGCGCTTGCTGTGCTCGAGGGCAGTAGCAGCAGCATTAACCGGACGTCCTCGTCCACCCTGCAAGCCATGCTCACGACCGCGCACCCACAGATCACACTGGTCACGAGGATCGCGCAGAGCCCCGACTGGTTCGTGGGCGTCTCCGGCCTGCCATTGATCGATAGTAACGCACTGTGGCTTCGCTCCCACACGGTCGACCTCTACCCATGGGATGCGGGTACCGAAGAGGGCGACGGCTTCTCCTCCACAGACACCGAAACCGACCCGCCAGACGCCATCTCCAGCATCCGCGGAACGGGCCAGTTCTCGATCGAGCGGATTGCCAGGCTGTCGTTTGAGCTTCAGTCAGTCAGCACCACACGTGCCATTGCGGAGAACACCTCGACGGGGACCAACATCGGTGAGCCGGTCGCCACCGTAGTCAATAGCGGCGCTGCCACCTACTCGCTAAGCGGAACCGACCGGAGATCGTTCGAAATCGAGAGCAGCGACGGCCAGCTGAAGACCAGGGCGGCACTCAATTACGAGGCTAAGAGCAGCTACACCGTTGTGGTCACAGCCAGCGATACCATGGGCAGTGCCCTCACGACGGTCACGATCAACGTCACGAACGTTGATGAAACCGGGAACCTTTCACTCTCTCCGCAAAATATATGGGTCGGGTCGGCATTGACAGCGACCTTGACCGATCCCGACGATGTGGGAACGACATCCTGGACATGGGAGCGATCGACGAGCGGCACGGGCAGTTGGCAAACGATCAGCGGAGCATCGAGCCGGACTTACACGCCGGTCGCTAATGACATCGACAACTACCTGCGGGTCTCGGCCACCTACAGCGATAGCTTCGGCAGTAAGAGCCTCTCCGCGATCTCGGATAACCAGGTCCTGGCCACGCCGCCCAACTTCCCCCCGGAGTTCAGCAGCGCGACGGCAACCCGCGAAGTTGCCGAAAACTCCGGTGCGCCGACGCCGGTCGGCGCTGCGGTCACTGCCACCGACGCTGAAAACGAACAGTTGACCTACAGTCTGTCCGGCGCCGACGCGGCATCATTCGCCATCGGCAGCACAAGCGGTCAGATCTCGGTGGGACAGAATGCGCAACTGAACTACGAGACGAAGTCGAGCTACACCGTGACGGTGACCGCCACGGACACAGCGAACAACACCGGCGCCATCGTCGTCACGATCAACCTGACAGATGTAAACGAACGGCCAGAACCGGAGAACGACTATGCGACTACCGATGAGGACTTTGCCCTCACCATCGATGTCCTGTTGAACGATCACGACCCAGAGAACGACTCGCTACAGGTCACTTTAAGAAACCGACCCAAATACGGGTCGGCGACGGTGCTGCCCAACCAGCGCGTCTTGTACACCCCGAACGCCAACTTCCACGAGGACGACGACGAGTTTAGCTATCGGGCAACGGATGGGGATGGCCTCTCCGCGGATGCCACTGTTTCAGTGACCATCATCTCGGTGAATGACGATCCCGTCTTCCCGTCGGCTTCCCTGACCCGCACCGTGAGCGAGCAAGCCGAGCCCGGCGACAACGTCGGCGCACCGGTCAGGGCGACCGATGTTGATGGAGACCCCATTGCGTACACCCTTGGAGGCGCCGATGCCGGCGCCTTCGAGATCCGTGACGGCGGGCAGATCGTCGTCGCGCCGAACACCACATTCGACTTGGAAATCCGATCTTCCTACACGGTGTTGGTGGAGGCAAATGACGGAAATGGCGGCAGCGACCAAGTTGATGTGACAATCAACGTCACGTCCCGGCCCGTGAGTCCGCCAAGCGGAGGCGGAGGCGGTGGAGGTGGCGGCGGCGGGGCGCCGGCCGTGGTGCTGCCGTCTGATGTCGACTTCGACTGGAACGTGACCCGAGACATCGAGGCTCTGGACCGGGATAACGGCACGCCGACCGGTATTTGGTCGACTGGTTCTACGGTCTGGGTGCTGGAGAACTCGTCGAGTGGAGCGGACGCGTTGTTCGTGTATTCACTCGAGAACGGGGAGCGTCAGGAAGGACGGGAGATTCAGCTCGACAGTCGCAACCGCTTCTCGCACGGCATCTGGTCGAACGGCGAGATTGTCTGGATCGTCGACAGCGGCCAGGACCGGCTCTTCGCCTATGACTTAGAAAGTGGAGAGCGGCAGCCGGACCAGGAATGGGAACTGGCTGAGCGCAACCGCGACCCTCGCGGGATCTGGTCCGATGACGAAGTGATATACGTCCTCGACAGCGTCAAGGACGCGCTCTTCGTGTACGACCTGCAGACGGGCGAGTTGCGCGCCGAGCATCCGCTCGACAAGCTGAACCAGAGCCCGCGCGGGATCTGGTCGGACGGCGTCACGCTCTGGGTTTCCGACGACGGGGCCAAGCGCCTGTTCGCGTACGAACTCGAAGACGAGGTGTTGACCCGGAATGAGGACCTGGAGTTCACATTCCGCTCCCTGGTCAAGGCCGGCAACGGCGATCCGCGCGGGATCTGGTCGGACGGCGAGATCATGTACGTGGTTGATGAGCAGGACGACAAGGTCTACACGTACAACATTCCCGACGCGATCATCGCTCAGCTGGCCTCACTCAGCCTGAGTGGCATCGAGATCGGCGAGTTCTCGACCGATCGTCGCGACTACACTGCCACCGTTAAGCAGGACGCATCTGTTACGACAGTCGAGGCGGCAACGACGCAGGATGTCGCCCATCTGGTGATTGAACCGGTCGACGCCGACGGCGATCCCGAGAACGGACACCAGATCAGTCTTGGGGCCGAGACGACGATCACCATCACGGTGACGTCCACAGACGGCAGCCGGACCAGGAGCTACCGGGTGGTGGTCGATAAACCGGGCTGCCTGCACGGGCTGAGCGAAGAGCGTCTGAGCGCCGTCAACTTCGTCGGTGGGCAGATCAGTGACCTGGAAACTTGCGCACGCAGCCTTGAGGTGAGTGCGATCTTCCACAGCCGGGCGGGCGTCTGGACCGCGCTCTTCCTCTTCCCCGAGGCGCCAGAGTTCCTCAGTCAGCCGTTCCGCGACCGCTTCGCCAGGGGGATATCGCCGCAGGAGTCGCTAATCGCACATCGCCAGTTGGCGGCGGCGGCGAGCACGGCTGGAACGACTAGCGGAAGCTGATTGCCATGCTCGTATCATCCCCTGCTGACCACCGAGCGCGTTGAAGCAGGAGAGGGGGAGCGTGGAAGAAACGGATGCGAGGACCTGTTCACAGTAGTTGCAGTTGGTCGGAGATCATGGCGAGGTGGATGAAGCTGAGGAAGACGTGGCGCGAGCTTGTCGTAGCGGATGGCGCCCCACCGGCAGCGCCGGAACCGGCAGCGCTGGAGCCGGCAGAAGTAGGGTTCGAGTTCGTTGCGTCGGCGGTAGAGGTCGCGGTTGTCGGACCGGGCCGAGCCGGCGCAGTAGGTCGCGACCAGCGGGCGCGTCGCCGCTCTGACCAGGTGAGAGTCCGGCGTTCACGAGCGTGCGCTCATCCGCGACCAGCACGAGCAACTTGCTGCTCAGGCCGCCCCCTGGTCAAGCCAGGGGCAGGCTACGCGAGCGCCCGATCGCTTGGCGCCCCTTGTTCGCAGGGCGCCCGTGCCATGCGCAGGCAACTAGATGATCCTGCTGTCCAGCAAGAGCGCGTCCAGTTCCCGTGCGGCCAGTTGGTCGCGCTGCCGATCGCTGACGATGGGCTGCACAACACGCCGGCCTTCGCCCAACGACTGAGCCGCATGTAGAACGTGTGCCAGTGGCCGAACTCCTTCGGCAGACCGCGCCAGGTGCAGCTCTCTTTCGCGATATAGAGCAAGGCATCCAGGACTCGACGCTGGGCAATCGTCAACTTGCCCCGTAGCGTCGGCAACACCGACGCCAGCCGTTCATACCGAGCATCGGTCAGTCTCATCTGGTCACCAAGGCAGCACCGCCAAGTCCCCCGCTCTGTCAGATTCAGGCGCTACTGTGAACAAGCTCTAGGAACGCTCTGAACCACTCCGATCCCCGCTTCCCCCCTCTGCGGGGGAAGCTGCCGAAGGCTGAAGGGGGGTCCCCGCTCAGCCTGCGACACCAGTTGTTCAGAGGATTCCTAACAGAGGCTGTTGCGCAAACCCTTGATCGCCCCGTTCTCGTCATTTCCGCGAAGGCGGGAATCGAGCCTTGACCAGATATGGAGAATAGATTCCCACCTTCGCGGGAATGACGACCATGGGGTTTGTGCAACAGCCTCTGCAGGGTGCTGAATTAGACCTCATGCACCAAGCTTCACGCTCTTCAGGGGCGAGGAGTCACAACTCGACCAGATAGCGGAGTGGATTCCCGCGTGCGCGGGAATGACGGAAATGGCGGGCTACCTGACTTTTCAGCAGCCTGCTGAGGCTGTTGCACAAACCCTCGATCGCCCCGTTCTCGTCATTCCTGCGAAGGCGGGAATCCAGCCCTGACCAGAAATGGAGAATAGATTCCCGCCTTCGCGGGAATGACGACCATGGGGTTTGTGTAACAGCCTCTGCTAGGAACGCTCTGAACAAGAGGCTATTTGGCGGACTTGGTGCTGACTGGGCGGGGGCGGTTGAGGTCATGCGTTGGGTTGGGGAGTGGGATGATGGGTTGGGGCGATTCTGAGAGTCCGCTTGGCCCCATGGTTGGGGCCGAGCCGGGCCGGGGGCGCAGTGCGCCCAGGTTTAGGCCAGCTGTGGTTCAGCGATCAGCAGATTGGTGAAGCACAGGGGCAGCGCCAGCCGTTGATGATTCTTGGCCAGGCCGCGGTAGCGCACCCCCGCTTTCGCCGGGGCAGGCTGTTGTCGTAGCCGAAGCGCCGTTTGATGAAGAGGAACGGGTGCTCGACCTTGGCGCGCAGCGAGTCCCGCTCGCGCCCGCGCCGAGCCAGCGGACTGTCGGGCGGCAGCGTGCGGCGGCGTCCGGGACGCATCGCGACCCGCCACACCGTCAAGCCTTGGCGCGTCGGCCGTGTTCGCCGCGGTCGTGCTCAGGCTGTGCGTCAGCCCCAGCGCCGCGTCCACACCGATGTGCAGCTTCATTCCGAAGGCGCCACTCGTTGCCCTTCCTGGTCTGATGCATCTCCGGGTCGCGTGCACGGGCCTGGTTATTGGTCGGGGACGGCGCCGCGATGATGCTCGCGTCCACGATCGTGCCGGCCTACAGCCGCAGGCCCCGGCCTTCCAGGTGCGCGTTGATCGTCTCGATCAGCGCCTCGCCCAGCTGATGCCGCTCCAACAGGTGGCGGAAGTGCAGGATCGTCGACTCGTCCGGAATCGGACCGGCCAACGTCAACCCACAGAAGCGGGCGCCGACTCGGCCTCGTAGAACACGACCTCCATCGACGGATCGCTCAGGTTGTAGCAGAGCTGTACGCAGTGGATGCGCAGCATCACGGCCAGCGGGTAGGGTCGACGTCCGCGCTCCGGCCTGGGGTAGACCGGTTCGACGCGCGCCGCCCACGCGGCCCACGGAACCAGCGCGTCGCTCCGTTCCAGGAACCGCTGACGCCGGGCCTTGCGCTTCTTGTGCGTGAAATCCAGGCTGGCAAACGTCGGTTCCTGCATCAAGGCGCTCTCTTCAGCGGTCGCTGCCTCGATCCGAACCAGGCCTCAGAACGCAGACATGTTCAGAGCGTTCATAGCTCTGCAGGGTTCGCTCGGAGTCCTCGGTTCGACGCGGGCAAGCCATTCGATAGAGCATTCACATGACCGTGACAGAACAAGCCTAATGTCTTCTCGCTACTATTGATCAGTCAGTCCATTGACACGACATCCGATCCTCCAACACTGACACGTGGGACTGGTGAATATAATCCACATGTCTCTCTCTCGCTTTGAGCTTCTCCAACTGATGGCGAGGGCCCTGAATGCCGCGTTGCGTTCTCCTCCGGGCAGGAGAACGGGACGGCCTCTGCGGCTGTTGGGAGGCGTGCTGCTCGTGTTCCTCGGAGCCCTGTTCGCCGGCGCTCCGCCAACTCCTTCCCTGGCCCAGACGCCCAGTCCCGTGGTCAGCAACTTGTCGGAGACGGACGCCGGAGACGGCAGCCATGCGATTGCCAACCGACAGCTCATTGCACAGTCGTTCACGACCGGGAACGACATTCACTTCCTCGACAAAGTCCAGTTGCGGATATCGGCAGGAGCCGACGTAGATGTCGGCGCCTGGATCTACAGCAACAGCGGGGCTACGCCTGGAGTACCCATCGCCACACTCAACGCGCCCTCGGCCATAGACGCCAGCCTGACAACCGCAGAGGACTTTGAGTGCTCCGGCGCTACCTGCGAGTTGGCGGCCAACACGACGTACTGGGTCGTTGTTCAGAAGGAATTTGGCGCCGGGGACCTGAGTGTCGGTCACACAACGTCGGATAACCAGACCTCATCGAGCATGTGGACAATCGGCGACGATGCAGCGAGCAGGCTCAGCGGAGGCTCATGGACCGCGGCAGCGGGGAACGTACGACTTGCATTGTTCACCAGAGCGATCATCACCGTTACCGAGGTCGTAGTCTCATCCACGCCGCTGTCAGGCGATACGTACAAGGCAGGGGAGAACATCGAGCTGCAACTGACATTCAGCGGCAATGTCGTGGTCGCGGGAGGACGCATCGGCCTGACGTTCCCATCCGGTTCCGCTCGGGCTGAGTATGTGGGCAGTCGCGACGAAACACGCGCGCTCTTCCGCCACGTGGTGACGGCCGGCAACACCGATTCGGATGGATTCACGATCAACGCCAACGCGGCGTCCACGCTTGACGTCAAGTCCGCCGAGGGGGACCGGATCGACACCGCGTCCAACGCGGTAGAGGCAGGCACAGGCCAGAAGGTGGACGGCTCAACGGCGGGTTGCGAGCTCACCTTCTGCACCAGCCTGACCGTGAAGCAAGTGGAAACCAACGTCCAGGGCTACAGCGACGCGTTGACTTCAATCACGGGGACGCTTTCGAATCGGACATTCGAGTTTGGAGACGAGAACAACTTCATCAGGAAACTGGTGCTGAGGAGCTCGAACGTGCTCGACATCGAGTTCGAGAGCCCGCCATCGGCCGAATTCCTGAACACCGTCGCCCTCCGCGTCGGGAGCAAGAAGCTGGGAGCCTGGGACGCCAACGTGGCCAACACGAGGCTGAGGTGGACCGGTTCCGGGGTGACCTGGATGGTTGACGATGTCGTGCGTGTCGACCTGGAGACCAATGCGCGACCTGTCGGGCAACCTCGCATCACTGGTGTGCTGGAACAGGGGACAACTGCGCAGGCGGATACGTCGCCGATCAGCGACACGGATGGCCTGACGACGCCGGGCTTTACCTATCAGTGGATACGTGTCGACGGTCGCAGCGAGTCCAACATCAATACCTCCACCGCCGCGACCTATGCGATCCAGGCCGCTGACGTGGGGAAGCGGCTCAAGGTCCGGGTTTCATACACCGATGACGCAGATGTCCCGGACAGCGTCACCAGTCTGCCTTCGATGATCGTCGGTAGTACCGCCAGCTACGCGGTCAGCAATCTGAGCCAGACTTCCGATCCGGCGCAGGCTTACTCCGCAACCGGCAACACGCGCCATGCCGTTTCGTTCACCACCGGCAGTAGCCAAGTAGTGCTGCTGACCGTTCGCTTCGCGGCTGAAACTGTCGCAGGAGCCAGACCGCAGTTCGTCATCTGGCCCAACGGCTCGGACAACCGTCCCGCTACGACCAGCCGCCTGCGTGTGCTGAGCGGCGTGGGCAACCTGGACAGTTCCGTCGTCACGCTCGAAGAATTCAGCGCCGGTCGACTCCTGCTCAGCGCCAACACCACGTACTGGATCAGCTTCCAGAACGTGAAGCTGGGTCGCACAGCGAGCACCAGCCAAACTGGATCCGGATGGAGCATCGGCGACGACTTTTATCGACTTGATTCGGGGACCTGGACCGAGGTGACCGGGTCTCCTACAGTCATCCGCCTCGCCATCCGCACCGCGGCGCCAAACACCGACCCATCATTCTCCGATGCCGAAATCGAGCGCTCAATCGACGAATTGCCGTATCGAAACGGTGAGCTGATCCTGGCCCTTGCCGCAGACAATCCCGACGGCGACACTCTCGACTACAGCGTGACCGGTCGAGATGCGGCCGTATTCTCGAGGGCGTTCACGCTCATCGCACGTAACGGAGATATCCTGGTCCGCGACAACACGCAGATCGATCACGAAAGCAGAAGCTCGTACTCCGTCACCGTTCATGTCACCGACAATCTCGACGCCTCTGGATCGTTCGACCCAAGCATCGACGATTCGGTTGACCTGACGTTCACAATTTCGAACAACGAGGAAGACGGCATCGTCCGCCTGTCGACCAATACTCCAGTGATCGGCAGCAGCCTGTCCGCTTCGCTCACTGATGCCGACGGCAACGTCCGTGACGTGACTTGGCAGTGGCAACGATCCACGAACAAGTACTCTGGCTTCACGCCGATTAGCGGGGCTCAGTCGGCGCGCTACACGCCTGTTCAGATCGATGGCGATCCCGATTCCGACGTGGGGCAGTACCTGCGAGCAGTTGCCACCTATAGCGACGGCAGCGGATCTGGAAAGATCATAACATCCCCGCCCACCGACGCGGTCCGTACGACGATCAGCAACCGGAACGCATATTTTTTGCAACGACCGAGCGTGTTTAGCGTTCGTGAAGGCACGCTACCCGGAACAACCGTAGCCACAGTGAGCGCCACGGATCCGGACGCGGATCCGTTCGATTTCTTCTATTACCCTGACCAGTATGCGGATCAAGCTGGTCTCACACTGGTCATTGCTGGCAACAGCGCCAGGATTACCGTTGGCGCGAACGGCGAGATCGATTATGAAAGCAGCAGCCAGTACACAGTGGGTCTGGCTGTCAGCGATGGACGTGATTCTGGAGGCGACAGCTCAAGCAGCCCAGACGACGAAATTACATTCATCATTAAAGTCATTGATGTCGATGAACCCGGGATATTGACTCTCGCGCCGGTGACACCGGCAGTCGCAGTTCCAGTTACGGCCGCTGTGAGTGATGGCGATGGAAACCTCGGCGGCCTGCGCTACGAGTGGATGCGATCGACCAGCTCCACGGGATCATTTCACACAATTCAGAACGCGTTCGGCAACAGCTATGTGCCGACCGGCGATGACGTTGGTCACTATCTGAACGTACGAGTGACCTACCGCGACAATCACGGCCCAACCAAGCGCGCAGAGGCCGTCACTCACGAACCGGTCTACACCGTCGTGACCAACCAGTCCCCGCTGTTCTCAACCGATTCAGTGAGCCTTTCGGTTAAGGAAACCGCTCGCAGGGATCACCGGCTGGGTACCGTGTCCGCCAATGATCCTGAGAATGATCGTCTGAGTTACACGGTCAGCGGGCGCGACGCCGAGACGTTCAACGAGCACTTCGACTTCGCTCTGGACGGCGGAGGTGCGATCAAGGTCAAGGTCGCTGACGCCGGCCCCCTGGACTTCGAGACCAAGCGCTCCTACAACATCACGATCAACGTCAGTGATGGCCTCGACGCCATCGGCGAGGCACTCGAGGATATCGACGACAGCATCGACCTGACAATCACTGTGACTGCTGTCGACGAACCTCCGGTGATCGTTGGACCCAAGGCAGTGGACTACGCCGAAGATCGCGATGACGCTCCTGCGCAGTATGCCGCCTACGACCCCGAGCGACGCATGAATGTGACCCTGTCCCTGGAGGGGCGGGACGCGAGCAAGTTCACGCTAGGCCGAAGTGGCGTGCTGGCGTTCCGGATCGGCGTGGATCATGAGAGACAGGCTGAGTATCAGGTCACAATCAAAGCCGTGGACGACGCAAACAAGACCACGACCCTGGCAGTAACGATCAACGTGACCAATGTTGACGAGCCGCCGCTGATCACGGGGCCGGTACTCGTCATTGTCGATGAACACGACTCCGCGACCAGTACGGCAGTCGGCGCCTACACCGCCGCCGATCCCGAGTCGGGGACCATCACCTGGTCTCTCGCCGGAGCCGATGCGGACAGCTTCGAGTTCACGCCAGACCCGATGAACGTGAAGACGGGAGCGCTAGTCAAGCTGAATGGGCATGACTACGAGAATCCAGAGGATGCCGACCGCGACAACACGTACGTCGTCACGCTGCAGGCGTCGGACGGTCCGCATGAAGTCAGTCGACCGATCAGATTCGTAGTGACCGATGTCAACGAGACACCCGTCATGACACAGCCGCCAGCCTGGTTGATCCGGGAGAATTGGACTGGGCTGGTGGGCACGATAGTCGTCACCGACGATCTCGGTTCTGATCTCATCTGGACACTGACCACCCATGAGATCAATGGCTTCGCGCTTCGTCCGCGAGCGAGGTCTTCAGGGGCCGAGCAGCGAGCGGACCTGTTTGCTGAACGTCCGCTGAATGTTGAAGAGGACCCGAGCCGAAATCTGATGGTCCAGGTTTCTGACGGCCATAGCACCGTTGGGCGTAGCCTGATGGTCAGCCTGACTGATGTGGCAGAGCCGGGAACGCTGACTCTTGCTCCCTGGCGACCGCGCGTAGGTGCTATGTACCGGGCTGAATTGAACGAGCCCGATATGATCATCGGCACCGCCGAATGGTCCTGGGAGCTGGCGACTAATTCGGGCGGACCCTGGACGCCCGCATCGGGCAGCGTCACACTGAGCAACAACGGTTCCAGAATCACCCCGCTGATCGAGGACCTGAATCAGTTCCTCCGCGTCACTGTGATGTACACGGATCGGCACGACACGGAGTCACTTCAGGCAGTTTCGCCGACCCGTGTCGGTGCGAAGGGCTCCGACCCAAACACCGCACCAGTCTTCACTGCCACAATCGACCCGATCACGATTCGCGAGGACGCCCGGGCGGGTACTGTCGTCGCCACCGTACCCGAGGCCACCGACATCGACGGCGACTCCGTCTATTACACGCTCAGCGACAATGCAGCATTCGTCTTCGATTCGCGCTCCCGCCAGGTCCGGATCGCCCAGGGTGCAATGCTGGACCACGAGTTGATTAGTGTTCACGAGTTCACGGTCAACGCCGTTGACGACCGTCATGAGGGCACAGCCCTGCAGTTCGAAGTTCACGTTGAGGATGTCAATGAACGGCCGGTGGCGGTTGATCAATGGGTAACGACGAAAGAGGATGAAGAGTTACGGATCGACCTACCGTCGGCCGCTGATCCCGACAAGACATCAACTATTCCAACGTTTATGGTAGCGTCACAGCCGCCCAATGGGAGAGTGACCGAAACACCGGACCAGACCCATTTGATGTACACGCCCAGGGCGAACTTCTTCGGTCAGGACCACTTCACTTATCGGCTGACCGATCAGGCTGGACTCTCAGACACCGGGACCATAAAGGCGCTCGTTACCCCTGGGAACGACCCGCCGGCATTCGCATCGGAAACCGCAACTCGCACAGTCTCCGAACGCGCTCGTCACAACGACCCAGTCGGCATCCCGGTTGTGGCCACGGATGTCGACGGCGACGCGCTGACCTACAGCCTGAGTGGCAACATTGAGTTCGAGTTCTCAATCGACCGGCACACCGGCCAGATCAGGGTCTCCGAGACAGCCACGCTCGACGCTGTCCGGGAAACCACGCACACGGTCACAGTCACAGCAACAGACGGAGACAACAGACAGGCCGTGACTACGGTGACGATCAATGTCATTCAAGGACCTGCGGCACGATACACGGGCCAGTTTGTGGCTGGTCCCGGCCTCACTGGTCGCTCCGGGACCACTACGGCTGGCGGCGGCGGTGGCGGTGGTGGTGGTGGCGGTGGCGGCGCGCCTCCGGTTCGTTTGCCTTCTGACGAGGACTTTGACTGGAACCTCACACGAGACATCGACGACCTGCACCGCGACAACGACAACCCGACGGACATCTGGTCCGATCGAACCACGCTCTGGATCCTCAACAACCCGTCAACGGGATCCGACTCATTGTTCGCCTATGACCTGCTGACCGGGGACCGCCAGGAAGACCGCGAGTTTGAGCTCGATTCGCGAAACCGATTCTCGCACGGCATCTGGTCGGATGGAGAAACCGTCTGGATCGCCGACGCCGGTCGGGACTCATTGTTTGCCTACGAACGGTCCGATGGATCACGGCTGGAAGATCGCGACATCGAACTCGCTGAACGCAACCGCGATCCGCGTGGCATCTGGTCGGACGGTGAAACGCTCTACGTGCTTGACAGCGTCAAAGACGCACTGTTCGTCTACAACCTGGAGACTGCGGAATTGGACGCTGAGCATGCGCTCCACAGCCTGAACAAGAGCCCGCGCGGCATCTGGTCGGATGGAGTGTCCATCTGGGTCTCAGATGACGGCGCCAACCGAATCTTCGCCTACCGAATCGAAGATCAGACCTTGGCACGACTCGAAGCAGAAGAATTCGGGTTCCGTGTCTTGCTCAAAGCGGGGAACGGCGATGCTCGCGGCATCTGGTCCAACGGCGATGTTCTGTATGTCGTCGACGCCGAGAACGACCGGGTCAACACGTACAACATCCCCGACGCTATCCAGGCCGCACTCGCCTCGCTCTCGCTCAGCGACTTTGACATCGGAGAGTTCTCCCCGAGCAAACTGGATTACCAGGCAACTACCACCGACGAAGCCACTTCAAGCATCGTCGAGGCAACAGCTACTCAGGAGTCGGCGACGATCGCCGTGGAACCTGTCGACTCGGACGGCGACGCAGAGAACGGACATCAGGTCACGCTCGGCGAGGCGGCCACTGTCGCGGCGACCGTAACATCAGCGGATGGCAGCCGGGCGAGAACGTACCGCGTCACCTTGCCCGAGACAGTTCCCAATCAGCCACCGGTCGGGAACGCAATACCCGCGCTTGCTCTGACGGCCGATGCAGAGTCAGCGCGCCTCACGCTATCCCAGTTCTTCTCCGACCCCAACGGCGACCAACTCGAATACTCGCTGGTCGCGCCCGACTCGTCGGACGTGATCAGGGTTGAACTGGCCAACGGCGTCGTGACTGTCGCGCCGCTTGCCGCAGGCGAAGCATCGTTCAGTCTCACCGCCTCAGACGGCGAACTGGAGACATCGCCGGTTCGCGTGCGAGTGACAGTCGCCGCGCAGGCCGTCAACGCGGAGGCCCTCTACGAAGTGCGAATCGTGGCTCGTCGCTTGGCCGATGGCCGAACGGAGTTCGCGCTACAGCAGCGCGCATCAAATGGCTCCTGGGGCGTCTCGCGGAGACCGGAAGCGCGGTTCATGCCTACGAATGCCGTGGTCGACGTTTGGCTGGAGAGTTCGCCGCTCTCGTTGACGACTGCCCAGGACAGCATCGAGATCCGAATCGCGGCTCGTCCGCGGTCAGATGGAAGGATGGAGTTCGCATTACAGGCTCGTGTGCCTGGCAGCGCCTGGGGCGACCTGCAGCTGCCGCCGTCTCGCTTCCTTCCAGCTCACGTGGCCAGCGGACGCTGGTTGGCCAGCAGCGCGGTTGTCGTTGCAGGTGCTCAGTGACAGCACAGCAGCAATACGCCATGAGTATTCCAGCGACAGCCGAATCCTGGCGGCTACCGCGGTTCCGCAATCGACGGAGGCAATCTCCGACGGCTCCTGTATCAACCCGCCCTCAGGATTTCACGACACTCAGTGCGCATGACGCCAATTGTCTTGATCAATCGTTCCGGTCGTGTGCCCCGAGGATAGCTCCGAGGACACTGGCATCGCGATCAGTGAGGTGGCAAGTCAACGCGTGTTCGCGACTTCACTTTCAAGGGAGTCGCCGATTGCTCTATCAGGACATGGGTTCTGGTAGGATTCGACGACGGGATTTCGAAGAGGAACGCAAATGCCCAGCAGCCTCGTGAACGTGAATTTAGAGAACGTTTCGGCGCCCGCCACGGCGTTGATCGAGAGGGTTTCCGACGCAATCGGCGGGATCGCGCGGCCATACCAAATCGTGCGGATCGCCAAAGCAGAAGCCAAGGCAAATGCCATCGCGACTCAATCGGACATTGAAATTGCTCAACTGAGGATTAGAGTTGTGCGCCGTTTCATCAATGAACAAACTAGAGACCAACTCAATATCGAGCGCATTACGTACCGAGCCATCCCTCACCTCAATGCTGATTCGGAGCCGGGGCAGATCGATGACGATTTTGTCGTGAATTTGTTTGACAAAAGCCGGCTCGTCTCGGAGGAGCAGATGCAGGATATCTGGGCACGCATCCTCGCAGGGAAGGCGAACAACCCAGGGACGATTTCCCGCAAGACAATCAACATCTTGGCCGATATGGAGAAGAGAGGCGCGGACCTATTCACGCAGCTCTGCCTATTTGTCTGGGCCTTTCCGAAGGACACGGAGCCAGTCATCTATTCGCAAGAGGATCTGTGGAAACGGAACGACATGTCGTTTGGAGCCTTGACCGATTTGGAGTCAGTGGGACTGATTCGGATTGAGTCATCGGTACTTGGCCAGATCGGGACAGACGACTTGCCACAGACATCCGTGGCTTCCTACTTCGGTCGACACCTAGAGATCACGTCTAACGATCGTGCTGGTGGCAGGGTGCCTATCGGGGAAGTCGCGTTCTCCTCGTCAGGACGACAGATCTACTCGATAGTCGAGCCGATACGCCTTCCAGGACTATTTGAAGCTATGACCCGGTGATGGGACCGGAACACACAGATCGATGCAGTCAAGGTGCTGTAAGAAATCTCAAACTCCGGAGCCGATTGAGATGTCAATGCTGTCCGCGACAGCGGCCTTCGAGTCCAGGCAGATCAAATCGCATTGAGATGTTTGGAGGATTCGTGTGAAGACTGACCACGAGACGATCCACGAAGCGACGAGGCGAGACATTGTCGACATGCTCGTTATGCGCGACACACCCTTTCACGGTCGGCTCGAGGTCGTCGATTTCCTGAAGCGCATATGGTCTCTGGATCAGATGCCTTCAGGGGATCCCCGTTTCTCCACAGCGTCCGGAGACATCGCACAGCACATGGGTTGGGGAGACTGGAATGACTCGTACCTACTCACCGTGCGCTTGAATCTGTTAACGGAACCAGATGAAGTGGTTTTGCGGTTCGTCGAAAACGTAGTGCATCCCATGGCCCGAGCCGACGAATCGGAAGCCCTCAGCATTGTGGCCGCCATCAATTTGTACTTTGGCGGGACGGATTTCGACTTGTAGAAACAGGACGTGCCTCTGGCAGGCCCGTGTTCTCAGCCATGCCCTCCGGTCTCCTGCGAGGGGATGTCGAGCCGACATTGTGGGAGCAGGTCGGCCGACAGGTCGCGGCAATGCGCGAGCAAATGCTGCGCTCGGAGTCGGAGGACGATGATCAATCGGTTGGTCATCGCGGTCGAATCGTGATGACATCGCTAGCGCAGGCAGTGATCAGTCCAGCCGACCGCAATTGGAACAGATGGCAAGTTGCCCAGCAATGCGGACGCTAGACGGCTGCTTGATGCCTACATCGGCAAGGCTCTGCCCGGCGGAAGCAATGAAGACCTGCGAAGAGCGGTCCGAGGAGTTGTACAGGCCACGAGCGCGGTTCTGCACGACGACAATACGACAGAGAGAGAGACGCCGCTTTGATAACCGAATTGGTCGCCGCGTCCGTTCAGATCGTGAATATTCTCGACAAGCCGGCTCGTCGGCAGCCCGAAGCAGTCGAGTAAGCATAATCCCAAACCCTACTTCGAAATCTGAGACGCATTTGGACTTTGCCGACTCTCAGAGCACCACTTCCCACACCAGAGTTCGCAATATGGTCCCAGAGTGCCCACCTTTTAGGACTCGAACTGCGGAAGGATTGCGCCGCTCTACAGATTCCGATTAGGCCCCTACAGCGCCACCTCCCAAATGAACGTTCGCAGTACGGTCTCGCTAGGCCCACCAAACTGGACATAATCAAGAACCGTTGGGTTGACCTGTTCGCTGGATCTCTAGTTGTTGGTCCTATTGGTTTCGGTAGTGGCGGCGATGAATGCAACGCCGGTCGGTAGGCCGTCTTCGAAGTGCCGGCGGAAGTGGCGGTTGAGGAACTCGGGCGCGTCTGGGGCGTAGAGCAGCCAGGATTCGCCGGTCCAATAGAAGAAGGCGATTACGCCCTGTTCGCGGGCGCAGCGGTCGAGATCTTCGACGCTGCCGCCGACGAATGTGACCTTGCTCAGGCGCTCGGTGCTTAGCCCGGTCATGCAGGGGGGCTTCTGGATGAGGACTCGATACGACCTGGTCCGAGAAGCATCGCTTGAGGTCACGGTAATGGTGATCCCCGTCTCGGCACCCAATGCGACCTGATGGCCGTTCTCAGCGTCTCCGTCGGAGTCGGACGGCTCGATGACAACTGTTGCCGCTTCCTGTGCGGCGATGGCCTCGACGGTTGTAACTGTGGCAGCGGTTTCAGCCATTGCTGCGTAGGTCAAACGGCTGGGCAAAAACTCGCCTATCTCGACGTTGCTCAGACTGAGCGACGCCAGACGCGCGTCGATCGCGTCAGGCATGTTGTACGTGTAAACGTGATCGTCCTGCTCGTCGACGACGTAGATCACCTCGCCGTCCGACCAGATGCCGCGGGCATCGCCGTTACCCGCCTTGAGCAGCGAGCGGAAGGTGAACTCATGATCCTCGTGGCGGACCATCATGTCTTGCTCGACCCGGTAGGCGAACAGCCGCTTGGCCCCGTCGTCGGAGACCCACAACATCACCCCATCGGACCAGATCCCACGCGGGCTCTTGTTCAATTTGTCGAGCGGGTATTCCCGTAGCAGCTCGCCGGTTTCGAAGTTGTAGACGAACAGCGCATCCTTAACGCTGTCGAGCACGTACATCGTCTTGCCGTCCGACCAGATGCCGCGTGGGTCGCGATTGCGCTCGGCCAGTTTGAAGTCTCGTTCCTCTAGTCGCTCGCCGCTGGCGAGGTTGTAGGCGAACAGTTGGTCCTGTCCGCTGTCGGCGATCCAGACCGTCGTGCCGTCCGACCAGATGCCGTGCGCGAAGCGGTTGCGCCGGTCGAGCTCGAACTCCTGATCCGCAAGTCGTACGCCGGTCTCCAGGTCGTAGGCGAAGACGGCATCGGCGCCGGTAGCCGAGTTCTCGACGACCCACAATGTCTTGCCGTCCGACCAGATACCCGTAGGCAGGCCGTTGTCGCGGTCGAGCGACTCGATGTCGCGCGTCACATTCCAGTCGAAGTCCTGGTCCGAGGGAATCGGAACCGGCGGCGGCCCGCCTCCGCCTCCACCTCCGCCGCCAGTCGGTGGCTTTGATCGTGAGCGCTCCACGACCGATACGTTCACGTCCAATGAGGCTGTGCGCATTTCGTCTGATGCCTGGATTGACACGCTGTAGATGTTGTTCGCATCGGCGTCTGTTGGCGACTCATACTGTGGCGGTTCGCGGAAGCGGAGCACTCCTTCGACCAACGTAACGCTGCCGCTGTCTTGCCCGTGCAGTTCCCAGCGAACCGCGTTTCCCTCTGGGTCAATCGCAACGTACTCGGCGACAGTTCCTGTGCCTTGTTCAACGAAGCGCACGGCGGCCGGACCGCTGATCGCGGGAGGTTCGTCAACATTCACAACCGCGACGCTGACCGTAATAACGTCACGCGCGCCAAACTCATCGGTCGCGACGATGAGCAGCGTGTAACTGGAGCGCCGCTCGAAATCCAGAGCTGCGTGTGTCAGTAGTTGTCCGCTCAGTTGGACAATTCCGAAACGACCAGCGGCCGGACCGCCGAGTCGATACATCAGCGTGTGGCCGTCCGGGTCGAACGCTTCAACAGGCAAGCCGATGTCGGCGCCGGGAGGTGTCAATTCCGGGATAGAGAGAACCACTTCGTCCATGTTGAAACGGGGAGGAAGGTTTGAGTCCGGCGGCGGCACGAGAATGATCGGGCCCGCGACCTCGGTCAGGTAGCCTGCGTGGTGCCGCGTCGAATCGCCGCCGACGCTCGGCGCCGAGCCAAGGACGACCGTGACCTCGGCGCCTGCCAGGGGAAGCACTTCGAGTTCTTCACTGCTGGTGGAGCCCTGCGGGACTGTGACCGAGCTTGCCCCGCCGACCAGCTCGCCGCCGCTGATCTGGACGCTGGTGGTCATATCGAATGGCGCAGCCTTGGCGACACGGACGACGAACTTGTTCGTCCCCGACACCTGTTCCGGGACCATGGCAAACGTGAACCGAGCGCCGGGATTCTCATTGATGTGGAAGTCCCTGAGCCTCGTCATCCCGGCGAGCAAGCCGGCCGGCAGCCGGCGCAGCCGGTTCACGGCCAAATCGAAGTCGTACGGGTCGACGCCGGCGAAGACGCCCTCCGGTAGCTCCCTCAAGCGATTGTGGCTCAAGTCAAGTGTGCTTGCTCGAAGCCCGACAAAGGTGTCCGGGTGTAGCAATTCAAGCCGGTTGCCCTCCAGGCCCAAGAACCGTAAGTCGAGACCGTCAAACACCCGCGCCGGGATGCGCTCGAGTTCGTTCTCTTCAAGATCCAGGTCGACCAGATTGATGAGATCGCTAAACACGCCGGCGGGCAAGGTGGTTAGCTGGTTTTGCCAGAGATCGAGCATCTGTAGCGCAGTCAGACCGCGGAAGACCTCAGCCGGGAGATGATTCAGTGCGTTCCGCTCCAGATTCAGTTGTTGCAGCGATGCCAGACCATCAAACACGTCTGACGGCAGGCTCGTCAATTCGTTGTAGGACAGGTTCAGCACAGACAGCGCACTGAGTCCCGAGAAATCCTTCGGTTGTAGAGCGGCGATGCCCATCCGCCGCAGATCCAATCTGCCGCTGATCGCGCCGAGCTGCTCGTCCGTCACTGCTGCGCAATCGCTGACGCCGGGGATCAACGCCAGAATAGCGTCGCGTACGGGAGGACTGCGATCACAGACATGAGCCTCCGCCGCTGTCCGCTGTGGCGGCAGGCCGCCGACGACTGCCGCAGAACACAGAACCGTCACTAGCGTCGCCAGGCGCAGCGTTACGGCGCCGGCAAACGCTGCGGTCCAACCTCTGCGCCCGTGTCTCAACCGTCGCAGCCCAACAACGGGCGCGCGAAGCGACGCGGCGAATGAGAGGCGCTACTCATGTCGTGATTTCCGCCTGTCGTGGCCGGCCCGCGAGCCGCTGCCGAGTGTCAGCGCCGGTGGAAGGTTCAACACCTGAGATTCGATTCACTCGTGATCAGGCAATAGTTCTGTATCAGGTATATGTGATGTTACGTATACTGAACATATCGATAGCCTAGTCCGTCTCTGTTGCTGGTCCTGTTCACATCGACACAGGCGCAGGCTTCTCGTTCCTCGCTCCCCTCGCGGGGGGACCAGGCGCAGGCTTCCCATTCCCCGCTCCCCCCCGCGGGGGGAGCTGCCGCAGGCTGAGGGGGGGTCCCTCCATCGCAATGCCTATCTGGTCGTCGCCAGCGACCCCCCCCTCTGTCACTCCGTGACATCTCCCCCCGCAAGGGGGGGAGAGGGGAGATCCCCGCTGTCACTCCGTGCCCGAATTCATGACTTGCGCCTGATAATTTCGCGCCTCTGCTTGCAGGGCTTGCGTAACTGGTGATACCAGGCGACACCGCAGGGATACAATAGTATCTACCACTGTAATCCATTCATCACCATAGGAGAGGGGAACACGTGCAGTACCGGCAGCCAATGTCCTGGGTCGGAAAGCTGACCTTACTGGTAGGAATGTTCGCTCTGATCGGGGCCGTCTACAGCTTCGTGGGGCCGGGGCCCAAAACTGCACTCGCACTCGATGTGCATTACGTCCCACACAACTGGGACCTGAAACCCAACGGCGTCGGCGACCAGTTCCGGCTGATCTTCCTCTCCTCCACCGCGCGCAACGCCAGCTCCTCCTCAATTGACATCTACAACAGCTTCATCCAGGACCGGGCGGCGGCCGGGCACAACTCCATCCGGCGCTTCAGCTCAGCATTCAGGGTCGTCGGTTGCACGTCATCCAGGAACGCGACCGCCAATACCGAGACCAGGTCCTCCGACCCGGGCGCAAAGATCTACTGGCTCAAGGGCGCCAAGGTTGCCGACAGCTACGCGGATTTCTACGACGGCTCCTGGGACGAGGAGGCGAACGACAAGAACGAGTCCGGCGGCAACGGCCCCGATACCTCCATACAAGACAACTACCCGTTCACGGGCTGCGAACACGATGGCACCAAGGATGCTGGCCAATCTCTCGGCTCCAGCTCAGCAACGCTCGGCAGGCCCAATGACAACACAGAGTTAGGCCTAGGCCCCCTCAGCAGCTCCAACTTTAGCTTTGCGACCTTCTCCCACCCCATGTACGGCCTCTCCCCTATCTTCGAGGTCCTCAACTCCGGAAATGCCGGCACCCTGACCACCGGCGGGACGCCACGCTCGGGATCCTTACACGGTCGCGATGACGGCGAAACTTGGAGGGTGCAGCTGTACAAGAACGTGCGCTACCGGATCGACGTCAAGGGCAGCACGCCCAGCCATCCCGGCGGCACCATCGACAATCCGCAGGTCACCGTATACGCGGGCAGCACTAGCCTGAAGCTGCTCAACATGAGCGCCGGCGGGGTGACACAGACCGCCTCCATTACGTCGGCCACAGGTGGCGGCGAAGGTACCAACTCGCGACTTGAGTTCAAGCCGAAGGGCACAGCTACATACATATTGCGGATCCACCGCTCTCGAGGCGACGACGGTACCTACACCGTCACGGTCAACCGGCGCGACTGGCCGCAGGGCCGACGGGCGCCGGACATCACGGTCACGCAACAGAACAGCACCAGCGCCAGCATCGTGTGGACAAAGTCCCAACTGACCCATAACAGCCTGCGCTATGCAACGCATAATGGCTACAGCATTCAGCACCGCACCTTGCCGGACGGAAGCTGGGTCTATTCGGGAGCAGTCCGAGAAGGTGAACCCCGGGAGTACACGATCACAGGCCTCACGCCGAACACGTCGTACGAGGTCAGTGTCCGGAATAATCCCATCCCCGGTGTGACCATCTTTACCTACCAGTGGGGCTACGCCATCGTCCACACGACCAATTGAGGGTCGTGACCGGGCAGGCATTGCGATAGAGGGACCCCCCTCAGCCTGCGGCAGCTCCCCCCGCGAGGGGAGGAGCGGGGAATGGGGGAGCTCCCTCTCCTCCCATTGCGGAGACATTTGAATAAGTCACGCATGGGGGATCTCCCAGTCCCCGCCTCCGCGCGGGGACCCGCTCCGCTTCGCCCTGCTCTCGCCTGTTCATCGCTCCTTGCCAGATATGCAACCGAGCCTTCGTCGCTCAGCCGGCGAGGAACGGGGGCAGGTCCCCGCGCGGAGGCGGGGACTGAGAACCGCAAGTGCCGGACTAATTCAAAGGTCTCCTTGCGGGCGGAGATGTCACGGAATGACAGAAGGGCGGCGCCCGCCACGACCAGGTACGCATTGCGAGAGGGGAGCCCCCCCTCAGCCTGCGGCAGCTCCCCCCGCGAGGGGAGGAGCGGGGAATCGGGGATCTTCCCCCCTTGCGGGGGGAGATGTCACGGCGTGACAGAGGGGGGTCCGGCGCTAGACGTTAGGCGTTACTCGCCAGACGTTTCCTCGTTCTCCCGATCGATGGCGCGCTGCAGCGCGTCGATCCAGGCCGGCAAGGTCTGCGCGAACGGGTTGTCGGCGTCGAAGAGGTTGATCACCGCCTGCGACGTGATCACGGTTGGCTGGATCGCGATCTGCGTGGCTCCGCCGAAGAGTCCGATTTCCGGTGGGAATGGACTGCCGTGGGCGTAGAGCAGCGCCGTCGTGGTCAGGTAGCCCTGCTCCAGCGCGTGTGACCAGAGGAGGAACGACAGCCGCTCGCTGTGCAGCATGGCGAAGGGCAGCGGGAAGTCGGCCGAGACCGCCGCCAGGACCACGTCGGGGTAGTCGCCGCTGATCGCCGTGACCATGTCGTAGGCCGTGTTGGCGTTGAGTGCGATGGCGCCCGTCACGCCGTCGCTGAGGTGCTCGCGAATCGCCGCCACGGCGTCAGCGTCGGTGGCACTGAGCCGCACGCGGGACACTGTGCCGCCGGCATAGTGATCCTCAAGCGAGTCGCAGCGCTGTTCGAGGCCGGTGTTGGTCGGCTCGTGGATGATGCAGAGGATCTCCCCGGCTTCGGTGCGCTCGGCGAACTGCTCGGCGGCGATCCGGCCGACGGCGACCTCGTCGAGAGAGACGTGGGCGGCCGAGCCGACATCGGTGGCATTGTCAGCGCCGGAGTTGAAGGTGACCAGGCGGACGCCGGCCTCGCCGGCGGCCGTCAGCGCCGGCTTCAGCGCGTCGGGATCGGCCAATGTGGTGGCGATCGCGGCGGCGCCGTCTTCGACGCATTGGCTGATCGCGGCGGCCTGGTCGCTGCTGACTTCATACATCTCAGCGCGCAAGCTGACATCGTTCCACTGCTGCGCGTCGACCAGGGCGCTGTACACCTGGAACCAGAAGAAGTCACTGGGGACCCCATGAGTAATCACGCAGAACAGCGTTTGGTCGTCAAATGGGCGGTTGCCGGTCGGAGAACCCGCGATCTCGAAGGGACCGATCTCCGTGATGTCCGTCGCAGTGGGCTCCGCTGTTGCAATGGTGACGGCATCGCTGACGTACCATCGCCCGGGCTCGGCATCGGCGGCCAGGAAGCGGGAGTTCGGTAAGGCTCGCTCGCTCCAGAACTGCTCGGCCGACTCGCTGTCCTGGACCCGTTCGTCGGTGCTGCGTTGTTGCACCGCGACTTCAACCCGACCATCGTCGACCATCCGAACGGCGACGCGCACTTCCGCGGAGCCTCCCGTGGTCGCCCAGACGAGACTCGTTGCGATCGCGCCGATAAACAGACCGATCACAATGCCAAGCAAGGTATGTCGTTTAGAACCCCGCACCATGGAGACCTCCTATTACGTTTCAACCGATCTCTTACGACCGGTCTATTGATCTTCGCGGTCGGAGGTCGGATGGGCAAGCCTGAACAGATGGGAATCACCGGAACATGAATCACTGCGGGGTCGAATTGGACCCAAACGCGGTCGCCGCCGAGTGGGTCCGCTCCAGGTCCGCGTCAATCCCGGGCGGTCAACGCCGTCACCGGCGCCGTGGGCCGCAACTGCCTGGCTCCAAGGTGTCGTGCGTCCCGCTGATCCGCTTGTCCTGTTCCCGAACCGACGTGCCCGAAGCGACCTGGCGAAGCGGCATGGCGAAGCGGCATGGACGGCAGCGTCGCCCTGGCTCAACAGCTCTGCAAGCACTGGCATCGCGACTTCAGGGACGCGTCGCGCAAACCAATCGGCTGGGAATCATACGCAACGAAGTCTGGGAACGCATTCTCGTCAGTACTCGTACAAGAGAATCTTCTATCAATAGGTTAAGTGAACTGATTCCAAGTGCTTTTGCGCTATTCTTCTCGTACAAATGAAGGTGCGATGTTCCCTCCAATGCGTGTCGCGGCCTGCGCATGATGCTCGCAGGGCACTCGCATCAGCGGTGGTTCCCGACGAGCACATGCTCGGTTCGATGTGCTCCAGGCGATTGCGATTGCGATTTGTCGCTGGCCGGCCAGCCGGCCAATGAACATCGATATGAGTCGACACGCATTGCGCGCGACCGCCGTTCGTCTGTTGGCGCCGTTTCGCGAACTCGATACCGATGACTTGCGCCTTGCCGCGACGATCAGCGTGTGGGGACGCTGGTTTATTTGGACCGCCAGTCTGATCTACCTCTCGTATCGGCCGGAGTTCGGTCCCGGGGCAAGTCTGGACAATGTCCTGCTCAACGTCGTGGTGATCATATCGAACGGCTCCCTGCACGTTCGGCTGTTGTCGAACAGGCCGGTGACCTGGCAATGGCTGCTCGGACTTGCGGTCATGGATGTGGCGATGACCACGAGCGCGACCGTGATAGCCGGGGGATTCGACAGCCATTCGTATCTGATCTACTACCCCGCGCTGACCTTCTTCGCCGTGATCTTCGTCTCGCCAACCCTGAGTTTCATCTGGGTCACCATGGTGGCCGCGATCTACTCGGTCGTCAGCGTGACAATTGGACCGGGGTTTGAAACCGCCGAAGGCGACGAGAAGGCGCTCTTCGCACGCATCGTGACCATGTACGCGCTCGTCGCGTCGGTCAACCTCGCGACCAAGTTCGAGCGTGAGCGCCGTCGCCAGGCGGTTGATCGAGAACGGGAACTCTTGCAGGAGCGCGTCGCTCTGTCGCAGACGATTCATGACACCGTCGCTCAATCCGCCTATGTCGTTGGCTTGGGAATCGAGTCGGCACGCGACGTGGCCAACCCGTCTGACCAAGAGTTGATTTCGCGCCTGGACGCGACGCACGCGCTGTCAAAGTCCACGATGTGGGAACTTCGGCACCCAATCGATGCTGGACTGATCTTTGAGGGTGTAGATCTCACTCAAACGCTGAATTCACACATTGCTGCATTTTCGTCTATCACCGAGATCCGCGCTGAGCTGATCCAAACCGGACCGGAGCCCTCACTCTCCACACAGGCGAAAGGCCTGTTCTTCGCACTCGCGCACAACGCCATGACCAATGTCCTGCGCCACTCTGAGGCCAGCGAGATGACCGTGCGGTTCGATTCGGGAGCAGATTGGACGCGCCTGTCGATATCGGACAATGGCATCGGCTTGCCCGATGACTATGAAACACGGGGACATGGCTTCCGCAACATGGCTGACCATGCGGCCAAGTTGGGTGGGCGGCTGCAGGTCGCACGAAACTCACCCGGACCCGGCACCGTCGTGTCTTGCACGATGGGCCGGGCGCCAGATTCGATTGGTGGGTAGCGCGTCAGTTGGTCGCGGCTGCGCTGGTTGTGGAAGCTGAGACCGGCACGCGCTTGCCGATCAGCACTGCTCCAGCGCCGATCCCGCCGGCGAAGCGATTGCGGAACGGCTGGTTGAGGAACTCGGGAGCTCCGAGGAACAGCGCCGCCCAGACACCGTCGCGATAGTGATAGATCGCGCTGTAGGAGAGGTCGCGGGCGCATGCCTCGAGCTCGCTCAGGCTGCCGCCGATGAACTGCACGGTCCCAAGGCCGTAACCGTTCAAGCCTGACAGACACTGCTTGATCTCGACGGTGTACTCGTTTGTCCGGTCGCCGTCGAGCGATGTGACCATGACTTTGATCCGACTGCCGTCCTCGACCTTGGCCTGATGCCCATTTTCCGGTTCGGCGTCGATGTCGCCGGGCAGAATTTCGACACTCGCTTCCTTGAGCGTCGGTGTGGCCTCGATGGTCGTCACCGTGGTTCCGTTAGGCAGGACGGCGGTGTACGTCATACGCGACGACGAGAACAGTCCGAAATTGATGTCGCTGAGCGTCAGCGCAGACAGACTGGGATTTACGGATTCGGGCATGTTGTACGTGTAGACGCGGTCGTCCTGTTCGTCGGCAACGAAGACCACATCGCGGTCCGACCAGATGCCGCGCGGGTTGCCATTGCCGGCCTTGAGCAGCGGCTGGTAGCTGAACTCCTCTGCCTCGATCCGCCTCAACGCGCCGTCCTCCATCCGGTAAGCGAAGATGCGCTTGGCCGAGTCGTCGGAAATCCAGAACGTGACGCCATCCGACCAGACGCCGCGCGGACTGTTGTTGAGCGAGACCAGCGCGTACTGCGCTAGGTAGGTTCCGCTATCGAGGTCATACGCGAACAGCACATCCTTGACGCTGTCGAGCACATAGATCGTGTCGCCGTCGGACCAGATGCCACGCGGATCGCGGTTGTCTTCGTGCAGCGACAGATCGCTGTCGCCCTGCCGTTCGCCTGTGGCGAGGTCGTAGGCGAAGAGCTGATCCTGGCCGCTGTCGGCGATCCAGACGGTGTCGCCGTCGGACCAGATGCCGTGGGAGAAGCGGTTGCGCGAGTCGAGCGTGAACTCACTCGTCGCTTTGCGTTCGCCGGTGACAACGTCATAGGCGAAGATGGCGTCGGCGCCTGAGCCGGCGTTGTTCAGCACCCAGATCGTCTGTCCATCGGACCAGAGGTCGGTGGGCAGGTCGTTGTCCTGGTCGAGCATGTCGATGTCGCGTGTCACGTTCCACTCAAAGTCGGCCTCGGAGGGCACGGCAGCCGGAGGCGGGCCGCCTCCACCGCCACCGCCGCCACCGACGCCCGGCGTAACCCGAGGTCGTGGCTTGATCGTGACGATTGCCTCATTCGTAGTCCCCTCCTCGACCCTATTCGGTAACGGAGTGGCGACGGTATCCGCGAACGTGATGGTGACGGTCTCGCCGTCGTCGTCGTCGTTGTCCGTGAGTGACTTGAACGTGAACGACTGCTCCGTTACGCCTGATTCAAACTCGACTGTGAACGCATCCATGCCTGGGTCAGGGTCCAGCACGTAGTCGTCGTCGGTGGCGCCAACTTCCTCAGTGGTGAATACCAGCGTGATCTCCACGTGACGCTCAGGATCGGCGCTGAGCTTGACCTTGATTGCGTCGTTTTCTCCTTCTGGAATCGTGTATGCAGCGTGCTCGAAGCTGACGGTCACTTCAGGATCGTCGTCGTCGATGATCGCGATGGTGGTTTGCGATGGTGAGCCTGCCGAGACCTTCGATGGCAACGTGCCAAACCCGATCGTCAGGCTCTCATCGTCGTCATCGTCCGTGTCGTCCACAGCATTCAAGGTGAACGCGACCTCCTTGACCGTGCTCTCGAATGCGACGCTATTCGGCAGGTCCGCCGTGAATTCAAGGGCTGTAAGACCGTCGCTGTAGGTATAGGTCAGCGGGACAGTCACGGCACGCTCAGGCGCCGGCTCAAGCTTGACGGTCACAGTCACCGATTCGCCTTCGCCCACCGTTGTCGCTGAGGCCTCGATCTTGACAGTGACATCAGGCACGTTGCCATCCACGACTGCAATGTTCGTCGTTGCCGGAGCGGCGGCGGTGACCCCCTCCGGGAGCGCTCCGAAGCTGAGGTCGATGCTCTCGTCGTCGTCGTCTTCCTCGTCCATCGGCGCGGTCACCGTGAAGGTAGCTTCTACGGCGCCGCTGATGAACTCGACCGATGTCGGCACGCCGTCGTAGTCACTTTCGGAAATATCGCCTTTCGGCGTCTTGTGCAGTGGGATGGTCACCGTCCGCTCGGGATCCGCGCTCAACAGGACGGTGACTGTAGTTTCTCCGCCCTCGAGCACGGTGTAGGTTGCGGCGCCAAACATCACCGTCACCTGCGGGTCGTCGTCGTCTTCGATGCTGATCGTCGTCGATGGCACGTCACCCGCCGACACTCGATCATCCGGCATGTCGCCGAAGCCGATGATGACCTGGTCCTCATCGTCGTCCTCGTTGTCATCGATGGCCGTGAATGTGATCGTCACAGACCTCGTGGCGGTCGAGAGCGTGACGGTATCGGGCACAACCGAATAGTCGGCGAGCGAGGCGCCGCCGACGTATGTCGGGGACAAGGGGATGGTCAGGGAACGCTCAGGGTCGACATCGACCGAGACCGTAAGATCCACCGATGCACCCTCGGCCACCATGTGCGTGGCGTGCGAGAAGCTCACCTTGACAACCGGGTCGTCGTTGTCGGTGATGGCGACGGTGGTCTCGGCTGGGCTGCCGGCCTCCACTTGAGGGTCCGGCATCGCGCCAAATCCAAGTTTGACGCTTTCACCGTCGTCATCCTCATCATCGTCGACGGCCAGGAACTCGAAGGTTTTCGACAACACGTCGCCAGCAATGAACGTCACGCTGGCAGGCGTGGGGAGTTCGTAGTCGGCCAGGCTTGCGCCGTCCAGGACGCTGGCCGTCAGCGGGATCACGACCATCCGCTCCGGGTCCGCACTCAATTCCACGGTCACGACGGTCGCAGTTCCACCCTCGGTGGCCGTGTAGGTTACGGCGCCAAACATCACGTCGACATCTGGAACGTCGTCGTCCGTGATATTGACGGTCGTACTGCCATTCGTCCCCGCCGTGACGCCCGTGGGCAGCGTGCCGAATTCGATCACTAAGCTCTCGAGATCATCGTCCACGTCGTCCGACTTCACGTCGAAGGTGAACGTCTTCGCCATATCGCGGCTGTCGAAGTTCACGCTGGCGGGGAAATCCGAGTAGTCGTCCGCGGTCGCGCCAGTCTCGCCGGGCTCGCCGCCCCCGCCGGTCACGGTCAGCGGAATGCTGATCATGCGCTCGGGGTCTTCGTCCAGGGTCACCTTGATGGTGACAGTCGCGCCCTCGGCCGCTGTATACGCGGCTAGTTCGAATTGGGCGACGACATCGACGATGTTATCGATGATCGTGACCGTTGTTTCAGTTGGGTTGGTTGCAGTGACCCCGGTCGGCAGCGGCGACCCGAAGCCGATCTTCACGCTCTCACCGTCGTCGCTCACCATGTCGTCGATCGCAGTGAACGTAAACGTCTTCAACGTGTCGGTCGCATCGAACGTGACACTGGCAGGATCGGGCAAGCTGTAGTCCGCGGCGGTCGCTCCGCCCTGAGCGGCCGCGGTCAGCAGGATTATGACCTGGCGCTCAGGCGCCTCGCTCAGTTCAATCGAGAGGGTGATATCTCCGCCTTCGGGGGCGTCGTAGGACGATTGGTCGAACATGACCGTCACATCGGGCACATCGTCGTCGGTGATACTGACGACCGTCTCTGCTGTCGCGCCGGCGCTGATGCCGGTGGGCAGCGAGGAACTGAATCCGAACGTGACGCTCTCATCGTCGTCGTTGACGGTGTCGTGCGTTGCCGTGAAGCTGAAGGTCTGCTCGTCCTCATCCTCTTCGAACGTCACGCTTGTAACGGTTGTGTAGTCACCGCTACTGGCCGTGGAGTCGCTTGAAATCGACAAATTAATCGTCACCTGGCGCTCGGGCGGAGCACTGAGTTCGACTTTGATCGTGACCTTGTTCTCTTCCACACCCGACGTGTCCGGATCGTCGCTCTCAGCAACCGTATACGAGTCCTGTTCGAAGTTCACCATCAATGTGGGGAAGTCGTCGTCGGTGATGTTGATCGTGGTTGCGGCGTTGTTGCCGTGGGCATCCCCGAACGAAACCCTGGTGTCCGTCGTTTCGAGCGTAATCTTCACGCTTTCGCCGTCGTCGTCGGTACTGTCGTCTGTTGCAGTGAACGTGAACGTCTTCTCCGTGTCGGTGGGGCTGAACGCAACATTCGCTGGAATTCCCGAATAGTCCGCAACCAAGGCGCCGCCCAGGTTCTCTGGCGTCAAGTTAATTGTCAGATTGCGCTCAGGGGCGGCGCTCAGCTTCAGCTTGACGGTCACGCTTGAGTTCTCGGTCGCGCTGTAAGTGTCCTGCTCGAAGTACACGTTCACTTCGGGGACGTCGTTGTCGGTGATACTGATCATGACATCGTTGGCTGTTCCCGCCGTCACACCGTCCGGCAGCATGCCGAATCCGAACGTCACACTCTCGTCGTCGTCGTCATCGGTGTCGTCGACGGCCTGGAAGGTGAACAACTGGGATGTCGGACCCATGTCGGTGAACGTCACCGTGTCGGGAATGCCCGAGTAGTCATCATTCTCCAGGGCGCCGCCACGATGCGTCTTCGTAATCGGGATGATCACAACGCGCTCGGGGTCGGCGTCGAGCGAGACGGTAATGGTCGCATTTGCACCCTCGACTACCGTGGTGAGGGATGAGCTGATTGAGACTTTCACTGGCGGATCGTCGTCATCGGTGATATAGAAGAACGCCGCGAACCTCGCCCCATTCGATACGCCGTCGGGCAATGGCGCCATGGTCAGGGTGAGCTTCCCGCCGTCGTCGTCATCGGAGTCGTGAACGGCAGTGAATGTGAACGTCTTCTCCGTTTCGCCACTTAGGAACGTGAGGTTTGGGGGAACTCCTGTGTAGTCGTCGGTAGCGAGAGGAAGCACGGTGGACGGCGAGAGCGGTATCACCACCGTGCGCTCCGGATCCGCGCTCAGCGAGACCTTCACCGTGACCTTGTGTTCTTCGACATTCGATGTGGTCAGATCGTCGCTCTCGGCGACCGTGTACGAGCCGAGTTCGAAGCTGACCGTGACTTCGGGAAAATCGTTGTCGTCGATCGAGACCGTCGTATTAGCTGTTGTGCCGGCGGTCACCCCTTCTGGCAAGGATGACGTGAAGCCGAGCGTGACGGTTTCGTCGTCATCGTTGAAGGAATCGTCGATGGCCGCGAAGGTAATCGTCTTCTCAGTCTCGCCGCTCGCGAAGCTCACAGTCATCGGTACGCCCGAGTAGTCGTCGTCGACTGCGCCATTATTGGACCTGGTGATCGTGATACTGACCGTGCGCTCCGGGTCGGCGCTCAGTTTCACCTTCACATCGACGCTGCCGCCCTCGGCGACGCTGTATGCGTCAAGTTCGAAGCTGACTGTGACGGGGGGATCGTCGTCGTCAATGATCGAGACCGTTGCCTGTCCGTCAGTTTCCAACGTGACGCCGGTAGGCAGCGTCGAGCCGATCCTGAGCAGTACAGACTCGCCATCGTCGTTCAACGCATCGTCGGTAGCGGTGAAGGTGAAAATCTTCTCGGTTTCTCCGGCTTCGAAGGTCAGCAAGGTGGGCGTGGCCTGCGTGGTCGAGACGGTTGGCGAAATCGAATAGTCGTCCGTACTCGACGCGCCGCCCTGAACGGTCGCATACACCGGGATCTCAACCGTGCGCTCGGGGTCAGCGCTCAGTTTGACCTTGATCGTGGTTTTGGTCTCATCCACACCCGTGTCCGGATCGTTGCTCTCATCGACCGTATATGAGCTTTGATCGAAGCTGACTGTGACGGAGGGATCGTCGTCGTCGATGATGGTCACAAAGGAAACGAAGTACATTCCCAGGCCGACGCCGCCAGGTAGGCCCAGGTCAGGCTCAAGCTTGATGACATCATTGTCTTCGTTTATGGTGTCATGGCTCGCCGTAAACACAAAGGTGGCCGAGACCTGGTTGGCGCCGAACCCAATGGTTGTTGGTGCGATTGATACGTCGTCGATCGTAGCGTCACCTTGCGGATACACTTGCATCCTAATCGAAATGCTGCGCTCAGGTGGCGCGGTCAATTCCAATGTGAGATCCATGTCCGAACCTTCGGTCACCTCGTAGGCGCCGGAAGAAAAGCTCAAATCGATACTCGGATGGTCATCGTCCAGGATGTTGACGACCGTCGTCGGGGCGGTCGTTCCCGCGGAGACGCCCGCAGGAAGCGTGTCGAATGCGATCTTGACACTCTCGCCGTCGTCGTCCACATCGTCCTTTTTCGAAGTGAAGGTGAACATCTGCTGCGTCTGACCGGCAGTGAACGTGACGCTGGCAGGATTGGGCAACTTGTAGTCCCTGAAGGTTGCTCCGGCCTGTCCGGTTGCCGTGAGCGGAATAGTGATGTCACTGCCCAGGGCCTGGTTCAGCGTGACGGAGATTTGAACTTCCCCATGCTCGTTTGCCTGATCCTCGTCTACGGCGTATAAGGCGGCGCCGAAGTTCACGACTACCGAGCGTTGGATAATGCTGACTGTGGTCTCGGTCGTGGCGCCCGCCGCGTAACCCGTTGGTAACGTGCCGAGTTCGATCTTCACACTCTCGCCAGGGTCGGTGTCCGCGTCCAGCGTGGCGCTGAACGCGATCGTCTGCGAAGTGTCGCCTGAATCGAAGGTGACGCTGCTGGGCACGCTGTAGTCGGCGAGGATCGCACCGTCCTCAGGAGTGATCGTTAGTGGGATGGTAACTGGACCGCTCGCCGCCGTAGCGAGTGTGATCGTGATCTCCACGCTCGCGCCTTCATTGACGCTGTAGGTGGACTGCCCGAAGTCCACTGCTACCAATTGTTGCGTTACGATATCGCCGATGCTGACAACGGTTTCGTCGGGACTACCGTTGAGCAATCCGGGGAACATACTATTTGGACTCAGCTCGATCTTCACGCTCTCACCAGGATCACTGGGGATGTCGGTCAGCGCAACGAAATCGAAGGTCTTGATCAGATCGGTGCCCGTAAACGCGACGAAGCCCGGCACGCCTCCGAAGTCCGCCGTGGTCGCGCCCTGCAACGTCGTGGACAGATTGGCTCGAACCTCATTTCCCGGGACACCATTGAGCGACACCGACACCTGGACCGACCCACCCTCATTGACGGAGTAGGCGGCCGAGTCAAAATTGACAGTCAGGAGGCGTTCGGCGGTGACCGTGTAGGTCTTCGTGGTGCTGCCGTCCTCTGCCGTCAGATCGAAATTGATCACGGTCTCGCCGGCCCACGGACCCACGGTCGCTTCACCCGACGTCAAAACCGGACCCCGGTTGTTCGATATGGTTGCGCCGTTGTGGTTCTGGATTCCGGTCAGCGTGACACTCGTTACATCGGCGCCCACCGAGGCGGTGTACACAGTCGTGGCCGGGTCGAAGGCGGGCGACAGCATGACCGCAACAGGGGTGCCGGTGGTGCTGTCGACGAGGCTCAGGGATTCCAGCGTCGCGTCGGTGGCGGCGTCCTTGTCGACGTGAATCTTGTAGATCTTGGTTCGCGACCCGTCGGGCGAGATGACCATGAATTTGACCAGAGTGTCGCCCGGTACGAGCGGCCAGACGGCGTCGTAGGCCATAGTCACCGTGTCTTCGTCGCCGCCGACATACACGATGCTTTGCACGGTTCCCGTGGTGCTCGGTACGGCGACTCCGGTGAGCGAGTCGAGTTCGCGGTCCGCGGTTGCCGTATAGAGGAACTTGTACTGATTGAACGCCGGAGTCAGCGCGATCGTGTCGCCGTCGGAACCGGTCAACGTGATCGAACTCAGCGTGCCGTCGGTCTGGGTGGTCTGGTCGTTGTTGATAATCAGACCGGAGGCGGAAGTGACGTAACCCAGTTGCGCGTTTTCGGATGGGCTGCTGAGCTCGACATTGAAGTTCTCGTCGTCCTCGTCGGTTGAGTCGTCACCGGTGGTAATCGTGACGGTCTTCTCGGTCTCGTTGGCGGCAAAGGTCAGTGTCGAGGCGGTAACGGCGGTGTAGTCGGAGTCGGCCGTAGTCGCGCTGTCGTCGGCTGTGCTGTATTCAACAGTCACTTCTTCACCGAGCGCCGGGCTGAGGCTGACCGTGAATTGGATACCGGTACCCTCTACGGCCTCTGAACCGGAAATCGAGAGGACCGGCTTGCCGGCGGCCAGCGGCGAATTGAGCACCATGATCAACGCCGCTGTAGAACTGCCCGTTCGTTCACAATCTGAAATCGGAGTACCATCGCCGTACTCACGACGACAGGTATTTGCGATGCTCCAACCCTCATCGGTCGCTGGATCTTCGTCGTCGTCCTTGGTATGAGCCAAGCCCACTTGTCCCTGGACTGCTTCGACAACCACGAAATAGGTCGTGTTGATGGCCAATGTGATTGTGTCAGCGGCTGCCGCGTTGAAGGTGATGTCGGTCGGCACCCCGGAGCTGAAGCTGGAGAAGTCCGGCCGAGTCAACGTATACAGCTCGGCGCCGGGATCGACTCCACTCGCTGAATAGATGTGAACGTCTACTAAACTATTGCTGTTCTCTTTGCGGAACTCGGGAAGCGTGACGCTGCCCAGCACGGCTGACTCTGATCCGGTCGTGAATGCCTGAGCGCGCGCGGGGTATTGGGGTCCTACTGTCAACCGCTCAGTCCCGGGAATCCTCTGAGTGGTATTGCCGACCAGGACCGTGTTACCGGCGGTCGCTGCGCTGATCGGTGTTGCGCTGTCCTCGCTCTCGGACGTTGGAGTTTGGCTGGACTGGCCGGCTTCGTTGTAGGCAATGACCTGGACTTCGTGTTCGACCCCTCCGGTCAGTCCGGTGATCGTATGAGTCCTGGTCCTTCCGCCGACGACGACATCGCGGCGACCGAGCGAGCCATCGGTGTCGTGGGCCTCCGCGCCCGACTTCCACATCACGTGATAGCCGCCGGCTGCAACGACTTCAGCCCAGGTGACGATGATCGATTCGATTGCTTCTTCGGCTGCCACACCTTTGGTCAGCGCGGGGTCCTTCAGCTTGAGCCTAAGCTGGGCGATCTTGGTGTCGTTAAATTTGCCGGTGTTGCGCAAGCTCGCGATCGTGCTCTGCGGTGATGTTGTCGTGGTGCTGGTCGCAAACTCCGTGCCGTCCAGGGTGCCGGCGTCGAACGGGAACAGGTCAATGAAGATGAAGTTGTCTTCGTCGGGTGTGGGCCAGGATCCTCCGGCTCGCAGATCGAGTGCGCTGACGCCGGCAAACCAGTCGGAGGTCGGATTGATCTTGACGAGGATCGTGAGGCAACCAAAGTCATCCTCTATCTGAATACTTGGACCGCCCTTGCCCTTGCCGGGACCGTTCGGTGGATTTATCTTCCAGAACTCCTGCGCGTTGTTATCGTCGACCGCCGCTTCGACCGCGGTCTCGAAGGCAGAGATAGAGCCATCCTCGGCCAGCGCCTGCACGCCTGCGCTGGCCAGGCTGCCTGCGCTGAAGAACGAGAAATCGCACTTGTGAGCAGCAATAGCCGTTTCTCCGAAGCCGGCGCCCGTAGGGACCGTGACGCCCGTGGCCAACGCCGCCCCCTTGAAATTGCCAATGACCCGGGTGTCGAACTTGCGCTTTTCCGACGGACTGGCAGCGTCTGCGGCGCCGGTCGCGCCTGCGAGCACGGCCAGGACCATCAGCACGGTCGCCGCGAGCAGAGCCAGGGAAAACCACCGGGAGCCGACCTGCGGCAGCAAGCGGATTCGACGGCTCATACAGCCTCCTCAGTGGCGTCGACAGGCCCCATACCACCAACGAACGAGACCTGCTCCCGCGCAACCGCGGGGCACACCGGTCCGTTCCCACCAATTGGAACTGGGTGTTTCATATCGGATACGAATCGTAGGTGATGATCGGATATCGGGCAATACCATCCGGTCTGTTTGTTCGTGATCCCGAACCATCACCGTCTTGGATCGCGCCCTGGGTGTGAACAGGCAGACACACCAGTCTGGATGGCCGCCGTGCATCGGCAGCTCGGGCGAGACTTCATGGCTGTGCAACGTTCGGCGGCTTCCTCGGAGGGGAGACACCTGTGTCAGTCCGCTGCTGCCCTCTGGTAGCGACCTTTGATTAAGTCCTCTTCTCCCCCCCCCTCGTGGGGGAGATGCCGCAGGCAGAGGGGAGCTTCCTATCGCAGTACCTATCTGGTCGCTGGCGGCGGACCCTCCCTCTGTCACTCCGTGACATCTCCCCCCGCAAGGGGGGGAGAGGGGAATCATGAGTTTTTCCAAAGGTCTCCTTGCGGAGACCTTTGAGAAACTCCAGCACTCCCGGTGTTCCGTCCCCGCCCCCGAGCGGGGACCTGCCCCCGGGTCCCCTCAGGCTGAACGAACATGGCGGGGCGCATATCTGGTGGAGAGCGATTGAGAGGTCGTAGCCTCGCGACGCGGAACGGGTCCCCGCTCGGGGGCGGGGACGGATAGGGTCTCCAAGCGCGACTTTTCAAAGGTCTCCGCAAGAGGAGATCTTTGAAAAACTCACGTATCCCCTCTCCCCCCCTTGCGGGGGGAGATGTCACGGAGTGACAGAGGGGGGGGTCCGCTGCCAGCGACCAGATAGGCCTTGAGAAGGGGACTTATTCAAAGGTCTCCAAGAGGGGAGAGGGGAATCGGATTTGGTTAGTACGTTCCTGGCGATGATCGAGGTAAGACCGAATGCCGTGGCTGCTGTCGTTTCCAGCCCGGTTCTTGACGCGGGTTGACGCAACTATCGGGCGAACAGTACAATCTATGCCGCGCCTTCACGCAGTAGTTGACGTAGGGTGTGAGCTTGGGCGTGAGCTTGGAATGGGCGCGGAGCGATCGGTCTCAGAGTGGGACGGCGCAGCCGTCGGATCGTGGGTCGCTGCCTCCCCAGAGGACGCCGGTGTCGGGGTCTCGGACGATGACCTGGCCCTTGCCTACGACTCCGGTTCTCATGGCTCCTGAGGCAGGCAGGACGGGGTGACCGAGCAGGGCGAGTTGCGAGAGGACCTCGATGCCGAAGGTTTCCTCGACGTAGATGCGGCCGTTGGGCGGTTCTTCGTACATCGAGACTCGGGGTGCGTCGATGGCGGTCTGGGCGTCCATGCCTCGGTCGATCAGGTTGATCGCGACCTGGGTTTGACCCTGAGGCTGGTTCCATCCGCCCATGACGCCGTAGCTGGCGAAGAGGTTGCCGTCGGGTCGGGTGATCATCGAGGGCATGATCGTGTGATACGGACGCTTGCCGCTGGCGAGGGCGTTGGGATGGTCCGGGTCGTCGACAACGAATCCGGCGCCCCGGTTTTGCAGGCTGAATCCGCATTCGCGAGGAACGATGCAACTGCCGAAGCCCTCGTAGTTTGAGTTGATGAACGAGCAAGCGTTGCCGTCGCCGTCGGCGGCAGAGAGATAGACGGTGTCGGACTTGCCGGGCAGGAATCCTGAAGAGGCGAGCTCGATTGAAGCGTCGGTACAGATCAGCTCTCGACGCTTCGCGGCGTAGGCCTTGCTGAGCATCGCCTCGATCGGTACGTCTGTCCTGGCAGGGTCGGCGACGAGTGTGCGTGCGTCGGCGAAGGCGAGGCGCAGGGCTTCGATGATCAGGTGCAGCACTTCCGCTGAGCGGGCTTCGTATTCGCCGATCTCAAAGCCCTCGAGGATGTTCAGAGCCATCAAGGTCGTGATGCCCTGACCGTTGGGTGGGCATTCCCAGACTCGGTGGCGTCGGTATGTCGTGGAGATGGCGTCGTCGAGCGTGGAACAGTGGCTGGCGAGGTCGTCGAGGGACATCACGCCGCCGTGCTCGGAGAGCGCCTCGACGATTCGTTCGGCCGGTCGTCCGCGATAGAAGGCCTCGGGGCCGCCCTCGGCGACCTCGCGCAGGACGCGACCGAGCAGGGGATTGGTCCAGACTTGGCCTGCCCGAGGCGCGTTGCCGTTGAGCAGCAGGTCTTGTCCGGCGGGGCCTTTCGATGCGAGCAAGTCGGCCTGGCCGGCCCAGCCTCGGCCAATGGCCGGGGTCATGACGAAGCCCTGCTCGGCGATCTCGATGGCCGGCTTGAGCACGTCGGCGAGCGCCATGCGTCCGAACTGCTGGACCGTGTCGTGCCAGCCCATCGCTGATCCGGGAACCGTGACGGCATGCGGACCCTGGCGTTCCCATCCGCCGGCGCGTTCGACCACATCCAGATTGAGCGACGCGGGCGCGCGTCCACTGCCGTTGACGGCGCGCACCGATTGGTCGGCAGCGTTGTAGAAGAGGCAGAAGCAGTCGCCGCCGATGCCGGTGGAGGTGGGCTCGGTGACGGCAAGCGTTGCCGCGGCAGCGACGGCGGCATCGGCCGCGTTGCCACCCTCGCGGAGGATGGTCAGGCCGGCCAACGAGGCAAGCGGCTGACTGGTCGCGACGATGCCTCTCCGCGAGAGCACCGGCGAACGTCGGGATTCGAACAGGAATGGGTGATCAGGTAGGTCTGGCATGTGGCGCATTCTAGGCGGCTATCGCATATCACCTAGACTGAGACGCGAAATCTGTTTGACCCGCCCGTACTCGCAGGGAGTATCGCTATGACCACCGCTGCCGCACCGACCGTGACCCAGGAACAGGTCGACTTCTATCACGAGAACGGCTTCCTGCTGATGCCGAAGCTGTTGCCCGACGACGCGCTGCAGGCGCTGCGCGACGAAACCGACCGGATTGTGGCAGCGGCCGCCGGTCTGACCGACCACAACGCACAGTACGACCTCGAGGACTCGCATACGGCCGAGGAGCCTCGAGTGCGGCGTCTGAAGTTGCCGTCGACGCACTGGCCGTTTTTCCGCGAGCTGGCCCAGCATCCGGCGCTGATGGAGGTCGTGACCGCGCTGATCGGTCCCAATGTGCGGCTGCAGAGCGACAAGCTGAACATGAAGGCGGCGCAGTACGGCGCCCCGGTCGAGTGGCACCAGGACTGGCCGTTCTACCCGCACACCAACGATGACCTCGTGGCGGCGGGCGTCCTGCTCGACGATTGCTACGCGATCAACGGCCCACTGCTGGTCGTGCCGGGATCGCACAAGCGCGGGATCTATGACCACCACCACCCCGAGGAGCGCTACTTCACCGGCGCGGTCGAGCCCGAGGAGTTCGACTGGGACATGGAGAAGGACCTGGTCCCGCTGGAAGGTCCAGCCGGATCGGTCTCGTTCCATCACGTGCGCACGATGCACGGGTCGGCGCTGAATCGCTCCGAGAATCCGCGCCGCCTGCTGCTGTTCGGCTACGCCGCCGCCGACGCCTGGCCAATTATGGGTCTGGGCCGGCTGAGCCTGGACGCCTACAAGGACTCCATGTGCGCGGGAGAGCACGTCGAGCAGCCGCGTCAGACCGCGGTTCCGGCGTATTTGCCGCTGCCGGTGTCTCCGAAGCAGGGGTCAATTTATGAGAATCAGAAGACGGTGAAGACTCGGTTCTTTGAGACGTATGAGGATCGAAAGGGGTAGGGGTTATAGGCCTTCATCTGGCAGTTCGGCGATCTCGAAGCGATCGGGTGTATCGGCGTAGTGGTCCGAAACGTAGAGCACGTTAATAGTGGTGTCAGTTGTCTGCTCTGCGCCATTGATTGAGCAGCAGGCCAGGCTATAGCGGACCTGATCGCCGTGTAGGCGGCACTCGCCGCACAACTTGTACAACAATCGATAGCGCCAACCGTAGCGAGCGCTGCGAAGTCCTCGGTGTTCGCGAAATAGCCGTTCGGCATTTGGCGCCTGGTATGGGTTGCCGAACAAACTGTGCAGATGTCGAACGATCTCCGAGCGCTGCGTGCGCCATTGCTCACTGTCCATCTGTTCGAGAAACTCAAGTGAGTAACGGACCTGCCAGTCCGAAGCGCTAGGCCACGTGAAATCGGCCGGCACGGAAATCCTCGACTGCTCGCTGAAGTCTTGCCTGGTCACGGGGACTGAACTCCAGCGCCAACGTCTCGACCCAACCGGTTTCGCTTTCCAGGTTGATGAGTGGAATGCCGTTGCTCGGCGGTTCAAGGAATGACGACAACAGCTCAGCTTGACCGATCTTCTCTTCTCCGCCGTTCCCTCCGACTTGCAGCGCTGCGATGTGCTCGCACAGGGCCCGGTCGTCGGAGAACGAAGCCCATGCTGACGCAAGTTCATCGATCACCGTCCGAACCGCTCCGTATTGCTCCTTGCAGACCACTTCTCGATAGAAATCCTCCGCGAGACTGGCTCCCTGGTCGGATAGCTCCCAGACCTCTTCCTCGCGCATGTGACCTGCGTACTGCAAACGGCGCCACGCCTTGAGGACACCCGGCGAACTCGGCCCATGTTTCCATTGATGGAACTCGAGGTTCAGCGCGAAAACTCCTTGCTCTGACAGCCGCCTCGCTGCGAGATATGCGAGCTTCATCAGACGTATGCGGCTGCCGAGCGTATCGTTGTCGATCGCACAGCGCTGCCAGAGCGTCAGCAGGAGTGCGGCGTCCACTATTTCTGCGTCGTACCGCTGATGCCACTCCATACGCGAATCTTCCTTCCTTAGCGACAATACCCGAACCCGGTCGCAGTCGCTGTGATCGCAATCCGGCCTCGAAGAGGCAATACCAACGCCTTCCAAATTCGGTAGCCTCCACTGACCAAGCACGGAGGTATCTGATGAGCGAATCGACCTATTGGACCCGGATGCGGACTCGACGGCTTTCTCGACGCGCGGTGCTGCGGTCTGCGGCGACCGCCGGGGTGGGCGCTGCCGGCCTGGCGCTGGTTGGCTGCGGCGACGATGACGATGACTCGCAGTCGTCGGCTGCTCAACAACAAGAGCAGCAGGATCAACAGCAGCAGGATCAGACCGCTGCTCAAGCGGCTGATCAGGCCGACCAGCAGGACCAGGCGACTCAGCAGCAGGATGGCGCGCAGCAGCAGGCCGCCACGGCTCAGGCCCAGCAGGCCGCTGCCGGGCCGCCGATTGGCGGCGAGCTGCGGATTTCGGACACGTCCGACCTGGCCTCATTCGACGGCTTCCTGACGTTTGGCTACAAGGCGTTCCTGCACAATCACCAGTGCTATCCGATGCTGACCCAGTTCTCGAACGAGCCGGGACAGTCGTCGATCGACTTCCAGCCCGAACTGTGGCTGGCGGACTCGGTCGAGCAGCCCGACGACGCGACCTATGTGTTCGTGATCAAGGACAACGCGGTCTGGGAGGATCGGGCGCCGGTCAACGGGCGCAAGGTCACTGCTGAAGATGTTGCGTTTTCGTTCGATGGCGACCGTTATGCGGGCTATCCCAACCGTGGGGCGATCCTACCGAGTTTGGGTGGCGTCGAGGCGACCGACGACCGCACGGTCCGGTTCGACCTGACCGCTCCGCTGGCGCCGTTCCTGCTCTACCTCGGCCACCACGCGGGACCGTATGTGATGCCGCCGGAGCTGCTTCAGGACGAGATGTCCCGGCAGACGATGATTAGCGCCGGTCCGTTCTTACTCGATGAGTACGAGCCAGGCTCGCGCGTGGTCTACAAGCGCAATCCGAATTACTTCAATGCGCCTAAGCCCTATGCGGATTCTCTGGTGATCAACTTCATCGGTGATAACTCCGCGATTGCGGCTGCGTATTTGAGTGGTCAGCTGAACACGAGCTGGTTCGGCGTCGCGCCTCCGATCGTGGAGGAGCTGGAGAACGGCATTCCCGGCTCGACCTGGGAGTTTGAGCCGAGCCTCGTGATTGGCGGCGTCTTCCCCGACATTGGGATGGAGCCGTTCACGGACCCGCGAGTCAGGCAGGCGATGTCGTCGGCGATAGATCGAGACTCGATCCTCGCCGTTGGTGGAGCACTAGAGACCGGCAAGTGGTCGACGGCGTTGCCGCCGATGCCGGGCTGGTGGGTCGACCCGAAAGAGGACGACGCGCTGGGCGAGTACTACCGCTACAACCCGGAGCGCGCGATGCAACTGCTCGATGCGGCAGGCATCGACGGACTCGGGCCGGTGCCGTTGCATACGACGACGGCATATGGGCCGATCTTTGCCGAGCAGTCGCAGGTCGTCCAGGCCAACCTCCTCGACGTGGGGATTGAGGTCGAGTTGGTGGTCAACGAGCCGACGGTGCACTACTCGACGATTTTCAACGGCAGCACGACCGGCGTGATCGGTCACACGCTGTCGGTGGCGTCGATCGAGCCGGACGAGGCGTTGCGCAACGTCTTCATTCCCGACAGCCCCCGCTCGCCGATTCCCAACGGCGAACTGATGGCGTCGGATGCTCGGATGGCTGAGTTGCTCAACATGCAGCGGATCGAGAGCGACGTCGAAGCTCGTAAGAAGCAGATCTACGACCTGCAACTGCACATCGCCGAGCAGATGTACTCGGTGCCGTGGGTCAATGCGGCGGTTTCGCAGATTGCACGACCGGAGATATCGGGCGTGCAGTTCATTCAGACGTTCGCCCCCGCGCCATCGCTGGAGGACATGTGGTTCAAGGCTTAGTCGCCTGTTCAACAGGCGGGTTGGCGAGACCCTCTTCACGAACGTACTCGTGATCGGCGGAGAGCGTGCGCGGATATCTGGTGCGGCGATTGTTGCTGGCAGCGGCGACGCTGTTGGGGATCAGCATGCTGGTCGCAGGGATGATGCGCACGCTGCCCGGCGACGTCGTGGACGTGTTGGCGGCCGAGGCGTTCTACGACGACCGGGAGAAGGACCGACTGCGCGAAGAACTGGGGTTGGAGGACACGTTCTTCGTCTACTACGGGAAATGGCTGGGCGACGCGCTACAGGGTGATTTCGGCGAGTCACTGCGGACCAAGCGCAGCGTTGGCAGCGACCTCGGGCATCGGCTCGATGTGACGATGGAGTTGGCGATCCTGGGATTGATCATCGCGACCTGTATCTCAGTGCCGCTCGGGATCGTCGCAGCGTTGCGCCGAAGCCAATGGCCTGATTATGTCGCCCGCAGCATTGCCGTGTTCGCTCTGGCAATTCCCGGATTCTGGCTCGCGACACTGGCGGTCGTGTTCGGCGCGAAGTGGTTTAGCTGGTCGCCACCGCTTGGCTATCAGCCGATCTGGGAAGCGCCGTTCACCAATCTGCAGCAGATGTGGCTGCCGGCGTTGCTGTTCGGGCTGATCCTCGCTGGCGTACAGACTCGGATCCTGCGGACGGCGCTGCTCGACGTCCTGCGGCAGGATTACATGTTGACGGCGCGGGCGAAAGGGTTGTCGCGGCTAGTGCTCCTGCGCCGGCACGCGCTGCGCAACTCGATGATTCCGTTTGTCACCGTGATCGGGGTGCAGTTTCCTGTTGTGCTCGGCGGGGCGGTCGTGTTTGAGCTGATCTTTGCGCTGCCCGGTCTGGGCGCGTATCTGCTCGACGGGATCGCGAACCGGGATTATGTCGTCGTGCAGGCGGTCAACGTCTGGATCGCCGGCGCGGTGATCATCACCAATCTTCTAGTGGACGTGTCCTATGGCCTTCTCGACCCCCGCATCCGCGTCGGCGCCTGACCGTCCCGCGACGGGCGCAGAGGCAGTCCTGTCGAGCAGGACGAGCCTGGCGTGGCGGTTCCTGCGAGTCGTCCGCCGGTACCCGTTCCCCTGCCTGATGGCCCTGATCCTCGTGTTGATCGGGCTGGGCTCCGGGCTCGCCGACTTTGTGGCGCCGGCGGATCCGCTGGCGATCAATCCTCGTGAGCGGCTGTATGGTCCGACAACCGCATACTTCATGGGTACCGACGCGCTCGGTCGGGACGTGTTCACGCGAGTCCTCTATGGAGGGCGAGCGTCGTTGGGCATCAGTGTCGCCTCGGTGGGGTTCGCGATCGCGATTTCCACAGTCGTCGGGCTGGTCAGCGGCGCGGTGAGCGGCTGGTTCGATGCACTCGTGCAGCGGGTCGTTGATGTGCTGATGGCGTTCCCGGGGCTGATCATTGTGATCTCGCTGACGGCGTTTCTGGGTAACAGCATTAGCTTGTTGATCGTTGTGATTGCGATTGCGCTGCTGGGGGCTGGAGTTCGCGTAGCGCGGGCGGCGGCGATCCAGGTGTCGTCGCAGCCCTATATCGAGGCGGCACGGACGCTGGGCGCTGGCCAAGTGCGGATCATCGGTCGGCACATCTTGCCGAATGCGTTGCCGCCGATCATGGTGATCGCGACGGCGCAGTTGGGGATTGCGATCCTGATCGAGGCATCGGTGTCGTTCCTCGGTTACGGGATCCAGCCGCCGGCGGCGTCGTGGGGATACATGTTGGGCGCCGAGGCGCGACTGCACATGATCGAGCAGCCGTGGCTCTCGGTTTGGCCGGGTCTGGCGATTTTCCTGACGGTATTCTCATTCAACATCATCGGCGACGCGCTCAGGGATGCGTTCGATCCACGGCTGCGTGGCGCGGGGTAGGGCGACGCGCTTCAGGTTTACCCTACATCTCAACTTCATCGAGCTCTGTGATGACATCAATTAATCCACTGTTGGCTACCAAGTGACTGTCGTGGGTGAGCAGAGGACAGTCCAACAGCAGAGCAGTCGCTGCGATCCAACCGTCGGCGGGCCCCACTTGCTTGCGCCGCTGACGTGTACCGGCTGGCCTACTTCGCCTGATCGATTCACTTCTCAAGTTCACGTACACAGCAAGTAGTTCGGGAGTCCACGGTACAACTACGTAGCGCGATAATATGTTTCTCAGCGTCGCCAGGCTCCATCCTTGTGCTTGCCTATGCACTAGGAGTTCGGCTTCCGTCTGGAACGAAATCGCTATCGACTTATCCTCAATATAGTGCCGGTAGCGCTCTGCAAGTTCTATATCTTTGGACCGATCAGAGAAAGTGAACATGACCACGTTAGTGTCAACCACCAAATCAGCATCTGCCCAACTCGTCACGGCTCATCCTCGTATAAGTCTTTTGACGAACGGAGGAACTCTTCCATATCCACATTTGTCAATCGCTCTTCCGGAGTTGGCCAACGGAACTTCTTAGCCGGCCAGAGTCCGGTCCGGTCGTCGATATACAGTGCGATGCTGTCGAGTTCGAGTTTCAGAATAGCGCCATTGTCAGCAAGTGCTGCGCGTCCGTCGACGACTACCAATTGTCGTGCCAATCGCTGCATGTCGCTTGCGAGTTCGTCCGGAAACTGCAATGCAATCTGCTGTGTAGAGCGCCGCCCCATCACTCTCGGAATCTCGAGTAGGGCGCGTTTTGCGCGAAAGTTGATCTCCATCAATCGACCGGTAACGGTGCGCTCGTCGGTTGATGGCAATCGAGCCTCAACTCTTGAAAGCGGCTCCAGGCGCGCCTTGCCGGGAAGTCCTGGGATTGCAATGTCAATGGACTCCACACCTATTGGCAAGTTCCTCTGCAGGCGTTCGATATAGCGCTTTGCCCTCGTCGATAGCTCAGCATCCTGACTAGTGAGGCCATTGATGAGGCGGTCGAGCGGATCGTCATTGAACATCGACTCTGCGATAGTCGCCTCGACGACCAGCGATCCCTCCGCCACGGCCGAACCGGAATCGATTCTCGAGAGCAGAAATCGGACCGGCTGCCGCGAGGAAGCGCTCGCTCGCGAGCTGGTTCTGGGCTGCCGGGGCAGCAAGGCTTGCACTGCTTGCTCAAGTGGGTGAATTATGCGTTGAAGGTCGCGCAGCGCGATCTTCCCCTGCCGGACTCCAGGGCCATCGATCGTGACAGTGAGCTTCTGCTCCACTCCACTCCTCCGTGGCTGCACTGTACGCCATTCTTCAGCTCAATGGTCCAGGCTGAAAAACCCTAGACTTCCAGCAATTGCAATGCTGGATTGGAGATTGTCATGGCTACTGGGCGTGTTGTTGTTGTCAAGGAATATCAGGCGCCGTTTGTGATTGAGGAGTATCCGGTTCCCGAGCCGGAGGCTGGGGCGATTGTTTTGCGGATAACCCAGGCTGGCGTTTGTGGGTCGGATTTGCACACCTGGCGCGGAGACATGGTCGAGAATCCTCTGCCTGCGGGTGGTCGGGTGATGGGCCATGAGGGGACGGGGGTGGTCCATGCGCTGGGCGACGGTGTGTCGACGGACTCGCTGGGGAAGCCGATTGAGGTTGGCGACCGGCTGATGTACTCGGCGATTACTCCCTGTGGCCGCTGCTATCAGTGCTCTCGGGGTGAGCCGAACTGGTGCTCGGACCGCACCGCGTGGTCTCGGGAAGCAGGTGTGGCTCCGTATTTCACTGGCACATATGCCGACTATTACTACCTGCAGCCGAATCATCCCGTGTTCAAGGTTCCCGACGAGCTGCCGGATGAGGTGCTGGGCTTTGTCAACTGCGCGATGGGGACGACGACCGAGGGTTTGATGCGGGCGGGATGCAAGGAGAACGACTTTGTCGTGATCCAGGGCGCCGGCGGTCTGGGGCTGAACGCGACGGCGATGGCCAAGGACATGGGCGCGCACAAGGTGATTGTGCTTGACCGGCTTCCGCAGCGACTCGCGTTGGCGGAGGAGTTTGGGGCGGATCACACGATCAACATTGAGGAGTTCAACACGCCAGACACGCGCCGGCGGGCCGTGTGGGAACTGACCGAAGGTCGTGGCGCGAACATCGTCATGGAGTTGGTTGGGCGGGCGGAACTGCTGGCCGAGGGTTTGACCTATCTCGCCAATGGCGGGACGTTTGTCGAGATCGGCGACATTGTCCGCGGCCGGACGGTCGAGATTGATCCGAGCACGATGCTCAGCGGGAAGAAGATCATGGGCTCGGTGATGTACCGGCCGCATCTGCTGCCGCTGATGATGGACATGCTGCTGAAGAATCAGCGCGATATCCCCTACGACAAGATCGTCTCGCACACGTATCCACTGTCGGACGTGAACCAGGCGTTCGAGGACAGTGAATGGCATGAGCGTGACACGAATGTGTCGCGGTCGATGCTGATTCCGTAGGGGGTTGGAACCTGAGAGACCTCGCCCGTTTCAATCGCTCAGCCTATTTCTAGGGCCTGTTCACATGTGGGCTGAGACGGCCGCAGCGAGGCTTGGAGTTCCCCCAATAAGGGGATCGGACCCCCCTCAGCCTTCGGCAGCTCCCCCTGCGAGGGGGAGCGGGAGATCCGAATGACGCTGTGATTGCAAATTCAGTCGCACATGTGACTAAGTCCTGGCTTTGGTACCGAGTGCAGCGAGATACCCGCGTTGGAGCGCGGGTATGACGGAAGTCGATGCCAAGCGATTTCAGAGACGCCTGCTCGGCGGCAGGGGCCGGAGCAGGGGAATTGCTGGTCTAATCAGGAGTGTGCTTCGTGTTGGACTACTCAATCCAGTCCGGAGTGGCTCCCCATTTGTTTTCGGAGACGATGTCTCTCAGCGGCTTTCGGCTGAGGGGGCCGAAGCGGCCTCTTGGGTAGCCGAGCGGGATGCAGTAGACGACCTGGGCTTCTTCGGGGATTTCGAAGAGGGTGTTGACACGCTCGTCGACGACTGGGTGGAGGGTGGTGATTGTTCCTCCGATGCGGAGGCCCCGGGCGGCGAGGAGCATGTTTTGGACCGAGGGAATCACTGATTGGGCGTTGCCGGCGCCTGGTCCGGTGGCGCAGAGGAGGATCATGACGGGGGCTCCGCCGATCTCGTCGGCGAGTCTCATGGCGGACTGGCTGACCGGGTTTTGCAGGCCTGGGTGGTCACGGCCCTCGATGCCCTGGTCGGCTCGCTTGGCCCACCAGGCTTCGTGGTAGAGCTCGGCGAGGGCTGCCTTTTCCCGTTCGCCTCTCACGACGAGGAAATGCCAGGGCTGCATGTTGCCGCCGTTGGGGGCCTGGCGTGCGGCGTCGAGGATGATCTCAAGGTCTTCGTCGGAGATCGGGTCGGGCCGCATCCGGCGGATGGCTCGCATGGAGTACATCGCTTCGTAGAGCGGGAGGCCGAGTCGTCCGTAGCGTGGCATAGCGGGTTCCTTTCGAATGGGGTCGGCGGATTGCAGTGTTCGACGCTATCGTAAGCCTCCAACGGGACAGGCAAACACACACATTCATCGAGGAGCGATTCATGGCGCTGGAACACATTCATCCTGAGGGACTGGTCAACGCTCGTTCGTTCACACAGGTGGTCGCGACGAGCGGGAGCAAGACGATCTATATCTCTGGTCAGGTGGCCTGGGATGTCGATGGCGGCATTGTCGGTGTCGGTGACTTCGCTGCGCAGGCAAAGAAGGCGTACGCAAATCTCGCCGTGGCGATCGAGGCTGCGGGTGCGACGCCGGCCGATGTGGCCAAGACGAACGTGTACATCGTGAACTACGACCCCGAAATGGGCCGGGCGTTGAACGACGCCCGCAAGGCGATCTTTGAGGGGACCACTGCTCCGGCCAGCACCCTGATTGGGGTGCAGGCGCTGGCGGCTCCTGAGTTCATGATTGAGGTTGAGGCGATTGTGGTGTTGGACTGACGGTGAGCGGTTTAGTTTGCGGGGGAGGCCCCCTCAGTCACTCCGTGACAGCTCCCCCAAAGGGGGAGCGTTTGGGCGCTTCCTGACTGCTCCCCCAGAGGAGGAGCGCTAGTTCTTGGAATGGAGAGCACGATGGGCAAGATTTCTCTTGAGGACCGGTTTGAGATCATTGATCTCTGTTCTCGGTACAACTACACGGTTGACCAGGTTGATGGCGCGGGCTGGGCCGATACGTTTACGGCTGACGGCATCTTTCATGGACCGGCGGGGCAGGCAGAGGGTCGCGAGGCTTTGATTGCGTTCTGTGGTGAGCTGGGGGCGACGTTCCCCGGTGGGATGCACTTCACCGACAACCACCTGTTTGAGGTCGATGGCGACTCTTGTGAGCACAAGTGCTTCCTCGACTTCAAGATTCCGTCGCCGGATGGATCGGTGACTTCGGTGCTGCTTGGCTATGAGGACATCGTGGTCAAGGTCGACGGCGAGTGGCTGTTCCAGCGCCGTGACGTGGTCTCGGTGACAGGGCATCAGGCGTCGCTGCCGGGGTAGCTGTATTACTCGCTCGGGAATCTCCGAACAACTAGGCCTGTTCACATTGGGGGATGCAGAGGTAGAAATGACGCATTCCGGCTGGACCATGGGAGGCGGGACCCCCTCAGCCTTCGGCAGCTCCCCCTGCAAGGGGGAGCGGGAGAGTTGATAGGCGCTTCGATTGAGATCGCGCTGTCAATGTGAACAGGCCCTAGTTCCGCTCGCCTAGCGGGACCCCCTTCTCCGCCCTTGCGGGGGAAATGCCGTAGGCAGAGGGGGGGCTTCCCATCTCAAGGCCTATCTGGATGCTGTCGGCGGACCCCCCCTCTGTCACTCCGTGACATCTCCCCCCGCAAGGGGGGGAGAGAGGACTTATGACTTTTGCAACGGTCTCCGCAAGGGGGAAGCGGGGATCGGAGTCGATCAGAGGATTCTTGTACGACTAGCCGCCGCCGATGCTGCCGAATTGCGGTGGGGGCGGCTCAGGATGGCGGCCAGGATGTGGTCGGTGTAGAGCTGGCGTCCGAGCGCGTTGAGGTGGGTACCGTCCCACGAGACCTCGCCCTCACGCCCGTCGGTGATCTGGTTCCAATCGAGCAACGTGACCCAATCGTGCTTGGCGGTTTCCTCGCGCAGCATCTTGTTCGTGTCTCGCTCGTAGCTGAGCAGCGGCTCGCGGGGCGGGAACTGCCGAGTGAGGATGATCAGGTGGCGCACGCCCTCGGCGGCGGCGAGCAGCTTATGGAAGCCCTTGGCGTCGAGAAATCCTGTTCCGACGCCGTGGAAGATGACCGTGTCACGAGGGCCATATCGTTCGATCTGCTCTTCCAGGATGGAGATCGCCGTGTACGCCAGACGCCCGACCTCGGCGTCGACCTCGATGCCGACTTCTTCCAGGCGGGGGCGCGCGCCCACCATGACCGAGTCGCCGATGGCCAATGGCGGCAGTCCGAAATGCAACTCCAGGGTTGACGCCGCGGTCTGGCCCACGTCCGGAAGTGCGGGTGCAATCTTGAACGCCAACGTCTCCAACGCGACGCCATCCCAGTACCAGAGCGGCGCGGCGTCGAGCGGGCCAGCGGGTTCGGCGGTGAGCACGATGGGGAGGTCGACGAGCATGGTTGAAGATCGGCAGACGCGCTGAAGCTCACCTTCCGCCTGCCAGGTCACGCATCCCTTTCCGATCTGTGTGATCTGTACGAACGCACACGGAGCAGTTCCCGGACAGGGAACTGTGATTTCATCGCCGGGATGGATCATGCGCATGACCTTGTCGCCGTTGAGTTCAATCAAGCGAGCCGACGTGATCTCGAATCGATTCATGATCCTATAGGGGGAGTCGCCACCCAGGACGGTGTACGTGGCGAAGTACTCACCTGGCGGATAGGTCACAATCGCCGGCTCGCTCTCTGCACGTGCCGCCGGTTGGTCGGGTTCATCGTCGGGGAGCGCAGTCGAGGTGGCAGCTACCGCGCTGATGCTCACCGGCTGCTTTGGCGCATCTGTCGTGACGGCGGTCTTCGGCGTGCGCTCCTGGACGGTCGGCGCCGCCCGGGTCTGAATGGCGGTTCGGGGAATGACCGTTGCAGTAAACGTCTGGAGTGGCGGTCTCTCCTCTCGCATCGGCTGGGATTCCAACGCGCCTTCCTGAGCATGACCTGATTGCTCGGCGGAGGCGGAGAAGAGGAGGTCGGAGGGGGAACGGCCGGGCAGCACCGTGAACCCGATCACGAGGGCCAACAGCACCGCGGCGGACATTGCGGCGGTCACCGTTGCCACACCGCGGGGATTCGCGATGGCTCCCTTGTACCGCGAGGGGTTCCAGAATTGGGGACGACGCATGGGGACTTCGACGAGCCGGTAACTGATCTCGGACAGAGCGAAGGTGGCGAGCATTCCGACCAGCACGATCGCGACCGTGTTGGGGACGAAGCTGAACTCCCACTGCAGCGCCAACAACACCGGCCAGTGCCAGAGATAGATGCTGTAGCTGCGTTGTCCCAACCATTTCAGCGGCGAGATCTCGAGTGCTCTGCCCAGGATCGAGCCGGGACGGATGACGAACGCGACCACCACAATCGTGGTGAGCGAGGTCAGGAGCAGACCCCAGGGGTACATCCAGTCGCTCCAGTGGCGACCGATGACCATGATCGCGACAACCAAAGCCAATCCTGCTAGCGCAACCAGGTCCATCGCGTAGCCGACCGGCTTGCCCCATGAGTATTGCCAGGGCTTCCAGATGAGTCCGACGGCGACACCGATCAGGATGGTGAAGGCGCGGGGATCGCTGCCAAAGTAGACACGCGACGGGTCGCCGCCGGGGGTGAAGAGGATGATCATCCAGATCACGGACAACACGGCCAGCGCTGCAACGATGCACCAGAGCCAACGCAGCTTGAGGAAGCGCAGCACGAACGTGAAGAGGATGGGCCAGACGATGTAGAACTGCTCCTCGACTGCGAGCGACCAGAGGTGTCGGAGCTGTGAGGGCCGTTCGAACATTTCGAAGTACGAGACGCCGCGAACGATCAGGTCCCAATTGGTGGCGTAGATCGCGGCCAAGAGGAGGTCATGGAAGTGCTGACCGAGCGTCTCCTGGAGGACCAGCGCTGCATAGACCGTAGTCACGATCAGCACGAGCACCAGCACGGGTAGCAATCGTCGCGCGCGGCGGAGCCAGAACTGGGCGAGGTCGGTGTGGTCGCTGCGTTCGCGCTCGGAGAGGAGCAGGGCTGTGATCAGGAATCCTGAGACAACGAAGAAGACGTCGACGCCGAGAAATCCGGCCGGCAACCAGGAGACGCCGGCATGGAAGAGGACGACGGCCAGCGCCGCCAGTCCACGGATACCGTCGAGGCCGGCGAGATGGGGTAGGCCTCGTCGGCCGGCAGCGGTGTCTGCGACCCGTGAAGTGTCTGCCTGAGCCATCGGACGTTACATCCGGAAGACGCCGAAGTTGGATTCTGGGACCGGCGCATTGCGCGCCGCCGCGAGTCCAACACCGAGCGCTTGTCGGGTATCGACCGGATCGAGGATGCCGTCGTCCCAGATACGGGCCGATCCGTAGTAGGCGACGCCCTCTTCCTCGTACTTCTCCAGCGTTGGCGCCATGAACTCGCGTTGTTGTTCCGGCGTCATTCCTTCGCCCTGTCTGGCCAAGGCATCCTGTCGGATTGTCAGGAGCACATTTGCGGCTTGCTCTCCGCCCATGACGGAGACGCGGGCATTGGGCCAGGTCCAGAGCAGCCGCGGAGAGTAAGCGCGGCCGCACATGGCGTAGTTGCCGGCGCCGAACGAGCCTCCGAGCACGATTGAGAACTTGGGCACCTCGGCGCAAGCGACGGCGGTGACCATCTTGGCGCCATGTTTGGCGATGCCTTCGTGCTCATAGCGGCGTCCGACCATGAATCCGGTGATGTTCTGCAGGAACAGTAGCGGCGTGCCGCGCTTGGCGCAGAGCTGGATGAAGTGTGCGCCCTTGAGCGCGGACTCGGAGAACAGGATGCCGTTGTTGGCCACAATCCCGACCGGGTGTCCCATCACTCTGGCGAAACCGCAGACGAGCGTGCTGCCGTAGGTCGGCTTGAACTCGTGGAACCGCGACCCATCCACGATTCGCGCGATCAGCTCGCGGATGTCGTAGGACTTGCGGGTCGACTGCGGCACGATGCCGTAGATCTCGTTGGGGTCGTAGAGCGGCGCTTCGATCTGGTCGGGCGGCGTGACCGGCCAGTCGGCACGGGCCTCGCTGCCGAGATTGGAGACGGCGGCGCGGACGAGTTCGAGAGCGTGTGCGTCGTCCTCGGCCAGGTGATCGGCGACGCCTGAGATTTGCGTGTGGACAAGTCCTCCGCCGAGCTCTTCGGCGGAGATTTCCTCACCGGTTGCGGCACGGACCAGGGGCGGTCCGCCGAGGAAGATGGTGCCGACGCCGTCGACGATGATCGCCTCGTCGGACATGGCGGGGACGTACGCGCCGCCGGCGGTGCATGAGCCCATCACGGCGGCGATCTGTGGGATGCCTTGCGCCGACATCGTGGCCTGGTTGTAGAAGATGCGGCCGAAGTGGTCGCGGTCGGGGAAGACGTCGGCCTGCATTGGCAGGAAGGCGCCGCCGGAGTCGACGAGGTAGACGCAGGGGAGCCGGTTTTGCGCGGCGATCTCCTGGGCGCGGAGATGCTTCTTGACCGTGACCGGGTAGTAGCTGCCGCCCTTCACGGTGGCGTCGTTGGCGACGATCATGATCTCGCGGCCGGCGGCGCGTCCGATCCCGGTGACGATGCCGGCGCCGGGCGCTTCGTCGCCGTACATGCCATCGGCGGCGAGCGGCGAGAGTTCGAGGAAGGGAGAGTCGGGGTCGAGCAGGCGTTCGATTCGCTCGCGGGCGAGAAGTTTGCCACGGGCGTGATGACGGTCGACGCTGCGCGGTCCACCACCGGCCCGGACCACCGCTTCTTTCTCGCGCAGCTCCTCAACGAGGCCGCGCATCCAGGCGGCGTTGTCGCGGAATTCGGCGGAGTTGGCGTCAACAACCGACTGGATTGGCGCAGCCGCTTCGAGGCGCTGCGAACGTTCCACGGACGCGCCGCGATTTGTCATCGACTGCTCCCGGCGTGACATCTGGTACACGCCATATGGTCAGGGTATTGCGCGGTTAGACTCTCCGGCAGGTCACGAGTTAGACAGACACGTAAACGAGCGAGCGAGAGCGGAGCATAACGATGACAGCGCAACTTTCTGACGGGCACTTTACATACACGGCACTCGATATCTGGGAGCAGGTGCCGAATGGCATCACACTCGTTGAATGTCCCGGAGTGGCCGTTGACGCCAACGACACGGTCTACGTGTTGACGCGTAACGTTGAGCACCCTGTTATGGTCTTCAATTCGGACGGATCCTGGCGTGGGAGCTGGGGTCAGGGCAACTTCACGGATCGCTCACACGGCATCTGGATCGGCCCCGAGGGCGATGTCTGGGGCGCGGATGACGGGACGCACACCATCACCCGCTGGTCGCCCGACGGTGAGTTGCTGCAGACGTTGGGCGACCCCTACAACCCGGCGCCGGCCTGGGCGGGCAAGCCGTTCAACCGTCCGACGCATGCGGCGGTGAGTCCGAAGACGGGCGACATCTTCGTCACCGACGGCTACGGCAATAGCTGCGTGCATCGCTTCGACGCCGACGGGAATCACAAGCAGACCTGGGGCACGCCAGGGATCGACGCCGGTCAGTTCATCCGCCCGCACAACATCGCGATCGATGAGGACGGCCTGCTCTACATCGCCGACCGTGAGGCGCATCGGGTGCAGATCTTCTCGGAATCGGGCCAGTTCGTGACGATGTGGAACAACATCCACCGGCCCGACGGTCTCACGCTCGCGCCCGATGGCAACATCTACATCGGCGAGCTGAACGAGATGGGCGGGATGCAGGACGCGCCCGGCCTGGGCCACCGCGTGAGCATCTACGACCGCTCGGGCAATCGGCTGGCGCTGCTGGGTCATCCCGACGAGGGAGACGAGGCGGGCAAGTTCATCGCCCCGCACGGGATCGCCGTGGACAGCAAGGGCGACGTGTACGTCGGAGAGGTCTGCAACACGATCCGCGGGAAGGCGTTAGGTATCGAGCTGCACTCGCTGACCAAGCTGGTGCGGGAGGCTTAGGCGCCTGCCCTCCGCTGATGAGCGCCCTTGTTCCTGCAAGGCCGAAGATCTACCACATCGTGCATGTGGACAGGCTTACCTCCATCGTCTCCGACGGGGCGCTGTTCAGCGACGCCACAATGCGTGGTCGAATACAGGCAGGGACCAATATCGGCTACGACCACATCAAGGAACGCAGACTGCGAAGGGAGCTCCGCTCTCGACCTGGCTTGCGCGTCGGCGATTGTGTTCCTTTCTACTTTTGCCCCAGAAGCCCAATGCTCTACACAATCACGCAGCGATCGGCAGACTTGTCGTACACAGGGGGTGACGAACCCATCGTCCACTTGGAAGCCGACCTCCGACACGTCGTGGACTGGGCCGAATCGGTGGATCTTCGATGGGTCTTTACCGACGTTAGCGCTGCTACGAACTATTTCGAGGACTTCGAAGACTTGTCCGAGCTCAACCAGATTGACTGGGAGACGGTAAGCGCCATGTGGTGGAGCGGCAGATCTGCCGAGAAACAAGCAGAGTTTCTTGTAGAGAGCGAGTTCGATTGGGCGCTGGTCGATCGGATTGGATGTCGCTCAACGTTCACGTTCGATCGCGTCGTCGACGTGGTCGAGGGCCGAACACCGTCCCTTGAGATCATTCCATCCTGGTACTACACTTAGCGCAGAGACAGAACTGATGGTCTTATTCAAAACTGGCAACCTGTTCGACGAGGACGTTGAGGCCCTGGTCAACACCGTGAACTGTGTGGGTGTCATGGGCCGGGGCGTTGCCCTGCAATTCAAGAACATGTTTCCGGACAATTTTCGCGCGTACCGGGCAGCTTGCGCTCGTACCGAGGTTCAGCCCGGCACGATGTTCGTGTACGAGAACCCGTCATTGAGCGGCCCACGATTGATCATCAACTTCCCGACCAAGCGTCATTGGCGCAGCAAGAGTCGAATGGCCGATGTTGAGAGCGGACTGACAGCTCTCGCCGAAGCAATTCAAGACCGCGGAATTCGCTCCATCGCGATACCACCGCTGGCGAGCGGTTTGGGAGGATTGAACTGGGCCGACATTCGGCCACGAATCGAAACGGCTCTTGGTGGTTTGGACGATGTGGCCGTTATCGTGTTCGAGCCAACTGGTGCAACAACCGATGGACGCCCGAATCGCTCGCAAGAAGCGCCAAAGATGTCAGCAGGGAATGCAGTATTGATCGAGTTGATCCATCGCTATTTGAGCGGTCTGCTTGAACCTACCATCACACTGCTCGAAATTCACAAGCTCATGTACTTCATGCAGGAAGCAGGGCAGCCTCTGAGACTTCAATTTGTCCAAGCAACGCACGGCCCGTATGCAATGAATCTCCGTCACGTGATGCAGCGACTTGAGGGACACTTCTTGTCGGGTTACAAGGATGGCGGCGACGCGCCCGACAACGCAATCGGTCTGATTCCCGGTGCTAGTCAGGATGCCCAGGCGTTTATGGAAGCCGAACCGGAAACCCGGACGCGCTTCGAGCGCGTCTCGGACCTGATAGATGGATTCGAGACGCCGTTTGGTCTCGAACTGCTGTCTACAGTTCAGTGGGTCGCAAAAGACCAACAAGTCGACTCAGACCGACAGGTCATTGACCACGTCTACGCATGGGGAACACACAAGCGAAAATTCTCCGAACGGCACATTTACATTGCTCTTGAGACCCTGCGGTCGAGTGGCTGGATCCAACCATCACCGAAACGTAAGTCATCCGATCCGATAGCGCAGGAAGACTTCTCCGGTCTCGGTGGGAATCGAGTGGAGCAGTCTCAGTTCCCTGATTTCTGAACTGGTTGGTTCGCCGGGCCATTGGACGGCGGGGTGGGCGGTTTGGCCTCCGGTGACTTTTGGGGCGAGGGTGAGGAAGTACTCGTCGACGCAGCCTTGGCGGATGAGATCTCCGTTGACGGTGGCTCCTCCCTCGACGAGGACTCTGGTTGCTCCTAGCTCTGACTTCATGTGCTGCAGGGCGGCGGGGGCTTCTTGTCCCTCGGGGACGACGATGACGGGCCGGCCTCGGGCGGCCAGGTTGTGACGCACCAACTCCGGGGCGGCGCTGGAGAGGTAGATGACGGCTTCGAAGCTGTGGTCGGTGAAGAATCGGCGCTCGGCTGGGAGGTTCCCGCTTCTGGTGAGGACGGCGGCGATCGGCGATGATGTCATGCCTCGATCGGTTCGCCATTGCTCGAGCGCCGGGTTGTTGAGGCGGGCTGAGGTCCCCGAGGCTCGGAAGGTGACGGCTCCGTTGAGGACCACGTCAAAGTGGACCCGGAGCTCTCGCATCAGACGCTGATCAAGTGGTGAGCCAAGTCCTCGTTCGGCGCCGTCGACGACGGTGCGGCCGTCGGCGGACATGACCATGTTTATCGCGACGAAGGGGCGGTCTGCCGGTGGGTCGGGGAAGGTGAGCTGGGTGTAGTCGATCTCGCTTGGGTCCATGGGCTCATGCTAGGTTGCGGGCATGTCTGAGCATGAGCACGGCGAGCCGGAGGCGGACGTCGCGGCGGAGCAGCCCGACCGCGATTTTCCGATTTCGTCCAACGCCCGATTTACGATTGGCGGCAAGCCCGTGGTGCTCGATGACTTCATCGACATCACGACGGGCGATATCGCCAAACGCCCGGTGGTTGAGCCGCAGCCGCAAACGGCGCCGATGCCGAAGCAGGTGATCTGGAACTCGCGGCGTCCGATCGAGGACTAGCAGAGGCTGTTGCTCAAACCCTCGATCGCCCAGTTCTCGTCATTCCCGCGAAGGCGGGAATGACGAACTTGGGGTTTGTGCGACAGCCTCAGCAGGCTGCTGAAGAGTCCGCTTCCGAGCGCTGATCGTCCCTGTTCCTCATTCCTGCGAACGCAGGAATCCAGGGCTGACCAAATATGGAGCATGGATTCCTGGTCAAGCCAGGAATGACGGATTTGAGAGCCGATGACTTTTCAGCAGCCTGCCAGGGAAGCTGTAAGCCAGAGCTTTAGCTCTCCGGGCAGGGACCCCCCCTTCAGCCTGCGGCAGCTTCCCCCGCGGAGGGGGGAAGCGGGGATGGACCCCCTCAGCCCCCCGTTCAGGCCGGGGGCAGGCTTTCGGCAGCTTCCCCCGCAAGGGGGGGAGGGAATCCAAGTGGCTCAGAGGATTTCTAGTTGTCGCTGTAGTTGGCTTCCCAGGTGATGTCGATTGCTTCTTTAACACTTTCGTGGGCGGGGCAGCCGGGCGCGTGGAATTTGACCGCTCGGTCGGCGGCGGCTCGTTGGTCCTCGGGTATTCCTGGGATGTGGAAGACTACGTGGATCTTGGTGATATGGATGGTCTGGTTGTCGTCGCCCTCGATGGTTCCCAGGACGTCGGCCTTGTAGGTATTTGGGTCGAACTCGACCTTGCGCACGGACAACGCCCGCGCGAGTGTGCCGTACATTCAACCGCCGACGGCGGCGACGATGTGGTCCAGGGTGGCGGCGACGGGCGGCGCTTCGGCGGGTACGCCGTAGTGCTCCTTGAGCTTGCCCTGGACTCCGTAGACGACGGGCTCGGGCACGTCGCCGAGGGTCGCGTGGCGCATGCCACCCTTGAGTTCGAGCTTGTTACGGGAGATGTACTCGAAGCGAGCCATATTCAACTCCTGACTTTACTCGCTTGTCCGGTTCGCTGTCCGGTTAGCTGTTCGCCAACAGGGTACGCATTCGGTCGACCCCATCAACGATCTGTTCGAGCGAGGCGGCATAGCTGAAGCGAAGATAGCCCTCGCCGAGGTGTCCGAAGCTGGTGCCGGCGATCACGGCGAGTCCGGCTTCATCGAGCAGGCGCTCCTGAAGGGTTCGTGCGTTGATGCCGGTTTCGGAGATGTTCGGAAACGCGTAGAAGGCTCCGCCGGGATCGACGCAGCTGACGCCGGGGACGGCGTTGAGCTCCTTGACGATCACCTGTCGTCGCTCGTTGAAGGCGGTCGTCATGATATCGACCGCTTCCTGCGGGCCGTCGAGGGCCTCAAGGGCTGCGTACTGGGTCGCGGCGTTGGGACAGCTATAGCTGTTGATCGCGAGCCGCTCGGCGAAGGGGAAGAGGTCGGGCGGGAAGACGCCGTAGCCGAGTCGCCAGCCGGTCATGGCGTAAGTCTTGCTCCAACCGTCGAGGACAATCAGGCGGTCGCGGAGCTGCGGGTAGTCGAGCAGCGAGACGTGCTGCCGTCCCTCATAGAGGATGCGCGAGTAGATCTCGTCGCTGAGCACGACGACGTTTGGCCACTGCTCGAGGCCCTCGACGATTCGCTCGATCTGATCTCGGGTGTAGACGCCGCCGGTTGGGTTGGCGGGGCTGTTGAGGATGATCAGGCGCGTGTTCTCGTTGATCTGGCTGAGCACCTGATCGGGGTCGAAGGTGAAGCCGTCGGATTCGTGCAGCTCGATCGGCACGGGTGTTGCTCCGGAGAATCGGATGACGGATTCGTAGATGGGGAATCCGGGATTGGGGTAAAGGATCTCGGCGCCGGGCTCGCCCATGAGCAATGCGGCGAAGAACATGACCGGCTTGGCGCCCGGCGTGATTAGCACGGTTTCGGGATCGACATCGGCGCCGTGGCGACGCTTAAGGTCGCGTGCGACGGAGTCGCGGAGCTCGGGGATACCCGCGCCCGGCGTGTAGCCGTGCTTGCCTTCGGCGAGTGCGCGTTCGCCAGCCTTGACGATGTTGTCGGGCGTGGCGAAATCGGGTTGTCCGATGCCCAGGTTGATGATCGAGCGTCCCTCGGCGGCGAGCCGGTTGGCTTTGGCGAGGACCTCGAAGGCGGTCTCGGTCCCGAGATTCTGCGCCGCGCTGGTTGGAAGCACCATGATCAACCTCCGATGTTGGCGTCTGTGGCGGGATTAAGGTTAACCGCAGGGTCGGCTTACGCAGCGATCATGATTCAGGTCAGCGAACAGTCGCGTCGGCCGAGTTTGTGTGGCGTCGGAACAGATGCATCGATCCATGAGATTCCTTGTTGTCCTGGTTGGCTTGAGCATCGTTGGTTTGTTAATGCTGGGCTGCTCGGGCGCCTCACCTGAGCTGCAGAGCGAAGCATCGAGCGTTGCTTCAGGCGGCGAGCCTCGGACCGGGCAAGAGATATTCGCCTCGACGTGCGCGGCCTGCCATGGCGAGACGGGTGAAGGCACGAAGAATTGGATGCAGCGGGATGAGGATGGTCGGCTGCCGCCGCCCCCGCTGAATGGTGACGGACACACGTGGCATCACGGTGATGGGCTACTGTTTCGGGTCGTGAGCGAAGGCGGTCTGGGAATTGGGTTTGGCAGCAATATGCCTGCGTTCAAGGATGAGCTGAGTTGGGATGAGATCATTGCGGTGATTGAGTATGTGAAGACCCTGTGGGAGGGCAAGGAGATTGACGGGATTCGGATTCTGGATTCTCAACGGGAGCTGAGCGCAGTGGATCCGTATCCGTCTGAGGGTGGGTAGTCGGCGGACCGAGTGTGGGGCGAGATTCTGAGCGCGGGTCAAGCGGGGAGGGACCCCCTCAGCCTTCGGCAGCTCCCCCTGCAAGGGGGAGCGGGGAACGAAGGTGGCAGTTCCCTCGGCGAGAGACCGATACGTAACTCCCTTTCTCCTCCCTGGCGGGGGAGATGCCGAAGGCAGAGGGGGGTTCCCAATCGCAATGCTTATCTGGTCGTCGCCGGCGACCCCCCCTCTGTCACTCCGTGACATCTCCCCCCGCAAGGGGGGGAGAGAGGGGAACAAAGGTCACGCGCCGATGGCGCCCGAAGCCCTTAGTTGCGCGATGTTGTCGACGCTGTAGCCGTGCTCTCGGAGGATTTCCTTGGTGTTTCCGTCGAAGACGGGGGACGTTCCTGTTGCCTCGGGTGGTGAGTCTGACATTCGGAATGCGGGGCCGACGAGGCGTTCGGGTCCTGTTTGGGGATGGTCCAGGTCGGCCATGGCTCCGATGGCGTTGACTTGTGGATCGTTGGACAGGTCCTCGGGCAGGTTGACCTGTGAGGCTGGTGCTCCGGCGATGTCGAGCCTGGCGATCCAGTTGGTCGTGGTGTCGCTGCGGAAGCGATCTGCGATTCTCTGCTTGATCTGTTCGACTAGCGCGGGGGAGTCGGGGTCGAGTGGATCGAACTGGCCGGAGTCCGTTGGATCGTCTTCCTCCGTCAGGCCGAGCGCGTTGCGCACTTGCTGGCGATTGGGCGGCGTCACGCAGCCGAGCATGATTGCGCCGTCGGCGGTTTGGTAGCCGCCGTAGTAGAGCAGATAGGCCGCCCCGATTGTGGCGCGCATCCCGGTGCGGGCCTCGAGGATTTCCCGGTAGGTTCCGCCGCGTTCGCGGACCTCGGCCACGGCATCGAGGGTGGGTTGAAGAAATACGGCATCGCTGACGGGCAGTTTGGCCGTCGCGTAGTTCTGCAGCGTCAGCGCTGCGCCGAGCAGCGAGGTCTCAATGAGTTGGCCTCGGCCGGTGCGCTCGCGATGGAAGAGCGCGGCGCAGACGGCGACGGCACTGGTCCAGGCCGCCCCGAAGTCGGCGGGCGTGGTCGCGGTGATCAGTGTGGGATTGCCTTCGTCGTCCATCTTTTCGTCGCCGACCATCAGTCCTGAGTAGGCCTGGGCGATGATATCGGCGCCGGCGCGGCCTGCGGATGGCCCTTCCGGTCCGAATGCTGTGTTTTCGAGGTAGATCAGCCGCTCGTTGCGGGAGCTGAGGCTCTTGTAGTCGACTCCGAGCCGCTCGGCGACGCCTGGTCGGGCGTTGATCAGGAAGACGTCGAAGTCGCGAATGAGCCGGTAGACGACCGCGCGACCTTCCTCAGTTTGCAGGTTGACGACCATGCCCCGCTTGCCTCGATTGAAGACGTGGAAGGCCTTGGACTCGTGGGGCGCGAATTGTCCGATAATTCGCGTGCCGTCGCCCTGGGGCGATTCGATCTTGACGACATCTGCGCCGAGATCGGAGAGCATCACGCCGCACATTGGACCGGCGATGATCTGGGTCAGTTCGAGGACCTTGATGCCGTCAAGTGGGCCTGGCATGTGTGCTCCTTTGGGTCTGTTCACATGGGATAGGCAGGGTACGTTCTCATGCCTCACTCCATTGCCAATGAGGAGCGGGACCCCCTCAACCTTCGGCAGCTCCCCCTGCAAGGGGGAGCGGGAAAGGGGAATCGGCAGCTTCCCCCGCGGAGGGGGGAAGCGGGGAGCCAGTTGATCAGAGTATTCCTAAGTGTCGGAGGGAAGGCCGACTGCGCCGGATGCGCGCATCGTGGCGATGTCGTCGTCGGAGAATCCGTATTCGCGGAGGATGTCGTCGGTGTCGCCGTCGAGTGGCGGCGATGATCCCTGGGACGCAGGAGGCGTCGCAGACATACGGAAGGCCGGGCCGACCATGGTCTCGGGGCCGGTGAGACGGTGTTCGAGTTCGACCATGAGCTCGATCGCCTGAACCTGCGGGTCGTCGATCATTTCTTCGGGGATATTGACCTGAGCGGCGGGCGCTCCGGCAGCATCGAGCCTGGCGACCCAGTTGTCGGTAGTGTCGGCGGCGAAGCGCTTGGCGATGGTTGCTCGGACCCGATCGACGAGTTCGTTGGAGCCATCCGCGAGTGGGTTGAAGTCGCCGTCGTCGGTGGGGTCGTCACCGGGTTCCAGACCAAGCGCGTTGCGCACCTGGTGACGATTTGCCGGGGTGACGCAGCCGAGCATGATTGCGCCGTCGGATGTCTGGTAGCCGCCGTAGTAGAGCAGGAATGCGCCACCGATGAGTGCGCGCAGACCGCCGCGGGCGCCGACCAGCTCGCGATAGCTGCCGCCGCGCTCGCGGACCGCAGCAAGGTTGGCCAGCATTGGGTCGAGCATGATGGCGTCGGAGGCAGGCAAGCGGGAGGAGAAGGCGTTCTGCAGCATCATGGCCGCTGCGAGCAGGGAGGTGTCGATTTTCTGTCCCTCGCCGGTTCGCTCGCGGTGGAACAGCGCTGCGCAGACCGCGATCGCGCTGTTGAATGCGGCAGCGAAGTCGGCGGGAGTGGTTGCCGTGATCAGGTTGGGTCCGCCGTGCTCGTCGAACTTCTCGTCGCCGGCCATCAGTCCCGAGTAGGCCTGGGCGATGATGTCGGCGCCAGCTCGGTGCGCGGAGGGTCCGCTCGGTCCGTAGGCGGTGTTCTCGAGGTAGATGAGGTTGGGATTCTGCGCACGCAAGGACTCGTAGTCGATGCCCAGGCGTTCCGGGACCCCCGGTCGGGCGTTGATCAGGAAGACGTCCATCTCGCGGATGAGTCGGTGGACGACCGCCTGTCCGTCGGCTTGCTGGAGGTCAAGGACCATGCCGCGCTTGCCGCGATTGAAGACATGGAAGCCCTTGCTCTCGTGGGGTACGAACTGACCGAGCAGCCGCATGCCGTCGCCGGCTTTGGACTCGATCTTGATCACGTCGGCGCCGAGGTCGGAGAGCATGACTCCGCACATCGGTCCGGCGATGATCTGGGTGACTTCCAGGACCTTGATTCCATCAAGCGCACCGGGCATGTTGAATCTCCGTTCGTTCGCCTTCTGGTCAGAGCATAAGCTCACGGAATACTGGTAGAGCTGACTGACTCCGCGATAGCCGCGTTGCTGACTAACCAGAAATTGCTAGCCGCAGATTGGCAAGAGCGCCCGGACATACGGATCAAGCGGGAGGACCGTCAGCGCTCCATCACGTTGAACGGGGCCAGCGGAGGCGAGTTCATTGTCATCGCCCGTCAGCGACCAACGGATCAGCAGAACTTCTCGCTCGTGCTTGCGGTATCACGTTCACGTAATCTCAGCCGTTTCTTCCACTTGCGACGCTACGACGGAAATTCCCACGTGCATCACAATCGACTCGAAGGCAACAGGTTCGCCGGATTTCACATTCATCAGGCCACCGAGCGCTACCAACGGTTAGCCAACTCTCGGGAGGATGGTTTTGCGGTGGCCACTGAGCGGTACTCGGATCTTGCGGGGGCTTGGCGATGCTTGACCGAAGATGCGAACGTGGACATGAACCTTGAGTTGCCGTTTCACCTACTCTGAGGCAAGCTCTGAGGCAAGGCGAACAATGGAACTGAGTCATCAGCCAATCGAGTTGCGTGCGGCACTAGCCGCGGCGATGGACCTGCGCCCTGAAGGTGAGCGCGGCTACCGAGTGCACCTGCCTGTCTATTACAGCAACGGTGACGATCTAACGATCCGCCTGCGGCCAGAGGGTGACGAATGGGAGTTGAGCGACGGCGGCGACACGTTGTTCAATGCAGCGACAGACTGGGACGAACGGGCAGAGCTGGCGGCGCAGCCCTGGTTGCAGATCGTGCTCCTGACCTACCGAATGGAGGAGTGCGAGGAGGAGTTTCGGAAACATAGCGAGACGGCAGTAATCGGTCGTTCAATCTTAGAGTTTGCCTCGGCCCTGCTGGAAATCGATCGCGGATTAGCCTGGCGTCAAGGCGGTAGTGCAGAACCCGATGGAGATGATGTGAACCTCGTTCGCAAGTCTCTGAAGCTCGCGAAGCACTCGTAAACCCTTGCTGGAACAGACTGAGGCTATTGTCGGCGTTTGGGACTGAGTGTTCGTCGAGAGGGTCAAAGCCGTCGCAACGACGAATGAGTGCGTCTGAGCTATTGGGTTCGAACGCCGATCACGCCGACGGCTCGCAATGATGCGATCGTTTCGTCGCTGAATCCGTGTTCTCGGAGAACCTCGTCGGTGTCTGCGTCGAGTGGGGGTGATGAGCGGTTGGTTCCGGTTTTGGTCTTTGACATTTCGATGAGTGGGCCGACGTGGCGCTCGGGACCGGTGAGGGGGTGCTCGATGTCTCTGATCAGGTTCATGGCCTCGACCTGGGGATCATCGGCGATCTCTTCGGGCCAATTGACAGGTGATGCGGGGGCTCCCTCGGCGTCGAGGCGGGCCATCCATTCGGCCATCGTGCCGCTGCACAGCTTCGATCTGATCTGATCGTCGAGTCTTGCTACGACGGCGTCTGCATCCGGGCCGACGGCGTTGAAATCGTCGCTATCCGTGGGATCGTCGGTGATGCCCAGAGCGGCGCGGATCTGAGCACGGTTTTGCGGCGTGAGTGCGCCCAGGATGATCGCGCCGTCGCTGACCGGGTAGCCGCGGTAGTAGAGGCGGAATGCGTTGCCTTGCGACGGTCGGTTGCGACGAGCTGTAGTGAGTTCGGCGTAGGACGCGCCGCTGGCTCGCAGCTCCTTCATGAGGTCACGTAGCGGATCGATCAGAATTGAGTCTGATACCGGAACGCGTGACACCCATGGGGTCTGCAAGGCCAGGCCGGCGGAGAGCAATGTGGTGGAGATGCGCTGACCCTCGCCGGTTTGCTGCCGGTGGAAGAGCGCGGCGCAGACTCCCATCGCTCCTCCGAGCGCTGCGACGTAGTCAGCCGGCGCGGTGGCGGTGATGTGTTCCGGCGCCCCGTCGGAGCCGACCTTCTGGTCGGCCGCCAGTAGACCCGAGTAGGCCTGAATCACAATGTCGGAGCCGGCCCGTTGGGCGCTCGGTCCGCGATCGCCAAAGCCCGTCACATCGAGATAGATCAGGTCGGGGCGGATCCGGCGCAGCGTCTCGTAGTCCATACCGATCCGCTCGGCCACGCCCGGCCGCACATTGGTGATGAACACATCGAAGTCTTTGATCAGCTGATGGGCGACGGCCTGGCCCCGGGTTGAGGCCAGATTGATGACGATGCCTCGCTTGCCCCGGCTGAGGCCGTGGAAGGCTTTGGATTCGTTGGGCGCGAACTGGCCGATTCGACGGGCCCCTTCGCCTGCGGGCGGTTCCAGCTTGACGACATCTGCACCCAGATCGGCGAGCGCCGTGCCGCAGTATGGGCCAGCGATGATCTGGGCTAACTCCAGCACCTTGATTCCGTCAAGCGGCCCTGGCATCGCACGCTCCTCAATGACGCAGGTTACGTGAGGTCTGGCACGTAGACTCTCAGAGAAGCTTGATTGCGCAGGAAACGAGAAGCGACGATGCCTGACTACGAGAACATTCTGTATGAGCAGGACGGGCCGGTTGTCACGATCACGTGGAATAATCCAGAGACGTTGAACGCCATCACGCCTGCGTTGGAGCAGGAGTTTCACGATGCGCTAGATGTGGCGAACGCTGATCCGTCCGCGCGGGCGATTATCTTCACCGGTGCCGGTCGAGCGTTCTCATCGGGCTACAACATCGATGGCGGGCTGGACAGCGAGGTCGGCGGTTCGCGAACGCCGGTGTCGGAGCACATTGGACGATGGTTTAATTTCTCGTCTCGCAATCCCGACATGATGATGCACCTGATGACGCTGGAGACGCCGATCATTGCGGCGGTCAACGGCTGGTGCATCGGTGGCGGCTTCTGGTACTCGCTGGCGGCGGATATCACGATTGCGTCGGAGCGGGCGGTGTTTGCTCAGCCGGAAGTGCGGATGATCTCGAACAGTTCGGTCCTGTTTGCGGCGCTGGCTGGTTGGAAGGCGGCGCATCGGTATGCGCTGACGGGCGACCACTTTGACGCGCAGGAAGCACTGCGGCTTGGCGTGATCAACGAGATTGTGCCAGTCGAGGATTTGATGGACAAGGCGAATGCGTTGGCTCAGCGACTAGCGCTCGTGCCGTCGCATTCGATTCGCTACAACAAGCTGATTACGGCTCGCGGGCTTGAGGCGATGGGTCTGCGCAACGCGCTGAATGTGGGATCGATGTTGTCGACGATGGTTGAGGCGTCGGCGGACGGTCCTGAGGTGGAGCATCTCGATGAGGCTCGGCGGACTGGTGGGTTTGGGGCGTTCCTCAGAGCTCGAGATGAACCGTTCCGTCCAGAGCCGTTTGGTCCTCGGAGTGAGGGCTGAGGGCCGAACAATCGCGTTGCTCGCTGCGGCCTAGTCCACTGCAACGATGACGGCTACCGCGAGCCCGATGATGGTGATCATCGCAAACACGATCCGGTTGAACCATCTGGACAGCGCCTCATCCAACATGAGCTGAAACTCGCGCCTGCCGGGGTATTCGCCCATGGCGTCGGCAAATTCGTCCGCTTGATCGTTGGTGGCACCTAGTGTTTTCACCACCCTGCGGATTCGGAGGACCGGATTAGTCAAAGACACGTTTTCTCCTTGACTCGTCAGGCAAAGAGCACGATGAGCAGGGCCAGAATGGCCACGCCGAGACCAACGATGGTGATCATCGCGATCAGTACTTCCTTGAAGTGCCGCTGATACATCGCTTCCATCCGCATTTCGAACTCCCGTCGCGTGGGGTAGCCATCCATCGCGTCTGCGAAGTCGTCGGCCTGGTCGTTGGTGGCGCCGAGTGTGCGAATCACTCGGCGAATTCTCAGGATCGGAGTCATGAGCGACACAGAGACGTCCTCCTAATCGATCAGAGCGATTGCGCCTATGATCACCCCTCCAAGGGCGATCATCGCCAACAGCATTTTGTTGAACAGTCGACTCTCCAGCGCTTTCAGCTCCTGGTGGAGGTAGTCCTTGGTTGCGAAGTCGTCCATTGCCTCGATGAACTCGTCAGACTGCTGGTCCGTCGCGCCCATGCCCTTGAGCACTCGACGGAGCTTGACTCCTCTCATCATCGCCGGGCGCCTCCACATCAGGATTTCGATCGGATCCTTCTGGTAGCCTCAGCCTAGCCACGAGACTGGGGCTTTGTCACCGGAGAACGACGATGGTTCGCGTTGCAGGACGGTACGAGGTTGAGGCGGTTCGTCGCGAGTGGATTGGGCGGAAGACGGAGGTCGTTCCCGGTCGGTATCCGGTCGAGTACGACAGCATTCGGCGACACTGCCACATGGTCGAGGACACGAATCCTCTGTTCCTTGACCCGCAATACGGCAGGGATTCCGAGTGGGGCGCGGTGATTGCTCCGCCGGTGATGACTCGCTATTTCGCGGGCGCAGGCGTTTGGCCTCCGCAGGCTGACGATCAGATCAACATCATCCGCGAGGTTCCGACTCGCGGGGAGCGCAACATTAATCTCAATACGGAATGGGAATACCTGCGGCCGGCTCGGGTCGGCGATCACCTGTCATCGCAGAGCGAGGTGATTGACATCTACGAGAAGTCGATCAGGCTTGATCCGCGCTCGGTGTGGATCGTGACCGAGATGCGAATCACCAACCAGGACGGCGAGTTGGTCGCGATTGGGACCAACACGCTGTGTACCCATCGGACTCCCGAACAAGTTGAAGCCGAAGAAGGCGAGCGAGCGCTATGACCACCCAGACCTCACCCAACAGCATTGCGACGGAGCAGACGTATTGGGACGACGTGCGCGTCGGCGACCTGATTGCGGGCTACGACCTGACGCTTGGCTGGACCAAGATGGTTGAGCAGGTGTCGGGCTCGCAGGACTTTTACCCCGTGCATCACGACCCGGGGTTCGCTGCCGAGGCGGGGCATCCGGCAATCTTCTACAACACCGGTTGGACTCAGGCGGCGCTTTGCCGCGTGGTCACCGATTGGGCCGGACCGGGCGGCTGGATGAGCAAGTTCCGCTTTGAGATGCGGCGAATGAACATCCCCGAGGATCAGGTGCACGCTCGCGGCAAGGTCACGGCCAAGTCTGATCTCGACAATGCTCACGGCGTCGTCGAACTTGAGGTCTGGCTGGAGAACGACCGACTCGGTGTGACCACGCCTGGTTGGGCCACGGTTCGTCTGCCGAAGCGCAGCTAATCCAAGGGACACAGTAATGACTCGAATCGGCATCATTGGAGCCGGCGCCATTGGCGGTGTCGTCGGTGGGATGCTCACGCGCGCCGGCTACGAGGTGACGCTGTTCGACCACTGGGTCGAGCACATCAACGAGATGAAGCAGAACGGGTTGCGTCTGAGCGGTCCGCTGATTGGCGACATTCGCGTGCCCGTGGATGCGCGGCATTTGTATGAGGCGCAGGCGATCTCGGAGCCGTTCGATATCGGCATTGTGTCGGTCAAGAGTTATGACACGGAGTGGGCGACGTCGTTCATATCGCCGCTGGTCAAGGATGCCAGTGATGGTGGGGCGGTCGTCGACTTCCAGAACGGGATCAACGACGAGCGTGTGGCGGCGATCGCCGGTCGCGAGCGGACGCTGGGTTGCGTGATCACGATCGGCGCCGGCATGTACGACCCGGGTCATTGCATGCGCACCGACACGCGAACGCTGGGCTTCAAGGTCGGCGAGCTGGACGGCTCGGACTCGGATCGGGCGCGAGAGATCGCGGCGATGATGAACAACGTGGCGGGGTCGGAGTCGACGACGAATCTGTGGGGCGAGCGCTGGGGCAAGCTGGCCGTCAATTGCATGGCCAATCCAATTGCCGGGTTGTCGGGCTACGGCTCGGGCGAGGTCCGCAGTCGTGATGACACCCGGTGGTTGTGTATTCGGATTGCGGCTGAGGTGATTGAGGTTGGCCGTGCGCACGGTCATCAGATCGATGGCGTGTGGGGAATAGATGCTCAGCGGTTTGTCGATGTCGCCAATGGAGGGGACTCGACGGAGTTGGATGCTGAGTTGATTGCCGGGGCTCAGGCGCTGGGCGCAGGTCGTCCGAGCTTCCTGCAAGACGTGATTCGTCAGCGTCGGGTGGAGATTGATGCGCTCAATGGCTGGGTCGTTGAGCAGGGGAAGGCTGTCGAGGTCGCGACACCGGCGAATGCGGCGGTATCGGAGGTGGTTCGCAGCTTCGCGGTCGGTGAGCTGCGGTCGGACCCGGCGAATCTGGGGTTGATCATGGATCGCTTGATCTAGGGCCTGTTCACGTGGGGGTCCGTTCCTCTGGGCGGGACCAACCGTGAGGCGGTCAGACGGGGAATTTTTGGTCGAATTGCACGGATGTGGCGCTGTGGGCTGGAAATTCTCGCCGGAGGTGTCCAGAACAGTCCAGATTTGTCCAGATTTGGATAGATTCCGCCAGATTTTGCTCGTGTGTTTCGGCGAATTGCTGCGAAATGCTCGGTGATGTCGGATGGGTTGGGCGGGGGACATGGGGTTCTCCTGGTTGCAGAACGAAGTTGGGCATCGCTCATTATATGCGCACGGCCGTTCGGATGACGCATTCGGGCTGGAGGCGAGCGCGGGCAATTTGGAGTTGTCGTCGGGGCGACAGTTGCGCCCCTCGCCTACGCGGGGCAGGCGACACCAGCCTGAGCCGTGTCGCAAGCGTGATGTGAACAGGCCCTAGTCTGACCCTAGGAGGTCTGAGGCATGGCGCTGAACCCACTTCGCATTCATCGCAGCATTGTGGACATCGGCGCGTCCTCTGAGCAGGCCGACGAGTTCACGGAGGCTGTTCACGAAGGGTTTGAGGACCTCGCCACAAAGCAGGGCCTTGAGGCGCTGGAAGAGCACATCGTCAACCGGTTGTTGATCGCGATGATTGGTTTGGCGGCAGTGATCATCGGAGCCGTGGCCTTGTTGACGGAGTTGTGATTGACTGACCGTGGCAGAGATTCAGAAAGTGCCGAGATTCCTTGCCTGAGAGGGGGCACACTGATTCGGCGATTCGGTAGCGTCGGTTGGCTATTGATGCGCTGAACTGTTGGGTCGTTGAGCAGGGAAAGTCCATCGACGTCGCAACACCGGCAAATGCTGCGGTGTCAGAGGTTCTGCGGAGCTATACGGTCGCAGAATTGCGGTCGGACCCGGCAAATCTGGGATTGATAGTGGATCAACCGGGCTGGGGCGACCAAAGTAGCTCACGAACACTTCACTTCCTTGCCGCATTAATTTCTCCCTGAGAAACCATTGCACTGTGTAACCGAGGCAAAATGCGATCAATCCTGCTCTGGTATTCCGCGAACAGCCGTGGCACATCCCTCGATTCATTGTGTCGGCGTGACATGCTATGGGTCACTATCGTCGTAGCCAGAATCTCAGCCAACATGGTTCGGAATGACAACATCTCTTGGCCAGGCCAACCATCTTCTTCCGCTCCAAGATAACGTGCAACGACTCTATCGGTGGCATTGACGATAACTGTAGAGCCTTCTTGACTCAACCACGCCCGACGTTCAATAGCACTCTGTTCAAACCGGATGGTCATTCCCTGAGTCCCACGCGTCGTTACAGCGATAGCGGCACTCGCCGTTTCATTCGCTATGGCTGCGCGAATCCGAGCGCGGGCGCCAACCCTATCGCCCCGAACGGTAATCGTCCACACCCCCGCCTCCCTCATATGATCAAACCCGAACGTGCTCACCTGCTTCACAATAGCTACGCCATCATCGCCACCTAGCTCCACGCCGGGAACTACATCGCCCTGGGCAACCATGTCCCACGGCGCATACAGCAGAACCCGACGGGTACGACCCTCTCTTATCGAATAGTTGCCGTGATCAAACTCAAGTTTCTGGACGGCAGGGAATTCCCTGTACTTCCAACGCAATGTGGCTTCTACACTCCTACTCCTGAACCGGACGCGTACACGCGCTATAGCACCCTCGTCGCGACCGTCCACCGCGATTGTCTTGCTGTAATACCCGTCCCGCTCATTCAGTGTCTCCTTGAATTCTAGCGGGTCATTGCCAGCAGATTCAACCGTTACGGAGACTTCCGGAGCTCCTGGGAGTTGCTGAGCATTGGGATCAGGGCGGTAACGCACCACCAGCGTGCCAGGGTGTCCTGGGTCTACTATTCGGCTTGTCGGGATAATCGCCAGTCCGTAGGATTCTCCCGTATTTTCTATGTTGCCCTCATCGCCTCCGTCAAGTTCCTCCTCGCGAAGGTATTCAGACAACACCCGTTCAGCATCTCGAAGCCTCTTTTGGTTCTCTGCCGAGATTTGAGGAGCTCGCTCGCTCTGCGCCTCCTGTCGAAGTCGGTCGACATGTGGTTCAAGAAACTCCTCAATCGCTGCGTAGAGTGACTCAACAAAGGGATGCTCGTCCCTGCCTACAAGCCCCTCTCGATCTCTCGACACTAGTCGAATAGGGTTGTTATCCGCGGGGGGCAAACTGTTGGTGGCTCTCTGATCATAATCGCGAATCAAGTCCGCTATCGCGGGTACATCAACAACTCCAAAGAGTCGGCCGAGGTGTAATGAATCTGGCTCTCGGCCAAATGTTCCTCCTCCGAACATCTCATACGCTGAGCCTTGTGAGGTGACCAAAAGGGAATGCCTCCAGTAGGCTCTATCCCTGCCGTCATCTAATGTGACAGGCGACTGCCACAAGGATACGTTTGCCTCGACGTTGCTTGCACCCGCAACTGTTAGCTTCGCATCGTGCGCAAGTTGTTTGCCAACGGGTTCATTGTAAGACGCTGCCTCGAAGTTTCCTTGCCCTCTGCGGAGCAAAATGCTCGCACGTCTACCATTTGTAAGGATCGGTCGCAAAGCGTAGTGTCTGTTCAATAGTTCCTTAAGGTTCGCGTGTTGTGGAATCGATACTCGGCGGTGAACCTCTAGATGTACGGTGGTTCCATGCTTCCGTCCAGCGACAGATAATCCCGGTGTGATTACGGTCTCGGTAGTAGCGCCATTGTTGTACACAATCTCAAACGTAGTTTCTTCACCATCTTTCCAAGACTTCCACGAAACCGGACCAAAATGCACAACGTCTTTACCTCCTCTTCCGAACAATCCTCTTACATTTGTCCCCTGGTCGAAGCCACTTGTCTGCGCACCAATAAAGCCAAGACGCTTCTGCATATCCTCGAGCGTCATTCCCTCGGCTTGATCTGTGATCGTGATACTCGGGTGGCTCTCACCTCGACGGTTCTGCACATCGATAGTAATCTCTCCAGGTTCGCCCAATCGAGTATACGAATCATCCGCATTTGTTGTGAGCTCAACAATAGCGCGGACGATGTCGGACCGCATCGCCCTTTCGATGTCGTCGCGAAAGCTCCTTTCGGTGAGCGTCAAGCTGCCGTGAATCACGCTTGAGTTAGCCATCTTAGATACCTTTCAATCTCCCCCATGTGGGCTGTCCTGGCGCCGCTCAGCAGATCTTCCAGCGTGCGATTCACGGCTTCACTGGGAGCGTCGGGTAGGAGGCCGATTGCATCAGCGACTTGTTCCTTCCCAGGAGGATCTGAATCCTGTCCCCAGCGATGAAACTCACGGTGTTCGGTCAACCTCCGAAGAGTCCTTGCCTGTTCGATCGAGAGATTGGTCGCTCCCTCGAACATTCCCACATCGGCGATGCCTGCAGCGTGTGTTTCGCTCCATGAGACACCTGCGGGGGTCAGTATCCAATCGTCTGCGGCAGTGCCATTAACGAATTGTCCGTTCCTTGACTTCTTTGCATCCGCAAGAGCGTCGCGCGCGCGTACTTCGCTCGGATATTCCGGATGGTCCCGCCAACAGAATCGCCGCGGCGCAAGCTCAAAGCACTTCAAAGCAATCGCTTGAGTGTCCTTGCGCCCAGTTCCACCGCCCACCAGATACAGAGCCAATGTGGCCAACTGAGCGTTGGACATCCTCTCAAGTGAAATGTGGTCTGCTGCTTCAACCAAAATACCCACCTATCATTAGCCGCCAAGGCCGCCGAACTCGGGGAGGACTTTTTCGGCGAAGTCTTCCATGCTTCTTAGGATTTGGCCTTGCGTGAGGAGGCCGTTGTATTGCCACATGAAGACCCAGCTCACGGGGGCCACGTCGAGCATGTTTTGGACTTGCCTTTTGACGCTGTCGAGGGTTCCGGCGAAGAGGAGGCCGTTGTCTAGTTGCTCTTCGAGGGTGAGCAGTTCTCCTCCCGGTGGGCGCAGGGCTTCGGCGAAGCCGAAGGGGGCGAACCAGGCTCCTCCGGCGAAGGCGGCGGAGTGGCGCCAGAGTTCGATGGCTTCTTCGTCGGTGTCGGTGATGATCACGTCTCTGAGGACTCCGAGGCCCTCGCCCGGCTTGAGGTTGCGGCCGGCGGCGGCGGCTTCTTCCTGGTAGACCTCGTAGAGACGGTTCTGCAGGTCGGGGTACATCGGCGGGAGGATGGCGGTGATGCCCTCACGGGCGCACCAGCGGATGGTGCGTTCGGAGGAGGCGAAGGGCTGGAAGATCGGCGGATGCGGCTTCTGCAGCGGCTTGGGAACGACGCCGATTTGGCGGACGATGTTGTTCTCGTCGACGCCCTTGCCGTACATGCGGGTCGCTTCGATGTCCCAGGGCGTGCCCTCGGGCGGAATCTGCCAGGCCTGGCCCTTGTACTCGACCATCTCTTCGGTCCAGCACTTGCGAATGATCTGGAAGTGCTCCTCGAAGGCGGCGCGGTTGGCGGCGTCAATGGCGTCGTGGTTGCCGGGGTGCGCCGCGTGGACGCCGTGGATCTGCTGGGCGAGGGTGTCGACCCAGCGTCGCTGGTAGCCCCGCGCGAAGCCGGCGAGTGCGCGTCCGCCCGACATGTGGTCGAGCATGGCGATGTCTTCGGCCACGCGGATCGGATTATGCGCTGGCAGCACGAGGCCGAGCTGGCCGACGCGGATGCGTTCGGTCTGCATGGCCAGGTAGAGGTCGAGCATGATTGGGTTGGGCGAGACCTCGAAGCCCTCGATGTGGAAGTGGTGCTCAGTAAAGCTGATCGAGTCGTAACCGAGGGCGTCGCCGGCTTTGGCGAAGGCGGACATGTCCGTAAGCATGTCCTGGTAGAGTTCGGGACGATTGCCGGCCATGCCGGCTTCGATGTCCGCTCGTGTACCGACTGAGGGAAGGAAGAAGAGACTGACCTGCATGATGGGCTCCTAGCTCAGTGTGGCCCTCACCCTAGCCCTCTCCCGGAGGGAGAGGGAATGGGAGTTGGGAGAGGAACGATGTCACGGCGTCGTTGAAGGCGGGCGGGTTGTCGATGTTTGACGCGTGTCCGGCGTTGGGAACGACGACATGGGTGTTGTTGGGGATCTTGTTGGCCATGTAGTCGGTGCCGGCGAGGAATGGCGTGTCGTTCTCGCCGACGAGCACGAGGGTCGGCTGGGGGATGGTCTTGAGCGACTGGATGATTCGGTTGTCGAACTGGGCCAACATGCCGCGGGCGGCTCGGGCGAGACCGTCGGCCGAGCGGTGCGTGGAGACGCGGACTTCCTCGGAGCCGCCGAGCGCTGCGAGGCCGTCACGCTCGAGCGCTTCGGCGCGAGGGACGGCCATGCCGGTGTTCCAGCCCTCGCGGGCCTTGGGGTTGTTGTAGCCGGGGCCGGTATCGAACAGCATCAGGGCTCGGGTGCGCTCGGGATGGGCGACCTGGAAGGCGAGCGCCATGTAGCCGCCCAGCGAGAGTCCGCCGATGACGGCGCTATCGATGCCTTCGGCGTCGAGGATGGCGGCCATATCGGCGACAGTCTCGGCCTCGCTGTAGCAGGACTGATCTTCGGGAGAATCGGTCAGGCCGTGCCCGCGCATGTCCCAGACGATCAGGCGGTGATCGGCGGAAAGCAGGTCGATCTGGCCGGCCCACATCTGCGAGGTGGCGCCGTAGCCGTGCGAGAGGAGAATCGCGGGGCCTTCGCCGCTCGCTTCGTAGTAGATGCTGACTCCGTCGCGTTCGATGTTGGGCACTGCTGACCTCCCGTGGTCGTATCGGCTGTACTGCTGGCTAGGATAGGGGTCGAATTGCTGCCGTCGGGAGGAGGGGACCCCCTCAGCCTTCGGCAGCTCCCCCTTCAAGGGGGAGCGGAAACAGGGGGAATCCATGAAGACTCCGATTGGGCCGGAGATTGTGCTTGAGTTGGGCGGCGTGGGTTCGCCGGCGATTTCGCCGGATGGATCGGTGGTTGCCTATGTTCGCGGACAGGTGGAGGACGGCACGCGGGTGTCGTGGATTGAGTGTGCTCCTTTCCAGGGCGGCGCGTCGAGGCGGTTGACTTCGGGCAACTCCGACTCTGGACCGGTCTGGTCTCCTGATGGATCGGTGTTGGCCTTTCTGCGGCCTTCGTCGGCTGAGGATGGTGCGCCTCGACAGATCTGGCTGCTTCCGACGGACGGCGGCGAGGCTCGCAGGCTGACGGACCTGGATCACTCTGTGGCGGGATTTGATTGGTTGCCGGATGGCTCGGGAATGATTGCGGTGGTCGATATCGATCCGCATCGCGGGAAGCGTGACGGCTCAAAGACGACAGTCGTTCGTGACACGTATTACCGGGGCGACACGCTGGGATATCGCGAGGGTGCCTGGCATCAGCTGTTTCGGATTGACGCGTCGACGGGTACAGCGACGCAACTCACGACCGGGACATATAACCACGCGCATCCGATGGTCTCGCCGGATGGTCGCTGGGTGGCGTTTACGGCTGATCGCAACGTGGACCGCGAAGGTCGGCGTCCGTTTGGCTCTGAGTTGTGCGTGATGTCGACTCAAGGCGTTACTGGTGGCGGCCACGTGGAACGGCTGACGCCGGGTGTGATGTCGGCGGGCCGGGCGTGTTGGTCGCCGGATGGGTTGGCGTTGGCGGTATCGGTGACCGATGCGTCGCAGCGTCACCAGGCGTACCTCGAGCGGATTGAGCGCTACAGCGGCAAGCGGACTCGATTGACAGACGATTCGATCAATCCGCAGTCGGGCTTCTTTCCGATATCCGGTCCTCCGACGATGGTCTGGTCGGATGACGCGATCACGTTTGCGGCTGACATTCGTGGACGCTCGGGTGTGTATCGGGTGGCGGCCGACGGGTCGTCGGCGCCGGAGGCGATTCGGGCTGAGGCAGAACTGATTGGTGGCTTTGATGTGTCGGCCGACGGTGGGTCGATGGCGATCGTGTCGACGACTCCAGACGCTCCCGGCGAGATCGTGACTTTGTGCGCTGGGGACCCTCCTCTGCCTTCGGCATCTCCCCCCAGAGGGGGGAGAAAAGAAACCGCGGTGACTAGTGCATCAGCCGATTTCGTTGGCGAGCATGAGATTGGTGACGTGGAGTTCTTCACGGTGGAGCGGGACGGCTGGGAGATTCCTTGTGGGCTGATGTATCCGCCGGGATTCGATCCTGAACAGTCGTATCCGCTCGTGATAGAGATTCACGGTGGCCCGAACGGTTTCTTTGGCGAGGGATTCAATGTGTTGCACCAGGTGATCGCTGGCGCGGGCTATCTGGTGCTGTTTGTCAATCCGCGCGGCTCGTCGACGTATGGCGCGGACTTCACCGATGCCGTGACCGAAGACTGGGGCGGTGAGGATTCGCTCGATCTGCTTCATGCGCTGGATGTGGTCTGTGAGCGTCTGTATGTGGATGCGTCGCGGTTGGGCGTTCATGGGTATTCGTACGGTGGATACATGACGACATGGTTGATTGGTCATGTCGATAGATTCAAGGCGGCGATCGCGGGCGCTCCGGTGGTGAACCTGTGGTCGATGTGGGGCGTATCGGATATTGGTCCGTCGTGGGGCTCGTATCAGTGGGGCGACATGCCGGACAGCAACTTTAACTGGTATCGGGAGCGTTCGCCGATTACATACGTCGACAACGTGCGCTGTCCGGTGCTGATTATGCACGGCGAGTCAGACTGGCGCGTGCCGATCTCGCAGGGCGAGGAGTATTTCGCCGGGCTGCGGTACCGGGGCAAGAAAGCGGAGATGGTGCGCTTCCCGGGCTGCTCGCATTTGATGTTCCGGGTGGCTGATCCTGCGCTGGTCAAGGAGTACTACGAGCGGATGATTGGGTGGTTTGACCGCTATGTGAAGTGAAGCCAAGGGCGAGATCCCCATCAGGCCGCTGTTCAGGTGAGCGTCTTAGGAATCCTCTGAACAACTGGTGTCGCAGGCTGAGCGAGGACCCCCCTTCAGCCTTCGGCAGCTTCCCCCGCAGAGGGGGGAAGCGGGGATCGGAGTTGTTCAGAGCATTCTTAGGAGTCCAAGAGTCGTCATTCCCGCGCGTCGTCGCGGGTATGACGGGGGATTCTACTTCTGAGGGCGGGTGATCGCGGCGATCGGGCGGAGGGTTCGGCGGAGGACTGCTTTGGCGGTCGGTACGTTGAATACGGGCGACTTCATTCTCAGGTACATCGTGCCGAAGATGATGCTGATCACGATCGCTGAGAGGCCCATCAGGAGGAACACGTCCTGCTCGCCGATGATGTCCGCGACTGCCCCAAAGCCTAGTCCGGTGAAGGATTGGACTCCGAAGGGGAGGAATGTCAGTGCTGTGACGCGGCCGTGAAACTCGGGATTTGACTGGCGGATGATTTCGGCCGTGTTCAGGGTCTGGAATCCTGAGAATCCCGAACCGACCAGGAAGACCACGGGCAGCATGACCAGCGCGTTGGGCGTCACTCCGAGCAGCGCGACACCGAGTCCGAAGGCGCAGCTCATGATCAGGAGGATGCCGCCCGACCATCGAGTGCCGACGACGCCGGCTACTGAGAGTCCAACAATGAATGAGCCAACTCCCATCGGCCAGGTCACCAGTCCAAGATTGCGCGGATCGATGTCGAACACGTGCTCAAGCAAGCCGGGCAGGATGTTCTGGTAGGGACCTGCGGTTGCCGAGACCAACAACAGGGTGGCGAGGAGCACACGCAGTCGCGGTTGGGACCAGGCATAGCGAAGGCCGAGCAGCAACTCGCGCGTGACTGATCCTCTGGGAACGTTGCGTGGGCTGCCGGGCGGCATCAGGAAGAGCGCGAAGATCGTCACGACCAGGATGCCGGACATGATGAAGTAGGCGCCCTCGGCTCGGATGAAGGGCGCGAATAGCAGCAACGATCCGATCACGGGGCCGACCGACTGCGGGAAGGTCAGACCGGTCTGCAGCAGCGCGACGCCGTTGCCGACGAGACGAGGCGAGACGATATCGGCGACGTAGGCCCGGCGCGAGGGCCCGGTGAACGCAAAGCACGCGCCAAGGAAGAGGGTGCTGACGGTCAGCCAGATGACCTCGATGCGTCCGATCAGAATGAGGAAACCGATCAAGGCGTAGTTGATCGCGATTGCGGTCTGGGCCAGGGCGATCAATCGACGTTTGGAGAGCCGGTCGGTCATGGCGCCGGCGAAGGGTCCGATGAAGAACCAGGCGATGCCGTTGCCGGCCATCGCGATGGCGACCGACGAGTTGGTTCCGCCCAGATCGAAGGCAACGATTGGCAGGACAGTGAAGTTCATCGAGAAGGCCATGAAGGCCATCACGGTGAGCATCCAGTGCAGCCGGAACGTGCCGATGCCGAAGGCCTCGAAAGTTTGTCCAATGCCAGCGCGAATCATGTTCCGTGATCGTATGCTGTGGTCAACGTTTACGTCAGATGTTGGAGTCAACTCGGTAAGTGAGTAGGGCTATGGATGTCGATCAGGCCATCCGAGAGCGACGAACGATCGGGGTGTTCTCGCAGCGGGAGGTGTCACCGGCGTTGGTGGAAGAGCTGGTTGAGGCCGCGCGCTGGGCGCCGACTCACAAGCACACCGAGCCGTGGCGATTCCATGTGGTGTCGGGGTCGGCGCGAGAAGCGATGTGTGAGGCGATTCTCGACGGCGGCGGCGAATTCACCAAGGACCCTCGCGGCAAGCTGATGCGCTCACCGCTGTTCGTGGCGGTGACGCAGGAGGCGGTATTGGATGATCCGGTGCGGGATCGGGAGGACTACGCGGCCGTCTGCTGCGCGGTCCAGAACATGATGCTGGCGGCGACGTCGAGGGGTCTGGCGACGAAGTGGAGCACGGGGGCGCTGGCGGAGAATGCTGCGGCGAAGCGCTGGCTGGGGATCGGCGAGCAGGACCGGATAGTGGCGTATTTGTATCTGGGCTATGCACCGGAAGCGATGCGGGAGATGCCGGCTGAGCGTCGGCCGGCGGAGGTGGTTTGGCGGGAGTAGCGTCGGGCACAACGACATCCTTCGTGATTCCTGCGTAGGCAGGAATCACGAGGCGCCCAACGCTGTGCGGGCATCTACCTGTCGCCGTCCTCGGATCTCCGCGCGCGGTCGCTGAGCAACGGCAAAGGCTTCGCTGCCGGCGGGCGGGCGGAGGATCGCGATTCCTGCCTGCGCAGGAATGACGGAGTTGTGGTCCTCGATTGGAGAGAGTGGATGAACTTCGCGATCGCATCAGAGGTAAGTTCGCGATCCTGGCGTATCTGTACCTGGGCTACGCGCCGGAGGCAATGCGGGAGATACCGGCGGAGCGTCGAGCGGCTGAGGTGATCTGGCGGGGGTTGCGTCAGACACAACGACATCCTTCGTGATTCCTGCCTACGCAGGAATCACGAGGCGCCCAACGCTGTGCGGGCATCTACCTGTCGCCGTCCTCGGATCTCCGCGCGCGGTCGCTGAGCAACGGCAAAGGCCTCGCTGCCGGCGGGCGGGCGGAGGATCGCGATTCCTGCCTGCGCAGGAATGACGGAGTTGTGGTCCTCGATTGAAGAGTGTGGATGAACTTCGCGATCGCATCAGAGGTAAGTTCGCGATCGTGGCGTATCTATACCTGGGCTACGCGCCGGAGGCAATGCGGGCGATGCCGGCAGAGCGTCGGCCGGCGGGCGGCGGTAGCGACGGACACAACGACATACCTCGTCATTCCTGCGCACGCAGGAATCACGATCCTCTTGCTGCCGCCGGGCAGCGACCCCAATTGCCGTCGCTCAGAGATTGCGCGCGGGCTCTCCCAGAACGGCTATTGGATGTACTCCGAATCAAATTGGGTGCTTCGTGATTCCTGCCTACGCAGGAATGACGGAAGTGCGGTGCTTACTGGTGGGAGTGGATAAATTGGGAGATCGCTTCCGCTGCTAGCTCGCGGTTGCTTTCCTCGGTGTGGCCGGAGCGCTTTCTGGGGATGAGGCCGTGGTTGCCGTCGGGGATCCATTTGAGCTTGATGTTGGGTGAGAGGTCGTAGGCCTCGACCTCCTCACGGGTTCCGTATTCGTCTCGTTCTCCCTGGACGATGAGCGTGGGCGTGGCCATCTGCTCGAGGTGGATGGTTGCTGCCCGCGAGGGATCGTTGGGGGCGTGGAACGGGTAGCTGATGCAGACCATGCCGGCTGGCTCGGCGGCGTCGGCCAGGTAGCTGGCGATGCGTCCGCCCATGCTTCGGCCTCCGATGAACAGCTTGGAGGTTGGCACTCCCTGCTCGGCGAGCTGTTGGATGACCTGAACCCAGGTTCCGGCGAGGACATCCTCGGGATCAGGCGGCCAGGGACGCCGGCCAGCCTCAATAGCCCGGCGCATGTAAGGGAAGTCGAAGCGGGCGACGCGAACGCCGCGTTCGGCGATCAGCTTGGCAAGGTGTGCGGTACTGGGATGACTTGCGGATGCGCCCGCGCCGTGGGTCAACGCCAGCGTCGGCGCGGGCGGTGACTTGGGCAGATTCCAGGTCAGAGGCGTTTCCATAGGATCAAGGTCGGGTTTTCCATCTGAGGGGCGGAAGGGACCCCCTCAGCCTGCGGCAGCTCCCCCTGCAAGGGGGAGCGGGAGGGCTTATGACGTTCGCGCGATGATTGGGGCCATCTCGTCGACCAGGTCGTTGGCGGCAGCAGGATCGAGCGCGGTCAGGGCCAGGTGATCAACGCCGTGGGACTCGGCGAGTTCCGACTTCTCGATGATTTGATCGGGCGTGCCGATGATCATGTCGTTGAGCCGGTCGGCGGTGATGAAGCGCTCCTCGCCTTCCTTGAGGTAGCTGTAATGACCCTCGTGGACATCGAGGTAGAGGCGGTCGAGCGGGCGGCCTCGCTCCTCGGCGTATTCGGTGATGTACTGGTTGTACTCGGCCGCGACGTCGGGGTTGACGCCCTTGAGGTTGCCGCCCCAGCCGCCGTACTCCGACTCCCAGAGGGTGTGGTTGTAGACGGCGGCGACCGCGCCGGCGCGGTGCAGGACGCGCTCGGACATGAGGTCCTCGCCTTCCTGCATCACGCAGGCGCCGGTCAGTCCGACGGTGTAGGGCTTCTCGGTCGAGCGACCGGCAGACTGCGCGGCCTGCTCGATGATTGGGAATCCGCTGTCCAACCACGGACCGGTACCGGAGGTGACCCAGCCGTCGCCGACCTCGCCGACGACCGCGGTGGCTCGCGGGCCGTTGGCGGCGATGTAGACCGGGATGTGATCCTTGATGTTGTAGAAGTCGGGATGGTCCGGGTGGATCAGCCGAATCCAGGTCTCGCGGCCGGTAACATTGTCGGTGTGGAGGATGTCATTGCCGTCGAGCAGGTCGCGGACTTGCTGGGCGTACTCGCGGAACTTCTTGACCGGATACGAGGGCAAACCCATCGTGTTGCGTCCGGTGTAGCCGGTGCCGAGCGCGAGAATCGTGCGTCCAGGCGCGAGCTTGTTGATCGTCGCAATGGCGGAGGCGGTGACCGGCGCGATCCGGTTGGAGGGAATCGAAACCAGCGTGCCCAGCTTGATCGTCGAGGTGCGTTCGGCGGCCAGCGCCATGGCCGCGTAGCAGTCGGACCAGATCAGCTGAGAGTCGGGGAACCAGGCGTGTGTGAAGCCCGCCTCCTCGGCGCGGACGACTTCCTTCCACATGTCGATGTAGGTGGGAACGAGCAGTCCGTAGTCCATATTGGTTGCCCTTCGATTTGTCTGGGTGGTTCGGCTAGCCGCGCTTTTGGATGACTTCGCGGGAGAAGTCGTCGATGATTTCTCGGGCGCCGGCGGGGTCGTTGGCGGTCAGCGCGATGTTGTCGACGCCGATTGATTCGAGGTGTTCGAGTTTCTCGATGATCTCAGACCCAGAGCCGACCAGGCTGCGCTCAAGCACCTGCGGGTAGATGAAGCGCTCCTCGCCGGGCTTGAGGTAGACCATGTGGCCCTCGTGGACATCGAGGTAGAGGCGGTCCTCGGGCGTGCCCTTGGCGGCGGAGTACTCGCGGATGTAGTTGTTGTACTCGCCGGCGAGGTCAGGGTTGTCCATGCCGAGGTTGGCGCCGGGGCCGTAGGCGGCCTCCCACATCGCGTGTACGCCGGGCACCATGGCCGGTCCGAGGATGCTCATGACTCGCTGGGATTCGACCGACTCGCCGTCTTGCAGGACGAGTCCAGAAGTGAGGCCGACCGTGTACGGCTTATCGGTCGAGCGTCCAGCGGCTTCTGCCGCGGCGGCGATCGCAGGGAAGGACTGCTGCGCGTTGAGTCCCATGCCGGTCGTGACCCAGCCGTCGCCGACCTGTCCCACGACCTCCATCGCGCGCGGCCCGTTAGCCGCAACGTAGATGGGAATGAAGTCGTCGAGGTTGAGGAATTCGGAATGCTGGCCGTGGATCAGCCGGATCCAGCGCTCGTTGCCGGTGACATCGTCGGTGTAGAGCACGTCCTCACCATTGAGCAGTCCGCGCACCTGCTGGGCGTACTCGCGGTAGCGCTTGATCGGGTAGGCGGGCAGGCCCATGGTGTTGCGCCCGGTGTAGCCGGTGCCGATACCGAGGATGATCCGTCCCGGCGCCAACTTGTTGAGCGAAGCGACGGCAGAGGCAGTGACGGGCGCGATCCGGTTGGAAGGGATGGCGACGAGGGTGCCCAGCTTGATCGTCGAGGTGTGATGCGCGGCGAGGGCCATCGCCGCGTAGACGTCGGAGTAGATCAGTTGTGAGTCGTAGAACCAGGCATGGGTGAAGCCGGCGGCCTCGGCGCGCTGCACTTCCTGATAGGCGTTGATCCAACTGGGGATTCCGATGCCGTAGTCCATTGGTGGCTCCTTGCACTCGTTGGCTGGTCAGAGGCTAATGGGTGCGGGGACTGCCGCGGAATGAGTCGATGGAGGTGAGAGAAGTGGAAGCGCGATCGAAAACAATGGAACAAAGAAATGGATCGTGTGCATTGTTTGGTGCATTTCCTCGTTGCTGAGACGCGAAATGGATCGGAGAAATGGATCGCGTGCATTGTTTGGTGCATTTCCACGTCGCTGAGACGCGAAATGGATCGGAGAAATGGATCGCGTGCATTGTTTGGTGCATTTCCACGTCGCTGAGACGCGAAATGGATCGGAGAAATGGATCGCATGCATTGTTTGGCGCATTTCCACGTCGCTGAGACGCGAAATGGATCAGAGAAATGGATCACGCGCATTGTTTGGCGCATTTTCCGCGTCGGCTGGTTCGCGTTCGGGCGGGATTGGCACGTAATGCGATCCGCGACCGCGACCGCGCCGGTTGGCCAATCCGGCGATGCAGAGGTCGTTCATCAACCGACGCGCGCGGGCGCGGGAGTAGCCGGTCAAGAATCGGACATCGGCGTTGGCCAACTTGCCACGCGACCGCAGCTCACCGAGAACCAGCGAGGAGGCGGCCTCGTGGTCAAGCGGACCGACCGTCTGATCTCGGGCTGCCTTAGACATCAGATACTGATAGTCCGTCGCCAGCCCATACAGGGTGTGCACTCCCCGTCCACGGGCACTGAGCATGCCTCGTTCTCGGAGCGAGACGAGCGTGTCCGCCGCCTCTGATTGGGGGAGTTGCAGCAGTGTGGCGGCGGTGTTGCGATTGAGGGCGCCTTCGTTGGCCACGCCGCGCATGGCCATCAGTTCGTTGAGGTTGAGCTGCGCCCCGCTGCGAATGACGGAGGTGACGAAGCGTGCGAATGCCTCGTCTGTCCGGGTCGGCAGGGTCAGTTCGATCGACAGTCCGGTATCGCGGTAACGCGGCATCTGCTTGCCCAGCGACAGGTGGTCTTCGATGATCCGGTCGACGCCGAGTCCGGCGCGGTTCACGAGTCCGATTTTCTGCAGGACTTCAGCGAGCAGCGGATTGCGGCGTTCGGGGGCGTGGCGCAGGAGGTTGCTGGCGGTGATGCCGCGCACGAATCCGCCCGGGCTGGTAAAGACCAACCGATCCTCGTGCAGTTCGATCTGAATCGACGAACTGATCACATAGTCGCGGTGGACGATCGCATTGAGCAGCGCCTCGCGAGCTGTGAGATTTGAGACGATGGGGATCTCGCGATGGTAGAACCCGTCGTGGATCGTCGTGACGGCGAGATTAGGTTGGAGCCACTGATCGAACTCTTCCAGCAACGCCAGAATGGGGCTGCGCGAGTCTTTGCGCAGGTCGTATTGCGCCCCGCCGGACATCCGCAGCATGATGACTTCGTGTGCGGGCGCGGCGCGGCGGATCGCGGCCGGACTGCCCAACAGCAGGACCGCGGCCAAAGACAGTCCTCGGGACGAGGCGAGACCCAGGGCCGTCAGCAGCTCAGCGTCATCGAGCGCGAGCAGGTCGCGCTGACCGCCGTTGAGCGCGACGACGTTGCGTAGTCGCTCGATCTCGCGCGGCAGGAGATCCGACGGGTCGACATCTGATACGACCTCGGCGGAAAGGTCAAATAGGCCGCGGCCGGATATGATCTGAGCGAAGTCATGGCCGGTGATCGGTTTGCTGATGTTGCCGACCCGGATTTTGCCGATCCCTTCGGAGGTCGTATGAGGCGGAATGCCCGGCAGCACACGCAGCGCCACGACTCGTCCCTCGGGCTCATCGAAGATGTCGGGATAGACAAGAATGTGCGGCAACGTGCCATCGTGAATCTCGATCCGGAGGCGGTCAAGATTGAGATCGTCGACACCGTGAATCGCCTCGGCGCGCGTACGTTTGCGGTCGGCGACGCCGAGGATTAGCGTTCCGCCGGAAGCGTTGGCGAAGGCGACCACACTCTCGCGAATCGCGCGGATCCGATCCCGGGGCGAGCGCGGCTGTGGATTCCAGGACTTGAACTCGACGGTTTGCGATTCGATCTGGTCGGCGGTTTCGCCGTCGAGACGGGCAAGTAGTGCGCGGACGTCGTCGAATTCCACGGCCGAACTCCGTTAGGACTCATTTATATTAATGGATCATATCAATCTTGAATCATTCTTTTGCGCATTGGCGCATTTCTGAACGGGAAATGCGGCGTAATCGGCGCTGAATTAGCGCAATTGGTAGGTTGGCGGCTTCTTCCAACGATCTGTTGGGGGATTCTCTTGCTGGGCGAGGGCTTTGCCTCTCGCCTGTTTCTCCAGCTTCTTGCCCTGGCTGATGATGCGGCGATCGTCCTGCTGCTTGAGTTTGTTCATGGCGGCCGTCGTGGGATTCTGTATCCGTTTGATCCCTCGTGAAGCTCTGACAACGCCCGATTTCTGCAAGCTCTTCAGGTGAGCCTGGACGTTGCCGTCGGCGGCCCGGCGGAGGCGCTTGTCGATGCTGTCTCCGTAGATGTTTTCCATCATCTGCCAGGAGGTCTTGGGCTCGCCGTTCTGGAGCTGTTCGAGGATTTGGTCCTCGCGCATCTGGCGGTGAGCGACGTACATTTCGAGCCGGTCGCGTGCTTTGCTGTCCTCGGTGTCGCGGATTAGTGGGCCGTGGCCGGGGCAGAGCACCTTGATGTTGGGCAGCTTGAGCAGGCGTCGAAGTGACGCCATGTAGGAGTTGATGTCGCCGACGACTGTGGTCGTGTTGCCGAGGATGGTGTCGCCGGTGAAGAGGATGCCTTCTTCCTCGATGTAGTAGCAGAGCGAGTCGACCGAGTGACCGGGGCTGGTCATGACCTGGACCCTGATGCCGCCGTCGAGGTTGATCGTGTCTCCATCGGTGTAGGTCTTGACGCCCTCCTTGGGCAGGCGACCCTTGAGTAGCTTGACGGCGTTCTCGGGTACGGCGATCTCTGCCTTGAGGTGCTCGTTGACGTGCTTGAGGTTGCCGGAGTGGTCGAAATGGTGATGCGTGATTGCCGCGACGCCGATTTCGGAGTGGTCGATGGCCGCGAGGTATCCGCGCAGCATCCAACGGAACTTGTCGATTGCTTCGCCCGAGTCGATCGTCAGGGTCTGTCCGCCGCGCTGACCGATGATGTAGATGTTGGTCGAGGTCGGGCGCATCGGCTGGTCCTCGGGGACCGGGACCATGCGGACGTTGTCGCTGATTTTCATGATGTGACCTCTCGGCTTGATGCTGGACTAGAAGTCGATCCGGGCCGGGTAGCCCATGACCGAACGCGTGTTGAGGATCTGGCCGAGGTGTCCGTTGCCGTGGGCGATGCAGGTCTGCAGGATCTGCTGGGACTTGGCCTGGTGGCCGAACTGGACGACGCGGACGGTCTCGGCGAGGTCGGCGTCGGTGGATGCGTTGAGGTATTGCATCACGTCTTCGTGTACGTCGTTGAAGTAGCCGATCAGATCGCCGGTAGAGGGAATCCGCAAGCCCTGGGCGTCGGAGCGCTCCATGTCGGTGCCTTGCGCGACCTTGGGGAAGCTCCAGGACTCGTTCAGTCCCTGTCGTAGCCAGACCGGCGGTTTGCGGTCCTGGCAGACGAAGTTGACGATGTTGTCCTTGGTACGGATGTAGTGCCAGGCGTGGAAGCCGGGCGAGACGGCGTTGTCGTCGTAGCGCCAGTTGAGTTGGTCGTCGTCGAGGTCGTCGAGCGCGGCGATGTAGCCGTTATGCAGCGCCTCCATGAAGTGGATGAGGAGTTCTTGGACGGTCATTCGGTACTCCCTTAGCTATGACTGCCGATGGGGATGTTGGCGACCTGCGGCGCGACATCTCGGGCGAGGAATTCGGGGACGTCGTCGCGCTCGAACATGAAGTGCTGGAACTGGACCTCGGCGACCCCGGCTTCGGCCAGTTTGCCGAGGGCGTCCACGACTTCGTCGGCGCCGCCGACGAGGCGTCCCATTGCGTTGAACTCGGTCAGGAACTCGTCCAGTGGCTGACCGGGTCGTCCGAACATGCCCTGGACAAACTTGCCTCCCGCCTCAACCAGTTCGGGCGGACCGACGGCGTGGAACATCATCATTGAGTGTTCGATTTCGTCGGGATTGCGGTCGATGGCTTCGCAGGCTCGGGCCAGGACATCGCGCTTGTGTCCGTAGGCGTCGGGTGTGAGTGAGACGCAGTTCCACTCGTCGGCGTATTTCGCGGCCATGGGGATGGTTCGCTTCTCCCCGCCTCCGCCGATCAGGATGGGCGGTCGGCCCGGCTCGGGGTTGGGCAAGCAGTCTGCGCCGTCCAGTTGGTAGTACTCGCCGCTGTAGTTGGATTGGCCGGGGCTCCAGAGCGCTTGCATGAGGTTGATTGCGTCTTCGAGGCGGTCGAAGCGCTCTTTGGTCGGCGGGAAGTTGAGACCGTAGGCGTCGTGCTCGGCCTGGTTCCAGCCGGTGCCGAGACCCATGACGAAGCGGCCGCCGGAGAGTTGGTCGATCTGTGCGGCCATGCGTCCGACATCGACTGGTCGTCGGAAGGTGACCGGTGTGACCATTGGTCCGAAGCGCAGGTTGGAGGTCTGCTCGGCGGCCATGACGAAGCTGAGGAAGCACTCAAGGCTGTCCTGCTGGTTGCTCGCGATGGGGCCGGTGAAGTAGTGGTCGCTGCGGAAGAGGGAAGGGAAGTCCAGTCGGTCGGCGAGTTTGAGGATGTGACGCCAGCGATCCCAGGTGAGACCGTTCTGTCCTTCAACCATCAGGGCGACGCGCATCAGTAGTACTCCTGCCACGCGCATCGGCGATGCGCCGGTGTTGGCATGGTAAAGGGCAGTCGTACGACCAGACCCTATGCAATCAGAGGCGCCCGGGAATCTTCTGATTACCTCCTCTCGGTGGCCGATCGCCCCCCCTTCTCCCCCCTCGCGGGGGAGATGCCGGAGGCAGAGGGGGGTCTCTCCATTCCAAGGCGTATCTGGTCGCTGGCGGAGGACCCCCCCCCTCTGTCACTTCGTGACATCTCCCCCCGCAAGGGGGGGAGAGGGGATTTGTGAGTTTTGCAAAGGTCTCCTTGCGGGGGAGATGCCGAAGGCAGAGGGGGGTTCCCTATCGCAATGCCTATCTGGTCGTCGCCGGCGACCCCCCCTCTGTCACTCCATGACATGTCCCCCCGCACGGGGGGGAGAGCGGAACTGAGAGTTTTGCAAAGGTCTCCGCGAGGGGGGAAGCGGGGAATGGGGTTATTCAGAGCATTCCTAGCGAGTAAAGGCGATGGCGTCGTCAAGCACGATGACGTCGACAGGATCGTCGGGATGCCAGACGACTTCGGTGCGCAGTCTCGCTTCGACTTCGACTCCCGACTGCAATCGCACACGGACGACCTGATCGTGCCCGTAGTACTCGCTGCTGATCACATTGGCGCAGTCGGGGCCGTCATCCTGGCAGGGCTTGAGCGCGAGCTGCTCGGGACGGAGCAGGATGTCGATGGGCTCACCGGTGGATTCTGTTTGCGGATCGGTAATGACCACGAAGCCCAGCTCAGTCTGGGCGCCGCCGCGGACTCGTTCACCTGGGAGGATGTTGGCGTCGCCGACGAAGGTGCCGATGAAGCGCGTCTCCGGGCGGTAGTAGATGTCGTCGGGCGCGCCGATCTGTTCGATTCTGCCATTGCGCATGACGGCGACGCGGTCGGCGAGGGAGAGGGCTTCCTCGCGGTCGTGCGTGACGAAGACGGCGGCGGTGTTGGCCGCCTTGAGGATGTTGCGCATGGCGAGACGGAGGCTGGCTCGGAGATTCTGGTCGAGGTTGCTGAAGGGCTCGTCCAGCAGGACCGCGGCCGGCTCGGGCGCGAGCGCCCGGGCGAGCGCCACGCGCTGGGCTTCGCCGCCTGAAAGCTCGTGCGGATAGCGCTGCGCGAAATCATCGAGGCCGACGAGTTCCAGCATTTCCCTGACGCGCGCGGGTTCCTCGGTGTGTCGGAACCGGCGCAGCGGGCGGCTCCACCAGGCGTGGTGGCCGTTGGGCAGGCCGAAGGCGATGTTCTCGGCAACGCTGAGGTGCGGGAAGAGGGCAAAGTCCTGGGCGACCATGCCGATGCGGCGTTGTTCGGGTGGTCGCCAAACTCCGGGTCCGACGGCGGTCTCGCCGTTGATCTGGACCAGACCGCGGTCGGGTCGCTCGAAGCCAGCGAGGACGCGCAGCGTCGTGGACTTGCCACAGCCGCTGGGTCCGAGCAGGGCGACGATCTCGCCGTGCTGGACCTGGAACGAGGCGTCGCGGACGGCGGCAGTTTCGGCGAACGACTTCGTTACCTCTCGCACGACCAGCGCCGGGGTGAGGTTGGGATGGCTCTCGGGTTGACTATGCGCGGAGGTCACGGTCTTGTCCAAACAGCAGGATCATCGGTATTGCGGCGCAGCCGAGCAAGAGCAACGCGTCGGCCGCTGCTCGGGCGAAATACACATCTGCATGTTGTACCCAGAGGTCGGTGGCCAAGGTCTCGAAGCCAATCGGCGAAAGCAGCAGTGTGGCGGGTAGTTCTTTCATGGTCGTGAGGAAGACCAATGCGAACCCGGCCAGCACGCCGGGCGCGATTAGGGGAAGCGTAACGCCGTAGAAGGTTTGCCAGGAGTTTCGGCTGAGCGAGCGCGACGCCTCTTCCAGTCCCGGCTGCACCCGAACCAGGGAGGAACGGAGTCCGGAAATAGCCTGAGGCAAGAAGAGCACGACGTAGGCGAAGACGAGGATCGCGAGTGTTTGATACAGACCGGGAGTCACTCGCAACGAGAAGAAGATCAACGCGAAGGCGACCACGATTCCCGGTAGGGCGTACCCGACGTATGCAGCGCGGTCGATGATCCGCGAGAGGAAGCCGGGGCGACGGACGACGACGATCGCGACCGGCAGCGCCGCTGCGACAGCGACGGCTCCCGCGAGGGCTGATGCTTCCATGGAGTTGAGGGCGGCGGTCCAGAGTCCGGGGAAGGTCTCGCCCTGCTCGATGCCATTCGCGAGCCAGTGGAACAACACCGCGACCGGGACGAGCAATGCGAGGGCTGAGATCACGAACAGACCGAACACGGCGGGCCAGCGCAGGCGTCGCAGTTGAATCAGTCTTGGAGTACGCGCTGCGCCACTGCCGAGCCGGTGATAGCGAGCGTTTCGTCGTTGCGACCAGTCAACGGCCAGGACGACGGCGATCAGGCCGACGAGCACGATGGAGAGGACGGCAAGGGTTGAGCGATCGAAGGTCGAACCGAAGCGCACATAGATGGCACGGGTGAAGGTGTCGAATCGCATCATTGAGACTGCGCCGAAGTCGGAGATGACATAGAGGGCCACCAGCAGTCCACCGGCGGCAAGGGGCACACGCAACTGCGGCACGGTGACTCGCCAGAACGCTCCCCAGGCGGACTGCCCCAGCGAGCGGGCCGCTTCCTCGATTGCGGGGTCGAGATTGCGCAGCCCGGCCCTGATCACCAACAGCAGATAGGGATAGGTGAACAGGGTCAGCACGAGCCAGGAGCCAACGAAGCCGTAGAGGGAGGGGATGTGGTCCACGCCGAGAGGGGCGAGCAACTCCTGCAGCGAACCGTGGGGTCCAAGCGCGACGATGAAGGCGAATGCGCCGACATAGGAAGGAACGGCGAGCGGCATGATCGTGATCGAGCGCCACCAGCGGGCGAAGGGCAGATCGGTGCGCTCGGTCAGATAGGCCATCGGTAGGGCCAGGGCGGCTGAAGTGGCGGTAACCGAAACTGCGAGCGCAGCGGTGTTGAGCAGCAGTCGCAGGGTCTCCTTGGAGACGATGTCGGCCCAGGCATCGGTATCGGCCTGGGCGGCTCGGACGATCAGGTAGATGAGTGGAATGCAGGCCGCAGCGGCTGCCGCGATTGCCAGGATCCAGATGATGGGGATGTTGAAGCGGAGGCGCGATGGAATTTCGGCGGTTCCGCTGAGGAAGCTCATGGGTTGAGATTATCGGAGATAATTGTCATGAAGTAACAGAATCGCCGAAACGTCGATCTGGATAGGTTCAGGAATGGCTTATGGAACTCTGATCGGTGGCCGGCTTTCGGCAGCTTCCCGCGCGCGGAGACCCTTGCGTAAGTCGGCATCCCCCCCTTGGGGAGACCTTTGAAAAACTCCTCTTCTCCCCCCTTGCGGGGGAGATGCCGAAGGCAGAGGGGGGGCTCCCCATCTCAAGGCCTATCTGGTCGCTGGCGCCCCCCCTCTGTCACTCCGTGACATCTCCCCCCGCAAGGGGGGGAGAGGGGATCTGGATCGTTCGGAGCATGCTTATGGAAGTGCGCCGACTTCTCGGAGGAGATCGAGGGTGCCCTCGAGGTCGGAGAGCGAAGTTAATGCGAGGGACGGTGCGTTGAGCTCGGCCAGGGGGACGAGTTCAGCGCGGGCGTCGACGCCGGCGGCGACGGGGTACTCACTGGTCTCGTCGCGGAAGTAGGTCTGCCCCTCTTCACTGAGCAGGAAGCGAACGAAGGCAAGGGCGTTTTCGTCGTTGTCGGATGCGTTGAGGAGCGCGACGCCAGCGATGTTGATCAGGCCTCCGGCTGCGCCGGGGTCGGTGAAATGGTTGGCGGCGGGGAAGTTCGGATCTTCGGCGGTGAAGCGGAAGAGATAGTAGTGATTGACCATCCCGATATCGAGTTCGCCATCGCCGACGGCCTGAACTTGTGGCGAGTTCTTGGGATACTCGCGGACATCATTGGCAATCATGCCGCGCAGCCATTGCTCGGTTGCTTCGTCGCCGTGGATCTGTCGCATGGCAGTGACGAACGCCTGGAAGCTACCGTTGGACGGCGCCCAACCAACGCGGCCGCGCCATTCTTCGTTGACGAGGTCGAAGACGCTGTCGGGTGGGTTGGGGACACGCTCGGGCGAATAGACCAGCACGCGGGCCCGTCCGGAAGTGGCGACCCAGCGACCCGAAGCGTCGGCGAATTGTTCTGAGACTCTGTCGATAATGTCGTCGGGGAGCTGGGTCAGCGCGCCGTTCTCGGCCAGGGCGGCGAGTGCGCCGGCGTCCTGCGCGTAGTAGACATCGGCGGGCGAGCGGCCGCCTTCTTCGAGAATGGCAGCGGCCAGCTCAGCAGTGCCGGCGTAGCGAACTCGGACCGTAATGCCGGTGAGCTCTTCGAATCGCTCGATGATCGGTCCGACCAGCGATTCACCGCGACCGGAGTACACGGTCAGCTCGCCGGGGTCGACGGGTTCGTCCTGTTGTTCGTCTTGTGACCCGTTACTCGTAACGGTCGAAGCGGATTGCGCGGCGTCAGATGAGGAGGAGGCGCGATCGGCGGCTTCTGTTGCTTCGGAGTTGTCGGCTGTGCAGGCGCTCAGTGTGATCGAGGTGGCAACGATGAGCGCTATTGGGATGAAGAGCGCTCGTAGAGCGTGCAGGCGCGTCACGGCGATGCGAAGTCTGGACATTGGTGTGACGCTTCCCGACCGGCGAGCGCAGATGATCTGCACCTCATTCCGCCGACAGGAGGATTATTTCCTAAACTTGCATTTATTGCAAGTTTATGAGGAATAAGAAGAAACCTGGCCCAAACCAATCACCAGGAGCTCTTGCGGACGCCGGGCAAGAGGCCGAGTGAGGCCATCTCGCGGAAAGTGATGCGGCTGAGGCCAAACTTGCGCATGTAGGCGCGCGAGCGACCGGTCACGGCGCAGCGGTTCTTGATCCGGGAGGGCGAGCTGTTACGCGGCAGCGCCTGCAGCTGGTACTGGATGTTCTGCTTCTCGCGCGGGTTGTTGGTTTCTTTGAGCTGCTGCTTGAGGGCCGCGCGGCGGCTCTTGTACTTGGCGTGCATCTCGCGACGCTTGAGGTCGCGGTGGATATTCGAGGTTCGGGCCATGCGTCGTCCAGTGGTTGGGTGTGCAGATCGTTTTGATGAGCGTAACGGTGATCAGGCGGACAGAGCTAGACCGAGCTTCACAATTGTCATGTTGTGGGTCGATTGCGTGCTGGGGAGCCCCCTCCGTCACTTCGTGACACCTCCCCCAGAGGGGGAGGTCTGGAACTCTAGTCTCGGCGCTTTCGCTTTTCGATTTTGCGGCCACTCTGCTCTTCGAGGCGGCCGAGGGCTCGGCCTTTGTCTGGGTGTGGGTCTTTGCGGACACCGTAGATGGCGATGCCTTCGTGATTTTCCGGGAGGTACTCGGTGATGGGAAGACCTTCCTCATCGCAGAAGAGTAGTCAATGGCAGTATTTCCAACGCTGCATCTCCTCGCAGGGACAGATCCAGGTGGACTCTTTGACCTCTTCGGCCTTGTCCTCGTAGAAGTTGCAGGGACAGAGCGGACGGCCGTAGTCGTCGATGTGCTTGGCCAGACCAATCACGAGGAATTCGGTGATGTCTTCCTGGGGGTGGAGGTAGGACCCACTCTTGTCCGCGAATTTGGTCGCGAACTTGGTCATCTTGTTGAGGTTCTTTTCGGACGCTTGCTGTCGATCGCCCTCGCTGACTCTTTCAACTTCTGTCATCGCGCTCCGCCCGTCTATCCGAATTTCAACTTCGTCGGCAGGTTCACTGTACGTCTTGGGGGATCGAACCGATGGCGGCTAGTCGTTGGCGCTGTCGCCGCCTTTTCGGAAGAAGTCTTCGAGGTCGGCGATCAAGGCGTCGGCGCTGGGCAGCTCGCTCTCCGCTTGCTCCTGTTGTGGCGCGGGACTGGCGGCCTCGAGACGAGCGACGTAATCGCGCAGGTCGTTGTTATCGCGCAGCGCCTCTTCAAGCTGGGAATGGAATCGATGGATGCCGCGCTCGAGGGGATCGAGGTCGAAGGTGAGTCCGGTCATGTCGCTGACGACGCGCAACAGCGCCTGCGCGCCGACCGGATTGGTGATGCCCGGCAGATAGTGCGGCACCGAGGCCCAGAGCGAGACTCCGGCGACGCCCTGTCGTCGGCAGTGGTCGTGGAAGACGCCGACGATCCCGGAAGGTCCTTCGAAGCGGGACGGGTGCATGTTGTATCGCTGGGCAAGCTCGGAGTTGTTGGCCGAGCCGCGTACGTGTACCGGCTGGGTGTGCGGCGTACCGGCTGCGACCGAACCGAGCGACAGAATCAGCTTGGCGCCGATGGCGTCGACGAGCTCGGACATGGCCGCCATGTAGCGCTTCCAGCGATACTGCGGCTCGATGCCGATCCCGACCACGATGTCGCGACCGCTGGAGGAGGGGCGGAGGTGGACGAACTCGGTGTCGGGCCAGGAGATATAGCGTTCTCCGTTTTGATAGCGGGCCATGGGCCGCGCGTCCGTAAAGTCGTAGAATTCCTCTGGGTCGATGGTGGCGAACGGCTTCACGCCCAACTGTTGAATCAGATACTGGGCAGCGCTGGAGGCCGATTCGCCGGCGTCGTTCCAGCCTTCCCAGGCCATAATCAGGACTGGGTCGGTGAGATTGGGGAGTTCCTCAATATTGAGGTCAGGTGAGGTGGTCATGAGCAAAGTTTACTCCAGCGCCAACGGCGCAACAGCCATGCAACTGACGCAGGCGTGGGCTGTGCGCGTCGTGGGAAATCGGGAACAGGCGGAACGGGTACGGGAGGAATCGGACGGTGGCGATCACTACCGCCCGATCGCGTCGGCGTTCCGCGCCGATCCTCGGCGCACGGGCGACGCGGCGTTGGAGGCACTGCTGGAGCTGGCGTCGAAGGATGACGTCTGGGTTGACGTTGGCGCCGGGGCCGGCAGATTCGCTCTGCCGCTGGCTCTGCATGTCCAGAAGGTGATCGCGGTTGAGCCGTCGCGGGGCATGAGGGCGGAGTTGGCGCAGATGCAAGTGGAGCACGGCGTGTTGAACGTCGAGGTGCGCGAACAGCGTTGGCCGTCGGATGATCCGGAGATCTCGGGCATGGCCGATGTGGCGTTGATCTCGCATGTTGCCTACGACATCGAACCGATCGGCGAGTTCCTGGACGCGCTGGAGCGGTCGGCGACGAGGGAGTGCGTGGCGATTCTCTACGATCGCTCGCCCGGATCACTGTTCTGGGAGGTCTGGCCGGCGGTCCACAGCGAGGAACAAGTGCATCTGCCAGGAGGCAATGAGTTTGTCGAGCTGCTGGAAGCGCGTGGCGCGCAGGTTGATGCGGTCGAGATTGGGCGCGGGGGAGACCGACAACGATTCATGTTCGGCTCGCCCGATGACGCGATGGGATGGGCGCGACGGCGACTATGGTTGGCTAAGGATTCGTCGCGGTTGCCGGTGTTGCGCGATGCGGTGGCGGAACTATTGATTGAACGGGACGGCTCGTGGTCGTTGCCGGATCAACCGAAACAGATGCTGATTCGCTGGAGGACAAGATGAACCGAGTTACACCGATGACAACCGCCGAGCTGCTGGAGGCGGCGCCGTATCTGTCGGCCATTCATAACAACGGAGGCACGATTCCCACGTCGTTCCATGTCCTGGGACGGCGGCCGAAGGTGCTGGAAGCATTCCAGCCGTTCTTCGGTTCAATCATGCGGGAAGGAACGGTGCCGCCAGGTCTGAAGCAACTGATTGCGCACGTGGTCTCGCGTACGGCCGGGTGTCTGTACTGCCAGGCGCATACGGGACACTTTGCGCACACGCTTGCGGGCGAGACCTACGAGCGAGTCGAAGCAGTGTGGGCGTTTGAGACGTCGGAGTTGTTCTCAGAGGCCGAACGCGCTGCGTTGCGGGTCGCTCGCGACTCCGGCGGCGTACCGAATGCTACGACGGATGAGCAGTTCGACGAACTGCGGAAGTACTGGTCGGACTCGGAGATGGTTGAGATTGTTTGCGTGATCTCGATGTTTGGATTCCTCAATCGGTTCAATGACACGTTGGCGAACGAGCTGGAGCCGGACGCGGTTGAGTTTTCGGACGCTCATCTGGTGCAGGCGGGCTGGTCGGTCGGCAAGCACGGCTGAGATTGGCTGCGCTGCATACACAACCCGACCGTTTGGGGTCATTCCCTTTGCTCCCCCTCCCAGGGGGATCTGCCGAAGGCTGAGGGGGTTCCCCAGCGCTGGCGACCCCCTCAGTCGCTCCGCGACAGCTCCCCCTGGAAGGGGGATCTCTTGGGAAGGATTGCTGGTCGCCTGTGCTCAGCGGGGCTTGTCTTCCATTGGGTTTTCGACTCCGTGGAAGAAGGCTCCTCGGTAGATCTTTGTGTCTCCTCGAACTCTGGCTTCCCATTCCTGGTCCGTCATGGCTTCTCTGAGGCGGATGGTTTGGATTGTGTCTTCTCCGATGGGCCAGCGCATGGGGAGTAGCTGTTCGAGTTCGACGATGTCGGCGACGGCGGTGGCGACGGAGCGGGAGCCGGGGCGCGTGGCGGCTCGGGTGCGGAACGTGTTGAGGGCGTGGTCGGCGGATTCCTGGTAGGGCGAACGGCCCTCGCGCACTGCCTGGGCGACGTCAAGGTTGGTGGTCTGCCAGTCGGAGGCGTACATGCCGGGTTCGAGGATCGTGACATCGACGTTCCAGCGCGAAACCTCGTAGCGCAGGGCCTCGGACATTGCCTCGACGGCCCATTTTGAGGCGGCGTAGAGGCCCATCATCGGCGCGACGATCCGTCCAGCGAGTGATGAGACGTTGATGATCTTGCCGTGATGCTGGTCTCGCATCGCGGGCAACACGGCGCGCGCCATGCGAATCTGACCGACGAAGTTGGTGTCCATCTGGCGCGTGACTTCTTCGTCGGACATGTCCTCGACCGGGCCGTAGAGTCCGTAGCCGGCATTATTGAATAGCGCGTCGACGCGTCCGAATCGTTTGAGTCCGGCGTCGACGGCCACTTCGATGGATGCCGGGGCGGTGACATCGCATTGGGCGATCTCGACTAGTTCCGGGTCGATGTTGGCCAGGTTCGGGCGGTCGCGGTCGGGATTGCGCATGGTCGCAATGACGGGATGTCCTCGAAGCGTGAGCTCTTCCGTGGCGGCGAGGCCGAAGCCGCGCGATGCGCCGGTGACTAGCGTGACCTGTCGCTCAAGTACCATGATTCAGCCTCCGCATCTTGTCCTGCTCGCGTCTGATGATGGTAGTGAGTGGGCCGCTGGCAAGGGACGTCGTGGACTGGCTGACCGATCCGTGGTCGTTTGAATTCATGCAACGCGCGCTGTTGGCGGGTGTGATCGTGTCGATAGCGTCGGCGATGGTCGGCGTCTTTGTGGTGTTGCGCGGACTGGCCTTCCTCGGCGATGCGGTGGCTCATACGCAACTTGCCGGCGCTGCTGTGGCGCTGGTGCTCGGTGGCGGCGCGGTGCTGATTACCCTCGGCGCCGGAATCGCTGCGGTGTTGACTGCGCTTGGCGTCGCACTGCTGACGATTCGCGGGCGGCTGCGCGAGGACACGGCGATCGGCATTATGTTTGCCGGATTCTTCGCGTTGGGGGTGATGCTGATCTCTCGAGAGCGGACGTTTGCTGTGGACCTGGGTTCGCTGCTTGTTGGTCACATTCTTGGGGCGTCGTGGACCGATCTGATTGTGATGGCGATCCTGACCAGCGTCGTTCTGATTGCCGTGCTGGCGTTTTTGCCGGAGTTGCGGTTGACGGCCTATGACTCGGAGATGGCAGCAGTATCGGGTGTACCGGTCACGTTGATGCAAGTGGGGCTGCTGGTGCTGATTGCCGTGGCGACAGTGGTTGCGTTTCGGCTGGTCGGGGTGATCCTGGCGGTGGCGATGCTGGTCACGCCTGCGGCGGCGGCGGCGATGGCGGTTCGGCATTTGGGTCAGATGATGATCCTGTCTGCCGTGTTCGGTGTCGCGGCGACGTTGATCGGCCTGTACTCGTCGTTCCATTTCGACCTGGCAGCGGGGCCGTCGATTGTGCTCGCTGCCGTGATGATTATGGCCTTGACATTTGTGCTCAGCCCACGGGGTCTGTTCAGTGCGCTCCGTGGCGAAACGACGGTCGGTTCATCGCAGGAGCGGTAGAGCGCCGCGGCTAGAGATCAGCGTCACGGAAGATGTGATCTCGATACCAGCGCAGCTCGTCGATCGATTCGCGGATGTCGTCGAGGGCGCGGTGATTTTCCTGCTTGACGAATCGTTCGAGATTCGGATACCAGCGCTTGGCCAGCTCCTTGATCGTGGAGACATCGACGATCCGGTAGTTGAGCCAGTCGACCAGTTTGGGCATTTCGCCGTAGAGGAAGCGCTTGTCCTGGTGGACCGAGTTGCCGCAGAGCGGCGCGGCTCGCTCGACTGTCCACTGTTGGACGAACTCGACGATCTCGGCCTCGGCTTGCTTAATCGTGGTGTCTGAGGCCTTGACGCGCTGGATCAATCCCGAGCCGTGATGCGTCCGCCGGTTCCAGGCGTTCATCACGCTCAGTTCTTCGTCCGTGCGCTGAATCGCGAAGTCTGGTCCGTCGGCGATGATGTTGAGTTTGGCGTCTGTGATGATGACGGCGGCCTCGATGATGACGTCTTGCGAGGGATCGAGGCCGGTCATCTCAAGGTCGATCCAGACCATATTGCTCTTGGACGGGTTGGCGGTAGCGGGCATGGGGTCAGGCTAGTGGGTGTCTCAGAAGTCCTTCCTGCGGAGAGTTTCTCCAGTCCCCGCCTCCGAGCGGGGACCCGTTCCTCTGCGGCCGTGGTACGGGCTGACACCTGTCTCATCTGACAGGTCCGGGTTGGCAGCGTCGACCGCACAGCACCGATACCGAGCGGGTCCCGGCTCGGCGGCCGGGACGGGAGGATATGAGACACCCTTATTAGGAATGCTCTGAATAGCTGTCGCCGGTGGCCGCTCGGGGACCCCCCTTCAGCCTGCGGCAGCTTCCCCCGCAAGGGGGGAAGCGGGGATCAGAGTTGTTCAGAGCATTCCTAGAGGCGCCCCTAGCACGTGCTGTAGTGCGCTTCGCTACTGTTCTGCGATTGCCTTCGCATTGGCGATCAGGATTTCAATGAACGTGGGCTTGTCGTCTGTTGGCTGTGACCGGATGGTTGCTCGCTTGGCGCCTGTTTCATCGGAGATGGTGTTGAGAATGGCGGAATCGAACTGTGGCTCGTGGAAGACGGTCTCGACGCCTTCGTGCTCGATGAGTTCGATCAGCTCGGTGATCGACTCGGCGCTGACGCCCTGTTCCGGTCCTTCGACGACGAATCCAACGATTTGCAGGCCATAGCGACGGGCGAAGTAGCCGAAGGCGTCGTGGAAGGTGACGAGCAGGCGTTGGTTTGCTGGTAGGACGGACAAGATGGCGCGCGCTTCTTCGTCGGCTTCTTCGATTTCCGCGACGTAGGCGACTAACCGACCGCCGATCGCTTCGGCGTCGGATGGGCGCAACTCGATCAGCTCGGCCGCGATGGCTTTGACCGCCGCCTGCGCGATGTCTGTGTCGAACCAGAAATGCGGATCTTCGTCGCCGGGTTCGTGCTCAGACTCTGCCTGCTGGTCCTGCTGATGCAGGTCGTGCTCGTCCGCCATCATGCCTTCGAATGGGTGCAGCTCCTCGCCCATTGCTTCCACGGCTCCGGCGAGATCGAGGGTGCGTTCGGCGTTCTCTTCGATCACATCCTCGTAGGACGCTTCGAGTCCCGCGCCGTTGATGATCACGAGATCGGCATCGGCGATGGCGCGGATGTCGTCGACGGTGAGTTCGAGGGTGTGTGCGTCGGCGCCGGCAGGAACGAGGGTGCGGACCGTGACATCGTCGCCTCCAACCTGGCGAACCCAGTCGGCAATGACCTGGGTTGAGGCCACGACGCTGAGTGTGTCGTCCGTTGATGATTCATCATCGGAGGAACAGGCAGCAACCATCACTGCCGCAAGCGGCACCAAGATGACGACGCGAAGCGCCAATCTAAAGAACCAAAACATTCCGGGGATCGATCTAGGCGGACGAAGTTTGTTGCGTCAGCGGCCTGTCCGCAAGGCCTTGAGGACCGCTTGCCCGTGGTCGGCGGCATTGGCGCGCTTCCAGACCTTGGTCAGCACACCGTCCGGTCCGATGACGAATGTAGCACGGGTCATGCCGATGCTCTTGCGCCCGTAGAGCGTCTTCTCGCCCCAGGCGCCGTAGCGCGTGGATACCTCGGTATCCGTGTCAACGAGGAGCGGAAAGTTGAGGTCGTACTTGTCGCGGAACTTCTGGTGCGAGTCGGCGCTGTCAATAGAGACGCCAAGCACGATTGCGCCTTCCGCCGCGATCTCGTCCATGTCGTCGCGGAACGAACAGGCCTGCTTGGTGCATCCTGGAGTGTCGTCGCGAGGATAGAAGTAGAGGACGACGGTCTGTCCGGCGTAGTCGGCGAGCTTGTGAGTGTTGCCATCCTGATCGGAAAGCAGGAAGTCGGGCGCTTGATCGCCTTTGGCGAGTGTGACGGACATGGCTGATTCTTTCGTTGTCGATTAATCGGTGTGCAGGACCGGGCTGCCGTGATGGTGAATGAGCAGCCAGGTGTTTTCCGGCGTGTCGGCATTGTCGGTCAGGTCGGCGCTCTGCGAGCGCTGGTAGATGTTGGTCGCCACGATCGGCACACCGGCCACCACCTCACGTCCGGCGACGATGCCGATGTCGCCGACGACGCGCGCGTCCTCGGCGGCGAACACGATCTTGGGCTGGTCGGGATTGGTCAGGATTGCGCGCCAGGTGCGCTGGATGTCGGCGTGTCCCTTGGTCACGTTGCGGTGCGGATGGACGCAGGTCACTTCGTCGCCGCGTTGCCAGAGGTCGGCCATGGCCTCGATGTCGCGGGCGTTGAAGGCCTCATAGAAGGCCCGATTGGATTCGAGCACGGCGCGGCGATCTTCTGCGGGGTCGGGACTCGATTCATCGGCGGGCATGCGAGAGCTCCGGATTCGACCGAGACGTGAGCAAAGAACGACGACCCGGCGCAGGATGCTGATCGACGAGCCGGCGCGTATGCTCGGGGTTATGAAAATCATACGGAACTTTGCGCGCACGGTCGGTATGGCTGGGGTTTTGGTTGGCATTGCCGGGCTATCGTTTGCTGCGTGCAACGACGAGATTGAAGAAGCGGCACAGCGACAATCGGTGTCCGTCGCTGAACAGCAAGACATGCAGAGTGGCGAACAAAGCGCCGAGCAAGGCGCCGAGCAGGCGGAGCAAGAGCCAGCGGCTCAACCGGCGCAGGAATCGGAGCAGGCGGCCTCGCAATCGAATCAAGAGCAGGCTGACCAGCCCCAACAGACGCAGCAGGCCCGACAGAGTGAGGCGGAACAGCAGGACACGCGACAGCAGGCGGCTGCTCCGTTGTCGGCGAGCAACACCTTTTTGCCGCTGGACGCGACTGAAACTGCTGAAGGCATCGTGATCATCCGCGACTCCGAGAGGCCGCAATATTTCGGTCTCGATTGGGGCACCGCCTGGAATATCCGGCTGGTTGACCTGGGCGAGCTGGCGCAGGGAGCGGCGCGCGACGCGATCCCGGCCCTTTCCGGTCCGCTCTATGTTTCGCTGCTGGAGGCGTCGGACTACTACACCGACAACGTGCCGTTGGTGCAGGTCAACGTGAACGGCGACGTGCGCGGATTCCCGCTGGAGATCCTGACCTGGCATGAAATTGTCAACGATGTCATCGGCGGCGTACCGGTCACGGTGACGTTCTGCCCGCTCTGCAATACGGCCATCGCGTTTGAGTCACAGATCGACGAAGAGGTGTACAAATTCGGCGTCTCGGGCTTGCTGCGCAATTCCGATCTCGTGATGTACGACCGCAACACGGAATCGTTGTGGCAACAGTCGTCGGGCCGGGCAATTGTCGGGACGATGGTTGGCGCTCGGTTGAAGTACGTGCCAGCGTCGGTGGTGACCGTGGGCCAGTTGCGCTTCGCCTATCCCGACGCGCTCGTCATGTCGCGGGATACCGGATGGGCCAGAGCCTACGGCCAGAATCCCTACCGCGGATATGACAATCCCGAGAGCGGCGGTCCCTACTCATTCTTCTTCGACCGCGACAACATCGATGAGCGTCTGCCACCAGCGGAGAGAGTCGTGAGCATCGAGGGGCCCTCGGGCGCAGCGATTGCGTATGGGTGGTCGGCCTTGTCGGAACGGCGGGTGATTCACGATTCGTTTGACGGCATCGACCTGGTCGTGTTCTGGACTCCCGGCGCGTTATCGATTCTCGACACGGGCATCCTCCGCGATGCGCGCGAGGTCGGGACGACGGCGGTGTTCGAGTCCTCGCTGGACGGTCGGGCGTTGACCTTCGCCCCGAATCCAGATGATGCCGACGGTCAGACCTTTGTCGATGAAGAGACGGGCTCGGTCTGGGACATCTTCGGTCGTGCGATTTGGGGCGAGCTTGAGGGCTCGCAGCTCACGCGGGTGATCCACTCGGACCACTTCTGGTTTGCCTGGCAGGCGTTCCATCCGGACACCGAGGTGGTGTCGCTGGCGGCTGCGGAGGGTGGGCTGGAGGAGGGCTAGCTCAGTTTCTTATGGAACTTCTGGACAATAGGGTCGGTGGCCGAGCGGGACCCTCCCCATCAGCCTTCGGCAGCTTCCCCCGCAAGGAGACCTTTGCAGAACTCACAAATCCCTTCTCCCCCCCTTGCGGGGGGAGATGTCACGGAGTGACAGAGGGGGGGTCCGCCGCCAGCGACCAGATAGGCCTTGAGATGGGGAGCCCCCCCTCTGCCTGCGGCATCTCCCCCGCAAGGGGGGCGAAGAGGACTTATGCAAAGGTCTCCGCAAGGGGGGAAGCGAGGATCACGGAGCCGGGCCTAGTCGAGCAGCTCGACCTTGTCTCCGACGCTGATTTGGCCCGCTTCCAGCACGTTGCAGTAACTGCCGAGATGCTGCTTTGTGTTCTCGATTAGGGCTCGGCCGACGGCTCGGCTGGAGCCGAAGTCTCTCTGCGCGTGCGCGGGCACGGCGCAACGGACGGTTGTGGTCATCATCTCGATCAGGACCTCGCCCAGCCGCAGTTTCTTACCGGTCCAGTCGACTTCCAGCAGACCCTCGGCGTCGCCGGTGTCGATCAGGATGTTGGGGCGGAAGCGCCGCACATCAACGTCATCGCCTCCGCCTGCGGCGGCCAGCGCGTTGAGCGACGATGTCGTCATGATGTGGACGGGATAGCAGTCGAAGTACGTGCCAGGGGGCGAGGAGAAACCCTGTAGCGCCTTGGGTAATCCGGACAAGTCGGGCAGCGGGTCATTTTCTTCCATTCCGAGCAACTGGCGCAGCGCCGCCATCGGGTCGACACCCTCCGGCATCGGGCCACGCGCGTACCAGGCCAGGTCGTCGGACGGATGCAGGGGCGTGAGCGTGACCGCGCGACCAACGGCGTCGGACAACTGCGTGTGAATGTCTTCCTGGCCCGACTCGATGCGGCCGTCGTCCGGAGTCGTGATCTCCAGCGCCGGGGAACGTGAGTCGACGCTGGGCGAGGTCGTGTATGCGGCGCGGAAGTGGAGCAGTCTGGGAATCTGCCGGGCGCTGCGGGTTTCGTCGCCCTCAGTTTCGCGGACGGCCCAGCCACGGTCGCCGGCGACGCCGTTTTGGTCGACTTCGGTCGATTCGATCTGTTCTCCACCCATCGACTTGACGGGATAGCGCCAGAGCTGGCTCACGGTTCCGACGGACATTGCGCACCCCTCATCATGCGATCGGTGAGTTTCGTTTCCGATCTGTAATTCGTTTCACTGGCAAGCAGGATAGTTGGTAGATTCATATATGAGTGATCTAGTAAAGTTTGTCAAGATTGAAGACGCGATTGAGCGGTGGCAGTGAGGACGAGATGACCACGACCGCGAGCCGGCCGGCCTCTGTGGACACGCTGTCATGGCTCGAGGCGGAGGGGATCCACATCATCCGCGAGGTCGCGGCAGAACTGGAACGACCTTGCCTGCTCTTCTCGGGCGGCAAGGACTCGATTGTGATGCTGCGATTGGCCGAGAAGGCGTTCTGGCCGGCGCGGATTCCGTTTCCCGTGATGCACGTCGACACCGGCCACAACTTTCCCGAGGCGATTGAATTCCGCGACCGCCGAGCCTCCGAGCTTGAACTGGAACTGATTGTCGCCTTGGTGCAGGACTCGATTGATCAGGGTCGCGTGGTCGAAGAGGTCGGACCGCGGGCTTCACGCAATCGCTTGCAGACGGTGACCTTGCTGGACGCGGTGCTCGAGCACAACTTCGACGCGCTCTTTGGCGGCGCGAGACGGGACGAGGAGAAGGCGCGGGCGAAGGAGCGCATCTTCTCGTTCCGCGACGCCTTTGGTCAGTGGGATCCGTCCAACCAGCGCCCGGAGCTGTGGAATCTGTACAACGGCCGACTGACGCGGGGGGAACACATTCGGGCGTTTCCTCTGTCGAACTGGACCGAGCTCGATGTCTGGCAGTACATCAAGCGGGAACGGCTGGAGATTCCTTCGATCTATTTCGCGCATGAACGGTCGATGTTCAAACGCGACGGGATGTTGTTTCCGACGTCGGACTTCGTTCCTCGGCTGCCAGGCGAGGATCCATTTGACGCAAGCGTGCGCTTCCGCACCGTCGGCGACATGACTTGCACGGCCGGTGTGTTGTCGCAGGCCGAGACGCTGGACGCGGTGGTGGCGGAGATTGCGGCGACGCGGATCACCGAACGCGGTGAGACGCGGGCCGACGACCGCTTCTCGGAGGCGGCGATGGAGGATCGTAAGCGCGAGGGGTACTTCTAGTGAGCACAGGATTGAATGGCGCTGCGAACGCGTCGCCCGAAGAGGTGTTGGGGCTGGATCAGCGGACGCTGCTGCGCCTGGCGACGGCCGGGTCGGTCGATGACGGTAAGTCGACGCTGATCGGTCGCTTACTGTTCGATTCCAAGCAGATATTCATCGATCAGATGGAGGCGATTGAACGGACGTCCCGGACTCGGGGCGAAGAAGATGTCAACTTGGCCTATCTGACCGATGGACTGCGCTCGGAGCGCGAGCAGGGCATCACGATCGACGTGGCCTATCGCTACTTTTCCACACCTCGTCGCAAGTTCATCCTGGCCGACACACCGGGTCACGTGCAGTACACACGCAACATGGTGACCGGCGCATCGACGGCCGACGCCGCGTTGCTGCTCGTTGATGCTCGGCGAGGCGTGCTGGAGCAGACACGGCGGCACGCGTACCTGTCCAATCTGCTGGGCATTCGGCATTTCGTGCTTTGCGTGAACAAGATGGACCTGGTCGGGTGGGATCGGGCGGTGTTCGACGAGATCACGGAGGAGTTGACGCGCTTCGCCTCACGCATGGGCGTCACCGATGTACGCGCGATCCCGATCTCGGCGAAATTCGGCGACTGGGTCGTTGATCCTTCCGAGCGCATGGCTTGGTACCCAGGGCCGCCGTTGCTGGAACAGCTTGAGACGCTTGAGGCATCCGAGCCGCCGCAGCACCAGGCATCGCGATTTCCGGTGCAGTATGTGATTCGTCCGCTGCGAGACGAGTACCACGACTACCGCGGATACGCCGGGACGATGGCGTCGGGCGTGTTGCGGGTCGGCGATCGGGTCAAGGTGATGCCCTCGGGCGCGGAGACGAGGGTCGCAGGGATTGACGCCTTCAACCAGCAGTTGGCGGAGGCGACGCCACCGATGGCGATCACGGTTCGGCTCGCCGATCAGTTGGATGTGCGTCGCGGTTCGATGATTGTGTCGGCTGAACATCCACCGGTCGCCGCTACGTCTATTGACGCTCACATCTGCTGGATGAGCGAGCGGGTTCCCCTGCGCGCGCGGGATCGATTGGTGTTGAAGCTGACGACGCAGACCACACGCGCGCTGGTCGAAGAAGTCGGCGCTCGGCTTGATGTGAATACGCTGGAATACGACTTGACTGCGTCGCAGTTGTCCTTGAACGAAATCGGACGGGTCCGGCTGCGACTCATGGCCCCATTGTCGGTTGACCCATACGCTGAGTCGCGGGAGACGGGGGCGTTCATCCTGATTGATGAAGCGACGTCAGCGACCGTCGGCGCAGGGATGATCACCTCCGGGGAATAGTCCATCGGGGGAATTGGAATGAGCCGAGTACGCGTACTGGGCTGGCTACTGCTAGTCGTGTTGCTGGTCGTGCTCCTGGCATCTGGTTTGACGGTCGCCTGCGGCGGTGAGCCCGGATACAACGAGGATGAGCTGATCCTCGCGACGACGACATCGCTCAACGACTCGGGTCTGCTTGACGAACTGGTCCCGATCTTCGAGGAAGAAGAGGGGATCACGGTCAAGATCATCTCCGTCGGCACAGGCGCCGCGCTGCGGATGGGGGCGGAAGGCAACGCCGACATCCTATTGACGCACGCGCCGCCCTCGGAGCAGAAGCTGGTCGAGGCGGGCGACGTGACCAGCCGGACGCTGGTGGCCTACAACGACTTCGTGATCGTTGGACCGCTCGATGATCCCGCAGGCGTCGCAGGAATGAGCGACGTCGCCGAAGCACTGACCCAGATTGCCAGGTCGGAAGCGGTCTTTGCCTCAAGAGGCGACGACAGCGGTACGCATAAGAAGGAGCGGGCGCTGTGGGACGAGGCAGGCTTGTCGCCATCGGTGGACAGTGATGATTGGTACCTGGAAGTGGGACAAGGCATGTCGGCGACGCTGACTGTCGCGAATCAGCTCGGGGCGTACACGCTCACGGATCGAGGGACGTATCTGTCGCTATCCGACGATGTGGCCGAGTTAACCACGTTGGTCGAGGGCGATCCGCTGCTGCTGAACTTTTACAGCGTGATGGAGGTGGATGGGGCGAAGGGTCGGATCAATACGGTGGCGTCGGAAGCGTTCAGGGAGTTTCTGCTGCGCGACGACATCCAGGCGATGATCGGCGACTACTTGCGCGAGGAATACGGTCAGCCGTTGTTTAATCCGGCTGCCGGGGAGACTGAGGCGTCGATCGCGCAGCGAGGCGCGGCCTCGGGCTGAGTGACACCACGTCGGTGCGCAGCGCGGACCCCTGTCTGTCACTCCGTGACATCTCCCCCCTTGCGGAGACCTTTGAAAAACTCCCCTTCGCCCCCCTTGCGGGGGAGATGCCGTAGGCAGGGGGGGCTCCTCATCCCCTGGCATATCTAGTCGCTGTGCGCGGACCCCCCCTCTGTCACTCCGTGACATCTCCCCCCGCAAGGGGGGGAGAGGGGATTTGTGAGTTTTGCAAAGGTCTCCTTGCGGGGGGTGAGGGGATCTCTTGTCACAAGTAGGATCGCGGCATGGATTTGATTTGGGATGGCATTCGTGAGGCGGCTCGGCTGTGGTGGTCGGGGGATGGGGAGATCATTGAGATCACGCTGCGGACGCTGGCGATTTCGTCCTCGGCGACGGCGTTGGCGTTGATCGCGGGCATCCCCCTGGGCGCGGTGTTGGCTTTGCGCCGCTTTTGGGGCCGTGGACTTCTTGTCGCGGCCGTCAACACGGGCATGGGTATGCCGCCGGTGGCGATCGGTCTGTTTGTGGCTCTGATCCTCTGGCGCACTGGTCCTCTCGGCGGACTCAACCTGATCTACACGCCGACCGCGATGGTGGTCGCGCAACTGTTACTGAGCCTGCCGATGGTTGTGGGGTTCTCCTTGGCTTCGATTCAATCGGTGAACCCTCGACTGATTGGTCAGATGTGGGCGATGGGGGCGAATCGATTGCAGGTGCTGTGGCTGCTCGTTCGCGAGACCCGGCTTGGTCTGCTGGCAGCGGTGATGGCGGGATTTGGCGCGGCGATTTCGGAGGTCGGCGCGTCGATGCAGGTTGGCGGCAACCTGGCGGGCGAGACTCGCGTCTTGACGACGGCGACGGTGCTGGAGACAGGCCGGGGCAACTTTGAGGTCGCGATTGCCTTGTCGTTGGTGTTGGTTGTCCTGGCGTTCCTTGTCAATCTCGTGCTGACGACCGTGCAGCAACGTCGGCCCGTCACATGACAACTCGCCCAGATGCTCATCTACAGGTCCGCGACCTTGTCGTGCAACGCGGCGGCGTGACGGTGCTGGAGATCGACTCGCTGGACATCCCGCGTGGGTTGGTGACCGTGTTGATCGGTCCCAACGGTTCGGGAAAATCGACGCTGCTGGGGGCGCTGCAACTTGTGCTTCACCCGCTGCGTGGCACGTTGACGCTCGATGGCGAACCGATGGACGCCGATCCTGTTGGCACACGGCGCCGCATGTCAGCGGCGTTTCAGGAGCCGCTGCTACTGAGCATGTCCGTGCGCGCGAACGTCGAACTGCCGCTCAGGCTTCGCGGCGTCGACAAACGACGGCGGCGGGAACTAGCGGAGCACTGGCTGGAGCGATTTGGGATTGCCTCACTGTCCCGACGTCACGCGCGGCAACTGTCCGGTGGCGAGGCTCAACGGGTGAGTCTGGCGCGGGCCTTTGCCTCGCAGCCGGAAGTGATGCTGTTGGATGAGCCGTTCGCCGGCGTCGATGCGCCGACGCGCGAGGGACTGATTGAGGACTTCGCCGAGATTCTCTCGGAGACGCGGCCGACGACCGTTCTGGTCACGCACGACCGAGACGAAGCGTTGCGACTCGGCGATCAAGCCGCCTTGTTGATCGGCGGTCGCGTTCGCCAGATCGGGCCACCGCTGGAGGTGTTCGACCGGCCCGCCGATCGCGCTGTCGCGGAGTTTGTCGGGATGGAGAATGTCTGGCTCGGGCAGCGCTCTGAGTCTGGCGTCTATCGCGCAGGAGGCGTCCGACTGGCTTCCACGGACAAGTCAATTGCGCTGGGCGCGCCCGCGCTGCTCTGTGTCCGCCCTGAACGCATCGTCCTGACGCGAGAGGGTCAGTCAGCCCAGAACAAGATACGAGCAGTCGTCCGCAAGGTCCGACCGCGCGGACCGGTCGTACGAGCGGAGTTGAAGAGCGCAGGATTGACCTTGACCTCTGACGTGCCGTTGGTGATGTGGGACGAACTGAACTTGTCGGTGGGTGAGGAAGTCTTCGCGAGAATCGCCCCCACCGACCTGCACGTCATCGGCGACGACGCAACAGGTTGAGCGGGCTGTTGCTCCCGCCTGTTTCTTCGGAATCGCCGATGTTAAAGATGCTGGCGAGCTCGGAACGGCTGGGCTCGGTGGTGACGTGCTCGCCGTCGATCAGGATGGTCGGCGTGGAGCGGCTGCCGCGATTGAGCGACTCGACCACGCGGGCGGCTTCAGCGTCCTGGTCGATGTCGATGGTTCGGTAGGGAATCTCGAACTCGTCCAGGAAACGAACGGCTCGCCGGCAATCGCCGCACCAGACGGTGAGGTAGACGAGGACATCGCGCTCGGCATTGGGATCGGCCTCACGCGACGCGATCGGGCCCGCAGCCGGATCGATTTCGCAGGCTTCGCCGATTTGTACGTCAAGTTGCGGTGTGTCGTCGGTCATCTGGTCTCCCCGGTTCGTCACGCTCTTACTCAGTTCAGGATATCGAGGCCGGCACACGGTGAAGCTTGAGGAAGTTGGTGGGCTCGCCCTGACCCAGGGGAAATCCGCCGGTGAGTACGATTTGATCGCCCGCCTTGAGGCCGAGCGCGTCAACTGATGCACGTTCGACCTCTCTCAGCATCCCCTCGATATCGCCGGGTGGCGGGCAGCGGTGCGGTTCGACGCCCCACATGAGCGCCAGACGCTGCAGGACAGCGTCCTCGGGTGCGAGCACGAGTACCGGCACGGGGAGACGAACGTGGGATATCAGGCGTCCTGAACGCCCGCTGATGGTGAACACGATCACTGCTCGGACCTGGGGGTGCTGATCGACCGCGGCGGCGACGGCGCTGGCGACGGTTCGAGCGGTGTCGGCCTTGAGCTCGATCGGCCGGGCGACCGCCGTGCGTCCGGCGTCGCCGGATTCGGCGCGGCGGATGATGTCGTCCATCATGGCGACGACCTCGACCGGGTGGCGCCCGACGGCGGTCTCGGCGGAGAGCATGAGGGCGTCAGCGCCATCCCAGACAGCGTTGGCGACATCGGAGGCTTCTGCGCGCGTCGGTCGTTGGCGCTGGACCATCGATTCAAGCATCTGGGTGGCGATAATGACAGGCAGTAAGGCGCGTCCGGCGGCTTCGATGATGCGCCGCTGCAGGACTGGCACTTCAGCCGGCCCCACTTCGACGCCGAGGTCACCGCGAGCGACCATGACACCGTCGGAGACGGCGATGATCTCCTGCAGGTCATGAATGGCGGAGAGCGTTTCGATTTTGGCAATCAGGGGGATTTCGCCCCCTGCTGCGTGGACTCCAGCGCTGGCTTCAGCCAGATCGAGGGCGCTGCGCACAAATGAGAGGGCGAGGAAGTCGAAGCCGTGCCGGACGGCAAAGCCGATGTGCTCACGATCCCGGGCCGTCACCGCAGGCAAGTGTTTGCCCGCGCCGGGCGCGTGCAGTCCAGCCCGAGCGGTAAGCAGGCCGCCGCCGCGGACTGTCGTGCGGAGCCGATTGCCAACAATCTCCTCGATCAACAGATCGAGTTCGCCGTCGCGCAGGTACACGCGACCGCCCGTCTCGACCTCATCGACGAGCGCCGCATAGTTGCAGCTGATGGTCAAGCAGGCGCCGTCATACTCGGCTCCTGCGTTGCTTCCGACGAGGACGTCGACTCGCTCTCCGCGCGCGATCTCCGTGCCGTCGGGCACCGAACCGATGCGTATCTTGGGTCCCTGCAGATCGCCGAGAATAGCGACCGGCTTGCCCGTCTCGGCCTGGGCGCGACGGATGGAGTGGACTGCGCGGGTCCAGGAGGATTCATCTCCGTGGGAAAAGTTAATTCGGGCGACGTCGAGTCCGGCTTCAACCAGTGCGCGAACCGTTTCCGGATTGCCGGATGCGGGACCGAGCGTGGCGACGATCTTGGCGCGGCGTCGTGAGGTCATTTGTAGAGAGTCTTTAATGTGGCCTTGAGCCAGCTTAAGGCGACACGCAAGCAAGCATCATGTTCTGCGTGTAAGCAGCGCGTCTGTGGTACAGAGCAATGAGAGTGGATCGCCGTCGTTCCGGTCCTCGCATCCTGAGTCTGCTCCAAGTGTGAGAAGTGTTCCTAAATTCGTCATTCCCGCGCCCCGTCGCGGGAATCTCGCCGAGTTCTACACCGACGCTCGAGCATGAGGAAGCGCGGTCGTTTCGATCGCACAGCCGGCTCCAGGCCTTCCTGCCGAGCACAGCGAGATACCCGCGGCGGAGCGCGGGTATGACGGAGATGGAAGCCGAGTGACTTCTGAGTCACACTCCGGGGGCGGGGACGGGAGCACGGGCTGGGAGTGCGGACGCAAAACGGGCCGCTCCCGTGGGAGCGGCCCGTTTGTTGGTCGCCGTTGATTGGCGGTTGGCTGGGTTTAGTAGGCCGGGACGGGCGGAGCCCCGAGGGCACTGCCGTCCGGCTTCTCGGTGACCAGGCAGTTGGTCGTGAGGACCATGCCGGCGATCGAGACGGCGTTTTCGAGCGCGGCACGGGTGACCATCGCCGGGTCGGCGATGCCCATGTCGATCATGTCGCCGTACTCGTCCGACGCGGCGTTGTAGCCGAAGTTGGCGGTCTCGGCGTCCTTGACGGACTGGACGATGACGGACCCATCCTTGCCGGCGTTGATCGCGATGCGACGCATCGGCTCTTCCAGCGCGCGGTTGAGGATGTGTACGCCGGTTGCTTCGTCGCCTTCAAGGTCGATCTCGCCGAGCGAGGGGATGACGTTGATCAAGGCGACGCCGCCTCCGGGGACCATGCCCTCTTCGACGGCTGCACGGGTCGCGGACAGTGCGTCCTCGACGCGGTGCTTGCGCTCCTTGAGCTCGACCTCGGTGGCCGCGCCGACCTTGATGACGGCGACGGAGTTGGAGAGCTTGCCCAGTCGTTCCTGTGCCTTCTCGCGGTCCCAGTCGCTCTTGGCCGCCTCGTAGACGTGGCGGATCTGGTTGACACGGTCGTCGATCTGCGTCGGGTCGCCATTGCCCTCGATGATGGTCGAGTTTTCCTTGGAAGCAATGAAGCGTCGCGCGCGACCGAGCTGAGCGATGTCAGCGGTGGCGAGCTGACCACCGAGCTGCTCGGAGATGACCTCGCCGCCGGTCAGGGTGGCGATGTCGCCGAGGTTGTCCTTCTGGCGGTCGCCGAAGCCTGGAGCCTTGACGGCAATGATGTTGATCGTGCCGCGCAGCTTGTTCACCGCGAGGGTGGCCAGTGCTTCACCGTCAACGTCGGAGGCGATGATCACGAGGTTCTTGGTGACCTTCAGGATCCGCTCCAGCAAGGGGAGGATGTCCTGGACGGCCGAAATCTTCTTGTCGGTGACGAGGATGTAGGGGTCCTCGATCTCGGCTTCCATGCGGTCGGGGTTGGTCACGAAGTAGGGGGAGATGTAGCCACGGTCGAACTGCATACCGTCGACGTATTCGACCTCGGAGCGGATGCCCTTGCCCTCTTCGACGGTGATGACGCCGTCCTTGCCAACCTTTTCCATGACCTCACCGATGAGCTCGCCAATGGCGGGGTCGGCGGCGGAGATGCCGGCGATCTGCGACATCTGCTCGCGGGTGGTCACGCGGACGGCCTTCTCGCGGATGGCGTCGGAGAGAACCTCAACGCCCTTCTCGAGGCCGCGCTTGAGAGCCATCGGGTTTGCGCCGGCTGCGACGTTGCGCATGCCTTCGCGGACGATGGCCTGGGCGAGGACGGTGGCGGTGGTGGTGCCGTCACCGGCGATGTCGTTGGTCTTGGAAGCGACTTCCTTGGCGAGCTGAGCACCGATGTTGTGGAAGGGGTCTTCCAAGTCGATGTCGCGGGCGATGGTGACACCGTCGTTGGTGATCGTCGGCGCGCCGAAGCTCTTGGCGAGGACGACATTTCGGCCCTTGGGACCGAGGGTGATTTTGACGGCGTCGGCGAGGGCGTCGATGCCATCGCTCAGGGCCTGACGAGCTTCCTCGTCGAACAGCAATGCCTTGGCCATATGTGGTGGTCTCCTTCTTCGTGGAGTCTTGCGGCTGGTTTACGTGTTCCTAGCACTCGCATAGCGAGAGTGCCAACGCGTGTATTGTGTCGAATTTGTTGCGCCAGCGCAAGTGGCGCGGACGTTATCGTTTCGTGCCCTCACGACTATGCAACGGCGCTGTTAAATCGGCTACAGCGGCATGGCTCTGCAGGCCCCTTCAGCTCTCCGTTCAGGCCGGGGACAGGCGTTCGGTAGCTTCCACCGCAACGAGGCCTGTGAACACTCCCCTTCGCCCCCCTTGCGGGGGAGATGCCGTAGGCAGAGGGGGGGCTCCCAATCTCGTGGCCTATCTGGTCGCTGCCGGAGCCCCCCTCTGTCACTCCGTGACATCTCCCCCCGCAAGGGGGGGAGAGGGGAACAAAGTCGTTCAGAGCAGCAGTCGAGGCGTAGGCAGCAGCTTGAACAGCGCGACCGCGCGTATCTGATCGTCGTGCACCGCGCCGAAGCGTCGGCTGTCGGTGCTGCGGGTTGGGTTGTCACCGACGACGAACCAACCATCGCCCTCTCGGGTCAGGGCGCGTTTGATGAAGAGGTCGGCCCGGCGTCGGAAGGCGATGACGCGTCCCGGTTCCACGGTTAGCAGTTTGGGCGACAGAGCCAGCAGACGGTCTCCGTCGCGCAGCGTCGGGGACATGGAGTCGCCCTGGACCCGGAGGAAGTAGATCATCTGAGGCGCCGGTCTAAGGAACCATTGAACAACTAGCTCCGCTGGCCAAGCGGGACCCCCCCTCTGTCACTCCGTGACATCTCCCCCCGCAAGGGGGGGAAGGGAGCATGGGCTAGAAGTCGTCCATGCCGAAGTCGTCGTGGCCGTGGTCGTGACCGTGGCCGCCCATGCCCATGCCACCCATGTCGGGCATGCCACCCATGTCAGGCATGCCGCCCATGGCTCCCATATCGAAGTCATCGAACGATGAGCCGCCTGATCCCGTGTGGATCGCGACGCCGGCGCCGAAGACGCGGGCGCCGACTCCACCTTCGCAAGCGGGGCAATCGGGCGTGTCGGGCGCCTGACCCATTTTGGCGAGGACATCGAAGACGTTGGTGCACTGGGGGCACTTGTACTCGTACATCGGCATAAGGTGTTCCCTCCCTTGAGGATGCTGAGCTGTGGTTGGTCGTTGGGTCATATCTTACGACGGTGACCCGCGATTCCGACGCGGCGTACTGAACAGGGGAACCGATCAAAGGAGTGGGGCGATGCCTGACCTACGAGATTTCTGTGATCGACTGTGGCGCGGTGAGATCGACACGATTCACGAGGCGCACCCGGTGACCTCGACGTGGAACAACCGCGAGCCGGAGGAACTGGACGACGGCTTCCTCTACATCAAGTCGGCGGCGTCGATGAACACGATTGACACCGGCGACGGTCTGGTGATGCTGGACACGGGCACTGCGCGGGACGCGGAGGGCCTGTACTCGGCCGTTCGCGGTTGGCGTCCGGATACTCCTCTGCGGGCAGCCGTCTTTTCCCATCACCATGTCGACCACATCTTCGGCGTGAACAAGTTCGACGAGGAGGCGGCCGAGAAGGGTCAGTCGCGGCCGGTTGTCTATGGCCAGCGCCACATCCCGGCTCATTTCGATCGCTATAAGCGGACGGTCGGCTACAACACAGCGATCAACTCTCGGCAGTTCATCCGTCCCGGCATGGACGCGACTCAGGTTCGCCTGCCCTGGCCGGATCAGTTTCGCTACCCGGACGTGACCTTCGACAACACGGTCCGGTTTGCCGTCGGCGACCTGACCTTTGAGGTCACGCATACGCGCGGCGAGACGGAGGATGCCGCCTGGACCTGGGTTCCTGAGCGTAAGTGGCTCTTTCCCGGCGACCTGTTTATCTGGGCGGTGCCGAATGCCGGCAATCCGCAGAAGGTGCAGCGCTGGGTCGGCGAGTGGGCGGAGGGACTGCGACAGATGGCGGGCAAGGGCGCTGAAGTCATGAGTCCGGGTCACGGCTTCCCGATCTTTGGCGCGGACCGCGTCGCCGAGGCGCTGAACGACACGGCCGACCTGCTCGATGAGATCGAGAATCAGACGCTGGCGTTGATGAACCTGGGCTACACGCTGGATCGTGTGTTGCACTCAATCGAGATGCCGCAGCGATTGTTGGGCAAGCCCTGGCTGCGGTCGGCCTACGACCATCCCGAGTTCATCGTGCACAGCGTCTGGCGCTACTACGGAGGCTGGTACGAAGGTGAGCCGGATCGTCTGTTGCCTGCGCCGCGTTCGGCGGAAGCTGCCGAGTGGGTCACATTGGCCGGTGGTCTGCAGCCGGTGATGGATCGGGCTCGGGCGCACATGCAGAACGGCAATCTGCAGCTGGCTTGTCACTTGATCGAGGGGGCGGCGCTGGCTGCGCCGAACAGCCCTGATGTGCATGGTCTGAGGGCGGAAATCTATGACGCCAGGGCGAATGAACAGGACTCGTCAATGGCACGGGGGATCTTTGCGTTCGCCGCGTCGTCGAGCCGGAACGGCAAGCGGGACGTGTTCAATCCGTAGGCCGTCTCTTCCCGGGTTAGTCGCAATCCGCCTACTTCCGTCATACCCGCGCTTGCCGCGGGTATCTCGCTGCGAGCAGCAAGAATGCCAAGTACTAGCCAAGCGACTCGGGGGCGGACAATTTACTCGGGAACTAACGTCGGTGCAGAACTCGGCGAGATTCCCGCGGCGGAGCGCGGGTATGACGATGAAACGATGGCTGAGCGATACGTAATGTGAGCTAATCCTAAAGCAACCGTTCAGTGCGGAAGTGATGGGCGGCGAACGCGGTTCCAACTGAGATCTGGATCATCGCCCGATCGTTGATCAGTTCGTTTGAAGTGCCCTCGTTCAGACCTCGGATGAATGTCGCATCCTGGAGCGGCCACTTGAGGCCGACTGTTGTGATGCCTTCGACCGTCTCGCTGACGGCGGTGATGGTCACGTAGTCGCCGATGTTTCCCTGGAAGTGGGCCTGCGAGACTCCGTCTCCGTTGAGCACGGTGAGGGCGGTCCAGCCGTCGACGGTCCAGGTGGGGGTCTGGCGCAGGCTGGGATGCGTGAGCAGGTAGAGGTTGGCGACGGCGTGGTCGTAGCGCGGGCCTCCGAAGAGACCGACGATGATGATGCTGGTTGCGCCTCGTTTGAGGGCGTATTCGATGGCGACGTCGCCGTCGGTGCGCTGTTCTGGATCGGGGTGATGCTCGAACTCGACGCCGACCGATTTGAGATGGAAGAGGTCTTCGCCCGCGAGCGAGTCGAAGTCGCCGATTACGACGTGCGGCAGGATGCCGAGTTTGCGCAGGCGATTTGCGCCGCTGTCGGCGGCGACGATCAGGCCTGCGCCGTTGAGCGCGCTGCGGACGAGAGGAGAATCGTGGATCTCGCCCGCCAGCGCGACAACGGCTTGCACTGCTCTCTTCGTTCTCTTCTGAGAACGCGACTAGTCAGCGACTGGTTCTGCTTCGGCCTTGGCTCCTGTGCCGTTGCTCGACGCCTCGGCGCCGTTGGCTTCGGCAGCGGCAGCTTCCTGAGCCTCACGCATCGCCTCGGGCAGTTCCTTGCCGGCGTCGGCGAAGGCTTTAGCCATCGCTTTGGCGCCTGCGCCGAAGATGTCGAGCTGGCGGTCTTCGACGAAGTCGCGCGAGGCGACGAGTCGGTCGAGCTGGCCCTGGTACTTCGGCGCGACGTAGCGCATCAGCAACTCAAAGCTGCGATTGGTGGCGTCAGTCGAAGCCCACTCATGGTGCATGCCCAGCAGCCCACCGATGCCGCCGGAGCGCTCGTGCATCGCCTCGATCTGGTCGACGGCGTCCTCGGGCGAACCGACAATCACCATGTTCTTGTCGATCGCTTCCTCGATCGTGTCGGCCATCTGCAAGGAGATGCCACCGCGGCGGCCGGGATCGCGAACGTCGCCAACGTAGGCGCGCTTGAGGAAGCCGGCGCGCACATCCTCGATTGCCTGGGCTCGGGTTTCAGCGACGTGGATCGCGGTGACGACGCGCCAGTTCTTGCGCGAGACCTCGTGGCCGTTCTCTACTGCGGCCTCTTCGTACCAATCCCAGACATTCTTCATGCCCTCGGAGTCGGCGCCAGCGACGGAGAGCAGGCTGGCGCCGTGCTTGCCGGCGAGCTGTGGCCCAGACGGCGTGAGGATCACGGCGACGGCCAGCTCGGGATGCGGGTCGGAGTACCAGGCCATCTGCAGTCGAGCCTCGGTTAGCGAGAACCAGTCGGTCTCAATCGAGACGGGCTCGTCGTCGCGGGCGAGCTGGACGATGGCGTCGAACGCCTCGGCCATGCGCTTGCGCTGCGTCGTGGGTTCGATGCCCATTTGCACCGCGTCGGAGGTCAGCGCGCCGGGTCCAACGCCCAACATCACGCGGCCACGGGTCATGTGGTCGAGTTGGAGCAGGTCGTCGGCGATCATCAGCGGGTTGTGGTACGGCAGCGAGACGACGCCGGTGCCCAGCTTGATGTGCTTGGTGCGCTCGGCCAGTGCGGCGATGAAAATCATCGGGTTGGAGATGGTCTCGCGGGCAAAGGAGTGGTGCTCGCCAATCCAGGCCTCGTCGTAGCCGAGGTTGTCGAGGTGCTCAATCAGCTCGACATCGCGCTGGAGCGCGAGGGTGGGATGCTCGCCGACACGGTGGAATGGAGCGAGGAAGAGTCCAAATTTCATGCGCTTGGGTCGCCAGGACATGGTGATGCGTCCGTTTCTATCGGGTGCGGGATCGTATGAGTTTGAGGATAGCGGTGTCAACGAACGAATCGCTGAATGGGTGGCAACCCGTCCCCGCCTCCGAGCGGGGACCCGTTCGGGGGCGAGAGGCAATGGCGTCGTGATCACTCGCCACCGGATATGCACCACCCCCTGGCCGTTTGGCCTGCGGGGATGGGGGCAGGTCGCCGCTCGGGGGCGAGGACGGGGAAACGGCAGCGCTGGAGTTTCTCAAGGGTCTCCGCAAGGGGGGGGGAGAGAGACTCGACTCATGAGTTTTGCGACAGCTTCCTACACAAGGGGCTGAGGGGGAGTGGGCGTGCTCTCCTTCGCGCGGGGCGGGGGACCCCCTCCGCTGCTTCGCAGCACCTCCCCCTGCAAGAGACCAATGCGTAACTCCCCTTCTCCCCCCTTGCGGGGGAGATGCCGCAGGCTGGGGGGTGTCTCCCTATCGCAAGGCCTATCTGGTCGCTGGCGGCGGACCCCCCCCTGTCACTCCGTGACATCTCCCCCCGCAAGGAGACCTTTGAAAAACTCTGGAGGATGAGCGATCATAGGCGTATTGGTTCGAGTTGCTGAGGGAGCGCGTGATGCATCGCAATATGGGACAGCGGTCGTTGGCGGAGGCCTGGTTGCCGGAGCGACTGGGGAGCAATCGCCGCCTGGAGGGCGTCAACGAGGTGGTCGACTGGAGCTGTTTTGAGCGCTTGTTGGCCGAGATTCACTCGGCCCGCACGGGTCGCCCCAGCTATCCGCCGTTGCTGATGTGCAAGGTCCTGCTGCTGCAGCAGTGGTACAACCTGAGCGATGTCGAGCTGGAGGAGGCGTTGGCCGACCGGCTCTCGTTCCGCCGCTGCGTCGGTCTGGGTCTGGAGGACCCGACGCCGGACCACTCGACGATGAGCCGTTTCCGCGAGACGCTGGTCGAGCGCGGTCTGGGCCAGGCGCTGCTGGCCGAGTTCGAGCGCCAGTTGGACGAGCGCGGCCTGTTGCTCAAGCAGGGCACGCTGCTGGACGCGAGTGTGGTCGAGGCGCAGGTGCGGCGGCCGCCGCACGCGGCCGGCCGGGGGGCGCGGCACGCGCGCGACCCGGAGGCGAGCTGGACGGCGACCGGGACCCGGCGCGGCCGGCGCTCGTGGTTCGGCTACAAGATTCACTGCGGGGTGGATCTGGGCAGCGGCTTCGTGCGGCGCGCCTTCCTAACCCCGGCCAACATCAATGAAAGCGAGGTGGCGGACACACTGATCTGCGCTGACGAGCGTGCGGTCTACGCGGACAAGGCGTATGACTCGAAGCGGCGCCGTCAGCGGCTGCGCGGGCGTGGGGTCAAGGACCGGATCAAGCATCGGGCGAACAAGTGGCATCCGCAGCTGCCGCACTGGCAGGAGCGGCGCAATCAGCTGATCGAACCGCGGCGCAGCGCCGTGGAGCGGCTCTTCGGCACGCTCAAGCGCAGTTACGGCTACCGGCGCGTGCGCTGTCGCGGCGTGGCCCGCAACGAACTGGAGCTGTGCGTCAAAGTGCTCGCCTACAACCTGCGCAAGGCGGACCAGTTGAGCGCCGCGGCCGCCTGAAGTCGAAGCGACAAGCGGCCGGCCGCGGCAGGCCGGCCGCGGCAGACCGGCCACGACCGCCCCCACCCGGCGACCGACGCGACCGGCGCGCAAAGTAGACCAAGCAAATCACTCGCTCACGCCAGCTTCAACCAGGTGACCCAATCCACTCCCCGTCCAAAGTCACCAACAACAGCAGTTATTCAAAGGTCTCCGCAAGGGGGGGGGGGGAGAGAGAGAGAGGGGAACTGAGAGTTTTGCAAAGGTCTCTGCAAGGGGGAGGATTGAGGGGCGGCCAGAGGCAGGACTGGCGAACGCAGAGACCAAGCGGGTCCCGGCTCGGGGGCCGGGACTGGGAGATATTCGACAGCCTCCGTCGGCGGGGACTGGAGGTTAGCCGAGGACCTCGGGATTGACGATCGCCTCGGGACGGTTGCCATTGACGACGTTTACGACGTTCCGAGTCGCCAGGGCTCTCATCGCGTAGCGCGTTTCTTCGGTCGCGGTGCCGATGTGGGGGAAGGTGATCACGTTGGGCAGCTTGACGATTGGCTCGTCGGGGTCGGGCGGTTCGTCCTCGAGCACGTCGAGGCCCGCGCCGGCGATCTGGTTGGCGACGAGGGCGTCGTGGAGGGCCTTCTGGTCGACGGCGGGGCCTCGCGAGGTGTTGATCAGGTAGGCGGTCGGTTTCATCAGCGCGATCTCGCGCGCGCCGATCATGTGGCGCGAGGCCTGGTTAAGGTCGGTGTGGACGCTGACGAAGTCGGACTCAGCCAGCAGTTCGTCGAGTGTTCGCTTCTCAGCAGGCGGCGCGTCGGCCGGCGGGTTGTCGTAGATGTCGTACCAGATCGCCTTCATGCCGGCGAAGTTCGCGCGACGCGCGACTTCCTGGCCGATCCGTCCGAATCCGACGATGCCAATCGTCTTGCCCAGCGGGTCGTTGGCCAGCCCGGGATACGGCTCACGGCGTCCCCAGCCGCCGGAGCGGTTGTAGGCCTCGAACTCCATCAGGTGCCGCGAGAGCATTAGCAGGAAGGCCATGGTCAGGTCGGCGACGGCGGCGCTGAGGACTCCCGGCGTGTTGCAGAGCGCGACGCCGTTGGCGGTCAGGAAGGGCACATCGAATGCATCAAAGCCGACTGAGGTCGTGGCTACGACCTTCAGGTCGGGCGCGAGGTCGACGACCTGCTGGTCGATCTTGACGAGCGGATTGAGCAGCACGCCGTCCGCATCTTTGACGGCTTCGATAAACGCGCCGCGGTCGCGTCCGTCAACGACGCGTACATCGCCGGCGGCAGCGAGCATGTCGTGGAGTTCATCTTCAATCGGCACGGCCTGGACGATGGTGGTCATGGTTGGGGCTTTCGTTGTTGATGTTGCTGGCTGAATGGTAGGACAGGTCCAGAGAGCTCCCCCTCTGGGGGAGCTCCCGCGCAGCGGGTGAGGGGCCCGGCTCGGCGTCGTGCAGATGGCGGGCGGCCCCCTCAGTCACTTCGTGACAGCTCCCCCAAAGGGGGAGCTCTTGAACCCTCTAATGCGTTTCTAGCCGATACACCCTCAGCGCGGTGTCGTGGAACATCGCGTTCTTCTCGTCTGCGGGGTAATCGGCGACGAGCTTGAAGAACTGGTTGTACATGTTCGTGTAGCTGCAGGAGGCCTTGTCGACCGGGAAGTTGCTTTCGAACATGCAGCGGTCGGGGCCGAACGACTGGATGGTGTGCTCGTACCAGCGACGGTTTGCTTCCAACATCTCGTCGGAGGATGGCGCCCGCTCCTGCTCGTGCCAGCCGAAGCCGTTGATCACCATCTGGATTCCGCCTACTTTTGCGACGACGTTCTCACAGGTTGCGAGTTCAGTGATTGATTCTCGCCACTCGGCGAACACATCGTCGTGGCGCCCCGCGTATGGACCGATACCGAGTGGGCCACCGAGGTGATTGAGGATGATGGTGGTGTCGGGGAAGGCGCGGGCGAGATCGGTCAGCTCAGGAATCTGCGGATGGTAGAGCCAGCCCTCGAAGCTGAGGTTTCGCTTGCCGAGCTCGGCGAAGCCCTCGCGGTAAGTCTCGTTGAGGTAGACGTGCGGTCCCGGCTCGATCCGCGAGTTGGGCACGTCGGGCGACAGGTCCCAGCTCGCGTGATGGCGGATGCCGCGGAATCGCGAACTGATCTCCATGTGCGCGTCGAGCACGTCGCCGACGGCAGCGCCGAGCATCAGGTTGGCGTGTCCGACGATGCCGGTGCAGGCGCGCATCTCGCCGTAGATGCCACTGGCGCTTTGTGCCGATACGCCCGCCACATACTCGGTCTCTCCGACCGGTCGCATGTGTTCTGGACCATCGGCGCGGTACATCGCACTGCACTCGATGAAAACTGTCTGGCGCACGTTCAGGTCGTTGGTGTCTTCCAACAACTCGTCGAGGAAATAGCGCAGCAGCCGTCCATCGGCTCGCCCATCCCAGAGATGGTGGTGCGGGTCGATGATTGGTTGGTCGGGGTCAAATGCAGGCTCGACCGTCGTGGCGAGCCAGTCAAAGTTGTCGGTAACCATCGTGAACTCCTATGCGTCGTCGATAAGGGCGCGGAGACCCTTGCCGAGCTCGGTGTAGCCCTGGTTGAGCAGGAAGCGGTCCCAGCCAATGCAGAAGTGCTTGACGCCGAGGTCGAGGTAGCGCTGCGCCTGCTCGACGGCGCCGATCTCAATGCGCGGCGCGACGCCGTACTCGATCGACTTGGCAATCGTCTTCTCTTCGGCCTCGCGGATCTCCTCGGGATTGGGTCGCTCGTCGAACGAGAAGCCGTAGTCGGCGGGTCCCCATTGCGTCATGTCGACGCCGAGCTCTGCGGCGCGTTCGAGGATGGCGTCGATGTCTTCCAACGCGACGCGTTTCTCGATCATGATTACGGTCACGATCCCATCGAGGTCAGCGCCATAGTCGCCGGCGGAGTAGCCGGCGAGCGCCGGACGTCGGGTCTTGACGCCCATGTGGCCGCCCAGGTCGCCGAGCGTGCTGGGCTTGTCAGGACGGATGGCCTGCATCGCGAGGTCGACGTCGTCGGGTGTGCGGATGTCGGTGTAGAGCATGGCTTTGAAGCCGGCGCCGAGCGCGGCCTGGGCCCAGAAGGTCTGGTTGGCCTGGTCGAGCTTGATCATCAGCGGCAGATCGCCGCACTGCGCCGCTCGGGCGAGGTGGTAGAGCGTCTTCATGTCGAAGGTCGAGTACTCGGCGACATACTCGCCATAGTCGAACTGGCCGGTGTCGCCAATCAGCTCGGCAATATCGGGGTCGTTGAACAGGAAGTGGGTGCCGATCGTCGGTTCGCCGGCATCGAGCTTCTCGCGAAAGGTGTTTGCAAGCACGGCCATAGGTTGGGTCTCCTTGGTTGAGATTCGTCAGTTGGTACGGAGGCTAGGTTAGACGCGGACTACGCACGCCGTCGTCGGACGGGGTCGAGGCGCTCCCCAGTCCCCGCCACCGTGCGGGGACCAGCCCCCTTACCTCCTCACCTATTGAATCGTCTGGATCGAGTAATCCATCTGCCGACGCTTGCACCAGCGTTGGGCAGCCTCCCGCTTTCGCTGAACCGAGTCCGAGTCAATCTGGTTGGAACCCTTAACCTCGATCAGCTCCACGCCTCCGTGGTTGTACTCCACCAGGAAATCCGGCCGATAGTTGTGACGCTTGCCCTTCGGATCGATCCAGGGGATCACGATGCCGTGCTTCTTCGTCCACTTGCGAACGATGTGATCAGCCTCCAGGCGCTCCATCATCTTGCGTTCTAGGCCGCTGTCGTAGACCTCGAAGTTGTAGGCGCTCTTGGTTGGATCCATGAAGTTCCCGCGCTCAATCGTCGGCATATTCGATCATCCCTCCTACGACATCGCCCCGTTGGACCAGGAATCGCTCCAAATCTCCCAGCGACCGAAAGGTTCGCCGAAGATCGTCCTCGGCCGCAAAGGCCACCGATTCTTCCGCCAGGAATCGCTGTTCCACGTGACGCAGCGCCGCGCTGTAGACCCAGCGCTGGTCGATCAACGAATAGCCGTGCCGAGTCGTCGCCTCAGCGGAGATCGTCTTCACCCGTTCCCGGATGCTCTCAGCCAGGTCATCGCGCGACAACTCGCCCACCTTTAGCTCAGTGACGCCGTCCGGTCCGCTCAGGTGCTTCGTCCAGCCTCCGGCGCTCAATTCCTGGCCAGTAACCTCGGAAATCGTCTGGTCCGTGATCTCGACGAATTCGGAACTGTATTCCAGATCCCCGAGTACATTGCGCCACTCCCGGCTTGGCTCATCCGATGCTGGAACCACGACGGGTTCGAAATCGCCCGTGTCGTCGGTCGGCTCGGGAATCTGAATGATCAAATCCGTGCTGACGACCTCTTGTCGCGGCTTGGGTTCGGGCAACTCCTTCAGAGCATCGAATTCCTGTTCGACCCCAACGTTCTTCTCAATCTTGGCCTGCAACAGATCCCACAGCCAGTCGTGCTCGAGCTTAGGATGATCAACCACTGCGCAGATCTGTGGTTCTTCGTCGGTGATGTCTGGTCGGCGCACCCGCCGAAGGCCGCGCCCGATGATCTGCGGGCCGTAGACACGGCTGCCCATCTTGCGTAGTGGCAGGATCACCGCGACTTCTGGCACGTCCCAGCCTTCGCGGAGCATGGCCACCGACACGACCGCGTCGTACTTGTTCTGCCTGGCGATCTCCGCCGCCTCTTTGCGAGCCGAGTCTTCTTCATCCTCGGTCACCAGCAGGGTGCGCAGGTTGAATTGACCCTTGAGCATCGCCTGCGCTTTCTTCGCATCGGCTTTGCAGACCGCGACAACGAACAAGATCGGTCGATAGCGTCCGTTTGCGTGCAACTTTGCTTCCTTGAGCCGGTTGCAAGCGATCTCAATCTGCTGCGACATCGGCTTGGTGTCGGTGACCCACTGCGTCGATGTCAGTCCCTTCCGGTCGACTTCGTCCCAGTCGATCTCCTCGACACGGCGCTGCTCGCCGCTGTTGGCGTCGGTGTAGGTCAACTCAACGACATCGATGCTGGGCTGGTAGACGACGGGTGTCGCAATCACGTGATCGTTCAGCGCTGCAGGAATGTCGTACTCGAAGATCATCTTGCTGTCGATCTGCTGTTCGTCGGCGCGGTCCGGCGTTGCGGTCGTATCGAGCCGGTACTTCATCGCGCCGTGTTCGGCCAGCGTTTCCAGTGTGCGATCGTATTCGGCCGCCGGAGTGTTGTGGGCCTCGTCGTTGAAGATCGCAAACGGGGTCTGATTCATCGCGAGGAACGCGGCCAGGTTGCGCTTGCCGGTCTTGCTGTTCTGGTAGAACTGGTGAATGTTGGCGAGGACCACATTCGAGCCAAACAGATCGCTGGCTGTGCTCTTTGAATCGCCACCTAATGTCGTCAGGGCGAAGTCGCCCGCCGAGACGACGACGTCGGGCGGAATCAGTTCGCGGTCGACAAAAACCTTGCCCTGCTGAAAATCGTCCTCAAGCCGATCGCGGACGATCAAGTTGGGACAGAGGATCAGGAAGCGCTGGACATCGTGGGCCAGCCGCAGCCAGACCATCGTCGCCGCGATCAACGCTGTCTTGCCGCCGCCCGTGACGATGTTGACCAACAACCCGTCGGACCAGAACGACCGCTTCAGCACCTCGCGCGTGTAGACGACCCGAAGCAACGCGTCCCACTGATGCGGCCACAGCCCACCCGGCCTTGGGCGCCGCTCGTCCTCCGGGTCGGCGAGGAAGCGCAGGTACTCAACCGTCTCCGGTTCGGCGAGGGGGTAGCCGGACTCGACCCACTCGCGAAACTTATCCTCATGCGGCAGGAACTCGTTGAGCACAGCGCCTACTCCACCTTGACGACGATGGAGTCCATACCCTCGCCGCCCTTGTCGTCCTGGACCTTACAAGCGACGGTGAACGTCCCCCTGTGCGGGAAGGTGTGCTGTGCCTCCAACGTTGGACCAGCGTTCTTGCCCTTCTTCTTGCCAAACCAGGTGTCGGGCTCTGCGTGGAAGACACCGTCGCGATGGTTGAAGTCCCACTGCACATTGATCAGCTTGGCGCCGGCATTGAAGACCTGAGAACCGCCTGCGCTGAAGTTGTAGGTGGCGCCACGCACCCGCTGGTGTGCAATCTCGACGAGCGGCGGCTGGACGAAGGTGAGGAACTCCGAGTAGTCGCCCCTCTCAGTGGACTGGCCGCTGATATGACTCCGGAATTCGGGCGAGTCCAGCGCCACCTGGTTGAGCCGCACCAGGCCGATCTCAAGTCCGTCCCGGTTGCGCAACAGCTCGGCTGCCTCCCGTGCGTCTTGGCGGAATCCCCAGGCGAGCATCGTGCCGTCGCGAAGGCCCTCATCTCCCTTGTACCGGTCCAGCCTGGCGATTGCCTGGGCAAACGCGTTCACATCCTGCGCCGTTGCTCGCTCCCGGCGCTTCGGCGATCCAACCCAGACCGGGATTCGCGCGCCCGACCCCTTGTACCCGTGAATGCCAGGGTCTTCAGAGCGAATTCGCGCGTCGTAGCAATGCAACACGAATTGGCGAAAGTCATCGGCGGGCATTTGCGAGAGCTTGTCCGCTTCGTAGACGCCCCAGTGTTCGATCGTGAAATCAGATAGGGGTTGGTCGCCGAACTCGCGCGTCGTGGCATCGTTCTTCAGGCGCTCGGCAGTTACGGCCACAGCGACACGCGATTGATCAATTGAGATCCAACTGCGTCCGAATCTCTGAGCCACAACCCCTGTCCCGCCTCCGCCGGAGAATGCGTCAAGTACCACGTCACCGGGATTGCTGGACGCAGTAACGATGCGTTGTAAGAGGGCTTCAGGCTTCTGTGTCGGAAACCCAATGCGCTCCTTAGCGATGGGGGCGATAATGCCGATATCCCAGACATCCGACATCGGCGCACCGGGGGTCTCCTTGTCAGTCTGGCTAGGCTTGCGCCTTCCAGAAGAGAAATCTGCGACTTGTTGCTTGGTTCCCCAAGTTTCTACCGTTGACTGCGCAAGACCTTCAAACTGTTGATTGAATCGATCCAATGGTCCAGGCCTTTTGCCATAAAGGAGCACGGCATCATGCATCTTTTGAAAGCGGCGTTGCTTTGAAGGCCACCTCCGATATCGCCAAACGATCTCGTTCTGGAAGTTCTCGTAACCGAAAATCTTGTCCATTTCTACCTTGATGTAATGGCTCGCATGCCAGTCGCAATGGACGTAGATAGAACCTGTCGGCTTAAGCAAACGCTTCATCTCGTACAAGCGAGCGTTGAGCCAAACCAGATAGCCGTCCAGACCGCCCTCCCAGATGTCTGAGAATGAGCGCTCCTCGTTCTGGTCGCCCCAGATGACGTTGTAGTTGCGGTTCGAGAAGAAGGGCGGGTCAATGTAGATCAGGTCGACCGATTCTGAGGGCAATTGTCGCATCACGTGGAGGTTGTCGCCCCAGATCAAGCGGTTGGGTTCGAGGTCGGGCGCGCCGAAGGAGACACGGTCAACGATCTGCGTCGGCAGGTTGATCACCGGATAGTGATTGCGGAATCCGGGATTCTTCGGGTCCCAGCCCATGGGTGGCCGCTCTACGGGGATGTTGCCGAAGCGGGCCGGTGCCCGGAAGAGCTTCTCCTGGTCGGGGAGTTCGACCTGCGCTTCGCTGTCGATGTAGTCAGTTGTCATCGGTGGAATCTCCAGTAGTGCAGTCGGATGATACCGATTTGTATGGCTTACAGAATAGGTGCGGTTATCTTGAGCGAACAGCGCGCAGCCCTCGCCGACCTCCGCCAGGCCCACCAGTCTCCGCTACGATGAACCCAGAACAAGTGAGCTATGAGGCTCGGGAGGTCCCGTTTTTTCTCCCAGCGCCCCAGAAAAAAGTTCACCCTGAAACCTGAAAGCCGACACGAAACCCTGCAACACACAGGGAATCTGCAATCGAAAGGGACGAAACACCCTGAAAAAACCTGAAAAACCTGAAGCCCCATCCGCTCAAGCGCCCACGCGGCGGCAGGTCGGTCGGGAATGCCGCAGGATTCCGCCGTGTCTGGTCCAGGTCGCCGGGACTACCCTGCACCGGTACGAGCATGTGCCAAGCAGCGAGACTAAATCATGGATCTTTACGAACACCGCGTGACGATGGTCGAGCCGGGGCGATTTCGCGAGTATCGCCAGCTCTTTCTTGAGCAGACCTGGCCTCGGTTGATTGAGGCTGGACATCGGCCTCTGTGTCTACTGAATCCCACCATCGGCGGCACGCCGGAAGAAGTACACAGCTTCGTTGGTTTTGCCACATGGGACGACTGGCGCGCAGGCCAGGAGATCATGGTCGGATTGGGCGACGATGCCTATCGCCGTGTTCGGCGCGAGCTGATTGTGAATGAGACAGCCAGACCGAAAATCCCGTACTCAGGGCGACCGTTGGCGGAGACTCCCGACTCCGATCGCCGGGCCGTCTATGGTCTGCGCCGCTGGACGATTGACCCGGACAACTGGGAGCGATTCTCAGAGCTCACAGAGTTCGGCGTCTGGCCGGCGATGGACGCGATGGGGCACCGGGTGCTGGGCAACTTCCACGACGCCGTGCTGAGCGATGACATGGAAGTGACCAACCTGGCCGGCTACCACAGCGTCGGCAACTGGCACGCGACACGGACGCCGGAGGATCCGGGCTCTGGAGTGTCTGAGGAGATACTCAAGCTGTTCCAGGAAAGCGCTCGTGAGCGGCACTCCCTGACCCGTCACACCTGGGTGCAATTGATGAATGCTCATTGGCCTGAGTAATCGTCGTGGCCGGAATGTCATTCCGCTCAAGCGGAACTCATGCAGAACCGATCAGCCGTATGGCAGCGTGTTCTGGCAGAACTTTACAAAGTGACTTGTGGCGATGTATGTGCATCCTGCTGATAGGCTCTTCTCATCCCGGTCCAGGCGAAAGCCACCGGGACACGCCGGTGCACGAGGCGGCAGTAGGCATGGATTGCGATATATCCTTTCGAACGTCGTGTTCACGTCTCCTGCTGAAAAAGGCGGCATAGCTCTAGTGGCTCCACGGATTTTTTTGCCGGTGCGCGTTCACGCGCTCACCTTCCTAACAGTCATTGCAGTTCTACCGTTCCTTGTTGCACCGGTGTTCAGACGTTATTCCGTTCTCTCAGGTTGCTCGCACGCTCCAAGGCAGGACGCCCGTTAGAAGCATCCTGCCAGTAGTCTCGGCGCGCCAGAATCAACTACCTAGCTCGGATCGGCGTTCCAACGGTAGGCTCGGCGGGCGTTTTCGACGAAGAAGTCGTTTGTGACTGTTTCTCGAAGCTGTAGGGCGTCGATTTCGTCTCGCGCACGCGGCCAGGAGATTGTTGGATACTCCGTGCCGAACATCATCTTCTGCTTGCCGCGCGTGTTGATGAATTGGACGAAGTTGGGCGCCCAGTACTTCGGCGCGACCGACGTGCAGGACATGTAGACGTGGTCCCAGTGGGCGATGGTGGAGATTGTCTCTTCGATCCACGGTTGACCGCAGTGGGTCATGATCAGGCACAGCTCGGGGAAGTGGTAGGCGACCTCGTCGTAGTGCAGCGGGTTCTGGACCCATCCCGGCCTACGCGGGCCGGGCATACCGGCGTTCATTGAGACGGCGATCTCAAGCTCCATCGCCTTGACGTAGAAGGGCCAGTAGACGCGGTCGGTCGGCGGCAGGGTGTAGCGGAAGGGCGGAATGCGCAGGCAACGGACTCCGTAGCGCTCGTAGTAATCGACGACCTTACGGATTTCGTCGTAGCCGTTGAGTGGGTTGACGATCATCGCGGGCAGGATCTTGTCGGGAAACTGCTTGTGCGCCTCCCCGACCCATGCTGCGTGGTCCGGCTGCATGATTGAGATCACGCAGGCGCCGATGTCCGACTGGTCCAGCACTTCCAACAGTTGCTCAGGGGTCTCGATTGCGTTTCGTCCCTCAATGCCTTTGAAGAGATAGCTCAGGGCGTTGTCGCCGGAGGGATCGAGGAATGTCGAATTGACGAGGGAGTCGATGGCGCGGATTCGATCGGTCACTGGCCGCCCAATCAGATTTGACCGCGCGGCTTCATACCCGCAGCTCGGTACACGTTGTCGATCACTCTCATACTGATCACGCCATCCTCGGCGTCGGTCGGCATCGGCTTGTCGCCATTGATCGCGTCGATGAAGGCCTGGAGTTGGTAGTTGAAGGTCGGGGTCTTAGTCACCGTTTCAATTCGTCTGCCCCAGGTGGTATGCAGTTCGATCCGGTGGATCTCGCGCTGCGGAACGAGCGGGTTGACCACCTTCATCCAACCGGCGTCGCCGTAGACGTTGACTTCGCTGGAAAATCCGCCCGCCGCATTCATGCGCGAAGAAATCCTGGCCGGAATGTTACCGGGGAAGAGCAACTCGGCCTCAAGTTCGAGGTCGATGTGTTCATGCACGGTCGCGGCTTTGGCCGAGAGGACCTGTGGTTCAGCGCCGAATGTGTGGCGCAGAAAGTGGAGCGGATAGCTGCCGAGATCCATCGTTGCGCCACCGCCCAGTTCGATTCGGTAGCGAATCTGGCTGGGGACGTCGACAACCGTGTTCTGGAAGTGGGCGTCGGCGAACCGAACCTTGCCCAGCAATCCGCTCTGCACGATCTCGCGCATCCGCCGCGAGAGCGGATGGTAGTAGTAGTGGAACGCCTCGGCGCAGACGAGACCCGACTGCTGGGCCGCGTCTGCCATTTCCCGCGCTTCGGCCTCATTCATTGCGAACGGCTTCTCACAGAGAACGTGTTTGCCCGCGTTGAGCGCCTTGATCGTCCACTCGTTGTGTCCGCTGATCGCGAGCGGGTTGTAGATCGCGTCGACATTGGGATCGGTGACGACTTCGTCGTAGGTGTCGTGGACGGTGGGGATGCCGGCTCGAGCAGCGAACGACTCGGCACGCTCCCGATCGCGGGCGGCCATGCAGACGATTTCGACGTCGGGGAATTCCTCGACTGGTTTGATCAGGGCGCGCGGCGTGATCGCCGCAGCTCCGAGGATGCCGAAGCGGAGGGTCATGGCGAATCCTTCATATTCGCTTTAGGAATCCTCTGAACAACTGGTGTCGCAGGCTGAGCAGGGACCCCCCTTCAGCCTTCGGCAGCTTCCCCCGCAGAGAGGGGGGAAGCGGGGATCGGAATTGTTCAGAGCATTCCTAGCCCATCCTGCGCCCACCCGCTCCGGCATTGCCGCGTTCCGTCGCGGCAATCTCGACGAACGTGCAGAAAGCGGCGAGATACCCGCGGCAAGCGCGGGTATGACGAAACTGGAGCAAGAACCACGCTGTCTCAGTTATGCGTTGAACTGTGGCAGCGGGTAGTCGAGGTCCTTGTTGTAGATCTGGACTCGGCCTCGGCCGCCGTCACCGATGACGATTCGGTCCTGACCGTCGATTGCGATGCCTCGCGGGCGGTCGAAGATGCCGAAGTTAATCAGCTCGACGGGGTTGACTCGTTTGAACGCGCGCATGTAGTCGGCATTCACATCCATGACCTTCTGCGCCGCCTTGGAGAAGCCGTGGGCGTCTCCGTAGAGACCGCAGACGATGTCTCCGTCGGGGTAGTAGACCTGAACGCGGCGGTTGCCCCAATCGGCGACGTAGACATCGCCCTCGCTGTCGATTGCGACATCGGCGGGATGATTGAGCGCGCCGCCGTCGTCGACTCCCTCGAACTGCGAGCCGAAGCGGACCAGCGGCTCGCCGTCAGGAGTGAATTTCTGCACGCGATCATTGCCCCAGTCGGCGACGTAGACCGCGCCTGCCGGGTCGATGGTTAGCCCCCAGGGTTGGTCGAGCTCACCGATCGCGCTGCCTTCGGAACCCCATGCGCCCAGGAACTCGCCGTCCTTGGTGAACTTCTGGACCCGGTGATTGAGGCTGTCGACGACGAACACGTTGTCATCGGCGTCGAATGCGATGCCCGCGGGTCGGTTGAACTGTCCGTCGCCGGTCCCGAACTCGCCCCAATCGCCGATTGGTGCGCCCTCGGTGTCGTAACCGTAGATGCGGTGGTTAAATGCGTCGGCGCACCAGACCGAGCCGTCGCGAGCGAGGGCGAGGCCCTGGGGCCAGACCAGGTCGCCTTGGCCCATCTCGCCGAGGAATTCATCCTCGATCCGGTACTTGAAAATCTTGGCCGGGTAACCCTCGGCCATGCCGATGTCGGCGATATAGATGGTTCCACCGGCCGTGGCCGCGATCGGCGACGGATAGGTGAATCCTTGCGGCCCGACGAAATGACCGATCGAATGGCTGAAATGCCACGTGCGTCCGGCGACTGATTTGGTCAACATGGCTGAACCTTCCGCTGATTCCTCATTCGTTCGCGTGTCCGACATTCCCGTCTTCACGGGAATGTCGCGTTCGTCGGGGGGCAGTGCTACTGAGTAGCCTTTCGGGCGCCGGGTCTAGGCATTGAACTGCGGGAGCGGGTAGTCGAGGTCCTTGGCGTAGACCTGCACCCGCCCACGACCGCCGTCGCTGATGGCGATCCGGTCCTGACCGTCAATGGCGATGCCTCGGGGCCGATCGAAGTTGCCCAGGTTAATCAGTTCGACCGGCGTCACCCGGTTGAATGCGCGCCCGTAATCGGCGTTGACATCCATGACTAGTTGACCCGACTTCGAGAAGACGCGTGCATCACCGTAGAGCGCGCAGATGATGTCGCCGTCGGGGTAGTAGATCTGGATGCGGTGATTGCCCCAGTCGACGACGTAGACATCGCCTTCACTGTCGACCGCCACGTCCGAAGGACGGCTGAGCGCCCCGCCATCGTCGACGCCCTCGAACTGCGAACCGAAGCGGACGAGGAACTCTCCGTCGGGGGCGAACTTCTGCACGCGGTCGTTGGCCCAGTCGGCGACGTAGACTCCGCCCTCCTGGTCAATGGTCAGGCCCCACGGCTGATCCAGTTCTCCTTCAGCGCATCCTTCTGATCCCCACGCGTCGAGAAACTCGCCGTCTTTGGTGAACTTCTGGACTCGGTGATTGAGACTGTCGATGACAAACAGGTTGTCGTCGGCGTCGAAGGCCATCCCCGAGGGACGGTTGAACTGGCCGTCATCCGAACCAAACTCGCCCCAATCGCCAATCGGCGCGCCCTCGGTGTCGTAGCCGTAGATGCGGTGGCTGTAGGCGTCGGAACACCAGATCGAGCCGTCCCGAGCCAGCGCCAAACCATCCGGCCAGATCAGGTCGCCGCGACCCATCTCACCGAGGAACTCGTCCTCGATGCGCATTTTGCGGAGGACGCCCTGGCCGTAGGAGAAGCCGAAGCCCTCGGCCGCGCCGATGTCGGCGACGTAAATCACGCCCGAGGCCGACGCCGTGACCGGCGACGGGTGGGTGAATCCCTCAGGACCAACGTGATGACCGATCGAGTGGCTGAAGTGCCAGGTACGTCCGGCGACTGACTTCGTCAGCATGGCGGTTTCTCTCTCACGTCTGTGTTCCTCGCTTCCCTCCTTTGGGGGGAAGCTGTCCCGAAGGGACTGAAGGGGGGGGTCTCCGACAGCCACGTTCGGTTGACGGACCCCCCTCTGCCTTCGGCATCTCCCCCCTGGAGGGGAGGAGAAGGGAGGATGCTCCGCGACAGCTCCCCCAGAGGGGGGAACTGCTGGGATCTTCTAGGCGGTGGCCACCAACGGGTTGAGGAAGTCGAGCTTCTCGAACTGCCCGTCGACGATGGGAACGGCGTCGAGTTGCAGCCAATCCTCCAGAATCGTCGAGTAGACGCCGCGGAAGTCGTGGTTGGGGACGAGATCGCCCTGGTCGAGGTCCTTCGGGTTGATGCTGGGGAACTCGCCGTGCATGCCGCCCCTGACTGAGGGACCGAGCACGAAGACGCCGCCGCCGGCGCCGTGGTCGGAGCCCGAGCCGTTGTCGCGGACGCGGCGGCCGAACTCGGTGAACAGCATCATCACCACGTTGTCATCGCGGTCGTGCGCCTTGAGGTCGTCCCAGAAGTCCGAGATCGCGCGGGAGAGGTCGGTCCACAGCTTCTCGAAGACCGGCTTCTGGTTCGCGTGGGTGTCGAAACCGATCAAATTGGTGTAGAAGACGCGTGTGCCGAGGTCGGCGCAATGGATCGTGGCGATGTCGCGCAGGCCGCGCGAGATCTGCTCGGTGCCGTACTCGACGTTTGATTCGTAGCGGCCCAGACCTTCCTTGAGGATGTCGGCGCCCTTAAGCGCGTCGAGTCCGGTGCGCCCGAGGTACTCATTGACCGCTCCGGTGCCGATCGCGCGTCCGTACATGTTGACGAAGCGCTGGAGCATCTTCTCGCGCTGCTGCTGCTGCTCGATGCTGGTCAGCAGACCGTAGGTCGAGAGGTCTGCGACCGACGCCACGGTGACGCCGGGCACGACCAGCGAGCGCGGCAAGCCCTGTCCGATGTGGACGCCGGTGACCGGATTTTCGCCGGTCGGGTCGATGTCGCGGATCGCACGTCCGACCCAGCCTTCGGTGCCGACCTTGGTGGGTTCACAGGTGTGCCAGATGTCCATCGAGCGGAAATGCGAGCGCGGCGAGTTGGGATAGCCGACGCCGTGGATCATGGCCATCTCACCCTGGTCGTAGAGCTCCTTGAGCGGAGCCATCGTCGGGTGGAAGCCGAACTTGTCATCGATCTTGAGAACCTCGTTCTCGCCGATGCAGAGGTCGCCGTTGCGGGCGTCCCGGTAGTGGCCGTCGGCGTAGGGGACGACGCTGTTCATGTAGTCGTTGCCGCCGGACAGCTGAACGATGACGACGACGGGGTCTTTACTGCGAGTGGAAGGAGTGGTCATGGCGCGAGTCTCTTCTCGTCTCCTGCGATTGCGTTGATTCTAGGTTCGTCTAGCCGAATTGGTACTCAGTCGTGGCGGCGATCAGCGCCAGCATCTCGCCGACGCGCTCGGACGAGCGATCGTATGCGTGGCCACTCTCCCAAGAGAGTTCGCCTTCCTCGGATGCGTGACTGATCAGCTCCTGGCGCGTCGCGTCCGAGACCTGCAACGGCCCAATCAGGTCGACGCACTGGTCAACGAGCTGGTCGGGCGACATTTGCACGCCATTGGATGCGGCGACGCGGTGGACGAGCTTCTGCACGCCTGGGAGCTCAACATTGCTGACGCGATCGGCGACGAAGTTGATTCGTCCTACGACGGCGCCGCTGTTGATCCAGTCGCGACCGGTCTGCCAGCCCTCGACACTGGGCGGGTTGTGCAGGCTCTGGCCCATGTGGGCTGATTCCTGGCCGAGCGGCACCAGTTCGCGTCGCGGGCCGAGCATGTCTTCGGTGAAGCGCAAGGTGCCGACGACCGTTTCGACCGGGCTCTTGACCTTCTGGAACATCGACTCCTTGAAGAAGTCGGAGTTGAAGAGGGCGCGCAGGACCGGCTTGATCTCAAAGCCTGAGTCCGTGAAGACGCCGGCGAGATACTCGATGGCCTCGGGGTCGCGCGGCGGCTCGATATTCCAGGCCGGAACCTGAGGCTCGTCGGCGACGAAGAAGTTATACAGGTGCCTGACGATGAAGCGCGGGCAGGCGGGCTGTTCAAGGACGATGTCGATGATGTCGAATCCGTCGAAGTTACCCGTGTGACCGAGGAACTCCTTCTCGCTGTAGTCGTGCTCCTCCGGGCGGAACTCGAACTGGAAGAAGAAGCGGTGGTTGGGCACGCGCGGAATCTTGGGGCCCAGCGTCCAGCCGGTAAAGGCGCGGGCGCATTCGAAGACGTCCTTTTCGCTGTAGTGGCCAACTCCGAGCGAGAACAGCTCAAGCAGCTCGCGTCCCCAGTTCTCGTTGGGCGAGCGCTTGTGGTTCTCGTGGTTGTCGAGCCAGTAAATCATCGCTGGATTCTGGGCCAGCAGGATCAGCAGGTCACGATAGTTGCCGGTTCCGTGATCGCGGAACTGGTCGACCTGGCGGATCAAGTGATTGTCGTTGTCGACCTTGGAGTTGCCGGTCGCAAAGACGCCGTGCCAGAAGAGCGCCATCTTCTCTTCCAACGGCCGCTGCGTGTTGACTAAGTGGAAGAGCCAGTTAGCCGCGCCCGGCGTGGTCGCAGGACCGCCGGTCTCCAGCGAAGGCAGATAGCGGAAAAGCTGGTTCATATCGGCCCGCGGGATGTGCGCCGGCGGGTCGACGAGCTGCTCGACGGTCTCCTCGTATCCCTGCTCAACGAGCCGCTCCAGCTCGTCGCGGCTGACCCCGAATCCGGCTCGACGCATCAGGTGAGCCATCTGGGCAATTGCTTGCGTGTCCGACATGTCGTTCCTCAGATTCCATACCCAAAGACTGCGCCACTCCAAGCGTGACGCTCCGTAACACAAGCTACACGTTCTGCCAAGCAATCGCTTGGCGAACAGAGAATTCAGTCCCCGCCTGCGGAGCCCGTCTCAAAAGTCCAAAATTCGTCATTCCCGCGCCCCGTCGCGGGAATCTCGACGAGTGCAGCACCAAGGCTCGCACTTGAGGAACCGCGTCCATTCCGATCGCATAGCTGGCTCCTGGGTTTCGTGCCGAGCACAACGAGATACCCGCGACGGAGCGCGGGTATGACGAAGGTTCAAGTGAGGTAGGTTCTAGGAACGCTCTGAGCACCTCCGATCCCCGCTTCCCCCCTCTGCGGGGGAAGCTGCCGCAGGCTGAAGGGGGGTCCCCGCTCAGCCTGCGACACCAGTTGTTCAGAGCGTTACTAGGACACCCTCAGGAGGCAGTTGCTGTGAATCCCTCAGCGCGCTCGTTTACCGCCCGGCCAGCTCCCTACCCCGATTCAGCGCCTCAGACACGCGAGCTGCACCGGGCATGAGGAAGGAGAAACCCTCGTTGATGCGCTGCTCGACATTGGCCATGTCGACCTGCGGCGAGCCGTAGGGCACGCCGCGTTCCTGACAGACTTCGCGCGCTCGCTGGACCGCTTCGTCGACCAGCGGCCCGGGCCGACCTTTCTGGCCGAGCGAGACGGAGAGATCGCTCTCGCTGATCAGGATCAGGCCTGGGTTTGGCACGGCGTCGAGGATGGCGGGCAGGTTGTTCACGCCCTCGATGGTTTCGCACTGCAGAATCGGCAGGATCTCGCCGTCCGGATCGAGCGGCCAGACGTCGGCGCGGTCGAAGTACTCGGGTTGGTCGAGCCCCCAGTAGCGCAGCACGTTGCCCGGAGCGTGTCCGCGACGTCCGACCGGTTCCTGATCGGGCGCATCCGACGCCTGGATGTAGCGGGCGGCCTGCAATGCGGCCACAGCGTCTTCGGGCGTGTTGATCATCGGGAAGACGATCCCATAGACGCCGATATCCAGCACCTGCTTCACGATCCACTGGCTTTGCTCGCGGCCGTTGACGGGTATCCGCACCATCGGCGTCACCTGCGGCGCGAGCGAGCCTGATTCCACGATTTGACGTCGGTCGAGCATGAACTGCAGCGAGAGCCGCAGATCGCTCAGATTGAATGCGTTGTGCTCCAACTCGTAGACGACGAAGTCGTAGTTGGAGGACGCGATCCAGGTCGCATCGGGAATCGAGCCGGCAGGTACGAAGGGTCCGAAGGCGGGCTTGCCGGATTCGATCAGTTCAATCACCTTGTTCAGTCGTTCGGCCATGAGGACATCTCCAGCGTTGTCAGTCTGTGTTGCGCGAAGGTAGCAGCGGGGAGATGGCAACCCGACGCGGACCGTTTCGCTGACGTAGGGCCCGTTCACACAGAACGCTCGATTCGGCCAACACCGGACCAATCCCTGCGCCCCAGTTCCCGCTCTGCCGAGCCACGCTACTATCAGAACACATGAGCGCTTGAAAGGCGGAGCCAATGTCAACCCCAAGCCCAGCCGCAACACGGTTCGCCCGCGACGACCATCCAACCACCGCGCACAGCCGGACAACCCAGCCAACCGGTTCGTCCCAATCCTCACAGATCCGAACAGATCCGAACAACAACCGACCAACACTCCCTCAACCAGACCGAAAAAAGCTGAAAGAACCTGAAAAAGCTGAAACACCATCTCCAGCTATGCACTACAGATCGTCCTCAAACCACCCCAGGAAAAAAACTCCACCTGAAACCTGAAACCGCCCATGACCACAACACACGCCTCGACCGAACACATCCCCGGCTGCGTCAACAGACACGAGTTCGCTTTGTGAGGTACGCGTGGCTACTCAACGATCAGGACCGTCAGAAGACCTCACAGATCCGAACAGATCCGAACAACAACCGACCAACATTCCCTCAACCAGACCGAAAAACCTGAAAGAACCTGAAAAAGCTGAAACACCATCTCCAGCTATGCACTACAGATCGTCCTCAAACCACCCCAGGAAAAAAACTCCACCTGAAACCTGAAACCGCCCATGACCACAACACACGCCTCGACCGAACACATCCCCGGCTGCGTCAACTGGCACTAGGCTTCGCGCCAGACATTGGAGACTGAATATGCACAGCGAACTCATCGTCGAGGACGGGCCGGTCACGCGGCTCACGATCAACCGTCCCGAACGACACAACGCAATCAACACCGAGGTCGGCGACGCCATGGTTGATGTCGTCAATCGAGTCGGCCGTGATCCGTCTGTGCAGGTGCTGATCCTGGCCGGAGCGGGGCGATCGTTCTGCTCGGGCGACGATGTTAGCGAAGGCGGCGACGGCAGCATCCCCGACTATCCCTGGCAGAATCCCTATCACGCGCCGCATGTCGCTCCATTCAATCTTGAGCGACATCCATACTTCCGCCTGCAATCGCTGCTGCGACGGATTCCACAGATGGTAATCGCGCAGGTGCAGGGCTACTGCATGGGCTCAGGGTTCGACCTGATGCTGGCCTCGGACTACGCGATCGCCGACCCCGAATCCAAGCTGCGGATGGTGATCCAGGCGACGGCCTTCCTGCCCAAGTACGTCGGGCTGAAACATGCCACGAGGCTGATCATGGACGACCAGTTCATTTCGGCGGATGAAGCGGCTGAACTCGGCTTGATCACCAAAGTGGCAGAGCCCGGCAAGCTGCAGGAAGAAGTTGACGAGCTGGCCGAAAGGCTTGCCACGATCGGGCAAACCCGCCACGGTTATCTCGGCGTGGTCAAGGAATCGCTGAACCGCTCTCTGTGGCCGCATCTCGACGACGACTTGCGCATGCAACTGGTCGGCCACCGGTTGAGCGACCTCTATCGGCTACATCCGTACGAACCTAACGTTGACTAATGGCGGTTTCCGACCTTCCATTGGCCGGCTCGGTTGTGATTGACCTGAGCGACGAGTGTCTCTGTCTGGGGGCGCGCTGGTTGTCCGACTTTGGCGCCGACGTGATTCGGGTCGAGGCGGCGGCTGGCGATGCCTTGCGCATTGGCGGCCCGCATCTTGAGGGTCGCAACGACCCTGAAAGCGGACTTCGCCACATCCTCTACAACGCGGGCAAGCGCAGCCTCGCGCTGAACTTCGACGCGCCCGGCGCCTGGGACCTCGTTGATCGGCTGCTGTCCGCCGCGGACATTGTGCTGGCTCCGCTGGACAAGACCGTTCAGGCCCGGCGCTTCTTCGATCCTGAACGACTGCATCGCAGGCATCCTCATCTGGGCGTGATTGACGTGGTCATGCGACGAGGCGGCGAGCACCTTCCTGCGTCCGACATTGTCGGCGTCGCCGCCGGCGGGCTGATGCAGGGGTTGGGATTCCCCGAGGTCGCACCCGACTACCCGGCCGGGAAGCTCGCCTACAAGCAGGCCAGCCAGGTCGCGGTCGCGACGGCAACCGCGATGCTCTACGACCGTCGCACTGGTGTTCACGCCAGCCATGTGTACATCTCGCTGCAGGAGGCGATCCTCTCGACCACAATCCACTTCGCCAACGAGAACCTTTGGCGACAGTTGGGCGAGAAAGCCTTTCGTCCCGGCGGCGACATCTCAACGCTGTTGCAGGCAAAGGACGGCGGCTGGGTGACGTTTGGGATCACGCCCAACACGCCGGCCCGCTTCGCCGACTTTGCACATTGGCTCTACGAGCGATCCGGCTACGACGGACTAATCGGCGCCGAGTACCCGGGTGACATCTGGATGCCTCAATATGGCGGCGAGACGCACCTCGCCTTCATTAGGGCCTGTGCGTCGTTGCCTCGGGATGAGCTCTGCGCCGAGGGTCAGGCCCGAGGATTCCTCGCCGTCCCCGTGAACTCAGTGCGCGACATCGTGGATGACCCGCATCTGCATGAACGTGGAGCGTTCGTCTCGGTCGAACACCCGCAGTTCGAGCGAAGTATCGAGCTGCCTCGACTGCCAATTCATTCGACCAACTACAAGCCGGTCGGGCGTCCGGCGCCGACGCTGGGCGCTGACTCGGCTGATGTGCTGGCAGAGCTGTTGAGCGTTGATTCGGCGGAGTACGACAGCCTGGTTAACAAAGGTCTTGTGTCAGGCCCTCATCGCCATACAAAGGCATCCACTGGTCGCGCGGAGGGACCCCCCTCAGTCCCTGCGGGACAGCTCCTCCCGGAGGGGGGAGCAAAGGGATCGGAGTCCGGGCGCGGCTTTGATTGTGGAGACCTGCCGCTCAAGGGAATCCGGGTGATCGACTTCTGCTGGCAAGCGGCAGGACCGCTGACGACCGAGCTGATGGCCAACCTCGGCGCAGATGTGATCAAGATCGAGTCCGACGCTCGGATCGACACACTTCGCGTCGCGCTCCCTGCCTACGATCCGCCCACGATCGAGACTGGCGCATTCTTCCAGGACTGCAACACCGACAAGCGCAGCATCAATCTCAACCTCAGTGCGCCCGACGGACTGCGCATCGCCTACGACCTGATCCGCGACGCCGACGTGGTCACCGACAACTTCACCGGCGGCGTGATGAAACGCCTCGCCCTCGGCTATGACGACCTCAAGAAGATCAACCCGCGCATCGTCGTGGCCAGCTTCCCGGTGATGGGCACCTGGGGACCGAAGGCGTCGTGGAAGGGGATCGGCAACAGCGTGGTCGCGCTCGGTGGTCTGGCGGCCCACACCGGCGAGCCGGATCGCAAGCCGACCGGTGTGCTGTTACACACCGACTTCACACTGGCGCCACTGGCGGTGACGGCGATTGTCTCGGCATTGATCCAGCGCGAACGAACCGGCGTCGGCCAAGGGATCGAGATTCCGCAGTACGAGGCAGCGATCCACCTGCTCGACACCGAACTGATCGAACAGTTGGCGAACGGTGTGACGCCACCGCGCCGCGGAAACCGCTCGCCCGAGATGGCGCCGCAAGGTCTGTTCCAGTGCGCCGGCGACGATCGCTGGCTCGCCCTGGGCGTCCGAGACACCGTCGACTGGCTCGAACTTTGTTGGGTGATCTGTCGCAACGACCTGGCGGCTCGCGAGGATCTGCGAACGCTGGCGGGTCGCAAGGTGGCTGAGGACGAACTTGAAGCGGCAATCAGCGCGTGGACGTGTACCCAGGATGTCTGGCAGGCGACCGCCTGCCTGGAGGCGGCAGGAGTGCCGGCCGGACCGAATGAGGACATCGAAGATCTGGTCGAGAGCGATCCCTCGCTGACGGGATTCTTCCACGAGTTCGATCACCCGGTCGGAATCAAGTTCATGGCCCAGAACCAACCATTCCTCTGGAACGGCAAACGCCTCCCGATTCGCCGAGCCCCATTCTTCGGCGAGCACAACGAAGAGGTCTACCGACACGAACTCGGCCTCAGCGAGGCCGAGGTGACGCAGCTGATCGTCGGTGGGGTGATTCGTTAAGAATGCTCTGAACAACTCCGATCCCCGCTTCCCCCCTCTGCGGGGGAAGCTGCCGAAGGCTGAAGGGGGGTCCCCGCTCAGCCTGCGACACCAGTTGTTCAGAGGATTCTTAGCAATCCGAACGTTGGTCACCAACAAGGTGAGTTCCCGTCCCCGCCCCCGAGCGGGGACTGCTCGACCGCCGGCCGAGAGGGAACGGGTCCCCGCTTGGAGGCGAGGACGGAACTGAGGATTCCAACCACGGATCAATGATCACCTTGCAGCCCTGCTGGGTGAAAAAGGCGTCCACTACACCGTCATATCCGCGCTTGCCGCGGGTATCTCGCCGCGGCGGGCACGGATGTCGGTGCAGAACACCGCGAGATTGCCGCGGCGGAGCGCGGCAATGACGGAGGTGGGGATATGCATCGGTCTCTGATGGCGAAAGTCCCAGGTGTCGCGCGGCCTCGGCATTGCGATATTGCTCCACCCTACGCGTGATTCGCCGTACATCAGGACGGACATCGATCCCCAGCCAGTGGCGTCAGTACCACTTCTCCTTATCCACGACGTTGATGAACTCGCGACCCTCGACAAGGCGACGGGCATTCTCCAGAATCAACTCGAAGCGTCGCTCGGGGATGTTCTCGGCGTCGGCTACCGCGATGTGCGGCGTGATGATCACGTTCTCCATCTGCCAGAGCGGATGGCCCTCGGGCAGTGGCTCAATCTCGAAGACATCCAGTCCCGCGCCGGCGATCTCACCGTGGTCGAGCGCGTCGACCAGGTCGTCGAGCCTGCACGTCATCCCGCGTCCAATGTTGATGAAGTAGGCGGAGTTCTTCATCGCGGCGAAGCGCTCGGCATTCCACATGAACTCTGTCTCGGGCGTGTGCGGCACTGTTGTGACGACGAAGTCGGCTTCGGGCAGACGCGCGTCCAGCTCCGACGGCGCCACGATCTCACCGTCGAACTCTCCGTAAGGGCTCGGGTCAACGCCAATCACTCGGCTTCCGAATGCCACGCACAACCGAGCCGCCTCGGCGCCGATGCCGCCGACGCCATTGATCAGCACTGTTGATGTCGTGAGGTCGACGTAGCCGTGCTTGCGAGCTCTCGTGTCCCAACGACTTTCGGCCTGCGCCGCGCTGTAGTACGGCAGACCTCGCGAGAGCGCGAGCACGTACATCATGATGTGATGAGCAATGTGGTCGGAGTAGATCCCGCGCGGGTTGCTGACCGTGACCGCGTGCTCGGCCAATTCCGGGTAGTACCAGCCAACCGGCGGTCCGGCGAACGGGTTCTGCAGTAGACGCAGACGCTCGGTGTTGGGTAGGACATCTGGGGGAACCCAGCCATATGCGCCATCGGCGTTGGCTAGCTCCTGCGGCCCTTCAGCTTCGTCCTCCACGACGACCACATCGAGACCGGGAATCTCGTCTCGCAGACGCTGGGCCCATTCGCGGATGTCATCGTCAATTGGCGGCAGCATGACGTATCTGGGCATGTGTTCTCCTCTTCAATTTGAGCAAGCGGTGCTCAGCCTACGACGCCTCCCGCGGTCAGCTCGGCGATGTCTGCTTCGCTCATTCCCAGGAGTCCACTCAGGATGACTTCGTTGTGCTCGCCGAGCATCGGAGCACGCTCCAGCGTTCGCGGCTCGAGATGTGCAAACTCCCACGGCGCGCCATCGACCCAGATGCCGAATCCCGGCGCCGACGGCTGCTCTACGCGCTGATAGTGATCGCGGAAGTGCTCGTCGATATCCATCATGTCGGCCAGGTCCTCGACGGCATTGGCGGCGATCCCCGTTGCCTGAAGTCGTTCCGCCGCCGCCCATTTCGACAGCTGAGCGGACCACTCAGCAATTGCCAATTCAACTTCGCCATTGCGAGCTTTGCGTCCAGCCAGCGATCGCAGCTCGGCATCGTCGGCCCACTCAGGTTGGCCGATTAGTTGAGCGAAGGACGGCCATTGCTCGTCCGACTCCAGCGCAATCGCGACCCATTGGTCGTCGCCGGCCGAGGGAAAAACGCCGTGCGGCGCCATGTTGGGATCGGTGTTTCCGGGGCGCTCTGGATCCTGACCGACCTGATCGAACTGCATCCACTGAGCACCAAGCAGAGCAACCGTCGCGCTGAGCTGGCTCAGCTCGATCTCGCGACCCTCGCCGGATTCCTCGCGCGCTCGAAGCGCTGCGAGGATTGCCGTCACGCCGACGTGAGGCGAGGTGAAGTCGGGATAGGCGACGCCCATCCCGCGAGGCGGGCGGTCCGGAAAACCCATCAGGAAGTTCATGCCCGACGCGGCCTTGAGCAGGTTGCCCAGCGACCGCAGCGGACGCCAGGGACTGTCGCCACCGATGCCGGGGAGATGGACATTGATCAACCGAGGGTTGATCTCGCGCAGATCTTCCCAGGGAAAACCCATCCGCGCGAGCGAACCGCCTGAGTAGTTGTTGACCATCACATCGCAATGCGCCACGAGCTTTCGCAGCAGCTCTTTGCCGCGTTCGTTCGCGAGGTCGATTGTGATCGATTGCTTGCCCGTGTTCACATCATTAAGGAGGTCGGGAAGATCGGGGTTGTACTCGCTCCCAACCGTCTGGACGCGGAGCGGATCCATCCGCGCCCCGCCTGATTCAACCTTGATCACTTCTGCGCCGAAGTTTGCCATCAGACGCGTCGTGAGCGGCCCGGCGGCGACCCATGTCAGATCGAGGACGCGAATCCCGGCCAGCGGCATGTCGGGGAACGGAGCAGACTCGCCTCTGCCTTCGGCGCCTCCTCCAGCAAGCAGGGGGAGAGTGGAGTTGGTGTGTTCGCCTAACCGAGGCGCTGGATGCATGGGCAAGGGCGACTGGACGGGGTCAAGCGCGCTGCGTGAATAGCTGAGCGATTTGCCGACGGCTGGTGTCTCGATGTCGATGAATTGGCCCGAGCCTGGGTAGTGGTCAGTCTCGGCGAACTCGCTGAAGCGGAGCGTCGGCATGGCGGGAATCTGGGCGGCCCAGAGCCGGTCGAGCAGCTTCTGACGAGGCCAGACCGCAGCCAATTCCATGGCCAAGTCCTGCAATGGATTCTCAAGGTGTTGCCAGGCCGCCCGACCGCCTCGATTGACTACCTGCCAGTTGTCCGGGTCGAGGTCGTGCTCGACACCCGCTTCATCGAGCATCGCGATGAATGCGGGCAGCTTGTTGGGCGAGACGTTGCAGCCCATCCAACGATCATCGGCGCAACGAATCGCCTGAGAGAGCGCGGGCCGATAGGGCGCTTCGCCACGCCATCGCCAGACGCATGGATTCGAGGTCTGCACCACCTGGAACGAAGTCGCCTCTTGCATGGAGATATCGATGTGCGTTCCCGGTTGTCCGGGCGTGCGATCGCGTCCGTGCAAGGCAGTCATCGCCGCCGACGCGACCGTCAGGCCGGTCATGGTGTGCCCCGGATAGGCCGAGCCGTGTACCGGCGGATCGTCGCGCTCACCGCTGATCTGCAGCAATCCGCCAGCTGCGGTGGCCGTGAGATCGGTCGCCCGCCAGCCCGACTTCGGACCCTGTTGTCCGTACGGCGTCGCGGAGACCACAATCAGATGCGGATTCGCTGCACGAACCTCCGTGACTGGAAACTCGCCCGGCTGGTGCGACTCGATCAGGATGTCCGAAGACGTGGCCAAGGCTCGCAGGCGATCCAGGCCGGCCTTGGTGCGCCAGTCGAGCACGATTGAGCGCTTGTTGACGTTGAAGTACAGGTGCTGGTAGCTGCGCTCGGGAGAGGGCTGATCGTCGATGAACGGCGCCTGATGGCGGATGGAGTTCCCGCCAGGCGGTTCGATCATTGTGACTTCAGCCCCGAGGTCCGCCAACATCCTCGAGCCAAACGCCGCACGATGATCGGAGAGATCGAGGACGCGAACACCGTGCAGCGGAAGCGTCATGGGCGGAATCCGACTCGCAATCTTTCGGCTTTGTTGTTAGGGGCCGTACTCGCGGCGACCCGCCGACAGCGACAGGTCGCGGCCTCCGCCATACTAGCGATTGGCTGGACGCCGCCCGCCGGCGAGGCCTGAAGGAGGAGCAGGATGGAAGCGCTTGAGGGCATTCGGGTTGTGGAGCTGTCGATTGCTGTGCAGGGTCCGGCCGCAGGCGGATTCCTCGCCGATATGGGCGCCGATGTGATTAAGGTCGAGCCGCCTATGGGCGACGCCAATCGCTGGTACCGGGGAGCAAACAACGAGCTGGCGTATGAGTCGGTCGGGACACAGTTCATCGGCGCGTCGCACGGCAAGCGTTCGGTCTGCGTCGACATCCATACCGAGATTGGATTGGAGTTGGTCGACAAGCTGGTCGACACCGCAGACGTATTCTTGAGCAACTACCGCGAACCGGCGCTGGAGCGGATCGGGATGGGTTACGAGCGGCTGTCGCAGCGCAATCCGGGATTGGTCTACGCAGTGGCAAACGGATTCGGACCCGACGGGCCGGCGCGCGAGAACCGCATGAGCGATCAATACGCCCAGGCGCGAAGCGGTATTTCCGGCGTGACCGGCACGCCCGAGGACCCGCCGCTGATTCCGGGCACGATCATTGCCGACACCGGCGGGGCCATGGCTCTGGCGATGGGGGTCCTGACCGCGTTGGTCGCGCGTCACCGCGACGGGATCGGCCAGAAGGTGCAGACCTCGTCCTACGGCGCGATGATCTGGATGCAGGCCTGGGAGATCAACCACACGTCCGCGACCGGACACTTGCCTACACGCGATGGAGGATTTCATCCGGTCGTGTCGGCGATGAGCGGCATCTATGAGGCTTCGGACGGCAGGGCCTTCTGCCTCGGTGTTCGCGACGATGAGACCTGGCGCGAGTTCTGCGCCTTTGGCGGAAACCCGGACCTGGCCGACGATCCGCGTTGGAATTACCGCGAGGGTCGTGACCCCTATCGAGACCAGGGAGCGATGGATCGGGTCAAAGAGGTCCGCCCGTTCGTTGCGGAGATGATGAAGAGCCGCCCCGGCAGCGAATGGGAAGCGTTCTTCGAGATCCACCCCGATGGCATCATTGCCCAGAGAGTGTTGAACTACGAAGAGGTGTTGGACGATGAGCAGGCATTGGTCAACGGTTACATCGTGGAGAAAGACATTCCTCACGTCGGTCGACGTCGGGTCGCAGGCATCCCGGTCCGGATGAGCCGAACTCCCGGAGAGCCGAAGAACATGTTCGCCGACCTCGGTCAGCACACATCAGAGATGATGCGGGAACTCGGCTACGACGACAAGACAATCACGGAGGTTGAGTCGCACAAGGCACCGCCCTTCTAGGTATCGGTGCCGCAATTTTTATTTGTCATTCCCGTGCTCCGTCGCGGGAATCTCGTCGAGTGCTGTACCGACGCTCGAGCCTGAGAAACCGTGCCTGTATCAAACGCGCGACCGGCTATTGACTTTCGCGCCGAGCACAGCGAGATACCCGCGGCGGAGCGCGGGTATGACGGAGATGATTGTCTGGCATTTTGTGAGACACCTCAAATGAGGGAGACTTGGGAAGTGTTGGCAAGGCCCGTACAACTACGGCAGGTACGGAACTCGGCTGGTCGGACCCAGATTCGCCGCGATGTATGACTGCGCATCCCTGACGAAATCGACCAGTAGCGGACGCGTTTCACGCGGATCAATCATGTCTTCGATCCCGAAGGCATGGGCCGTGCGCATTGGTGAACGGAGCTCGTTGAGGCGTCCTTCGATCTCCAGGCGCGTTGCCTCCGGATCGTCCGACTCGCGAATCTCGCGACGGTAGGCGGCGGTCACTCCGCCCTCGATGTGCATCGATCCCCAGTGCGCCGACGGCCAGGCGTAGCGGCGATAGAGCGCGTTGCCTCGCCGGAACTGCAGCCCGCCTGCCACGCCGTAGGCCTGACGGGTGATGAAGACGAGGTACGGCATCTGCGATAGCCGGCTGGTCAGCATCAACCTCGCGCCGGTGCGGATGATGCCGGTGCGCTCGTCGGCTGGTCCGACGGAGAAGCCGGGCTCGTCGCAGAAGTAGATCAACGGCAGGTGGAAGGTGTCGCAGAGCTGAATTATGCGCATGATCTTCTCGGACGTGCCCTTGTTGGTGGAGCCGCCGTTCTCGCGCGGGTTGTTGATCATCACGCCGACGGGATAGCCGTCGACGCGGGCCAGGCCGGTGATTCTTGACTTGCCCCAATGGGGCTGAATCTCGAAAAACGAGTCTTGATCCAATACCCAATCCAGGATCTTGCGCGGGTTGTAGATGCGCCGGATATTGCGCGGAATCAGCGAGAGCAGGCCTTCCTCGCGTCGTTCGGGGTCATCGGTCGGCTCGCTGCGCGGCGGCATCTCCCAGACGTTCTGGGGCAGATAGCTGAGGAATCTGCGTGCCTGCTGCATCGCTTCTGCCTCGGAGTCGGCGAGATTCTGCACGACTCCGGTCTCGAAGACATGGACATCCTCGCCACCCAGTTCCTCTTTCGAGATATCCAGGCCGCGGCTGGCCTTGACGACCGGCGGTCCGCCGACAAAGAGCTGGCTCGTGCCTTTGACCATCACGTTGAAGTGGCCGTCGCAGGCGAAGACGGCTGGCGCGCCGGCGACCGAGCCGAGCACGACGTTTACGGTCGGCATGTACCAGAGGATGTCGTCGACGCCGGTTCCGCCACCAATCTCAGGTCCGGTGACGTAGGTGCGGCCGATCGTCTCGAAGTGACGCACGCTGCCGCCGGTCGCGTCGAGCAGGCGCACGAAGGGAATCCGATTCATGTAGGCATAGCGAATCGCCCAGCCGCCCTTGCCGCCGACGAAACCGTCGGCGGAACCACCGCGAATGGTGAAGTCATCGCCCTGGACCGCGACTTTGCGTCCGTTAATTTTGGCCACGCCTACCACGGAGTTGGCCGGCATCAATCCCTTCAGCTCGTTGTCCTCCCATTCCGGGTGACCAGCCAACACACCGGTCTCCTGGAAGCCGTCGGGGTCGGCAAGCAGTTCAACCCGTTCGCGGACGGTCAGCTTGCCTCGCCCATGGTGGAAGGCGACGCTGTCCGCCCCACCCATCTGCCGCGCCAGCTCAGCGCGCCGCTCCATCTCATCCAGCTCAGGTTGCCAGCTCATTGACTACCTCCTCAGCATTCCATCACAAGCTATTAGCCCTTTAGTAGCCGACGGAGTGTGCGGTCATTGGGCGTTGCGCAACTGCGGATCAAGGAAGTCGCGCATCCAGTCGCCGAAGACGTTGACGACCAGCGAGACGACGATGATCGCGATACCGGGAACCGTGACCAACCACCAGGCAATGCTGATCAGGTCACGGCCTTGCGAGATCATGATGCCCCAGGAGATCGAGTCTTGAGCGATCCCGACGCCGAGGAAGCTGAGTCCGGCTTCGGCAATGATCACGGTGGCGACATTCAGGGTCGCCAGGATGACGATCGAGTTGACCAGGCTCGGCAGGACATGCCGCAACATGATCCGCAGGTCGTTGGCCCCGATGGTCCGGGCGGCGATCACGAACTCGCGCTCTTTGAGGCCGAGCGTCTCACCACGGACCAGGCGGGCGAATGTGGCCCACAAGGCGAACACAAGCACAATGACCACGTTGGTCAAGCTGGGGGGCCAAATGGCGCGCAGGAATACCGCGATCAGGATGGCGGGCATCGCCAGTTGCAGGTCGACCAGGGCCATGAGCACGCGGCTGGTCCAACCTCCGAACCATCCCGCCAGGAGTCCAAGCATCGAGCCAAGCACGGTGGCGAGCGGAATCACCATGACGATGGCGAACAGCGAGATTTGGGCGCCGTGAATCAATCGGCTCAGCGTGTCGCGGCCAAGATCATCCGTGCCCAACGGATGATCAAGGCTGCCTTCGGCCTCAAAAAATGGCGGCTGTAGCCGACCGACCAGATCGAGTTTGAAGGGATCCTCGGGCGCGATAAAGGAACCGAAGACACCGACGAACACGAACAGCAGCAGAATTGACAGCGTCACAGCCAGGGTCTTCGGAGAACGAATACGCAAACTGCGACGCCGTCCGGCGAACGGATCTTGAACTTCCAATGGTGGCGACTGAGACTCTGCCACGACTCAGATCGCTCCCGTCCGAATGCGCGGATCGATAAAGTTGTAAGAGACATCGACCACGAGATTGACAAACACGATCCAGACCGACGTCAACAGCACCGATGCCTGAATCACGGGATAGTCGGTGGAGACGATTGACTGAATGATCAGCTGCCCGAGTCCCGGCCAGGCGAAGACGGTTTCGACGATGATTGCCCCGGAGAGGATGTTGCCGACCTGCAGCCCTAAGAGTGTGATCACGGCGAGCATTGAGTTGCGCAGGGCGTGCTTGAACAGCACCGCGCGCTCGGTCAGGCCTTTCGCTCGAGCCGTGCGGATGTAGTCCTGTTGCAACGTGTCGAGCATCGCCGAGCGCGTGAATCGCATCACGGCCGCCGCAGGGAACGATCCCAATGTGATCGCAGGCAGAATGATGCTCTGCGGAGTCGTGCGGGACCCGGTCGGAAGCCAGTCGACGTTGAGCGCGACGAACAGGATCAACATCAATCCCAACCAAAAGTTGGGCACAGCCTGACCGAACAAGGCTCCCAGCCTGCTAATGATGTCGGTCACCCCACCTCGCCGCACGGCTGACACGATGCCCAACGGAATACCCATGGCAAATGCTACGAAGAGGGCGGCGGCGCCGAGCTGAATCGTGGCGACCAACCGTTCGCCGACCACATCCGTCGCCGGCCTGGTCGCACGGAACGACTGGCCGAAATCGAGCCGCACGACATCCCACAGGAAACGTCCGTATTGCTCGATCAGTGGGTCATTGAGTCCGTATCGAGTCTTCGCCTCCTCGATCTCTGCGGCGGTTGAATCGATCGGCGCGAGCAGCGAGACGGGATCGCCCGCCCCACGGCTCATGAAGAAGACGATGGTGACCACGCCGAAGACGACCGCGATCGAGCGCAGCAACCGTCCGGCGGCGACCGTCCCGAGTTCGCTGCGCATCGCTGCTCGTTTCTTCGGCCTCCCCCTCCGGGGGAGGTGTCACAAGGTGACGGAGGGGGCCGCCGCCAACGAATCACGTGACTCGCCTGGCGCATCAACACACTAGGCGCGCTGACCTGGCCCCCTCAGTCCCTGCGGGACAGCTCCCCCAAGGGGGGAGCGCGGGACGACCTACGTCTTGAGCTTCTGCGCGAAGATTGGGTTGAGCCCGGTCGAGGTGCCGTAGAACTCGTTGTACAGCACATCCGGCGTGGTCGCGTAGAGGTGCGGCAGACCGAACAGCGGGACCTGGAAGGCATTCTCGTATGAGATCACCGACGCCTGGTAGTACAGGTCGTTGGCGCGCTGCTGATCGAAGTCGACGTTCGCCTCGTCGATCAACGCCTGGAACTCCTGGAACTCCGGTAGGAGATCGTCGTCCGCCTGCGCGTGCGAGTAGGGAGCGCCAATCGTCGTGACCAGCCGGTAGGCGAACGCCGAACCCAGCGGCGCGCCACTGGTGACGCCGGCCTGATTGAAGATGAACGGATTGGGCAGCTCGTTGTTGCGCATCAGCGCGAGCGCGTTGCCGAAGTCGGCGTAGTCAATCTCGACCTGGAATCCCACGTCGTTCAACATCTGCTGGACTGCGGGCATCCACAGGCGGTCGGCGGTCCAGAGGCCGGTCGGCAGTGTGATCGTGAACGCGAATCCGACCTGACCTGCTTCCTCGAGCAGCGCCCGAGCGCGATCGGGATCGAAGTTGTACTGACCCTCCAGGTTGCCGAGAGGCGGGTCGTAGCCGGCGGGGAAGGGCGAATAGGCGCGCTCTTCAGTACCGGTTAGCAAGTTTTCGATGATCGCCTCGGCGTCGATCGCGTAGTTCGCCGCCCGCCGGACACGGATGTCGCGCCAGGGATTCTCCCCGCCGGTGTTCGGGTCGACCGAGCCGTTGACGGGCAACTCGATTGCCATGACGCGAACGTCAGGCAGGGCGATCACTTTAAAGTCGTCGCGGTCCTCGAACTGGCTGGCAACGTCGGGGCTGATCCGGTAGGCGATGTCGACCTCACCGGCCTCCAGGGCGGCGGCTCGGGCCTGCTCCTCCGGGAAGTAGCGGCCGGTCATGTACTTGGCCCAACCGGCCTTCCACTGGAAGGGCGAGTCGTGGTCGAACGCGAACTCCTCGAACCGCTCGCTGCGAATCTCCTGGTCGGGCACCCACGACATGAATTTGTACGCGCCGAAACCGACCGGGTTGTTGGCAAAGTGGTCGTCGCCGTTCTCGATGATGTACTGCTTGGGCAGCATGCCGAAGTTGATGCCGCCCGACTGCTCAGCCGCATCGACGAACGGAACGTCCATCGCGATATCGACCGTGTATTCGTCAATGACCGTGAGTTCGCCCATCCAGGCGGCCCGGGCGCGTAGCTGCGACTGGAAGTCGAGGTTGTACTCAGCCCGACCTAGGATGCGCTCAAAGAAGAACTGCACCGCTTCGGCGTTGAGCGGCTCGCCGTTATGGAACGTGACGCCCTCTTTGATCTTCCAGCGGAAGCTCGAGAGGTCTTCGGCGAACTCCCAGTCGCCGAATCCGCCGGTCCTCTGGATCACACGACCCGAGTTGTACGCCGCCAGCGCCGCGAAGTGCAGGTTGTTGCTGGCGCCCTGACCACCTCCGCCGCCGGCAGTGGTGATGTCGAGCGTGGGCGGGAACGAGCCGTAGCCGACAACCAGTTCGGCATCCAGGTCGACTTCGCTGACCGCAGCTTCCTGTTGGGCCGTGGATCGATCCAACTCCTCCTGCTCTTGCTGTTCCTGTTGCTCGACCTGCTGAGCCTGCTGCTCGACCTGCTGCTCTTGTTGGTCTTGCATGGCCTGCTGCTGGGCCTGGTCCTGCATTGCTTGCTGCTGCTGTTGCTGCTGCATCGCCTGCTGTTGCTGGTCTTGCTGCTGAACAGACTGTGCGACCGCCTGCTGTTGGTCGTCGTCATCGTCGCCGCCGCAGCCGACCAGTGCCAGACCTGCCGCGCCGACGCCGGCTCGGGCGGAGGCCCGAAGCAGCGAGCGCCGGGTGAGTCGTGATCGGCGGAGTTGTTGCCAGTGGTTTGTCATCGTGTTTCCTGTCGACATACGTAACGTTCGTATTCGCGAAACATAGCGAATTTAAACCCTCCTTGGATACGAACGCCGGCCGCTGCCAATTCAGCTGGATTCGACAATCTGGTCCAGCGACGCGGATATCATCCGTACAGAGCCCGGCGATCAGCGAAGGAGGCACACGATGGCAGTTGAGTTTTGGACGATGGGCGGCGGATTGCCGACCAGCGACGATCCTGCGGTCTTTGACGGTGTGCAGATGGCCGTGCAGGCCGAGCAGATCGGTTACGACGGCATCGTTTGGGTCGACAGCCAGAACCTGGCTGCCGACTGCTACATCTCGATGGCCCTGGCGGCCCACGCGACCTCGCGAATTCAGCTTGGCACCGGTGTGACGAACTCGTACACGCGACATGCCGCGATCACAGCGTCGTGCATCGCCACGGTGCAGGCCGAAAGTCGTGGCCGAGCGCACATGGGCATCGGTCGGGGCGATTCCGCCCTGGCGCACCTTGGTCTCGCGCCGCATGGCGTCGCCGCGTTCGAGCGCTACTTGGAGGACCTCCAGGCGTACCTGCGCGGCGAGAGCGTCACCTTCGAGGAGAGCGACGTTGACGCGCTCGGTCTGGCCGACACGCCGCAGGCGAGCAACATCCGCTACATGAGCCGCATGGGACCCAAGGTGCCGGTCGATGTCGCGGCGACGGGACCGCGCGTGATCCAGGCAGCCGCTCGCCACGCGGACCGGATCAGCTTCAACGTCGGCGCCGACGTCGAGCGCACCCTGTGGGGCATGGACGTGGCGCGTACCGCCAGAGAAGAGGCGGGACTCGACCCGGAGATTCCCTTCGCCGCCTACATCCCGCTCGCCGTCCACGACGATCCCGAACAGGCGATGCGGATCGGCGCCGGACAGGTCTCGCTGTTTGCCCGCTTCTCCAACATGTACGGCGAAGTCGTCGGTCCGGCGACTGACCAACAGGCCAAGGTCTTGACCGATATCCACGATCACTACGACATGCACGGCCACGGCCGACCCGGCAGTGCGCAGGCGGAAGTGATTCCGACCGAGTTCGAGCGCTCCTTCGGCGTCTTCGGCTCGCCCGACTACTGCGCGCAGCGTCTGGGTGAGCTGATCGATATCGGCATCGATCGGTTCATCTTTCGAGGCTCGCCTCTCGATCCGAGCAATCCCGACACCGAGTCGAGCGTCCGCTTCACGCAGGAAGTAATCCCGCAGCTCCAGTAAGCGCGATCAGCCGATGCGCGCCGCTCGAACAGCATCTGACAGAAGGCAGGGGCAACATGGCAGTTGAGTTCTGGACATCGGGGCGGGGACGCGCGACGAGTGACGATCCGTCCGTCTTTGACTCGGTCAAGCAAGCCAAGCGCGCTGAGCAGCTGGGCTACGACGGCATCACGTTTGTAGACAGTCAGAATCGGGCGAGCGACTGTTACGTCGCGTTGACCGTGGCTGCTCACGCCACCACGAGACTCAAGCTGGGCACCGGAGTCACCAATTCCTACACCCGCCATCCAGCCGTGACCGCCTCGGCGATCGCGGCGATCCAGGCCGAGAGCCGCGGCCGCGCGTATCTCGGGATTGGACGCGGCGACTCCGCGCTGGCGCATCTCGGCCGGGCGCCGCATGCGGTGCCTGCCTTTGAGCGCTACCTCGAGCAGCTACAGGGCTACCTGCGCGGCGACGAGGTTGCGTTCGGCGACAGCGATGTCGACGTCCTCGGCCTGGCCGACACGCCTGAGGCCAGCCGCATCGAATGGCTCGACTCGTCCTACACCAAGGTGCCTGTTGATGTCGCGGCGACCGGTCCGCGCGTGATCGCCGCAGCGGCGCGGCACGCCGATCAGGTCAGCCTCGCCGTCGGCGGCGACCCTGAGCGGATCAAATGGGGCATGGAAGTCGCCCGCGAAGCGCGCGAACAGGCGGGGCTCGATCCGGAGATCGCATTCGGCGCGTATATTCCCACGGTGGTCCACGACGACCCCGAGGTCGCGCTTTCGATCGGCTCGGCGGGTCTGTCGCTGTTCGCTCGTTTCTCCAACATGTACGGCGAGATCGTGGGGCCGGCGACCGAGACTCAACGCGAAGTGTTGACCAAGATTCACGACAGCTACGACATGCACCAACATGCGTACGCGGGTAGTGCACAGTCGGCGCAGGTGACGCAGGAATTCGCTAATAGCTTCGGCGTCTTCGGCTCGCCCGACTACTGTGTCCAGCGCCTGGGTGAGCTGATCGAGCTCGGCGTCACGCGGTTCATGATCACCGGCACAACGCTCGACCCGAGCCAGCCCTACTCCGAGTGCAGCGAGCGCTTTGTCGGCGAAGTCGCTCCCCAGCTTCGCAGTTAGACAACGGTGCGCCACAGGACACGGCGAGAAGAAACCCTCCAGCAGCCACAACTCCGTCATCCCCGCGAAAGCGGGGACCCATACGACGTATCGGCTCTGTATGGATTCCCGCCTTCGCGGGAATGACGAAAAGAGGGAGGCGCCGGGACGACGAAGCCACGAGCACTCACGCAGATGCGGCAGCACCAAGGAAGTTGAGCAGCAGATCGGCCACTGCCTCCGGCTGCTCCTGTTGCACCCAATGCCCTGCTCCATCGACGAGATGACGGCCCAACAATTTCGTGCAAGCACTGTCCTTCATCCGGTCGAACGCGCCCGGCGACTGGTACACACCCCAATCAGACGCTCCGCCGATGAATGCCGCCGGCACGTCAATCGTGCGCCCGTGGAATAGCTGGAGTTGGGCAAGGCATTGGGGATCGCGGGTCGCCCGATACCAGTTCAGCCCACCCTGGAATCCGTTGCGCGAGTACTCGCCTGCATAGACGGCGAGTTCCGCCTCGGAGAGCCAGGAGCAGTTCGCAAGCTCGTCCGCGGAGGGCATCTCGTGCGCCACTGTCGTTGGCATGTCCTCGTCAAGGTCCATTACGTAGTAAGTCGGCAGCTTCGCCACTTCCGATGCGGTCCAGGCTTCCAGCGGATGCGGCTGGTTCCCCGGCGCGCCGGTGCTATCGAGCCAGTCGGCGCTCTTGTGGTGGTAGTAGGCGCGGAGGAAGTCGTGGACGCCTTGCGGTGCGTTGGTCATGTCGGCGTCGGCGGGGCGTGTGCAGTAGTAGAGCTGGTAATGCTTGCGCGGACGGTCGAGCCTCGCGAGGTCGTCGGCGATGCTCGCCGAACCTGCGGCGCCCGAACCAACATGCTCGCCTGCCGGTAGCGACGGCGGCCCGGTGAAGGGGCCGCTCATGTTGACGACCGAGTGGAAGATGTCCGGCCGAATCAACGCGCAATAGGCGGACACCGGTGAGCCGAAATCGTGACCGATCACACCGTCGACGCTGTCCCAACCCATGGCGCTGACCAAGCCAACGGCGTCGCGGGTCAGGTTGAACATCCCGTAAGGGATCAGGCTGTCGTCGTAGCTTGCGGTCCAGCCCGTCGTGCGGCCGTAGCCACGCTGGTCGGGCGCGACGACGTGGAAGCCGGCCTCAGCCAACAAGGGCATCACCTTGCGCCAGCTGTAAGCGATCTCGGGGAAGCCGTGCAACATGAGCAGGCGCGGCCGATCCTCTCCTTGCCACCCAGCTTCGAGGATGTGCATCGTCAGTCCATTGACGCCCTCGACGAACATCGAGCGAATACTCGGGTCCAGGGTGTCGGCGCCGTATCCGGTCAGTTCAGTCATCCTCGAGCCTCCCATTCGTCCGACCGCAAGAAGGATAAGCCGACGCTAGCCTGAAGCAGTCCCTGACTGGAAGGCGATCCCGTATGGCGACCATGACCGAAACACGAGAAACGAGACCGGCTCAATGGCCGCCGCTAGCCGAGGTGCGCAAGTCGATGCGTGTTAAGTGGTACCGCTCACCGATCGACAAGCCCACACTGTGGCGCCTGATGGAGCGCTCTAACCGTCGCGGCTTCCAACAATCGTTGGGTCATCTGGGACTGATCGTGGGGCTCGCAACCTTGGTCGCCGTGTCGTTTGAGTCGGGCTGGTGGGTGGTGGGTGGTGTGTCGCTGTGGTTGTTGGGCACGGTCTCGGTGTTTGTGCCGGGGCTGGCATGCCACGAGTTGGTGCATGGAACCGTCTTTCGGACGAATTGGCTGAATCGAGGTTTCCTGCGGTTGTTCTCGTTATTCGGCTGGTTCAACTACAACGAGTACCGCATGAGCCACACCTTCCATCACCGCTACACGCTCTTCCCCGACGGCGATCGCGAGATTTTGCTGCCAAGAGAGTCGTCCCTGCATCCGTTGATCCTGTTGGAGATGTTCACGATCAACGTCCGCGGCGCTATTCGCCTGCTCAACGCAACGGTGCGAATGGCTATGGGCCGATTCGACATGGATATTTCGGGAAGTCTCGGGGGAACGGGGGCGACAGCGTGGACCTGGGCGCTGTCGGAAGTGCACCCCGACACCTATCGCGCCGCCGTCCGCTGGGCGCGATTCCTACTCGCGTTCCACGGGACAGTGATCGTGCTCTCGATTGTGTTTCAACTGTGGTGGCTGATGATCGTCGTCAGCGGCGCCATCTTCATCGGCTCGTGGTGGAAGTACTTCATCGGCCAAACGCAGCACAACGGCCTGCGTGACAATGTCCCCGACTTCCGGCTCTGCACCCGCACAATCAAGCTCGATCCGCTCTCCTCATTCCTCTACTGGCACATGGAGAAGCACATCGAGCATCACATGTTCGCCGGTGTGCCGTGCTACAACCTGAAGGCGTTGAGTCGGGAGATTGCCGACGATCTTCCCGAGCCCCGCACGCTGATCAGCGCCTGGCGAGAGATGCGGCATGCCTGGAAGCGCCAACTCGTTGAGCCCAGCTATCAGTTCAACACGCCGTTGCCGCCGACCGCAAATCCGGGCATGACATCGGAGGATGCAGTCAAGCGATTGTCCGACGGGATCGAAGCCTCAATCGGCACACTCGATCCGGACGATGACATGGGCGACCCGCGAGGTTCGATGCCGGTCGCGATTGGGACGCTGGACTAATCAGTCCAGTCAGGACCATTTGGCAAGAGCCAACAGGAATCCGCCGATCACTGCCGTTCCGAGCAGGACTCTGAAGGCGAGCGCGTTCAGTTCTCCTCGCATCCAGATCATCAACATTTGAATGTCGTGGTGCGTTGTGGTCTCTGCGAACTCATCCTGAAGTGCGTCAGCCGCGGCGGTGGCATCATCCTCGCCGACGTGTGAACGGAGAATCTTGACCAGCCGCAACCGATCAATGAGACGCGGACGGGAAGGGAAACCCATTTCCATGACGATGTCTCCTGACGCGATGTTGCGAGCGCTCAGTCGCGTGGGATCGACAACGTACAGGACGGACGCGGGGGTGCGCTAACGAGAACGGGCGCCTCTCTCCCTTCGACTATCTCTCCTTGGCTATCGCCCTTTGAACTGCGGCGTCCGCTTCTCCATGAAAGCTTTCGGCCCTTCGATCGCGTCTTCGCTGCCGAAGGCTCGCGTCCCCAACACCGACTCCAGGCTCCAGGCCTGCTCCCAGGACATGCCCATTGCTCCACGGACCGCGATTTCCTTGGCCGTTCGCACGGCGAGCGGACCGTTGGCGCAGATCAGGTCTGCGATCGCGTGGGTCGTCGGCATCAGATCTTCCATCGGCACCACGCGATTAATCAGGCAGCAGTGCAACGCTTCCTGGGCGCTGAGCCGGCGCCCGGTCAGCAGCATTTCCATCGCCCAGGCCCAGGGAATCTGACGCGGGAGGCGAATGTGCGCGCCCTGATCGGGAACGAGTCCCCAGCGCACTTCCTGCAGTCCAAATTCGGCATGCTCGGCGGCGACGCGGATGTCGGTGCCGAGCAGGTACTCAAGCCCGCCGGCCAGGCAATAGCCGTTGACCGCTGCCAGCACCGGCTTGTGGACCTCGTGCAACATCCGAGTTTCGCGAACCTTGAGCGGCTCATCGCGCGCGCCGGCGGCCTTGGCGGGAATCGTGGATCCGAGGTCTGCGCCGGCGGAAAATGCGCGTTCGCCTGCTCCGGTGATGATCGCTACCCAGATATCGGGATCGTCGTTGAAGTCCTCAATCGCCTGGTGCAACAGCCTGCCCAGCTCCATCGACATGGCGTTCATCCGCTCGGGGCGATTGAACGTGATGACGCAGCGCCGGTTGGCAGGGTCTTTCTCATAGATAATCGGAAGATCGGACATCGCCATCTCCTCTGTGTATACGGTGCTCCGTCGACCGGTTCTAACGACCCTTGAACTGAGGCGTTCGCTTCTCCATGAAGGCCTTGGGACCTTCGATCGCGTCCTCGCTGCCGAAGGCACGCGTACCCAGCACCGACTCCAGGCTCCAGGCCTGTTCCCAGGACATACCCATGGAGCCTCGGATGACGATCTCCTTCGCTGTTCTCACAGCGAGCGGGCCGTTAGCGCAGATCAGGTCGGCGATGGCGTGTATCGTGGGCATGAGTTCTTCGAGGGGCACAACGCGATTGATCAGCCCGCAATGCAGGGCTTCTTGCGCGCTCAGCCGACGACCGGTCAGGAGGATCTCCATCGCCCAGGCCCAGGGAATCTGGCGAGGCAGGCGGATGTGCGCTCCGGCGTCGGGGACGATGCCCCAGCGCACTTCCTGCAGTCCGAACTCAGCATGCTCGGCCGCGACGCGGATGTCGGTACCGAGCATGTACTCGAGTCCACCGGCGATGCAGTACCCGTTGACCGCCGACAGCACCGGCTTGAACACGCGATGCAGGTTGCGCGTCTCGTTCACTTTGAGCGGCTCGTTGCGAGCGCCTCCGGCCTTGGCCGGAATCGTGCTGGCGAGGTCGGCGCCGGCGCAGAAGGCGCGTTCTCCGGCTCCGGTGATGATCGCGACCCAGAGATCGGGATCGTTGTTAAAGTCCTCGGTCGCGTCCCGCAGGAGGGACAGGAGCTCAAGCGACATCGCGTTCATCCGCTCGGGTCGGTTGAAGGTGATCACGCAGCGCCGGTTGGCAGGGTCTTTTTCGTAGATCAGCGGCAGATCGGACATGTCGGACATCGGCATTCTCCTTGACTCCACTCGGAGCGTATCGGGCTATCGGCCCTTGAACTGCGGTGTCCGCTTTTCCATGAAGGCTTTGGGCCCTTCAATCGCGTCCTCGCTGCCGAATGCTCTGGTGCCCAGCACCGACTCCAGGCTCCAGGCCTGCTCCCAGGACAGGCCCATCGCCCCTCGCACGGCGATTTCCTTTGCGGTGCGCACGGCGAGCGGGCCGTTGCGGCAAATCAAGTCGGCGATCGCGTTGGTGGTCTCCATCAGTTGATCGGCGGGAACCACGCGATTGATCAGTCCACAATGCAACGCTTCCTGCGCCGACAACCTGCGTCCGGTGAGCAGGATTTCCATGGCCCAGGCCCAGGGAATCTGTCGCGGCAGACGGATATGCGAACCGCCGACCGGGACGATACCCCAGCGCACTTCCTGGAGCCCAAAATCGGCGTGCTCGGCCGCGACGCGGATGTCTGTTCCCAGCATGAACTCAAGTCCGCCGGCGATGCAGTAGCCGTTGACGGCGGCGAGCACCGGCTTGAACACGTTATGCAGGCTGCGAGTCTCACTGACCTTGAGCGGCTCGTCGCGAGTCGCCCTGGTCGCGTTGGGAATGGTGCTGGAGAGGTCCGCTCCGGCGCAGAACGCGCGCTCGCCCGCGCCGGTCACGATCAGGACCCACAGATCGGGATCATTGTTGAACTCTTCGATTGCTTCCTGCATCAGCACCTGGAGATCGGGGCTCATCGCGTTCATGCGCTCGGGGCGGTTGAAGGTCATCAGCGCGCGTCGATTGGCGGGATCTGGCTCAAAGAGCAGGGGCGGTTCAGACATGGCGAGACTCCACTCAGCGGTGTTCCGTGGTCTAGTGAGAAGATACGGGCAAACACCTTGGCGCCGCCCGACGCGCGATCTGTCGGGCGCACTCGCGCCGTACGCTGTGAAGAGCGGACGTGAGGGGCGGCGACATGCGTTGGTTGCTCTCAATTCTCGCTCTCATCTTGTTTGCATCCGCATGCAGCGGGCCTGACGAGCTTCCTCAGGCCGATCAAGCCGAACGCGCCGAGCAGCAGCAAGCTGTCGCGCAGGTCCAATCCGAATCGGAGCAGCCAAAGCAAGTGCAGCCTCAGACGTCGGACGACGGCGACGCATCCGTCGCGCAGACCGCAGAGCCAAGCGAGCAATCCAGCGCGGAACAACCGGCGGCGGAGGCAGCGGAGGAACAGGTCGAGGAACCGGCCGACGGTCCGTTCGACCCCGATGCATTGGACCTCTCTCAACTGATCTTCTGGGGGCCGCTGGATGGCTTCTTTGGCAGATATCTGGCCATCCCCAGCGCCGGTCAGACGTTGCTCGATCGACTGCTCGCTTCTGATTCAGCGGCAGTCGACAAGTATGTGATCGACCTGGCCGCATTTCCCAATCCCTATTGGGAGCAGGTGTTGGAATATCTCAACCGTCGCTACGGCGAGGAGTACCGGACCATCTACGAGTATCCGCAGATCTTCGAGTTTGCTCCGGAGGACACAGCCACACCGGGATATCTCCGCTTCAAACAGGCACTGTTCGGAAGCCAGTTCGAGGACATGGCGGAGATGATGAATCCCGACGCGGACATCGTCATTGACGCGAGAGAAATCATGTGGGGCGGCGTTCGCGTCGACGGCATTCCGCCACTCGAATTCCCCTCACAGATCTTCCCCGAGGAAGCGGCTGACTGGATCAACGACAGCGATGTAGTGGTCGGAATCGAGCTCGACGGCGACGCGCGCGCCTATCCAATCCGGATCATCGCCTGGCACGAGATGGTCAACGACACAATAGGTGGTATCCCCGTTTCGTTGGCCTACTGCACGCTGTGCGGATCGGCGATTCTGTTCGACGGCCGGGTTGGGCCCGAGGTCTATCGCTTCGGCACAAGCGGACTGCTTTACCGCTCGAACAAGTTGATGTACGACCGCAACACGCGCACCCTCTGGAATCAGTTCAGTGGCAAACCTGCCTGGGGACCTCTCGTCGGCCAGGACATTCGGCTCAAAGTACTCCCCGTCGTGGTCACCACCTGGGGCGATTGGCACACACGCCACCCCGATACGACAGTGTTGAGCATCGAGACCGGCTTCGCTCGCAACTACGGCGCCGGCGTCGCCTACAACGACTACTTCAACAGCCCCAACACCTGGTTCAATGTTCCCGTCCAGGACGATCGGCTGGCAGCAAAAGACGACGTCTACGTGGTCCGCATAGGCGAATCATTGACCGCCTACCCGATTGCGCTGCTGGCCCAGCGCGTGTTGGTGCAAGACGAGGTTGGCGGGTTGGGAGTTGTCGTGGTCGCCACCGCCGATGGCGAGGGTGGCCGTTCGTATGAGTCGGGCGATGTGAGCTTCATCACGGCTGACCCAGCGTCAGGCACGCTCACGGACTCCGATGGCGGCGTCTGGACCATCCGAGAGGACAGCCTGCAAGGTCCAGACGGAGCGACGCTGTCGCGCGTCGGCGGGCACAACGCATACTGGTTCGCGATCACCAATCAAACCGACAACGGCCAACTCTGGGAAGGCTGAGCGTCACCATTGTCGGCGATCGATGATGTCGTGCCGGCAGTTGTTGCGGAAGATGATCGTGTCACCGTCGCGTTGGTATGTGAGTCGAGCGCTACTACCTGCATACACGTCCCAGATCCGATCAGCTCGGTCCAGTAGATGTTGGTTGAGACCACGATTCTCTGGTTCATTCAGCACTCGCTGCACAGCTTCTACGATGGCAGTCGCCACTCTCGGATCTCGCTGGCGCTTTCGTTTCAGCGCGCGATCAAAACGCCTCTCAAATCGGACAAGCGGCGGCAATGCTACAGATTCCTGAGATAGTCGAGCGCAGCTTCCGCGTCGCCGAACTCCACAGCGCCACCATTGGCGATAGCTTCACCTACTTCGTCCTCGCCTTGTTGCCACTCAGCGGTCCAGTAGTAGCCGGAGTAAGGGACAAGCGTGCCAGAGACATCGGTGATGTTGAAGTATGCGCTTGAGTCTCCCACTGGCAGCCCCCGACCAAGCTTGAACGCCCCAGTCGAGTCGACGACTTCGAGTTCCATGGTCACGCAACTTCCTGCCTACGCTCGGACTCAATGGCAACGACGCTGAGTGGAATGACAGCCTTCTCTGCTTGGTCGATCAGGACGTGATATTGATAGCGGCCTGGCCAAGGAAATGGCATGTTCGGCAACTCCAAGATGAGCTGCATTTGACTTGAACGATCGGCGGACGGTGAAGGGGGGAGCACAATGTCACCGGTCAGCGTGCCGACGGCCTCTCCTTCTTCGTTGCACATTAGGATTGATAGCTCGTGGCTCCGACTGAGGTCCGCTTCGCTCACGGACATTCGTAGCACGACATGCATCAACGGGCACTGAAAGGGGAACGTTGCACCGGCGATGGTGTCGAACACGCCAAGCAAATTGAGGCGATCATGCGCAGATGAGTTGGCAGCCTCGCAGAGCAGGGCGAGAGTGACGTCCATTGGATGTTCTCCCCTCGCCCCGCCTGTGTCGACACTTACGACCGCGGCAGGCCCAAACCACGAGTCGCGATGATGTTTCGCTGGATCTCGTTGGTGCCGGAGTAGATCGTGCTGGGCACCGAGAGCAGGTACTGCTCGGGCATGTCGCCGCCCCAGGGCGCGGTCGGCTCCTCGGGGATGAGCTGGCCGCTGAGGCCGAACATCTTGATCCCGTAGTTGTAGATCTTCTGGCCCAGCTCGGACTGGAAAATCTTGACCACCGAGGCTTCGTAGTTGGGCACGTTGCCGGTGGCCTGGATGTGACCGATTCGGTAACCGAGGTACTTGGCAACGTTGTTGGAGATGACCAGGTCGGCGAGACCGAGTCGGTAGCGGTCGCGGTCGTCGGCCGCGCCATTCTGCAGCTCTTCGGTCAGGCCCTCAAGCGTGCGGCGCTGACCGGCGGTCGTACTGATGCCGGAGCGCTCGAAGTCGAGCAGCGTCATCCCGACGTACCAGCCGCGATTCTCTTCACCGATCCGGTTCTTGGCCGGGACGCGGACATCCTCGAAGAAGACCTCGTTGAAGTGGTGGCGGCCGGCCATGTTGATCAGCGGTCGGACCGAGAGTCCCGGGGTGTTCTTGATGTCGTCGATCAGCAGGAAGGAGATGCCGCGGTGCTTCGGCGCGTCGGGGTCGGTGCGCACGAGGCAGAACATCTGGTTGGCGCGGTGACCGCCCGAGGTCCAGATCTTCTGGCCGTTGATGATGTAGTCATCACCGTCGCGGACGGCGCGCGTCTGCAGCGAGGCGAGGTCGGAGCCGGAGCCGGGCTCGGAGTAGCCCTGGCACCAGATGTGCTCGCCCGAGGTGATCTTGGGCAGGTACTCGGCCTTCTGCTCGTCGGAACCATGGATGATCATGGTCGGCCCGATCATGCCGACGCCGAAGCCGCGGGTCCCGGTGTCGGGCGCGCCGTGGTAGCCGAACTCCTCATTGAAGACGATCTGTTCGTAGATCGATGCGCCCAGGCCGCCGTATTCCTTTGGCCAGGCCGGAGCGATCCAGCCGCGGTCGGCCAGCTTGCGGTTGAAATCGAGGGCGTTGTCGAAGTCCTCGTCGTTCTCGCGGGCGCCGCCAGGACCTTCGGTGGAGGCGGGCTCGGGAATGTTGTCGAGGAGGAAATTGCGAACCTCGCCGCGCAGCGTCTCTTCAGCTTCAGAGAATCGGAGTTCCATCGGATCAACCTTGCTACTTGGGGCTGGAGGATGTGTGGGGGATCGTGGAGCGGGAGACGGGATTCGAACCCGCGACCCTCTGCTTGGGAAGCAGATGCTCTACCACTGAGCTACTCCCGCAATCACTCCCGATGCGCCAACGTACCGACGCAACAGATGGCGCGAATCAGTCCTTTGCATCGTACACGTCGTAGGGACTGCGATGGAATGCCGAAGATTACCTCAGAATCCGCCTCGAACGCCGGAATTCCCGCGTTGGTCCACCAGGCGGATCAATCCGCCCCCGATCACGGCTGTAGAGACCACGATGCCGGCCGCTAGGGCGGCGATGGCCGCGTTACGAATGACCAATGAAGAGGTGTCGGCGACCAGCAACAACAGGTCGGCCTCGAAAGGATCGATTTCCGACGCAGCCTGACCATATAACGCCGATTGCACGAGCGTTGCCGCCAAGCAGACGACCGCCGCGCCGACTCCGATGGCCAGCGCCGGAAGGCCAATCCGGGACAAGCCCCGAGCCTGCGCTGCCGTCGCCATCGCTAACAGAAGCGCGAACGTTCCACTGACGATCAACCCAACGGTCGCCACGGCGTGTCCACCGCTTGTCAGCTTGCCGATCGTGCTGTCGAACGCCGCGCCGCGAGACACCAACCGGAAAGCCTGCGGGGAATCGGCCAAGACATCTAATCCCTCGTCGTAGACGAGCGAGGCTGTAGCGGCAGCAACGGCGTCGGAGACTACCTCAGGTCCATCGGCGAGACCGGCCGGATCGAGCTGTAGCGCGATTGGGAAGTTGGTCAGGGGAATCGGATCACCCTGGGCTCCTGCTGCTTCCAACACAGGCCAGGCATTGACGACAAACTGATCAATCTCCAGCAGCGAGCTCACCGCTCGAGCAAGATGATGCTGAGCCGTCGCGCGCTCCGTGAGCTGAGTCGCCGAGAGAAACAGCACGGCGACTGCCGTGGTGATCGACGTGAGCAAGACAGTGATCAGCAGCGCGGAACGTCGCCAACCGGATTCTGTCGCCATCTGCGGTCGGTACAGGACGCCGCTGTTGCTCACGCGACGGACGTCTCGATCAGCAACGAGCCGGACAGCATGTCCGGCAGGCTGCGTCCCAGGGGGTCGATCCACGGCCACCACAATCCGATTCCGAGCAGCAGCAACGACGGCCACCAGATCAATCCTCTGACAACGAAGGTGCGCCTGCCGCCTCGCAATTCCCGAAGTCGGAGCGCACGAGCGCCGACGGTGCGTGCGCCCAGTCCCGCGTACAACGACGACAGCAGAAACCAGAGCAGCGCAATGGCATAGCCCACACCCCACTCACCAGCGGTGGGATCTCGCTCGAGCGGGTCGACCTGAATCAGCATGGCGAGGATGGCGATCGCGCCGCAGACAGCGCTGAACAGGCCGATGACCAGAAAATCGATCGCGGCGGCGACCGCACGAGCTTCTCGGCGGACGATGGGAATATGCAGGGGTTCAGGCGCTGGGAGGGGCATCAACTGGATTGAGCGTAGCATCGAATCCATGGGCAACCGGCGTGTATTCCTTGCGTTGGCGTTTGCGGCCTTCGCCATCGCAATGACAGTCATTGTCGCTCTGTTTGCCACGTCAACGCTGAGGGCGCAGTCCAGTTCTGGACTTGACGACCTACTAGGTAACGCAACCGAGACGCACCGTTTCTCGTTGCTCAAATACGAACTGACCCATCTTCCGAACCGATGGTTGACGAATGTTGCTGGATGGGTCGATGAACCGGAGTTCGATGAGGACGCGATCCTGGAGCGATGGTTCGAGCGCTGGGATGAGCGCGACCGAAAGGCAGCGGAGCTACTGCTGGAACGCAGGCTGAGTCGAGCCGTCTCGGAAATGGAGTTGGACTCTCCACTGCCGCTCTTTGGCCGTGTGCGGGTTGTGTGGCCGCCGATCGACGTGGACCTGAGCGAGCGGCTTCATGTGCTCGCCGTCTCACCTCGGGAGGAAGTGCGGATGGTCCGTTCGGTGTTGTTGACGTCCGACGTACAGCGCGAAGACTACGAGCGGATCGAATCGGTGGTTGAAGCGGACCAACGCTGGTCGGCCTGGGTCGGCCGCGTGGGCGGTGTCGCCTTGTATCCCGCCTCGGTCGTGTCGTCGCGCGACTATCTCAGCACGCTGCAAATCATGGCGCATGAATGGACCCACCACCATCTGGGCTTCTATCCGCTGGGATTGGCCTACGGGCGCGGGTCGGACATGCGGACGATCAACGAAACCGTGGCCGACATCGTCGGCGATCAGCTTGGCGTGTTCGCTGCGGAGCTTCCTGGTCACGAGCCGGCACCTGAGGCAGAGCGTGATGCAGAACTTGAAGCGATTCGGACCGAGACCGATCCCATCCTGCGTGACCTTCGGATCGAAGTGGATGCGCTGCTCGCCGAAGACCGGATCGCCGAAGCCGAACGCAGAATGGAAGAAGTTCGCCTGAAATTGATCGATCTCGGACGGCCGTTCCGCCGGATCAATCAGGCATTCCTCGCGTTTCGCGGCGGCTACGGAGCCAGTGCAGCCTCGGCCAGCCAATGGGGTGATCGCTTGCTCGCGTATCGAGAGTCAAGCGATTCTCTGGCCGGGTTCCTGGAAGCGATCCGAGAGATCGGTTCACCGGCGGAGGCCGACGCTCTGTTGCCTCGCTAGGACCCGTCTTCATTGGGGCGTTGCTCTGCCACTCGCTCAATTCCGTCATACCCGCGCTTGCCGCGGGTATCTCGCTGCGAGCAGCACCAGTGCCGCGTGGGAGCTGAGCGACTACCGGTCCGTGATCTTTGGTCGAGTGGAGCATTGGTGCATGACTTTGCGAGATTCCCGCGACAAGCGCGGGAATGACGAAATAGTGGCACGAGTGACTATGAGGACTCGCACTGGCGTCCCTGAACGTGCACACGCGCTGGTTGGAGTTACTCGGACTCCTCGAATTCGGTTTCAAGCCCGGAGACGCTGGGGTCCTCAGGGACGGCGACCACGATTTCATGCGAGATCGAGCCCAGGTAACCATCGACCACCTCCAGACGCAGGTGATAGACGCCGCCCGAGATCTCGCTGCTGTCCCATCTCGCCAGCACGCCGCCGTCGACGCCTCGGCTTCCCTCTGCGACGATGATGACGTCTTCGCCCCCCAGGCGGCGCGCGCTCAATGTCCAACCGACCAGGTCTCTGCTTTGCGCGCGACCGGTCACGAGCAGATTGCCTCGTTCGATGATCGCCCCCGCGACCGGCGAATCGATGCGCACTGGCGCGTTGGCCTCATCGACCGTGCCCGGTTGCAGATAAGCGACACGATTTCGCCGCAGCCAATCGACGATGATGGGATCATGCGCCGTCGCCCCGCGCCTGGCGATCGTCGGCGGTTCGAGCCACACGCCCTGTTCGAGGAACTCTTCCGGCGTGGCGACCGTCGCGCGTTGCAGCGTGCGTCGGTCGACTTCAACCTCGAAGCAGATGTAGTTGTCTAGCGGCGGCGCAACGCGAATCGAAACGAACAGCTCCTGCCTCCGCGAGGAACAAGGATTGCGCATGTCCGTGTCCAGCTCAGATGAGGCCCACAAGGGCGAGACGGCCGGAGCGTAGACCTCTGCCCGGTAGATACCTTCGGGTTCAGTGAACGATTCCACCGCGACATCCTCGTGAGCAGCGAGCATGAATCGATTCCAGATCTGTCCAGCGGTCTGCACCGACGAGCCGCCGGTCATTGGCGATTCGTCCGCGTTGCCGACCCACACGCCGACTGCCAACTGCGGCGTGTAGCCCATCGTCCAATAGTCCCGTCGAATGTCGTCTATGCCGGGATCGCCGGCAGTGCCGGTCTTCGCGGCAGCCGGCCGATCGAGGACCAGCGAGCTGTTGGTTCCGTAGAGCAATCCGCGAGCGGCGTTGTCGGAGAGGATGTTGGTGATCTGATAGACCTGTCCCGGTCGCGCGACGGCCCGAACCTCCGGCTCGCCCGTGGGTGACCATTCGTAGAGCAGGCGACCTTCGGCGTCGCGAATCTCCAGGATGGCGACGGGATCCAGGTCTCTGAACCCGTCCGGCAGTGCCAGGACCGTCGGATGCCCCTTCATCTCACCGAGATTGGCCAGTGTCGAGTAGGCATACGTCATGTCGAGCAGCGACACCTCGCCGCCACCCAGTGTGATCGACGGGCCGTAGGCGCCCGGATCATGCATCGTGGTGATCCCGACTTGATGCATCGTGTCGAGCAGTGCGCCGCTGCCGAGCCGGTCGGCGACGATGAAGGCGGGAACGTTCATCGAGTTGGCCAGCGCACTGCGAATCGTGACGGGCCCACGGAAGACGCCGTCGAAATTGACAGGCCAGAACTCGGTCCCATCCGCTTCGAGATAACTCGTCGGGACGTCCCACAGCACCGTTGCCGGATGCCACATGCGTGGATCGATCTGGAACGCTGCGAGATAGGTCAGCGGCTTCAACGCCGATCCGGGCGAGTGCGTCGCCGTCGCGAGATTGACCTGTCCGTCGATCGCCTCGTCGAAGAAGTCGCGGCTGCCAACCATCGCCAGGATCTGCCCCGTCCTGGGATCGATGGCGACCAACGCGCCGTTATGTGCACCTGTAGATGCTTCGAATCCGGTGATTGCCAAGCGCAGCTCGACCTCGGCACGTTCCTGCAGGGCGAAGTCGAGCGACGTGCGAACCCTCAATCCGCCGTTGTCCATCAGGTTCTCGCAGCCGCCGGCGCCCAACGGCGGAACGAAGCGTTCGAGTTGGCAGAGCTTCTCGACCTGCGCTTCGACGTAGATCACATAGTGAGGAGCGGAAATATCGAACTCGGCAGAGTCGAAGTGCAGCTCTTGCTTCCACGCCGCATCGGCCTCCGCGCTGCTGATGTAGCCGTGTCGCACCATCAGCTCGAGCACCTGCCGCTGTCGCTGCTTTGCCCCTTCCAAGTTTTCCAGCGGGTTGTAGAACGACGGCGCTTGAGGTAGGCCGGCCATCAGCGCCGACTCGGCCAGCGTCAATTGGGATGGCGACTTGCCGAAGTAGCGTTGGCTCGCTGCGCCAATCCCGTAGGAGAAGTTCCCGTAATAGATCGAGTTCAGATACCACTCAAGGATTTGCTCCTTGCTGTACTCATCGGTCAGCTCGACAGCGAGAATCGTCTCCTTGAGCTTGCCTCGCACCCGATCCAGTGTGCGCCCGCTGCGTTCCTCGGGCGGAATTAGCACGTTCTTGACCAGCTGCTGGGTGATCGATGAACCACCCGAGCCGCCGAGGAAGTCGGAACTGCCGACGCCGAAGTTCTCCCACGCGGCTCGCATCAGGCCGCGCAGATTGATGCCCTGGTTGTTCCAGAAGGAGGCGTCCTCGGTCGCGACCGTTGCGTTGACGATATGTTTCGAGACCCCGTGCAGACGCACTGGCGCTCGCAGACCGTCGTGTGCACGCGCGTACTCGAACAGCAGTACGCCGTCCTTGCCGTTGCGATCGAAGATGCGGCTGCTGCCGAGCAATCGCTGGGTCTCTTCGATCTCGTCAGGCGGCGCGAGGTCGGCGGCGAAGTCGGAGTAGATCAGGTAGGCCGCGCCGGCCGCCGCGCCGAGCATGACCATGGGCACGCCGAGCAGAATGACCAGGGCCACCATCCAGCCACCCATCCGGACCGGCTCGACGCGCTCTCCACGCTTGCGTCGGCGCGAGCGAATCGCGAGACGCGTGGCCAGGCTCAGCCGGCGATTGCGTCCCGCGTTACGTTCAACTGGCAAAGCGCTGTCTCCTCATCTGACTCCACATTACGTCTCGTGCTGCATAACACGACCACAATGTCGCGGAGCGATAAGCTGCGTTTCACGCAGCGATAACGAACAATCCGCGGCAATCCAACCAACATGTCAGAACCAGACACTATCCAGTTCTCGAGTGAGCAGGTCCGTCACCTCGCATCATTGGTGCGTATTGAATTGACGGAATCCGAGGTCGAAGAGTTCCGCAGCGAACTTGCGACCATCCTCTCTCACATCGATGCGCTGTCCGAAATCGACACCACCGGCGTGCCACCGACCAACAACGGCGCCGACCTGCTCAACGTCAAGGACGACGACGCCTCGCGACCCTCATTGCCACGCGAGCAGATTATGGCGAATGCGCCTCAGCGCGAGGACGACTACTTCCGCGTCCATGCGGTGCTCGACCAGTCATGACGACCTCCACAGACCACGAGCTGTTGTCAATCACGCTGGCCGACGGCGCCCGGCGTCTGCGCGATGGTGAGATCACGTCGCGGCAGCTCACACAAGCCTTCCTCGACCGAATCGACGCGACCGACGAGGACGTACACGCGTTCGTCACGCTGACGGGAGAGTCGGCGCTGGCTGCAGCTGAAGCAGCGGACGATTTGCTGTCACGTGGCGACGCCACTGCGCCGCTCACCGGTCTACCGATCGCACTCAAGGACGTGCTGATGACCAAAGGCGTCCGCACCACCGCAGGTTCGCGGATGTTGGACACCCTTGTCCCGCCCTATGACGCGACCGTGGTCTCGCGACTGCGTGACGCCGGGGCCATCTCCCTGGGCAAAACAAACATGGACGAGTTCGCCATGGGCTCGTCGACCGAGCACTCCGCCTGGTTTCCGACGGCGAATCCGTGGGACCTGGAGCGTGTGCCGGGCGGCTCATCGGGCGGCTCGGCGGCAGCGGTCGCTGCCCAGCAATGCATCGCGACGCTCGGCTCCGACACCGGTGGTTCGATTCGACAGCCGGCCTCGTTCTGCGGCGTCGTCGGCCTCAAACCGACGTACGGTCGGGTGTCTCGCTATGGCCTGATCGCGTTCGCCAGTTCCCTCGACCAAATCGGACCCTTTACGCGAACCGTCGAAGATGCAGCGCTGCTGCTGCAGGCCATCGCCGGACCCGACCCGCTCGATTCCACTTGCTACGACGATCCCGTTCCCAACTTCTCCAAGAAGCTCGACCGCGGGCTGGATGGTCTCCGAGTCGCTGCGCCTCAAGAGTTCTTCGGCGACGGTATGGACGACGATGTCGCCGCGACCGTCGAAGCGTCACTTGACCTGTTGGCGGCCAACGGCGCGGTGATTGACCGAACCCCCACGATGCCTACCGTCCCGATGGCATTGCCGGTGTACTACATCCTTGCGCCGTCGGAGTGCTCTGCAAACCTGGCCCGCTTCGATGGCGTCAAGTACGGCTATGGCGCTCGCGGCGGCCAGTCGATGTGGTCCGACATGGAGGCGACCCGGCAGCACGGATTCGGTCGTGAAGTCAAGCGCCGCATCCTGCTCGGCGCATACGCGCTTTCGGCCGGCTACTACGACGCCTACTACCTGCAGGCGCAAAAGGTCCGCACGCTGATTCGTCGCGAGTTCGACCGCGTCTTCGCCGAGCACGACGTGATCGTCGCGCCGACGGCGCCCACCGTCGCCTTCAAGCAGGGTGAGATCACCGACCCGTATCAGATGTACCTCAACGATACCTACACGATTCCCGCCAACATCGCCGGCCTGCCCGCAATCTCGGTTCCCGGCGGATTCGGCCAGAATGGGATGCCGGTCGGATTGCAGTTCGTCGGCCCACGACTCGACGAGTCCACGTTGCTCGGCGTCGCCAACGCATACGAACGGGTCGCGGGCTGGAACACGATTCCACCGGCCACACTCGGCCAGTAGGTCCGGCGAGCATTATTGACTCAACGTAACGAGAGTTGGATCGAGCGGTGATCGCTCACTGACTGAACCTGGTGACTGGCGTACAGTGCAACCCTGATGGACTCAATCCTCGAACCCGTCCTCCGCGAACTTGAGCGTGACGCCCGCCTGACGCCGGCCCAGATTGCAGCGACCGTCGGCGCAGATGAATCCGATGTCGTTGAGGCGATCAAGGAAGCCCAGGACCGCGGCATCATCCTCGGACACGGCGCGAAAATCAACTGGGAGACCCTCGGCCTCTCGACCGTCTACGCCGTCGTCGAAGTGACCGTCGAGCCGCAAGAAAACGTCGGCTACAACGCGGTCGCCCGCCGCATCGCCCGCTTCGACGAGGTCAGGACCGTCTATTTCGTCTCCGGCGCATACGACCTGCTGGTCATGGTGGCGGCCGACAACATGCGCGGGATCTCCGACTTCGTCAGCGACCGCCTGGCCACGATGTCGGGCGTCAAGGGCACAACAACGCGCGTGCTGATGCGCCGCTACAAGGAAGACGGCGTCTTCCTCGAAATCGATCTCCAGAACGACCGTCAACAGGTTGTCTTCTAGGCGACCGAACACCGGATCAGAAGCGAGTTCAGAGCGAGAGTCCCATGCCGATAGCGTCCAACGACCGTGCATTCGCCAGCGACGACCAACCCAGGCGTACTCGCGCCGCGGGTACTGGATCGGCGTCTGCGGCGGGAACGGACGCGACTGACCGGCAGAGCAGAGTCGCCGAGCGAGTGCAAGCGGTGCCCGGCTCGGGCATCCGGCGCTTCTTCGACATCATCGCCTCGATGGACCATGTGATTTCTCTGGGCGTCGGCGAACCTGATTTCGTCACACCCTGGCCAATCTCCGAAGCCGGCATTCGCGCCATCGAGCAGGGCCACACCCACTACACATCCAACCTGGGACTGCTGGAGTTGCGCGAAGCGATCGCCGCCGACCTCGAGCGTCGCTACGGCGTCGAGTGGGATCCACGCGAGGAAATGTTGATCACGACCGGCGTCTCAGAAGGGCTGGACCTCGCCGCACGCGCGATCATCAATCCCGGCGATGAAGTGATCATCGCTGACCCGTCGTACGCGGCGCACGCGCCGGCGGTCCTCCTGGCCGGTGGAACGCCCGTACCGGTGACCACCCACGCCGCGCAGGGCTTCGCGCTCGATCCGAAGGCGGTCGAAGCGGCGATCACACCTAAAACCAGGGCGCTGCTGATCGCGTCTCCGTCCAATCCAACCGGCGCAGTACTCGAACGACCAACCCTGGAAGCGATTGCGGACATCGTCCGGCGGCACGACTTGCTTGTCATCTCAGACGAAATCTACGACCGCCTCGTCTACGGCGGCGCCGAGCACACCCCGATCGCGGCCCTCCCGGGCATGCAGGAACGCACGATCACACTGGGCGGTTTCTCGAAGTCCCACGCGATGACCGGGTGGCGCGTCGCCTGGGCAGTGGCTCCGGCTGACCTGCTGGGCGGGATGCTGAAGATTCACCAGTACTCCATGATGTCGGCTCCGACCGTGGCGCAGTACGCAGCACTTGAGGCCATCCGCGCCGGCGAGGAATATGTGATCTCGATGCGCGAGGAATACGACCGCCGGCGTCAGCTGATGTGGCGTGGCTTCAACGAGCTCGGTCTCTCCTGCGCCGAGCCTCGCGGCGCGTTCTACGCCTTCCCGTCGGTCGTGCAGACCGGCTATGACGACGAAACCTTCGCCGAACAACTGCTCATACGCGAGCAGGTAGCAGTGGTGCCCGGCTCGGCCTTTGGGGCAGCCGGCGCGGGATACGTCCGAGCCTGCTACGCGACGAGCTACGGGGAGATCGAAGAGGCGCTGGTACGGATCAGGCGCTTCCTCTACCAGGCGCCAATGGCCAAATAGCGCCGCATGCAGAGCTGCCAGGACGGCATCGGGCAGGCGCTAGCCTGCGCTCATGACCTTCAAGCTCAACCCGTTGCCCGACGAACCAGACCCGGAAGATCTCACCTTAAGCATCACCGGCGTGCAGGCGCGTCCGCGTCCCGTCGAGGCTGGCGAACCAGATCCGTCGCGGCTTGAGCTGGTGCTTGGCACAACGCGAGGAGACATCCGGGCCATGTTCGATGTCTGCGAAGGGCAGACCGGAGCGCTGATCACGTGTTCAGGCGCGATGGGCGGCGAGCACGAAACGCGCGGACCTGCCGACAGCGTCTATCGACGTCTGGCTGAGCAATTGCCCGGCGAAGGCATTTCGACCCTGCGCATCCACTATCGGATCGCCGGAGAGTTCGAGGAGTGCGTACTCGATCTGCTCGGCGCCTGTTCGTTCCTGTCCGGAGTCGGAGCCGAACGCATCGTCCTCGCCGGACACTCATTCGGCGGCGCAGTGGTGATCAAGACAGCGCAGATCATGCCCCGGGTCAGTGGTGTGATTTCGCTCTCTCCCCAGCTCTTCGGCACCCGGCAAGTGGAAGAAATGGCAAAGCCGCTGCTGCTCATCCACGGCACCGCCGACGCCATCCTGGATCACAGGGCATCGGAAGACATCTACGAGCGGGCGCTCGAGCCAAGGAAACTGGTCCTGATCGAAAACGGCGGACATGGTCTGGCTGAGGAACCCGAGACCGTGATGTCAGAAATGCACCAGTTCGTCCACGAGCATGCAGGTCCGCAATAGCTCTGGAGCTCTCAGCCCTTAGATCCGTCATACCCGCGCTCCGCCGCGGGTATCTCGCAGTGCTCGGCACAGCAGTCGCCAACACACTGAGATTGACGCGACGGAGCGCGGCAAGTCCCCCAGGTCCTCTCCCCCCCCTTGCGGGGGGAGATGTCACGGAGTGACAGAGGGGGGCTCCGGCGGCAGCTAGATAACCCTTGCGATCGCAAGCCCCCCCTCTGCCTACGGCATCTCCCCCGCAAGGGGGAGAAGGGGAGTCCCTTAACGGTCTCCACAAGGGAGAGCGAATGGCGATTAGCCGCCGTTGGCGCCCGAGTTGCTCGAACTGACCCCCAGGCGCTCCGCAATCGAGCGAGCCGCGTTGGTCAGCTCCATTGGCACGATCCACTTGGTGCTCTCGCTGGTGGCGAGTGTGCGCAGCGTTTCGAGGTATTGCAGACCCATTGTGTTGCCGTGGGCGTCCTGGGCAACCTCGTTGATTGCTCCAAGAGCGCTGGCGTAACCCTCCGCGTCAAGCAGCTGTGCCTCCTTGCGACCCGAGGCGCGCAGAATCTGCGACTGCCGCTGACCCTCGGCTTCGAGGATGGCGGATTGCCGTGCGCCTTCGGCGACGTTGATCTGCGCGTCACGGGTACCTTCAGACTCCGTAATCTGCGCGCGGCGTGTCCGCTCCGCCGACATCTGGCGGGTCATCGCCTCGGCGATGGCGGGCGGCGGCTCAATCTCGCGGATTTCCACCGCGGTCACCTTCACGCCCCAGCGATTGGTCACCTGGTCGAGCTTGATCTGCATCGCATCGTTGATGTCGTCGCGTCGGGACAGCACCTCATCCAGGTTCATCTCACCGACCACCGCGCGCAGCGTCGTCGTTGCCAGTTGGCGGGCCGCGCCGAGATAGTCGCGGACTTCGAGGACGGTGCGCTCCGGCTCCATGACGCGCAGGTAGACCACGAAGTCGACATCGACGCCGGCGTTGTCAAGGGTGATGTTTCGCTGCGGCGGTACATCGAAATACTGCTCGCGGGTGTCAACCTTGATTCCGGACTGGATAACCGGAATCAACCAGACGATTCCCGGCCCCTTCATTCCGACGAAACGTCCAAGTTGGAATTTTGCGACTCGTTCGTAGTCGCGGACCATATTCAGAATCGCCATTCGTGGCTCCTGTCGATTTTGGTCGTCCGATGCCCGATATTGGTTGCGAGTATGTGTAGACGGCTTGGTTATGAAGGTACAACCCTCGCGAACGGCGGGGCGGCGCATAAGCTGACTCGGTGACTGAGCGCGATCCCGACCCGCAACTCGACTGGCGAATCAGGCTGGTGCGCAGCCGAGCCTATGCGTGGCTCGAGCTGTGCCGTCCCTACACCGGGACCTGGATGCTGATTACGTCGGCGCTGATGGTCATCACTGCGGCTGAAGGTTCGCTCAAATGGAGCTTGCCCTTCGAGTATTGCGGGATGATCGTGGGGTACTCCTACGCCGCCGGACTGATCAACAACGCCATCGACGCCGGCATCGACGCCAATAGCCGGCTGATGCGGCCGATTTCTGCCGGCAGGGTCACCGCAAAGTCGGCGTTGATCGCGGCCATCGTGCCACTCACGCTTGGCTCACTGGCAGGATTCCTCAACGACTGGCGAGTCGGCGTGATCGGCGTGGCGATGCTGGCCGCGGTGGCGCTCTACAGCATCGCCTGGCGCGGCTCGATTCTCGGCTTCGCCGCCTTTGCGCTGATCGGCGTGCTGCTGCCGGTCGGGGCGATTCAGACTGCCGACGCCGGTTTCTCGAGCGCGCATCTGCTCTGGGTCATCCCGGTCGGCGCGCTCACCGGCACGGCAACGTTCCTGATCTACAAGCTGCCCGACTTTGAGATCGACGACGTCGACGGCTCGCGCTCCGTCCTGCACTGGCTGGGCATCGATACCGCGATTCCCATGGCTTGGGCCGTGCTCGCGGCCGGACTGGCAATCTCGGCGGCGTCGATCAATCTCTCCGGCGGCAACCTCGCCTGGATGCTGGGGCCACTGCTCTACATCATCATCGCCGGACTGTTCTGCATCTGGATGCTGATGCACCGCATCTCCGAGATCAGGCTTCGCATGCAACGCTTGCTGATCGTGCCGGCCTTGCCGTTCGTGCTCATCGGTTGGTTGGGCGCGGCTGCATCGGCCTGATTCGATCCAATCCGCTAGGTTGATCGCGCAGAACCTCAGAGTCCCAGGAGCGCCCGATGCCCGAACCGACCGATTGGCAACCCGAAGTCGACGAACTCAATCTCCGCCGCCAGTTGGCCCAGAAGATGGGCGGCGAGGAGCGTGTCAACCGTCAGCACGAGCTGGGTAAACTCACGATTCGCGAGCGGATTGATGCGCTGGTCGATCCCGGCAGCTTCCACGAAATCGGTGGTCTCGCCGGCTACGGTACCTACGAAGACCGGCAGTTCCGAGACTTCAAGCCGCTGCCATACGTCGGCGGCATGGCCAAGATCGACGGGCGCAAGGTCGTGGTCGGCGGCGAAGACTTCACCGTTTCGGGCGGTGCAGCCGACATCAGCACGCAGGAACGATTCAAAAGCCTCTTCCTCGCCGACATGGCGCGCGAGTATCGCGTGCCGCTGTTCGTCTTCCACGAGGGCGCGGGCGCAAACGTCGCCGCCGAGGGCGACGGTCACGGTCATCTGCCCAGCAGCTTCGATGTCTTCGGCCCCGACATCCGCGCCGGACAGGAAGTGCCGCTGATCTTCGGTGTCGCAGGAGCCACTGCGGGCGGTGTCGCGGCGCGAGCGATGCTCGGGCATTTCACCGTGATGACGCCGCAGGGAGCCCTGTTCGCTGGCGGTCCGCCGCTTGTCAAGCGTGCGTTGGGACAGGAAATCACCAAGGAAGACTTGGGCGGACCCGACATCCACGTGGCGCAATCAGGAGCGATCGACAATCGCGCCAAAGATGAACTCGACGCCGTTCAGCAGATGAAGGCGTTCCTCAGCTACATGCCGCAGAACGTCTATCAGCAGCCACCGTTCAAGGCGACGGACGATCCGCCCGACCGCGAAGAGGAAGAACTGCTGAGCATCGTCCCGCGCAAGCGGACCCGCCCCTACAACATGCTGCAGTTACTGGAGCTGCTGGTTGACGACGGCGAATACTTCGAAATCAAGCCGGAGTTCGGCGCAACGGTGCACACGGTCTTCGCGAGAGTGGGCGGGTATGTCGTAGGCATCCTCGCCAACAATCCCAAGATACTGGCCGGCGCGATGACTGCGGACTCGGCCGACAAGCAGGGACACTTCGTCGAGCTCTGCGACCACTTCCACATCCCCATCGTGTTCCTCGCCGATGTCCCCGGCTTCATGCTCGGTCCGCGAGCCGAAGCGACCGGCACACTGCGACACGGAATGCGCGCCTACTGGGCGACCTACCTCGCCACGGTCCCGGTCTTCACGGTGATCACACGCAAGAACTACGGCATGGCCGGTCAGGCGACGGCCAACGTCGGCACGATCAACTATCGCGTCGGTTGGCCCTCGGGGGATTGGGGTTCGATCCCGATCGAGGGCGGCGTCGCCGCGGCCTACCGACGCGAGATCGAGAGCGCGCCCGATCCCGACAAGCGGCGGCGAGAGCTCGAAGAGCACCTGCTCCAGTTCCGCAACCCATTCCGCACAGCCGAGGCGTTCGGCATCGAAGACATCATCGATCCGCGACAAACGCGGTCGTATATCTACCGCTTCCTCGAGCACGCCTACGACACCATCTCGACGATCCTCGGCGTCAAGAGCAAGGCCGGAGTGCGGCCTTAGACTCATCGCAGACCACACAGACATTCACATTGGAGAGCGCGAACATGTCCGACATTTTCACCGTTGACCCGAACCTTCCCGACTGGATCCGCACGCACACCGAGCAGTACCTGAACTCGGGCGGCGAAGAGGGTCACATGTGGGACCGGCCCGACGGCTCGGGACCGATTCCCTGCCTGCTGCTAGCGGCCCAGGGCCGGAAGTCGGGTGACTGGCGCACGCTGCCACTGATCTACGGCGAGTCCGATGACGCCTACGTGATCGTCGCCAGCAAGGGCGGAGCGAGAAGTCACCCAGCCTGGTACCTCAACATCGACGCCAACCCCGACGTGCAGCTGATGGTCGGCACCGAGCAGTTCGAAGCCACCGCCCGCACCGCCGATGGCGCCGAGCGAGACAAGCTCTTCGCGCTGATGGCAAAGGATTTCGCGCCGTACCTGGACTACGCGATTCGAGCCGGCGGCGCCGGTCGGCAGATCCCGATCGTGGTGATCGAGCGCAAGTAGCGTTCTTCCCCGCTTCACCCCTTGCGGGGACCTTTGAAAAACTCATGATTCCCCTCTCCCCCCCCTTGCGGGGGGAGATGTCACGGAGTGACAGAGGGGGGTCCGCCGCCAGCGACCAGATAGGCCTTGAGATGGGGAGCCCCCCCTCTGCCTTCGGCATCTCCCCCGCAAGGGGGGGAAGGAAGCTAGGGTCGCACACTCACACCGGCGACCTCAGGCAACGATGCCGGCAGGCCGATCGACTCTTTCACATCGGCCAGCACTTCGGCTGCGATCACTCGTGCCCGCCGCGCTCCGTCTAGCAGGATCGCGTCGACCGCATCTGGGTCTGCGGCCAACTCTTCGCGACGCTCCCTGATCGGCGCGAAATAGTCGTTGACCGATTCAGAGAGCTGTTTCTTGCAGTCAACGCAGCCGATCTCGGCGCTGCGGCAGGCCGATGCTATTTCTGGCTGCTTCTCCGGCCCGAAGAATCCGTGCAGGGAGTACACGTTGCATACCTCGGGTCGTCCTGGATCCGTGCGTCGGGCGCGCTGCGGATCAGTGATGGCGGTTCGAATCGCCTGGAACGTCTCCTCCGGCGTCGCCGCGATGTCGACGGCGTTGCCGTAGGACTTCGACATCTTGCGATTATCGAAACCCAAGACCATCGGCGCGCTGGTCAGTTCTGCCTCCGGTTCGGGGAAAGTGTCGCCGAAGATGTTGTTGAAGCGGCGCACGATCTCGCGTGCCAGTTCCAGGTGCGGCAACTGGTCCTCACCGACCGGCACCTTGTTGGCGCGGTAGAGGACGATGTCGGCGGTCTGCAGGACGGGATAGCCGACGAGTCCATAGTTGACGTTTTCGGGCTGCGACTTGGCCTTCTCCTTGAATGTCGGCACGTTCATCAGACGACCGATCGGGGTGACCATCGAGAGCAGCAGGTGCAGCTCCGAGATCTCCGGCACGTGGGACTGCGTGTAGAGGATCGTCTCTTCGGGTCTAATGCCTGATGCGAGCAGGTCGAGCGCCGTCTCGCGCACGTTGTTTCGCAGTTCGTGAGTATCGGTCAGGGTCGTCAGCGAGTGCAGGTCGACGATCGAGTAAATGCACTCATACCGTTCTTGCAGCGCCACGAAGTTCTGGATCGCGCCCAGATAATTCCCAATGTGTTGCCGTCCGGTCGCGCGGATGCCCGCGAACACGCGATCCTGCATTGTGGTCTCCTGCCCTGGTTGCCCGTCTCGTGGCTGATCTCTGCTGAATGACTACATTTCGTCCGGCGCTTCGACGCCCATCATGCGTAGCGTTGCGGCCAACGCCGCTTGCGACGCCTGCGTCAACGTGAGCCGTGCGGCCGACCGCTCCGATTCGTCGGGGACGACGATTCGGCAGTTGTCGTAGAACATGGTGAACGCCTGCGCCAGGCTCTGGGCGTAGTAGGTCAGATGATGCGGTTCGCGGCGAACGGCCATGTCGGCCACCAACTCCGGCAGACGAAGAATCTCACCGATCAACGCTGCCTCTTGCTCAGCGTCCAACAACTCAAGCTGATCTGAAGAGGGGGCGATTCCGGCCTCGACAGCGGTCCGCAGGACACTGGCGCAACGCGCATGCGCATACTTGACGTAGGTGACGGGATTCTGGCGCGGGTCGGCAGACGCAGCCGCCTCGAGGTCGAAGTCCATCTGGGCATCGGCCGAGCGTTGCAGCATGAAGAATCGCGCCGCGTCCGCCCCGACCTCCTCGACCAACTCACGCAGCGTGACGATCTCGCCGGTCCGCTTCGACATCCGCACGCGCTCGTCGCCGCGACGCAGGTGCACCAACTGGTAGAGCAGGACCTCAAGCGCGTCGCCGTCACCGCCGATGGCGGAAACGGCCGCCTTCGTCCTTGCCACATGGCCCTGATGATCAGCGCCCCAAACATCGATCACCGTGTCGAACCCGCGATTGAGAAACTTGTCGTAGTGATAGGCGACGTCCGAAGCGAAGTAGGTCGGCTCGCCCGATGAGCGGATCAGTACGTTGTCTTTGTCCTCGCCCAGATCCTCAGAGCGGAACCAGACCGCGCCCTCTTTCTCAATCACGTAGGAGCCGTCGCGCAACTTGCCCATCGCCACGTCGTAGGTTGACTTGCCGTCGGCGCCGTCGTACAACGCCGATTCGCGCTGCCAGTGGTTGAATTCAACCCGCACCAGCGCCAGGTCAGCGCGAATCTGCTCGACCATCAACTGCAGCCCACGTTCGGACAGCTCAGCCGGCGGGTCCTCAGCGCCGTCCAACCAGACATCACCGAACTCTTCCCTGAGCTGCGCGGCCACGTCGACCATGTATGCGCCTAGATAACCGCCCTCGGGCAGGGCCGCTTCTCGACCGTATTGCTGCAAGTAACGCGCGTACAAGGTGCGACCGAACAGCCGAATCTGCGCGCCGGCATCGTTGATGTAGTACTCGCGCTCGACGTCAAATCCGGCTGCGTCCAACACCGATGCCAGCGCATCGCCGAGCACCGCTCCGCGACCGTTGCCGACCTGAAGCGGTCCCGTCGGATTGGCCGAGACGAACTCGATCTGGACGCGATGCCCAGCGCCCAACTCGATCCGGCCCCATTGATCGCCGGCGTCGATCACCGACAACAGCTGCGACTGCTGCCAATCGTCGTCCAGCTTGATATTGATGAATCCCGGCCGCGCCACATTGACATCGGCGATCGGCTCGGTGCGCATGATTCGTTGCGAGATCGCGGCTGCAACCTCCATCGGCGGCATACGGACGGCGCTGGCCAGCCTCAGTGCGACGTTGCACGAATAATCGCCGTGCTCGCGCTCTTTGGGGCGCTCGATGCGCAACTCGATAGGAGGAATGGGCGGCAGCGCCTTGTCCGCCTGCGCCAGCTCAAGGGCGTTGCGGACCAGCTCACTGACCAGATCCCGTGTCGCACGCGCCATGTCGAAGCCACAATCCGTGCCGGACGGAGAGCCCGACCGATTCTCACATTAGGGTCTTCAGGACCAAAGATGCAGGATAGTGCCGATTCCCGCCACTTCGCATCGCGCCGTGCTCAGTGCCCTGCTCAGCGCCGTGCTCAGCGCCGTGCTCAGCGCCGTGCTCAGTGCACCGCCGTCGCGCCCGACACATTGAGGTTCTCCGCCCTGGTTCGCAACAGCCGATGCTCAGGCGCGCGCAGGTGCGGATCCTCATCGAGGATCCGGTTGGCCCAGTTTCGCGCGAGATTCAACGTCTCGTGATCGGAGAGCTTGGCGACGCGCAGTTCCGGCAGTCCCGACTGCCGCGTACCGAAGTACTCGCCCGGACCGCGCATCTCCAGGTCGGCCTCGGCCAGCTCAAAGCCGTTTGACGTTTGCACCATCAGCTCGAGGCGCTGCCGGCTCTGTTCAAGCTCGGTGTCTGAAATCAGATAGCAGATCGACTCCATGTCACTCCGGCCCACGCGTCCGCGAAGCTGATGCAATTGGGCCAGGCCAAACCGATCCGCGCCTTCGATCACCATCACGGTCGCCCCGGGCAGATCAACGCCGACTTCGACCACAATCGTCGAGACCAGCACATCGGCGTCACCGTTGACCAGGTCCGCCATGACCGACTGTTTCTCCTCGGACGGCATGCGGCCATGCAAGAGCCGAACCCGAGACGCCAGTTCGCGGAGCGGGCCCTTGCGCAGGAACTCGAACTGTTCCGTCGCCGCCTCGGCTTCAAGCTTGTCCGACTCTTCAACTAATGGGCAGATGACGAAGGACTGTCTGCCCAGCCTCGCCTCGTCTCGAATGCGTTGATAGACGATTGCTTCGCGGTCCGATGGCGCGATGATCTGCGTCTGAACCCGAAGCCGACCGGGCGGCAACTCATCGATCACCGATGAATCAAGTTCGCCGTAAACGGTCAGCGCCAGGGTGCGTGGAATCGGTGTCGCGGTCATCACCAACAGATGTGGACTGCGACCCTTGCTGCGCAGGGCGTCCCGTTGGAGACGCCAAATCGGTGCTGCTCGTCGACGACGGCGAGACCGAGGTCCTTGAAGTTGGCGCTCTCCTGGATCAGCGCGTGCGTGCCGACCACGAGGTCGAGCATGCCGCTCTCCATCTCCTGGTGAATCTGCCGCTTGCGGGCAGCGCGCGCGCTGCCGGTCAGTAGCGCCATGCGTACCGGACGCCCCAGCGCAGGCGCGAGGCTGTAGTTATGCCAGAGCTGGTCGCCGCCGGTGTGGTCCTTGCCGGCGAACAGTCGCTGGAAGGTCTCATAGTGCTGCGAGGCCAGCACTTCGGTCGGCGCCATCAGCACCGTCTGATGACCGGCCCGTACCGACGCCAGCATGGCTGCGGCGGCAACCACGGTCTTGCCCGATCCCACATCACCCTGCAGCAACCGCGCCATCGGTTCGCGACGGAACATGTCGTTGCGAATCTCGGTCAGAACGCGTTGCTGGGCAACCGTGAGCTCGAATGGCAATGCGCCAATGAATGTGTCCAGGAAGTCACCCGGCATCGGGATCGGCGGAGCGTCGGCACGCAATTGCGCCGCGCGCTTTCGCGCGAGCACCGCGAGTTGAATCGAGAGCAGTTCCTGAAAGGCGATCCGCTGCCTGGCGGCGTCGACTTCCTCCATCTGCTCGGGGAAGTGGACCATCCGCAGCGCTTCGGCCTCAGAGGGAAATTGATGCTCAAGCACGATGTGCGGCGGCAGCGACTCGGCCAGTAGCGGGAGGTAATCGCGGACCGCAACGTGCGCCAGTCTCCTGATCGTTCGATTCGGCAGGCCCTTCGACCTCGGGTAGACAGGAGATAGCCGACCCACATGAACGGTGTCGTCGTCGGGATCGTCGAGCCGCTCCCACTCAGGCGACACCATCTGCAGCTGACGTCCGCGAACTTCAACCTTGCTCGACAGTCCGACGCGCATACCCGGTCGAAGCGATCGAGCCAGATACGGCTGTGACCACCACCAGACGCGCAAACTGCCCGAGCCGTCGCGTACCACTGCCTCAGTCGCCTGTCGGCCCTTGCGCAGGTATTTCACGCCGATGCTGGCGATCTCACCAACGATGGTCAGCTCGATGCCCTCCAACGCGTCCGAAATCGAACGAACATTGCGCCAGTCCTCGTATCGCCTAGGCAGGTGCCAGAGCAGGTCGTAGACCGTGTTGATGCCCAGCGTCGTCATCGCTTTGCGCGATTGCGATGGGATGCGTCCCAGCACCGACACGTCGCGGCCAAGCGGATCGTCGTCGCCGAACGTGGCGGCTGGGCGTCTGGGGGCCGGCCTGGAGCGTGTCGGCGTTCGGGTTTGTTCGGGTTTGTTCGGCTGTGTCCGGGTTTCGGCCGTTGTCGTTCGGGACACTCCGGCCTTGGACGACGATCCGGGCTGCAATGCAGCCACAACTTCCGAGGCCCAGGTGCGCCGCTGGTCGGGAGACAGAGAGGCGTATCCTTCTCTGGGCAGCGCCGCGACGATACGCGTGAAAAACTGCCGCTGTTCGCCATCCTTGAGCACGTTACGCAGATAGGTGTCGAGTCCGCCGGCCACGGCCTGGTCCGGGTAGCCGAGCTTTGCCTCCAGCGCCAGCATGGACTGAAGCGTTTGCGTCGGCCGGCGCTGCGTGGTCATCAGCTCTTGCGCAGCACCGTTGCGCCGACTGTGCCCGGTCCAATGTGCGCGCCCAACACCGGACTGCTCAGGATCACCGGGACGTCCATTCCACCACAAGCGTCCGAGACGCGTGAGGCCAGAGCCTCGGCGTCCGCATCAGCTTGACCGTGGAGGATCGCGACTCGCTCCGGCTCGCCGTTCGACATGATCTGGGCGTACAGCCGATCAAGCGCCTTCTTGCGCGTACGCGGCTTCTCGATATCCGCGATCTCGCCATCCACCAGTTCCAACAACGGACGCATTCTGAGCAGCCGACCGGCCAGTTGCCTGGCGCGACCGATCCGGCCACCGCGCAGGAGATAGTCGAGCGTCTCGACAAACAGCATGGTCCGAGCCCGAGCCGCGGTTTCCCGGGCGGACTCAGCGGCAGCTTCAATGCTCGCTCCGTCGCGGACTGCGACCAGCGCAGCCTCGGCAGCCCAGGCGATGCCCGTGGACGCGGACTCGGTATCAACGAATTCAATCGGCGGAGCGTCTTCGAGCAACGACGCGCCCTGTCTCGCCGAGTTCAACGTGCCCGAAAGCTTGCTGCTCAAGTGGACCGAGACGATGCCTTCGGCGCCCTCGTCGATCAATCCCTGGTAGATGTCGCGAAACACGCCGGGCGCGGGCTGCGATGTCGTAGGCAGCTCGCCGCCCTCGTCGACGACCCGGTTCAGCCGTTGCCAGAACTCGGGCTTGGTCAGGCTGACGCCATCTTCGAATTGCTCTTCACCGAAGTGCAGATACAGCGGGACGACTGTGATCCCTTCGACTTGACCCTGCTCGAGGTCGGAGGCGGAATCGGTAACGATTGCGATAGACATATGTTCTATCCTAGGTGAACTTCTGCGACACTTCCGACTTCAGGCGTCGGACCTATTCGAGCGCCAGCAGCCACGGATAGTGAGGCTGGCCTCCGTTGATCAGGTCGACTTCGAGACCGGTCGATTCCTCGATTGCTTTCGCCAACGCGTCAGCCTGGTCTTCCGAGACGTCAGCGCCGATGTAGAGGGTGAACAGCGACGCGCCGGACAACGAGTCGGCCATCTGTGAGGCGAGCGTCAGCGCGACCTCGTCGATGGAGTCGCCCGCGCCAACGATCTCACCATCCAGCATGGCGAACGGCTGACCCTCTGTGATCGGAATATCGCCCTCCAGCGTTCGCGCCGCAAGTGTGACACGGCCGATGCGGACTGCGCCGAGCGCCTCCTCCATCTCCGCAACCACGTCCTCGGTTGGGACGCCGCCGATGACGGCAGCGAGAGCAGCGACGCCCTCGGCCTGACTGTCGGTGTTGATGATGTGGAATCGCTGAGGCTCATCGGCCGCTGCGGCGAGCTCGGCCGCGCGTTCGGCCGCGGGAGTGACGTTGTGATTGTTGGGCAGGACGATCACGTCTTCGCCTTTGACCGACTCCGCTGCCGAGAACAGCATCTCGACCGAAGGATTGTCGGCCGCGCCGCCCGAGATGATGGCCGCGGCGCCCAGCTCGCTGAAGATTCGAATGAACCCGCTTCCCTGTGCAACCGCGACCACCGCAGCGTCCAACTGCGACTCGTGCGTGCGTGCGGCCTGGGCGCGCATATCGACGGCGCGGAAGATCCGGATCTGGCCCGCCTCGTCTGCCGCGGCATAGGCGTCGGCCGGTTCGTCGGTGTGCAGATGAATCCGCAGGTCATTCCCGTCGGGGGCGAGCATGACGGTTTCGTCGTCGCCGGCGAGCACTTCGCGCAAACCGTCGATGTCTGCGACGTTGGCTACGACCAGTTCAGTGCAGAAGCCGTCGAAGTCGCTGCCAGAGTCCAGCCGTCGAGCCAGCCAGCCCGGATCGATCACACCTAGTTCTGCCGGCACTTCGGGGATTGGCTCACCGGCCAGAGCGCCGGCCATGCCGCGCAGCATGAACTCAAGCCCGCGCGCGCCGGCGTCGACGACACCGGCGTCTTTGAGCACCGGATTCTGTTCCGGCGTGTACTCGACCGATTCGTAGGCCGCGGCGACCGCTTGTTGCATTTGCGCAAGCGGATCGCCCGTCGCTGTTGCGACGGCATTGGCGGTGTCGGCGGCGACCGAGATCATTGTGCCGTTGCGCGGCTCGGTGACGGCGTTTCGGGCCGCCTCGGCGGCGCGGGCGAATGCCGGGGCGAGTGAAACATCGCCGCTGATTGAGAGTCCCGCGGCAAAGCCACGCAGCCACTGAGCGCCAATCACGCCCGAACTGCCGCGCCCACCCATCAATGCGGCGGACGCGGCAGCGGCTGCGATTTCGTGGGCCGACGCCTCTTCAGACGAAGCGTTCAAGGCTTCGCTGGCGGCCGCGAGGGTGCGACCCAGATTCGCTCCGGTATCGCCGTCGGGGACGGGAAAGACATTGATCAGATTCAATGCTTCACGATGCAGCGCGACCCAACCGGCGGCGCCCTGGATCATCCGCTTCACGTCCTCGCCGCTCAGGCCGTGTGCGCCGGCCTCGCGAACATCGAGTTCGACCATCTGTAGCCTCCCGTATAGAGTGCCTGGGTCGCCATGGGCGCCTGCCCGGAACCGGGGTAGGTTGCTGGTATGATACCTGTCATGCACCGGCGACTGCCGCGACCGGTGCGTGCATGGAAGACGGATTGAGGACGGAACGATGGCCGGCAAGTGTGATCTCTGTGACAAGCGGACCACGTTCGGTCGTAACATCCGGCACAAGCACTCGGGACGATGGAAGCGCAAGGCGCCTCGCACCTCGCGCACCTTCAAGCCAAATGTTCACCGACACAAGGTAACCGTTGACGGTAAGACCCAACGGCTTAACGTGTGCACCGCCTGCCTACGAACGATGATGAAACGGCTCGCCGCCTAGCGGCAGGCAACGACCTGTTGAGCGCGAGCCAGACCCCGATCGGAACAACGAACCGCCCACAAGCCAGAGCCGCGGATGAAGCGTCCGCCATTGATGACCCGCGAAGCCTGTCTCCAAATCACTGAGACAGTGCAGACACACTGAGACCGAGGAATATGCGAATCTACGTTGGAAACCTGCCCTTCCGTACAAACTCTGAGGAACTGCGCGAAATCTTCGCCGAGCACGGCGAAGTCCAGGACTGCGTGATCCCCGTCGACCGCGACAGCGGCCGCTCACGCGGCTTCGGCTTCGTCGACATGGACGACGAGGAAGCGCGCACCGCGATCGCCGCGGTTGACGGCTACGACATGGACGGACGCCAGCTGCGCGTCAACGAAGCGCGACCGCGTGGCGGGGCCGGCGGCGGCGGTGGCGGTGGCGGCGGCTACCGTGACGACCGTGGCGGCGGCGGCGGTGGCGGCGGCTACCGTGGCGGCGGCGGCGGTGGTGGCGGCGGTGGCGGCTACCGCGACAGCGGTGGCGGCGGCGGTGGCGGCGGCTACCGTGAGAGCCGAAGTGGCGGCGGCGGCGGTGGCGGTGGCTACCGTGAGCCTCGCTACGACGACCGTGGCTCGCGCGACAGCTACGCCGACCGCGGACAGCGCTAGTAAGACCCGTTCGGCGCAATCAACGAACCAATAGCGACGTGTCGTCTGGCGTCCGAGTCCGAGAAATCGGATTCGGGCGTCAGGCCGCACCCTTCATTGACGTCCTCTGGAACGTATTCGACGGCGATCCCACGTGGGTCCCGACGCTTCGTCGTGTCCAGATGGAACGCCTCGATCCGAACAAAACCCCGTTTCTGCGTTATGGCCAGGCTCAGCTCTTCATGGCCGAGCGAGACGGACGCGATGTCGGTCGGATCTCTGCCCAGATCAATCCACTGCACGACGAGAAATGGAACGAAGCGGCTGGCTTTTTCGGCCACTTCGACTGTGTCGACGACCCAGAAGTCGCGGCAGCACTGTTCGACGCAGCGGAAACCTGGCTGCGAGAACGTGGCGCAACCTTCGTTCGCGGACCGTTCAACTTCACGATCAACGATGAGTCCGGTTGCCTGGTCGAGGGATTCGACGAGCCGTCCATGATCGCCATGCCCCATGGCCGGCGCTGGTTTCCCGAGCTGATCGAAGCCAACGGCTACGCCAAGGTCAAGGACCTCTGGGCCTATCACTATCCGGTCGATGCGCCACTGAGCGAGCGACGTGAACGCGCCTGGCAGAGAATCCACGATCATCCACGTGTGAACGTGCGCACGTTCGACAAGAAGCATCTACGCCGCGACGTCCGAATTGCGGCAGATATTTTCAACGACGCCTGGGTCGACAACTGGGGCTCGGTCCCGATCACGACCGAAGAGGCGGACCGGCTCGCCTCCGACCTGGTGCAATTTGCCGATCCCGAACTGACCTCCTTCGTCGAGATCGACGGCGATCCGGCAGCGATGGTGATCTCCATCCCGAATCTGAATGAGTGCGCGCGCGACCTCGACGGTCGGCTCTTCCCGTTCGGTTGGCTCAAGCTGCTCTGGCGGCTCAAGCGCAAGCCTGAGAGTGGTCGGGTGATGCTACTTGGCGTGCGCCAAAAGTGGCGGATCAGGGAGTTCGCACAACTGGGACAGATGCTCACCGCCGAGGTTCACGTCCGAGGCGCCGCCAAAGGTTACTTGTGGGCCGAACTCGGTTGGGTGCTCGAAGACAACCACCTCCTCAACCACGCCCTCAAACGCACCGACGCCAGGGTCTACAAGGTCTACCGCGTCTACGAGAAGCCTCTGTAGGCGACCAGCTGCACTCCCCGCTCCCCCTTTCGCCTCACTCCCCTTCGCCCCCCTCGCGGGGGAGATGCCGTAGGCAGAGGGGGGCTCCCCATCTCATGGCCTATCTGGTCGCGGGCGGAGGACCCCCCCTCTGTCACTCCGTGACATCTCCCCCCGCAAGGGGGGGAGAGGGGAATGGAGTTGACGGAGGCGCTCAGGCGTTGGTCACAACCAGAGCTCGGCGCAACCGTGCGACCGCGTCCGCAACCGACTCACGATCGTTGTAGACCGCTGACCCCGCTACCAACCAGGTCGCGCCGGCCTCGACGATCGAAGCGATCGTCGACTCATTCACGCCGCCGTCCACCGCCACCGGCGACGACTCGCGTCCGCAGGCATCCAACATTGCCCGAGCCTGGCGAATCCGATCCAGCGATTCGGGGATGAACTTCTGACCGCCCCAGCCGGGGTTGACGCTCATGATCTGGATGCGGTCGCAGATCGGCACGACTGCCTCGAGCTCCGTGAGTGGCGTCCCAGGATTCAGCGTCACGCCCGCCTCGACGCCTCTCTCTGCGATCTGCTGCAAGAGTCGGTGCGGGTGTCGCGTGGTCTCAATGTGTATGGTCACGCAGTTCACCCCGGCGGCGATGAAGTCGTCGATGTGATCCTCAGGGCGCTCGACCATCAGATGCGCCTCGATCGGCAGCGACGTCAGTGACCGCACGGCCGAGGCCATCTGTGCGCCGAAGGTGATTGGCGGGACGAAGTTGCCGTCCATCACGTCGAGGGAGAACCAGTCGACCCCCGCGGCTTCGGCATCGGCGATCTGTTCTGCCAGGCGCGTCCAATCGGCGGCGAGAATCGACGGTGCGATTGCGACTGACCTGTTCCTGTCCTGGGTCATCGTCGGCCCTGTTGCTTCGCGGCGGCACGCTCGGCGGCTCGGCGTTGGGAGCGGTTGAGACCGGTCTCCAGTTGAGGCTCCGCTTGCGTCGCTTCCGGCTGGTTTGCCGGCTTGAGCTGGAGACGTTCCTTTGCCGCTTCGAGCGCCGCTTTAACCCGGACTGGCGCCGTTCCTCCGGGGATGTTCCGGGATTCCAGCGCGAACTGCGCCGTCATGCCGACGGCGTCAGCTTCGAACGCCGTATGTTCGGCTTGCAAGTCCTCGAGGGTCAGGTCGGCCAGTTTGCAGCCACGCTGCTCGCAGAGTCTGACCAGCCGGCCGACCACTCCGTGCGCCTCTCGGAATGGAACGCCGTTGCGGGTGATGTAATCGGCATAGTCGGTGGCCAGGATGAATGGGTCGTTATCGACCATGGCGCGGGCGCGGGCGCCGTCAACCTTCGCGGTCAACAACGCTCGTGCGAGCACGTGCAGGGTGCCGATCAGCGTCTCCGCGGTATCGAACAGGCCGGACTTGTCCTCCTGCAAATCGCGGTTGTAGGCCAGCGGCAGGCCCTTCAGCGTCGCCAGCAGACCGGTGAGATGACCCACCACCTTGCCCGAGCGGCCGCGCGCCAGCTCGGCGATATCGGGATTGCGCTTTTGCGGCATGATCGACGAGCCGGTGGTGAAGGCGTCGCCGAACTGGAGCACTCCGAACTCGGCGGAACTCCAGAGAATGACATCCTCACACAGCCGCGAGATATTGACCATGCAGATGGCGGCGTTGGACAGGAACTCAACGATGTAGTCGCGCGACGAGACCGCGTCCATGCTGTTGCGCGAGATCGCTTCGAAACCAAGCTCGTCGGCGACGGCCTGTCGGTCGAGCGGATAAGCGGCGCCGGCCAGGGCCGCACTACCGAGCGGCATGATGTCGGCGCGGGCGAAGGAGTCGACCAGACGCTCGGCGTCGCGGTCGAGCATTTCCAGATAGGCGAGCAAGTGATGCGCGAACAGCACCGGCTGGGCTCGTTGGAGATGCGTGTAGCCGGGCAGGTAAACATCGAGCGAGCGTTCGGCCAGTTCAATCAGCGATGCCTGCAAGCCTCGCACCGCGCCGACTGCCTGGACGATGGCGTCGCGGACGAACATCCGCGTGTCGAGCGCGACCTGGTCATTGCGCGAGCGCGCCGTGTGTAGCCGACCGGCGGTGTCGGCGCCGATGATCTGACTCAGCCGCGCCTCGACGTGGGTGTGAATGTCTTCCAGCTCGTGGTTGATCTCGAATCCGCCGGACTCGATCTCCGATTCGACCTGGTCGAGTCCCTCGATGATTCTGGCTGCGTCGGCCGCGCCAATGATGCGCTGAGCCGCCAACATCCGCGCGTGCGCACGGGACCCGGCGATGTCGTGCCGGAACAGCAGTAGGTCGGTCTGGATCGAGGAGGTGTAGGCCTGCACGAGGGCGTCGGGCGCTTGCTCGAAGCGTCCGCCCCAGAGCCGCTGCGACTCGGCCTCAGTTGCTTCGCTGGCCTCGTTGGCGTCAGTCATGCGCCGCCCGCCATTGGCTCACTGCTGCTGCGCTAGTCGGCGGTGGGGAGCTTGGTCAGCCCCGCCGCCCCGATGGCTGCGTCGATTTGCTCCGCTGACAGATCCCGTGCGCGAATCGTCCAGATCGCGGCCGGCTCACCAAGCTGGGCGATCTGTGCGGGGTAGAGGCCGTCGGCCAGGGCGCGGATCACCTGCTGTACCTGATCCTCGGACAACGGCCCGCAGAGCGCTTCGAACGCCTGCTTAGCGTCCATCGCGAAATAGAGCGCACACTCCAGCGTTGCGTGACCGGGACGGCGGATCTGGAAGTCCGCCGCGTCGGGACCGCCCGCCGTGGGTACGGCCGCTTCGTATTCGATCGCGATCTCGATGTCAGAGGCGTCGGTCGTCATCGCCCATTATCCAATCTGGCCGCCCTGCCTGCTCATGACGCGATTGCCGATCAACGTGACAGCCGGTCGACCGGTTACGACGTGTGTCCCGATGATACGTCCAAGACGCCGCCCGGTTGACGCAGCAACTGCTTCTCAGCCTGCACACGCACCGGCAGTCCGAAGATGTCGATGAATCCCATAGCCGAGGTCTGGTCGAAGGTGTCGCCTACGTCGTAAGTCGCCAGCGAGTACTGGTACAAGCTGTTGGGACTCTCGATGCCCACGGCGACGGCCTGCCCCTTATAGAGCTTGACCCGCGTTGTGCCGGTCACGTGCCGTTGCATCGAGGCCGTGAACGCGGCCAGGTCTTGATGCGTCCCAGTGAACCAGAGGCCGTCGTAGATCAGGTCGGCGTAGTCCTGCATCAGCCGGTGCTTGAGCCGAATTTGGCTCTTGGAGAGCGTCAGCGTCTCCAGCGCCTGATGTGCGATCCGCAGCGTCGTCGCAGCCGGGGCTTCGTAGACCTCGCGCGACTTGATGCCGACGAGTCGATCTTCAACCATGTCGATCCGGCCGACGCCGTTCGCGCCGGCCATGTCGTGCACGCGGCTGATCAGCGTGACGGCGTCGAGTTCTTCACCATCGAGCGACGTGGGACGGCCATGCTCGAAGCCGATTTCCAGATACGTGGCTACGTCGGGAGCGTCTTCCGGGTTGACGGTCCACTCCCAGACATCGTCGGGCGGCTCCGTCCACGGATCTTCCAGCGGGCCGGCCTCGATCGACCGACCCCAGAGGTTTTCGTCGGTCGAGTATTGCTTCTCGACGCTCACCGTGATCGGAATGCTGTGCGCGTTGGCGTAGACGATCTCCGACTCACGGGTGGACAGTTCCCACTCGCGGACCGGCGCCAGGATGCGCAGGTCGGGCGCGAGCGCCTGCACCGAGACATCGAATCGCACCTGGTCGTTGCCCTTACCGGTGCAGCCGTGGGCTACGGCGGTCGCGTTGTGCTGCCGAGCGACATCGACGAGCGCTTTCGCGATCAGCGGACGCGCCAGCGCCGTCGCCAGTGGATAGCGTCCCTCGTAAAGTGCGCCGGCCATCAGGGCGGGGAAGCAGAAAGCGCGGGCGAAGTCTTCGCGCAGGTCGAGCATCTCAAATCCGACCGCGCCGGCGGCATAGGCGCGTGCTTCGAGCTCCTGATCGCCTTCGAGGTAACCCATGTCCGCCGTCATGCAGACGACTTTCCAGCCGCGCTCCGTGAGCCAACGCGTGACCACCGACGTATCCAGCCCGCCCGAATAGGCGAGCACGACGCGCTTTTCATCAGTTCGTTTCGCCACCCGGGGTCTCCCTACGTTGTCCGGATCGTGTTCAATCGTGTTCGGTGCTGTTCGGTGTTGTTCGATTCCGTTCGAACCTGTTTGACCATATTCGGCGCTGGTCGGCGCTGGTCGGTCGAAGTCGGCGCTATTCGGCGAGGGACGAAAGGGCGTCGTCGATAATGCCGATCGCCTGATTGACCTCGTCTTCCGAGATCGTCAGCGGCGGGACCAGTCGCAGCACGTTCGGCTTGACCACGTTGCAGAGCAGACCGCGGTCGCGGATCGCCGTCACCAGCGCAGGACCGATGTCGGCGCTGAGCTGTACGGCAACGAGTAGTCCCTTGCCGCGCACATGGTCGATCAACGGATGCCGATCCTCCAGTGCGCGAATCCCCGACATCAACTGCTCGCCGCGGTCCTCCGCCTGCGCCGGGATATCCTCGTCGACGATGACGCGGAGGGTCTCCAGCGCGACCGCCGTCGTGAATGGTTGGCCTCCGAAGGTCGTGCCGTGGTCGCCGGGCTCGAGGATGTCGCCGCGCTGGTTGGCAACGATGGCGCCGATCGGCACGCCGCTACCGAGACCCTTGGCCAACGCCATCACGTCCGGCTGCACGCCCTCGTGCTGCCAGGCAAAGAGCTTGCCCGTGCGGCCTATTCCGGTCTGGACCTCGTCCAGCATCAAGAGCAGGTTGTGCTCGTCGCAGATCGCGCGCAACGCGGCGAGATAGCCATCGTCGGCGACATTGACGCCGCCTTCGCCCTGCAACGGCTCGACGAGAATCGCTGCCGTCTCCGGACCGACCGCGTCGCGGACGGCGCCGACATCGTTGAAGGGAACGTGGCGGAAGCCGTCAAGCGGGCCGAATGGCTCTCGGTAGCGCGGGTTACCCGAGGCGTTGACCGAAGCCAGTGTGCGTCCGTGGAAGGCCTCGTCCATGACGATGATCTCTGTCGCGCCGTCGCGCCGGGTCCGGCCCCACTTGCGGCCGATCTTGATCGCGCCCTCGGTCGCCTCGGTGCCGCTGTTGCAGAAGAAGATGCGGGTCATGCCCGACTGCTCGAGCACGACGTCCGCCAGGTCGAGTTGGGGAATCGTGTAGAAATAATTGGAGACGTGCAGCAGCGTCTCCGCCTGCTGCTTGATCGCTTCAACGACCCTGGGATGGCAGTGTCCGAGGTTGTCAGACGCAATCCCGGCGACGAAGTCGAGATACTCATTGCCCGCGTCGTCCCAGACCTTCGTGCCCTCACCGCGCACCAGCGTGACGGGCAAACGACCCGCCGACATCATGAAGACAGCAGACTCGCGCTCAGCAGTGGTGGGCATGTTCGTCACTCCGGTAACCCGATTGGGGAAATTCAATCCGATTCAGACTACGCGAGCGATAGACAGGCGTCTATGAAACTCAAAGCGCTCGCAGTGAGCGTCGGGTTACAGGCGCTGTTTGTGGCCGTCGGCTGCCCTTGTGAGAGTGTCCCACATATCCAGCCCCCGCCCCGTGGAGACCGTTGCAACACTCACAAATCCCCTCTCTCCCCCCCTCAAGGAGACTTGCGCGTACATCCCCTTCTCCCCCCTCGCGGAGACCATTGAATAAGTCCCCTTCGCCCCCCTTGCGGGGGAGATGCCGAAGGCAGAGGGCGGCTCCCCATCTCAAGGCCTATCTGGTCGCTGGCGGCGGACCCCCCTCTGTCACTCCGTGACATCTCCCCCCGCAAGGGGGGGAGAGGGGATTCGTGAGTTCTGCAACGGTCTGCTTGCGTGTACGACAGGACAGGAGTGAGCAAGGGTCGCTTGCTCCTGCCTACTCCGAGGATTCTGCCAACCGCTCGAGAATCCGGCCCAGGCGATCAAGCGCCTCGCCGTAGCCGGCCCAGTCGCCCTCGCGCTGCTTATCCAGCGCTTCCGCGAAGGCCTCTTGCGCCTGTGCCGTGAGCTCTGCCGCGTCATCGGACAGCACGACTGGAGCTCGATCCTGTTGGGCTTGCTGTTGCGCTTGCTGTTCGGCTTCAGGCTCAGCCGACGACTCAGCCGAACCTGGCTGACCCGGCACATCACCGAGGAACGACAGCCCCTTCGGCGCCTGGTTGCCTAGCGCGACTTGCACTGCGTCGACGAACGTGTCCTCGAAGGCAATGCGGTCGCCGTTGACGACGATCACTCCCTTGAGCTGCGGGTAGCGTCCGGTTTCGGCTTGCAAGTAGATCGGTTCGACGTAGACGTAGGAGTCGCCGACCGGGATGAACAGCAGGTTGCCACGGATCACCTCGGATCCCTGCTGACCCAACAGCGTAAATTGCCGCGACACGGCAACATCTTGGTCGATCCGGTTTTCGATCTGTTTCGGCCCGTCGACATTCTTGTTCGAGGGGAAGCGGAACGCGAACAGCTTCCCGTAGTTCTCTCCGTCTGATCGGCCGGCCATCCAGGAAATCGAGTTCAACCGGTTGCGGGGCGTGAAGGGCAGGATCAGCAGGAACTCCGGCTCAGGCTGATCGGGGAGGCGCAGCGTCACGTAGTAGGGCTCGACCGCGATCTCCTGCTGGCGCAGCAGCTCTTGCGGGATCGCCCAGAGGTCCTCGCGGTTGAACAGGCCGCGCGGGGACTCGATGTGATACGTGAGGTACTGGTCGGCCTGGATCTGGAAGTAGTCCTGCGGGTAGCGCCAGTGTTCCTGGAGGTCAACGGGGAACTCATCGGCCGACTTGAACAGCTCGGGGAAGATGTCCTGCCAGACCTGGATGATGGGATCGCTGTCATCGACGATGTAGAGGTCAACCGAGCCGTTGTAGGCGTCGATCACCGCTTTCACAGAGTTGCGAACGTAGTTGTAGCCCACGCCGTGCGGTTGTGAGTAGGGATAGCGATCGGTGACCGTGTAAGCGTCCTGGATCCAATGTAGGCGGCCGTCTTCTCCGACCACGATGTACGGGTCGGCATCAAGCTGCAGGAACGGCGCCAGCTCATTCACCCGTTCCTGGATCAGTCGGCGGAACAGGATCCGGCTTTCGCCGTCGACAGAGCTGGAGATCAGGATGTTGGCGTCGCCGAAGGACCAGGCGAACGCCATACGGCGGAAGAGTCCGCCCAGCTCGATCCCACCCAGGCCCGAGTAGCGGGTCGTTGCCTGATCGACTTCCCCGGTCGATTCATCTCCGCTGAGCGGATAGTCGAACTCCTCGGTCCGGCTGTTGGCGATGATGTATGAGTCGGTGACCTCGCCGTAGTAGATCCTCGGCTCATCGATTCGCAGATCGAGCGGTCCCCCTGATGTTTCTTCGGCTATTTCAGGCGGAATATTCGAGATCCAGAAGACCGGCTCGCCGGAGGGCGACACCTCGTCGACTGGCGTCATCACCACACCGAAGCCGTGGGTGAATTGCAATCGCCGGTTGACCCAGCCCTGCTGCGTCGACTGCAAGTTTGACTGCGCAAGCTCGCGCGCCGCGAGGAAGACCTGGTGCTCTGTACCACCGACCTTATAGCGGTCGACATCGACATCCGGATAGACATACAACGGACGGATTGTCTGAATCGTATTCAGCGTGTCATTGAGTGGGCGGTGATCCCAGAGGCGCACGTTTAGCAGGGCCTCCGGGTTGAGCACCAGGTCGTTTTCCTCCACCGCGTCGTCGGCAGCGAACTCGCGCTCTTCGATCTTGTCAAGGGCGAATGCGGCTCGCGTCGCGGCGATGTTGCGCTCGATGTACGGCGTCTCGCGTTGCAGCTCGTTCGGTTCAACGGTGAAGCGCTGAATCGCTGCCGGCAGGATCGCTCCACCGACGATCGAGACCAGGATCAGGGCCGCAATCGGACCGATCGCGAATCGCAGCCGCTCATGGAATGGCCACGACAGCACGCCGAGAATGACGACGATGCCCGCGATCATTTTGACGATCTGGACCGGGGAGCGGATGCTGTCATCGGTGAACGTCGCGCCGAAGACGAATCCGCCTGGGCTGAGCGCGAGCTCGAATCGGGCCAGCCAGTAGCTCCAGACGAACAGGGCCATGACCGCTGCAATGGTGAGCGCGATGTGAATCCGCACGCCGAGGGTCGAACGGGCGTTGCCGTGATGCATCATCAGCCGCACCCCGTAGGTCGCGGCCGTGGTCAGCATCGTCATGATCGCGAGACCGGTCGCCCAGCCCTTCATGAACTGCAGCGCTTCCAGCTCGAAGATGTAGAACCCGAGATCCCTGCCGAACTGTGGGTCGGTTGTGCCGAACGGTTTCGCATGCAGGTACTGGAGGATGAGCTCCCACTGTCCAGCGGCAACCGAGCCGAAGATGATGGCCAGCAGAATCATCGCAACGGCGGCGATGATGTGGATCACGCGCGAAAGTTGTGGGTCGTTCACGACCGGCGCCATCGCCTCGACGGGCATGCGCCAGGCGACTGCGTACGAAGCGCCGAGCACCAGCAATGAAACCCCTGCGCCGGCGGCGAACAGCCAGACCTGGGTGACGATGCGCAGGTCGAAGACTCCGCGGTAGCCGACGTTCTCGAACCAGAGGCGATCAACGTAGATGTCGATGCCGATATTGACCAGAATCAGGAGGACCAGCAGGGCGACGCCGGCGACGATGATACGCGGCCAGGTGCGATCGCCCAGAGGCCGTTGGCCTTCGGCCGCGGTGTAGGGCGGCGGCTCCTCGTCGCCTCCGCCTCCGCCGAGGCCTTCGCGGAAGACCGGCGGCGGCGGGCCGAGCTCGCCGGACCGGCCTTCGTCGGACGGCGGCACGTCGTGCGGGCCGTCGCTGCCGTTACGCCATCCACCTTCACTGCGATGGATCCAGGTCGACCACTTCATACGAGGACCGTTCCCACCGCTGCGCCATCCACTGCTGCGCGGACGATTTGCGGTTGTCTGCCATCCACGATACGGACCTGAGCGCCCTGACCAACCGCGTCACGCCCGGCGCGCAACTTGGGCAACATTCCGCCGGCGATCACCCCGCACTTGGTCAGTGCCTGTTGTCGTGCGTCATTGAGACAGTCAATGCCCGCCCCATCCCCGTCCAGCACCTGCGGTACGTCGGTCAGGAAGACGAGAAATGAAGCGCGCAATGCGGTCGCGACCGCTCCGGCTGCAGCGTCGGCGTTGATATTCAGCGTCGTGGACAAATCGTCCGCCAATCCCACCGGCGCCAGTACTGGCAGCAGCCCGGCGTCGAGAATCCGTCGAAGTGTGTGAGGATTGCAGCACGGCGTCTCGCCGACCAGGCCGATTCTCGTCGAGATCGGTGACCGCAGCGTGCCGCCGTCAACACCGCTCAGACCGACGGCCGGCGCGCCCAACTCCTGCAACCGTCTGGTCAATTCCTTGTTGATCAATCCCGCCAGGACCGCGACGACCACTTCCAGCGATTCGGGGGTCGTCAAGCGCAGTCCGTCCACCCATGCCGCTTCCGCGCCGAGACGTCGTTGCCAGTCGGTCACCGCCGCGCCGCCGCCGTGGACGACAACGACCTGCCGACCCTCGCGATGCAGATCGACGCAGTCCGACAGCGAGGTGTCATGCTCGCCAAGCGTCGAGCCGCCGATTTTGATCACGACGGCGCCGCCGTTAGGGCTACAGGAACTCATGGATGCAAGCCTAGCCCACTGCTCGCAGTCGGATCTCATCTCGAACCCGATATCGTCGCCGTATGAGCGCTCGGGCAACCAATCACGCGATTCTCTTCCTGCTCAGCGTCGAGCTGATCTCCGGGCTGATCTCGTTCACGGTCGGGCGCCCCAGCGGCGAATGGATCTTCTGGCTACACGGCATTGCCGGGTTTTCGCTGGTCGGACTGGTTATCTGGAAGTACCGGATCATCCTCCGGTCGTTCCGTCGGCGCGGCATTATGTCTGAAACGGTGGGCTCGATTGTTCTCGTGCTGCTCTTCGTCGGCGTGCTCACAACGGGAACGCTGTGGGCGATCATCGGTCGCGGCGGCATTGACATCCCCTTCTACGGCGATGTTCGGCTGCTCGTTATTCACACGTCGCTGGGACTCGCGCTGACGATTCCGCTGATCGCTCACGCGGCGATGCGCTGGCCGCGGCGAGTGAAATACACCGATTTCACTAATCGACGCGCAGCATTCAGATTGCTAGCCGTCGGCGCGGGCGGCCTGCTGCTCTGGCAGGGAGCCTCCGCAGCGGCTCCCGTCGCCGGCACCCGACCGCGCTTCACCGGTTCTCGAGAGGAGGCCAGCGGACAGGGCAACGCCCATCCCGTCACGCAATGGCTGTTCGACAGCAGACAGCGGATCGACACCGACGCGTGGAAGCTGACGATCACAGGCAACGTCGTTCAACCGGCCACGCTCGACTACGAGACCATCATCGACATCGCGAACCATGGAACGACAGCCACGCTCGACTGCACCGGCGGCTGGTACACGGTCCAGGACTGGAGCGGGGTGAGACTGTCGGACGTACTCACCCTCGCTTCCCCCGTAGAAGATGCAGCAAGCGTCGTAATCGAATCCGCAACTGGCTTTAGCCGCCGATTCCCCATCGCCGATGCCAACCAGCTCTTGCTCGCCACCCACATCGCAGGCGATCCACTCTCAACAGGCCACGGCTACCCGCTGCGCCTGATCGCGCCGGGTCGTCGTGGGTATAACTGGGTCAAATGGGTAACGCGAGTTGAAGTCAGCAACAAGCCGTCATGGTGGCAACCGCCGCTGCCGCTGCAGTAACAGCGTGTCGTCAGTCACCCGCGACCAAGATGCGCAAGATTTCAACGATTTCGTTGGCGCGGTCCAGCTCGAACACCAATGTGATCGGCCCGTTGACCAGCTCACGCACAACTAAGCCTGGTTGCGACTGTTCCGGTGAAGGACTTGCCATCAGCCACCGATCGTGGGCAAAACTGCCAATCAACTTTCGAGTGGGCGGAATGTTCTGCGGCCGCAGGGCCCTGAAGTCGGAGAGGGCTTCGTCGCTGTACTCAATCCGAAACGGCATGGTGTTCGGAGTATCGTTCCAAGAACTCAAGCACCTCTGCCTCGGACGGCAACCCCAGGGAGGCCGCCAGTTTGTCGCGCGTCTCGCCAAATTCCTCGAAGATCTCCTCGTCGCTCATCCTCAGATGATCGAGCAGCCTATCGGCAGTCATTCCCATCGAACACATCAGGTCATGGTCGGAGACGCCGCCTCGCTCCGACCGCGGGAGCAAGGCCTGGATGCGCTCAATCTCATCCCAAGAGTCCGCGTCGTACCAGGCCTCTCCGACCTGGACCGGTGGACGAGGCGACGGTTCGCGTCCGGGCAGAATCCACGGCTTGCCTGAAGAATCCTGTGTCATTATCCCAAGTTACTCGATCGACTGGACTCACCTACGTCACGTAGTCCGCGTTGAAGCGGACGTACTCCTCGGTCAGGTCACAGCCCCAGGCGATTGCTTCGGCATTGCCCTGTCCGAGGTCCATCCTCAGGAAGACTTCTTCGCCCTGGGTCTTGGCCGACGCCTCTGCATCGGTCACTGCAGTGGCTGTGCCGTCGAAGACGCAGAGGTCGGCAATCCAGATGCGGACTTTGTCCAGGTCGTACGGCACGCCGGCGCGGCCGGCCGCCATCAGGATGCGGCCCCAGTTCGGGTCGTACTTGCTCAGCGCCGCCTTCAGCAGCGGCGACACAACGATGGTCCGCGCGACATCGCGAGCATCTTCCCAGGATTTCGCCCCTGTGACCGTCATCGCGATCCGCTTGGTCGCGCCCTCGCCGTCGCGAGCGATCATCTTCGCCAGCCGCGTCGCCACCTCCGACAATGCCCGCGCGAACGCTTCAAGCGCCTCGCCCGACAGCACATCACCCCCGGCAGCGCCATTGGCCAGGATGACGGCGGAATCGTTGGTCGATGTGTCGCCGTCGACGGTGACCATGTTGATCGAGCGATCCATCGCATGCCGAAACGCGGCATCGAGATCACTCGCCTCTACCGGTGCGTCAGTCGTGAAGAAGGCCAACATCGTCGCCATATCGGGATGCATCATCCCCGCGCCCTTGGCGCATCCGCCGACCGTGTATGTGGTGCCATTCGCCTCGAAACTCGCTACGGCTTCCTTGGGGAACGTATCGGTGGTCATGATCGCTCGAGCAAACTCCGCACCACCTTCCGCTTTCGGCTCTAGTTGGGGGATCCCGTTGCGCAGCAAATCCATTGGCAGGTAATGACCGATAATGCCGGTCGAGTTAACGAAGATGTCCTCCGCCGCGCAACCGACCCGAGCCGCAGCCAGCCGCGTCATCTCACGCGCATCGTCAAGACCCTGCGATCCCGTGGCGCAGTTCGCGTTCCCCGAGTTGACCACCGCCGCCCGCAGCGCGCCATCGGACGTGTGTTCCTTGCTGATATAAACCGGCGCCGCAGTGCTCTGATTCTGGGTGAACACCGCAGCCGCGGTCGCCGGTCGATCCGAGACCAGCATCGCCAGGTCGGGCAGTCCCGACTCCTTGATCCCCGCCGTGAATCCGCAGGCCGAGAATCCTTGCGCTCTCGTGACGGCTCCTTCGGCGCTCTCGTCGGCGCGCAATGCGTCGTTCGTGGAGCTCATGGGTAGACGCCAATCTTGCTCAGTCCGACCTCCTCGGGGATGCCAAACATCAGGTTGAAGCACTGCACCGCAGCGCCGGCCGTGCCTTTGACCAGGTTGTCGATCACGCTGATCACCATCACCTCGCCGGTCATCGGATCGACCATCGGGTACACGATGCAAGCGTTCGAGCCCAGCGTCTGCTTGGTCGAGGGAGCATTCGGCGCCACGTGAACAAACGGTTCGTCGGCGTAGTAAGACTCATAGACATCTCGCAGCGCTTCGGCTCGCTCCTCGGAGTTTTCGGGTAAGGCTCCGTCCAGAATCGACGGATAGCAGGTAGCCAGGATGCCCCGCGTCATCGGCACGAGATGCGGCACGAAGGTGATGCTCAACTCTCCGTCGCTCTCAGCGGTCTGTTGCAGCGACGAGAGTTCCTGCACCATTTCCGGTTGATGCCGGTGGCCCGTGAGTCCGTAGGCGGAGAAGTTGGAGTCGACCTCGGAGAAGTGTGACGTCAGCTTCAGCGCGCGACCGGCTCCAGTGACTCCCGACTTGGCGTCAATCACGGTCCGACCATCGAGCCATCCCTGCGCTGCGAGAGGGGCGAGAGCCAGGATTGCCGAGGTCGGGTAGCAGCCCGGCACGCCGACCAACCGCGATTCGGCAATCGCTTCGCGGTGCAGCTCCGGTAGTCCGTAGACCGACTCGCCAAGTAGCTCCGGCGACGGATGCGTTCCGTACCACTGTTCGTACGTTTCTTCGTCGTAGAGACGGAAGTCGGCCGATGCATCGATGACGGGGGTACCGCGCTCGATGAATGGCGTCAGACGCTCAGCAGCCGCTGCGTGCGGCAGGCCGGAGAAGATCACATCGACCTCTCCCTCGACATCCGCCACGATCGGCAGGTCGACCGACCACAGGTGAGGGAAGACATCGGGCAAACGCTTGCCCACCTCGGAACGACCGGTGACGCAGACAATCTCTACTGCCGGATGCTGGTCCAGCAGGCGCGCCAGCTCCGCTCCGACATAGCCCGTCACATTGATGATCGCTGCCCGGATTGGCGATCCGGAGTCCGAGGTACTCACGACAAATTCCGTTCTACTCAGAAAGAATGAAGATACACTGGCGCGCCTCAACACCACCTGTCGTACCTTACTTCGTATGTCCCAGACAACTCACGGAGCGTTGAGCCCTTATTCTGCCATCGATCTGACGGCTGAAATCGGCGCGCTCGCAACCATGCTGCTGGCCGGACTCGGCGTCGACGTGATCCGCGTCGAGCCGCCCGGCGGACATCCATCTCGACGGCGCGGCCCCATGCTCAGAGAAGATCAGGACTCCTCGCTCTACTGGGCGCAGATGAATGCCGGCAAGCGATCAATCACTCTCGATCTCGACGACGAAGCGGACCGCGAACAACTACGACAACTCTGTGAAGGCGCTGATTTCCTCTTCGAGTCCGATGCGCCGGGCGCGATGGCGTTGCGCGGACTCGGCTACGCCGACCTACGCGAACGCGCACCAGAATTGATCTACGTCTCGATCACACCCTTCGGACAGAGCGGGCCGAAATCGATGTGGGCTGCATCCGACCTGATCGGTCACGTTTCCGGCGGCTTGAGCTCCTTGGTCGGCGATCCCGAACGCGCGCCGCTCAGACCGTCGGTCGAGCAGGCGTACAGCATCACCGCGCTCAACGCCGGATCGGCGGCGATGATCGCGCTGCACGCGCGAAATCTGACCGGTCGCGGACAGCATGTCGATGTCGCAATGCAGGCGGCGATGGCCAACACGCTGGGCAACGCGCGTCTCTACTGGGAGATGGACGGCATCATCACCAAACGCGCCGGAGGCGCTCGGGCGTTTGCCGACCGCGCCACGCGGATCATCTATCCCTGCGCCGACGGCTACGTCGCGTTCGTCCGCGTGCCCGCCTCGATCCACTCGCTGCATCGCTGGATGACCGCCGAACACGGCGACCCACAATTCGACGCCGAGTATTGGGCCAACATGCCCATCGCCGGCGACCGCACACCAACGAGCGAAGAGGTCGCCGGGCTCGAAGCGGAGATCGAAGCCTTTTTCGCCACTCGCGGCGCGCAGACGTTGTACGAATCGGGACAGCAGTTCAACGTCATGATCTGTCCCGTCAACACGATGCAGGACATCGTCGACAGCCCGCAGCTCGCCGCTCGCGCCTTCTTCACCGAGGTCGACGATCCGGCGCTGGGCCGGCTCAAGACACCTGGAGCGCCGTTCAAGATGTCGGCCACACCCTGGCAAACACGTCCCGCGCCAACGCCCGGCCAACACAACCGCGAGATCCTCCCTCAAGCCTCCCAGAGCTGAGGTCCGCAGCACAGCCTCCGACGATGGCGCCGACTGACTGTCATCCGTGCCACGCTCACGCCATCCAATCGCTCGGCGAACCTCCATGCGCATACGATGACCAGTGCGCGACGCCGCGCAGCAAACAAACGAGGCCCTTATGACAACCAACATCCTCCGCGCTCCTGCCGAAACAATCCCGACCAGTCCGAGCAGGGCGGCTGAACACGGCTACCAAATCCGACCGGACCTGACCAAATCTGACCACACCTGACCACACCTGACCGCAAATTTGCCCAATTCCTAATCCTCAGCGGCAAATTCGCGCAGTTCGCTCGAAATTTCCCCGCAGCGCAATCCAACCACTGCGACAACCCGACACGGAGATATCTTCCGATCAGAACAGATCGCGAGTGACTGGAGAAGCACATGACCGATGACCACCTGCTGATCGACAAGCGAGCCAACGGCGTCGTCGTCGCGACGCTCAACCGGCCCGAAGTGCTCAATGCTCTCTCAAACCGCATCCGCTCTGGTCTGCGCGAAATGGTCGCCGACCTCAAGGCCGACCCCGAGGCTCGCGCGCTCATAATCACCGGCGCTGGACGAGGCTTCTGCTCGGGCGCCGATCTGTCCAATCGCGAAGAGCGTGTGGCGGCGGAGTCGCAGCCCGGGCTCGGCTCGACCGAGCTGCGCTACGGATTCGCGGCTGAACTTCAGCAACTGGAGATCCCGGTCATCGCCGCGGTGAACGGTGCAGCCGCGGGCGCGGGATTCGCGATCGCCCTCGCCGCCGACATCCGTCTGATGTCCGAGAACGCGCGATTCCACCCTGGATTCCTGAAGATCGGTCTTGGACCAGACTGGGCCGCGTCGTGGACGCTGACCCGTCTGGCTGGTCACTCGCGAGCACTGGAGATCTTCTGGACCTCCGACCCGATCGGCGCAAACCGCGCGTTGGAGCTGGGCATCGTCAATCGCGTCGTCGCGCACGACGACCTGATGGCCGAGGCGCTGGCCCTCGCCGACCGGCTGGCGCAGGGCGCCCCCTGGGCGATGGCTCTGACCAAACGCGCGATCTACGCCGCCCTGAACAACGACGCCACTCAGCAGGCGCAGCTTGAGGAGCTCAACCAGGCCTGGCTGCGACACTCGCTGGACGCCGGCGAGGGCGCGCGCTCGTTCAAGGAGCGTCGCGACCCCAGCTTCCACCGACGCTAAGTCTGGCAGGTTCAACGCAAACAATGAGCAGCAACGAGACTCCCGGCGCACACCTCTTCGACGGCGTACGCATCGCCGACTTCGCCTGGGTCGGCGTCGGACCGAACGCAACCATGCAGATGGCGTTTCACGGCGCGGAAGTGATCCGCGTCGAGTCAACGCGCCGCCCCGATACATTTAGATCGGGCGGACCCCGTCCGTCCGGCAACCGTTCGCTCGACGCCTCGGCCTATTTCGCCAAGTTCAACCGTGGCAAACGCTCGGTCGCGATCAATCTCGCCCATGAACGAGGCGCGGAGGTCGCACGACGTCTGATCGCCAGCGCCGACATCGTGACCGAATCGTTCGCACCGGGATTCATGGATCGGCTCGGCCTCAGCTACGAGGACGTGCGCAAGATCAGACCCGATGTGATCATGTGCTCGATGTCGATGGAAGGCCAGACCGGGCCGCACGCCAAGTTCCGCGGCTTTGGGCTCACCCTTCAGGCGACGGCCGGCGTGACCGGCGTAACCGGTTGGCCCGACCTGCCGCCGGTCGGAACCGGCGTCGCCTACACCGACTGGGTCGCGACTCACGTTGCGATCATCGGCATCCTGGCCGCGCTCGACCATCGCCGTCGCACCGGCGAAGGCCAATACATCGACCTCTCGCAGTTCGAGGCCTCAACCCTCGTGCTCGACGCCGGCGTGATCGACGCCGCCAACACCGGTCGTGTGGCAAAGCCGCTCGGCAATCGCGACTTGCGCTTCGCGCCGCACGGCGTCTACCCCTGTGCCGACGACAATACGGGCAGCGATCGCTGGGTCGCCATCGCCATCACGTCCGACGATCAATGGCGTTGCCTCGCGCAAGTGATGCTGCGCCCAGACTGGCTGGAGTCAGGCGAACTCTGCCACGTCGAAGGTCGCCTGGCTGCACAGGACGAGTTAGACGCGCAGATCGGGCAATGGACCGCAACCCGAACAGTCGACGAAGTCGAGCAAGCGCTGCAGTCCGTCGGTGTGCCCGCCCATCGAGCGGCAACCGTCCGCGACGTCCACGAGGACCCACAGCTAGCGCATCGAAACCATTGGTGGCAAAGCGACCATCCCATAATCGGGGAGCTGTCCTACGAAAGCCCGCCCTGGCGTCTGAGCGAAACGCCGCCGCCGATGCCGCGCCGCTCGCCATTGCTGGGCGAGGACTCGGAGTATGTCTACCGAGAACTCTGCGGCTACAGCGAGGCAGAGTTTCAGAAACTGATGGTCGACGGCGTGGTCGAGTAGCACTCCCTCTCCGTCATACCCGCGCTCCGCCGCGGGTATCTCGCTGTGCTCGGCACGATAGCCAGGAGCGGGCTGAGCGCTTGAACAGGGCGCGGCTCCTCGAGCTCGAGCGTCGGTGCAGCACTCGGCGAGATACCCGCGGCGGAGCGCGGGTATGACGAACCATGTTTTTCTGAGACACCGTCCGACCGCCGTGCCCTGGAATGGAGTCAGATGCGAACAGGCCTCAGGGAATCGACCGACCAGCCAAAGATCCCGTTGGACGCCCGCCGTCCACGGCCACCCGACCATTCACCAATACGTATGGAATGCCCGCAGGCCGCGTTCGGGGATCGGTGAAGTCCGCTGTGTCGATGATCGCTTCGGCGTCGAAGACCATGAGATCGGCGAACTTGCCTTCCGCAACAACGCCGCGGTCAGTCAGCCCAAACCGACTGGCGGGCAAGGACGTCATCCCGCGCACCAGATGCTCCAGAGATACGCCGAGGCGTCGACGTAACCGACCCAAAATGCGCGGGAACGTGCCATACGCACGAGGGTGCGGGAGACCCTCATCAAACGGAATCCCGTCCGAGCCGACCATGTAGTCGTCGCGCGACAGCAGTGCGATCACGTCTGCCTCGACCTGCCGCACCAGCGAGGCGCTGGCTGGCAGTCCGTCGCGAAAGCCGCATTGCATACCCGACTCGCGCATCACGGTCAGCGTCATCTCGGCCACCGACATGCCCATCAGCGTGGCGGCATCGCCAAAGGACACGCCTTCGAGGTGCTTCAGATGCTCGGCGCCGATCCAGGTCCAGGTCGCGCTGTCGCCGCGTCCCGGGAACAGATTCTCAAGCGAGTCGACCAACCGATCGCGCCAGGCCGGGTCGCCCAGCCGCTCCAGCAGCCGATCGATCCCGCCGACGTGGCATTCGCCTCGCAGGAAGTATCCGGGCACGGTCGCGGCGGCGGCGTAGGGGTAACACTCGAGCGTCACGTCGACGCCCTCCGCCTTGGCCTTGTCGACTTCCGACATGATCGAGTCGATCTGTCCGGCGTTGCTCGGAAACGTGCGGTAGTGCGAAATGTGCACCTTGACGCCGCTGCGACGGCCGATATTCATCGCCTCGACAATGCCGGATCCATCGGGCGCGCGATCGTCATTGTGATTGCGGATATGCGTCACATAGACGCCATCGTGCGCAGCGACGACACGATTCAACGCAACCAGTTCTTCGGTGTCGGAGTAGGAGTTCGGGTAGTACGACAAGCCCGTCGAAAAACCCGTCGCCCCCTGTTCCATCCCTTCGGCGACCATTCGCTCCGCGTTGGACAGACCGTCACCGCGCAGCGGCACATCTTCAAAGCCGACACTCTCCAGTCGCACAGGTCCGTGCGGCACTTGCACTGCGACGTTGCAACCCTTGCCGTCGTAGTGCGACCGAAACGCGGCAATCGAGGACACATCAAGGTCGGTCGGAGGAGGTCCGTACAAGCCGGCGATATAGCGTCCGTAGGACTGAAGGTTGTCGCCGGACAGCATGGCGTAGGACAGGCCGTCCTGGGTGATGAACTCGGTGGTCACACCCTGAACCAGGCCATGCGCATGAACGGCGTCGCGCAGGAGCACGCCGTCTGAGTGCGCGTGTGTGTCGATAAACCCGGGAGCGACGACCAATCCGGTCGCATCAATCTCACGAGCGGCCGTCATTCCGGACAGGTCGCCAACAGCCGAGATCCGGTCGCCGTCGATCGCGATATCTGCGCGAAGCGACGCGCCGCCCGTGCCGTCAACGACTGTGCCGCCTCGGAGAATCAGATCAGCCATCAGAGGGCGCCTTTCCGCTCTGGTCCCATGCGTCGATCTTGGCGTCAATGTACTGCCATCGATCGTCGATCTCCTCGTGCAGACGGTCCACTGCCAGTCGCCACTTGATCTGGCCTGGACCCTTGGTGTCGGCCTCAACATGCTCGTCGATCAGCTCGGCCAGCTTGTCGACTCGCTCATGCATCAGTTCCAGCGAGATGGTCTCGCGCATCAGCTCGCGGGACGCCTCGATGTAACGCTCCCAGCCGAGCGTCACCAGGGCATTCATGGTCGGATCACAATGCGGTGCGCGCGCGTCAATATCGAAGAAGACCTTGCGAATCCGGCAGGTGCGATCCAGTTCATCCCAATCCGGCATCCGGTACGCCGTGCGGATCGGGCTGGGCGAGCGCCAGGTGTGCTCGACGTCCCAGGGAATCAACGTAAATCCGCCCGACAACGCATCCTGGTACCAGAAGTAGTTGTGATTGCCGCAGATCGGCACGCAATACCAGGCCACAATCCCGTCCCAGTTGTCGGTCAATCGATCAGCGGCGAGGTAGTTGAAGATGCCATTCTCGTCTTGCATGTATTCCAGTAACACGTCGTAGAACGCCTCATCGGATTCCGCCGTCTCGAGAGCGTAGGCGAACGCCTCAAGCCGCGAGGTGTCGCGCGGTCCCCGAGCCACTGCGTCAGACAACGTCTCCTGGAAGACCCAGAGATTGTCGATATTGCCCGGCCAGACCTCCTTGAACAACACGCCGCGACCGCGGTCACGGAAGCGGTCCGCGATGAATCGATCGTCAATGTCCTCAGTCAACGTGAACAGACCCAACGGCTCGCCATTGAGTTGCAACTCGGCGTAGACCGAACGCGGCGCCGCGGTACCGGAGTCGCGGAAGACCTGGTAGCTCAGGATCTCACGCATCTGCGATTCGTCGCTGTTCATCGAATGAAAGTTCAAACGCTTCAACCCGTGATAGCGAAGACTGGGTTCAAAGTGATTCAGCTTGAGCTTCCAGGACAGCTTGGGACAGACCTGCCGGCCGTTCTGAAAACAGAAGCGTAAGACGCCAAAGAATCCCTTGTAGCGAACGCCGACGGGATCATAGCGTTCACCATCGACTTCCACGGCCGCCTCTACGTATACCTCGGCCGTCGGATTGGCGTTCAATTTGGCCAGCGATTCCTCGGAGATCAAGATGTTATAGGTCCGCACCGTCGATATGTCGAAGACGACGTTGAACGGATCACTGCGCTGTTGATCGACGCCGATGGTCGACTCCGCAGCGTTGGACGGCACGCGGGCCGGCAGTGATTCGCCGCTGACGGCAAACACCACTGCCGCGACGATCACCGCGACCGCCACTGCCAGTGACATTGCCAGTGACATTGCCGTGCGGCGATTCATCCGATTGCTCGACCCCCATGCATGGCGTCAACAAGGAGTTAGCCTACCTGCATGGCTGTGACGCTGCCCAGGCCGAGAAGCCCCGCGCCTTCCAGCGCGAGCGAATCGCGCGAGGAGCGCAAGTACCCGCTGCCCGACGCCCGAGCGGCGCTGCTGACCGCCTGGCTCGACGCTCGGCTGCCTCGTGATCCGCAGTATCCCCTCGGCGTGATCACCAGCTGCTACTACGACACCGCTCAGCTTGACGCCTACCAGGAGTCGGTCGATGGCGAGTTCGCCAAGCAAAAGCTCAGGCTGCGCTGGTATGGGGATCCGATCGACCCATACGCCGGCGTCTGGATCGAGCTCAAGTCCCGCGCCGGCGCAAGTTCGCAGAAGCTTCGGGCTCGCTATTCCATCACCGGCCTCGCCAATCCGCTCGGACTGGTCCTGCCCGACCGACCCGAACTCGCCCGTTGCCTGCGTGATATGAGCGAACTGGCGACATCCTTGCTCGATCCGACGCTCGAGCCCGCCGCGTTCATCCGTTACCAACGGATTCGTTGGGAATCTCCCGACGGATTGATGCGGGCCTCGCTGGACACCCAGGTTCGGGCGGCGAATCCGAGAGGCGCACCGATTTGGTTGCCTGTCCCCCACGGATCGGTGCTAGAGCTCAAGTCGACCGGCGAACTGCCGCAACAGATTGCGCACCTGGGCAAGCTTGGTCTGCGCCGGACTGCCCACTCAAAGTACGCGCTCGCCATCGAACTGCTGTACGGCGGCGAGCGCACCCACATCAGATAGTCGGAACACCCGCACCAGGAGCTGCCAATGCCTATTGTCCTGATCGAGTGGCCCGAGATTCTCGGTCCGACCTCAGAGATCGCGCTTGAGGAATATCTCCTCGCGATGGTCGTCTCGCTGGCTGCGTCGGTCGCCACCTACGCGCTCTACCTGATCTTCTACCGCGACTGGCAACGCGGAGCCGGCATTCATCGTGTCTTCCTCCTCGCCGGTCCGGCGATCACGCTGCTCTTCATCGCGATCCAATGGTCGCTGCCCTTGTCGCTGGGACTGCTGGGCGCACTCTCATTCGTCCGCTTCAGAACGCCGATCAAGGACCCAGCAGAAATCGGATACCTGTTGGTCGTGATCGCGTCGTCGATCGGCGCTGCAACTTACAACTACGAACTCATCGGAATCCTCTTCGCATCCGTGGCGCTGGTGCTCGTCGGACAGCGCATCTTCTCCGGCATTGGGCTAGGCGGTCTGGGCACCGGCAGCCAGGATCTAATCATCACCATGCCGGCAACGGACTACACCGAGCACGAGGCCGCACTCTTGCAGTTCCTGAACGCAAATCTGAGGGGATTCAAGACGGCGTCAATGACCCAGAACGCCGGAGCCGCGAGTCTGCACGCCACCTTCAGAAGTTCGCGCCACGGCGATCGCTGGGGAGCGTTCCGCACCGAACTCGAAGCAGAGGTGACGCCAGCGTCGGTTGATTTGTACGTGGGATAACCTCAGCTACAGGGGAGCGGAAGGGGACCGGTGTCCTCCACAGTCTTCAACACTGATGCGGGGCGGTCCGCACCGTCTCGGGTGGGTTCGACTCCCATGCGCTCCCGCCACGTCTGCAATTCCGTCATTCCCGCGCCGCGTCGCGGGAATCTCGCCGAGTACAACACCGACGCTTGAACCCTTAGAACTTCGCACGTGTCAATCGCTCAACCGGCTCCCGGCGTTCGTGCCGAGCGCAGCGAGATACCCGCGGCGGGGCGCGGGTATGACGGCGGCTTGGATGAGTCGGCTGCTCAACAGCTACCTAGAGAGCGTCAATCACCGCTTGAGCAAAGTCCTCAGTACTCGCCGATCCACCCTGATCGGGAGTCAGCCGCTCACCCGCCACGTAGACCGCTTCAATCGCGTCTTCCAGACCCGACGCCTGCTCGTGCAGGCCGAGGTGATGCAGCATCATCACGGCTGACAGCATCGTCGCGGTGGGATTGATCTTGTGCATGCCGGCGATATCGGGCGCGGTGCCGTGGACGGATTCGAAGTAGGCCCAGTCTTCCCCAAAGCAACCCGAGGGGGCAAGACCGAGGCCGCCGATGGTGCCAGCGCCCTCGTCCGAGAAGATGTCCCCATACAGGTTCGGCAACAGCACCACATCAAGGTCATGCGGCGAGGCCACGAGCCGGCGAGCGAAGTCGTCGGCGATGAATGTCTCAAACTCGATATCGGGATATCCCGACGCGACCTCGGCTGCGATCTCGACGAACCAGCCGTCGGTCTTGGGCAGCACGTTGGTCTTGGCCGAGCAGGTCAGCTTGCCGGCGTAGCCTTCGGCCTTGCGTTGTTGTGTCAGACGACAGGCGAAATGAGCTACGCGCTCGACATTGGCGCGAGTGAAGTATTTGATCGCGTAGCGGCCCTCGGCCTCGGCAAAGTGTCCGAAGCCACCGGGGACCTGTGTGCGCGAAACGCCGCCGAATCGCGGCCGGTCGGCCAATCCTGACGCTGCGACTTCCGAGAGGTCGCCCTCGATGCCGGCGTACAGGTCCTCGAGATTTTCGCGGACGATGATGTAGTCAATGCCCTCGGGCTGCGCCATCGGCGAGCGGAAACCAGGCCGCCACTTGATCGGGCGGACGTTGGCAAAAGTCTGCTTGCCCCAGCGGAAGTAGCCGACGCCCGGCGTCTGTCCGTTGGTTGATCCGAACAGCACGGTGTCGCAACGCTCGGCCGTGTCGATGACTAGGTTCTCGCCCTCTTCACGAGACATCTCGCGTGTCAGATCAACGCCGTCGGGCAGCACTTCGAAGGCGATCGGGAGTTCCATCGCCTGCAGTACGGCCATCGAGGCATGAACCGCCTCGGGCGCCGCATCGTCGCCAGGCAGGACTCCAACTGTCGCTTCATCGGCCATGGTCAGTCTCCGTCCGCAAATCGCTGGTCGCGTTCCAGGCCCTGGAACCATTCTTCATCGACGGCTGTCACCCGGCCGATCTCATCAAAGATCAGGCCGAGTCGGTTGGTAAGCATCAGGTCGAGCAGCTCATCGCCGTCGACCAGCTCAATGCTCTCGTCGCCGCTCTCGGCATCGTCGATTGCCGAGGAAGAGAACTCGCCATTCGAGATCAGAAGGCCCTCCGAGGCCTTTCCCTCCATTGAAGCTCGCAAGTCGCGAATCTGGTTGGCTCCAAGCGCGCCGAATGAGCGGCGGCAGATCGCATACACGTTCGCCCGCTCCTCATCATCGTGGACGCCGACACATTCAACCGCGCCGTCAAACGCATTGCGGACGACGCTGATATCAATCACTCCAATCGAGCGCAGGATGACGATCGTGAAGTGCTCAAATCCACTACGCCCGAGATTGCGAATCAACGACTCCACCCGGGAGCGCCATTGGTATTCGTCCATCGGCGTGGATTCGATACGTTCGAGTTCGCGCCGGTTCTCGAAAGGCCTGTCGGGCGCTTCGTCCACTTCTGACGCAGCATCGCGAGCTTGTCGGTTGCGCCGAAGCGTTCGCCAACCGAGGTAGAGCATCGCCAGCACCAGAGGACCGAACTGAACCCAGGCCGGCGCCGACTCACCTTCTTCAACCCCGGCAAGGCGAGCAAAGATCTGGCCGCCAGCCATCAGAATGATCAGAGAAACAAGGACATCAAGGAGAACGGGACGCATGGAACTCATTTGGATACCTCTAGCTGCTCGAAAAACTTGAAATTGATGCTGACATCTTCGATGGTTCGACGCGTCACGTGAACGCCGAGTTTACGTTCTTTCAGATGTTCACAGAGTCCCTCGCCGTCGATCAGGTCAATGGGATTCGCTCCTGGTCGACTCGCTTCTTCCTTGGCTGCGCTGGTGAAATGACCGGTAGTGATGATCAGACCTCGGTCAGCGCGTCCAATGAACGAACCACGAAAGTCCCGGACGATCCCTGGGCCTACGGCGCCCTGGTAGCGCTTGCATTGAAACGCCGTTTGAAACGAGATCAGTCCTTCTGGGCGATAGGTACCGATGCCATCAATCCCGCCATCGCCCGATCCTCCAGTGACATGCACATCATTGAATCCCGCGGCGAGCAGCAAACTCTTAGAAAGTTGTTCGAATGCGGTCGGAGTCATGACTTTGAGCCGATTGAGCAGCTCTTGCCGCCAGTCAGGCGGTGGTTCGTCGTCACTATCTTCGCTATCAGCCTGGTCGTTCGCCGCGGTCGTCCCACCGGGCTGTTGTCGTCCCTGCCGGTAGCGCCGATTGCGCTCGCGATTTCTGCGTTCGACCTCCTCCGGCGAGATTGTCCAACCTTCTTCCGTCAGTTGGTAGAGGGCACGACCAGGCTGCTCGCAGACCCCGATGTGCTTCAAATCGTTGCAGGTGTACTCGCTAATCCATGACACATAAGAGCGAGGACTTTCAGGACCTCCTCGCTTCGGCCCGGGCTCGTTCACCGCTCGCTGTTCTGCGGTTAGTTCAAGCTGTGAGGCCACTGCCGCACCAATTTGTTTACGGTTCACAGGAGTCGCGATCTGCTTCATGAGATCGAGCACTAGCGCCCGCATCGCGGCGCCCTTCGGCAGACCGGCCTGCTCACGTCGAGACGCCATGGCTCACCCCTTCACCTCAGCAGGCTACCCGCCGAGGCGTTCTGTGAGATCGGGAATTGGTCTGAACACGAACTTCTTGCCTGAACGGGAGCGCAGCAGAAGTCCGCGCTCGGTCAAATCTTGCAGGTCGGCGCGAGCAGACCAATAGGAGACACGATGCTCACTCTGTTGCTGTGCAATGGTGAAGATGCGGTTGGGCTGGTCAAGCGCCGCGTTGAGGATCACAAGCTGACGCTCAGAGAAGTCGTTGTCGCCCAGACGCTCGACCAAATCACGCGAAGCCGCCGCCTCTTCCTGCAGGTCGCTCTCGAGTTGCGCTGCGGCCTGTTCCATGATGTCGAGCTGATGCAGCAAGAAGTGAGTGACATCGTTGTCATCGGCCGTGACGTACTGATATGCCCGTGAATATTGCGCGGGCGCCCGCAGCAGGAAGTGGGAAACTGGGAGGTAGGGCGCCAACCACCATTCAGAGCGCAACAGCGACCAATAGAACAGAGCGCGAGCCGTGCGTCCGTTGCCGTCCACGAATGGATGGTCGTACCCAATCATGAAGTGCAGCAGGATCGCCCGCACGATCGGGTGCATGAAGTCCGACTCCGACTCGCCTTCGGCGAAGTCGCAGATTCGTTGCAATCGGTTCGGCAACTCGTCCGCCGGAGGCGGGTTGTGGACAATTTGATTGTTGCCGGAGACCACATAGACCCGTGCCTCGCCAGGCTGCTGGATTCGTCCTGCGTCTCGCTCGTCGCCCAACGTCCCACGTGTCACGATTCGATGCAGCTGCAGGATGTGCTCGAGATCGACCGGTTCGCCTTTAGCGGCCCATTGCTCAACGGTCTGCATGGCCGCGAAGTTGTTGGCGATCATGCGCTCGCCCTTGTCCCGCGGCTCACGCTGGTCGCGCAGCATTTCGCGGGCTGCCTGGCGGCTGGTGTTGGCGCCTTCCAGCCGGCTGGACTCGATGGACTCGTCCATGATTCCGCGCTGAAGCCAGCGTCGTCGCGCGGCGTTGGTCATCAGCGTCTCGTTGGCGAGAATGTGCGACTGCTGGGTCTGGTCCAGCGAGTGAAGCGCCTGCAGTATCGGATCGGCATTGCAGTACCAGAATGCCTGATCGCCGCGCCCCAACAGAGGAAGTGTGTGCGAACCGGCCCTCCGCGCCATGGCCATCCCGAACCAATGCAGCCGGATGCTGCGGCCCTCCGGGGGTGTGCGGCGGCGTAGCTCGTCCCAGGAGAGGTAACGGCCCTTGGCGTCAAGCCGATTGCTGTCGGTGAGCAGGGCCATCTGCTGCTCGACCTGAAGCTCCACGAACTCGGCGGTCAGGCTGGCGAGTGGCGGCGTCGATTTCGGCAGTTGCATGGGAATACTCGCGCCCAGCTATTGGTTTGCTCACGGTTTCTGTGAAACCAATAGTAACCGCCGAATTCATCCAGTAATCCGCCAGCAGCCGCACGCTCTGTGAACCAGCTATCGGTTTGCTCACGGTTTCTGTGAAACCAATAGTTAGACGAGGCGCAGAGCAGTGTGACCGGGGGACGAAATAGAACGATCTTGATGGGAATTTGCTCACGGTTTCTGTGAAACCGTGAGCAAATCACGCATTTCTCAGACAGGCAGCGCCGATTGGTCGATGTTGTAGAGCTTTTGCACGTTGCCCCAGACCATCTTGTCGATCTCCTCTTGCGGGACGCCTTCCATGATCTCATCGAGGATGCGGCGCGAGTTTGGCCAGATCGCGTCGTGGTGCGGGTAGTCGTTGCCCCAGAGCAGGTTGTCAACGCCGATGCCGTGCCTGGTCATGACGCCGATCTCGTCGTCCTCGAAGGTGACGTTGAAGTTGCGCTTGAAGTACTCGGTCGGCAGCATCGGCAGCTCGGGCGTGCGGTCAACGGCGCGGGCGCGGTAGTAGGCGTGGTCCCAGCGCTGGAGCACGTGGGCGATCCAGCCCGTCTCCCACTCGGCCATGACGAAACGCAATTTGGGGTGACGCTCACAGACGCCTGAGGTGACCAGGTTGGAGATCGTGTTCCAGGCCGCGCCGTGGGCGAGGGTGTAGCTGACGACTTCGTCCCATTCCTTGGGTAGACCCATGCCCGGCTGGGAGCCGCAGAAAATGTGCATCGTCAGCGGCATCCCGACCTCTTCGGCGGCCGTCCAGAAGGGCTCGTAGTAGGGGTCGGAGTAGGGCAGGTCCTTGGGCGCGGTGCAGGGAATCGCGACGCCCTTGATGCCCATCTTGGCGCAGCGCTCCAACTCGGCGATACCGGCGTCGACATCGCGCAGGGTCAGACAGCCGATGCCAATCAGACGGTCGGGGTTGTGCGAGCAGTAGTCGCGGATCCAGTCGTTGTGCCGTTGGAAGACGGCGCTCACGACCTCAACGTCATCGACCATGTAGGTGAGCATGTTGATCGAGGGGTACATCACCTCGCCAACGACGCCGTCCTGGTCCTGCTCAGTCAGCCGGGCGACCGGGTCTTTGACGCCGGGGTTGATCAGATCCCAACCGCGCTGCATCTTCTCCTTGGTCTCGGGAAGATTGAGGTTCGCGCCGGCGATGCCGAGCCGTCCGACCAGCATCGCGAAATCAATCTGCGGCCAGGCCAGGTAGACGCCCTCGCGTCCCTTCCAGCCATCAACCACACGCGGCGCGCGGTCGCCGAACTTTTCCACGAGTCCATCAAAGACCTCAGGTCCCTCGACCACGTGGGAATCACAGGAATACACAATGGGGCTAACCATGACAAGCGTCCTCTCGACTTCCGATTCAGGATAGTGGGATGCATAAACGAAAGAGAGGGGGAAGGAACGCTGGTATCGTTCCGACTCCAGAACACCCGCACCGCAAGAGGAGAACGGGATGCGCTTGAGTGTGCTGCGGCTGCTTGCTGCGCTCTTGGTGGCGCTGTGTATTGCTACTGCCTGCACAATCGAACCAGAGGATGCACTGGCTCCACCGTCGGCCGAATCGCCTGCGACTGCCGATGAGCAACAGTCTCAGGAGCTCGAATCGAAACCAGCCGAGCAGGCGGAGGAACCGAGCCAGTCGCTCACTGCGCCTCAGCCCGAGGCCCCTGACCCGTATGCCGAACTGCTCGCCAGACTGACAATCGATCCCGAATCCGACGGCGGGATCGACTATGACCGCGACCTCTATATGCCGCGCGGCTGGGCCGAAACCGTTCGGCCGGGCTGCAATGTGCGCGAGCTCGTACTGATCTCCGAAGCGGTCTCTATCTCAGAAGTCGACCAGGACTGCCGGCCCCTGGACGGCCGTTGGCGCTCCTGGTACGACGATGAGCCGTTCAACGATCCGTCGCAACTGGACATCGACCACATGGTGCCGCTGGCCGAAGCGCATCGATCTGGGGCGGCGCGCTGGCCGGCTCAGCGGAAATCCCGGTTTGCCAATGATCTCGGATTCCCGGCGGCCTTGACTGCCGTGTCGGCCTCGAGCAATCGGACCAAGAGCGCACAGGATCCAGCCGAGTGGAAGCCGCCACTTCGCAGCGCCTGGTGCCAGTATGCGCAAGACTGGATCGCCGTCAAACTGCAGTGGACGTTAAGCGCCGACATTGCCGAGGTCGATGCGCTTCGAGAAATGCTCGACACCTGTCCGGCCAACTATCAGCGACCGTCCGAACATCCCGAGCGGCGACCAACGGTCGTCTACGTTGAGCCCGAGCCAAGCAGCGACGACGAGGAACCAATCACGCCCGCGGCAGAGGGCGAGACGTATACCTCCTGCGACGAGGCCCAGGCTGCGGGTCTCGAACGAGAAACCGGCAGCAACGGCAACGGTCGCGGATTCCCCGCAGACGCCGTTCCATCAGCGAGGGACGGCGACGGCGACGGTGTGGTCTGCGAGCGCTGAGCGTCTTCATCCCGTCCCCGCCTCCGAGCGGGGACCCGCTCGGGCCGCGCGCCGTAGGTAAAGAAATTCCGCGCTAGATGTCCAACGGAATGCCCATCTCCGCCGACAGGTCTCGCAGATCCTGCAGCGTCGACGATGGGTAAATCACGTGTCCCGCTGCAATCCGCTCCTCGTAGGCGCGCTGCTCAATCTCGCCCGGTGCGAAGACCTCAACGACGCCTGGCAGCGGATCTGCCGACTTGACCTGCTCGACCATCTCATCGACCGCGGCTGCAAACGTGTCGGCATCGCCGAAGATCTCGGGGTCGATCACCAGCAGGAACTGTCCCCGCTTGCCGATGTTCACTTGATTGCTGTGATACCCGCCCGGCAGGGCGCCCGCCAGCAGATTCATGAACATGCTCAGTCCCGTGCCTTTGTAGGCCGACACGGCGCCGAGCGCCGGGATCACCCCACCCATGGCGATCTCTGGATCGGTGGTCGGCTGACCTTCGAGGTCCTGGAATCCCCATTCCTCGGGGATTTCCCGACCCTCGGCGCGGGCTCGCATGACCTTGCCCAGCGCGACCGGTGTCAGCGCCATGTCCAGCACGACCGGCGGCCCCGACGTACGCGGAGCGGCAAACGCCATCGGGTTGTTGCCGGTCATGCGCGTCCGTGCGCCGAACGGCGCAATCGTTGGCACACTCGTCGTGGTGCAGAACGCAACGAATCCCTCGGCGGCGGCCATCATCGGATAGTACGCGCCCATGCCCCAGTCGTTGCTATTGCGCAGCGTGCCCAGCGCGAGACCCGTCTCCTTGGCCTTGGCGATCGTGCGCTGCATCGTCCGGGCGACGATGAGTTGACCAATCCCGCCATCGCCATCGACGACGTGCGAGACCGGCGTCTCCTTGAGCACTTCCAGGCTCGGCGTCGGGTTGTATCGACCCGCCTGCAGGTGTCCCGCGTACCAGCCGAGCCGCTGGAACCCATGCGTATCGACGCCGCGCAGGTCGGCGGTGAGCTGAATCTCCACCGTGAACTCAGCGTCCTCCGACGGAACGCCGCGGGCCTCGTAGACCGCTTTGCCGAAGACCCGCAGCGGTTCGAGCGGGACGACCTCAGTCGCATCCTGGTCGGCCATTAGTCGTCGTTCCCCTCACTGGAGTCCAGCACTCCGCCGTCCGACATCCCGCGCACCTCGCCGGTGGTCTGGACTGCGCAGACGATGAACTCCAGGTCCTCAGGTCCCTGGCTGTAAATCTGGTGCGCGATATCGGCGGGGAAGAAGAGGAAGTCGCCGGCGGTCGCCGTGGTCCGCCAGGGGCCGCAGTCGATCTCGGCGTGGCCCTTGAGGAAGTAGTAGACCTTCTCAATGTCCTCGTGGATGTGCCGCACATTGGTCTCGCCGACCGGCAGGACGTTGTAGAGCACGAACTGGAGGGGGCTTTCAAAGCGGCCCTCAGCGGTCGTGAACATGCGTCGCGAGTGGATATTGCGACCAATGCTGATCGGCGTCTCGCTGATCGGCTTGATCACAAACCGCGAGTCCTCGGGCGGCGGCACCGGGTCGCCGTCAAGAGCCGGAGCCACCGGAGGCATATTCCGTTCAGGCGTCTGCTGGGTCATCGCATCCTCCTCAATGTTTCGCTACACAGGATAATCTGTATCTAAGGAGACCTGCCCGATGCTGACCCACTTAACGATCCGCAACTTCAAACGGTTCGAAGAAGTCGATTTCGAACTCGCCAACCCTGTGGTGTTCGTAGGGCCAAACAACTCCGGGAAAACAACTGCCATGCAAGCAATTGCCCTCTGGGACCTCGGGCTGAGGCGATGGAGTGAGAAATTTGCAGGCAAATCCGTTCCCAAGCGACGGCCGGGAGTCGCAATAAACCGGCGGGATCTGCTCGCTGCACCTGTGCCGCGCGCACGTGAACTATGGCGCGACCTCAGCGTCCGTTTGGCCCACAACCAAAATGTCTGCATAGAAATCATCGTGGCTGGGATAACGGAGGGTCGCTCGTGGACATGCGGTCTCGAATTTGATTATGTCAATGAGGAGTCATTCTACTGTCGGCCGCTTCGCACCGGTCCTGGGGAAATACCCGATCGAATGGAAGTGCCCGAAGAAGCCAAGACCACCCGCGTCGCCTTGTTGCCTCCAATGTCTGGCCTTGCGGCCAATGAAACAAGACTAGATCAAGGTGCAATCAACGTCCGGATCGGCGAAGGTCGAACCGCAGAAGTTCTCAGAAACCTCTGTTACCAAATATCCCAAGAACAGCACGAACTCTGGGACCAACTTATAGATGAGATTCGGAAGATGTTTGGCGTCGTCTTGAATGATCCCGAATACGTCGTTGAGCGCGGCGAAATAGCCATGACGTACAGTGAAGGGAAAGTAGATCTAGATCTATCTGCTTCCGGCAGAGGTATGCAACAGACACTACTTCTTCTAGCTTACATATATACCAATCCAGGAACTATTCTCCTATTGGACGAGCCTGACGCACATCTGGAGATTCTTCGACAACAAGAAGTCTATTCTCATGTGGTTGACGCTTCCGCTAGACTTGGGGCTCAACTCGTTACTGCCACGCACTCCGAAGTGATACTTAATGCTTCTGCTGATCAACATTTGGTAATAGCATTTGTAGGAGCGCCTCATCGCATCAATAGTCGGACTGATGAAGTCAGTAAAGCTCTCAAGGAATTTGGATGGCAACACTACGCATTGGCAGAACAGACTGGTTGGATTCTATATTTGGAAGGCAGTACCGACCTCGCAATCCTGAAGGCCTTTGCCGATAGAACTAACCATCACGAAGCTATCTCTGCCTTGAGCCGGCCGTTCTTCCAAGATGTCGCCAACGACCACGGCAAGGCTCGAAGGCACTTCTTCGCGCTGAGAGAGGCAGTTCCTAACCTGCGTGCTGTCGCTCTATTTGACCACTTACCAAGTGGACTTCCAGTTATTGACACCGTCGAAGTGTTGATGTGGACTCGACGCGAGATCGAAAACTACCTGTGCAGTCGAGGAACTCTTGAGGCCTTCGCACGCCATCAAGCTGAGAGAGTTGCTCCTGAAGCTTCACTATTCAACAATCTTAATCCACAACGTTGGATAGACGCTATGAGCGAAGCCATAGAACAAACACAAACCGTACTAGAGTTTCAGGAAGAAGGACCTATATGGGGGAGCAACGTCAAGGCAAGTGACAAAGTTTTAGTCCCGTTGTTTCGGGCCTACTTTCGCTCTATGGAGCTGTACAACGAAATGTCGAAAAAGGACTTCCATCGGCTCGTACAATTCGTTCCGGACGAAGAAATCGACCCAGAGATCTCAGAAAAGCTCGATGTCATCTCTAGAGTCGCACAGGCATCCCAGCGCAATTCCTAAAACGGCAGACCGATCGCTTTGGCCAGAAACGCCATCCACTCCTTCGACTCCCTGAACCGCTCGATCGTGTAGTCCACGAAGTCGGGTGCGACGATGTCTTCGATCTCCAGCAGATGCGTGACGATGAAGTGCTTGCGCTTGATGTCCTCGATCATTGGATCGTCTGCAGAAAATCCTCTCGGTGGACGCTTGAGCGAGTCCTGGTGACCGTCTAGCTGCCAGTCGTCCGAATCGGCGAGCTCTTTGATTGCTAACCAATCACGGGGATGCTCAGAGATGGATCGACGGTAGGCGAGGAGCGCGTCGCGGTCCGGCATCCAACTTCCCGCTCCGATGAAGCAGTCGTCCATCGCGATGTGGACGTAATAGCCCGGCGCGTGGACATCCTTGCCCGCTTCGTGTCGGAACTGGATGCCGACGTTGGTCTTGTAGGGCGACTTGTCGCGCGAGAATCGGACGTCGCGGTGAATCCGCATCAGCGAGCCGCCCTGCTTGCGATCGGAGCCGAGGATGTGCGGCGAGATGTCGGCCAGTGGACCGCTCACTTCGCGGACGTATTCAAGCGCCGGCTCTCGCAGGACATGCTCGTAATCGTCCTTATGGGCGTTGAACCATTCGCGGTCGTTGTGGCCGGCCAGTTCGACCAGGAAGTCAATCAGTTGCTCGCTGAAGACCATTGTCGTTTCCGTTCACACACTTGCGAAATCAGTCGTTGTTCTCTTCGCTGCCGGATGTGGAAGCCGGCTCGTCCGAGTCGCCGCTGCCTCCGACATTACCGACAGGTCCGGGGATGTGTTGAGGCGCGCGGTAGCGACTGATCGAGCGCCAGAGGATGCCGATCAAGAGTGTCGCGCCCAGGCCAATCGCGCCGCCGAGGAAGTACGTCTTGTCGACGCCGATCTTGTCGCCCCAGAATCCGACCCAGATGATGCCGAGGTTGTTGGCCGTCTGTGCCATCAGGACCATGACCGAAAACGCGCGGCCGCGCATCTCGTCGGGTGTGGTCAGGTGGACCGTCACCTGCCGGACAGCGACGGTAACCGCGTCGGCGGCGCCAAGCATCGCAATCGCGATCATACCGACCCACAACCAGGGCGCGGCGCCGAGGGCGAAGAGCAGCGCCGCATACACAGCGGACGCGACCAGCACCATGACGCCCTTGGCTCGGTAGTTGACCAGGAACAGCGCCAACATCATGCCGCAAGCCGAACCCACTGCGTTGACCGTGCTCAGCGCCCCTGCCGCTCCGACGCCGGCCATGAACAGTCCCGTGGCCAGTAGCGGCAAAATCTCGCGGTAGTAGGAGATCACCGTGATCCCCCAGTCGAGGATGAACAGACCAGGAAGGATCGGATGTCGGGCAACATACTTCGCGCCCTCTTTGACCATTTGCAGCGTGGATTGCTGCGTTGCGACCGCGCGAGCCGGTGTGTGAATCAGCATCGGCATCACGGCAGAAATCGCGGCGAAGGCGGCGGCGACCCAGAGCATGCCAATGGCGTCAAGGCCAAAGGCGAGCGCAGTGACGATCGCTCCGCCCAGAATCCAGCCGCCCATCTGCGTGCTGGCGTCCAGCGTCACCGCAGCGCTGAGGTAGCGCGGGGGCACCACACGAGGCGTGATTGTCGCGCGGGCCGGAGCAACGAATGTGGCCAGACCGCCGAGCACGCCAAGCGCGACCCAGGCCATCCAAAACTCGAGCACATCGACCGTTGCCGCCGTCGCCACCACAACGAGCGTGGTGAGGACAGCAATGTTTGCTCCCGCCATCAGCCAGCGGCGGTCAAAGCGATCGGCGAGCACTCCGCCAAACAGCACCGCGAGCGCCTGGATCGGCAGTTGCACCGCGCCGATGATTGCGACCTCAGTGAACGAGTCCGCGCCGGTTTGATCGAGGAACCACTGTGGGATCGCAATGAACCGAATCTGTTGCGCAATAATCATGCACAACGCGCCGGCCCAGAGCACGCGGTAGTCGCGAATACGGAACAGCCGTCGCAGCGGCGGCCGGGCAACAGCCGGACGCTGGCTCACGGCGCGACCCGCCGCGTTGGCATCGGGTCAGTCATACTGTGCAGCGGGTTGGTGGTCGGCAGCGGCATATCTGCGGAGCGTACCGCTCCATCGACATTTGAAGCGTCTAACGACGATCCGCACGTGGAACAGGAGCGCCGGATGAAGGTTGGAATCTATCTGCCCCAGGTCGGTGGCGTCGCCAGTCCCGAGAACATTACGCGAGTCGCGCGCTCCGTGGAGGCCAACGGCTTCGACTCGCTCTGGACGTTCGACCACGTCGTGCTTCGGCCCGACCAGGGATCCGACTATCCCTACTCGGAAGACGGACGCTTCCTCGTGCCGGCGGAAGTCCCGTTCCTCGAGCCGCTCACGCTGATGACGTATGCCGCCGCGGTCACGGAGCGGGTCGAGCTGGGCACGGCCGTTCTGGTCGCGCCGATGCGCGCTCCGGTGCTGCACGCCAAGATCATGGCGACCCTCGACCACCTCGCCGGCGGTCGGCTGATCCTCGGGGCCGGCGTCGGCTGGTGGAAGGAAGAGTTTGAGGCGCTCTCGATGCCGTTCGATCGGCGCGGCGCGAGGATGGATGAGTATCTGCAGGTGCTGCGAGACCTGTGGGAGAACGAGATCGGCTCGTTCGAGGGCGAGTTCTACAACACCAAGGGTTGGTACTGCCGACCGCAACCGCCGCGCCGAGTCCCAATCCTGCTGGGCGGCAACAACCCGCGTCAACTGCGACGAGCCGGACGCTTCGCCGACGGCTACCTGGCCAACCCGACCATGCTCAACACGCTCGATGAAGATTGGGCGCTGGTGAAATCGGAAGCCGAGGCCAACGGTCGCGACGCGTCGGCGCTCAGCCTCATGATCAACCGGATCACCGTGATCGCCGAGGACACAATCGACGAGGCAGCCGAGACCCTCGGCGAGATGAAGTCAAGAGGCTTCGATCACGCCATCGCCAACATCCACCCCGCAGCAGACCCCGAGGCGGTGCTGGCCGAGTTCTCGGGTAAGCACCTCCAGGCACTGCAGAGCTAAATCTCATTCTTTCTTCTATCGCGAGTTATCACCCAACTCGCGATAGAAGAATTCCTAATATCAACTTCATTGATCTGAGCAATCGATCCGGCCAGTTCGAGACTTCTTATCTCGCATTTGCATGTAACTCGCGATAAGATCGACTTAGCCACCGAACCGCAAGGATCTGCCATGCACCGCTCTCGCAACGGCTTCTATGAACGATCACAAATTCAAGGCGACGAATTCAGCGCCTTCATTCCAAATCCCTTGCCGCCGATCCCCTTGCTTGACATGGACCAATTCCACCAGGAACTTGAGTCGGCCCACCTCGCGTTGGGATACCTCGATGCCTTGACAACCCGCTTGCCGTCGATCGAACCTCTGCTCTTTTCCTACATCAGGCGAGAAGCCGTGGCGTCATCACAGATCGAAGGAACGCAATCGACCTTCGAAGACCTGCTGACCTACGAGTTGGGCGGCACGCCGGCATCACCGGCCGATGATGCCGCCGAGGTATCAAACTACGTCTCTGCTCTGCAGCATGGCATCGCCCGCCTACGTGAAGGATTCCCCCTCAGCAGCCGGCTCATCCGCGAAGTGCACGGCATCCTCATGCAGGGCGAGGCGCGGCAACATTTGATGCCAGGCGAGTTCCGTCGGATGCAGAACTGGATCGGCGGACGCTCACCGAGCACCGCGATGTACGTGCCACCACCGCCTTCCGCTGTCGTCGAGTGCATGTCGCAACTTGAGCAGTTCGTTCACGACGAACGTTCGACTCTGCCGACAGTGATCAAAGCTGGGCTCGCGCACGCCCAATTCGAGTCAGTTCATCCCTTCCTTGACGGCAACGGTCGCGCAGGACGCGTGTTGATCGCCTTGCTGCTCGAGCAGGCGCAGATTCTCAGCGAGCCCGCGCTCTACCTCAGCCTGTACTTCAAGCAGCGCCGACCCGAGTATTATTCGCTGCTCGGTCAACTGCGTGACAACGGTGACTGGGAAGTCTGGCTGCGCTACTTCATATCCGGCGTCATTTGGACGGCCGAAGATTGCATCGCACTGGCTGAGGAACTGGGAGAAATATTCGAACGTGATCGGGAACGGCTACTGGAAGCGGGGCGGCGCGGAACGTCCGCTGCTACAGCGCTCGAGGCGTTTGCCCGGCGGCCCCTCCTGAACTTGCGCGAACTCTCCAACGAAAGTGGTCTGTCGCAGAACGCTGCGGCCTCGGCGACGGAAACACTGATCCATCTCGGCATCATCAATGAGCGAACCGGCCAGCGCCGGAATCGCCTATTCGCGTACCCCGCCTACATCGACGTTCTGAGCAGGGGCGGAGAACCGTTCTAATCGACCCCAAGTAACCTGATCTGCGAAGTCAAGAGGAGGCACCGATGGGCGACACCGTCACCTACGAGCGCAGCGGCCGGATTGCCACAATTACCTATAACCGGCCCGAGGCTCTGAACGCGATCAACCACGAGCTGCGCACCGACCTCAACGCTGCCTGGGAAGAGTTCCGCAACGACGACGACGCCTGGGTTGGGATCGTCACCGGCGCCGGACGCGCATTCTCGGCTGGCGCCGACCTGCGCTCGCCCGCGCCGCCCGAGGAGCACACGTTCTGGGAAGTGCCGTCGCTGACTTCGCTCGAGTCGGGCATGGAGATCTGGAAGCCGACCATCGCAGCCGTCAATGGCTACGCGCTGGGCTTCGGCCTGACGCTCGTCGCCGCCTGCGATTTCGTGATCGCCTCCGATCGCGCGCAATTCGGCTTCCCCGAGGTGCAGATCGGCGTCCCCACGATTCAGGGCTCGATCCGTATGCCCAAGCGCATCGCCTGGCACTACGCGATGGAACTGCTGCTGATCGGTGACCGCGTCGACGCCTGGCGGGCCAAGGAGATGGGCCTGGTTTGGGAGATCGTCCCGCACGACGACTTGATGCAGGCAGCAAACAACCTCGCTCAGCGGCTGTGCAAAGGCGCGCCGCTCGCCGTGCGCGCGACGAAAGAGGTCGCACACCGAGGCCAGGAACTCCCCTTCGTCCAGGCAATCCGCTTCGGCGAAACCATGCGCCGCGTCGCCCGAGTCAGCGACGACGCCAAGGAAGGACCTCAGGCCTTCCGTGAGAAGCGCTCGCCAACCTGGGGCGCCCGCTGATGCCGACGACCGGCGTAACGGGTCGACGCTTCTATCGAGCTGCGCGAGTCGCCAACGCGACTCTCGACGGCTGGCTCCCCGACCATGCGGTCGGGGTTGCCGACGGCAAGATCGTTGACGTGCTCCCGGCCGCCGACGCGCCGGAGGGCGAAGTCGTCGACCTCGGCGACGTTTCCTTGCTGCCCGGACTGGTCGAGGGACACACCCACATCCCCTGTCCACCACGAGTCGACGCGTTCGACATCATCTCGCAGGAGCCGAACGAGCCCGCGTTGATGCGGGCCGCTCACGCGGTTGGACTCGCGCTGCGCAGCGGGATCACAACGATGCGTGACCTGGGATCGAAGAACGAGGTCGTCTTCGCCGTCCGGGATGCCATCGCATCCGGCGTGATTCCCGGACCACGGCTGCTCGCCTCGGGAGCGCCGATCACTCGCACCATGGACCACTGTTGGTTCTGGGGCGGCGAGGCCGATACGCCGGAATCCGTTCGAGCGATGGCGCAGGCGCACGTCGACCAGGGGGCCAACGTGCTCAAGGTGATGGCTTCGGGCGGCAACTTCACGCCGACTTCCAATCCTCGCGACCGGCAGTACCCGCCGGAGACAATCCGCGAGATCGTCGAGGCCGGCAAGTCGGGCGGAATCGAGGTCGCGGCCCATACGCACGCGGCCGAGGGCATCCGCGCCGCGGTCGAGGGCGGCGTCCGACACCTGATTCACTGCCGCTGGCTCTCGGCAAACCCGGATGAGGGTTTCAAGTACGACCCTGAACTGGCCCAACGAATCGCCGACGAAGGCATCTGGGTCAATCCGACAATCGGGCTAGGCCTACTCGCCAGTGAAGCGCGCGCGCGAGGCGACGCCGCGCCTCGCCGCAACCCGAACCTCCAGGGTCCCTCTCCCCGTGAGCAGGGACTGGAAATCGTCCGCGATATGCACAGTCGAGGCGCGAGGTTCACCTCAGGACTCGACATGGGCATGGCCTACGCCGACTTCAACCGCGCGCCCGCCGAGGCGTGGGCATTCGTCGAAGACATCGGCATGACGCCATGGCAGGCGCTGAGGATCATGACCTGCGACACCGCCGATGCAATCGGGATCGGTGAAAAAGTCGGTCGCCTCCAGGCGGGCTTCGACGCCGATCTCGCTGCCTTCCCCGGCAACCCTGCCGACAATATCCGCGAACTCGATCAACCAGTCTTCGTGATGCAAGGTGGAAACGTCATCGTTTGAACACATGTTGAGGCAGCCCTTGTAGCTCGTGTCTGCCCGCTTCCCTATCCGTCATTCCTGCGGAGGCAGGAATCGCGAAGCACACAACATCGACTGCAACTCCGACCACAGCCGTCGCTCCATGTCACCGCCTGGAAAATCCGAAGGATGGCTGTGGTCGGTTCCGCGTGGCTGACGGCTGAGGATCGAGATTCCCGCCTGCGCGGGAATGACGGAATCGGGGCTAGAACTTCAGCACGATCTCCCAACCCTGTCTCGAATCCAGGTCAAGCCGCACAATCCGGTGATTATTTGTGTCGGCGACCAACAACGATCTGCCCGGACCGTTGGTAATCCCACCCGGCTCGTCGAACAGTACTTCGCTGAAGTTTCCCAGCGCGTCGCCGTGGCCTCCGACCAGCGTGTTGAGGTTTTCGGTCAGTGGGTAGACCTGCTTGATCTTGTGATTGAACGTATCGGCGACGTACAATTCATCTCCAACTCTTGCCACGTCGAGCGGATGCTGCAGCCTGGCCACGGCTCGGCCGCCGTCCTCGTCTCCGAAATGGAATAGTCCGCCCTCGCCGGTCTTACCGATGAAGGTGGTCGTTCGGCCTTCCGGGTCCCAGCTGATCTCCCTGACGCCGCTTGACTCCGAGTCGGCGAAGGCGAGCCCGCTCGGGCCCGGCGCTAACCCGGAGACCTGGGCCAGCTCGGATTGCATCCTCAGACCGTCGACAATGCCCTCGCGACCGGAGCCTCCCCAGGGACCGATGTACGAGTCGTCACCGGCGCTGTTGCCCAGCGGCATCCGCCAGATTTGGTGAATCCCGGCCATAGCGACGTAGAGATCGCCATCGTGTATGGCCACATCCCAGGGAGAGCTGAGCGCAGTCGCGCGAGCTGGCTCGCCCGAGGGCATCGCCCGCGCTTGTTCGCTGGTTCCGGCGATTGTGCTGACGCTGCCGTCGCGGACGTCGATTCGGCGCAGGGCATGATTCTCGTTGTCGGCGACGAAGACGTAGTCTCCGTAGCTCTCGACGCCTTGTGGTTGATTGAATGTCGCTTCCGCTGCCGAGCCATCGGTGAAGCCGGCTTCCGAACCACCGACCACGAGCGACACATTGCCGTCGATATCGGCAATGATGATCCGGTCATTGTTGCTGTCCGAGACGACGAGACGTCCCGCCTCGTCGTCCCACGCGACCTTGCTAGGGAACGAGAGGGCGCTGTCGTGACCGGTTTCACGCTCGAGCCCCAGGTTCTGTCGTGAGAGCAACTGTTCGGCCTCATATTCGGCCAGCCAACCATCGATCAACGGCGCCGCCATGTCCTCGGTCAGTTCGCCCTCATGCAGGCCGAGCACATTGCCGTTCGGATCGATGAAGAACAGCGTCGGCCAGGCACGAGCGCCGAAGGACTGCCAATACTTGAAGTCGGCGTCGTTGAGGACTGGATGTTCGATCCGCAGCCTGAGGATCGCCTGGCGCAGGTTCCCGGTCTCCCGTTCGGTCGGGAACTTGGGCGAATGCACCGAGACGATCTGCAGGGTGTCGGCGTAGCGTCGTTCGAGCTTCCGCAACTGCGGAAGGACATGCAGACAGTTGATTCAAGCGTAGGTCCAGAAGTGCAGGATCAGCAGCCGGCCGCGGAAGTCGGCCATCGACATCTCGCGTCCAGTGTTGAGCCAGGTCATCCCGCCAGGAACGTCGGGCGCAGGCGTCTTGCCAAAAGCTCTTGAAGTGGTCATGTGAGGCTCCATCTGACCCGCATGTTGTGTCGATTCAGGCTAGCGCTCCTCGGCGACCAGCTTGAGGATTGGTCCGTTGAACGTCAGCACATAGATTTCGCCGTCATCGTCGACCGCGAACGAAGCAATGCGACTATCGAGTTGCAGCCGCCGCTCGACAGATCCGTCGGGCGCGACCGTCCAGATGACGCTCGAACAGTAATCGCCGAAGACGTAGTGGCCGTACAGCCCGGGAATCGCTGTCCCGCGATAGACCTCGCCACCAGTCACCGAGCAACCATCGTCATGGGTGTATGTCGCAACCGGATCCACTGCGTCGGTCAGCGCCTCGCATTGCTCCTCCGAGCGGAAGCACTCGTTGCCTTCGAACACGTTCCAACCGTGGTTTTCGCCGGCCCTGACGATCGCAATTTCTTCCACCCGATCCTGACCAACGTCTCCGACCCAGAGGTCGCCTGTTTCGCTATCAAATGCCATACGCCAGGGATTGCGCAGTCCCCAGGCCCAAATCTCCGGCCGGACGCCGGCGATGCCGAGGAACGGATTGTCGGGAGGGATCCGATACGACGTCGACGTGTCGATGCCGTTTACGTCGATCCGGATGATCGTGCCCAGCAGCGTCTCGCGATTCTGTCCGTTGCCCTGAGGATCATTGGCCGCGCCGCCGTCTCCAAAGCCGAGATAGAGCATCCCGTCCGGACCAAACCGAACGGCGCCGCCATTGTGATTGGCGTAGGGCTGAGGGACCTCAATGATCAGCAGCTCCGACGCATGAAGCGCCGAACCGAGCACCAGGCGGAATCGGGACAGGCGCGTAACCCTGGCCTCCTGCGGCGAGTAGTAGAGGTAGAGGTACGGCTTGTTCTGCAGATTCGGATGCAGCGCCATGCTCAGCAGGCCCTCTTCGCCGCCGAATCGAACCGACTCGGTCAGGTCAAGGATGCCGAACTGTTCAATCTCGCCGTTGTCGTCAACGAATCGTGTGATGTATCCGCGTTGCTCCGCGACGAGGATTGATCCGTCGGGTAGAGGCAACATCTCGATTGGCTGTTGAAACTGGTAGCCGTTGAGGATGGGCTCAACCGCCAGCTTTAGTTCGCCTGTTGATGCGTCGGACTGTTGTCGGTCCTGTGCCTGGGACTGTCGGGCCTGCTGACCCTCTGTGTCTTGCTGCGTTTGCTGCTGCGATTGAGAAGCGACCTCTTCCCGATCAGTCTCCTGCTGCGTCGTCTGCGATGCCTGTACCGCTTGAGACGACTGCCGCGACGAACTAGTCCCTTGCCCTTGCTGATCCTGCACTGCCTGTCGCCGTGCAGTGGGTCGGTCGGGCTCGCTATCTCCACCGCACCCGGCGAGGAGCAATCCTCCGACGAGGATTAACGCGGTACAGAAGAGGACGACGAAGCTACGACGCGGGTTCATAGCGCAGCAGCGTCGTCTCGGTATTCGGAACGTCCTCGAAGGCTGGTCGCACGCGCATACCCACGCTGATCTCGTCCTCTTCGACATTGACCAACGTCGATGTCAACCGCGGGCCCTCGTCTAACTCAACAACAGCGATGATCTGCGGCTCCTCGCCGGCGAAGTCCGGCGCGGTTGGACGCCGCGCAATGGTGTAGGTGTAGAGCGTGCCCTCGCCTGAAATCTCGCGCCATTCCAGATCATCCGCCAGCGTCAGCGGAGCGTGCGAGCGCGGATAAAACACCCATTGGTCACTGGACGGCGAGTACTGAATCTTGACCCGGTGCTCGCGCAGCGCGTCCCAGAATGGTTGCGTGCGATCAATCGGCGTCGGCAGCGGGGGTCGGAGATCGTCGGCGGCCATTAGTTAGTCGCCCTCCAGGATCAACGCGACCTGCTCCGACATCAATCCGCCGTTGCCGGTGATGAACGCGAGATCGGCGTCGGGCACCTGGTGACCCGCGCCGCGGCGCATGACCTGTCGCGCGCCCTCGGTGATGTGAGACATGCCGCCCGCAAGTCCAGCCTGACCAAAGCCCAGCTGTCCGCCATGCGTGTTGCAGGGGAAATCGCCCTTGAACGACAAGTCATGTTCGCGTACGAACGGCTGACCCTCGCCGCGAGGACAGAATCCGGCGTCCTCAATGGTCATCAGCACCGTAATCGTGTAGCAGTCGTAGACCGAGATCAGATCAACCTCTTCGCGTGTCCGGCCGGCCATCTTGAAGGCCGTGTCGGCAGCCGGAATCAGCGCAGTCGTGAGCATGTCCTCGGCATACGTCGGCGTCTTATGCAGTACGCGCTCGCCGAATCCGGTAATCCAGGCCGGACGATGCTTCGAGCGTCGCGCGACATCCTTGCCGGCAACAACAATCGCGGCACCGCCGACGCAGGGCATCACAATCTCGAGCATGTGAATCGGGTCGGAAATCACCGGCGAGTTGAGCACATCCTCGACCGTAATCGGCACATTATGGAAAACAGCGGCAGGATTGTGATTGGCCGAGACGCGCTGATCCACGGCAATCTTGGCCAGCGCCTCGGCGTCGTAGCCATATTCGGCGCCGTACTTCATCGCGATCTGCGCATAGCCGCAGTTCTGCGCGACGTTGCCGTAGGGAATATCAAACTCAGCCTGCGGCGACCCATAGTTGGCCGACGACGCGCCATAGCGCCAACTGCTCGCTCCACCTGTCGAAACCGGCGGACGCGGTGACGGCCACGAGGGCGCCGCAATCACCACCACCTTGCACAGACCCAGCTCAATCGCCGCCGCTGCACGCCAGACCATCGCCGCACAGGACGCGCCGCCCAGATCAACAACCTCGGCAAAGTTGACCTGCATCCCGAGGTATTCGGTGATCGTCGAGGGAACAAACGAGTCGGATTCGCGGATGTTGGTGCAGCAGATCCCGTCGACCTCGGAAGGGTCAATTCCCGCGTCGTCAAGCGCCTCGCGGGTCAGTTGAGCCCACTGCTCCAGGGTGAACATCGGGGGAGCGGTAGGGTGTCGCTCCGGCTTCCATTCCGCAATCCCAACAATCGCCGCTTCGCCTCGAAGTCCCATAGTCGGCTCCATTCCCGTAACAGGAGCAGTCTACGTCGGGGCCGCTGACGGAATGAATGGCCGTCAGCTCTTAGGCGCAGCGACGGCCTCCGGCGGCGACGCGATAGCGCAGTCCTCCACGATCAAGGAGCGTCCCACGACTGTTAGAGCGCGCTCAACCGTAGTCAAGTGAGTGCGGTAGCGAGGGTCAAGCAGCCGCCGGATGCCGTCGTCGTCCAAACCCAGCTGTTCGCCGAGACCGTCGCTTGTCACGCCTTGTTCACGCATAGCGGAGTAGAGCGCAAGTTTTCCGGCCACGATTGGTGACGCCGCGATCATCACCTCACCCCTCTGCAGCGGACTGGGGGTCGGGAGGTCCTCGTTCTCGTCCACGTACATAGATAGCGCTGCTCGCAGGCAATCTTCAGCCATGTACAGCGCTTCGGACCAAGACCACCCGCAAGAGTTGGCGCCCTCTACGTCGCGAAACGTAATCACGTAAGCCTCTCGACCCGTGGCTTGCAGTTCTTCTAAGTCACGCTCAATCAGGCATGGATAGGTGTAGCGCATGATTTAGAACTCCCTCCGGTCGATCCGCAAGTCCTTCAGCATCGAGACCATCGTGCCGGTGGCGATCTCTCCATGAGGAACAGTAGTCCGATTGGAACCGACAACCAAAATCGCGTGACTTCCTTTTCCGTGTTCAGGGTCGAAACGGAACGACAGACGCTTCCTCCGAGCGTACCTCCTTGCGCGCCTCAAGAACTCCCGATCATTCACGCCAGCTCAACCGGTTCCGACCAGACCACACCCTCCGACCGCATCCTCGCAATCTCTTCGTCGCTCCGACCCACCTCGGACAGAATCTCATCCGTCTCCTGGCCCGCGAGGACGCCGGGACCGTAGTCATCCCGACCGCCGGCCATCTTGGTGAGTGGCCCCCAGCGTCGCACACTGCCCATGCGCCTGTGCTCGGCGATTGGGCTGAATTCGTTCTGCAGCACGTGCTCGTCATGGGCGAAGAATTGCCCGACTGTTGCAGCATCGGCTCGGACACAACCCACTCCGACCGCGGTGAGCCTCGCTTCCCATTCGTCGGCTGGGGCCTGGGCGAAGACCTCGGCGATTGCAGCGGCCATCGCGTCCTCATCGTCGCGGCTCAGATCCGACAGATGAGGCGCGGCCTCGTCGCAGAAGGCCGTCCAGTCCTCGCTGGTCAGCGCAGCGAAGAAGACCCAGCCCTCCGACGCCTCATACAGCCGATACCACGGCGCAGTCCCATACAGCTCGCCGTCGACCTGGCGACGCGGCGGCTTGCCCTCGTATTGGAGGAAGTCGTCGCTGTTCGCGTAGGCGTTGGCCGTCAGCATGTTGACGTAGATTTCCTGGCCGATGCCGTAGCGCCGCTGCGCATACAGACCAAGTAGCGTCGCCGAGGCGACCAGCACGCCGGTGTTGGGGTCGGGATTCGCCTCGTTGGCGCGCATCAACTGACGCGACGCCTCGCGAATCTCCCCAATCGACTCGCAACCCTGAGGCGGCATCGCCGAGCCGGCCTGGAATAGCGCCCCGCCGATCCCCGCGCCGGGAATCGGGTGCGCCGACGGCCGACGCGCTCCGGGCGAGTTCGGCCCATACCCATTCGCCGCGACCCAGACGATGTCCGGCTTGATCGCTTTGGCCGTTTCATAGCCGATGCCGAGCCGGTCGGGGACGCCAGGCCGGTAGTTATGCACGATGGCGTCGGCCTTGCCGATCAGGTCAGCGACGATCGCCTGACCTTCCGGCGACTTGAGGTCGATGCAGATCGATTCCTTGGCCGCGTTCGTCTTCGACGCCAGCAATCCGCGCAGCGGACCGCCACCCATGCCGCGGAACGGGTCGCCGCCAATCGGCTCTACTTTGATCACCCGAGCGCCCAGGTCGGCCAGCATCGAGACGCCGATTGGTGTGGCGATAATCGTCGCAAACTCAAGGACGGTGAATCCATCAAGCGGCTTGCCCGACGGCCCAGAGGACGATGAGCCGTTGGCAGGGGCGCTCATCGGGAGATCGCCATTGCGAGACGGCCAGGAGAATCCGTTGGCCTCGCCGACCGCCGGCGCCGGACGCGAAACATCGGCCGGCGTCTCGCGCAGATGCGCAATCGGCCCGATCTGCTTGACCGGCCCCAGCTCAGGATCGTCAATCGTGACGGTGTCGCCGTTGGCCGCCATGTCGAGGTTGTCGACCGCGTCGTGCGTCGGCGTGAACGGCTCGGCCGCGACGTTGCCCTGGGCTCGGAAGATCTCCATCCACTCGTCGCAGGTCTTCTCCTGCATCCGCTCAAGGATGCGGTCGCGCATCTCCTCCGTCGCCTCCGGCGTCCACTCGGCCGGCCCGCCCTGCCACTGCTCCTCGGCGAACAGCAGCGTCAGGTCGGCGGCGTCCATGAAGGCGTAGAAGAGGTGCTCAAGCAGGTTTCCGAGCTGAATCCAGCGGCCGTCGCGGGTCATCACCGGGTGATAGTTCAGCGTCGGCATCCCGCCGCCGATGTTGAAGATCTGCGGATAGACCTCCGGCTCGCGCTCGGATAACTGCGTCAACAACAACAGCAGCAAATCAAACGGCATCAACCCCTGCAACAACGACGTCTCGACAATCTGTCCCCGACCGCAGCGCTGCCGCTCGATCAGAGCTGCCAAAATCCCTTGCACCGCCCCCTGCGACGCTGCATGCGACCCAACCGGCACCGCCGCAAAACCCGGACCCTCACGCAATCGCTGCCCCGCAAACGACATCATTCGACCCGCCTTGGCCGCGACGACACCCTCATAGGCGGGATACTCGGCATAGGGACCGGTCGGTCCAAAGCCGGTGATCGAGCAGAACACCGCCGACTCATTGAGCGCACGAATGTCGGAGTACTCCAACCGCCGAGCCTTCGCCTGAGCCGGCGAGTCGGTGGAGACGACAACATCCGCCTCTCGGATCAGCGCCTCTAGCCGCTCCCGATCGGCCGCCAGATCAAGCTCCAACGAGCGCTTCCCGCGAAGCCACATCGGAGCCGCCGCCAGCACCCGCCAGGGATCCCCGCCAACCGGCTCAACCTTAACCACCTCAGCCCCAAAGTCGGCGAGGACCATGGTCGCAATGCCACCGACGGATCCGGTGGAGAGGTCGAGGACGCGGGTATCGGTGAGCGGTGGGGGCATCAGAAAGTCCTCTACAGCAGCAAGTACGAAGCCGAGTATATTCGCCGCCTGGATCCCAAGAGCGCCCTGGGTTATGGAGGCGCCACGAAGCATCCCGTTGCTCCCCCTTGCAGGGGAACTGCCGAAAGCCTGCCCCCGGCTTGAACGGGGGCTGAGGGGGTCCCCGCCCCCGCCTGCCCTACAGTGCCAGCGGAGACCTCAAATGACTGACTGGACCAACCAGCTCTACTTCGGCGACAACCTCAGCGTCCTCCGCGAGCACATCCCCGACGAGTCCGTCGACCTGATCTACCTCGACCCGCCCTTCAACTCCAACGCCACCTACAACGTCCTCTTCAAAGAACGCTCCGGCGAGGAATCCGCCGCCCAGATCACCGCCTTCGACGACACCTGGCACTGGACCTTTGAGTCCGAGCGCGCCTACCAGGAAGTCGTCACCGAGGGACCCGACAAGCTCGGCAAGCTGCTCCAGGCCATGCGAGACTTCCTCGGCCAGAACGACATGATGGCCTACCTCACAATGATGGCCCAGCGCCTCGCAGAACTCCACCGAGTCCTCAAGCCAATGGGTAGCATCTACCTGCATTGCGACCCAACGGCAAGTCACTACCTAAAGCTATTGATGGACGGTGTTTTCGGTCCAGAGAACTATAGAACTGAAATTACTTGGAAGCGCACAAGTGCGCACAGCGACGGAAAACAGGGACGCAAACAGCACGGTCGAATTCACGACACATTGCTGTTCTACTCGAAAAGCGACGAGTTGACTTGGAACAAGCTGTACACACCCTATGACCAAACGTACATTGACAACTTTTACCGTCACACCGAACCAGATACAGGTCGGCAATACAGACTCAGTGACATAACGGGACCCGGAGGTGCCGCGAAGGGCAATCCGTCTTACGAGGTGATGGGGATCACGAGGTACTGGCGCTACAGCCGCCAACGAATGCAAGAACTTATCGATAAGGGTCGGATTGTTCAGACCCGAGACGGCGCAGTACCCGCAGAGAAGCGCTACCTAGACGAAATGCCAGGGGTACCGATTCAGGACTTTTGGCAGGATGTAGGCCCCGTAGCCGCCAGAGCGAAGGAGCGTCTCGGCTACCCAACCCAAAAGCCGGAAGCACTACTCGAACGCATCATCAACGCCAGTAGTAACGAGGGCGATGTCGTCCTCGACCCCTTCTGCGGCTGTGGCACCGCTGTCGCGGTCGCCGAGCGCCTCAGCCGGCGTTGGATCGGCATCGACGTCACCCACATCGCCATCTCGCTGATGAAACACCGCCTCCACGACACCTTCGGCGCCGAACTCTCCGACTACATAGTCGGCGGCCTGCCCGAGGACGTCGCCAGCGCCCGCGCCTTGGCCGAGGACAGTAACAACGACGGTCGCTACCAGTTCGAGTATTGGGCGCTCGGCCTCGTCGACGCCCGCCCCGCCGCCGGCGGCAAGAAGGGCGCCGACTCCGGCGTCGACGGCTACATCAACTTCTTCGACGACAACTCCAACAAGGCCAAGCGCATCATCGTCCAGGTCAAAAGCGGACACGTCAACCGAGGCCAAATCGCCACCCTCAAAGGCGATATGGAGCGCGAGAACGCCGCCCTCGGCATCTTCATCACCCTCGAAGAACCAACCAACCCCATGACCCAGGAAGCCATCGCCGCCGGCTTCTACGAGCCGGAAAGTCTGCCCGGCAACCAAAATCCCAGGCTCCAAATCCTCACCATCGAACAGCTCCTCAGCGGAGACCAACCCAAATACCCCCGCTTCGCCAGCCCAGGAACCTTCAGAAAAGCCCCCCGCCAAAAGCGCCAACAAGGCATCCAACAAACCCTCAACTCCTAAAGAGCTCCCCCCTTGGGGAGACCTTTGAAAAAGTCGCGCTTGGAGATCTTCACCGTCCCCGCCACCGAGCGGGGACCCGTTCCGGTTCGCGAGGCTACGACCTCTCAATCGCTCTCCACCAGATATGCGCACCGCCATGTTCGTTCAGTCTCGGGAGATCCGGGGCAGGTCTCCGCTCGGGGGCGGGGACGGAACACCGGGAGTGCTGGAGTTTTTCAAAGGTCTCCTTGGGGGAGCTGTCACGTAGTGACTGAGGGGGCCCCTCCCCATTTCCCGCTCCAAGCGAAGTCCCGCTTCGCGCCCGCCGCTCCCCTCACAGCGGAATCCGCCACGAGCATCCCGTTGCTCTCCCTTGCAGCTGAAGGTCTCCCCGCCCCCCTCCGTCGCCCCGCGCCCCGACGCGAGGCCCAGAGCACCCAACACTGACCGAAGTAAAAAGTCCCCCTCGGCTCAGGCGCAGCAACCGGACACTCCCCAAAGCCATCCCTGCCCTCAAGTCGCCACATACACACCTCACAGAACATCCATTCGCATACCATCAACCCCATGACCCACCCGACACCGCACCGACAGGACCAGCCACCATGAACCCCCGACGACGAGCCAGACTCCTCCAGGCCCACGACCTCCGCTGCCAGGGACTCACCCTCCGCCAAATCGCCGACCAGATGGGCTGCGCACACTCGACCGTCTCCCAATACCTCCGTGACTTCCACACCCACCAGGACGCCATCATCGAGACCCTCGCCGCCGACCACCTCGTCCACTCCCTGAGCCAGCTCGACCCCTCCGACTCAGACCTGCACGACCGACACATCAGCGCCGCCCGCGAACTCCGCCTCCTGCTCGACACCCTCGACCGCATCGCCGACCGCCAGCAACGCCGGACGCGACGCATCTCCGAGAGCAAGGAGCTGGACGACATGAAGTTCCTCGATCAGCTCGACAAACTCATCACCCACTTCCAAGCAGCCGGCCACCCCTACACGGATCCCGCCAACTTCGACCCCGACGCCTTCCCCTTCAACCAACTCCAGCGCTTCATCCCCGCCGACGAAATGCGAGAATTCGTCAACAACATCACTCCCCCCGCCGCCCCAGTTCCCGCCCCCGCGCGGGAACCCGCTCTACTACCGCACCCCTACGCGGCATACGCCAACGACCCCGACCCCGAACCACCCGAAACCGACCAAATCCGAACAAACCCGAACACCACCGAACAAGCAACCGCCGAATTCCCTGAGAATCACGCCACATACCCGACCGACGACCAAAATTATCCAATTCCATCCGAACAATCACCGCCCCAACCCCCACGCAAGCCAGTCGGACCCCAATACCCCGCTAGCTGGGACAACCCCCTCGGCTACATCCCCACCTCCGCCAAGAACACCCCACTCGTCAGACGTGCCCTCGGTCTCCAATGACTTGCCGGCCGACCCTCCGACTACTCCGGCGACACCGGCAGCCAGCGGTTGTCCCATTCGGGCGCGAAGCTGAGGGATCCGAGGTCTGTGTTGTCCTCGAGGTTGTAGCTTCGGATTTCCTCGCTTGAGAGCAGGTGGATTTGGTTTCCGATTGGGATGGCTCGGCGCGCCTCTCCGTGGATTCGGAGCGTTGACTCGAGGGTCAGGCCCTCGGCGCTGACGGCGACTCCGAAGAAGGCGCCGTCGTGATTCTGGCGCAGCCAGTAGTCGTTCGGACCCACCGGAATCCAGGCGATGCCGTCGTTGTAGCGGAAGGCGCGGTGGTCGGTCTCGACCGGGCTGAATGCGTTGTCGCCGAGCGGCAGTACCGACACCTGCGTCGGGTTGGCCGGATCGGAGACGTCGAACAGCGTTGCTTGTAGCCCGAGCTCCCGGCCGGTGCGCGGATCGGCGTCTCGGCCGACACCGAGCAGCAGGCCGCCGCTCAACGGATGCAGGTAGCGCGAAAAGCCGGGAATCTTCAGCTCACCGACCTGCTTCGGGTCGGTCGGGTCGGAGAGGTCGAGGACGTAGAGCGGGTCGACCTGGCGGAACGTGACGACGTAGCCGACATCGCCGGCGAAGCGCACCGCGCGGATGTTCTCGGTCACGCCGAGTCCGGTGACCTGTCCAACCTGCCGCAGGCTGCCGGTGGGGCCTTCGTCTTCAGCGCCGTCCTCGATCATGGCCTGGTTAGGCTCCAACACGGTGACGCTGCTGACCGTGGGCCACTTGTTCCAGTCGGTCGTCGCGACCCGCAGGTAGCCGTCGTGCTCCGACAACGACCATTGCGAGAGCAGTTGTCCGGTCACCGTCCCGCTGCCGAAGTAGCTTGGCTCGAGCGGATCGGCGATGTCGAAGCGGTGGATGGTCGTGTCGCGCCAGTAATCAGTCGGCGCGGCGAGGTAGAGGGAATCCTGGCTGGCGTAGACGGTGGGATTGTCTGCCATGCCAAGCATGGCGACGCCGCCCCACTCGCCGAGGCCATCGGTCAGGTCGAAGGTCAGCAAGTAGGCCATGCTCGGGGCGGCGCCCCAGCGAGTCGGCAGGCGATCGACCGGCGCATAGGCCTGCGAGCACTCAACGGCGTAACCGTGCGAGAACGAATTCTCGGCATGGTCCTGGAGCCCGAACAGCGGATACCACTGGCCGAGTTTGAGGCTGTCCTGCAGCGCCTGGCTGTAGGTGAGCGCATCCTGATGCCGATTCCATCCGCCGAACCGCCAGTAATCGACGCGTGGCGCGATGGAGCTGTGCTGCATCGCGATGCGAACGTCGTCGCCGACCAGCCGCGCGCTGAGGAAGCGTCCATCGAGGTTCAGTTCACGCAGCAGGCTCGGCGACGTGGCGTCGCCGATGCTGATCTCAAGCACTTCCGATTGTGCGCGCGAGTAACTGAACGGGTTTGTCGGCTCGACGAAGCTATCGCCTTGCCTGTCGCGCACGACCTTGTCGATCTTGAGCGTCGCCTGAATATCGCTGAGCTGCCGGACAACAACCACCTTGCCATCGCCAATCAACAGCTCCTGTCGGTGGCCCAACTCCTTGAATCCGATTCTGCCTACTTCCGACAGAGGCCCATCCTCGGAGATCTCAGCGATCAACAGGGACTGAGGGCGCAGGATGTAGAAGTACGTGCCATCGGTCTTGATGATGTCAGACTCGTCAACGCCGCGTTCCTGGACGTTGGTGCCGGTCTCGGAGACTTCACCCTCGTCGGCGGCCGCTTCTTGAACCGCTGCCTCCTCTTCCTGCTCCGCAACTTCCTCGTCCCGACCACCCCCACTCTCAGCGAAGCTGTCACTGAGGGAGTCATCTGCCAGTGCCTCTTCTTCCTCCTCCTCGTATTGTTCCTGCCCGAGTCCTTCCACCGCCAGCTTCACGTAGTGGGAGTGAAGATCGCCACAGGCGGCGAAGCTGCGAATGGAAGTGCTCGCTTGGGCAAGGACGAAATGCTGAGTCGCCAGCACGGAGACAATCAAGATCGGAGCGATCGCCAAGAGCCAGAGGCGAGATCGGTTCATCGGGAACTCCCATCGGTCGGTGGCGTCAATCTAGCGCCCCTGATTGTCAGACGACGCAGCGCTCGCCAGTGTTCCCGCGAACCACGAAGCAGGGCGGCCGTTTGGCCGCCCTGCTTGACTTGACTCGGTTTGGGAGACTTAGCCGCGAGGCAGGCCCAAGCCCCGGGTGGCGATGATGTTTCGCTGGATCTCTGAGGTTCCGGCGGCGATCGTCGAACTCACCGCGCTCACGTAGCTTCGGCTTAGCCGACCCTGGAGGGCGGCGTAGGGGCCGTCTGACCAGAGGCCTCCCTGGAGGCCGAGCAGGTCCATGCCGGTCTTGGCGACGCGCTGGCCGAGCTCGGAGCCGAACAGCTTCGACATCGAGGCCTCGTGGTTGGCGACCACGCCGTGCTCCTGCATGTAGGCGATGCGGTAGGCCATCATCGTGCCGATTTCGACCTCGATGGCGCGCTCGGCGAGTTCGTATCGGGCGTTGGGACGCTCGTCGGTGAGATGTTTGTTCTCGCGGGCGAAGTCGGTGATCTCTTCCACCGTGCGGCGGCCGCCGGCGAATGCGCCGATGCCGCTGCGCTCGAAGTCGAGCGCGACCGCGAGGTGGTACCAGCCGCGGTTGGTTTCGCCGACGACGTTGGTCTGCGGGATGCGGACATCCTCGAAGAAGACCTCGTTGAAACCGTGGCCCTCGGCCATGTTGATCAGCGGTCGCACGGTGATGCCGGGCGTGTCCATGCGCATCATGAACATCGTGATGCCCTTGTGCTTGGGCGCGTCGGGGTCGGTGCGAGCGGCGAGCCAGCCCCAGTCGGAGACGTGGGCGCCGGAGGTCCAGATCTTCTGGCCGTTGATCACGTAGTCGTCACCGTCCTTGACGGCGCGAGTTTGGAGCGAGGCAAGGTCGGAGCCGGAGCCGGGCTCGGAGTAGAGCGTGCACCACCAGGTCTTGGCGTCGGCGATACCGGAGAGGTGCTCTTGCTTCTGCTCGTCGGTGCCGTAGAGCATGAGCGAGGGGCCGACCCACTGGACGCCCATGTTGCCGCCGCCGCCGGGAGCGCGGTGGTAGGCCATTTCTTCGGCCATGATCATCTGCTGGGAATGCGGCGCATCGAGGCCGCCGTGCTCCTCCGGCCAGGCCAACGTCAGCCAGCGGCGCTTGGCCATTTCGGACTGGAAACTGCGGGTCAGGTTCATCACGTCCTGCTCGTAGCCTTCGCCACCCGAACCGGAACCCCAGTCGCTCGGCAGGTTGTCGGAAATGAACGACTTCACCTCGGAGCGGAAGTCGACGATTGCTTGATCCTCGCGATAGTCCATCTGGCGAATCCCCTCTGCGGCACATACCCAGTGCTGGAACCATTCAAGTCTAACGCCTGTCGTCTTGATTTCCGGCACTCCATCGCCTCGATTGGCTGGTAAGGTGAGGGTGGAGCGGGGTGAGCGGGTAACTCGGGCATGCGCGACGCGCCACGTTTGCGACCATGTTTGCGAAGTTTACGAAGTTTGCGAAGTTTGCGAACTCCAACGTTCAGCCAGATCATGCCGGCGTTGCTGGTCACTGTCACACTGCTATTGGGCGGGCTGTTGAGTGGGTGTGTGTTCGGGGGAGAGTCCGAGCGAGATCTGTCCGAGTATTTCCCTCCACCTCCGCAAGAGGGCTCAGAAGCGGCCGAAGAAGTAACGACGACCGGCGCCGCACCCGGCGAGTCGCAGGGCAGAGAGAACGCCGCCTACACGCCACCGGCTGAGGACCTGGAAGACCTGGAAGTCGCGCCGCCGACGGCGCTGTTCGCCGTGCAGAGTTTCTTCCACCTCGTCGCGATCGGTGATCTGCGCAGCGCGTACGAGCGAACCTCGACCGAAACCAAGGAGCGGATCAGCGCCGAGGCGTTTGAACAGCGCTACCAGGATGTCTGGGCAGAAGCGACGATCGGTGGGTTCACCTGGGCAGTGATCCCGCAGGACGATCCGAATGCGTCGTCGCACGAGGTCGTGATCCACTACCAGACCACGTTCTTCGGGGAGATCGAGGAAATCCTCCAGGCGCGGACGCTGCGTCAGCCGCACTGGGTCGTGAACTGGACCCCGGACCTGATGTTCAGCGGCCTGGGATCACCGGGCTATCTCATCAGCACTCTGATCGAAACGCCGCCGCGTGGATTGATTCTCGACCGCAACGGTGTCACGCTCGCGGGCGAGACCGAGGTGGTGATCGTCGGCGTGCATTGGGATTCGATCTCCGACGACGAGGCGGTACTGAACTTTTTCGTCGAGCGTCTGAGCATGGCGGAGGAGGACGTGCGGGCGTTGATCTACCAGGATCTGCCGTCGTACCAGTTCATTCCGGTCGCCGTGCTACCGATCAATACGTCGCCTGAGGCGATTGCGGAGTTCGAGCGGCTCGCCTCCAGCGGCATCCTGCTGACTCGCCAGACTCGCCGCTTCTATCCCTTTGGCGATGTCGCCGCGCATGTCATTGGCTATCTCCAGGAGATCAATCCGACCGAGTTGGCCGAGCTGTTTGTCGAGGGATATCGCGCCGGAGACATGGTGGGCCGAGACGGCATTGAGCAGTCATTCGAGCGAGTCCTCGCTGGACGCCGAGGCGGCAGTTTGTTGGTCGTCGATCCGATCGGTCGTCCAGTCCGCGAGATAGTCAATCGTCCCGCCATCGCGGGCGCCAACATCCGCCTGACGTTGGATGTACGGGTGCAGCAACTGGCTGAGCTGGCGCTGGGTGAGCAGCCCGGAGCAGTGGTCGCGATCGATCCTCGCAGTGGTCACGTGTTGGCGATGGCGTCGTATCCGCGAATCGACCCGAACACGATTGTCGATGGCGTGACGCAGGAGGAGTACGACACCTACTTCTTCGACAAGCGACAGCCGTTCATCAATCGCGCGGTCGAACAGTTGTATGCGCCGGGATCGACGTTCAAGGTCGTCACCCTGGCGGCTGCGCTCGAAGGAGGCGGGTACGAGATCACGGATCGGATCTCCTGCCCGGCGTTATGGATGGAAGTCGGCGACCAACCCCTGCGCAACTGGAAAGACACCGACCAGGGGCGGATCACGCTCTCGCAGGCGCTAGCGGAATCGTGCAACACGGTGTTCTACGAACTGGGACTGCATCTGGATCGGATCGATGAGCACCTGCTGCCCGCGGTGGCGTCGGGATTTGGATTTGGCCAGCCGACGGGGATCATCGGACTCAACGAAGAGGGCGGCGTCATTCCGGGGCCGGAATGGAAAGCCGCCGAGTTCAACGAAGCCTGGTTTACTGGTGACACGATCAACATGAGCATCGGGCAGGGATTCGTCGCCGTCACCGTGCTGCAAATGGCCAACGCCTATGCAGCACTCGCGACCAACGGCGTGGTGAGCACACCGATCATCGCCCAATCCGTTGAGCCGAGCGGCAAGCCGCCGACCGTGACCGAGCGTCGCTCGCTGAGCGTGCTGCCGGTTTCAGCCGACACGTTGGAGCAGCTACAGGCCGCACTACGAACGACGGTCTCGCAGCCGTACGGCACCGGCTTCTACGTATTCCGAGGCAGCGTGCTGCGCATTGCCGGCAAGTCGGGCACCGCCGAGGACCAGGTCGTCGACGCCGAGACGCTGGCATCGGTTGACGACGAGGATCACGAGCAGGAAGACGAAGAAATCGAAGTTCAGTTGGCCAGCGAGGAATCGGAAGATGAGCAGTCGCAGGAGGAGGAAGAAGAGGAAGAGGAGCAGATCGGTCCGTACTTCACACATGCGTGGTTCTCGGCCTGGGCCAACTTCAAAGACCCTCGATTGGTCGTAACCGTGGTGTTGGACGACGGGAAGTCGGGCTCGGTCGACGCAGGACCGATCGTGCAACGGATCATCGAAGGCGCGATTCTCAACAACTGGGTACCGTAGGTAGATGCGACGCTCGAGATTCCGCCGCCTGGTTGAACGTGCGCTGGACGAAATTCCCGACCAGCTTGCTGATCGGATGGACAACGTCGTCATCCTGCTACGCAACCAGCCGACCCCGGAAGAGAAAGAGTCGCTTGGGTTGGGCTCTCGCCAAACGCTGCTCGGCCTGTACGTCGGTCAACCGTTGACCAATCGTGGCTGGTACGGCGAGACGTTGCCCGACCGGATCATGATCTATCAGCAGCCGATCGAGAGTATCTGCCGCAGCGAGGACGAAGTCATTGAGCAGGTGCGGGAAACGGTGTTGCACGAGGTGGCGCATCACTTCGGGATCGATGATCACCGGCTGGATCAGATTGGGATCGCGCCGCCGCCCAAGAACGCTCACCGGGCGGCAATCAACTTGACCGACCGACGCCTGCCTTACCTCGAATAGCGGCGCACATAGCGCCTCAACAGGCGCTCGACTGCCGCGGGAACCAGCTCGTCGGTTCGCGACATAGCCTCTTCGACAGATATTCCAGCCGGCGTTGAAGCTTCGCTGTCAATCAACCCCGGCAGTTCGGCCGAGCCGTCAATCAGTCCGGCGACGGCGAGGCAGGGCACGTTGGCTGCTTTCGCCAGGAGGGCGACGCCGGCGACTGTCTTGCCGTAGGCGGACTGCGTGTCCAGACGACCTTCGCCGGTGATGACGAGGTCGGCCTGGGCGATCCGCTCGGGTAGCCGCACAGCTTCGGAGACTGCGGCGAAACCAGATTGCAGGGTGGCGCCGCCGAAAGCCATCAGCCCGGCTCCAAGACCACCGGCCGCCCCAGCGCCGGGGATGTCAGCGACGTGGGCGTCGAGATCACGCTCGAGGATGGCGGCGAAGTTTGCGAGCGCGCGGTCGAGTTGTGCGACGCATGCTGGATCGGCGCCCTTTTGCGGTCCGTAGATCGCGCTTGCGCCTTCGGGTCCGAGCAACGGATTCTGCACATCGCAGAGGACTCGGATTTCGATCTCGGTAAGTCGGGAATCGAGTTGGTCCGTCTCGATCCTGGCGAGTTCGGCCAGCGCAGCTCCTCCAGGAGGCAGGCGGTTGCCGCGCTCGTCGAGGAATATCGCGCCGAGCGCTTCGGCCATCCCGGCGCCACCGTCGTTCGTGGCGCTGCCTCCCACTCCAATCAGGATGCGCTCGACTCCGGCGTCGAGGGCGTGCTTGATTAGTTGGCCGGCGCCGTGGGTTGAGGCTCGTCGTGGATCCAGTTCGTCACTTCGGAGGAGGGTGAGACCTGAAGCGGCCGCCATTTCGATGACGGCGCATCGGCCTGCATCGATGCGGCCCCAGCGGGCGTCGACCGGCGCTCCCAGCGGACCGTCGACTCGGGCGATTGAGGTACGTCCCTGGGCGGCGTGGACGATGGCTTCGACGGTTCCGGGGCCTCCGTCGGCGACCGGGGTGCTATCGATCTCGGCGTCGGGCAGGACGGCTCGGATTGCTTGCTCGATCGCGGCGGCGGCTTCGACGGCGGTCAGGCTGCCCTTGAACTCTTGCGGTGCGATGACCACACGCACGTGCTCAGAAGCCCTCGCCGGCGATGCCGAAGATGCGCAGGAGGCCGATGGTCACCATCGCCGCGGCCCAGAGCAGCGCGGCCAGCCGGATACGTTTGTACAGGGAGAACACGCTACCGAAGCTGAGGTAACCCTTGAGCCAAAGAGCCGTGATGATCGCCATCACGAGCACGAGTAGGACAACGCTATTCACGCCAATTACTGTACGGCTAATTTGTGCATCGCTGGGGAAGGGAAGCCGTTGGCCCGGCAGTCGGCTAAGCCACAGACTTCAAGGCACGTTGACGTGGTCCGTGGCTCCGACGGCGGTGAGCCTGGTAGGGACGAGCGCCAAACCCGCAGATGACGCAGACGACGCGACGGCCGTGACTGGCGGTTGGTCCGGCACAGCGGGGACAGACAGAGCTTCCGCGACCGGGTCCTGGTGCGGAAGCCTCAGGAGCATGGATCGGTTCCAGCAACAGCGGCAGTTGGGCCCCTCGTGCGATTGGTCCGATTGCGGGAGAGTGGGCACTGCTCGACATCGTCGTTCCTTGCACATCAGTTCTGTTAAGTCAGAATGTAGTACGGGCGTACGGCGTTGTCAATTATGTCCGCAATCTGGGCTACATCGCGAACACGCAGCTTTGCCCCGAAGCAAACTCAATGCCTCACTGACAAAGGCGAGACCACTCACCGTCATACCCGCGCTTGCATACCCGTGCTTGTCGCGGGTATCTCGCTGAGTCGGGCACGGACGTCTGTGCAGTGCACCGCGAGATTGCCGCGGCGGAGCGCGGCAATGACGGAGGTGGGGATGTGAGGCGAGGGGCCTACTGCTGGTCTTCGGGACGGTCGAGCCAGTCGACGAAGTCCTTCATCTTTTCGTTGAGCGTGTTGGAGCGCCCTCGGTCGGCGGCGACGAGGATGCTGACGAAGAGGATTGCCAAACCGATCTCTACCATCGTGAGCCTCCGTTGTCGTGTTCTATCAGTATCGTAGATGGGCATGAACCGCCGCGCATCCCCTGAGAGTCCAATTCGCGCTCCTGTAGTCGCGACGCTGACGTTGGGCTGCAAGCTGAATCAGGCCGAGACTCAGCAGGCTGCGCGAGAATTACAGCAGCACGGCTGCCTGACGATCGACCGACCGGCACAGGCCGACGCCTATCTGATCAACACCTGCACCATTACCCACGTCGCCGACCGCAAGGCGCGGCGGCTGATCCGGTTGGCCCACAAGCTGTCGCCCGACGCTCCGGTGATCGTTACCGGGTGCTACGCCGAGCGTGACGGCAGGGCGCTGTCGGAGCTAGCACACGTTGAAGTTGTGCCGAACGGACGCAAGGGCGAGGCCGCTGCTGCTGTTCTGTCGGCGATTGAAGGTATCGAGCCATCGTTGGACGGTGCATCGGCATCAAGCGGCCGCACGAGGGCGTTCATCAAGATCCAGGAAGGCTGCGACGATGTCTGCGCATTTTGCATTGTGCCGTACGTGCGTGGGCGGGAGCGGGCGACTCCCATTGATGAGATCGTTGCTGCGGCCAGGGAGCGTGTCGACGAGGGCGTACAGGAGATCGTGCTGACCGGCACGCAACCGGGGGCCTACGGTCGTGATCGGTCGGATGGCACGTCGGCCGCGACGCTGATCGAGGCTCTGCTCAGCCAGACTGACGCGCCGCGGATTCACTACTCCTCGATTCAACCGCAGGACATCACGCCGCAGTTGCTCGCCTGCTGGGACGATGCGCGCATGTGTCGTCACTTCCACGTCGCGCTGCAGAGCGGGTCCGACCATGTGCTGACGCGGATGCGGCGACGCTATTCGGCCAGAGCGTTCCGTGATGCGGTCGACACCATTCGCATCGCGGTTCCCGGCGCTTCGATCACGACCGACATCATCGCCGGATTTCCCGGAGAGCGCGACGCCGATCACCAGGACTCGCTGCAGATGATGGAGGATGTGCACTTCACCGATGTGCACGTGTTCCCCTACTCGCAGCGTCCGAACACGTCCGGCTCGCTGTTGGACGATGATGTCACGCCTGAGGTGAAGCGCGCGCGGGCCAGGGAGCTGCGCGAGCTTGGCGCTCTCCAGAGGCGCGATGCGCTCAGCGCGCACATCGGCGCCATCGAGACAGTCCTGTTTGAGAGCGCCGATTCTGGGCTGACTGATACGTATCTGCCGGTGCGTGCTGAAGCGAACGTTGATCTGACGAATCAGTTGCGCAGCGTGAGGATTACATCGGCTGACGAGACCATGTTGTTCGGTGAGCTGGTGGGATGACGACCGACCGGAGTGACCCGTTACCGCCGCCGGAGAACCTGCGCCTGACCATTGAGGCGCTGCTGCTCGTTGCCGAATCACCCCCGACTGTGCGCACACTTGCTCGAGTGACAGGCGTATCGGTGGACGCTGTCGAGTCGGTGCTGCGGGAGCTTGAAGCGGATGACACCCGCGGAATTCGTCTCCGTCGCCACGATGAGAACGTGGCGCTGGTCTCGGCGCCTGAGGCTGCGCCTTACGTCGAGCGGCTATTGGGACTGGACACGCCTCCACGCCTGTCTAAGGCGGCGCTGGAGACGCTCGCCGTCATCGTCTATCACCAACCGATCACTCGCGATCAGATTGAGCGGGTGCGAGGCGTCGGCGTTTCCGGAGTCATTCGCTCGCTTCGGGCCCGAGACCTGATTGGGCCGACCGGACGGCTCGATACGGTCGGGCAGCCATTGCTCTGGAGCGTGACGCCGCGGTTTCTTGACCATTTTGGGCTATCGGCCCTGGACCAGTTGCCACCACTAGAGAACCTTGAGCCGCCGGCCCAACAAGCTGTGCTGCCGCTCGAGACGGACGAGGACGTATGACCTTCATTACCGTGTTGACCGTGGAACTGCTGATCTTCGACTCGGCGTCGCTGAAGGACAAGCGAGCAGTCGTGCGGCAAGTGACGCAACGGACAAGAAACAAGTTTCCTGTCGCGGCGTCTGAAGTTGATACGCAGAACGATGCATCGAGAGCGACCCTGGCCTTTGCAGCAATCTCTTCAGATGCGCAGATCTCCCACGCGACGACGCAGAAAGTGTTGGCGTTTATCGAGCAATTGCGGATGGACTGCCAGGTCGGCGAGGTGTCGACCGAGACGCTTTCGCTTTAGGAACCATTGGCCAACCACCGTCAGCGGCCATCACAGGTCAAGCGGGGACCCCCTTCAGCCTGCGGCAGCCTCCCTCGCAGAGGAGACCTTTGCAAAACTCACAAATCCCCTCTCCTCCCCTTGCGGAGACCTTTGAAAAGTCGCGCTTGGAGATCTTCACCGTCCCCGCCCCCGAGCGGGGACCCGTTCCGCTTCGCGAGGCTACGACCTCTCGATCGCTCTCCACCAGATATGCACCACACCTTTGTCGTTCGGCCTGCGGGGAACGGGGGCAGGTCCCCGCTCGGGGGCGGGGACGGAGAACCGGGAGTGCTGGAGTTTTTCAAAGGTCTCCTTGCGGGGGGAGATGTCACGGAGTGACAGAGGGGGGGTCCGCCGACAGCGACCAGATAGGCCACGAGATGGGGAGCCCCCCTCTGCCTGCGGCATCTCCCCCGCAAGGGGGGGAGAGGGGGAGTTTTTCAAAGGTCTCCGCAAGGGGGGAGAAGAGGAATTATGCAAAGGTCTCCGCAGAGGGGGGAAGCAGGGAGAATCGGGAATCGCCATAGGCTGTCGGACGGATGTGAACGGACGCTAGTCGAGTAGTTCCGCCCAGAGGTCGTGTCCCATTGACTCGACGATCTCCACGTTGAGCAGGTCGCCCGGATTCGCTTCCCCCAGCGCGAAGACCAGCCCATCGACTTCGGCCGCCTCGCGGTACGTGCGTCCGGCGATGATTGGGTCGCCGTCCTCGGTGGTTTGGCCGGGCTCCGATTCGACCAGGAGCTGGAGACGCCTGCCGATTTGGCGCTCGTTCTTGCCGGCGGAGACGTTGGCGAGCAACATCATCAGTTCTTCGTGCCGCGATTGCTTCACGGCTTCGGGAATCTGCTCCGACATGTCGGCCGCTGGAGTTCCCTCTTGCGGGGAATAGATGAACGCTCCGGCGCGATCGAATTCGGCTGCCGAAGCGAAGTCGAGCAACTCTTCGAATTCCGAATCTGTTTCACCCGGGAATCCGACGATGAACGTCGTGCGGATCGCGATGTCGGGCATCGCCGTCCGTAGTCGCTCGATCGTGCCGCGCACCATGCTCATGTTGTGCGGACGCTTCATCCGTCGCAGCACTGATGTCGAGCCATGTTGCAATGGGATATCGAGGTAGTTGCAGACCTGCGGTGTTTGCGACATGACCTCGATCAGGCTGGGCGTGACGAACCCGGGATAGGCGTACATCAGGCGCAGCCAGTCGGCGCCTGATTCTGTCGCCAGGCGCTCGATCAGCCGGGCGAGACCGTTGGCGTCGCCCCACTCGGCGCCGTAGGCGGTGCTGTCCTGCGCAACCATCACGACTTCCCGAGCGCCGCGAGCTACGAGTTCGCGCGCCTCTTGCACGAGCGCATCCGGTTGGGCGCTGCGGAATTGTCGTCCCTTGATGCCTGGGATGTTGCAGAAGGTGCAGGGACGGGCGCAGCCGTCGGAGATCTTCAGGTAGGCGGATGGTCCGACGCCGAGCGACGTTTCGGGGATGTCCCGCTCGGCCTCAACGGTTCCAGCGTGTTCGGCGATTTCCTTCCACGCTTCGATACCGAAGGCGGCGTCGATTCCGTCGATCTCGATGACCTGCTCACGCTCGATCTGCGACCAGCAACCGGTCACGACCACCTGCTGGTCAGCGGAGCGGTCGGCGCCGAGGATCTCCGCAGCCTGGCGCGATTCCTCACGTGCGTCATCAATGAACCCGCAGGTGTTGAGGATCACCAGATCGGCGTCGGCGCGCTCCTGGACGGCGCGATGCCCCTCTTTTTCGAGCGTTCGCGCGATTCGATCGGAATCGGTCGTGTTCTTCGGGCAACCGAGCGTAACGATCTGGTAACGCATCAGCCTCCGCCAGACGTTGCGTCGGTCGATGAGTCGATCGGTGCGTCAGTCGATGCGTCGGTCGACGAATCCGGCGCCGGTTCGGTTGAGCTTCCCGGTCGGGGGCCGCGACTGACGACAAGCGTCACAACGGCGTCCTCCTGAGGCTGTGCTCCGGGTGCGGGTGACTGTTCCAGCACGGTTCCGACCGGCGAGTCGTCATAGATCGAGATCACCACGTATGGCGCGTTGAGCAGCTTGACGTAGTTGATCGCCTCTCGCGAGCTGTATGCCCGTAGGTCTGGAAGCGGATCGAAGTCTGTGTCGATCGGAGTTCCGGAGTTGGCTTGATCCACTTCATCGGGCAACTGGCGAACGCCCGGGATCGACTCGGCTGGCTCGACGGGCTCTACCTCGTCGCGCAGGCTAACGACCGCCACGACCGCGCCGATGATGACCAATACCACGACTGCAGCTGCGAGCCAGGGTCCGAGGTGTACTCGCGACGGTCGGAGCTCTTCCCTCGGTGTGCCGCTGCGCTCGGCCGCCTGATAGGACTCAATGGTCTCGTCGGAGAGTTGTAGGCCTTCTCCCGGGCCGCTGGGTTCGAAGGGGAAGCGTTCGAGCAGGGGACCATCGTCGAGTCCGAGGTATTGCGCGTAGGAACTGAGGAAGCCTCGGGCAAAGGGCGCCGCCGGCATGCGTCGCCAGTCTTCCGCCTCGAGCGCCTCCAGGTAGTGCCGGGCGATACGCGTTGCCTGATGCGCCTGGGCGATGGAACGTCCGCGGCGGATTCTGGCCTGGCGTAGTTCCTCGCCGATGCCGGTATAGCCGGTCTCTGAGCCCATCATGATCAGGCGTCCGGCATCACGGCGGTCTTGAGCACCGCCGGATCTTCTCGCGCGGTGTACGACTGATCAGCCGATGACAGGGCGAAGCGATGGGAGACGATGCGGTCGACGGCCTCCAATGAGGGCAGTAGCGCCGCGGTGCGGCGGAATTGGTCGGGAGTGGCGTTCTGTGTGCCGGTCAGCGAGACCTCTCGGTAGTGGAGGTCGTTCACGTCAACGACCGCCGACGATTCGGGCGGGAAGCCGGCGAAGAGGTTGACGCTGCTCTGTCGCCCGGCGACCTCGAGAGCGGCCTCGGTGAGGCCGTTGAGACCGACTGAGACGATGACGATGTCGCAACCGTTGCCGCCGGTTGCCTCGTCGACGGTTGCGCGCAGTTCGTCAGGATCGCCGCCGCAGATTCGGCTCGCTCCGATGTCTGCCGCCGCTTTACGTCGCACCTCGACTGGCTCCGAGACGATGATCTCTCCGGCGCCCAGGGCTCGCGCGAGCAGCACATGCAACAGGCCCATCGGTCCGGCGCCGAGCACGGCGACGCTCGCGCCGGCGCGGAAGCGGCATGACTCGAGTGAGTTGAGCACGCAGGCCGTTGGTTCGGTCAATGCGGCGCGTCCCCAGTCAGCGCCGTCTGGGAGCTTGACCGCGTGACCTTGCGCGACGAGCGTGGCGGGCAGCAGGACTTGCTCGGCGAGGCCGCCGTTAGCGTCGTAGCCGAGGGTCTGTCTGGACGAGCAGCGATTGCGGAGTCCACGTCGGCAGAACTCGCAGCCGCCGCAGGCGATGATCGGGTAGACGGCGACGCCGTCGCCGAGGCTCAGGTTGGTCACACCCTCACCGAGCGCCACCACCTGTCCGGCGAATTCGTGTCCGGGGATGACTCCAGGTTTGGCGTATTTCTCACCGCGATAGACACGCAGGTCGGACGCGCAGACGCTGGCCGCGCCCACTTCGATGACGACTTCTCCGGGACCGGGCTGGGGCGACGGGACATCGTCAACCCGAATCTCTCCGGGCCGATGGAAAACAAGAGCTCGCATGTGTAGGCCTATCGCGACATGCCCATCGTGCGTAGCGCACGCGCACTATTCGAGCGTGCGCACCGTACGCCAAGAAAGATCAGGGCGTGCGCGCCGGCTCGGGCGGTCGCGTGCGTGCTCGCCGCGCCACGTCGGGACTTCTCGACGTATGGTATTGCCGCAGTAGTCGCGACTTTCGCCGGGCTGCCGTGTTGGCGTGGATGACACCTCGCTGGGCCGCGCGGTCGAGAGCGCTGACGGCCCGCTCGATCGCGACGTCGACGCTGGACCATTCCTGCGTGTCGACGGCGTCGTCGATCGCGTCAAGCGCAGCGCGGACGGAGCCACGAGCATAGGTTCGGACTGGCTTGTTACGCATCTGCCGCTTCTGGCTCTGGCGCAGGTATTTGATGGCAGCAGCCTTGTTGGCCACGACAACCCCTCTTTCACAATCTGCCCCATCGTATCAGCGGATCCGCCAATGTCTAGGAGCCTTCTGACTCACTGCTGTCGCTGGCCCAACGGGGACTCCCTTCCACCTGCGGCAGCTTGCCCGACAACGGCAGAACCGAGGATCGAGGTCAATCACTGGGCAGTCACTGTGCATTCACTGTGACATTGCGCTCGATCCGTGCACAATCCGCCGCAGTTTGCGACAGTGCGTGAATGAGCTTGAACGCCCCGTCCTCTTTGGGCAGACGTCTGCTTGACAGTCGCAGCAGCGTGATCGGCGCTGTGTTGTTGATCGGGCTGTCGTTTCTTGGCTCACGATTGCTCGGCGCGGCGCGGGCGGTGGTGATCGCAGATGAGTACGGCGCGTCGGTGGAGCTCGACGCGTTCTGGGTCGCGATGCGGCTGCCCGATCTGGTGTTCCAGCTACTGGCCGGCGCGACGCTTGCCTCCGCATTTATTCCGGTCTACGCGCGTGTGCTTCAGAATCGCGGCGAGCGAGCCGCCTGGCGTTTGGCGAGCATCGTGCTCAACTGGGTGCTACTCGGCACGATCGCCCTGGCCGTGGCGGTGTTCTTCGCTGCTGAATGGATCGTGCCGGCGCTGGCTCCCGGACTGGGCGAGGAATCGGGCAATCAGGACGCCATCATCGGGGATGCCATCTTTCTGACTCGCGTCCTGTTGCTGTCGCCGATCCTGTTCTCGATCAGCGGGATGCTGACCGGAATGCTGCATGCGCGGCGGCATTTCCTGTTACCAGCGATTTCGCCGATGTTGTACAACCTCGCGATCATTCTCGGGGCGCTGTTGTTGCCGGAAGAGTTGGGCGTCGAGGCGCTGGTGATCGGGGTGATTGCCGGCTCGGGCTTGCACTTGATGATCCAGTTGCCGGCGTTGTCGGCGGCGCTGACCTCGTCCGGCGGAGGATTGGGGGCGCACTTCAGTCTGGGTGACGTGGAAGTGCGGGAGGTGTTGCGCCTGATGGCGCCGAGGACATTGGGGTTGGCGGCGGCTCAGATCAATCTGATCGTGTTGACATTCTTTGGTTCGTTGGTTGGCGATACCTCGATCTCAGCGCTCAACTTTGCCTGGCTGCTACTGATGTTCCCGGTAGGCATTTTCGGAATTTCGCTCGCGACGGCGGTCTTCCCCAGCCTCGCCGAACGCGCGGCCATCGGTGGACCAAGCGCCGTGACCGCGATGGTCTCGCAGACCTTGCGCTTCACGCTCTTCATGGCGATTCCGGCCTCAGTCGGGATGCTGCTGTTGCGCGATTCGATCGTCACGACCTTGCTGGAACATGGCGCGTTTGACGCTGCTGACACCAGGCTCGTCAGCGATGCGCTGCTGTTCTACTCGATCGGTCTGTTCGCGCACGCTGCGATCGAGATCGTGTCGCGCGGGTTCTATGTGCTCGGAGATACTCGGACGCCGGTCGCGCTGGCGATTTCATCGATGCTGCTCAACATCATCTTGTCGGCGGTACTGGTCGGGCCGCTCGAGTTGAAAGGGCTGGCGCTGGCCTTGTCGGTCTCGGCGATCGCTGAGTTTGTGCTGCTGGTGTTCTTGCTCAACCGGGTGCTCAACGGCCAGTTGCTATCGCGAGTGGTGTGGTGGTCGACGCTGAAGACCGTGGTCGCGACCGTAATCATGGGTCAGTTGGTGTGGCTGCTGATGGAAGTCCTGCTTGGACTCGATTTCGCCAGGGACTCCTGGATCACCCTGCTGCTGAGCGTGATTGGCGGCGGTGTGGTCTACCTGGCGCTCAGCCTGATCATGAAGCAGAACGAAGCCGAGGCGCTGTTCTTGCGGGCGGAATCTGTCGTGTCGCGCGCACTCCGGCGATGATCGTTCGAAAGCGGTTCGCAGGCTCTGATAGAGTTGACCATATTCCGCCGCTGAACGGCTCAATGATTTCCACGTACCGACACTCCAGCAGCACACATAGCGAGTAACCATGGCCTTGCAGGATCGTTCGATCGTTTGCCGCGATTGCAGCCGCGATTTCGTTTTCACTTCGGGTGAGCAGGAGTTCTACCAGTCCAAGGGGCTACAGAACGACCCGGTGCGCTGCCCCGAGTGCCGCACCGTGCGCAAGTCGATCCGCACCTCGCCCGAGGCTGAGGCCGGCTACGTTCGTTACGGCGGCGCGGCTTCGTTTGGCGGCCGGACGCCGCGTCAGATGCACCCGGCGGCCTGTGCGATGTGCAGCGACATGATCGAAGTCCCATTCCTGCCGCGCGGTGATCGCCCGGTCTTCTGCACGACGGTCAAGCGGATCATGACGCTGGGCTACCAGATGGACGAGATCCAACAGCGCTGGGGCGTACACCCGTGCCAGGTCGAGGGCATCAATCAGGAACTGCGACGCGGACTGATTGCGCCGAAGCCGGGCGTCGAAGTGCCCGACTACGAACGCAGCCGCTCCTAAGCACTGTTCAATCTCTTCGCGCTTACTGCGCACTCAGACTGCGCATTCAGAAGGACGACATGGCAGACTCGCTGGCGCAACGCTGGATGCGTCTGATGGGCGGGCAGGGCCGACCCACCGCGCGGCCTCCAAGCGACGCCGAAGTCGCCGACAACGTGTCCCGCTATCCCGAACGCGCCGCGCAGGCGCTAGTCGATCAGTCCCGTCGTCGCGGACAGGCGGCCTCGGCGCGAGAGGCTCGCGGCTGAATTAGCGAGCAGCTCGAAGAAGCTGCCAACCTACTCGACCAACAGACGCGCGACCGCATCGCCGAACTCACCGATGCGCAGGTCGCGAGACGATTCCCCAAGGATTCCTCCGACGATGGCCGAAAAAGCTAATCAGTCAGCAACCTCCGCTGCACCCACCGAACCTAGTTCAACCGACCCATCCGTGACCGACCAACCGTTCCGACCGGTCGGTTCACTGATGCCTCACCGAGAACTCGAATCGCGGATCCGCGACTTCTGGCGCGAGCGCGATATCTTTCGGCGCTCGGTCGAGGAGCGTCCGGCCGACAACATCTTCTCGTTCTACGAAGGTCCGCCGACGGCCAACGGCTCGCCGGGCGTGCATCACGTGCTCTCGCGCGTGTTCAAGGACCTGTTCCCTCGCTACCAGACGATGCGCGGCAAGCGAGTGCCTCGCAAGGGCGGTTGGGATACACATGGCCTGCCGGTCGAGATTGAGGTCGAGAAGATGCTCGGCCTCGATAGCAAGCCGGCGATTGAGGAGTACGGCATCGCCGAGTTCAATCGGCACTGTCGCGAGTCGGTGATGGAATACGTCGAGCAGTGGGAAGACATGACGGAGCGGGTCGCGTTCTGGATCGACATGTCCGACGCCTACCGCACCTACACGCCGGAGTACGTCGAATCGTGCTGGTGGATCTTCAAGACGCTGTGGGACGCAGGCCTGATCTATGAGGCGCGTCGTACGACGCCGCATTGTCCGCGTTGTGAGACGTCGTTGTCGAGCCACGAGCTGTCGCAGGGGATGCAGGACGGTGTCCGCGACCAGGCGGTCACGGTACGATTCCGCGCACACAATGATTCGCTGCCCAAGCAGCTGTGCTGGGAGGGGACGACTGACTTCCTCGCCTGGACGACGACCCCGTGGACGCTGCCCGCAAACTCCGGCCTGGCGCTAGCTGCTGACGAGACCTATGCCGTTGTGGAAATTGCGGAGGGCGAGCGCGTCATCCTCGCCCGCCAACTGCTCGAGGCATCGCTGGACGGCGTCGTGAAGAATCCGACCGTGGTCGGAATGGTCTCGGGCGCCGAGCTGATCGGTGTCACCTACGACGGCCTCTACAACCCCGACCGCTGGGGCGTGCCAACCTACCGATTCGATGGCGCTCGATTGGTGGAGTGGCGCGAGGAAGACGGCCCACTCCCAGATCGGAACGTTGCTGCCGGCGACTTCGTCGAGATGGAGAGCGGGACCGGCATCGTTCACATTGCGCCGGCGTTTGGGGAAGACGATTATCTGCTTGGCCGGGAGACCGGGTTGCTGTTCAGGCAGCCGGTCGACCTGGGCGGTCGGATCGTCGGCGACGCGGACTCGGCGGACGCACCTACATTCATCGGCAAATGGGTCAAAGACGCCGATCCGATGATCATGGACGACCTTGAGTCGCGCGGCCTATTGCTGCGCAAGGATGTCTATGAGCACACGTATCCATTTTGCTGGCGCTGCGACACGCCATTGCTCTACTACGCGAAACCCAGTTGGTACATCGCGACATCGCAGGCCAAGAACTCGCTGACCAAGTCCAACGCGGAACAGATCCACTGGCATCCTGAGCACACGGGCACCGGTCGCTACGGCGACTGGTTGGCCAACAATGTGGACTGGGCCGTGAGTCGCGAACGCTACTGGGGCACCCCGCTGCCGTTCTGGCGCTGCACCGAATGCGGCGATGTTTCATGCGTTGGCTCGTTTGACGAGCTACGCGAACGGGCCAAAGCGTTCAGCGGCGTCGAGCCTGACCTGTCCGATCCGCACCGGCCGTTTGTCGATGAAATTGAAATCGGCTGCGAGCGCTGCGGATCAACGGCGCGTCGTTGTCCCGAGGTCGCCGACGCCTGGTTCGACTCGGGCGCGATGCCGTATGCGCAGTGGCACTATCCGTTCGAGAACCAGGAGCAGTTCAAGGAGCGATTCCCAGCCGACTTCATCTGTGAGGCGGTCGACCAGACTCGCGGTTGGTTCTACTCGCTCCATGCCGAGGCCGCGATGCTGCATCGGGCCGAGGCGGTGCCTGAGCCGATTTCATTCAAGCATGTGATTTCGTTAGGCCACATTCTCGACGAGAGCGGCGAGAAGATGTCGAAGTCGAAGGGCAACGTCGTTGATCCGTGGACGGTGCTGGACCAGAACGGCGCCGACGCGCTGCGCTGGTATTGCTACGTCGCATCGCCGGCGGGCAATCCTCGACGGTTCTCGGAGCGTCTGGTCAGCGAAGCGCAGCGTCGCTTCCTGCACACGCTCTGGAACACCTACTCGTTCTTCGTCACCTACGCCAACATCGACGGCTGGAAACCTGCGTCCAACGCAGCGCCACCGACAGTCGAGCTCGACCGTTGGATCATCAGCGAGTTACACGCGCTGATCGGGCGGGTCACCGAGGCGCTCGACGACTATGACCCGACGACCGCCGCGAGAGAGATCGACGGCTTCGTCGATTCGCTGTCCAACTGGTACGTGCGACGCAGCCGGCGGCGCTTCTGGTCGTCCGCTCGCACTGGCGCGGCAGCGGACCTCGACGCCAAGCAGAGTGCGTATCAGACGCTTTATGCCGTGCTGACGACGTTGGCTCGACTGCTGGCTCCAATGACTCCGTACCTCGCGGAGGACATCTGGCGCAATCTAGTGGCCGAGGTCGATGCTGACGCTGCCGAATCCGTGCACCTCGCCGAGTGGCCCGTGGCCGACGCTTTGCTGGTCGATGAAGCGCTGAACCAGGACATGCAGTTGGTGCAACGGGTCGCGTCGCTGGGACACTCAGCACGCAGCAGCGCCGGGATCAGGGTTAGGCAACCGCTGTCTGCGGTGAGTGTGGCTGTACCGACCCCGCAAGATGCTGCCGCGGTCGAACGACACCGCGCCACGATTGCGGAGGAGCTCAACGTCAAGTCAGTCATCCTCGCCGACGCTGATGCAGACTCGCGGCGCTACACGATCAAGCCGAATCTTCGAGTGCTGGGGCCACGACTTGGTCCGAAACTGCCAGCACTGCGATCTGCGCTGAACGATTTGTCGCCCGAACTCGCCTCGCACATTGCGCAGGCGGCTGAGGCGGGTCAATCGATGGAGATTGGAGGCGTCAACCTCCAGCCCAGCGACCTGCTGATCGAGGTCGACACGGACGCTGGCGTCGACGCGGCATCGGCCGAAGATGAGCGCTGCGCCGTACAACTCGTGACCGAGCTCACGCCGGAGCTCATCGCCGAAGGCCAGGCGCGCGAGGTGATTAACCGGATCCAGGCCCTGCGCCGCGACTCCGGTCTCGATCCCGACGACCGCATCTCGCTACGGCTGGCGCCGCAGGATCCTGGCCTCAAGACGGCGCTCGTAGAGTTTGAGTCGTTGATTGCGGCGGAGACGTTGGCGACCTCGATCTCGGTCGATGGAGCAGAGCACCAAGTCGCCGGATATCGAACCGAAGCGGATATCGATGGGGCAGCAATCGTACTGGCGCTCGACCGCGCTTAGCGACCCTGAGTCGAGTAGAGCGCAGGCGGCTTCACTGACCGCCGAGCCGCTTCTTACGCTCGACTGCGCGGCGCTCCAGCCTGGCGCCTCGAGCTTCTTCGTTGGGATGGTTCGTTGGGATCGGCTCAGAGTGGCGGAGCTGTCGAGAGGCGACATCGAGCAACCGCTGCCGCAAGGGCGAGACTGTTGCCTCTGGATCCTCCTCTTCGTCATAGTGTCCGTACATGACTCGGGGCCACTCGGCTGCGATCTCGGCGCCGAAGAGCAGGACACAGGCGGCGAGATAGACGAAGAAGAGCAGCGCGATGGCGGCCCCCAACGAGCCGTAAATCGCGTCATAGTTGGAGAAGTTACCGAGATAGAAAGCGAACCCGTGCTTCAGCGCCTCGAACAGCAGCGCTCCGACCAATGCGCCGGCGACCACGTCGCGGATTCGTACGGTCACGCTCGGCACGACCTTGTAGATAATGGTGAACGTCGTCCAGGTGAGCATGAAGGGCAGCAACACGGCCAATACGCGGAAGAATCCGGTCCCCTCGGCGCCAAATGGGCCCAGAGAGTCAGCAACAGAGCCCGACACGTCGCGACCGACCTGCAGCATGGCGGTGGCGCCAATCGATATCAACAGCAGACCGCCGACGCCGATCACGAGTCCGAGGTCAACCAGCTTGCCGCGAACGAACGGGCGCCGAAACTCGAGGTCCCAGGCGGAATCCAGACTGAAGCGGAGCGCCGACATCATGCCCGTCGCTGCCCAGATCAGACCAAACACGGAGATCACGCCGACGGCGGAGCGTCCACTGGCGATTGGCTCGATCAGCGACTCGAGATCCTCTCTGCCCGCCCCGGACTGCAGTGGCAGCAGGTCGAAGAGACTGTCGATCACTTGTTCGCGCAGACCGTCGTCGGTGAGCAGAACACCCACCACCGAGACGACCAGAATCGCGAGCGGAAAGAGCGAGAAGAAGACGTAGTACGACATCGAGGCGGCGAGTTGCGGGCAGTGGTCGTCCATGAACTCGTGAACGGAGCGCTTGGCCAGCAGCCAGAGGTCGCTTCGCCACCATCCGACGTGCATGACGATCCAGCGCCGCCAACGCGCCATCCGGAAGAAAATCGCATCGAGTGTTGTCGCTATCGACCGTCGCATGCGACCATTATCCGCCCCCGACGACCAGCATGGTGGCGACGGACGCTGCACTCATGACCGACAGCCAACCCCGACGCATTATCTGCAAGTTGGGAACCAACTTACTAACTTCGGGCACGGACCGTCTCGATCCCGCTGTGCTGGAACAGGTCGTACGGCAGGTTGCGGAATTGCGCCGCGATGGCGCGGAGGTGGCCGTTGTGACATCGGGCGCCGTGACCGCCGGTCGCGCTCGCGTTGGGGCGACCAGAGCCCGGTCATCTGTCGGCGCTCGGCAGGCGCTGGCCGCGATCGGACAGGCGCAACTCGTCCAGCGCTACGACTCGCTGCTGCAGCGCTACGGACTGACCGCGGCGCAGGCGCTGATCACACGCGGCGATGTGACCGAGCGACGTGGTTACCTGAACGTTCGCAACACGTTGTTGCGACTGTTGCAGTACGGCGTGGTGCCGATCATCAACGAGAACGATGTCGTAGCGGATGACGAATTGCGTGGCGGCGCATTCGGCGAGAACGACGCATTATCCGCGCTGATCGCAAATCTGATCGACGCCGATCTGCTGATTTTGCTCAGCGATGTCGACGGCGTCTATGACAAGGACCCGCGCGCGCATGACGACGCGCGGTTGATTTCCGAGCTTCGCAACCCGGCTTCGATGATGGAAGCCGCGGGCGATGTCGGCGAGCGCAGCCGCGGCGGGATGCGAGCCAAGCTGGAAGCTGCACGGAGAGCGTCAGCGGGCGGGACCGATGTCGTCATCGCGTCGGGACACGAGCCCAACGTGATCTGCCGGATCGCAGGAGGCGAACGCCTGGGCACGCTGGTCCCGGCAGACACAACCGTCCGCGACAGCCGTAAGCGCTGGCTGCTGGCGGGCCTGCACAACGGCGCGGGCCTTGACATCGATTACGGGGCAGTGGCCGCATTGACCAAGCAGGGGCGCAGCCTGCTCGCCGCCGGCGTAACCAACGTTCGCGGCGACTTCGATCGCGGCGACGTGATCCAACTCTACGACCCCGACAACGTGCCCATCGCCGTGGGGATCAGCAACTACTCATCATCCGAAGCAGCGCGGATCCAGGGGAAAAAGTCGTCCGAGATCATCGAGGCGCTGGGCTATAACTACGGCTCGTCCGTGGTCCATCGCAACAACCTGGCGCTGCTGCCAGCGGCTGACTAGGGCCTGTTCACACGAAGAATACTCTGAACAACTCCGATCCTCGCTTCCCCCCTCGCGGGGGAAGCTGCCGAAGGCTGAAGGGGGGGTCCCGGAGCGACCACCGGCGGCAGTTATTCAGAGCCTTCCTAACGGCAGCCATCGTCGCCCCGTGTCAAGCACGGGGCAACGGAATCAGGTTCCTTCGTGTGCTGTGTCTCCTATTCAGTCCTGGGACTCTGGAGTGGTGAAGGACGGAGCGGGACATGTGCACACGCCCCAGGCGCCTGTCTCAAACGAAATGCTCCTCGTTTCAGGCTGAATCGGCAAGTACGATCCACCTATGACAGAACTTACCGACTACCCGGCCTCGCAGATTTATTTTTCCCAGCGACTGCGCCTGCACTATGTCGATTGGGGCAATCCGACAGCGCCGCCGCTGGTCCTGGTTCATGGCGGTCGTGACCATTGCCGATCCTGGGATTGGGTCGCGCTGGCATTGAAGGATCGGTACCACGTCATCGCTCCCGACCTGCGAGGTCACGGTGATTCTGAGTGGGTGAATGGCTCCGGCTATTCGATGATCGACTATGTCTATGACCTGGCTCAACTGGTGCGGCAGAAGCACCTGGCGCCGGTCACGTTGCTGGGGCATTCGCTGGGCGGCCGCATTTGCCTGGAATATTCCGGGATCTACCCCGAGCGGGTGGCAAAGCTGATTGCCGTTGAAGGACTCGGCCCGTCCCGGAATGTGACGGATTCGCATTCTTCCCAACCAGCGCACAGACGCATGTCGGAATGGATTTCCGACACGCATCGCTTCGCTGGTCGGCTACCGCATCGTTATCCGACGCTTGAGGATGCCGTTGAACGGATGCAGGAGGCTAATCCTCGGCTGTCGGCCGAGCAGGCGCTGCATCTGACGACCCACGCGGTGCATCAGAATGAGGACGGCACGTTCATCTGGAAGTTCGATAACTACGCGCGCTCGTCGTCGCCGTATCCCTTCAACGAGAACGATGCCGAGGAGATTTGGGCCCGCGTGCGGATACCAACGCTGCTGATGGCGGGGATGGAGTCGCAGGGCGATCCCAACGAGGGCGAGCGCACGAACTCGTTCCCGCAGGCCAAGCGAGTCGGGATTGCGGATGCCGGACACTGGGTGCACCACGACCAGCTCGACACGTTCCTGCGGGAAGTCACTGAGTTCCTCGACGAGTAGTCGAGGCTGGCGCGTAGACTTCGCGCATGAGCGACGTTCCTGGCACTCGTCCCACGCCGAAGTTCAGTTGGTTCGTCCCGATCGATGGCGACGGCGATCGGATTGGGTCGCTCCGGGCGCAGCGGGAACCAACGTTTGACTACCTGCGCGGTGTGGTGCTGAACGCCGAGCGGCTTGGATATCACTCGCTGCTGATTCCGACACGGTTTGCCAATGGGTCGTTCGAGCACTCCGCTCCACTCGCCGAGACCTGGACGACCGCATCGGCGCTTTGTGCGGTGTCATCGAGCATTCGGCTGTTGATTGCTGTTCGCCCTGGCGTCACACCGGTCGGGCTGTTCGCTCAGCAGGCGGCGACGCTGCATGAGATCTCGGGCGGACGGATTGATATCAACATCGTCCCAGGCGGGATTCAGGGCGACAACGAGCGTCTGGGCATCCATGGATCACATGCCGACCGGTACGCCCAGGCGGATGAGTTCGTTGACGCGTGCGCTCAGCTTTGGGATTCGGGTGGTCCGCTGGACTTCGACGGCAGGGCTATCAAGCTGAGCGGCGCCGTTGTCTCACCGACGCCGGCGCCGCCTGCTCCGGCGTGGTACCTCGGTGGCGCGTCCGACGCGGCGCTGCAACTGGCCGCGGCGCGGGCGGATGTCCTGCTGTGTTGGATACAGCCTCCCGACGCCATGCGAACGTTGATCAGTCGAGCGCGGGACGCCTACGCGACGGTCGGTCGCACGCCCTCGCTCGGACTTCGCACGCATCTCGTGGTCCGGGAGACCGAGTCGGAAGCCTGGGATGCGGCGGCTGAGCTGTTGTCGGAGGCGCACTCTGAGGTGCTGGCTCAACGAGCCGCGGCAGTGAAATCGACGGCGATGGTCGGCGCAGCGGCTCAGGCTCGCCGGGTAGAGGATGACCGACTTGGTGAGCGACTGTGGAACGGCATCTCGCGGGTGCGGGTCAATCTTGGGACTGCCATCGTCGGCACGCCGCAGCAGGCCGCCGACGAGCTGAGCGCCTACTGGCGGATGGGATTCGACGAGTTCATTTTGTCGGCCTACCCGCATCTCGAGGAGGCGGAGCGCATCGCGAACGATGTGCTTCCGCTCGTCCACGCCGAGCAATCGATGCACGCACAGGAGGTCTGATCATGGGCTGGCCGATCCATCGTCCGACGGGACTGACTCATCACAATCCTGCTCGCTCGTCCAAGGGCTACACCCTGATGTGCGGGACCAACTCGCAGGATGCAGTGCTGCTCGACATGCAGGGTCGAGTCGTGCATCGGTGGCATATTGACGACCGGCGACTGTTCAATGTTGAGCTACTGCCGAACGGCCGTTTGCTGGCGATGGTGGCGCCGGATCATCCGCCTCCGCCGCGTACCAGCAAGAACCAGTCGCGCTTCTCGATTGATCCGGGCGGCCTGCCCGGCATCTTCAATTTCCTCGGCGGTCGCGGGAATGGCCTGCGCGAGCTTGACTGGGAAGGCAATGTCGTCTGGGAGTACGACAATCCGGGCATCCACCACGACTTCCATCGCCTCGAGAATGGTCACACGGTCTCGGCGGAGTGGGTTCCGATGACGAAGGAGATCGAGGACACCGTGATCGGCGGAGGACGCCAACCGGACCAGCCGATGCCGCCCAACATGATGGGTGACGACATTATTGAAATCGACGCCGAGGGCAACGAAGTCAGCCGCGTCGAGCTGTGGCGGGTGCTCTCACCCGAGGACGCCCCGATCTGTCCGCTGGAAAACACCTGGGAGTGGACGCACGTCAACAGCATCGAGAAGATCCCCGACGGTGGCTTCCTGTTCTCGGCACGGAACACGAGCACGATTGGCATCGTGGACCCGCCCGACGGCGACGGTCCGGGGACGCTACGTTGGCGCTTCGGTCAGCCGGAGATTTCGCACCAGCATCATGCGTCCTGGCAACCGAACGGTCGGGTCCTGGTCTTTGACAACGGGATGCACCGGCTTCAGGACGTCGCCTACTCGCGCGTGCTATCAATCGATCCTGCGACTGACGAATTCGATGTGGTCTTCCAGGGCAAGCCGCGTGAGCAGTTCTTCTCGGCCCACATCTCGGGCGCGGCGCAATTGGGGAATGGGAATTACCTAATCACCGAGGGAGCCGCCGGCCGGTTGTTTGAGATCGACGGGAGCGGCGGAGTGGTCTGGGAGTGGATCTCGCCGTTCTTGACCACGCAGCGCGGCGATCTGTGTAACTGGGTGTTTCGCTCCTGGCGTTACGACGCCGACTACTCAGGGTTGGCGGGTCGGGAGCTGAATCCGGACCGGCATCTCGACTTTAATCGGCTGTATGGGCTGTTGGACTAGCAGTCGCGGGCACGGGGGATGGACCCCCTCAGCCTTCGGCAGCTCCCCCTGCAAGGGGGAGCAGGAAATGTGGAAGTTGATCGGGCGCTTGCCGCGAGCGAGGTAGCTACGAGCCGGAGCGGGGGGACTTCATTCGGCGGGTGGCGATTAGGAGGTCGTGAGTCTTGCCGTCGGCGTCGATCACGTAGTCCCAGAGGACGGCTTCTCGCTGGAAGCCGAGTCGCCGGAAGACGGACTGTGCGGCGGCCTGGTCGAGGACCATGCGTGCGGTGAGCAGCTGCAGCTCGAGTAGCTGGGCGATGGCGTAGATTTCTTCGGCGAGCACGCGACCGAGACCGCGGCCGCGGGCGGCCGGCGAGAGCAACAGGCGAATCTCGCCAAGGTGTCGGGTCCAGTCGGCTGAGGAGTAATTGAGGTCACCCTCGCCGAGCAGTTCCTCGCCATCGAAGCCGAGCACCGTGAAGGTGCGCTGTTCTTCGACCTCTTGCATCCAGCGAGCGACCGCAGCTGGCTGCGTAATGTCGCGGCGCAGGAAGAGCAGGTCGTCGCCCGGCAGCGAACGGGCGAAGGCAAGGATCTGATCCTCGTCGCCAGGCGCCATCAGCCGCAGGGTGATGCGATGTCCGTCGCGCAAGGAAGCGGAGCGGGGATAGCGGACGGCGATTTGCTGGTGCGCCTCGGACACTGGGTCAGCCATATGGGCGAGCCTCTCAACATCTGTGTGAAATTCTGCACGAACTCGCGGAACGTGATTGCAACAGAATATAAACGCCAGAGGCTAAGGCGCGCGTCCACCGGCTGATTTGCTGATCGCGCTCAATCGCGCAGTTTACGTTCAAGCTGCGCGATTGAGCTGAAAGGTCAACGCTAGGCGCGATCGCCGGGGAAGTCGGGATGGGACGTGTCCATCCAGACCTCTTTGCGCCAGTGCCAACCCTCGCGCTCCCAGACGTAGAGGCTGCGCTCGGGGACGTTCAGGTATGGCCAATAGATGGCGGTGTCGATGCCGTTGCCCATCACCGCCGCTGGTGCAAAGCCATCGAGCCCGTAGCGCTCATCTTCACCGAGCAGGATCCAGGAAACCTCGCGCGCCATTTCGCGTCGCTCTTCAGCGCTGAGCGTGACTTTCATTTTGGTCACGATATCTGTGACCGGCTGGAAGTCGTACTTCTCCCAGTTCTCGCCCCCTCCGGGCACGTAGCGTGAGTTCCAAGCTCCAGTGGGGTCACCGGTTCCGGCCCCCACCCAGATCGGCATCTGTCCGGGGAACGTCCCGGTGGCGAGCTGGGCGAAGATTGAGTCGTACGGTTCGAGCTGAATGTCGATCTTGACGCCGAGGGCGTTCTCGTACATATTGCGGTACAACTCCGACGATCCCTGGTACAGGCCCTCGAAGATGTCGGCCACAATCATCGTGAATTCTTTACCTTCTTCCACGCCCGCAGCGCTCAACAACTCGCGAGCCATCTGAATGTCGGCATCTTTGTCGGGCCGATAGCCGGGCAGGGTTCGAGTCGTCTCCTGGTCGATAGCCCATCCGTGGTACCAGTTCAAGTGCTGGATGGTTGACGGCTTGCCTTTGCCGAAGTAGACAGAGTCGATAATGTTGTCGCGGTCCATGGCGACGTGGAATGCGTAGGGCACGCGACGATCCAGCCAGGGATTGTCCGGCCAATCCTGGTTGTAGTTGAATCGCATCATCAATGGGAGCACGACGCCGCGGTCGTACCTGATGTGTTCTGGGAAGTCTGCCTCGAGGCCCTCGATTGCGACCGCGTTGAGGCTGACCGCGTCGAGGTCGCCATTGCGATAGGCGGTTTCGACCGCGGTCTGGTCGCTCAGAATCACCCAGGTAATTGAATCCAGGAAGGGCATCTGCTGCCCGTCGAGGCTCTTCCAATAGTTCGGATTGCGTTCCAGGTGCAAGCGCCCTTCCGGTTCAAACGACGTTGGAATAAACGGTCCGCAGCCCGACACCAACTCGACGTTCGTTTGCTCGTCGATCCAGTCACGATTCCACAGCTCAATCGCCTCAATGGACGTCATGAACGAGAACTGCATGTGGACAGACTCGAGGTACGTCGCGTCGGGACCATCGGTCTTACAGATCAGGGTCGCGTCATCGGGTACATCGATTGACACTGTGGACCCGTAACTCGTCTGACGCGGGAAACGGGCATCAGGCGCTCCGTCGGCATCGAGCGCCTCGATCTGCCGAGTGATGTTTGCCTCCGCGTCTTGCGCGGTAAACATTCGGCCGCCTTCAGTCGGATATCGATCCCAGAAGCGCGCACCCTGGTCGATTCGGAAGATGTAGGTCTCGTCATCAGGCACTTCCGGCAGTGACGACAGGTCCGGGCCGTACACGGGTCCGGAATTGTCGTAGATCTCCACTAATCGACCCATCGTGTCGTTGTAAACCTGGAAGGGATGGGCGAGGTTAGTTCGGTGAGGATCGAAACCGTCCCAGTTGGCCGGCGTGTAGATCGAGTAGTTGCCGCCGTACTGGCGGTTACCGACTGCCTGGGTTGCTACTTGCTGCTGGGCCTGATCCTGATCGTCCTGGGCGGCGGTTACGCTCTCCTGTTGATCCTGCTGCTGTGCGGTTTGGTCGGCAGATTGCTCGGTTTGCTGTTGGGTCTGCTGCTGTTGCCGGGCAGCGGGCTGATCTTGCTGCTGTTGCTGCTGTTGCTGGACCTGCGCCGCCGATTGTGGCTGCTGGGCGTCGTCGTCATCGTCGCCGCCGCAGCCAACCAACGCGAGACCGGCCGCGCCGACGCCAGCGCGACCGCTGGCTCGCAGAATTGCGCGCCGGCTCATCCTCGATCGTCGCATCCGCTGCCAATAGTTTCTGCGTTCCACGAGCTTGCTCCTTGTGAATACACCCCGCGACGCCACAGCCGCGGGTCGTGGCGGCAGTCTAAATAAACGCAATCGATGCGGTCAGAGCGCAGTTGGGCAAGCCCCAAGGTTCTTGGGTCAAGGTTGCTAGGTTCTGCGGCTGCGCTCGGGAATGTCGGGATGGGACTGGTCGACCCAGGTTTCCTTGTGCCAGTGGTAGCCGTCGTTGCCCCAGGTCAACTTCGCACGCTCGGGGAGGTTGAGGTAGGGCCAGTAGAGCGATGACTCGATCCCGTTACCCATCACCGATGTGGGAGCGAAGCCGTCGAGGCCGTAGCGTTCGTCCTCACCGAGCAGGATCCAGGACACTTACTTCGCCATCCCGCGGCGCGCTTCGGCGTCGAGCGTGACAGACATCCGCTTGACGATCTCTTCGACCGGCGGGAAGTGGTAACGCTCCAGGTTGCCGCTGGCGCCGAAGACGAGTTCATTGATCCACCCGCCTGTGGGATCGCCAGTGCCCGACAGAAGCCAGACCGGCATGTGGCCGATGAAGCTGCCCTCAATCATTTGTTGGAACATCGAGCCGTACGGTTCGAGCACGATCTCGACATCGAGGTCGAGCGCCTGCGAGAACATGTTGGCGTATAACTCGGACGAACCCGGGTACGCGCCTTCAAACTCTTCAGGGTTGTTGATTGGGAACGCGCTACCGGACTCGATTCCGGCCGCCGTCAGCAGGGCCCGCGCCTCGGCGATGTCTTCATCTTTGGTCGGTCGGTAGCCGGGCAACTGGCGCAGCTCGTCTTCCGGGATCGCCCAGCCGTGGTACCAGTTAATCCGTTGGATGGCTGACGGCTTGCCTTTGCCCAGGAACAGGAAGTCAATGATCGCGTCGCGGTCCATCGCCAGGTGGAAGGCATAGGCCACACGCCGATCGAGCCAGGGATTGCCTTCCAGTTCCGTGTTGTAGTTGAAGCGCATCCCAAACGGGAGAGCGGCGCCGCGGTCGTAGCGAGTGTGATCGGGGAAGTCATCGTGGATGCCGTCGATCTGCACGGCATTCAGGACCGCCCAGGTGGTGTGATCGATCTCACCGTTGCGGTATGCCGTCTCCAGGGCCACCGGATCGGCGAAGACGTTCCAGGTGATGCTGTCGAGGAACGGCATCTGCTGGCCCTCGAGCGACTTCCAATAGTCGGGGTTGCGCTCCAGATGGACGCGCAGATTCTCATCCAACTCGACGGGAATGTACGGACCGGTGCCCGAAATAGGCTCGACATTCGAGTGCTCGTCGCGCCAGGAGAGGTCCTAGAGTTCGATCGCCTCGGGCGAGGTCATGAACGAATAGCCCAGGTGGGTGGTTTCGAGATACGTCGCATTCGGTCCGTTGGTCTTGAGCACCAGGGTCGTCTGATCCGTGACGTCGACGGACGTGGTCTGCTGATCGAACGAGGCACGCGCAAAGAGCGATTCCGGCTCTCCATTGGCGTCAACGGCGGCAATCTGGCGATTGATATTCACGGCGGCATCCTCTGCCGTGAACATGCGCCCGCCCTCTGTCGGATACCGATCCCAGAAACGGGCGCCCTGGTCGAAGCGGAAGATGTAGGTCTCGTCGTCGGGGGTTTCCGGCGCCGATGCGATGTCCGGACCGAGAATCGGGCCGCTGTTGTCATCGATCTGTATCAAACGACTGAGGGCGTCGCTGAAAGTGATGAAGGGAATGCCGAAGGTCGCGCGGTGCGGATCGATGTGGTCCCAGCCGGGTGTCACATTGGCCGAGTAGTTGCCGCCGTATTGGCGGGCCGGGGCGACCTGTTGCTGAACTTGCTGTTGTTCGTCCTGTTCAGCGGCGGCCTGTTGCTCCGCCTGCTGCGCTTGTTGCTCGGCCTGCTGGACTTGTTGTTGCGACTGCTGTTGCTCGACCTGTTGCTGCTGGACCTGCTGTTGCGCCTGTTGCGGTTGAGCCTGCGCCTGTTGTTGCTGCGGCTGGTCCTGTTACTGGACTCGCGCCGCCGCTTGCGGCTGCGCGTCGTCATCGTCGTCGCCGCAGCCAACCAGAGCCAGACCGGCCGCGCCGACGCCAGCGCGACCGCTAGCCCGCAGAATGGCACGGCGGCTCATCGTTGATCGACGCATGCGCTGCCAGTACAATCTACGTTCTATTTCCTAGTACACCAACACGGTTTCCTAACTGGATGAGTCGAAGCTACTCCTCTGGATTCGGGCCTGCCGACTCCCTCATTGTGTGTAGCAATGACGTGAGCATTCCGGAAGCAAAGGCGGCGGTGTTGGACTCATCCATGGGGACCCTGACCGCGACCCGGAAATCGTCATACCCGCGCCCTGCGCGGGAATCTGGCCGAGTCGAAGCCTGCGTCGGTGCAGAACAGATCGAGATTGCCGCGACGGAGCGCGGCAAAGACGGCTGGGGAGGCAACCTCCCGTTCCCGCGGGTTCTAGTCGCCGCCTCCGCCGGCGGCCGCGAGCAGGCCGATCTCTTCGACCGCGCCGAAGTCGGGCAGGCGCGTGAGGGAGGGCTTCTCCGGTTCCTCGAAAGCGGGCATCACCTCGGCGGCGAAGCGCGTCAGTGAGGCGAGAATCTTCTCGTGCGGGACGACCTGGTCGAAGTTGATTAGGAAGACCATGCGGTCGACGCCGATCTCTTCCCATTGGCGCAGGGCGGCGATGACCGTCTCGGGGCTGCCGATCGGCGTGCCCTGTTGGAGCGGGTTGATTACGTCGCCGGGGCGGTTGCGGAGCTGGATCGCGCTGGCCTGCGAGCTGTAGGCGGGCGAGGGGTAGATGCTGCCGACTCCGACGAGGTGTGCGGCGGCGTTCATGAAGGCGGCGGCTCCGGCGCCACCGAGCGCCTTTGCTTCCTCATCGGTCTCGCCGCAGTACATCCAGCCGACGCCGTTGACGCAGTTGTTGACGAACTTGCCGACCGGGTCGGCGTTGCGGATCACGCGGCGGTAGTCGGCGATGCGCTGTTCGTACTGGTCGGGTGTGCCAATCGAGACACCGAGTAGTCCCATGCCGCGCTCGGCGGCCTGGATGGCGGTTTCGGGGCTGGAGACGGCGACCCACATGGGCGGGTGCGGCTTCTGGACCGGCTTGGGCAGGACGGCGCGCTCGGGCATCGAGAAGTACTTGCCGTCCCAGCTGGAGGTCTCGTTGGTCCACATCTGCGGGATGGCGCGGATCACCTCGTCCCACATGTCCTTGGTGTCGTCGGGCTCGACCTGGAAGCCGCCGAGTTCGGTCCAGGTGGCGGCGCGGCCGGTGCCGAACTCGAGGCGTCCGTTGGAGATGATGTCGAGTGCGGCGGCCCGCTCGGCGACGCGGGCCGGGTGGTTGACCTGCGGCAAACAGAGCGCGATGCCCTGGCCGATGTGAATGTTCTCGGTCATGGTTGCGGCGGCTGAGAGGAAGACCTCGGGCGCGGAGGAGTGGCTGTACTCCTCGAGAAAGTGGTGCTCCACCTCCCAGACCTGGTCGAAGCCGAGCTGGTCGGCGAGGCAGATCTGCTCAAGCGCCTGATGATAGGCGCGCCACTCGGAAATCTCGGACCATGGACGCTGAACGGAGTGCTCGTAGAAGATGCCGAATTTCATGTCAGACTCGCTGAACTCTTGGCGGACGCCGAAGATTGCGCCCAACGGGCAGTTAACGCCAGCCCGCTGTCGGGGTGTCTGGCGTGCGGAAAATGCTAGCATTCTGGGCGCGCGCTGACGTGATCCACGACATGGCGCTCGAATCAGGTTTGGTCCGTCCAGGCAGGCAACTTGAGAGGCGAGAGGCGCTATGTCGGTCGCCATTGTTTGTGATTCATCGGTTGATCTTCCATCAGCCCTGCTGGCCGAACGAGGTCTCCATACCGCGCCGGTTGGCTACAGCCTCGGCGCGACGTACTACAACCAGGGAGAACAGAGCACCGCGGAGTTTTATGAGGCGCTCTCGAGAGGCGAGCGGCTGGTCCTCAACGGTGTGACTTCCGAGGATTGGGAAGCCGTGTTTCAATCGGCTGCCTCGGACGCCGATGAAGGCCTTGTGTGCCTGTGCCAGGCGTTTGGGTCATCGAGTCCGTCGTTTTACTCGGCCGAATATGCAGCGCGACGGGTTGAGCACTTCAACGAGATTGCGGTCCGCGTCCATCAGACGCCTCGCTCGACGGCGGGTCAGGCGGCGATCGCGCTGGCGTTGGCTCGGGTCTCCCAGGCCGGTGGCGATCGTGCGGCGGTCGAGCACGCGCTGGACGAGGTCACGGGAAGCGCGGACATCTTCATGATTGCGCCCGACGTTGACGGCCTGGATCGGGCGGGGGAACTGGCTGCGGTGCAATCGCAGAGCGGGATTGGCTCGCTGGACTTCGGCGTGCCGGTATTCCGCGCCCGCGACCGGATCAAGGCCGTTGATCTCGCCGATGACGCTGGGCAGGCGGAGGACATGCTGTTGGACCGCGCGGCAGACATCCTCGACGGACAGCCGGCAATCCTCGTCGTGACTCATGCACTCGCTCCCGAGGCCGCCGAACGGCTGCGAGCCAAGGCGGCCTCCCGTCTGTCCGTTGACGAAATTCATGTGACGGAGCTGGGCCCGACGGTCGGCGGACTGCTCGGCGCCGGGGCCTGGGGGCTTGGCTTCTGCCAGGCGCCTCCGGCATAGACCAGCACAGCGAAACAGAAATCACCGGGCGCTCTTGTCCCGGCGGGAAGGAAGCATCATGCCAGAATCGGGTCTGATCAACAGCGCCGGCCTGCCCGTCGTGAGCGCCGAAACAGATGCGCCGGCTCCTCCCTGGGAGATCGCTGAGGCGGTCGTGCAGCACATCACCTTTGAACTACCGGTCGCGAATGCGCGGCGACACCTGCCGGATGTCGTCACTCGCTCCGCGCCCACTTACGGACGGATCAGCGTGATCGACCGTGCCGACAGTCCGGTCGGTCCCTATCGCGAGGCGTTGCTGATGGTCGGCTGCCGGGTCGGCATGATTCCGGCGCTGTATGTGGTCGCCGCCGTTGTCAATACGGAAGCGGCTCGCGACGCGATCGCTGCGCACTGGAACTATCTGCCCAGTGTTGGCGCAATTGGCATCGAGCGCAGCGCCGACCTAACTCGCTCCAGCATCGACGCCGGCGACGGCTTGACGGTTGGCTTGAATTCTCCGATTGCGGAGGCTGCGGCTGTCGCGATTGTCCGCTATGACCCGTTGCTGGTGGTCCAGCCGACAAACGGATCGGGCGCGGCGTCGGAGATTCCCTGCGAACACGATGTGCGGCAGGCATGGTTGTCGAGGGCAAGCGCGCTGAGCTACGACGGAGGTTCTCGGAGCCATCCTTGGATTCAGCTTCAATCGTCCAACCCGATCACGGCCGTTGTCGCCGTCGAGGGTCAGCGGATTGATCCGGCTGCCGCCATCGCGCTTCCGGGCGCGTGATCGCCCGCCTGCCCAGCGTTGGCAGACAGCGCAGCACTACATAGCCTGCGACAGTGCCCGAGCTAGGTGTCGCGATAGCATTGAGCTGATCGCCCATGCTGCGGGCGTTGGCAGTGCTCTGATGGGCCGCCCCTTGAGTCCTTTGTGATTACCAAACTCCGAACCGCCTACTACGGCTGGTATGTGCTGATTGCTGCCGTCGTTTGCATGGCTGTTGCAGCCGGTACTTCGTTCTGGTCAATGGGTTTCTATGTAGCCCCGCTTGAGGAGCAATTCGGCTGGTCGCGCGCTCTGTTGCAAGGCGGCATTTCCGCTTCGCTGCTGGTTAGTGGATTGGCGTCGCCATTGGCGGGGCGTCTTGTCGATCTCCAGGGGGCGCGTCGCGCGATCCTGATTGGCACACTTGCTACCTGCGCCACCTACGCCCTGCTCGCCACGACCGAGACTCTCTGGCAGTGGTACCTCTATTTCTCAATCAACTCGTTCTTTCGCGGCTTCATGTTCTACATCCCGTTCCAGGTGCTGATCTCGCGATGGTTCGTGCGCAAACGCGGGCGGGCAGTCGGGATCATGGCAACCGGATTCTCGCTTGGTGTGGTCATGGTCCCGATCATGCAGACGATTATCGACGAGGTTTCCTGGCAGGCCTCATTCATTTTTACCGCGATCGTTCTTGCCGCTGTGTTCTTGCCGGTCGCATTTTTCGTCGTCCGCAACGAACCGAAGGACAAAGGCCTCAATCCCGACGGAGATCCACACCGCCTGAACGCCTCGCGTGTGCCGTCAACGACTGATGAGCTCCCGGGGCTGACGGTCCGTCAAGCCGTGCGCACGATCAATTTCTGGGTCATCGCTTTCGCTTTCATGACCTTCTTCTTCTGCATGTTCGGATGGATGATAAACGGAGTACTCGTCTTTGAGTCATTCGGAATTCCGCGAGGCACGGTTTCGCTGTTGATGACCGTTGCCGGGCTCGGCGGTGTTGTCACTCGACCGACCTTCGGTTATTTGGCCGAGCGGATACCGAGTATCGAACTCGCTTCGGTATGCCTTGCGGTGTTTATGTCCATAGGTATGGGCATTCTGCTGCTGACTGGGGGCAGCTGGCTCGGCATTGGCCTCTTCATCGCCTGCTGGATGGTCGGCTCTGCCGGCGGGCCCGTACTCGAGCCACTGATCCTGCCGCGCGTCTTCGGCCTACGTCACTTCGGAGCGATTATGGGCACGATGTTCATGGTCGAAACGATCGGTCAGGTGCTGGCGCCGTACTTCGGCGGTTGGATCTTCGACATCACAGGACGTTACGACCTGCTGCTCATTGCGTTCATCGGCTCGGCGATTGCATCAATGGCGTTCTTCACGCTGGCTCACTACGTTCCTAACCCGCGAATTCCCAGTTCGACGCTGCGTGTGATCCGGCCGCTGGTCGCGAACCTGGTGGCTCGATTGGAGCCGCAGCACCAGGGGCCGAATGGGGTAGGCGCCAACGGCGCCGCCAGCGCGACGCCGGGCGGCGTTGCAGGGTCGAGTGAGCGGACTCGCGGCTAGAGGCTGCCACGTATGCGGTGAAGTTGGCACATGCCTGGCGTGGAGGCGCCAGCAGGGGGACCCCCTCAGCCTTCGGCAGCTCCCCCTGCAAGGGGGAGCAAAGAGAACGAAGGGGGAGCGATTCGACGGAACGGGAGTTAGAAGATACCGAGCTCGAACTTTGCCTCGTCCGAGCACATCTCTCGCGGGTCCCATGGCGGGGAGAAGACGATTTCGGACTCGACGTTGTCGATGCCCTCGATGGTTGAGGCGGCCTGTTCGATTTGCGCCTTGATCATCGGGCCGACCGGACAGGCCGGCGAGGTGAGCGTGAAGGAGATCTTGACACTGTCCTCAGCGGGCGTCTCGACGCCGTAGATCAGGCCCAGGTCGACGATGTTGATACCGATCTCGGGGTCGAAGACCGTTCTCAGCGCCTCGAGCACTTCTTGTTCGCTGGCCATTACCGTTTCCTGTCCTTGAGAGTTCTTGAGGGTTCTTGTTGCTACCCGCTGGTGACGCGGGTGGGAATGTCGCTGTCGTCTGTGACGGATTCGCCGGTGGCATTGGCGAGCGCCTGATCGAGCACTTTCCAGGCGAGCAGTCCGCACTTGATCCGGACGGGGAACTTGGCCACGCCGGAGAGCGCTTCCAGGTCGCCCAAATCTACTGCGTCGATGTCGAAGCTGTCGTCGGTCAGCATCTGCTGTACGTGCTTCGACATCTCGCGGGCCGAGTCGATGGAGCGACCGGTCATGGACTCGGTCATCATTGAGGCTGAGCTCTGCGAGATCGAGCAGCCGCTGCCGCCGTAGCCGACAGCGGCCACACTGTCGCCGTTGATCACCAGCGAGAGCTGAATTTCGTCACCGCAGGACGGGTTGAATCCTTCGGCGGCGACGGTCGCGTCTTCTCGCGTCCCTCGGTTTCTGGGACGCCGGTAATGATCAAGGATCACATCGCGGTAGAGATCATCAAGATCGACAGCGTTCTGTGACTCTCGATTACTCGCCATTGCTCAGACTCCCCAATTGATCATGTCGCTCGAATCCGAATCGTTCGCCGGCTTCCAGCAGACCGTCAACCAACGCATCGACCTCTGATCGTTCGTTGTAGAGGTAGAACGAGGCGCGCGCCGTTGCCGGGACGCCGAGCGTGCGCATCAACGGCTGTGCGCAGTGATGTCCGGCTCGGACGGCAATGCCGGCGTGGTCGAGGATGGTGGCCACGTCGTGCGAATGAATGTCTCGGTAGTTGAAGGCGACGACGGCGGAGCGCTCGGCCGGGTCGGATGGTCCGTAGATGTCGAGGCCCTCAAGGCGCGAGAGGCGGTCGACCGCGTAATGGGTGAGTTCGGCGTCGTGGGCTGCGACGGCGTCCATGCCGATCCTGTTCAGATACTTGAGCGCTTCGCCAAACGCGATCACATCGGCGATGTTGGGCGTGCCCGCCTCGAACTTGTGCGGCAGCGCGGCCCAGGACGATTCCTCGCGGGTGACGATGCTAATCATCTCGCCGCCGCCGAGGAACGGGTCGAGGTCGGCCAGTAGTTCCTGCCGTCCCCAGAGCACGCCGACTCCGGTCGGTCCCAGCATCTTGTGCGCTGAAAAGGCGAGGTAATCGACGCCGAGGTCGGCGACATCGACGGGCATGTGCGGGGCGCTCTGTGCGGCGTCAACGATCATGGTGGCGCCAACCGAGCGGGCCATTTCGGAGATTTCCGCGACCGGCGCGATGCTGCCCAAGACGTTGGACATGTGCACGATGGAGACGATCCGAGTGTTGGCGTTGATCGCGGCTCGGGCAGTGTCGACGTCGATTTGTTGATCGTCGTTCAGTTCGATGAATCGCAGTTTGGCTCCGGTGCGTTGCGTGACCAACTGCCAGGGGACGAGGTTGGAATGGTGCTCGGCCGCGGTCAGGACGATTTCGTCGCCCGGCTTCAGCCGAGCGCCGAGGGTGTAGGCGAGCAGGTTGAGCGACTCAGTCGTGTTGCGCGTGAAGATCACTTCGCGGTGACTTGAGGCGTTGATGAACGTTGCGACCTGCTTGCGAACATCCTCGTAGGCGGCGGTCGCCTCTTCGGCGAGCGTGTGCAGGCCTCGATGGATGTTGGCGTTCATCGTCGAGTAGTAGTTCGACAGGGCATCGATCACCGACTGCGGCTTCTGCGTCGTGGCGGCGTTGTCGAGGTAAATCAGCGGATGTCCGTGGACCTGACGCAACAGGATCGGGAATTGCTTCCGGATCGCCGTCGTGTCGAGTGGAACCCCGTTGGTCGTGGCGGTCATGTCAGTCAACTTCGATTTGGACGTCGCCGTCGGCCACTTCGACTGCGTAGCAGCGGACTTTGCCGATGGCGGGCAGCGTCACTGCGCGGCCGGTGGTGACGTCGAACAGCGCGCCGTGCCGGGGGCATTCGATTCGATCGCCCTCGAGTTCACCCTCGCCGAGCGGGCCATCATCGTGGGTGCAACGATTTTCGATGGCATAGAGGTCTCCATCTTCGACGCGGCAGAGCGCGATGCTGTGCCCGCCAACCTCAACGACCCGGGCAGTTCCGGGAGCGATTTCGTCTAATTTGCCGACACTCTCGAAGGTCATACGGACACCTTCGCTGGCTCAAGTTGGATCTCGACGAGCTCGTCAATGACTTCACGCATGTGCTCGTCGGGCACGCCGTCGGCGATTTCGGCGAGGAAGCCGCGAACGACGAGTCGCTCGGCGACCTTCGGTGGAATGCCCCGGGATTGCAGGTAGAAGAGCTGATCCGGGTCGACCGGTCCGACCGCAGCCGCGTGCGAGCACTTGACGTCGTCGGCTTCGATTTCCAGCATCGGGATTGAGTCGGCTCCTGCGCCCTCGTCGAGCAGCAGGTTGCGCATCGTCTGGTGCGCGTTGGTCTTCTGTCCCTTGGGCGTGATCTGGATCAGGCCGTATTGGACAGCTTGCGACTCGTCGGTCAGGACGCCGCGAATCAGGAGGTCGCTGGTCGCGCCGACGCCGTTGTGATACTGGCGCGTGATGTGCTCGATGTGCTGCTTGCCGTCGCCGACGAACAGGCCGCGGATGTCGGCGTAGCCGCCGTTCTGCGACATGTCCATGTCGATGCGCTGCTTGTCGAGGTCTGCGCCGAAGGCGGCTGTGGTCACACGGATTGATGCGTCGCGACCGACTCGGCCTCGAGCTGTCGATATGGCCGCCGTCTGCCGATGCCAGCGCTGGACCGATGCGAAGCGCAGGTGCGCGCCGTCCTCGGCGAGCAATTCGACCGAGGCATGAATCAGCGGTGTTTCATCAAGCTCTGCTCGACGATGGTCGGCGTCGCCTGCTTCGATCAGAGACAGCTCAGACTCGCGCTCGGCGACGACCAGTGTGTAGTGCCAGTGGTCGCCTTCGGCGATGTCCTGGGTGATCAGATAGAAGAGCGAGTCCGAGACGGCTGCTCCCGGCGGCGCGTAGACGAACACGCCCTGTGTCCACAAGGCGCGACCGAAGGCGTCGTAACGATCCTGCGGCTGTCCGACTGCGCCCAGCCATTTCTGGACCAGTGCGGAATGTTCGCGTGCTGCTGCGGAGAGCGGCATGATGATGATGCCGTCGGCTGCGGCCTGCTCGCTGAGATCGGATGCGGCCACGCGGCCACCGATCTGGTGGACGATGCCCGAGTGGGCGTGGGGAGCGAACACGTGCGGCGGCACGTTCACGGCCGCACCGTTTGTCGGCCGGCCGAGCGAGCCGACCCGCGCGCGGCGGGGCAGCCGCTCGCGCGGCGTGCGACGCCAGGATTCCTCCTGGCCCGTCCACCACTCGAGCGCCAGCGCCTGTTCCAGACTTGTCAGGCGGAAGGCCAACAGCCAATCGGGTTCGTCCAGCGAACGACTGAGCGCAGATACCTGCGCTCGAAGATCGTCCGGTTTGACTTCCGCGTCGGTTGGCGCTTCCAACGTTGCCTGCGTCATCGACCGCCCCTCACTTGCGGATGGGCGCAGATTGCTTGGTTAGCCCACTTGCTAGCCAATTGCGCCGTCCATTTGTAGTTCGATTAGTCGGTTCATCTCGACCGCGTACTCGAGCGGCAACGACTTGATGATCGGCTCGACGAAGCCGTTGACGATCATCTTGGTCGCTTCGCCCTCCGACAGCCCACGGGCCATCAGGTAGAAGAGCTGCTCGTCGCCGACCTTGGAGACGGTCGCCTCGTGGCCGATGTCGACACGCTTCTCGTCGATCTCCATCACCGGGTAGGTGTCGGAGCGAGAGTGCTCGTCGAGCATCAACGCGTCGCAGCGGACGTTGGAGCGGCAGTTTTCGGCGCCTTCGTAGACCTTAAGCAGGCCACGGTAGGTCGAGCGTCCGCCGTCCATGGAGAGCGACTTCGAGGTAATCACCGAGGTCGTGTTGGATGCGGCGTGGACGATCTTTGCGCCTGCGTCCAGCTGCTGGCCCTTGCCTGCCGAAGCGATCGAGAGGACCTCGCCGTGCGCGCCCGGTTCCATCAGGTAGACGGACGGGTACTTCATGGTCAGCTTGGAGCCGAGGTTGCCGTCGACCCAGGTCATTACGGCGTCCTGGTAGGCCATCGCCCGCTTGGTGACGAGGTTGTAGACGTTGTTCGACCAGTTCTGAATCGTCGTGTAACGGACGTTTGAGCCAGCCTTGCAGATGATCTCGACGACCGCGGAGTGCAGCGAGTCGGACGAGTAAATCGGGGCGGTACAGCCCTCGACGTAGTGCACCTCCGAGCCTTCGTCGGCGATGATCAGGGTGCGCTCGAACTGGCCCATGTTTTCGGAGTTAATCCGGAAGTAGGCCTGGAGCGGAATGTCGACCTTGACGCCCTTCGGCACATAGATGAACGAGCCGCCTGACCAGACCGCGGTGTTCAGCGCCGCGAACTTGTTGTCGTTGGCCGGAATCACCGTGCTGAAGTACTCACGGACAAGGTCGGGGTACTCCTCCAGCGCCTGGTCGGTGCCGAGGAAGAGCACGCCTTTCTCTTCGAGGTCCTCACGGATGTGGTGATAGACGACCTCGGAGTCGTACTGCGCGCCGACGCCGGCGAGCAGACCCTGCTTCTCGGCCTCGGGAATGCCCAGCTTGTCGTAGGTGTCCCTGATGTAGTCGGGGACGTCGTCCCACGACGATTCGTCGCGGTCGGTCGCGCTGACGTAGTAGTGGATGTCGCTGAAGTCGATCTCGCGCAAGTCGCCGCCCCAGTCGGGCATGGGACGAGAGTTGAAGTGGTCCAGCGCCTTAAGCCGCAGCTTGCGCATCCACTCGGGCTCGTTCTTGAGGTCCGAGATCGTGTTGACGACTTCGCGCGACAAGCCCTTGGGCAGCTTGACCATCGCCTCAACGTCGTCGTGGAAGCCAAACTCGTAATCGCTGTTTGGAGAGACTGGTGTATCGATCGCAGGTGTGGTCATGAACTCAACACCCCTTCCTTGGTTCGTTCCATGAACGGTTCGTAGCCGTCCCGCTCAAGCACTCCAGCCAGGCTGGCGTCGCCCGACTCAACGATGCGTCCGTCAATCAAGACGTGCACATGATCGGGTTGAACGTAGCGCAGGATTCGCTGGTAGTGCGTGATTAGCAGAATCGCATTTTCGTCGGAGTGGAAGGTATTGATTCCTTCACTCACGATCCGCAACGCGTCGATGTCGAGGCCGGAGTCGGTCTCGTCCATCACCGCGACGAGCGGCTGTAGCAGCCCCAGTTGCAGGATTTCGGCGCGCTTCTTCTCACCGCCGGAGAAGCCGTCGTTGACGTAGCGGCGAACGAACTGTTCGTCCATTTGCAGCTTGCCGAGCACGTCGTTCAGGACCTGGCGGAATTCTCGAATGGGAATCTCTTCTCCGCGCCTGGCGGTCATCGCGCGGCGCAGGAAGTTGACCATCGAGACTCCCGGGATGTCTGTCGGGTATTGAAAGGCGAGGAACAAGCCGGCCCGCGCGCGCTCATCGGGGGGCATCTCAATGATGCTCTGGCCGTTGAGGCGAACGTCGCCACCGTTGACGGTGTAACGCGGGTGGCCCATCAGCGTGTTGGCCAGCGTGCTCTTGCCGGATCCGTTCGGACCCATGATCGCGTGCACTTCGCCGGGACGCAGGGTCAACGAGAGCTCGTTGACAATCGGCTTGTCCTCGACTGCAACTTGCAGCGCATCAATCTCGAATAGTGGCGGGGTCGGTGTCATTCACCGGCTTCCTTCTGTTGGTTTGAACTCCGGCGCCGCGTGACGCAGCGCATGGTTCAGCGGAATGCTCACTCAAACCGCCTGCTTGAACTTGGCGTCGAGCGATATCGGCTGCAGGGGAACGATATAGACGCAGCCGTCATCGCCCTCGGCCAGCCGAAGCGTCTGTTCGACTTCCACGCCGAGCAGCTTTTCGATGACCAGGCGGTCGGCGTCGCAGACGCAGGAATTGGTTGTCGCCGCGCCCAGGTAGGGACAGGCGTTGTTGACCAGCTTCAGTTCGTCGCCGTTGCGCTGCCAGTGATCGAGGATGCCTTCCGGGCGTAGGGCGACGACGACAGCGTCGACTCGTTGCTCCAGGGACCCGTCAGGTACCTCAGCGCGGTGTGCGTCGGCAACCTGATCGGACAGCGCCTCGGACAGCGCTGACTTCTCAATCTGTAATCGAGCCATCTCGCTGAGCAATCGCTCTGCCAGCTCCGGCGTGTGATCGCGCACGGCGCGTACACCGGTGTCGGTGGCGCGATAGAGATAGGAGGGTCGACCGGGTCCGCGCCTGAGCGCTTCGACCTGCAACAGCCCTTCGGCTTCGAGCCGATCGAGATGCCGCCGCACCGTGGCGTCGGAGATATCCAGCTCGTTCGAAAGCTGAGCGACCGTCGCTCCACCGAGCTCTACGACGCGTTCGAGCAGACTCGTTCGAGTTTCACGTGGTCGCATCTGAGCTTCCCATCCCCACATCCACTAGCCGGCGCGAATCACTCGAAAGCACCGGCCAGGGAGTGACACTTCCGAGTTTATCCCTATCACTGCGCAAATATGCGCAAATATGCGCAAATCGCAAGAAAAGATTGTCACAGGCGCCAAGCTCTGTCGCCCAACTGTCGTTTGTGAGGTGAGCCCACAGCTCTTGGGCTTCAACTCAGCCTCGATCATGCGACACCGACGCCGGCAAGGGAATGAGCATGGGACGCTCGAGATCGGGGTGAGTCTGCAGGACGAAGTCCATGCCGAAGACCGGTGACAGCACGTCGGGATGCAGCGCTTCCTGAGATGGTCCGTTGGCCACGACCGCGCCGCGATGCAACACGACAGCGGTATCCGTATACATCGCGGCCAAATTCAGATCGTGCAGCACGGCGACGACCGCCGCGCCCTCGGAGGCCAGTTCGCGGGCCAACTGCAAGACCAGGTGTTGGTGTCGCAGATCCAAATGCGCGGTTGGTTCGTCGATCAGCAGGATCGGCGTCTCCTGAGCCAGGACGCGTGCCAGCGTGACTCGCGACTGTTCGCCTCCGGAAAGCGTCGGGTAGGCGCGGACGGCGTAGTCTCGCGTGTCGGTCAGGCTCATCGCGTAGTCGGTCAGTGTTGCGCCGTGCTCACTCTCGCCTCGTTCGCCCTCCCACGGCGCTCGGCCCATCCGCACCACTTCGCGCGCGGTGAAGAGGAAGGGGAGATAAGAACTCTGCGGCATCACGGCGCGGCGACGCGCGAGCTCGCGTGCGTCGAAGTCGCTGAGCAGCCGATCATCGATGTAGACCGCGCCTTCGGCCAACTCCACGTCACCGGACAGCGCCTTCAACAGGGTCGTCTTGCCTGCCCCGTTCGGCCCAACCACACCGAGCAACTCACCGCCACGCACACCGATGCTGACGCTGTCGAGCAGCGTCTTGTCTTCGACGCGCACGGTGAGGTCTGCGCCTCGCAGGACGGGCTCGTTGGCGGTCACAGCCTTAGCTTACTCGCCGTTCCTACCAACCACCCATGGCCAAACTACGTCGGGCGCGATGAATGAGATACAGGAACACCGGGGTCCCGATGACCGCCGTCACGACGCCGAGCGGCAGTTCGGCCGGGGCGACAATGGTGCGGGCGCCGAGGTCGGCGCCGAGCACGAGAATCGCGCCAGATACCGCGCTCGCCGGAATCAGGCTGCGGTGATCCGGACCGACGACCAGGCGCACCAGATGCGGCGCGACCAGTCCGACGAAGCCCACGACTCCCGCGACAGCGACGCCTGCGCCCGTTGCCAGAGCTGCGGCGGACACGATCGTGAACTGTGAGCGCTCAACTCGCACGCCGAGGTGCCGCGCTTCGGCGTCGCCCAGCGTCAGCAGGTTGAGCGCTCCCGCCTGGCGGACCAGGACGGCGATCGCGAGCAGGATCAAGGGCCCAGCGGTGACCGCGTGTTTCCAGACCGCTCCTCCGAGCGAGCCGAGAATCCAGTACACGATGTCTCGCAAGGCGCCGTCGTCGGACAGCGACAGAATGAACGAGATCGCCGAGGCGAGGAGCGCATTGACGGCGATCCCGACTAACAGCATCGTCGCCATTTGCGTTCGGCCGGCCGAACGCGAGAAAGCGTAGATGCCAAGTGTCAGGACCAGTCCACCGACGAACGCGACCAGGGGCTGGATGAAGACGGCGCCCGATGTCAGGCCCAGCATTACGGAGAGCGCCACGGCGAATGCAGCGCCGCTCGAGACGCCGATCAGGCTGGGGTCGGCGAGTGGATTGCGAAACAGGCCCTGTAGCGCCGCTCCCGACACGCCCAGTCCTGCGCCGACCAACGCCGCCAGGATCATGCGCGGCACGCGGATGACCCAGACGACCGCTTCTTCGGCCGACGTGTATTCCACACCGATGTCAAGGCCGAGCTTGCCGAGCAAGATTGCGATGATCCGCTCGACGCCGACATCGAACGCGCCGAGGCCGAGATTCGCGAGGACGAGCGCCAGGAACAGGGCGGCCAGCACCGTCCAGGAGAATGGCATTCGCCAGCGCGGCAATGCGGCGACTGCCGGCGGCGCGTTGGGACGGCGTTCACGGAGCTGCGCCAGCGGACCGCTCGTCATCGCATCACTCTTCTGCGCCGGAGGATTCCTTCAACGACGCCCGCACCTCGTCGAGATAATCGCGTAGTTGCACGATAGTCTCCGCCATGCGCGGTCCGAATCCGAGCAACAGGATGTCTTCCATGACGATCACCCGGCCATGCTTGCCGGCCTTGGTTTCGCCCATGCCGGGGATATCCAGCAGCCCGTCAAGGCCGCCGACCGCGTCAAATCCAAGCTGCATCACGAGGTAGACGTCGGGATCGATAGAGAGCAACGCCTCAGGGCTCAGCGGCTGCCAGCCGTCAATGCCGGCGGCGGCTCCCGCGTCAACGCCTCCCGATGCAGTGATGATCGTCTCAGCCTCGCGTCCCGCGCCGGACACCAGCTGGATTCCGCCACGACGCAGATAGACGAACAACACCTTGAGCTCGGTGGTCTCAGCGGTCTCGGCGGTCGGATCAAGTTTCGGCTTGGCCAGTTCGATGTCGTGTTCGACCTGCAGCGCCAAGGCCTCAGCTCGCCGCGGGATGCCGATCGCATCACCGATCAAGCGGATCTTGATGCCCGGTGCGTCCAGCCCCACCAGGTCGGGCAGGATCAGGACCTCGACGCCGGCTTGGTCGAGTTGCTCCAGGACGCCGGGTGGCCCTGGGGGCACGATGCCTCCGCCGATCACTATGGTCGGCGACAGCGCCAAGATTCCTTCCGCATTCAGCGCGCCGGCGAAACCCACATCCGGCAGTTCCTCCGCCGCTTCCGGGAAGACTGAGGACACATCCACGCCGACGACGAAGTCCTCGACGCCCAGTGCATACAGGATCTCTGTGATGTCGCCGAACAGGCTGATGATTCGCGTCCCTTCGGGGACCTCCTCGGCCGGTTCTGATTGCTGGATAGTCGCCTGTTGCGCGGCGGCAGCATCTGTTGCTTGCTCGCTTGCCGCTTGCTCTGTCTCGGCCGCCTCCTGCTGCTGCGAATGCTCGGACGTTGGCTCGGACTGAGCAGCCTGCTCGTCGGGCTCTGTTGCCAGAGCGGGTTGCTCTTGCTCTGGTGTCTCGACCTCAGACGATGGCGTGCGAGTTTGCTGCTGAATCTGGTTGTCGGCGGACTGCTCGGTTTGCTCGGTGGAATCCGAACCGTCGCACCCGATTAATGTGATCGCGATCGCGACCATCAATGCGACGAGCGCGATTCGCATCCTGATTAGAGCTCCAGGACCGCGCCGTCCGACGCGACCAGGACGCGACCGGGGAAGCAGCGCTGCGCCTCGGCGGCCATGACTTCGCGATCCGCGTCGTACCAGAAGTGCGTCAGCATCAGCCGGCGGGCTCCCGCGGCAGTAGCCAATTCTGCTGCCTGCAGAGCCGTCAGATGTCCGCGCACGGGACCGTCTTCCGCCTCGTCCAGTGTCGCCTCGGCCAGGACCAGATCGCTACCCATCGCCAGTTGGCAGACGGCTGTCGATGGCGCGGTATCGCCGGTGTATGTGATGCTGGCCGAGCCGTCGATGCGAATCGCCCAGCCGGGGATGTAGTGGACGCCTCCGGCAAATCTGGCCGTCACGGAATCGGTCAACTGGTAAGTTTGCCCGGTCTGGTACTCACAGAGATCCCAGACGTTCTCAAAGAAGTCGGGCGGAAAGCAAACAAGTTCCAGCAGCCTGGCCAGTGTCTCTTTGCCGCCCGGCGGCAAGTGGACGGTGGTCTGGCGAGAGTCGAAGCCAGCCATGTCCTTGCAGGCAGCGAAGCGCAAGGGCAGCAGATCGATAAAGTGATCGGCGTGCATATGCGAGACAAACACGTGGTCGATTTCATTGGCGGGCATCATGCCGACGAGCGCGCTGGCGACGCCATGACCACAGTCGAGGAGGATGCGCACACCCGAATCCTCGATCAGATAGCCCGAGCTGTTGTCGCCCGCAGCCGCGCACGCCGCTCCGGAGCCGAGAATTGTCAGTCGCATCGCGAACCGAATTCTGTACCTTCACGCGCCTCGGAGTGTCCACGCGCTCACCTGAAGTTCCAACAATCGTATGCGGCTCATTCGCGCTGCTTCAACCAACCCCGCATCAGACTGCGCTGCCTATGACACTCTCAAGCCGCCAAATGGGGCTCTGCGGCGATTGTCAGTGGGCGAGGCTGGTCCAATCCCGGCGAGGTTCCACTTTTCTTCGATGCGCGCGATCGGAGACCGATCAACGATTTCCCAAGTATCCGTCGTTGCCCGTCGGGCGTTGCAGCGGATTTGCGCAGACGGAGGACCAACCACTGAACGAGCCCGCTTCATGAACTTCGCCTACTTCTCTCTCTCCGCAGAGCGGCTTCGGATTCTGCCATGACCTCGTTCGCACCGCGCTGGCTCATCACCCTGTCCGAGTTTGCGGTTCGCGCGATTGTGATTGCGGCATTCCTGATCCTGGTGGGCCTCGCGATCGATCGTCTGCGACTGATCTTTCTGCCCTTGCTCGCCGCGCTGATCCTCTCGTCCGCCTTGCTTCCGGCAAAACATGTGCTGATGCGCCGCGGATTGAACAACGCGGTCTCCGCCATCGCCGTGGTCGTCACCGGCCTGCTCGCTCTTGGCGTGATTGGCTATTTCACCGCCTCCACGCTGACCTCCGAGTTCTCTCAGCTCGAAGTCGACATTGAAGCCGGCTTCACCGAAGTCGTGCAATCGGTCGGCGATTGGGCGGGGATGTCCGGGGACCAGGTCGATGAAGCAATCGACGACGTGCTCGCGGGCGTACGCGGCAACGCGGATACCATCGCCGGCGGTATTTTCTCGGGGGTTCGACTCGCGGCCGAGATGCTGGCCGGAGTGATCTTGTTGGCGGTGCTGGTCTTCCTACTGGTAAAGGACGCCGAGTCGATGCAGCGAGCAATCGCCCGGCGGCTCGGAAAGAGTCACCGCCGCGACTTCCTGCTCCTGACGACCGGACTCTTCGAGACGCTCGGTCTCTACTTCCGCGGCGTCACGATCGTGGCCTTCATGGATGCCTTCCTGATCGGCATCGGCCTGGTGATCATTGGTATTCCGTTTGCCCTGCCGCTCGCGGTGCTGACATTCTTTGGGGCGTTTATTCCAGTCATCGGCGCCGTCCTGGCCGGGCTGGCGGCATTCTTCATTGCGCTCGCCACTGAGGGAGTCACGGCCGCCCTGATCGTGGGTGGCCTCGTGCTTGTCGTTCAGCAGATCGAGGGCAACCTGATGGCCCCGTACATTTTGGGCCGCTCGATCTCATTGCACCCAATCCTGGTGATCCTGGCCGTCGCCACGGGTGTTGCGCTCTGGGGCATCATGGGCGCATTCGTGGCTGTTCCGCTCACCGCAATCGCTATCGCGCTACTCGACTTTTACATGAGCACGGGGCGCTTCGCGGCCAGACGCAGACCGCGCGGGACAAGCGCGCCATCGTCCGCCGAGACATCGGGCGACTAGGGCCTGTTCACATTGACAGCGCGATCCCAATCGAAGCGCCTATCAACTCTCCCGCTCCCCCTTGCAGGGGGAGCTGCCGAAGGCTGAGGGGGTCCCGCCTCCCATGGTCCAGCCGGAATGCGTCATTTCTACCTCTGCATCCCCCAATGTGAACAGGCACTAGTCCCAGCTGGGCTTCGACGGAGCGCCGGCGCCGCGCATCAGCTCGCGGTCGTGCGGCGCATTCGTGCGAGCCCCGCGGAAGTCGCGGAATGGGCCGTCGCGCCACTCGAGCGCCGACTTAAGGCCGTCGCGTCGGACACGTTCGCCCCATTCGCCGGCTTCCGGTCGGTGCTTCGACATTGCTTCGACGTCGGTGCCGGAGATCATCGCGGTCTTGTAGCCCTGGATTTCGTAGGCGCGATTGACGGCTCGCTTGGAGTACATCAGCAGGTGGTTGTCGACGTGGCCCATCCGGGCGGCGAATTCCTGCGTGAACTCGTCCAGGTCTTCGGCCTTAAGCGCGTAGTTGGCCCAGCCCCAGCGATACATGTCGGCGCCCGAGTGCGGGTCGCCGAGGTAGGCGAACTCGCGAGCCTTCGCCTGGGGCAGATGCCACGGCGCCCACATCGCATCCATCGTGCCCATCGCGCGCACCGGCGGATAGCCGACCTGGCAATCCTCGGCGATGATCCGCAGGTCGCAAGCCGAGGCGAGCTCAGTCGCGCCGGCGAGGCAGTAGCCGTGGACCTGCGCGATCACCGGCTTGGCCAGTTCCCAGATGATGAAGTTGCCCATCACCGCATGCCGCGACCAGTCGTAGTGCTGCGGGTGGGTCGTGCCGGTGTCGGGCAGCCCGGTCCACTCGTTCGTGTGAGGATTCGAAAGGTCGGGCGAGGGCTGGAGGTCGTAGCCGGCCGAGAACGCGCGTCCGGCGCCCTTGATCACGATGACACCGATTGACGCGTCCGCCTCGGCCGTTTTGAGGGCGTGGAACATCTCGCCGCGCAGCTCATTCGAGAGCGCGTTCAGCTTCTCGGGTCGGTTCAGGGTGATCGTGGCCACCCGTGCGTTGGTGTCGTAGAGGACGTTGTCGTAGGACATTCGTAGTTCTTTCCGAAGCTCAAGATCAGAGGGGTTGGAGCCTGCCACGAGTATAGGTGTGCATCCGGCGTCGGATAACCTGCGCACATTATGACTGACCTTACGACTGACACCGTCACGTTTGAACTATCCGACCGGATTGCCACCGTCACCCTCAATCGGCCTGAGGCGATGAATGCTCTCGATCCTGAGACGATTGCTTCGCTGGCCGACATCTGGGTCGAGATTCGCGACAACGCGGACATCTGGGTCGGAATCGTGACCGGGACAGGTAATCGGGCGTTTTGCGCCGGGGCCGACCTGAAGAAGACGATTCCCACGCGTCCCGGGGCCGAGGGCGTCAACTGGCCAGTCTTCCAACCGTCGGCGAGGCACACGATTGATGGCGGCATGCAGATCTGGAAGCCGATGATCGCCGCCGTCAATGGATATTGTCTGGCCGCCGGCTTGACGCTGCTGTCTGCCTGCGACCTGCGGATCGCGGCCCAGCACGCGCAGTTTGGTCTCCCCGAAGTAATTCGCGGCATTGTGCCGACGCTCGGGGCGACCCAACGGTTGACTCGACAACTGCCCTGGTCTGTGGCGATGGAACTGCTGCTAATGGGCGAACACATCGATGCTCAGCGAGCGCTGTCGGTTGGGCTGGTTAACCGTGTCGTGCCTGCGGACGAAGTCATGCCCATGGCCAGAGCCTGGGCCGAGAAGTTGACCGCCGGCGCACCGTTGACTCAGCGGGCGATCAAGGAAGCGGCGATTCGCGGGCTCTCGCTGCCGCTCGACGAGGGCATTCGGATGGAAGAATTGCTCTCGGCGCACATCCGCAAGACAGACGACTTCAGAGAGGGTCCGAGGGCGTTCGCGGAAAAGCGGGAGCCTAGGTATCGGGGCAATTAGGCTGCAGGAAGAGCTTCGGCGAGGTTCGATGGGCGGCCGCCACTGTCGCTACGCGACATCTCCCCCAATGGGGGAGCGTTGTTGCTCGCCAGCCTCGCTCGTGATCGGCTACAACAGGAGATACAGATGACGATGCGATTGACGTTCGGCGCGCAGATTCCCGGAAACTCCACCGATTTCCCGCTGATGCGAGATGTCGCCCAGACGATGGACGAGACGCGTTGGTCCTCGGCCTGGACGTACGACCACTTTGTCCCCCCGCTGGTCTTCATGGACGAGACCGAGGACTCGCTCGAGGGTTGGATGACGTTGGCTGCGCTGGGTGAAGCGACTTCGAATCTGATGCTCGGCACGCTGGTCAGCGGCGTGACGTATCGCAATCCGGGGCTGCTCGCCAAGATGACGGCGACCTTGGATCACAACACGGGCGGCCGCGCCATCCTCGGGCTGGGCGCGGCCTGGCACGAGCGTGAGCACGCCGCCTACGGCTGGGACTTCCCTGCGCTCAGGGAGCGCTCCAACCGGTTGGAAGAGGCGACCGCACTGATTCGAGCCCTCTTCCACTCCGATGGTCCCGTCCAGCACGAGGGACAGTATTACTCGCTGGACCACGCGCCGTTCTCGCCGCGGGTCCATCCCGATCACCCAGGCGGATTCATCCAGATCATGATCGGCGGCAACGGTGAGCGGCGCACGTTGCGCACGCTGGCTCGATACGGCGATATCTGCAACGTGCGCGGCACGCCGGAAGAGGTGGCGCACAAGATCAGCGTCATCCACAAGCACTGCGAGGCCGCCGGGCGCGATCCCTCAGAGATCGTTCTGACCACGGTGATGCGACCCGCCCTCGTCGTCGAGGATCACAAAATCAGCCGTCTGCGCGACATCCACGGTGAAGGCATGTCGGACGAACAGAAGACCCGTCTCCCGATCGGTCCAGCCGAACACCTGGTCAGCCTGTTCCAGGAGTACGAGGCCATCGGGATCAGCGGGTTCGTGTTCGAGTCGATCCCGAATAACCCCCGACTCTACGAGCAGTTCGACGAGCTGGTGCTCAGCGCGTTTGACGACTAAGCAAAGAAACATCACACGCCAATGACGATGCGACTCACGTTCGGCGCACAGATTCCCGGCAACCAGACTGACTTTGCTCAGATGCGCGACGTTGCGCAGACGATGGATGCAACACGCTGGCATTCGGCCTGGACATACGACCATTTCGTCCCGCCACTGGGGTTCATGGACGAAACGGGCGATTCGCTCGAGGGATGGATGTCGCTGGCTGCAATCGGAGAAGCGACCTCGACACTGATGCTGGGCACGCTGGTTTCGGCCGTGACATATCGCAATCCGAGCCTGGTCGCCAAGATGACGGCGACGCTCGATCACAACACGGGCGGCCGGGCCATCCTCGGCCTGGGCGCGGCCGGACACGAGCGGGAGCACGGCTTCTATGGCTGGGACTTTCCTGGCATCAGAGAACGCTCTGATCGGCTGGAAGAGGCAACCGAGCTGATCCGGGCGTTGTTCCGCTCTAATCGCCGCGTCGACTACGACGGTCAGTACTACCAGCTCAAGGACGCGCCGTTCGCGCCACGCGCGCACCCAGATCATCCTGGCGGGTCGATCCGCATCATGATTGGCGGTAACGGTGAACGGCGCACGCTTCGGACCCTGGCGCGCTACGGGGATATCAGCAACATCCGTGGGACTCCTGAAGAGATCGCGCGGCTAATCGGCATCATCCACCGGCACTGCGAAGACGCCGGGCGGGACCCGGCTGAAATCGAACTGACCACGGTGATGCGACCCGCCCTGGTCGTCGAGGATCACAAAATCAGCCGCCTGCGCGACATCCACGGTGAAGGCATGTCGGACGAACAGAAGACCCGGCTCCCGATCGGTCCGGCCGAACACTTGGTCAGCCTGTTCCAGGAGTACGAGGCCATCGGTGTCAGCGGGTTCGTGTTTGAGTCGATTCCGAACAATCCGCGCCTGTACGAACAGTTCGACTCGGAGGTGCTGAGCGCGTTCGACGACTAGCGCGCGGCTTAGCTGCCCGTTGTATTACATTCCCAACACGTTGACCGTTCTTGATCGGGAACCGCAAGCGTTGCCATTGAAAAAATAGATAACCTGCCGTTGACGCATAACCGAGTGCGAATCAGCTAATTGAAAGTAGGTCTGCCATGACCACAAAGCTGTTACGAACTCTCGCGATCGCTCTCCTGTCAACGCTTGCGCTTGGGTTGTTCGCCGCTTGCGGCGACGACGAACCCCAACAACAAGAACAGGCGGCGGGTGCGCAACAGGACGAGCAGCAGTCGCAGACGACGGCTGCGGCGCCGGCGAGACCAGCTCAGGAACAACAGGATCGGCCCACCACCCCTGCCGTCTCTGATCAGCCTCTGAAGATTGGATTCCTGGCCGACTTCTCCGGTCCGCTGGCAGAGTTTGGTCCGGCGATTCAGACTGGCGTTGAGCTGGCAATCAAACATCTGAATGATGCAGGTGGCGTACTTGGACACGATGTCGTCCTGGTGATTGGCGACACCGGGCTCGATCCGACCCAGGCGACCGAGGAAGCGCGCCGACTGATCGAAGTTGAAGGCGTCCACGCGATCGTGGGACCACTCGCCTCGTCGATCACGCTCGCAGTCGCAGAATCGGTCGCCACGCCGGCCGGTGTACCAGTGATCTCACCATCCGCCACCTCGCCGCAGTTGACCATCGCCGAAGACAACGACTACCTCTTCCGCAGCACCACCTCGGACGCTGCACAAGGTCCGGTGTTGGCGCAGCTTGCTGCCAGCCAGGGCCTCAGCAATGTTGGCGTGATCTTCCTCAACGACCCATACGGGCAGGGTCTCGCCGACTCCTTTGCACGGGCCTGGGGCGGCGACGCCAACCTGGTCTCAATTGAGGACGGACAGGCGTCGTACCTGTCGGAACTTCAGCGGGCTGCGGCCAACGGAGCCCAGGCGCTGATCGCGATCGCATTCCCTCAGCAAGCTGAAGTGTTCCTGCGTGAAGCGTTGGAGCAGGGACTCTTCGATCACTTCCTGTTCGTCGACGGCACCAAGAGCCAGAACCTGATCGACGCCATCGGCGCCGACTACCTGAACGGCATGCAGGGCACCGCGCCAGCCCCGGGGCCTGAGTCCGACTCGCTGCGTGCGTTCAATGAGGCGTACGTGGCTGAGTACGGCGAACTCTCGCCGCTGCCATTCATCCGTGAGGCCTACGACGCGACGATTGCTGTCGGCCTGGCTGCCGAAATCGGCCGTGCCGCCGATTCTGAAACGATTCGCGAGAACCTTCGAGAGGCGGCCGCGCCTCCTGGAGACTCCTACCCGGCCGGCGCGGCCGGTATCGCCGAGGCCCTCGACGCGATCCGCAGCGGCGACCAGATCAACTACGCCGGCGCGGCGACGTCGCTCGATTGGGACGGAAACGGCGATGTCACCTCCGGCTTCATCGGCGTCTGGCAGTACACCGATGGCGCGATTGAAGAAGTCAGCGTCACCGCATTCGATCTGAGCGGCGGCCCGATCGTCGCCACACCCAGCACCTCCAACACCGGACAACGGCAGGCCGAGCCGATCATGTCGGACGAGCCGCTCAAGATTGGTTTCCTGGCGGACTTCTCGGGACCACTCGCAGAGTTTGGCCCAAGCATTCAGACTGGTGTGGAACTGGCGATCAAGCATCTCAATGACGCCGGAGGGGTGCTTGGGCATCCCGTCGAGATCGTGATCGGCGACACCGCGCTCGACCCGACGCAGGCCACAGAGGAAGCTCGCCGACTGATCGAGGTCGAGGGCGTCCACGCGATCGTCGGACCGCTCGCTTCCTCGATCACGCTCGCGATCGTCGAGTCGGTCGCAGCCGACGCCGGCATCCCGGTCATCTCGCCTTCGGCGACCTCTCCACAGTTGACGATCGCCGAGGACAACGACTTCCTCTTCCGCAGCACGGTCTCCGACGCCGCGCAGGGACCGGTGCTCGCTCAACTCGCAGCCGATGAGGGATACACCAACGTCGGCGTGATCTTCCTCAACGACCCGTACGGCCAGGGCCTGGCCGAGGCATTTGACGCGGCCTGGGACGGCGAGGCCAACATCGTCTCAATCGAGCCTCGGCAGGCGACCTACCTGGCCGAGCTGCAGCAGGCGGCCGACAACGACGCTGAAGTGCTGATCGTGATCGCCTTCCCGCAGGAGGCCGAGATCTTCATTCGCGAGGCGCTGGAACAAGGCCTGTTCGACGAGTTCCTCTTTGTCGATGGCAGCAAGAGCCAGGACTTGGTCGAGGCCATCGGCGGCGACTACCTGGATGGGATGAAAGGCACGGCGCCCGCGCCCGGGCCTCTGTCAGACTCATTGGCGGGGTTCAACAATGCCTACGTCGCCGAGTATGGCGAACTGAGCCCGCTGCCGTTCATTCCCGAGGCCTACGACGCGACGATGGCAATCGGTCTGGCCGCTCAGGCCGCCGGCTCAATCGATCCAGCCGAGATTCGGGACGCATTGCGAGAGGTCGGCGCTCCTCCAGGAGCCGCCTACGCGGCTGGCGCAGAAGGCGTCGCCGGGGCGCTGACAGCGCTCGCCAACGGGGAGAGCATCAATATCGAAGGCGCCGCGACCTCCCTCGATTGGAACGAGAATGGCGACATCACGTCTGGCTACATCGGAGTCTGGGCATACGAAGGCGGCGAGATCGTCGAAATCAGCGTGACCGCATTCGACCTCGGCAACTAATGCCGACTAAACTCGACTGCGGCAATCGACCTCCTGCGGGCAGCGAAAAATGCGCTGCCCGCAGGTGATCATCCTTCAGTTCAATGCCGCAGAGACCCGCGTGTCATGACAGTGCTTGCGGTATTTCGACCAGTTGGTCGCGTTGTCGTTCTTCTGTCGCTCCTGGTTGGGCTTTTGGCGCTGCTGTTAGTTTCTGCTTGCAGTGATGAGTCCATTGGGCCTGACCAGGCGTCGGTGTCGCGAGAGCAGGGACAGCAGCAGGCGGATGCCGAATCGGATTCGCCCGATTCTACGGAACTACCGACTGGTCCACTCAAGCTCGGCTTCCTGCTGGACTTCACAGGAGCACTGGCGGAGTACGGTCCCGAACTACTGAGGGGCTTTGAGCTGGCGATCAAGCACATCAACGAGGCCGGCGGCGTCTGGGGGATGCCGGTTGAAACCGCCATCGGCGACACCGTGCTCGTTCCCACCGTCGCCGTCGAAGAGGCGCGCCGACTGATCGAGATTGAACGCGTTCACGGCATTGTCGGGCCGATGTCGAGCGCCATGACCCTGGCAGTCACTGAATCGGTCAGCGGATCGGCCCGGATTCCGACTATCTCGCCGGTCGCCACGTCTGCACAGATCACGCTGGCCGACGATGACGACTTCCTATTCCGGCTCTCGCTCGCCGACCGCGTCGAGGGACGTTACCTCGCTCGGCTCGTAGGGCAGCAGGGATTCGACAATGTCGGACTGCTGTATCGCGATGATGCCTTCGGACAGGGCATGGCGACGGCCTTCGCAGAGCATTGGACGGGCAGGGTCAAGTCAATCGGAGTCCATCCCCACGGCGCCAGCTTCACCGGCGAGCTCGAGCAGTCGGTCGAATTCGGGCCGCAGGCGCTAGTCCTGATTGCGTTTCCGCCGGAAACGATCCTCATCGTGCGAGAAGCGCTGGAGCTCGGCTACTACGACCAATTCGTATTTGGCGCGGCGGCCAAGACACCCGCGATCAGCGACGCGATTGGCGCCGGGCCGCTGGCTGGGATGCGAGGCACGGTGGTCGCACCTGCTCCTGACAGCGACTCGTCCGCGGCATGGGACGAGGCATACCAGGACGAATACGGCGGACCACCCGGTCGCCCGTACGTCAAGGAGGCGTATGACGCGACTATCGCGCTCGCGTTGGCTGCCCAGGCCGCCCGGTCGTCGGACGGCGGAGCGATTCGTGATCAGTTGCGGCGCATCGGCTCAGCGCCGGGATTGGTGGTGACTCCACGCCGAGAGAGCCTGGCCGCAGGTCTGAAAGCGGCTGCGGCCGGTGAGGACATCGACTACGAGGGCGCCTCCGGCACCATCGATTGGGATGAGCATGGCGATAGCACTCACGGCTACATCGGGATCTGGGAATTTGCGGAGGATGGGTCAGTCGAGGATCTTGAGGTGTTCGAGTTCGTTGCCGAGTGACGATTTGGATAACCTCCCAGGCAAGTGATCGTTTCATGCCATCGGAGCGTCGTTGTGCGCCGACCGCTAGTTCTCTTCTCCCTGTCGTTCGTCCTATCCTTCCTGCTTGTACTTTCTGCATGCGGCGGCAGCGATGATGCGCAGCCCGACCCGGCAACTACGGCTCAGCAACAGCAGCAAGCCGAGACTCAAGAGCCTCAAGCAGCGCAACAGGCGAGTCAACAGACCGAGCAGACGGAGCAATCGTCGGGTCAACCCGGTCCACTCAAGATTGCCTTCATTGGCGACCTCACCGGTGGCCTCGCCGAGATCGGTGTCGAAATGCGCGACGGATTCCTTCTGGCGATCAAGCACATCAACGCTGCCGGAGGTGTGTTTGGACAGCCGGTTGAATTCGTGCTCGGTGACACCAACACCGATCCGACGATTGCGATTGAAGAAGCGCGGCGGGCAATTGAAATTGAGGGCGCACACGTGGTTGTGGGAGCGCACTCAAGCACGAACTCAATCGCGATCGCTGAGAGCATCACTGGACCGGCCGGGATTCCACAGATTTCTCCGGCTTCCTCGTCGCCCCAGCTGGCTGTCGCCGCCGACAGTGACTTCCTCTTTCGCGCGACGCTGAATGACAAGGTCCAGGGGCCGGCATTGGCCCAACTCGTCTACGAACAGGGTTACTCCAACGTTGGCATGGTGTACCGAGATGATGCCTGGGGACAGGGAATCGCCGAGTCCTTTGAGCAGGCGTTCACCGAGACCTGGGGCGGCGAGGTCGTATCGATTCCGGTCGCCCCACAGCAGCCCTCGTACCTCAGTGAAATTCAGAAATCACGAAGCAACGAGCCCGAGGCCCTGATCATGCTGGCGTACGTGCCTGAGGGAACTATCATTCTGCGCGAGTCGATCGAGAACGGCCTCTACGACCACTTCGTCTTCGGCCCCACCAGCCGCAATCCACAGCTTCTGGAAGCGATCGGCGCGGAGTATCTGGCCGGGATGCAAGGCACTGCTCCTGGCACCGCGCCGGGCACGGAATCAGCCTTACTCTGGGAGTCGGCGTTCATCGAGGAGTACGAGCGTCCGTACGGCTTCCCGTACACGAAGCAGGCGTACGACGCGACCATCGCCTTCGCCCTGGCCGCCGAGGCCGCCGGCTCAACCGACGGCACGGCCATCCGCGACCAACTCCGGCGCATCGGCGGCGCGCCGGGCCAGGTCGTGCTCGCCGATGTCGGCAGCATCAGGCTCGGTCTCGAGGCGGCGAGCAACGGCGAAGATGTCGACTACGAGGGCGCGGCTCAGTCGCTGGAGTGGGACGAGAACGGCGACCTGGCGCGGGGATACGTCGGTATCTGGCGGTTCACTGCTGCAGGCGCGATTGAGGATACTGGTGTGATTCCATATGGCGAGTAAGTACTGATGTAGGATTAGTAGTTGTATATCACCAGTAGCCACAGTCATTGAATACTGCTTTACCTCAGGCAAAAAGTTATCTACAGCAAACCGCTAGCTTTTCCAACCACACGCAAGGACTGGAAAGGTCTTGGCTGCGATGAATACCCTCAAATTCATCTCCGCGCTGTTCATTGCCCTGTTACTCACGACCTTCATTCTGGCCTGTTCTGGTGACGAAGACCAGCAGCAGGAACAGTCGGCCGTTGCACAACAGCAGACCGAACAAGCCGACCAGCCGCAGCAGCAAGGCCAGGCTGAGACATCGGCAGAGCCATTCAAGATCGGCCTGATGCTTGACTTCACCGGCGGTCTGGCTGAGTACGGAAATGAAATGCGCAAGGGCTTCGATTTAGCAATCAAACACATCAACGCAGCGGGCGGCGTCTGGGGTCAGCCGGTGGAGGCGTATGTCACCGACTCAACGCTCGACCCCACGATTGCGACTGAAGAGGCGCGCAGGCTTGTTGAGGTGGAAGGGATCCATGCCTTCGTCTGTTGCACGGCCAGCAGCATCACCCTGGCGGTGACCGACATCACGGCCTCAGCCGGCGTTCCCACCGTCAGTCCATCCGCTACGTCGCCACAATTGACCTTGGCCGAGGACAACGACTTCCTCTTCCGCTCGACCTTGTCCGATGCCGCCCAGGGCCCGATTATGGCCCAGGTCGCGGCGGACCGCGGGTTCGACAACGTTGGACTGATCTACCGCAACGACGCCTGGGGTCAGGGCTACGCCACCGCCTTCGAGGAAGCCTGGGAAGGCGAGATTGCCAGCATCGCCATCAACCCGACCCAGACGACGTACATCGCCGAATTGCAGCAATCAGTTGCCGATGGTGCGCAGGCCCTGATGGTGGTCACCTTTGTTCCCGAGGCGGAGATCATGATTCGTGAGGCGATTGAGCAGGGTCTCTATGACCAGTTCGTGTTCAGCAACGGTGCGCAGAGCCTGCAATTGATTGAAACGATCGGCGCGGAGCACCTCGCCGGCATGTACGGCGCTGGTCCAGCGTCCGCGACCGACAGCAAGTCCGCCGACGCCTGGCTTGCAGCGTTCGTCGACGAATATGGCGAGCCGCCCGCCATTCCTTACGTCAAGGAAACCTACGACGCAACGATCGCGCTGGCGCTGGCGGCCCAGGCGGCAGGGTCGGGCGACGGCCCCGCGATCCGCGATCAGCTACGGACAATCGCATCTGCGCCCGGCGACGATGTGATCGCCAGTCCCGATTCTGTTGCGAAAGGCCTGAGGACGCTGGCGCAGGGTGGCGACGTGGACTACGTTGGCGCCGCCACCGCCATGGAGTGGGACGAACACGGCGACCTGTCGTCCGGGTTTAGCAGCATCTGGCGTTACACCGAGGACGGTAACTTCGAGGAAGTGGAAATCGTCCCCTACGAAGCGCCATAGGCGCTCATCGCTCAGGAACGCACTGAACAACTCCGATTCCCGCTTCCCCCCTCTGCGGGGGAAGCTGCCGAAGGCTGAAGGGGGGTCCCCGCTCGGCCTGCAACACCAGTTGTTCAGAGGATTCCTAAGTCGCCGTGGCCCACGACACATCCCAACCCCAATCAACCAACAAGAACATATGTACTCTCGTACATGCCCCCTCACCTCGCACCCTGGAGCGCCCATGTCCTTCCCCAACTTCCCCAACCCCGCCCGCCGCAACAAACTCCTCCACGCCCACCAACTCCGACAACAGGGACTCACCCTGCGTCAGATCGCCCAACGCATGGACTGCGCCCACTCCACCGTCGCCGCCTACCTCAGCGACTTCGAACTCTTCCGCACCGACCTCATCCACGAACTCGCCGCCGACCAGATCGTCTCCCACGTCATCCAACTCGCCGACCTCGCCGACGAACATCACGACCGACGACTCGCCGCCCTCCGCGAGCTCCGGCTACTCCTCACCGCCGTCCCCCAATTCCGACGCGACGAAGACGATCGCGTCCGCGAACTCACCCAGGGCGGCGTCAGCGTCGACCGCTACGGCAACCGCTACCCCGCGCCCAACCGCATCTTCCCGCCCACCCCCCAGGAAACCGCCGAACTCGAACAGCACGCCCAACTCCCCACCCAAACCGAACTCGACCCCGACCAACCCCTCGCGATTCCCCTCTCCCCCCTTGCGGCGAACAATGCAACACTCCCAGATCCCCTCTCCCCCCCTTGCGGGGGGAGATGTCACGGAGTGACAGAAGGGGGGTCGCCCGACGAACCAACCAACGAACCAGCCGACCAACCAGCCACACCCGTCCGAACAAAATCGAACAGAACCGAACACAACTCCAGCCAAAACCCAGCCCACAACGGCAAATCCACCGTCAACGAACAAAAATCCCCGCCCCCGACCGAACAGCCCGTGCCTAGCCCCGTTCCCGACGAAGTCCGAGCCTTCCTCGAACACTCAAACCGCGACTGGATCAACGACTACCCCCAACACAACCCCAACCACCCACTCCGACAAGCCGCCCTCCAACTCAAAGCCGAAGCAAAAGCCGCCACGCATCCCCGGCCGATCCCCTCTCCCCTCCCCTCGCGGGGACCTTTGATTAGTCCGGCACTTCTGGTTCTCAGTCCCCGCCTCCGCGCGGGGACCTGACCCCGTTCCTCGTCGGCTGAGCCACAAACGGTAGGGCGCATATCTGCTGAGGAGCGATGAAGAAGCGAGAGCAGCGCGAAGCGGAGCGGGTCCGCGCGCGGAGGCAGGAACTGGGAGATCCCCTATGCGTGACTTAATCAAAGGTCTCCTTGCGGGAGGAGATGTCACGGAGTAGCCCGCCCCGCACTTGATGCGGGCTGAAGGTGGGGTCCCCGATCGCCCACCAGCGGCGTTTATTCAGAGGATTCCTGGCCGGCCTCCAGGCTCAACGAAAGGAGCCACACCTTGGATATCAATCGCTTCAGGCCCGCCATCTTGGCGATGGCGGGCCTCATCGTGCTTGTGTTGGCCACCTTAGCTATCTGGCAAGTTGCCGGCGTCGACGGTCAGTCTGGTAAGAGCTCCGAGTCTTCGGGAGACGTCCGTATTGCGGTCCGAAAGCTGGATGACGGACGCACTGAGGTTGTGCTGCAGCAACGACAGTCCGGGGGCTGGAGCGTTCGCATTGCCCCCGATGCGCGATTTCTCCCGGTCGACGCGGAGCTTGGGCGTTGGTACCGCAGCTCGCCGGTGCCTGTTGGCGAGCAAGCGGTGGGTCAGGGACCGCTGAAGATCGCGCTGTTGCAGACAATCCACGGCGCGCCGGTTGAACGTCGGCAGGCGTTCAAGCTGGCCATCGCCGACATCAACCAGGCTGGCGGCGTCTTTGGACAGCCCGTGATTGGCGTCATTGCTGATTTCAACCTCGACGAGCAGTTCATCGTGGCATCCGCGAGGCGACTGGTCGAAGAGGATGGCGTCCACATCTTCGTCGGACCGACGTTCAGCTCGTCGTCGTTGATCATCTCCGAACAGGTCTCCAATCCGCTCCGGATTCCGACCATCAGTCCATCCGCTTCCTCACCAGAGCTGACCACCGCGGACCCTGGCGACTACTTCTTCCGCACAACCCCGTCCGACGGGGCGGGACAAGGCGCCATCCTTGCCGACTACGCAAAGGAGCAGGGGCACGAACGAATTGGCGTCCTGTATCGCGATGACGCCTACGGACATGGCCTAGCGGACGAGGTCGTCCGGGCGTTCAACGGCGAAGCGATCTCCTTGCCGCTGGACCACGTGAACGGCGACACGTTTGTGAACGAGATCGGGCAGGTCGCAGCCGACGGCGCGACGGTGTTGCTTGTTCTCGGATGCTGGAAGGAAAGCGCGACCGTCATCTCGGAGTCCCTGGACAGCGGCCTCTTCGACCAGTTCCTGCTCGGCGACTGCGCGCAGAGTCCCAACTTGTTCAATGCGCTCGGGAGCGAGATTGCGACGGGGCTGACCGGCGCGGCGCCAACCTTCGGTGAGCAGAACGACTCGTCCCGATTCTTCGTTGCGGGTTTCACCGAGATGTGGGGCCAGCCTCCCACCGCCAACATCACGTTCGTGCCCGCCGTGTACGACGCCACGATTGCTGCCGCGCTGGCAGCCCAGGCCGCGCAATCGACGGACGGCGCCGCGATTCGCGACCAGTTGCGTGAAATCAGCAACGGCGAGGGAATCAGCGTCGGCGCCGACGAACTGCGTGACGCGTTGAATGCGTTGGCTCAGGGACAAGCGATTGACTACACCGGCGCCGCGTCGAGTCTGGATTGGGACGACAACGGCGACCTGATCCGCTTCACGATCGGCATCTGGCGATTCAGCGCCGACGGCGAAATCGAGATCATCCGGCGCGTGTCGGTGGACCTCAGCGAATAGCGGACGGTTGGCGCGTGACCGTGCTTCTGAGTCGATGCCAGACTGACCCCGCGTCGCTGCCCGGTTGATCGTCCGGTCCTCGGGAGACAAATCGGCTGACGCGGTCCTGTTCAGCCAGCAGCCCTTGCGGCCGCCAGAGCAGGAACACGACAATCAGCAGTCCGATCAGCAACTGCCGCACCTGGAAGACGCGGCTGCCCAACCAGTCGGGCAAGCTCTCCTGGATCAGCGGCGTCCCGAACCAGAAGAATCCCACGACGACCGCGCCCAGCACGGCGCCTCGGTGATTGCCGCTGCCTCCGACGATCAGCATCGTCCAGACGAAGAAGGTGCCGAGCAGGTCGGAGAAGGTCAGCGGCGAGATCGTGCCGCTGCGATGGGCGTAGATCGCCCCGGCCAGACCCATCAACATGGCTCCGAGGATGAAGGCTCCCATGCGGAAACGCACAGTGTTCTTGCCCGACGCTTTGGCCGTGTCCTCGTTGTCGCGGATCGCCCGCAAGGCGCGGCCCCACGGCGATGCCGTCGCACGGGTGACCAGCCAGTAGACCGCGATCAGGACGACGAGCACGATGGCGAGCTCGACCCAGCGGTAGTTGGGTCCCTGGACTTCGTGTTGCAAGAATCCATCGATGCCGTTGAGGCCCCGGCTGCGGTTGACCAGTCCTTCGACCGAGTTGGCAATGCTGCGCAGAATCGCGGCGACGCCAATGGTGGCGATCGCGAGGAAGTCATCGCGCAGACGGAGGGTCGGGATACCAAGCAAAATCGCCAGGACGCCTCCCGCGATTGCAGCGAAGATCCAACCGACTGGGATAGGAATGCCCCAGCCGCCCACGTAGGCCTCCAAGCCCTCAGGGGCCGGCAATGTCAGCACGGCGGATGTGTACGCGCCGACCATGAAGAAGGCCGCGACGCCGAAGTTGAGGATGCCCACGCTCCATTGGATGTTGAGCGCGAGCGCCAGGATCGCAAAGATTGCCACGGTCGTGAGGAAGCCGACGGTCCAATTGACACCGCCGTCGAATGTGACCAGCGTGACGATCAGCTGTTCCATCTCAGCGCGCCGGTCCGAACAGTCCTCGAGGACGCAATAGCAGCACAACGATCACGATGGCAAAGGGGACACCCGGCTTCAGGCCCGTATTGATCCATTGGGTCGACAGCTCCTGGGCAATCCCAACCGTCAATCCACCAGCCAGCGCTCCCCAGGGATTGCCGATCCCGCCCAGGATGACAGCAGCGAACAAGGGCAAGAGCAGACGGAATCCCGCGTCGAAGCGAACCTCGGCTTGAAGTCCAAGCATGACGCCAGCCAGCGCCGCCATGGTGCCGGCGACGATCCAGGTGCCGATGCGAATACGGTTGGTGTCGATGCCCGACGCTTCCGCCAGGCCGGGATTGTCCGATGTGGCCCTCATCGCTTTGCCGAATCGGGTTCGGTACAACAGCCAGTACAGCAACACGGCCGCCAACACGGTGATACCGACGATGAAGAACTGATCGGGCTTGACCCGAATACCGCCGAGGATCTCGATGGCCGGGTGGATGCCCGGGGTGTAGCGGAAGTTCGACGGTCCCCAGATCAGCTGGACCGCTGCACGCAACATGATCGAGATGCCCAACGAGGCGATGGCGAAGACGAAGAATCCTCCACCGGTCGCCCGCAGTCGCCGAAACACCAGGCGCTCCAGGATCACCGAGATCAGCGCGACGCCGATCATTGCGACCAGCAGTCCGACGACGAGACCCCAGCCGAAGGAGAGCGATCCGAAGCGTCCGCCGGCGAAGCCGAGGTTGGCGCCCTCGGCCGAGACGACGAAGAAGGCCAGGAACATGCCCCAGCCCATCTTGTCGCCGTGTGCGAAATCGCCGATGCCGAGCACACCGAAGACCAGGGTCAGGCCCATCGCGCCGAGCGCGATGATCGAACCGACGATGATCCCGATCGTGATCAGTTGCGCGATCTCTATGAGTGGCTCCCTTCCTCGATCGTGAACCCTTCACCCGCTTCTCCGGCCAGTCCGAGGAATGCCCGCCCGACTTCAGGGCTGGTCAGCATGTCCGTGCCGCTGCCCTCCAGCGCCTTCTCGCCATCGACCATCACCACTGCCCGGTCCGACCAGACCAACGCCTCGGTTGCGTTTTGCTCGACCATCAGGACGCCGACGCCCGACATGTGAATTCTGTAGATGCGTCCCAACAGCTCACCGCGTGCCGCGGGCGCCAGGGCGGCCGTTGGCTCATCCAGGCACAGCATCACAGGGTCAAGCATCAGCGCTCGCGCCATGGCGAGCATCTGCCGCTGCCCCCCTGACAGGCGGCTCGCACGCTCTCGCGGACGGTGCTCGAGGTCGGGAAACATCGCCAGGACTTCCGCGATCCGCTCTTGCAGGCCATCCTTGCGCATGTAGCCGCCCATCTCCAGGTTCTCCCTGATCGACATCGAGGTGAAGATGTTGTCGACCTGGGGCACGTAGCCGATTCCGGCGGCGATCATTCTTGGCGTGGACCAGCCGCTGACATCCTCGCCCTGGAACAAGCGTCTGCCGCGTTCATATGGCAGTGCGCCGACGATTGCCTTGAGCAGCGTCGACTTGCCTGCGCCGTTGGGTCCGATGATCGTCAGGATTTCGTCGCGGTAGAGGTCGAGCACGATGTCATGAATGATGTCGATGCCGTCGACATAGCCACCGAAGAACGACTCCACCTGGAACAAGGGCTGACGCTCGGTCATGTCCGTTGTCCGCTCAGGTAGGCCGCCTGGACCTCGGGGTTGGACAACACGTCGTCGGGCGTTCCGACATCCAGGACACGGCCCTGGGCCATCACGATCACCGGATCGCAGAGCTGGCGGACGAAATCGAGATTGTGCTCGATGATCAGGAATGAGAGACCGAGGCGCTCGCGCAGGTCGCGGATGTGTTCCGCCAGCCTTCGAACCAGCGCAGGATTGACGCCGGCGCCGGGCTCGTCGAGCAGGATCATGCGCGGCTCCGCCATCAGCGCACGCGCGAGTTCGAGCAGCTTTCGTTGTCCGCCCGAGAGTGCGCCGGCGCGAATGTAGGCCTGATGGCCGAGCTGAGTCTGCTCCAAGACTTCGTGCGCGCGGACTTCCAGTCGCTCTTCTTCGCGACGGATGCTGCCGGGCAATAGCCAGTTCCGCCAGACTGTCTCGCCTGACTGACGCTCGCCGGCCAGCATCAGGTTTTCCAGGACGGTCATCGTGTCCAGTTCCTGCGGGATCTGGAACGTTCTCACCAGGCCGTTGTCAAACATTCGGTGTGGCGGAAAGCCGGTGACTTCTTCGCCGGCGAAGAACACCTGGCCTCCGTCGGGCTTGAGAAAGCCGGCCACACAGTTGAACGCCGTGGTCTTGCCGGCGCCATTCGGCCCGATCATCCCAGCGATCTTGCCTTCCTCTACGTGGAACGTTGCCTGATCACACGCGCGCAGTCCGCCGAAATGCTTGTCCAGCTCCCGAACCTCCAGCAACGCTTCCATGACTTCGCCTCATCGCCTCAGCCCGGCGGCCAGGACAGCTTGCGCCCTCCAAGCACGTGCAGGTGCAAGTGTGCGACGGTCTGGCCGGCGTTCTCGCCAACGTTCACGACGACTCTCCAGCCGTCCTCTTCCAACCCCTCTTGTCGAGCGACTGTTTGGGCTGCCTGCATCAGGTGTCCCAGGAGCGCCGGATCGGCTTGATCGGCTTCCTGCAAGCCCGATACAGCAACGCGAGGAACCACCAACACATGCGTCGGCGCCTGTGGGTTGAGGTCGCGGAACGCGACGCACTGTTCGTCTTCGTAGACGACATCTGCGGGAATTTCCCCTCGCACAATCGCGCCAAACACCGTGTCCGACGAACGCTCAGCGTCACTCACACTTCTTCCTCCTGGGGTTCGTTACAGCAAACGCAGGGTAGCCTGTGCGCATGACCGGAGGCAGTTCAACTCCCAACCTGGTGCTCGTCCGTCACGGGCAAAGTGTGTGGAATCGCGAGAACCGGTTTACCGGTTGGATCGACGTGGATCTGACTGATCAGGGGATCGCCGAAGCGCATAGCGCCGGACGACAGATCCGTGAAGCGGGCATCGAATTCGACGCCGCCTGGACATCGGTCTTGCAGCGTGCGATTCACACGCTCTGGATCATCCTGGACGAGATCGACGCGCCCTGGATGCCGGTGTATCGCGACTGGCGATTGAACGAGCGCCACTACGGCGGCCTGCAGGGTCTGAACAAAGCCGAGACCGCAGCGCAACACGGCGACGATCAGGTACACATCTGGCGGCGTTCGTACGACATCCCGCCGCCGACACTGGATAACGATCATCCCGACCATCCGCGCTTCGACCGTCGCTACGCCGGAATTCCGGAAGCTGTGCTTCCCGGGGCGGAGTCGCTCAAGCTCACCTTGGAACGTGTGCTGCCTTGCTGGGAGCATGAGATTGCGCCCGCGCTGCGCAGTGGTCAGCGACTGTTGCTCGCGGCGCATGGCAATAGCATTCGCGCGATTGTCAAGCACCTTGAGTCGATCTCGGACGATGACATCCCGCAGTTGAACATCCCGACGGGAATGCCGCTTGCGTACACGCTCGACGACAGATTGAATGTCGTCGAGCGTGGCTACCTGGCAGGTGAGGCGGCGGCCGCTGAAGCGGCCGCGGCGGTGGCCGCGCAGGGTCAGGCCCAGCGCGGCGACTCCTAATCCTCAAGCACTACTAGGCAGTGACCGCGTCGCGGTACTGGCGGACCGCTTCGATGTGCGCGTCGACGTCGGGCAGGCCGGAGTTCATGGTTGCGATTGAGATGGCGGTCGCTCCCAGTTCGACCCAGCGTTCGGCGTGCGAGTTCCATAGCTCGGGGTTACCGCCGCGGAACTGTGCCTGCGGTTCCATCGGGAAGCTGTCGGCGTCGCGACCGTTGTCTCGCAGGTAGCCGCGCAGCGTTTCCACCATCGCCGCAGAGTCGGCGTTCGGTGAACCGATTGGGAACCAGCCATCGCCGATCGTTGCCGTGCGGCGGAGCTGCAGATCGTGTGAACCGCCGAACCAGACCTCGATCGGTTCCGTCGGACGCGGCTCGATGCCGGTCGCCTTGACCTGGTGGAACTCGCCGTCGAAGTCGACCAGGTGGTTCGTCCACAGCTCTCGCATCAGGGCGATCTGTTCTTCCTGTCGGCGTCCGCGATTGCGGAAGTTCTCCCCTAATACTTCGTACTCGACCTGGTTCCAGCCGCTGCCAACGCCCAGTCGGAATCGGTTGCCGGAGAGCACCGCCAACTGAGCAGCTTGCTTGGCCACGAGCGCGGTTTGTCGCTGTGGCAGAATCAGCACCGCTGTCGCGAGGCCTAGGTTTCTGGTGCAGGCCGCAATGAAGCCGAGCGTGACAAAGACCTCGTGGAACTGGTCCTGATCGGTGTACGGCCCGGTCAGGCGATGTACGGACGGGTCGGCGCCGAGCACGTGGTCGTAAATCAGCAGGTGGTCGAAGCCCATGCCCTCAACCGCCTGTGCGAAGTCGCGAATTGCTGATGGGTCGGCGCCGATTTCGTTAGTCGGCAGCACGGCTCCCATAGTCAGATCGATTGCCATTGTGTCTCCCTCTTCAATAGCCGTCCGCGTTAAGACGACCAACGCGATCATAGCCGCGACCCGCCAGGGCCGACCTGCACGTAGCGATGGGCGGTCATAGGCTCAACGCATCGCAGAGGAGACCAGCCCATGCCCACCCCTCGCCAATTCCTCAGGCCGCTCGTGCTCGGCGCGCCGAACCCACCGGCCGACATTCCGACGTATCCCTCGCGGATGATCCATTTCTTCGATCCGTCCAACGAGCGCATCCTGAATCGGTTGCCGCAGCTGGCGCCGACCGTGGACATTCTGCTCGGGAATCTTGAGGACGCCATTCCGCCGAGCGCCAAGGAGGCAGCTCGCGCCGGGTTGATCAACGTCGGCAAGACGCTCGAGCTTGGCGCGACAAAGCTATGGACGCGTGTCAATGCCGTCGACAGTCCGTGGTTCCTCGACGACATGCTCGAGTTGACCGCGGAGATCGGCGACGTGCTCGACACGGTCATGCTGCCCAAGGTCAACGGACCCGAGGAGATTCGCTTCCTCGATCTGCTGCTGGCGCAACTTGAGGCGCGCAACGGACTGACGCGGCCGATCCTGATTCACGCCATCCTGGAAACGGCGCAGGGCGTATCGAATGTCGAGGCGATTGCTCAATCGAGCCCGCGCTTGCAGGGGATGAGCCTCGGCCCCTCCGATCTCGCCGCGTCCAGACGGATGAAGACGACTCGCGTCGGTGGGCCTCATCCTGGCTATGTGGTGCGCACCGACGCCGACCCGGACGATGAATCTGCGGCCCGGACGTCTTACATGCAGGATCCGTGGCACTACACGCTGGCTCGGATGATCGACGCCTGCGCAGCAAATGAGATCTATCCGTTTTACGGTCCCTTTGGCGACTTCTCCGACTCCGTTGGCTGCGAAGATCAATTCCGCGCTTCGTTCATCCTTGGCTGCGTCGGTGCGTGGACGCTGCATCCCAAGCAGATTCCGATTGCAAAGTCGGTCTTCAGGCCGAATCCCGACGAGGTGTCGTTTGCGCGTCGCGTCGTGGCTGCGATGCAGGCGGCCGGCGGATCGGGTGGTGTGGCGGTTGTCGATGGCAAGATGCAGGACGATGCGACGTACAAACAGTGCCGGGTGTTGCTCGATCTCGCCGAGATGCTGGCCGAGAAGGATCCCGAGCTCGCGGAGTTGTACAGCGCCTAGTTGGCTCGGCCTCTGGATGCGAGCTCTTCGTATGCCTGACCTGTCAGGCGTCGCATGATTTGGGCGGCATAGGTCGAGAGCACCCACTTGCCGGTTACAGCGGTCCCTGCCGCAACGATCACAATCGACCATTCCGGTGCCGAGAGCGGTGAAAAGTCGAAGAAGTTTCTCAACGCCGGCGTATAGAGCGTCAGGATGAACACGCCCAACAACGCCACGCCAAAGAAGCTGACCAGCGCCGGACGCATCAAGTTATCCCTCGTTGCGCCCTCGAAGCCGATCACTTCCACCATGTAAGCGAGTCCGACTATCCCGATTGTGGTTGAGACAAGCGTGCGCGCATCCTCGACCGGACGGCCGAGAATGCCTTCGGTCAGCAGGTGAACGGAGACCGCCGCGACGGCCAGCGCCAGCGAAGCGGGGATCGCAAACCGCATCGTTGAGGAGAGGAAGTTTTGCCCCGCCGATCGGGGCGGGCGCGTGAGCGTGATGAACACGGCCGGCACGCCCAGCGTGAACAGGGCGGTCAACGAGCCGTGGCGCGGCAGGAATGGGAATTCGAGGCCCATCATGTTTGAGATGAAGATGATCAGGAAGGCGTAGAAGCTCTTGGTCACGAACAGTTTCGAGAGCTGAGAGGCATTGCCGAGCACATTCTGCGCGATGGCCGAGCCGCGCACCAATGCCTCGAATGAGTCGTTGCGCAAGATGATCGCAGCTACGCCTTTGGCCGTGTTGGTTCCCGATTCCATGGCCACGCCGACATCGGCCTGGCGCAGGGCGCGGACATCGTTGGCGCCGTCTCCGACCATCGCGACGAAGTGACCATTCGCTTGCAGCGCCGCGACGATCTGTTCCTTTTGCTGCGGCGCAATGCGACCGAAGACCGAGTTCTCCTCGACGGCATCAGCCAGCTCGTCCTCGCTGAGCCGCTCCAACGCCGTGCCGGTGATCATCCCTCCGGGGAGCTGGATTCCCAACTGCTGGATGAGCGCCGCGACGGTTGCCGGATTGTCGCCGCTGATGATCTTCGGCTCGATGCCCAGATCGTCCATCATGCGGAACGCGTTTGCGATCTCTCCTCGCAGCTCATCGGCGACGGTGATCAGCGCCACGACGCGCAGGGATGGTATGGAATCCGTTTCCGCATCCGGCATCGCCGCCGCTTCGGCGAAGACGACGCCACGCAGCCCACGCTGCGCGGCTTGCTCGTACTCGGAGAGCAGCTCGGCTCGTTCGTCCTCCTCAGCGGTTGTCGACGTACGCAGCAACCGTTCGGGAGCGCCCAGGACGAATACGCGCTCTTCGTCGTCGAGGCGCAGGCGTGCCGCGCTCCAGCGCCGCTCTGAGTTGAATGGCTCATCGTCGACCAGTTGCGCCCCGTTGGATTGAGCGGCGAAGGCTGTCGAAAGCGCCTCGGCCGTCTTGTTGTTGGTCGCCGTCGAGACTGCAAACGCGCCTAGCCATCCAGCGAGCGAACGACCGCCCGACGCCCAGCGCACGTCATCGACCTGCAACCGATTCGCCGTGATCGTGCCGGTCTTATCGAGACAGATGGTGTCGAGATAGTTCAGGGCCTCGACGGCGGTGTTGTCCTGCACGATTGCGCCCAAACGCGACACGCGCAGCGCGCCGACGGCGAAGGCAACAGTGAACCCGAGCATCAGGCCCTCGGGCACGACCGATGTCGCCGTGGCGATCGTCGCCTTGACCGCTTCGTCGAACTCGCGTCCGGTGATCAGGAAGGAAATCAGAATCAACAACGCGAGAATCGCGGTGCCCACGATGAGCCCATCGAGGATTCGCTTGAATCGGAGCTGGAGCGGCGTTTGGGTTCGCTTAAGCTCTCGCGCGTCCTGCGTCTCGCGGACGGCTCGGGAATGGATGCCAACCCTCGCTGCCCGGTAGTAACAGGAACCCCCAACACAGAATGCGCCCGACTCGAGCTCTTCGCCCGGTCCACGACGCACTGAACGGGTTTCACCCGTGAGAATCGACTCATCCAGCTCGGCCTCGGCCCAGACCACCGGACCGTCGGCGACGATTTGATCGCCGCTGCGCAGGACGAGCAGATCGTCTTCGACGACATCGGTGGCGAAGACCTCGTGCTCGAACCCTCCGCGCACGACGATTGCCGTAGGTGCGGTCAACGCGACGAGTTGGCGCAACTTGCGGGTCGCGCGCAACTCCTGGAAGGTTCCAATCAGCACATTGACCAGCACAACCATGCCGACGAATGCGGCGTCCTGCAGGTGATCGGTCTTCTGCTCGGTCACGGCGAGCACCAACAGAATGCCGATCAGACCGAACAGGATCATGTTGAAGTAGGTGAAGACGTTCGTGACGATGACGTCGATGTCGGATCGCTGCTTCGACGTGTCTTGATTCACTCGGCCGTCGACGATGCGCTGCGCCACTTCAGCATCGGACAGGCCGACCAGCTCCGGTGGTTCTGCCGGCCTGGCTCGCCGACGAGTCGAAGCTGGCGCCGTCTCAACGTCGGGTAGAAGCGAAGGCGGAGCCGGCGCGGGCGCGGGGGCCAGCGGTGGCGGCGTCTCAATGGATGCCGCCGAAGGCCAATCCGACAGCCATCCTCCGTCGCTCCGTCCCTCGATGTCGGCCAACGCCTCGGTGACCCGCACCAGCGATGGCGGATCGAGCGGCGTTTGGCCCTCTTCAAGCGCGGCCAGATCGAAGAGCGGCGCGGATTCCCCGGCTTCATCGACAAGTGGAGACGGATGCTGGGTGGACATGTTTCAAGTTTTCGGAGGGACCGGAGACTTCAATCTGTCCTGACTCTACCCATTCGCTTATTCAGTGAGCGAACGCTCGAGACCAGCCAGCCGCTCGGCACGACGCGCTGCGTTTCGCCCACGACGTGACCCCAGGACGCCCCAGGCGAGCGTCAGTACGAACACAGCCGCCTGCACCAGCACAATGGTTGCGCCTGACGAGACATCCGCGAACCAGGAAATATAGACGCCGAGGAATCCGGTGAATGCGCCCAACAACACTGCGATCACGAAGAGCCGTGGGAACGAATCGGTCATCAAGCGGGCAACGACCGGTGGAATCACCAATGCGGCTGCGATCAGCGTGACTCCCAACACCTGTAGCGCCGCGACGACGGTGGCGGCCAGGGCTAATGAGAAGATCGCCTCGACCCAGCGCACCGATATGCCGTAGGCGGTCGCCACGTCCTGGTCGAACGTAATGAACACCAGTGGCTTCCAGAGCAAGAAGAGCACCAGAGCAATCAGCAGGACCATGCCTGCCGTCACGTAGAGATCTTGATTGGTGATACCCAGAATCTCGCCAAAGAGGGCAGCCTCGAAGTCTCGCGTGAAGCTGCGGGCACGCGAGATCACGGCGATGCCGATCGCGAATGCCGCGGTCGTGATGATGCCGATCGCTGCGTCGCCGCCGATTTGGCGTCGCCGCGCTGCCTGGTTGATCAGGAAGACTGAGAACGCGCCCCAAATGCTTGCGCCCAGAAAAAAGTTGATTCCCAGGGTGAATGACACCACTGCGCCGCCGAAGATGCTGTGGGCCAGTCCGTGTCCGATGTAGGCGAGTCGTCGCAAAATGACGAACACGCCAACGGCCGCCGTGACACCGCCGACCAGCGTGGCTGCGATCATCGCGCGTTGCATGAAGCCGAAATCGAACGGCTCAAGCATCGTCGGCGTCCGGATGTCCAATGACGTTGACCACATCCGGCCGCGCCGGCGGTTCTTCGTGCGCGCCCGGCGCCTCTTCCGGCACCGGCAGGACGTAGGTCTCGTTGCCACTCTGGACAACCAACATCGGCTGGCCGTAGGCGCGCTCCAGGATTGCAGGTTGTAGGACCTCGGAGGGCGGCCCGTCAGCGAGCACCGTTTGTTCTCCCAGGGCGATCAGTCTGGGCAGGTGCGAAGCAACACCGTTCAGATCATGGGTCGTTAAGACGACCGTCACGCCGGCATGGTTCAGCGCGGCCAACTGATGCAGAATTTCGTGCCGCGTCTTGATATCGACGCCTGACGTTGGCTCATCCAACAACAACAGGTCCGGTGAGCGGACCAACGCTCTGGCCAGGAATGTCCGTTGTTGTTCTCCTCCGGAGAGTGCGCGAATCGGCCGGTCTGCGAGATCGGCGATGCCGAGCTGCGACAAGACGACGCGCGCCCGGCTGCGTTCGGCCCGACTCGTCCAAGGCAGCCAACGTCGTGTTCGCCAGCTTCCCAGCAGGGCGACCTGCTCAACCGTGATTGGGAAGTTCCAATCGACCGTCTCAACCTGCGGTACGTAGCCGACTCTGGTGTTGTCAGCGACCGATGAGTCGCCGGCGTAGACCTCAGACTCGCCCATGAGGGAGCGGAGCAGGGTTGTCTTGCCGCAGCCGCTCGGCCCGACGATGCCGATCAGCTCTCCCGGGGCGATCCGAACATTGACGTCTCGAAGCGCGACCTCGCCGTCGTAGCCCAACGCGACGCCGTCCAGGCGAACCAGTTCTCCTACCCGGACGGTTGCCATGTGCTGCCCGTATCAAAACCGTCGAGCGCGGAGGCGTCGCCACTGAGTGCGGTCACCAACGTGCGGACGTTCTCGACCATCATGCCCACCAAGGTATTGCCTGCGTCGCCGGGCTCGCCTGGCAGGTCGTCGTCGGACAAGGTCGAAACCTGAACCGCGCCGGCTTCCTTGGCGATCGTTTGCAGGACCTCGGACGGAAAGACTTCCGAACCGAAGATGGCCGGGACGCCGGCGCCTTTGACCTGCTCGATCAGCGCAGCCACTTCTCGAGGTGACGGTTGCGAAAAATTCGACGGTTGAATCGCGCCGATGATTTCCAGTCCGTAGCGGGGCGCGAAGTAGGGGAACGAGTCGTGGTAGGTGATGAGTCTGCGGTGTTCCTCGGGAATTGTTTGGGTCGCTTCGGCGATGGCCTCGTCCAACTCCCACAGCCGTTCGCTCAACCTCTCAGCGTTGGATGAGTAATAGTCGCGGCCGTCCGGATCGAGCTCGATCAGGGCATCGCGGACGATCTCCGCGTATTTCACAGCCAGATGTGGCGCCGTCCAGAGATGCGGATTGGGATTGCCGCCTGCTTTAGGGAAGGAGAAGTCGTAGACGTACTGGTCGGGTGAGACCGCCTCATTGCCGAGCTGAAGGATTCGCGTCTCGTCGGAACGATTGGCCTCTGCCAACTCGAGCGTCGGTAACTCCAGGTTCAGACCGTTGATGACGATCAGGTCGGCCTGCTCGAGTTGTCCAACCGCCGAGGGCGGCGGATCGTAGGTGTGACTGTTGACGCCCTCGGGCACCAGGCCCAAGACATCAATCCGGTCTCCTCCGACTTGCTCGACGATGCTTCGCAGCGGCGCGACCGTGGTTACGACGAGGAGCCGGTCACTTTCGGAGGTGTCAGCTCCGCACGCCGTGACGAACGCCGCTGTAATCGCGACTACTCCCAAGAATGCGCGGACAGCCGACCGCCCCATCGCGGCGTTTCCCCTCGAGATGCGGGGTTAGCCTACGCTCGGATTCTCGCTATTGCAACTACTTGCAATAACTGCCGCCAGCTAGACCAGACCGGGGCGGATGCTGTTGCGTGGGAATCCTCCCGCACCCAGCGTGAGCGGCCAGACATCGAACAGCGTGTCGATCTCAATCCGGTTGTCGTCGAAGTGCAGGTAACGCTCGAGGACCGGCTCGGAGAACAGCGAGATGCGATGACCGCTGGCGCCGAAGATGCGGCCGTTGGCGGCATCCGACTGGTCCGACGCGAGCCAGGCCACGATCGGGGCGACGTTCTTTGGGTCGCGGGCCGTTCCGGCAGCCGTTTCGGACGGCGCTGGTCCGGAAGCCTCGACGCCACGGCCGCGGTCGGTCATGCGAGTCGATGCGCCCGGCGCGATGCAGTTCGTCGTGACGCCGTAACGCGTGAGCGCGCCGACGTTGGATCGCATCAGGCCGAGCTTTGCAGCGTGTGCTGCCGAATAGTTCGGCTGGCCGGCCGAGCCGCGAATCCCGGCGTCGGAGGTGAAATAAACAACGCGCCGGTGTTGGCCATCGCGGTTGGCGCGCCAGTAGATCGAAGCGAACTTCGTCGGCGCGAAGCAGCCCTTGAGGTGAGCGCGGACCAGGCCGTCCCATTCTTCCTCGAGCATGTTGAAAATCATGCGCTCGCGGAGGATGCCATGAGCGCAGACCAGCACGTCGAGTCCGCCGAACTCGTCGAGCGCGGTTTGGACCATTCGCTCGGCGGTGTCCATGTCTGCGACGTCGCCGACGAAGGGGACGGCTTCGCCGCCGGCGTCGCGGATTTCCGCAACGATCGCCTCAACCTTCGAGGCGTCCATTCCGAAGCGACCTTCGACGTCAAAGCCCGTGTCGGCGACGACGACCTTGGCGCCCTGCTCGCCGAAGACGCGACAGAGATTCGAGCCGATACCGCCCGCTCCGCCGGTGATAATGCAGATCCGGCCTTCCAGATGCTTTGCCATGATTCCCACCTCTCGCTAAGTTTGTCGTTGGTCTAGGGGAACTGTCGCGGAGGCGGGCCGACACCCTGGACTTCGAGCGTCTGCGGCATCAGCTCAAACAGCGTGTCGATGTCCCAATATGGCTCGACGTTCCAGATCGTCTGCTCCCAATCGGGCTCTTTCCAGATCGTGATCTTGTTGCCCGTCGTGCCGACGACACGACCGCTGATCTCGGCGCTGGCGTCGGAGGCGAGGAAGGTCACGGCCGGCGTGACGTTGTTCGGATCCATCGGCGTGCCGGTCGCGGACGCGCTGGGCGCATCGGACGATTGGTCGATTCCACGCCCGCGGTCGGTCATTCGGGTCGATGCGCCGGGCGAGATGCAGTTGCTCGTCACTCCGTAGCGCTCGAGCGCCTCGGCGTTGGAGAGCGAGAGCCCGATCTTGCCCGCGTGGGCTGCTGAGTAGTTGGGCTGACCGGCCTCGCCGCGGACACCGGCCGACGAAGTGAAGTAGATGATCCGCCGGTTGCCCTTGTCGCGGTTCGAGCGCCAGTGGATGGCGGCAAACTTGGTCGGCGCGAAGCAGCCCTTGAGGTGAACGCGGACCAGACCGTCCCACTCGTCCTCGGTCATGTTGAAGATCATCCGCTCACGCAGAATGCCGTGCGCGCAGACGAGGATGTCGAGGTCGCCGTAGGTCTCAATCGCCGTTTGGACGGCGCGCTCCGCGGTCTCCATGTCGGCGATATCGCCGGCGACCGCGGTGGCCTGTCCGCCGTTGGCGATGATTCCATCGACAACCGCCTGGACCTTGGATGGGTCCATGCCGGCCCGTCCTTCGACATCGAAGCCGGTGTCGCAGGCGACGACAGACGCCCCCTGCTCAGCAAAGACCTTGCAAATTTGCGAGCCCATGCCGCCTGCGCCGCCGGTCACCAACGCTACTTTGCCATCGAGATGTCCCATTACGCACTCCGATCCTCGTCCTAGAGAGTCGTGAGGAGGTTAGGGCTGCGCGTAGGCAAGGGTCAATCGATTGGCGGTTGAACGTCGAAGCCGAGAGCATCAGCGGCGGCGGCTTGTCGTTTGTCCCAGGTAACAAATGCCAACTCGCCATGTTGGAGCATATCGAGAGCGGTAGCCAGGTGGACGGCGTCGGCACCGGAAAGCGCGAAGCCAATCACTAGCTCGGCGGCGTGATCGAGGAATGGATCAAGAACTGGGATGACATTTGTTTGCAGCCAAGCCTGATCAAAGCGGGTCAGCGCATGGCGCAATTCCGACGAGCTGATTTCTCGGTTGCGAACGCGACGGGATAGCGCGGATAGGGTCTCAGGACGCGAAAGCCGACTCGTATATTGGCGCCCGCCGGAATAGAACAGTTCTGAGGCGATCTCGGCGCCAGGTTCGCTTGGCACGAGCACTTTGACCAACGCGCTACTGTCGAAGTAAACGCGCTGGATGGTCATTCACAACGGTCGCAATAACAGCGACCCAGTGCGCACATCAACTCGTCATTGGTCATCGGTTTTCCGACGGGCTTGTAGTCCTCGAAGAACGATTTCCAGAACTCTCGCTGTTCCTTTGGAAATCGATAGGGAGGATTCACAAGTCCCCGGTGGTAAAGGTCTTCCCAGTACGAGTCTGGTTCTTCGTCGCCCCAATCGAGGAGCGGACGTGGAACCTCTATCGGCTCACTCCTGGCGGGTTGCCTCACAACTTCCTTGACTTCCTCGTCGTGTTCCATCTTGGGCACTCCCTGTCTCCAAGGTCAGTGTATCGAGCCTGACTAACTGCGACGGCGCTTAAGCGGGACCCAACCAACCCGGATCCAAGAGGCGCCGGACGATGTCGATGGCTTCGGTTTTGTCGTAGCGGAGGTATGACTGCGACTTTGAGACCTGCTGGTCGCCGAAGAAGAAGCGTTCGTAGAGCTCCTGGCGACCGGCGAGCGAAGTGCCGACGACGTCCCAGGCGAGGCGGAAGAGAGGGACTTTCTCGATGCCTTCCTCGTTCATGTCGGCCGCGCCCTTGAAGTAGCGCTCGACTGATGGACCAAGTGCTTCGGTGATCGCTTCCATGTTGGCTTCCGATGGCGCAGCCATGAAGTTGCTGCCGCCGATCTGTTTGATGTGGTCGATGATCTGGACGTAGTACTCGGGGAAGAGTCGCAGCCCGGCGACGACGGCGTTGGAGTTGCAATACCAGACGCCGTTGGCAGGATCTTCGAATGAGCCCTCAACGGCCGCGATCACGATTGATTCCAGGGTTTGCAGCATCGTGACGATCTCGCCGAGTCTGATCTGCACGTTGATGAAGGAGTTGGTCTGGGCGTTCTCGGCGATAAGGTGGGCGAGTCCGAGTAGGAAGCGCGTCTTGGCCACGTTCTTGACGATCACGTGGTGTCCCAGCGATTCGTGGAACCGCATCATCATCAGCGCCGTGTTGTGAATCTTCCCGTCCTGGTAGTCGAACACGTTCTCCCAGGGCACTTCGACATCGTCGAAGACGGCGACCGTGTCGATCTCCTCGAAGCGGCTGGAGATCGGATAGTCGCGGGTTGAGCGGTTCGGGTCGAACGAGTCGCGGCAGACCCAGTGCAGCCCGGGCGCGTCGACGGGAATGGTGAAGCCCAGCGCGTACTTGCGTTCGCTCTCACCACTCACGATCGGCAGCACCATCGACAAGTTCTCGTCCGAGAACGGCGCCAGCGTGCCCAACACCCGCGCGCCGCGCACGATGATGCTGTCCGAGGTTCGCTTGACGACGCCGGCATTGAGGAACGGCTCCTGTTCGCCAAGCGGCGTTTTGCGATCGATCTGCGGCGTGATGAAGGTGTGGGTCAAGCAGACATCGTTGCGGCGACAGTGGTCATGGATCTGCGCCGCGTGTTCGCCGAGCGCTGGATCGCTCTGCCCCCAGTGATGCCTGGCTGCGGCGACCCCAGCGATAGCCGCGTTCATGTAGTCGGGCGCTCGGCCGAGCTGTCCGCCGGTATGTTCGGCCCAGGCGGCGTAGGCGGCGGAGCGATCGCGGAGGTCCTGTTTCGAGCGTGGGATCTTGAACGAACGGTGCGAGCGCTCGCCGTCTTCATCCTCGTAGGAGATGACGTCGCGGACGGCGGGATCGCACTGAAAGTCGTAGTAGGCCGCGATGGTACGCGCAGCGCCGGCGAAGCCCGGCGCGCTGGTCACGTCATCGACCAGCGCGCCGTTGTGCCAGATACGTCGTCCGTCGCGCAGGCCGGCCAGGTAGGCCGCGCCGTCTCGCATGGTCATTGATGCTGCCGAATGCCGGGCTAGTCGCCGACGCCAGGCGCAGCAAAGACAGGCGTGGGCTCGTCAACCAGCGCTTCCTCACCTTCGGTCGGCAGAACATCCGCGTAGTTGAGCGCGCCGTCGATGTCGGCTTCCCAATCTTCGCGCGGCAGCTCGTAGAGCACTTCAATGCCGTGTCCGTCGGGATCGTTGATATAGACCGAGTGCGTCATCCCGTGGTTGATGCGCAGATTGAACTTGACTCCCTTGGACTGCAGGAAGGCAATCTGCTTCAGCCAGGCGTCGCGGTCGGGGTAATGCACGGCGAGATGGTTGAGGCCGGGGCGCTTCGGCGCCATTGACCAGTCACCCGAGTCTTCCGATTCGCCCACGATCTCGGTTAGTGCGAGGTCGTGGTGGCTCTCGGAGAGGCCGTTGTAGAAACGCATTTTCATCGGACGCTGTTCGCGTTCCTTGAGCGATCCGATGTGGCGGAAGCCCATCACTCCGGTCCAGAACTCGTGGGCGACCTCGATGTCGCGAACATTCAGGACCAGGTGGTTGACGCCGACGGGAGTCATCGCGCGAGCGGGTGCATCACTCATGATTGGTCATCCTTCCGATCGTTCGTCGATCCAAGTTCAAGTGCCGTCAAAGGTACCAAAATCACGACCGTGTTAGCGAAGAAGCTAGCGGAGCGCCTTAATCGCGACCGCCATCGCTTCGTTGTCGACGCCCTCACGATCTGCGATCTCAACGACGTCTCTGAACCGGCTCACCGTCTGCAACAGGCGTACACGACGGAAGAGGGATGCGTCGGCGGTGGAACCAAGTTCGCCGTAACGCTCGACGATGCGCCAGCCAAGCTCAGTGCCGTAGGCGTCGACAAGATGGGCGAAGTCGATCGCCGGATCGGCGACTCGCAGGCCCTGCCAGCCGGTCACGCCGACAAGGTGCTGGACCAGCGGGTCGACCAGCAGCCGATCAATCGAAATGCCACCATGCACCAGCGAGGGCTGGATCTTCCAGATGGCGTCATCGTCGAGGAACCTTGACCACCAGCGTCGCGCCCAGGTGATCTGGGACCAGGCCATCAGCGGTCTCAGAACTCTCAGCGATTGTCTCGACAGCGCTTCGTGCTCCGCGCGCCACTCCCGAAACGACGTGGCGCCCAGCCCACGCGCGCGTTCGACGGAGAATTCGTGCAACTCGTGGCAGAAGGCGGCCAGGTCCCTGACTAGTCGTTCGCGATTCTGGTCGACGATCAGATCAGGCCGAAGTGGCCGACCGTCGGGTCGCTGAGCCGCGCGCCAGTGGCGCTTCCAGTCCTGGGAGTCGCTCGATTGTTCCCAGACCGGCACGGCGGGGCTGAGGAAGCCTCGCAGGTGCGGGATCACGGTGGACATGATGGAGAGTTGCGATGCGGCCGCCTCCGATTGCGGGAAGAGCGCGGTCCAGCCCTCCCAGTCGGCGCGAAGGAACTCCGCGTCCGGCTCCGGGGATATTTCGATGTCATCAGCGCGAAGATCAGGGAATTTCGCCCCGAGGGCGAATGCGAGCTCGGTCGCGCGTTCTGCGATTACCGGCGCATCGGGCATTATTCGAGTGTATCCGCCGACTCCTCAGAGATTGGCGGCACATGCGGCTGGTCAACACCGGTCCATTGCAGCGGGTCGACATCGATGCCCTGCACGATGACTTCCCAATGCAGGTGCGGTCCGGTCGACAGACCGGTCGTTCCGATATTGCCGAGATAGTCACCGGGCGCCACTTCAACGCCTTCACGGATTCCGATCAGCGACATGTGCCAGTAGCCGCTATAGACGCCGGCGCCGTGGTCGATGATCACGCCCATGCCATGGAGCACGAGGTCGCCGGTCCAGACCACGGTTCCCGCTGCCGGGGCGAAAATCGGATCGCCATGCTGGGCGGCGATGTCGTGACCGTGATGCCACTGGTCGGAGGGAACCCCGTCGTACGTGCGCAGTGAGCCGAACACTCCGGACGCCTCACCTTCGACCGGCAGGATCCAGGAGCCGCTCCAGCGCGGCGGCCCGGTCACTGCGGTGTGTTGCTCAAAGCGGACGGCGATATCCAGGGCCACTGCGGCGGGGTCGGGCGTGGCGCCCGTTCCGCCCAGCGTGATTTCCTCAAGCGGCGCAGGATTGGCAAGCACCACGATTGGGGACACCGTCGAACGCAACCAGACGCCGCCTTCGCCATAGAGGTCGATGACCACCTCCGACGCGCCGATCTCACTGTCTCGAGGCACAGCGATGATCCCCCACCAGACGCCGGACGTGATCTCGCTCAGATTCCAGCTCCGCCGCCCGTGCGTGACCGCGATTGCCTTGGCCTCACTGCTCTCGACCGTGACTGCGAAGGATTCTCCCTGCATCATGGTGCTCGGGGAGACGCTCACCGTATCCAACGTCCCGCCGCTCGAGGCGGAAGGCGGCTCTGCTGGCGTCCCGGCCTGCTGTTCCTGCTGCTGGTCAGGCGCGGCCGCTTGCGTCGTTGCGGATTGCGTCTCCGTGGGCTCTTCGCGAGCGTCGGCGGGTGGTGGAACCTGGCGAGTCGGCTCGGTGCGATCCGTTGCTGGTTGTTGGGATTGACCGACCTGGGTCTGCTGGTCATCCTCAGGGTTCGGCGTCACTGTGGTCACGACGCTGACCCGGGTCGCAGCCGCAGGAGCGTCATCATCCTGTTGGAGCAGGAATGCAGCTCCAGCGCCGACGGCGGCCGATGCCATGGCCAGGACCAATACCAGTGCCCACAATCGACCGCTCAAGCCGCTCCCCCTGTTGCCCGCATTTGCTCAAACTCGTCGATACGGCAGTTGGATGACGCCGCTCGCCCTCGTACCCTCACTCTAGTAAGCAGCAGGGCGCGGCCAACCATGCCAGCAATGAGGAGGCCAAGTGGTACTCGAATCAGCGACCTTGACGAGCCTCGCCGGACCGCCCCTGGAGCGCGTCAGCAAACCGTGGGGTGAGGAACTCGTCCTCAGTCGGACTCAAATTTCGATTGTGAAGAAGTTGCGGATTGGTCCCAACCGGCGCCTGTCGCTGCAGTATCACCGTCGCAAGCACGAGACCTTGATGCTGCTCAGCGGGGAAGCGCTGTTGACGATCGGGCCCAGCGCCGAACGGTTGCGGCAGCTGTCGATGTTGACGGGCGTGCGTGAGGACATCCCTGCCGGCGTGGTTCACCGCTTGAGCGCCGGCAGCGACGGGGCCGACATCCTTGAAGTGGCTTCACGTCCGCCGGACGAAGCGGACGACATCGTTCGGCTAGCCGATGACTATGGCCGCGCCGATGACTGTGGCCGAGCTTGACCGAGTCTGATTGCGATTTCCGTGGCTGCGCCTGACCTGTTCCAGCGAATCGTTGAGGGTGATGAGATCGCATTGCGCGACGCGTTTCGCGCCTACAGCGCGACGGCGCGAGACTTGGCCAGGCGGATCGTCGGACCTGATCAGGCTGACGAGATTGTTGAAGAGGCCTTTCTTCTGATCTGGACGGATCCCGAGCACTGGGCTTCTGCCGCGTTGGATGTCCACATCCTGAGGCTTGTGCGCGATATCGCACTGACGGTCCGACGTCGCGGGATCACACCGTCAGTTGCGGCGGACGAAGTACAGCCGTTTCCCATTGGGCCTGTTCCCGGGTTGCCAGACGTCGTTCACGACCTGAATCATGAGGAACTACAACGGGCCGTACTGCGAATGCCACTGGACCGGGGCAGACATCTCGAGGATGCCTGGTTTGACGCGATCCGACATGACGACGAGTCGTTGAACCAGGCAATGGACGCGCTAGTCGAGAACATCCATAGTGGTCGGATCGTGCGGTCGGACCGATGATCGCGGGGATGTCGGAGGAGCAGTGAGCACTCGCACATCGGGCTCAGAGCAACCGTTGGCTGCGTTCTTTCTTGGGCTGTTGCCGCCGCAGGAGCACGACGCGGTCGAGCGGCTGGTCCGTTCTGATCCTGCGATTCGACGCCGCTGCGCCGCCTGGCCAACGGCTGCCGCTGCGATTACCTGTGCGACGCTGGTTGTTGACCCGAATCAGGTGGAAGCGCGGCTTGAGCAACGACTGATCCAGCGCGCGCGTATCGAGCGTCCGCCTGCAGTTCGTTCGCACCGCGCGTTGCGTGTGGCGCGCCGGGGCGCGCTTGGAGTCCTGCTCGTCGGTCTGGTCTCGATTGCCGCCTTCTTCGGTTATCTCGCCTTTCGTCCCGACGAACCAATCTCCGGCCGAGCTGTTGCGTTGACCGATGACGGCGCCACCGGCGTGTTGCTGCCCAAGTACGAAGACCGACTATTCGCACTGATCTTCTGGGGTCTGCCCTCACTGAGTGTGAGCGAGACCTGGCAGCTCTGGCTGGTCAGAGAGTCCGGCGCCATCGAGCCGGGGCCCCGATTTGAACGTGACGCTGAGGGCCGGGCGGCGGTCTCGATCAACCCCAATGCGCTCGAATCCGATGATGAGCTGATCGGCTTTGTCGTCTCCCGCGATGTTCCGGCGCGTCGCCCTGATGGGACGCCAACTTCCGATGACATTCTGTATCAGTTCTCACGACAATAGTGCGGCAATAGCGTGGGATTCTGAAGGTCGCCGGTAGACTGAGGCTGATAGCGCAAGTGACAGCGAGGACGCACGATGAACTTTGAATTCACGACCGAGCAGGAAACGTGGCGCAACGAAATACGCGGCTGGATCCGCGAGGAATTCGGCGCTGAGTGGAATGGCCTGGACGTCTCGAATGACGAGGAAGGCTCGGACGAGGCTTGGGAATTCGCCAAGGGCATTCGCACCAAGTTGGCGGAGAAGCAGTGGACGGCGCCAGCCTGGCCGAGCGAGCATGGCGGCATGGGTTTGTCCTTCGCCGAGCAGGCGATCTTCAACGAGGAACTTGCCTACAACCGCGTTCCCGGACCGGACCTGATCTCGGTCGGCTACGTCGGACCGACGCTGCTGGTCTACGGCACCGAAGAACAGAAGGAACGCCACCTCGACGACATCGTCAACGCCCGCGCATCCTGGTGTCAGGGTTACTCCGAGCCCGGATCCGGCTCCGACCTCGCATCGCTGCAGACGCGCGCCGTCAAAGACGGCGATGACTACGTGATCAACGGTCAGAAGATCTGGACGTCCAACGCGCACCGCGCCGACTGGATGTTCGCGCTCGTCCGCACCGACCCCGACGCACCGAAGCATCGCGGCATTTCGTACCTCCTGGTCGACATGAAGACGCCCGGCATTACGGTGCGCCCGCTGATCAACATGCTCGGCGGACACGGCTTCAACGAGGTGTTCTTCGAGGATGTGCGCGTCCCGGCAGAGAATCGCGTCGGCGAGGAGAACCGCGGCTGGTACGTCGGTATGGCGACGATGGACTTTGAGCGCAGCGCGCTCTCGGGCAGCGCGGCGCTGCGCCGTAACTTCGAGGACTTCATGGAGTACCTCGGCGAAAGTCCCGCGACGAGTCGTGAGGCCAAACTCGGTATTGCCGACACGGCGATCAACATTGAGGTGTCGCGAATGCTGTCGTTGCGCGTGCTATCGATGCAGCAGGGCGGACTGGCGCCGAACCATGAGGCGTCCGTAGCGAAGATGTTCTCGTCGGAGCTGTCGCAGCGCTTCGCCCGCTTCGGTGTAAACACGATGGGCAGCTACGGCCAGGTCCGCAAGGGCGACCCCTACGCGCAGATGCAGGGCTGGTTCACCGAGCAGTACATGTCGTCGGTGCCTGCCACGATCGCCGGCGGCTCGTCCGAGATTCAGCGCGGAATCATCGCCACCCGAGGCCTGGGCTTGCCTCGCGCATGATCTCCGCTCCCCCTTGCCGGGGGAGCTGCCGCAGGCTGAGGGGGTCCCGTCCCGCTAACGGGCGCGTTGAGCAATCATGATTTCGGTTCACTTCAGCCTGAACCGTGCCGGAGAGACGCACGATGGCATCGCTCTACGACGACTTCACTGAGTACTTCGAGCAGGCGGCTCAATACTCGAGCCACGATCCGCATCTGCTGGAGCAGGTCAAGACCTGCAACAACGTCTATCAGATGACGTTCCCCGTCGAGAATGACGACGGGGAGCTCGAAGTGATCGAGGCCTATCGCGCCCAGCACAGTCACCACCGTTTGCCGACCAAGGGCGGGATTCGCTACTCGACAATGGTCGACGCCGAAGAGGTCAAGGGCCTGGCGGCCTTGATGACATTCAAGTGCGCGATTGTCGATGTGCCATTCGGCGGCGCCAAGGGCGGCGTCTGCATCGATCCCTTCAAGTCCTCGCCCGAGTTTGTCGAACGCGTCACGCGGCGTCTGGTGATTGAACTGAATTCGCACAACTTCATTGGGCCTGCCGTCGACGTGCCGGCGCCCGACTACGGCACCAGCGAGCGCGAGATGGCCTGGATTGCCGATACGTATCGCACGCTCAATCCGCACGACATCAACTATTGGAGCTGCGTCACCGGCAAACCACTGTCGCTGCACGGAATTCCCGGACGCCGTGAGGCCACTGGTCTCGGCGTGTTCCACGGAATCATGCAGTGCCTCGGCGATCCACATGCGACCCACGGACTATCGCCCGGGCTCGACGGCAAGCGCGTGATCGTCCAGGGCCTCGGCAATGTGGGCTATCACGTCGCGCGCGAGTTGTCGGAGCACGGCGCTCGGATCGTCGGGATTGCCGAAATCGACGCCGGGGTTTACGACCCCAACGGCCTCGACCTGGAAGAGGTGACCGCGCATCGCTGGGAACACGGCGGCATCGCAGGCTATCCAGCCGGACAGGTGTTCGCCGCCTCGCGCGAGACGATTGAACAACCTTGCGACATCCTGGTCCCCGCTGCGCTCGAACACCAGATCACGGCCGACAACGCAGAACGGATTCAGGCATCAGTGGTCGCTGAAGCAGCGAACGGACCGACCACCCCCGACGGCGATCGGATCCTGCGCAAGCGTGGGATCACTGTCATTCCCGACCTGTACTTGAATGCGGGCGGCGTGACGGTGTCGTACTTCGAGTGGATCAAGAATCTCTCGCATGTCTCGTTCGATCGGATGCTGAGCCGCAACGCCGAGATTCACAATCGCCGGCTGCTTGACACGATTGAACAGCAGACTGGCACGCTGATCGACGACGCCAAGCGTTGGGAAGTAGAACGCGGACCGTCCGAGCGCGACATTGTCTATGACGCGCTGGAGCAGACAATGGCGGAGTCGTATGACCGAATCTCCACGCTGCGCCGGGAACGGGAACTGCCCGATCTGCGCTGCGCCGCGTATCTCTACTCGCTGGAGTTGGTCGCGCAAAGCTACCTCGACCTGGGACTGTTCCCTTGACGCGTCGGCGGCGCCAGGCCGTAGGACCGCAAGTATGATGAGAGTGTCGACGAGCGAGCAGCTGCAGTCGACCATGCGGTAGGAAACGCGATGGCGAACGTACCGATTCCGAATCGAATCAACATCCCTGCGTGGACTGCGCTGATGCGCAAGTTTCGCGGCGATCCGGACGCGGCAGAACAGTTTGCCCAAGCACTTTCCGCTGAAATGAACCATCTGCCCACTAATGCGGACCTGAGGGCTCTTGAGCTTCGGCTGGTCCGTTGGATGATTGCGTTGCTCGCACTGACAGTCGGTGTGATCACCGCCATCGACAAACTTACCTAGGCGCCTGGCAAACGCAGAACACCCACAGCCGGAGTTCCACCATGGGCAACCCCGAGATGTACATCGATCTGGCTCCCGAGTTCACCGACTCAGGCACGCCGGTGCTCAAGTTCACCAACGACGATGACGCCAACGAGCTATTGGCCGAAGATCCGAACGCGCTGCTGATCGCCATCGTGCTCGACCAGCAGATTTCGTCGACCAAGGCCTTCGCAGGGCCTCGGGATTTGAAGCAGCGGCTCGGTCATCTTGACCCGGCGCAAATCGCCGAGATGGACGAGGACGAGTTTCTGACCATCTTCCGCGAGAAGCCCGCGATCCACCGGTTCCCGGCGTCGATGGGCAAGCGAGTCCAGGCCGCCTGTGCAATGGTGCGCGACGACTTCGACAACGACGCCGCCAACATCTGGGACAACCAACCCGACGCGAAGACGATCATGAAGCGGATCGGCGGCGTTCCGGGCATAGGTCCGGCGAAGCAGAAGATCGCGATCCTGCTGTTGGCTCGGTACTACGGGATGGACATCCCCGGTTGGCGTGATGTGATTCCGGTCGAACTGCCTGACTGAGCGCGATGAGGAAGATGCTCCCTCTCCCTCTGGAGACCTGCGCGTAAATCCTATTTCCCCTCTCCCCCCCTTGCGGGGGGAGATGCCGAAGGCAGAGGGGGGGGCGCCGACCAGATAGCGACCGCCAGAACCCCCTTCAGTCGCTCGGCGACAGCTTCCCTCGCAGAGGAGACCCTTGAAAAACTCCCCTTCTCCCCCCTGCGGAGACATCTGAAAAGTCACGCATGGGGAATCTCCCAGTCCCCGCCTCCGCGCGGGGACCCGCTCCGCTTCGCCCTGCTCTCGCCTGTTCATCGCTCCTTACCAGAAATGCACCCGACCCTTCGTCGCTCAGCCGGCGAGGAACGGGGACAGGTCCCCGCGCGGAGGCGGGGACTGAGAACCGGAAGTGCCGGACTAATTCAAAGGTCTCGCAGAGGGGGGAAGCGGGATTACGCACAGGTCTCCTCTGGGAGAGGGGACCGGAATCGGTAATGACGGAATTTGGTCGAGCGTTATCCTCCACAGACTGGGTATACGCCGGCTGAAGCCGGCGTTGATGGGAGCGGATTCTGATGGCTGTTTCTTTTGGTGTTCACACTGGACAACAGAATGTGACGATGGGCGATCTTCGCCGCCTTTGGCGCTGGATTGACGACGAGGGGATGGACTGGATCTCGTCTGGGACCACTTCTACGAGGCGCCGCCTGTCGATGGGATGTCGCCTCACTTTGAGTCGTTGACCTGTATGGCGACGATCGCCGCCGAGACCGAGCGGGTTCGCATTGGCTGTCTCGTCTTCTGCGTGCCCTACCGCAACCCCGCCTATCTGGCGAAGTCGCTGATGACGCTGGACCACATCTCCAACGGCAGAATCGAGCCGGGGCTCGGCGCTGGTTGGCATCAGATGGAGTTTGAGGGCTTCGGCTACGGCTGGCCCAGCCTCAAGACCCGCTTCGAGATGCTCGAGGAAGGCACGCAGATCATCAAGGGGATGCTCTCTCAGGAGCGAACGACCTTTGAAGGCGTCCACTACAACGCGCTCAACGCCACCAACGAACCCGGCCCGGTGCAGGAGCACGTTCCGCTCTGGATCGGCGGTCGGGGCGAGCGCAAGACGCTGCGCATGGCGGCCCAATATTGCGACGGCTGGAACGTCCCGTACATCGGCCCCGAAGAATTTGCGCGGCTGTCGGGTGTGCTCGATGTTCGCTGCGCGGAGCAGGGACGCGATCCAGCGACCATCGACCGGACGGTCAACCTGCAATTCAACCTCAGCCCGACCGAGGCCGAAGCCGAAATTGCTCGGGAAAAACTCATTGAACAATGGGGCGACCAGGCCGCCCGCGTCTCCGAGGGCGCGCTGCAGGGCACGCCGGACGATGCGTTTGACCGGGTCTCGATGTACTGCGACGCCGGCGCTGCGGGCGTCAATGTGGCTCTGCGCGCTCCCTGGAGCGACGAGGCATTGTCGGTCTACGTCAAGGAGGTCGTGCCGGCGCTGCGCGAGAAGTATGGGGCGGTCGAACTCTAAGGTCCATTGACACTCGCCTTCCCGCAGACTTGCCGCCCGGCTCAGGCCTGCGTCGGCGGAACTGTCGGCGGAACTGTCGCCCGTACGACACCCGCAGATCGTCTGCGCTTGCCTCATCCGGGATCGCACCAATCGAACGTCTGTGCGCATACAATCAACGGCGCAACACATCGGTCAGCCAACCAGGAGAACCCCATGACCTCCGCCCATCCCATCCGACATCACCGAGAAATTTGCAGCGGTTCGCCGATGCACACCCCCAGGATCGGACCATTCTCCGACCGAATCTGACAAAACCTGACCAAATCTGACCACCTGCCGCGCGAATTCTCAGCCCACAGAGACACATTCGTGCAATTCGACCGAAAACTTCCCGCCTCGGCCCGACCGCATCCCGGCTGTCAAGCCTGAGCAGGGGAACGAAGCCGCGATGTGAACAGGCACTAGTTGACTGCCTCGCTCGCTCGATAGCGGCTACCCTCAGCACATGAGCAATGACCGCATCGATGAGGCGCTGACGATCGACGGCATACCCGACGACCTACGTCGGCCAATCCTGGTTCTGGCTTTTTTCGGCTGGAATGACGCCGCGGAAGCGGCGACGGACGCGGTGCGATTCCTCCGCAATATTGATCAAACCGCGCCGGTCGCTTCACTGGATCCCGACGATTTCTTTGTCTTCAGCGAACACCGGCCGACGGTCAAGTGGGTCGACGGCGACAACGCCCGTCGCGAGGTTGTCTGGCCGGTCACCGACTTTACGGTGCTGCGCCGTCCTCAGGCGGAGCACGACCTGATCGTCGGGCTGGGCACCGAGCCCGACCTGCGCTGGCGCCGATATTGCCGAGCCGTCTTGCAGGTGGCAGAGATGGCAAAGGTTGAAGAGGTCATCACGATTGGGGCGCTGCTGGCGGATGTCGCGCATACGCGACCGACGAAAGTATCCGGTGGTTCGTCGAACCCCGAACGGCAAAAGCAGTTCGGCTTCCAGGCGTCGCGATATGAGGGCCCCACAGGCATCGTCGGATCGATTGGCGACGCCTGCCGGATCGCTCAGATTCCGCAGATGGGGTTCTGGGCGTCGGTGCCGCATTACGTGACCTCGCGCCACAATCCCGGCGCGACCAAGGCGCTGCTGACCGAGCTCGATCGCGTCTTCAGCCTCGGGCTGGACTTCCATCACCTGGATGGCGCCCAGGAACGCTACCGAGCGCAGATCGACTCCGCCCTGGAAGACAAACCCGACATTCGCGACTATGTCCGCAAACTGGAAGCTCAGAATGACGAGGAGTCGCCGGCCGACGAGATGGAAGCCGAACCGCTGGACAGCGACGACATCATGGAGGCGGTCAACCGGCTCCTGCGAGGCGACAAATCAAACTGACATGAGCGACCACGAGCCAGAGACCGCCGCTGAGCCGTTTGTCAACGAGATCGAGGTCCGTGGCCTGCTCGTGGGCGCGTTCCAGGAGAACTGCTGGGTCATCGGTAATCGCCACACCGGTGAGGCAATCTGCATCGATCCGGGCGATCAGGCCGATGACATCGTGCATATGGCCTCGGAGATGGGCGTCACGATCAAGTTGATCGCCAACTCGCACGCACATCTCGACCACGTGCTGGGCGTTCGTGGTGTGCAGTCGGACAGCAATGCCGAGTTTCTCCTGCATGAGGCTGACCTCGACATCCTGCAGGGCGCGGCGGAATCCGCTGCGCGATTCGGTATGGAAGTTGAGCAGCCTCCCGACCCCGATCACTACATCGACGATGAGCAGAAGGTCGAAGTCGACGGCGTCGAGTTGCATGTGATTCACACTCCGGGCCACACGCGCGGATCGGTCTGCTTCTACGGGCATGGCGTGCTGTTCTCGGGCGACACGCTGTTCAAGCAAAGCATTGGACGCACCGACCTGCCGGGTGGTGACTACAACCAGGAGATGTCGTCAATCGTCGACAAGCTGCTGATGCTGCCCGACGAGACGATCGTGCTGCCTGGCCACATGGACCAAACCACCCTGGCCGCGGAGCGGGTGCAGAATCCCTTCATCCTGCAAACGCTCGAACAGCGCGGGGCGCAGCCGGGCGAGCGTCGAACGCCGGGTGGGCTGATTCTTCCGAACTGATCTCCCCAGAATTGAGTAACCGGAGGACCGGCATGACGGACCGAGCAGCAACGTTGACCGCGATGGCTGAGGCAAAGGCGACGTTGGATGATCGGCTGAGCCGAATCGACGAGGCTCACGGATCGTGGGAGGGCGCGATTGGCCATTGGTCGGTGACGCAGTTGCTGCAACATCTGCACGGTTGGTTGACTGAAATGACCGCCGGCGTGGAGCGCATGAACGCCGGCCAGCGTCCAACGCCCAAGGGCGTTGACTACTCAGACCCCGATGACTGGAATCCCGGATTCGTCGCCGAGCGGGGCGAGCAAAGCTACGAAGAAGCGAGAGCGGCGTTCGACGCTGCGCACGCCGAGTTCGCTGGCGCCGTCGGCGAAGTCGATGCGGGTCGCTTCGGCGAAGGCAAGACGATCAATCGGATGGTCGACGGTGTCGTCCTGGAACACTATCCCGAGCATGCCGAAGACATTGATCGGTTTTTTGAACCCGCAGACCACTAGGAATCCTCTGAATAACTCCCGTCGGTGGCCGTTCGGGGACCGCCCTTCAGCCTTCGGCAGCTTCCCCCGCGAGGGGGAAGCTGGGATCGGAGTTGTTCAGAGCGTTCCTAACGCCTGATAGCGCATGAGCGGTGGGCGGGCGATACTTGAACGAGTCAGTTTGAGTCCCCTTGGCCTGAACAGCGGCCTGAGAAGAGAGTCCATCATGAGCGATGACGAGAGTCTGATCACGCCCGCAATGGAGGCCGCCATCGGTATCGAAGGCGAGCCACGGGAAGCGACCGTCGACAAAGAGCTGGTGCTGCGCCTGATGCACGCACTGGACGAGGAAGACGAAGAGTTGATCGCCGCCGTCGAAGCGGGCGACGCGACATATCCGATTCCGACCTACGCCCTACTCACGACCAGCACTTCGCAGCGCCAAATGTCCGTGCCCGACGCTCCTGAGCGCGCGCTGATGGCGGCAGATGCGTGGGAGGTCAAGGCGGATATCCACCTCGGCGACACCATGACGATTGTGCCGCGACTTGCAGAGATCCAGGAGCGGATCGGCGGCCGGGTCGGACACTCGCTGTTTATTCATCACGAGTGGGTCTACACCAACCAGGACGATGTCGAAGTTGCTCGGGTGCGTCGCACAGTGGCGCACTTCCAGGCGCGGCACACGGGAGAGTAGCAAGACGATGACGCTGGAATACGACGCCCTGAGCGAGGGCACGGAGCTCCCAAGCGAACAGCGCACGCCGACGACCGAACAGGTCGTGGCGTTCTGCAACGCGACCGGCAATGGAGGACCGCAATTTCTCGATCCCGAGTTCGCGAAAGAGAAGATGGGCCTGCCCGGGCCGATCATTCCGGGCAATATGAAGCAGGGCTTTCTCGATCAGTACCTGCGCCGGCACTTCGGACGCAATCAGATCACTCGCCTACAGCTCAATCATCGCCGCCCAGATGTTCACAACGCCGAGATGACGCTCGGTGGCGAGATTACGCGCACCTACGAGGTCGACGGGCGGCGAATGGCCGACCTTGAGATTCACATCGACAACCCGCAAGGCGACCGCTCGGTGCGCGGCGCGGCCACGATCGCGTTTGACTAAGGCGGCGTGAGCTCCGTGCCGCTGCCGAATCTGCTCGATCTAGGCGAGTTGGCCGAGGGCACAGCGTTGCCCGAACTGTCCCTTGCCCCAGACATCATGGACGTGGCCAAGTTCGTCGGCGCGGCAGGCTTCGCAATCCCCATCTTTCTCGACCCCGTGGCCGCGCGTCAGACCGGACTCGAGGGTCCGCTGATTCCGGCGGAGTACAAGTCGGCATTTCTCCTCGGCTACCTTCGACGACTGGCGAAACCGAACGGTAAGATCATCCGTTTGCAATCAGGATTCCGGCGTCCCGACTATCACGGCAATCGTTTCACGATTAGCGGCCAGGTAACACGTGTTGAAGCGACCGAGGGCGGGCGCGAGGTGAATCTCGAACTATGGCTCGAGCAGGCGTCGGGCAACCGCAGCGTGCGATCATCGGCAGTGGTGTTTCTTCCGAGCTAGGAATCTTCTGAATAGCTGCCGTCGAAGATCGATCGGGGACCCCCTTTCAGCCTTCGGCAGCTTCCCCCACGAGGCGACCTTTGCAAAACTCACAAATCCCCTCTCCCCCCCTTGCGGGGGGAGATGTCACGGAGTGACAGAGGGGGGTCCCCCGCCAGCGAACAGATAGGCATCGAGATGGGGAGCCCCCCCCTCTGCCTGCGGCATCTCCCCCGCGAGGGGGGAGAAAAGGACTTACGCAGTGGTCTCCACGGGGGGGAGTGGGGAACGGGATTGTTCGGAGCATTCTTCGGGCCACGCAGTCAGACGCCGCTGATAGTCATTCGTGACATCCGTAGTGTCGGCGCCGAGCTTGCGCCGAACCACTGGGCGTCGTCGCCGACGGCGTCGACACGCTGGAACATCTCCAGCAGATTCCCGGAGATGTTGATCTCCTGCACCGGCTCAGCAAGTTCGCCGTTGCGAATCCAGATGCCGGCTGCGCCGCGTGAGAAGTCTCCCGTGGTGTAGTTGATCCCGAAACCCATTAACGTCGTCAGGTAGAGGCCGTCTTCGACCTCGGCGATGATCTGTTCCGGCGGCGTATCGCCCGGCTGAATGGCGAGATTCCCGCTGCCGATCTGGGGCAGTCCGCCGACGCTGCGCCAGGCGGAGCCGGTGCTGGATGCGTCGAGCCGACGGGCGTTGTAGGAGTCGAACAGGAAGCCTTGGAAGACGCCGTGCTGGATTAGTGCGTTGCGACGCGTGACGACGCCCTCGCCATCGAAGGGACGCGAGCCGAGACGATTGGTCATCGTAGAGTCGTCAACAATCGTGAGCAGCGGCGACGCCACTTGGGTTTGTTTGCGATCGGCGAAGAACGTGGCGCGTCGGTAGAGCGCTTCTCCGTTTGCGGCGCCGGCGACGATACCGGCCAGGCCCGCCGCCATCCTGGGTTCCCAGACCACGGGTACCTCGCAGGTCGCGGCTTTCGACGCGCCGAGCTGACGAAGCGTGCGGGCGGCCGCCTCGCGACCGACATCCTCAGGACTGTCCAATCGGTGCAGGCTGCGCTCCGAGCTTGACCAGCCGGCATTGCGCAGCTGTCCGTCTTCCTCTTGCGCCATCACCTCGACCCACATCGAGGCTCCTGTGTCGGCGTAGGTTCCGGCGAATCCGTTGGAATCGACCAGCGCGAAGTTGCTGACGTTGGTGCTGAACGTGGCTCCGCCGCTGTTCACGATCCGCTCGTCGGCGTCGAGCGCTGACTGCTCGCAGACCATGGCCTGCGCCAGTCGGTGGTCGCCGTCGACTTCGGGAATCTGCTCGTCGAACAAGCCCAAGTGAGGAACGTTGCGGGCTTGTTCCTTCGGATCGGCGAGGCCGGCGAAGGGATCTGGTTCTGAAACTCGAGCCAGTTCGAGAGCAGTCTGGACGGTCTCGGCGAGCGCCGCGTCGCTGATGTCACTGGTCGACACGGTGGCCTGTCGTCCACCGAGGATGACCCGCAGTCCGACCGAACGCGACGTTGACTCGGAGACCTTTTCGATCTGTTGCTTGCGGACGGTTGTGGACGCATTGGTCGAGCTGGCCGCGACGGCGTCGGCCTGGTCGGCGCCTGCGGCCTTGGCGAGTTCCAGCAGTCGCGCTGCGATCTCGAGCGGCTGCGTGGAGAGTGTCGGCTGGGCCATTATGCCGACATCCCGGCGCCGGGCCGCATCTGCGTGCCGCCGACGGTGATGCCCGAAACGAGCACGGTTGGAATGCCCACGCCGACTGGAACCGACTGGCCGGATTTGCCGCAGGTCCAGCGACCGTCGGACATTTCCAGGTCGTGTCCAACGCCGGTGACCTTGGAGAGCACGTCAGGACCGTTGCCGATCAAATTGACGTCTCGAATCGGCGCGGTGATTTGTCCATTCTCGATCAGATAGCCCTCGGTGACCGAAAAGACGAAGTCGCCATTGGTGATATTCACCTGTCCGCCGCTGAACGCCTTGCAGTAGATGCCGAAATCGACGCGTCGGATCAGGTCTTCCGGCTCGTCCTCACCGGCGGTCATGTAGGTGTTGGTCATGCGCGGCATCGGCGCGTGACGGAATGACTGGCGCCGTCCGTTGCCCGACGGTGTGACGCCGAAGTGGTCGGACGAGATGCGGTCCTGCATGTAAGCGGCGAGTTGTCCATTCTCGATCAGCAGGTTGTGACCCGCGATTTCGCCCTCGTCATCGATGTTGACCGAGCCTCGCGACAGGTTGAGGGTCGCGTCGTCGATCACCGTGACGAGATCCGAGGCGACCGAGTGTCCGATTCGATTCGAGTAGTTGGAGGTCTCCTTGCGGTTGAAGTCAGCCTCGAGCCCGTGTCCGACCGCTTCATGCAGAAGGATTCCAGAGTCGCCGGCGGCCAGCACGACGGGGAATGTTCCAGCCGGCGCTTCGCGCGCCTCCTGCTGTAGTACCGCCTGGCGGGCAGCCTCTTCGGCCAGCGATTCCGGTGAGTGTTCGTCGAAATAGGCCATGCCCATGCGTCCGCCGCCGCCCCAACGGGCGTTGCGGCGTTGACCGTCGAGTTCGGAGAGGCAGGAGACGTTGAATCGGAGCAGAGGCTGGTAATCGGCGACCATGCGCCCATCGCTGCGGACGATCAGGACCCGCTTCTCCTCGTCGACCATGGAGGCGTCGACACGAGTGATGCTGGAGTTCCAGGCGCGGGCTGCGTCATCGGCGCGCCTCAGGAGCTCGACCTTGTCGGCGAGCGGCGTTGACGTGCTCGGTGAGGCGATGGCGTAGCGGTCGGCGGGATACGAATCAGCCGTGACGTCCACCGGAGCAGCATCTGTCGTTCCATGCGCGATCTGCGCAGCAGTGGCAGCGGCTCGGCGCATGGCGTCGAGCGAGAGGTCTTCGGTGTAGGCGTAGCCGATGGCGTCACCCTCGACGACGCGAATGCCCACGCCTTGCGAGAGCGACGCCTGCGTTGACTTGACCTGCTGGTCCTCGAAGCTGAGCGAGCCGGAGCGTTTGTGCTCGAAGTAGAGCTCGGCGAACGATCCGCCGCGTCCTAAGGCTGAGTCCAGGACGGATTCAGCCGCCGCTTCGTCGACAGCGAGTTGGTTGGCATAGAAGCCGATCACGTCGGCTGGCGTATCGCTCATGGGAATGCCTCTCCAGTGGGTCAGGCGGGCATCATGCTGGCATCATGCGGTCATTATGCAGGCACTAAGAAGGAAGGGCGCCGCTCGCGCGGAGCTCCGCAATGTCCTCAACGCTATAGCCGCATTCGGCCAGAATCGAGTCGGCGTCGGCGCTGAGTTCGGGAGCGCGTCCTTGGATGGCTCCAGGAGTGGCGGAGAAGTTCCAGGGCAAGCCGGTGACGCGACGAGTTCCATAGCGGGGGTCCGGAATCTCGGCCAGGTAACCATTGGCCCAGACCTGTTCCGACGCCTCGACGTCGGCATAGCTGTTGACCGGCGCGGAGGGAATGTCAGCCTCGCGGAGGCGTCGCAGCCATTCGTCGCGGTCGGCTGTGGCGAAAGATTCTTCCAGCAGCGCCTCGAGATCGGCGGTGTGCTTGAGTCTTGCCGGGGCTGTGGCGAAGCGCTCATCGGATTCCCACTCCGGATGGCCCATGAGATCGCACAGCGCACGCCAGTTCTTGCGATCGACAACGCCGATCACCAGCCAGCGTTCGTCGGAGGTCTGATAGAAGGTGAACGTCGGCATCCGCCTGCGCGTCATATGCGGCTGGACGCCGTTCTTGAGGAATCCGGTGAAGTAGACAGACTGCAGGGCGATTTGCGATCCGAGCAGCGAGACATCAACCTGCTGTCCCTGTCCCGAGTCTTTGGCGGCAATCAGCCCGGCCAGCATCGCGATACAGGCCTGCATTGCGCCGACCTGGTCGGCGAATCCGCCGGGAAGCGTCCGCGGCTCGGCTGCTTCGCCGAGCGCCTGCAAGGTCATGACACCGCCGGTGGCCTGGCCGATGACGTCATAGCCTGGCTCGCCAACCTGCGGGCCACTGGCGCCGAAGGCGGATGCGGAGACCATGACGATCCGCGGATTACGCGCCTTGAGCGCGTCGTAGCTGAGGCCGAGACGGTCCATCACACCGGGTCGATAGTTGTCGATCACACCATCGCACTGTTCGGCCATCCTCAGGGCGGCATCGACCGCCGTTTGTTCTCGCAAGTTCAGGACGATTGAGCGTTTGCCTCGATCGTACGCTTCGAAGTATCGCGAAAAGCCATCCGCTGACAGATCGGAGCCTCGGCCTGGGTCTCCGCCGGGCGGCTCGACCTTCCAGATTTCTGCGCCCAGGTCGGAGAACAGCACCGTTGCGTACGGACCCTGCTGATAGCGGGTGAGATCGAGGATGCGATAGCCGTCCAGAGGTCCCTGCATGCTTCTGCCTCGTTGCCTCGCGCGCGAGCTTCGGGGACAGGATACCGTTGCGCAATGCCGCCACGTGTTCGCCTGACTCCGGAGGAATCAGCCCGCTTGCCGCTCCTACTGGCAGGCGTTGATGACTTGCGCCGTTCGTTTCCCAACGCGGCCGAAGCGCCGATTCAAGTCGCTTGGATCGAAGAGCAGTACACCGCCGATGAACCTCTGACGTTGAACTTGATCACCCTGTTGTTGTTCGAGCATGGCGTGCATCGGTCGGTGGACCAGGTTTCACGAGACCTCGCTATCCTGCCCGAGGAACCAGAATTCAAGTAACCGGAAGGAACCGACATGGCAATTGACGCAGCGGACACCCTGGAAATCCTGCAACTGGCGGCGCGCTACAACTTTGCGATCGACTACGGCGACCCCGAGGCGTGGGCCGGCACCTTCGCCGAGGACGGCGTCTTCAACGGCGGTCCGAAGCCCGTGACAGGCCACGAAGCATTGGCGCAGTTTGCGGCAGGCTTCGGAACCAACATGGCCGGCGCGCGGCACTGGACGAATAACCATGTCGTTGACATCAACGGCGACGAAGCGACGCACTCCTGTTACCTGAACCTCGTCCAGACCAAGGACGGCAGTTCCAGCATCGTGTCCGGTCGCTACGACGACACCCTGAAGAGGATCGACGACCAATGGCGCTTCACGACTCGTAGTGTGACGCCCGACCCCAAGGACTAGTTCCGCCCCTGGCGCGGACACACCTCAACGCGCCCTTCGCGTTCACGCAGCAGTGCGGACGCAGGGGGCGCGTTTGGCGTGTCGCGATTGCCTTCGCTGCTACTGCTCAAGCATGTCGGGGTTGGAGCCTGTGCTGGCGCCTTCGTCTTCCAGATAGTCACCAGTGGTATCGGTCGCCGGAGTATCGGAACCGACTTCCACTTGCGCCACTGAATCGGTGACACCACCGACGGACGCGTCGCCGTTGTAACCGACCGGCACGAGCAGCACGTCACCGATAAAGATCAGGTTCGGATCGGCGATGCCATTGAGCGCCATGATGGCGTCCATCGTTGTGTTATTGGCGACGGCGATCGCGACCAGGCTGTCGCCTTCCTCGATCGAAACCGGCGCGATGGTGTGCCAGTTCATGAGATCATCGGTCAACGGTGGAGCGTTGGTTGCCGCTGCGGTGATGGCAACAGAGCCGTCTTCGCTCGCAACCGTTGCACTCTCGGTCGTCACGGCCGGAGCGGTCTCGACGATCTCCTCAGCGAAGCCGACGGGGATCATGAGCTGTTGCCCGATGCTCAGCGTCTCCGGATCGGTGATGCCGTTCAGCGTGGCAATCGCTGAGATCGTGGTGCCGTAGTTCTGAGCAATCAGCCAGAGCGTCTCACCCGGTAGCACCTGGATCGTTTCGATCTCAGTCCAGGCAGCGAGGCGAGCGGCGGGCTCGAGCGATGAGAGATCGACCGCTTGCGTTGCTGTAGCGGCGGCCTGCCCATTGGCGGAGCTAGCAGTCGCGGCTTCTGCTGACGTCGAAACTGCGGCGGTCGGCGTTGAGGTCGCGGTCGCAGGCGTTTCAGTCTTGGCCGCGACAGTCGCTGTCACCGGCGTGGCCGTTGCGGCCTGAGCTTGCCGCGTGACCGTCTCGGCCGGGGTCGTGGTGACTCTCGTGACTGTCGGAGCGGGCTCCGTGTCACTCCCGAAGAGTTGCCAGGCGATGACACCCGCGACGGCAGCGGGAATGACGATCGCCAGTCCGACGACGGTCCAGGCCCGACGACGCGTCGCGCGCATGTCTGGTTCAGCGCCGTCGACCAGCGCCTCATCGGCGCCGGGCACGAAGTCGTATGTGGCGCCAAAGGGCGAGGCCGGTTCGGCCGCCACCCGATCAACGTCATCTTCCGCCATCGGCGGATTGAACGGCGATTCGGCTCGCTGTGGGTCGGATGGTTGTGCCGCGTGGGGCTTAAAAGAACCCGACGAGGCGGCTTCCTGCAGGGACATCCCGGTCTCCCAACCGAGTCGCCCCGCCGCATAGTGTGCCCGAAGGCATGTCGCTTAGCGGAATCTCGCTGGGCGCTTCTCAAGAAACGCCGAGATTGCTTCCGCATGCTCTGGTGTCTGCATCGCCCACTCTAGCGCCTCGCCTTCGCGCTGTTGAACCAGCCCAATATTGGTTTCCAGCTGATTTTGCGAGAATAACGATTTCACGCGGCGCATGATCGAGTCGGGATTTTCCGCCAACTCTTCACCCAGCGCCACTGCGCGATCGAGCAGTTCGTCGTCGGGCGCCACGTCGCGGACCAATCCTGCTTCCAGGGCTTCCTGTGCGCCCACAAAGCGTCCGGTCAGGCACCAGTCAAGCGCGCGACCGACACCGACGAGACGCGGCAGCAGGGTCGTGGACGCTGCCTCGGGCAACAGTCCCATCTTGACGAAGCGGAATCCGAACTGGGCGCTCTCGCCGGCGATGCGGAAGTCAAATGGCAGGACCGTGGTCACACCGACGCCCACGGCGTAGCCGTGAACCGCTGCGATGATTGGCTTGCTCGCGTTGCAGAAATCGACCCAGGTCTCGTCGTGTTCGTCGGCCTCGCCGGCGCGGCGCGAGGCTTCTCCGGTATTCACATCGGCTTGCTGCTGTTGCAGGTCCAGGCCGGCGCAATAAGCGCGACCGTTCCCGGCGAAGACGATGGCGGCAACATCCGGGTTGTTGTTGAAGTTGGCGACTGCGTCCTTCTCTTCGGCCGCCATGGCGCGGCTCCAGGCGTTCAGCTTCTCGGGACGGTTCTTGCGGATGATGCCAACCGCTCCGCGCTGTTCAACTTCAATCAGTTCGTACGTCATGAGAGGTCTGCTCCTGTTTCACAATGTGCGACATCTGGTCGAGGTCAGCCGGCGCTTATGCCAACGGCCGTTTTACGTCACCTTCAAGGAAGTTATCACTCCCTTGACATTGGACGACCTTGCATCGTCCCTGGTCGTGCATAGAGTGACATATGCGCCGTTCGCTAAGGTTACTGACGCTAATTCAGTTGGCCGTCGTGCTGGCGATAGTCAGTGCGTGGTCAGGAGTCAGGCCAGGTTTCGTCGACTGGGATCGCGCTTCCGCCGACACCTACACGATTCAACAGGGTGACACTCTCTGGGACATCGCCAACCGGTTGCAGATTGGTGTCTCCGTACTGCTGGCGCTGAACGAGGAAATCACATCACCGAACGACATTTATGTCGGGCAGCACATCCAGGTCCCCGATAACACCGCGGTCCAGCAACAAACCAATAGCTCGGACAGTGGCAGCGGTGCGCAGGACAGCCAGCCAGCCGGCGGCTTGGGCGGCGGGGGATTCACCTTTATCTATCGCATCCGCGCGGATGACACCCTGAGTGAGATTGCTCACACCCACGGCGCCGATGTCGCGACCATCCTCGCTCTCAATCCCGGGCTGAATCCCAACCTGTTGTGGGTCGGTAACGAGATTACTGTTCAGCGTGGCGCAGGCCTCAGCATCGGACACGGTAATGAGCAGCCTCAGCCGACGTTGAATGCCGGTATCCAGACGCCGAACCCTCGTCCGACATCTACTCAGACGGTCGAGTACGTCATTCAGCCCGGCGATTCTCCGTCAGGAATCGCGGAGGCCAACGGTGTCTCGCTGGATGCTTTGCGTGAGCACAATCCTCACCTTAACTTCGACGTGATTCATCCAAACCAGATCATGTATATCCCGATTCCCGACTATCGGGCCCCGGCGCTAGAGCCGTCGGAGGTCCTGGGTGGAATAACCGAGCGCTACACGGTTCGCGGCGGGGACAATGCCACGTTCATCGCGCAGGCGTACGGCATTTCTGTTGACGAACTGAGCCAGCTCAATGGAGGCGCGGACCTCTCAAAGATCCTTATCGGACAGACACTCACCGTCCCCTGGACCGGGACTGCCGCCAACGCCCAGGCTGGAACTGTTCCCGCTGTCCAGGTTCGGCGGCGGACGTACATAGTCGAGCCGGGCGATACGTTTACCCACATCGCCGAGCAGCACGGCCTGACCCTCGACGAGCTGCGAAACTTCAACCCGTTGCGACCGAATGATCTACTGGTCGTCGGCGAGCTGTTGTACTTGCCCGGCACGATCGATGCTCCGATTGTCTCGGAAGAGCGCACCCTCTGGGAGGCAGACCTGGTGCAATACGCCGCGTCGACGCTCGGCGTCACGCCTCACACGTTGCTTGCTAATCATGGCTGGGTTGAACCAGGCCAATGGCTCAGCGCCGGTACGTCATGGCGGTTGCCGATTCGAGAAGGCGTGCTGGTCACCGTTCAAGCTGGTGACACGCTCCTCGGGATCGCCAATGCCCACGGAGTCGATATGGCGCTGATCCTGGCAGATCCGGCGAATGGCGTTGATGATCCGAACGCGATCGTGATCGGTCAGGAGATCATCCTGCCGTTGGCGATGCCCGGCTTCGCCTGGCCGGCCCAGGCGGAACTGACAGATCCCTTCGGTCTCTGCCGGAGCTGGGACTGCTCCTATCGACACAACGGCCTCGACATGGCGCTCGAATTCTATGAGCCGATCGTCGCCGCGGCCGACGGAATCATCACGTTCGCCGGCGGCGACGCGTTGCTAGGGCTGGGCTGGTACGTCGAGATCGAGCATGACCAGGGCTGGACCACGACGTATGCGCATCTGGTCGAGTTCAACGTCTATCAGGGGCAATATGTCAATCGGGGCGACATCATCGGCTACAACGGCACTTCGGGGCTGAGTACCGGACCGCATCTGCACTTCGAGGTGCGTCACAACGACTGGTACGTCGACCCGCTGGTGGTCCTGCCTTAGCGCCGAACTCGACGCGCGCGTTAGTTGACCCGCGACTGCACCTCGACACAGACCCGGCGCAGCTCCCGAATCTCAGGACTGCCGTAGACATCCGCGGCACGGAGCAGGTAGTCATCCCTTTCACGCCATCCGGGAGACGCCGCCTCGACGATTGAATCGAACTCCGCCGCTGCTGCAAACGCGGTCCATGCGGCGCCGCTCGTGTCTCCGGCGCTCGAGAGTGACTCACTCCCCAGGCGGGCCGGCTCCAGCGCCCGCTCAAGGCGCGGTACCAGCGCAGCGCCGACTTCGGGCATTCGCGCATCGAGGTGTGATTTCGCGAGGGAATGGAGAGAGTCGACTGCCGCCCAACGCTCTTCTGTCTTGTGTTGATCTAGCCCAAGCGCATCGCTGATTCGAGGCCAGAGATCGGTCAGCTTGAGCAGACGGCTGCCGGCGCGCAGGCGTTTCGGCATTCGCAGGAAATCGACCGGTTCACCGACGATGGCGCTCACGGCAGGAGAGATGCCGCTTCGGACCGCCTCCACAGCATCGATTGGTCGTCCCGTCGATTCGTAGTCGTCCAGCGAGACTCTGGCGCGTCGCAAGGCGCGGGATGCCCGCAACTGGCGACCCTCGGCGGAGTAGTAACGGTCGCGAAACGCCGCGAGGATGTCACGCAGCGTGGGGTCGGCCATCCGCAGCGTGTGCATATCGGCCAGGTTTCCGGCGAGCGGCTCCAGATGCAGGAGCTCTTCCAGTTCGACCAATGATCCGGACGTGATCGAGTCGACCGTCACTGAGAATCCGTTCTCGTGCGTGACTGCTCCTTCGTCAATCCATGGCTCATTGCGATGGCGAAACAGCAGGATCTGCAACAACGACGCGGGCCAGACCTGATTCCTGGCGTAGTCGCCTATGACAGCGACGCCTCGCACCAGCGAATCGCTACCGCGACGTCGCGCGCTGATTCGTTCGGCCAGCGATTGCCAGTCAGTAGGTTCTGCGGCAGCCATGCGAGTCTCAGAAGCCGCGGTAGCGGTTGGCGATGGGGAAGCGCCGGTCTCGACCGAAAGCTCGAGGCGTGATCTTGAGTCCCGGCGCGGCCTGCCGACGCTTGTATTCGGCGCCGGTCACCAATGACATGACGCGCTTCACGTCCGTCTCGTCGAAGCCTGCGGCGACGATCTCATCGAGGGACCGGTCTTCCTCCACGAACGCCTGCAGGATGGGGTCAAGGCGGTCGTAGGGCATCAGGGACTGCTCGTCGAACTGGTCGGGGCGGAGTTCGGCGCTGGGTGGCTTGGTCAGCACCGAAACTGGGATAATCTCGCGGCCGGCCCGCACGTTCACGAGTTCCGAGATGCGGTAGACGAGCAACTTGGGCACGTCCTGGATCACGGCGAGTCCACCGGTCATGTCGCCGTACAACGTCGTGTAGCCGGTGGCGGATTCGCTTTTGTTGGACGTGGTCAACACCAGCGCGCCGGTCTTGTTGGAGATAGCCATCATCAACACGCCGCGAATGCGGGCCTGGAGATTCTCTTCCGTGACATCCTGCGGCAGACCCTCGAACAACGGAGCCAGCGTGTCGATGTAGGACTGATACGGGCCCTCGATCGGCAGCACATCCATGTGCATGCCGAGGTTGTCGGCCAAGGCTCGTGCGTCGGCGACGCTGCCTTCGGAGGAGTAGCGGGAAGGCATGGACACGCCGCGCACATGATCCGCGCCGAGCGCATCGACCGCGACCACCGCCGTGATCGTCGAATCGATCCCCCCGGACAACGCGATAATGACGTCGCTGAATCCGGTCTTGTGGACGTAGTCGCGCGTGCCAAGCACGAGGGCTTCGTAGACCTGCTCATCGCTGGGCAGCGTGTCTGCGATGCTTATCCCGATGAGTGGTCCTCTGTCGACCTCGAGCTGTCGCGAGACCATCGCACGTTCTGCCTGCTTCTGTGGCAGGCGTCGCAAGCGCGGGTCGTGCAGCCGGGTTTGCCGCACCTCTTCCACGTCCAGATCGACTGTCAGCAATTGCTCGGTAAAGAGTGGCGCTCGAGCGATCAGGTCGCCGCCGGGTCCGTAGACGGTTGAGCCGCCGTCGAAGATCAGGTGGTCCTGTCCGCCGACGAGGTTGCAATAGAGGGTCAGCACCGCGTTGTCGGCGGCACGGGTGGCGAGCATCTGCTCGCGTTGCTGCGACTTGCCGGCATGGAATGGCGAGCCGTTGATATTGACCACGACCTCCGCGCCCGCGAGACATTGGTCCTGCATCGGTCCCGAGGAGTACCAGATGTCCTCGCAGATCGTCACACCAACGCGCGCGCCGGCGATGTCGAAGAGCTGCACCCCCTGACCCGCCCTGAAGTAGCGGGTCTCGTCAAAGACGCCGTAGTTGGGCAGGTACTGCTTGTGATAGGCGCCGGCCAGCTCGCCATCGTGCAGGACACCGGCGGCATTGAAGATGTCATGCGCGTAGTCGACGAAGCCGACAATTGCGGTGACATGGAGTCCCGTTGTGGCTTCACGAACCCGGTCGAGCGTCGACAGGTTGTCCTCGACGAAGCCGCGCCGCAGCACGAGGTCTTCCGGTGGATATCCGGTCAACGCCAACTCGGGAAAGGCGATGAGATCCGCTCCAAGGGACTCGGCCTCGCCGATCTGATCGATGATCTTGGCGGCGTTGCCGTCGAGATCGCCAACAGTCGCGTTGATCTGCGCCAACGACACGCGCAAGCGTCGCACGGAGCCTCCTGAGCAGCGTTCCAACAGCAATTCAGCTGACGGATCGCAGAGTATCGCACCGCCGATACACTCTGACCTGTGTCGAAATCCCCGACTGACATCCCCGATTCTGATCTCCCAGCGCAACTGAGCGGCGCTGCATTTGCCTGGCCGGGCGGGCGTGGCGTGGCGGAAATCGACCTTACCGTCCACCGTGGCGAGGTGGTGACGTTGCTCGGTCCAAACGGAGCGGGCAAGTCCACCATCCTCAAGATGTTGAGCGGCGAGATCACACCACAGGCAGGTGAGGTGTCCATCTTCGGCAAGCAGCACGGACCCGACGCGCGTCGGCGCATCGGACTCGTCCTGCAAGAGGCGAGCACTGACGATCTGATGACCGTGCGTGAAACGCTGCAACTTCACGGCCGGTTATTCGGCTTGCGCGGCGCAGAGCTGGATCGGCGCTGCACGGAACTACTCGATTCGCTGGGCATCGGCGATCGGGCCGCTGACCGCTGTGAAACGTTATCGGGCGGTTTGCGGCGACGCCTGGATATCGCACGAGCGCTGTTGCATGCGCCCGATCTGTTGCTGCTTGACGAGCCCACACTCGCACTCGACCCAGATTCCAGTGCCGCCATCTGGAAAACGTTGTGTCAGCGGGTCGCGGACGGAGCCGCCGTCGTCGTGTGTTCAAACGACACGGTTGAAGCAGCGACCTACGCAGACCGCGTCGTGATTGTGAGCGATGGACAGGTCCTCGCAGAGGATAGTCCGGCGAATCTGACATCCGGCTTGCGAGCGGACGCACTTGAGCTCGACTGGCCGGGCGCAAGCGATGCCGACGTGGTTGAGTTGGAGTCTTGGCCTGGAGTCGGCGCGATTTTGCGAACCGAGGGGCGATTGCACCTGACCGTTGACAGTTCTGCCGAAATCGTGCCGCGGCTGTTTCAGACATACGGCGCGCAGATCGCCGGGCTGCGCATTCGCGAATCCAGCCTGCGAGACGCCTGGTTCCAGATTGTGGGACGGCCGCTAACGGAGGAAGCGAAGGACGAGGAATGATTGACGCCGCAACTGCCACCTGGGCGTTGTTGAGCCGCGACCTGCGAGCGGTCGCGCGCTCCCGCTCGCAGCTGTACTCGTCGATTCTGTTTCCCTTGATGTTGCTCGCACTTCTGGGAACCGGGGTTTCCAGCGGACTGTCGCCGACATCGCCCAGGATTCTCGACGGCGACTACACCTCGTTCCTCGCGCCCGGCATGATTGCGATGACTGCGCTCTTCTCGTCCACGTTTTCCAGCGCCGGCTTCTACCGCGACCGCGAGAGCGGTCTGCTGCGCGCGATGTTGGCTTCGCCGCACAGTGCTCAGACGATCCTGTTTGGCAAAGCGCTTGGAGCGATTCTGATCGGATCGATGCAGGCGCTGGCGGTGCTGGTGCTGGCTGTCGTGATTCCCGGAATCGATCTGTCCTGGCAGTTCGGATGGCTGGGAGGCGTCGCGACAGTGGTTGTCACGATCCTCGCGCTCAACTTCATGCTCTCGGGGTTGTCGCTGCTGTTGGCCGTGAGAATCAAGACGATGCAGGGGTTCCATCTGATCATGAATCTGGTGCTGTTCCCGTTGTTCTTCCTCTCGGGCGCGTTCTTCCCGCTCGATGAGGTGCCGACCTGGCTGGAGGTGATCGGCTACGCAAATCCGCTGACCTATGCGGTCGACCTCCTGCACTATGCGTCTTACGCCGACTCGCCCGATGGATTGATTGGGCCGTTGATCGACGGACTCGTTTTAGGCGTTCTGGCGGTGGTGCTGTTCGTGGTTGGGCTGCGACGGGCGCCCAGAGCGGTGTGAGCGAATGAATCGTTGCGCAGGCGCCCTCTGGTTTCTGATCGGATTGGTCGTCTGCGCGGTCGTGCTTGCCTCCTGCGAGGAATCAGACGATCGGGTCGTTGTTACGTCCTCGGAAGCCTCGTTCGTGACCGTGATTGAGTCATCCGATCTCTATGTCGGGGTCTCGAGGCTTGTTCTGACGCTGTTGGAGCGTGATCAGCAACCAAGATTCAGCGAGGACGCGATGTTCCGCGTCCGATACTTCGTGCCGACCGAAGGCGGGATCAAATTCCACTCGGAAGCGGAGCTCACCTCGATCGATGTTGAAGGGCTGCGCTACCTGGTGGCCGACGATCCGCCGTTCGATGCGGCTGGTGAATGGGCGATAGCAGTAACGGTGGAGTTGCCCGACGGCAAGGCCGAGAGCTCACCCAGGCTGTTGTTTTCGGTGATGGATGGGTCACGAGGGCCCTCGGTTGGCGCCGCTGCGCCTGGTGTTCCGACACCGACGATCACGGACGGAGTGCTGGCGCGCATGGCGGCCGCCGAGTCAGACAGAGGAATGTACGAGCGATCCGCCTCGCAGCTGATTGCCGCCGGCGAGCCATTCCTGATTGTCTGGGCGTCGGCTGATCGCTGTGCAGGCAGATTGGCCTGTGCTCGTGCAGTCGACCAGGCGCGAGAGATCTACGTGCAGGACAAGATCGCAGTGCTCCACGTTGAGCCGTTCGGCCGACCCCGGCGGGCAGTCTTGCAATCGTTGATCGACGCCGCCAACGAGGCGTGGGTGATTCAGGCGGAACCACAGTTCTATGTCATTGACGGAGACGGCGTCGTTGCCGCGCACTTTGAGATTGTGGTCGAGTCCGCAGAGTTGCAGGCAGCGGTCGAGCGGGTCACCCATTAGACGAGTACGTCGAGTCCGACCGCGGCGAAGATGATGAACAGATAGGCGATCGATGCGAAGAACAAGCGCATCGGCGGCGTCTGCTCCTTCCAGACTTGCCAGGCGATGTAGATGAAGATGGCGCCCGAGATTGCGCAAGTCGTCTCGTAGCACCAGCTGAGATGTCCGCCCAGTGGTCCGAGCAGACTGACGGCCACCAACCCGACCGAGTAAATCAACATTTGCTTGCGAGTCTCACGTTCGCCGGACACGACGGGCAGCATCGGTACGCCGGCCTTGGCGTAGTCGTCGCGGTACTTGAGCGCCAGCGCCCAGAAGTGCGGCGGGGTCCACATGAAGATGACCAGGAAGAGGATGAAGGGCGTCCAGGTAACCTCGCCGGTCACCGCAGCCCAACCGATCAGTGGCGGGATCGATCCGGCTGCGCCGCCGATCACGATGTTCTGCTTCGTCGATCGCTTGAGCCAGATCGTGTAGATGAACACGTAGAACAGCACCGCCGCCTCGGCCAGCAAGGCGGCGAGCAGATTGACGGTCAGCGCGAGCTGGATCCCACCGACCGTTGCGAGGAGTACGCTCCAGGCCAGCGCCTGCCAGGGTTGAATCACACCCGATGGCAACGGCCGACCGGCCGTGCGGTCCATGATTGCGTCGATATCGCGGTCGAACCACTGGTTGAAGGTGTTTGCGCCGCCGGCAGTCAGGACTCCGCCGAGCAACGTGAGCACGATCAGCGCGAGGCCGTCGACGAAACTATCTCGCGGCCAACCGTCGGCAGCGACGAGCATCGTGGGCACGGTCGTGACCAGCAGCAGACCAATGATGCCCGGCTTGGTCAGGTCCCAGAATCCTCGCGCGACATCGGTTGTGCGACGAGGGACCGAGATTGCCGCAGGTCGTTGCAGGGTGAGCGGACGTTCGGTCATCCGTTGCTCTCACTCTCCGCCGAGACCTTGTGGGCGCCGATTGATGCCGGAGATAGGTGTCCGCTGCTCCGTGGATCGGATTGCAGCCAGCCGGCGCGGTAGGCCGCTAACAACGCAGATGCAGCAGCCAGAAGCCAGACGATGGACCCCATCGAGAGGTGCAGCGCCCGCGACCAAGAATCGAAATTGATCCAGATCATCGCAGCGCCAATGAAAATCTGAGTGACATAGAGCGCCGTCGCGCCGTGAATCAGAAACGTTAGCTGTCGTGATCGCGGTCGCAGCATCACGACGCCCATCGAAGCGCCGAACAGGGCGAGTCCGCCAATCAGGACCAGGAATCGGTGACCCATATTCCATTGAGCGTACTCGCCCTCGGGAAACAGTCCGCCGTAGCAGAGCGGCCATTGATTCCCGCAGGCTGCGCCTCCGGGACCGACGTGTGCTCCGGCGTCTGGTCCCGCCCCAATGTGGGTGACATATGAGCCCACAACGACGACGGCGTAGACAAGCACGGCGGTGATCAAAACGAGCCGAGCGAATGTCCGCGCTTGCGACGGCGCATCGTTTCCTAACGGACTTTCGTCCTCGAGTGTCACGGCTCGCCATGCGAAGGTGCTCAACCACGAGACGGCGACTGTCACGAGGATCAACATGGCGGTGGCGAGGTGCAAGGTGACTATGAGCGCTTCAAGCTGCTCGGTCACGGTCAGGCCGCCGAGAACAACCTGAAGCGCCAGCAAGGGAATCGCGAGCACTGCGGGGAGCCAGATCCCGGCGCGGTCTCGGTACTGCCGCCATGCGACGATGGCGTAGCCAAGGATGATGAACCCCATGATTGCGGCGACCAGCCGGTGGGTCCATTCAAGCCAGACCTGGTGTGCCGCGAACCGACCAAAATCGCCTGAGGGAATCACACCGCCATAACAGCCGGGCCAGTCGGGACAGGCGAGGCCCGAGCCGGTGACTCGCACAATTCCGCCCAGAGCTGTGAGCGCCAACAGACCGATGACCAGACCCAGACCGACTCGTTGAAACCTGGTCATCGATGCCATCGAACGCGGATCCGTCTAGCAAGCGGCGAGTGAGCGATTTGCCCCGTTAAGTGTTGCACTGTTCTGCGTATCGGCGAACTGCGGAGCGCACACTGCTTCACTGTGCGTCCCTGTTCGTCACTGTGCGTCACTGTTCACCCGGACGCTGCCCCAGGGTTGGAATCTCTCCGTGAACGCGGATCTGCATGTCACGCACCGTGTCGTTACGGCGATCCTTGAAGCCTTCTCGCTCCGCCCAGAAGTAGAACGTGACAATGACGGCGAGCGCAAACATCATCGAGCCCGGCACCCACATAATTCCCGCGCCGATTCGTTGGTCGATCAGCGCGGTTGGTCCCCATTCACGCACCGAGGCGGCCGTGGCGTAGGTGTCGTAGATTGCTTCTCCGACATTGATCAGGATGACTCCGAGCCCAATGTTCTGCAGGATCGCGACGACCAACAGTGCGCATCGCCAGACGTGATGGGGACGCAGGCGCGTGGCATCTACCCCGATCACCATCCACCAGAGCAGGATGGCGCCGAAGAGGAAGACGCCGTGTTCGATGAAGTGCAACGACTCCGAAGCGATGGCGGCGTCATAGGCGGCGGGCCAATGCCAGCTCCAGACGCTCGCGATGTAGACGATGATCGCGACCGGCGCCCAGGTCAGGAATCGGACTACCCGAGAATTGAGGAACGGCACCAGGTAGGTGGAGCGAATGCGGGGTGAAGCAGCTCTGAGCGCGAGGGTTGCCGGCGCTCCCAGCAGCATCAGCGGCGCCACCAGCATGGTGATGAACACATGCTGGATCATGTGTACCCAGAACAGATCGTCCGAGTACGTGTCGATCGGGGACATCAGTCCCAGCAACATGAACACCCAGCCGGCGAAGAAACACCAACCATGCCATTGAGGAAAGCGGAAGCTCGGGGAATCGCGTCGCAGCCGGTAGTAACCCCAGGCGTAGAGTCCGCCGACGATCAGAACCAGCGCCAAACCGGGAGCATCCACGCTCCACGATCCCAGCGCACGAAGGAAATCGCCCGACTCGGCGTATCGACCGTCGTGGGCCAACGCCACTGAAGGCACGAGTACCGCAGCGGTCGCGCAGGCGACCGCGAGCAGCGCTCGCGGCCTGTTCGTCACCAGCACGCCCGAGTCAACTGAGGAAGAAGACGAGCGGGAAGATCACCAGCAGCCATACGAAGCCCACGAAGTGCCAATACAGCGTTGCGGCCTCAATCGCCGTATTGCGTTTAGCGTCGAAGTGTCCCAGCAATCCTCGCAACCACTGCGCGAAGATGAATACGAGACCGCCGATCACGTGAGCGCCGTGGAAGCCGGTGAGCGTGTAGAAGGTCGCCGCGTACGGGCCGTCGGAGATGCCAAACCCGGCGTGTTGCCACTCGAAGTACTGGTTAACGATGAAGGCAATGCCAATCACCAGCACGATTGCCATGCTGATGATCATCGCTTTGCGATTGCCCTTGCGGATCGAGAAGGCGGCGATCTGCATCGGGATGGAGGTACTGACCAGCAAAATGGTGAACAGAATCGGCCGCAGCTCGGCGCCCTCAAGCCGATGCGCGCCGTTGGTCGGCTCCCAGAAGAGGGTGTCGCTGTGCAGGGCGAGCATCGCCGCGATCAGTCCAGCGAAGAACATGATCTCGGAGAAGATGAAGAAGATGATGCCCCACAGGCCGGTCGTCATCGGCTCTTCGCCGACAAGGAAGCTGCGGACGGGGTGAACCCGCTTGTGAGTGATGGCTCCTGCTGCCATGACTAACTCTCCTCCCGCGTGGACGCAGAGGGCGTCTTCGCGCCGCTTCCTCCGTTGTGCCCGTTGCGCCCGTTGTTGACGTGGTAGTGCGGGTCGTCCTGCAGCTTCTCACCGAAGCGCAGGTCGAAGAGCGGTCGCTCGGAGCGAATCTCGGGCAGTGAGTCAAAGTTGTGCGGCGGCGGCGGTGAGGTGGTCGCCCACTCGAGCGTGGTGCCTTCCCACGGGTCGGAGCCAGCGCGCTCGCCCCACTTGACTGAGTAGAAGACGTTGTAGATGAAGACCATCATGCCGGCGGCGGAGACGAATGCGCCAATCGTGATCAGCATGTTCATCAGCTCCCAGCCGGGGTTGTCGACGTAGTCGTTGATCCGGCGTGGCATCCCGTCGAGGCCGAGCAGGAGCTGAGTGAAGAAGACCAGGTTGACGCCGATGAAGACGAGCCAGAAGTGGAGCTTGCCCAGCCCTTCGTTCATGAACTTGCCGAAGATCTTGGGGAACCAGTAGTAGCAACCGGCGAGGAAGCCGAACGTCGCGGCGATCGACATCGTGTAGTGGAAGTGGCCGACGACGAAGTAGGTGTCGTGGAGAGCGAAGTCGACGGGCACCGCAGCGTGGAAGACGCCGGTGATGCCGCCGATCAGGAACAGCATCAAGAAGCCAACGCTGAAGAGCATCGCGGTTGGGAAGATGTTCGAGCCGCGCCACATGGTAGCGATCCAGTTGAACATCTTGACGCCGGTCGGGATGGCAATCAGGAAGGTCGCGCCCATGAAGAAGGGCAGGAAGACCCCGCCGGTTGTGAACATGTGGTGGGCCCAGACGATGAATCCGAGCAAGCCAATACCGATCAGCGCCAGGACCATCGAGCGATAGCCGAAGACGGGGCGTCGAGTGAATACACCGAAGACATCGGAGACGATGCCCATAGCGGGCAGGATCATGATGTACACGGCAGGATGCGAATAGAACCAGAACAGGTTCTGCCAGAGCAGCGGCTGTCCGCCTGCGGCCGGGTCAAAGAAGGCTCCTCCAGCTCCGTTGCGGTCGATGAAACCGAGTGCCAAGGCCGCGGCGAGGACCGGGGTCGAGAGGAGGATCAGCAGTCCGGTGACGAGTGTGGTCCAGGTGAACAGCGGCAAACGCCACATGGTCATCCCGGGCGCACGCATCTTGAAGATCGTGACCAAGAAGTTCACGGAACCGAAGATGGCCGCCTGACCCAACAGGATGACACCGACCAACCACATGTCCATCCCGGCGCCGGGCGGTTGGGCGTTGTTGCCGGTGTCGAGCGTGATGGGCGGGTAAGCAGTCCAACCCGCGGCGGCAGTTCCGCCCTCGACGGCGAAACTGAGCGTCAGCAGCACTCCGCCGAACAGGAAGATCCAGAACGAGAGCGCGTTGATGCGCGGGAACGCCATGTCGAGCGCGCCGATTTGCAGCGGCATCGCGTAGTTCATGAACGCTGCGCCAATCGGCAGCAGGAAAAGGAAGATCATCACGCTGCCGTGCATCGTGAAGATCGAGTTGTAGGTCTCGGCCGAGATGATGGTGCCGGTCTGCGCGAGCTCGGTGCGCATGACCAGTGAGAATGCCATGCCGACGAGTCCGAATGCGCCGGCCGTCCAGAGGTACATGATCCCGATCCTCTTGTGGTCGACCGTGGTCAACCACTCGAGGATCGTGCGCCAGACATTTGCGCCTGCATATGGTGTGGTCTGAGCCCCCGCCAGTGTCGCCATCGTGATGCCTCCCTCTTCGTCTTCGCGTGCGCCGTAGGCGGGGCTAGCCGCCGGCCTCGATCAGTTCAGCCAGTTTGCTGGGGATTTCGTCTGCTGCGTGCGGCCGTTCGACCGTCTGCAGCCAGGCGTAGATGTCGGCAACATCGTCGTCGGAGACCTGATCCGGCGGGAATGCGGTCATGGCCTCGAGCGGCTCGCGATATTGCTGGACGACACGCTCGAGCGGGACGACCGTCATCGCGATCGTTGGACCGACGAGGCCCTCGCCGCGGTCACCGTGGCAGACGTTGCAGCCAAGCGAGAAGAAGAGGTTCTGTCCGTTGGCCGGGTTGCCGATCGCGCCTTCTTCCTGCTCGACCTCTTCCTCGCCGCCGAAGTCGCCCTCGATCGGCTCGGGCGCGTCGCCGGCCTTGTCCTCGAACCAGGCGTGGTAATCGGCCATCGACAACGCCCTGACCGTGTAGATCATTCGCGCGTGGTCACGGCCGCAGAATTCTGCGCATTGGCTCTGGAAATCACCGGCTTCCGTAATCCGGATCCACAACGTCTGCACGCGCCCGGGGACTGCGTCGAGCTTGGTCAGGAACTGCGGCGTGTAGAAGGCGTGGAGCACGTCTGCCGAGGCGATATTGAAGCGAATCATCTGACCAACCGGGACGGTCACAACTGGCGTGTTGTCGGCGGCCTGGAGACGACCCTCGGGGACGGTATCGGTGCCGTTGAAGACGCGCATGATCTCGGAGCCGGCGCTGTGCCGGATGGCGACCGTGCCGTTGACCGCCCGCTCGACGGTGACGACATCGCCCGTCCGAGCGACGACGCGCATGTGCTCAACGCCCATCTTCAGGGTGACGAACGGGACCACGAGGGATGGATCCTCAAGATGAATCTCGGTCTCGGCCAGGTCGGCGGACATACTTTCGGCCAGTTCGGTGCCGAGCGGGACCGCGTAGTTGAACGCCCAGGCCCACTGTCGGCCCTGGACGTCGACGATGGTGACTTCCTCCTCGGGATCAGCTGCCGCCTGAATGTCCTGCAGGACGAAGAATGAGACAAAGAAGAGGATGACGACAATGACGGTGGGGATACCGGTCCAGAGGATTTCGGCGGTGGTGTTGTGTGCGACCTGCGTGGGCAGTTCGTCGTCGGATTTGCGCTTGTAGCGGAACACGACCCAGATGATCATCGCTTCGACGATGATGAAGACGATTACGCCAATGGCAAGGAAGATGAAGTAGAGCGTGCGGATCGAATCGCCTTGCTCGGAGACCGATTGGGGCGGGGCGACCTGCGCGCCGACCAATCCGGAGAGAGCGAGCAGCGCCAGGGCTGCCGCGCCCATGACCAGCGTCAGCCGACCGAATCGCGTTCGCCACAACCGTTGAAATGCCGTCACGCGCCCGCTCCCTTCTCTCCCTGTTTCAGCCCTGTATTCAGCACTATTGGTCGTCGTTACTTCGTCGTCGTTACCCGGCGCGTGGCTCTGCGCCGTCTGCGCCTGCGCGGTGCATCAACGGCGCATCCGAGTCGTGGTCGTCATGGTGCTCGTCGTGTGCTGGCTCCTCAAAGGACTTGATGTCCTCCAGGAACCAACTGACGCCACCAAACACAATCAGGGTAATTCCAGCCCCCAGTACGTGGGAGGTGAAGACCGCGCCCGCCGCGGTCATCATCAGGCCGATGGCAAAGATAAACGGAGAGATGCTCGGCGATGGCATGTGAATGCCAGGTGGTGGAGACACGTCCGGCATGATCTTCAACGGATGCTGCCGAAACTCGGCAGGGCCGCCGGCTTCGAAGTAGCCCATGTCTTCCAGCAACCAGCGAACAGCCGAGATGATGATCAGGGTGATGCCGACGCCAAGCAGCTCGCCGACAAACACGGCGCCGGCCGCCGTCATAATCAGACCTAGTGCAAACAACACGGGCGCGAGACTTGGCGGCGGGAGATGCGACTCGGGCGCGTCGTGCTCGCCGTGTCCGTGCTCGTCTGCCAGGCCCGACGCCAGCGCCAGCGTGGCGGCCGGCTGTTGAGCCGGAGCAGCGAGCGCCGGCACATCGCCGGTGCGTGACGCCGGCAGCGGCTGGAGGTAGCTGTCGGCTACGACCTTGCGTTCGTTTCGGTAGGCCATGGGCCGCAGGGCCGGTGGCAGCAGCCCGGCGATGGGCTTGAACAGGTCGGGACCGCTGTAGGCCTGCTGCAGATCGAGGCCGAAGCTGGCCGGCCGCTGCCGGTAGGCGATCAGCCTGTGCAGCTTGATTCCGTTGATTCGGCAGAGTCGGATGGCCCGTCCGCTCTGTCCCATGGGGACATAGAGAACTAAGGGCGCAGCCTGAGCCAGCGGCATCCAGCGCTCAATCGCAGTTTGATTCGTGACTTCATGGGTCAGCGCGAGGTCGCCGGCGAGGGCGATAAAGTGTCCGGGCTCGTCTGTGACGACGATGTCCGGGTACAGCCAGCCACCCGACCTGACTCGCACGCCCATCTGTTCTTCAGGGAAGTTGGTCGTGACTTCGCGATCAGGGAACTCGTCGTTGGGATAGCCGTACGACGCCTCAGCGATCTGCTGAAGGACGTTCCCGCGCTTCTGCCTCGCCGATTCCAGCGTGGGCATTGCCGTCTGTTCGCCTCTCGCTCAGCCGCGCCCCAAGCATGGGGCGCGGTCGATCTCCGATCCTAACCCAGCCCTGCGACAGTGGCTATCCCCTCAAGCTGAGTTGGGTCCCAGGAGTCCACAGATCTCGCAACCCGACTGCTAGCTGGAGAGTGATCGAGCCGGCTGGTTGACGGGAATGTAGCGAGGCCGATAGATCGCCACGCCGCGACCATTGCGCGCGCGAGTGCGCTCGTCGACGATCTGGGCGCCGATCCCGGCGATCCGCGACCAGCCGAACAGCGTCGTGTAGTAGTCGGGGTCGGTGAAGCCCAGGGCATTGACCAGGCTGCCGGAAATCAGGTCGACGTTCGGGTACGGGTTCGAGACCTTCGGGTTTTCGCCCAGCACCTTGATCCCGGCTTCACGAACCGCCTTGACCACATTGAACCAATAGTTGTCGGGGCAGAGTTCCTCGCCGACGCCCAACTGGACCTTGGCCCGTGGGTCTTCCTGGCGCAGCACCGCGTGACCGAATCCGAAGATCAGCCCGCCGCCGGCCAGACGCTTGCGCAGAATCTCCGTCGCTTCTTCGCGGTCGGTCGTGTTGACTTCCTGCACCATCTTGAAGGCGTCTTGGTTGGCCATGCCGTGCCGCGGCCCGGCAAGGGCATTCATGCCCGACGCCATCGAGCGATACATGTCGGCCAGGCCAGAGGCCACCGCGCGACCGGTGAAGGTCGAGAGGTTGCCGCCGCCGTGGTCGGCGTGCAGGTTGTAGTAGACCGACAGCAGACGGGTCAGCGCTTCCTCGTCGCCGCCGGGCATGCCCAGCATGTGAACGAAGTTGTTTACGTAGCCGCGTGCCGGCTCTGAAGGAATCGGGGCGCCCCAGCCTTCCCGGTTGCGGAAGATGGCCGCGAGTGCGGCTGGCGTCCGGGCAACCAGGTTGATCGCATCCTCGTAGTAGTCGTCGGTCTTGCCGGTCATACCCAGGATCTGGATGGCGGCGCAGAACTGGTCCATCGGATGGCCGGATGCAGGCAGCGCCGAGATTGCGGCTACTGCGTCCTCAGAGACCTCGGATCGTTCTGCGATGTCATCGGCAACAGCCTGGCGCTCGGCGTCAGTCGGCAGCGTTTTGTTGAACAACAGATGGATGATGTCCTCGGACGGCAGGAAGGCCAGTTCGGCGATCGGGTAGCCGACGTAGGAAACACCCTCTTGCGGGTCGACGTAGCTGGTTTCGCAGGTACCCACCGGATAGCCGCGCAGGCCGGTATCGAGATTGGCGTTGGTGATCGTGAACTCGATCGTCGGAATGTCAGGCACCGGCGTCACTTTCCCCGCGCGCACCGTGAGGTAGTGGATGGACACCGCGTCCCGGTGCGCACGGGAGGCGGCACATCTCGCTCGTGTTGCGTCTCGCTTCGACTGCCGACCGGGTGTGGCCGATTAGCCATTGACCGCGAGCAGGCGGAACCGTTTGCGACCGCTGGGGGCCTGGATTTCGATCTGCCGGTCGGCAGTTTGGTCGAGCAATCCACGACCGAGCGGACTCTCAACCGAAATCCGCCGCGCCGCGGCATTCGCTTCGGTGGTTCCAACCAGAGTGTACTCTCTGGCTTCGCCCAGCAAGCCGCCGTTATCGTCGACTTCGACGACCGAGACGTGGCTGCCCAGCTTCGCCCGGCCGGTCGCTCGCCCATCGCCGACCGCGGCGTGCGCAATCTGGTACTCGAGCTCGTCGATCCGTGATTTGAGCCGCTCCTGATGCTCGCGTGCAGCCTCAAGCGGAGCGTTTTCACGGATGTCCTTGTCCTCGCGCGCAGCGGCCACTGCCTGGATGGCCTCCGGCATCTCCGCGTTGAGCTGTTCCAGTTCCTCATTCAGCGACTGGAGCCCGGCGGCGGTCATTTCGAAAGTCTGCGCCTGTTCGTGCTGGAACCGTGACCCGGCACGAACCACATTGGTGGCACGCTTAATCCGCAGGTAATTGCCCAGGTTCTGCGCGCTGGCCTGGCCCTCGGCATTGACGGTGACCGTGTATTCCTGCTTCCAGCAATAGCGCAAGAATTCCTTGACCGGCTGTAGGCGCGACGCGAGATCCATGGCGTTGGCGCCGATGGTCTCCTGGAAGCCCTCCATCGTCTTGGGCGAGAGCTCTGAGATCGGCGTGGTGGGACCGAAGTGCCAAAGAAAGCGTGTGACCGCTTCACGCGCCGGCTCGTCGAGGACAAATGCGCCACGACGTGGCCGGGTCACGGTGGTCGTCTTGCGACGCGAGCGCTTAGCCTCTCGCTCTTCCTCCCATGTGAAGTACTCCATCACCGCCAGGTCCAACGTCATGGACTGCGCGGCCATGCCGGAACCGTTGCCAGGCTGTGCGGCGTTCGGCTCATCGAAGACCTCGGCGTCACCCTCCACCACATCATCCACAAGTTCTTCTACCGCGTCGGCTGTCTGATCGTCGTCAAAGAATGCCATCAGTCGTCTCCAACTATCGAGCAGCTATCGAGTCGTTCCTTGCTTCAATCGCGCACGACACGCGACACAAGCAGAGCGTCACCCAGCTCCGATACCCCTATCCTACTCCCTTGCCTATGTCGTACCTGATAGACCAGCGCCAGATTCAAGAGGCACTTGGCCTCGCGGGCTTGAGTTATGTGGTGGATCTGAATCCGGATCTGCCCGCGCAGCTGAGCGTCTGGCTGACCATGGTGCTGGAGGCGCCTCGCAATCTCACCGGTATCCGAGAGCCTGAGCAAGCGATCCTCAAGCACATCATCGAGCCGCTGCAGGGCCGCCATCGCCTGATCGGCGCCGATCTGCCGGTGCCGCACGGTCCAATGATCGACATCGGCAGCGGCAACGGCGCGCCCGGGTTGCCCATCGCCCTCTGCGAGCCGGAACGCGAGGTAACGCTGCTGGACTCCCGATCGGGTGTCACCGGATTCCTCAATGAGATCATCGTCCTACTTAACGCGCCGCAGATCAGCGTGCGGCAGGAGCGGGCTGAGATTGCCGCGCACACCGATCTGCGCGCCCAGTTCTCGTTGGCGCTGAGTCGTGCGCTCGCTCCTCCCCCGGCGGCGTTGGAGCTGATGATTCCGTTTCTGCAGATTGGTGGAATCGCGGCCGCGTGGACTGGAAAGCTCTCCGACGCCGTAATGGAACGCGTCGAGCGGACGGCTCGCGAGTTGGGCGCGGAGATTACCCCCATCGATCCGCCGCATGACATCCTGGTCGCGACCAAAGTCCGTGCCACGGATGACCGGTATCCGCGATCCTGGGCCCAAATACGCCGGCGACCGTTGTCCGCGATACGATCTCGCCACTGACAGGGCGCGAGAGTTGCCCGTACCCTGTCTGGGCATGTCCGCTCTCGCTTCCGCACTGCCCAGGTACGATCCTCGTCTCTTCAAGCGCAATATCCGCGTCTACTACCTGTTCATGGCCTCGACCGGGTTCATGCTCTTTCTGCCGGTCTGGATCATCTACCTGATGAACGGGCGCGGACTGTCTCTGACAGAGGTCGGCGTCTTTGAATCGTTCTTCTGGCTCACGATCATCATCGCCGAGGTCCCCACCGGCGCAATCGCCGACCGATTTGGCAGGCGCGTCTCGTTGGCGCTCGGCGCCGTCCTGTTCGCCGTTTCCACCATCATTTTCGCGATGGCCGACACGTTCTCGCTTCTGCTCGGCTCCTATCTCGTGATGGGCATCGCCTTGACCCTCTACTCGGGCGCAGGGGATGCGTTGTTGTACGACACCCTGCGAGTCCTGGGCCGGACGCGCGAATACGAGCGGCATGCGGGCCGATCACATGGGCTGTTCTGGGCCATGATGGTGCTCGCGACCGCGATCGGCGGTCCCGCCGCCTATTTCCTGGGTTATTCCGCGACCATCCTCGTTTCTGCCGGCTTTTTCCTCATCTCGGCCGTGGCCGCGCTGCTGCTTCGGGAACCGCCGCGCCGCGAGTCCGATTTCCCTCCGGATCCGCTCCACGCGCCACCGGCAGATGTCAAACACACGGCGGCGGACCATGAGCCGGGAGGAGTGCCGATCTTCAACGAGATGATTGAGGGATTTCGGATCGTCTGGCGCAATCGCCCGATTCGCTACTTGATTCCGTTCGCCGCGGTGCTGATCGCCCTGTTCGACTTGCCGCGCTTCCTGGCTCAGCCCTTTGTGGCGCAGCACGGCCTCGACCCGCTCGCCGGCGCGACCGACGGACTGATCTGGTCCGCGCTACTGATTCCCGGTTACATCGGGACCATGCTGGGCATGTTGGCCGCCGCGAGACTGCTCGGCAAGTTGGGCGAGCGACGCTCCTTCCCCGCCATCCTCGCGTTTGGAGCCGTCTTCCTGATTCCGCTCGCGATCTGGAACCACCTCGGTTTGCTTGGCGCCATTTTCATGGTCAGCATTGCTCAGGCCGCAATTCGACCGATCGCTACCGGCTACATCAACCGACGTATCACTTCCGACCAGCGGGCCACGGTGCTATCCATCTTCTCGCTGGTCCACGGCGGCGCAATGAGCATCGTCATGATCGCGATCCTTCCGACGGCAGACTTGATCTCCTTCCCGGCCGCATTCGGACTGGCGCTGCTGGTGGTCGTGACCGTCGGCGTGGCGCTGTGGTTGCTCTGGCGGTTTGCACATCGACGCGACCAGACTGAGCGGATCCGAGAGTGGTCGCTTTCGGTTCCCAAGCCGCAGGCGCTTCAGGGTCAGCCGATGGCGAGTCAGAATGGTCACAGCGGCGAAGGGCCTGCTCTGTACCCCAATGTGCAGAACCTCGACTGACAGCGACTCCACAGCCTCATGGGTCCGGCTCGAAATCCGTACGCTCTACTGCATTGCCAGAATTGACCGGTAGCCTGCACGCGCCTTCTGATGACGCAGACTGAACGCTTCGCGCGCAACATCCCGATCTATTATCTGTTCCAGTTCGCCACTGGATTTCTGATCTGGGTGCCCGTCTGGATCATCTTTCTGCAGGATGAACGCGGTCTCTCGCTGACTCAGGTCGGCTTGATCGAAGCCGTCTTCTGGGTCTCGATGTTCGTCGCCGAAGTCCCGACGGGTGCGATCGCCGATCGATGGGGACGTCGCACATCGCTCGCGCTCGGCGGTTTCCTGTTCACGGCCGGGACCTTCGTGTTTGTCATCGCCGACAGCTTCGCGGGGCTCTCCATCGGCTACGTGATCATGGCCGTGTCGATGACCCTCTATTCCGGGTCGGGACACGCACTGCTCTTCGACACCTTGCGCACGCTGGGTCGGAGTCGCGAGTACGAGAAGCACATGGGCCGCTCGGAGGGGATGATGGCCGGCGCGTTGCTTGGCGCGGCGCTCCTGGGCGGACCGATGGCCGGTCTCTGGGGACTGGAAGCCGTCTTCCTGATCGGCGCGGGCACGATGGCACTGGCTGGGGTTATCGCGCTCCTGCTCCGCGAGCCGCCTCGAACCGAGGCCGAGTTTGGCGAAGACGGGTTGCATGCCGCACCCATTTCGGCCGTCGATGCTGCTGCCGATGATCGGTCGCCGCAAGGCATCGTCAGTTACATCCTCGACGGCTTCCGGATCGTGCTTCGGCAAAAGCCCGTGCTCTGGATCATCCTTCTCGCGGGTGTCGTCACTGTGGCGTACGAAATGCCCAACTTCTTCGTACAGCCGTTCCTCCGACATCACGGACTCAGCCCATCAGGAGGTCTGATCGACGGCGCCATCTGGAGTGGGTTGATCGTTCCGGGATTCGCGGCGATGTCGGTCGGCTCACTATTGGCCGCTCCCTTCGTGGCGCGTGTCGGCGAGCGCCGGGCCATCCCCATCTTGATGATCGGCGGGGCCTTCCTCTTTATCCCGCTGTTGATTTTCGACCACCTCAGCATCATCGCCCCAATCGCGATTCTGGGCGGCGTTCACGCCGCGATCCGGCCAATTGCGACCGGATACATCAATCGACGCATCCGCTCCGATCAGCGGGCGACTGTGCTCTCGATCTTCGAGTTGATCATGGCCGCGCAGATGGCGCTGATCGTGCCGCTGATCTCAGCATCTGCGGACAGCATCGATTTCCGCTTCGCATACGGACTCTCACTCGGCGTCGTGCTCACGGTCGGCGTGGGCTTCTGGCTCGTATGGCGAAGATCTCACCGCCGAGAACAGACCGACGCGCTGCGCCGAATCAGCATGCGCCCGGCCCCGCAGGCCAATGTCAGCCGGCTGAACGGCGCAAGCGACGGGACAAATGGCAACGGAGTTCAAGCCGATCGTGTCCACGCCAACGGCGTCGCGTCGGAGACATTGCCGGTGCTGACCGGTTCTGAGCGCGACGATCTCGCATGAGTCAAGCACCGACGGACGGCGCTCCGCTCCAATGTTCGTGCACGGGTTCGACTCGTAGCGATCGACTAACGTCACTCCCGCTCACGCCACAATCTCGCGCTCGCGCAGCGACGCAACATCGTTCGCACTGAATCCCAGCGCGGAAAGCAGGTCTTCGGTGTCCTGACCACGTGTCGGGGCGCCACCGCGAACTCGTCCCGGTGTCGCCGACAACTTTGGCGCAACTCCAGCCTGGCGCATCACGCCGCCATCCGGTGTCGGCACTTCGACGACCATCTCGCGGGCAATGTTGTGCTCGTCGTTCAACGCCTCCTCAAGACTGAGCACCGGCTTGGCGCAGACATCGACATCGTTGAGCAGCTCATGCCACTCATCGGCGGTTCGAGTCTTGAAGACCCGCGCGAACGCCGCCCGCATTTTCTCGCGCCGCTCGATGACGGACGTGCCCTGGTCGTCGATGAACTGTTCAAGGTCCAACGCTTGACACAGGTTGGCGAAAAAGTACGGCTCCATCGACCCAACCGAGAACCAACGCCCGTCCGCGGACTCGTAGACCTGATAGTGCGGCTCGCCTCCATTGAGCACATGTTGAGCCGGACGCATGTCGGCGCCGGCGCCTTCGGATCCCGCCATGGCTGACGTGATCAGCGACATCGCTCCATCCGACATTCCGAGATCGATGTACTGACCCTCGTCGGTGCGCTCCCGCGCCTGTAGCGCGCAGACGATGGCGAACGCTGCCATCAGACCGCCGCCGGCGAAGTCGGCGATGATGTTGACCGGAATCGCCGGACGTCCGCCCGTCGCGTAGTCGCCAATCATGCCGAGCACGCCAGCGGTGGCGATGTAGTTGATGTCGTGTCCGACATGCGACGCATAGGGTCCGGTCTGACCGAATCCCGACAACGAGCAATAGACCAGTTGCGGATTTCGGGCCGACAGCGTCTCCCAGTCGACGCCCAGCCGCTTGACCACGCCCGGACGGAACCCTTCAAGCACCACGTCGGCGCTGTCGGCAAGCTGATAGAAGATGTCGCGCGCCTCCTCGGACTTGAGGTTGAGTCCGATTGAGCGCTTACCTCGTCCAAGTGCATAGGAGGAGAAGCGCCGTCGCTCCTCGTTCGGATCCTTGCCGGCGATGTCTCGCCGTCCGCGCGGTCGTCCCGCCTGCTCAACCAGGATCACTTCCGCCCCCATATCGGCCAGCAGCATCGAGCAGTATGGTCCCGGCGCCAGCGCCGAGAGGTCGACGACGCGAATCCCGTCCAATGGTCCGTCCAAGGTTGTCATCGGATCTGCCCCTTCTCTGACCAGCGCATGCACTGCCCAGATTAGGACTCGGGCTGCAACAGCCGATGCTGGGGGGCGACCTGGAAGACCCAGAGGAAGATCAGGCCTGTCAACGAGATGGGAATGAGAACCAGCCCATGCAGAATCGCCGCGAACGCCACGGCCGTCGACTCCGCGTCCTGCATCCCGACCATTCCCAGGGTCGGTAGCCAGATCAACAGCGTTGCTTTCGTCGCCCATTCGAACGGGCCGACGCCGCCGGCGGTCGAGGGCGCCGTGATCAGCAGATTCGCCGCCGCTGCGACCAGCAGATAGACGGGGAATGGCAAACTGAGGTTGAACGCCTGTCCAACCATCCAATACATCAGCGCTTCGAGCGCCCAGGCGATCAGGCTGGCAACCAGCGCGCCAATCACCTGTTTCCGATTCGCCTGCGCCGACATCCCGGTGATCAACGGGCCCAACAACTTCCATTCTCGCTGGGACTGTCCGGGCAGCCGACCGAGGAGTCGGCCGATGATGCGCTCGGCGTCAGTGGGACGGCGGGCGATCGCCCCGAACAGAAGGAATGCCCCGGTGATGCCAAAGACCAGGAAGGACATGGCGGCTGTCAACTCGTCGCCGGCGTCGCTCATACCCCAGAGTCCGACCAGACTGGCAATCACACCGATCACGAGGAAGAAGGTCAGCATCAACCCGTCGTAGACACGCGTCATGAAGATGCTCGAGAGCGCGGTCAGTCGGGAGATGCCGTGCAACTGATACAACACGTGCGCTCGGACAAACTCTCCCGCTCTGAGCGGAAGCACGTTGTTCACCCCGAATCCGATCGCAACGATGGGAAACAGGCGCCACCAGGAGATGCTCTTGATGTGCAATAGCAGCCAGTGCCAGCGCCAGGCTCGAGCCGCAATGCCAGCGAAGTAGACAACCAGCGCCGGCCCGATCCACCACGCCGACACCTCGGTAAACGCACGACCGATCTGGTGAAAATCTGCATTGCGCAGGAACAGCACCAGGAACGCGGTGCTGCCGCCCAGACCTAACGCCAGACGCGCAAACGGACCTGTGGCCCAACCTGGAAACCGTATCGTCATTGCCAACCCCGCCGTTGTTCAGGCGGAGGCTAGCCCGCCTCGATCCGACGCGGAGGTAGCCGCAACGCCTCTCGGAGCCCCTGGGCCACCCGTTGGCCGCTTCCTCGCAGTTGCGCGTGGCGCAAGATGATCTGTGTGCGCACGTAGCGTCCGCCCTCGACCGCAGAGAAGGCGATGAAGGCCACGGCCCCGCCGGCGAGGATGTCGGCAACGTAATGCTCGCCCAGGTACACCAACGAGAAGGTCAACGCCGCGGAGTAGAGCAGGGCAACCGTCACCACCCAACGCGAGCGGAGCACGATGCCGACGCCGACCACGACAAAGGACGCGGCGAAGTGGAGCGAGGGCATCGCGGCGATGGGATTCGGTTCGGCCATCGTGGCGAAGGCCCAGTTGTAAATATCGACGCCCAATATCGCCGGTCCGACGGCATTCATGCCGCGGGCGATTCCCTCGACCAGGCCCTGGTCGGACGCCATCCATGGAGGGGCGGTTGGCACGGTGAAGTACAGCAGGACGCCGAGGTAGAAGGTGAGCGCCACGATGATCGTGACTCGCCAGGCCATCTTGCGTGCAAACAGCCATACGCCGATGACGGCGGCATGCGGGAACACAAACCAGGTCCAGTGAATCATCGCTGAGAAAACCGCGGGCAATCCCGGGTCGGAACTGGCGCCGCCGATCCGCGCCTGTAGCCAGGCGGACGGCGTCACGCCGGCGAACATCCACAGCTCCCAGTCGAGGACGTAGCCGGTAAACGTGCGCAGACCGGTCTCGTCGGCGGCATCGCGGAGTTGAATGAAGAAGGCCATCGCAACGACATAGGCAACGAGGATGCCCCAGTCGCCCCATCGCCGGGCCAGGACGAACACCGCGACCACAGCGATTCCACTAATCGGAGCAAACACGACCGGTTCGAGCGAGACGGTCTGGCGCAGCAGCATTGCTACCACTCCGACCGCCAACGCGGCCCAGCAGACCGCGCCTATCGCTTCTCGACTGCTGATGCTCTGCACCTGCCGCACGCCCCGGTTGCCCTCCCGCTCCACCCGTCAGATTGCCTGCATGATCGCTCGTGGTGGCGCAATCAATCCTACCGAGTCTGGCGATACAGGTTAACGAACTGTGCACGCGATGTCTTAACGAGCTGTGGACAGCCGCTCGGAAATCAGACGGGCAATCGCATCAATATCTGTCAGCTGAGACTGCGCCCGCGTCTCGTCGCAATGTCCACCGCCCTCAGCATTGCCATCCTGGGAGGTGATCTCAATCGCATTCTTGAGAAAGACGAGCGCGTTCCTCTGGGCAAAGACGAGCAGCTCCGATAGCCAACAACCACCGCTGTGGCCGGAGATCAGCTGGATTGAAACCGCTGCGTCACCGACGACCGGGGTTGGCCGAAACTCCGCAGAGAACAACTCGGGATGCGGAACGATGAAACGCATCAGAGCGGGCGGTTGCGAGGCGAGATACTTCACCCAATCAGTCGCCGATTGTTGTGCTTCGTCCGTGATCACGTGAAACCAGAACGTCTCTTGCGTCGGACTGTCCGTGGTGGGTTGATAGAGCAGCCCGACCGATTCTTTCGCCCGCCGGGACAACGCGCCGACCTGTGGATCATCCGCTTCCTGGAGTAGCAGCTCCAACGGGACCGAAATTCCCGTGGACTCCAGATGTTCCCCGACGACCTCGTCAGGCACCTCCAGGGTGAAGCCTTCGCTCGGCTCCAACACCTGCGTTACCGGAAGATCGGGGGGCGGTTGCTCCGTCGGCGGATCGACCTGAGGTGTTGGATCGGGTGGCTGGCCGTTTTCATTGCAGCCGGAGCCGGTCGCCGCGATCAGGGCGGCGATGGCAATCAGTCCGGCTGCGATCAACCAACGTGGCACGCTAGCCGTGCTCCGGGATCGAGGGTTTCCCAACATCACCAATCGCTTCAACTAACTCGTCGTCAAGCTCGCCGTCTCCGCGAGCGGCCACCAGCACAATGTGGAACGTCGTGCCGACTCCCTGCGCGCTCGACACCCGAATCTCTCCTCCTTGTGCCCGCACCAGCTCACGAGCGATCGCCAGACCCAGCCCGGTGCCGCCCTGCGCGCCCGGCCTGTCCGACTTGTAGTAGCGGTCGAACAAATTGGGAATTGCTTCCTCGGGAATGCCAACGCCGGTATCGGCGACCGCGATCGACACGCTGCCCTGGCTCTCGCTTTGTGCGCTCAACTGTACGTCGCCGCCCGGCGGCGTGTGGCGTAGGGCGTTATCAAGCAGGTTGCCCAAGACCTGGTCCATCCGGTCCCAATCCCCCAGGAAGTCGCCGACATTCGAGGGAGCTACTGACAGATTGACTTCGAGCTCCTGAGCCCTCAGCGCGAACAGATCGCCAACGTGTTCGAGCAAGGAGGCAACAGCCACAGGATTCGACTCCACATCGACCTGCCCCGACTCAATCCGCGACAGGTCCAATAGCCCTTCAACCAACCGCAACAGGCGTCGCGACTCGTCCTCAATGATCCGATAGGCGTTTCGCTGCTCGTCGCCTTTCACCACGTCGTCCATCAGCGCCTGCGAAAAGCCGTTGATTGAGGTCAACGGGGTTTGAAGATCGTGGGAGACATTAGCCAGGAAGTCTCGCAACGCGGTCTGCTGGCGCTCGACTTCCTCGGTCATCTGGTTGAACGATCGGGCAAGCTCCTGCGCTTCCTGAGATCCGCCGACGTCAACCCGTTGCTGCAGTTGTCCCCGAGCCACGCTGCGCGATGCCGCGGCAACACGCTGAATCGGTCGATAGATCGAACGAGACACGAGGAAGCCCACCAATGAGGCGACTACCAATGCAATCGCGCCGGCGCTCAACAAGTTTGGCGCCAGGTCCGCCAATAATGCCCCTCGTGACTCTCCGACCAACGCCACCACGACGCAGCAATACCCTTGCCGCTCCTCTTCTTCCTTGGGCAGGCTGGTCAGGACGTAGGCCAGCCGCTCGCCGTCGTCCGTCGTGAGCTGCCCCTGCACGATCTGGTTCGTGTCCAGCGCGCCGAGATCGAGGGCCAGCCGTTCGCCGAGGAACCGATCACCCGATTCAAGCACGCGCACGACTTCGCCCGAGGAGGTCACACCCAGGACTGGAACATCGAGCTCGCTCACGATCGAGCCGGAGAGGCGCCGCTCGGTCTGAAAACTACGCAACAGGTTCTCCGGGCGCAGCAGATTGTCCGGTTCACGGCCTTCCCACTCCTCAGTGAACAGTTCGGGAGCCCAGGCGGCCGCCAATTCCCGCAACCGGGACTGATCAACCCGATCCTGGTACCCACCGAGCAACAGGAAACTGATCAATCCCACCACGAGCAGGGTCAGGACGACGATCCCGACCAGGGTCACGTAGATCCGAGAACGAATCGTACTGAACTGCAACCCCGGCCAGCCCAGCGTGGGTAACCGTCGCTGCGTTCCGGGGATCATGGGATTCGCCCTGTCGGCAACGATGGTTGGTGCCGGTTAGTCGGCGTCGCCGTTGGGCGACAGGGAGAGACAGGACGGATTGTCACGCATGGTCATCTTGTATCCGACTCCCCGCAGCGTTTCGATCTGCAAGTCGCTGTCGCGCAGGTGTTGACGCAGATGGTTGATGTGCACATCTACCGTGCGCGTCTCTCCGCTGAAGGTGTAGCCCCACACCAAGGACAGCAGTTGTTCTCGAGACATCACCGTTTGCAGGTTCTGCGCCAGCGCGAACAGCAGGTCGAACTCTTTGGTCCGAAGCTTCAGCGAGTCGCCACCCAGCGTGGCCTCTCGCGTCTGGCGATTGAGGATCAGACTGCCAACTGCGACCTCGACGCCCGAGCGCGAGATGCCGTCGGCTCGGCGCAAAATCGCCTTGACCCGGGCGACCAGTTCCTTGGGGTTGAACGGCTTGGTCAGGTAGTCGTCGGCGCCCAGCTCGAAGCCGGCCACCTTGACGGCATCCTCACGTCGCACCGTCAGCATCAGGATCGGAACATCGGAGTCCTGACGGATTCCCTTGGTGACCTCGAAGCCGTCCAGTTTGGGCATCATCAGGTCGAGAACAACCAGGTCCGGTTGCAGCATGACCGCCTTTTCAAGGGCTTCTTGGCCGTCCGAGGCGAACTCCAGCTCGTATCCCTCCCTCGAGAGGTACAGCCGAACCAACTCACGAATGTGGGGTTCGTCATCAGCGATGAGTATTTTCATGGCGTTCGCCTGCCAGCCAACCAAAATTCACTATAGAACCTGAATCGCTAGAAGACGCGGTTAGCGAACAGCATCCGTGCAATGCTGCGAACCGCGAGTCATTGATAGCCTCTACGTGTTCGAATTCCGAGGAGTACCACATGCCGCGTCGCGAAATACCTGCCGGGGTCGAAGTCCGAGCTGCCAACGCCGAAGAAATGGAAGATTTCCGCTTCATCGCCAACCTGGCGCTGCAGGAACACGGCAATCCGATGCGCGACCCGGTCACCTTCCTGCAGCCCGAGTGGTCGACGTGTGTCTTCGAACACGGCTCGCTGTCCACAACCTTCGGCGCCTGGCCGTTCTCGATGCGGTTCAACGGCGAACGTGCGCACGTCGCCGGCGTCACCGCCGTCGGCACCGACCCGACCAAGCGCCGCCGCGGCTACCTGCGCTTCGCAATGGAACACTCTCTGGATGAGCAGTACGAACGTGGTCAATCGCTGGCCGCGCTGTACGCCTCGCAAGCCGGCATCTACCAGCGCTTCGGCTATGCGATCTGCTCGCGAAGCCATCGCTACGAGATCGACCCGCTCGATCTGAACTTCGTCCAGGCGCCGACGCCAACGGGACAACTGAGCATCGCCAACGCCAAGGATCTACCAGAAGACGCAGTGGTGGTCCGCGACCTCTACCGCAAATTCATGCAGCCTCGCAATGGCTTGCTGCATCGAGGTCTCAATCTGTGGAATGCCGAGGTCTTGTCGGAGCCTGACGACATCCAGGAAGGTCCGATACGCGTCCTGCTCTATGAAGAGGACGGCGAAGCGCTGGGCTACATGGTCTACACGAGCCGCGAGGACCGATCGCTCAACGCCTTCAGCGCCGGTCAACGCGACCAGAAGATGACCATCCGCGAATATGGCTGGCTCACGCCCGAGGCCTACGTTGCGATGTGGCAATTCGCCGCCGGACAGGACCTCGTCTACCGCATCCACCTCAACGACGCGCCGTCCGACGATCCGATCCAGCACTTCGCTCGCGACCCGCGCACACTCCGCGTCAACGTCGGCGACGGCGTCCTGGTCCGCATCGTCGACCTGCCGCGGGCGCTCATGACTCGCAAATATCAAGTCGAGTCCGAGCTAACGTTCCGCGTGATCGACGACCTCTGCGATTGGAACCAGGGAACCTGGAAGCTATCAACCGGCCCCGAGGGCGCCGACATCCGTCAGGTCAATGAGTCACCGCAACTGACGATGGACGTGTTCACCATGGCGCACCTCGCAACCGGCGCGCTATCAGCGACCTACGCACACCGGCTGGGCCGAATCGAAGCCTCAGACAAGTCTGCGCTCATCAGGGCGGACCACCTCTTCGCGACCGAGTACGCCATGCATTGCATGAATCACTTCTAGCAGCAGGCGACGCTGTTCGCAGCGCCCAGAGCGACCGCTACTCTGTAGTCGATTGTCTGAGCGCCATGTCGACCACCAATGCCTCCTCCAATACGCCGACTCAGGTTCGATTCCGCTTGCCGGAGCCGCCTGAGCGCCATCCAGACGAAGTGACCTCATTCGACCATGTCTATGAGTTCGGATCGCCGCTGCATCTCAAGCGGCACTTCGGCCGTCCCGAATCCACGCTGGTCAAGGCGGACAAATGGATTGCGGCATATCCCGGCTATCAGCCCCTGCGCCGTCCCGACCTGCTGATCGCCTTCGACGTAGACCCACAGCTCTACTACGAGCAGAACGGCTACGTCATCTCAAACCAGGGCAAGCCGCCCGATTTCGTCCTCGAAGTCGCATCGCCGAGCACAGCCCGGGTCGACACGGTCCAGAAGCGCCAGGAGTACGCAGAGCTGGGCATCCGCGAGTACTGGCGATTCGACCACACCGGGAGATCGCACGGAACACGGCTGGCAGGCGACCGTCTGGTCGGCGGCCAATACGAGCCAATCACGATCGTCGAGCTTTCGCCTGAGGTCCTGCAGGGAGAGAGCGAAGCGCTTGGTCTCCGGCTGCGCTGGGATCACAGCACGTTGGGCTGGTATGACCCCGAAACGGGCCAACACATCCCTACATTCGACACTGAGCGCGAAGCTCGAATCGCTGCTCAGGAAGCTCGAATCGCGGCAGAGGCCCGAGTGCGGGAATTGGAAACCGAGCTGCGCCGTCGCCGGGAGACATAGCGCTCCGACGTCAGACCGCCTCGCCGAGCAGATAGCGCCCCATCGCTTCCTCCAGCGCCGATACCTCACGCGGATCGAGGTCGCGATAGGGCGGTCGTGTGTGCGTGAGCGGCAGTCCGCTCGTGATCGAGATCAGCTGCTTGAGCGCCCCCACTCGGGGGAACAGGTTGAGAATCGCATGCAGCTCGTTGAGCTGATCCTGCGGTCGATGCGGCTCGCCGCCCTCGCGGTGGGCGAACTGGATGGTCTTAACCAGCGCAGGTACGGCATTGGCCATGCCCGAGACTCCGCCAATGCATCCCACGCCGTACAGCGCGGCGTGTGCCGCGTCGGAACCGGCCATCACTCGAAACTCGGAACCGGGACCTTCTGAAGGAACCTGCGCCATGTAGCGCTCGGTCCGCTCGGCGTCGCCGCCCGAGTCCTTGATCCCCATCAACTGGTCGGGATGCCGCCGCAGCACGCCGGCGAGGACCTCGTCGGAAATGTCGATCCCAGCTTGCGCGGGCATGTTGTACAGCAGCGCCCGACCCTCCGACGGCAGCGATTCGATCACCGCCGAGAACCAATCGATCATTCCGCGTGCATCGACATTCTTGAAGAAGAACGGCGGCAACAACGCCACGGCGTCGGCGCCGGCATCGAGGGCATCATTGGCTGCCCGGATGGTGTCGGGCAGCGATGGCGAAGTGGCGCCCGCGACCACGACCAATCCGCCGCCGATACCGCGCGACGCCTTCTTCACCGCTTCGACCACGCGCTTGCGCTCTTCAAGTCCGACCGATGGACCCTCGCCGTTCGTGCCGAGCGTGAGAATCCCGGTGATGCCCATCGTCCGCATCCAATCGATGTGTGGGCCAATCCAGTCCACGTCGACATCACGCCCGCCTTCGGTAAACGGCGTCACCTGGGCTGCCATCAAGCCGTCCAGGCGTTCGTACTTCAGCACCATGGTCCTGCCTCCACTCGACTCAATGCTCGCAGCGTAACCCTGAGCCGCATCCCCAAAGAACGAATAGTCTCAACCCCATGTCACGCATCTTCCTCTGCAGTGCGACCGGCGCTCTCACGACCGGGGCCGCTCCCGTCGGCGGAGGCGTCGCCGTGCTGGAAGCGCTGATTCCGTACCTGATCGAATCCGGTTTCGACGTCACCCTGCTCACACCGGGCCGCGACGAGTCGTTCGATGGTCTGCGTCAATCGCTGCCGGTACCGACGCTTGCTCGCGCCAAACCTGATCGCATTCTCAACCTCAACGCCCGACGCTATGCCAGGTTCGCCTTGGAGTGGGAGTCGGCACTACGTCAATACTTCTCCGATATCGATCCGTCGGACTCAGTCGTGTTGGCCAACGACACGTCGGAAGGACCACCGTTCGCTCAACTCCACGCCAACGGCTTCCGACAGATGGCGCTGTTGCACGTGATCGTCAGTGAGTTCTTCAGTCGCCGCTACATCTCCCAGCCGACAGGCATTCCGATTCGCGGACATCACCTCTCCGCCCTCTGGCGATTCGCGCAGGATCGTGGGTTGACCAAGCATGCGCCCGACATCGCCCGTCTTGTCTGGCCCAAAGAACGCGATCTTGCTCAGTATGTGGATGCCCCGATCGCGCCCTCAGCGCCGGTCGCTCGATCGTTGGCCGATTGCTATCCCGGCACCGGGGTTGCGAGGCGCACACAGATCGTTCCCTGGGGAGTGATCGGCGAAGCCAATCCCTTACTTCGGGAGGATCGAGGGGAAACACTTCGAGAACTTGGAGCGGACCCAAACCGGTTCACCCTGCTGACACTGAGCCGCATCTCGCCGGAGAAACGCATTCAACTGGTCATCGACGCACTGAAGTTGATCGAGCGACAATCGCCGTCGACCGCCGAGAGAATCCAGCTCGTGGTCGCCGGCGCGCCGGCCTACATGGGTGGCGAATCGTATGCCCGAAAACTGCATCGTGCCGCCTCGACGCTGGAGCATGCAGAGGTCCATTTCGCGGGATACGTCAGCGGCGAGCAGAAGTGGAACCTCCTGGCCGCGGCGGATACGTTCTGCTCCCCAAGTTTCTATGAGGCGTACGGCCTGACCATCGCGCAAGCGCTGGCCAGCGGCGTTCCGGTGATTGCCGCGCCACATGCCGGAGCGCGAGCCACGGTCGACGAACGGCACGGCTGGATCGCCGACCCCACACCAAAAGCGTTCGCCGCCGCGATCAGGCGCGCCCTGCACGCCAACGAAACCCGCGAGATCGCCCGACACCGCGAATCGGCGGCGCGCTGGGGTCGCGAGCGGCCATTTGCCGTCGCTGCTGACCGGATCATCGGGATCGCACGTAGACTCGCAAATGGCGAGTCACATTTCGAGTTTGAGGAGCATGAGCGATGACCCAGCGCGCCGTCCTGTTCGATTTCGGTGGGGTCCTGATCCGGATGGATTGGGACGGCTACGACGAGTTCGGCAAACGCTGGAATCTGCCGGCGGGCACGTTGGTCGACGCCTTCTATCGAACCCCGGAATGGCACGCCATCGAAACCGGCCGCGGCAACTGGGACACCTGGCAGCGCGGCGTCGAACAAAGTCTCGCGCCGTACCTGCATGGCGATGTCGTCGAAGAGGTCCAGAGCCTGCTCGATGCCTGGTACGCGCAGCCCTGGCAATACCACCATCCCAACTTCGAACTCGCCCACGATCTCCAGGCCGCCGGTCACAAGATCGGTGTGCTTTCAAACGCGCCCGACGATCTCCGCGACCGCTTCCTCAGCAACTTGCCGGTCGAGGTGAGTTGGGACGCGATCATCGTTTCAGGAGAGATCGGCATGCGAAAACCCGACCCGCGCATCTTCGAACACGCCGCCGAAGAAATCGGCGTCCCCGCCAAGCACTGCTTCTTCATCGACGATCTGGAAGAAAACGTACTGGGAGCACAGGCCATTGGTATGAAGGCCTTTCACTTCACCAGAAACAACTACAAGGCGCTCAGGATCGCACTGAAAGCGCACGGGATAGGCGCGGACTAGGGCATGTTCACATTGACGCGGCGATCCCATTCAAAGGGCCTATCAACTCTCCCGCTCCCCCTTGCAGGGGGAGCTGCCGAAGGCTGAGGGGGTCCCGCCTCCCATCGTCCAGGCGGAATGCGTCATTTCTTGCTCTTCACCACCCTTTGTGAACTGACCCTAGCGAGCCCGTCGGCGCTCATATCCGATGTATGCAGTTCTGCGCGGACGGATCCGAAACACACGAATCCGGCGCGCCTCCGCTTCGACGGTAAACAACACGCGCCACCGACCCGGGACATGAGCGCGGTAAACGCCGGGATGGTCCTGTAGCTCTGTGCTCTCCCTCGCGCTCGGCCCGTCGGCCAGCGACTTGAGCACCGTCTTCACGTCGCTTTTGCGCTTGTGTGTGCGCGCCCGGTACTCTCCATCGGCTTCTTGAGTTCTGTAGACGATCCAACGCGGACCGCTCGGAGTCACCGACTGTCGTCTTCCTCGTAGCAGAAATGCTCGGCCGCCTCTGGACGTTCGGTACTCAGCTTGGCAAAGAACTTCATGCCCTCTCGCGACGTGCGATCCAACCAGTACACCCAGTCCCAGCCCATTGGAAAACGCGCGTCCAACCACTTCAGCAATTCGACGTCTTCCGGATGCTCATCGTCGTCAAACATCGACCAGTCGCCGTCGGGAACAGGCAGCGGGTCCACCGGTCCTGCCGCGGCTGCTCGCATTGCCTCAACCTCCTCCGAGGTTGGATCCGGGTCGAGAATATCGACGTCAAACTCGTACTCCGGAGGAACCAGAAATCCCACGAGCTGGCCATATCCGCCAGCCTCGACTTGCGCGACCAACTGCTTGCGCTTGCACTCGACAACAGCCACCTGCCACTGCACCTGCGATTCGCTCGGCTTCCACCAATCCACCCAATCCGCCGTGATGACCTCCCGCTTCTCATCTACCATCGTCAACCCTCCAAGCCAATCCTACCCAGATTCTGACACACTCCGATCCCGCAACACGGCAAAGAACACCGACGCGAACAGTGCGCCCAAACCCGGCGCGACCCAGTAGATCCAGTGATCTGTCCAGAACCAGGCGATGGCCGCCGGACCGAAGGCTCGGGCTGGATTCATCGATGCTCCCGAGACGCTGCCGGTCATCGTGACGGCCGCTGCCACGTAGAGGCCCACTGCGAGGGCAAAGACCGTAGCGTTGCGTCCTCGTTCCGCCATCATCAGGATCGCGTAGACGAGGAAGAATGTGATCACGATCTCGGTACCGAATGCCTGGATCAGCGGACCGTTACTGAAGTTGGCCCCCAGCCAGGACTCGCCCTCGCCGGTGTGATTGCGAAACAGTCCGTGCATCACCGAGGAGGCGATCAGCGCGCCGGCGATTTGCGCGGCGATGTAGGGAAACAGCTTTCGTCCCGGCAACTTCCCACTAAGCCACAATCCAAACGAGACCGCGGGATTGAGATGTGCGCCGGAGATCGCCCAGAAGGCGAAGATCATTACCGCCACGCCGAACCCATTGACCAGACCAACGCCCAACGCACCCAGCTGTCCACCCGACCACCAGTTAACGTGGGCCGAACCGGCGCAGAAGAATACGAGCCCAAACGTTCCCAGCACCTCCGCCATCAACTGGCGGGCGTTTCCGTTCACACTGGCCTGGTCGAGACTGAGTGCCGCAATCAACGGATTCAGCACGCGCCGCCCCGGCGCCAGTACTTGCTCGATAGGACTCATCTTTGCCACCTGCCTGCTCGACCCTGACATTTTGAGCGAAACGCTAACAGCGGCGACAAAGGTCGGAGTGTGCGCGCTGTTAAGGTTGGACTATGCCAAATCGACTTGCCCGGGAGACATCTCCCTACCTGCTGCAGCACGCCAACAACCCCGTGGATTGGTATCCGTGGAGTGAAGAAGCCTGGGCCCGTGCCAGAGCCGAGGACAAGCCTGTCCTGGTCAGCGTCGGCTATGCCGCCTGTCACTGGTGTCATGTGATGGAGCGTGAATCGTTCGAAGACGATCAGATTGCCGCGCTACAGAATGACCTGGTCGTCAGCATCAAAGTCGACCGCGAGGAGCGACCCGACGTCGACGAGATCTACATGGACGCCCAGCAGATGATCCACGGTCACGGCGGCTGGCCGCTCAACGTCTTCTGCACGCCCGACGGCCGCCCCTTCTTCGGCGGCACCTACTTCCCGCCTCAGCGCCGGACCGGTATGCCCGGCTGGACCGATGTCCTGGAGGGTGTCACCCGCGCCTTCCGCGAACAGCGCGATCAGGTCGAGCAGCAAGCGACGCAACTCACTCAACATCTCAATCTTCGTGTCGAGCTCTCCGGCGAGGAACTCACCGAATCTGCCGCCCAGGTCCGTTCCCGCGCGGCGACCGCCATGCTCCAGGCGGCCGACCGCACACACGGTGGTTTCGGCGCAGCTCCGAAGTTTCCTCAGCCCTTCTATCTCCAACTTCTGGTGCAGCAGGCGCTCGACGAATCGGCCGGCAACCGCAACGACGCCAGGCGACACCTCGCCGACTCGCTGCGCAAGATGGCCGAAGGCGGGATCTACGACCAACTCGCCGGCGGGTTCCATCGCTACGCGGTCGACCAGATCTGGCTGGTTCCGCACTTCGAGAAGATGCTCTACGACAATGCGCTGCTGATTCCGTTGTATCTGGACGCACATCGGTTACAGGACGCATCAGAAGCCGATCCGCTCTTCGCCCACATCGCCCGCGAGACCGCCGATTATCTGCTCAACGACCTGCAGACTCCCGACGGCGCATTCTTTGCCTCCACCGACGCCGACTCCGAAGGCGTCGAGGGCAAGTACTTTGTCTGGACGCGCGACGAACTGCACGAACTGCTCGACGAACGTGATGCCGAGATCGCTTGCCGTCGGTGGGGCGTCGATATCGGCGGCAACTGGGAGGGCAACTCGATCCTGCTCGCGGCGCAGTCACCGGAGGATGTCGCTCGCTGGCTCGACCTGCCACTGACCGAGGTGCACAGTTCGCTCGAACGCAGCCGCCGAACATTGCTGGAGCGACGAACGACGCGCATCCCACCAGCGACCGACACCAAAATCATCGCTGCCTGGAACGGCATGGCGATCGACGCGCTGGCTAAGGCTGGAGCCATACTGGAGGAGCCTCGATTCATCGACGCGGCGGAGCGCGCGGCGCGATTCATCCTCAACAATATGCGCTCGGATGACGGCGGCCTGCTACGCATTCATTCCGCTGGGCGCGCCTCGGTTGACGCGTTCGCCGAGGACTACGCCGCACTCGCCGACGGCATGATCTCGCTCTACGAGGCGACCGGCGACGAGGCCTGGTACTCCGAGGCCCGCGCCATGATCGATGCGATGATCGACCGCTTCTGGGATCACGAAGGCGGCGGATTCTTCACTGTGGGACGAGGCGGCGAACAGCTCATCGCGCAGCGAAAACCGACCCAGGACGGCGCGACGCCCAGCGGCAATTCGCTGGCGGCGCGTGCACTGGCCCGCATGTATGCGCTCACGTCCGACGGTCGCTATGCCGACCTGATCGAAGCGATGCGCACCGCCTTCTCCGCCTACCTGAGCAAAGCGCCGACGATGCTGGGACTGTTCGTCTCGGTCGAGGATTGGTTGACCAATCATCGTTCGGTCGCACTCGTCGGTCCGGTCGACGATGGGGAACTGCTGCAAATGCGACGCGACCTGTTGTCGGGACCGCCCCGCCCAATGGTCGTGATGCGCCGATTGGGCGACGACACCGTTATCCCCCAACTGGCTGACAAGCCGCAACAGGGCGGTAAGCCGACTGCGTATGTGTGCCAGGCATTCGCTTGCTCCGCGCCGGTTCACAAGGCTGCCGAGCTCAACACCGCCCTCACCCAACCACTCACCTGACCCTCTGCCCTCTCTCCTCGATCTGCGAGGGAGATGCCGCAGGCCGAGGAGGCCGCCACCTCTGCCAACCACAACTCATGTCAGAGAACGTATATTCGATAACATCATCCCATGACCGCCTCAGTCGCATCGACAACCTCCGTGGCCGCCCACTCCCGGCTTGCCTCCGCGCAGCGCCCCGACTCCGGCGCCTCTCTTCCAATCCGTACCCGACCATCCCGAACCCGTCCCGATCAGCTGCCGACCACGCAGAACCGAACCGAACAAAACCGAACAAAACCGAACACTCCTGAACACATGAACGCCCCGATACCCTGCAAAACACAGGAATTCACGCATCACACAGCCCAAAAAACAATCTCCCTGAACCCTGAACACCCCCGGAGAGGCGCCATATGACCATCCCCAGACAGACCGTCATCCCCACCCTTCGCTACGAAGACGCCAACCGAGCCATCCAATGGCTCAACGACGCGCTCGGCATCACCGAGCACTTCGTCGTCCGCAACGAAGCAGGCCAAGTCGAACACGCCCAGCTAGCCTGGCGCGGGTCGCTGGTCATGCTCGGCGACCTGCGAGGCGACCAGCACGACCTGCCCCACCGGCACGGCTCGATCAGCATGACGGCTGAATCGGCCGCGCAGGTCGACGAAATCTACGCCCGCGCCGTCGCCGCCGGCGCGACCGTCGTGCAACCGTTGATGGATACCGACTACGGCTCGCACGCCTTCACGGTCGAGGACTACGAAGGCAACCATTGGCACCTCGGCACGTATGACCCCCTCGCAGAGAACGAGTAGACACATGACCGATTCACCGCAACCCGACCGTCCGGAGATGCCTGAGAGTTTCGGCGTCGGCAATCCCGACTTCCCCTTCGAACCGATCGAGTGGTCGTCCGTCGTCGAGCGCGTGACAGAGGCTCGCAACTACTGGATATCCACGACTCGACCCTCGGGACGGCCTCATTCAGTTCCGGTCTGGGGCGCCTGGACGGAAGACACATTCTTTTTTCTGACCGATCTGAAGTCGTTGACCGCGACGAACCTGGCCCAGAATCCGGCCTCGGAAGTGCATCTCGAAAGTGGCGACGACGTGGTGATGCTGTTTGGCGAGTTTGAGCAGGCGGATTTCACAGCGTCAGTCGTGGACGCATTCAACAGTAAGTACGAGATGCCACCGATGGCTGAAGGCTTTCCGGTCTACCGGCTGACGCTCAAGAAGGCGATCGCCTGGGGCGAACAGGGCTTCCCCAGCAACGCGACGCGCTGGCGCTTCTAACCGGCTGCGTACACATCTCGAACGGCGTGCGTACCTCGTGCGACGACCATTGCCTTCGGCACGGAAATATATCGGAGGCACTCAAATGATCATTCGAACTGGGTTGGCGGCGCTGATCGCAGTGGCGTTTCTCGCGGTTGCTTGCTCCGGCAACGAGTCACGTCAGGGGTCTGGGGAACACAGCGAACGACAGAGTCAACAAAGTGGCCACGGGCAGCAACAAGGCCGGGAACAAGGCCGGGAACCAGGACAGGAACAATCCGCAGTTCAGTTCAGTAAGTCAGACACCTACGACCACACTCGCAACGGAGCGCGCTTGATTCTGACCTTCGACCGCGAGGCGAATGAGTTCGTCGGCACAGTCGAAAACACGACCGATGACACGCTGACACGCGTGCGAGTCGAGGTACATCTCTCCAACGGCACAGAACTGGGTCCGACAACGCCCACCGACCTTGATCCTGGTGAGGCCATGGACATCACGCTGACCGCCACCGAGGAAGCGTTCGAGACCTGGAGCGCCCATCCTGAGGTCGGCGACGAAGAGGCGAACCACCAGTCGGATCGCGAGTAGTCCCGGCTAACTCCCCGTGAACTGAGCCGTGCGGCGCTCGTTGAAGGCGGCGACGCCTTCCTTCATGTCGTCGGTGTAGGCGAGCCGCTCGAAGTAGAGTTGCTCAATCCGTAGCCCCTCGTCCAGCGAGGTCTGCATGCCGCGGACGGCTGCGGACTTGCAGGCGCGTACAGCGAGCGGTCCATTGCGGCAGATGCGCTCTGCCATCGCGCGCGCCGCGCCGATCAGCTCGTCAGGTTCGACGACCTTGTGCACGAGCCCGATTTCGAATGCCCGTTCCGCCGATAGCGGATCGCCGGTCAACATGATCTCCATCGCCCGGCTCTCGCCCAACAGACGTGGCAAGCGCTGGGTGCCACCCCAACCAGGCAGCAGACCGAGTCCAACTTCCGGCTGGCCCATCTGTGCGTTGGTCGAAGCGATCCGCAGATCGCAGGCCAACGCAACTTCGAGTCCGCCGCCAAATGCGTACCCATTGATCGCCGCGATCAGCGGTTTCGAGATGTACATCCCGCGCATGATCGTCGGAGCCAGTTCGAAGCGTTCCTTGGACGGCTCATCCATCATCGCCGGAATCATGTCGCGCAGGTCCGCGCCAGCCGAAAACGCTCGATCGCCGGCGCCGGTGATGATCGCAACCCATGCGTCGTCGTCATCCTTGAACTGTGCGCAAGCCTCGGCAAAGGCCGCGTATTGCTCGCGATCAAACGAGTTCAGAGCCCGTTGCCGGTCAAGGGTGATCGTCGCGATACGATCCGAAACTTCATACATCACGGCCATGATCAGGCTCCGTTCGGCGCGACTAACCAATAGTCGACGGCACCAAAGTGCTAAGCGTCACTTCCAGCTCATCGCCGTCCCACTTTGGTTCGGCTTCACTGTGCGTCCAGGTTACTCGTGACAATCCCATTTCTAACAGCTTGTTGTCGACGGAATCCAGAAAATCGTCGAGATCGTAGAGGACTGCACCCAGCAGGCAATCGCTGCCCATGGGGCCCGCGACATGCTCATCAGCAGGGCTTCCGCACTTCCAGCATTCCGTCTCAGGATCTGCAAGTACGACTCCGCTTTGTTGGGCCTTCGCTTGACTCACGACTCTTGACGCCTCAGCGATTGTTGTGTCCGGGTCGTCCCGCATCATACGTATAGTTTCAAACTCTCTACCATTTCTACTGACTGATATCGTCGTAATCGCCTCTGAACTTATCGCGTTATATTCATCGATTCTCCTTAGAATCTCCCAACCTCGGTTGTAATAGTCCAGAAGTTCGCAGTTCTGACCAAAGTGCAAATCTATGTGCTCGTCCGCGCTCCGTCCGCAGTCGCAGATTCCAAGCTCATCCATGGTGGTGCGCCCCTTTCCTTTCTGATGGTACCAGCGCTCGGCTACGATGTTGGGCAGTGAAGACAGCACACCGAGGAGCCACCATGAGCCGACGCATTGGCATGGGATTCGACTGGCAAGGATCGATGGACCGCGAGACGGCGCTCAAGCGCGCCCAGATCGCCGATGAAGTCGGGATCGATTCGCTCTGGGTCGCCGAAGCTTGGGGTCAGGACGCGTTTACGACGCTGGTGCAACTCGCCGAGCGCACGACCAACGTCCAGGTCGCGACCGGCATCGTCAACATCTACTCGCGCACGCCGGCGGCGCTGGCGCAGCACTTCGCCACCATCGACGAGCTGTCGGAAGGTCGCGTCATCGTCGGCCTCGGCAACTCCGGCCCGCAAGTGATCGAGCACTTCCACGGCGTCCCCTTCCAGCCGGCCTTCAAGCGCATGCGCGAAACCGTCGAGATCATGAAGATCCTGTTCTCCGGCGAGCGTCTGAACTACGACGGCGACATCTTCAAGCTCCAGCGCGGTTTCACGCTGCGCTTCGATACCTACCGCAAGCAACTGCCGATCTACCTGGCGACGCTGAACCCCAAGTCGGTGCAGATGACCGCCGAAATCTCTGACGGCTGGCTGCCGATCATGATTCCGATGGACCGGCTCAAGGAAGAGATCGACCAGATCAACGATTGGGTGCGCGAGGCGGGCAAGGACCCGGCCGACTTCACTGTCCGCGCCCCGGGCGGGGTCACCGTGGCCAATACCCCTGAGGCGAAGGCCCGCGCCCGCGCCGGCCAGGCCGGGACGCTTGCCTTCTATTGCGCTCGGATGGGTGAATTCTATTACCGGCAGCTCTCACGGATGGGTTACGAGGACGAAGCGAACGCCGCGCGCGTCGCCTGGAAAGAGGGCGGTGGCGGCGCCGCTGCGCAGGGCATTCCCGAGGACATGCTGGATCAGTTCGGATTCGTCGGCACGACCGAAGAGTGCGTCGAGCGTCTGGAGCAGGAAGCCGCCGCCGGCGCCCAGATGCACAACGCCAACGTCATGGAGGACGACCAGAACAAGTTCGCCCGCATCCTCGAAGCGCTCAAGGGATAAGGCCAGTTCCGACAGCCTACGCCGCCCATTCGATCCACCATCCGTGATGTGAGTCGAGCGGGTGACGACATCCAGTCTTCTCTCAGGATCTTTGATCAGTTCCTGCCGACAGACATTGCTTGACTACACAAGCAAACAAGAACGGATCAAAGCACCAACATGACGACTCCCAACACCCTTGAACCACCAGCGCCTCGTAAGCACGGACGACTCACCGCTCGAAAGTCGATGGAGGCGGAGATCGCCGAACTGCGCCTATTCATCGATCAGGTCCTTCCCACGGCAATCCCAGAGCGTTACACCGAGCTCGAGGAGCAGATCGAGGCTCACGAGAAAACGTGTGACCAGATTGCTGCGAAACGGGCATCGATGCAGCAGGATATGAATGAACTCCAGGTTGAGCACACTCGACTCACTCACGAGGTTGTGTCCTTGCGGGACGAAGCCATCCTCCAGGAAGTCGGCGTGTACAACTACCGGCATCCCATGGAGAGCGCGAACGACTACAAAGAAGCATTGAGTTCGTTGCGGCGCGAGATCAAGGATTCCGTGAAGAGCGATCGGGCAGTCAGCACGACCAATAAAACCTGGACTGTGAACGAATCCAAGAGCCAGGGCCGAAAGATGATCCGCGATACATCAAAGTTGCTTTTGCGTGCCTACAACAATGAAGCAGACACCTTGGTTGACAAGTTGCGTCCGTTCAGGCTCGACGCGGCCATTGCCAGACTCGACAAATCGAGGACCGCAATCAACCGCCTTGGAGCCCAACCGATGGAGATTGCGATTTCTCGCCCATTCCACAAGCTTCGGATCCGCGAGCTCGAACTGGCCGCTGACTGGCTAGCAAAGAAGGAAGCAGAAAAAGAAGAAGCCAAAGCTGAGCGGGCGCTGCTGAGGGAAGAAGCGACGCTGCGCAGGGAAATCGAAGCAGAACGCAAACGGCTCGTCAAAGAGCGTGCTCACTACGCGGCACTTGTCAAGAAACTGAGGGCCGATGGCAACGTCGAAGAGGCAGAGGAACAGGAAGCAATACTCGCTGAGATCGACGGCGCGTTCATGACAGTTGAAGATCGGGCCGCCAACACTCGTGCTGGACACGTCTACGTCATCTCCAACGTTGGAGCACTCGGCAACAGAGTCGTCAAGATTGGAATGACGCGACGGCTTGATCCGTTGGATCGAGTCAAAGAGTTAGGCGACGCCTCGGTTCCGTTCGGCTACGACATCCACGCACTCGTTTTCTCGAATGACGCAGTACGGCTTGAGCGCAATCTGCATGAACGATTCCGCGAACGCCGCGTGAACTTGGTCAATCTGAGGCGGGAGTTTTTCTACGCGGCGCCTGATGAGGTTCGGCAGGCCCTCGAAGAATACGACTCGGCTGTACTCACCGAGTTCGTTGAAGAACCAGAGGCAGCCGAATGGCACATGTCGGAAAACAGTCGCCGCGCTAACGGCAACTAGCCTTCACGCCGCCCACTCGATCCACCAACCGTGCGGTGAGGAGCGCGCCAGCTGTTGCCGGCTCCTCTTGCCGTTGCGGAATCGGGTGATCGAGAGCGTCGGATCCTGGGCGTCGTCGATATCTTCGAGCCTGAGCTCCAGCGTTACCAGCCATACCGGGCGGTCGTGGCTCGTTTCGGCCAGCGTCTCGAAGATTTTCTGCCGGCCCGATGCCGGAAACTGATGGAGCGCGACCGTCGAGTAAGCGGTCAGCGCTGCGTCGTTTGGCGCGTCGGCGATCATCTGCGGAAGCAACTCGACCGCATCTCCTGATCGCAGATCGACCGGTGACTGCTCAAGCTCTGCTGCTCCGTCGATCAGGCGTTGATGACGCTCGACGTGCTCTGGCCAGATCAGTGCCTGCAACCAGCGGAGCTCTGCTTCATTGGTCAGGTCGATCGGGTTGATGTCGATTCCACCGCGGAACTGGACGGCAAGTTCGTCGGCCAGAGGCGGAAGCGGACCGCTTCCCCGCAGTTCGGCCTCGAGCGCGACCCGTGCTTCTTTCCTGCCCCACGAGGCCTCTTGCTGTCCGCCTCGCATGTAGCGATATCGATATCGATCCACATTCAGATTGAGCCCGGCGCTCGCTCCGATGTCGATCAACGCCAGCGGACGGTTGGATTCAGCCTGCACCATTGAGAACGCCGGCAGCAGACAAGTGCAACGACGAACCACATTGGTTTGGGTGCGCCGATTCCGAATCAGTTCCAGAATCTCGTCGCGGTGGTCGAGGCAGAACTCGCGAAATGCTGGAAACGCAGGTTCCATCGGCCGTTCCGACCCTGTGACGATTGGATAGTGCGCCGACAACGCATGCGATGCGTACTCTCCGCCGCTGAGCAGCAAATATTGCACGGCCGCGAACAGCATGTTCGGCGCAGGCTGGCGGCGACGCTTCTGCGCTGCCAGCTCCAACAGCTCATGATCGAGCGAGACCCCGTACGCCAACTCGGCGTACATCGGCGAGGCCAGGTCGGGCGCTTCAACTCTGGCGAAGCGATGGAACACGTCCCGATAGTGCGCCGCTGTTGGCGCATCGAGACCATCGCGCGGAGGCATGGTTCAGCCGCAAAACTACAGAGCGCTAGCCGCTCAGGAATTCGCCGAGCTTGGACAGCAACGCCTCGGGCTCTTCAACCTGAGGCATGTGGCCGGAGGCGGAGAACATCGCCACTTCCGAGTTGGGAATGGCGTTGCCGAAGTCCTCTGCGTACTGCGGCGGCACCAGGCCGTCGGACGCGCCCCAGCAGATCAGCGTTGGCGAGGTCACGCGGTGAATCCGCTCGGCGAGTCGCTTGTCAGGAATCGGCCAGAGGAAGCGGGCCGCGGTCTGCATCATCTTCGCTCGCTCGACCGTGGCCGTCTGCAACTCGGCCGGGTCCTCCGGCGGCGGCGCGGTCATCATCTTCGCGCCCGGGTGTTCCGTGTCATGGAACAGCGCCGGGACGAGCTCGTTCGGCATCATCGTGAAGAAGTCGGCGACCGGGTAGTCGTCGTTCCAGAGGCCGACCGGCGCAATCAGCACCAGCTTGGAGACGCGATTGGGCTGCATCGCCGCGACCTCGGCCGCGAACCAGCCGCCCATCGAGTGGCCGACCACAATCACATCATCAACGCCCATGGCGTCGAGGAAGTCCCAGTAGAAGTAAAAGACGTCGTGGTGATCCATCAGCCACTCGATCCCCGTCGAGTTGGCCGTGCCGGGCAGCTTTGGCGCGAGCACACGATGGTGCTGCGAGAGCTGCTCCAGGAATGGGTCCCACATCAGTCCGCCCGCGCCGTGGATGAAGAGCAGGTCGGGGCCGGAGCCTGCTTCCATGTAACCGACGTCAAAGCGACCGTTGACGAGCGAAACTGTCTTGTCTTCCATTCAAACACCTCCTGGCAAGCACAAGCAATGTCAAGACCGCACAGTGCGAAGAGCGCACCTTGAAACGCGCGGACACGATGCAAGGCTATGAGCGCTCTGCTCCCAGTGTCAAACCAGTGAATCGCCGCCGCCAGACGATTCCCGCCGTCACGATCAGCAGTCCAAGGGCCAAAGTCCCCAGAGCCCCCGCGACACTCGAGTCGAACTGAGCAATGATCAAGGTCAGCAGGGTGCCGTAGCTCCCGATCACCCCCAGCGCGAAGCCAATCCGATGCTGATACGCCACGCCCGCGGCGAGAACGAAGAACGCCCACACGATCCCGATGGCGGCCAACTCCGGACTTCGTGCCGCGAGCATTGCCGCAGCGACGACTCCTGCACCCAGCAGCGCCGTCTGCCAAAGCGGTGTCAGCCAGTGATCCGACAAACGCCCCAACAACCGCGGCCCCACCATCCCCAGCGCCGTCGCTTCGATCCCCGTCAACAACACGACCACGGTCAGCCCCAGGCGCGCTCCGTCGTCAACATCGGACACGCCGCCGACCAGCGCGCCGACCAGCAGTACACCCGACGCCGGTAACAACTCGGCACGCCCATCTCGCAGCGCCCAGGCCGTCACTGCCCAGCCGACCAGGATGGTCGCCCAATCGATGATCGGCTCGGTCGATGCCCCGGCCAACCCCAGAACGGCGAACGCGACACCCAGCGACGCGCCGAGTCGTCCCCAGACAGCCAGCTCAGGATCGAGCCAGCGTCGAGCGCGTCCGACGCCAAAGAGCAAAGCACTTCCGATCAGCAGCACCAGCGTGAGCGTCAGCCAGAGTTCCCAGCTGTCGAGCGATCGGGAGCCGCCGCCATAGATGCCAAGGTCCAGGGCGCCCGCGCCAACGGCCAACGCCGCCGGCGCCTGCGCCAAGGCAAAGGTCGCCGCGAAGATCGCGAGGAGCGACCGCGTCAGCCGGAACATCAAAACGCCCGTGCCTGCGACGACCAAGCTGATCAAGAGCCAGCCAAGCCAGAGCTGCTCGCCATCGCCGATTTCGTCGAGCAGAAACCCGACTGCCACCGCGACCAACAGCACGGCGACGCCTGAACTCGCATCGGATAGCGCCGCTGCCCGATGGTTGTAAGCCAACTTTGCCGTCAGAACTCCAACAACACCGCCCGCAAGCGTGATGCCGAAGGGGCCCCATCCATCGTCGAACAGCGCGACCGTCAACAGCAACCAGGCGATGACCACAATGGACGCGCCCAGATATGCGGCGACATCTGCAATGCGTCTATGGCTCAGTTGACGCACAGATGCGCCGGCAGATACTTCTGGGCGCGCCGACTCCCACTCCCGGACCGCGGACTCGGTGTCTTCGTCGACCAGCCCCGCTTCGCGCCAGCGTGTCAGCGCCGCTTGCCAATCGTCCCGCTCGAACATACCGGGCATCGAACACGACTCATTTCGGCGCCGATTTCAGTTCTGAGTGCAGCGTAAAGTGATTGCGATGACGCATGACCCTCTGCTTCCCACAATCGTGCGCGCCTACGACATCCGCGGCGCCGTGCCCGACCAGATCAACGAATCGGTCGCCTGGAGGATTGGCAATGCCTTCGGGCAGTGGCTTCGGCAACGTGGGGCGACATCGGCTGTCGTCGGACGTGACGCTCGCGAGAGCTCGCCTGCACTGTATGAATCGGCCATCGATGGTCTGCTGAGCGCCGGCATCGACGTGTATGCGGCCGGGATGTCGCCAACGCCGGTCATCGGCTGGGCAGTGGATCGGCAACAGCTCGGCGGCGGATTAGTCGTGACCGCCAGCCATAATCCGCCCGAGTACAACGGGTTCAAGCTGCTCGCGGACGAGGCGCGGCCGCTGATGCCTGATGACATCATGGAAGTGGCCGGAATCGAGCCGAAAGCCGCACCGTCGAGGGCGAAACGCATTGAGTTCGATGCGCTCAGCCCGTATCTCGAGTTGCTCCAGCGACGATTCGCCGACTCGACAGATATGTCCGTTGCCATCGATCCCGGCAACGGCGTTACATCCCTCACCGCTCCGCGCGCGTTGCTTAACGCCGGCGCCAGGGTCCACGCCATTCGCTCCACCGCCCGACCGGCGACCGAGGTCGCCGCCGACCCGCAGAATCCCGAAACGATGCGCGACCTGGCCCGAACGACCCACGCATTAGGCGCCGAGTTGGGCATCTCCTGGGATGGCGACGGCGATCGGATTGGCGTGGTCGACCACCTCGGCCGTCGCTACGAAGCCGATTGGCTGGTGGCGCTGCTCGCGCGTCCATTGCTGCAACGCGTTCCCGCCGCCGAGGTCTTGCTCGATCTCAAGACCAGCACCAGTGTGATTGAAGACGTGGAACGCCGCGGCGGCCGCCCGGTCTCGGCCAGGACGGGTTACTCGTTCTTCCGACGCCTGATGCGGGATCGTGAGATCGCATTCGGCGGCGAGACCAGTGGACACATCATGTTCGGTCCCGACTACCGACCAGGCGAGCACGCGCCCTGGATCGACGACGGCGTCTACGCCGCTTGCGCGCTGCTGGCCTATCTCTCTCGGACGGGCCGATCGTTAGCGGAGGAGATGGCAGAGATCGAGCCACGACCGATCTCGCCGGAGCTGCGTCTCGGCTGTCCCGACGAGCTCAAAGCCGGCGTCGCTGACGCGATCGGCGATTGGTTTGCCAGGCGCCATCCCGACGCCCAGATCGACCGAAGCGACGGCGCTCGCGTTTCCCTTTCCGGCGCCTGGCTCCACGCGCGAGCTTCCAACACTGCGTCGGCCTTGAGCCTTCGCTTCGAGGCGGACGACGAAACCGCATATCGCCGGGTGGCTGAACAGTTGCACACCGTGCTTCAAGCACACCGGGCGGTGGAAGGCATCGAGCAGCTCAACGAGGCCCCGACAGTCGGACCGCAGCCGCTGATCTGATTACCTGACGAACAGGTCGGCTTCGAGTTGATCCGCCAGTTCACGAATCGACTGGTCCGGCTCAGCCTCTGTCACCAGCATCACGCGCACCGAGCCGACGCGCCGGTTCACTCGATGCTCGGCTTGCATCACGGCTCGCATCTTGACCAACGTGAACAACGCCTGCTGCAACTCGTGAGCTTCGGCTGCCCCCGGACGGACCTCCACGATCAGCGACTCAGAGTCACCGATGAATGCCGCGTCCGACTCGTCGCCGGACGGGAACCAACGCTCCGTCACGCCAGTTGCGCCGGAGGGCGCTCCCAGGGTCGGTCCGTTCGCGGCAGCCCACTCCTTGAGCGCTCGGTGCGCCGAGCTTTCCGGCGTTCCCGATCGAGTCTTGGTTGGAGGCAGACCGAAGGCGTAAATTCCAACCGTGACCCAATCAAACTGTTGCATCGCCGCAAGCTCGTCATCCGGCGCGCCGCCCAGCAAACTGCGCAGATTGGGAGCAGCCGGATACATCTCCCGAATCCGATCCTGCATGCCGTCGGCGACCGTCGCGAGATTGATTGCGCCTGCTTCAGGCGGAAATCGGTGTCGTGCAGCCTCGATGTCTGCCAGTTCTCCCTTGCGGGCTGACTTGGTCAGAAACCTGAACAGCGTTCTCTGCAGGTCGATATCGGTCGGTTTAAGCGGCATGGCCGTAGGGTAGTGATCGATGAGCCGCGAACCCGTGTCCGTGCCGCGAGAGATCTTCCGCGCCTACGACATCCGTGGCCGAGCAGTGGGCGAGAACGCGCCACTGACCGCCGAGCTCGCCTACTCGATTGGCCGCGCGTACGCCGACTACATCAGCCCGGCTCAACGCGCGGTAGTTGGCGGCGACCAACGACCGACGACGCCGGCGCTGATTGAGTCGTCGATTGCGGGACTGCTTGACGGCGGCGTGGATGTCATCGACATCGGACGGGCGCCGTCGCCGTTGGTCTATTGGGCGACGGCCCTGCAAGACCAAACGCGACCGACCGGTGGCGTTGTGATCACCGCCTCGCACAATCCGCCCCAGGACAACGGGATCAAGCTGCTCGAACCCGGCGGCATGCCGCTGAGGCCTGAGCCGATTCAGCAGATCGCCAACTGCATCGAATCTGGGATCGATGAGAGCCGACGTCGAGGCACGCGGGACTCCTGGAATCCCAAGCCCGACTACTGGCGGAATCTCGGTAACACCTACAAGCTGGAGCAGCCGCTGCGGATCTCGATCGATCCAGGTAATGGCGTCGCCTCCGTGACGGCTGCGACGGCGCTGAGGGCCATTGGCGCTGAGCTGCGCGCCATCAATGACGATCCCGACGAGCCGAATCCGCCACACCCGGCAGACCCCCAACACGCAGACAACGTTGAGGAGCTAACAGAGTTCGTCCGCGAATCGGGTGCAGACCTCGGCTTCGCCTTCGATGGCGACGGCGATCGATTGGGGTTGATCGACGGTCGCGGGCGTCGCGCCACGCCCGATCAAGTGCTGGCCCTGCTAGCCCAGGACTGGTTGGCAACCCATCCCGCTGTACAAATTCAGATCGACGTGAAAACGTCGCAGGCTGTGATCGACCACATCAACGCGCTCGGCGGTCGCCCGGTCTTTGGACCGGTCGGCCACTCGCTGGGCAAATACGCGATGCAGGCAGGCGGCATCGATTTCGGCGGCGAGGCGTCGACCCACTACTACTACCGACTCAACGACCCGCCCCACATCACCGACGACGCCGTCCGCACCGCCTGCCGGATCGCGGAGCTTGCTTCGCGGTCGCCGCTTGAGCCCATGCTCGATGCCATTCCTCGGTATCGGATCTCGCCCGAAATCAAGATTTCCTGTCCTGATGAACGCAAACACGCCGTCTCAGCGGCGATTGCCGATCTGGCGCAAGAGCGCTGGCCGGTGAACGCGATGGACGGCGCCAGAATTGACCTCTCGGTCGAGGCCGCTGGCGGCTGGTGCATCGTTCGCGCGTCCAACACCACGCCGTATTTGACGGTCGTCGCTGAAGCTCGTACAGATGCAGGCTATGAGCAGGTTCTACGAATCACTGCGGACATTCTGGCCGAACAGGGCCTCGATCCGACGCCGTTGATCAATCAGCCACCGCTTGACTGAGTTCGCCGGTCGGCAGCTCGAACACTTCGGCCAACAGTTCGTACGACCGCACGCGGGCGGCGAAGTCGTGCGTGATGGTCAGGGCGATGAACTCGTCCACTTCATATGCCTGCGCCAGTTGCTCCAGCTTGTCGCGAACCTGCTCGGGCGACCCGTGGATGCTGCGGTTCTGCATGTACGCCAGATAGTCAAGCTCGGGCTGTGAATAGGGGAAGTTGAGCGCTTCCTCTACGGACGGAATCCCGCCGCGCATGCCTCGATTTCCCTTGATCCGCCAGCACCAGCGACTCCAGCAGAGTCGCTCCGCCTCCTCCGAGGTTTCCGCCACCGTGACCGATACACCCAACGAGGCTCGCGGCTCCGCACTGACCGGAGACGGCTGGAATCGCTCGCGATACTTACGCACGACCTGCTCGCCGCCCTCGGGCGAAATGAAGTGGGCGAAACAGTGTGACCACCCGAGCTCGGCTGCGACGTGTCCGCCGTAGTGCGAAGAACCTAACAACCACAACTCAGGCATCGGCGCGTCGGGGGGAGTAGCGCGGACATCGCGGTACTGATGATCGGGAGGCAGATCGTCGGCAAGCCAGCCGTAGAGGTCCAGCAGTTGCTCGGGGAAGTGGTCGATCCCCAACGCTCCGGGTCCATGCACCAGCGCGCGAGCCGTCCGACCGTCTGAGCCCGGCGCGCGTCCGACACCCAGGTCGATCCGGCCGGGAAATTGCGTCGTGATCGTGCGGAAATTCTCCGCCACCTTGAGCGAGCTGTAATGAGGCAGCATGATGCCGCCCGAGCCGACCCGAATCCGGGACGTTTGCGAAGCGACTTGCGGGATCAAAACCTCGGGAGACGCGCACGCGAGCGAGCCTGCATTGTGATGCTCAGCCAGCCAATAGCGCGAGTAGCCGAGTCGGTCACAGGCCTGGGCCAGCTCAAACGTCTCCGAGATCGCCGTGGCTGCTGTGCCACCATCCCGAATCGGAATCTGATCGAGCACACCCAACCGAATGTCTTGCACCATGCCGTCAGCCTACAACCGACGCCCGATGCTCGCCTAAGCTGAGAGGGACGGCACAGGACGCTGTTCGCCATCTGCATGCTGTTGGAGAGACCTCAAATGACCACTCGTTCCGACGCCCCGAATCAGTCGCTTGCGCCGATCAGCAGTCGCGCCGCCGATGCTGCGCGTGACGCCTGGGACAACTTTCCCGCGCTGTACACCGCGAACGCCGCGACCAAGGGGATGACGGCCGGGAACATGACCGAGTGGGGACTCTCGGGAGCCGCTCCGAACAGCCAGCTTCCGCCGATTTCACTTGGCGGCGGCATTCCCGACGCGGAGACCCAGCCCCGCGAAGAGCTACTTGCGGCGATGACTCGGGTACTGGATACCCCGGGCGACGCTCCGCTCGTCTACGGCGGCCCTCAGGGCTATCGGCCGTTGCGCGACGAGATTGCGCGCTTCTTCGCTCGTAACCATCCGTCTAACCCGGACGCCGACTGGTACCTGCTGACCAACGGCGCGGCCGGCGCGATCGAGTCGATCTGCGCATCGTTCCTCGATCCTGGCGACGTCGTCATCAGTGAAATCCCGACGTTTGCCGGCTCGCTGCGCACAATGCGGGGCAAGCAGGCCTCGGTCGTGGGTGTAGGCATGGACGACGAAGGCCTCAATCTCGACGAACTCGAAGCGACGATCGATCGGCTCGAAGGCGAGGGCAAGAAGATCAAGCTGATCTACACCCAGCCCACGTTCCACAATCCGACCGGCCTGACGATGACGCTGGAGCGCCGCCTCGGCCTAATCGAACTGGCCGCCCGTCGCCAAATCTTGTTGATGGAAGACCACGCATATTCAGAGCTCTATTTCGACGGCCCGCCGCCGCCAACCCTGTCGGAACTGACCGACGGTTGGGGCGTGCTGACCGTAGGCACCTTCTCGAAGGTGATCGCAACCGGGCTACGCGTCGGTTGGGTGCAAGCGCGCCCCGATTGGATCAACGCGATGGTGCCAGCCCGCTTCGACATGGGCAACAGTCCACTGCTGCACCGGATGCTGCACGAGTTCATGGTTCGCGGCAACTTCAGCGAGCACGTCGAGCAGATGCGACAGCTCTACGGCCTCAAAGCCAAAACACTCGCCTCTGCGCTTGAGCCCTACGGCGAACCCTATTTCGAGGTGACCGAGCCCTCAGGTGGCTTCTTCCTCTGGCTCAAGCTGCGTCAGGGTCTAACCGGCGACGCTGTGCGCGACTTTGCAGCCGTGGACGGGCTCAGCTTCCCCTCGGGCAATCGCTTCTATCCCGGCAACGACGCCGGAGACGACGGAGAGTCGGTCCGTCTGGCATATTCCTGGCCGCCTACTCAGACGCTTGAGGAAGCCGCCAACCGTCTCGGCAGAGCCTTCCACAGAGCTGCAAACGGTAGCTAATCGTGCCCTGCGGCCAGCCGTCCGAACGCCGAGCCAATATTGCCGGTCAGTCGATCACGTACGAGCTGCATCGCAGTCCGAACCGGCGCAAGAGCATCAGCATCCAGTTCGAGGGCGAGCTGCTGCGGGTGCTCGCGCCCAAGCGAACTTCGCTCAAACACATCGACGAGCTGATCGAACAGCGGGAGCAGTGGATATCCGAGCGGATCGCCTTACCGCGCGCATCCGGGCTGCGCCTCCAGCTCAAACAGGGTGGGCAGATCCCGTTGCTCGGCAGGCGTTACCCGGTCGTCGTCGATCAGGACTTGTTCCTGTTTGCTTTTGACGGACAGCGTTTCCTCATTGACGACACCGACCCTTTTATGTACGCAGCTGCCGAGCAATGGTTCCGCGAGTTTGCGTACGAGGAATTCTCCGACAGAGTCGACCAATGGTCCTCGCGAGTCGGCGCGGCGCCGGCCAGAATCCAGGTCCGCAATCAAAAGACCCGTTGGGGCAGCGCTTCATCAACAGGAACGCTCAGCTTCAACTGGCGTCTCATGTTCGCCCAACCGGAAATCGTCGACTATGTCGTCGTGCACGAACTCTGCCACTTCATCCAACCGAATCACAGCCCGGCCTACTGGAGTCTGGTCAACAAGATCATGCCGGATGCACAGCACTGGCGCAGGCAGCTCAAGGAGATCGGTGACTCATTGACTTGGTGACGTGGTGACGTGGTGACCATCGGAATACAATGGAGCGCAATAGGAAACACGATCGAGAGAAACGATGATGAGCGAATCGATTCCAAGCGTTGGCGCAAGTGGCTTTCGGGTCTGCACTCAGGAGGAGGAAGAGGAACTCAATAAGCTCGACGCGGAGCATGATCAGAACCTGACCCACTTGACCAACAACTACGACCGTTTGGTCAGTGACCGCCGGGGCAAGTTCGCATTGGTCTACTGCGATCATGAAGGCACTACGCGCATTCTCATCGACGACGATCTGCGACGGTTGCGAGCTTCAGTAGACGAAGATCAGTTGCCTTCTTCCATCATCGAATCCCTTGATGACAAGATCGAGCTCAGTGTCCCAGCGGCATTGCTCGACTTTGACTGAACATTCCTCTGGATGGTTGCAACCGCGGGAGCTTCGTCTCCTCAGACACGGCATCGTCCTGGCTTGACGACCCATGCAATACGTCACGGTCGGACTTCAAGATCGTTCTTGGAAAATTCCATTCATGCTGGACACCGGGGCGGATGTGACCATCCTTCAACCTCGAGACGCGCATCACGTGCTGGGCGCATATCTCTTTGAGATCGATTTCGCAGATTCGGAAACCTCTCTCAACATCTCCGGCGTCGGCGTCGGCGGCACTCGCTGCTCCATTCGCACCGCTCGCTATTCATTTCGCACCAATCGGGGACGGCACTACCAGATCGACGCGCCCATCTTGATCGCTGAGCCCATCCCTCTTCAGGTAAGCAACGAAGGCAACTGGGACAAGATCAGTACCCTCGGGCGAGACATTCTGCACCGAGTCGGCTTTCGCCTCGACTACCGATCGGAGCAACCAGTATCTCTCGAACTCCGAGAGTGACAGCGTGCGCTTAGTCCGACGCCGCCTCGGCCGGCGTTTGCAGGAAGTCGGGAACCTCCTGGCCTGCGTCTTTGAACGCCTTCGCGAGCACGTCGATCCGACTAAACGACACCGCGCCGCCACCGGACGCGACCCATTGCTGGGTGCCTTCGACCGACGCCAGCTGGCCCTGGAACTTCGGCGCGACGTAGCGCGCGAACAGCTCGAATGACTTGCGGATGCCATCGCGATTCGCCCACTCGTGGGCGAGCATCATCACGCCACCGAAGCCGCCCGAGTTCTCCTGCAGAATCTGGATCGCCTCGATGGCGTCGTCCGGGCTGCCAATGATCGCGCCGCCGGTTGCCACCGCGCCCTCCGGCGTCTCGGCCGTGCCCGGCAGGACGGCCTGCAGCGTGTCGCGGAAATAGTCAATCTGCCAGGCTCGCCAACCCTCGCGACACTCGGCGAACGCCTGCTCGCGCGTCTCGGCGATGTACATCGGGATCACCAGTCGCCACTTGTTGCGGTCGACCACCTGACCCTCACGCTCGGCGATCTCCTCCACTTCCGCCCACTGACCCTCGAGGTTCGATCGTCCGCCCGGCAGGTAGACGCCAATACTGAGCATCCCCATCCCGTACTTGCCTGCGATCATCCGGCCCGCCGGTGACACGGTCGACGCCACAGCCATCTCGAAGTGAGGCTTTGTGTACGGCGAGACCTGCAAGCGCGCGTCGTTCAGTTCAAACCAGTCGGTCTTCATGTTGACCGGGCCGTCCTGCCTGAGCAGCGCGCGGATCGCCTGCAACGACTCGTCCATGCGCTGGCGCTGATAGAGCGGATCAATGCCCATCATCCGCGCGTCGGACGAGAGCGCGCCCGGCCCCACGCCCATCATCACCCGGCCTCGAGTCATGTGGTCCAGCTGGATCATCCGGTCGACGACCATCAGCGGATGGTGGTACGGCAGCGAGACCACACCCGTGCCGAGCCTGATGTTGCTCGTTCGCTCGGCCGCCGCGGCGATGAATACCTCCGGCGACGCGATCAGTTCCCAGCCGGCCGAGTGGTGCTCGCCGATCCAGGCCTCGTCGTAGCCCAGTTGATCGAGCCACTCGACCAATTCCAGGTCGCGGTGAATCGCCAGCGACGGATTCTCGCCGACGCGGTGGAACGGGGCCATGAAAATACCAAAGTCCATTCGTCCATCCGTTGCCATCTCGTCCCCCCTTGCTGGAACCTGTTGAGTTGGAATCTGCTCAGTCGGCGTTACCTTGATCGCGAGTCTAACCACCCAGCAGAAGTAGCAGGCCCGGCGGAAGCAAAAGGCAACGAGATGACCACGTCCCCGTTCTACCAGCGACGCAGCACCCGCTTTGACCCCACCATCAACTGGCGCGACACCTACGCCGAGCGGCTGGCGACGCCGGAGATGGCTGCCGCCATGTTCAACTCCGGCGACCATCTCTGGATTCCGCCGGGACATGCTTCATTGCCAATCCTGGAGGCGCTGGTCGCCCGTAGTGATGAGCTCGAGGGCATCGAGGTCCGTGGCATTGTCGTGCCCGATGCCGGCTGGTTCACCGAAGACATGATGGGCGCATTCAGTGTCGCGCCGCAGTTCGGTACCCTCTTCGACCGCGGCGCCGTTAATGCCGGCATCGCTGACTATCACCCCTACTGGCTGGTCGGCATTCACAAGGCCTGGGACGCCGGCCGCGAGGACGAAGCCTGGCCCATTGACGTGCTGCAAATTCGTACGACCCAGCCAAACGAGGCTGGCTTTGTCTCGCTCGGCGGTTCAGTCTGGGACGGCGTGACCTCAGCCAAGCGAGCCAAGAAGGTGATCGCCGAGGTCAATGACAACGTCATCGAGACCTTCGGCGACTCCTGGCTGCATGTCTCCGAGATCGATTGCTTCGTCCCCGGCGACTCGCCGGTTATGGTCAACCTTGAGCATCCTGAGCCGAACCAAACCGATCTAGGCCTGGCCCACTACGTCGGCCAGCTCATCCAGGACGGCGACACGATTCAGGTCGGCGTTGGCTCACACTCCGGCGCCCTCGCGAGACTCGGTGCGTTCGACGAACGCGAGAATCTCTCCTACTTCGCCGAACTGACCACCGAAGGCCTGGTCCCACTGGTCGAGCGTGGCGTCATCACCGGCAAGTACTCCAAGACGCACCCCGACAAGTTCGTCGCCACCATGATCGGCAACACGCCCGACGAGCACGCCGTCGTACATCGCAACCCAGCCTTCGAGGCCTACAGCATCGAATACCTGCTCGACCCACGTCAGATCGCGCGCAACGAAAACATCGTCGCGATCAACGGCGCACTCACGGTCGACCTGTCCGGCCAAATCGGCGTACACACAATCGGCCCGCGCGTCTACGCCGGCGTCGGAGGACATCTGGCCTTCGCAATCGGAGCCTACCTGGCGCCCAAGGGCCGCTCCGTCACAGTGTTGCCGTCCACCAATCGTTCGGGAACGATCTCGACCATCATGGCCCAGTTCGACCCCGGCCAAATCGTGACCGTCCCCCGAGACATCGCCGACACAGTCGTCACCGAATACGGAATCGCCAAGCTCCTCGGAAAGACGGTCCGCAAACGAGCCGAAGAACTGATCGCGGTCGCCCATCCGGACTTCCGCGCAGAGCTACGCAAGGCCGCGCAGAAGCTGTTTTATCCGTAGGCGAGGAACGGGGCAGAGGGGGCCTCCGCGTCCAGTAGACATCGGAGGCCTTGGACCCGGGTTCACGCCGCGGGCCCCCTCAGTCGCTCCGCGACAGCTCCCCCAGAGGGGGAGCCCTGGCATCCCGAAGTGTGATGACCGTGAAGCTCTACACCATCGGCTTCACCAAGAAGTCTGCGAAGGAGTTCTTCGAAGACCTGCTCGCGCCGAGCGGCGCCAGGCGGATGCTCGACATCCGTGCCCGGCCGTCGTCACAGCTCTCCGGTTTCGCCAAAGTCGGCAAATCGGACGGCGATTTCCAGTTCTTGCTTCACCGTCTCTGCGACATGGACTACGTCCACATCCCCGAGTTGGCGCCCAACAACGATTTACTCAGCGACTATCGCGCCCGTGAACTGAGCTGGGACGCATACAGCGAGCGCTACCTCGAGTCGTTGGCAGAGCGGAAGGTCGAGGCCCAGCTCGACCCCACCCTCTTCGCCGACGCCGTGCTCCTCTGTAGCGAGGCGACACCGGAGCATTGTCATCGGCGGCTTGCCGCTGAGTACTTGCAAGAACACTGGGACGACGTCGAAATTATCCACCTCTAGGAATCCTCTGAACAACTCCGATCCCCGCTTCCCCCCTCTGCGGAGACCTTTGCAAAACTCTCGGATCCCCTCTCCCCCCCCTTGCGGGGGGAGATGTCACGGAGTGACAAAGGGGGGGGTTCCGCCGCCCGCGACCAGATAGGTGATGAGATAGGGAGACCCCCCTCTGCCTACGGCATCTCCCCCGCAAGGGGGGAGAAGAGGAGTTTTTCAAAGGTCTCTCTGCGGGGGAAGCTGCCGAAGGCTGAAGGGGGGTCCCCGCTCAGCCTTCGACACCAGTTGTTCAGAGGATTCCTAGGCATGCTCGCGAATCCACTCCCCAATGTGCTCAATCGCTTCACGACCCTCGGGCAGCATTGGCGCGAATGCCTGAAACACGTGGAACATGTCGTCCCAGATCTCTTCAACGACTTCCACGCCAACCGCGCGGGCCCGTTCAGAGATGCGGGTTGTGTCGCGGCAGATCATCTCCACGCCGCCTACCTGTAGCAGCAAGGGGCAGATTCCGTCGTAGTCGGCGAAGACTGGAGACAACAGCGGATCGGTCCGGTCCGCGTCGCCCGCGTACATTGACGCCCAGCTTTGCGAGGCAGTGATTGCGAATGAGTTGTCAGGGATGGTTGGATCCTCGAGCCCGAATGCGGACAGCTCCTCGGGGCCGGCGGCCAAGTCGGCCCAGGCCGACAGTCCGATGCCGCCGGTCGGCATACGCACGCCGCGCTCGCGGGCGGCAATCAATGTGGCCAGCGTCAGACCACCACCCGCCGAGTCTCCGCCGACGAAGACGGTACCCGCCTCGCTCGGTCCATCGGGCCCATTGGCCCAGATGTGCTCAAGGCCGGCAATCGCATCATCGACGGCCGCAGGGAACGGATGCTCGGGGGCCAGCCGGTAGTCCAGACTCAGCGCCACACATCCGGCCGCCCGACAGATATCGGCCACCAGCCGACGATGCGTCTTGATCGATCCCAGCACATACCCGCCGCCGTGGACGTACAGCAGCCGGCGATTCGGATCAGAGTCGGGCAACACCGTCCATTCACCGGGGACGCCGTTGGCGTCAACCTCGGTCAGCGTGACGTCGTCCTCCATCGGGAAGCTGAACCCCGTCTCCATCGCCTCCCGCTGCTGCTCGACGGTCAAATCAGCGGCGATCAAGCTCGCCGCCTGTGCCTGCATCGCCTCGACGACCTCGTAGTACTCCTTGGATGGCATGGCCTGCACCGATCCCATCTAAGACGTTGACTTAGGCGTGCTGGTTGATGAACTCGCCAATCCGATCGATGGCCGCCTGTCCCTCGGGCAGCATCGGCGCAAAGGCGTGCCAGACGTGGAACATCTCATCCCAGACCTCTTCGACCACATCCACCCCGGCGGCGCGCGCTTTTTTCGTCACTCGAGTCGTGTCGGAAAGCAAGATCTCCGCGTCGCCGACCTGCAGCAGCAGCGGCGGCAGTCCGGCGTAGTCGGCGTAGAGCGGTGAGGCGAGCGGGTCTTCAGCGTCTGCGTCACCGAGATACTGGGCAGCCATACCTTTGACCATCGCGGAGTCCGTGATCAGCGGGTCGGCCTCGGCGCGAGTCTGAATCGTCTCGCCGGTGATCGCGAGGTCGGTCCAAACCGAGATGCCAATCGCTGCGTTCGGTTGGTCGACGCCCTGGTCTCGCGCTGCGAGCAATGTTGCCAGAGTCAGGCCGCCGCCGGCCGAGTCGCCTGCGACGAATACCGACTCAGCGGCTCCTTCGCCGTCCGGACCGTTGCTCTGAACGAACTTCAGCCCCTCGATCGCGTCCTCGACAGCGGCCGGGAACGGATGCTCGGGAGCCAGCCGGTAGTCCAGGTTCAGGACCGCACAGCCGCCCGCCCGCGCGATGTCCTCGCACAGGCGCCGGTGCGTCAGCGCAGAGCCGATCACGTAGCCGCCACCGTGGACGTAGAGCAAACGCCGGTTGGAATCCGACTCGGGCACGGTGACCCATTCGCCGGGGACGCCGTTCGCGTCGACCGGCGTGATCGTCGCGGCATCGGTCGCCGGAAACGAACTCGCCTCCATCCCGTCGCGCGTTTCCTGAAGTGTGGGAGTTCCTGCTCCGAGTGGGCGTTCGGCCAGCAGTCCCAGGACCTTTTGCAGCTCAGCAGATGCCATGGTTGATGTTCCTTCGTTGAGTCAGGCAGACGTGGTTTGCGAACGTAGGCTAACGAACTACGTGCGCAATACTGCAACAAGCCAAGATTGGAAGTACCAATGCGCATCCTCGCCCCGCCCAACGGCGCCACCCTGGCCGGCAAGATCGAAGCCGTCCGCCAACTCGAAGCCGACGGCTTCGCTGGTGCGTTTCTGCCCTCGATGGGCCACGACGCCATGACCGTGCTCTCGCTCGCCGCCGGCGAGACCTCCGAGATCGAGTTGGGCACCTACGTGATCCCGACCTACACGCGACACCCGGTCGCGATGGCGCAGCAGGCGCTGGCGACCAACGCCGCCGCCGGCGGTCGCTTCACACTCGGTCTCGGCCTCTCGCACGAGGTCGTGATCAAGGACTCCTGGGGCCTCGACTTCAGCAACGTCGTGCGCCACATGCGCGAGTACCTCGAGGTGCTTGTGCCGTTGATGCGGGGAGAAGAGGTCAACCACGAGGGCGAAGCCTTCCAGGTCCATTCGCAGATCGAGCTGCCAGACTGCGAAGCGCCGCCGGTGATCGTCGCCGCGCTTGGCCCGCAGATGCTCAGAGTGACCGGACGCCTGGCCGACGGTACGGCCCTCTGGCTGGCCGGACCAAAATGGATCGAAGAGGTCGTGATCCCCGAGATGGGATCGGCCGCCCGCGACGCCGGCAAGCCCGATCCCCGCATCATCGCCGGCGTGCCCATCGCGATCACCGCCGACCCCGACAGAGTCCGTGAGCGCATCGCTCGCGCCTTCGCGATGTACAACACGCTGCCCTCATACCAGCGCGTGATCCAGGGTTCGGGCGCCGACGGCCCGGCCGGCGTCTCAATTGTCGGCAGCGAAGAGGAGATTGAGCGTGAGCTGCTGCGTTGGAAAGAGATCGGCGTGACCGACTTCTACGCCGCCTTCGAGGGACTCAACGCCGACGAGCGACAACACACCAGAGAGTTCATCGCAGCGCTCGCGCCCAGCCTCTAGCCTGCGCGACAACTCTTGCAACACACCCGGAGCTGAACATGCCCGTCTACCTCGAAGTCCGACACCGCATCAAGCCGATCACGAACACCGCGTTTGACCTCTTCGTCGACTTCTACTCCGACACGGTCGTGCCCGCCATGGAGCGGCACGGCATCGATCTGATCGGCGGCTGGAAGGTCACCGGCGGGGAGATGGGCTGGGACCTCTCGATTCACCGCTACGAGAGCATGGCCCACGCCGAGGAATGCCTCGCTTCGCTGGGCCAGGACAAAGCGCTCTGGTCGACCGTGGAGAAGCTGAGGGGCGAAATCGAGATCGAAGAGATCACGAAGTTCGCCAACCGCGTCTCCTACGGGACCGAAGAGCGGCTCCAGGCGGCGCTCGACGCCAATCCAGACCAACCGCGTCAGTACATGCTCGCTGTCCTGCAAACCGCCGGCGGCGGATTGCTGCCCGCAATCGACATGCTCGGCAAGCTGATCGATGGCATGGGCGAAGGCGGCGCCCTGCAGTTGGTGACGGCCTACGCGTCGCGCATCGGCCGCACCGGCGAGCTCACCGACCTGTGGATTATGCCGCAGGGGCCCGACTTCATGATGCAATATCATCCCGGCGACCCGCTGGCCGACGTAATCGGTCCGTTGCGCAAGCACGCGCCTGAGGAAGAAATCTACTTCCTCAACCCGCTGCCCTACTCGAAGCTGCAGTAAGGCCAGCGCCGTTTGTCATCAGCGGCTCATCCGCGTTCTTTGCTCCCCCTTGCAGGGGGAGCTGCCGAAGGCTGAGGGGGTCCCCCGCCCGGCACCCGCCTCTGTCGCTCCACGACAGCTCCCCCCGCAAGCGGGGGGAGCAAGGAACCTCGCCACTCTATGTCTGCGGGCAGAACCTCTTACGTCACCATCCGACGCACGATCTCATACGTCAGCTCAACGCCCATGTTGAGATTCTCGATGGTCATGTGTTCGTCGTTGCCGTGGAAGCCGGCGGCCTCCTCCGGACTCAGCAGCACGGGAATGAAGCCGTAGGCGGGAATCCCTTGTTGGCGGAGGAAGCGGTTGTCCGTTCCGCCGACGCAGGTTGAGGGCACGACCGTGGCATCCTCGACCGCCTCGTTCACGACCAGCTCGATCGTCCGATAGAGCTCGGTGTCCCAATCGACTTCGACCGGCTGCTCCTGGTCCCAGCCCGAGAACTCGACCTCGATTCGGTCGTCGTCGATGACGCTGATCACCTGCTGTCGCCAATCCTCGCGCTCCTGACCGGGCAGCAGCCGACAGTCGATCGTCGCCTCCGACTTGGCCGGGATGACGTTTGCTTTGATTCCGCTGTTGATCATCGTCACGTTCAACGTGTTGATGAACATCGCGTGCGTACCCGGATGCTCGATGATGTGCTCTGCCAGTTCGTCGGCGTCTTTGACCGGCGGGATGTGGCCTTCTTCGATCAGCCGGTCTAGCCAGATCTGGGTCGACGGCGTGATTGTCACCGGACGTTCCCAGGCCGCCAACTTGGACAGCGCATTGACCAGGTGGACCGCCGAGTTGTCGTAGTGCGGACGCGAGCCGTGGCCCGGCGTGCCGATCGAGGTCAGCTTGAGCCAGCAGATGTCTTTCTCGTTGGTCGCCACCGAGAAGATGTTCGCCTCCTGGCCCATGAGCTGCGTCGATCCTGAGCCGCCCTCGGACAGCTCAAACTCCACGTCGACGAGGTCGGGGCGATTCTTGCAGAGCCAGTCCATGCCCCAGACCGATCCCGCTTCCTCGTCGGGCACGCCGCAGAAGACGAGGTCCCGCGTCAGCGGCACATTGTTCCGCTTGAGCACCAGCATCGTCATCAGATGCATGACGCCGCAGCCCTTCATGTCGACCGCGCCGCGCCCGTAGACCTTGCCGTCCTCGATGTAGCCCTCAAACGCGGGTTTGGTCCAGTACGCCTCCTCGACCGGCACGACATCGGTGTGGTTGCAGAGCATCATCGGCCGCTTCGAGCCATCCCCACGCAGCCAGGCAAACACCGCCTCGCGCTCGGGCTGAATCTCGACATACTCAACTTCCATCCCCGCCTCGGCCAGGATGCCCCCAAGCCATCGAGCCGCCGGCTTCTCATTGCCCGGAGGATTCGAGGTGTCAATCTGGAGGTACTTGACAAAGAAGTCCAGCGCCTCGTCAAAGTTCGCTTGCCAGTCGATTTGGGTCGTCATGGTTGAGGGCTCCTTGCCTGGAGGCTAGCGGGAGAAGGAATTTCGGTGGTTCGGCACGAACAGATCGTGAATTGCTGGGAATTCCGCCCAGAGCTGTTCGGTGGTGTTCGGATTTTGTTCGGTTTTGTTCGGAAATCTGCGTCGCCTGAACGGAGAATGTTTCCGATGTTGGGCGTCGTTCTGGAGATGTTCGGGGTGAGTGGGGACCGTCGTCGTCGGCATGTCAGGCCTCCAGCTCTGCTTGTCGCCGTTGGGCAATCCGACTGGCGAGGTAGTCCATGTCGCGGTTGCCTTTGACTCGATTGCACCAGCCGCACAGGAGCTGGGTGTTGTCGAGCGCATACTCGCCACCTGCCGTGCGAGGTCGGATGCGGTCGATTTCGAGTAGGTGGATTGGGAGCACTGTGTCGCAGCGGGGTCCGGCGCAGAGGGCATGGGGAATCGGGTAGGCGCCTTGAGTAGCCGACTGTCGTTCAAACAAGGCGGCTTTCAGTTGCGCCCTGGTCAAGGGTGGCTCGGTGATGTCGGTACGGACGGGGATCGACCGAGTGACGTTGACCGCGTGAGCCCACATGGCGATGCCTTCGTCCTGCTCACGCAGCCGCTTGCGGACGAGGATGCCGACGCGTGGAGAGCGATCCATGCCTACCCATTGACGATGCAAGCGTTCCGCTGCGACACAAGCAGTGGCGCATCCGCAGAACGGATCCAACAGCAAGTCGCCTTCCTGTGAAGATGCAACAATTACACGCTCAAGTAATGCCAAGGGCTTTTGCGTATCCCAAGGTTGCCACTCTTTCGAACCAGCAACCACTGGGTTGATATCGGTCCAGATTGGTCGGGGCACTTGCCCCGTCGTCGCGGCAAGATACCGTTTGAGTTCGGGAGTTCCCGTTCTCGTCCAATGTATGAGACCGTTCGCATATAACGCATCAAGGCGATCATGTACGCCTTCGATCTGTTCGTATCCATCAACGATATTCGCATCAATCCAATCGGCGTAGTCGTCCCTGCCTGTCGCTCGCGGCACGGCCCAGTGCCGTCCGATGCTTGTGGGACTGTATTCACGCCAAGCCTGACCGCTCTCTCCTTCCCTGAGACCGTTCGCGGTGAGATCACTTCTACGCCAACGGCCTCTCAGATCATCTTTGCCACGCGTGTATTCCTTATTGATATAGCTTTGATCCAGCGCGCGCGCCACCCCTTCGCGATCGAACGGCGCAGCGTCAGCTTTGACATAGAACAACAATGTGTCTGCGATTCGACCGAATCGGCCTGCATCATTGTGCGCACTTGTACGTCTCCAAGTGATTTCGTTTCGGAAGTTGGATCGTCCAAAGACAGCATCCATCAACGCCTTGAGCCATGCGCCTTCGGTGTCATCGCAATGCAGGTAGATGCTGCCGGTGGATTTGAGAATGCGGCGCATCTCGACCAAGCGCTCCCACATGAACGTGAGGTATGCCAGCGTGCCTGGTCCGACGGCCGCGCCTGCCGCTGCGATCACATAACCGGCCGGCTCGCCGTTGGCCAGCAACTCCTGCAGGGTGTGCTCGTCAAGATCGTCGAGTGTGAATGCGTCCTTGAATTTGTCAAGCCCGTTTCCCCCGATTAGGCTTTCCAGCGCTTCGTCATCCAACCCGTCGGAGCCCTCGACGGGTTTATCGTCGATCCGGTCGTCGTCCTTGCCGATTGGCCACTGGTACTCGCCTCGGCTGTTGAATGGCGGGTCCAGATAGATTAGGTCGACGCACTCGCTGTCGATTCCACGCAAGCGCTTGAGGTTGTCGCCGATGTAGATGGTCCGATTCTGAAGGTTCATTGCGACCGTCCGTGCCTCGGCAGCGCTCGATTTCTACCACGATATCGGGCATGGACATCGTAGCACACACATTCTATTGAGTTCCATTGATGTGGAGCGCCTGCGCACGCTACGATACGGAACATATGAGCCAGACAGTCACTGCCAGCACGGTCCTTGACGCCTTCCACCCGATGGTCCGGGATTGGTTTGTTGGACGCTTTGCTGAGCCGACTTATGCGCAGGAGGATGGCTGGCCGGCGATTCGGACTGGCGAGGACTGTTTGATTGCGGCTCCGACCGGGTCGGGCAAGACGCTGACGGCGTTTCTGGCCGGGATTGATGAGCTGATCCGCGAGGGCGAACTGAACGACGGTGGCGCGCTGCCTGATGAGGTGCGCATCCTCTACATTTCGCCGCTTAAGGCGCTGTCCAACGACATCCGGCGCAACCTTGAGGAACCGCTAACGGAGATTCGGCAGCTTGCCGACGAGCGTGGGGTCGAGCTGCCGCGGATTCGCATGGGGGTGCGCACCGGCGACACGACGCAGTCCGAGCGACGGTCGATTGTCAAACGCCCGCCGCAGATTCTGATTACGACGCCCGAGTCGCTCTACCTGATGCTGACGGCCAAGCTGTCGCGCGAGATTCTGCGCACGGTCAAGACTGTCATTGTTGACGAAATCCACGCCGTCGTGCGCGACAAGCGCGGCTCGCACCTGGCCCTATCGCTAGCCCGACTCGACCACGTCGCGGAGCAGCGGCCGACTCGAATCGGTCTCTCGGCGACGCAGAAGCCGATGAACGAGATTGCGTCGTTCCTGACCGGACTCGACGCATCGGGCGAGACGCTGCCCTGCCGCATCCTCGACCTGGGGCATCGGCGCGAGCTGAAGCTCTGGATTGAGACGACCGACGCGCCGCTGCAGGCGCTTGCCACCCACGAACATTGGGGCGCGGTTTACGACCGGCTGGCGGAACTGATCCTCCAACACCGAACGACGCTGATCTTCGTCAACCGACGCTCGCTGGCCGAGCGGGTCGCGCATGAGCTCGGCATCCGCGTCGGCAAGGAGCACGTCTCGGGACACCACGGCTCGCTGTCCAAGGAGCGCCGGCATGTGATGGAGCAGCGGCTCAAGAACGGCGACCTCAAGGCCGTCGTGGCGACAGCGTCGCTTGAGCTGGGCATCGACATCGGCTCGGTCGACCTGGTCTGTCAGATCGGTTCGCCGCGCCGGATCGCGACCTTCCTTCAGCGCGTCGGACGCTCCGGTCACGCGCTCGGACTGGTGCCGCACGGCGCGCTGTTCCCTACGTCGCTGGACGAGCTCATCGAATGCGCGGCGATGGTCCGCGCCGTCGAGCGCGGCGACCTCGACCGCATCCGCCAACCCAACGCGCCGATTGAGATTTTGGCGCAACAGATCGTCGCCGAGACTGCGTCGGAGGAAGAGTGGATTGAGGATGACCTGTTCAAGCTGATGCGTCGCGCCGCGCCCTACGGCGAGCTGGGGCGCGACGCATTCAACGAGACGGTCGACATGCTGGCCACCGGCATCGGAGAGGGCGGGGGACGATCCAATCCGCTGCTGCACCGCGACCGGATCAATGGCGTCGTCAAGCCTCGACGCGCGGCCCGCATGACCGCCATTCTGAACGGCGGCACGATTCCCGAGACCGGCGACTACCGCGTGATCAAGGAGCCCGAGGGCGCGTTCATCGGCACGGTAAACGAGGACTTCGCAATTGAGACCGCGGCTGGCGACATCTTCCTGCTCGGTAGTACGTCGTGGCGGATCCGAAGGGTCGAGAACAAGGGCATCGTCCGCGTCGAGGATGCCCATGGCGCTCCACCAACGATCCCATTCTGGTTGGGCGAAGCGCCCGGTCGCAGCACGGAACTTTCGGCGGCGGTCGGTGAGCTGCGTCGGGATGTCGGGGAGATGGCGAGCGATGTCGAGTCGGCCGTCCGGCTCTTGCAGCGCGAGTGCCATATGCAGACCATTGCGGCCGAGCAGATGGTGGAATATCTCGGCGAAACGCAGGACTCGCTGCAGGTCATGCCGTCGGATACGGACGTCGTCTTCGAGCGCTTCTTCGACGAGGCGGGCGGGCAGCAACTGGTCGTCCATGCGCCGTTCGGCTCGGGCGTCAATCGCGCCTGGGGTCTCGCCCTGCGCAAGCGATTCTGCGTCCGCTTCGACTTTGAGTTGCAGGCTGCAGCCAACGAGGAGGGCATCCTGCTTTCGCTGGGACCGACGCAGTCGTTCCCGCTTGAGGAGGCGTTCGATTACCTCAAGGCCGACAACGCCGAGCAATCGCTGCGCCAGGCCGTGCTCTACGCACCGTTCTGGAACACCCGTTGGCGCTGGGCCGCGACCCGCGCGCTCGCGGTGCCGCGACGGCGCGGCGCCAAGGAAGTACCGCCGTATCTACAGCGGATGATCGCCGACGATCTGCTCGCCGCCGTGTTCCCGGCGCAGGTCGGTTGCCAGGAGAACCTCGCCGGCCCGCTTGAGGTGCCCGACCACCCGCTGATCGCTCAGACCATGGACGACTGCATGCATGAGGCGGTTGACACTGACGCGCTAATCGAGGTGCTGGAGCGGATCGAACGCGGAGAAATCCGGCTGCACGCACGCGACACGGTCACGCCGTCGGGGATGGCGCAGAGCATCATCAACATCAACCCGTTCGGCTTCCTCGACGACGCGCCACTGGAGGAGCGCCGCGCCCGCGCCGTGATGACTCGCCGCACGCTGCCGAATGAGCAGCGCGACCTCGGCAAACTCGACATTGACGCGATCGAACGGGTTCAGGACGAGGCATTCCCCCCGATCCGCGATCCCGACGAGCTGCATGAGCTGCTGATCTCGGTGCTGGCTCTACGCGAGGGCGCCTTGACCAGCGTGTCTCCGGCGCTTGGCGAGCTCGATCTTCCCGCGATGTTGGCCTCGCTTCATTCGGATGGTCGCGCGGCTCGAGCGGCAGGCCCCGACGGAACGATCTGGTTTGCGGCGGAACACCTCGAATCGATCCGCCAACTCTTCCCCGATCACGCTGTTGATCCGTCGTTCACGGTGCCGGAGTCGGCGCTGATTCTGCCCAAGGATCGTGAGGACGCGCGACTACGACTCGTGCGTGGACATATGGAGTTCTACGGACCGGTCACTCCCGAACAACTCGCAGGGCGTTGTGTCTTGTCGCCTCAGGATTGCGGATATGGCCTGGCCCAGCTCGAGGCGTACGGCGAAGTCATGCGCGGACACTTCACGCCGACGCTGCAGGCCGACGACGTTGAGGAATATTGCGACCGCCGCCTGCTGGCCAGAATTCACCGCTACACGATTGCTCGCTTGCGAGCGGAGATTGAAGCGGTCACAGTCCAGCACTATCTGCGATTCCTGCTGCGCTGGCAGCATCTGACGCCGGATACCCGACTCTCGGGCAAGGCCGGGGTGCGCGCGGTCATCGAGCAGTTGCAGGGATTCGAGGCTCCAGCCGCCGCCTGGGAACGCGACCTGCTGGCGCCTCGGGTGTCCGACTACCGCGAAGCGTGGCTGGACGAGCTTTGCCTCGGCGGCGACATTGCCTGGGCGCGTCTGACGCCGCGCTCGGCTCGTCGGGCGCCGACCAAATCGACTCCGATCACACTGGCCCTGCGTCGCGATTTTCGCTCGCTGTTGGCGGCAGTGCGCAAGCCGGCGCCGGCGCCGGCTGCTCGGGGACGATCAGCGCCGGAACCCCAGCCCGATGTCGCCGAGCAGCTTCACGCCGACGGCGGAGCGGCCAGCCAGATTCTTCGTCTCCTGGAAGATCGAGGCGCCTTGTTTTTCGATGAACTCGTCGAGGGTACCCGTCGTATAGCGACGGATGTCGAAGGCGGTCTCAGAGAACTGGTCGCCTCGGGTCTCGCACATGCCGACGGCTTCCAGGGTCTGCGCCAGCTATTGCGGCGGAATCGCAAGTCTCGACGCCCCCGCTACGGAGGCGGCGGCGTGTTCATCGGTGAGGGACCAGCTGGTCGTTGGGCAGCGCTGCCGCCGGCGATCTCAGGTTCATCGGACCCTGAGGAAGCCGACGAACTCGCGGAGCGAGTCGCGCGCATCTTGCTCCAGCGATACGGCGTCGTCTCACGAGAGCTGGCCACTCGCGAGAGCCTGACGATCCAGTGGCGAGATGTGCTGCGGGCGCTGCGGCGTCTAGAAGCACGAGGCGAGATTCGCGGCGGTCGCTTTATCCAGGGCCTGCTCGGGGAGCAGTTCGCCCTGCCGTCGGCGCTCGATCAGCTGCGAGCGGTGCGTCGGGCGGCCACGACCGATGAGAAGATCATCATCGCCACCTGCGACCCGTGCAACCTGGTCGGCATTCTGCTCCCGGGCCAGAAGGTCGCCTCGAGGTTGGGCGCGCGGCTCACGCTGGTTGATGGTGTCCCGGTGGAACCGTTGACGTCGGGTGTTGCAGCGGCGGACTAGATTGCCTACGCATCAGGCTTCACTTCCCAGTCCCCGCCCCGAGCGGGGACCCGTTCCCCTCTCACGCTTTGATCAAGCCGTGCCTGCATACCTGGAGGAGCTGGCGGTCAGTTGCCTGTTCGTGTAGGCGAAAGCCGAGCCGGTCCCGGCGTAGGAGCCGGGACTGGGATCAGTGCTCACTGTGCGCTTGGTGAACAGGCCTTAGTCCCCGATCCGTTCTGGTGGACGTAGGTGCGCGATCACCAGTTGTAGTTCCGCTCGCGAGAGCCGGTATTCGATGCGGTCATGGATCACGGCGGTGCTGGCGTCGGGATCATGCGACAACTGCCGACGCACTTCTTGAATCTGTTCGATCGAGGGCAACGCGGGCTGTAGATCGACTTTGTGTCCGTTTCGCATCGCTGTAGTCAGATGAGACGAAACTGTTCCCGGCGATAGCATTCGCCGCTCGGCGATAGCTAGCACGGTGTGTCCCGACTGGAACAGCTCGAGTGTGGTCTGCCAGCTTTGTGCTTGAGCTGATTTCGGGACCGACACAGTTGTCGCCGGCTCAGGCTGTGACGCTTGGATTCCCAAGATGACCGCGAGTTCGTCTGCGTACTTCTCGATTGCGAGTGGTCCTACTCCTTCTATGTTTGACAGCTCTTCGATTGACTTGGGCGTGGTCTCTGCGATCTGACGCATGGCGGGGAAGGTGAGCAGGCTTGATGGATCGCACTCTTCCTTGCTACTGGTTATTGTGCGCCAGGCGGCGAGGGTGTTGAATCTCTGTTGCCATTCTTGGGGCGGTTGTTCCTTGCCTACCGTCACCGTGTCGGGCGGCATCTGCATTTGCAATGACAGGGAGGGGTCGGGACCGTCGTGTATTCGTTCATCCATAAATTGTGCGATCACTTCCAGCAATGCCTGGCCGTACTTTGATGCTCTTCGGGAACCGAACCCCTTTACCTGTCTCAACTCAGAGATGGTGCGCGGGCGATCTCTTGCCAATGCTGCCAGGTCCTTATTGCCGGCGACGACATAGGCCGACACTGACTCGTCCCTGGCCAGGCGCGCGCGAGTCTGCCTCAGCGCCTCGTACAGTTCCTCTTCGGTCTCGTTGAGCGGTCGTGGTTCGTTGCGTCCCGGCGGCGATGGCGGATCATCAGGATCGACGAGACGAGGCGACTCCGTCACTACTTCCTCCACTGTGTCTCCGAGACAGTTGTCGCAGTGTCCGCACTGCGCTGATGCCGGTTGCTCGCCGAAGTACTGCAGGATCCGCGACCAACGACACTGCGACTGTTCGCAGAAGTTCATCATCGTGCGCAAACGATTGATTCGCTGCTGTCGTTCCGCGTCGTCGGTCAGTTGATTGATGAAGAACATCTGCTGATGCCAGACGCCTTTGGTGTAGAACATGAGGCATTCGGCGGGCTCGCCGTCGCGTCCGGCGCGGCCGGTCTCCTGGTAATAGGACTCGATGGAGGAGGGCATGTCGATGTGCGCGACGAGTCGAATGTTGGGCTTGTCGATGCCCATGCCGAAGGCGATCGTGGCGCAGATCACCGGCGTCTCGCCGCTCAAGAACCGGTCTTGCACTGCGTGGCGGGCGTCGCCGGTCATTGCTCCGTGGTAGTGCTCGGCGCCGATCCCGTGGCGGCGCAGCTGTGCCGAGTTCTCCTCGGTGCTGTTGCGTGACTGGCTATAGATAATCGCCGCCTCGCCGGGCATTTGCTTGAGTCGCGCGATCAGCCGATCCATTGCCTTGCGCTTCGGTACGATCCGCAACGTCAGATTCTCGCGCATGAAGCCGGTGATGAACGTCTCCATGCGCGGACGATCTAGCTGGTCAACGATGTCGCGCTGGACCTGCGGCGTCGCGGTGGCGGTGCAGGCGACTGTTGGGACATCGACGAATCGCTCGGTCAGTCGGCGTAGGACGCGGTAGTCGGGGCGAAACTCGTGGCCCCATTCGGAGATGCAGTGCGCCTCATCGATCGCAATCAGGCTTGGATTGCGCCGCTCCAGCAGATCGCGGAAGCGGTCGGTATTGACTCGTTCAGGCGCGACGTACAACAACTGCACCGTGCCGTCGGCTACCTGCCGCTCCACCTGAGAGCTCTGCATCTGAGACATCGCGCTATTGAGGTATTGCGCATTCGCACCGGCCCGCTGCAACGCCTGCACTTGATCGTGCATCAGCGCGATCAGCGGCGAGACGACGACGGTCAGGCCGTCGGAGAGGATTGCGGGCAACTGGTAACACAGCGACTTGCCGCCGCCGGTCGGCATCAGCACCAGCGCGTCGCCGCCCGCGAGCACATGCTCAATCGTCTCGCGCTGTTGCGGTCGGAAGGAGTCGAATCCGTAGTGCTCGTGCAGTGCGTTGAGGAGGGGGTCGGACTCACTCACGGCAACCGCTTACCTTGTCCATCCAGAAGAGTCGTAGGCGGAGCGTACCGGCAACGCGACGTCTCCGCGAGCTTATGCCTCTTCTCCGGCCAGATACGCGCGCGAGCGAATGATGAACCCGAGCCGGTCTCCGTCCGGCGGCTCCTCACCCCAGGCCGCCTCGCCTTCCCAGAACCCCTCCGGGACGATTAATCCGCGCATCATCATTAGCCTGGGCTCATTCGCAGCGGCAATCTGATGACCGATCTGGATGATGGCCCGACCCAGCGCGGTCTTGTTGAAGATCCAGCTATGCATGTCGTGCTGCGAGGGTGGATTCGTCTCCGGCCCTGAGGTCACCGCCTCCTGATAGAAGGCCCGCAAGTCCTCGACCACGAAGCGCACCAACATGGGCATTGCGTGGCTCCAGTTTGGACCCTGGGCGGAGACGGGAACTTCTTTGAATCCCGACCCTTGCGCCACGGCGATGACAAAGGAGGTCACTTGATCGATCTCCTCAGGCGTCGCGCCGCTGATGCCCACCGTCGTGCGTCCGCGCCGTCGTCGCGCCTCTGCGTACCAGGGCGTGAGTAAGTCGACTTCTGACCGAATTGCCGCCTCCAGGTCGCTGACCTCTGGCTCTGGAAGGACTACCGAGCAGGCCCATACCCCGTCGCCACCACTGTCGGGCGCATCGTGCGGATAGTCCTCGATCGTTGGTTCCGTGGCGGTCTCAAGCAGAGAGAGCGCACTGCGCAGAACGTCGCGCTGAAATTCGGGGTCGTCCGCGGCGCCGAGCGGACGCCCGAGCGGGAACGGCACCCAGAGCGCTCGTGGCGGTCGCGCGACCTCAGTGTGCTCGCGGATCAAACTGATCGTGGTCGTAGGGATTCCGTTGCGCTGGAGGAAGTGCGAAAGCACACCGACGGTGGCTGTGCAGGCCGGTCAAACCGGAACCAGCAGAGCCGCGTCTACACCAAGTTCGCGCATCCGATTCGCCATGTCGGCAGCCGACGCTTCGAAGGCCCGCGCATCTGGGCTCGCACCGAGTACTGAGAAATGCGCAGGAGAAGTGCCACCGATCTCGCCCGCGTCGCGCAGCTCATGCAGCCGATCGATCGGTAGGACAACATTCATGTCCCGCTGGTAGTGCGTCCGGTCGAAGTTGACGCTGACGTGCGACTGCACCAGGTCGGTCGGGTCTACGTCGTCGGGAATCAGTCGATATCCGGTGTCCCCGAAGCGAAATGGCAGATCACTTCGCCGATGCAGCGCAGCGGAGGTGATCAGGCAGATCGTCGACTCGGCCAGCGGCGGCGGGGCAATCCAGGGGGTCGCTTCATGGTCAATGCTGGAAAAGCGAGCGGCTGCCGCGAGCATGCCCGCAGCTTCCTCTGGGTGCAGATCATCGAGACGAACCATCGCTGTCCTCCACTCGTCACACTGGCAGGGTATCAATGGAGGGTGTCGCAAAAGTCCTTAGAGGCTCGAATGTGTCACTCCCGCGAAGGCGTGAGTCTATGCGGGCCCCAAACGCCTTGTGGATTCCCGCCGTCGGCGACCTTTTAAATAAGCTCTCTCCTCCCCCCTTTGCGAGACCCTTGCGAAACTCCCCTTTTCCCCCCTTGCGGGGAAGATGCCGTAGGCAGAGGGGGGGCTCCCCTTCTCAAGGCCTATCCGGTTGCTGGCGGCGGACCCCCCCTCTGTCACTCCGTGACATCTCCCCCCGCAAGGGGGGGAGAGGGGATCTGTGTCCCGGGCTGATATTACGTTTCCACGCCGGCGAGGTATTGACGTGACCTGATCAAGAATGCTCGTGGATCCTCGCCCGGTGGCGGTCCGCCGAAGGTGGCTCCGGCCTCCCAGAAGCCTTCCGGGATGATCAGGCCACGCACGAACAGCAGCCGCGCATCGTCGTCGTCGGTGATCAGTTGCGCGATCTGCATTAGCACCCGACCGAGGGCGGACTGTTCGAAGATCCACTTGTGCATGTCGTGTTGCGATGGGGCTGATGACCCTTCATCTGATGTGACCGACTCTTGGTAGAACGCTCGCAGGTCCTCAACGACGAAGCGAATCAACATTGGCATTGGGTGGATCCAGGCCGGACCGCTTGCTGACGTTGGAATCTGGTTGAATCCCGATCCCTCCGCTACCGCGAGGGCGAAGGAGACCACTGCATCGATTTCTTCCGGCTTTGCGCCACTCATTCCGAATGTCGTTCTGCCACGACGCCGGCGCGCCTCTTGGAAACGGGGCATGAGCAGGTCGATCTCGCTGCGCAGCGACGATTCCAGTTCGCTGACCTCGGGCGTGGGCAGCTCGATAGCGCAGGCCCAGACGCCTTCTCCATTGCCGTCGGGGGCTTCGTGCGGGTAGTCGACGATGGTTGGCTCGGTGGCGGACTCCAGAAGGCCCAACGCGCTGCGCAGCACGTCGCGCTGGAAGTCGGGGTCATCGGCGACACCGAGCGGGCGTCCCAGCGGGAATGGCACCCAGAGCGCTCTGGGCGGCCGTACCGCCTCGGTCTGTTCGCGGATCAAGCTAATGCTGGTGGTCGCGATCCCGTGTCGCTGCAGGAAATGTGAGAGGACGCCGACGGCGGCCGTACAGACCGGTCAAACGGGCACCAGCAATGCCGCATTCACACCCAGGTCGCGCATGCGGTCGGCCATCTCCGCCGCCGTCGGTTCGAGCAGAAAGGCTTCAGTCGCCCCCAGGATGGAGAAGTGCATTGGCGACACGCCGCCGATTTCGCCGCCGGCCTCGAGCTCGTGCAAGCGATCGATTGGCAGCACGACATTCAAGTCGCGCTGGTAATGGGTCCGGTCGAAGTTGACGCTGATGTGTGACTGGACCAGGTCGTTCGGGTCGATGTCGTCGGGTATCAGCCGGTAGCCGGAATCGGCAAAGCGAAATGGCAGATCGCCGCGACGATGCAACGCCGCTGTTGTGATCAACGCGATCTTCGACTCGGCCATCGGTGGAGGCCTGATCCACGGCGTGGCGTCAAAGTCGAACGGCCGGCGTCGCAAGCCTTCGGCTCGCCCGCGCATGTGCTCGGCCTCTTGGGGATGTAGATCACTGAGTCGAACCATTGTTGTTCTCCTGTCGGACGGATGTTAGGAGATCTCTTTACAACTGGCGTCGGAGGCAGCGCGGGGACCCCCCTCTGTCACTCCGTGACATCTCCCCCCGCAAGGGGGGGAGAGGGGGAAGGGGGGATCAGTGACGCAGTCGCGTCGCTTCATGGCGCTTCTTCGATGGTCGCCGAGAGCGACCCTCGACAGTGCGGGATTCGCGGATCGGGTCCCCAGTTGTGGATTTTCTCCTGGTGTCCGCGGACAGTTTCGTAGTCCGCCGTCTCGACGATGCCTCGTCCGTGGCCGTCGATCATTGAGGCGATCGCGAATGATTTCTCCTTCGAGTAACCGAACACCGCTCCCAGCAACTCGATCACGTATTCGTACGTGTGATCATCAGAGTCGTGCAGGAAGAGGTGGAAGCGCTTCTCCAGCTCGCTGCGGCGCTCGGCGTCGATGTCGTCTTCGACGATGACATCCGGTCGCGGCAGTGAAGGCTGGGTGCTCATGCGGCGGCCTCGCGCAATGCTTGTAGTTCGGGCGCGTCTGCGTCGCCTTCTGTCCAGAATTCGGCTGCGCGCTTGAAGCTGGACTTGGCCTCGGTCAGCTCGCCGAGCGCCGTTTGGGCCCGACCCCAACGGAAGAGGTCGCGCGCCGTCGCTCCGCGATCGAGCCGCTCTTGCAGCAACTCCAGCGCCTGTTCGGTCTGGCCGGCTCGCAGCCTCGCCTCGACAAGGGTTTCCTCAAAGACGTCGCGCTGGGCATTTGATCCGCCCAGGGTGACGAGCAGCTCTCGTACTTCGGTGAGACCGTTTGCGGCCGACTCGAAGTCTCCCTGTCCGAATGCGGATAACGCTTCGACGACGGGAGCGACCACGATTCCGGCGGTCGGGTGTCCGCGCTCTGCCGCCTCGCGCAGACCGTCGAGCAGTTTGCCCAGGCCAACCTGGTCGCCGAGCGCAGCCAGCGCCATGGCTCGATGCACATCGACCCAGGCTGTGCCTGCGCGTGGGAAGGCCTTGTCGGCCACGTCGGCGATTACTCGCCAGTCGGGATGGTCGGACCCGTTGCCGGCAACGCTGTCGTGCAGGCGGCAACGCCACAACAGGGAGGCGCCGTCAGCGACTTCGCCCAGCGCGTCGCCGTGTTCGTCTGCGCCGGGACGCACCGTTTCGTCGTGGAGCGCCAGCGCGTCCGATCGGCGGCCGTTGGCCAACAGGAACAGCGCTTGATGCCAGGTCAGATGACGGAAGAACCCGGCTCGATCGGGATGATCGGTTAGCCATCCACCGAGGAAATCCGAGCCGCCGTCGATGTCGTGCTCCTCGAAGAACACATGCGACATCGCGTGCGCTGCCTGTCCATTCGCATGTCGGAGTTCCAACGAGCGCTCGACCAGGCGTCGGGCCGTTTCCAGTTGATCCATCTCGTGGTTGGCGAAGGCGTGCCAGCTGAGGAACCACCAATCGTCGCCGAAGGCGGGCGCGAGGCTGTCGAACTTGTCCAGCATGCGTTCCCGCTTCTCGACGCCGCCGCCGTAGAAGTTGCCGCCCAACCATTGCAGGACGATTGGAGCGTCGCGCGGAGTGTCGTTGAGGTGTTCGTTGATCAAGGCCGGAGCTTCGGACGCCTTGCCTCGCGCCGTCGCTCCGAGGATTGCGGCGTGCCGTTGCTCTCGCGGCGTGGCGGCGTCGGCCAGTTCATGCGCCTGGTTGGCGAACTCGGCGGCTTGCTTGCCGTTGCCCCGGAAGAGATGGAACAGACCCAGTTGCGAGTGCGCCAACGCGAAGCCGGGGTCAAGCTCAATCGCCTGGCCCAGCGCCTCGTCGACGCCCAGCGAGTAGGCCAGCATCCGATCCACGCCGAGCCGATAGGCCTCGGCTGCCTCCTCGGAGGTGGTCAGGGGCTGGCCCCAAGCATCGTTGGGCATGGTCATGTGTTGCTCCTCAGATTGCCGATCTAGGGCTAAGAGTAGCTGGCAATGATGCGTCGGATGAACGTTCATGTGTCTAGGCTGACCAGACGATGTCAACGTTCAGCGATCCCGGAATCGTCCGAACCGCGCCGCGGATCGTTGCACTGATCTCTGCCGGAGCAAACGGGGCCGTTGACATTGACCGCGCGCGCGGCGTCATGCTCGGTCTGGCGGTCGGCAACCTGTTGGGTTTACCGGTCGAGGAGGCGAGCCGGGAAGCCATTGCGCAGAGGTACCCGAACGGCATCCGCGAGATTGACCCCTCCGAGCGCGACCGACCGATGGACGATGACCTCGCCCAGGCGGTCGACCTGGCCGAGGCGCTGGTCGAGGATGATGATCCTGCGTGGGGACTTGCGGAGAGGCTGGTCCGCTGGCGCAAGGAAAACGGTCGCGGCATCGGCATCATGACTTCATCGGTGATCGACGATCTGGAGGATGGTCTCGGCGTTCCCGGCGCCGCGCGCGCCTACTGGCAGTCGCGTGGACGCCCTGTGACTCAGCCCAATGGCGCGCTGATGCGATGTGCTCCGGTTGCGATCTGTCATGCTGCACGTCCCGAGGATTTGGTTCTCGATACGGCGAGGACCTGTGCGGTCACGCACTATGCGCCGGGAGCTCAGTGGTCGTGCATCATCGTCAATGCGGCGATCGCGATGCTGCTGCGCGACGGCAATCCGACCGCGATCGAGCTTGCAGCGGCCGCGGTCAGGGACGGCGCGCCGATTGAAATCGAACAATGGGTTAGGGCAATTCCCGCGAACATCGAGCTGCGCATCGCCGAGGAGCGCGTTAGCGGTCACACCTACCTCTGCATGCAGGCGGCGTTGTGGTGTCTGGACACCGAAGACAGTCTCGAGGACGCACTGATTCGGATCGTCAGTGCGGGAGGCGACACGGATACCAACGGAGCGGTCGCCGGCGCAGTCCTGGGCGCGCGATATGGCGTATCGGCGATTCCTCAGCGGTGGTTGGCTTGCATTCCGCAGCGCGGTCGAATCGAGCAGGCGGTTACGGATCTGGCGTCTGCGAGTCACTAACAAGTGAGTCCCAAATCGCTGCCTTCACATCGGCGCCCACTTCCTCGGCAGCCAGTGCGCCCTCTTGGATTCGTCTCAATAGTCCTGGCGAACAGCTCGGATGACTACGTACTGCACCATCATGAGTGCCATCGTCGAGCATCGAATAGCGCACGAAGTTAGCTCGCTGGTAGAACATGCACGAGACTCGGCGCACCCATGGATGCTCTTCAGGCCGAATGATCACGCATTCCTCGTTGTGTCTGGGTCGCTCGGCATAATGCGAAGTTAGATTCGCCACCGCGATGCGATCATGCACCGTGGGCCTGCTCAACACGACGTAGAGATGGCCTTGATCGTCAAATCCATCGAAGGTATCGCCAACTTGGATCATTGACCCAGGGTGGTGTGCAGCCAGTGAATCGACCCGACCAGCCCCACTACCTCTTCAATCTCTTCATTCGAGTATCCGGCATCCCGCAACAGGACTAAAGGATCAAGCGGCTCGAACATCTCTGTAGGCGCCTGCCACTCAGGCAGGTGTCGAATCTTCCTGGATATGAGAGAACACGGCATCGACTGATGCTTGTCGAGGATCTCTCCGAGCCGCTTACAATCTCGCTCCGACAACGTTCCGACATCTTCCACCTGCGTGTGGGTCAATCGGTCAGTTCCCACCCGCTCGACATATGTGCTCCACTCATTCCCCGCCAATCCGTCGTCGTCGAACACCAGATAGCTCAATGCTCGTAGCGTTGGACCGTCCGCAGCGGACACGAAATCGTCGCCGGTGAGTGGGTAGCCGCTCTCGATAAACGCTCGCCGATCGACCAGGTACAGAAGCATGATCAGCCGGTCCGCCTCCATCGGCTCGCCGTGCCGACGCAGCAGCCAGGCAGCCGCTTGACCGGCCTTTCGTTCATCGAAGACGAATTTCACGTTGTCGCCCATACTCAACCGCTCCTCAGGACCTTGAGCGTATCGAATTCGCGCTCAGACCCGGGCGGTGGCGGCTCCGTCGACGGCGATCGTCTCACCCGTGATGAATCCTGAGTCGGCTGCCATTGCGACGACGGCGGGTCCCACATCCTCGGGTTTGACCAGTTGCTTTGCCGGCAGCATCCGGGCGACTTGCTGCGCGGACTCTGGATCGTCGCCGAAGCCTCGCTGACCCTCGTAGATGCCGACTTGCAGCGCGTTGACGGTGATCCCGGAGCGGGCCCATTCCTGGGACAGCGACCGTGACAGGGCGAGGACGCCGGCATGGGCCGCCGCGTACGCGGACGTGTTTGCCACTCCGCGGGCTGCGAGGACCGAAACCAGGTTGATGATCCGTCCGTAGCCATTCATCTTCATTACTCGGGCCGCGGCGCGCGAGGTCAATGCCGGCGCCAGTAGGTTGGCGGCGAGAATCGCGTGCCAGTCTTCGGGCGACAACTCGTCCAGCGGCGCGGCCACCGGCAGGTCGGCCGCGTTGACGAGGATGTCGAGCCGACCGAGTTCTGATGTCGTACGAGCGATCGCTGCGTCAACGCTGTTCTCGTTGCTAGCGTCAAGCGTGATCGCTGTGTTGCCGCGCCCCAGGGACCAGATTTCGTTTGCCACAGAGTTGACGCGCACGACTTCCTGCGGGCCTGCGCGCAGAGTCGCTACCGCGACATCAGCGCCAGCTTCGGCCAGCGCGACCGCCGCTGCGCGTCCGAGAGGATCGCCGGCGCCAACGACGAGCGCCACTCGACCCTTGAGTAGAAAGGGATCTTCTGGCTGGTCGGGATTGGGAGTCGGCACGAATTCGGACATCAGCGACTCCCTAGGTCGGTTCCGTCAGCCGGACTCGCGGCGCCCAACCGGTCGGTCCGATCGCAGCCAGACCGCCGCCGTCCTGTGCGATGGTCTCGCCACTGATTCCGGCCGCCGCGTCCGAGGCGAGGAAGACCGCCAGCGGTCCCATCTCCCAGGCCAGTCCGACCCGGCCAATCGGGATATAGCGTCCGCCGCGCCAACGCTCGAGCGCTTGAGGCGTGTGGGGAAAAATCCCGGGCGCGATGCAATTGGTGCGGACGCCGGAAGGACCATAGGTGACTGCCAGCGAGCGGGTCAGATTGACCACGCCCGCCTTGGCCGAGACGTACATCCAGTTATCGCGTCCGCCGCGCAGGCCAAAACCGCTGGCGACATTGATGATCACGCCGGAGCCACGTTCCGTCATGTGCGGCAGCACGGAACGAGCGCAGAGCATCTGCGAGGTCAGGTTCATGTCGATCCCGAACCGCCACTGCTCGTCGGTGAGCTGTTCGAGCGGCGATCCATCGCCGTCCGCGCCTCCGCCCGCATTGTTGACCAGGACATCAACTCGTCCGAAGCGGTCGATCGTTTCCTGGACCATCGCATCAACCGCTTGCGAATCGATCACATCGGTCCGAATCGAGATCGCCTCACCGCCACGCTGCTCGACGAGCGCTGCGGTCTCTTCCAACTGCGAGAGTGTGCGCGCCGCGCCGGCGACTTTGGCGCCGGCGTCGGCGAAGGACATCGCCATCGCCCGACCAAGGCCGCGACCTGCTCCGGTCAGCAGGACGACCTGTCTATCGAGGCGGAAGCGATCAGGAGTGGCCATGGATTGAACCTAGGTCGTCGAAGCTTTGCGCTGTTGCGCCGCGGACGAGCCGCGACCGTCGCCGAACTTGTTGTCTCGCCACTCGAGCGCGGCCTTGAGGCCCTTCTCGCGCGACACCTTGCCGAACTCCATCACCGCCGGCGCGAGGTGGGCTCGGGCGTCGTTCTCGGTTGCGAGCCGCTGCAGGGTGCGCGCGCCCATGATCTCAAGGCCCAGGTTGACGATGCGCTTGTTTGCCGAAAGTAGCTCGTGGTCAATCATGGCCATCTTGTTGGCCAGCTCTTCGACTTCCTCGTCCAGCCGGTCGGCCGGCACCGCGTCGTAGACAAGTCCGCGCTTGGCCGCCTCGGCGCCGGAGATGCTGTCGCCGGTCAGCAGCATGCGCTTGGCAAACTGCGGACCGCCGTGGTAGAGCCACATGTGCGCCGGCGGCGCGCCCATCGCGCGCACCGGCGGGAAGCCAATCACGGCGTCCTCGGCCGCGATGATGATGTCGGACAGCAGCACGAGGTCGGTACCGCCGGCGAGGCAGTATCCGTGCACTTTGCCGATTACCGGCTTGTGCATGTCGAAGATTGACATTCGCGCGCGCTGGGCCTTCTCCATGCCCCAGGTGTCGTCGTCAAACGTGACGCGGCCGCGGTAGACCTTGTCGTAGGTCTCCTGGGAATCGCGGGTCGAGCCGGTCAGGTCGTAACCGGCCGAGAAGGCGCGACCCGCGCCGCTCAGAATCACACAGTGGACGTTCGTGTCGTTGTCGGCTTCCCACATCGCCTGCGAGAGCTCGTCCTGCAGGGCAATCGAGAGCGCATTCAGCTTTTCCGGTCGATTCAGCGTCACGTAGGCCTTGCGGTCTTCGACGCGGTAGAGGATGTTCTCAAAGTCAGTCACAAGGTGTCTCCTTCAGTTGGATTCACAAATCCCGGTTCGAGTCTAAGTCATGCACATTCGGCGGAGGCTGGCCATCTTCGAGGGCAGTCACCAGTTCGAGCAGCCCCAATGGCTCCCATGCGCGGTAGCGCTTGGAAGTGGTAATGCGCGTCAAAACGCCCGCCAGTTCCAGGTCTGCTATGCCATCTCGAACCGATCGTTCACTCCGCGTCGTCGCCTCCAAGGCAGAACGCGTGGTTAAGACCGGATGTCCAGGCAGCGTATCAATGATTGCCCAGGCCGCTGCGTCAGAGCGTGGGTTTACTGCTTCTCGCAGCATCTCCCGCCATCGGCTCACTAGGCGTTCAACATGCCTTTGGTAGTTGATCGCCAGCATTGCGGCATCGATCACTCCACCGGCGAATATCTCCAGCCAGTCGTCTACCTGACCATCCCGGAAGGCGATCAGACCTGCAATGTACGAGGCACGCTGTTGGCTAAGCCTGACGCTGATAGGTGGCAAGTATCGCGAAGCGAGCCCACGACGTCTCAATATCACGTGGATCAGCGCGCGCCCTGTGCGACCATTACCGTCGATAAAGGGATGAATTGTCTCGAACTGGGCGTGAGCGATGGCCGCCTGAGCGAGCGGTGGCAAGCGATCTGAGTCACAGAAGTCGCAGAGATCCTGTAGCAGCGGAATGACGTGCTCCGGCGGTGGCGGCACGAAGTCTGCGCCGCAGGGGTTGTAGTTGTTGCCGCCAATCCAGTTCTGCTCCTCGCGAAGGACGCCAGCGATCCTGCGGTACGGAGTCCGCTCGAGCAGCGCGGTATGAATTGACTGGAGGCTCTCCACGCTCACCCGATCTGATTGCGCGACCTCCGAAACAGCCCGATGCATCGCATCGATGTTGGCAATAATCTCTGCCGCCTCTCGTCCGATGCTCCGGCCCGCATCGCGCCTCGCCTCTGCGCGAGCGAGTCTGCGAGCGTCGATAAACATGCCTTCGATTCTGGACGAAGCCACTGCCTCACTCCGCACTAACAGTCGAGCGAAGGCATTCATCTCGTCTCCGGCGATATAGTTCAGCTCCTCAACTAGCTGGTTGGCAGAGGAGAGAATCGACACAGTGGGAGCCTCGTTGGTCAACTCAAGGTCGGCCAACGGGAACGGGACAAACGCGTCGTATCCACAGGCGTGCCGATACCTTGGCGGTGCCAATATCGTCGGATCGTGCTTCCAGGTGCGGCGAACCGTGTGGCCGCGCGGCATCTCCAAAGCAGGCATCAGAGCGTAGTTGTTCCCCATTGACGCGCAAGCCGCCGTTCGCTCGCTGCTTGACGTCAGCTTAGTGTTGCATCCCGCCGTTAACTGCGATTTAGCAGTGACTTAGGAGACAAACTTCCGCATGCGAATCGGTAAGTGGCGGTTTCTGTCTGCACTACAGGTGCTTCAGCACCCCGCCGTCGACCTGGATTGCCTGACCGGTGATGTATCCGCTTGCCTCCGAGGCCAGGTACACCGCCAACGGGGCCGGATCCGACGGTTCGGCGAATCTCCGCATTGGGATGAAGCGCAGGAGCAGGTTCTCGTCCTCCGAGGACGACCCTCGTCCTGGCGTCGAATCGGTCCAGCCGACCACGATGGCGTTGACTGTGGTCCCGGTTGGCGCGAGCTCCTGGCTCAACGACCTGACCAGGCCGATCACTCCCGACTGCGCAGCGCTGTAGAGGCTCAGGTTCGTCATCCCTCGCACCGCAGTGGCATCGAGCACGGCGATCAAGCGGCCGGGTCGACCGCGAAACTCCCGCGTCGCGCTGCGAAATGCGGCGTAGGTTCCGCCGAGATTGGCCGTAAGGACGCGCTGGATATCGGCGTCGAGCGTCTTGCGGATCGGCGCTGCGTGATACGTCTGCGGAACCACGATCGCGGCGTCAACGCCGCCCAGCGCCTTACTGATCTTGCGCGTCGCGACCTGGATGTTCGTCCCGTTCGATAGATCGACCGCCTCAGTCGGCCCGGTTCCACCGGCCTTCTTGAGCCTGAACAATGAGGTGCCGTCGGTGTTGGCGCTGGTCACACCCACCGTTGCCCCTGCTTCGCGCAGGACATTGACGATTGCTGTTGCCACCGGTTTTTCCGCGCCGTAGACGATGACCCGCCGTCCTGTGAGGTCGAAGCCTTGTAGTTTGCCTTCGCTTACCTCGGGCGGCGGCAATGGATTCTGTTGACTCACAACGGCACCCCACCAATCCCCGAAACCACGTCCCAACCGGTCGGCGCCAGTCCGCCGGCCAGCCCGCCGCCGTCGATGATGAACGCCTCGCCGGTCATGTAGGCCGAGGCGTCGGAGGCCAGATAGACGGCCAGCGGCCCCAGCTCCCAGGCCTCGCCTACGCGACGAACCGGAATGCGCGAACCCTGGTTGCGGGCCAGTTCGATCTCGTCCTGGTCTTCCAGGGCCTTTTGCAGCACGAACCCGGGCACGATGCAGTTCACCCGGATTTCTTGGCGTGCAAGTTGCACGGCCAAGGTCTGGGTCATGTTGAGCACGCCGGCCTTGGCCGCACCGTCGACGAAAAAGCGCGCGTCTCCGCCTCGCATCGCCGTACCCGACGAGACCGCGATGATGTTGCCCGGCTTAGCCTCGGCGAGGAAATGCCGCACCGACGCGCGAGCGCAATAAAAGACGCTGGAGAAGTTGAGATCGACCGTCTCGCGCCAATCCTCGTCGGAGATCTCGGTCACGTGCTTCATTGAAGCAGGCCCGCTCCCGGCGGCGTTGGCGAGCATCACTTCGAACCCGCCCCACTCGTCGATGGTGCGCTCGACCATCGCGTCAACCTGCGAAGAGTCGCTCACGTCGGTCGGGATCACCAGCGCTCGCCGACCCTTGGCTTCGATCTCCGCCGCGACACCGTCGATCTGGGACTTCGTCCGCGCAGCGCAGACGATGTCAGCGCCTGCGTCGGCCAGGTGCAGCGCCATCTGACGTCCGAGCCCTCGACCCGCGCCGGTGACGATGACCCGGCGTCCATCCATACGTAGCGATTCGAGCATGACGGCAGTCTACGGCGTGCCTAACAGCGGTCCGAACTACCTTCTGCCATGTCTGAACTTGCTGAGCGCTATCATTTGCCCAAACACGTCCACATTGGATGCGGGCTCGCCGCATTGTGCAAGTTTCGCAAGGAGTTGAAGATGGCTATTGGTCTCACGGTGGAATTCACGGTTGCCGAGGGCAAGGCGAAAGCGTTTGAAGCCTTCATGGCCGGCGCGACGGCCAAGGTCAAGGCTGAGGACTCCGGCTGCAACAACTACGACCTCTTCCGCAGCGTCGACGACGACACCCGCTACATCCTGTTCGAGAACTGGGCCACCGAGGAAGACATCACCGCCCACGGCACGTCCGAAGCGATGGCAGGCATGGCCGGGATTCGCGAGTTCACCACTGCGCGACCGGTCCTCCACCGTTACGACGTTCCCGACTAACTGAGTGAGCGCTCCCCCTGCGAGGAGGAGCTGGAAGATATGGAAAGGACCAGATCATGCCCGATCAGATGGGCTCTGAACTACTTGCCCGACAGATGGTGAACGAAGGGGTCGAGGACCTCTTCTACATCATGGGCGGACCGATCATTGAAGCCGCGGGTTACGCCGCCGAGCACGGGATCCGCACAATCGACTGCCGACACGAGCAGGGCGCTGCGATGGCGGCTCATGGCTACGCCCGCGTCAAGCGCGTGCCCGGCGTCTGCATGGCCGCCTCCGGTCCGGCGACGACCAACCTGCTGACCGGCGTCGCCAACGCCTATCTCGACGGCGTGCCGATGGTCGCCCTCGGTGGCGCCGCGGCGTTCTCGTCGTTCGAGCGCGACGACTTCCAGGAATACGACCAGCTCGCGATGGCTGCCCCGGTCACGCGCTGGTCTAGCCGAGTCACGCACTCCGCCCGCATGCCCGAGTTCTTCAACCTCGCCTACCGCGAGGCGCAGGGACCCAAGCCGGGACCGACCTACCTCGACCTGCCGGGCGACACGCTCTACCAGCAGTCCGACGACGAGACTGTCTGGTTCCCCAAGACCGGCCTACCAAGGTCGCGCCCGAGTGCCGACCCCGATGAGGTCAAGGAAGCGATCGAGTTGCTCGCCAACGCCGAGCGGCCGATCGTGCTGACCGGCACCGGCATCTTCTGGTCAGACGCGTCGGCCGAGCTCCGAGAGTTCGTCGAAACAGCGCAGATTCCCTTTTACACGACGCCGCAGGGCCGCGGCGTGGTCCCCGAAGACCACGACCTCTGCTTCATCGCGGCTCGCTCGAAAGCGTTCCGCGAGGCCGACGTGGCGCTCGTCGTGGGCACACGACTCAACTTCGTCATCGGCTCCGGTCTGCCGCCGCGCTGGTCGCCCGACCTCAAGGTGATCCACGTTGACACCGACCCGACCGAGATCGGACACAACAAGGAAGCGACCGTGGGCATGGTCGCCGACGCCAAGCGCGCCCTGGTTGCTCTCACCGCCGCGGCTCGCGAGGCTAATCTCGCTCCACCGACCGACTGGATCGCCGAGCTACGCGAATCGGACGACACCCGCCGTCAGCAATCGCTCGAGCAGGCGCACTCCTCGACCGTGCCGATTCACCCGCTGCGCCTGGCCGACGAAGTTGTTCAGCGCATGGACCGCGACGCCGTCGTCTGTGTCGACGGAAATGCGACGCTGGCCTTCGCGCGACAGTACATCCCGTCCTACACCGAGGGTGGCCGGCTCAACCCGGGACCCAACGGCTGCATGGGCGTTGGCTTGCCGTTCGTACTTGGGGCCAAGGCGGCCGCGCCCGAGCGCCAGGTGATCGGTTTCGTCGGCGACGGCTCGTTCCTGATGAACGTCCAGGAGATCGACACGATGGTCCGGCACAACCTGCCCGGCACGATCGTGATTTCCAACAATGCCGGCTGGACCGCAGGCTCGAACGACACGCCAGGCCGACCACTCGGCCACGGCCAGCGCTATGAAGACATTGCCATCGCCCTCGGCGGACACGGCGAGCACGTGACCAAGCCGGAAGAGATCGGACCCGCGATTGAGCGGGCGATGGAATCCGGACTGCCGGCGGTCGTCAACGTCGAGGTTGAGCAGCACGCGATGCCGGGCCAGGCCCGCTTCGGCGGCTACTCGGCCACCCTGAGCCGATAGGCTCGCAACACCCAGCGAATCACTTCAGAGGCGGGGCCGCGGCCCCGCCTCTGTCGTTGACACAGGAAACGATGGAACAGTCCAATGGCCTCTATCCCCGCTGAACATGCCGACCTCGTCGGCGCGCCGCACTTCGCCCATCTCGTCACCGTCAACCGGGACGGCTCTCCGCAGTCCTCGCCGATCTGGATCAGACCCGAACGCATCTCCGCCGACGGCGCAGTGGAGTCGATCTTCTTCGTCACCGGGCTGCGCTATCGTAAAGCGCTCAACATACAGCGCGAGCCGCGCGTGGCGCTTTCGATCCACGGTGCGGATCAGCCCTACCGCATGCTGGAGATCGTCGGAACCGCTTCCCTGGCGCCGCGCACGTCGTGGGACGAACTCGACACCATCTCCAACCAGTACCTCGGTACGGATTATCCCTACAAGGGCGACGATCCGGCCGGCTGGCTCGTGACTGTCGAGATCGACCGCCTCACCCTGCCGAACGACGGTCCTGCGCCGCCGTTCGTGGACCCTCCTGCGGCCGGCTCCGACTTACTGAGCCCGCCCCACTTCGCTCACATCGCGACGGTCAGCTCTGCTGGTCAGCCGCGCTCCTCGGTGGTCTGGCATCGGCGACCCGAGGCCGGCGGTGAGCATGACATTGAATTCTGGACCAGCGCCGAGACGCTCAAGACCAGACACCTGCGCAATAACCCCGCCATCGCCGTCAGCATCCACGACGAAGTCGACCCGTACCGCTACACCGAGCTTCGAGGACGCGCCCATATCACTCCGATCGAAGGCCGACAAATGGCCGACGAGCTGACGCGGCTCTACTGGAAGCTGGACGCGTTCCCGATGGACGTTGAGCCGACGGGTAGCGTCGCGATCCGGGTCGAGACCACTCACCGAGTCGGCTGAACGCCAGTCACAAATCCGTTCCTGCTAGGAGAACAGCATGGCATCCGTCCCTCCCGATTTCGCCGACCTCTGCGGCGCGCCCCACTACGCTCACGTCGTGACGGTGAACCGAGACGGTTCGCCGCAGTCGTCTCCGGTCTGGTTCCGGCCCGAAGATGTCAATCCCGACGGTTCGGTGGCGTCGGTCTACTTCAGTACCGGCAAGCGCTTCCGCAAGTCGCTGAATATGCAGCGCGAGCCGCGCGTCGCGATTTCTATCCACGACGCTGCAAACCCGTATCGCACGCTCGAGATCGTGGGCACGGCATCGCTCACGCCGCGCACGTCGTGGGACGATGTCGATGAGATTTCTCGCACCTATATCGGCACCGATTATCCGGGCAAAGGCGAGGGCGCCGGCGGGGGCTGGGGTGTCACGGTCAGCGTCGAGCGCGCGGTCATGCTGGACTTCGAACCGGAGGACGTCGTCGATCCGCCGGCGGCCGGCACTGATCTGCTGAATCCGCCGCACTTTGCCCACATTGCGACCGTCAGCTCGACCGGACAGCCGCGTTCATCGGTGGTCTGGCACCGGCGCGCCGCGGGCGGCGGCGAGGACGACATCGAGTTCTGGACCATGCCGACGACCCTGAAGACGCTCCACTTGCGACGCAATCCGGCAATCGCCGTCAGCATTCACGACGAAGCCAACCCGTACCGCTACACCGAGGTCCGCGGGCGCGCGACGATGACCGCTGTGCAGGGTCATCAGATGCTCGACGAACTCACGCCGCTCTACTGGAAGCTGGACAAGTATCCGGATTCCCGTGACGACGGATACGACCTCACTGAGGGCGTAGTGGTCAGGGTCGAGACGACGCACCGAGTGGTCTACGGCGAATAGCTGCACCGAACGCGGAAATCGGCCGGTTGTAGGCGCTAGCGCCCGATTTGCCGGGCGAGCACCGCCAGGGACTTCGTGAGTTCATCCGCGCTTGGATCACTCCTCTGCTCGCGGAACTCCCAGAGATTGCCATCCGGATCCTTGGCCGAGTAGATGCGCGCCCCGTAGAACGCGTCTGTGATCTCGCGCACTACTTGAGCGCCCCGAGTTCGTACATGTTCGTAGTGGGCGTCCACATCTCCGACGTAGACGCAAAGCACTGTGTGGACCGATCCGAGCGCCTGGGCGCTGACAAGCCCAAACCGTGGATCGGCGCTGCCAATCATCACACGCTCGCCCGACATCGCCACTTCCGCGTGCGCCATGTTGCCGTCCGGCCACTCGAGCATCATGATCTGCCTGAAGCCGAAGACATCGCAGAGAAACTTCGTCGCGGCGCGCGGGTCCTCGTAGTAGACGTATGGGACGATGTGCTGCGACCCGGCAGGTGGGTTCACTGACATCAGAACAGGCCGCTAATCCTCGGAGTCGATCGTCGCTTGCATGTCCTCGGCCGAGACCTCGCGTAACGGTTGATGGAACCACCAGTGTCCGCCCTCTGGATCGGCGGCGCGATAGGTACGATCACCGTAGAACTGGTCAGTCAGCTCTTCGAGGATGTTGGCGCCCTCGGCCACCGCGCGAGCGTAGTGCGCATCGACATCGTCTACATAGACCGTGATGCTCGCGTGTAGATGTGGCAATCCACCCGGACCGCCAAGTCCACCCTCTGGATAGGCCGACGCCAACGTGATCTCCGCGCCGTCGCTCGTCAGCGACGCATGCCCGATTGTGCCATCAGGCATATCTAGCCGAAATCGCTCCTCAAAGCCGAATGCACGGCAGAGAAATTCCATTATTGCCGGCGCGTCGTCGTACGACAGTGCCGGCACGATTCGTTGTTTAATTTGAGGGATGTCGTCCGTCATTGTCTGCTCCTTATTCGCCCATCTGTGTCATCGCGGCCATCATCTCTTCCGGCGTGACATCGCGGACGTGCTGGTGAAACTCCCAGCCAACTCCCTCGGGGTCGAGAGCGCGATATGTGCGGTCGCCGTAGAACTGGTCGGTCGGCTCCTCCACGATCTGTGCTCCGGACGCCTTCGCGTGTTCGAAGTGTGCATCGACATCGTCGACATAGACCACCACCGTGGCGTGCACGCCTCCCAGGGTCCTGGGGCTGCTCAGTCCACCCTCGGGGAACTCGCTCGACAGCATCAACGTCTCGCCGTTCATCAGCAGTTCGCAGTGGCCGACCGAGCCATCCGGCATTTCAAGCAGCGTGCCCTGCTCGAACCCGAACGCGTTGATCAGGAATTCGATCACCGGCTTCGGATCGGAATAGTTGAGATAAGGCAGGATCCGCTGACTGCCCTCTGGTGGATTCTGAACCATGGCGTCGTCTCCTCAATCTGAGTCAATCTGAGTTGTTTGCAGTTTCCTGGAGGAACGACCATCGGTGGCCCTCCAGATCAGTCGCTTCATAGAGCCGTGCGCCCCAGGGCTGATCTCGAGGCTCGTAGAGGATGTTCGCGCCTTCCGCTTCAGCTCGGAGGAAGTGCGCCTCGACATCATCAACGCGAATCAGGACATGGCTCGGGAGTGCGTCGCGACCCTTGGGCGAGCGATATCCGCCGCCATCGAACAGCGAGGCCAGCATCACCTGAGCGCCTCGCAACGACAACGCAGCGTGCACAATCCTGCCATCCGGGATTGTCTGCACGTCGACCCGCTCGAAGTCGAACACCCGACAGAGCCAGTCAACCGCCTCTGCCGCATCTTCGTAGGCCAGGTACGGGAAGATTCGCTGCGCATCTGCCATGACTAGTCCTCGTCGATCGCGATCTTCAACATCTCTCTGGCCTCTTCTTCAAACGGCACGTTCCTCACCTGCTGCTGGAATGTCCAGCGATGGCCTTCCAGGTCCTGAACCCAGTAGTTCCTCGCGCCCCAGAACTGGTCCGTTGGCTCTGCCAGAATCTCAGCGCCCTCGGCCTGAGCGTGGGCAAAATGCGTATCAACGTCGTCGACGTACACGGTGATCTGCTGGTGCAGACCAGGCAAATCCCGTGGCGACAACGTTCCCGCTTCTTCAAACACCGAGGCCAACATGATCTGCTCGCCGTTGAACCTGAGCGCCGCGTTGCCAATCCGGCCGTCTCCGACCTCCATCCGCCGAACCTCCTCGAAGCCAAAGACCCGGCACAGCCAGTTGATCGCCGCGTGAGCGTCGGCATAGGTCAGACTCGGTACGATCCGCTGATGATCGAGCTGGATTTCGTCCGACATGCTTGCACATCTCCCGCTTGTCTGTTCGATGTTTTATACGATATTACACAAACGTTCTGAGTTGCAAGACGCAGCCAGCGAGCTCCCAAGAGCTATCAACGTTATCCACAACAGATCGCCACGGGTCACTGCGGGACGGTCTGAGCTCGATAATCTTCGGCCTGTCCGCGTACCGCCAGTGGCTGTTCACAATCGCCGATATCGCGCTCATTTCCCGTATCGACATCCGACGCGCGGGACGAAGTTCGGAAGTGTTCAGCCGTTTGGCAGGAACGTTGTTTCTCCGGCTCGCAGGTCACGATCTCCTGTGTGTTACGGGGGATCGGGCGTTCAGAATGTTCAGGTTTGTTCAGCCCCGTTCAGCAGGCCTGAACACCGGGGCGTTCGGCGTTGTTCGGATTTGGACGGATGCAGACGGGCTTGCGGATAGTGGTCGGCGACATATCGGTTCCTGTGGCGGCGCGGCGCGGAGGTGAGCCGGGAGTGAGTTTGACGAGTCTAGCAGAATATCTGTTCTTGCATAAGTTCCGATTTCTGGATGTTAAGTACACCGGGCTTAAGAATCCTCTGAATAACTCCTGACGGTGGCCGAACGGGGATCCCCTTCAGCCTTCGGCAGCTTCCCCCGCGCGGGGGGGGGGAAGCGAGGATCGGAGTTGTCCAGGGGATTGCCAGGAGATGATTCCCGCTTGTAACGGTCGCGAGCTTCATTCCATGCCCAGGAACTCCAGAATTCCGTCCGCGATCGCCTGAGCGATGACCTGTCGCGCCTCGGGATCGCGCAAGATCCGCGCGTCGCCCTGATGCGTGACGTACAACAGCTCCAGGAGTGCAGTTGGCATCAGATTCCCGCGCACGATTCTGCCCGGACCCGACTGCGTCTCGGGATCAATTAGGTCGATGGGCGGCTCGCCTACTGTGATGTCGCTACGCCACAACCAGTCGTTTAGCGCGACACCCCAGGGATCATCCGACAAGCCCAGCTCTGCTGGATCCAGGCCAAACCTCCGCGCCGTATCCGCATCGATCAACAGGAACGGCGCCAGTACGTAGATCGGGTCGCAGAAGTTATTGATGATCTCCCAGCAGCTCGCGTCGTACGTCAACACCGACGTCGGAGAGCCAAAGTCGTGAAGCGCCCCTTGCACGTTCGACAAGAGGGTCTCCGCCAGTCGTAGATTCTCTCCGTCGCCATTCCAGCGCGGCAGATACCAGGCCTCGAGACCACGAATGGCGAACTTGAAATTGGCATTGGAGTGAATCGACACGAACACATCCGCCTTGGCCGCATGCGCCAGTTCGGCTCGCGCCTGTAGATCGGGCCGCCAGATCGTCTCATCAAGATTCAGATACGGCCGGCTCGAGGAGCGCCGGGTGAGGGCGACCGTCACTCCGTTGGCCTCCAACAATGCCTCCACCCTCAGCGCGAAATCAAGATTCGATTGCGCCTCGAGTACCCCGTTGCCCCGCGCTCCCGTGTCCACGCCGTGACCAGCGTCCAGGACGACCACAACGGCGGCGTCATCCGCACCTTCAGTGACACCAGCAGCCGCCAGCTCTTCACGCCAACGTGGATCCTCACTGCCTGTTCTCTCGAAAGCAAACCAGACCGGCGGCAACGCCGGACGCGGGTGTGGCACATCCAGGATTCGGGGACGTGAGACGGTCCACGTGCCGTCGGTATTACGCACGCTGGCCTGCCATCGAATCCGGGCATCCGCCGTGCGCCCATTCCAGCGCATCAGGAGCGTGTCGAAGCCTCGCGCGCCGACATCGCTCGAATCGATCCACGTCCTTTGGGCAAACGACCACAAACGAGCCTGCCTGCCGTCATTCGACCTCAGCAGATATTCCCACTCATCTTCCTCATTCTCCCCCGGATCCGTATCGACCCAGACCCTGAGACCGCTGTTCCGCCGAATCGGCCCCCAGTCGCCACGAAACGCGAACTCTGCCTGGCCGACCATTGCAGACGCCTCGATCGTCTCGATCTGCAGATTGGATGTCTGCTGAGGAGGCAGGCTGATCTCCGGCTCGACCGTTGAGCCCAGGCGGGTCACGCCAAAGGCATAGCTGCCAATCATCCACGCTTCGGAAGCGCGAACGGCCAACACGGCAATACCGTCCTGGTCAGGCTCCACGAAGTCGGCAAACGCGTTGCCAAAGGTCGAGAGCTCCGAAAGTGACTCCGTCGACGGCGTACGGACGGACGCCGACAAACCAGCCAGCGACCCGGTGACCGACCAGATCCTGTACCGATTTTGCGCCGACACCGGGATCGCAAACCAGTCAACATCGCCGGCGCCATCGATGCGCGAGCGCTCGATCAGCGTCCCATCCGTGTCGAAGCTGCTCGCGTGAGCTGCGGAGAGCTCCGCCCCAATCGCATCAACATGACGTTCAACCCGCAGGCGGTACGAGCCGGTCGCACTCTGCAACCCCGAGACCCGCACACGCCAGGCTCCGCTCTCCGGCGCTGTCCAGATCAGCGGACTATCGTCACCAGCCGACCGAGCCACCCGTAGGGCTGGCGAATCATTGGTAGCCGGCTTCCAGACTTCCAGTAGACCTGCACGCAAGGTGTTGCGCTCAAGGGTCAACGCGAAGCTCTCGCCGATCACTGCAAACAGCGGGAACCAGTCAAGGTCGGCGGGACCGCCGATGGTCCCTTTGCGAGCGACCACGCTCGAAGTCTGAGCCGACACAGATTGCGGGCTGAGCAGCTCTGGTACAACCAGACCGATTCCAAGTGCGAAGCCAGCGAACAACATCCACCAGATCAGTACAGCGCCCAGGCCTCGTACTCGCCTGCCCGTATTCATGCGAGGAGGATATCTCTGGTCGTTCTCAATACCTTCAGCGAAGGTCGGCCGCCCCCGTATCTGGCGCGATACGCAGGTATCCGATAGCCTCAAACACGTTGCGCGCTTACGCGTGCCCGTTTCCCACTCACACCTGCGGACCCCTCAACGGACGACGGGCCGCGACGGAGGACGACATGGACCTGGGACTGACCGAAGAGCAGGAACTGCTGAAGAATTTCGCCCGCGACTTCCTCACCAACGAGTGCACCGAAAAGCTCGTGCGTGACATGGAAGAGGACGATCGCGGATACACCGACGACCTCTGGAGTGGCATGGCCAACCAGGGTTGGATGGGTCTGATCACCTCCGAGGAACTCGGCGGCGCCGGCCTCTCCTTCCTCGACCTCTGCGTGCTGCTGGAAGAGTTCGGCCGCGCACTGGTTCCCGGACCGTTCATCAACACCGTGCTCACCGCCGGCTTCGTCGAAGCCATCGGCAGCGACGCGCAGAAGCAGCAGTACTGCACCGCCGTCGCCTCCGGGCAGCACGTGATGACCTTCGCTCTGACCGAGCCGTCGGCCCGCTTCGACAGCTCTGGCATTGAGACCACCGCCACCGCTGACGGTGACGGCTACGTGCTCAACGGCACCAAGCTCTTCATCCCCGACGCCCACAACGCCGACACCATCTTGGTCGTCGCACGCACCCCGGGCTCCGAGGGCGACGAGGGCGTCTCGCTGTTCCTCGTCCCCGGTGGCGCCGAGGGCCTTTCGACCACCGTCTTGCAGACCATCGCTGCCGACAAGCAGTGCGAAGTCAAGCTTGACGGCGTCCGCGTCGGCGCCGACGCCGTGCTCGGCGAAGCCGGCAATGCCTGGGAGATGATTGAGGTCGCCAAGCAGTACTTCACCGTCGCCTACTGCGCCTACCTCGTCGGTCTGGCCCAGCGCGACTTCGAAATCTCGGTCGACTACGCCAAGGAACGCATCCAGTTCGGTCGCCCGATCGGCTCCTTCCAGGCGATCCAGCACAAGGCCGCCGACATGATTACCGATGTCGATGGCTCGCGCTTCATCATGTACCGCGCCGCCTGGGCCGTCACCGAGGGTGAGCCCGACGCCGCGCTCCAGGTCGCGATGGCCAAGGCCTGGTGCTCCGACGCGACCCGTCGCGTCGTCGCACATGGTCAGCAGATCCACGGTGGCATCGGCTTCACCAAGGAATACGTCATCCAGCTGTACTTCCGCCGCCAGAAGATGGCCGAGCTCATGTGGGGCGACGCCGATCACCACCGCGAGAAGGTCGCCGAGCTGCTCGAGATCTAAGCGCAGAACCCTTTCTCCCCCTGCAAGGGGAAGATGTCACGGAGTGACAGACGGGGTCCCAGCAAACACAACGAGCGCGCTCCTTCGGGAGCGCGCTTCGTCGTCTCAGTCCGAGGCGTCAATCCTCGACCGCTTGCGCAGGAACCAGAAACCAATCAGCAGACCGACGATGCTGAGTCCAACCGCCACGACAATCGCCGCGATCCAGGTCCACAGCGGGGCTGAGTAGCGGCTGCCCGACATCACAATCTCTTGGGCGAGCGCGGGCGACACCCACAGAACCCAGAACAGCGCCGCGGCTACCAATCCCGTCCAGCGTTTCATCGGATAGCCTCTAATCATGGCCCGCAGACGACGCCGACGCCCTGCCGAGACGCCCGAATCGGCGGCCCCCAGGACCCGCTCTTCCATCGTGCGCCTCTCGTTCCCCAATCAGGATACGTTGCGCCTTCGCACCTTCTGGTCGCCGCTGCCCAACTGGGCATACGGAGCCATTCCCGCAGCCATCGCGGCCGTCATCGCTGTTGCCACGTTCGGCCAATCCGATTGGACCGGCGCGGCGATTGTCGGCGCCGCGGCCGGGTACTTCGGTGGCGGCATCCTCTGGGCCGTCCTGGGCGTCGTCGGCGGCGACGTGCTCGAAGTCGATTTCGACCTCTCGGACGACACGGGCAAGGTGCATCAGTCGATGCTCTGGGTCATCAATCGAGACTGGACCTTCGAGCTGTACGACATTGAGACGATTAACCTGACGCATCAACGCTCTCGTCCGATCCTCTTGCAGTTCAGTGGCACTCACACTGCCAATATCTCGTTCGCCGACGGCAACATGATGCGCATCGGCCGCTTCCCGACTGAACAGGAAGCGCTCGACGTGGGAGTGGCCGTATCCGATTTCGTCGGCGTGCAACTTGACCGTGCGCCCGAGGATCCGCCGCGTCGAGGCCGCCGATGACGCAGAACGGGCGCCTGACCGACCCGGTTGCAATCCGTGAACGCTTCCAGCAGGCGATGGGCGACCGTCCGGAGAAGCTTCAGCGCCATGCTCAGCGCGTCGTCAAGGGCGCATTGCATCTGGCGGCTGTGCACGAGCTCGACCGCGACATCTGCGCCGCATCTGCTGCCGGACATGACCTCTTCCGTCACTGCAGCGACGCCGAGTTGCTCGCGCTATCTCGCCACCATCGCGTTCCGATCACGGAGCACGAACAGGCGGCGCCGATCATCCTCCACGGCCCGCTGGCCGCTGCCTACGCTCGAGATGCCTTCGACATCCAACACGACGAGATCCTGAGCGCTATCGCGTATCACACCACGGCTCACCCCGACTACTCGCTGGAATCGCTGGCCGTATTCCTGGCCGACAAGATCGACCCGAAGAAGGTGCAGCGTGATCCCGGTCTCTCCGCTGTCGCAGCGGCAGCCGAACACGATCTCCATGCCGCCGCGGCGATATTTCTCGAACGCAGATTGACCGCTCAACTCAACAGTGGGCAACCGCTCCATCCGCTCGCCGTCGCTAGCCGAAATGCGTTCTTACGGCGCTCGCAATGACGACTCAGGACACCACACCCGGCGACCAGAGCGAAGAAGGCACCGCAGTCGGGCGTGTCACCGATGCCGGTGAAACCGAAGTCGACGTACATGACCGAGCGCTCAGGCCGACGCGCCTCGAGGAGTTCGTCGGTCAATCGACGGTGCATGAGGCCCTCAGGATCGCCGTCGACGCAGCGAAAGCTCGCAGCGAAGCCCTCGATCACCTGCTGCTCTACGGACCACCGGGCCTGGGCAAGACCACGCTGGCGCGGATCGTCGCCCGGGAGCTCGGCGTCAACCTGCGTCCGACCAGCGGTCCGGCGATCCAGCGGGCCGGCGACATCGCCGCCATTCTGACGACCATGCAGACGTACGACGTGCTCTTCATCGACGAGATCCATCGCGTGCCGCGTTCGGCCGAGGAAGTGCTCTACTCGGCGATGGAAGACTTCCAACTATTCATGATGATCGGCAGCGGACCGGCAGCGCGCAGCGTCCAGCTTTCGGTCAAGCCGTTCACCCTGATCGGCGCGACGACGCGTTATGCCATGATCTCGCCACCACTCCGCGACCGCTTCGGCATGGTCCAGCGTCTGGACTTCTATACGACTGGCGAACTCGAGCAGGTCATCGTCCGTTCGGCCAACGCGCTGGAGGTCGAACTCGAGCCGGCCGGCGCGAGGACCCTCGCCGAGCGCGCTCGCGGCACTCCGCGAATCGCCAACCGCCTGCTGCGCCGCGTCCGAGACTTCGCCGAAGTCCGCGCCGACGGCATCATCACCGCTCACGTCGCCGATCAAGCGCTGCGCGGTCTACGGGTCGATGAGCTCGGTCTCGATGAACACGACCGTGGCCTGTTGCGCGCCCTGATCGAAGGATTCAACGGCGGGCCCGTCGGCCTGGACACATTGGCAGCCGCCGTCGCCGAGGACGCCGACACGGTCATGGACGTCTACGAGCCCTACCTGATCCAGCTCGGATTTCTCGCCCGCACACCGAGAGGCCGCGTCGCCATGCCCGCCGCCTGGAGCCACCTGGGTCTCACTCCTCAAGGTTCCACACCCGACCAGGGAACGCTCTTCGAGGCCGGCTCCGGTTAGGGTCCCCTCCGTCTGTCCGCGACACTTCCCGCAAAGGAGACCTGCGCGTAAATCCCCTTCGCCCCCCCTTGCGGGGGAGATGCCGCAGGCAGAGGGGGGCTCCCTATCGCAGTGCGTATCTGGTCGCTGCGGGCGGACTCCCCCTCTGTCACTCCGTGACATCTCCCCCCGCAAGGGGGGGAGAGGGGATTCATAGGTTTACGCGCAGGTCTCCAACGGGGGAGATCTTGATCAGCGCTGCCCATGCTGGGATAGCGGGGAGGGAAGGTGAGCAATGACGGAAAGAAACGCCTTAGTCGAGCGACAGCGCCGGTTCTGCAGACGGGCCGATCCCGTTCGTGCCGTTGCGACCGTTCGCCGTGGTCCGCTCTCGCATCCGGTCGAGTACAGCTAGCGCGGCGTCCTCGTCGAACTCCACCGACTCCTGGTCGGCGTACATCATCCGGTAGAGCTTGGCGTAGTGTCCGCCGAGCTCCAGCAGCTCGTCGTGCGAGCCCTGCTCGAGAATCTTGCCGTATTCCAACACGATGATCCGGTCCACGGAGCGGATCGTCGAGAGCCGGTGCGCGATCACGAACGCAGTCCGTCCGCGCATCACCCGCGAGATCGCCTCTTGAATAAGTGCCTCAGTCTGTGAGTCCACGTTCGCCGTCGCCTCGTCGAGGATCAGGATGCGCGGGTCGCTCAGGATCGCGCGAGCGAATGCAACTAGTTGTCGCTGGCCAATCGAGAGGTTTTGCGCGCGCTCGGCCAGCGGCGTGTCGTAGCTCTGTTGCAGGCGCTCGATCCATCGATCCGCGCCGACCACCTTGGCCGCGGCAATCGCCTGTTCGCGCGTCGCCTCCAGGTTGCCGTACCTGATGTTCTCCAGCACCGTGCCCGAGAACAGGAACGGGTCCTGCAACACCACGCCGACTCGCTGCACCAGCGAGGCTCGGGAGATTTCGCGCACGTCGTGTCCGTCGATCAGGACCGCGCCCTCGGTGACCTCGTAGTTACGAGTGATCAGCGAAGTAATCGATGTCTTACCGGCGCCGGTCTCGCCGACGAGCGCAACGGTCTCACCCGGCTGCACTTCGAGATCGAGGTCGAACAGGACCCGGACGCCATCTACGTACTCAAGCGAGACGTTGTCGAACTGAACGTGTCCGGCGATATCGGGCAAGTCTTTCGCTTCCGCCGAGTCCTCAATCTCCGGATCCGTATCGAGTACTTCAAACACGCGCTCGGCGCCGGCCATGGCGCGCTGGAACATCGTGTACTGCAGAACCAGGTCGCGAACCGGGTCGAAGAAGCGCTGAATGCCAATCGAGAACGCGACGATACTGGCGATGCCCGCTGCCTCTGTCAACGTGCCATTGCTCAATCGAGCGACGGCAATGGCAATGATGATCGCCGTCGCGATAGCGATCAGAACCTCGACCAACGGCATAATCGCGGCCGAAAGCAGTCCTGCCCGGCGAGTCGCGCGCAAGTTCCAGTTGTTGATCCGGTCGAATCGGCGAGCGTTCTCCGACTCGCGGTTCAGGCTCTGGACGACGCGAACGCCATTCAAGTCTTCGTTCAACGTTGAGTTGACCGCAGCAATCGCGACCCGGGTTTCAAGGAACGCTTTGCGAGCTCGCTTGCTCCAAAACGCCATCGCGACGATCAGGATGGGCAGCACTGCGAATGCGCCGAGCGCCAACTGCCAATCGATGTAGATGAACACACCCATGATGATCACGAGCCCGAAGATGTCGCCAATCACGGTCAACACGCCGGAGGTCAGCATTTCCTGCAGGACCTGCACATCGGAGGTGACACGCGACATGATCGCGCCGACTTCGCCGCGGTCATAGAAGCGATGCTCAAGGCGCATCAGGTGATCGAACACATCTTGGCGCATCTGACGCAGAATCGGATGGCCAATGTTAGCCATCAACCATTGGCGCACAAACTCGCTGCCCCACGAGACCAGAACGATCACACCAAATGCGATCCCAATCCGATCAAGCTCGGATGCGACGCCGTTCTCAAGCGCGCCCTGCATCGCCTGGTAGACGACAAACACCTGAACGTTGAGAGCAAGCGCGAACACGACGTTGGCGACGATCGCAGCCAACAAAAATTTCTTGTGCGGTCCGATGTAGCGGCCGAAACGGCGCACCAACCTCGGGTTGTAGAGTGAGCCGTATTCCTTGTCCCAGCCGTCGGCCATCGACGCCGAGGACGCCCAACCGCTGCGCGGACCGTGTCCGCCACCGCCCAGGTTGGAAGACCAACCACCGGCCATACCGCCGCCCATCATGCCCATCTCAGCCGCTCCCGCCCGCTGCTGCTGCGGCTTCCAACGGCGACGCCTTCGACGACTCCTGGTCGCGCAGCTCCAGTTCATAGATCTCGCGGTACAGACCACCCCGCTCCAGCAACTCGTCGTGCTTGCCCTTCTGCACAATCCGGCCCTTGTCCAACACCAGAATCTGATCAGCCTCCCGCAGGGAGCGCAATCGATGCGCAATCACAAAGGTCGTGCGCCCGCGCATCAACGCGGCCATCGCCTGTTGAATCTCAAACTCGGTCGCAGCGTCCACTGACGAGGTGGAGTCGTCAAAGATCAAGACACGCGGGTCCATCAACAACGCGCGAGCAATCGCGATGCGCTGTTTCTGACCACCTGAGAAGTTTGCGCCGCGCTCGCCGACCCAGGTGTCGTATTTCTCGGGCAGGCGATTGATGAAGTGATGGATGCGCGCCAACTTTGCGGCGGCTTCAATCTCCTCATCGCTGGCGTCGGGTCGACCGTACGCAATGTTCTCTTTCAGCGTGGCGGCGAAGAGGAAGACCTCCTGCTGCACGATTGCCACCTGCCGGCGCAACGCCTCAATCGGCCAGTCGCGTACATCCACGTCGTCGAACGTCACCCGTCCAGCGCTGACGTCGTAGAAACGAGGGATGAGATTAACAATCGTCGACTTGCCACTGCCGGTCAGTCCGAGCAGCGCGATCAGTTGGCCCGGCTTGGCCTCGAAGTCGATGCCGCCGAGCACCGGCGAGCGCGGGTCATAAGCAAAGCTCACCTGTTCGAACTTGACGTTGCCCTGCGGCCGTGTCGGAGCGACCGCGGTGGGATCGTCCTGGACTTCCGATTCCTGGTCGAGAATCTCAAAGATGCGCATGCTGGCTGTCGCCGCGCGCGGGACCATCATCACCATCCAGCCCAGGCCACGAATCGGCATTTGCAGGATGGTCAGAAACATCAGGAACATCGTCAGTTGACCGACGGTGAAATTGCCGGCGACGACCTCTCGGCCGCCGTACCAGATTGTGAGCACGATGGTCAACGCGCCGAGCGCCGTCATCAGCGGCATGTTGACCGCTTGCACCATCGACGCGTCGTAGGAGCGCTGCTGCAACCATCCAGCCGAGCGGCCAAACTTCTGACCTTCGAACTCCGCGCGCCCGAATGCTTTGACGACACGGATGCCGGAAAGCGCCTCTTGCAGCACCGTGCCCAGCTGCGCCTGTGACTCCTGCACGTCGTTCCAGATCGGGCGTAGGCGTCGGGCGACGATCCCGGAGCGGACCGAGATGATGATCATGATCGCCCAGACCATCAACGCCAACGGCCAGTTGATTGACACCATGATCGCCAGCGTTGCGATGCCGAGCACCACGGTGAACGACAACTGCACGCCGCCAAAGTTGATGAACATCCGCACGACTTCAACATCCTGAGTCGCGCGGACCATAATCTGGCCAGTCTCCGACCCGTCGTGGAAGCGGAAGGACAACGTCTGCAGGCGCTGATAGATGGCATTGCGCAGGTCGTAGGCGACCGATTGGCCCACCCATTCCGCCAGATAGCGCTGGATGAACATGGTGATGCCACGCAGAAAGGCGGCGCCAACCAGGGCGACTCCGGCGACAGCGACCAACCAGCCGGTAATCGCCACTTCCGTGACACCGTTGACGATCTCAGTCGAGATGGCCGTATCCACGGCGAACTGCAGCAGCCACGGGGTCGCGATTGCGAACGCGGCGGTCGCGAGAATCGCGAACGCCGTAATCGTCAGGCCCTTCCAGTACGGCAGGGCGAAGCGCATGACCCGCGCGATGAGCAGGATCGAGACTGGCACACGAGCCCTGAAGCCGGATTGGACACTTGCTGTCTGGGCGGTCAAATTCGGCTCCCGACCGGGCGGTTCGTGGTAGTCGCCCCGGCATCGGTGCGCCGCTGAAACTGAGTCATAGTTCACCGGCAGTATAGTGACGCTCCGGTTCTGCGACAGCCTGCGACGCGCCTCCGGTTAACTCTGACGCACTCGGCAGCGCTCTGGCAATGGGCGAACGAACATGTCTGACCGCCTCATTCTCCGTCCGATGACGCTCGCCGACGTTGACGGCGTCACTGCGCTGGATCAGCGCGCATTCGGCGAATCGGGCTGGAGCCGACGCCATTTCGTTGGCGAAATCACCGAATCGCCGGTCAGCATCTTCTATGTCCTGAGCGGGACCACGGAATCCGAATCAGAGCTTCTGGGATATTTCGGCGCCTGGCACATCGTCGATCAGCTTCAGCTCTGCACGTTCGCCGTCGATCCCGAGCTCCACGGACAAGGCCTCGGCAGCATCCTGCTGAATTGCGTGTTTCGATTGGCTCAGCGCTTGGACTGTGAGGTGATTCAACTGGAAGTCCGCGAATCCAACACGACCGCCCGGACCCTGTACCGATCACGAGGCTTCCAGGAAGATGCAGTACGCCGCAATCTCTACTCGAAGCCGAAAGAGGACGGCATCCTCATGAGCATCGAGACGCCCTCGGAGTCCATCTCACCACCGACCCTTCGCGTCGGCGCAACCTGGCCCGAGGGAATCGAGCTCCAATGGGATGACCGAGGGGGCACGTGCGTGGAACGATGGCGCTAGGAATCCTCTGAACAACTCCGATCCGCGCTTCCCCCTCGCGGAGACCTGCGCGCAAACCCATGAATCCCCTCTCCCCCCTTGCGGAGACCTTTGCAACACTCACAAATCCCCTCTCCCCCCCTTGCGGGGGGAGATGTCACGGAGTGACAGAGGGGGGGTCCGCCGACAGCGACCAGATAGGCCACGAGATGGGGAGCCCCCCTCTGCCTGCGGCATCTCCCCCGCAAGGGGGGCGAATGGGATTTACGCGCAAGTCTCCGCAAGGGGGGGGAGCAGAGGACTTACGCAAAGGTCTCCTCGCGGGGGAAGCTGCCGAAGGCTGAAGGGGGTCCCCGATCGGCTAACGACGGGAGCAATTCAGAAGACTCCCGCGACCCTGCGATACACTTTGCGGCATGAACCTGAACGAACAAATTGACCAGCTGCTGGCACGCTCCCGATACATCCGCGCGATCGGTCCCACGACCGAAGATTTCATGCGCTGGCGGGATTCGACCGAAGAGCTACTGGCCGACGCCATCGGTGACGATCACCCGATTATGGTCAGCTACCGCGAGGCGATCGGCCCGCATGAAGCGCTCGACGCCGAAGGTCTCCAGATTCACGGGCAGTTCGGCATGGCGCCACGGCTGATTGCCGCCGAGGATGTTCTGCGCTCGCTGGTCAGCTAAACCAAGTCGAGCCGAACCAGCTAGCTCAGACTGCTGCGGCCGCCTTCTTCTCAACCACCGACGCGACCAGCTGCGCCGCCTGGACATAGGTCAGGTGCGTCGTGTTGATCACCAGGTCATAGAGCAACGGCGACCACACATCGACCTGCCAGAACTTGCGGTGGAAATCGGCGCGACCGCTGTTGAACTCCTCGATCCGGCGTGCAGCCATGATCTCGTCGACGCCTTCCCACTCCTGAATGCGGGCCAGTGCGACCGGTGGCTCGGCCACCAACTGTACGTGAGTGACATCGGGCAGGTCGCGCAGGATCATCTGACCGCCACGCCCAATGATCACGACATTGCCACGCTGCGCGATGGACTCGATGATCTGCGAGGTCGTGTTCAGGATGGCGCGGTCGTCGACCACGCCCGACCCGCTGTCGGACAACTCCTGATAGCTCTGTGAGAGCATCAGCTCAAGGTTGCCGGAGCCGAGCATCGGATCGATCGCGCCGCCGGCTGCCGACCGCTCCAGGGCGCGTTGCAGGAAATGGCCCAGCCGCGCGCGCAGCGAGTCGGTGCGCTCATCCTTCTCGGCAACCTCCGAGACGGTCCGGCCCAGCTGGCGCGACGCGTCGACCAGCACCGTTTGATCAATGTACTCAAGCCCAAGATCGCGGCTCAGACACCGCGCGACATCGCGCGCCCCACCGCCGTATTGGCTGGATACAGTTACGACCGGCATGGGACACCTCCCGGGCTGCCTTGATAGTTCGCCCAGAGTACTCCAACGGATGCGCGGTCGATGGCCACTAGGCCCTGCTGCCGCATCCAGCGCCGCCGCTCGCAACCCAATCATCCTACGATCAGACAAGCGACATCAGTCACGATGGAGTTTGATCCGTTGCCCCATGTCAAGCACGGGGCAACGAGTAATGAGCCTCGTGTGAACACGCCCTGGGCTTAGAAGTCAGCGATCATCGAGCCCAGCGGCAGTGACCGTCGCAGCGACCAGCTCGTTGGCCCGTCCGCCTGGTCAACGGCGTCGAACACACCCACGTGCGTCACGACCAGGAAGTAGCGCTGCGCGGACAGCGCCTGCGCAGCGTTCAACGCTTCGGCTTCGCGCCGGAAGCGTCCAACGGTCAGTGCAGTCCGCTCCAGCGGCGAGCGCGAACGAATCAACGCATTTGGCGTTTGTTCGGGGTACAGATCGCGATACACAATCGATGAAATGCGCTGCGTGTCTTCGCCGCCCTGCTCGGCGACCATTTGCAACAGGTGCTGGCCATCGTCGTACCACGACTGCGGTGCGCCGAGCTCAAGCAGGAAGGGACGAAACAGTCCCAGAATGATCTCCAGCATCTGCTGCAAATCCTCCAGGCCGTAGTGGTCGTCGAACCGGTCGGTCACAGGAATGTGGGGCGGCGTCTCATCGACCTGCTCGCGGTCATAGAGGGCGCGCACCAAATCGATCTGGGTGCGAGCCAGTTCATCGGGAACGAGAGCCAACATGCGCTGAACCATGCAGTCAGGTTAAACCACAATGGCTCCTCCGCCACTTCGACGGAGAAGCCACGACTGGGCGGACGACAATGATCCCTGCTTCCCCCCTCTGCGGGGGAAGCTGCCGCAGGCTGAAGGGGGGTCCCCGCCCTGCCTTGAGCACCAGTTGATCAACGGGCTCTTACTCTCCTTCAGGATCGGCGACCGCTTCGCTGACAGCGCCGGTATTGATCGCGATGCGCTGCGGCTCCGCCTCTGCCGACTTGGGCAGCGACAATTCCAGGACGCCGTTGGCCAGGTGAGCCGCAATCTTCGAGGCGTCGTACGACGGGTCAAGCCGGAAGCCGCGCGACAGCACCGTACGCGCCACCTCTCGGCGGCGATACTTGCGGTCCTCGCCGGCGCCGTTCTCCGACTCCACGTCGCTGGAGCGCTCAGCGTGGATGCGCAGTTGACCGTCGTCCACGGTTACGGAAATCTCATCCTCTTTGAAGCCCGGTACCCAGGCCTCGATTCCCACGCCCTCGTCGGTCTCGTAGACGTTGACCGGGAGCGTCCAGTTGCTCGTTGGCGCCGGCGCCGGCGCGGACACCCGCTGGGGGCGTCGTCCGAAGGGTCCGGAGAACTGGTTGGCCAACAGGCTGTCGAACTCCGCAAACGGATCGCGAATCAGAATCTTGGTCATTGTTCGGCCCTTTCTGAGCTTCTCTTGCCGGATCTCTTTGTCCTTGATCCGACCTACTGACGAAACCTTATACATATCCACTCAGGTTTACAAATGCCCTCTCTGTCATTTGTGAGACATTATTCATCTCCTTCCATAAATGCTGATAGCCTGACTATCAAGAACGGAAACGGCGATGCCCGGAGACTTCTACCAGATCCTCGGTGTGCCTCGCGATGTCTCCGAACGGGACATCACCGCCGCCTACCGCAAGCTCGCGCGCCAGTATCACCCCGACGTCAACAGCGGCGATCGCGACGCCGAAGCGAAGTTCAAAGAAGTCAACGCTGCCCACGACGTGCTCTCCGACCCCAAGAAACGCTCCGCCTACAACAAGTGGGGCGACCAGTGGGAACACGCCGACCAACTGGAAGAGATGCAGCAACGACGCGGTGGCGCCGGCGGGTTCGGAGGATTCGGCGGCGGACAACCGTTCGGCGGACAACGAGGACACACCCAGTTCGATTTCTCCGACGCCAACTTTGGCGACGCCGGCGACCTCGGGGACCTGTTCGGCGGTCTGTTCGGCAACAGAGGCGGATCGGCTGCGCCCCAACAGCCCGCTCGCGGACGCGATATCGAGCACAACCTCACCGTCTCTCTGCGTGAAGCGTTTCGCGGCACCACTCGCGCAGTCCAACTGGGCCAACGCGGCTCAACCGGCTCGCGCATCGAAGTCACCATTCCACCGGGCGTCGACAGCGGCTCGCGGATCAAGATTTCGGGCAAGGGCGAAGCATCCCCCTACGGCCCGCAAGGTCAGCCCGGCGACCTCTTCTTGTCGATCAAGGTCGACGACGATCCGGTCTTCGAGCGCCGCGGCGACGATGTTCACGTCTTCGTCGACGTGCCCGTCACCACCGCTGCACTTGGAGGCGAGGCAGTCGTTCGCTCTCTCAGCGGCAGCGGCGGACTCGCCCTGCGGATCCCACCAGGGACGCAGAACGGCCGCGTCTTCCGGCTCGGCGGGCAAGGCATGTCCCGATTCAAGCGAGAGGGTCGCGGCGACATCCTGGCCGAAGTCTCGCTGCAGCTACCGCAGCAGCTCACGCCTGAGCAAATCAACCTTTTCCAACAGCTTCGCGACCTGGAGAACGACGCGGAAGGCGAAATCTCGTGACCGACCAACCCGTCTACACGATTCGGATCGCCGCTCAACTCGTCGGCGTGCACCAACAAACGCTGCGCACCTACGAGCGTGAAGGTCTGCTCATTCCAGCCCGAACCTCCGGCCGACAACGCCTCTACAGCCAGGCCGACATCGAGCGGCTGCTTATGATTCGGCGCTTGATCGACGAACTCGGCGTCAACCTCGCCGGCGCCGACATCATCCTGCACTTGCGACAACGGATCGACGAACTCCAAGCAGAAAACAGACAACTGAAACGGGAGCTGCAGCGCCACCGCGATCAACGCCTCCCAACTGTGCAGACGCGGGAGGAACGAACGGAGCGACGGCGATGATGCGACGAGATCGATTCACCAACCAGGCCCAGCAGCTGCTGGAAACATCCCAACAGCTCGTGCGCGAGAAGCGTCACGCGCAGTGGGACGTCGAGCACCTGCTCGCCAGCATCGCCCGCGTCGACGACGGACTGGCCAACGACCTGCTCAACGCCCTCAGTGTCGACCGCGCCCGCCTCCGCGCGGACGCCGACACCGTGCTCGACGCCGCGCCACGCCTCAGTTACGACGTCGTCCAACTCACCGTGACGCCGCGCGTCGTGCAGCTCCTGGAGCGTGCCAACGTCGAGGCTGAGCGACTCAACGACGAGTACGTCGGCGTCGAGCACCTCTTGATCGCCCTCACCGGCGACTCCGGTGGACCCACAGCCCAGATCATCCGCTCGCACGGCATCACCGCCGAGCGCCTCTACAAAGCCCTCCAGCAGATTCGAGGCTCCCGTCGAGTCGACCAGCCCGACGCCGAGTCTCATTACGACGCTCTGAACCGCTACGCCACCGACGTCACTCGCCTCGCCGCCGAGGGCAAGCTCGATCCCGTGATCGGACGAGACACCGAAATCCGCCGAGTCCTGCAAATCCTCAACCGCCGGACCAAGAACAATCCCGTCATCATCGGCGAGGCCGGGGTCGGCAAGACCGCCATCGCCGAAGCGCTGGCCCAGCGCATGTGCGCCGACGACGTGCCCGAGAACCTGCGCGGCAAGCGCCTGATGTCGCTCGACATGGGCGCTCTCCTCGCCGGAGCCAAGTTCCGGGGCGAATTCGAGGAGCGGCTCAAGTCCGTTATCGACGAGGTCCGCGAGTGCCAGGGCCAGGTCATCCTCTTCATCGACGAGATCCACACGGTCGTCGGCGCCGGCGCCGCCGAGGGCGCGATCGACGCCGCCAACATGCTCAAACCGCCCCTCGCTCGAGGCGAACTGCACGTCGTCGGCGCGACCACACTGGACGAATACCGCCGCCACATCGAGAAAGACTCCGCCCTCGAGCGACGTTTCGCGCCCGTCTACCTCGACGAGCCCTCGACCGATGACGCCATCGCCATCCTGAACGCGCTCAGGCCTCGCTACGAATCGCACCACGGAGTCACGATCAGCGACGAGGCCATCGAAGCCGCTGTCCGCCTCTCCCAGCGCTACCTGACCGAACGCCGTCTGCCCGACAAGGCCATCGACCTGATCGACGAGTCCGCCTCCCGCCTCGTGATCGACAACCAGTCGCCGCCATCTCGGGTCGTCGAGCTGCGCCGCCGCGTCGCCGAACTGAAGACAGAACAGGAAGCCGCCGCTCAGCGAGAGGATTACGAATCGGCCGCCCGGATCAAGCAGGAACTGCTCGCCATCCAACAGGAAGCCAACGCTAGCCGAGATGACTGGGACGCCCAACACGCCGAGCGCGACACCGTCTACGAACACGACATCGCCGAACTCGTCGGCGAGATGACCGGCATCCCCGTCAGCCGCATGCTCGATCACGACGAAGCCCGCCTCCTGCGAATCGAGGAAGCACTGCACGACCGCGTGATCGGTCAGTCCGCAGCGGTCACCGTCGTCTCCGACGCCATCCGTCGCGCCCGAGCCGGACTCAAGGATCCCAGCCGACCGATCGGCTCGTTCATCTTCGTGGGACCCACCGGCGTCGGAAAGACCGAGCTGGCCAAGGCACTGGCCGAGTACCTCTTCGACTCCGAGGACGCCCTCGTCCGGCTCGACATGTCCGAGTACCAGGAACGACACACCATCAGCCGCATCGTCGGCGCGCCTCCCGGATACATCGGCTACGACGACGGTGGTGGTCTGACCGAGCTCATCCGGCGAAGACCGTTCCGCGTCGTCCTGCTGGACGAGATTGAGAAGGCCCACCCCGACGTCTTCAACCTGCTCCTTCAGGTGCTCGACGACGGGCGGATCACCGACGGCCAAGGCCGAACCGTCGACTTCCGCAACACGGTCGTGATCATGACCAGCAACCTGGGCGCCACATCGCGGCCAACCAACAGCCTCGGCTTCGCCGGCTCGCACGACGAGCGAGCCCAAACCTTGGAACACGCACTGCGTGACTTCTTCCGTCCCGAATTCCTCAACCGAGTCGACGAAATCGTCGTCTTCGATCCGCTCGGCGAAGAGGAACTCCTGGAGATCGTCGATCTGATCGCCGCCGAAGAGCGCAGCCGACTTGCCGACATGGGCCGCAGCATCGAACTCACCGAGGCCGCACGCCGACAGCTCGCCAAAGACGGCTACGACCCAGCCTTCGGAGCCCGCCCCCTGCGCCGAGTCTTCCAAAGGCGGATCGAGAATCCGCTGAGCAAGCTGCTGATCGCCGGAGAGTTCGCCGAAGGCGCCACAATCGTCGTCGACCACACTGACAACGACTACACGTTCCGGGCCAAGACCTCCGCTGCTCAGCCCATCCCCGAACTCAGCTCAACCGCATGACTCGCGGGCCCCAGTCGATCCTCCCTCTTGCAGGGGTTGTTGCACAGCGCCCACTTGCGTCATTCCCGGCTTGACCGGGAATCTCGTCCCTGACCGCGGTCTATCTGGTGGTAGTGTTTCGGGCGCAGAGGGAGCGGGTCCCCGCGTGAAGCGGGGACTGGGAGAACGCTGAGAGGGAGCGGGTGCTGACGTGTTGCGAAGGGAGATCTGAGTCATGGTTGTCTCCAGCGGGCGTCTCGGCCTCGGCTGGGGGTGATGATTTGGAAGGTTGTTTTTAGGGGTCTGGGGCTTTGTTGGATGAGTTCGTGCATGTAGCGGTCGGCGTCGAGGAGGTCGTCGTTTCGTTTTCTTGGTTTGGGTTCGGGATCGGCATCGTTGTGGTTCCAGAGGTATTCGAGGATGCGTTTGGGGAAGTGCGTCATGGCGGGGGTGTAGAAGGAGCGGGGCGGGTCGTCGGCGAGGCGGTCCTGGACGAGGCTGATGCCGAAGAGGACGGAGCCGGGGCCGCCGCTGCTGGGCACGACGTGGATGCCCTGTCGGCGCTGGTGGTCGATCCAGGCGGATTGGGAGCGGTCGGCGCACCAGCGGATGCGACCGAATTGGCGTTGGCAATTTCGCTGCCATTGTTCCAGGCGGCGGGTGACGCCGGGGCCTCGGTCCTCGAATTCGGCGAGGCGGATGAGGATTGGTTGGCTGGAGGGGGAGACCCCCCCTCTGCCTGCGGCATCTCCCCCCGCAAGGGGGGGAGAGGGGAACGCGCTCGGCATCTCCCGCTGTAGGGGGGGAGAGGGGAACGCGCTCGGCATCTCCCGCTGTAGGGAGGGAGAGGGGAACGCGCGCGGCATTTGCCCTGGCCAGGTGTTGAGGCCGGCGATGATGCCGGCGGTGTGGTGGGCGGTTTCGGTTTGGCCTCCGAAGTCGAGCCCTCCGATGTAGTGGGTGAAGGCTGGGAGTGGGGCGTCCCAGAGATGGCGTTGGGGGTCGAACTCGGGGTAGACGCGACCGAGGAGGGCGTCGAAGCGGCCTTCGATGAAGCGGTCTCGCCAGTGATTGGGCAGGAGTGCGTGGTTGAGTTCGGCGTAGTTGGGCGGCAGATGGGGGTTGTCGGGGATGCTGGCGGGGATGAAGATGACTTGGCCGGAGGCCTGTTCGAGGGCCTGCTCGGGCAGGTCGCGGCGCACGAACCAGCGCTCGAACCATCCGGGCCAGGGGTTGGAGGCGGCGACGAACCAGCGTTGTGGTTGTGCCGGGTCGCGGAGCCGGGTGAGGAGCATCAGGGCGGCGTCTTCGTCGACCTGTCCGGCTTCGTCGATGAGCACGGCGCCGTACTGCTGGGAGCCGAGGCTGGGCCAGTCGGAGAGGTGGCGAAAGTTGACGGTGGAGGTTTGACCGGCGGGCCAATCGGGCAGGGCGAGTTCGACGAGGTGAGTGGGAGATTGTTGTCGGCGGCGGATGAGTTCGGGCGGGCAGGCGGCGAAGAACTCGCGCATGGTGGTGGCGGAGAGGTCGGAGTAGTGCTGCCGGGCGACGAGGACGTTGTTGTTGGGGTAGGCGAGGGCGGCGTCGAGGGCGAGCTCGACGATGGCGCGTGTCTTACCGCCGCCCATGGCTCCTCCATAGCCGAGCAGGGCCAGGCCGGGGTTGGGCGCGCTGGTGAGGTCGTTGAGTAGTTGTCGCTGTCTCGCGGTTGGAAAAAAACCGCGAGAGCGTTGTTGCAGCTCGAGGGCGTGGAGCTGCAGCGAGGATTGTGGATTAGGGAGGCTCATCGTCGTCGTCCTTTACGTGGGTCGGTTCGTCTTCTGCTTGTTCTTCCTGGCCGGGTTCGGTCAGCGGGACCGGGGGCGCGCCGCCGTGGAGGTCGTCGGGTCGCGGTTCGACTTCGCCGCGCATGAGTTGTCCGGCACGCTTGTAGAGGGCTCGAGATTCGTCGCTAAAGCGGTGGGCAGTGTTGGCGACCGCTTCTTTGGCTTCGCTGAAGAGGCCCATGATTCTGGCCAGTGCGGTGGTGGCCTGGATTTGGACGTAGGCGGGTCCGTTGGTGGCGTGTTGTTGGAGGTGTCCGATGATGGCGTCTCGGGTGTAGGGGAGTGGGGGATTTGGGTTGGACATGGGTTTGGCTTCTCCTGTTGGGTTGCAGGGGATCTAGGATATGCGCACTGATGTTCGATAGGGGGTGGGCTTTTGTGTCGTGGGATGCGTCGGGAGCGGGGGAGGGGAACTTGCTGATTGGGTTTGTGGGACGGCTAGGGGTGTTGCTGGGATTGGTGTTGGGTGGTTCGTGGTTCCTGCCTGCGCAGGAATGACGGAAGGGGGAGCCGAGGGAATGGGGGGGGCAGCTCCCCCCCAAGAGGGGAGAGGGGAACGGGGAGGTTGGCAGCTTCCTCTGCGAGAGGGAGCAAAGGGAATGGAGCGGGAGCTGGGACTTATGGGCGCCTCACCCCACCGGTACACTCAACGAGAATCAGTCGATCTGGAGGCACAATGACCACTCTGACCGCTCCCGCGACCGAGACGTTGCTGCTTGAGCAACGCGGCCACGTCGCGATCATCACCCTCAACCGACCCGAGCGACTCAACGCAATCTCGCAAGAGATGCTGGAAGCGCTCTCCGCTCAACTGATCGCCTGCCAGCGCGAGCCGGACGTTCGGGTCATCGTCCTGACCGGCGCCGGACGCGGCTTCTGCTCCGGACTCGACCTCGTTGACCAGCAGCAGCGCCTCCAGGGAACCGGCGCCAGCAACATTGGCGCGCCCGGCTACTCGCTCTTCGACCTGCGCGACGCTCCGCCGGTGGTGCTGCAGAAGATGGACAAGCCGGTGCTCTGCGCGCTCAATGGCGCGGCCGCCGGCTATGGCATGGACATGGCCCTGCTGGCCGACATCCGCATCGCCTCGGACCGCGCTAAGATGGGCGCCGTCTTCGCCCGCCGCGGCGTGCTGCCCGAGTCGGGCGGCACCTGGATCCTGCCGCGACTGCTCGGCTGGGCCCGAGCCGCCGAGGTCGCCTTCCGCGGCCGCGTGCTCGACGCACAGGAATCGCTCGACATCGGCCTGGTCAACGAGGTCGTGCCGCACGACGATCTGATGACCCGCACGATGGAGCTGGCCAACGAAATCGCCGCCAACGCGCCGCTCTCGATCCAGGCGACCAAGCGCATGATGCGTCTCGGCATGGACGAGCCGTTCGAGGCCGCCGTGGACCACATCTACCTCCAGCTCCTGCCCCTCTTCCAGTCCGACGACTTCAAAGAGGGCGTCCGTTCCTTCATGGAGAAGAGAGACCCAAACTTCCAGGGCCGCTAGGAATCCTCTGATCAACTCCGATCCCCGCCCCCCCGTTGCAGGGGAAGCTGCCGAAGGCTGAAGGGGGGGGTCCCGCAAGGCAAGCGGAACCAGTTGCTCGGGGATTCCCTAACGCCAACCAACCGATTGCGAACATCCCAATGCCCCAACGACCCATCGCCGACGAGGAACGACAACGCGTCTCCGGCTACATGCTCTCTCAGGGCGAGAAGTACTCCTGGCTCGATCTCTGGCCGCGAGTCGTCAGCGGTCGCATTGAGTTCCTCAACTCGATTAACCGCGTCACCGCCGAGCAGGCCGCCTGGAAACCGGCCGAAGACTCCTGGAGCATCGAAGAGGTCGCCCAGCACGTGCTCGACGGCTCTCGCCGCGTCGCCAACCTGGTCACCGACCTCTCCAACGGCCGCGAGCCGACCGCCACGCCGCAGGGCATCGGCGCTGTCGACCCTGCCCAGCGCGAGGCCGACATGCCATTCCCGGACCTTGTGACCGCCCTGCTCGACGATTCTCGTATCTTCGCCAACGTGATCGAGGGACTGCCCGAGCCTCCCGCCTTCGCGCCAACATCGCCGCACGGGTTCTTCGGCGAACTGCACGGCCGCGCCTGGTTTGTCTTCCAACGCGTACACGACATCGACCACGCTAATCAGGTGGCGGCAATCAAAGAGACCGAGGGCTTCCCAGGATGACCCGACAACCGATGAAAGTGGCGATCGGCCTCCACCGCGACCGCATCGACGACTGGGACTCCGCCGCCCTGTACGCCCAGGAGGCCGAGAAGCTGGGCGTCTTTTCGATCTGGTCGGCCGAGGCCTGGGGCTACGACGGCATCACGCCGCTCGCCTACCTGGCCGGCAAGACTGAGACGATCAAGCTCGGCAGCGGGATCATCCAGGGCGGCACCCGCACGCCGGCGCTCGTCGGCATGACCGCGATGAGCCTGCAATCGATGTCCGGCGGTCGCTTCATGCTCGGCCTCGGCACCTCAGGACCGCAGGTCATCGAGGGCTGGCACGGCGTGCCATTCGCCGGCGCTGTCTCGCGCCTCAAGGAAACTGCCGAGATCGTGCGTATGGTCTGTAACGGCGAGCGCGTCGTCTACAACGGCCGTCACTACACCTTGCCGTTGCCCGGCGGCGAAGGCAAGGCGATCCGTTCCGGCTCGCCACCGGTCGAACCGCCGCCGATCTACATGGCCTCACTTGGACGGCGCAGCCTGCAAATGTGCGGCGAGTTCGGCGATGGTTGGCTTGCCTCCTCATTCATCCCCGAGACCGCAAATGTCTTCTTCGACGACATCCGTATCGGCGCAGACCGAGCCGGTCGCAGCATCGACGAGATCGACCTCGAAGCGGGCGGAGGCGTGGTCTTCACCGACGATCCGGAACAGCACGCCGCTCAGCACGCCCGAGGAATCGCATTCACGCTCGGCGCGATGGGTTCGGCCAAGACCAACTTCTACAACGACGCCTTCTGCCGCCAGGGTTGGGCCGACGCCGCCAAAGAAGTCCAACGACTCTGGATCTCCGGCGAACGAGACCTCGCACGAGACCGCGTCCCGGTTGAGCTCGCCTTCAAGATCAACGCGATCGGCAACGACGCGGAGGTCAAGGAGCGGCTGCGCGTCTACCGCGACGCCGGAGTCAACACGTTCCGCGCCGGAGTCGAGGGTGAAACCGTCCGAGACCGGATCGCCAACCTCGAGCACCTGATGCACTTGGTCAACGAGGTCAACGCCGAGGACTAACGACCTCGTAACCCGGCTCGCCTTCGGTCACATGAATCCAGTGATCGGCGGGAACGCCGTTCAGCGTGGTGATGTATCCACTCGCCGGCCAGCGGATGATTAGATCGGCAGTGTCAGCGTCGGATAATCCGAAATGCAGCGCACTTTCGCTCTGACCGAGGAAATGACTGGACACACCCATCTCCCGAATCTGCTCAGGCAGACCGACCGCGTTGACGGATACTCGGGCGCCGAGTCCCTGTCGATTGCTGATCGTGCCTTCCAGCGTGACCCGCAACCAGCTTCCCGCACCACGTGACTGATTGAGGTAGAAGCGCGGCTCCGACGCGTTATTGACGACGAACACATCCAGATCGCCGTCTCCATCGGCATCGAAGACCAGCAGGCCCTTGCCGTCCTCGATGTCGTCTAACCCAACCTCGGTGCTTCGGCTGCGGAACGTCCCAGTGCCCTGGTTCTCCCAATAGCGCATTGCGTCGGCGCCGTATCCAGGCATCATCAACATGCCGTTGGTCATGGTCAGATCGAGGTCGCCGTCGTTGTCGGCATCGAAGAAGGCGGCGCCCCAACCCCAGGAACCGTTCCGCACGCCGGCCTGGTCCGTTGCGTCGCTAAACCGGCGATCACCGTCGTTGCGGAACAACCGGTTGCCGTCCTTGGTTCCCTCCTCATCGCCACCGGGACTACCCCGGCTGGACGAGTAGACCGAGGTCACGAACCAGTCCAAGTCGCCGTCGGCGTCGTAGTCGCCAAACGTGGTGCCCATCGCGTTCTGCGCGGTACCGACCCGTGCATCGAGCGTGCCATCCGTGAAGGTGCCGTCGCCGTTATTCCAGAACAGGCGACTCGTGCCAAAGTCCGACGAGACCGCCAACTCCGGCCAACCGTCGCCGTCGAGGTCGACAAATGTCGAACCGAACGCAAATGTGCCAACGGTCAGATCCTGCTGCGTCTGCGAGACGACCTGCTCCATCGCCACACCGGCAGATTCGGTGACGTCCTCAAAGTATCCAGGCGCATCCGAGCCACGGTTACGCAGCAATCTCACGCCTGCACTCGCCTCGCCGACCAACTGCGACGGGCGCCACTCTGTCACGTGCAGGTCGAGAAATCCGTCGCGGTCATAGTCGCCAAACGTCGCTGAGAAACCAATCCGCCGATCGCCGGTCTCGACCGCTGTGCCTCGCTCGATCGCCTCTTCAGTGAACTCGCCGCCCTGATTGATGAACAGGTAATGCCGCGTATCGCCGACTGTCGTGATGAACAGGTCAAGATCGCCGTCGTTGTCGATGTCGCCCCAGAGCGCGCCGTTTGAGGCCAGATTCCAGTCGCTCAGCCCAACTTCTGCCGACACTTCGTCAAACCGGCCGTCGCCACGATTTCGATAGAGCAGGTCGTGTCCATCGAGCCGGGTCACGATCAGGTCGATCGCACCGTCGCCGTCGAAGTCGCCCGCCGCTGCGCCGCCGGTCATCCGCTCGGCGTCGCACAACGTGCCTCGCTGTTCCTCTTCGGTCTCTCTCGACATGTTGTCGAACAGGCAGTTCCCCGGCTCTCTTGCCTCATGCTGCACATACGTCAATCCCGAGGATTCCGTGGCGTCGCGGAACAGCGTGGCCGATGGCGTCACAATCGTGACCGGCGCGTCGGACTGTTCGGGAATCGGATCGCTGCATGCAGCGGCCACGAGCGCCAACACCACTGCGACGATCAGGAGGCCGGTCATTCGTAACGCGGTCATGGCGGATACTGCCTGCACGGCTTCAACTCGCTTCATCAGCGGCGACTGCTCGAGAGTCAGTGGGCGCCGCGCACCTTGCTAGAGCGAAAGGGTAACGACCATGACCACCACGCACGATGGCGCAGACCACGGCGGACCGTTGAGCGGCATCCGCGTGCTCGAATTCTCGCAGATCATCGCCGGACCGTTCGGTTGTCAAAACCTGGCCGACATGGGCGCAGAGGTGATCAAGGTCGAGCCGCCTGAAGGCGAAGCCTGGCGGCAGTTCTCGCAGTTCATGCCGGGCGAATCGAAGTGGTTCCAATCGCTCAATCGCGGCAAGCGCTCAATCGTCCTGGCGCTCCGCGACCCCGAGGCGCAGGCCATCGTGCACAAGCTCGTCCCCGATGTCGACGTTGTCGTGATCAACTACCGACCCGATGTCGCCGCGCGACTCAAGCTCGATTACGACACGCTCCGCGCTATCCGACCCGACCTGATCTACGTCGACAACACGGCGTTTGGCCGGCAGGGGCCCTGGGCTCAGCGTCCCGGTTACGACATCGTCGCGCAGGCCGTGTCCGGCTTCATGGCCCTCGATGGCAAGCTCGACTCGAACGGCACAGCCCCCAGTCCCGTTTCGGCGCCGGTCGCCGACTACGCCACCGGCATCGTGATCGCCTGGGGAGTCAGCGCGGCGCTCTATCATCGCGAACGCACCGGCGAGGGACAGATGATCGAGACGACGCTGCTGAACAGCGCTCTGGCCATGCAGGGCAGTTCGGTCATGCAACTGCCGGCCGCCGACGCCACCGTCACGCAGAAAATGGAGAACGTCAACCGACTGCGCGAAGCCAACGTGTCCTACGCCGAACTGCTGGATGCCTACCAGGATCGCGGACCGATTGGCGAGCTCAACATCTACTACCGCTGCTACGAGACGAGCGATGGAGCGGTCGCCATCGGCGCGCTCTCAGCCTCGCTGTGGGCAAAGGTTCGCGCGGCACTGGAGACCGAGTTCCTCGGCTTCGCCGACCCCGATCTCGACTTCACCGACCCGGATGCCATGGCCGCTGCCGTCGCTCGAGTCCGCGAGGTTGAAGCGCACGTTCGCACATCTTCGACCGAGCACTGGCTCGAACGCTTCGAGGCCAACGGCGTACCCAGCGGGCCGATCCGCTTCCCAGAAGAACTGGCTGACGACCCACAGGTCGAGGCCAATGGCATGGTCGTCGACCTTAACCACGACCTCTCGGGACCCCAGCGTCAGGTCGGACCACTGCTCAAGATGAGCGCCACACCGACCGCGCCGCAAGGATCGTCACCGCCGCTCGGTCGCGACACCGACGCTATTGTCGCCAGCGCCGGTTACAGCGAGGAGGAGCTAACCGACCTTCGCGCCCGCGGCATCATTGCCTGAGGGAGGTCTCGTCACAGGGCAGGGTTCCAAGTCCTCTCGCCCTTGGGGAGTCCCTTGAAAGACTCCTTTTTTTCTTGCGAGACCTTTGAAAAACCCCCCTTCGCCCCCCTTGCGGGGGAGATGCCGTAGGCAGAGGGGGGGCTCCCCATCCCCTGGCCTATCTAGTCGCTGTGTGCGGACCCCCCCTCTGTCACTCCGTGACATCTCCCCCCGCAAGGGGGGAGAGGGGATTTGTGAGTTTTGCAAAGGTCTCCTTGCGGGGGAGATGCCGTAGGCAGACGGGGGGCTCCCCATCCCCTGGCCTATCTAGTCGCTGTGCGCGGACCCCCCCCTCTGTCACTCCGTGACATCTCCCCCTGCAAGGGGGGGAGAGGGGATTTGTGAGTTTTGCAAAGGTCTCCTTGCGGGGGAGATACCGAAGGCAGAGGGGGGTCTCCTCACTTTGTGGCCTATCTGGTTGCTAGCGGAGGACCCCCCCTCTGTCACTCCGTGACATCTCCCCCCGCAAGGGGGGGAGAGGGGATCCGAGAGTTTTGCAGAAGTCTCCTTCGGGGAGCGCTGAGAGGGCTACAGCACGCCCTCCCAGGCAGCGACCTCTTCACCGCGGAAGTCTTCCTCGACTCTCGCCGATTCTCCCAGCACGACCGTCTGCCGACTGTCGGCGTCCCACTTTGGCCAGGGCAGGTTGTTGGTCGACGGATCTCCGGTTCTTGCGAAGGCGAGCCAGGTGTCCATCGTTAGCTCGGCCAGCGCGTTGGCTGCGACGCCTTCGCCGGCGAACGCTGCTGCGATCTTGTGGGTGCCGAAGACGAAGGGGATATCAAGCGCGTGGCAGGAGCCGAGTGCGCCGTCGAGCATCGGCGACTTCCAGTCGAAGAGGTAGCACCAGGTTTGGTCGCTGTGCTGCGCCTGCGCGTCGAGCAGGCGTTGCGCGGGGACTCGGAACAACTCGTCGCCCGAGGCTGCCGTCTGGATCTCGTAGGGCGTTGTCAGCTCGCCTCGCGCCTCGCGCGCGGCTCGGTAGATGTCATATAAACGACGACCGTCGCCGTGCAGACCGTCCATCACCGCGATGGCGTCTTCCTCGTTCGGCGGCTCGGTTGGGACCATTGCGGCGAATAGCTTGCTCTCTTCGTCCAGGCAGCCGATCAAGGCGGCGACGCCACTAGCCTGTCCGGCACGCACAGCGTCGATTGGCATCTCGGTCAGGAACTCGCCGTCAATGATCGGTCGAAACGGCATTTCGGGCTGGTTTCCCTCTTCCATTGCCGTGTACAACATGTTCTGTTCCAGCTGTGCCTGCGCTTCAAGCAGGTCACTCACCGAAGCTGACTGGAGCGCAGTCGAATCTTCCGGATCGACTCCCAGGAACTCGCAGAACTGCTGACCGTGGCTGATCGCCTGGACATCTTCGATTCCGTGATGCCCGGCGCCTGACTGTGGAATCGCCTTGTGGAACAATCCCTGCGCCTCGGGCGAACCCATTAACGAACCCACCGACATCCCACCGGCCGATTCACCGAAGATCATGATGTTGCCTGGATCGCCACCGAAGCTGGCAATGTTGTCGCGAACCCAGCGCAGCGCGGCCACCTGATCGCGCATGCCGAAGTTCGATTCATCGAGCGCCGGCAGATGCAGGAATCCGAGCGCGCCCAGCCGGTAGTTGATCGTCACGACTACGACATCGCCGCGCGAGGCCAGCATGGCGCCGTTGTAGAGGCCGTCGCTGCCCGAGCCGATCGTGAACGCGCCGCCATGGATCCAGACCATCACCGGCCGAGCTTCGGCGTCCGTACCGGGCGTCCAGATGTTGAGGAAGAGACAGTCCTCCGACTGCTCCTGCGGGGCCAGTCCGAGCATGGAGTCGAGCGCCTCGTTTGGAACCTGCGGGGAGATCGGGCGGAACGACTCGCAGTCGAGCACATCATCCCATCCTGGATGTGGGCGGGCGACGCGAAATCGCAACTCGCCAACCGGCGGCGCCGCGAATGGAACGCCGCGATAGATACTCAGGCCGTTCTCGGATGATCCATGGATGCGTCCTGCCTCTGTCTGAATAATCGCTGCCATGTTGTCTCTCCGATCTACGTCTTCACTCGCTCGATGCGCAGCCTAGGGACTTTCACATTGGGCAGAGTGTGCCGGCGGCGTGCGGGACGAGAATATCGGGGAGAGCGGTCGGATCTCCTGTCAGGTACTGAGGATGGTGCGTTCAGGTGGTCAGATTTGTCCAGAATTGTCTGGATTCGGCCAGATGCGGCTCGATTTTGAGGGATTTCAGCAGTAAACATCCGGGTGAGACCAGAAACGATCCGGTTCAGAGCGGGATGTCGACGGAGCATGGTGGGCACTTCCGAGCTTGTTGAGCGCATATGTGCTGATCGTATCGGGCTTCGGTTCCGGGTTGTGTGACTTGGCACTAGTTCCCGCTGAGCGCCGCGACGCTGAAGACGACGCGGAACGGCTTGCAATAGATGATCACCGAGTTCAGCTCGTCGGGCGAGAGGTCGGCCGGGAGGATGTAGTTCTGGTTGCCGACATTGCCTTTGAGCTTGTCGAGCTCGGTGTAGCCGGCATCGGAGATGTCGCCGCGCCCACCCGGGTTGGGGTGAGGGCTGACCAGCACGCGCAGATCGGGACCGTTCGTCACGCGGAAGTCTTCGAAGCGGAGCACATGAGAACCGTCTGGTAGTCGATAGAGCGTGGCGGCGCCCATTCCGCTGTGGAAGGCATCGCCGTCAACGAACATCCCCGACTTGACCACTTCCGCCGACTCCATCTCCTCCATCATCGCCTCCGCAACCGGAGTCTCCACCTCCGCCGCCTGCTCCATCGTCTCTTCGGCCTCTTCGCGCGTCATGTTTTCTGGAATCACCGCAGTCGCGCTGAGCGGGAACGCCTCATCGACCGTTTCATCGATGAACAACGGCGACACCAGCCAGTAGGCCAGATAGATGCCCGCAGCCGCAGCAACGACTAGCCCCGTCAGTGCGATCCGCCCCTTCGTACTCGTCGTCAACCAGGTCAGTAGACGCTTCAGATGCCGCATCACGTGTTCCCCTCGTTTCAGCAAGTGCCGTGGAGCGGGTTGGCTCAACTACCAACGTACGCGTGTTCGCTGGGGTTCGGTGTGCAGGGCCTATTCGCGTTGAACTGTTTGAGGATTACGACACTCTCGCGTCGGGGTCTCTCTGCTGGTTCCATTCCCGCTTGCGAAGGGTGTCTCGGAAGTCGGCAAACTCCTACCGCCGTCATTCCGGCAATCGACATCCGTGCTGATCGCAGCGAGATACCCGCGGCAAGCGCGAGTATGACGGAGGTTGGCAGGTTTCGTCATGGCGCAAGCGACCAGGATGGAATGGCACAAGTCGCAATCGAGGCTCTCTGGACGATGGTCCGCTGGTTGACCAGCCCTCCACTACGCTCAGAACGACTCAATCAACACCAATCGCAATGACAGCAGCATGACCGCTACCGCAGGCAATTCAGGCATCAGCATCGAGGCGTTGGCGCGTCTCGACCGGTTTCTCCTTTCCCGTTACATCGAACCTGAGAACATTGCCGGTTGTCTGACGTTGATCGCGCGCCATGGAGAAATTGCCCACCTTTCGGCGATGGGGATGATGGACCGCGAGCAGAACAAGCCGATGGCGGTCAACGCCATATTTCGCCTCTATTCGATGTCCAAGCCGATCACGTCCGTGGCGATGATGCAGCTACATGAGCGCGGCTTGTTTCAGCTCACCGATCCGGTCAGCCGCTTTATCCCCCAGTGGCGCGACCTCGAGGTGTTGGCCGGCGGCGACTTCCCCGACTACGTCACGAAGCCTCCTGAACGTCCGATGACGATGCGCGACCTGCTCTCACATCAGTCCGGCCTGACCTACGGGTTCATGGGCGGTCCGGTCGAAACCGGCTATTTCGAGCGCCAGGTCTACCGCGCCGGCACGATGCGGGGACGAGACCTCCAGTCGATGATCGACCGGCTGGCAGATTTGCCGCTCAAGTTCTCACCGGGCGATCACTGGAATTACGGCCTCTCGACTGATGTCTGCGGCTACCTCGTCCAGGTCATCTCCGGTCAGCGGTTCGACGAGTACCTGCAGGAGCACGTCTTCGATCCGCTGGGCATGGACGACACGGGCTTCCACGTGCCGGCCGAGAAGCATCACCGACTCGCCACCAACTACGAGCTTGGTCCCGACAACCAACTGCGTCCGACCGACATGTTCGGGGCCGACGAATTCCTCGAGCAGCCGACCTTCCTGTCCGGCGGCGGCGGCCTTGTCTCGACTGCTCAGGACTACTGGCGGTTCTGCCAGATGATGCTCGGCGGCGGCGAGCTTGACGGCACGCGCATCCTCGGCCCCAAGACCATTGAGCTGATGACGATGAATCATCTGCCCAACGACGACGAGCTCTGCGCTTGGGCGCTCGGCACCTGGGCCGACACTGCCAACGACGGCATCGGCTTTGGCCTCGGCTTCGCCGTGACGCTATCCCAGCCGCGCACCCAGAATGTCGGCTCGGTCGGCGAGTATTGGTGGGAAGGCTCAGCCAGTACGATCTTCTGGATCGATCCGGTCGAGGACCTGATCGTGATCTTCATGACTCAGTACATGCCCTCGGACGCGTACAACTTCCGAGACCAGATCAAACAGGTCCTGTACCCGGGGCTCGTCGAATGACCTCGCGAATTGTGACCGAACCAAGGAAAGCGACTACACGATGACAGCCACAGTCGGCGCCACGGGAATTTCGATTGACTCGCTTGCTCGGCTTGACCAGCACCTCCTCAGCCGCTATGTCCAGCCCGAGAAGATCGCGGGCTGCCTGACGTTGGTCTCGCGGCGTGGCGAAATCGCCCATCTCTCGGCGATGGGCAACATGGACCGTGAGCGCAGCAAGCCGATGGGTATCGACACGATCTTTCGTTTCTACTCGATGTCCAAGCCGATCACCTCGGTCGCGCTGATGCAGCTTCACGAACAGGGCATGTTCCAGCTCACCGATCCGGTCAGCCGTTTCATCCCGCAGTGGCGCGACCTCCAGGTCATGGACGGCGGCGACTGGCCCAACTTCAAGACCAGGCCGGCCGACCGGCTGATGACGGTCCGCGATCTGCTCTCGCACCAGAGCGGCCTAACCTACGGATTCATGGAGGGTCAGCTCGAGCGCGCCTACAACAAGGCCGATGTCTACACAGCCGGGACGATGGCCGGCCGCGACCTGCAGTCGATGGTTGACCGCCTGGCCGAAATGCCGCTCAAGTTCTCACCCGGCGACAACTGGAACTATGGCGTCTCGACCGATGTTTGCGGCTATCTGGTGCAGACTCTTTCTGGACAACGCTACGACGAGTACCTGCAAGAGCACATCTTCGATCCGCTAGGTATGGTCGACACCGGCTTCGATGTCCCGCCCGAGAAGATCGACCGCTTCGCCGCCAACTACGAGCGCGGACCCGACCGCCAACTGCGACTGCTCGACGATCCGGCGTCCAGCAACTATGCCCAACCGCAGACCTTTTACTCGGGCGGCGGCGGCCTGGTCTCGACGGCGCAGGACTATCACCGCTTCTGCCAGATGTTGCTCAACGAGGGCGAACTCGACGGCGTCCGATTGCTCGGTCCCAAGACGATCGAGCTGATGAGGATGAATCACCTACCCGACGGGCAGGACCTGTCCGAGCGAGCGCTGGGCACCTTCTCCGAGACCGCCAACGACGGCGTCGGCTTCGGTCTCGGCTTCGCCATGATCGTCGACCTGGCGCGCACGCAGAATGTCGGATCTATCGGTGAGTACTACTGGGGCGGCGCCGCCAGCACGATCTTCTGGATCGACCCGGTGGAGGAGATGATCGTGGTTTTCCTGACTCAGTTCATGCCGTCGGGGACGTTTAACTTCCGAGGCCAGATCAAGCAGATCCTGTATCCGGGGTTGTTGGACTGACAATGGATATCCGCGCGTATGCTTGAGGTCACGCAGGCTTCTGTAGAGGAACGCCAAGGAGTGACGGTGAGCAAGAATATCGAGGTAACCGGGTACAACCTGACCCTCATCCCGCAACTCCAAGATGGGGAAGTGTCGAAGGAATTCGATGCCCAGGACTTCGGACGCCTCATGAGAGACTCGATCTTCCTAGAACAGGAACGGCGAGTGATCAGTGTCCGCGACCAGCTCAGCCTTACATTCCAGCCACCAACCGTGGTAGTTATGGATCACTCGGACGAACAGCCCTTCCGGCAGAGTTTTCTGGTACTCGCAAAGGCAGTGATTGAGATTCTCGGCAACTTAGGGCTGTCAATAGTCGCATACGGCTGGAACATTTCTGGCCGGACCGTTCCGAATTCGCAACAGAAGACATTAGATTCGCTCGCGAATAGGTCCCGGATTGACTCCGCTGTAGAACTTGCCGGTGGCGGCAATTGGCTGATTCCGGAGCTGCAGATAGTCGTCAACTCTCCGATATCGGATCGAACCTCAGTCGGGCTTCATTTTGAAAGTGGCGAAGACTCCGTTGCGGGAATACGGTTCACCTTGAACGCTCACTTCGATCGACCACTCTCCACGTCCAAACTCGAAGAAGAAGGCTCTAGAATCTGGATCGCTTCTGGAGAGCTTGTAGGGAGCTTGATCCAATGACTGCGCATTCTGAACAGCAATCAGTGACAATATGGGCAAATCGCAAGTGGCCGGACGACACTTCGGAGCCGACGCCGAGGTACATCACTTCAGACACCTTCAAAGCTGGCACCAGAATCCGGAGTCTCCCCCAAGAAGCTGGAGTCCTTGATGGGCATTCCGTCATTCAAGCATTCAACGCGGGCGGAACGGGATACATGGCGACTGCTCCCGTCGAAGAACAGATGTTCATGCATGGGTCGATGGCGATTCAGACATCTGAACGAATGGCGGGTTTCGCCTCTCCACTAGACCTAACAGAAATGATCGAGCACTTCAGATCTGATTTGCAGTCCTCCGGTCTTCCCAACACGTGCCCTCATTGTGAGACGAACTATTCACTCAAGTTGCTGGGGGAGACCATTGCGCTAGAGCGAACCTCGCTTGGATTTGACCCGGCAGCAGGAGCAATCTTGGGAAGAATCTTCGACCGTGGCCACGCAAGTTTCCAGGATTTGACTGAGTGGCTCGAATCTCCGAGTGAATGGCTCGCATTCTCTCGGCTTCAAAGAGCGCGGCTGCTCTATGACTCAGGCACAGAATTTACAGTTTCGCCAGCTGGGCGGCGGCTCATTGATGACTTGATGAAGCAGGACGGCTCTGAGTGAAAGGGGAGTCGACGCCGATCGAGATCGACCTCCAACGCCGAATAAGCAAACGGGAAACTGCCGAAGCGAACGTTGGTCTAGCGATTACGATCCTCGGCGACGGACGTGACACCCCAGAATTCAGTAAGCGACTTGAGCTGAAAGAACGCTTGGCGGGCTCTCCTTTTGTCGCCAGCGTCACGATTCCTGAGCAACTTCATGAGAGGAATCCGGCTGCGACTCCTGAAGAAGTAGAGAGGAGCGCGATTGAGGCTGCCGATGTGGTCCTGCTTCTAGAAGCCCCAGCGTCCCCACCTCTAGGTGGGCACACTGAGGCACGCATCTACTTTGATAGATCAGTACCCGATAAGTGGTTCAGGGTGCGACCAATCGACCGCGAAGACTTTGCGGACAATCAGCCACTGGTCTCGGGTCTAGCGAGGGATTCATTCCTGAGAATCGAGACATTTGAGTATGAGAGTGCAGAATGGGAGGGCTGCGGTAGGATCACTGCGTCTTGTCAACGTCGAATTTCCCTTATGGGTTACCGAGAGGTTGACAAAAAGGAGGCGATGGAGTGACCAATGCGGCTGACCAGCGAGAGACCGATAGTCGATATCTGCTCCTCGACGGCTAGACTTCTCCCAAATTCGTTTCAACCGAATCTGGATACTCATGGCTGACATACCCGACCAACTCCCGACTTATGACCAGCTTCCTTTCAAGGCTGGGAATCCTGCCAAGACGGCCTGGGGGCTGTTTGGCGACGACGACCAGGTTGGCATGCTTAACCTGCAGACTCCTGAACGGATCACGCAGGCTGCTTCGCTGATTCGCAAGGGCGCGATGTTCCCGATGAACTGGGACCAGTCTCAGCCCAGTCCGCCGCTCTACAACCGCGGCGCGGTCAGGCACACGGTGATGCGACGCGCCGGCTTTGGCCACCACGGCGACGACGTGCTCGACAACTTCTACACTCAGCAGTCGTCGCAGTGGGACGCGCTCACACATGTCGGCGATTTCGAGCATGGCTTCTGGGGCGGCGTGACGAATGAGTGGCTGCTCGCGAATCAGGACGCACCCAAGCTTGGCATTGAGCACTGGGCCAAGCGGGGGATTGCTGGTCGCGCGGTGCTGCTTGACCTCGGGCGCTGGTTCGAGTCACAGGGCACACCGCTGCCGATGGACGAGTACCGCCCGATCACTCCGGACGAGCTCGAAGCCTGCCGCGCCGCACAGGGTGTCGAGTTGCAGACTGGCGACGTGCTGCTGATCCGGATCGGCTGGATCGACTGGTATGAGCAATCCGACATGGGTACGCGTCAGGCGCTCTCACAGATGCCCAACCTGGCCTTTCCCGGCCTGGGCTGCTCCGAGGAGATGGCTGCCTACCTGTTCGACCACCACCCGGCCGCGGTCTGCTCCGACAACCCTGCGCTGGAATCGTGGCCGCCGCCCAACTTTGCCGATCCCGACGGCTTCCTGCACCACTGGATTATCGGTCGGTTCGGGATGGCGATCGGTGAGATGTTCACGCTTGACGCGTTAGCCGATGACTGCGCCGAGGACGGCGTCTACGAGTCCTTCTTCGCCGCCGCTCCGCTGAACGTGACCGGTGGAACGGGCAGTCCGCCCAATGGACTCGCCATCAAGTAGTTGACCACTTCAAGCGCGTAGTCAGCCGCCTAGTAGATTGAAAACACACGACCAGCAGCACAACGGCAACAGTCCACGGGACGTCTGGAGTCGCCGGACATGACCGACACCAAGATCGAAATCAACCAGGGCGACATCACTAAGCAGGATGTTGACGCCATCGTCAATGCGGCCAACAACCATCTCTGGATGGGCGCGGGCACAGCGGGCGCGATCGTGCGCGCGGGCGGACGCGAAATCGAAGACGAAGCCATCCGGCAGGGACCGATTGAGGTCGGCGAGGCGATCGTGACCGGGTCAGGCAACCTCACTTGCCGGCACGTGATTCACGCCGCGGCGATGGGACAGGACCTGCACACCTCGGCCGACAAGATTCGCGCGTCCACCGACAACGCGCTGAAGCGGGCCGAAGAGCTGGGTGTCTCTACGATTGCGTTCCCGGCGCTCGGCACCGGCGTGGGCGGATTCGACTACGGTCAGGCAGCGAAGATTATGATCGAAGTCTGCCACGCGCATTCCGGCAGCGACCGGAGCTTGCGCTCCGTGCGCTTCGTCCTCTTTGATCAGAAGGCGTACGAGGCCTTCGAGCGAGTGGCGCAGTCCGTCCTGTCGGCCACCGAGTCCCACCAATAGCAAGCAGGAGACCCACATGTCCCGCCAGATCGACCACTGCAATCTCCAGGCCCAGCTCACTGCCGGATCCGACGCATGGACTCCCGTGACCGGTCTCAGCGAGGCCGAGTGGACCGGATTCGCGCCAGCCGGCTGCGGCGTGGACCAGGGCCGCGTGATCGCATGGCCCGAGGACGCCGAGTCCGCGTTGCTCGACCCGGACGCGCCGGATCGGAACTGGCGCCTAGTCGACGCCGATGGCGAAGCGCTGTTCCAGTTCGTTGGTTATGTCGATGACCGCCGCCCGCGCAAGAAGGGCAAGATCATTCTCGGGATCAGCACCACACCCGAACTGCTCGGCGCCTGGACAGAACTGCAAGCAGCGACTGCGCTCGACTAGTCGGCGACGCATCGCCAGATACACTCACTCCATGCCGCACTACACGCGCTCGGGTGATGACGGCTCCACGACGCTGTGGGGCGGTGGACGCATCCCCAAAGATCATCCTCAGCCCGAGGCGTACGGGGCCATTGATGAGGCATCGTCCGCCCTGGGACTCGGTCGCGCGCTGTCTGCGGACCCGCGCACCCGCGAGATTGCTATCGACATCCAGCGCCGCCTGTATCTGATCATGGCGGAACTGGCAGTCGCGCCCGGCAAGCCGATTCCGGACGATTTCAGCACGCACACCGACGACGTCGACCAACTGGAATCCTGGGCCGCCGAGCTGGAACGGCTGGCGCCGCCACCGAACGAATTCGTCCTGCCTGGCGGTTCGCCTGGCTCCGCTGCTCTCGATCTGGCACGGACAACGATCCGGCGCGCCGAACGGGAAACCGTGCGGTTGCGCGGTCATGGTCATCCGGTCAACGACGAGACGATTCGATATCTCAATCGGGCATCCTCCGTGCTCTTCGACCTGGCTCGATATGAAGAACAGCAGGCTGGAGTCGACGCGATTCGCTCTCGTTCTGCCACGCAATCAGATGCGGCGCAGTAGTGAGTGACATGACGTCAACGCCGCTCGCGCTGATCTCTGACGACGCTTCACTCCACATCGCCCAGATCTCAGGGGAGAGTGGCGACTGGGAGGCCAGCGTCGAGGCGCGACTCGACATGCGTACCGAGCAGATGGTGTTCATGTGGCCGTCATGGTCGCCGGACGGCGAACAAATCACGGTCTCGGCGTCCTCGCAGCGGCGAGAGGATCCGAAGCTTGAGCTGTGGCGAACCCCGCTCAACGAGGGTCCTGCCGCATCGATCTTCCAGAACCCGCGCGACGGACTTCAGGTCATCGCGGCTGGACTCGCCCATTACGTCAATTGGGCGCCGTCAGGCCGGGCCTTGGCCGTGGTCGGCAATGTCGGTAGCGGACTTGCCATCAACCTGGTCACCGCCGGCGGACAGGGCCGGCCTCAGCGCCTGGTTGACGGCGCGCCACTCTACTTCTGCTGGTCGCCCGACGGCCGCGCGATCCTCGTGCATCGAGCTGCGCAGCTCGTCCTCTTCGACCTCACCGCCGGATCCGAGGGTCCGATCCAGATTCAGCGCGTCCGGCCCAGCTTCCGCTCCCCGGCCTGGTCGCCGGATGGCTCGGCGATCTATTTCGCCAAGCCGCGACCTGGCGGCGGCTCCATCGTCGTTCGGGCGAAGCGGAACGAGCTCGGCGGCGGCGGCTCACATGAGGACTTGATGGAGCTGACTGGTCCGGCTTCATTCGTCGCATCCCGCAGTGACGACCGTCTGGCCGTGCTCACGCTCGCCCCCAGTGACGCGGAAGGTCGCTCCTTAACAATCCTCGACCCTGCAACCGGGGACCAACAACCGATCATCGATCGCGCCATCAACGGCATTTTCTGGGCGCCCGACGGTCGCGCCGTCTTTGCGTTCGAGCCGCAGCCCTCGAGCACGATGATCGCGTTGACTCGATATGACCTCGACCGCAACGGCGAGTACGTCGGCAACATGCGACTGGCGCGTTTCCAGCCGTCGGCCGAATTCGCGACCATGCTGAACTTCCACGACCAGTTTGCCCATTCGCATCAAATCGTCAGCCCTTGCGGTCGGTGGATCACGTTTGCTGGTCTGGCGCTGGGCAATGGCGGTTCCGGCCGTCGCGGGTTTGGTCCGCAGAATGGCTGTTACATCGTCCCCGCCGACGGTTCGGCGCCGCCACGGCGTGTGTCCGCCGGCAGCATCGCGTTCTTTCCGCCAAATCTCCCATCAGAATCTGCCTGAGCCCGCTCATGGCATGCACGACAGAATCGGAACGCCTGCTGCGAAGTAACGAGCTTCGCGTCACCCGCCAACGACTCGCCGTGCTCAGCGTATTGCGACACTCCGACCAGCACATCACTGCCGCCGACGTCTACGACCGCGCCCGCCTCGACGCGCCCGAGCTCAACGCCTCCACCGTCTATCGCACGCTGACGCAGCTCCGCGACCTGGGGCTCGTCTCACAGACCGACCTCGGCGGCGGCGAACGCACCTATAGCTGGCGTTCGGAGCGTCCGCATCACCATCTGGTCTGCACCTCATGCGGACGCATGAGTGAGCTGCCGCACGACGTGCTGGCGAACTTTGCTGATCGCTTGCAGTCCGAGTTCGGCTTCGAAGCGGATCCCGATCATTGGGCCGTCTACGGTCGTTGCCGGTCCTGCGCGTCGTCAGTGCGGACATCATGACCACGACTCCAACAGCGCTGACGCGGTATCACGAAACCGTCCAGGCGGAGATGCGGGCGGCGTTCCCGGACGTTGACATGCCGATCTACGACATGGGCCGCTACGCGCTTGGTTGGCTCGATGAACATGGCCAACCCGCGAACGCATCGGGCAAGGGCGCACGAGCGGCGCTCACGATGCTCGGCGCAGAAGCCGTCACCAACGATCCTGCGGCCCTACAACGAGCCGCCGCCGGGGCGGCGGCCGTCGAGATCGTTCACAACTTTTCGCTGGTCCACGACGATGTCCAGGACGGCGACATCGAGCGTCGAGGCCGCCCGACGGTCTGGCGCGTCTGGGGCGTCGCACAAGCGATCAACACCGGCGACCTCATGCGCGAACTGGCCGACGCCGCGATGCGACGAGCATTGCTGCACGGCGCTTCGCCTGAATCCGTCCTCGAAGCCATCCGCCGACTCAACCAGGCGACGATGCTGATGATTGAAGGTCAGTACCTCGACCTCACATTTGAACAACGCATGGATGTCCAGGTCGACGAATACCTGGCCATGGTCGGGCGCAAAACCGGTGCGATGATGGGCGTCTCGCTCGCCATTGGCGCCACGCTCGCGGGCGCGACGTCGGAGCAGGCGGACGCACTCGACCGAGCCGGCAAGCGGTTGGGACGCTGTTTCCAGATGCGCGACGACTGGCTCGGCATCTGGGGCGATCCGGACGCGCTGGGCAAACCGACCGACGCCGACATCCGCCGGCGCAAGAAGTCTTTTCCGATTCTCTACACCCTGAGCCACGCGCCCGCCGAGGCCAGGCGAGAACTCCTCACCATCTACGAATCAAATCTGGACAACGATGGCGCCGACCTGCCAGACGAGGAGGTTGATTGGGTCCACAATCTGCTTGGAGAGATCGGGGCCGACGCGGCCACTGACCGCGCCGCGCGCGAGGAGTACGAGGCGTTCCGTCGTGAGTTGGCCAGGGGAAACCCTCGCGCCGAAGCCCTCGCCGATCTTGAGGCCCTGGCGCTCTTCACGCTGGAGCGGGATCGCTAACGTACGCCCATGACGACTGCCGCGCAGAACTCGGTCACTGACAGTGCGCTCGCCCGCACGATCGAACGCGCCACGAACTGGCTGATTGATCAGCAGGACCCATCCGGTTACTGGTGGGGCGAGCTTGAGGCCAATCCATCGATCACAGCCGAATATCTGCTGCTCACGCATCATCTGGGCATCGGCGATCGGGAACAGTGGGACGGCATAGCTCGCTACCTGAGGGCGCAACAGCGACCACAGGGATTCTGGGCGCAATATCTCGATGGTCCCGGCGATATCTCAACCTCGGTCGAGGCCTACTTCGCGCTCAAGCTCGTCGGCGACGACCCCGATTCACCGCACATGACGCGAGCCCGCGAGTGGATTCTGGAACGAGGCGGGATCGTCCGCGTGCGCGTCTTTACCAAGATCTGGCTGGCAATGTTCGGCGAGTTCGACTGGGACCGCCTGCCGGCGATGCCGCCGTGGATCAACCTGTTGCCTTCCTGGATGCCGATCAACCTCTACGAATTCGCGAGCTGGGCTCGGGCGACCATCGTCGGCATCACCGTGATCATGACGCTGCGGCCGACGGCCACTCTGCCCGCGGGCGCGGGCGTGCCTGAGCTCTGGGTGAAGCCGTCGGACCGACGCAAGTTCGCTGTGCCTCTGCCCAGGAATCTCTTCTCGGCGGAAGGCGCGTTCCTCGCGTTCGACACCGTGCTTCGCTTGCTCGACCGAAACCACATCCGGCCATTCGAGCATCGGGCGCTCGCGTTCTCCGAGCGCTGGCTGCTCGACCGGCAGGAAGCGGATGGATGCTGGGGTGGGATTCAACCACCCTGGGTCTACGCGATTCTGGCACTTCGCGCGATGGGATATTCGCTCGATCATCCTGTGATCAGACGAGCGTTGGCCGGCTTCGACCGCTTTACCTGGAAGCGCGACAATGCCGACGGCGAACACATCTGGACCGAAAGCTGTCAATCGCCGGTCTGGGACACCTGCCTGGCCGCCCTCGGGCTGCTCGACGCGGGAGTGGACCCTCAGCACCCTGCCTTACAGAACGCCGCGCGCTGGATGCTGCGCGAGCAGGTGCTGTCGGGCGGCGACTGGCAGGTCAAGAATCCCGATACGCCGCCGGGCGGCTGGGCATTCGAGTTCGACAACGATGTCTACCCCGACATCGACGACACCGCCGTCGTGATGATGGCTCTGGAGCGCATCCCCCTGCCGGGGCTCGAATCCGAACGGCAGTTGGCGCTCGACCGCGGACTGCATTGGATGCTGTCGATGCAAGCGTCGAACGGCGGTTGGGGCGCATTCGACGTCGACAACGACAAGACCTTCCTCGCCGAGATTCCCTTCGCCGACTTCGGCGAGCTGCTCGACCCGCCGACGGCAGATGTCACCGCGCACGCGCTCGAGTACATCGGTCAACTCGGGTATAGCGGGCAGTATCCACCGGCCAGTCGCGGCTTGCGCTTTCTGTACGACCTGCAAGAGCCGGACGGATCCTGGTGGGGGCGCTGGGGCGTCAACTACATTTACGGTCTCGGCGCGTCGCTGCCGGCGCTGCAAGCCCTGGGCGAGCCAATGTCGGCGCCGCCGGTGCGCAACGCGGTCGAGTGGCTCTTCCGTCATCAACTGCCCGACGGCGGCTGGGGCGAGTCCTGCGACACATATGCCGATCCCTCGCTGCGCGGCCTGGGCCCCTCAACGCCGTCGCAGACTGCCTGGGCGCTGATGTCGTTGATCGCAGCCGGTGAGGCCGAGCACCCATCGGTCGCCCGAGGGATTCGATACCTGATCGAACGTCAGCGCGAAGACGGGACCTGGGATGAACCCGAGTTCACCGGCACCGGCTTTCCCGGCGACTTCATGATTAACTATCACCTCTACCGCCACTACTTCCCGCTGATGGCGCTCGGGCGTTATGACCGCGCTATCGTTCCCCGCTGAACTGTGGGCGCCGGTCGTGACAGAACGAGAACTCGTTCCATTTGGCCCGAACGTGGAGCGCTACCATGACAGTTCAGCGATCAGGCGCTGCCAGCAGTGGGAGGGGGCATCATGACGACGACTCCAGACCTTGAGATGCATCAATTGCCCCGCGACCTGCGCCGCGGCGAGCGCACGATCCGGCTCCGGCACCTGGCGCCCAACGACGGCAACACCCTGCTGGACTTCGGACGCCGACAGCCCAACGAGGATCTGCTCTTCCAGGAGCGCGACATCACCAACGTCGCCGACATCGGAGACTGGATTCACGAGACCGAAGCCGGACGAGTTCGCTCGGTCGTAGCGGTAGAGAACGGCGCGATCATCGGTTACACGACGATCGAGCGTGGGCGTCTGCGCTGGACTCGCCACGTCGCCGAGATTCGCGTCATGGTCGATGTTTCCGCCCGACGGCTGGGACTCGGCCATGTGCTGCTCGGACTCGCGTTCGAGAGCGCGCTCTCGGACGACGTCGCCAAGATCATTGCCCAGATGACGCCCGATCAGGTTGGCGCGCGCAAGATCTTTGAACGCCTGGGATTCGTCGAGGACGCCGTCCTGACGCGTCACGTCGCCTCGGCCGACGGTGAATTGCACGACCTCGTCGTGATGCGGTTCGACACCAAGCAGCGGCTCGTCTGCGAAGAATGCGGTCAGCCAGTGCTCACGCTGATTCCGATGCAGGGCAAGCAGCTCTGTTGGGCATGTTACGAAATGCTCGATCACGAACTGGGCGCCGGATAACCACACATCGGGCTATCTGGCACAGTAGGAGTCAGGAGGACGACATGGCAGAACATCGAGACCACGTATACAAGATCGTTGAACTCGTCGGCTCATCGTCTGAGGGCGTCGACGCAGCCATTCGCAACGCAGTCGGCCGGGCGGGTGAAACCCTGAAGAACATCGACTGGTTTGAAGTGCGCGAGATCCGCGGCGCGATGAACGACGGCGAGATTGGCTGGTTCCAGGTCAAGGTGGGCGTGGGCTTCCGTGTCCTCGATCCGGAAGACCTGAACGACGACTAGACATACCACGGAGCGGTTAGCGATACCAGCCGCAGGCATCGAGCGCCGATGACGACGACGCATCTCTCGACAGGGTTCGCCGGCGATTCTGCCGACGCGCTCCGCTGGTGCCAGCGTTACAGCCGTCGACACGGTGAGAACTTCACCGTCGTCAGCTGGTTCCTACCTCGAGAGCTGCAGGCGCCGATGTTCGCCGTGTACGCGTTCTGTCGCTACACAGACGACATCGGTGACGAATCCGAGGGCGCGCCAGAGGAGCGGAGCGGACGGCTCGACCTCTGGCAAGAGGATCTCGAGCGTGCATTCGTCGGCGCGCAACCGCTGCATCCAATCAACGTCGCGCTGCAACGCGTCGCCGAATCGAAACCGCTCAACGCCGATCCGTTTCGTCGTCTGATCGAGGCCAATCGCCTCGACCAGCAGAACTCCCGCTACAACACCTTCCAGGACGTGCTGGCGTACTGCAACCTTTCCGCCAACCCGGTCGGTGAAATGGTGCTCGCACTCTGGGACATCGATACGGGGACCGAAGAAGGCCGCTACCGCCGCGACCTGTCCGATGCCACCTGCACGGCGCTCCAAATCGCGAATCACTGGCAGGATGTGCGCCGAGACTACCTCGACGCCGACAGAATTTATCTACCGCAAGAAGACCTGCGAGCCTTCGGCCTGACGCAAGAGGACATCGCCGAGGGCATTCGTCAACGACGTTGTCCAGACGCCTTTCGCACCATGATGAGATTCCAGGTCGATCGCGCCGAGGCCTGGTTCCGCAAGGGCGAGCGACTGATCGATGAGGTCCCGCCCGAGCTGGCCATCGACCTGCGACTTTTCACCGACGGCGGACGCGCGGTGCTCAAGGCGATCGAGCGTCAGAACTACGACACGCTGAGTCGTCGACCAACGGTCGGGAACACGACTCGCGCCTGGCTCGCGTTACGCGCGGGACTCAAACTCAAACTAACCTGACGCCACCATGCAACGCCGTCTCGATCCGCAAGTCGCCGACGCCTACCGCGAGTGTCAATCCTTCACCCGCGGACGGGCGACGAATTTCTACATCGCGTTCTCCGCGTTGCCGCCACTCAAACGCCGTGCAATCTACGCCGCCTACGCCTACGCGGGGACGGTCGACGACGCCGTCGACGAGGCGGGCAGCCGAGAGCAGCGAGCCCAGGCTCTGCATCAGGCGCACGGCCTGCTCCACGCCGCGTACAACAACGGCGACGCTGATCCGGCCTGGTTGGCGCGGGGACTTGCAGACGCCATCGACCGCTTTGATATTCCACGAGAACATTTCGAGGAATTGGTCCTGGGGATGGAGCACGACCTCACCTTCACGCGCTATGAAACCTGGAGCGAGCTGGAACAGTATTGCTATCGCGCCGCTTCGGTGATCGGACTGATCTGCCTCTGCATCTTTGGCTATGACCGATCGCAAACTCAGTTGGCGATCAACTCCGCAGTCGCGATGGGCAAAGCGTTACAGATCACCAACATCATGCGCGACGTCAAGGAAGACGCCGAGCGGGGCCGCATTTACATCGCGCTCGAAGACCTCGACCGACACGGCGTCTCGGAGTCCGACATTCTCGGCAGCGTTTACAACGACGAATTTCGCAGCCTGATGGCCGACTACGCCCAGCGCGCCTACGCCTTCTACCACGAAGGCGATCGTCTGATCCCGCTGCTCAACGGTCCTCGCAGTCGCGCTTGCTGTAACGGGTTGCAGGGCGTCTACCGCATGATTCTTGACGCGATCGTCGAACGCGAGTACGACGTATACAGCCAGCGTGTATCGCCATCCAAAGCGGGACGGGTCGTACGGTTGTTGGAGCTGTGGTTGATCGGCGCGCTGCCCAACGTTGCTCGCATCGGCTGACTCCATCGTGGAACAATACGCCGCCGACGCCCCAATCGCCGTCATTGGCGCCGGATTCGCCGGGCTAAGCGCCGCTATCGATCTTGTCGACGCCGGCAAAGATGTCGCTCTGTTCGAACGCCGACCATACGCCGGCGGTAAGGCGTATTCGTTCGACGATCCCAACCACGACGTCACGCTCGATAACGGGCAGCACATCACCATGCGTTGCTGCACGGAGTTTCAGGCGTTTCTGGAGCGGATCGGCTGCCCCGACATCGTCCGTTATCAGGATCACCTCGAAGTGGCCGTGATTGATCCCGACTCGCAAGGACGCCACGTCAGTGTGATCTCGTCCGGGCAGCCTCGAAGCCTGACCAGGTTCGGTCTACAGCTCTTGCCGGCGCCGCTGCACATGTTTCCTTCGTTGCTCGGCTACGAACATCTCAGCGTCGCCGAGAAGACGCGCCTCGCCCTCGCGTTCGAGCCGATCCGGCGCATGAGCGAGTTCGAGCGACTGGCCCTGGACCGACAGTCGTTCGCCGACTGGTTGCAGGACCATCACCAGAGTCAACGAGCGATCGAGCGATTTTGGGACCTGATCATTCTGCCCACATGCAACGACCGCAGTGCCGAGGTTTCCGCCACGCAAGCGATTCAGGTGTTTCAGGAGGGATTCAGCCGCAACCCGCGAGCAGCGGACATTGGCGTGTTTACACGCGGGCTCGGCGAGGTCGCCGATAGAGCGCTCACGTACCTGCGCGAGCACGGCGCTCGAGTCGAGTTGAATGCAAATGTCGGTGAGATTGTCACCAGAGGCGGAGACGCGGCGGCCGTCCGCTACGGCCGTGGCGAGCAACTGGATGTGAACGCGGTGATCGTCGCCCTGCCTCCTCGCAGCGCGTTCAACCTGATTCCCGCCGGATGGCGCAGGCGTGAACCGTTCTGGCGCTTGAGCCAGCATGAAGTGAGCCCAATCGTCAATGTTCACATGCAGTGGGACCGACCGGTGATGAGACGCGACTTCGTCGCTTCGCTCGATCGCGACGCGCAGTTCATCTTCAACCGTTCACAGATTCACGGGTGGGAGACTCCGCCGCACTGGATCTCCGTCTCCCTCAGCGGTGCGCATGACATCGTTGAACTCCCTCAACAGAACATCACCGAGCGAGTCGAACGCGCTGTGCGGCGAGCGCTGCGACGGACCTCGGGCGCAACGCTGCTGGCCATCCGCGTAGTCAAGGAAGCTGAAGCAACGTTCCGACCCAAGCCGGGCATGAATGCACACCGAGTCAGGCCACGGACATCGATTCGCAACCTGGCTCTGGCCGGCGCGTGGACCGCAACCGGCTGGCCCGCGACGATGGAATCAGCCGTGCGCAGCGGCCGTGCGGCGGCCGAAGTCATTCTTGAGGAACTGGAGCATCGACCGTGACCTCACGCCGGAGCACGCAATCCGCCAGCCCGTTCGAGGACCAATTCGCCTTCGCCCGCGCCGTCCGAGTCGGCAATCTGACTCACGTCAGCGGGACCGCCGCCATCGAGCCCGACGGCTCGGTCACGCCAGGCGGCGCCGGTCCTCAGACGCGACGTTGCCTGGCCATCATTGAATCGGCGCTGGCCGAGCTGGACAGTTCGCTCAACGATGTCGTCCGCACGCGCATCTACATCACCGACATCAGCCAGTACCCGGCCGTCTCCGAAGCGCATCATGCCGCGTTTGCCGACATCCGCCCAGCGGCGACGATGGTTGAAGTCAGCGCGCTGATCCATCCCGACATGATCATCGAGATTGAAGCAGACGCCGTCATCGACGCAGCAGACTGAGTCCGTGCTGTTCTCGAATCGCATTTGCGGCCGCCCAGAGATGCGGTTCCGAGGCCAACAGTTTCGTCAACTGATTCGACGAGCAGCCAATCTGCGACGCGCTGTCGCTGGTCGAACCGCGCACAGCATTGAACAGATCCAGGAGCGGGCCCGCGCCGGTCCAGAAATCCCGATGCTTTGGACCAATACGATCCTTGCCTGGCAGCTTTGTCTGAACCGAACGCGGCAACATCCGCTGCAGCGTGAGCGGTAGGTGATACATGTCGAGGTCGATGTCTGTCCGCAACTCGATGGCGATGTTGCGACGCAGCCGAGCCAGCGCCATTAACCGATTCTGATGCTGCGACCGTCGCTCGGAGGCGAACCCAACGACGCCACTCGGTTCATGCGTCAGGCGTACCGCCGAGTCGGTCTTGTTGCGATGTTGGCCGCCGGGACCTGACACGCGAAACCGCTCGACTCGGCACTGCCCCGCCAGCTCTTCGTCCGCGAGAGCCAGCCAGAGGTCAGGCGAGTAGGGCGCCGGGGACTGCTTGCCCGTGCCGGTCGATGACGAATGAGACATAGTGCCAACCCGAAATGGTCGTGTGACTGACGTGCGACGCCATCCTGCTCAACAACACTAAGCCCAGGTCCTGTAGCTCATCATTGTCGGCTTCCAGCAGCTCCGAAGGCACATTGGGTAGCTCAACATCCCGCAGATCTGACCGGTCGGTCACCACCACCTCGACTTCGTCCTCCGTGGCCGACGCCTCGATCCGGATGGTCCGACCGGAATCGCCGTCATCCACCAGGTGTGTGAACAGTTCCTCCAGGCACAGCTCCAGCCGATTCGCCGGTCCGGGGCTCAAACTGAGCTTGTTGGCGACATCCTGGCCAAAGGCGGTGACTTGCTCCAGCGCTTCGATGGCCGCATCGCCACTCCATCGATAGCGCCGTCGAGGAATCAGCAAGAACAGCGCAGTCAGCCCAACCGCGATCACAGAACCAGTGGAAATCGCGTTGCCCAGGATCGGCTCCGCCGCCTCGGGCATCAGACCTGGAAAAAACAGGTCGCGCTCTGCCGCAAACCCACCCCAGAACGCCAGCGACACGATCAACGCCGAGCGTCCGTTGATGCCGGCGTCGATCACGATCTGCATGCCCATGATGAACAGCAGCAGAATCGAGACGAAGGTAATGCCACCGATGGCCGGTCCCGGCAGGTCGAGTACGAATCCAGTCAGGATCGGGAAGAAGGCCATCACCATCATGATCCCGGCGCCCCACAATCCCACCCAGCGTGACGCGACGCCGACGATTGGAATCATGCCCGTCGGTGTGGAGTACGTCGTGTTCGGAGTCGTACACATGATCCCGGCCAGTGCATTGCCGACGCCGTCGGCATTCAACGATCCACGCACCGACTCATAATCGATCCGGCGGAAGTTGCGTTGCGAGACCTTTTGCACTGCGATCGCATCGCCGACGGTCTCGAATGTGCCGGCCAATGTCGCAATCACGAATGCGCCCAAAACGGCGAATGCTTCTGCCGAACCGGGAAACGTCGGCGCTTGCCATTCGCCAATCGGGAAGCCGACGATTGCAGAGTCCCTGGTTTGGCTGAGGGACCAGTCACCCGTCGCGAGGGCGACCAGACAGCCGGCGGCCAGGCCGGCGATCGGCGCCCAGAGCCGATATCTCGAGGGCGCAGCTACGATCATCGCCACCATCACCAGTACCGACACACCGCCGATCGCGAGAAACTCCAGCGAGCCTTCCTTCTCCGAGCCCGTCCCTTGCCAGGCATCGATCGAAAGCGGCACGATTGTGACCGCTACGCACATCACCACCACCCCGCCGACCGTGGGCGTGAACACATTGCGCAAGATGCGGAAAAACCAGGCAATCAGCCATTCGGTCGGCGCGGCAATCAACGCCAACGCCGCCACGAAGCCGATACCGGCCAGTTCGATGGCATCGATCGTCGCCGCGAAGAACGCGCCCGATGTGCCCATGAACAACATGTAGCCAGAACCGACTGGACCGACTCGAAACGCCTGCACGAAGGTCGACAGCCCGGCGGTCAAGAGTGTCGCTGCAACGAGAAACGCCGCTTCGCCATCAGTAATCAAGCCTTGCGAGCGCATGAAGATGGGAAGAAAGATCACGCCCGAGATGACAAAGAGCGCGTTCTGCAAGCCCAGGCCTGCGGCGATCAGTAACGGCGGACGTTCGTCTACGTCGTATCGAAGCGTGGGCCCTCGTTCTCGCATCGCGGGCATAGTCTATTGGTACGGGAACTGCGCGTCGGAACAGCCAGAGGCATGTCACATGATGAGCGAGCACACTACCGAGGTAAATGGTCTCAAGTTGCACTACGTCGACCACGGCGGTGAAGCCGCTGTCGATGCGGTTGCCTTGCACGGGTTCGCGCTCAACTGCCACTCATTCGACGAGGTCGCTCCGGCCCTCTCCGATCAGCTTCATTGGTACGCCCTCGACCAGCGCGGACACGGACATTCCGATCGGGCGACTGAACTCAGCGACTACTCCCGCGATCACATGGCCGACGACATCCGCGGCTTCGTAGAGACGCATGTCCTCGATCGGCCGGTCGTGATTGGTCACTCGATGGGTGGCATGAATGCGATGACCTTCGCGGCGCAGCACCCCGACCAACTGCGTGCGCTGGTACTGATCGACGTGGGTCCCGGAGTCAGCGTCGACGGCGTCCAGCAGGTCCGACAGTTCGTTGCCGGTCCGTACGAAATGGACTCCCTCGACGCATGGGTCGACATGACTCACCAGTACTATCCGTTCCGCTCGAAAGAGGGCATCCGCAAGCGCCTCGAGGTCTCTCTGCGCGAAACGCCGGACGGCAAGATGGCCAAGATGTTCGACGAGCGCTTCCGTGAGGCCGATTTCCGCGGCGTCGCCGACGCACGTGCTGGTATCTGGGAATCGGCCATGGCCCTGACCGTGCCGACGCTCTTGCTGCACGGCGAGAAGAGTCCCGTCCTGAAGCGGGAACAAGCGGAAGAGTTCGCCGAGAAGGTACCGGTCGTGAAGCTGGTGACCATCGCCGAAGCGGGCCACTCCGTCGCCGGGGACCAACCGGAGGCGTTCGTCGAAGCCGTCCGCGACTTCCTCAACGATGTCCTCTAGACAGTCGCCGACGGAATCAGGACGGCGTCGGCAAGCGCCGTCGCTGCTGATCCCGATCATCGGCGCGATCATCGGATTCATCGCGGCGCTGTTTCTGCTGCGCGAGTTGGACATCTTCGAGGGCGACCCCGCGCCGGTCGGGCCGTCGGTCACCGCCTCCTGCGACTATCCGCCTGGCGGGTACTTCAATGAGCTTTGCAACTTCGTCGCCCGCGCGACGGTCGAAATACAGTCAACCATCGAGCCCGACACCGCCGCGAACTGTGTGGAGAACAACGTCGATTGCCGAATCCACCGCGAGAACCTGCGTCGTGGACTTCCAACGATTGAACGCTTCCGCGACGCCTTATTCGATCTCGAACCACCGGAACACGCTGTCGACTGGCACAACCGATACCTGACCGGCATTTCGCAGCTTCATAGCGGCTACAACGCGCAGTTCAATGCGCTCCAGGACAACGATCGGGTAGCGTTCCTCGCTGCGCACGCACGAACGATCACCGCCTCGGCCGAAGCCGCCGTGCTTTTCGAAGACTTTGAGATCGCCTTTACGGACGAGCGAGTTCCGTAGGGCTGGTCGCACGAGCTCCGTGTCGCCAGACCCATCCTCCAGAGGGTTTCACAGAAAAAGACTCGTCATTCCCGCGCTCCGCCGCGGGAATGACGAGTGCTGCACAGACGCTCGAACCTGAGGAACAGCGGCTGATCCGATTGCGATACCGACTGTACTTTCGTGTCGAGCACACCGAGATACCCGCGGCAGAGCGCGGGTATGACAGAGGTAGAGATCAAGCGACTTTTGAGACAGGCTCCAGGGGCAGGGACTGGAATCGTTGATTGGCGAGTGGTAAAGGCCTCGCCATGCTCAATCAGTGCAAAATGAACGTGCCCTAGTCAGCGCTGGCTGACTCAAGGAGGTTTTTCAGTTGTCCCAGCTCTTTGCGCAGCTGTCGGCCCATCATGATCTTCATGAGTGGCCGAAACACCGTGAACATGATTGAGGTCACGATGTGATCACTGCCCGCAGTCATCGAGTTCGTGACCACGGTTCCGCTTCCTGACCGCTCAAGCGTCAACAGTCCCGTAAACGGGAACGGACCTTCGGAAGCGTCAATCGCGAGACGCCGACCTTCACCGAATTCAGTGATGGTCATCAACACCGGCGCCGAGTCTCCACCATACGTGTACGTGCCTCGAATCTGTGTGCCACGACCAATCGGCCCACCACCCACGATCTCGAAGTCAGACATCCCATCGACCCACTGGTCCTGGTTGCTGACATCGGAGACGTAGGCCCAAACGTCCGACGGTTCGCGCGCGATGATGACCGACGCGCTAGTCGACATGCTGACCATCAGGATTTCAGCCCCATTGCCTCGCGCAAGTGCGTGATCTCGTCCCTCAGCATCGTGTTGGCGACGATGCTGCCTAGAGGCCGCAGCGGGCCCATCATGACCTTCATGATCATCGACTTTGGAAACAACGTGACTTCATATTTCATCCGTGACGCCGTGTCGTCTCCGGAGCACGTGATGACCGTGACGAATGGGGTGTGACCATCCGTGTTCTCCCAGGACACACGCGACGGCGCGTCGTATTCCTTGACCACCATCGTGACGAGCAACGATTTGCCCTGCTCGGTCGACGTACCGGCGATTTCGGAGCCGACGCCGACTTCGCCACCGCCGACCACCTCGGAATCGGACATACCGAAAATCCAGTGATCCTGGTTCGGCACGTGGGACACGAATGACCACAGCTTGTCCAGCGAGCATTCAAAGTCGGCTTCGATGCTGAACGCCGCAGCCATGGTCTCGTCCTATCGGAACAGATCCATCTCCGCCGGCCGCACCAATGCGGTGTGGTCGTATTCCTCGACGGGAACGTTCAGTCCCCGCACGACCGCTACCGGCACCGCGTCGAGCTTGTTCATCACTGGCTCGGCCGCCGACGCCAACTCGTCCACGATCGCCATTTCGGTGACGCGCAGGTCGTATCCCTCGGCGTCCACTTCGCCGATGTAGGAGCGGATCGGGTTCATCCCGCTCACGCCAATCGCCACGTTCATTAGTCCGTTGCGCCACGGCCGACCGAAGGTATCGGTCACGATGACGGGAACATCAACCTGACCGCGAGCCACGAGCCCTTGCCGAATCGCCAGCGCCGACGCGGACGAGTCAATCGGTAACAGAGCCACGGCTTGGCCGCCGCCCACATTGGACTGATCGACGCCGGCATTGGCGCAGACCCAGCCGTGCCTGGTCTCGGAGACGATCAAGCCGCGCGTCATCCGCACAATCCGCTTCGATTCGCGCAGGACCAGCTCGACCGCGCGTGCGTCCTTCTCCCAGTCCTGGGCCCAATCCTCGGCGAATTCTCCTGCGGTCACGTCGTCGAGCCGAATTACCCGACCCTCAGCTTTGGAGACGATCTTCTGCGTCACGACCAGGACATCGCCAGCTTCAAGCGGCGTCTCCTGCGCTGCGAGGGCCGTGTCGATCAACTCGGCGAGATCGTCGCCGTCAACGACCTCAGGAATGCCTCCGACGGCGAAGACTCGGTATTCGGATGGGGCAGCCATTAGTCGATCCCCACCATCCGCACAGCGGCCTGTGTCTTGTAGCGCATGTTCATGCCGATGATCAGCGCAGTCAGATCTTCGACGAACTTCGACATCGATAGCGGACCGGCATCGATCGCTCGCAGGTCGGGCATCTTGCCGACGAGTTCCACGACCGCCTGTTTCGCGTCAGCGTCGTCGGCCGTGATCAGCACATCGCCTTCCATTGGGTCCGAGAGCTTCTGCAGTTTGCGAGCGCTCAGGTTGTGGAACGCGCCCACGACCCTGGCGTCGGGCAGCAGCGCCTGCGCCTGCTCGGTGGCGGAACCCTGGGCAACGTCGGAGATGCCTGGAACGCGGTTCTCCATCGTCAGCGGAACCGCAGCGTCGATGACCAGCTTGTCGCCGATCACGTCGCGTAGATCGTTGAGCGTCGCTTCGTGGCCGTCGAACGGCACCACGATGATCACCACATCCGACTGCTCCACGACATCGCGGTTGACGCCGCCGCCGGCGTCCGGCGTCCCGCCCGCCTCGGAGACGGCATCGCGTACGGTCTGCGCGGCGTCTTCGGCTCGCTCGATTCTGCGTGAACCGATCAACACGCGCTCGCCCGCCATGGCAAGCCTCATCGCCAGTCCCAGCCCTTCAGGTCCCGTCCCGCCGATAAAGCCAATGGTCGCCATGCCCACTCCCGATCTACGCCTAAACTGAAAAGCGTTCTGACCGAACGCACGACATCTAGGCTAACGCCACCTTCTGCCAGCACCGTGACGACAACTACCACCAGGGCAGCGCCGACCGCGCCACTCGTGATCAAGCATCCGATCGAGCCGGACGCTGAACCTGCGGTCCGGCTCCGCGATGTCCGCCTGACCTACGTGACCAAAGAGGGCGCTCTGCTCGATGCGGTCGATCCAACCAGCCTGACCATCCGCGCGGGGGAGTTCACCGCCCTGGTCGGACCGTCGGGTTGCGGCAAGACCTCGCTACTGAGACTTATCGCTGGGCTGACGCTACCCTCCGGCGGCGAGGTGCAAGTCTTTGGTCAAACGCCCAAGGACGCACAACGATACAAGCGCCTGGGGCTGGTCTTCCAGGAACCGGCGCTGTTGGCCTGGCGCTCCGTCGAGGACAACGTTCGCCTGGGACTACAACTCAACCCACGCGAAACGCATTCGTCGACCAACGTCGATGAACTGATCGAACTGGTCGGCTTGAGCGGGTTCGAACGCTACCGGCCGGCAGAATTGTCCGGCGGGATGCAGCAACGGGCCGCGCTGGCTCGCGCGCTCGCGATCGATCCGCCGCTGCTGCTATTGGACGAACCGTTTGCCGCCCTCGATGAAATCACCCGCGAGCAGATGCGCTACGAATTGCAACGGCTTTGGAGCATCTCCCACGACCCGACCGAACCGCCGCGCTCCGCCGTCTTCGTGACCCATTCCGTCGCCGAGGCCGTCGCCATCGCCGACCGCGTGCTCGTCATGTCGCCGCGTCCGGGACGGATCATCGCCGATATCCCGATCACGGCATCGCGACCGCGTCGTCCCGAACACGAGCACTCGGACCGCTTCATCAACGACACTGCCATCGTCCGCGCCGCTCTGCGTTCGCCGACAACCACCGCCGTCCCCCTCGATGCGGCCCAGGGCCCCCATGGTCACTGAACCAATCCGTGATTTGAAACAGCTCGACGCTCCGCCGCCGCGGCGAATTCCGTTGTCGTCGCCGGACGTGCGACCCTTGCTCGCCTGGATTCTGCCACCTCTGATCGCATTGCTGCTGGTGGCGCTAGCGGTGGAGCTGTGGGTTCGAGTCAGCGACGTCTCGATCTGGGTCATGCCGCGACCCACAGGTGTGATTGAGAACTTCTTCGCCGACTTCGGCCGTTACTTCTCGGAGGGCATGAAGACGCTGGCGGTCTCGCTCGGCGGCCTGGCCCTCGGTACCGCCGCGGCCACGCTGCTGGCCGCGGGCGTGGCGCACTCACAAATCCTTGAACGCGCGGTCCTACCGATTGCGATCATGGTCAAGGTGACGCCCATTGTTGCGTTCATTCCGCTGTTCATCATCTGGCTCGGCTATGGCTGGTACCCGAAGATCGCCATCGCCGCGCTGATCACGTACTTCCCTGTCCTGGTCAACGCGATCGCCGGATTCCGCGACATCGATCCACGGATCCACGATTTCTTCCGTTCAGTCGATGCGTCGACCTGGGAGATCTTCCGTCACCTGCGACTGCCGGCCGCCGTGCCGTATCTGTTTGCGTCGCTCAAGATCTCCGTCACGCTGTCGCTGATTGGCGCCGTGGTCGCCGAGTTCTTCCTGTCTGGGCATGGAGGATTGGGCGCAGTGGTCTGGATTGAGCAAAACAACCTGCGGCTGGAGAAAGTGTTCGCCGCGGTGTTGATGCTGACCCTGATCGGTGTGACCCTCTCCACAGCCGTGTTCGCCGCCGAGCGGCTCTTCTCCTGGCGTATCGACCAACCCGTCAGCGCCTCATAAGCTCAATCCATGGAGCAGCCATGACTACCCCCCGCGATCCATCCGCCGATGACGGCGAGCGAACCGACTACCGCCTGCCTGAACGGCGAGCGCCTCAACGGCCCGATTCCGTCGTCATCAAGTTCTCGTCTGATGGGTTCATTCTGGAACTGGAGGGCGACGACGTCGACCTCGGCACCGATCTCAAGGTGCGTCGCGAGCATCGTCTGATCGCTGAGTTCCGCCGCGATGCGATCGATGGTTGGTGGTACAAATCATCAGTTCTGCGCGACCCGCGTCCGCTGCAAACAGATACGCGTTCCACAGACCGCTAGGAATCCTCTGAACAACTGGTGCCGCAGGCTGAGCGGGGACCCCCCTTCAGCCTTCGGCAGCTTCCCCTGCAGAGGGGGGAAGCGGGGATCGGAGTTGTTCAAAGCATTCCTAGACGCTTGCCGCTGACCGACTCCATTCATAGGCTGTTAACGGTCGTTATCGCCGTGGCAACCCCACGGAAGCGGCTCCGGCTAGCCGGCCCGGCAATGAGAATCGCCCGGCGTCCGTCAAGCCCAGGAGCCCTGCGCCCATGTTTCAGATGTCCGTCTCGTTCCGCAACCGTTTGCTGTTTGCCCTCGCCGCTGTCGCTGCGTTGGCTGCCGCACTGAGCCTCGCCTGTTCCGGCGACGACTCCGACGATGTCCTGTCCATGTCATACATCGCCGGATTCCAGCCGCAGGCCAACCTACCCTTCGTCGCCGTCTACGTCGCCGAAGACCGAGGATTCTTCGCTGACGAAGGTCTCGAGGTCGACATCCAGCACGCCGGCTTTACCGGCAGCCACAAGACCTTGATCCTCGCCGGCGAAGTCGACATCACCACCTTGCCAGCGTCGGAAATGCTGCAGATTCGGGCCAATTCCGGCGCACCCTATGTCGCCGTGATGCTCTTCGGACAGCGCGGCGACTTCGGCTACGCCGTCCTCAACTCATCAGGCATCGAATCCCCCGCCGACTTCGCCGGACGTGACGTTGGCTTCAAGGGCATCGTGCAGGCGGAGTTCCACGCGATGCTCGCCGCTCACGGTCTGACCACCGACGACATGAACATGATCGACGTTGGCTTCAATCCGGTCGTGCTGGTCGAAGAGCAGATCGATGTCTACCCTGTCTTCCTCTCCAACGAACCAGACACGCTGAGCCGCAACCTGGGCCAGGACATCACCGTCTTCGAGGCCGCCGACGACGGCGTACCGACGCTCGGCGTGGTCTACCTGGTGACGGAAGAGTTCCTCGAGGACGACACGAATCGCGAGAAGCTTGAGCGCTTCTTGCGGGCGACGGTCCGAGCCTTTGAGTTTGCGGTCAACGATCCTGCGGCCGCAATCGAGTCCACCGCCAAGTTCATGGCCCAGGACCCGCCGCCCGACCTGGTCCACGAGCGCTTCATCCTCGACACGGAAATCAAGAACGCGCAGAACGACCTGACTCGCGCTAATGGTGTCGGCTGGTTCACCCAGCAGCAGTTCCGCGCACTGACCGATGTCCTGCTCGAGTACGAAGCGCTGGAAAACGATGTCGATATCGAAAAAGCGATCGACCGCTCGTTCCTGGAAGCGATCCACCGGTAGGTTCAAGAGTTCCAAGGGATGAGCCAATAGCAAGGGCCGCCTGTGCGTTTGCATTTGCTGCCTTGCCGAAACAAGCGGGAAACGCCGACAATCACTGGTCGGCCTCCAAGAGGCCACCCGACTCTCCCCTCCGCCATACCCGCGCTCCGTCGCGGGTATGACGGAGATGGGCTGAGACCCTTGTCCTCAGAATCGAGTACCACAGCGAGCGAGCCCGGAAAGGTTTAGGCCTTGCTGCGCAGGAACTTTTCCTGGCCCGGCGTGGGCTTGTCATTCGGGTAGTGGAGCTTTTTCAGCTCGTCGCGGACCGGGAAGATATGGACCGCGTCCCAGCCGCAGGACTGCTCGCAGAGGCGGCAGCCGGTGCAATTCTTCTCGATCACGACCGCCTGACCAAAGAAGTCCGACGCTTCGCTGGTGAAGTCCAGCTCCAGCGCTTCGAACGGGCAGACATTGATGCAAAGTTCGCAGCCCGAGCCGATGCACTTGTCGGGGTCGACCTCAGCCTTCGGCCATTCCTTCTTGGCGAACTTACGGCAGATGTCCCCGTCTTCGTCGAGGATGCACTCGACCGGGCAAACCGCGCCACAGGCGCCGCAATCGATGCACAGCGCCGGGTCGATGTAGTGAATCGTGTTGCGCTCGCCCCAAATCGCGTTTGTGGGACAGCGATTCGTGCAGGCCGTACAGCCGATACATGTTTCAACAATGTCGTAGGCCACGGCCAACTCCTCTGCGTACCCCTGACGGCGCTCCCGCAAGTATATCCACGCCCACCTATGGCATTCAATCAAGACAACGACCGAACGCCGATTTGCCGTTGTTGCTCCTATAGTGGAATAGAGGCGGTTGGGATTAGGAACTCCTATGTTGCACATTTACAAGCGCGTGCCCCGCGCTGCGGTCGGACTTGCCGTCGGCTTGGTCCTCTTGGCCGCCACCGCAGCCGCATGCGGTGATGATCCGCCCGAAGTTGCCCAACAACAGCAACAATCGCAGGAGGCCGCAGCTCAAGCGGAGGACACGCAGTCCCAGCCGATTGACGCCGCCGAGCAGTCGGACGGCGACCAGAGCGCGCAACAGGACACCGGCGAAGCCGATGACGTCGAGTCGGCGTCGCAGGCCGCGCAGCCTGAGCAATCCGAGACTGCGCAAGACACGGCTCAGGAGTCCGGTGACGGCCAGCCAGTGGTCAGCGATCCAGACCGCGAAATCCTGATCGAAGGCGAGCGCTTCGCCTCGTCGATCAGCCCGGACGAAACCGAGCGTCAGTTCCGCTTCCAGGCCGCGACCGGCGCCTGGCTGCGTATCTTCGTTGACGGCAAGGGTGGCATGGATCCCATCGCCACACTGCTGCAGCCCGACGGAACGGAGATCGCTATCAATGACGATCTCTCCACGACCAACCGAGACTCACTGATCATCGCCCAGATCCCGGCCGAGGGACTGCAGTTCATTCGTGTCCAACCTTTCGACTCGAACGGCATCGGCGACTTCATCATCCAGATCCAGACCCTGATGATCGGCGTCGACGATGACAACGCCATCATCTCGGTCGGCTCAAGCGCGAATGGTCGGCTCAACACACCCGACGACGTGGACGTGTTCGAGTTCCAGGCCCAAGTCGACCAGCAGGTATTCGTCCTGGTTGATGGTGACACCGGGGTTGATGTGTTCGCACAGGTCTTCCATCCCGACGGCAATTTGCTGCAGATCGACGACGACGGTGGGCACGGACTTGATGCCGAGATCTACTTCACCGCCGATGCCGCCGGCCTCTGGCGTGTCGAGGTGTGGCCCGCCTCAAACAAGGTTGGCCAGCGCCAACTGATCGGCGCCTACCGGATCACAGTCAAAGAAGGATTTCCGACCAGCGCCGTCAACGAAGCCGTAGCGTCGGATCTTGCCGGCGCGGCGCTGACGTTCCTCCAGGCGTTGCGCGATGGCGACTCCGCCACGATTCTTGCCCTGGCCGGACCCGAAGCGTTGACGATCTGGGGTTGGGACGACGCCGGCGATGTCGGTCGCGACATCCAGAAAATTCAATCCATCGATCTGGGCGGCGAAATTTTACAGTCCCTCTCGTACGGTGATGTTCTGCACACGACCCGCGGACGCGTCTACTTCCAACTCTCCGAGAGCGACTGGATGCGATTCGAGCTGATCCAGCTCGGCGGCCATTGGCTGGTCGACGACTGGGCCCACAGCGTCGGCCCACCCAGCTGATCGGCGCGCCGACCGCCATCCGCCAGCTCGATTCCGTCATTCCCGCGCTCCGACGCGGGAATCTCGCCGAACCCTGCACCGACGCCATCTTGGGTTGAGACTGCCAAACAAGCGCCTGCTGATATCGTCATTCTCGATCGACGAGGCTCGCTCCATTGATGTCGGGAGAGATGCATGACCGAACAGCAACCTGAAGCCGACGGCCCGCTTGACGGCGTCATTGTGATGACCGACGGCGAAATGGCGGAATGGTCGAATCACCGTTCCGGCATGGCCATTCAGTTCGGCGTCTCAGCCGACCTCTCGGGCTCAGAAGGGGTCTTCATGACCCGCCAGAAGATTCCCCCCGGGATGTACTCGACGCCGCACTGGCACGTCAACTGCGAGACGGCCATGTACATCCTGCAGGGCCCAATCGTGATGTCCTACGGCGAGAAACTGGAGCACGCACACGAGGTCGAAACCGGCGACTTCCTCTTTGTTCCGCCGCGCGCCATTCACCAGATCAGTAATCCTCGCGACGACCGCGACGCCGAGGTCGTGCTCTGCCGCAACGCAGCCGAGGAGATCGTGGCCGAAGTGGATATACCGGGTGCTCCCGGGTGCTCGGCCGCTGAGTAGGGCTGGCTGAGCAGGAACGCTAGCCGGCGACCATCGCCAGTGCTCGTTCAGTCTGAAGTTCTTCAAGGAAGGTCTGCATGGCCGGAATAGCTGCGTGCGCGCCGCGCAACGCGGTGACGACCAGGTCGGCGCCTATCACATTGTCACCGCCGGCAAACACACCAGGTTTTGATGTGCGTCCCTGCTCGTCCACCAGCACCTCACCCCAGTCGTTGACGTCGATGCCGGAGTCGCCGTAGACATCGCGGCCAACGTCGTAGCCCACGGCGACCACAAAGGCGTCGCAATCGAGGACGAACTCTGAGCCGGGAACGGGTTGCGGCCGACGCCGGCCACTTTCATCTGGTTCACCCAGGCTCATCCGCGCGCATTCGACGCCAACCACCGCCCCTTCTTTCTTGATCAGTCCAACGGGCGTCGTCAGGTACTCGAAGATCACACCCTCTTCACGGGCGTGTCGCCGTTCTTCTTCCCGGCCCATCATCTCGTTCTCGCTGCGCCGGTACAGCAAGGTCACCTGCTCGGCGCCCAACCGAATTGCGGATCGGACACAGTCCATCGAGGTGTCGCCACCGCCCACCACGACGACCTTGCGGCCGACATCAGGCGCACTCCACAACGCCGCAGGCAAGAGGTCGTCGCCCAGGTTCGCGCGGACCAGGAATTCCGTGGCACTGTAGACGCGAGCCAGGCGCTCCCCATCGAGGCCGAGTCGCTTGCCCATGCTGGCCCCGTGGGCGAGAAAGACCGCATCCCAACGGGACAGTTCGTCCCAACTGATATCAACGCCCACGCGTGTGTCGAATCGGAATTCCACACCACCCGCTTCCAGCGCATCGGCCTTTTCGTCAACGATGTCTTTGGCCGTCTTGAAGTTGGGAATGCCGTATCGCAGCACGCCACCGGCAGAGGGCCAAGCCTCGAAAATAGTTACCGCGTGACCGGCGACGCGCATCTGCTCCGCGACCGCCAACCCTGCCGGTCCAGAGCCGACGATTGCGACTCGCTGCCCACTTTCAACCTGAGGCATGGGAACCGGGAATCCACCGCGCTGCTCGCGGTCCCAATCGCCCAGGAAGGCTTCCAGCTTGCCGATCGCGACCGGCTTGGCGTTCTTGCCAATCACGCACGAACCCTCGCACAGCGCCTCTTGCGGACAGAGACGACCGCAAAGTTCCGGCATCTCTGAAGTCTGGCGGAAGACGGCCGCCGCGTCGGCGAGCTTGCCGATCTCTAGAAATGCCAGCGCGCCCGGAATGTCATTGTCGATCGGACAGGCCACGATGCACGGAGCGGCCGGACACTGGATGCAGCGCTGCGCTTCAAACATGGCGGGGCCGGCGGTGTAGCCGTAGTACACCTCGTCCCAGTTATGCACGCGATCATGAGGGGTCTGCTTGGTTACGTGGTGCGGTGGAATCCGCAGGCGTTGCCGGCGATCGATCGGCTGTCCGGCCCTGGTCAGCTGCTGCTTCTTGGCCTGTGGCCGGGGCTGTTTCGCCCGTCCGTTGGACCGGCCATTGACGCTTCCCGACGTACCGTTGGAAGCGCCGGCCCCGGTATCCCGTACGGAATCTGTCGTATCATCTAACATCTCAGCCAACACGCCCCTCGCTCCGAAGTGTGCGACTCCCATCCATCATACGTCTGCCGACGCCCGCTCTGCCTGCTAGCCTCGATCCATGGACGAGGATGCAACGCAACGTTTCGTAAAACTTGACGATCTCCAACTGGCCAGGCAATTCGGCATCCTCGCCAGGGGGCATGAACACGCCGTTCGCCTCGACCTGTGTTGCTTCCTGATTGGTCGGATTGTCGAGCCAAACTTCAACCAGCTTTCAGCTCTGACGAGGCTTGACGCCCTGGCTGCTGAGATTCGCCAGACGAGTCCAACCAGCGAACCGGAGCAGGTCGAACGCCTTTGCCAGGTGCTGTTCCAGGAGCATCGATTCCGCGGCGATACCGACACCTACTACGACCCGGCCAACTGCTGCCTGCATTCCACTCTCGAAACCGGCCAAGGTATGCCGATCACACTCGCCGTCCTGATGATCGAAGTCGCCCGGCGTGCGGGACTCGAACTGCACGGCGTCGGCGCACCATTCCACTTCCTCGTCAAGTACGACGACCACGATGCCCGGGCGGAGCGCTTCCTCGATCCATTCCACGCCGGACGCGAGATCGATCGCGAAGCGCTGACCGGCCGTCTCCGAGCAACGAACCGTGGCGCTGGACCCAACCCAGAATCGTTCCTGGCCTCTGTCACCAAGCGACAAATTCTGCAACGCATCCTGACCAACCTCAAGGGCGCAGGGGTCCGCAAGCGCGACTACTTCGCCGCCATCACCGCAACCGATTTCTTGCTCGCCCTCTCACCATGGTCGCTCGAAGATCGCCGAGACCGAGGACTGCTCTGCTATCAGACCGGGCAATACATTGAGGCGCTAGACGATTTGCAGCAATACCAGGAGCACGCCACCGACGCGCCGGACCACGACCGGGTTTCCGATTTCATCGAGCGCGTTCGCACACGCATCGCCGAAGGCAGCAGCTAGCGCAGCCTGCTCCAGTTGGTTGCCCGTGCTCCAATCCGCAACACCAGATGGATTTCCGCTATATTCACATGTGGCGGTCGCTGGGAATGCTGCAACCGGCGGCGCTGATCTCATTCTTCACATCTCATCATCTCGCAGCCTGAGAAACTAAGGGGAATGGCCAACGCAACTGCCTTGCGCACGGTCAACATGTCCGCCGTGAATGGCGCATTGCCTGCCAACGCCTTCCGTCACGTCCACGATGAACTCGCCTACCGCACCGAGGAAGGCCCGTCGTTCCGTGACATCACCGAAGCGGTTCGCGAGATTGTTCTCCGATCCGGGGTGGGGTTTGGACAGGTATCCGTCTTCTCGCAGCACACGACCGCTGCCATCATTCTGCAGGAGCACGAACCACTGCTCCTCGCCGACCTGCGTGATCGCCTGATCGCGTGGGGACCGCCCGACACCTACTACCGGCACAATGACTTCGAAATCCGCACTGTCAACATGCACGAAGACGAGCCCGAGAACGGTCACTCCCACGTCCAGCACATGATGCTGGGCACTTCAGAGACCATTCCCGTGCTCGACGGCGAACTGCACATCGGCGAGTATCAATCGATCTTCCTGGTCGAGCTCGACGAATCGCGTGACCGCCGCGTCAGTGTGACGGTGCTGGGAGTCGCCGGCGAGTAAGTCGGGCGTCACTCCACAGACCCAACCTGCGACCGCTTCGGCAACCGCCGAGGCGGTCGTTCTTATACTCAATCCATGACCCAGAGCGGCCCAACCACCTTCAATCCGTTGGCCGTCGTCCAACAAACGCTCGATACTCCGCTATCCCGAATTCTTGCGGCGCGCATCCAGCGCGATGGTCCAATGACCTTCGCAGATTGGATGGAACAATGCCTCTACCACCCCGAGCACGGATACTACCGACGCGGGCAACCGACGGTTGGACGGGATGGCGATTTCCTCACCAGCCCGGAAGTCCATCCGATCTTCGGCGCCGCCGTCGGACACCAGGCGCTCGAGTTGTGGCGTCTCGGTGATCGCGCCGAACCGTTTCGTATCGCCGAGGTTGGCCCGGGAACCGGCGCACTCGCAGAGTCGATGCTGCGGCACATCCATGCCACGTCGCCGGAGCTGGCTGAGGCGACGCACTACACCCTGGTCGAACCGGATCAGCAAGCCGCCGCCCGCCAGCGAGAGCGGCTCAGCGCTATCCACAGCGTCCACAGCGTCCACGTTCTTTCGGGGACACATCATCTCGTCGTCGCCAATGAGCTGCTCGATGCCCTTCCGGTCCACCGTCTCCAATTCGGCGATGGCCGCTGGCAAGAAATCCTGGTCGGCTTTTCCACCGCCCGAGGCTTTCACGACAAGCCGTCGGAAGTAACCAACGACGACCTGCTTCAACCATTAAGTCAGATGGCGACTGCGGATGGGCAGATCGTGGAAGTGGGGCCGAGTCGAGCCGAGCTTGCGTCTGCCTTGGCCGACACCGTTGCCGATGACGGTCTGCTGCTGCTCTTCGACTACGGCTACCCCCGTGATCGGCTCTACGCATCCTGGCGGCGCGACGGCACCCTGATGACATTCCGCAATCACATTCCAGGCGACGATCCGTACGCTCACCCGGGCGCTCAGGACATCACGGCACACATTGACATCGATCAGGTCACCGAGTCAGCCCTGGCCGGCGGCCTGAGCCCACTTCCAGTTCTCAGTCAGGCCGAGTGGTTGCACAATCTCGGCGCGGCGGTGTTGCCCGCCGTGGCTGACGCGAAGCTCGACACGAACGCCTATCTCGCGGCCCGCCGCGCCGCCGAGACCCTCACCGATCCGGCCGGCCTCGGCCGCATCGCCGTCATGGGCTTCACACGTGGGTCCATCGACCCATTGCCAGGCTGGACCGCTCCATGATCGACGTCGGCGACCAACTACCGGACACCGATCTCCACTTGCGGCGCTATCTCGGTGATGGTCCTCTCCTGATCCTCTTCTACTCCGAGGCCAACACGCCGCTGTGTACGCAGCAGCTCTGCGCCTTTCGCGACGACTACGAGATGGTCAGGGAACTCAAAGCAGACGCAATCGCTATCTCCAGTGACTCCGCCGACGAACACAACCGGTTCAGCGCAGAGCATCACTTCCCCTTCCTGCTGCTGTCGGATCCCGGACTCGATGCCGCCAGCGCCTTCGGCGTCGCCGATATGGCGACCAAGCGCTCCCAGCGCGCCGCGTTTGTCGTTGACCCCGACGGCACGATTCAGCTCGCGATCCCGTTCTACCAACCGAACAACCTGGGCCATTACCAACAGGTCTTTGAAGCCCTCGGGTTGGACATCTAATGTCTGCTCTGCTCGATTCCTTCGAGGCGATGGCAAACGAAATTCTCGAAGAGCAGATCGCCATCTGCGAGATTCCCGCGCCGACGGATCAGGAGCAGGTTCGCGCCCAATACATACAACGCGAACTCGCCTCGATCGGCTTGCAGGTGCGATCCGACGACGTGGGCAATGTCATCGCGCAACACCCCGGCGCAGGAGACAATCCGATCGTCCTTAGCGCCCACCTCGACACGGTCTTTGGACCCGAGCAGCCAGTGACCGTCGCCCGGCCGGGCGAGCGCAACCCGTATCGCCATTCGGAAATCGTTCCGGAGCATGAGTTTCACGCGCCCGGAATCTCCGACGCTGCGGCCGGGCTGGTTGCGATTCTCACGATCGCTCGGACGCTGCGAGCGTCGCCCGCCGCTGAGCACGTGCTGTATCTGGCCACCGTTGGAGAGGAGGGTCGCGGAGACCTGCGCGGGGCGCGACACTTCTTCGAATCTGAACTGGGTCGTTCAGCCCGCGCCTTCATCACCATCGACCACTCCGACCCGGCCGCCATCGTCAACAGCGGGATCGGCTCGCGGCGCTACAACGTGCAGTACCGAAGCAGTGGCGGGCATAGCTGGGCCCATTTCGGTCGCTACAACCCGGCCTTTGCGCTCGCCGCCTCCGCCGATCGCTTGGCCGACATCCGCCTGCCACGCAGTCCGCGCACGACGTACAACGTGGGCGTCGTCCAGGGAGGTGAGACCGTCAACGCGATTCCAGAACTGGCGCAGATGGACATCGACCTGCGCAGTGAGTCGCCGGGTCAACTCGACCAGCTCGACCGAGATCTGCAGGAGATCATCCGATACGGCCACCATCGCGAGCATCAACGTCGGAGCAAGGGAGCGCGGGAGCCGCTGGTGACCAAGATCGGTGACCGGCCCGCGGGGGTGACACCTGTCGAGAGCGATTTGGTACAGGCCGCGAAGCGATCGCTGGAAGCCGAAGAGCTGCTGCCTCATCTGATCGCAGCATCGACCGACGCGAATGCGGCCATCGCCGCCGGAGTTCCAGCCGTCGCCATGAGCTGGGGCGGTCGCTCCGACAACCAGCACAGCATCCGCGAGTGGTTTGATCCAACCGACCGCAGCCGCTCGCTTCGGGTGATTACCCGGATGTTGCTCGACCTGACCGGGACCTCATAGCCCACGCATCAGCTGACTAGACTGATCCCATGCCCAGCGAAGACCTGCGCGCCTACAGCGACATCGTCATTGACCACTTCCAACATCCCCGCAACGCGGGCGCCCTGGCGACCGCCAACGCCGTGGGCGAGGATCGCAATCCCGTCTGCGGCGACCACATGAAGCTGATGCTGCGGATTGAAGACGACACCATCGCGGAAGCACAGTTCCAAACCCGCGGATGTCCCGCCGCAATCGCGACGAGCAGCATGGCCACTGTCGTCCTGACCGACATGAACATCGACGAGGCGGCGAAGCTGAAGCGCCAGGACTTCGTCGACGCGGTCGGAGGGTTGCCCAAGGCCAAGGTTCATTGCTCTGTGCTGGCGGCGGCCGCTCTCAAGCGAGCGCTCGAGGACTTCCGGGAGCGCTCGTTGGCGAGCCTAACCGAGTGAAGCTGCGCCGGATTCCGCTCCAACAGACGGTTCTCGACTTGCAGGCCACGAGCGACAATTCACTCAACGACTGGTTCTCGATTGGCAACTCCGTCTCGACGATCCGCATCTGCCTTGAGGATCCCGGACACAATGCGCTCGCCGCTGCGCTAATCGTGCTCGACGCCTACCTCGATCTATCCGATGGCGACACGGCGCGCATCGACGAGCGCCTGTTGGCCGATGGAGGCGTCGATATCGACGGGCGTGAAGGGGCAGTCGCCGCGCAACAACTCTGCATTCCTCGGCTTCCGAGGGGCGCACAGACCGCGTTGGCCGCCGCCAAGTCCAACCCGCAGGTGAGCGCGGCCGCTCGGCTCTCGATGAATGGCGACGCCGCTGTGATGCTGGTCGGCATTGCGCCGTATCCAGTGCGCGCGAGACAAATCGAGTCGCTCGTTCGTGGGCGAACGCTCAACGATCGAATCATCGACCTCGCCGCACAGACCGCGCGCTCGGAAGCTCAGCCCTACGGCGTCGGCGACCTCACCGATTCCATTGCCGTGGACCAGGTTGAAGACGCCGTTCGACGTCTGTTCCGACGACTCCGCGACCGCATTGACGCTGATCAGTTGCTGAGACAACCGCATGATCGCCGCTATCCTCCTCGCCGCCGGTGAGTCGTCCCGAATGGGACAGCCCAAACAGCTGCTTGACTGGCATGGCCAACCGCTAGTCGTTGCTCAGACCGAGGCGCTGCTCGCGGCAGGCTGCCGACCCGTCGTGGTTGTGCTCGGCGCTCATCTGCACAGGCTGCGACCGCTGATCCCGTCACGCGCCGACATCCAAGTCACCACAAATCGGAACTGGCGCGAAGGACGCGCATCATCGATCCGCACGGGGGCTCGCGCCGTCCCGCCGACATCCGACGCAATCGTCGTCTCATCGGTTGACCAACCTGCGGAAGCCGATGTGATCCGCGAGCTTGCCAGAGCACTCGAATCGGCGCCGGAGGCGATGATCGTTGTTCCTCGCCATGAAGGTCGAAACGGCCACCCACCGATCTTCCGTTCCAACCTGCTGCCGGAGCTGCAGTCCGTGACTGAACGTCAAGAGGGACTCCGAGCGGTCCGACGCCGTCATGTTGACCGCACTATCTTCTTGGAGATTGACGACCCGACTGTCACGCTCAACCTCAACACGCCCGACGCCTACCGTCGCGCCCTAGCATTCAGTAACCTGCAACGGGTGCGGGAAACCTCGGGGTCCGAGGAACCCGTTCCACCCAGCGAATAGAGTGGACCATATGGCCACCCCCCTCAGACAGACGATTCAGGTCGGCAAATACGTCGTCGGTCAACGGCTGCGCCGGACCGAGCGCTACCCGCTCGTGCTGATGCTGGAGCCGCTGCTGCAGTGCAACCTCGAATGCGCCGGCTGCGGCAAGATCCAGCACCCGAACGACATCCTCCGCCGCCGGCTGACCCCCCAGCAATGCTGGGACGCCGTCGAGGAATGCGGCGCGCCCGTCGTCGCCATCGCCGGCGGTGAGCCGCTGATCCACAAGGACATCGTCGAGATCACCAAGGGCTACACCGACCGCAAGAAATTCGTCTACCTCTGCACCAACGCGATCCTGCTCGAGCGCAAGCTGCAGGACTTCGAGCCCAATCCGTACCTCACGTTCTCAGTCCACATCGACGGCTTTGAGCAAGACCACGACGACTCGGTCTGCCGAGACGGCATCTGGGACGTGGCCATCCGGGCGATCGAAGAAGCCAAGGCTCGAGGCTTCCGGGTCACGACGAACAGCACCTTCTTCCTTGGCGCCAAGCCCGACCGCATCCGCTTGATGTTCGACAAGCTGATGGAGCTCGGTGTTGATGGATTGATGATTTCCCCTGGCTACCCGTACGAGAAGGCGCCCGACCAGGAGCACTTTCTCGCCCGAAACCAGACCAAGGAACTCTTCCGGGACATCCTCGACGACCCGCCCAAGCACTGGAACTTCAATCACTCGCAGCTCTTCCTCGATTTCCTCAAAGGCGAAATCGAGTACGACTGCACGCCGTGGGGCAACCCAACCTTCACCGTGTTCGGCTGGCAGAGGCCCTGCTACCTGATGGACGAGGGCTACGCCGAGAGCTTCCGGGAGCTGATCGACGAGACCGAGTGGGAGAACTACGGCGTCGCCTCGGGCAACCCGAAATGCGTCGACTGCATGGTCCACTCGGGCTACGAGGCGTCAGCCGTGATCGACGCGACGACCAACCTCAAGGCGGGGTTGCGCAGCTTCGTCGGCAGCATCCGCTAAGAATCTTCCGAACAAATCTGTTCCCCGCTTCCCCCTTGCGGAGACCTTTGAAAAAGTCGCGCTTGGACATCTTCACCGTCCCCGCCCCCGAGCGGGGACCCGTTCCGCTTCGCGAGGCTACGACCTCTCAATCGCTCTCCACCAGATATGCGCCCCGCCATGTTCGTTCAGCCTGGAGGGAACCGTGGGCAGGTCCCCGCTCGGGAGCGGGGACGGAACACCAGGAGTGCTGGAGTGTTTCAACGGTCCCCTTGCGGGGGAAGCTGCCGAATGCCTGCCCCGCACTTGATGCGGGGGCTGAAGGAGGGTCCCCGATCGGACTCCGCCGACAGTGTTTCAGAAAACTCTCAGACCAGCCGGAAGCGAACTCCGCACAGAGTCACCGTCGACTCATCCTCCGACACTTCAAGGTCGTGATGCCGCGCCGTGCTGACAACGTGCTCTCGATCTACGGTTGCCACGTCCAATCCGCCCAATCCCTCGCCTCGACCATCGGTCGCCTCAACGAAGCGCAAGGTTGCGTCGTCAAGCGCGATCATTGGATGGCCGTCGTCATCGGAGCCCGTTGAGATCTCAAGAACCTCTGACCACCGAGCCGCCATGCCAACGGGATCATCGCTCTGCAACTCCGCGGCCGTCATCGCGGTGACCACATGCTCGCGCTTGGCCGGCAGCCAATGGTCGCCCGCAGGATTCCAGGGACCGTCAAGCACGTCGTCACCGGTGTTCCAGCGCAATTCCGCGATCGCTCCGGGCAGATCCTTTGGATGCAACTGAATGCCATCCGTCTGATCATTCGATGAATCCGAAACCAGCCGAATGCCGAGCTCCGAAACATGGGATCGCCTGGCGGCGATGTCGTCGCACTGCATGATCACCATGTAGCCGCCGTCGCCGCCGCGATGCCGCAGAAAGCGTCCGCCCGCCGTTCCCGGCATCATCGGCGAGACCGCCTCGATGAACGAATTGCCAATCGGCATCAGGAAGTTGTGCAACCCAAACTGTCCGACTCCGGGGTCCCGATGACAGACTTCCAGCCCGAACACGCCCCGCAGGTGCGTCTCAATCATGTCCAGATCCTCAGCCACCAGGCAGATCTGCCTCATTCGCAACATGTTCGACCGCCTTTCCCCGTTCTGTTCTCCCCCCGGCTTCGCGGGGGGAGATGCCGCAGGCAGAGGGGGGCTGCCGCTCCGACTCACCTGCCCGTGAACACCGGGCGTCGCTTCTCGACGAACGCCCGCCGCGCCTCGATCGAATCCTCGCCCTCGCCCACGCGACGCATCCGGTCCGCCTCACGCCGGACCGCTTCCGCCAGGGGAATCGTGAATGCGTCGTTCAGGTTGTTCTTGATCTGGGCAATCGCGCCCGGGTGGGAATCGCGCAACTGCGCCGCGACCTGCATCACACCCGGCATCAAATCCTCGGGATCGAACACACCGTTGGCGAGACCCAGCGAGAGCGCCTCTTCCGCCTGCACGCGATCGGGCAGCAGGTACATCTCTCGCGCCTTGCCCATGCCGACCAGTCGCGGCAGCGTCCAGGTGCCGCCAAAATCGCCCGAGAATCCCACCCGCAGGAACGCGGTGTAGAGATAGGCGGTGGTCGACATGTAGCGCAGGTCGCAGGCCAGCGTGATCGAGCATCCCGCGCCGGCCGCGCCGCCGTTGATGGCCGCGATGGTCGGCTTCGGCATCTGGTGCAGCAGAATCGACGTGCGCTCCGAGTGCGTCAGCGAGTAGATGCTCTGCTCAAGGTTGCGGATGTCGCCGCGCCCGGTGTCTTTCAGGTCGCCACCGGCGCAAAACAGGCGGCCCGATCCGGTCAGGATCACCACGCGCACGTCGTTGTCCGCTGCAGCCGCCTCGCAGGCGAGGGGCAACTCGGTCAACATCGTTCCGTTCAACGCGTTGAGCGATTCCGGGCGATTCAACGTAATCGTGCAGATGCCGTCGTCAATGTCGTAGAGCAGGGTTTCGTACATCAAACAACCTCACGAATTCAGTATGCCTCGACACCTAGTCTACCCACCGACGCCACGATGTCCGACGAGCGAACACTCCTCGCACGGCTTGTCGAACCCTGTGCTCCTCGCTGCTCGTATTGCATAACCAAGCCGTGCGAATCGGCGTCTGGCGTAGACTGACTCTTATGCTCACGATCACCGCTGCTCTTCCCTGGGAGGCGCAAGCCGCGCGCGCCGGACAAGCTATTGCTGGACGCGGACGGGTGCGCATCCTCACCACCGGCGTCGGTCCCGACCGGGCGCGCGATGCGGCGGAAGAGGCCATCGAGCAGCGCAAACCCAGCCACGTGATCAGCATTGGCGTCGCCGGCGGACTCACCAATACACTGCGCCGACCGTCAATCACGCTGCCGACGAGCATCATTCGACAAACGGACGGCGCCACATTTCAACCCGACGACCAACTCCGCAAACAGACGATTCGGCTGCTGAACAAAGCCGACATGTTCTGGCAGTCGGTGACCAGCATTACGACCCCTGAGATTCTGTTCACGCGACCGGAAAAGAAGGCCGCCGCCGACAGTGGCGCAGAGATCGTCCAGATGGAAGACGCGGAATGGGCCGAGGCCTGCGCCGAGGCGGACATCCCGTTTGTCTCGATTCGCGTCGTGATGGACGCGCTCGACGATGACATCCCCAACGAAGTCGTCCAGTGGCGAGGCAAGCCGTCACCGCTCGACATCGCGATCGGCGCGTTCCGGCGTCCCCGGCTGTTGCCGGAGCTGATTTCGCTCGGTCTACAGCGGCAGTCCGCGATGCAGGAGCTTGAGCGTGCGATGACGCTGATCATTCCCGCGCTCGCTCCCGACCAACCCGACCAGCCTGATTAGGTCGTCGCGCAGGACCGCCGTGAAGCGAGCCCTCGTCACAGGAGCCAACGGCTTCATCGGCGCGCACGTGGTCCGAGCCGCGCTCGACGCCGGCGTTGAGGTGCGTGCCCTCGTCCGGCCCGATAGCGACCAGCGCAATCTCGACGGTCTCCCTGTTGAAGTCGTATTCGGCGACCTGACGGAACCGGAATCACTGGCGAGCGCTCTCCATGGCATTGACACGTTGTTCAACGTCGCCGCCCGCTACGACCTCAGTCGTCGTGCTCGGCGTGGCGCCTATCGAGCCAACGTCGATGGAACCCGAGCACTCATGCTGGCCGCGCTGCAGGCTCAGGTCGACCGTGTTGTCCATACGTCGTCAGTCGCCGCGATCGGACCACCGGAAGATTCGGCGCGCCCCGCCACCGAAACCCAGTGGGCCGAGGTCGACCACGCCCCTGGACCGTACGAAGAGACGAAGATTCTCAGCGAACGACTGATCAACGATCTGGTCGAATCGGAGGCGCTGCCCGCAGTCTGCGTCCTGCCCACTGCTCCCATCGGTCCGCTCGATCTGAAGCCCACGCCTACCGGCCGGCTGATCCGCGACGCGGCGTCCCGGTCGATGCCTGCCTACATCAGCTCCGCCGGACTCAACATCGTGCACGTCAGAGACGTGGCGGTCGGTCACGTCAATGCCGCGACGATAGGACGTATAGGCGAGCGCTACATCCTCGGTCACCAGGAGGGCAATCTCACGCTGCAGCAGATCATCGAACGCGCAGCCGCAGCCGCTGGAGCCCAACCTCCTCGCCTGGCGATTCCCTCGCCGGTTGCCTACATCGCCGCTCTGGTTGACGAGTACCTGGTCAGCTCCCTGACCCGCCAGCGGCCGCGGGCGACCATCGCCGGCGTCAGGCTGGCTCGCCAGCGTCAGTTCTTCAATCCCCGAAAAGCAATCGACGAGCTCAATCTGCCGCAAACCGACCTCGACGCGACGTTTACCGAGGCGGTCAACGCGTTTCGTACACTCACAGAATGAACCAACACACCCAACCTCAGACCGTCCTCATCACCGGAGCCAACAGCGGCATCGGCCAGGCTGCCGCCACCGAGTTAGCGCGGCGCGGCTGGCACGTCTTCGCCGCCGCCCGCTCGCCCGAACGCGGCCAGGCCGCCGTCTCCCAGATTCAGAAGGACAGCGGTTCGATCACCGTCGAACTACTGGAACTGGACCTTGCCTCATTCGCCTCCGTTCGACGAGCCGCCGACGAACTGCTGGAACGCACCGAGCGGCTCGACGTCCTCGTCAACAATGCGGGGCTCACCCTCAACGACCGACAGCTCACCGTCGACGGCCTCGAGACGATGATGCAGACGAATCACTTCTCGCACGTCCTCCTCACCTCGCTGCTGCTGCCGAAGCTGCTCGAGTCGGACGATGCCCGCGTCGTCAACGTCAGCTCGCGCGTCTACGAGCGCGTCGAGGCGATGCCGCTGGACGACCTCAACTTCGAGCATCGCTGGGGCGGGATCTGGCCGTACTGCGTGACCAAGCTGGCCAACATCCTCTTCACCAACGAGCTGCATCGACGCGCGCACGATCGTGGGCTGGCCGCCTTCTCCGTCCACCCGGGCGTCGTGAAAACCAACTTCCTTAAGAACTTCCCGGCTCCCCTGCGGGCGGTCCTCCGCGTCGCGCGACCATTGCTGCGCAGTCCCGAGCAGGGCGCGGCGCCAGTCGTCGAGCTCGCCACTGACCCGGCCCGACGCGCCGACGCCGGCGCCTACTTCGATCGCCACACCCGCACGCAGCCGCAACCGCACGCAAGTGATCCGCAAGCTGCCGAACGCCTCTGGGAGCTATCCAATGAGATCACCGGAACGGAATGGCCAGCCTCATGACAATCTCCAGCCGCGAAGAACTGATTGCCGCGCTGCAAGAAGACAGCGAGGAATTCCAGGAAGCTGTCACCCAACTGCCCGATGAGGCATTCGAGCGCGGCGTCTACGAGCAGGGCTGGAACGCACGCCAACTGCTCGCCCACATCGCCGCCATCGAATGGACCTACCCGCGCCTGATCGAACGGGCCGAACAGCGCGCCGAAGGCGGCGACGTCCCCCAGGGCGGAGGCGCCGGCTTCGACATGGACGCGTACAACACCAAGCAAGTCGCCCGACGGGACGACCAACCGGTCGAGCAACTGCTCACCGAGTTCCGCCGCAACCGAGCGGAAACGATCGACGCCATCCGAGCCGCAGACGAGGAACTGCTAAAGCAACCGACCCGCTCGGCGGGAGGCGTGGAGGGCACATTACTCGACGTGCTAGAAGGCGTCGCCGTCGGTCACGTGAGAGAACACATCGGCGATCTGCTCAGAGGTGCGCGCTCAGTCTGAGCTTGAGCCTTCAGCATCTCCAGGAGCCGTAATGTGGAATAGGTGCGAGACACGCTCAGCTTCGAACACGACCACGTCCGTACCCAAAGTGAAATATCTGGTCCAGAGACGCCAGATGTGCTTCCATTGTGGATCAGACGGAGCCAATTGCTGGATCGGTAAACCAAGATCGGATGCATCATCGGCCGAAATGGTTGCGCCGTGGCTCTGGGGCTCTTCGATCAGCCGTGTTTCCAGCCGCTTCGCCAGCCGCTCCAACTCGTCTGGCTGGTTCGAAAGATCGGGCCGAGTACGAAGCGCGGCGCGCAATTGAGCGCCGGCATGATCCAACTCGTTTCGCGCGGTTTGCACTTCCACAGCCGTCAGGTTAGCCAGAAGCGCTGCATGCAAGGGAAACGTGTCCGGGTGTTCCTGAACTGCATGTTCGGCGTACTTGACGGCCTCGATGATCGCCTTGGCAGGCTGAAACCGGCGACTTCCATCCCCGGCCTGCATACGGATTTGAGGGTCTACGGGTCCAAGATCACTGGTTGGACCCATCAATATTCGGTTCGCGCCCAAGGCCCACAGAGTGCCGGCGCTCTTGGCGATGTCAGGCACGACAACGACGAGCTCCCTGCACCTCGCTTGTGCTTGCCGCGCCAGGCGAATAGCAGTCTCTCCGTGTCCGCCTGGCGTGTTCAGCAGCACATGCAGATCCTCTGCAGGATCTGCGGCTGAGATTACGTCTTCAAACACCGTGACGCTCGGCGGGGCGATCTCACCAATCACAACTACTAGACGACAGCCGTAAGTCTCCTGATACTCGCTAATCAGCCTCTGGCGGGCCTCGATGTCAATGTGAAGCGATTCATCGAGGAACTCCCTCCCGACGCTCGTCGGCATATGACCGTGGGTCGTCACGTCAGGCGAACCATTGCAGGGTCGTGCGACGAACCGGCGCTGGCTTAGACTTCGGCTTCCTGCGCGAGTGTTGAAGCAATATGCCCATCTCTCGTGCCTTCTTCGCCTTTTCGATCCGCTCGAACCAGTCCGGCGCCGTTCCCGTTGGCGCTTTCAACGCTTGTTCCTCTGCCACGGTGACAGCCTCCTCTACAAACAACATGTCGCAACTGTATCTCACCCTTAATCGGCCGACACTGCACTACTGACGAGGAAGCTGCAACCCCCGAGTCGCGATGATGTTGCGCTGAATCTCCGACGTGCCCGCGGCGATCGTGCTCGGCACCGTCGACATGTAGGCCCGACCGATCCTCGCGGCCATTGGCGCATCCGGGTCGTCGGGGTCGATGCGCTGGCTGTGCAGACCCATCATGTTGACGCCGAAGCGTGCGACGCGCTGGCCCAGCTCCGAGCCGAACATCTTCGACATTGAGGCCTCGTGGTTCGGCACCAGCTCCTGCGACTGCATCCAGACCACGCGGTAGGAAATCAGACGTGAGATTTCCGACTCGATCATCAGGTTGGCGAGCCCGTTGCGCACGCCCGGATCGTCGATCAGCCTGGCGCCTCCGCGACGTCCGGGACGCTCGGACGCGTATTCCGACATCATCTCAACGCTCTTACGCGAGGTCGCAGACCACGCCACGCCCGAGCGCTCGAAGTCGAGCAGCGTTGCTGCGACATACCAGCCGCGGTTGTACTCGCCCATCATGTTCGCGGCGGGCACGCGCACGTCGGTGAAGTAAACCTCATTGAAGCCATGCTCACCGAGCATGTTGATCAGCGGCCGCACCTCGATGCCCGGGGTGTTCATGTCGAGCAGGAAGTAAGAGATGCCGCGATGCTTCGGCGCTTCGGTATCGGTCCTAGTGAGGATGTGGATCCAGTCGGCGTAGTGCGCGCCTGAGGTCCAGATCTTCTGTCCGTTAATCACGAAGTCGTCGCCATCGCGGACGGCTCGCGTCTGCAGACCCGCGAGGTCCGAGCCATTGCCCGGCTCCGAGAAACCCTGCGCCCAGTAGGACTCGGCATTGGCGATTCGCGGCAAGTGCTCTTTTCGCTGTTCCTCTGAGCCATGCAGCATCAGACACGGGCCGACCATCGAGATGCCCTGACCACCGGCGCCTGGGGCGCCGCGGTAGGCGGCTTCCTCGCGGTAGATCATCTGCTGGATGTGACTCGCCCCGCGGCCGCCGTATTCCTCCGGCCAGGCCATCGTCAGCCAGCCCTTGGACGCCGCCCGCTTCTCAAACGCACGCTCGGCCTCGAAATGCGAGTCGTCGCCTTCGACGTTCGGCCCCGAGGGCGGAACCCAGTTGTCGTCGATAAAATTGACGACCTCGCCGCGGAATGATTCGTCGTTTTCGGTGAATTCATAGTCCATGATCAGCTCCTCGGGCTTCTGCACACCAGCCCGCGACCCAATCGCAGGCGCACAAAGTATAGCCAATCAACCGTTCAGCGCACGACCGATACGCTTATCCATCATGTCCCGGCCAATCTCGTCCGCTTCACCTGTCAGGAATGCCCTCCTCATCGGTGACGCCGCCGGGCAAACCGACCAGTTCACCGACGAAGGTATCGCCTACGCCGTCCACTCCGCAAACCTCGCCGCCGACGCAGTGCTCACATCAAACGTGCCTGCCCTCGCTTACACAAGATCCATCAACCGCGAGGTCCAACCCGAGCTCAACGGCGCGCGAACCATCTCACGCCTCTACTACTGGTGCATCACCACCTGGCCCTGGCTCGCGCTGAAGACCTCGAATTACGTCAACTACCTCTGGAGAGCCTTCCTCCGAGTCCTGCGCGGCGACAACACCTAAGTGGATGAGTTGTCGGTGCTGCCAGCCAACGGGTTGGCACTGCGAGCGCTCACACGCGCAACCGTATTATCCGACTGAGTCCGTCACGACGCCCAGCAGTGGCATGAGGAGTACCTGGCTGTGGAATTTCTAATCTTCCTCGTGTTTTGGTTGATATTCGGCGTGGTTGGCGGAATGATCATGTCGGGCAAGGGTCGAAGCAGCTGCGGAGGATTCGCGCTCGGCGTGCTGCTTGGCCCGATCGGACTTATCATCGCCCTGTTGGTTAGGCCAAGCGCACACCACGAGGCTGAGCGTCAATTGGAGATCGAGGCTCTGAAAGGGGGCGGTTCTGCTCCCAGCAAGCTGCCGAATGAACAGCCTCGTGAAATGCCCCGCAGACGCCCGAGTAAACAGCCTCAGGAACAGCCTGGTGAGACGCGAGATGAATCGCCCGGCGGGTCTACCAAAGAACAGCCAAGCGCCGCACCGACGCCCAACGTGTACCTCCGTGAGAGGCCCCTGCGCACTGGTTCAGCCCATTACCGCTGGGAGTGCGACTCGTGTGGAGAGATGGGGGACTGGACAGCGAACGAGGCAAGGGCAGAGAGCCAGGCTGAAGCGCATGTCTGTGCACGTCGCATCCCCCGCCGACGTTGATCCATGCCCCGCCGACGCCGTACACCCAAACCGCTGCGACCAACCGCAATCATCAACCGCCTGATCCGCGAAGCGCCACTCACGCCCTGGCGAGCCACCAACGATCCCGTCACCGAACTCATCCTCACCCTGCTCTCCCAGAACACCTCCGACACCAACTCCGGACGAGCATTCCAACACCTGCTCAAGCGCTATCCCGACTGGGACGCCGTGGTTGAGGCGCCCGTCGAAGAACTCGAAGAGACCATCCGACCCGGCGGTCTGGCCAAGACCAAAGCGCCGAGGATGCAAGCGCTCCTCTCCCAGCTCCGAAAACGCCTCGGACCCGACTGGGACGCCTCCCGACTCGAGGACATGCCCATCGACGAAGCGAAGAAGTGGCTCACCGAACTTCCGGGCGTCGGTCCCAAAACCGCCGCCTGCGTCCTGCTCTTCTCGCTCGGCCGACCCGCGCTGCCTGTCGACACCCACGTCCATCGCGTTGCCATTCGGCTCGGGCTGATTGGCCCCAAGGTCGCCGCCCTGCCCGCGCACGACATGCTCGAAGCCCAGTTGCCGCCCGACAAGTACTACGACTTCCATGTCACGCTGATCCGCCACGGCCGCCGGGTCTGCAACAAGCAGCGGCCCAGATGCAGCGAGTGCGTGCTCCTCGATCGTTGTCCAAGCGCTGACGACTTCCTCTACGGGTGAACTTCTGTCCCTGCCACTGCAGGACGTCTCACTGTTCCCAGTCCCGGCCCCTGCGCCGACATCCACGCGGGATGGCTGTCTCCGAGGTCGCCTAATCTCCGCCTCCGTCATACCCGCGCTCCGTCGCGGGTATCTCGCAGCGCTCGGCACGAAAGCCAGGAGCCGTCTGAGCGATTGAATCGGGCGAAGTTCCTCGGGTTCGACCGCTGGCGCAGCCCTCAGCGAGATTCCCGCGACGGAGCGCGGGAATGACGAATCTCAATGGGAAGATGTAGCCTCGCTACGAGCCGGATGACGTTGCGTGGAAGGACTGATCAATGAGCGCCATCGCAGAGACCACCGCAGGCAAGATCGAAGGCACCGAGGAGAACGGACTGTGCATCTTCCGAGGCGTGCCGTTCGCCGCTCCGCCTGTGGGAAGCCTCCGATTCAAAGCGCCCCAACCGGTTGAACCCTGGGACGGTATCCGCGAAACCAAGCAGTTTGGCCCGATCTCCCTCCAGGCCCCCAACGAGATGCTGGAATCCTTGCTGCCGCCGCCCGAGACGCCGCAGCCGCAGAGCGAGGACTGCCTCTACCTCAACGTCTGGACGCCCGGCCTCGACGACGCATCCCGTCCCGTGATGGTCTGGATTCACGGCGGAGCCTTCACCATCGGCTCAGGCAGCGAGGAGTACTACAACGGCGCCAATCTCGCCACACGAGGCGACGTCGTCATCGTCACGATCAACTACCGTCTCGGCGCGCTCGGCTTCCTCAACCTGCCCGCGTTGGGCGAAACCAACTTTGGCATGCGCGACCAGGTCGCCGCCTTGAAGTGGGTCCACGAGAACATCGCTAACTTCGGCGCCGACCCCGGCAATGTGACCATTTTCGGCGAGTCCGCCGGCGGGATGAGCGTCGGATCGCTGATGGCTTCGCCAGAATCGGCGGGACTCTTCCAGAAAGCAATCCCGCAGAGCGGCGCCGGTCACAACGCGCTCAGCATCGAGGAAACCAACGCCACCGCGTACAAGTTCTGCCAGAAACTCGGTGTCGAGCCCAACGACATCGGCGCGCTGATGGCAGCCAATCCGGCCGACATTCTCGCCGCCTCCGTCGCGGTCGACCCGCTCGCCAATGCGGAGTCGTCCGAGGAGATGGCCGATCTCGGCGCCTCCCCGACACCACAGATGCCGTTCCAACCTGTGATCGACGGCGCCTTCCTTTCCTTGCTGCCGATTGACCACATCCGCAATGGCTCCGCCGACGGCGTGGCCACACTGGTCGGATCGCTCGATGAGGAGATGAAGCTATTGGCCGCCGCCGGCGCGGCGGAGCCAATGACCGAAGAAGCCGTCACGGCTGTGCTGGGCATGATGCATCCGGATGGAGCCAGCGCCTATGCCACGTATCGCGCCGCCCGTCGCGAGCGCGGAGAGGACGACTCGCCGGACGAGATCTTCGTCGCGGTGATCGGCGATGTGATGCTACGTGTCCCCGGCCTGCGACTGGCCGATGCGCAGACCCTGCGCGCGCCGACCTACGCCTACCTGTTCGACTGGAAATCGCCAGGCATGGACGGGGCGCTCGGCTCCTGTCACGCTCTCGAACTCCCCTTCGTCTTCGGTACCCACTGGACAGCGCCTGAGTTCGCCGGTTCGGGACCCGAGGCCGACGCCTTCGCCGAGGCGACCATGGACACCTGGCTGGCCTTCGCCCGCACCGGCAACCCCAACAGCGACGCCGCCGAAGCTCCCGCCTGGGACCCCGAAACCAGGCCAATCATGGTCCTGGGCTCAAACGTCCGCGTCGAACACGACTGGCGTGCACCGGAAATCGGCGTCTGGGACGAAGTGATCTCCTGAGGATGGACCGATCCCCGCTTCCCCCCTTGCGGAGACCTTTGCAAAACTCTCGGATCCCCTCTCCCCCCTTGCGAGGGGAGATGTCACGGAGTGACAGAGGGGGGGGTCCGCCGCCAGCGACCAGATAGGCCTTGAGATGGGGAGCCCCCCCTCTGCCTTCGGCATCTCCCCCGCAAAGGGGGCGAAGGGGACTTATTCACAGGTCTCCCTGCGGGGGGAGATGTCACGGAATGACAGAGGGAGGGTCCGCCGCCAGCGACCGGATAGGCCTAGTTCTTCGAGCCCAACCTGATCCGCAGCCGCTCCTCGGCGTACTCTGCCTATGAACTGATCCAGCAAAGGAACCGACCATGCCCCTCACACCAATCCGCAACGACCAACTGAGCAAAGTCGGAATCGGCGTCCAGCGCCCCGAGGATGTCGTCGTCTCGCGCGACGGCCGCGTCTGGATGTCCGACCAGGCCTCGGCCGCCGCAGAAGCCCTGCCCGACGGCACGCTCAACCGCGTCGGCAACGCCGGCGGCTCGCCCAATGGCAACAACATGGACCTCGAAGGCCGAATCATCATCGCCAACGTCGGTGGATTGGACGGAGGCGGGACATCGGGACCGGTGCAGCGTCTCGATGTCGACACCGGTGAGATAGAAATCCTCGCCGACGAGATCGACGGCATCCCGCTGCTGGCGTCCAACTACCCGCACGTCGATTCGCAGGGCCGAATCTGGGTCACTCATTCGACATCCCGCTCCGGCCCAGAAGCGTTCTCGGCCGACGACCCCGACGGCTTCCTCTTCCGGATCGAGACCGACGGCTCACTGACCATGCTGGCGACCGAAATCGAATTTGCCAACGGGATCACGCTCGACCCACGCGAGGAGAACGCCTACGTCTGCTCGACCACCGGCTGCCACGTCCTCCGCTTCCCGATCAACGCCGACGGCACACTCGGTGAACGCGAGGTCTATGGCCCGCAACTCGGCAAGACGGTCGATGACCTCGCCGCGATGCGCCCGCTCAACGCTCAGCAACGGGGCGAACTCGGTCTGACCGACGGGTGCGGCTTCGATCAGGAGGGCAACCTCTGGGTCACGTTGCCGATGTCGAACAAGGTCGTCGCGATCACGCCACAGTTCGAGGTCGTCACGATGATCGAGGACCTCGACGGCGAAATCATGCAGGCGCCAACCAACGTCAGTTGGGGCGGCGACGACATGTCCGACCTCTACATCGGCTCAATCCGCAGCGACTACGTCGTCCACGCCAAGTCGCCGATTCCCGGCGAGCGCCTGGTTCACCAGCGCTAGGAACGCCCAAAACAACTCCGATCCCCGCTCCCACCTTGCGGAGGCAACTGGCGCAGCAGTCCCTTTCCCCGCTCCCCCCCTCGCGGGGGGAGCTGCCGCAGGCTGAAGGGGCTCCTCGTCTCATGGCTTATCTGGTCGTTGGTGGCAGACCCCCTCTGTCACTCCGTGACATCTCCCCCCGCAAGGGGGGAAGAGGGGATTTGTGGGTCGTTCAAGGGTCTCCTTGCGGAGGCAACTGGCGCAGCAGTCCCTTTCCCCGCTCCCCCCCTCGCGGGGGGAGCTGCCGCAGGCTGAGGGGGGTCCCTGCTCGGGGCGGGGACGAGCAGAACCCCACGAGCGACTTTTCAAAGGTCTGCTTGCGCGGGAAGCTGCCTCGCTGGGACGGAAGGGCTCTCGTCCGTCATCAAGCGAAGCGGCGCCAAACGATTGCGAAAAAGAACGTCAGTTCGTATACAATCGGTTGCGCGCGGTTCCGCGTAGCAAATCAGCGAGCTCACCATGACCACCGCCTGCTTCAGTTCGACTGCCCAAACCGCTCCGAACCAACCGAAAGTTTCGCTGGCAAGCACCGGCCGATTCCGAACAGAATCGACCAAATCCGAACAAATCCGAACAAGATCGAACGAAAGATCGCCCGATTCCCAGGCCAGAGCGCTAAATCCGCATGGTCCACCGAACACTTCCCGCTCTCCAGCGCATCCGAACGCCACCCCGCCTCTGAGCCGCAACCTGATCAAATGCGAGGCGGGTAGGGAAGGTGAGAAACGCGGGTCGTGTACGGAGGAAATGTGAACACGCCCTGGCTCGCTATCTGGCATACTGTGCCCATTGCGACACACTTGAAGAGCGTGTCGCCCGATGGCATGCACGCGAGCGCGGCAACTGAACTGAAGGAACACCCATGCACGATCTCGTCATCCGCAACGGACTCGTCGTCGACGGTACCGGTGCGCCGGCCCGCCAGGCCGATATCGCCATCGACGACGGCGTCGTCGCCGCCATCGGTGAAGTCAATGACCTCGGCCGCGAGGAAATCGACGCCGCGGGCCTGCTCGTCACACCGGGCTTCGTCGACATCCACACCCACTTCGACGGTCAAATCACCTGGGACCCGCTGCTGACGCCGTCCTTCTGGCACGGCGTCACGACCGTCGTCATGGGCAACTGCGGCGTCGGCTTTGCGCCAGCAGCGCCGAATCGCCGCGACTGGCTGATCGGCCTGATGGAAGGCGTCGAGGACATCCCCGGCTCCGCCCTCGCCGAGGGTATGGAGTGGGGCTGGGAAACCTTCCCCGAGTATCTCGACTACCTCGACAAGCTGCCCAAGGCGATCGACATCGGCACCCAGGTCCCGCACGGCGCCGTCCGCGCCTACGTCATGGGCGACCGCGGAGCGCGCAACGAGGACGCCAACCCCGAGGACATCCAGGAGATGGCCGCGATCGTCAAGGAAGGCCTGCAGGCCGGGGCGCTCGGATTCTCCACTTCCCGTACGTTGGCCCACCGCGCAATCGACGGTGAGCCGGTCCCAGGCACCTTCGCCGCCGAGGACGAACTGTTCGGCATCGGAGGGGCGTTGAAGGAACTGGGCACCGGCATCTACGAGGTCGCTCCGGCCGGCGTGACCGGCGACGACGCCAACGCCCCCGAGCTGGAGATCGCCTGGATGCGCAAGCTCTCGGCCGAGATCGAGCGACCGGTCAGCTTCGCCATGGTCCAGTACGACAACGAACCCGACGCCTGGCGCGACGCGCTCGACCGCTCGCTCGAGGCGCTGGAAGACGGCGCTGAGCTTTACCCGCAGGTCGCCGCGCGCGGCATCTCGATTCTGCTAACGCTGCGTGGACGGCACCCGTTCATCCACTCGGCCAGCTATCGCGAGCTGGACGAACTTGACTGGTCTGATCGCGCAGAGGCGATGCGCGACCCGCAGCGCCGAGAGAAGATCCTCAGCGAAGTCACTGCACCGGACGCGGCGCTCGGTTTCATCATGTGGAACAAGCTCTACCCGATGACCGACCCGCCGAACTACGAGCCGACCGCAGACCAGTCGGTCGCGGTACAGTCCGAGGCTGTTGGTCAGACGCCGCTCGAGTTCGCTTACGACTTCCTCTGCCAGGACGACGGCCAGAACGTTCTCTTCGCACCGCTCTTCAACTACGCCAACGGCAACCTCGACGCGACCCGCGAGATGATGTTGCACCCGCGCGTGGCGATGGGTCTCTCCGACGGCGGCGCGCACTGCGGCGTGATTTGCGACGCCTCGATGCCGACCTTCATGCTCACCCACTGGACCCGCGACCGCAGCCGCGGCGAAACCCTTCCACTCGAGTGGACCGTCAAGCGGATGACCCACGACACCGCCGACCTCTACGGTCTCGGCGACCGCGGCACGCTCGAAGTCGGCAAGAAGGGCGATGTCAACGTCATTGACTACGACGCGCTTCAGCTCGAGCGGCCGCAAGCCGTCCACGACCTGCCGACCGACGCGATGCGCCTGATCCAGAAGTCGCGAGGCTACGTCGCCACCATTGTGAGCGGCGAAGTCATCAGCCGAAACGGCGAGGAAACCGGAGCCCGACCAGGCCAACTGATCCGCGGCGCGCGCTAAGGCGCCGCTTGGCCGGCAAATGACGCCGAGGCCGGCGACAGTCGTCGTCGGCCTCGTTCGTCTTCCGTCCGAGGAGTACCGCATTGGCCGACTCCAACATTGAGCGGATCGTTCTCCACCGGGTCGTACACCAATTGGTTGCGCAACGACTGGTTGAGCGGGTATTCAATAGACCCTTGATCAGCAACGTCGAACGCGGCCAATACGTGGAGTGCATGGTGGAACTCGCACTGAGCGAAGCCCAACCGCCTTGGTCCCTGACGGACACCTGGGCGGCATGGGATCTGGTACAACGCGACACTGGAGCGAGGATTGAGGTAAAGCAGTCGGCGTTCCTGCAAACGTGGTCGGTCCCTACTTCGAACAGCAAGGCCCGTCCTTCGTTCGACATCAGAGCCAGAAGCGGGTACTCAGATGACGGAAGCAAGCAGGGCAGCGAATGGCAACCGACTGGATGGATGCGTCAGGCAGATATCTATGTCATGGCTTGGCATGATGAGACCGATCCACGAGTCGCCGACCATCGGAAGCCAGGGCAATGGCAGTTCTACATCGTCGCCGAACATCGCTTGCCTCCAGAACAGAAGTCGATCGGCTTGAATCCATTGGCTGATTTGGGCAGCTCTTGCCTCTACTCGGAGCTTGCTGATGAAGTTGCGAAAGCACTTGACGCTCTGCCGGACCTGAAAGTGGATCTACAGAAGGAGGTGGACACATCATAAGAACATGTGTACTCTTTTCGAATGATGCAGTTATCTCTCTTCGACCCCAATCCATCACCTCGCCGCCCCGCCACTCAGGGCAACGCCGACGTCATCTACGCCGACGCCTCAGCGATTCTCGCCCGACCCACCGGCCGGCTCGCCGACCTCGACTTCGTCATCAACCCGTACCAGGGCTGCACATTTGCCTGTACCTACTGCTACGCGGCGTTCTTCGTGCCCGAAGAAGAGCAGCGTGAGCGCTGGGGCAAGTGGGTGAGAGTGAAGACCAATGCGATCGCCAAGTTGCGCAACTCAAGACAGGACCTTCGGGGCAAGACTGTTCTGATGAGCAGCGCCACCGACCCGTATCAACCGCTGGAGGCGAAGCTGGAACTGACCCGATCGCTGTTACCCATACTCGCCCAGCGAGGCGCCCACCTGGCGGTGTTGTCGCGCAGCCCGCTCGTCACTCGCGACGTCGACCTGTTCAAGCAATTCGACAACATCAACATCACGTTGAGCATCACCACCGACTCCGACGAAGTACGCAAGCGATTCGAACCGCAGTGCGCCAGCATTGATCGGCGGTTCGAGGCGATCACTCGGTTATCGGATGCCGGCTTCAAAACCGGGATCAACGTGGCGCCGCTCCTGCCGATCGAGAACGTCGCGACGTTTGCTCAGCGAATCATCGAGACCGGCGCCTCACGAGTGCACATCGGCACATTCCACGAGTCGACGGGCCCCTTCGCCTCAGGAACACGCAAGCCGGCGCTCGCAATCGCAAGAGAGATGGGTTGGACGGAACAGCGACGCGAATTCGTCAAAGCCGAGCTGCGAGCCCACGTGAACGAGGGCCGGCGCCAACTCGCGGCTTAGAGCGTCTCCAACAGCACGGAGGGTGCGCCTCCATACGTTAGTTCGAGCCGAAAGTGGCGCAGGACATCGCGGCCCAACAGGCTGGGTAACGATCGCGGCAAGATTCTGTTCGCCGGAGGTGGAATCACGACTCGTTGACTCAGACGGTATTGGCCTTCGTCGCTGCGCAATGTTAGCTGCGCTTCGAGCATCGTTCCTCCTGTCAGACCGGTGAGGCCTCGTAAGCCAATTCGCTGAGCATCAGCTTGAAACTACACGAGACCATGTTCGACGCCAAGCAAGAGGCTCGCGTCGCCATCGCTCAGAATCGTCACGGCAGAACCCGTGTCAATGTCGAACTGAACCGTCGCGGAGCGTCCCAGGATGTCGACTTGGATAGCTATCGTCGGAGCGCCGCCAGTCTCAATGCCCAGCGCCCCGTTTCCTGCAGCGCGAACTACTCCTTGAAACCTCACTCTGGAGAGCGATCCGCCGGCTCACGTAGCATCTCGTAGAGGCACTCACGACGTTCATCTCGAGCCGGGATCTCTCTCAACTCAGTCAGTTGACGGCTCGTGATGTAGGTAAAGCGCAAGTCCCAAGAAACCGAAAAGTCTGTCCCTGACGGCTCTGTGTCTAGGAATCCGAGTGCCCACGTGAGCCAGTGATCCACAGATTCATTCCACATCCTTCGCAACGTGGCTTCCTCTGAGTCAGACAGGTCACTCCACACGATCCATGACGGCATCTCAGGTCCGAGCACGACTTTAGTCGCTGTTATCTCGGTCGCCATGCTGTTCCCGCCCTCGCGCTCTTCGACCACGAACGTAGCACGCCGGCTACAGACTCGCGTACACCGCGTCGATCATTGGCTTCCAGCGAGGGTCGGCGCCGAGCCCGGCCGACATCTGGTTCATCACATAGCCGAAGCCTATTTCGGCGTCTGGGTCGGCGAAGCCGATCGAGCCGCCGGCTCCGGAGTGCCCAAATGTCCTCGGATTCGGACCCCACTCATAGCGACCACCAGCGGTGCTGAGGATGAACCCCAGCGAGCGCCGAACCAGGAAGCCGAGCACCATGTCTTCACGGGCCGCGTGCTCCGTCGGACCACAGGCCTCAATGGCTTCGTTGGAAAGCAGATTGCCACCGCCTTGGGACAGCGCCGAGTAGATCGTCGCCATCGATCGTCCATTGCCGTGACCGTTGGCGGCCGGCAACTCCGCTGCTCTCCACTCGCGAGAGTTCACTGTCCCCGCAAGACGCGGCGCAGCGAGTCCGAGCGCTCGCGCGGCCAAGGTGTCCTGCGCGCTCACGCCGATCGGACCTGCTCCGGGCGCAGGCAGCAAGTCAGCGGTTCGCGAATCCTCAGACTCCGGCAGGCCAATGAAGAAGTCGACGCCCAACGGCCCGGCAATCTCGTCGCGGACGAACTCGCCACAGGTCCGGCCGTCGATTCGGCGAATCACTTCGCCGACCAGCCAGCCGTAGCTGATCGCGTGATAGCCCATGCCCTCGCCGGGCGTCCACATCGGCGCCTGACGTTCCAGCGCGCCGATCATGTAGTCCCAATCGAGCACTGCTTCGTCCGGCAATTCTTCATCGACGCCGGCTAGTCCGGCCTCGTGCGTCAACAATTGGCGCACTTTGATCTCCGACTTGCCGGCCTGTCCAAACTCCGGCCAGTAGTCGACGACAGAACGCTCGACATCGAGTTGTCCACGATCAACGAGCATTGCTGCGGCAGCCGCGGCGATGCCCTTCGTCGACGAATACACGTTGGCGATGGTGTCGCGTTCCCATGAGCAAGAACCCTCAGCGTCGGCGTGCCCACCCCACAGATCGACGACGGTCTCACCGCCGACGATCACGCAAAGCGACGCGCCGACCTCGCCGTGATCGGTCCAGTTGGCTTCGAAGGCGTCGCGAACCGCGCCGAGGCGCGGCTCGCAATCGCCCTGTAGTTCGACGGCCGGCATCCGACTAGTCGGCTGAGACCGGTTCAGCCGCCGGACGACCGGAGAGCTCTTCCGGCATCGTTCCCTCAAGCTCGTGGATCGCCGGCAGCACCTCTGAAGCGAAGAGACGCATACTGCGCTCGGCCGTGCCGGCCGGCATGCCGCCGCTGACCCGGAAGTTCATGATCATCTCTTCCGCAGCGGTCATCTGCTGGATGTGCTTCAGCTTCTCGATCACCTGGTCGGGCGTGCCCCAGGCCTGCGGCATCGCGGCGAAGCGAGCGCGTTGCTCCGGCGTCGTCTTTTCGTTGGTCTTGCCGAACTCGGCGTAGTACTTGTACCCCTTAGTCGCCGCGAAGCGGGCCGACTCCGAGAAGTGATAGTGGCGCTCGACGCTCTCCTGGAACTCGCCCGTGTGCTGCACCATCACGTCCCAGGCCTCTTCTTCCGTGTCGAAGCAGGCGACGTTGGCGACAACGGTCGGCTGTCGCGGTTCCCAGCCATGCCCGACACGAATCTCATTGAACCGCTGGACGTCCAACTGGTACTCCTCCCACTTCTTGGAGTTGGTGAAGAGCATGCCCAGTCCGGCGTTGGCGGCAATCTCCAGGGTCTCGGGAGAAATCCAGGCCACGCGCATCGAGTCGAGCAGCTGCTGCGGGTTGCGCGGCCGCGGTCGGATCGTGGTTTCCGGGATGGAGTAGAAGTCACCCTCGTGTGAGAAATATTCCTGGGTCAGACCCTTGCGGACGATCTCAAGCGACTCCAGGAAGCGGTCCCGCGACTCACCCATCGGCGAGCGGAAGGCTTCAAACTCGCGCTTGGCGGCGCCACGGCCCAGGCCCAGCGTCAGCTTGCGACCCTGGAGCATGTTGTCGAGCACCGTGATCTGCTCGGTGATCGCCACCGGGTCGTACCACGGCAACACAACCACCATCGTGCCAAAGTCGATCCGCTCGGTCTTGCCGGCGAAATAGGTCAGATTCTGCAGCGCACCCGAGGTCATGATGTAGGGCGAGAAGTGGTGGTCGATGCACCAGTAGGAGTCGAAGCCCAACGGCTCGACCAGACCGCCGAGGTGGAGGTCCTCCTCATAGATCTGCTGGTCACTGATCGGCATCTCTTCAGAGACGGCCTGGGCCTCGAAACGCTCCCAATCTGTGTAGTTCTGGAAGTTAAAGTGAACGCCGACCTTCATGCGAATTTCCTCATTTCAGGGTGTTCATGTCAGTATGGAACGGGCGCAGGATACGCGAAACGGGCCGACAGCGTCATCGTGCGCCGTCGGCCCATTGCGGGCTGTCTTGATTGTGGATGTCGAGCGAAGCTACGTCAGGACTTCGTCGAGTCGCTTGGCGAGGTCGCTCTTGGGGCGGAAGCCAACGATCTGGCCCGCCACTTCGCCGCCCTTGAAGACGAGCAGCGTGGGGATGCTGCGAATGCCGTACTCGGTGGCGATGCCCGGGTTTTCGTCAGTGTTCAGCTTGTAGAACGCGACGCGGCCGTCGTACTCATCCGAAAGCTCGTCGACGATCGGTGCGACCATGCGGCAAGGTCCACACCACGGCGCCCAGAAGTCCACCAGCACCGGCAGCTCGTTGTCTTTTACGTCAGCCTGAAAGCTTCCGTCCGTTACTTCCTGAGGCTTTGCCATGTCACTCCTCCAAGCGGTCTGCGAGATTACCCAGCGGTAACGGGTCAAATGTATCGCATCGCACGCGATCTTCGTCAAGACTCAGCCGCGCTCATATCGCCAAGTGTCGCTCACCTGACCATCGCGCTGCGGGCTTTGTGGCGTATCAGTCATGTCGTCGTCATCGACCGGCGCGGTACCCGCTACGGCGTCGCGAATCGCGTCCACGACCCCGGCTTCGACCACGCTTCTTGCCGACCGGATACCGCTCGTCACGGCCTCCGCATTGGCCCGTCCATGTCCGACCAGCACCGCACCGTCAATCCCAAACAACGGCGCTGAGCCAACCTTGGCATAGTCCCAGTGCGCTCGAATCCCCTGGAACGCCCCACGCATCAGCCAGGCGCCGGCCATGTGAAACATGTTGGCCTGGATGCTGCGCTTGAGTTCGCCGAATAGCTGCTCGGCGAGTCCTTCAGTCAATTTGACAGCGACATTGCCAGTGAACCCGTCCGACACGATCACGTCCGCCGCGCCGGCGATCAACTGGTTGCCTTCGATATTGCCGACGAAGTTCGGCTCCTGACGCTCCAGCAGGCGATATGTCTCCTGGTGCAGATGCGTGCCCTTGAGTTCTTCCTCGCCAACGTTGAGCAGGCCCACGCTGGGATTCCGGTGTCGCAGCACGCGCTCGACGTACGCCCGGCCCATCGTGGCGAACTGACAGAGATACTGCGGCCGCGCCTCGACATTGGCCCCGACATCCAACAACAGGGATGTCGTTCCGCGTCCGTTGCGGAACAGCGCGCCCAGCGCCGGACGAGCCACCCCGGGAATGCGGCCCAGGCTGAATAGCGAACCCGCCATCACCGCGCCGGTGTTGCCAAATGAGAGGAATGCGTCGGCCTCGCCGTCCGCCAGCAAGCCCAACCCGACCATGATCGACGAGTCACGCATTCGCCGAACGGCGGTCGGAGACGCATCCATCGCGATCGCTTCGGACGCTTCCTGGATCCGGAGATTCCGTTGAGCCGCTGGCAACAGGCTGCGAATTTCTCTGCCGCGTCCCACCAGGATGATGTCGACATCAAGCTCGCGTGCGGCGCTCAATGCGCCACGCACGATCGCGGCCGGTGCATTGTCGCCGCCCATTGCGTCCAGGGCGACGGTGATCGGTCGGTGTCCGGTTCCTCGCTGCGCAGCACGTTGCATCAGGCGCCACTCCGCCGCAGTCCGGTCGCTCGGCTACTGCTCATCTTCGTCCGCTTCCATTGCACTCTCAGCGTCACAGCGGAAGCTCTCGATCAACGGTAACGCTACGGACTCAGGGTCGTCCGGATCGAGCACATGTAAGGCAAATTCACGACCGCCGGCTCGGCAGTACCAGGCGTAGGACTGGATCTTCATCACGCCCTCACCAAACTGCGTCTCCGTTGTTCCGGTACGCGCCGGTTGCCCGTCCACTTCGCCGCCATCAGCCAATCCGGTGATGCTCTCAATGCCCAGCGCGTCCCTCAACGATTGCTGGATCGCCGTATCGCCGTCATAGAAGGCTTCTCCCAACACCTGCCAGGTCAGCACTGCCTTCAATGCCAAGTTCGATTGCAGGACGAAAATGCCGGCCTCTTCGCTCGGTGGATTGTTGGTCGGCTGACCGAACTCTTGCGTGGCATCTGCGATGTCATAGGCGATGACGAAGTTGAACCGCTCGTAGCGCCCCGGTCGAGCCGTGATTTCAAGTGGGAGAATGAACGACGCCAACGCGCGCTCGAGCGCTGGCGCTACCCCGTCGTAATCCTCCAGCACTGCGCCAGCACGGAAGATGATGACCAACTCCTGCACAGGAACGTACAGGGCGTGCCAGCGCACCTGGAACCCACCGGTCGCGCGACGATCTTCCTCCCAATCGAATCGCTCCGCCGGCTCTCCCGTCACGGTCGTCGTCCCTTCGCGTGAGGAGAACTCCACGCCGTCTGGCACCGACACCACGGACCGCAGCAATATTTCCGGGTCGGAACCATCATCCAGCACGACGTCAACGCCAATCAGCGCCCGACCGGTCTCGGACAGGAACGACACCCGGTCGACCCCGTTGGAGTTCGGGTTGCAGAAGGGCGAGCAGATCAACTCAAACGAATAGCCATAAGAAGGATTGCTGTAGCGACGGACGATGTCTTCGGAAGTCTCCAGTGGCCCGTCGTCGTCCGCCGGTGACTGGGCGCCGTCATCCTCTTCCCGAGTTCGATCATTGGCCGATTGTTGCTGGTCGTCGGTCGATTCTGTTCGATCCGCCTCTTGCGTGGATTGCGATTGGTCCTGCGCCGACTCCTCGGATGCGCGCTCCTGGGTCTGCTGGCCCTGATTAGCCGCGTCTGCTGCCGACTGTTGCTGCCCCTCGGCGGGCGGCCGAAACAGCTCGTTCGATTGGACGTGCTCGTTCGGACTCGACCCACAGGCGACGACCACGGCCAACAGCAACAGCGACGCGACCGCCGAAACGACCTTCAGGCGATTCACGATGCCGCCTCTGCGATCACAATGAGACGGTCACCTTCGCCGATCTCTTCAAAATCCCACGAGCCGAACCAATCGACCGGTCGCAGGCCCGCTTCGGCCAGCAGACCTGTCATCTCGCCCGCGTTGAGGTTCACGCGCAACGGGAATCTCGCCAGCGAGCGACGCAGTTCGCCGCGTTCGTTAATTGCGTCGTATTGATAGGTGATCCATGCAATCGGTGAGCCCCGGTCGACGGCAAGGCCGCAGCTGCGCTCCGAGGCCAGCTCCTGGGCGGCGCTCTTGGTCACCAGCTCGCCCGACTCCGCCTGTCGCACCCATTCCAGGTGCATGATCTGCGCTGACGGGTCGACATCATCTGAACGAGGAGCGGTCCAATCGATAATCAGACGGGCGCCCGCTGCCAGGTGGAGGTTGGCGATGCGCAATGCGGCTAACTGTTCTTCTCGACGCAGGAGATGCTGGAAGGTCGACAATCCGAACAGGACTAGATCGAACTCTGCGCCGAGCTGCAGACAACGCATGTCACCGCGCACCACGTCAACGCCCGTCTCACGCATCTGCTGCTCGCCGACGGCCAACATCGCTTCCGAAGAATCGACCGCTGTGACGTGGCATCCAATCTCGGCCAATGGCGTTGCGATTCGGCCGTTGCCTGCGCCCAGCTCCAGTACCCGTTGGCCGGCAGACGCCAACTCCTCAAACATCGCCACGTCGTCGGTCAGCGGACCAAAATCGAGGTCGTACCACGGCGCGATCGCTCGCAGCGCTTGTTCCTGATTATCCGCCGACCAGCTGAGAGGATCGTCCAATGCGGCCTCCGCTTATCCGCTGCACCGCTGGGAGTCAGAGTACCAGCGAAACACGTTCGCATCGCGACTCAGCACACAGCCCGCTAGTACGCTGAGCCTATGACCGACACCCCAACTCCCCGCGACCTGGTCGCGCAATATGTCCGTGCGATTCCCGACTTCCCGGAGCCGGGCATCCTGTTTCGCGACATCACGCCGTTGTTGGCGGAACCGGCCGCTTTTGGCCAGGCCCTCGACTGGCTGACCGAACAATGCGACGGCGCCGACGCCGTCGTGGGCATCGAATCTCGAGGATTCATCCTCGGCGCACCGATCGCTCTGCGACTGAACCGACCCTTCGTGCCGATCCGCAAGGCCGGCAAGCTACCGGCGGACACCATCGCCCGCTCGTACGACCTCGAATACGGGTCAGCCACCATCGAAATGCATGCCGACGGCCTGGCGTCCGGCTCGCGCGTCGCATTGGTCGACGACCTGCTCGCCACCGGCGGCACCGCCGAAGCGTCCGTCCAGCTCATCCTCCAATCCGGAGCGAACATCGCCAACGTCGTGTTTCTCATCGAGCTCGCCGCGCTCAACGGACGCGAGCGACTCCAGCCTCATGAGATCACGTCGCTGCTCGTCTATTGAGACTGGGAGGAATCCTGACATGCCAACGGACCAACCGACTGCGCAGCTCGCCGTCATCGGCGGCTCTGGGTTCTACAAGATGCCCGGCCTGTCCGATGTTGAATCCTGGTCCCCGACAACGCCGTTCGGCGAATCCTCCGACGACATCGTGATCGGCAGCCTGCACGGCAAGCGCGTCGCCTTCCTCCCCCGGCATGGCGTCGGACATCGATTGATGCCCCACGAGATCCCCGTCCGAGCCAATCTCTGGGCACTCAAAGCACTCGGAGTTCAGGGGATTCTGGCAGTCTCGGCAGTGGGATCGCTGCGCCAGGAGATCGTCCCCGGACACATGGTCGTTCCCAGCCAGATCATCGACCGCACCAGGGGCGGACGTCCGACGACCTTTTTCGGCGACGGGATCGTGGTCCACGTCGGCTTTGCCGACCCGTTTTGCGCAGACCTCAGCTCGCGCCTGATCGAGAGCGCCGGCCGCGTCGGTAGAACGGTTCACGCCGGTGGAACCTACATCGCGATGGAGGGTCCTCTGTTCAGCACGCGAGCCGAATCGCACATGTACCGCTCATGGGACGCCTCAATCATCGGCATGACCGCCGTGCCCGAGGCCAAGCTGGCTCGCGAAGCCGAGATCGCCTACGCGATGCTCGCCACCGCGACCGACTACGACGTCTGGCACGAGTCGGAGGCCGACGTGACCGCCGCCGCCGTCTCAGAGATTGTCGCCCGGAACGTGCAGTCCGCGCAGCGGATCATTGCCGATGTCGCCGAGCACTTGCCGGACGGCTGGACCTCAACGGCTAATGGTGCGCTGTTCGGCGCGATCATGACCGATTCACGCCGAATCCCAGCGGAGACGATGGAACGCTACGCCCTGCTGATCGAAGGACGTCTGCCGTGACCGCGGAGGCCGGCATCGATGTCGCCGTCGTCGGGGCGGTCGCGTTGGACGAGATCCATAGCCAGGCAGGCGACATCGACCAACTCCTGGGCGGATCTGCGGTGTACGCCAGTCTGGCCGCGTCGCTGCTGGCTCGAGTTGCGCCGATCTCGGTCATCGGCGACGACTTCGATCCTGCGCTGTTGCAGCCGCTGGTCGATCGAGGCGTGCTACTGGACGGTATCGAACGAGCCGAAGGGCCGAACTTCCGCTGGGGCTGCCGATACTCGGAGGACGGTGACGTTCGCGAGACGCTCTACACCAGGGCCGGCGTCTATGACACGCACCCGATCACCGTCGCTGAGCCGATTCGACGCGCCCGCTTCGTCCTCTTGACCGCCGGCAATCCTGATCAGAACCATCGCGCCATGGAGCAGATGGTCGAGCCCGAGCTGGTCGCGATTGACACGATCGAACGAGAAGTCGCCGAGCGGCGCGACGAGTTCCGCGAGCAACTGCACTACGCCGACCTGGTGTCGATTAACACGCTTGAAGCGGCCCACCTCATTCAGTGGGCCGGCGACGAGAGTGATCCGGCATTGCCATTGGCTGCCTGGCGCGAGATCAGCGCATTGGGACCGACCATCTTCATCCTGAAGAAGGCGTCCCTCGGAGTTGAAATCTTCGAGCATGAACGTCGAACCGTGATCAGTGCGGTCCCGGACATCGCGGCGACCGATCCCACCGGCGCCGGAGACACCTTCATCAGCGCCCTGCTCAGCGCACTGGCCCGCGGTTGCGATCTGATCGAGGCCGCCGTTTGGGGCTGCGCTGCGGCGTCGTTTGCAATCGAAGAGTTCGGCATCCAGGGCATCTTCGGCGCGTCACGCGAGGCGATTGCCGACCGAACAGCTCTGATCACGGTCAACGACATCCCAGCATCGGCGCTGTTCCCACCGAGCCGCTAACGTTTCCGCCATGGCCCTTTCAATTCGGCTTGGCGACGCACGTGCGATGGTCGAAGTTTCGCAAGCGGATGATCGTGACGCCCTGGCTGAGCGCCTTCAGCCCGACCGCTACAACGCCGCGTACGCTCTCGCCCAACTGGACGACGACGCCTGGCAAGACGCCGAGTTCTTTATTTGTCGCACCCCGAATGGCGATGCGACCCTTTGCCACTCTCGCGGCGGATTGGGCTACGCCACGACGCTGACCGGTCCTGCCGACGGCATCGAGGCCATGCTCCTATTGCACCCCGGATTTCCCAGCACCTTTGCGATCTCCGATCCGCATCATTGCGAGGCGCTCGAGTCGGTCTACACGTTCCGGCACATCAGTCGGATGATGCGGATGCTGGTCACGAGAGACAGCTTCCGTCCCAACAACCGCGCGGCCCAGCCGATGCTGGGCGCGCACGTCGACCTGTTGAATCGGCTATACAACGCCGAAGGCGACCCCACGCATTACCGCCGCGAACACATTTCCGACGGCTGCTACTGGGGAGTCGTCGACGAGGAACGACTGGTTGCCGTCGCAGGAACCCATGCAATCGGACGAACCCACAGCATCGCGATCCTCGGCAATGTCTTCACGCATCCCCGATTCCGCGGACGCGGGCATGCGACAACCGCCACCTCGGCAGTCACAGCCGCGTTGCTGGAGCAGGTCGGCGAAGTGGTGCTTTCGGTCGATCCTCAGAACGAGCCTGCGATCCATGCCTATCGCAAACTCGGATATGTCCAGGTCGGCGAGATCATCGAGGCCTCTGCAACGCGGCATACCGGTACGCTGATCACCGCTATGCGTCGATGGGCCGCGCGCAGGCGCGGTCCCGACGGAGTGCGGGAGGTCGTCAGCACGTGAGCACACAGGTAAGCAAGCCTGAACGCGACATTGCAGACCCACGGCTGGCCGACTACGGCGAGCAGCGCATCGCCTGGGCGGCGCGCGAAATGCCGGTCACCGCGCACATTCACGAGCGCTTCGCGGCCGAGCGACCATTCGAAGGTCTGCGCATCGCCGGTTGTCTGCACGTCACGTCCGAGACCGCAAACCTCGCCCTCGCTCTGCAGGCCGGTGGCGCCGATATCACGCTCTGCGCCAGCAACCCGCTGTCGACACAGGACGATGTCGCCGCAGCGCTGGTCGAACGCGCTGGGATCAGTGTCTTTGCGATCAAGGGTGAGTCAAACGAGACCTACTACCAGCACATCCACCGCGCCATCGATACCCGACCGCAAGTCACCATCGACGACGGCGCCGACCTCGTCACCACATTGCATACAAACCGCCGCGACGCGCTCGACGCCGTGGTCGGCGGCTGCGAAGAGACAACGACGGGCGTGATCCGGCTCCGCGCGATGGCGGCCGACGGCGCGCTGGCCTACCCGATTATGGCCGTCAACGACGCCGCCACCAAGCACTTCTTCGACAATCGCTACGGCACGGGACAGAGTGCGCTGGATGGAATTATCCGCGCCACCAACATCCTCCTCGCCGGGAAGACCATCGTCGTAGCGGGCTACGGTTGGTGCGGCCGTGGCGTCGCCTCCCGGGCCGACGGCATGGGAGCGCATGTCATCGTGACCGAAGTCGATCCGCTGCGAGCGCTCGAAGCGGTGATGGACGGCTTCCGCGTCATGCCGATGGCCGACGCTGCCGCCGAAGGCGACATCTTCATCACCACGACCGGAGACATCCACGTGATTGATGAGCCCCACTTCGCACAGATGCGTTCGGGCGCGATCATGGCCAACGCCGGCCACTTCAATCACGAGATCAACCTCGATGCCCTCGAAGAGATCACCGAGCAGCGACGCGAGCTCAAGCCGTACGTCACTGCGCATGCCACCGCCGACGGGCGCGAACTCCTGGTCTTGGCCGACGGACGACTCGTCAACCTGTCAGCAGCCGAAGGCCATCCTGCCAGCGTGATGGATATGTCCTTTGCCAATCAGGCACTGGCAGTTGAGCACCTGCTGAACGCCGACCCAGCGCTGCAACCGGGCGTCCACAACATCCCGACCGAAATCGACCACGGCGTCGCACGACTCAAACTGGCCAGCATGGGCGTCAAACTCGATCAGCTCAGCAATGAACAGCGCCGCTATCTCACCTCCTGGGACGAAGGCACATGAGCACTCCTACAGCGTCCACCGCCAACAGGGAGTCCATCTCAGGTCTGTGGACATCCGAGTCCGTGACCGAGGGTCATCCCGACAAGGTCTGTGATCAAATTTCCGATGCCGTACTTGACGCATGTCTCGCCGGCGATCCCGAATCGCACGTCGCGTGCGAAACCGCTGTGTCCTCCGACCTCGTGATGGTCTTCGGCGAGATCACAACATCGACGTCACTCGACATCGAACAGATCGTGCGCAGGACCCTCAGGCGTATTGGCTACACCGATCGCGCCTGGGGCATCGACGCCGATACCTGCAAGGTGATGCTCTCGATCAACCGTCAATCACCCGACATTAACGCCGGAGTCCGCGGCATCGCCGGCGAGGCCTCCCATGGAGGCGACGACCCCTTCGATCGTCACGGCGCCGGCGACCAGGGCATGATGTTTGGTTACGCCTGCGACGAAACCGACAGCCTGATGCCGCTGCCGATCGAGCTCTCGCATCACCTGACACGACAACTCAGCCAGGTCCGCCGAGCCGGACTCGTCGATTGGCTGCGGCCAGACGGCAAGGCGCAGGTCACCGTTGAATACGCACATGGGCGACCGAGCCGAATCGACAGCATCGTGGTCAGTACTCAGCACGCGGAGCACGTCAGCCAGGACGAGATTGCAGCCGGCGTTCGCCAACACGTGATCGACGCCGCGATTCCATCGAAGATGATCGATGATCGCACACACATCTACATCAACCCGTCGGGACAGTTCATCACCGGCGGGCCCTTGGCCGACGCCGGCCTGACCGGTCGCAAGATCATTGTCGATACCTATGGCGGCATGGCACGGCACGGCGGCGGAGCCTTCTCCGGCAAGGATCCGTCCAAAGTCGACCGCAGCGCCGCCTACGCCGCACGACACGTCGCACGCAGTATCGTCTCGGCAGACCTCGCAGGACGAGTCGAGCTGCAGCTCAGCTACGCCATCGGCAAGGCCGAACCTACGAGTCTGGCGCTGCATACGTTTGGGACCGGCCGCATCTCAGATAAGGATCTGACCTCGCTGGTCACCGCTCACTTCGATCTGCGACCCGCGGCCATCATCCACCACCTCGACCTCAAACGGCCGATCTACGAACCCACCGCCGCCTACGGCCACTTCGGACGCGCAGACCTCGACCTGCCCTGGGAGCAAAGCCACCACGGCATAGCACTGCGAGAAGCAGCGGGTCTGTCGGACTAAACCAGTCCGAAGCCTTAGCGCTTGGTGTACTGAGGCGCCTTGCGAGCTCGCTTGAGACCGGGCTTCTTGCGTTCCTTGGCCCTGGGGTCTCTGGTCAGCATGCCGGCTTGGCGCAGCGGCCGACGCAGCGTTTCGTCGCTGACTAGCAACGCGCGAGCGATGCCCAACCGGATGGCGCCGGCCCAGCCATTGATGCCACCGCCAGAGCAGAGTACGACTGCCGAGAAGCTGTTCTGCAAGCCGGTGTGGCGCAATGGCTCCTCGATCAGGCGACGCTGTTCCGGTCGACGGAACAGTTCGCTCGAATCTTTGCCGTTGACCGTGATCTGTCCATTGCCGGGGTAGAGGCGTACGCGCGCGATGGCAGTCTTGCGACGGCCCAATCCGTAGTAGTAGTGTCCTGCGTTGGTCGTCATCGATTACTCCGCTTCACTGCCGACGAGGGATTCGGCGATTTGACCAGCATGGGGATGGTCGGCGCCGGCGTAGACCCGAAGGTGTCGATACTGTGTCCGCCCGAGGCGGTTTTTCGGCAACATGCCGCGAACTGCATGCTCGATCACCCGCTCCGGACGCTTTTCGAGCATGTCTTTCAGAGCCGTCTCTTTGAGTTTTCCCAGGTGACCCGAGTGCCGGTAGTACATCTTCTGTTCAAGCTTGCGACCGGTCACCGCAACCTTGCCGGCGTTGACCACAATGACGTAGTCGCCGATGTCCTGCGAGGGATGAAAGACTGGCTTGTGCTTGCCTCGCAGCAGCGTCGCGACCTGGGTCGCCACTCGGCCAAGCGGCCGGTCGTTAGCGTCAATCACATGCCACATTCGCGAGACCTGATGTGGTCCCAACACGGTTGTCGACATCCTTCAATCTCCCTCACGATCCCAATGACAGGGTGGCCCAGTGACGGGCTGGTTGTTGAACAGCGGTAACGGGTATATGACTTCGGCGAGCGTGAGACCGCAGGCGGGAGCCGTCGGACCCATCGATCCGGGATTCGCGCGCGCAAACGCCGAACAAAAGTCTTCCAACGCTTCGCGACCACGCGCCACTTCGACCACGGCGCCTACCATCCGACGCACCTGATGCTGAAGAAACGATTCGGCCCGGAAATGAAAACGGACTGACGCGCCACTGGCTTCGAGCGATGCGTCGCGCAGCGTGCGGATGGTGGAGCGATCGTCGGTTGGAGGGGTGAACGCGGCGAAGTTGTGTTGGCCCACCAGGGCCGCTAGCGCTGCTCGCGCCCGCTCGACGTCGAACGTTTGCGGCACGATCCACGCGCGTCGCTCCCACAGCGGCTGGCGCTGATTCGCCAGGTGCGATCGGTACACATACGAGCGTGAAATCGCGTTGCGCCGAGGGTCGAAATCCGCCGACACCGGCACGGCCGCCTGGACGGCGACGGCCGAAGGCAGAAAGTGATTCAGTCCACGCACCCAGCGATGGGCTGGCATCGATTCGACGGACTTCTCCGTAATGAACGACGCCACCTGTCCGGCGGCATGAACGCCGGCGTCTGTGCGGCCCGCCAGGGAGACCTGCGAATGAACGCCGGTGAGCTCCTCGAGCGCCGACTGCAGAGCACCTTGCACGGTTGGACGATTGGGCTGCCATTGTGACCCTGCGAACTCCGTACCGTCGTATTGCAGCAACAGCGCCCAACGCTGGCTCACTGACCTGTTCTCGGACTACTCGTCCGACGCGTCTTCATCGGTCTCGCCGGCGACAACCGGAGCTGCCCGCTCAACGAGTTCGATGTGCGCCATCTGCGCGCCATCGCCACGGCGCGGACCCAGCTTGATGATTCGCGTGTATCCGCCGTTTCGCGTCGAAAAACGCGGCGCGATGTCGTTGAACAACGTACGCAGCACCTTGCGATCGGTCAGAACGGCGCCGGCCTGTCGGCGAGCATGCAGATCACCGCGCTTACCCAGCGTGATCATTCGCTCTGCGACCGGACGAATAGTCTTCGCTTTGGCTTCAGTCGTCACGATCGCCTCGTGACGCAACAATTCCGTGACCTGATTGCGCACCAGCGCAGCGCGGTGAGATCGGCTACGACTCAGCGCACGTCCACCTTTTCGATGCCTCATCGTCCACTCCTCCGATCGCGTCCGTCGTGACGCTGTTGGTCGGCTTCGTTAGTCGGCATTGTTAGTCGGCATTGTTAGTCGGCATTGTTAGTCGTCAACGCCGCTGCCAGCCTCGCGCAATGCCTCGAGCAAGGCAGCGCCCAGCGAACCGGTAATCTCCGGATCCTCTTCGCCACCGACGGCAACCTCGGCCTCGGGCGCCGGCGTAGCGACCAACGAGGGGATCGGTGATGTCTCATCCGGAGACGGCGGCAACGTTGTCAAAATCTCTTCGCTGCTCGGCGCAAACACGCCATCGCGAGCGCGGCGCACGCGCGGATCGTCGTCGTCAATCAGATTCAGATCAAGCAGCTTGTCGATCAGTTCGATGTACGACTTCTCGCCGAAGTTTCGCAGGGTGAGCAGCTCGTCATCGCTCTTCTCGAGGATCTGCCCAACGAGCATCAGCCCGCTGCGCTTGAGACAGTTGTGAGCGCGAACCGATAGCTGCAGCTCTTCGATCTGCATGTCGTATTGCTCGGCAGTCAAGCCAACTTTGGCGTGTGCCGGCAACTGACGAGTGGTGATTGGTTGGCCCATCGTCTCGAACAACTCGAGCTCGGTGCGCAACGAACGAGCCGCCGCCTGAACCGCGTCGATCCCGGAGATCGTGCCGTCCGTCCAGACCTCAATCAGCAGCTGCTCATAATCACTACCGCGTCCACCGGACGCAGGCAGTACTTCATAGGCGACCTTGCGAACCGGGGTGAAGACCGCATCAAGCGGAATCACGCCGAGCAAGTGCTCGCCGTTCTTGTTCTGCTCGGATGGCTGGAAACCGAATCCGGTTTCCACATCCATCACCACATCGAGTCGACCCTCGGCGGTGTCGATCGTCGCCAGGTAGAGATCCGGATTAACGATCTTGTAATCGCCCGGTACCTGGATGTCGCCCGCGGTGATCCGCGAGGCGCCGGTCACGTTGAGGTGCATCTCCGCCGGTCGGTCGGCGATGGCGTGAAGCCGGATCTCACGCAGGTTCAAGAGGAACTCGGTCGTATCTTCCTTCATCTGGGGAATCGTGGAGAACTCGTGCTGGACCTGATCAATCCGCACCGACGTAATCGCCGCACCGCGGATCCCACTGAGCAGGACGCGCCGTAGCGCGTTGCCCTCGGTGTGGGCGAAGCCGCGAGAGAGCGGCTCGACCGCGATGCGCACGTAGCTCTCGCGCTCTTCCTCGATCGAAAGTTTGGGAGTTTCGGTAGCCAGGATCACGTTGTCGCGTCCCTCCCTGGGACTGGGGGTTAGCAGCTCGCCAGGTGTTAGCGCGAGTAGTACTCGACGATGGCGTTCTCGTCGACTCGCATATCGATGTCTTCTCGGGCCGGCGCAGCGGTCAGTTCGCCTTCCAGCTGGATCGGGTCGATCCGAAGCCAGCCGGGGACTTCGCGGGAACCTTGCCAGGTACGCGCCATCTCATAGAACTTGCTCTTGCGTCCTCGATCCGTCCAACCTACTCTGTCGCCGATCACCGTCTCGATTGACGGGATGTCCGCCTTCTTGCCGTTCAGCGTGATGTGACCGTGCCGCACTAGCTGACGCGCCTGGGCGCGAGACTCGGCGATGCCCAGACGGTAGACGACGTTGTCGAAGCGTAGCTCAAGCATTTGCAACAGGTTCTCGCCCGTGGCGCCCGGCCGACGGTTGGCCTCGGCGAACATTCGCCGGAACTGCCGTTCCAGCACGCCGTAGGTCTTGCGGACCTTCTGCTTCTCCTTGACCTGCTCGCCGTAGTCCGAGACTTTGCGGCGGCGGGGTGAGCGCTGACCAGGAGGCTGGTTGCGACGGTCGATGGCGCATTTGGGGCCAACGCAGCGTTCGCCCTTGAGCATCAGCTTTTCGCCGGCGCGGCGGCAGATGCGGCAGACGGGTCCGGTATATCGAGCCATTGGCGGTTCTCTCTGTCGGTAGCTCTGGTTGAGAGTCTGTCTCGGGTTGTGGTTGCGGTTGGCTAGACGCGGCGGCGCTTGCGCGGCCGGCAGCCGTTGTGCGGAATTGGCGTGACATCGCGGATCGAGAGCAGCGTCAGGCCCTGCGCCTGGAGCGCGCGGACTGCCGATTCCCGGCCCTGCCCGGGGCCCTTGACGTAAACGTCGCATTGCCGCATACCGTGAGTCATCGCCTTCTGCGCCGCCTCTTCGGCAGCCAGCTGGGCTGCGAACGGCGTGCCTTTGCGCGATCCGCGGGTTGAGGCGGTGCTGCCGGCCGACGCCCAGGCAAGCGTGTTGCCGGCCAGGTCGGTCATCGTGATGATCGTGTTGTTGTAGGTCGACTGGATGTACGCCCGACCGTGCGGCACATTCTTGCGCTCGCGTCGGCGTCGGGTGCGTTCTCGGCGTTGACTGGTCATCCCGTTCCCCTCGTCCTAGTACTAGCGCTGCACAGCAATTCGTTAGCGCTTCACAGCGCGACGACGACCGGCGACTGTCTTCTTGGAGCCGCGTCGCGTGCGCGCGTTCGTGCGAGTGCGCTGACCGTGCATCGGTAGATTGCGTCGATGCCGCTGGCCGCGGTAGCAGTTGATGTCGATCAGACGTTGAATGTTGCCGCGGACCACGCGACGGAGGTCACCCTCAACGAGGTAGTCGCGATCAACGATCTCACGGATCCGTCCCAACTCGGCGTCCGATAGCTCGCGAATGCGCTGCTCCGGGTCGATGTTGGCTTTGTCGACGATCTCTTTGGCTCGCGTCGCCCCAATGCCGAAGATGTAGCGCAGCGCGTACGGCGCTTTCTTGTTGTCGGGGACATCGACGCCCGAGATTCTTGCCATGCCCTGGTTCCTCTCACCCGCGGCCGCAATCTTGCCGGGAGGGTCTGGATTCCTTGACTCTGATCAGCTCTTAAACCGGTAGACGACCCGCCCACGGGTCAGGTCGTATTCGGAAAGCTCAACGAGCACGCGGTCACCGCGCAGCACTCGAATGTGATGTTGTCTCATCTTGCCGGCCAGGTGGGCCAACACTTCGTGGCCGTTGGGCAGCTCTACCCGGAAGGTGGCGTTGGGCAGCAGCTCCTTGACGACGCCTTCGACTTCGATTTTGTCCTGCTTGGGCGGCGGCGATGGCGCCGGTGTGCGCCGAGGCCGCCGTCCTCCACCTGTGTTCCGATTTCTCGCCACCGAGCCCCCGTTGCTTTGTACTCAGGCCTGAGTCAAGATGTCCGCCGGTCCGTCTTCACGGAGCGCAACGGTGTGTTCAAAGTGCGCCGACAGGCTCCCATCGGCCGTCACGACGGTCCAGCCGTCGTCAAGCACTGCGGTCGCCGGATCGCCAATCGTCGCCATCGGTTCGAGGGCGACAACCATCCCGCGACGCATAGTCATCCCGGAACCTCGGCGACCATAGTTGGGCATGGATGGCGGTTCGTGCATGTCACGTCCCACGCCATGCCCCACATAGCCACGGACGACTCCGTAACCTGCTGATTCTATCACTTCCTGAATAGCAGCAGCGATATCGCCTTTACGTACGCCGATTCGCGCCGTTGCAATCCCCGCCGCCAACGACTCCGCCGTTACGTCCAACAATCGCTGCGCTTTGGCAGAAATCCTCCCCACCCCCACCGTGGTCGCAGAATCGCCGACCCAACCGTCGATCGTTGCGCCCAGGTCGATAGAGAGGATGTCGCCTTCTTCCAACTGACGCTCTGTGGCGAATCCATGAACGATCTGGTCGTTGATCGAAGCACAGATCGTGTGCGGAAAACCATGGTAGCCAAGGAAGGTCGGTATCACGTCAAGGCGTTTGAACTTGTCAATCACAAACTGGTCAAGCTCCGACAACTTGCGACCCGGCTTCACCATCTCCACCAAATCGCCCAGCGTCTCACCGACCATCCGACCTGCTCGACGCATCTGTTCGATCTCGGCGTCGGTCTTCAATATGACCTGACGGGGACGCTGGGAGGTGGACATTGACTATTCCGGCCTAGCCGCTCGTTGCCTGCAACGCGGCGAGTAGGTCGACTCCTACCGCATCCGGCGTTTGCTCACCATTGACTGTCGATAGCTTGCCCGCAGCCGTGTAGTAGGCGACCAACGGCTCGGTCTGATCTGCGTAGACCTGCAGCCGATTGGCAATCGCCTCGGGCTTGTCGTCTGCTCGCTGAATCATGTTGACGCTGTCGCAACAAGGATTATCGGCGTTGGGCGGATTGAAGACCTCGTGAAAGACGCTCCCGCACGACGCGCAGCTCACCCGGCCACCGAGTCGGCGGTTAATCTCCTCATTCGACACGTCGATCAGGACCGTCACCGCAATCTCATCACGTTGCTCGGTCAACGCGCCATCCAGCGCCTTGGCCTGCTCGACCGTGCGTGGGAAGCCGTCGAACAGGCAACCGGCCTTCGCGTCGTCGCGACGGATCCGTTCCAACAGCATCCGGATCGTGACGTCGTCGGGGACGAGCTCCCCCTTGTCCATGTAGGTCTTGGCCAGGTTGCCCAGCTCCGTGCCGTTGCGCAGGTTCTCGCGGAACATGTCGCCGGTCGAGAGGTGCAGCAATCCGGTCCGCTCGGCGGTTTGCACCGCTTGCGTGCCCTTGCCCGCTCCTGGCGGTCCGAGCAGGATGACGTACATGGTCTGGTCGGTCATGGCTAGCGAATAAACCCTTCGTAGTTGCGCATCAGCAGCTGCGCTTCGATCTGCCGCATCGTGTCCAGCGCGACGCCAACGACGATCAGCAAGCCCGTCGACGAAATCGTCAGCGCCGTGGAATCGGGAATAAATTCGGTCGCAAGGAACGGCACCACCGCCACAAAACCAAGGAACAACGCTCCCGCCCAAGTAATCCGAGCCAACACCCGGTTGATGTAGTCCTGAGTCGGCCGTCCTGGCCGAATCCCCGGAATGAACCCGCCCTGCTTTTGCAGATTCTCGGCCAGGTTCTGTTGTTGGAAGGTCACGAACGTATAGAAGAACGTGAACCCAACGACCAGAACGAATGAAAGTCCCCAATACGCCGGACGCCCCGGCGAGAGGTTCAGCTGCACCCAATCGGCCGCACGGATAATCCATCCCGGCCGTTCACCCAGCGTCTGACCCTCGGCGATGTCCGGCGTCAGTGGATTGTCGACCGGATCCTCGTGCGTTTTGATTTCCGAGACCGCAACGAAATTGCCTTCGCGGTCGGTTAGACGGATCGGTTCCTCCGAAATCTCATTCGCATCAATTCGCCAGGCATAGATCGTGTCACCGCCAAGAGGATCGTTCGTTGTCTCGACCTGGGTCAACACATTGGAATCGGAGTTGGAGTTGATCCGGTCCAGGACATCCTGGAAGGTGTCCTCTTCCTTATTCCACTCGACGATCCCCTCGTTGACGACGAACTCGCCGGAATTGCTGAGATCGGGCAACAGCGTGGCCAGCGACTCGTCCGCGTCCTCGCGTGTGAACGGCAGCTCGACGGCGACCTGCGTCTGCGATTCCTCGCCGGCGGCGCCGGTCACCCAGCCGGCCAGCACCGAGGGGAAGATGATGATCGAGAAGGCGAAGATCAGTGGGATCATGCCCGCCGAATTGACACGCAGCGGCACATACGACTGGCCGCTCTGGCGGTACATCCTCCCGCCTCTAAAGACCGACCGGGCATATTGAACGGGAATCCTCCGCTGCGCCTCCTGGAAGAAGACGATCAGGGCGACCAGCACAATCGCAATCGCGATGACCACGGCGATGCCCGACCAGCCGATGTCCGACAGCCGGACCGAGTTGAATAGTGTCGGGAAGCTGGCCACGATGCCGGCGAAGATGATCAACGAGATGCCGTTGCCGACGCCCTTCTCGGTGATCAGCTCACCCAGCCAGATCAGGAACATCGTGCCGGCGGTCATCGTCACCAGGGCGGAAAGGGTTGGCAGCCACTCCTCGGCGCCGAAGCCGATGCCCGTGATCGCGCGCGCATTCTCTAGCAGCAACAGCTGACCGTAGCCCTGCACGATCGACATCGGCACCGCGAGCCAATAGGTGTAGAGCTGAATCCGGTTACGGCCCGACTCGCCCTCCTGGGCCAGCGCCTGCAGTTTGGGGATCATCGGCTGCATCAGGTTCATCACGATCGAGGCCGTGATGTACGGGTAGACGCCAAGCGCGACGATCGACAGGTTGTCGAGACCACCGCCCGAGAACAAGTTGAGGAAGCCGAGAACGGGGTTATTGTCCAGCGCGTTCTCGAGCTGGGTCTTGTTGATATCAGGAATCGGGACGTGTGCGACCAGCCGGAACACGACCAGCATGGCCAGCGTGAAGGCGATCTTTTGGCGAACGTCCGGCTGTCGCCAGGCGTCAACCAACGCCTGCAGCAGCTTAGGCCTCGTCGGCCCCGCCGCTGTCTGCGTTCTCTGCATTGATGACCTCAACGCTGCCACCCGCGGCAACGATCTTCGCTTGTGCGGCTGGGGAGATTCGTTCCACACTCAGATGCAGCGCGACGGCAATCTCGCCGCCGGCCAGCACCTTGAATCGCTGGCTCGCGCGCCGCAGAAGACCAGCGGCCACGAGTACATCTGCATCGACCGTATCACCGTCGCTGAAACGGCGACCGAGCTCGACGACATTGATCGGCTGCGCGTCCACGCGGAACGGGGCTTTGAAGCCTTTGCGCCGCGGCAGCGTGCGCATCATCGACATCGCGCCGCCCTCGAACACAGAGTTGTAGTCGCGTCCGGAGCGGGAGCGTTGGCCCTTGAGCCCACGGCCCGAGTAGGTGCCTGTACCCGAGGAGTTACCCCGGCCGACGCGCTTGCGCTTCCGGCGCGACCCGGGCGCGGGGCGCAGATCATTCAAACGCAGGACCATTAGGCGTCCTCGATTTCCGTAACGGTGACGAGGTGGGACACTTTGTGCAGCATCCCGCGTACGTCGGGAGTGTCGTCTTTGACCGTACTCTGGCCCAGCTTACGCAGACCAAGCGAACGGATCGTGTGGCCCTGATCGGAGCGGTATCCGATGAACGATTTCGTGTAGGTAATTTTCAGCGCCATGTCTGTTACTGACCCGTTCCCGCCGCAGCGAGTTCGGCTTCCGCCTCCGGCGCCACAGGCTCGGCCGGCAACCGACCGGCCAGTCGCAGCCGCTCGCGACGCACCTGGACCGGATCGCGCAGCTGGACCAATGCGCGCTTGGTCGCCTGGACCACGTTGACCACGTTGTTCGATCCCAGCGACTTGGTCAGCACATTGCGCAGCCCGACCGCCTCCAGGACCGCGCGCACGCCACCGCCGGCGATTACGCCGGTACCGGGCGCCGCCGGCTTGAGCAGCACCTGCGATGCGCAAAATCGTGCGGTGATCGGGTGGGGAATCGTCCCGTTGCGAATCGGCACCGTGACCATGTCGCGACGAGCGATCGTCGAGCCCTTGCGAATCGCGTCGGGCACCTCGTTGGCGCGACCGATCCCGATTCCGACTCGGCCGTTGCCGTCGCCGACCACCACCACCGAGGTGAAGGAAAATCGCCGTCCGCCTTTGACCACCTTGGCGACGCGTGACACCGAGACGACTTTCTCGATGATGTCGTCTTGCGGTTCGTCGCGGTCACGACGTCGTCCGCGCCCGCGTCCGCCGTCTCGTTGTTGAACCATGTGCTGCTCCTGCTCCCCGTCCGGCGGTGGCCGAGTCCCTAAAAGACCAGTCCCGCCTCGCGCGCGGCTTCCGCCAATGCGCGAACACGTCCGTGATATTGATAGCCGGCGCGGTCGAAGACGACAGCCGACACGCCGGCTTGCTGTGCGACCTGCGCCAGTTGACGGCCAACCGCACGAGCGTTGGCTCGCTTGCCTGAGCCATCATCCTCGGTCGCAGAGGCCGCACTGGCGCCCAGGTCCGACGCACTGGCCAGCGTGACGCCAGAATCGTCGTCGATGATCTGTCCGTAAATGTGCTTCGCGGAACGGAAGACGCAGAGCCGCGGCCGTTGGGCCGTTCCTTGCACGCGCTTACGTACGCGCAGATGCCGGCGCCGACGAGCGGCCTGTGTCGTACGCCGCTTGCGGCGAATCATCGTCATTTCATCTTCTCCACATCAACATGCGCAATACCGCTACGCCCCACTGGTGCTCGGGCTTAGGCGGTTGCGCTCTTACCCTGCTTGCGGCGGACCCATTCGCCCTGGTAGCGAATGCCTTTGCCCTTGTAGGGCTCGGGCGGGCGGACCGCGCGAATCTCGGCGGCCTGCTGGCCGACAATCTGTTTGTTGGCGCCACGCACGGTGACGAGCTGCCCCTGGACGGCAAACGTAATCCCCTCAGGGGGATCTTTGCGCACGAGGTGCGAGAACCCAACGCGAAGCACGAGGGTTCCGCCGTCCATCTCCGCGCGGTAACCCGTGCCCTGAATCTCCAACGTCTTCATCCAGCCCTCGGAGACGCCCGTGACCATGTTCTGAATCAACGAGCGCGCGAGTCCATGTTGCGATCGATGCTCGCGACGGTCGCTGGGACGAGTCACGACTACGTTCCCATCATCGAGCACGATATGCAGATCCGGATGGACATGCTGGTCGAGCTCACCCTGCGGACCCTTGACGGATACCCGGCCGGGTGCAATTTCGACATTCACCCCGGCCGGAACCGGCACGGGCAGACGGCCAATTCGACTCATCGCGCCCCTCCCATCTTGGCTCCCATGGTGTTCTGCTGATTCATTACCAGACGAAGCACAGTACTTCTCCGCCCACGTTCTCACGTCGTGCCTGCGCTCCGGTCATTACACCACGAGGCGTGGTCATAATGGCAACGCCGAGGCCGCCGTAGGGGCGCGGAATTTCTCGCTTCTGGACGTACACGCGCAGGCCCGGTCGGGACACGCGCTTCAGCCCGGTAACCACCGACGTTCCTACTTCGTCATAGAGCAGTTCGACATCAAGATCGCGGCCGGCGCGGCCGGCGCGCTCGCGAACCTGATACGAACGGATGAATCCCTCTTCCGCCAACACGTTGGCGATCGAGACCTTCATATTCGACGCTGGAATCTCCACCCGCGGATGTCCCGCATGGATGGCGTTGCGAATGCGCGTCAGCATGTCGGCGACGGGATCAGTCACTGGCATTGCGAATCCTGCCTGCTAGCACAGTTCCTGGCTGTTCATTGGTCGTTTTCACGGTCACACTCACTGGTTTCGCTCACTGGTTTCGTTCGAACGGGAAGCCCAGCAGCTCGAGTAGCCGCCGACCCTCCGCGTCGCTGCGAGCGGTGGTGATGATGTTGATTTGCAGGCCCCGCACCTTGTCCACGTTGCCGTAGTCAATCTCGGGGAACACGATCTGCTCGCGAATCCCCAGGGAGTAGTTGCCGCGGCCGTCAAAGGCCGTCCGTGAGACGCCCTGGAAGTCGCGTATACGAGGCAGCGCTGCATTAATCGTGCGGTCGAGGAACTCCCACATTCGCGCGCCGCGCAAGGTGCACGACACGCCCACGTTATTGCCCTCACGCAGCTTGAAGTTCGCGATCGACTTCTTGGCCTTGTTGACCACCGGCTTCTGACCACAGATCGTGGTCATGTCGGTGACACAGTTCTCAAGGATCGCTGCGCCGCCTGGGCCCAGCGCCTCGCCGATGCCTGCGTTGACCACGACCTTCAAGACTCGCGGCACCTGCATCACGTTCTCGAAGTTGAACTCCTCGAACAGGCGCGGCGCGATCTCGTCGTTGAAACGCTGCTTCAATCGCGGCGTCGTGGCTGTTGCACCATTCGTTGTCATTAGTCGATATCCCCATCGCAGCGGCGGCAGACGCGAGTCTTGGCGCCATCCGCGCGCTCGCGGAAACTAATCCGCGCTGGTCGGTCGCAGTTCGGGCAGACGAGGCTGACGTTCGATTCATGCAGCGCCGCTTCGCGCTCGATAATCCCGGCCGGCGCCCCCATCTGTGTCGGGCGCATGTGCCGCTTGATCATGTTCACGCCGGTCACGATGACGCGGTCCTTCTTGGGAAACACCTGCCGCACCTGACCGCGCCGTCCGCGATCCTTGCCGGAACGAACCTCAACGAGATCGTCGCGTTGCACTCGACGCATCTAGACCACCTCCGGAGCGAGCGAGACGATGCGCATGAAATCGCGCTCGCGCAGCTCGCGCGCGACCGGACCGAGGATTCGGGTCCCGGTCGGGTTCTGGCCGTCGGCAGCCAGGATGACTGCCGCGTTGTCGTCGAAGCGGATGTACGAGCCGTCAACCCGGCGATACTGCTTAGCCACACGGACAATGACAGCACGCACGACCTGCCCGGCGCGGACTTCACGATTCGGATCGGCTTGCTTCACTGACGCCACGATCGTGTCGCCAACCGAGGCGTAGCGCCGCTTCGTCCCGCCTAGCACACGAATGCATTTAATCACGCGGGCGCCGGAGTTGTCGGCGACGCGGAGCGAAGATTCTTGCTGAATCACTCCGAGTCCTCATTCCCAGCAGGTCCGCCTGCGCCACTTGTGGAAGCGGCTACCTCCAGAGAAGGAGCACCGATCTCCTGCGGCTGAATCTCGGCCACCTCATGGCGCTCGAGAATCTCGACGACGCGCCAAGACTTGCGCTTGGACAGCGGGCGACATTCTTCGATCACCACGCGGTCACCGTTCTTGCAATCGTTGAGCTCGTCATGCACCAGGTAACGCTTGCGGCGGCGCATGATTTTCTTGTACAGCGGGTGACGCACCGTTCGCTCGACGCGCACCGCCACAGTCTTGTGGCGCGCATCCGCGACGGCGAATCCCACACGTCGTTTGCGGGCCATCGGCTATGCTTCCTCGCTCGCCGAGTCGTCTCCGGACGGACCGGTGGACTCGGCAGTATTGTCGTCGTCTTTGACTTCTTCGGCGTCTGCCGCGCGGCTGATCGGCTCAAGCGGCGTGCCCGCTGCTTCCGCCAACTGTCGCTCTCGCAGGATTGTCCGTAGTCGTGCCACCTGGCGCCGCGCTGCGCGCATCGCCATTGGATTTTGCAACTGTCGCGTGCCAATCTGGAATTGCAGATTGAATACCTCGCGGTACGCCTCGTTGATCGATTCTCCCAACTCGGCGTCAGTCATCGTGCGGGCCTCTTCGGCCAGTGCGTTGGCCATGCTTACACCACCTCAGCCTCTCGCACGACGATGCGGGTCCGCACCGGCAGCTTGTGGCTCGCGCGACGCAGCGCCTCGCGAGCGTCCGCTTCCGGCACGCCGGCCAGTTCGAAAATCACGCGACCGGGCTTGACCACAGCGACCCACTTCTCGGGCGCGCCCTTGCCCTTGCCCATGCGCGTTTCGGCCGGCTTCTGCGTGACTGACTTGTCGGGGAAGACGCGAATCCAGACCTTACCGCCACGCTTCACGTGGTGCGTAATCGCGCGACGCGCGGCTTCAATCTGCCGGCCGTCGATCCAGGCCGCCTCTAGCGACTGTAAGCCAACATCACCGAAGGCCACGGAGTTGCCTGACTGCGCCATCCCGCGGCGTCGGCCGCGGTGGTGCTTGCGCCACTTGACTCGTCTCGGCTGCAGCATCAGCGGCCTCCCCGCCTGCCCGCGGCCGCCGGCTCAATCGCCTGAGCCGGACCGCCGGATGTCTCAGTTTCCGCTTCAAAGGGCAGTATCTCGCCCTTGTAGATCCAGACCTTGACGCCGATCCGCCCGAACACCGTCTTCGCCTCGGCGAAGCCGTAGTCAATGTCCGCGCGCATCGTGTGCAGCGGCACTCGACCCGACATCTCTTTCGCCTTGCGCGACATCTCAGCTCCACCCAGGCGACCGGAAATGACGATCTTCGCGCCCTCGGCGCCGCGCTGCATGGTCCGCTGAACGGCCTGCTTGATCGCGCGGCGGAACGCAATCCGGCGCTCCATCTGTTCGGCGACGTTGCGCGCCACCAACTGCGCGTCGAGCTCCGGCACGCGAATCTCCGACACGTCCACCCGCAGGCGAATCGGTCGTGAGATCAGCGCCTCGAGATCGCGGCGCAACTCTTCCACATTCTGCCCACCGCGGCCGATCACGATGCCCGGCTTCGCGGTGTGCAGCTTGACGCCGAGCTGGTTCGCGTTCCGCTCGATGTCGATCCGCGAAATCATCGCTTCACTCAGTCGATCGTTGATGAAATCGCGAATCCGCCGGTCCTCGCCGAGCAGTTCGGCGTATTGCTTATCCGAGTACCACTGCGAGCGCCATTCGTAGATGAAGCCGATACGGAAACTCGTCGGGTGAACTTTCTGACCCATAGCGTTATCCGTCCTCTGCGTCCTGGCCGTCGGACAAGACGACGGTAATATGCGCAGTGCGCCTCAAAATCCGGCCAACTCGTCCACGCGCCTTCGCCCGGAAGCGCCGCAGCGTGCGGCCATCGCCGGCGTGAATCGCGTAAATCTTCAGGTCGCCAGGGTCGAGCCCGTGGTTGTTCTCGGCATTGGCGACAGCCGAATCAAGCACCTTGGCCACATCCCGCGCAATCGGCCTTGGCGTAAATCGCAGTTGCAGTCGAGCAGCCTCGACCGGCATCCCGCGCAGCCCCTGCATCACCAGGCGGACTTTGCGCGGTGAGGTGCGAACAAACTTGGCGCTGGCCCGCACTTGCATCAGTTCACCCTCGTTCCGCGATCGGATCGACCAATGTGACCGCGGAAGGTGCGTGTCGGCGCAAACTCGCCCAACTTGTGACCAACCATGTTCTCGGTCACGAAGACCGGCACATGTCGGCGTCCATCGTGCACCGCGATCGTCAGACCGACCATGTCCGGCACGATTGTCGACGGCCGGGCCCAGGTCTGGATCACCGTGCGCGCACCGGATGCGCGCACGCGCTGCACTTTCTGCATCAGCTTGTGGTCCACGTAGGGACCTTTCTTCGTCGATCGTGACATCGCGCAAATCCTTTGATCTATGCCTTAGCGCCGTCGGCCGCGACGGCGGACGATGTACTTGTCGGATTGTTTCTTGCCTCGCGTGCGGCGACCAAGCGTGTACCAACCCCAGGGCGACTTTGGACCGGGCAGGCCAATCGGGGCCTTACCCTCTCCGCCGCCATGCGGGTGGTCAACGGGGTTCATCGCCGAGCCGCGCACCGTCGGTCGACGACCACGGTGCCGGTTGCGTCCTGCTTTGCCCAACTTGATGTTGGAATGCTCCACGTTGCCGACTTGCCCAATCGTCGCGTAACACATGGCGCGGACTCGTCGCATCTCGCCTGAAGGCAAGCGAAGCAGTGCGTAGTCGCCTTCTTTGGCCATGATCTGCGCCGCCGCGCCGGCTGAGCGCACCATCTGCGCCCCGCGACCCTCGGTCAGCTCAACATTATGTACCTGGGTACCGTTGGGCATCGCTGACATCGGCAGCGCGTTGCCCACGCGAACCGGCGCCTCAGGACCGGACATGACCTTGTCGTCAACCTTCAGGCCGTTCGGCGCCACGATGTAGCGCTTCACGCCGTCGGTGTAAAAGATCAACGCGATCCGCGCCGTGCGGTTGGGATCGTACTCAATCGCCGCCACGCGGCCTTCGATCCCGATCCGGTCGCGGCGCTTCCAGTCGATCATCCGGTAGCGGCGCTTGTGCCCGCCGCCGCGGTGACGAACGGTCACGCGACCCTTGTTGTTGCGGCCCGACTTCTTCTTCAGCGGAGCCAGCAAGCTCTTTTCCGGCTTCTTCTTCGTGATCTCCTCAAACGAGTGACCAGAAGAGTTGCGGCGTCCTGGAGAGGTCGGTTTGAACACCTTGATTGCCACGTCAGACCCCCTCGAACAGGCGGATCTCGTAGCCGTCGGCCAACGTGATGATCGCCTTCTTCCAGTCGCGCTCGCGACCGGCTCGCCCGCGTCCGATCCGTCGAGTGGCGCCGCGCACGTTGATCACGTTGACCTTGCGCACCTGCACCGAGAATGCGATCTCGATCGCTTCTCGAATCTGCAATTTGTTCGCTCGCGGATCTACTTCGAATACGTACTTGCCGTTCTCGGCCAGTTCGGTCGATTTCTCAGTGATAATCGGCTTGCGCAGGACGGCGAACGGGTGAATGTCCTTAGGCATCGCCGTCCTCCTCGCTACGTTCGGCGCCGTCGACCGCCCACAGCGCCTCACAGCGCCTCACAGCCGCCTCGGTCATGATGAGTTGGTCGTGCGTCAGGATCAGGTAGCTGCTCAGTGTCTGCGCCGGCATCGCCTGCACGTTGGGCAGGTTCTTGGTGCCGCGGACCAGGTCATCATCGACCCCGTCCGACACCAGCAACGCACTGCGCTCGATACCGATTGCCTGGCAGAGGCTTGACATCGCCGATGTCCTCGGTTCAAACGCCACATCCGGTCCCGTCACCAACACGCCGCCTTCGGCTGCTCGTTGCGACAGCAACGAGCGAATCGCCAAGCGACGCATCCGCTTCGGTAGTCGCTTGCGATATGAGCGCGGGTGTGGACCGTGCGCTACCGCGCCGCCAATTCGCGTCGGCGACGATGGCGTGCCCAATCGAGCGCGCCCGCCGCCCTTCTGACGACCCGTCTTCTTCGACGCCTGGCGCACGTCCGAGCGGTCGAGCGTCGAGTGCGTCCCCTGGCGCGCGTTAGCGCGCTGAGCCGTCACCGCCTGGTGCACGACCGCCAGGTTGGGCTCGATCCCGAAGACGGAGTCATCCGCCTCGATCTCGCCCGTGGCGTTGCCTTGTCCGTCAATCAGCGGGAGTTTCATCGCTTGCCGCCTCGCCGCTTGGTCTGTCGAATCCGAATCAGACCGTTCGTCGCGCCCGGCACCGATCCCTTGACGTAGACCAGATGCCGATCCGCGTTGATATCCACCACTTGCAGGTTCATCGACGTCGTCGTATTGCCACCCATTCGACCGCCCATCCGGGTGCCCTTGAGCACGCGTCCCGGGGTCGTACCGGCGCCAACCGAGCCAGGCGCTCGGTGACGGTCGCTCTGACCGTGTGTCTTAGGACCGCCACGGAAGCCATGACGCTTCACGACGCCGGCGAAGCCTTTGCCTTTGGAGACGCCCTGGATGTCGACGCGGTCACCGGCCGAGAAGATCTCGGTCGCATTGACCACGGTGCCGACCTCAACGTCGGAGAGTTCGTCCGAGTCGGCGCGGAACTCCGTCAGATGCTTCAGCGGGCCGTTCGCGCCGGTGTGCCCGCGCTCCGCCTTGCTGATCCGCCAGGCCGGCCTCTCGCCGTATCCCAACTGCACGCCGGAGTAGCCGTCGCGGGATTCCGTCATGATCTGCGTAACCGGGCAGGGTCCGACCTCAAGAACAGTGCAGCCCACGACCGCGCCGTCCTCGCCAATGACCTGGACCATGCCCAACTTTTTGCCGATGAGTCCGGGTATCGCCATGATTAGAGCTTGATCTCAACATCGACGCCCGACGACAGCTGCAGCCGCATCAGAGAGTCGACGGTTCGGCCGGTGGGTTCAATGATGTCGATGATCCGCTTGTGTGTGCGAATCTCGAACTGCTCCCGACCGTCCTTGTGGACGAACGGTGAGCGAATCACCGTGTACTTGCGGATTTCTGTGGGCAGTGGAATAGGCCCGGCGACGCCCGCGCCGGTCTTCTCGGCGGTGTCGAGAATCTGTGCGGCCGACTCATCGAGAATTCGATGGTCGTACGCCTTCAACCGGATCCGAATCTTTTGCCGAGCCATATGTCCGTCTCTCTGCCGTGCGTTTCTTGTGGTTCGGCGCTATTCCAGAATCGAGGTGACCGCGCCGGCGCCTACCGTCCGGCCGCCTTCGCGAATCGCGAACCGCAGCCCCTCCTCCAGCGCAATCGGTGAGATCAAGCGCACCTTCATCTGCACGTTGTCCCCGGGCATCGCCATCTCGATCCCCTCCGGTAACCCAATCTCGCCCGTCACATCCGTCGTCCGAATGTAGAACTGTGGCCGGTAGCCGGGGAAAAACGGACTGTGCCGCCCGCCCTCGTCCTTGCCCAGGATGTAGACCTCGGCCTCAAACGCCGTGTGCGGCGTGATCGAACCCGGCGCCGCCAAGACCTGACCGCGCGAAATCTCGTCGCGGTCAATGCCCCGCAACAGACAACCCACGTTGTCCCCCGCCTCGCCCGTCGGCAACGTCTTCTTGAACATCTCCACGCCCGTCACCACCGTCGTCCGCGTGTCCTTGATCCCCACAATCTCAATCTCCTCGCCCGAGTTCACCACCCCGCGCTCGATCCGACCCGTCGCCACCGTGCCCCGACCCTTGATCCCGAACACGTCCTCAATCGGCATCAGAAACGGCATGTCGCGCGGCCGCTCCGGCGTCGGCACGTACTCGTCTACCGCCGCCATCAACTCCACAATGCTCTCGTACTCCGCCGCACTCGGATCCGTCGAGTCCGACTCCAACGCCGCCAGCGCCGAACCGCGAATCACCGGCAAATTGTCGCCGTCAAAGTCCTGATCCGACAACAACTCCCGCACCTCCAACTCGACCAGGTCCAGCAACTCCTCGTCGTCCAGCTGATCCACCTTGTTCAGGTAAACCACCATCCGCGGCACGCCCACCTGACGGGCCAGCAAAATGTGCTCCCGCGTCTGCGGCATCGGGCCGTCCGGCGCCGCCACCACCAAAATCGCACCGTCCATCTGCGCCGCGCCGGTAATCATGTTCTTGATGTAGTCCGCGTGACCCGGCGCGTCAATGTGCGCGTAGTGCCGCGCCTCCGTCTCGTACTCCACGTGCGCAATCGCAATCGTGATCCCTCGCGCCCGCTCCTCCGGCGCGTTGTCAATCGAGTCGAAACTCGAAAACGACACGCTGTCCGACTGCATCGCCAGCGTCTTCGTGATCGCCGCCGTCAACGTCGTCTTGCCGTGATCGACGTGGCCAATCGTGCCCACATTCACGTGCGGCTTCGTTCGCTCGTATATCTTTCGCGCCATCTTCGTGTCTCCTGCCTGTCACTCTGTAGCTCTGTAGCTGTTCCTCTGAAATGTCGTATTGCGACGAGCGCCTAGCGAGCCTCCGCCAGCACGCTTTGGGGGACTTCCTCGTAGTGGTCGAACTCGAGGCTGGCCGTCGCCCGTCCCTGCGACATCGATCGCAGCGCCGTCGTGTATCCGAACAGATTCGCCAGAGGCATTTGCGCCTGGATGATCTGTGCCGCGCCGCGTTCCTCAGTGCCGAGCACCGCGCCACGCCGACTCGAGAGGTCGCCTGCGACCTCTCCGAAGTACTCGCGAGGCGTCGAGATTTCAACTTTCATCACCGGCTCCAGCTGAACCGGAGCTGCCCGGCGCAGCGCCTCACGGAACCCGATCGACGCTGCGGTATGGAAAGCCATCTCGCTCGAGTCGACCTGGTGGTAAGAACCGTCCGTCAACGCCACCTTGACATCAACGACCGGGAAGCCGCCGACCACACCCGAGCGCATCGCATCTTCGACGCCTTTGCGCACCGAGTTGACGTATTGCTGGGGCACCACGCCGCCAACTGTTTCGTTTTCAAACACGAAGCCCTGGCCGGGCTCGTTCGGCTCGACCCGCAGCACCACGTGGCCAAACTGACCGCGACCACCGGTCTGTCGGATGAAACGGCCTTCCGCTTCGGAGCTCCGGCGAATCGTCTCGCGATACGACACCTGCGGCCGGCCCACATTGCACATGACCTTGAACTCGCGACGCAATCGGTCGGCGATCACGTCAAGATGAAGCTCGCCCATGCCCGAAATCACGGTCTGGGCCGTTTCGTCGTTGTACTCAACCTTGAAGGTCGGGTCTTCCTCGGCCAATTTGCGCAGCGACGCGCCCAGCCGATCCTGGTCGTCGGCGCTCTTCGCCTCAATCGCAATCGAGACGACCGGCTCCGGGAACGAGATTTGGTCCAGCAGCAGCGGCGCCTCGCGAGCGCACAACGTGTCGCCGGTGAATGTTTGTTTCGGCCCCACGAACGCCGCGATGTCGCCGGCGGTTACGTGATCGATGTCCTCGCGGTCGGCGGCGTGTACTCGCAGGAGACGTCCGACCCGCTCGGTTTCGTCCCGCGACGAGTTGTACACGGTCGCTCCAGCTTTGAGCGTGCCTGCGTAGATCCGTACATAGGCGATCCGACCAACGTAGGGGTCGGTCACGATCTTGAACGCCAGCGCCGTCAGCGGCTCCGACGGGTCGGCTCTTCGAATCTCAGGGCCGTTATGGCTAATGCCTTGGACCGGCGGAACCTCATCGGGCGCCGGCAGGTAATCCACGACTGCATCCAGCAGCCGCTGCACACCGACATTCTTGAGCGCCGAGCCACACAGCACCGGCGTGAACGAGTTGCCAATCGTCCCGCGGCGAACAGCCTTGAGAATCTCGTCAACCGAGAGCTCATGACCCTCGATGTACGAAATCATCACTTGCTCATCGAAGTCGGCGATCCGTTCAATCATCGTCTCGCGCCAGCGACCGGCATCGGCAACGTAGTCCTCGGGGATATCTCCCTCGACCGGCGCTGAATCGCGATCAGAGCTGAAGAACCAGGCGCGCTGTCGAATCAGATCAATCACGCCCTGGAACTTGTCCTCGGAGCCAATCGGAATCTGCAGCGGCACGGGCGTCATGCCCAGCCGCTCGCGGATCATCTCCATGGTCCGCCAGTAGTCGGCGCCGATCCGGTCCATTTTGTTGACAAAGCAGATCCGCGGCACTCGGTACTTGTCGGCCTGTCGCCAGACGGTCTCCGATTGCGGCTCAACACCTGCGACCGCGTCGAATACCACGACCCCGCCGTCCAGCACTCGCAGTGAGCGCTCCACCTCGACCGTGAAGTCGACGTGGCCCGGCGTGTCGATGATGTTGATTCGGTGCCCATTCCATTCACAGGAGGTCGCCGCAGCCATGATCGTGATGCCGCGTTCACGTTCCTGATCCATGAAGTCCATGACCGCGGTGCCCTCGTGGACCTCGCCGATCTTGTATGTGCGCCCAGTGAAGTACAGGATGCGCTCGGTCACGGTCGTCTTGCCGGCGTCGATATGAGCAATCACGCCAATGTTGCGGAGCGACGAGATGGGCGGGTCAGCGGGCATATTCGGGTTGTCCTCTGGTCTGCTCTCTGGTCGGTCTCTGTGCTGCGCGGATCGGGCAACCGTCAGCAGCGGGCGCTTCCACCCTGATTCGCTTCTTGCGTGGGTTGATTTTGGTTAGTCAATCTTCGTGCGTCGCCCTACCAACGGTAGTGCGCGAACGCTCGGTTGGCTTCTGCCATGCGGTGCGTCTCTTCACGGCGCCGCACAGCGACTCCCGAATTGCTGTATGCGTCAAGCAGCTCGTCCGCTAGTGACAGGTGCGCCGGTCGCCCTTTACGGGACTGCGACGCCATCACCAACCAGCGAATCCCCAACGAGGCGCGGCGGTCGTGGCGGATTTCCACCGGCACCTGGTAGGTCGCGCCACCGACGCGTCGGGGGCGAACTTCCATCTCTGGCGTGATGTTGTTCAACGCCTGTTCAAACACCTCAAGCGGGTCCTGGCGGACACGTTCTTCCAGGATGTCCAGGGCGCGGTACACGATTCTCTCGGCCGTGCCCTTTTTACCGCTGTGCATCAGGCGGTTGATCACCATCTGCACCCGTTGTGATCCGTAGACCGCGTCGGGCCGGATTTCATGTCTGTCGGGCCGTCGTCGTCGCGGCACGTTGCGTTGTCCATCTCTAACGCGAGCACTCCCCGACCGTGGCCGAGGCGGCCCGCAACACTAAAACGACCACCCGCTAGTGGGTGGTCGCGGTTGATAATCCTGCCGACTTGCGAGTGCCGTACTTGGAACGGCTGCGCTTTCGATCAGCGACGCCCAAGGCATCAAGCGCGCCGCGTACGACCTGATAACGCACGCCGGGCAAGTCGCGAACGCGACCGCCGCGGATCAGCACGATCGAGTGCTCCTGCAGCGTGTGACCTTCGCCGGGAATGTAGGCGGTGACCTCAATCCCGTTCGTCAGACGAACGCGGCAAACCTTGCGCAGGGCGGAATTCGGCTTCTTCGGAGTTACCGTCCGGACTGCCGTGCACACGCCCCGCTTCTGCGGCGAGCCCGTGTCCTGGGTGGTCCGGCTGGTCAATGCGTTGTAGCGGAACCGCAGTGCCGGCGCCTTCGCCTTTTTGCGGGTCTTCTTGCGCCCTTTGCGGGCGAGCTGATTAATTGTCGGCACCTGGGCTCGCCTTCCAATGGCTCTTGGCGCTTCGTTCCGGCTCGCACCAATGACATCAACTGTTCATTGGCACGAATACAGGGTCAAAGCCGCTGGTTGAGCAAACCGGCGCAACGCCGGTGGTCTTCAACCTCAGGTCGGCCTCGACCCTTCCACGCACCTATGCGCATCGGCGTCAGGAGCGTGAAGCACAACAATATCCCAAGTCACGCCAACCCTGCAAGGAATCCGGTCAGATGCGCGTTACGGGAGGTGACCAATCTGTGTTGCTCACCTGTCAGATGAGTCAGACAGAGCTCAGACGCCGGCATAGGAGTGCAGACCGGAGATCCACAGGTTGACTCCCAGATATGTGAACATCACCGCGAAGAAGCCCAGCACCACGATCCACGCGCTACGAGCCCCTCGCAACTGGCGCAGACCGCGACCGTGGATGTACACCGCAAAGATCAGCCAGGTCACCAGTGCCGCGGTCTCCTTCGGGTCCCAGCCCCAATAGCGACCCCAGGCGTCGTTCGCCCAGAATGCGCCGAGCGCCACACCGGTCGCCAGCAGCGGGAATCCCACCAGGACTGCGCGATATGTCAATTCATCGCAACGCGCCGCCGACGGCAGCCAATCGAACCGTCCGCCGAGTTCCGCCACGCGACTGGGGAATCCCTGCACCAGGTGCATCGCCGCGCCGCCAAACGCCACGGCCAACACCGCATAGGACAGGATCATCAATGCCACATGGATCGTAAGCAGCGTCGGACTCTGCAGCGCCGGCACCAGGACTTCCTGGCCTCCGCTTGGGAACGCCAGCGCCGAACCATAGAGTCCGCAGGCCACCGGCAACACAAACGAACCCGCCAGCCGCGTGCCGGACCGAAGTTCGAAGATGCCATAGAGCAGCACAATCGCTACGCCGAACGACATCGAGAACTCAAACAGGTTGCTGTACGGAGCATGGTTCAGCGCAATCGAACGCATCACCAATCCAACGATCCCCAACGTCGCCGCCGTCCACACACTCAGCGTGGCGATTCCACCCAATGTCGGCGAACGTAGCGGTGCAGGGTCCGGAGAGGGAATCGACGGTTCAGTCGCCGCGACGCGTCGGGGCGTCCAGGCGAGTCGCAGCCGAGGTTGCAGCGCGTACATCACCGAGGTCAACGCCGCGCAACCCGCCGCGACAAAACTCGCCCAGAGCAGGAACAGCGCGCCCTCAGCCATTGCTGACCTCGGCCTTCTCGGCTTGTTCGGCCTCAGCCTTCGCCTTCGCCTTCCGCTCAGCCCTCAGCGCGTCCCTACGTCGAGGCGCGCTGGCGCCTCCAAAGGTCAGACGCCGAAAGCCCTCTGCCCACGGCGTCCGCCCGGCGCGTGCCGCCTGTTCCGCCCGATTCCGCATCCGGTTGACCATCTCTTCGCGATTCGCCGCCTGTACCTGCGACGCGTGTCGCAACAACGCGTCGATCCGTCGCTCCAACTGGTCCGAGACGTCCACAAAATAGTTAGGCTCATTGCTGCCAGCGAGCAAAATCGTGTTGACACGTACCGGCTCAACCCCAGTCGCGACCTGCTCCGCATATGAATTCGCGTTTCTCGACAGTGGAAACGCCGCGTCGAGCGCCGCGATCCCGACCGTCCGGTGGTCGCGATGATTGAACCCGCGATATCCATCCCAGGTAATCAACAGCTCCGGCCGTACTTCGCGCAGGACACGTACCATCTGACCGCGAAACTCAGAGCCGTCCTCCACGTGACCGTCGGGCACGCGCAGGAATATGCATCGCTTGATCCCCAGCTCAGACGCGGCCGCCTCTTGTTCGGCTTCACGAAGCGCGCCCAGGTCGGCTGGACCCAGCATCGGATCCTTCGTCCCCTTGTCACCGCTGGTGACCAGACAGAATGTGACATCCCAGCCGTCGTCCGACAGTTGCGCGACGGTGCCGCCACAGGTGAATTCGATGTCGTCGGGGTGGGCCATCACCACGAGCGCCCGACGAGGTGCTACAGGAGCCTCAGCGTCCGCCATCTCGCCCCCTCTGCTGCTTGGGATGCGCTGAACAACTCTGATCCCCGCTTCCCCCATCGCGGGGCAAGCTGCCGAAGGCTGAAGGAGGGTCCCCGATCGGCCTCCGTCGGGAGTTGTTCAGACGACTCCCTGTTGTCTAGCTGGCCGCCACCAACAGCGACTCCACCGAGTCGGGACAGCACGCTTCGCGCGACGGACCGGCCGCAGTTCGCTCGCTCAGCAGGTCCTCGTACACATCGAGAATACTGCGCGCCACGCTGCGCCACGAGTAGATCGACATCTCCGCCGCAGCGGCCGCGCCCATGCGCTCGCGCAAGCCGCCATCGGCGAGCAATCGATCGAATGCCAATGCGAAGCCCTCCGGGCGGCGGTCGCCGACCAGGAATCCGGTCTTGCCGTGTGCAATCGTGCTGGCCAATCCGCCGACCCGCGTCGCGACCGCCGGCGTACCAGATGCCATCGCCTCGACCGCCACGAGTCCGAATGACTCGTAGGCCGAAGGAATGGCGCAAACTGCGGCGGCACGGTACAGATCGGGCAGCTGTCGCCGGCCGACGGCGCTTGCGAACCGCACCCGGTCCTTCACGCCACACTCCGCCGCCAACGCGCGCAAGCGGCCACGTTCGACTTCGTCGCGTTCGTCGCCGCCGACAATCCAGATGTTCGCGTCGGATCTGCTGCGGATCAGCGGCAGCGACCGAACCAGCAGGTCGGCGCCCTTGGCCTGTTCCAGTCGCCCCACGAACAGGACGCCCGGCCCATCCTCGACGCCCAACTCGGGCAACGAGCGGGCGACCCGACAGCGCGACTCCTGTATCCCGGCCGGATGGAACGTCTCCAGGTCGATCCCGCACGGGACAACTCGAACCTGCGAGGCCTCCGCCCCGTACTGGCCAATCAGGAATGCGCGCTCATGAGAGGTCGCGCCAATAATCGCGTCCGAGCAGGCAATCACCCGACGCTCACCCGCGACCCGGAACGGCGGCTCCGGCTGTTGGAACACCTCTTTGACGGCGCCCAACGTGTGGAACATCACCGCGTGCGGACACTGCCAGCGACGCGCCAGTTCAATCCCGCTCAACCCGGCCACCCAGTAATGAGAATGCACGAGGTCGTACGGTTCAAGTCCCGCAACGATCCGTTCGACGCCTTCGGTGAACTCCGAAACGTGCGCCCCAATCTCGATCGGCGGCAGACTGACCGGAGGCCCGGCGTCGACATGGAACAAGCGCGCGCCCGGCGTCAGCTCTTCCATGTCGGGTGCGCCGATGCGATCGCGACGTGTGAAGACATCGACTTCCCAGCCCATCTCGGCCAGGTGACGCGAGAGATCGGCAACGTACACGTTCATCCCGCCGGCCTTGGTCGTACCAGCGCGGGCTAACGGAGACGTGTGCGTTGACATCACCGCCAGTCGCCGGCGGCGACCCAACCTTGAGAGCGGTCGGTGCCTCATCATTCGCCGCCCTCTCGCGTCAGTCGCAGCAGGCGCACAACAGCGTCCTTGCCACCTAGTTCGTACTTGTATGGTTCCTCGCCACGCAGGAAATTCACGCTCGACATCCCCCGCTCAACTGCGTCGCGAATGCAAAGCACTTTCGACGCCAACCCCGCCGATAGATCGCGGAACTTGGGAGCATAGCCACTGTTGTACAGCAGCAGCTGATTGCGCGCGACGAAGCACAACACCATTGCCGCTGCCTCGCCCGAAACCGACATCACATAAAGCCGCAGCACGCCCGCTTCCGACAGCGACGCGCTCAGCCGCTCGAAAAACTCGCGCATGTCGTCGGTCAGGAAGACCGCCTTGTCGCCGCGAGATTCGGCCATCATCGCCATGAACTCCGGCATCCGAGCCTCGACCGCTGCTGGCGACTCCACCGCCTCAAATTCCACCGCTCCCCGCAACTGACGCAGCGGACGCAGCTTACGCCGCACCTCGCGTCTATCGCGCGATCGCAACGCCGAAAGATAGTCGTCCCATCCGCCCTCGATCGCAATCGTCGGACACACCGCCTCGTCGGCAATCTCGACATTCCAGCCGCGCTCGTTCCCAGCCTGGAACGCTTGAATCCACTTGGACCCAGGCTCAATCCCCCGAAACTCTGCAGATGTGGCGTCGGAGGCATCCAGTCGATCCAGCACGGCAGAGACCAATGTCGATTCGTGACCATTCACGCTCACCGGACCGAGGTAATCCGATACCTCGTGGTCGCCGGCAAACGTCCAGTGCGTCCCACATCGCTTGAGCGGCGCCAATCCAACGAGCTCGCCGGTCCCGTTCTCGAGACCGAGCAATTCCAGCTCCGCCTCGCCTGATTGACCAAAGACCGACCACCAGGCCTGGCCAAATTGCGGGGTCGAAAACGGCATCGCCTCCGCCGAGCGGCACAAGGCGCTCCAGCGATCGCCCAACTCGGCGAATCCTCCCCGAACCACAGTCAAACTCACAGCCGCTGCGTCCCCACCAGCGAGAGGAACTCTGCCCGCGTCTCTTGTTGATCCCTGAAGCTGCCGCGCATCGCCGAGGTCAGCATCCTTGAACCGGGTTTTTTGATCCCACGCATCTGCATGCAAAGATGTTCCGCTTCAACTGCCACGGCGGCGCCCTGTGTGTGCAGCGTCGATTCGAGCATGTCGGCGATCTGTGCCGTCAACCGTTCCTGAAGCTGCGGCCGCCTCGCCACGGCGTCGACCAGTCGAGCCAGCTTCGATAACCCGACGACACGCCCATTGGGCACATAGCCAACATGCGCCACGCCGTGGAAGGGCATCAGATGATGCTCGCACGTCGAAAAGAATGGGATGTCGCGTAGGATGACCATTTCATCGTGGCCCTCCTCGAATCCCACCGCCAGCAACTTGGGCAGATCCACGTCTCGACCACCAAAGGTCTCCTCAAACGCCGCCGCCACTCGTCGCGGTGTCTCGCGCAGGCCTTCCCGGTCGGGATCTTCTCCCAGCGCCAACAACAGTTCTCGCACCGCAGCTTCGGCGCGAGGACGGTCTACCAAACTGCTCATGACAATCCCTCCGCAATCGCCGCAGCAGCCTCGTCGTATCCCGCGCCAACTTCTACCACGTCCGCCTCGATCGACTCCACTGCTCGTTCCGGATCCTTCAGTCCATGTCCCGTCAGCGTGCAGACCACCCGCTGTCCGCTGAGCGATCCATCCCCGTGCCGCGCCAACAAGCCTGCCACCGACGCCGCCGACGCCGGTTCGCAGAAGATGCCCTCAGTATCGGCCAACATCCGGTATGCATCGAGAATTTGCTCATCCGTGGTGGCGATGATCGCGCCACCAGACTCATCCCGCGCCGTCACCGCCCCATCCCACGAGGCCGGCGCGCCGATCCGGATCGCCGTCGCAATCGTTTCCGGCTGCTCGACCGGGTGACCATGCACCAACGGCGCCGCGCCCGCAGCCTGCACGCCCAGCATGCTCGGTCGCTGCGTTGCCAGCTCCGCTCGGAAGTACTCACAATATCCGCGCCAGTACGCGGTGATGTTGCCCGCATTACCCACAGGGATGCAGTGCAGATCCGGCGCGTCGCCCAGCGCATCCACGATCTCCATCGCCGCCGTCTTCTGACCCTCGATCCGATACGGATTGACCGAATTGACCAGCGCCACAGGCAATCGATCCGTCAACTCTTGCGCCAGGCGCAAGGCGTCGTCGAAGTTGCCGTCGACCGCCAGCACCCGTGCGCCGTGCGCCGCAGCCTGAGCCAGCTTGCCCTGGGCAATCCGCCCTTCGGGCACCAGGACGAACGAGCGCAATCCGCAGCGCGCGGCATAGGCAGCCGCCGACGCGCTCGTGTTGCCTGTCGACGCGCATAGCACCGCGGTCGCGCCCTGCTCGACGGCCTTCGCCACCGCCACGACCATCCCCCGGTCCTTGAACGACCCCGTCGGATTACACAGTTCCAACTTCAGCCAGACTTCATCGGCGCCGGTCGCCCGTTCCAGGCTCGCTGCCCGAACCAACGGCGTGCTGCCCTCGCCCAGAGTGATGCACGGCGTCGACGCCGTCACCGGCAACCAGTCCGCATAACGCTCTATGACGCCGCCGCCGGCCCACGAGCCATTGCCTGCTGCGCGGCTAGCCATCGCCGCGAACTCGCAGATAGGACTTCAGCTCACGAATCTCCTGCTCAAGCTCCTCGATCTGACGGCGGCGGATCTGCTCTTGTAGAGCGACGAATCGTTCCTGCTCCTGCGCCGAGAGCGAGGACACACTCTCGATTTTGTCCCCCAATGAAGCGACGGCGCGCTCGCGGCGTGCGTCTCGCGCCCTTAGTTGTTCGCCAACACGCTCGATATTCCCGATCCGCTCTTCCAGCGCCTCGAATCCCCGCTGCACCGACGCGACCAGCGTCTTCGACGCATCAAGCGTCTGAAGCGACTCCTCCACCCGACCGCGCATCGCTTCGACGTTGTTGCGCAGATCGTCCCATTGCTCGGCGGTCTCCTGAACACGGCGGAGTCCCTGGTATGACAGATCAACACGCTCAGTCAGGCCGAAGAGCTGCCGCTCCAGAGCCTCAATCCGAGTCTCCAGGGCGTTGCCTTCGCTCGACGCCCGGCGCAAACCATCCGCATTGGCGGAGATTCGCGCGCCCAGCGCCACCTGGCCATTCTCGATCTGCGACAGCCGGTGCGCGATTTCGCCGCCTTCGCTGTTCACTCGTCGGATTGCGTCGTCGAAGACTGTCAGGCGTTCTCGCAGATCGTTGAGTGCCTTCTCGCTCGACTGCAATCGACGCTGCGCATCGTTGCCCGATTCACGCTGGGCGTCGATTTCCTGTCGCAACTGCCGGATCGACCCTTCGGACAGCTCCTTGCTCTCATCCAACTCACCATTGAAACGGCCCATCCGCTCCCGCAACGTCGGGACTTCTTCCAGTTGCCGCATCGCCGAACCGATCTCCGCGGACAGCGAGATCGCCTTGCCCTCGAGATCGCGAATCCGTTGATCGAGCGAATTCAACTCCCGCTCATCGCGCACGTGCGATTGGGCCAGTTCAGCCGTCCGGTTGCGCAATCCGGCAATCGACTCCTCAAGCCGCAACCAGCGAGTGTCGGCGCCGTCAATCGGATCAGTCGTCGTCACAGCCATCCTCGATCCGGAGGCGTACGCCCAATTCAATCATCGACTCGGAGCGTTGCAGCCCATCCAGCACCCGCTGAAGCGCGCCATCCGTGCAGGCGTGAGTCGTCACGATCAGGTCTGCCGATTGACTGCGCTCGGGATGGGGCGTCTGCAATACCGAAGCGATGCTCACACCTTCGGCGGCGAATACCGCCCCCAATTCTGCCAGCACACCGGCCCGATCGGGCACCTCGATCCGAAGATAGGTGCGCACCAATATGTCACTCAGCGGAGCAAACCGCGGCGACTCGTCAATCGGTCGCAATCGACGCGGCGCCTGCTTCGACGCCAGACGCCCGGCCACCTCGAGGATGTCGGCCACCACCGCGCTCGAGGTCGCCCCTGAGCCCGCGCCAGGACCCTCCAACACCACCGACCCAATCAGATCGCCCGACACGGAAACCGCGTTCAACACGCCTTCCACACCAGCCATCGGATCCGACATCGGAACCAGCGTCGGATGCACTCGTAGGTCGAGTCCAATGGATGTTTGCCGTGCTGTGGCCAGCATGCGGATCGCGAAGCCCAGGTCTCGGGCATGGACAAAGTCACGCGCCGCCAACGATCGGATGCCTTCGCAGTGCACATCGTCCGGTCCGACCTGCGAATGGAAGGCCAGCGATGCCAGGATCGCCAACTTGTACGCCGCATCAATCCCGTCAACGTCGTTCGTCGGATCGGCCTCGGCGTATCCCAATCGCTGCGCTTCTGCCAATGCGTCGTCGTAACTCATCCCATCGCGCGACATCGCCGTGATCATGTAGTTCGTCGTGCCATTGATGATCGCCCGGACCGACGACACGTCATTCGCCTGCAGGTCGCGCTGCAATACCCCGATGATTGGAATCCCGCCGCCGACACTGGCCTCGTACCGCAGCTCGGCGCCGCGCTCCTCGGCCAACGCCAACAGCGCCGGCCCCCGCTTCGCCATTACCTCTTTGTTTGCGGTCACCACCGACTTGCCAGCCGACAGCGCCGCCTCGATACAGTCCGCCGCCGGCGTCTCGCCGCCCATCAACTCGACCACGAGGTCAACATCGTCGTGGCACGAAATGGCGATCGGATCATCCGAGATCGTCAGCCCTGTCGCCGCCAGGTCGGACCGGGCGGCGACATCTCGAACGGCTGCGGCCCTGACTTCCAGTCGTTGGCCACAGCGCGACTCGTACGCCAGGGCATTGCCCTGCAAGGCCTCCAGGACGCCGCGACCAACGACGCCCAGACCCAGCAAGCCAATCCCCAGCGACTCACCCATCAGACGCCAGATTCTTCATTTGCAGGAGCAACCCCGGGTGTGTCTTCGGGCGCAACCTCAGCAACAGCTTCAGGCGCTGCCTCGGGAGCCGCTTCGGGCGCAACCTCGGCAACAGCCTCAGGCGCTACCTCGGGAGCCGCATCGGGCGCAACCTCAGCAACAGCCTCAGGCGCTGCCTCGGGAGCCGCTTCGGGCGCGACCTGCGCCGCGACCGGCGCCGATTCGTTGACCGCTTCCTCTGCTGCGGCTCCACCTTCCGCCGGCTCCGAGGGCGGCGCATCGTCCAGCTCGGCTCGCATCTGGCGCTGCGCCATCCGCGTCACCATGCGGAATCGCGATGTCTGGCGCATGTGCTCGGCCGTGTATGGCAGCAACGCCACCTGCCGCGCGCGCTTGATCTCGCGCGCAATCTTGCGTTGGTCCTTCGCCGTCAGTCCAGTCTTCCGCCGCGGTTCGATCCGGCCGCGGTCCGAGATCAGCTTCTTCAGACGGTCGACATCCTTGTAGTCGATCGTCTTGACCTCTTGCGGCGTGAACACCGGCGCTCGACGCCGACGGCCTCGACGACGCGTCCGCTCGATCATGTGCGGCAGTCGGTCGCCCGACTCCGGCGCAGGCGTAATCCGTGGTATCGGGGCCGGGGCCGGCGCTTCAACGGGAGCGACAGCCGGCGCCGCCTCGATGCTCGGTTCTGATTCAGTTGTCATCAATCATTCTCCACATGAACTATCCGCTGCACGCACGGAACGCGGCGTGCTGAATCTGTCTACTCAAACGGCAAGTCGCCCGCATCGGGCCCTCCGCCGATATCACTCGATCCATCCTGCCAATCTCCGCCACCGGAGTCGCCACCACCGCCACCTCGGCCTCCTAGGAATTGTATGTCGTTCGCGACGACCTCTGTCGTGTACCGATTGTTGCCTTCTCGGTCTTCCCATTGCCGCGTTTGCAGGCGACCTTCCACGTAGACCGGACGGCCCTTGCTGAGATACTGACCGCACAGCTCGGCCAGCCGTTGCCAAGCGACGATCGTGACCCACTCTGTCACTTCTTGGCGCTGTCCCTCGCGATCTGTGTACGTGCGACTGCACGCGATTCGGAAATTGGCGACTGCCGCGCCATTTGCAGTGAATCGCAATTCGGGATCAGCTCCCAAATTGCCAATCAGCATCACCTTGTTAAGTCCGGCCATCAGAATCTCTCCCTGCGATCACTCAGCCGCAGGCTAGTGGTCACGGCGCACGATCAGGTGACGCAACACCTGCTCATCGATCAACATCGACTGCTCCAGCTCGTCCCGCCTCGACTCCGTGCCACCCTCGTAGTGCGCGATCAGGTAGTGACCCTCATAGGCCTGCTTGATCGGGTACGCCAGACGACGGCGTCCCCAATCGATCACCTCGGTCACGTCGTTGCCGTGATCGCTTAGTGTGCCACGCAGATGAGCCATGCGCTCTTCGATCAGCTCACCCGCAATGTCGGGGTGGAGCACCACCATGATTTCGTATTCCGTCGCACCCTGCGCCATGTATCGCTCCTCTATTCGAACACTCGGCTCGTCGTCTCGTGCTAGTTGCTGATCCCGGGAATCGGGAATCCCGACGCCAGCTCGCGCACCTCTTCGCGCACGCGAGTCCGCTCGTCGGCGTTGTCGATGTGATCCAACACCCGGCTGATCAATCCGGCAACCTGCGCCATGTCATCCTCGCGCATCCCGCGAGTCGTCAATGCCGGCGTGCCAATCCGAACGCCCGACGTCACCGTCGGTCGCTGCGTGTCATAGGGGATCGTATTCTTGTTCACCGTGATTCCGGCCAGGTCGAGCGCCGCCTCCGCGGCCTTCCCCGTCAACCCCTTCACTCCGACATCCAGCAGCAACAGGTGATTGTCCGTGCCGCCCGACACCAACCGCCAGCCCTCCGAGAGTAATCCGTCGGCCAGCGCTTTGCAGTTTGCCACAATCTGCGCGGCATACTCCGCAAACTCAGGCGTCGCCGCCTCTTTCAGAGCCACCGCCTTGGCGGCGATGGTGTGCATATGCGGCCCGCCCGAGGTTCCCGGGAAGATCGCCCGGTCAATCTTGCGAGCCATCTCCGAGTTCGTCAACATCAACGCCGACCGAGGACCACGCAGGGTCTTGTGCGTCGTCGTCGTCACCACGGGCGCGTAGGGCACCGGCGAGGGATGCACGCCACCGGCAACCAACCCGGCCACATGCGCCATATCCACCATCAACACCGCATCAACCGACTCGGCAATCTCAGCCGCCTTCGGGAAGTCGTAGATGCGCGGATACGCCGTCGCGCCGACCACAATGACCTTCGGCCGATGCTCCCGCGCCAGGACGGCCATCGCGTCGTAGTCGATCTGTTCGGTCTCCTGGTCAACTCCATACGAGACGAAATCGAACCAGCGACCTGAGATGTTTACCGACAGACCGTGGGTCAGGTGACCACCGTGATTCAGTTCCATCCCCATCGCCGTGTCGCCGGGCGAGAGCAGCGCAAAGTACGCGGCGATGTTCGCCTGCGTCCCCGAGTGCGCCTGCACGTTCGCGTGATCCGCGCCAAACAACGACTTCGCCCGCTCAATCGCGAGCTCCTCAACCACATCCACAAACTCGCAACCGCCGTAGTAGCGCTTGCCCGGATATCCCTCGGCATACTTGTTGGTCAGCACCGACCCCATCGCCGCCAGCACTGGCTCCGATGGGTAGTTCTCTGAAGCAATCAGCTCGAGTCCGTCACGCTGCCGTCCCGCTTCCAGCTCAATCGCGGAGGCGATCTCCGCGTCCACTGCATCCAGGGCAGCCCCAGCCAACGTCAACGCCATATCTCACCCATTCGCGTCATGGAGACCCGACCGAATCGGGCCGCCGCCCTGTCAGACGAAACGTCAGATGCCGGACGGCACACGAACCAATAGTCCAAGCAAGCTTACACGCGCCTCGGGAAGCCGAGTCAACCAGACAACTCCCGCCGTGTCCAGGCCGCATCAATCCCCGCCAGCATCCCGCCGCTGACCAGCGAATGACCACCCATCAGTACCAGCTGACCCTCAAGCGCCGACACCAACTCGGCCAATGCTTGAAAGGAAATCTCGTCAGGTCGGCCGAGGTCGGCCCAGAAGCGGTCCGACCGCGACACATCCCATCCCAGATGCGAGAGAAATGGTCTCGTGTCCCAAATCACGCCGTCGGCAACCTCGCCAAGCCCGGACACGAACCTCGCGCAATCGAGCGACTCAAACAGCGCCCCCAACAGCGATCGCGCCCGCGCGCCGCGAACCCGCAGCCCACGCTCCTCCGACACTACTCGCACTCGACAAGACGTATCCCGATCAACCACTGCCCAATCCGATCCACTGATTCTGCCAACCGTCATCAGCTCCGCATCCCGCCGGGTCATCACGTCAAAGACGTCAACCGCCCGTTCCACGCTGGGACCCAGCAGTGCTCGCCACTCTTCGATGACTCCTGCCAACGCAGGTCCAATCTGCAAGGAGCCAACTTCGGCAGCCACCGACAACACGACCAGGTCTGTCGGAGTATCCAGATCAAGCAACGATCGAGCCGAACGCTCAAACTGGCTCACTTCAACGCCGCAGTCGTCGCGCAATCGCAGCGCAAATCGATTGTCCACGGACTCTCCAGTCACCGATGCCAGCAGTCGCCCGTGAGGCGCTCCAACCCAATCACACGAGAACATCCGATTCGAGACCGTCCCGCCATCCGAGATCGTGTCCCGCACCTGCTCCCAGTCCGCGGCCATCATCGCCGGCATCCCGCCACCGCCGTAACAGACGGGAACATCGATTCCCGAAGCCGCTGCCGAGATTATGTCGCCGATCAGTTGCTTCGGTTGCGTCTTCTCGACATCCAGGCCCTCAATGTCAACGCTAGAGAACACCCGCACACGACCAAACCCTGCCGCCGATGCCCGTTCGGCCGTATCACGGACCACCGCCGCGCGAGCCTCGTCAACCATTCGGACGGCGTCAGAGTCGTCGCCGAAGGGTCGGTGGCACAACCAGAACTCAGAGGCTCTGCTCGCCGACATCTCAATCCGCCCGAGCCACCGTCCAGGCGTCCACCGCCGCCGCGCTGGCGGCAAGCAAGGTCTGCGCCGCTTCCGAGAGCGTCGCCATCGAGGTCGACACATCATCAACCAGCAACACACCCCGACCCCGCACCAGCGACGCATCAGCCGCAAACGCGCCGACCACGATTCGTCGCCGATCCGCTCGCGACCGGGCCTGCGCCTGTCGCGGGCCCCACCATCCACGTCGACGCAGCGCTGACGATTCAAGCCGCAATCCCGTCCGTTCGGCGACGACACGCGCGAGTCGCTCGGCCTGATTGCCTCCGCGACGCCGCTTGCGAAGCAGCGGAATCGGAATCGGCACAACAATCTGGATGTCCGGCGCAGGTGCAATCTCCCCTGCAATCTCGACCAGCTCATGGGCCAGCGCCGTTACACCTCGATGCTTGAGCGCCAGAACCGCTGCCCGAACCGGCCCGTCGTAGACAAACCCCGAGCGCAACTCACGCACCGCCAGCGGCCGCGACAGGCAATCCGAGCAGACCGGCGCCTCCGAGGCCAGCCAGCAGTGACGACAACGCGTCCCGTCCGCACGCTGAATCAGGGGGCGGCACGCCTGGCAGATCAGCTCGCCTGCCGTGCCACACGACACACAATGAGGAGGCAGCGCCACCTCAACGGCCGCCCCAAGTGCTTCCAGCGCCGATGCAACAGGCCGATAGACTGAATCCATGCGGCTTACCGTACAGCTCTTCGCCAACCTCGCCGAGACCTGCGGCACGCGCCGGGTCGAACTCTGTGACCTGCCCCAGCCGTTGACCGCTGCGTTGGTCATGGATGCGTTCGTTGCCCGCTTTCCGCAACTCGATCCCATGCGCGACTCGATCATGTTCGCCGTCAATGCCGAATACGTCTCCGCCGACCACCCGGTCATGCCCTGCGACGAGGTCGCACTGATCCCTCCGGTCAGTGGCGGCTCAGACAATGGCGACGCGGCTGAAGACCCGTTCTTCAAGATCACCCCAGATGTGCTCGACCCCACCGCGCTCCACAATCTTGTCCTCTCGCCACAAGCGGGCGCGGTCTCGCTGTTCGTCGGCGTGGTCCGAGACAACAATCTCGGACGCGACGTCAACTATCTCGAGTACGACGCCTATCCCGCCATGGCGATTCGCGTCATGCGTCAGATCGAGTCCGAAATCCGCGACCGCTGGGAAGTCCTCGACATCGCCATGCACCACCGCATCGGGCGCCTCGAAATCGGCGAAGCATCCGTTGCCGTCGCCGTCGCCTCAGCCCACCGCGGCGACGGCATCGACGCTTGCCATTACGGCATCGATCGGCTCAAGGCCATCGTCCCAATCTGGAAAAAAGAAGTCTGGACCGACGGCGAAGAGTGGATCGAAGGCTCCCTCATCCCCGCCGCTGAGATCGACGACTCCTCGGCCTAGTCACGCTTTGATTGATGTAGCACAGCCCCAAATGAGGCTCTATTCTCTCTCTTCCCGCTCCCCCTCGCAGGGGGAGCTGCCGAAGGCTGAGGGGGTCCCTCTCCCCACTATCGCTATTGCTTGGCCCTCCTACCACCGTTCAGCAGCCACTGTGAGCAGGCATTAGACCCCTTCGTAGTCGAAGCCAGGACCGGGAGGACGCTTCCCACTCTCTGATCCGGGTTTCTCAGTACCAGTTCGATAGTCGAGGGTAGAATTGAAGTAACAGACTGCGTTTTGCCATTGGTCCATCAGCCGGGAAGCTAGTCGCGCATCTAGTTTTTCGGGGTTGAAGTTCATTGTGAATATCGTCGGCGACCGTTGCAGATAGCGGTACGCACACAACTGATACAGCTTCTCCGTCGACCAAGACGTTGCTTGATGTGCTCCGAGATCGTCTAGCACAAGAAGGTCAACCTCCTTCAGGGCAGTAAACAACTCCTCGAACGAAGCCTCGCCACTATCGCGGTACGACTTCCGTAGGGCGTCCAGCAGATCAGGTACCACAGCGAAACAGACAGAGTCGCCTTGACTGAGTCGTGCTGCAGCCGCGGCTGCCGCCAAATGCGTCTTACCGACACCAGTTTCTCCGCATAATGTCAGAAAACCACTTGGCTTATCCGTCCACTTAAGCACCTCGATTCTCATCTTGTATAGATTTCCGGCAGTTCTGGAATGCCCGGTCCCACTCACTTGGAATCTGTCGAAAGTGAAATTCAAGATGACGTCTTCAGTCATCCCACCAAACTCCCTATACCGCCCACCAGACGCCTTACCACCCAGCTCAAGCCGCAGCACATCCAACGTCAGGAACGACTGCAACCCCATGGCCGACAGATCCGCCGCCTCAGACACCAACACCGTCCGTCGACCGCTGTTGCGGCGATGATTCAGCAGCTGAAACAGCTTCTCCCGAGCCCAATCCGTGGACGAGATGCAGTCCAGGTCGTCAAGAATCAGAAACGGCGCGTCGCGGACATACTCGAACAACAACGCATACGACAAATCGCCGCCGCTCGAGGCATTCATCGCCGACCGCAGCCGATCCAGTAGATCTGCAGCGACGAAGTAGAGCGCCGCCCGGCCCGCAGCGATCCGTCGGTTCGCCATCTCCGCCGACAACCGCGTCCGTCCCGACCCGGCGGGACCAGTCATCAACAGCCAGCCGGGCTCATCGTCCGCTGCGTCGGCAAACTCGCACGCAACACGACCTTGACCGGTCGTCGCCTCATCTTCAGACAACCGAGCGTCCGACAACGGCCCCAGATTGCTCAACCGCTGCAGCCGCTCAGCCGCCCTCGATTGCTCCTCGGCCTGTCGGCATTGACACGGTTGTACTCGGCCGAAATTCGGATCGCCCACCGGCCTCGATACCCGCACGTAGCCCGCGCCGCCGCAGATGTCACACGCAGCGGCATCTTCCGACGTCCACAGCGAGTGATCGCGTTCGAGCGGCTCGTCGCGATCACTCGCGGAAGAGGTGTCGGTAGCGCGATGACTCCAGCCCGCCAGTAGCGGACCGAGCCGTTGCATCTCCTCCATCGCGGCCCTCCTTGTCCCGTCCTGTTGCTTCCCAATTCTCGAGAATCGCCTGGACGTAGCGCCAGCTGCGGGCGTTGTTTGCCGCAGCTTCGACAAACGCGTCATGCAACCACTCAGACCCATACCGAGACTCCGCGGCCTTGACCTCGTCCGCAAGAATCGGCGGCATGGACGTTCCAAATGCCTCTTGCCAGACGCTCGGAACCTGACTGCCAATGTCCACGCGCCCCGTGATCGGTTCCGAGCTCGGCAGCCCCACGCCCAACGCCAACGCGCGCCGACCATCGGCATCGTTCAGCGCAATCCACTCCACCCATCGCCCGTCTGTCACGATCCGAGACCGAAGCAGCGCCCCACGCTCCACCGCAGCCGACAATCCCCCATTGAACGCATCCTCTACCTCGCGCCCAGGACACATCCCAGCCAGCGCTTCGATGATCGCGCGCGACTCACGCAAGTCGACCACCGACACCCGTCGTGGATAACGGCGCTGCCTGGCAATCGCCTCGACCGCATACAACGTCACAATCAACTCTGCCGGATCCGACATCGCGGGCGCCAAATCGCGCAGCAGCGCCTGAGGCAATGGCGTCACCGGCGCTCCGGAGGCGAAACCGTCGAAGCTCATCAGAACTCATCCGCCCCCGGGTCACCCTGAGCGTAGAAATCCTCGAAGCGCGCCACCGTCGGCACAAATCGAACATCGACACGCCCCACCGCTCCATGCCGATGCTTGGCTACCAATAGCTGCGCCACCTCATGATGACCACTGCGCGACGCATCGGTCACCAGATCGTCCTGGTACTCGTCGCGGTCGTACATCTCCTCACGGTAGATAAACACCACCACATCCGCGTCCTGCTCGATCGAGCCGCTTTCCCGCAAGTCCGATAGCTGCGGCACCGGCGGATGCCGGCGCTCCACGGCGCGCGAGAGCTGCGACAACGCTAGGATCGGAATCTGCAGCTCCCTCGCAATCTCCTTCAGCGTCCGCGAGATCAGCGAGATCTCGTTCACCCGGTTCGTATCCGCCTGCGCCCGCGACCAGCCGTGGACCAACTGAATGTGGTCCACAATGATCAGCCCAAGACCGCTGCGGCCCGCCTCCCCTCTCCGATGTGCGTACTCCTGCAATCGAGTGTGCAGATTCCGCGACTTGGCCCGAATCTCCCCCAAGGATTGTCCGGCGGTGTCGTCGATGTGAATCTCCGCCCGGCTCAGCAGTCCAATCGCCCGCGAGATCCGACCTTCCTGCTCGTCGGTGTGACGCCCAACCCGCAAGCGCCCATGCTCGACGCCCGACTCTGCCGAGACCAGCCGCGCCGCCACCTGCTCGGCCGACATCTCCAGCGAGAAGATCGCCACCGGCTGTTCCTGACCGATCGAAACATTGCGTGCGATCGTCAACGCCAACGCCGACTTGCCCACCGACGGTCTCGCCGCAAGCACCACCAGATCAGACGCGTGCATCCCTTCGTTCAACAGCTCGTCCAGATCCCCAAACCCGGTGCGCATCGGACCCTGGACGCCCGACTCCGTGTCACTGCCATCGCTCAGGACATCGCCGAGCAGGTCCTGCAATAAGCGAAAATCTTGCCGCCGATCGGCCCCACGAATTCCGTACAACAGCTCGACGGCATGCGTCAGCGATTCCCCCACATTCGGGTCTGCCCGATAGGCCAGCTCACCGATTTCGCCGGCCGCGCGAATCATGTCTCGATACGTCGCCGCCCGCTGCACCAACCGCGCATAATGCTCGGCGCCGACCGTTGCCGGCAGCTCGTACACCAACTGATTCAAGTACGCCTGTCCGCCCGCCTCCTGCAACCGACCCTGCGTCGACAGTTCCGCCGCAACCGTAATCTGGTCGATCGCCTCATAGCGTTCAAACACCGCCAGGATCGCAGCAAAAGTCGCCCGATGCCGCGGGTCCATGAAATCGTTGGGTTCCAACATCCCCGCCAGGCGCTCATAGACGCCCGGTTCCGCCAGGATCGCCCCCAGCACCGACTCCTCAGCCGCCTGATCCTGAGGCACACCGCGCGGCGCGGACCGAGCACGACCGTTTTGGCCGTACTCGTCGGCTAGTTCGTCATACGTGGGATCGCTAGAGACCACAGCCGCTCCCCGTTCGAAGGGCGGCCGTACCGTCGAGTGCTATGCCTCGACTGCCTCGACTGCCTCGACCGCCTCCGCCGCTTCGGCTGCTTCCGCGTCTTCGGTCGCTTCGGCCTCGTCCACTTCCGCGACCAGCTCGTCGAAGCTCAGGTCGAAGCTGTCGGCATCCGGCTCGACGGTCACCCGCACTTGCGCCGACACATTGCGTGTCAGCCGAATGCGAACATCCTCGGCGCCCAGCGTCCGCAGCGACTGCGCCAGCAGCACCTGCCGGTGATCGATCACCGCGCCCGGCACCTTCTCCGAGGCAATCTCGGTCAGCCGCTCGGCAATATCGCGTGCGGTGATCGAGCCAAACAGCCGACCCTGCTCGCCGACTCGCGCCTCGAACGTCATCTCGGCGCCCGCAATCGCCAGCGAGACCGGGTTCGCCTCGCCGTCCAGTTTGTCCTGACGGATCGCGTCCGCCTGGGCCAATCGCTCGGCCCGGATCATGTTGTTCGCCGTCGTCGGTCCAGCCAGACCGCGCGGCAACAGATAGTTGCGCGCGAACCCGTTCTTGACCACTTTGATCTCGCCTGCCAGCGCAGTTCCCTCGACCTCTTCGAAAAACACAACCTTCATCAGATAGCTCCGCTCGAACCTTGGGACATTCCAACCAACCATACCGACACACAGCGAACCGCCCAACACATGCGGACACAAACGAACCTGTGTTCATACTAGAACGTGAGTACGTCATCTACAACCCAGCCGCGCTATCTCCTGCGCGAACGGGTTGTTCGGGCAACGGCGCCATCCGCACGCTGCCTCGCTCGCCAAGTGTTCCCGAGACAAACTGGACCACCTGGTCGTTGGCCTTGAGACGCCAATCATCGGAGCAGACCAGGACTTCCACCTGCTCACCGGATCGAATCCGCAGATAGATCGCATCGCTGCCCGCGTGGACCATCTTCAGCGCTTTGAGTCCGTTCTCCAGTTGCTCCATCAACTGCACATCTGCCGCCTCGTCACCCGATTCATCAATCGTGATCCACAACGCCGAGTCCGCCTGCTTCGCCGCAGGTTCAGCAACAGGAAGCGGCGTCGGCGCAACGGCAGGCGCCACATCAGATTGCTCTGAGGCCTCGGGTTCCGGCAAGGGCTGTCGAGGCTTCGCCATCCACGCCGGCGGCGGAGCCTGCTTGATCGGCGGGACCTTTACCGCGGCGGCGGCTCCACCGAGCGCTTCCGCCCGAGGCGCCGACGCCATCTGCTCGTTCCAGGCCGACACGTTATCTACTGCCAACGTCAAGCGATCCATCCGCGTACGGATATTCACCGTCGTGATTACGATCTGATTCGGCTGCCACAACTCCTTCGTCAGCGCCCATTGATCGGGCCAGACCGTCACTTCGGCAGTCCCCGACAGGTCCTCCAGCATCACCGCCGCAAACTGGTCTCCCTTCCGCGTCGTCAGCAGACGCACGCTGTTGACCAGCCCCGCCACGGTCTGCGTATTCCCCGTCATATCTTCGGTCAGCTCCGACAACTGCGCGTCCACCCGACCCTGCAACGCCAGCGTCGCCGCCTGCAGCGGATGCTCCGACACGTACGCGCCCAACAACTCCCGCTCCCAATTCAGCTGCTCATGAGGAGTCGCGTCCATATCCTCTTCGAGCGTCACGGTCGGAGTCGGCGTCTCTACTTCAGTCCCAAACAGGTCAAACATCGACGTCTGGCCGCTATCCCGCAGCTCCTGCGCTCGCCGGGCGCGTTTGATGATGTCCTCCGCCGCCGCCACGATCGCCCCGCGAGTCTCAATCCCATCGAACGCCCCGGCCTTGGCCAGAGCCTCCAGCGCTCGGCGATTCATCGACTTCGAGTCCAGCCGCTCCGCCAGGTCGGTCGCGCTTTGGATCCGCCCGTTCTCCTTGCGCTCAGCGATCAACGGCTCCACCGCCGCCCGGCCAACGCTCTTGATCGTCCCAAGACCAAACCGGATCGCGCTACGCCCGTCGGCCATCTTCTCCAGTGTGAACGTCGCTTCCGAGCGATTTACATCAGGCAACAGCAGCGGTATCCCCAATCGACCACACTCAGCCGCCGCCTCGCGAACCCGATCGCTATTGCCCGCCGCCGCGCGCAAGACCGCCGCCATATACGGCGCCGGATAATTCGCCTTGAACCAGGCTGTTTGATACGCAATCGCCGCATACGACACCGCGTGAGCCTTGTTGAACGCATAGCCCGCAAACGGCTCGATCAGCTCATAGATCGTCTGCGCGTCGGCCTCTGTGTACCCCTTCTCGATGGCGCCGTTGATGAAGTTTCCCCGCTCCGCCTGCATCACCGCGGCGATCTTCTTGCCCATCGCCTTGCGCATGATGTCCGCCTGACCCAGCGTGTAGCCGGCGAACTTCCGCGCGATGTGCAGCACCTGATCCTGGTAGACGATCACGCCATACGTGTCGTCAAGGATCTCGCCGAGGTCGTCATGCGGATACGACACCGCCTGCCGACCGTGCTTGCTCTCGATGAATCGGGGAATGTGTTCCATTGGACCCGGCCGATACAGCGCCAGCAGCGCCGCCAGGTCTCGAATCGACGTGGGTTTCAGGTCCGCGACCACACGGCGCATCCCGCCCGACTCCAACTGGAACACTCCAAACGTGTCCCCGCTGGCCAACAGATCAAACGTCTTCTGATCGCCGTCGGGCAGATTCACGTAGTCAATCTCGACTCCTACGTGTCCCTGGCACAGTCCGACCGCCTCCTCAAGGATCGTCAGGTTCGTCAGTCCGAGGAAATCCATCTTCAACAAACCGACCGCCGCCACCTCGTCCATCCCCCACTGCGTCATCGGGATCCAGCCCTCGTCCGACGTCTCATTCACCGGACGCCTCAGCGGCACGTTGTCCGCCAATGGCTCCTGCGAAATCACAACGCCGGCCGCGTGCGTCGACGTATTCCGCACCACGCCATTCAGCCGCTGAGCAAACTTCAACAGCGTCTCAATGTTCTTGTCCTCGCGCTGCGCCGCTTGCATCTCCTGCGATTGCGAGATCGCGTCCGCGACCGAGATGTTCAACTGATTCGGCACCATCCTCGCCACGCGATCGGTATCACCCAGCGGCACGCCCAACGCCCGACCCGAATCGCGGATCGCCGCCTTCGCTCCCAGCGTGCCAAACGTGATGATCTGCGCCACACGCTCACGCCCATACTTCTCAGCCACGTAGCGGATCACCTCGTCGCGCCGGTTATCAGCGAAGTCCATGTCGATATCGGGCATCTCACGACGCTCGAGATTCAAGAACCGCTCAAAGACGAGTTCGTACTCCATCGGATCGATGTCGGTGATCTCAAGGCAGTACAGCACCAAGCTCGCCGCCGCCGACCCACGCACCGCCCGCGCAATCCCGCGGTCCCGAGCAAAGTGGGCGAAGTCCATCACGATCAGGAAGTACTCGGCAAAGCCCGTCTCCTCGATCACATGCAGCTCATACGCCAATCGATCGACATGGCCTGGAGGCGGCTCACCGTACCTCTGCTCTAGCCCGACATACGCGATGTCCGTCAGATGCTCCAGCGCGGTCTTCTCCTCTGGAATATCCGGTTGTGGCAGAAGCAGACGACCAAACTCCAGTGTGACGTCGCATCGCTCCGCCACAAGCTGGGTATTCGTCACCGCCTCCGGCACATCGGCAAAGACCTCCGCCATGTACGACTCCGAGGTCAGGTAGAAATCCTCGCCGTCAAAGCGGAATCGCTTCTCATCCGTTTGCACGGCGTTGGTGCCAATGCACAGCAACAGATCATGCGCGTCGTGGTCGCCGGGCTCGCAGTAGTGCGCATCCTGCGTTGCCACCAACGGGATCTCAAACTCGCGAGACAGCTCAACCGTGTGCTTTAGCAATGGCTCGAACTGTTGCAGCTCCTGATGACGCTGAATCTCAAAGTAGTAGCGGTCGCCGAAGACCTCGCGATACCACTCCACCACCCGATGGGCCTCCGCAACATCCTCCCGCCGCAGCGCCCGCTGCAACTCCGACGACGGACATCCCGACAGGACAATCAGCCCCTCCGAATATTCAACCAACAGCTCGCGATCGATCCGCGGCCGGTAGTAGAACCCCTCCAGATGCCCTCGCGTCGAGAGTTGGATCAGGTTGCGCCAGCCAACCTCGTTCTGCGCCAACAAGACCATGTGAAAGGAGTTAGAGGCCGCCTCGCGCCCCGCCGATTTATCTCGCCGATCACCCGGCGCGACATACGCCTCCATCCCCAACACCGGCCGAACGCCCTCTTGCTGGCAAGCCCGATAGAACTCAATCGCCCCATACAGATTCCCATGGTCGGTAATCGCCAGAGAATCCTGCCCCAACCCCTTCGCCCGAGCCGCCAATGCCGAAATCTTCGACAGCCCATCCAACTCGGAATACTCAGTATGCGTATGCAAATGCGCGAACATTGATAACGTCCCCTCGCCAGTGACCCACGTTCCGGCTCGTCGCAGGTTCACGCAGCATCCGAGGGCTGTCACTTAAACGAATAACAAATTCACCGCGGGGGGGAGAATGTGAAGCCTGTGGAAACCGGACCTTGCGCTTATTCCCCGCTTCCCCCTTCGCGGAGACCTTTGAAAAACTCATGATTCCCCTCTCCCCCCCTTGCGGGGGGAGATGTCACGGAGTGACAGAGGGGGGGTCCGCCGCCAGCGACCAGATAGACCTTGAGATGGGGAGCCCCCCTCTGCCTTCGGCATCTCCCCCGCAAGGGGGGCGAAGGGGACTTATTCAAAGGTCTCCTCGCGGGGGAAGCTGCCGAAGGCTGAAGGGGGGTCCCTGTTCGGACTCCGCCGGGACTTTCCAAACGGCGCCTAAACCTCTTCGTCCAACTGGAAGGCCGCGTGCAACACCCGCACCGCCTCTTCCCCCCGCTCCGCCCGCACCAAACACGTAATCCGAATCTCCGACGTCGTGATCAGCTCAATGTTGATCCCCGCGTCCGACAGCGAGCGGAACATCGTCGCCGCATAGCCCGGACCCGACTGCATCCCCGTGCCAATCAGCGACACCTTGACCAGGCCATGGGCAAACAGCACATCGGCAGCGCCCAACTCGGCAGCGAGTGGCCGGCTGATCTCCTGCGTCTGTTCCCAGTCGTCGCTGGTCACCGTGAACGTCAAGTCGGTCAGTTTTAGTTCCGACGCGTTCTGCACGATTGTGTCCACCGAGATCCCCGCGTCGGCCAATGGACCGAAGATCTGCGACGCGATCCCTGGTCGGTCCGGCACGTGCCGCAACGTCACCGACGCCACGTCCCGGTCCAGCGCGATCGTCCGTACTCGATTCTCAGGCTCCATTTGAACTTCCTTGCGAATCAACGTGCCGCCGCCGGAGCCGAACTCCGCCTGCGACGACGCGACCAAAATCGGTACCTCGTACAGCAACCCCAACTCGACCGCCCGAGGATGCATGACGCCTGCGCCCTGCTGCGCCGCCTCGAGCATTTCCTCCGACGCAATGTCCTTGAGACAGCGCGCCTTCGGCTCAATCCGAGGATCGGCCGTGTAGATGCCTTGGACATCGGTATAAATCTCAACCTGGTCAGCCTCGAGCGCTGCGCCCAGTGCGACAGCCGACGTGTCCGACCCACCCCGACCCAGCGTGGCGTAGTCGCCCTGCGGGCTCTGACCCTGGAACCCGGCCACCACGACTACGTTCCCGGCCGAGAACTCCTCATGCATCCGCCAGGTATCAATGCTGCGAATCCGCGCCCGGCCGAACGTTTCGTCGGTGAACACGCCGGCTTGCGCGCCGGTCAACGCCACCGCCGGGCAGCCGATATCGACCAACGCCATCGTCAACAGCGCGCTTGACACCATCTCTCCGGTCGCCATCAGCAGATCAGTTTCTCGACGAGGCGGCCGCGGATTGACCTCGCGCGCCAACGCCAACAGGTCATCCGTCGACTTACCCATCGCCGAAACGACCACCACCAGTTGCTCGCCGTCCTCGGCTCGAGCCGCGACTCGGCGCGCAACGTTTCGCAGCCGCTCGACTGAACCGACCGACGTCCCACCGTATTTCTGAACGACTGTCACAGAACGTGCGCCCCAACTGCGTCGATGCCTGTCACAAATCCCTGGCCCGAAATCCCTCGCTCGGACGCGGCCGAAACGAACGCCGCTCGCACATCCTCAGCTCGCTCTTCACTTGAGAGCGCCATCAACGTCGACCCACCGCCCGATAGATACGCCGCGTACGCGCCCGCGGACTCCGCGGCTTCGAACATCTCAAACATGGTCGGAAACAGCTTCGATCGTGGAATCTGGTGTAGCCGGTCGTCGACCGCAGTCTTCATCGCGTCCCACGAACCGGTCGTCAAGGCCGCCACCAGCAACGCCGACCGGCAAGAGTTGTGAACGGCGTCCTGGCGTGACAGCTCGTCCGGCAGCAGCGCGCGGCCCTTCTTCGTCGACATGTTGAAGCTCGGCGTGAATCCCACGAACCGCAGGCCTTCGGCCACGGGAAGCGAAACGCGAGTCACGTCGGAACCATCCATCGCCACAATTTGGCAGCCGCCAAACAGCGCCGGCGCCATGTTGTCCGCGTGACCCTCCAGGTCCGACCCAATCTCCAGCAGCCGATGCTCCGACAATGGCTGACCCAGCAACGCATTCGCCGCGACCAGGCCCGCACCGCGATACGCAGCGCTGGCGCCGAGACCACGGCCCAGCGGAAACTCCGCTTGCACCGAAACCTCAATCTCCTCTGACTCCGGACGTTCCCGACCCAGCTCCCGATAGACCTCTCGGACCGCCTTGCGGACGTGCCGTGACATCGGCGAGCGTTCACCCTCGCTGCCGGAAGCAATCGACACCGTCACCGTGACGTAGCGCTGCAAGGCCACCCCAACCGCATCGAATCCTGTCCCCAGATTCGCCGACGTCGCAGGTACCCGGATCGTGATCGGGCCCAACGGCTCAATCGCCTCCGAGTGTTCCGGCCAAGTCTCAGTAGTCATCGCGCAACATTGTATGTGTCCCTATCCCGTGCATCCAACCAGTCGTTCACAATCCACAACGCGTCCCTCAATACATCCGATTCTGCGCGCGAGGCATCAATCACCCGAATCCGCTCCGCATGCTCCGACGCCAGCGCACGAAAGCCCGCATTCACACGCAGATGAAACGCCAGGTCGGCGTCGCCAATCCTGTCACCGATGGACGACCGCGCGCGAGTCCGCGCCAGACCCACCTCGGCCGGCACATCCAACAGCAACGTCAGATCGGGCGTCAGCCCCTCCGTGGCCTCGGCATTCAGCCGGCGCAAACGTTCCAGATCGAGACCGCGACCGGATCCCTGGTAGGCCAGGGTCGAGTCGATGTACCGATCACTGAACACGAGCTCGCCGGCCGCAATCGCCGGAGCCAGCACATCATGCACGTGCGACGCCCGCGCCGCCAGGAACAGCCAGGTCTCCATCCAGTCGCTCATCTCCAGCTCGGGATCCAACACCAGTGATCGCAGCCGCGTCCCCAACTCCGTCCCGCCCGGCTCAAAGGTCAATCGAACCGTTCGGCCAGACCGACCCAGGCACTCCGCCAACGACCGCGCCAACGTCGTTTTGCCCGCTCCATCCCCGCCCTCAACAGTGATGAAGATGCCTCGATGCTGCTCGGAGGCCTGTTCAGCCGGCATGGATCCGCACTCGACGGTTCGGCTCCCGACCCTTGCTGACCGACTCCAACGCCTGGTCAGTGGCCAACTGATGCTGCAACTTGCGGATGTAGGCATTCTGCGGCGCCAGGTCCACCGCCGACTGCCGACCCGAGTGAATCTGCGTGATCGCCTCTTCCGCCTCCGCTAATGCGCTCGTCACGGCGTCGTTCGGCGAGGAGCCCTTCGACAACGCACGCAGGCTCTTCTCCATTTGCAGCACCGTGTTGTGCTTCAACACCACCACCGGCAACCGCCGAGACTCTGCCAGCCGCAGCTCCGGCGGGCGCCGCCTGAACGACGCTCGCAGGGTCAACAGCACATCCGCCTCCTCGACCCGTTCCGCAATCGACACGTTAGTCCCGGTCTCACGAATCGCTTCTCTCAGACGAGACAACGACACGCCCAACGGATACACCTTCTGATGTGGACCCGTAGCCGCGTTGCGAGGCCGAGACCCCATCCGATTCCGCAGCGGCGCTTCGTGCGACGATCCATTGCCGAAACTTGCGCCATTGCCCACCTTTGACATCACAGCCGAACGGCGTTCGAACACGTCGTTGAACGACATGCCAAACCCGCTCACTGGACCCTCCGCAACCACCGACTCCACCGCATCGGTCGACATATGCACGTCCCCGTCGTCATCCACCTCCCGAATCTCAGCCGCCACCGATTCGCCTCGCAGCAACGCATCCACGGTCGTGTCCAGATCGGAATGCACCGCAACACGAGTAAACGACTGAATCTCAACCAGTGCTTCAAACGTCGGCGGCGCCTTGCGCTCCAACACCGACTTCCGAGTCCCCCGACGCCGAGCCTCCTCATCCGACAGTGTCACGGTCTGAATCCCGCCGATCAGATCGACCAGGGTCGGATTCAGCATCAAGTTCGCCAGCGTGTTGCCGTGAGCCGTCGCCACCAACTGCACGCCACGCTCGGCAATCGTCCGCGCCGCCTGCGCCTCCAACTCGGTGCCGATTTCATCGATCACGATCACCTCGGGCATGTGGTTCTCCACCGCCTCGACCATCACCGAGTGCTGCAACTCCGGACGCTCCACCTGCATCCGCCGCGCCCGTCCAATGCCCGCATGCGGAATGTCGCCATCGCCGCCGATCTCGTTCGAGGTATCGACAATCACGACGCGCTTGCCCTGCTCGGCCAACACGCGCGCCGCCTCGCGCAAAATGGTCGTCTTGCCCACGCCCGGTCGTCCCAGCAGCAAGATCGACGCGCCCGCCTTGACGAAATCCTCGATTACGGCCACCGACCCCGTCACCGCTCGTCCCACTCGCATCGTCAACCCGACCACGCCGCGTTGCCGGTTGCGAATGCAGGCGATCCGATGCAATGTCCGAGGGATCCCAGCACGATTGTCCGCGCCGAACTTACTCAATCCCGCGACGACCAACTGCAACTCCGCGTTGGTCACTTCCGTCTCGCGCAGCACCACTTCGCCTTCCAGATAGCGCGCATACGGCAGCCGCCCCAGGTCCAACACGATCTCCAGCAGCCCCGCTTCTGGCCCACGCTCGCCGATCGCGTTGCGAATCGCAGCCGGCAGTGTCGACAGCAGCACGTCCAGATCGTCGCCGGTCGCTGTCTGCATCGGACTGACCGAATCCAGCATCAGCCAAACCCTCCAGCCGCCGCAGACGAGTGCTGAGCATCCCGTCTAACCGCGTATTGCTCGCACATCTCCACGAAATAGCGATGCAAGCGACCATCCTCGGTCAACTCCGGATGGAACGTCGACGCCATCAGCATCCCATGCCGAACCGCGACCGCTTCATAGTCAAAGTCGGGACCCAAACGCAGCAAGACTTCGACTTCGTCCCCCACCGTCCGAATACGAGGCGCACGAATGAACACCGCGTGTACCGGCTCGCCGCCAAGCGTGCCGGGATCCAGTTCGGCCTCAAAGGAATCAATCTGCCGACCGTACGCGTTCCGCTCAACCGTCATCGGCATCAGATGAAGTCCTGGGCGATCCAGCGTCACGATTTCCTTAGCCAGCAGAATCGCACCGGCACACGTGCCCCAGATCGGAAACCCGGCTCGGCCCATCGCGATAATCGGCTCGCGCAGCTCATATGCGATCAGCAACCGCGCGATCGTGGTGCTTTCGCCGCCAGGGATGATCAGCCCGTCAACCTGCTGAAGTTGAGCCAACATGCGGACTTCGAGCGGTTGCGCGCCAATCCGACGCAGCGACACCGCGTGCTCCACAAAATCCCCCTGCAGGGCAAGTACCCCAACAACGACTGAGCTGGCGAGCTGCGCAGTCAAATCCGTCATCGACCCCATTCCGCTGTCAAATCCAAACGGGTGTCCACTCACCAACCCCGCTTTGCCAACAGCTCATTCTCGGGAATCTCCGCGATCTCGATGCCCGGCATGGCCTTCGGCAGATTCGTCGAGACCTCGGCCAGCACGTCGTCGTCCTGGTAGTGCGTCACCGCGCGAACGATCGCGTTCGCCATCCGCGACGGCTCCTCCGACTTGAAGATGCCACTGCCAACGAACACACCGTCCGCGCCCAGGCGCATCATCAGCGCCGCATCGGCCGGCGTCGCGACGCCACCCGCTGCGAAATTCACCACCGGCAGCCGACCCATCTCTCGCGTCTGCCGGACCAGCTCGACCGGCGCTCCGATGTCACGCGAATAGGACACCAATTCCTCGTCGCCCATGCTCTGCAGTGCGCGAATCGAACCCTGCACCGAGCGCATGTGCCTCACCGCCTCGACGATGTTGCCGGTCCCCGCCTCACCCTTGGTGCGGATCATCGCGGCGCCCTCGGCAAGCCGCCGCAGCGCCTCGCCCAGGTCGCGGCAGCCGCACACGAACGGCACCCGAAACTCATGCTTGTTGATATGGAACGCCTCATCAGCCGGCGTCAGCACTTCCGACTCGTCGATGTAGTCCACGCCCAGGGCCTCGAGAATCGACGCCTCAACGAAATGGCCGATCCGCACCTTGGCCATCACCGGAATCGAGACCTGATTGATGATCCCGAGAATCAGCGATGGGTCCGACATTCGCGCTACGCCTCCGGTCGCGCGAATATCCGACGGTACGCGCTCAAGCGCCATCACAGAGCAGGCGCCCGCTTCCTCGGCGATCCGCGCATGCTCGGGCGTCACCACGTCCATGATCACCCCACCCTTGAGCATCTGCGCCAGGCCCGCCTTGACCGTCTGCGTCGCCGCCTCAATGACCATCGAAACCCCTCTCACGGTCCGTTCGAAATCAGTCTATCGCCCAACGCGCAAGCACCAGGAAAGGTCTGAACAACTTCGGTCCCCGCTTCCCCCCCCCCTCGCGGGGGAAGCTGCCGAAGGCTGAAGGGGGATCCCGGCTGGCCAACTGACAGCGGTAATCAGAGGATTCCTAGTAAGGCGAGCTTCCGAACCTATGCATTCGCGATCGCAGTCTCCAGCTCGTCCACTTCGCCGCCGCCCGCCATGAGATACGACAGACTCTCCAGAGTCAGTGTCTCGCTCGCTCGGTCCTCGATCAGTCGCCCGCGTTGGAATACCAGGAACCGATCGCCGACCCAGAACGCGTGCTGCGGCTTCGGCGTCACCAGGATGACCGCGGTCCCACGCTGCGCCGCTCGCCGGATCAGCCGCAACACCGCGCCCGACTGCCGAACACCCAGAGCAGACGTCGGCTCGTCGAGAATCAGTATCCGCGCGCCGTAGTAGAGCGCGCGAGCAATCGCCAATCCCTGCCGCTCGCCGCCCGACAGCGTGTGCGCCGCCCGATCCGGATCGCCCAGCTCAACGCCCAGCTTCTCCAACTCCGTCTGCATGGCTTGCTTGGCGTACTCCACGTCAAATCGCTGGAAGATGCCCCAACCCTTGACCGGTTCCGCGCCCATGAAGAAGTTGCGCCACAGCGACATCGTCGGCGTCAACGCCAGGTCCTGGTAGACCGCCACGATTCCCAGCGCTCGAGCCTGGCGCGGGGATGAGAATTCAGTGGGTGTTCCATCCAGCAGAATCTGGCCATCGCTGGGCCGAATCAGTCCGCACAACATCTTGATGAAGACTGATTTCCCCGCGCCGTTGTCACCAACCACGCACGTCACCTCACCCGCCCGCAGCGACACATCGACATCCCGTAGCGCAACGACCGATCCGAACCGCTTCCCCAACCCGCGCGCTTCCAAGACAGGCACATCGGGAGTTTCATCCGACATGGGCGACGCACTGTCGCCCTGCTCCGCGGTTTGCTTCGTCTTCATGTCTGACTCCATCTCAGGCGCGATCACGCGAACAGACGCTCAGCCCGATCGGGCTGTGCGAACACGCTCTCCAACGATGTGGTTGATCAGCGTGGATAACAACAACAAGACGCCCAGGAACGCCCAGCGCCAGTCCGAGTTCCAACCGGCGTGTGGGATACCTACAAAGGCAATGCCCCAGATCAGCGCGCCAATCGCGGGACCGACCGCCGATCCGTACCCGCCTGCCATCCGACAGCCGCCGACGACCGCCGCAATGATGTAGAAGAACTCGGCCCCGACGCCCTGCCCAGCCTGCACCGACGTGTAGCGAACTGCATTGCTGACACCGACAAACCAGGCCGCGCCCGCCGTCAGCATGAACAGCCCGATCTTGGTGCCATTCACCGGTACGCCCACCGCGCGAGCCACCTCACGATCATCGCCCGTCGCAAAAATCCAGTTGCCTATCTTCGTCCGCCACAGGATCCAGGTGGCAATCAGTGTGAACCCGACCCACCACAACAACGACACTCGGAAGTCGGACGGCGCCGTGCCGAAGACCGTCGCCACGATCGCGTGCAGCGAGTCGAAGCCAGCGGCCTCGTCGATATTTTCGATCAACGCATCGCCGGTGAAGTACTTCGACAACGCCACATTGGCGCCACGCAGACCGAAGAACGTACCCAGCGTGATCACGAACGACGGCAACCCCGTCCAAACCACCAACACGCCATTCCACAGCCCCAGTGCCAGACACACCCCGAGCGACAGCAGCAGCGCCAACCACAGATTCATCCCCCACTCGGCCGCCATGACCCCCAACAGCGCTCCGGCCGTTCCCACCATCACACCCGCCGACAGGTCGAACTCTCCGCTGATCATCAGCAGGCCGACCGCCACGGCAATGATTCCGTAGGGCCACGCGGTGTCCAGCACACGAGCGATCGTCGGGACTTCCAACATCGCTCCCGAACTCGCGATGCTGAAGAATATGAACAACAACGCCGCCGCTACCAGGGAACCCAGCTCAGGACGCAATACTGCCGTTCGCACCCACGGTCGCTCTTTGCCAAACGCGGGCAACTGCAACAGTGACACCGATTTCCCCCTCGTCCGCCGATCTACGGCAGATTACTCCGTTGACCGATCACCTGTGTCCGTCGCCGCATGCGACCGCGCTGTTGCGTCTCGCACCCGCTGGACATTGTGTGAGTCGACAAAACCCGGGCCCAGCAGCACGCCGCGACCAGCGATCCACTGCAGGAGCGCATCGGCCAACTCGTCTCCCTGGGTCAGTTCCGAGTACTGCACCAACCGGGAATATGCGACCGGGAGATAGCCCTGCAGATACGGCTGCTGATCCACCGCAAACACCACGCTGCCATCTTCAATCGCGTCCAGCACCTCGTCGTTCAACTCAAACACGGCATGAATCACCGTGCGACCACCCGGTCGCGAAGCCCGCACGCTATCTAACGCCGTCACCGCCTCGGTCATCACCGAGGTGTTCATCGTCAACACGGCGTCGATCGAGTCGTCATCCAACAACGCTGCCTCAATCTGTCGCTCGATCGTGCCCTGGCCCGGCACGACCGACAACGTGGTCAGCTTCTCCAACCTTGAACCGGCTCGACTGCAACGAGTTTCCAATGCAAGGTTCCGAGCCTCGTGCTGAACGCAAAGCAAGTGTGTGGCCCCGGCATCGACCAATCGGTCTCCCACCGCCAATCCGGCCACGGTCTCAACTTGCCCGAAGTACGAGTCCGCTCCCAGCGCAGCGCCAATGTCCGCCCCAACATTGATCACATAGACCGTGACTCCAATGAGGGCCGCGTCCTGAACAACCTCCGACATCGCCTCAGGATCTGACAGCGTCACGACCAACACTTCGAAGCCCTGCTGCACCACTTCGTCAATCAAACGAACCCGCTCATCCGCGTCCGGCGTCGACCGCCAGAAGAGATTGACGTCAAAGGTCCGAGCCGCATCCTCCGCCCCGGCGCGAACATCGGCCCAGAACGGATCGTCTTCCGCCCCGTGAACGATCATCGCCACCGACATCGGTGGCGCCAGACCCAGCCCCAACCGTTCCCGAGCCGCCTCCGCGCAACCAGCCATGACCAGTCCAACACACGCGAGCACGATCACCGCCGCCACGCCTCGCCACGCTTCTGCACACCACGCCCTCAGCCCGGTGAACATCACTCATCCCCCAACTGAGGGAACCGGCGCACGTTCGACTCATCCACAAACCCGGGACCTGTCACCAATCGGCCGGACGCCGCCCAGCGCTCCATCCCGGCCAGGATGCCGCCCGTCTCAGAATCGGCTTCCAGCGAACGGAGGTATGCGAACGCGATCGGCAGGAACCCTTGCAGATACGCTTGCTGGTCCACCGCGAACAGCACATCCCCCGCCTCGATCGCCTCGAGAATCGCCGGAGACACATCGAACGTCGCCAACAGGGCATCCGATCCCGACGACTGAATCGCCGACATCGCCAACTCTGCGATCCCCGAATTCAGCGCCAGGATGCCATCGATTGCTGGATCGGCCTGAAGCACATTGCCAATCTCGCCGGTGGTCGAAACGCGGTCAGCGGTTCCGGTCACGGATAATCGCTGCATCGTCCCGCCCGAGAGCTCCATCGCCAATCCGGCATTCGAGCAACGCGCCTCCAAGCCAACGTTGCCAGCCTCATGAATCAGACACAGCAACTTCTTGACCCCGGCGAACACCATTCGCTCGCCCGCTCCCAATCCCGCCACGCCGTCCGGTTGTCCGAAGTGCGTCACCGCGCCGAACTCACGTCCTCGTTCCTCACCCGAGTTAATCGTCATCACCACCAATCCTGCTTCGACTGCTGAACGAATCGACTCCTCAAGCGCATCGGGGTCGGCCAGCGACACGATCAACACGTCATAGCCCAGCGCGACCGCGTTATCGACCAGTCGCACCTGCTCGTTGACGTTCCCGTCGCCGTCGTAAAACAGTTCGATGCCAAATTCCCGCTGCGCCGCAAACGCGCCCGCCGCTACCTCGTCCCAGAACGGATCGCCAATCCCGCCGTGGGTCACCATGGCCACCCGAATATCCGTCGGCGGCAGTACCCCGGTACCGGCCTGCAGCGATACATCCTTATCCACCCGACACATGTACGCCGCCACCATCGCGAGCGCGATCAGCCCAGCCAGAACAACCCAGCGGATCCAACCTTCGTTTGCGAGTCGCTCAACCCTTCGCGCCAGCACGCCTCTGCTCTCCCTGTTCCAACGTCCGGCCGAGCAACGCGGGTACCATCTGACAAGTACCGCGCTGCGAGTCACGTTAGGCTACCAATTATGCGCATCGGTCTGATCTCCGACACCCACGTTCCCGAAGCAGGCACCGAACTCTGGCCGCAACTCTGGGAACGGATCAAGACGGCCGATGTGCTGCTCCACGGCGGCGACATCCACGACATCTCGCTTATCGATGAACTCGAGAAGGTCGCCCCGATCTACGTCGCCCGAGGCAACGGAGACGACGGCTCCGGTGGACGACCGGTCCAGCCCGAAGACCCGCGCCTCCGTGAAGCCTGGTCACTCGAGTTCGAGGGCTTCCGCTTCGGACTGACCCACGACATGGCCCTACCCGAATGGCCGCCCTACCGAACCGTCGAATCGATGATGGACCACTACTTCGGCGCGCCCCAGCACGTCGTCGTCCACGGCGACACCCACGTCGCCTCGATCGAGACCATCCGCGGCGTCCTGCTGATCAATCCCGGCAGCCCGATGTATCCGCGCAATCTTGATACCCGCATGGGCACGCTCGGCTTCATCGAAATCAACAACGGCCGCCTCCACGCCTGGCTCGAGCAACTCGACGAGAACGGCTCCCACGTCGTCCCCAAGCAGCCCAAGTACGTCTACTAGCCGAGTCTCAGAGCAACTCCGGTCTCCGCTTCCCCGCTCTCGGAGAGCGTTGCAAAACTCACAAATCCCCTCTCCCCCTTTGCGGAGACCTTTGAATAAGTCCCCTTCGCCCCCCTTGCGGGGGAGATGCCGAAGGCAGAGGGGGGGTTCCCGTCTCAAGGCCTATCTGGTCGCTGTGGGAGCCCCCCGCGGCCGGCGAACATAGTTGTTCCGCAGATTCTTAACCACCATGTCCACCCCAGCCAATACGCTACGCACATGGCAGGCATTTCCGTCCTGGTCCCCTTCGACCGCTCACCCGAGTCACGGCGAGGACTCGATGTCGCCCTGCATCTCGCACGCGTCGACCGACGCAAATCCCGCATAATCCCCATCTATGTCGTTGAAGTCGACCGCGCATTCCCCGTCGATTCAGACCTGCCCCAGCAGTCGGCCCACGGAGAAGCCTGTCTGGCGGAGGCGGAGGCCGCCGCGAAACAGGCCCGCGTCGCAAGCGAAGCGATCCTGCTACAAGCGCGCAGCGCCGGACCAGCCGTGGTCGACCTGGCCGCCACGGAACAGATAGACCTGATCGTCCTCGGTGTCTCCCACGCGAACACCGTCCATGGAGGAGCCGGGGAGCAGACCGCCCTGGCGCGCCGATCCGGCGCTGCCATCGACCTCGGCCACACCGCCGATTACATCCTTTCCCACGCGCCATGCGAAGTCGTCGTCGTCAGGGAACCCGCCGCATCCCGCACCGCGACATCAGACAAACCCTTCGTCGGGCGATAAGAGACAACGGAAACAGGCGCATCTCCAATGCACGTCGTCATCATGGGCTGCGGACGCCTTGGCTCCACTCTGGCCAGAGAGCTCGACTCCGAGGGCCACCACGTCACGGTGATCGACGTCGACGCCGCCGCCTTCAACTGGCTCGAGGACGATTTCAAAGGAACGACCATTGTCGGAGCAGGAGAGGACATCGAAGTTCAGGAGGCCGCCGGCGTCCAGCGCGCCGACATCTTCCTTGCGCTCGCCAATGGCGACAACCGCAACGCCATGGCCGTCCAGGTCGCCAAGCACATTCACCAGGCGCCTCGGGTCGTCGCCCGCATCTACGATCCCGAACGCGCCGACGTCTATCGCCAACTCGGTATCAACGTCGTCAACCCCACCACGATCCTTGACCAGATGGTCCGCCAAGCCGCCTTCGGTGACGACCACGACGCTAAGAACAACCAAGCCGGTCAGATAGCGTCCTAGCCCATGTACATCATCATCGTTGGCGGCGGAAAGGTCGGACGCGGCGCAGCCCGCGACCTGATCGAGATGGGCCACGAGGTCTGCGTCGTCGAACGCGACGCCAACACTGCCTGGTCGATCAACAACGAACTCGGTGAAGTCGCGCTCCTCGGCGACGGAGCCGAGATCCACGTCCAGCGTGCGGCAGGCATGAACCGAGCCGATGTTGTTGTCGCCTGCACCGGCCGCGATCAAGCCAACCTCGCTGTCGCTCAAACCGCGCAAACCCGGTTCAACGTGGCCAAAGTCATTTCCCGCATCAACGACCCGCGCAACGAGCGCATCTTTCGCGCGCTGGGATTTATGTTCACCATCTCCGCCACCACGGCGATCGTCAACGCTATCGAACAGGAGGTCAGCGCCGGTCTGACTCGCCTCACGCAGCTCCGCTCGACCGCGTTCATCCTCGCCGAACTCGTCATCCCGCATCTCGCGCCCGCAGTCGGCTGTACTGTGCGAGAGCTCAACTTGCCGTCGCATACCGTGCTGGCGCTGGTCATCCGTGCCGACGACCAGCCCGAGGTCCCGGGCCCAAACACCATCATCAACGCGGCCGACGTGGTGATCGCCGTGACCCAGCCTCAGCACGAAGCAGAACTGCGGACCGTTCTGACCGGAGAATCGCGATCCCATGACTGATACCAGCCACGATCCCCTCAGAATCTCCTACCTCGGTCCAGCCGGGACCTTCACAGAACAGGCCGCCGTCCTTGTTGCCGGCGAGAATGCACGCGCCGACTTCATCCCGTTTCCCAGCATCACCGCCTCCGCCGAAGCGGTCGCCCGTCGCGAGGTTGATGTCGCCGTTGTCCCCTTCGAAAACTCGCTCGCCGGCGCCGTCGGCGAGACGCATGACCTGATCATCCACCAGCTCGACCTCTTCATCGTCGACGAGCTGATCATTCCCATCGAACACTGTCTGATCGTTGCGCCCGAAGCAGACATCTCCGATATCCGCGTGATCTATTCCCACCCTCAAGCGCTCGGACAGTGCCAGCGGTATCTCAACCGGCGCTTTCCCAACGCCCGTACTGAAGCCACCCTCTCAACCGCGCAAGCCGTCACGCGTGCCGTCGAGATCGGTGACCAGGTGGCCGCAATCGCGCCGCGCCGCGCCGCTGTGCTGCATGATGCTCACATCCTCGAAATCGGGATCGAAGACGATCATCGCAATGCAACGCGCTTCGTGGTCCTCGCACACAACGATCATGAGCCAACCGGCGACGATCGCACCACGATGCTCTTCAGCACTGCGAACCGTCCGGGCGCCTTGCTCCGCGTCTTGCAACACTTCGCCGACGCCGATATCAACCTCACCAGGATCGAGTCACGTCCCGCCCGCGAGCGGCTCGGCTCCTACCTGTTCCTGATCGACTGCGACGGGCACCGCACCGACCCCGCTCTGGCCACCGCCCTCGAACGACTCGAACCCGAACTCGAGAGACTCCGTATCATTGGCAGCTATCCCAAGGCGCCCAGACCCTGACCGCTCGCATCCGGACCAATCGACATGCCCGAAATACCCGAGCTGCAGCACATCGCCCAGGTTCTCACCGACCGCCTCGCCAATCGGCCCATCGTCAATGTCGACATTCAAAAGCCGATCGTCATCCGCCTGCCTCGGGAGGATTTCGAGGCCGGATTGCTCGGCGCATCATTCCAATCCATCGAGCGAACCGGCAAGTTCCTCCTCTTCCACACCGATCGCGACAACGTGCTCGCCGTCAATCCCATGCTCAACGGACGCTTCCAGTGGACTTCGGGGCCCGACGGCAACAGGAAGGCGCACGCCCGGACCTGCTTCACCCTGAAATTCCGTGGCGACGATACCAAGGAAGACATCGGTATCCGCTACATCGACGAGCGCTATCTGGGCAAGATCTACCTCGTCGACGCCGATGATCTCGACCGCATCCCAGTCCTCAATGAACAAGGCCCCGACGCCCTCGATCCCTCGCTCGATCAGGCAGCCTTCCTGCAGCGGCTAAAGCGCTATCGCGGCCAGGTCAAGAACGCCATCGTCAACGCGAAGTTCATCGCCGGCATTGGCAACGCCTATTCCGACGAGATCCTGTTCAACGCCGGCATCCACCCCTTCACCAAGATCTCAACCCTGGACGAGGACCGGCGCATCCGGCTGTACCAATCAATCCGCGACACTCTGAACTGGGCCGCCAAGATCGCCGCATCCGAGATCGGGCAGAAGATCGACCGCAAGCCACGAGACTTCCTCAACGTCCACCGCAAAGGTGGAGAGCCATGTCCGCGCTGCGGGAATCCCATCTCCGAAGTAGCCCCAAACCGCCGAATCACATCCTTCTGCCGCAAGTGCCAGCCAACCTAGCTATCCAAGATCCCCTCTCCCCCCCTTGCAGAGACCAATGCAAAACTCTCGGATCCCCTCTCCCCCCCTTGCGGGGGGAGATATCACCGAGTGACAGAGGGGGGGGGTCCGCCGCCAGCTACCAGATAGGCATTGCGATAGGGACCTCCCTCTGCCTTCGGCATCTCCCCCGCAAGGGGGGCGAAGGGGACTCAATCAAAGGTCTCCTTGCAAACGAAGCCTGAAGGGGGGGGTCCCCAGCAGTCCGCCAAGGCAGCGAGCAAGAGCACAACTAGTCCACCGACAACACCCGCTCCGAGCCAGGGATAAACGGCGCCCAGCCCGGCTGACTCTCCAGGTACTGCCCGAACAGGTTCACCGGCGTCACCATTGGACGCCTCGGCACCGTTTGCAAAGCCATCCGCGCCTCACGAGGTGTCCGACCGGCCTTTCGGTGATTGCAACCCCGACAGGCCGAGACCAGGTTCTCCCACGTATGGCTGCCGCCGCGGAAGCGCGGCATCACGTGGTCCAGCGTCAGCTCCTTGAGCGCCGTACGCCGACCGCAGTACTGACACATGAACCGATCGCGAATGAACACCTCGCGCCGCGACAGCCGCAACACCGGACGAGGCCGGCGGATGAAATACACCATCCGAATCACCGAGGGCACTTCGAACTCACCGCCGAACGACCGTAGCAACGCCTTGGCGCGGTCCAGCCGATCAATCACTTCTGCTTTGCCACGAGCGACCAACACCACAGCCCGACGCACATTGCAGACATGCAACGGCTCATAGTTCTGATTCAACACCAATACTGATTTGTTCAGAACCGTCATCGCACCGACGTGATCGTACCACCGCCAACAAGAACCGGGCGTTAGCGTCCTGATCTCCGCTTCCCCCCTCGCGGGGGAAGCTGCCGAAAGCCTGCCCCCGGGTCTGAGTGGATGTTTCAGAACTCGCTTGGCCTCCATTTCCGTCATACCCGCGCTCCGCCGCGGGAATGACGAAGTAGTTACTTCTGAGATGGGCTCCTGAACGGGGGCCGAAGGGGGAGGTCCTCGACCGGCCACCGACGGGAGTGTTCACATTGACAGCGCGATCCCAATCGAAGCGCCTATCAACTCTCCCGCTCCGCCTTGCAGGGGGAGCTGCCGAAGGCTGAGGGGGTCCCGCCTCCCATGGTCCAAGCGGAATGCGTCATTTCTACCTCTGCATCCCTCAATGTGAACAGGCCCTAGCCCCCACCCAATGCGCCACCGACCTCGTCAACATCCGAGCGCAGCTCGCCCACCTCCGAGACAAACTCCTGAATCGCCAGATCAAACTCCGACGGCAGCAGCGCTCGGACCACCGGCGCGTTGTCCATCATCGCCCAACCTACGACTGACCCGCCGATCTCGCCCTCAGCATCGTCCAATCCTGCAAACACCACGATCGCGATCACCGCTTGGGCGAGCAACAGCCCGAACAACACACCGAACAATCCACCTGCCGCCCGGTCGGCCCAGCCCAACAACAGGAGCGAAGCAAACCCGCGCAGGAACGTCCCGACGACGTAACCACCCACCGACACCAACGCCAGAATCACGGCAAAGCTCCCCGCCTGCATCGCGCCTGACGGAGCGTCAACGATGGCCAGATCAACAAACACACGCTCGTGATACATCCCCGCCAGCACCACCCCCAGCACGATCGCCAGCAGCGCCACACTGGCTCGCAGAATCCCCATCCTCCAACCCCACACGCCGATCCCAACAGCCATCGCGAGGATGGCCAAATCGATCCAACTCAAGCCCAGTATTAGCCCGGAATCGTCCACGAGGCTCACTGTACACAGGTCCGGCCATCACGCAGTCACGCGCGATAACCGGCCTCGGAAACAACATCTGAAACGTTGGAGTCCGCCGCGGCCGACCGTTGCGTTTCCCCATCGAGCAAGCCCAGATGAGCCATCGACGCATAGTCCGACCGAGTGACGATCACGTGATCGAGCAATTCAATCTGCATCGTCGCCGACGCGGCCCACAGATCCCTGGTCATTTCGCGGTCGGCCGCCGACGGCTTCGGCGACCCCGACGGATGATTGTGCACCACGATCATCCCCGGCCCCTGATGCACAATCACCGGACGCAACAGCTCAGCGACCCGAACCGACGCCCCATGCACCATCCCCTTGTACAGGCGCTCCTCGCGGATCAGACAGTGCTGCTGATCCATCACCAACACCCACACCTCTTCATGCACCAGATCGCCCAGCAACCCTCGATAGCGCTCGTACACCTGTCGCGAGGTCCGAAACGGCTCCCGAGCCGGCCACTCATCATCCGCCAAGCCCCGCGCCGCGAGCTCTACCGCAGCCTTGATCCGTGTCACCTTCGCTTCTTTCAACCCCGAGACACGCATCACCTCGTTCACATCAGAGCGCAGCAACCCGACCAGGCCGCGGTCGGCCAGGAGGCGACGCGAAATCTCAAGTACGTTCTCACCCTGCCGACCCGAACTCAGCAAAATCGCCAGCAGCTCAGCGTTCGACAGTGCGTCGGCGCCCAGCCGCAACAACCGCTCGCGCGGCCGATCAGCCGGATCCATGTCCTTGATGCGTTGAGTCGCCGGCTTCGCGGTTTCCACGCCGTCGGACTCGGCTGCTTCAGCCTGTCGCGACCGTTCCGCGTCCTCTGTTGCCCACGCCGCCTGGAGCTCGGCTAAAGAATCTCGCACCCGATCACTCGTCGCGACTGTCGCCGAACGTCGGCAAATCGACTCGTTCCCGAGTCTGCGTCGCCTCACGCTCGCGTTCTCGCCGACGCGCCTCCCAGCCTTCCTGCTGCTCCTCCTCGGCCTCTTCCTCCTCGGTACGCGGACGCTCATCTTCTCCCAGCGGACGCCACGACACCACGGCATTCGTATGCGGATAGTGATTCAGATAGACCCAACCACCCGGCTCAGGTATCTCACTAAACATCAACTGCGGCACGCGATAGACGCGCCGAGCGACCAGCACGTAGTGCGCTCGGAAGAAGATCAGCAGGTCGAACTTGCGCCACTTGCGAGCCACCTGACCCGTCGTATCAATCGGCTCAGAGAACCAATCGCGATACGCCGACAGCGCCGAAAAGCCTGACAGCAACCCGATCAACGCAAACAACGAGAACCCAAACCACGATCCACCGTTTCCGCCTAATGCCTCCACCATCATGTACACCGCGCCCACCGTCAGCAGAACGAACCCCGGCGTCCAGATCACCATCGAGCGCAGAATCCCTCTGCGCGCACGCTGATCGTCGGGCGCCTGCGTCCCCCGTAGCTCCTGGAACCTACCCGCCGCCACGGCCGCTCTTCCCATCATCCGACAGCTCCGCCGACTCATCCGCAACCGAATGCGCATTCCACTGAGGGATCCAGATCCATTCGCCCCGGATCAGGGTCGAATTCTCATGCAAATGCCAGTTCCACTGGACCAATTCAGACACCGCAACGCCTCTCGTAGCGGCGATCGCAAACAGCGACTCACCGCGTTGCACCTGATACCGCTCAAACGACTGCGGAAGCGCCGGCTCAATCGGATCCGGCCGGCCCGGAACGATCCCAGTCTGAGCCGGAGCCGTCAAGGATCCCGAATCGTGCTCCGCCGCTGTCGATACCGCAGCAATCTGCGGCGTCCCGCTCTCACCATCAACCGATCCCGTTTCGACGTGGGCCGCAGCCGGAGAGCTCCCGCTCTGCTGCACTTCGGTGGAAACTTCAGCTATAGGAGCTGCCCCTGGTGAATCCAGGGCGCCAACCGAAACGGCTTCAGAAGAGTTGGAGGACGTTCCCCATAGCGCTGCCACCACAACCACGGCCACGGTCAATACGACCACCAGCCCCAACTCGACGATGCGCGAATTACGCAATACGCCATGGGCAGAGAGGTTGATCACCGGGTTGTCAAGCGCCATCGCAGTCCCCGAAGTACGCACCGACAGTATCTGCCGACGCGAAACTGTAAAACAGGGTTAACGATAGCGCACTGGGAACACGCTAAAGTGCCTATTCCCTTCAACCCTCGCCGAAGAGAACGGACCAACTCGAAACCGCGCGCTTGGGACCGCTACTTCAGTTCGACGGTCGCGCCTGCCTCTTCCAGCGACACCTTGATCGCCTCGGCCTCTTCCTTCGGCAGCGCTTCCTTGACCGTCTGCGGCGCTGACTCGACGAATTCCTTCGCCTCGCGCAGGCCCAGATCCGTCACCGCGCGCACGGCCTTGATCACGTTGATCTTCTTGTCGCCGAACGCCTGCAGGACGACATCGAACTCGGTCTGCTCTTCGACCGCCTCGGCCATCGCCCCTGCGCCGTTGCCGCCGACCGCCATGGTCGCCACTGGGGCCGCCGCCGTCACACCGAACTCATCCTCGATCCGCTTGACCAGGTCACGCGCCTCGAGAATCGTCATCGCGCTGATTAGCTCAAACGCTTCGTCAACCTTCGACATGTCAGTCTCCACTCAATGCCGGTCGTTCAGACCGCTCGTTACTTGTTCGCCACGCCCGAGTCGGCCCCAGGCGAGTTTCGCGTTACTCAGCTTCAGCTACGGTTTCAGCACCTGCTTCAGGTTCGCCTTCCGGTTCACCTTCAGCGTCCGCTTCAGCTTCCGCTTGAGACTCCGTTTGCGCTTCAGGCTCAGCTTCAATTTCTGTATCCGCTCCGGAGTCCGCCGACTCCAGCTGCTCGGCGCGAGCCTCGACGATCGCCGCAATGTCGCGGAACACGGCGCTCAGCACGCTGGCCAGTCCCGAAATCGGACTGTTCAATCCGCCCGCGACCCTCGCCATCAGCTCAGGTCGGCTCGGCACATCGGCCAACGCCACCAGTTGCGAACCGTCTTGCAGTTCGCCTTCGAAATACACACCGTGGATCGGGATCTCAAGCCGTTTCGCGCGCGTGTACTTTCGTAGCGCCTTCGGCGCTTCAGTCAGCTCACCGAAGCCGAACAGCAATGCAGTCGATTCCTGGGCCAGCCCAGCTGCGTCTGCCTCGCCGGCGCCTTCCGACGCCCGACGCCACAAGGTGTTCTTGATCACGCGCAGCTCGGTCTCCGGCGCATCCGCCCGAATCCCGCGACGCATATCCTGCATGTCTTTCACGCTCAGACCGCGATAGTCGATCCCAATCGTGATCGACGCACGACCCAACCGCTCAGTCAGCAGCGCGACTTGTTCCCGTTTTCGTTCAGTGGCCATTCCGCCCCCCGACGTGCATGCAAATCTGTCGCTTCCGCCGCCCCAACCCGCTCCACCATCAGACTTGCAACCACACATCGGCTCGCGCTGCTCGCGAGCATCGAATCGGCTGCTGCCTGCGCTGGACGTTTCGGGACTCGCCTCGCGTCGAACGGAGGTGGGAGTCCGCCAGCGGTCTCGGGCGGCAATGCTCTCGTTTCTCGATCCTCAGCCTAGTTCAAGCGCTAGGCCCGCGTCCGACACCTGAGCGACGGAACCATCGACAAGTGTTAGTCCATCCTCAAGGCCAGCGTCGATTGCTGTTCCAGCTTGACCCCAGGACCCATCGTCGATGCGATGTTCAAGGAGCGAATGTAGCTCCCCTTCGAGCCTGACGGCCTCGCCTTGACGATCTCCGACACGATCGTCGACAGATTGTCCATCAGCTGCTCTTCAGCAAAGCTCGCCTTGCCCAGCGGAACATGCACCGAAGCCTCTCGGTCGGTGCGGAACTCCACCCGGCCGGCCTTCGCCTCGATGACGGCCTTGCCCACCTCCCCGCGACCGACCACCGTGCCCGCACGCGGGTTCGGCATCAGACCGCGGGGACCCAGGATGCGACCCAATCGGCCGACTTTGCCCATCAGTTCGCGCTGCGCCACCGCAACATCGAAATCGGTAAAGCCATCTTGCACCCGCTGGATCAGGTCGTCCGAGCCGACAATCTCGGCGCCGGCCTCGGTCGCCGCCGTCGCGGCGTCGCCATCGGCAAACACGGCAACCCGCACGACCTTGCCCAGGCCATGCGGCAGACGCGCGGTGCCGCGCAACTGCTGATCGGCGTGGCGGGTGTCCAGTCCGGTGCGGATGTGCAGCTCAACGGTCTCGTCGAACTTTGCCGTCGCCATCCGCTTGACCAGCGCCACCGCCTCGTCCGGTGGGTAGTGAGATTCCTTGTTGTATGAATCCAACGCGCCTCGATAGCGCTTGCCGTGCTTCGGCATGACTAGCCCTCGACTTCCACGCCCATCGAACGCGCTGTGCCGGCAACCATCTTCATGGCCCCGTCAATGTCGTTCGCATTCAGGTCTTGCATCTTCTGTTCAGCGATCGCCCGCACTTGATCCGAGCTGATCGAGCCCGCCACCTCGCGGCGCGGCTCCGACGAGCCCTTCTCGATACCAGCCGCGCGACGAATCAGATCCGACGCCGGTGGTGTCTTCAGCTCAAACGAGAACGACCGATCCTCGAAGATCGTGATCTGCGCAGGGATCAACTCGCCCGCGTTCGACGCCGTGCGCTCGTTGTAGCTCTTGACGAACTCCATAATGCCCACACCGTGCTGACCCAGCGCGGGACCGACCGGCGGCGCAGGACTGGCCTTGCCCGCCTCCAACTGCAGTGTCAACACTGCTCGTACACGCTTCGCCATCCAGCTATCTCCCTATCCGCCCCCGACTAACCATCGGCGGCGCGAACACACAAGTGCCTAGCCTACACTCCTACAGCATGTCCGCCTATTGCTTCTCCACCTGATCAAAATCAAGCTCAAGCGGCGTTTCTCGACCGAACATCGAGATCCGCACGCGGACCTTCCCCTTCTCGACATTGATTTCTTCTACCTCAGCCACCATGTCGAGGAACGGACCGTCCGTCAGGCGGACCGAATCATTCACCGCGAATCCGACCCGGACCCGAGGCTCTTCGACCTGTGTCTGGCCAATAATCTTCGCCACCTGCGCCGGAGGCAGTGGTCGAGCCCGATCGCGCTGGTCTTCGCGCGTGCCAACGAAGCCGGTCACCCCGGCCGTGCCGTTGACCACGTGCCACGACCCGTCGGAGAGCTCACCGGTCTGGCCGTCCAGTCGAATCTGAAGCAGCACGTAGCCAGGCAGCAGCTTGCGCTCCACCTCACGACGCTTGCCACCCCGAATCTCAACCTCCTGTTGTGTCGGCACCAGGACAAAGCGCTTCTCCGCCATGCCCTTCTTGGCCACTCCCGCCTGATCAGGCTTCAGTTCAACGAACTGCTCCTCCGCGTCCATGTTGCGGATTCGTAGATCGAGCGCGTCTCGCACCCGATTCTCGTGGCCGGTATAGGTATTGATCGCGAACCATGCCGCGTCGACTTCCTGGATCGATTCCAGCAACATCGCCGCTTCCGACTCCGCTTCGTCGGGCTCGTCGCTTTGCAAGAACGACGCAATGGGCGTCGCCTCTTGCTCGACCGGTCGGTCCAACTCCATCGCGGCCAGCGCCTCCACCGCCGTGACGTCGATTGCCGACTCCGCCGATTTCTCTTCGGACTCAATCCCCAGCGCCCGCGCCGCAGCGAGAACTTCCTGCAGCTCCTGCTCAGCCGCAGAGATCTCGCGACGGCCGAATCCAGTGTCGACCGCCTCTGACTGTTGTGCGGGCTGTTGTGCCGATTCTTGTGTATCAGGTGATGTCGTCACTTGGGCAACAGCGCTTCCTCTACGACACGGTTCAGACCAAAGTCGATCACTCCCAGGAAAATCCCAACCGCAATCGACACCACCAACACTACGACGGTCAGGTTCGCCGTCTCCTGTCGAGACGGCCACACGACCTTCCGCAGCTCATCAATAATTGCCATGATCGCCCGCGGATGCAGCAGCCGGTACAACAGGTTCTGCACCCGTGGCGCATCCGCCGTCGTCGGACGTGATGCTGCAATCTCGCGTCGAGGACGCGCCGGCAGCGCTGCCGCTTCCGACGCCCCGCCAGAAATGTCCGCCGCCTCAGCAGACTCAGGCTGAGCCGCAGACGGCCGGACCGGACGCGGCGTGGACGACGCACGAGGTTGACCGCTGCGGCGACCTCGCCGTCGACGACTATCTCGCGATCTGGCCACGAATCACCGTGTCTCTCGGTATGCGCGACGCTCCCGGCAGTTCGGGCAGTACTTCGTCAGCTCCAGACGCTCCGCATCGTTTCGGCGATTCTTCGTCGTGTGATACGTGTGCGACTGGCACTCACGACAGCGCAGCGTGATGAACACCCGATCACCCTTCGCCATGGCCAGTTCCCTTCCTCGTACGCCGACAACGTCAACGCTGCCAGCCGAATAGAACTATCTTCGCACGATTCGTTGCTGCCGCGCTATTCCCAGTTCACTCAATGGTCACTCGATAATCGACGTGACCGCGCCGGCGCCTACCGTCCGGCCGCCTTCGCGAATCGCGAACCGTAGCCCCTCCTCCAGCGCAATCGGTGAGATCAAGCGCACCTTCATCTGCACGTTGTCCCCGGGCATCGCCATCTCGATCCCCTCCGGTAACCCAATCTCGCCCGTCACATCCGTCGTCCGAATGTAGAACTGCGGCCGGTAGCCGGGGAAAAACGGACTGTGCCGCCCGCCCTCGTCCTTGCCCAGGATGTAGACCTCGGCCTCAAACGCCGTGTGCGGCGTGATCGAACCCGGCGCCGCCAAGACCTGACCGCGCGAAATCTCGTCGCGGTCAATGCCGCGCAACAGACAACCCACGTTGTCCCCCGCCTCGCCCGTCGGCAACGTCTTCTTGAACATCTCCACGCCCGTCACCACCGTCGTCCGCGTGTCCTTGATCCCCACAATCTCAATCTCCTCGCCACTGTTCACCACCCCGCGCTCGATCCGACCCGTCGCCACCGTGCCCCGACCCTTGATCCCGAACACGTCCTCAATCGGCATCAGAAACGGCATGTCGCGCGGCCGCTCCGGCGTCGGCACGTACTCGTCTACCGCCGCCATCAACTCCACAATGCTCTCGTACTCCGCCGCACTCGGATCCGTCGAGTCCGACTCCAACGCCGCCAGCGCCGAACCGCGAATCACCGGCAAATTGTCGCCGTCAAAGTCCTGGTCCGACAACAACTCCCGCACCTCCAGCTCGACCAGGTCCAGCAACTCCTCGTCGTCCAGCTGATCCACCTTGTTCAGGTAAACCACCATCCGCGGCACGCCCACCTGACGGGCCAGCAAAATGTGCTCCCGCGTCTGCGGCATCGGGCCGTCCGGCGCCGCCACCACCAAAATCGCGCCGTCCATCTGCGCCGCCCCGGTAATCATGTTCTTGATGTAGTCCGCGTGACCCGGCGCGTCAATGTGCGCGTAGTGCCGCGCCTCCGTCTCGTACTCCACGTGCGCAATCGCAATCGTGATCCCCCGCGCCCGCTCCTCCGGCGCATTGTCAATCGAGTCGAAACTCGAAAACGACACGCTGTCCGACTGCATCGCCAGCGTCTTCGTGATCGCCGCCGTCAACGTCGTCTTGCCGTGATCGACGTGGCCAATCGTGCCCACGTTCACGTGCGGCTTCGTTCGCTCGTATATCTTTCGCGCCATCTTCGTGTCTCCTGGTGACTGAGTTGGGACTTCCTGGAACTGGTCTATCGAACCGCATCTGGCAACATGACCGCAGTGGCGGATGGAGCCCGCATTCAGATTTGAACTGAAGACCTCGTTCTTACCAAGAACGCGCTCTACCGACTGAGCTATGCGGGCGAGGCTCCGCCCAAACCATCCTTGCCGATCCGGCCCGATCCAACGTTAGGAATACTCTGAACAGCTCCGATCCGCGCTTCCCCCCTCTGCGGGGGAAGCTGCCGAAGGCTGAAGGGGGGGTCCCCGCTCGGCCTGCGACACCAGTTGTTCAGAGAATTCCTAGAACTGCCGGCAACACTCAATCGTGCCGCGGCGGCCCATGATTTTCCGTTGATTCTGGTGCCGGGGGCAGGATTCGAACCTGCGAAGCCTTTCGGCGCCGGTTTTACAGACCGGTGGTATTAGCCACTCACCCACCCCGACACTCTTGTCATCTTACCCCTCTCTGCCCCGTCCGCACATCAACATCACGACCGCCACACCCGCTGCGCTCTGTTCACCAGCACGCAAAGACAAGCGCCGCCAACACCTCAAGATGGAGCCCAAGGGGGGATTCGAACCCCCAACCTGCCGATTACAAATCGGCTGCGCTGCCAATTGCGCCACCTGGGCCTGACTCGATCCTAGACCGATTTCCCGCCATCGACAGTTTCTTCCAATCGAGGCAATCCACCGCCTCACTATCCTACGTATTGCGTTTATCCATCATCCCGCACCTCAAATGAACGCGTAGCAAAGGACTCCCGTGAAACGCATCCTGATCGCTGTGGTCGCAGCGGCGCTGGTGGTCGGCGCCGTCGGTCTGACCGCTCTACAGCCTGTCTCCGCCCAACCTGGCGGACCGCCCGTCTGCCTCTCCCTCCCACCGGGCGAGCACTCATTCACCGCTCCCGCCCAAGATCGCGAAGGCGAAGTCACATTCACAGTGACAGTCGGCGAAGGCGGAGTCGTCACCGGCTTCACCGAGCCCGGTGGACAATCAATCCCACCCGCCGCCATGCTCGACATCTTCGCCGGCGCCGACGCCTATCCGCTCCCCGACGGCGTCTCCTTCGTGGATTGCGGCGGCGACGCCCTAGAGGGCGAAAGCGCGCAACCCGCAGCCCCTCAGATCTGCCTCAACCTCGAGCCCGGCAGCCATAACGCGTCAGCGACCGCCAGTGGTCAGACCTACGAACTCGTCATCCACGTCGGCGATAACAACGAGGTCACCAGCATCGACGTGCTCGGTCAGTCCTTCTCTGCAGCCGAAGCGATCGGTCTGCTGGAGCAATTCGGAGCGGCAATGCCGGCCGGCATCGAAATCGTTCCCTGTGAAGGCGCGATGGCCGGCGACAAGATGGACGACCAAAAGCCGGCCCTCTACGTGAACGCCGGTAGCGGCGGCCTCGCCGATTCCAGCAACCGCACCGGCCTCTGGTCGGCAATCGCTACCTTCACCGTGCTCGCAATCGCCGTGACCGCCGTCACCCAACGACGGCGCATCGCCATCCGCAACAGGGACTAGCAGGCACTTCGGCTAAACATCTGTCCGCGCTTCCCCCCTCGCGGAGACCTTTGAAGAACTCACAAATCCCCTCTCCCCCCCTTGCGGGGGGAGATGTCACGGAGTGACAGAGGGGGGGGTCCTCCGACAGCGACCAGATAGGCCTTGAGATGGAGAGCTCCCCCTCTGCCTACGGCATCTCCTCCGCAAGGGGGGAGAAGAGGAGTTACGCAAAGGTCTCCTCGCGGGGGAAGCTGCCGAAGGCTGAAGGGGGGTCCCCTCCCAGCCAGCGCCAGAAGCCATTCGCCAAGTCCCTAAAACCGCAACGCACTCTCGACCAACGACTCGGCGCCGGGCTCCTCCTCGAACGCTTCAGGCTCGGGCTGGACCCGGCGCCATCGCGTGCCATCACGCGTATCTTCCAGCGCCACGCCCAACTCAGTCAGCCGCTCCCGCACCGAATCGGCCAACGCATACTGCTTGGCCCCTCGCAACTCTTGCCGGATCGTCACCAACAAGTCGATAAACGGCCCCGCGTCCGACTCGCCCGATGCCGACACGCCGGCAAAGCCCAATCCCAACACGCCGCCCAGCTCAACCAACGCTTCCCGAGCCGCGCCGCCAGGACGATCCTCAGCCCGCGCCCGATTGATCTCGCGAGCCAGTTCAAACAACACCGCCAGCGCCTGAGGCGTGTTCAGATCATCCTCGAGCGCCGCCACAAACTTCTCCCGAGCCGCCGTCGCGTCAATCTCGCCACCACCATCCACGAGCGGCAGCGTCGCCGCCGTCCGCAAGCGTTCGGCCCCGCGCGCCGCCGACAACAAGGACTCCTCCGAATACGTCAACGGCGACCGATAGTGCCCGCCCAACACAAACATCCGTAATCCGTCCGCGCCGTAGCGATCCAACCCTTCGCGAAGCCTCACAATCTTGCCCGTCGACTTCGACATCTTCTCTCCGCCGACCTGCATCATCGCGTTGTGCATCCAGTGACGCACAAACGGTTCCTTGCCCGAATAGCCCTCCGACTGCGCAATCTCGTTCTCATGGTGCGGGAAGATCAGGTCCATCCCGCCGCCATGCAGGTCAATCTGCTCACTCAGATAGCGAATCGACATCGCCGAGCATTCAATGTGCCAACCCGGACGCCCCGGACCCCACGGACTCTCCCACTGCGGCTCGCCCGGCTTCGCCCCCTTCCACAGGGTGAAGTCCATCGCGTGCTCCTTGCCCACCCCGATATCCGTCGGCTCGGCCGAGATCATGTCGTCCAACGACCGACCCGACAGCTTCCCATAGCCCGGCATCTCGCGCACGCGGTAGTACACGTCGCCGCCCGCCGGATACGCCATTCCCTTGTCGATCAATCCGCTGATCAACTCCAGCATCTGAGGAATCTCCTCGGTCGCCCGAGGATGCACGTCCGCCGGAGCAATCCCCAACTCCCGCCACTCGCCCATGAACGACGAGATCTGCCGCTCCGCCAACTCCGCGACCGTCATCCCCTCTTGCGCCGCCCGAGCGATCAGCTTGTCGTCGACATCGGTGAAGTTGTAGACCAACCGTACCCGACGACCGCTCCACTCCAGGTAGCGCCGCAGAGTGTCAAAAATGATGATCGACATCGCATGCCCCAAATGGGCATCGTCATAGGGAGTAATCCCACAGACATACATCGAAATCGGATCGTCCTGAGGCTCAAACGCCTGCTTACGACGAGTCAGCGTGTTGTACAGCTCCACAGACCAACCCCATTCACTGAAAGATCAACATTGAAAGCGTAGTCAACCCCGGCCCAATGAGAGACTTTTGCGGATCCTCGCTTCCCCCCTCTGCGGGGGAAGCTGTCCCGAAGGGACTGAAGGGGGGCAGCCGCGCTCAGCACACCCGGCGCAAGTTACCCCGCTGCCGACTCCCCCGGCCGAGGCTCCGCATCCTCCACCAGATCCCGCAGCCGGCGCAGCTCCATCCTCATCTCCGAGACCGTCACCTCGAGCGATTCAATCCGATCATGCTCCGGATCCGGCAGACGCAGCACTGTGTCATCGCCCGGGTCGTAGTACGCCACCACATGTCCCGGCACCCCGACCACCGTCGAGTACTGCGGCACGTTCGACACCACAACAGCGCCAGCCCCAATCCTCGCGCCCGTACCAACCGTCACCGCACCAATGATCGACGCCCCCGCTCCGACCAACACTTCATCGCCAAACATCGGATGCCGTTGCGTCCGCATCGTCGACGTTCCGCCCAGCGTCACACTCTGGTGCAAGTGACAACGCTTGCCCAGCCTCGCCGTCTCGCCGATCACCACGCCCATCCCATGGTCAATCAGACAAGGCGTCTCAATCTGCGCGCCCGGATGAATCTCGATCCCGGTCAGCAACCGCCCCATGTGCGACAGAAAGCGAGGCAATACCGGAACCTCAAGACGCATCAACGCGCTGGAAATCCGGTGCAGCATCAGCGCATGAATCCCCGGATACGCGACCAGCACCTCAATCCACGACGTCGCCGCCGGATCGCGCTCCATCGTGAACTGGATATCCGCCCAGACGCCGTCGACAAAGGAGTTGAACCGAGCCTCGATCTGTCGCAGGATTTCCATGTCAGCAGCCTATACGTCCGATACGTCGGACCGTTCCGACCGACGAACCCTCAATGTCGCGACCGCGTGCGCCGCCATCCCCTCCGCGCGACCGAGCGCGCCCATCCCCTCCGCCGTCGTCGCTGCGACATTCACCGCCCCGACATCCAGTCCCAACGCCTCGGACAGCCGCGCTCGCATCGCCGCAATCTGCGGACGCAGCCGAGGACGCTCCGCAATCACCGTCGCATCGACCGACTGCACCGAAGCCCCAACCGCAGCCAACTTCTCCAGGACCACCGAAAGCATCGCCACCGACTCAGCGCCCGCCCAGGCCGGATCAGCCGCCCCAAAGTGCGCGCCAATATCGCCCAGACCGGCGCCGCCCAACAAAGCATCGATGATTGCATGGGTCAACACATCCGCATCGGAATGCCCTGCGAGCCCCTCAGCGCCGGCAATCTCAATCCCGCCCAGCACCAACTTGCGGTCAGCCGAAAACCGATGCGAGTCAATCCCGATTCCGGTCCGCACTTCAAAACGAGACCCCAACAACGCCTCAGCCACGACTAAGTCGGACGGCGAAGTGATCTTCGGATTCGGACCTCCAACGTCATGCACAACCACCCGCTCCCCAATTCGCTCCACAAGCGCCGCATCGTCCGTCGCCAGGAATCCCTCGGCCCGTGCCGATTCATGCGCTCGACGAAGCGTTCCTGCGCGAAACACCTGAGGCGTCGCCACCGCCCGCAACCTCGATCGGTCTGGCGTCGCCACGATTCTCTCCCTGGAATCCACCACCTTGATCGTGTCGACCGACGGACCTCCGGCAATCACGCCGACATAGCGCGTCGCCAGGGCAATGCAACCGGTAATCCCTTCAGATGTGATCAACGGCCTCGCTCCATCGTGCACAGCCACCACATCGGCCCGCCAAAGCGCCGCTAACCCCGCCCAGACCGAGTCCTGCCGTTCCTTCCCGCCCAGCACCAGCGCGCGAACCTTACCAATCCCGCGACACAACTCAGCCACAGCCGACCGGTTCTCCTGCGATGTCACCACCACAATGTCATCGACCGCCTCACACTCCTCAAACGCCGACAGTGACCAACTCAGCACAGGTCGTCCGGCCAGATCCGCCAGCAGCTTGTCGCCGCCGCCCATCCGCCGGCTGCTGCCTGCCGCCAGGATGATCGCCCCCACCCTCATCCGACGTGTCTCATGCCGCGTCCCCACTATCGGAAAGCCGAGCAAACACCATTCGGCCCGCCTGCGTTTGGATCACCCGCTTGACAACCAGATTGCGCACCTCACCGATCGCCGACGCGCCCTCCTCAACCACCACCATCGTGCCGTCCGGCAGATAACCCACGGCCTGTCGATCCCCACGACCCTGCTCAATCAACTCAACGGCCAACCCCTCGCCAGGCAACACGTTCGTCTTCACCGCATTGGCCAGCACGTTCAGGTTCAGCGTCCGCACGCCCTCGAGTTGAGCCACCCGCGCCAGATTGGAATCGGTCAGCGCCAGCGCCGACCCACGCTCCACCGCCATGCGCACCAGCCGAGCGTCGACATCGCCATCCGCCGCGGTCGATCCGTCGTCCACAATTTCCGTGGAAACCGATTTCTCCCCTTGCAACCGGGCCAGCAACTCCAATCCGGCTCGGCCACGGCCGCGCTTCAACGCATCAGAGCTATCAGCCACCCGGCGCAATTCGTCCAACACAAACCGCGGCACCACGACATCGGCCAGCAGGAAACCGCTCGCGGCGACCTCCGCAATCCGCCCATCAATAATCGCGGAAGTGTCGAGAATCACCTCGGAAGGTGCCGCAGGCCGAATCAACGCCACCGACCCCGCCACCTCGTCCGCCCGCCCAAGCAGGGTGTTCACAAAGCGCTCTACTTCAACCCGCCGTCCCAACGCCACACCGATCCCAATCGGCGACAGCAAGATCGCCACGCCAACCGGGGCAAAGTCCCCTGCCGCGCCGGGCAGCGCCCCCAACACCGGCGACAACAGCGCCGCCGTCACCAGGGCCGCAACCAACCCAAACCCACCCAGCAAAATCTCCAGCGTCGAAATCGAGCGCAGAATCCCCCGTCGCAGCCACCACACCGGCCACAGCGACCAGTCCCAAAACCTACGAACGGCCTCCATCACGGCAAGCCCCAAAATTGGAAATGGCGGCCATGCGGCCGCCAATCAGTCCAGAGCGGTCAACCGCCCAATAAATCCAGGCGCATCCCTGCGCAACACCAAATATACAGGATCCCGCTCCGATTCCGCCACTCGGCCACTCCCTCCCCTGCCGTCATTCCTGCGCAGGCAGGAATCACGAACCACCCAACACCAATCCCAGCAACACCCCTAGCCGTCCCACCAACCCAATCAGCAAGCTCCCCTCCCCCTGCCGTCATTCCTGCGAAGGCAGGAACCACGAACCACCCAACACCAGTCCCAGCAACACCCCTAGCCGTCCCACCAACCCAATCAGCAAGCTCCCCTCCCCTCCCCCTTCCGTCATTCCTGCGAAGGCAGGAACCACGAACCACCCAACACCAATCCCAGCAACATCCCTAGCCGTTCCACCAACCCAAAAAGCAAGTTCCCCTCCCCCTCCCCCTGCCGTCATTCCTGCGCAGGCAGGAATCACGAACCACCCAACACCGATCCCAGCAACGACCCACGCCGTTCCACCAACCCAATAAGCAAGCTCCCCTCCCCGCTCCCGACGCATCCCACGACACAAAAGCCCCACCCCTATCGAACATCCGTACGCATACCCTTGATCCCCTGCAACCCAACAGGAGGCCATCCATGCACGCCCAAGCACAAACCCACAACCCGCCACTCCCCTACACCCGAGACGCCATCATCGGAAACCTCCGACACCACGCCAGCAACGGACCCGCCTACGTCCAGATCCAGGCCACCACCGCCCTCGCAAGAATCATGGGCCTCTTCGACGAAGCCAAACAATCCCTCAAAGACGGCGTCCATCGCTTCAGCGAGGAAGCCCTGCAACGAAGCCGCGACCTCTCCACTCGCGTCTCGGGACTATTGAGCGGAGAACTGACCCCAACGGCTGAAGAAATCGCCGAACTCGCCGTGGTTCCCAGCGACGAGACCGAATCTCAGGAGGAAGACGATGAACCCCCATAATCCCCACAACACAGCGCAGCTCACTGCCCTCGGCTTGCTGCATCGCGATCGCAGTTTTTTTCCAACCGCGAGACAGCGAGAACTGCTCAACGACCTCACCAGCGCGCCCAACCCCGGCCTGGCCCTGCTCGGCTATGGAGGAGCCATGGGCGGCGGTAAGACACGCGCCATCGTCGAGCTCGCCCTCGACGCCGCCCTCGCCTACCCCAACAACAACGTCCTCGTCGCCCGGCAGCACTACTCCGACCTCTCCGCCACCACCATGCGCGAGTTCTTCGCCGCCTGCCCCGCCAACCTCATCCGCCGACGGCAACAATCCCCCACTCACCTCGTCGAACTCGCCCTGCCCGACTGGCCCGCCCTTGCAACATGCGGGCTCGGGGGCCCAAGCAACTGTTCGGGCTCGTTCGCTGCTGGCGTGCGGCGACCCAAGCTCTGTCACGGCCTCGAAGGCCCAGGGGGGATCGGTCTGCCGCACCCCGGTTCGCCTCGGGAGTCACGTGCTCCCGAGGCGATAGCGAAGATACAAGGGGGGGCAACGCCCCTCCCCGCAAAGAACACCCTCGCAGCATCATCTCACCCTCTGATAGCGTGAGAGAGCAAATCCCGCACTTATTCTCAATCAACTGAGAGACCGCAGATGCCTCGCGTTGACATCGATCCACTCCTGCGCGGAGTCTCCAAACCCGCCCGATACGTCGGCGGCGAGTGGAACGTGATCGAGCACGACTGGAACGAACGCGCCGTCCGCTGGGCGCTGATCTACCCCGACCTCTACGACATCGGCCAGTCCAACGGCGGACTCGCCATCCTCTACGACATCCTCAATCACACGCCCGATACCCTCGCCGAGCGCTGCTACACGCCCTGGCCTGACATGGCCGACAGCCTCCGCGCCCACGGCCAGCCGCTCTTCTCGCTCGAAAACCGGCGCGGACTACGCGACTTCGATGCGCTCGGCTTTTCCCTCTCCTACGAACTCGTCTACACCAACATCCTCGAGATGCTCGACCTCTCCGGCATTCCGATTCGCAGCCTCGACCGCACCGAGGACGACCCGATCATCTTCGCCGGCGGTTCCGGCGCCCTCGTCCCAGAACCGCTCGCGCTGTTCATCGACGCCTTCATCCTCGGCGAGGCGGAAGATGTCATCCTCGAAGTCAACCAACTCCTGCACGAGGCCAAATCGCAGGGCGCATCGCGGCTCGACCTGCTGCGAGTCCTCGCCCGCACTCCGGGCGTCTACGTGCCCCGCTTCTATGAGTGGCGCTACGAAGCCGACGGCACGCCCGCCGAGGTCTACGCCACCGACGACGCGGCCTCAGTCCCGGTCGTCAAGCGCTTCATCCAGGGTCTCCCCCCAATCCTGACCAAGCCGATCGTCCCCTACCTCCAAACCGTCCACGACCGAGCCGGCATCGAGATCCAGCGCGGTTGCACCCAGGGTTGCCGATTCTGCCAGGCCGGCATGATCTATCGCCCGCTCCGAGAACGGACGCCGGAGGAAGTCGTCGCCGGCGCAAAAGAACTCTTCCGCAACACCGGCTTCGACGACCTCTCGCTCGTCTCCCTCTCCTCCACCGACCATTCACAAATCAAGGGCATCGTCCGAGCCCTGCGCGCCGAATTCGGCGACGGCATCGGCGTCTCGCTGCCCTCGACCCGCGTCGACAGCTTCAGCGTCGACGTCGCCCTGCTCTGCTCTCCGCGCAAGAAGCACTCGATGACATTCGCCCCCGAGGCCGGCTCGCAGCGCCTCCGCAACGCCGTCAGCAAAGTCGTCGACGAGCAGGACCTGCTCGACGCCGCCCGCAACGCCTTCGAGCAGGGCTGGACCTCGATCAAGCTCTACTTCATGGTCGGCCTGCCCACCGAGACCATGTCCGATGTCGAAGGCATCGTCGACTGGGCCGCCCAGGTCAAGCAGATCGGTCGCCAGATCGTCGGCAACCGCGCCCGCGTCCGCGTCTCCACCTCCAACCACGTGCCCAAGGCGCACGCCCCCTTCCAGTGGGCCCGACAGGAAACACCCGCCGAGCTCGATCCCAAACACCAACTGCTCAAGCAAATGACCCGCCGTGCCCGCCTCGACCTGAGCTGGAACGACCCCCAGGAATCAATCCTCGAGGGCGTGCTCTCCCGCGGCGACCGACGCCTCGGTCCGGTGATCGAGACCGCCTGGCGCAATGGCGCCCGCTTCGACGCCTGGAGCGAGCATCTGCGCGAGAACATCTGGTGGGACGCCATGGCCCAGGAAGGTCTCGACCCAGCCTTCTACTGCCACCGCGAGCGCGGCCTCTGGGAGCGCTTCCCCTGGATGCACATCGCCTCCGGCGTCTCCGAGGCCTTCCTGCGCAAGGAATGGCAGCGAACCCAAAAGGAACTGACCACCGCCGACTGCCGCGACGGCTGTAATGTCTGCGGTATGGAGCACGCCGCGCAGCTCTGCGAACTCAAGCTCGGCGACCTGATCGCCAAGCGGCGCGCGACCGATGACCAATTGATCAGCGTGCTCTAACGGACATTCAAACAAGGAGAAAGAGGCTGCCACCGCCATGTCAAGAGACGTCCTGGAACATCTCATCTGGAGCCTCGAACAATCCTTCCGTAAGAAGAGAGAACATTCCCTGATCGCCAACCTCTCCTCCGTCACCACCGACGACCTCGACACCGTCGTCCCCGGCGGAGGCCGCACCATGCGTGACCTGATCATCCACTGCGGCGCCGTCAAGCTGATGCACGCCAATCACGCCTTCGGCGACGCCACCCACACCTTCTGGACCACATGGGACCGCGAGGAACCAGTCAGCGAGGCGTCATTCGAAGAGCTGCTCGAATGGCTCGAAGAAGCCCACGACGTGGTGATCGATTCAGTTCAGCACCTCACCGACGACCACGAACTCGTCGTCCTCAGACCCACCTACTGGGGAGCCCCCTGGGAAACCCGCCGAATCCTCGACGCCATCGCCGTCCACGACGTGTACCACGCCGGAGAAATCAACCACCTCCGCGCCCTCATCCACCAGGTCGACTAACGCAAGGCGTTCGCGCAGCGACCGAAGGGGGGCGCCGCTGCGACTCGCCGGATCAGAACCGCAGCATCTCCCCCAGACGCTCCGCCTCACCCGACGGCCCGACCAGCGCCAGTCGTAGCCCATCCTCACAGAGATACTCATTCGCCAGTCGCGAGATTTCGTCAGCCGTCACCGCCTGATACAGCTCATTGACTTCGTCAACCGAGCGCACTTCCTCAAATAGCAACATCTGACTGCCGTTCCAGGCCGAGACCGCCCGCGTGTCCTCCATCCCCATCAACATCCGACCCGCGGCCAGCCGACGCGAACGCTGCAATTCCTCCTCCGACACCCCGTCCCGCATTCGCGACAGCTCGCCCAGTGCGGCCTGCAAGGCCTGCTCAACGTTCTCGGGATCAACGCCCATCGACACCTGCATCACCCCCGAGTCGCGCAACAGCGACAGCGACGAGTGGATGTCGTAGACCAGCCCCAACTCTTCCCGAACCTTGAGAAACAACCGTGAACTCATCCCGTCGCCCAACATCGCGGTCAACAGCGAGAGCGCATGGCGATCCGGATGCCGCGATGTCAGTGCCGGCAACCCAACGCAAATCTGGGTCTGCTCGGTCTCCTTGATCCGCACAGACACACGGTCGGCGTCCGCCGACAGCGGAGCCGGTCGCCGCTCATCCGCGTCGGCCGTCGGCCAGCGCTCCGTCAGCGCCGACACGCGGGCCAACACGGCGTCCGGGTCGATCTCGCCCGCCACCGAGACCAACGTGTTGCCAGGCGAATACTGCGACCGCCAGTACGACAATGTGTCCTCGTAGGGAATCGCGTTCACCGACTCCGGCGTCCCGGCGATATCGCGTCCCAGCGGCGTGCCGCGCCACATCAGCTCAGCCATCAGCTCGCCAACGAGTTGATACGGCGAATCCTCCACCTGCGCCAGTTCCTCAAGGATGACCGAGCGCTCCTTCTCCAACTCGGCTCGCTCAAATTTGGGCCGGCAGACCATGTCGACGATCACATCGACTGCGGTCTCCCAGTCGGGACCCGGCACTTTCGCGTAGTAGACGGTCAATTCGCGATCCGTGCCTGCATTGATGAATCCGCCGACACCCTCGATCGCAGTAGAAATATCCGCCGGCGACGGATGCATCTCCGATCCCTTGAACACACAGTGCTCAACCAAGTGCGAGACCCCGGCCAGCTCATCCGGCTCATACTGCGATCCGGCGCCCACGTAAAACGAGATCGACGCCGAGCGCGCCGATGCCATCGGCGCGCACAGGACGCGCAGTCCGTTGTCCAGGACCGTGATTATTGGCGCTCCGTCCAGCGCGGGCGCCACTACTCCGTCCCCCACGTGGTGTCGCCGGAAGCGTCATCGCGGACGATGCTGTGCGCCATCGCGCCATGCACAAACTCGTCAATCGATGCGCCAATCGTCGTGTCGTCCCCATGTCCATTGAACGTCAAGGTCTTCTCGGGCAGGCCGTAGAGCTTCGTCACAATCGAGCGCACTTCCTGGGTCACCTGCGGCATCCCACGGGTGTTGCCGGGACCGCCAGGGAACAACGTGTCGCCCACGACACAGTAGGGATCATCCTCATCCGCGTTGTAGTACGAGACGCAGCCGGTGGTATGACCTGGAGTGTGAAGCACCTCGAACTCCGAACCGCCAAGGAGAATCGTCTCACCGCCCTGCAGGTGGATGTCGATCTCGAGGTCGGTCTCCAGCCAGGGATGCTGCTCATCTGCGACGGTGTCCAACGTGTGCATGTAGAACGGCACATTCGGTCCCAGCCGCTCGCGCAGCTCGTGATACGACTTAATGTGATCGGGATGCGAGTGCGTGAACAGCACCATCTTCGGCGTCGCGCCCGAATCTTCGACGCCCGCCATCACCAGCTCATGCTGCGCCACGGCGTCGATAATCGCCGCGTCACCCGTTCCTTTGTCAACCAGCACAAAGGCGTTGTTCTCGAATGGACCCCACGACATCTGCATCACCACCACTCGCGAATACACTCGCAACAAACGCGATTCCACGTGCAGTTCCATACTCATGACCCACTCCAATCAGTCAGCCATCTGCCAACTGTTCGCAGCATAGCCAGCCAACAGGATCTTCCATGACCAGCACCACACCCATTACCGCCCTAAGCGACGTCTTGCCTCTGACTGCCAAGGCCGACGCAGACGGCGTCCTCGAAATTGGCGGCTGCAACGTTCGCGACTTGGCCAAGGAGTTCGGCACCCCGCTCTACATCTACGACGAGCACACCATCCGCGATACCTGCCGAGCCTACCTACGCGAGTACGAGGCTCAACTGCCCGGCGCCCGCGCCCATTACGCAGGCAAGGCGTGGCTCAATCCAGCCCTCACGAAAATCCTCGTCGAGGAGGGGTTCGGTCTTGATGTCGTTTCCGCGGGCGAACTCCACGTTGCCCTCGCTGGCGGAATGGACCCGGAACACATCGCGTTCCACGGGAACGGGAAAACTCGCGACGAACTCGAATACGCCCTGGACAAGGGCATCGGCCGCATCATGGTCGACAACGACGACGAACTGGCCCTGTTGGATCAACTGACCACCGAACGGGCACGGGAACAGCGCATCATGCTGCGCATCACTCCCGGCGTCGACGCCCAGACTCATGCCAAAACCACGACGGGATTGCGCGACAGCAAATTCGGCTTCCCGCTGCCCTCGGGCCAGGCCGAGGCTGCGGTCGTACGCGCGATGGCGGCGCCATTTCTCGACCTCACCGGCCTCCACATCCATCTCGGATCGCCGCTCTTCAACGTCGAGCCCTACGCCGACGGCATCGCCACCATCGGCCGGTTCGCCGCCGAGATGAAGCAGCGTCACGGCTACGAGTGGCGCGAGTTCTCGCCCGGCGGCGGCATGGCCCTGACCTACACCGCCGACCGCGTCGCACCCGAGACCGACCGCTACGCCGTCGAGATCGCCAACGCCATTCACACCGCTTGTGATACGCACGGTCTGACCATGCCCGATATCCACATCGAACCGGGACGCTCAGTCGTCGGACGCGCCGGTGTCGCGCTTTACACGGTCGTGAGCCGCAAACACATCCCCGAGACCCGTGATTATGTCACCGTCGATGGAGGCATGGCCGACAACATCCGACCGGCGATGTACGAGTCGAAGTACGAAGCCGCCGCCGCAGAGCAAATGCACACCGCACCCAGCCTCGTCGCCACCATTGCGGGCAAGTTCTGCGAGTCCGGCGATATCCTCGTCCGCGACGCCAACTTACCCTCGCTGCAAGTCGGGGAATTGATCGCCATCCCGGCCAGCGGCGCCTACCAGGTCGCCATGGAGAGCAACTACAACCTTGCCCTCCGTCCGGCCATCGTGATGGTCAACAATAGTGACGCCCGCCTCGTACGCCGGCGACAGACCCTCGACGATTTGCTCCAGCTGGAACTCTGATGACCGCTGCAGTCGAGCCGGCCAACCACTGGGGACCACACGCCCGATCCCTGGCCGGCCACACGTTGACCGCGATGCTTGAGGCCGAACGGCTGCCCCACGCCCTGCTGATCACGGGCCCGGTCGGAGTCGGCAAGCGAGACCTCGCCATTCGCATCGCGCAGACGTTGCTCTGCGATTCAGTCCCACGCAAGAGCCTGGGTCCGTGTCGCGAGTGCCGCAACTGTCGGCGTCTGCACGACCCTGCGCAGCCCACCATCGACCCACAGCACTCCGACGTGGAAATCGTTGCGCCCGGTGCGCTTTGCGTTGAGTCCGACCATGATCACCGCAACTCCCGCACGATTGGCATTTGTGTGATCAGGCGGATTGAGCACGCGGCCACGCTCGCTCCGTTCGAAGCCGAACGCCGGATCGTCATCATCAACCCGGCCGACGCGATGACATCCGACGCGGCTGATGCCTTCCTCAAAACGCTGGAAGAGCCGCCTGACCGGGTTCACTTCATACTCCTGACTGCGCAGGAAGCCCGACTTTCTGAAACGATCCGCTCGCGCTGTCGCACCCTGACGCTGGCCCCCCTGCCTGCAGCTCAACTCGACGACTGGCTTGAGCAATGGGCCGCCGATGAGGGAGTGGAGCTGCCGATCGAGGCCGAACGTCGCGGAGAGCTGGCCCGGCTGGCGCGTGGACGCCCCGGCTGGCTGCAATCCAATTTGCGTGACGGCGATCCTGTCACGCTTCGAACGGCGCAGATCGACGACGCCGTGCGCATCGCCAACGCCGATCGTGCTGAGCGGCTCGCCTGGTCCGAACAGGTCGTCGGCCGCGGAGCATCTCCGCAGACCATTGCCAACCTGGAACTCATCCTCGACGCCTGGACCGATTGGTGGCGCGATCTCTGGCTCACGCAGACCAACCAGATCGGCGCACTGATTCACATCTCACAACGTGACCGGATCGGCCAGCTCGCAGCGCTGTACGATCAACAGGAACTCAGCCAGTTTCTGGAGCAGGTTCAACGCACTCGCGCGCTCATTCAGAAGGGCGTCAATGCCCGACTCGCGCTTGACGTGCTCCTCCTTAACATTCCGGTCCCCAGGAAGGCTCTATGAATCAACAGACCGACGAGGGCCCCGCTGCGCAAGTAACGGCCGACACTGCGCAAGCAACAGCCGACACCGCGCAAGGCGAACCCGCTTATCCGACTCGATCCGACTCACCAGCCAACCAGCCAGCCGACTCGCTGTCCGAACCGGACTCCAGCTTGGACGCTGACCCGCAGGTGGTGATTGGCATCAGGATCCGGGAAGCCTCACGGATCTACCATTTCTCAGCGCCGAAGGACCGCGTGTTCGCCGGCGATTACGTCGTGGTTGACCGCGCACGAGGAGATCAACTCGCTCGCGTCGTCACCGTGCCCGATCCCGACGAGCCATCCAAGGCCATTTCCCGGGATGTCCGTCCGATCGTCCGTCTCGCCGACGCAGATGACCGAGAACGAGCCGAACATCAAACCCGGCGCGCCGACGAGATCCTGCAGGACATGCGCACTGCCGCCGTTCGGCAGGACATGGGCCTGTACCCGGTCGCTGTGGAACTGAACCTCGACGGCGACCAGGGCACCGCCTGGTTCCAGGCGCCCGACCATGTCGACTTCCGGCCACTGGTCGATGAAGTCCAGGACAAGCACGATGTCCGCCTCAACATGCAACAGGCCAATCAGCGCGAGCGCGCCCAACTGGTCGACGGCTACGACATCTGCGGCCTCAGACTTTGTTGCTCAAGTTGGATGACCGAGTTCCCGCACGTCGGCATTCGCGTCGCCAAGGACCAGGACCTGTCGCTCAACCCCGACAGCATCTCCGGAGTCTGCGGGCGCCTGCTCTGTTGCCTCACCTTCGAGCACGAGGTCTACCGCGAGATGCGCGGATCCATGCCCCGCGTGGGTAAGCGAGTCAGCACACCGGCAGGCATGGGCAAGGTAATCAAGCTCCACGTCCTGAAGCAGAAGGTCACAATCGCACTCGACGATCATTCGCAGCGAGTCGACGTTCCAGCCGCTGAAATCGGCATGGCCGTCCGCACCGAGGACGCGCCCAACCAGGCGCTGATCGATGCCGAACGAGTGCAGCAAGAAGACGACGCCCAGGCAGCCGCGCTGCGTCAGGCCGCTGCTCCTGCATCGGCGGACGGGGAGTCCGAGTCGCCTGCCGAACAATCTGGTCGTCGCCGACGACGGCGTTCTCGCAACCCGCAATCGGGTCAGGACTCCGACCAGCCGGATGGTGATCAACGCCCGCGCACGCAGCCAGCGACAGGCGCAGACGCACAAGCGGAAGCGACCGAGAGGCGACCCTCACGCAGGCGACGACGGCGCAAGCAGCAGGTCGTCAACCAGCAACAGGCCGGACCATCTCCCGAGCCGCAAGAATCCTCCGCGCCCCAACAGAGGCCTGACGGGGATGGGCGCAGGCCGAGAAGACGTCGGAGGCGTTCTCGCCAACCGGTCAATCAGCCCGAACGGCCCAACGACTCGGCAGATTAGGGCGCTCGGAACGGTCTGAACAACTCTGATCCTCTCTCCCCCCCTTGCGGGGGGAGATGTCACGGAGTGACAGAGGGGGGGGTCCTCCGCCAGCGACCAGATAGGACTTGAGATGGGGAGCCTCCCCTCTGCCTACGGCATCTCCCCCGCGAGGGAGACCTTTGAAAAAGTCGCGCTTGGAGATCTCCCCCGTCCCCGCCCCCGAACGGGGACCTGTTTCGCTTCGCGGGACTACGCCTTCTCAATCGCTCTCCAGCAGATATGCGCCCCGCCATGTTCGCTCGGCCTGAGGGGAACCTGGGGCAGGTCCCCGCTCGGGGGCGGGGACGGAACACCGGGAGAGCTGGAGTTTTTCAAAGGTCTCCGCGACGGGGGAGAAAAGGACTTACGCAGAGGTCACCTCGCGGAGGAAGCTGCCGAAAGCCAGCCCCCGGCTTCAACTGGGGCTGAAAGGGTCCCGATCAGCCACCGACGCCGGTTATTCAGACAATTCCTAGATCCCGAACTCGTCCTGGTCCTCTTCGTCCTTCGCACTGTCGCCGCTCATTAGAGCAGCGAGGGTGGCGAGCTGTTCTTCGTCGTACCAATGCACGACGATCCGGCCGCCGCGTTCCGGTCCCTTGGCCCCGACCCGAACTTCGACCTTCGTCCCCAATGCCGACTCCAGGCGCTGAACCGCGTTGAGCACAGACGGTGGGGGCTCGTTGGCGCGGGGCGGAGCGGTCGGCGGTTCCGCCAGCGCCCGCACGGCCTCTTCGAGCTTCCGCACGGTCCAACCTGACTTCGCTGAGCGCTCGGCCAGAGGGATTCGTTCAGATTCCGGCGCTCCCAGTAACGTGCGACCGTGCCCCTCGCTCAGGGCGCCGGAGGCGATCATGGATTGCACCACGTCCGGCAGTCGCCGCAACCTCACGACATTTGCCACCGAGACTCGGCTCTTTCCCACTTCCTTCGCGATAGCTTCCTGGGTCCAGCCGGCCTCAGAGAGCTGTTCAAACGCCGTCGCCATTTCAATCGGATTGAGGTCCGCACGCTGCAAATTCTCGACTAGCGCCAGGGTCAGGCGCTCCTCGGCGGCGTCGACATCTTTCTGGACAACGATCGGCACGGTGTCCAACCCGGCCAACCCAGCGGCTCGCCAGCGCCGCTCGCCTGCAATCAACTCGTACTGGCCTGCCTCGGAACGCTGCACCAGCAGCGGCTGCAAAATCCCATGCTCACGGATGCTGGCCGCCAGTTCCTCCAACTGCTCCTGATCAAATTCCTGCCGAGGCTGCGATGGATTCGGTGAAATCGATCCAATCGGCGCGCGCAGCTGTCCGTCGGCGGTATCGCCCCTCGGCGCAGCCGGAATCAGTGAATCGAGTCCCCGACTCAATCCTCGCCTCCGATCGCGTTCCAACCCTTCAAGCGGCCGGGTACCGAATGTCGTCACTTGCGGTGCTTCTGCCTTACTCATGCCGATACTCCATCCAACGCGCCGCCGCGGTACAGGGAAGACGGCGGAAGCGCTGACAGGCGGCTCAACAACTCCTCCGCCAGCTCCCGATACGCCTCCGCCCCGCGAGACTTCGGAGCGTAGTCAACAATCGGGCGCTGGTAGCTCGGCGCCTCGGACAGGCGGATCGAACGTGGGATGATCGTATCAAACATAGAACTGATATGCGACTGTAGTTGGGCCGCGACATCCTGCGACAGCCGCGTGCGACCGTCGTACATCGTGGCTACGACACCCAACAGTTGTAACCCCGGATTCAAATGCACCTGCACCCGCCGAATGGTCTCCAACAACGCTGACAGACCTTCCAGCGCCAGGTATTCGCACTGCACCGGAGCAATAGCCCCGTCCGCGGCGGCAAGCGCATTGAGGGTCATCAACCCCAGCGAGGGTCCGCAGTCAATCAGGACGAGGTCGTAGGACGCTGCAACCTCGGACAGCTTGCCTCGCAGCACGTACTCGCGGTCTGGTCTGGTCGCGAGTTCCAACTCCGCCGCCACCAGGTCCATCGACGACGGCGCCACATCAAGACCCGGCCAGGCGGTCGGCACAATACAATCGCGCAGGTTCACCTGACCGAGCAATACGTCGTAGAGAAATGCGCCGTTGGCTGTTGCGCCCAAAGCCGAAGTGGCGTTTGCCTGCGCGTCGGCGTCAAGTACCAGGGTACGATGGCCCTGCTCCGCCGCGGCTGCTGCCAAATTTACGGTGGTCGTCGTCTTGCCGACGCCACCCTTCTGGTTCGCTACCGCAACCACACTCACGTCAGCGCGCCTCCGACAGCTCCGGGGACAGACGATCTGTCTGCACCATGGACTGCCTGCGTTTGAGGATAACGGTCAACCCGTTACGTCGGGTAGTCGGAGCTAGTCGTCACGGCGCAGAATTCGCACGCGACGCGAAGTGCCCTCCCCATATGACTCGGTCTTGAGTTCCGGGTCGTCCTGCAACTGGAGATGAACGATTCGTCGCTCTGCGGCCGGCATCACGCTCAGCGTGACCGGTTCGCCGCGATCTCGCACTTCCGACGCCGCCCGCTGGGCCATCTCCACAAGCGCTGTCTCGCGGCGACGGCGGTAGCCGTCGACATCAACGGTCACCGGGTTGTTGCCATCCAGGGCACGGCTCACGATCACATTGACGACGTATTGCAGCGCAGCCACATGCGCTCCATGACGTCCGATCAGCAGTCCGAGATCTTCGTCGCCGACCGGCTTGATGTCGAGTACCGCCACGGCGTGTCCCAGTCCGTCCATCGGCGTCTCAGGCTCGCGTGGTGTGACCTCTACGTCGAAACCCAGCTGATGCGCGATATCGGTCAGCACCTCGACCGCGAACTGCTTTGGCTCACTGTTCGGCTCGAAATCTGGGTCGGCGAGTAACTCGAATGGAGCGAGAGGCGCCCGCGCCGGCTGTCGTTCCCGCGCCGATTCGCGCTCAGCTCGCCAGCCCCGCTCGGCTGATTGGCCGCGCTCAGCTGATCGGCCACGCTCGGCAGATCGGCCACGCTCGGCAGATCGGCCACGCTCGGCAGATCGGCCGCGTCCTCGATCACGATCACCACGACCGCCGGAAGAGCCGCCCTCAGGTCGGGAACGGGACCGGGAACGGTGATCCGGCTGAACTTCTCGCTGAACTTCAGCCGAGCCGGAGCGCTCCGTCGAGGGTTGCACGACGGGCCGCTGACCTGAAGGCCGACGGCTTGGGCCGGAGCGTCCGCCGCGGCTGCCTCGCTCGGACCGTTGCCCGGGCTCCAGCTCGGTCAGATCGGAGTAGTCGTCAATTCTCGGAAGCGCTGGCGCATCCGATCTGCGACTTGAGCCTCGAACATTCGACCGGGGCGTTACTCGGACCATCGATTGGGCGTGACCAATGCCGAAAATTCCGGTTCGGCCCTCATCCAGCACTTCGACTTCCACCTGTGCGCGCGAGAGTCCGAGCCGACGCAGCGCAGACTGCACCGCGTCGTCCACAGTTCGTCCCGACTGCTCAATCGCATCCCTGTTCGCCATTGCCACTTCTCCAACTAGAACGTACTTCAGGCTGCGCCGGTACAGCGCTTACGACGCGACGGCGCACAGCCCTATGAACTCACATTTCGACTCAACGCGACCGATTCGATCGACGCCTCCGTTGTCTCCGGCGACGCGCCGCGCTGGTCTGCCGCCGAGGCGGGCGCTCCGCTTTCGGCGTTGACTCGCCGTCTCCATCGCTTTCGTCGTCTTCGACTGTCTCAGCCGTGGCGCTGACCACCGCTGTTCCGCCTCCGGCGGCTGCAACGGCAGCGGCAGGCGTGGGAAGCGGTTCAGACGACAACAGCCACTTCCACGACCAGGTCAGTCCCTGTCGGTAGAAGTAGTAGTAGTACGACGTGATGATCGTGAAGACCGATGTCACCAGCCAGTACAGACCAAGGCCGGCCGGCACCTGCAAGGTGAAGAATCCAAACATGAACGGCATCATCCACAACATCGTGCGGTTCATCGACTCCGAGCGCTCGTCGCGCGGGCCCATCCGAGCCGTCGAGACCTTCTGCTGAATGTACGCCGTCACACCGACCAGGATGGCCAGCGGCAACGACTGCTCGAGCGACGACGAGCCCAGGTCCCAGAAGAGGAAATCGCGATTGATTGGAATCGCCGACGTGATATAGGACCAGTCATAGAGGTCGGCAGACAGGCGCAACAACTGTTCAGGGGTATCGCCCAACGTTCGTCGCAATACCTGGTAGAGCGCGATCCAGATCGGCATCTGCACCAGCAGCGGCCAGAGGCAACCGAGCGGGTTGAAACCCGCCTCGCGGTAGACCTTCATCAGCTCTTCCTGGCGCCGCTTGGGATCCTTGTACTTTTTCTGGATCTCCTGCATCCGCGGCTGCATCTCCTGCATGCCGCGGGTCGCGCGCAGCTGGCGCAGTGTGAGCGGATACGTGATCACGCGCACAATTAACGTGAACAGGATGATCGCGACGCCGTAGTTATCACTCACCGAATGAGCGAGCACGATCAGCCCGTTCATGATCGGGCCAATCAGAATGTCGTTCCAGATGAAGTCGATAATGTTCATCGTCGTTAATTCTGCGGATACAGCCTGACGGCCTGGTTCGCGCCCAATAGCACGGCGTAGAGCACCCCGTCCTCGTCGCTGACGAGAATCCGGTCCTCACGCAGGATGGCGTTGGCCAACAAATCCTTCGCTCCATCGAGCTGGAACTGCCTGAGCGGCGCGCCGTCGGACGCGCTGAGTTGATGAATCATGCCGCCGCGAGCCACGATCACCAGAATCCCGCCGCCATCGGCCGTTTCCGATTCCTGTTCAACGAACAGTGGCCGGGCGCGGATGCGATCGTCGGCCGCGAACGGCTGCAGCCAGCGCTTGGCGCCGGTTCGGGCGTCAAACGCGTAGACGTTGCCGCGCAGGTCGGTCGCGTAGATAACCCCGTTGTGGATCAGCGGCGTGCCCCATAGCCAGTGCGACGCCTGTGTGGTCCAGATCTGTCCACCCGTCGCCGCGTCGAGACCGTAGATCGTGCGGTCCAGACTGCCGACATAGACGATCCCGTCGGCCGCGGTGAGCGCGCCGGCGATCCCGCCGTCAATGTCAATCTGCCAGGCCGGCGTTCCCGCTTGCTCGCCCTCAAGGATGAGCGCGGTCACCTGTCCATCCAGGCCGGCCACGATCAACAGCTTGCCGCGGTCGGTCTCGACCAGCGCCGGACCGCCCCAAATCTGCATCTCGGAGTCGCCGTTCCAGGTCCAGACCGCCTCGCCCGGCTGCTCAATATCGACGGCGTGCACGCGGTATGAGGTATCTGCGAGATAAACGAGATTGCCGTCAACCACCAGGTCGGCGACCAGGCGCGACTCGCTATTGAACACGACGCGCGCCGACTCACCGTCGCGCTGGACGGCGTACAGCACACCGTCCGAATAGCCGGCCAACAGCCATTCATCGGTCGATTCGACCCAGACCGGGTCGGCGTAAAACGCGACCGGATCAATTTCCAAGTCGAGCCCAGGGAAACGGCCATCGTCGTCGGGGAATTCCCAGATCGCTGTGCCAATGTTGCCGTCGAGCAGCTGAATCGCAATCACCTGGTCGTCGCCGGTTGGAGCGATCAGCCGAGTTTCCGGTTCGAATGGGTCCGGCGTCGGCGCGGCCCAGCCGTCAGGTTCATCGGCGATACTACACGCGGCCAGCAGCGGAACCGCCAGCAACGCGACCAATGCCAGAACAAGACGACGGCCAGGCGGACGGCCAAGCGGACGTACATGCGCTTGCAGCGCCGTCAGTCGGTGGTGAGCCGGGCGAAATTGTTTCACGTGAAACAATTTCGCTGACATCAGTCGCCCGATACCGGCCATCGCGGCCAACCACTTGCCCGACCGGTCAAATTGTTTCACGTGAAACATCCTGACTCGGTGGCACGGGGTCGTAGCCGCCTTGATTGAATGGATTGCAACGCGCCAGTCTCCAGATCCCCAGTCCCATTCCCACCAACGTCCCCCGCGAGCGCACCGCGTCGATCATGTATCGCGAGCACGATGGCTCGAATCGGCATTGGGATCCCAACGCCGCGAACAATGGCGACAGGACGGCCTGGTAGCCGCGTAAGAGCAGAACCACGATTGAGTCCACTACCAACCCGAACCTCCGCCCAAACCTGCGCCACGCCGATTTGATCAAGACGCACCACCAGTGCGCTGTAGTTGTTGGGTCGATCGACGCACCAGTCCACGCAGAGTCGAATCTATTTCTGCGAAATCGGCCTCGACGGCGCCATTGCGGGCGATCACCACCACATCCAAACCCTCGCAACCCGTCCCCTCGTTCAGGCGCCTGACCGACTCGCGCAGCCGACGACGAATCCTGTTCCTCGCCACAGCGCCGCCCAGACGCGAACTGATCGCGAATCCGAAGCGACACGGCTGATCGAATGCCTGATCGGACGCGTTGGAAGATCGCGGATGAGCGCGCAGCGCCAACACGCCGCTTGCGGCTCGAACACCGTTGCGGAAGACCGCGTCGAAATCCGACTTGCGGCGCAACCGCTGATCACGATGCCGATCACGTTGTCGATTACGTTGGCTAGAGGGCATTAAACGGCCACGCCTCGTCTGACGTCTTGCGCGACGCCTCTCGGCACGCGGTGCGCGCTTAGGCGAGCAGGGAGACAAAACGGTTCTGCCGACGTTCAGGCGACCGTCAATCGTCGCCGTCCTCGAGCTCGGCGGCGCTTCAGCACCGCCCGCCCGCCACGGCTGGCCATTCGCTTGAGGAACCCATGCTCCCGCTTGCGCGGTATTCTCTTTGGTTGGTAGGTGCGTTTCGGCATCAAAATCCCTCAACACATCACGGGACACACAAGCCCGATCGACGAAGAATGCAGGACAAGTAGGACTTAGTATACGTCAGCAGCAATCGAACCCCGCGTTGTCTGGGCTGCTCAGTGCTGTGGTCCATGGTTACTGGAGTTCGGGTTCATCCGAGCCATACACCGCCTGGTACGCCGCCCAGGATTCGATCGCGTACTGTACATACGTTCTTGTGGACTGGAAATCAAGCGCCGAGAGAAATCCGTCCGGCCCTGAGAATGCCGCCTCGTCTTCCCATCGGGCTGCGTTGCCAGGGCCGGCGTTGTAGGCAGCCAGCGCCATGATCGGCTCATCCGAGAAGGCCTCCAGTTGACGCGCCAGGTACCAGGCACCGAATCGAATCGCCAGCTCGGGCCGCGCCAGATCTGCATGTCGATACTCGATACCCAGTCCGGCGGCAATGTCAGACCCGGTGAGTGGAATCACCTGCGTCAGTCCCACTTCGCCTGCGAGCCCCTCGGCGCCGGAGTCGTAGAAGCTCTCTCGCCGAATCAACGACCACAGCAGCAGCGGATCAACGCCTTCAGCACCGGCGTGCAGCGCCATCACGTCCGGCCAGGGCTGTGGATAGAGCAGGCGCAACAGCTCGCTGGGTCCATCGGTCCAGTCGAGCCCGAACACAGTCAACAGCTGGGCGGCCGCCTGTGCCGACCCAGTGAATTCCCGTTGCTCGGCCAGGAACTTCGAGGCTTCCGCCAGGGTCCAGGGATTGAGCGCAAGCTGTGAGATCCAGGTCGACAGCATGCGATCGGCGGCGTCATTGAACCCGCCCAGTCGCAAATCACGCACCGCGTGCCATTCGGTCTCTCCGGTGAGATCGATTTCAGGAGGATCAGCCTCTCCGGTCAGTCGCGTCAGCCACTCGTTGATCGACAGATCGAGCACGACCGGGGCGTCCTGCTCCAACATTCCCGCCGCTCGCAGTCCGTGATACCCGATCGGATTGATGTCGACCACCTTGGCCGCCAGGTCGGTGGCCGACTCCAGGTCGTCCGCCTCACGATGCATCAGCGCCGACCAGAAGAGGAACTCCTGTCGCACCTCGTCGCCCCAATGATCGGCGCCGCTGTTGGCGGCGTCACGGAAACGCTGCGCCGCAGACGACCACTCTCCGCGAGCCACCGCCATCGACGCCCAACGACGCGCCGCCTCGACCGCGCCCTCGAATTGCGGATGCCCTTCCAACACCTGGCGCCAATACTCTTCTGCGGCGTCCTGATCGCCATCGGCGATCGCAAACTCTGCCAGCCGCATGGCCGATTCCGCCGCCAGCGGATCCGAGGGATCCCGCCCAATCACAGCGACATAACCGAGGGCGGCGCTGTCGCGGTCGTCGTTGGCTTGATGGATCGCCGCGATGTAGAACTCCCCGGCTACCTGCTCTGCGACAACGTTCGAGCCGCCCAACACGTTCAGCATCGCGCTGCGAGACTCGGCCCAGAGTTCTTCCTCGAAGCGAATCTTGCCGATCGTGAGTTGACCGACAGCCGCGCCGGAGTCCAGCAACAGCGCCAACGCCTCCGAACTCTCGGAGAAGTCCCGATAGTCGTCGACCAGCGTCCTCCAAGCCTCCTGCGCGGCGCCAATATCGCCGGCATCGCGCTTCAAGGCGCCAGTCCGCAGCAACGCCGCTGCCTGATCATCCCGCCAGGGCGAGAGCTCCAGTAACTCGTCATAACGCTCCAGCGCCTGATCTGCTTCTCCGGCAATGTCCAGTTCGGTCGCCAACAGATGGATCGCCCGTAATTTATCCTGGAATGGCAGCGTGCCGCCGAGCGCCCGCTCCGCCCACTCGATCGCTTCTTCACCGCGGCCGGCGCGTTGCAACGTCCTGGCGGATTCGAGCGCGATCAGTGCCCAGGCTGGGCTGTCGGAGTTCACATAATCATTCATGGCTTCGAGCGCCACGTCGGTCTGTGACAAGATCAGCGCCGCCTGCGCCCTCAACAACGCGTGGCGGCGGGAGTGCTCGGAGGTCAGGAATCCAGCGATCTCACCGAGCGCCGCCATGGCATCCGATGGTCGATTGAGCCGCAACAGCAGTCGGACCCGATCCAGCCGCACCGATGTCAGCGCATTGGGGTCAAGGGACTCACCCGTCGCGATGGCCGAGTCGCGCACGCTCAGCGCCTGTTCCCAGTAGCCGTTGTGCTCGAGCGCAGCCGCCTCGGCAATCAACAACTCGGCAGGATCGCCCGCGGGTCGCCTGATCACTTCAGGGAGTGCTTGCTGCTGTTCAACCGGCGCAGCCGACTCCACTACCGGCGCAGTGCGAGTTTGCGTGGTCGGATCGGTCTGTTGTTGCTGGGCCGGCTCTTCCTCGCCGCCCGAGCAGGCGACCGCCAAGGCAGAGGCCCAGCAGGCCAATGCAAGCACGCCAAGCATCCGGTAACGAAACAATCGGGCAGCCTCAGCCGCTACGGGTAATATCACAACGATCCCGGGATCTGCCCCGCCGACGCCTGTAGTCACTCTACCGCCATGATCCAAGCTTCGGACCAACATCGGCGCGCGAGTTCAGCAACCAGCTGGACCGAGATCGACCTGTCAGCGCTGCGCACCAATGTTGAAGTCTTGCGACGCCAGGCCGCGCCATCGGCGGTCGCCGCCGTAGTCAAGGCCGATGCCTACGGGCATGGCGCCGTGACGATCGCCAGGGCTGCGCTCGAAGCGGGAGCGGCCCGGCTGTGCGTTTTCACAGTGCGTGAGGCCGTGGAATTGCGTGAATCGCGGATTACTGCTCCGATCCTCTGCCTCGGACCGGTTCTCGAGGACGATCCCGCGCTGATTGCCAACCACGACATCGCCGCCGTCGTTGATTCGGGCGCGACGGCAGAGCGGCTCGCCGTCGCAGCTTCGGACGGCGGCGTCCGAGTCCGGGTCCACTTCAATATCGACAGCGGGATGCAGCGATACGGGCTGTCCTATGCCGACGCCGCTGTGCTCGCGGAGCAGGTTCGAGCGTTGAAATCGCTCGACCTCGAAGCCGTGTTCACTCACTTTCCTGATGCCGGCAATCCCGACCGGGCGGCGACGCTTGACGCATTTGGTCGATTTCAGCAGACGGCCGACCAGATAGGCGCCCCGATCCGTCATGCCGCGGCGTCGGCGGCGACGTTCAATCTGCCTCAGGCATCGCTCGACTTCGTACGAGCGGGCATCGCGCTATACGGCATGGATCCGGCCCCGGAGCTGTCTCTACATGAAGCTGAAGAACTACAACCGGTCATGTCATGGCGGGCGTCGTTGCTGTTGGTGCGCATCGTCGCTCGCAGCGAATCTGTGTCTTATGGGGGACTCTGGACGGCATCCCGGGACTCACGGATCGGGGTGATCGGCGCGGGCTATGCGGATGGATTGCGTCGTCAGCTCGCTGCGGGCGGCGGCGTACTGGTTCGCGGACGCCGGGCGCCGATCCGCGGCGCCATTTGTATGGATAGCACGATGATCGATCTCACAGACATATCCGATTCGGCTGAAGGCGACGTCGTGACGATCATCGGTCGCGATGGTTCTGAGACGATTTCCGCCTGGGAAATGGCGCGTCAGATCGACACCATCCCATATGAGATTTTCACCAGCATCACGGCTCGAGTCCCTCGGGTTGTCGTTGATCGTTCCGGCTCAGACAGATGACACCTTGTCGGCAGGCCGATCCATTCGTAGGATCAGGGTCGGAGATATGCCCATGACTACCCGAACCCGCTTCTTCGGCACACTGATCGCTCTCGCGAGCGTGATCGTTGCCGTGTCCGCTCTGGCACTGCTGAGCCCCACCGGGGCCAGCGAGTACCTGATCCAGGAGGAGCCGGAGCGCGGAGCGACGGTCGCGGAACCACCGCATCAACTGGTTCTGACGTTTGATCGTCCGTTGGCTCAGATTAAGGGTGCGCACCGCGTCGAGGTGACTGACGGGATCGGACAGCGTGTGGATGAGGATCACGCAAGCATCTCCACCTACAGCCAGCGCACGCTCATCGTCCCGATCCATGCCGAGGGCGACGGCGCCGTGAGTGTCGAATATCGAGTGCTGCTGATCGGCGACGGCGAGCATATCCAGGTCAGCTCGTCCTACAACTTCACCGTCGACCACGCCCTGGGTCCGATTACGGGAGATCAGATCGACGCGCCGGCCACCGCCAAGTCAAGCCAGGCGCTCGTGCTCTGGACGATCGTCATCCTGCTCGCTATCGCGGTCGCAGGCGCGCTGATCTACTTCCTGCGCATGGCGACGGGCAACTCGCGCAGCTCACTTGAGCCAACCAACCGCAGCGTCTTCAGAGACTGAACCGGCCGAACTCGTTATCAGTCATCATCCGAGCCATCGTCTGGGCTCGGTCGCATGGTGGGCAGCAGCGGGTGTGCATCATCGTCGCGCTGCGATTTGCGTTCGGGCAGGTCGGCGATTCGCTGCTTGACTGCGGCAACGTCTTCAGCCGAAGCGCCTTGCGCCAGCGCTAACAGGGCAACCCCGGAATCTCTCAATGCCTCGATGTCACCGGCAGAGATGTCCGTGGGGCAGACGGTACCCATGGGGACAGACGCGAACAGCGCCAGCCGGCGGATGTCCAGTACCGCCTGCAGGCTGAGCGGAAACTGGAGCGGCACGGCGATCTCAGCTGGCCGTAAGCTGCCCAGCGCGCGGGCATCCACCTCGTCGATTCGCGGACCCGGCAAACGCACGACGTAGTCCATCTCCTCGTCGAGCATCGCGTCGGCGCGAGCGCCGTCGAGTACGAACGACACGAACGAAGCCCCGCGCTCCTTGGCGCTCGCAACATTTTCAGCGGTCAACTCGTCCAGTCGCGCTCCCCACAACCCCACGCTGGCTGATCGCGCGTCCGCTTCGTCTGACTCGCTGAACGCCAGGCAGAAGTCCGCTCCCTCGACGACGCCGACCGTGCCCAACAACATCGAGGGTGGACGCTCCTCAGACGATGCGCCAAATCCCAACCGCCGTTGGCGGCTCTTGCGGCGATCTCGAATGGCGTCTGCAAACTTGCCCATAGCTTCGCTCCTCACTCTGCCCAAACTGCCTGCTCAGCATGGATGTCGACTCAACTAGAATCCAGCTTAATTGAGGGCCCTGAACAAACGAGTTGAGCGACCTGATTAACGGGAGTGGGGGAATCATGGACGTGGGCGACTGGCTGGCCGTTCCTTTTGGCGCGGACGTGATTGGATGGGCGCCGATTCCCCTGCGGATCGTGCTGGGCATCATCTTCATTGACGCCGGCTTGGGCAAGTTCCGGCGAGGCATCGGCGGATTCTCGGGCTGGCTGGAATCGCTGGGCGTGCCCGTGCCCAAACTGGCCGGTCCCGGCGTCGCCAGTATGGAGCTGGGCGGCGGGATCCTGCTGCTGGCAGGATTGATGGTCCCCTGGATTGCGATTCCGCTCGCGATCAACATGATGGTCGCCACCTACGTCAACAAGTTCAGAGAGGGCTTGCCCTTCCAGGGCTCGTCGGACAAGCAGGGTTACGAGCTGGACGTGCTCCTGGTCTTCGCCTGCATCGCGCTGATCCTGATGGGCGCCGGACCGGCTTCGATTGATTCGATTCTTTCGTAGGAGCTGAGCACCGTATATCCGACTTCCCATATACGCTGGCTTGCGGCGCCACAGTCCGCAAGGGGTCCGGGTAGATGGAGCGATGGTCGGTATTTGTCGCGGAGCACCCGTGGCGCGTGGTGGCGATGTGGATTCTGTTGGTTGTCATGGCCGTGGCGGCCGTGCGCAACTTTGGTGGGACACTGACAGATTCGTTCTCTGTTCCGGGAACCGAATCCCAGGCTGCGTTTGATCTGCTGGCTGAGCGGTATCCGGCTCGTTCCGGTTCCGAGATCACGACCGTCTTCCACACTCCCAACGGCACAATCCGGCAGAGCGAAGCTCAGACCGCCATGCAGGGGTTCGCGCGCCAGGCTGCCGCTGTCGACGAGGTCGCAGTCGTCTTCCTCCCCGACCAACGTCCCGGCAGCATCTCTGCCGACGGCCGCACCGCCCTCGTCCGGGTCGCATACGACAAGCAGGCCAACGACCTCTCACCGGAGAACATCGGCAAGGTGATCAAATTCGGCGAGGCGTATCGGTCGGACACGCTACAGATCGACTTCGCCGGCGAACCGGTCCGCGAATACGAAACGGAACCGCCCGGCGCAGCCGAGCTGGTCGGATTGGCTGCAGCCCTGATCATCCTGATCATTGGCTTCGGTTCCATCTTTGCCGCCGGCATGCCGCTCATTTCCGCGTTGGTCGGACTTGCGATCGGCACGGTTGGCATTGTGATCGGCGCGGCCTTCCTCGACATTTCCACGGTCGCCCCGACATTCGGCGCGATGCTGGGCATCGGTGTCGGGATCGACTACGCCCTGTTTGTCATTGCCCGCTTCCGCGAACAGCTGGCTGCCGGCGTCGATCCTGGTGAAGCCGCCCGAGCCTCGGTTACCACTGCCGGCCGCGCCGTCGCCTTCGCCGGTTCCATCGTGGTCGTGGCCTTGTTAGGACTATTCGCAATCGGTATTCCGCTGATCGCCAACCTGGGTCTCTCTGCGGCGATGGTGGTGCTGTTCGAGATGCTGGTCGCGATCTCACTGTTACCGGCGATGCTCGTCATCATCGGACGACGGATTGACAAATTCTCGATCCCCGGTCTGCGCTACACCGCCGGCGGCGAACACGGGCGCTGGTATCACTTCTCCCGGCGAATTGAGCGCCGAGCATGGATCTATCTGGTGCTCACGTCGGCCATCCTGATCACACTGACGATTCCGGCATTCACGATGGAGATGGGTGTTTCCGACGACGGCAACCGTCCCGCGACCTACACATCGCGTCGCGCCTACGACATCATCTCCGACGCATTCGGGCCGGGCGTCAACGGCGCGCTCTTCGCCGTGGTCGATAGTCCCGGCCAGCGCCTCTCGCCCCAGGACATGCAAGCGGTGGCTCGCGCCATATCGGCGACCGAGGGTGTCGCAGCAGTGCTCCCGCCCGATATTTCTGCCAACGGCGAGACCGCGCTGGTACCTATCATCCCGACCACAGCGCCGCAGGAATCCGAGTCGCGGGCGCTGATCGGACGCCTACGGGACACCGCCGTGCCGGCGGCACTCTCCGACGCCATGCCGCAAACGACGATCTACATCGCCGGGATCACCGCCGCCTACGAAGACGTCACCGCTAAGATGATCTCCCGGCTGCCCTACTTCTTCGTGCTCGTCATCGGCATATCGATCCTGCTGCTGATGATGGCCTTCCGCTCGATCCTCGTGCCGCTCAAGGCAGCGCTGCTGAATATGCTCGCCATCGGCGCGGCGCTCGGCTTTCTCGTCGCGATCTTCCAGTGGGGCTGGGGACTCTCCTTGATTGGGCTGGATCGCACCGGCCCGATCGAGTCGTTCATCCCGATGATCATGTTCGCCATCCTGTTCGGCCTCTCGATGGACTATGAGGTCTTTCTGCTCTCGCGGATTCGCGAGCACTGGTTGGAGACCGGCGACTCAGGTGAATCGGTGGCGTTCGGTATCGGTGCGTCAGCTCGGGTGATCACAGTGGCGGCAGCAATCCTGATTGCCGTTTTCGGGAGTTTTGCCTTCTTCGGCGACGAGCGGGCCGTGAAGGAGTTCGGCATCGGCATGGCGTTCGCCATCTTCGTCGACGCGACGCTCGTTCGACTCATATTGGTGCCGGCATTCATGCAGATCGCCGGACCCGCCAACTGGTACATGCCCAAGTGGCTGGACAACGCGCTCCCGAGGCTCACGATCGACCCGCCCATTCCGGTCCGCACCCGAATGCGGCGCATGGTGGGCATCGCGCTGCATATGGTGTTGGCCAGGCCGCAGAAGTCGGGGAGGCGCTAGAGCTCCTCTGAACTGCCGGTTCCGCTGCCCAAGCCCCCCTCCCCCCTTCAGCTCCCCGTTCGGGCCGGGGCAGGCTTTGGGGCAGCTTCCTCCGCGAGGAGACCTCTATTGAGTCCCCTTCTCCCCCCTTGCGGGGGAGATGCCGGAGGCAGAGGGGGGGCTCCCTATCGCAGTGCCTATCTGGTCGCTGGCGGCGGACCCCCCCTCTGTCACTCCGTGACATCTCCCCCCGCAAGGGGGGGGAGAGGGGATCAGAGTTGTCCTCGGCAGGTTGACGCAGATTTACTATTCTGCGACGCTCACCGGCCGTTCCGCTGGAGCCATGTGGTCGCGGTCGGTTACTGCTCGTCGGCCTCTTCCTCCATCGGCTCCGGGGCGTCGTCGTAGAGGTGTACTTCGATTTGCCATTCCGTGATGCCGGAGCCTGCGCCCTCGGGTTGGAGCAGGACGCTCCATGTGCCGGCTGGACCTGGCTCTATCTCAGGCGTGATGAAGACGGCGCTGGCGAGACAAGGATCTGCGGACTCGCAGTTTGCGATGACTCTTCCGGACACCTCGATCTGATCGTCGCTATCGAAGACGAAGAGTCGCGCGGTGCTTCCATCGAGACCGATGACCGATGCAACGATTTCGAAGATGCCGTCGCTATCGCTGACGAGCAGCGCACCGTTCTCACCGATTTCGCTGCCGATTCCCTGCAAGGTTGGCACCAGGCCATCCTCGGTGATCACCCCGCGCAGGCTGAGATCCGCCATCGGAGTGGGCAGAGCGGCGCCCATGGCCATCGTTGACTCCTGCATCGCGGTTTCCTCGGCCGGCGGCTCGCCGCCGATCTGGGTGACGGTCAAGATGTAGGGGCCGGTGCCCTCGTCTGCGTAGTCCTTGACGGTCAGGCTGATGATGCCGTCTTCGTCGGGCGTCAACGTCAGCGCCGAGTCGGTGCCGAACGGGCCGCCGCCGGTGTCGTCGTCGACCGCGTCCATGCCGCTGCCCTCGACGAGCAGCACCGTGTCGATGAGCAGACTCTGGGCCACGATTTCGTAGGTGGCTCCGGCCCGAAGGGCCAGGTTGAAGCTGTCAGCATCGCCCGGCACGTCGATCGTTCCGACAAACGGCGCGTTGAACTCGAGCGGGGTCATCGCGTCCGCTTCGGACATTGACATCAGTGGCGCACTCGAGCTGATCTCGTAGGTCGGCTCCGAGTCCATCGCTTCAGAGGCGTCTTCATCGTCATCCATCATCGCCGGTTGCGGAGAAATCACCAGGCGGTAGGGACCGACACTGTCGGGAGCCAGGCTGATGATGGTTGATCCGGCGATCACTGTTGAGTCCTGGAGGACCTGACCATCCGCGTCGATCAACTGCAATATCGCAGGGGTATTCGTCGAGATTGACAGCGAGACGGTCTGGCCGGTGGCGTCGTCGCCAAGGAACAACTCGGCCGATCGCTGCGTTGAGCCCACGATGAGCACCTGCTCGGTGGAGGCGGTGTCCTGGTCGGCCATCCGAGCCGGCATGATTGCCCCGGGCGGCAAGCTGCGGGCCAGGTCGCCGGCGGAGACGTACCAGCCCAGCTGAACCATCGCGGCCGGAGCGATGCCGATCACGGTTCCGCCACCGTCGACCAGAATCATGCCGACGGTCGCGCCGTAGGGCTGCGCGTCGGTGCGCAGGAACGTGCGTTGCCCCGCCTCCCACTCTTCAATGCCGCTCAAGACGCCGGAGTAGACGGCGGGCAGCGCGTCTGCTTGATCGATCGGGCTATAGCCGATCGTGAAGACGGACGAGCCGGGGCGAATGCCCTCGCCGTCGCCGAGACGGGCGCCGGGCAGTCGACGCACCAGGTTTCCTTCAACCGGCCCGAGGTAGGCGATGCCGGTGAACTGGTCGCGACCCACGATCGGCAGGTCTTCCAGGATGTCGCCATTGGAGAGCAGCACGTTGGCTACCGTCGCGCCGCCAAGTGAACTCTCATCAACCATGACATAGCCGTCGCTGATCACGAGGCCGGTGGCAACGGAAACGTCTGTCATGACGAGCGCCAGGCTCGGGAAGACGATGCTGTACGCGGTGGCGCCTTCACCACCACCCGCGGCCTCGGGAGGAGGCTCAGGTCCGACGTCTGCTGCTGGCGCTTGAGCGGCCGGCGCGGGAGCTGCGGCCGGCGCTGCCTGCTGTTCCTGCTGGGCCTGCCCTTGCTGAGACTGCTGTTCCTGTTCGTCTTCATCGGTATCGCTGCCGACAAGGTCGCAAGCGCTGAAGAGCAGCGCTGCGGAAACCAGAAGCGCGAACAACCACAGTCCGCGACGGTGCAGACCCTCGGTCAGCATGGATACGTTCATCTCGGCTCCCGTCGCTGTCGCGGCGCGGCTGGACGGCGTGCGGTCCGCGTCTCAGCGCTTCACAGGCGTGTGGATTGTTATCGGATTGTATCTCACGTCACCGTTCACCAATCGCGCGAACAGGCGCGATACTGGCAGTGTCGGTGAGTCGAACGGCACAGCTGAAGGGATTGGAGCAGCCTCATGCAATACATCCTGCTGATACGGCTTGCGCCCGAAGGACTCGACGCCACGCTCGCAAATCCGCGCGCGCCGTTGGACGCTGAACGGAGCATTGCTGTGCCCGGTGTCAGCGCCCTGGGAATTTATGCGGTGCTCGGACCGTACGATTTCACAGCGATTATCGACGCGCCCGATAACGATGCGGCGGCGCGCTGGTCAATTGCCTTCGGGGCGAAAATTCGCGGCGAGATTACAACGATGCCGGCTGTGCCGATCTCGCATCTGCAAGATCGTGGGGGCGGGGTGGAGACCGAACAGACGTCGGAGCCGTTGCCGGGGCAGGCCCACAGCTAGGAATCTCCAGGCAATTGGTACCGCTGGTCTCGGGCCTGTTCACACAGCCGGCGATGTGTTCGGTCGAGGCGTGTGTTGTGGTCATGGGCGGTTTCAGGTTTTCGGTTGGACTTTTTTTCCTGGGGTGGTTCGGGGGCGATCTCCCGTGCATGGCTGGAGATCGTGGTTCAGCTCTTTCAGGTTTTTTCAGGTTTTTTCGGTCTGGTTGAAGGAATGCTGGTCGGTTGTTGTTTTCATTTGTTCGGATCTGTGCGGATTGGGACGGACCGGTTCGCTGGGTTGTCGCGCTGTGCGCGGTGGTTGGCGGGTGTTCGAGGGCGTACCGAGTTATGGCTGGACGTAGGGTTGAGATTGGCTCCGCCTTTCACGCGCATATATGTTCTCATGCTAGCGTGGCTCGGCAGGTTTGGAGCTGAGGCGCAGGGATTGGTCTGGGGTTGGCCATCGCGAGCGTTCTGTGTGAACCGGCCTTGGGGGAGCCCCCTTTTGGGCCGCCGATAGGGCTGGGGGCAGGTGTTCGGCAGCTTCCCCCCCAGGAAACCTTTAAGAAACTCCCCTTCTCCTCCCTTGCGGAGACCTTTGCAACAGTGTCGGATCGGCGCGAGCAGCACCGTCAGACCCGCGCTTGCCCCCGCATCACGTGCGGGGCAGGCTGCGGGTATCTCGTTGATTCGAGTACTGACGTCTGTGCTGAACGCGGCGAGATTGCCGCGACGGAGCGCGGCAATGACGGAATGGGGACTTTTGCAACGGTCTCCTTGGGGGGGAGCGGATCTGGAGCCGGCGGGGGGATTCGAACCCTCGGCCTACGGTTTACGAAACCGTTGCTCTACCTCTGAGCTACGCCGGCCTGTCCGAAGGGATACGACTCTGAGCGTATCGCAAGAGTCATCGATCTTCTGAACAATCGCTTTCGCTCGCTCAACGGGAGTATCCGTTCAGAAGGCGTCTCAGAGGTCGATCTCCGTCACATGCGAACTCCAGCGAAGGGGAGGGACCCCCTCAGTCACTTCGTGGCAGCTCCTCCTGTAAAGAGACCTTTGCGTAATTCCTCTTCTCCCCCCTTGCGGGGGAGATGCCGCAGGCAGAGGGGGGGCTTCCCATCTCGAGGCTTATCTGGTCGCTGACGGAGGACCCCCCCTCTGTCACTCCGTGACATCTCCCCCCGCAAGGGGGGGAGATGGGAATGGGTCCTTGGCTGTTGCCACTGTGGGCAGATGTTCGATTGAAGAATGCATGATGTATAGGCATCTTCACTAGATCGAGCGATCTCCATCGAGGCTGCCCTATGGTGCGAATATGTTCCGATTGACGGTGTCGACGGTCGATGACGAATTCATCACGCCGATACGCCCGGCGCTGGAGCGTGCTGGGTTGCAGGTGGTTCGCTACATCCCGGCTGAGGGCAACGAGCCGGATCCGGCGGCGGCGCCCGACGTGCTCCTGTTGGATTGGCGTCATGCCGTGCCAGCCTCGCGAGCGGCGGAGGTCCAGGCCTGGCCCGAGGCGATGCGGCTCGCGGCGCTGCGTCCGGGCGACACGCATCTGCTGGGTCCGACGCAGGAATTGGACGATTTCGTTCTCGCCCCGGTGCATGACGCCGAGCTGGTGGCTCGCGTGCAATTGGTGCTCTGGCGACATGGCCGCGCGCTGATCCGCAACACGCTGGAGGCAGGCGAACTGGTGGTAGATACGTCCAACTACCAGGTCTTCGAAGGCGGACGCTCTGTCCCCTTGACGTTCAAGGAGTTCGAGCTGTTGCGTTTCCTGATGACGCACAATCAGCAGGTGTTCACGCGGGAAACGCTGCTCAATCGGGTCTGGGGCTACAACTACTACGGTGGCTCGCGGACGGTTGACGTACATATCCGGCGGTTGCGGTCGAAGCTGGAGTCGGGTGGTCAACGCTACGTCGAGACGGTGCGTAATGTGGGTTATCGGTTCGCGTTGCCGCTGCGTTAGCAAGTACCCAACCGTCATCCGCCCAGAGCTCCCCCAATGGAGACCTGTGCAAAAGTCTGATCATCGCGATGAGGAAGATGCTCCCTCTCCCTCAGGAAGAGGGCTGGGGTGAGGGTTCCCCAGTCCGTCTATCTGGTGGTCGCCGCTCTTTGCCCACGCCCTGCCCCTCACCCTAACCCTCTCCCAGAGGGAGAGGGGACCGGAATCAGACCGCAGGTGATTCACGCGCAGGTCTTCAAAGGGGGAGGTTGTTGTTTGCAGGCGCGGAGAGATAAGCCGGATACAGAAGATGGCTCCACGGTACGCCGTGTGAGGGCGTAACTCAGGTGTAACTCAAGAGCGTCGGGTGCAGGCAGCGCTGGTCATAGGATGATTCCCAGCAATCATTGATGCTGCGTGGCAGGCGGCAGCGCTTGCGTGCGACACCAACCGGCCCCGATTTGCCCATGCAGCAGCGAGCAGACCAGAGAGAGGCATGAGCCGATGGCAACCCTTGGTGATATTCAGGCGCTGATTCAGGATCAGGGCATCCGCCGCGTCGACCTGTTGGTGACTGACTTAATCGGTCGCTGGCAGCACTTCAGCATTCCCTCGTCCAGGGTCGATGAGGACCTGGTCGAGCGCGGCCAGGGCTTTGACGGATCGTCGCTGCGCGGCTTCCAGAGCATTGACGAGTCGGACATGCTACTGCGCCCCGACCTCGACTCGGCTCGGATCGACCCGACCGAGAACGTACCGACGCTGAAATTCGTCTGCGACGTGCACGACCCGGTGACCGGCGGCCGCTACAGCCGCGACCCGCGATATGTGGCGACGAAGGCCGAGCAGCACCTGATTGACTCCGGCATCGCCGACCAGGCGTTCTTCGGACCAGAGCTCGAGTTCTTCGTGTTCGACAACGTGCAGTTCGCGATGTCGATCAACGAGGCGTTCTACTCGGTCGAGTCCGACGAAGCCGACTGGAACAGTGGCCGCGACGAAGACGGCAACAACCTCGGTTACAAGATTCCGCCCAAGCAGGGCTACTCGCCGACCGCGCCGTTCGACACGCTGAGCGACATCCGCTGGGAGATGGCCGACGCGATGGACGCCGTGGGGATGGAGTTGGAAGTCCATCACCACGAGGTCGCGACCGGTGGTCAGGGCGAGATCGCGACGCGTTTCAACACGCTGAAGGTCAAGGCCGACGAGACGCAGTGGTACAAGCACATCGTGCGCAACGTGGCCAAGGCGCATGGCAAGACCGCGACTTTCATGCCCAAGCCGCTCTACGGCGACAACGGCACGGGGATGCACTGCCACCAATCGCTGTGGAAGGACGGCGAGCCGCTGTTCTACGAGGCGGGCAAGTACGCGGAGCTCTCCGACACCGCGCGATATTACATCGGCGGTCTGCTCAAGCACGGCCCGGCGTTGCTCGCGTTCTGCGCACCGACGACGAACTCCTACAAGCGGCTGGTACCGGGCTTCGAGGCTCCGATCTACCTCGCTTACTCACAGCGGAACCGCTCCGCGGCGGTGCGGATTCCGACCTACGAGACTTCGCCCAAGAGCAAGCGCCTCGAGTTCCGCCCGCCCGACGCGTCGGCCAACAGCTACCTCGCCTTCTCGGCGATGCTGATGGCCGGTCTGGACGGGATCAGGAACCAGATCGAGCCGGGCGATCCGGTCGACACGGACATCTACGAGCTGAGCGCCGAAGAGGCGGCCGGCATCCCGTCGGTGCCGCACTCGCTTGAAGGTTCGCTGCAAGCGCTGGCTGCCGATCACGACTTCCTGATGGAAGGCGGCGTCTTCACGGACGACCTGATCGCGCATTACCAGGGCTTCAAGCTGGCCGAGTCGCGTGACATCTTCATGCACCCGGTGCCTGCGGAGTTTTTCCACTACTACCACATCTAAAACGATTCTCTGCTCCCCCTCTCGGGGGAACTGCCGAAGGCTGAGGGGGCCACGTGCTGGAACACAGCGAGAGGGACCCCCTCAGTCGCTCCGCGACAGCTCCCCCTGCGAGGGGGAGCAAAGACAGGCGCTCGCCTTAGCTGTTTGGCAACATGTGCCATGACCACCCTCGACGCAGACCTCAACGCTCCGCCTAGCGAGCATCAGCATGTCCTCAACGCTTGCCGTGAGCATGATGTTCGCTTTGTCCGGCTTTGGTTTACGGACCTGTTGGGTCTACTGAAGTCGGTCGCGATCACGATTGACGAGCTGCCTCACGCTCTTGAGAAGGGCGTTGAGTTTGACGGCGCGTCGATTGAGGGCTTTGCCCGCCAGGATGAATCGGACATGGTCGCGCGGCCGGATCCGGATACGTTTGTGGTCCTACCCTGGCGTCCGCAGCAACATCGGGTCGCTCGGATGATCTGCGACGTCTACCGGCGCTCCGGCGAGCCGTTTGACGGCGATCCCCGTCGCGTATTGCGTCGCCAGTTGGAGTCGGCGCAACAGCGTGGGTTTACGTTCTACGTCGCGCCGCAGATTGAGTACTTCTACTTCCGCGCACCGGATGACCCATCGCCGCTCGATTCGGGCGGCTACTTCGATCTCTCACCGCTCGACACCGCTTCGGACCTGCGCCGGGAAACGGTATTGACGCTGGAAGAAATGGGGATCGGCGTTGAGTACTCGCATCACGAGGCGGCGCCCTCGCAGCACGAGATCGACCTGCGCTACACCGACGCGCTGACCATGGCCGACCAGGTGATGACGACGCGCCTGGTGGTCAAGGAAGTCGCGATCAAACAGGGCGTCCACGCGACGTTCATGCCGAAACCACTGAATGGGGTCAACGGTTCAGGGATGCACGTGTATCTCTCGTTGTTCGACCACGAGCAGAATCTGTTCTACGAAGAGGGCGGTGGGCTATCGGAGCTCGCCCGCTCGTTCCTCGCCGGCCTGCTGGCTTACACGCCCGAGTTCACGCTGATTACGAATCAGTGGTCGAACAGCTACAAGCGGCTGGCGCCCGGTACCGAGGCGCCGGTTTATCTGACGTGGTCGCACGCCAATCAATCCGACCTCGTGCGGATTCCCGAGTATGATCCTGCCGATTCCGAGTCGACCCGACTGGAATATCGAGGTGCGGACTCGGCCACGAACCCGTACCTGGCGTTCTCGGCGTTCCTGGCGGCTGGTCTGCGGGGCATCGACGAGGGACTCACGCCTCCGCCGCCGGCTGAGGACAACGTGTTCCTGCTCACACCCGAGCAGCGCGCCGCGCGCAACATCATCGAAATGCCGACGACTCAAGGCCGGGCGATTGACGCGTTCTCTTCGTCGGAGCTGATGAAGACCGTGTTGGGCGAGTACGTCTGGTCGACGGTGCTGCAAAACAAGCGCCTGGAGTGGGACGAGTACCGCTCGCAGGTGACGGACTACGAGCTCAAGCGATATCTGGCGGTTTTGTAGACCTGATCTCTGTTCTCAGTGGCAATACGCCCTCACCACCAAACGTTGAGTGGGACTGTTCTCCGCTTCCATCTGAGGAGACCTTTGCAAAACTCATGGTTCCCATCTCCCCCGCTTGCGGGGGGAGATGTCACGGAGTGACAGAGGCGGGGTCCGCCGCCAGCGACCAGATAGGCCTTGAGATGGGGAGCCCCCCCCCCTCTGCATTCGGCATCTCCCCCGCAAGGGGGGCGAAGGGGACTTATTCAAAGGTCTCCTGAGGGGGAAGCTCCCGCGGAGCGACTGAAGTGGGGACAGGCAATCACACCTGCTCCAGCGTTGGGCGAGGACCCCCCCCCTCGACCTTCGGCAGCTCCCCCTTGCAGGGGGAGCAAAGATGGGAGCGCTCAGTTGAGCGTTGGCGTCTGGAAGCGACGGCTGGCGCTACTTGCCCACCGCTGCTGCTGAGAGTGCTGCGGCCTGCTCGAAGAGGCCTTCGGTTGAGCTGTGGATGATTTCGAAGAGTGGGGTTGGGTAGAGGCCGATGAAGAAGACTCCGGCGACGAGAACGACCAGGGCGCCTGCCAATGGTCGTGAGACGTGGAAACGCTCGCGGTCGGAACCTTCCGGCTCGTAGAGGTACATCTGCTTGATCACCATCAGGTAGTAGTAGAGCGAGACGAATGACGCCGTTACACCGATCGCGCCGAGCCAGAGGAAGCCGTTGTTGAAGGCGGCCTGGAAGATGATGAACTTGGTCGCGAAGCCGGCGAACAGCGGCATCCCGGCCAGCGAGAAGAGCGCGGCGGCGATCACGAAGGCGAGGAAGGGTTGCCGTTCCGCCATGCCTCGCAAGTCGACGATGTCGTCGCGTCCGGTGCGGTTGTAGAACGCGATGATCGCGGCAAAGACCGCGATGTTGGTCGTCACGTAGCCGATCAGGTGCAGCACCAACGCCGACGCAGCGTCATGCGATTGCGAGATGTTGGCGGCGTTGAGCGCCACGATTCCGATGAGCAAGTAGCCGACCTGCGAGATCGAGGAGTAGGCCATCAATCGCTTGAAGTTGGTCTGTTGCAGCGCCATCAGGTTGCCGACGATCATGGTGAGCGCGGCGAGGATGCCGACGAACCAGACCCATTCGTCTGCGGCGGGCAGGAAGGCTTCGGTGAAGAGTCGCAGGAAGAAGGCGAAGGCCGCGGCCTTGCCACCGGCGCTGAGGAATGCGGTGATCGGCAGTGGCGCTCCCTGGTAAGCGTCGGGCGTCCATTGGTGGAAGGGCACGGCCGAGACCTTGAAGCCGAGACCGGCGGTAATCAGCACGAGACCGATCAGCAGGCCGGGTCGCGCGCCGTCGGGATCGACGCCGCCAGCGAGTCCGGCGAAGGAGGCGAGCTGTTCGGCGATATTGCGGCCCGCGGCGACGCCATCGGGCTCGATGCCCGAGTACAACGTCGTGCCGGTCACGCCGTAGATCAGCGAGATGCCATAGAGCATCAGCGCCGAGGAGAAGGCACCGAGCAGCATGTACTTGAGCGAGCCCTCGTTGGAGAAGGGATTGAGCTTGTTGAATCCGACCAGGATGTAGAAGCTGAAGGAGAGCAGCTCGAGCGAGAGGTAGGCCGTGAGCAGCTCGCGTGAGGCGGCCAAGAGCATCATGCCCAGCGTGGCGAAGATGATCAAACCGTAGAACTCGGCGTGATTCTTAAGCCGGTCGCCGGCGAATTGCACGGCGGCCATGACGGTGAAGAAGGCGATGCCGAGGAAGAAGACGCGGAAGAGGACCGTGAAGTGATCGACCGCGAGGACGTTGCCAAAGTCGTCGTGGGTGTTCCAGTAGGCGATCGCGGTGACGACGGCGAGGATGGCCAGCGCGGCAGCGGTCGCGTAGCCAAACCACTTCTGATCGACGTTGCGGAACGCCAATGCAGCGGCAATGATGACCACGGCCAAGCCGGCCATGACGAGTTCGGGAATGATCAGTTGATATTCAAGATCCATCAGGGTCACCGTCCAGTCAGTGAACTGAGGGTGAAGAGGCCGCCGATCTGCTCCACCTGAGGCAGGTCAGCCACAGACTGCGAGATGCGGTCGATGAACGGGTCGGGCCAGACGCCCATCGCGATGATCGGGGCGATCAACACGATGGCCGCAGCGATCTCCCAGCGCGAGAGGTCCTTGAGGCTCTCCCAGCGCGGGTTGAAGGGCCCGAGCGCGGCGCGACCCATAAGTCGCAGCACGTAAATCGCAGTCAGTGCGGCCGAGAGGACGCCCAACGCGGCGAAGAGCGGGAAGGTCTCGATTGTGCCGACGAAGATGTGGAACTCGGCGACGAATCCTGACAGGCCGGGTAAGCCGAGCGATGTCAATCCGGCGATGCCGAAGAAGATGACGAATAGCGGCATCTTGCGCACGATGCCGCCGAAGACGCGGATGTCGCGCGTGTGCGCCTGGTCATAGAGTCCGCCGACCATGGCGAAGAAGAGAGCGGTCATCACGCCGTGCGAGAACATCTGCAGCACCGCGCCGTTGACGCCGATGTTATTCATCGTCCCCAATCCCATCAGGACGAACCCCATATGGGAGACAGACGAATAGCCGATCACGAACTTGAGGTCCGTCTGGTGGATGGCGGCGATCGCGCCGTAGACGGCGGCGACGGCGCCGAGGACGAGCAGCACGGGCATCCAGAAGTCGGTGCCGGCGGGCAGGATCTCCATGCCGAGGCGGATGACGCCGAAGGCGCCCAGCTTCATCAACACGCCGGCGTGGAGCATCGAGACCGCGGTCGGGGCGGCGACGTGGCCGTCGGGCGACCAGGTATGGAAGGGGAAGAGGCCCGCCAGGATGCCGCAGCCGATCATGAAGAAGGGGAAGAAGGTATTGGCAAAGCTACGGCCGAAGTTGACATCGCGGAGCACCGCCATGTCGAAGGTGCCGGCGCCGGCCTCGGCGAAGACGGCGAAGATGCCGATGAAGATCAGCACGGAGCCGCCGACCAGGACCATGGTCAGCTTCATCGCGCCGTATTCCTTGTTGGTCGAGCCCCAGATCACGATGAGCAGGTACATCGGCAGCACGGCGAGCTCGTAGGAGAAGAACCAGAAGAAGAGGTCCTGGCCGATGTAGACGCCGTAGACGCCGGTGAAGAGGGCCATGAAGAGGATGAAGAAGTCCTTCACCCGATGCGTGATTTTCCAGGAGACCAGTACGCCGGCGAAGCCGACGAGGCCGTTCAAGAGCACGAGCGGGGCGGCGATCCCGTCAACGGCGAGATGGAGCGAGATGCCGTTCTCGCCGAGGAAGGCGATGTTCTCGATCCACGGATATTGCAGGTCGAACTGATAGCCGCCTTGGGCGAAGTCGTAGACGGCGAAGATGTAGATCGAGTCGATCAGGGTTGCGATCGTTGTGACCAGTGCGATCACACGGACAACATTGCCGTACCTCGAGGGCACGAACAACGTCAGCAGCATGGCGCCGCCAGGGATCAGCAAGAGCAGGAGGAGTGCTTCGCCTGCGTCCACGCTGTGTGCCTCTCTCTACTTCGTTCTTCCGTTAGCCCACTACCCGCGTAGTAGGAATGCGAGTCCACCGGCCAGTGCGATGCCGATAACCATCAGCAGCGCGTAGTCGGGGATGCGCCCGGTGACGTGGTAGCGCAGCCAGTAGGCGGCGTAGCGCGTGACGTCGGCGGGCGCGTTGATGCCGGTGTCGTTGACGATCATGCGGTCGAACCAGGCGACGATCCGAGCCAGCGGCAGTATGGCGCGGTCGATGCCCCACTGATAGGCCTCGTCGAAGTAGAACTTGTTCTCGACGGCGGCGGCCAGGCGCGGCTGGAACTCGCGCACGGCTTTCGCTCGATGCGAGTTGCGACCCCAGAAGAACCACCAGGCGGTGAGGATTCCAAGCAGTGAGACCGTGCCGGTGACGGCGGCGATTGAGTTGGAGAAGTGGAAGTCGTGCGGCTCGGGGAAGTACACGTAGTTGCCAATACCGCCGGGGAAGCCGAGCGCGGCGCCGACCTGGTCGAAGGCGAGGAAGCCAACCAGGAACGTGAGCACGGTGAGGAAGACGAGTGGGATCAGGATGGTCGGGGGCGCCTCGCGGGCACGCTTGATCACGGCGAGATCCTTGGGCGGACCGAAGAAGGTGATGAACACCAGTCGCGCCATATAGAGGGCGGAGAGGAAGGCGGCCACGCCGAGCAAGATGGCGACCACCGAGTTGGCGCCGCCGATCGTGGCGACAAAGATCTCGTCCTTGGAGAAGAAGCCTGATAGCGGTGGGATCCCGGCCAGTGCGATCGCGGAGATGATGAAGGTCGATGCCGTCACGGGCATCCGCCACCAGAGTCCACCGAGTTTGCGGGCGTCCTGTTCCTCGGTCATGTGGATCACGGATCCCGAGCCGAGGAAGAGGCAGGCCTTGAAGAAGGCGTGTGTCAGTAAGTGGAACATGGCAATGCCGACAGCGCCGACGCCCAGGGCGACGAACATGAATCCGAGCTGAGACACAGTGGAGTAAGCGAGCACGCGCTTGATGTCGTTTTGCGCCAGCGCCATGATTCCGGCGAGCAGCGCCGTGGTCAGGCCGACGACCAGGACCACGTTGGAAGCGCCTGGGGCGACTTCGAAGACGGGCAACATTCGCGCGACCAGGTAGACGCCGGCGACGACCATCGTGGCGGCGTGGATCAGCGCGGAGACGGGCGTCGGGCCTTCCATCGCGTCGGGCAGCCAGACGTGGAAGGGGACCTGCGCCGACTTGCCGGCCGCGCCGAGGAAGAGCATCAGCGTCGAGAGCGTGAGATAGCCGTCGCCCATGACCTGGGGAAGATCGTTGACGCGACCAGCCTCGGCAGCGGCGATGATGTCGGAAATCTGGAAGGACCCCGTTGCGCGCCAGAACAGGATGATGCCGATGAACAGGCCGACATCGCCGAGTCGTGTGGTGACGAATGCCTTCTTGGCCGCCTCGACGGCGGACCGGCGCTCGTAGTAGAAGCCGATCAGGAGGAAGGAGCAGAGGCCCACGCCCTCCCAGGCGACGAACATGAGCAGCAGGTTGTCGGCGAGCACGAGCGTGAGCATCGCCGAGACGAAGAGCGAGAGCACGGCGAAGTACCACCAGTAGCGCGGCTCGGGCTTGCCGTGATGTCGCAGATAGTTGGTCGAGTAGAAGTTGACCATCAGCGCGACGGTCGAGACGACGAAGATCATCACGATGGCGATTGAGTCGACGGTGAAGCCGAGGCGGACGATGAAGCTGTCGAAGTTGATCCAGTCGGTACCGACGTTGCGGATGCCGCCGAGTCCGGCTCCGAGCCAATCGAGATGTGACTCGAGCACGAAGAAGAAGAGCACGAACACGGCCAGGGCGGCGCCGACGGAAACAAAGTCGCCGCCGCGAGGCAGGAAGCGTCCGAACGCGAACAGCACGAGGAACGCAAGGGCCGGGATAGCCGGCAGAATCCACGCGTGGTCAGCCCAGATCATCAGCGTATGCTCCCGGTTACCACTTGAGGAGGTTCACTTCATCGACATTGGCGGTGGCTCGGTTGCGGAAGGTCCGCACGACGATGCCGAGCGCCAGCGCGACCTCGGCGGCCGCGATGACGATGATGAAGAAGGCAAACACGATTCCGGTGATATTGCCGAAATCGACCTGTCCATAGACCGCAAAGGCGACCATGTTGAGCGAAACGGCGTTGAGCATCAGCTCGACAGAGAGCAGGATCAACACGGCGTTGCGCCGCGTGAGGACGCCCATCACGCCGATCACAAACAGGATCGCGTTGACAATCAGGATGTGATCAAGCGGTGGCATTAGGTCTCGTCCTCGTCAGGTGAGGCGAGCATGATCGCGCCGTCCAGCGCAATCGAGAGCAGCACGCCGACGATGATGAAGGGGACGATCCAGATCGTGAAGATGGCGTCGCCGATGGTCTGCAGTCCAACCGGCTGAATCGCGGATGACGTTGCCGGCGTGGTCCAGGTTGTGGCGACGATGCCGCCGATCAGTGCGGCGAGGAGGCCGAGGGAGGCAGCGATGCCGAGCGGTCGTGTGCGTCCGAAGAGGGCTTGCGGCCGCTCTCGGGCCCGGGTGAGCATGAGCGCGAAGAGGATCAGGATGACGACCGCCGAGCCGTAGATGAGCAACTGGACGAGGGCGAGGAACTCGACCGTGAGAATCAGGTAGATGCCTGCGACGCCGGCCAGAGCAGCGATGAAGAAGAGTGCGGCATAGACGATGTTGCCTGCAGTGACGACGCCGATCGCGGAGATCAGCATGACCACAGCCAAGATCCAGAAGACCACCTGAGTCGCGGTGACGCCGTCCTCCACGGGGCTCCTCTTCCTCTACTGCTTCACTGTTTAGTCGCCGCCAGCTTCGACCGGGGTGACTTCGGGGGCGGTGATCACGCGCGGCGTGGCCGGCCTGGTTTGCACAGTGCGGGCGCCTGCGCCCTTCTTCTGGCTCATCAGGTAGTAGACCAGTCCTCCGAGCGCCGCAAGCAGCGCAAAGGAGACGAGTCCGACGACCCAGTCGGGGCCGCCATAGGCGAGGATGATGCCGTTGGCGAGGACCTGGACGATGGCGAAGGGCAGCAGGATCTTCCAGGAGAAGGCCATCAACTGGTCAATACGAAGCCGGGGGAAGAGCGCGCGTGAGCCGATCACCAGCACGATCATCACCGATGTCTTGACCATGGTCAGGACGATCTGCAGTCCCAGCCCGACATCCGCGCCGAACGGCCAGTTCCAGCCGCCCAGGAAGAGCGAGGAAGCGAGCAGCACCAACAGGAAGAGCGCGGTGTACTCGGCGAGGAAGAATATGCCCCAGCGCATGCCGGAGTACTCGACGAAGTAGCCGCCGACGACTTCCGATTCGGCAATCGGCATGTCGAAGGGCGGTCGATGCAGCTCGGCCAGCGTGCCGACCAGGAAGATGACGAAGCCAAGCGGCTGGAGCAGGATGTATGGGGTCGTGGTCTGATCGCCGACGATGGCGTTGATTGAGCCGGCGGCCGAGGCGTCGCCATCGATGGCGAGCCGACTGGCGGCCACCATCACCACAGCGACGATGATCAGGAGCATGGGGATTTCGTAGGAGATGGCCTGCGCGGCCGCGCGAACGCCACCGAGCAGCGCGTACTTGTTGTCGGAGCCCCAGGCAGCCATCACCACGCCGACGATGTTGAGGCCCAGCACGCCAAAGACGAAGAGCAGTCCGAGGTTGAGGTCGCGGACGAACCAGGTCTCGGTGAAGGGCATCGGAATGAAGACAAGGAAGACCGGCACGAACGCCATGTAGGGCGCGAGCTCGAAGGCCCAGCGGTCCGCCGTGATCGGACGGACATCTTCCTTGGTGACGAGCTTGAGCGCGTCGGCGATTGACTGCAGCATGCCGATTGGGCCGGTGCGCGTGGGACCGACGCGGGCCTGCAACCGGGCAAGGATCTTGCGCTCGAGGTAGATCAGGGCGAATGCGTTGATCGTCATCAATGCGACGATGAATATGACCCGCAACAGCGCATCAATCCAGTCGGGCATGCTGATGCCGGCGAACTCGCTCAAGACCATTTAGCGCATCCCCGATGGCTGTTGCGGCTGCTCACGCAGGTTACACGCAGTCGGCCTTATACCCACCAAGTGAGCACCCGCCAGTTGGGGTCGGTTGAACCGCTGCTTGACGACCATTAGCGGTCAACCTCGCAGAGGACGATGTCGATCGATCCGAGGGTGACCACGGCGTCGGCGAGGTAGGTGTTGATCACCTGCGGTTTGAGCGAGGAGAGGTTGTGGAAGCAGGGCGAGCGCATCTTCACACGCCAGGGCTGATCGGTGCCGTCGGAGACCATGTAGATGCCGTACTCGCCGCGCGGGTTCTCCTGGCGCATGTAGATTTCGCCGGGCGGGGGGCGCAGCCGAGCGGGCACGCGCTCGGGCATGATTGCGCCTGATGTCGGCATTTGATCCAGCGCCTGGCGCAGAATCGTAACCGACTGGCGCATTTCCTCGAGGCGGACGAGGTAGCGGTCGTAGACATCGCCGCGCTCTCCGACCGGGATTTCCCAGTGGAAGCGGTCGTAGATCGAGTAGGGCTCGTCGACGCGCAGGTCGAAGGGCACGCCGGAGGCGCGCAGCATCGGTCCGGTGACGCCGAAGGAGATGGCATCCTCGGCGGTCATCGCGCCGACATCGCGGCAGCGGGCAACGAAGACCTCGTTGTCGGTCATCAGGTCGTCGACGTCTCCAATGCCGATCTCGATCTGGTCAAGCACCCAATGGGAGTCCTCAACGAAGGTCTCGTGCGGCTCCCAGGCGAGTCCGCCGACGCGGAAGTAGTTGTACATAATGCGGTCGCCGCAGACGGCCTCAAAGAGGTCCTGGATGCGCTCGCGCTCTTTGAACGTCCAGGTGAAGGCGGTGCCGAAGTAGCCGACATCGGTGCCGAACGCGCCCATGAACATGAAGTGCGACATGATCCGGTTGAATTCGGACAGGATCAGGCGGATGTACTCGGCGCGCTCTGGGATCTCGATGCCAGCGAGGCGCTCAACGGCGTTGACGTACACCCACTCGGAGTTGAAGGCGGCCAGGTAGTCGGTGCGGTCCTGGTAGCCGAGCGCGCCTCGGTAGTCGAGATTCTCTGAGAGTTTCTCGCCGCCGCGGTGCATGTAGCCGATGTAGGGGATGGCGTCCTTGACGATTTCGCCGTCGACGGTCAGGACCATGCGGAAGACGCCGTGGGTCGCGGGATGCTGCGGCCCGATGTTGATGTTCATGTCGACGGTCTCGAACTCGCGCTCGACGACGACGGGCTCAGTGAGTATTTCACCTTCGAAGGTTCGCTGGACCATGCGGCCTACTCCCTGTTCCTCGTCCTGTTCGTCATCCTGTTCGCCGTCAGGGCGCGAACGTCCATCGTTGAGACCGATTCGGCGATTCAGCCACCGCGCAACTGGATGCGACGGGCGGCGGCCAATTCGCGACCCAGTCGGACGCGTTCGGCCAGTGCTTCGGCGCGACCTTCGGGATCTTCTTCGGCGTCGGGAATGCTTGGTAGTTCGGGCGGCGGCGGGGCCGGCGGACGATCGTCCTGTACCGGCGCGGCGGCCGGGGCTGAGGCGGCGGCGGGAGCAGCAGCAGGCGCCGCTGCGGGAGTCGGCGGTGGGGCGGCGCCCTCGGGTCGAGGACCACCGGCGGCCGGCGCGCCGGCCAGACGTTCGGCGCGGCGGATGGCGGCGATTTCGCGTGCGCGGGCCACGCGGTCGGCCTGCTCGGCCTTGCGTTCGGCGCGCTCTTCTTCGGTCATGTCCTCGACGCGCTTGCGCGTGGGAGCGGCGGCGGCCGTCGGGGCCGCTTCCGCTTCTTCCTCCGGCTCGGGCGGCGGGTATTGCTTGGTGAAGAACGCGACGTCGACGCCCTGCTCCATCTCGACCGGCGCCAGCGGATGGCTCTTGCGCAGCGGATGGATGTCGAGGTCTTCGTCGAGCAGGAGGTTGCGCGGGTCGGGGTGACCGAGGAACTCGATGCCGAACATTTCGCGGCATTCGCGCTCGGCCCAGTCGGCCATGTTGTAGAGGTCGGTGACCGACTCAACGAACGCGCCTTCGGAGGGCAGCCAGGCCTTGATCGTCACTGCATGTCGCAGCGGGATCGAGTAGAGGTGGTAGACGATCTCCATTCCGCGCACTTCCCAGTCGACGGCGGTCTGGTTGCGCAGCAGGTTCATCTGCAGGCGCTCGTCGTCGCGGCTGCGCTCGAGCACTTCATGGATGGCGTCGGACGGAATCGTCAGCGCGACATCGTTGCCTTTGGTCATCGCTGCGCCGAAGTTGATCAGCGGCATGACCTGGCGATAGGTATCGGCGATCGAGCCGGGCGGCGGCTCGTTGCTCGGCGGCGGCTCGGGCGCGACGGGCGTGCGTCGGGATGTCATGGTTGCTTAGTAACCCCGCGCTCGTTCTTCGACGATCTTCTCCTGCAGCGCAAGGAGTCCATCGATCAGAGCTTCCGGTCGGGGCGGGCAGCCGGGCACGTAGACATCAACGGGGATGATGTTGTCGACGCCTTGGACGACCCGGTCGTATTGCGTGTAGGGGCCGCCGTTGGTGGCGCAGGCACCCATCGAGATGACCCATTTGGGATGCGGCATCTGCTCGTACAGCAGCTTGACTGCGGGGGCCATCTTCTTGGTCACGGTGCCGGCGACGATCATCACGTCGGACTGTCGCGGCGAGGGCCAGGGGACGATGCCGAAGCGGTCGAGGTCGTGATTGGCCATGTAGGTCGCGATCATCTCGATCGCGCAGCAGGCCAGACCAAAGGTCATCGGCCAGAGCGAGGACTTGCGGGCGGCGGAGATCAACGCCTCGGCCGGCGCCTGCATGATGCCGGGCAGGACCATCTTGTAGGGCACCGTGGGCGGAACGTCTTCAACGGCATACAGCCGCAGCGACTCGGGGGAAATGATGACAGGCGTGGGATCGCCCATATGTGGTGGATGGGAGGTCGTCATATGCCGCGCCTCGCTCGATTCATGTCGCGCTAGTTTCGTTGCCAGTCGAACACGCCCTTGCGCCAAGCGTAGGCGAGCGCCGCCAGCAACGTGCCAATGAACAGGACCATCTGCCAGAGAATGACCTTGCCATAGTCGGACTCGCCCATCAGTCCGAGGAAGGAGACGGCCCAGGGGAAGAGAAAGACCACTTCAACATCGAAGATGAGGAAGAGCAGTGCGTAAGTGTAGTAGCGGATGTGGACCTGGGCCCAGTTGCGACCAATCGGCAGCATGCCGCATTCGTAGACCTGGCCCTTGAGCGCGGTGCGGCGCTGCGGAGCGAGCAACTTTGTGGCGAGGAGCGCGCTCAGAACGAGCATGATCCCGACCGGAATCGCGATCAGGACAGCGCCGTAGTTCTCAAACAGTTCTGACACGAAACCCTGCCATCGGCTGTTCAGTTGCCGCTATCGCGGTGCACCAGATTCCCCAGTGCGAACAGATCGTACCCGTGTGGTGTGATCAGGGTCAATGTTTGGGGCTTTGCCTAGCGTCTGGTGGCCGAAAGTGGCGCGAGCTTCACGTCCACCTCCACGATGCCAACAGTCGTCTCCGTGTCGGCTGCGTCGTCGCCGCCATCGGCCAGAAGCGCAATGTGGTACGCCATCGCGTCAACGACCGACATCTCAGGCAATTCGACTGCGAATCCATCTTCCTGGAGTCCCTCGATGTGGAACTGAATGGCTTCGCGGATCAAGTTCTTCGTCTCTGCCAGGGTGTCTGCGGCACAGATGCACCCAGGCAAATCTGGCACGTAGGCGCTGAAGTTTTCAGGTGCACGCTCAATGACCACGGCATATTTCAGCGTCATCGTCGCTCCTCCGCCAGTCCTGCTTGTCGCAGGATATTCCTATAGGTGCCCTTCGCAAGGTCCTTCGAGGGCCTTCCCGCAATAGTCACCTCGCCGAGCTTTGAAGGGTGCTGGTATTGCCGGTGGCTACCGCGCATCCGCACCAGTTCCCAACCTTCACGTTCGACAAGCCTGACAGCGTCACGCACCTTGGGCATCTTGCTCCACCTACTCAACGCCTAACGCCCGTAATCCCGCTCGTACTTGAACTCGACTGTGTCGTTGACATCGTCCAACTCACGAGTGTCCGTCTTGACGTAGCCGAGGCGCTCATAGAGTCGGTGGGCGTCCTCGAACCTCGTGTCGGACCACAACTCGACTCTCCACGCCCCCTGCTCGCGAGCCCAATCCACGCCCGTCTCGAACAGGCGTCGACCCAATCCCTGCCCGCGCAGGTCCGCGTCGAGATAGAGACGGTGCAGTTCGACGGTGGGGCCATCGAGCCGCTCGGCGGCGATCGAGCCCACGACCTGCCCGTCGGTGTCGCGCATGACCCACATGGCGCCTCGAGGCTCGAAATACGGGAAGGCCCGCTCTTCGGCCAGCAGGTCCCAGAATTCGTCCTCGGGGTCCCAGATGAACTCGTACTCGTCGAATACCCGATGAATTAGCTCGATGACTTCAGGGGCCGCTTCGAAACCGGCCGGCTCAATCTGGAATGTCATGGCGCGTTACTCTGCTGCTGAAGACGACAATGATCACGACACGATGATCACGACACGATTTTCTGGCACGTGAGGAGCACGATATGGGACCGCTCAGCGGCATTCGGATTATTGAACTTCAGGGCATCGGACCGGGCCCGTTCTGCGGCATGATCCTGTCCGACATGGGCGCCGACATCGTGCGCATCGACCGCGCCTCGAATGCTCCGGACGAAGCGCCGGCCGATCCGCCGGGCGACCTGCTGGCGCGGGGCCGGCGCTCGATTGCGCTCGATCTGAAGAACCCAGAGGGCGTCGAGGTCGCGCTGCAACTGATCGAGGGCGCAGACGCGGTGTTCGAGGGCTTCCGGCCCGGTGTCATGGAGCGCCTGGGCCTGGGCCCGGATGTTTGCCTCGAGCGCAATCCGAAGCTCGTCTACGGGCGGATGACCGGCTGGGGCCAAGATGGTCCCTACGCGCAGATGGCAGGGCACGACATTAACTACATCTCGCTGGCCGGCGCGCTCGCGCCGATCGCTCGCAAGGGCCAGGCGCCGGTACCGCCGCTGAATATCGTCGGTGACTTCGGCGGCGGCGGCATGTACCTCGCCGTAGGCATGCTGGGCGCGCTGATCGAGGCGGGACGCTCGGGCAAGGGACAGGTCGTTGACGCGGCCATGGTCGACGGCGCGTCGTCGCTGATCACCTCGGTGCACGCCGGTCTGGCGACCGGCGGTTGGCGTCGCGGCCGGGCGGCCAACGTGCTCGACACCGGCGCGCATTTCTACGACGCCTACGAGACGCTGGACGGCAAGTACGTTTCGATCGGCTCAATCGAACCGCAGTTCTACGCGGAACTGCTGCATCTGCTTGGTCTTGAGAACGAAGAGTTGCCGCACCAGATGGACAACACGCGCTGGCCCGAGCTGAAGGACCGCGTCACGGCCATCTTCCGAACGAAATCGCGGTCGGAGTGGGAAGCGATCTTCGAGGGATCGGATGTCTGCTTCGGCCCGGTGCTTGAGCCCTGGGAAGCGCCGAATCACCCGCACGCCAAGGCGCGCGGCGCGTTTGAAGAGGTCGCCGGCGTCGTGCAGCCCGCTCCGGCGCCGCGCTTCAGCCGAACGAAGTCGAAAATCCAGGGTCCACCGGCGTATCCGGGACAACACACCGACGAGATTCTCGCCGAGATTGGGCTCAACGGCTCGAAAGGCGAGGCACTCAAAACGGCGGGGGCGGTTGCATAAGCGACTGCTCAGCAGTGGTTTCCCAGTCCCCGCCTTACGCGGGGACCCGCTCGGCGACTGCCAAAGTCGCAACGCCCTTGATCGAGAGGGGGAAGGGGCTGGTCCCCGCGTAAAGCGGGGACTGGATCCGATTAGATCAGAAAGTGATGCCCAATGGTCTCAATCACCGACTACCGGCTCTATCCCGCGATCCAGGCGCAGCCCTCGGAATGCGCCAAGCTGCTGAGCAGTGTCCAGCCGTTCGAACTTGCGGCGGAGACGCTGGCGTCGGCGTCGCGAGTGTGGACTGTGGGCATCGGTACGTCGTTTAACGCGGCCAATGCCGCTAGCTGGATGTTGTGCTCGGCAGGCCTCACTGCTCGGCCCTTGACGAGCTTCGAGTTCGCGACGTGGCCGACGGTTTCGGAAGGCGATGCGGTGCTGCTCTTCGCGCACACGGGTCGCAAGACGTACAGCGGCAGCTCATTGGCGCTGTGTATCGAGCGCGGGATTCCAGTCGTGCTGATCACCAAAGTGGACACGGGATTCGACCTTGAGTCGTTGCCCGAGAATGTAACCGTCCTGCACACCACCACGCAGGATCCGTCGTCGATGTACACGATCTCGCATACGACGGCGATGACGGCCGCGGCGATGATCGCCGACGCGGTCTCCCCCGATTCGATTGGTGACATCTCGGAGATTCCGTCGTCGCTGGCGTCGGCGCTACGGCTGGAAGACGAGATTGCGGAGCTGGCAGCGGAGTGGTCGTCGGGCGCGCTGATCGCGCTGGGCGCGGGACCGATGCTGGCAGCGGCCGAGGAGGCGCACATCAAGATCGCCGAGGCGTCGCGCCGCGCGGTGCGTCACCAGGAACCTGAATCGTTTCTGCATGGTCCGGCGGTGCAGATTGTCGACTCAGATCGCATCCTCGCCTTTGCGGCGAACGACGAGTCGGCGGAGCGCACGCGGGCGATCACCCAACTGACCATGGACATGGGCTGCGCGGCAGCGTGGGTCGCGCCGGAGAGCGTGTCCGGCCCTGAGTCGGCCCGACATCTGACGTTGGCCGAGATGTCGCCGGCGCTGCTCACGATTCCGGCAGTCGTGCCCTCGCAGTTGCTGGCCGGGCATCTGGCGGCCAACGACGGCATCAACGCCGACGACTTCCGCACCGACGTGCCGGAGTTCAGAGACGCACTCTCGAAGCTGAGCCTGTAGCCCGAGTCGCCTGAGAGCTTTGGGCGTTAGCAGGCCCCACGCCATCTAGCGGACGAAGCCAAAGATCGATTGCCGCCATGCGTGTCTGTTCTTCCAAACGCGAGCGGCGGATTTGGACGTGGACGGCAATTGTCGCCTGCGCCATTTTTGCAAGTCTGGGACTGACCGGGTGGCTTGCCGAGGCGCTGGGCGACTCGGATCTGATCCCCGGCGCATTCGCCCTCGGGATGCTGTTGGTGGCAGCGACCATCGTGACTCAAGGGCTGCAGTCGAGGCCAAGTGGACCGGAAATCGCCATTGCGCTCGGCGTCTCTGCCGCCTTGTTCATGCTGTTGCTCCGCTTTGCCTTGTCGGAGCGGACGCATCTCATTGAGTTTGGCGTGCTCGCCGCCTTCATCCATGCTGCGCTCAAGGAGCGAGCCAGCCAGGGACATCGGGTCCTGGTAGGCGCTCTGATCGCTGTTCTGGCGGCAACCGTTTTCGGGCTGCTTGATGGGGGTATCCAGGCCATCCTGCCCAATCGCATGTTCGATCCGCAGGATCTGCTGTTCAATTTCCTCGCAGCCTTGACGGCAGTCGGCGTCGGTCTGGCGGCCGGATGGGCGCGACGGCGAGTTCGCTCCTGAATCTCTATCCGAGCGCGCCAATCCTCGATTCCAGGTCGGCCTGTTGACGCTGTAGGTCGGCGGCGAGCTCCTCGGCCTGTTGCACGACTGCGGCGGGCGCTTTCTTGCGGAATCCCTCGTTGGCCAGCTTGGCCTCCGCGCCTTTGAGACGCTTGGCGATGTTGTCGAGGTCCTTGCTCAGGCGGGCCTTTTCCTGTCCCAGATCGACGAGGCCACCCAGGGGCAGGATGATCTCGGCAGTGGGGAGGACGGCGGAGGCGATCTGCTCGGTTGGGGCGTCGGCGCGATCGGCGACTATTGTCAGCGGTCGCGAGCGTGAGAGCATTTCGATGATTGACGCCGAGGCGGTGACGGCGTCGGCGACGGCGTCCTGCGGTCGGACGTGGACCTCGACGAACTGACCGGCCTGCACTTTGTAGTCGGCTCGCACTTGGCGAACGGCAGTCACGACATCCTGCACGGCGCTGAACTCGGCCTCCGCTTCGAGATCGCGTTCGGCGTCGCCGGGTCGTGGGTAGCGAGCACCGATCAATGCATCGGCATCGTTGTCGTTTGCCAGGTGAGGTCGGAGCTGTTGCCAGATCGCTTCGGTGATGAACGGCATCCACGGGTGTAGCAATCGCAGTCCGCCATCCAGCACCTTGGTTAGGACTGGCAATGGCGAGAGGTCACCGTTACGTAGCCGGACCTTGCTGGCCTCGACGTACCAGTCGAAGAATTCTCCCCAGAGGAAGTCCTGGATTTGGCGGCCCGCCTCGCCGAGCTGGAACTGAGTGAGCAGTTCGTCAACGGAATCGGTCACGGCTTGGAGTCGTGAGAGGATCCAGCGGTCTTCGAGGGGCGGGACCCCCTCAGCCTTCGGCAGCTCCCCCTGCAAGGGGGAGCGGGGGGAGGAATTGGGCAGCTCCCCCTGCAAGGGGGAGCGGGAGATCTCGCCGAGGACGAATTTTGCGCCGTTCCAGAGCTTGTTGGCGAAGTTTCGCGAGCCTTCGAGCCTCTCGTCGGTGAGGCGCATGTCATTGCCCGGGGTTGAGCCGGTGGCGAGCGTGAAGCGCAGCGCGTCCATGCCGTACTGGTCGGCCTTTTCGAGCGGGTCGATGACGTTGTCGAGCGACTTCGACATCTTGCGGCCCTCGGCGTCGCGCACCAGACCGTGCAGGTAGACCGTGCGGAATGGGGCCTCGCCCATGTTGTAGCAGCCCAGCATGATCATCCGTGCAACCCAGAAGAAGAGGATGTCGTAGCCGGTCTCCATCACCGAGGAGGGATAGAAGCGGGACAGATCTTCGGTCGTGTCGGGCCAGCCCAGCGTCGAGTGCGTCCACAGTCCGGATGAGAACCAGGTATCGAGCACGTCGGGGTCCTGCACGAGCTCGGAACCGCCGCAGGTCGGACAGGTGGTGGGGTCGGTCAGCTCGACGATTGGGTGCGAGCCTTCATCAATCGTGATCTCGCCGTCGTCGGCGGTAATGATCGCGTCTGCATCGCAGACCGAGCAGTACCAGGCGGGAATGCGGTGTCCCCACCAGAGCTGTCGCGAGATACACCAGGGGCGGATGTTGTCCATCCACTGGAGGTAGACATTCTTCGAGCGTTCGGGAACGATCCGGACCTCGTCCTCGCGGACGACGCGCGCCGCTTCGGCGGCGAGCTCGTCGGTGTCGACGAACCACTGGTTCGAGACCAGCGGCTCGACCACGACGCCGGATCGCTGCGAGTGTCCGACGTTGTGGATATGCGTTTCGGTCTTGAGCAGGTAGCCGTCCTCTTCGAGGTGCTGCGCGACCAGGGTGCGCGCCTCATCGCGGTCTATTCCCGCGTAGAGTCCGGCCTCGGCCGTCAGCGTGCCGTCCCAATCGACGACGCGGATCGGCTCCAGGTTGTGGCGTTCGCCGATCTCGAAGTCGAGCTGGTCGTGGCCTGGCGTGATCTTCAGCGCGCCGGTGCCGAACTCAAGGTCGACGGCGCTGTCGGCGACGAGTGGAATCAGACGGTCGAAGCCGCGTAGCGGCAGTCGGACGCGCCGGCCGAGATGCGGCTGCCAGCGTTCGTCGTCAGGATGCACGGCGATGGCCACATCTGCGGGGATGGTCTCGGGACGGGTGGTGGCGATGACGACGCCGTCCTCGAGCTCGTTGCCGCGCTCGTCAACGAATGGGTAACGGACGTGCCAGAGCTTGCCCTCTTCCTCGCGGTACTCGACCTCAACGTCCGAAAGCGCTGTCAACATCTGCGGGTCCCAGTTGATGATCCGTGCGCCGCGGTAGAGCTTGCCGTCGTTGAAGAGGTCGACGAACGTCTTGCGGACGGCGTCTCGGGGCGTCGGATCGAGGGTGAAGGCGGTGCGCTCCCAGTCGCAGGAAGCGCCCATGCGGCGGGCCTGCGCGGTGATCCGCGGGCGCGTCACTCCGACCCAGTCCCAGACTCGCTCCTGGAAGGCTTCACGCCCCAGGTCGTGGCGAGTCATGCCCTCGCGCGCGAGTTGTCCCTCGACGACGCTCTGCGTCGCGATCCCGGCGTGGTCCAGTCCGGGCAGCCAGAGCGTCGGCTCGCCGAGCATTCGATGCCAACGGATCAGCATGTCTTCGATGGTCAATGTGACCGCGTGGCCCAGGTGCAGCACACCGGTCACGTTGGGCGGCGGCATGATCACGGTGAACGGCTCAGCGTCGTTCCGAGCGGCATCGGTCGGACGGAACCAGCCGTTGTCCTCCCAGAAGGCGTAGATCGGGTCCTCAACCTGGGAGGCGTCGTAGGCGCCGGTCAGGTTGCTCAGGTTGGACAGGTCGAATTCAGTGGTGGTCACAGCTGAACTCCGCATGATGGTCGGATTGGTATCTGGCTGAGGAGGAGGGTCTTCGGGTCCGGCGCGGTGTAGCCAGGGCGCGCGCCGAACCTAGCCTACGGCTACGAGTACGCCGTCAATGACATCGGCTTCTTTGACCGGCCGCTTGATCTCGGCGGCCTGCAACCGGCGACGGCGTCGCTGCTTGGCGGCTTCCAGTTCGTAGAGCATTTCCAGCCCCTGGCGCGTGTCGCTGGCGACGCGGGCCGGGTCCTGGCGCTCGAGGCGGCGGCGGAACAGCCAGTAGGTAAAGGCCTGCCACTCGGCGTGCTCGATCCGCTCGGGATCCGCATGGTCACGGTGGATGGAAACGCGGTAATCGCGCAGGAGATCTGCTTGTCGCGCTCCGTAGATCCGTCCGAAGATGTCGGAGTCGAGTTCCTGTCGAGTGTGCGAGAAGGCCAGACCGCTGCGCTCTTTCTGCAAGACGCGCTCTATCGCCAGTTGCAGCGCCTGCTCGACGCGGACCCCGTAGAGGAAGTTGAGGTGGGCCCAATACTTGGACGTGCCCAATCGCTCCTGGAACTCAGCTTCACTCAGCACGACCGGCGGCGACTCCTCGACGAGTAGGTCCTCGACTTCGTTCAGCGGCAGCAGGCCGGGCGGTACGGAGTCGCAGATGCGCTCGGCGAGCAGCAGCCAGTCAAAGGCTTCATGCTCGATCAGGTAAACGTACTCGCGACCATCGATGGCCTCCCGGGGGACTTCCCATTCGCTGATGCAGTCGAGCATCGCATCGAACCAGGGGCGTCCGGCGTGCAGCTGGGCGTGGAATGCGGCCAGCAGGGAATCTGGGCCGATCTCCATCAACTCGGCGTCGACGATGCGCTCGTCATCGGGGTCAATATCCGGCGCGAAGCCGGTCTCGACGGGTCCGTCGCGATCAGCGAGGTGCGGAAACGGATTGTCGTCAGTGCTGGCCGAGTTCGTCGTCGCCATCGTCAAGCTGCCCCTATTTCGTCGCCCTGCCGTCAACGCGGCATTACTTTGACTTGCCGCCATTGCGGCATCAAGCTGCCGTGCCGCCACTGCGGCATCATGCTGCCTTACCGCAGCAACGTTTGAACTTCTTGCCACTGCCACAGGGACAGGGCGCGTTGCGTCCGACCTTCGGTCCACTGGCCGCTGCGGCGGATGCCGGGCGCGCCGCCACGGCAACGCCGCCGCTGGACTCGCGGACATTGCTCACGCGGACTGGATCGCCGCGTTGGACTGGCCCAACGCCACGCGCTCGGCGCACGGGCGCGGCGCTGCGATTCTCGACACGGACGGATGCATGCATCACCGACGACGACACTTCGCGCCTGAGCGCCGCGACGAGCTGGTCGAACATGTCGAACGCTTCTCGCTTGTAGGTGACCAGCGGGTCCTGCTGGCCGTAAGCCTGCAGGCCGACACCCTGGCGCAGACCGTCGATCTCGGTCAGGTGACGAATCCAGAGCCGGTCCATCGTGCGCAGGACGAGTCCGCGCAGCAGCTCGACCGATGTGCCTTCGGCGGTCTCCGCGTCGATCCGTTCGGATAGCCGTTGCAGCTCGGCGGCGGCGTGCTCGCGCAGCGCCTCGACGCACTCGTCGAGCTCCGCGCCGTAGTGCGCTTCGCGGTCGAGTCCAGTCAGCGGCAGCACCTGCGCCGCTTCTTGCCAGAACTCGTCAGCGATGGTTTCATCCCAGAGCTCGTTGGCAAAGGAGCGTTCGAGGTCCTCGATCGTGTGCAGCAGCATGTCTTCGACGATCTGGGAGAGCTCGTCCGTGGCCGTGAGCACCTTGTCGCGCTCGGCGTAGATCACCTCGCGCTGTTTGTTGATCACGTCGTCGTAGTCAACGAGGTGTTTGCGGATGTCGAAGTGGTAGGTCTCAACCTTCTGCTGGGCCTGTTCGAGCGCCTTGCCAACCATGCCCGATTCCAGTGGCGCGCCGTCCTCGAGACCGGCTTTCTCCAACATCCCCGGCAGCCAGTCAGGCGTGAAGCGCTTCATGATCCCGTCCTCGAACGAGACGTAGAAGCGCGACGAGCCGGGGTCGCCCTGGCGACCGGAGCGACCTCGGAGCTGGTTGTCGATCCGCCGCGACTCGTGCCGCTCGGTGCCGATCACGGCGAGTCCGCCGCGCTCAGTGACGCCCTCACCCAACTTGATATCGGTGCCGCGACCGGCCATGTTGGTGGCAATCGTGACTGCGCCGGGATTGCCGGCGGCGGCGATGATGTGGGCCTCACGCTCGTGCTGCTTGGCGTTGAGCACCTCGTGGGCGACGCGGCGCCGTTTGAGCATGGCGGCGAGCCGTTCGGAGGTTTCGACCGAGGCCGTACCGACCAGGACAGGGCGTCCCGACTCGGAGAGATCAGCAATCTCGTCGATGACAGAATCGAACTTGGCCTGTTCGGTGCGAAAGACGAAGTCGCCCAGGTCGTCGCGGACCATGTCCTGGTGCGTAGGCACCACGATGACATCGAGCCCGTAAATCTTGTGCAGCTCCTCGGCCTCGGTCGCGGCGGTACCGGTCATGCCCGAGAGCTTGTTGTACATGCGGAAGTAGTTCTGGTAGGTGATCGTGGCCAGCGTGACCGTCTCGCGCTCGACCGAGACGCCTTCCTTGGCCTCGATCGCCTGGTGCAGCCCCTCGGAGTAGCGGCGGCCGTCCATCATCCGGCCGGTGAACTCGTCGACGATCACGACCTTGTTGCCGCGCACGACGTAGTCGCGGTCGCGCTGATACATGAAATTCGCCTTGAGCGCCGAGTCAAGGAAGCGGGTCAGACGCGCGTTCTCGCCCTCGAACAGGTTGTCGATACCGAGCGTGTCTTCAACCTTGGCAATGCCCTCCTCGGTCATCGCCACGGTGCGCGACTTGGGGTCGGGCGTGAAATGCGCCTCCGGCTGCAATCCGCGCACGAGGTTGGCAAAGACGCGGTAGGTATCGAGCGATTCCTCGGCCTGGCCGGAGATGATCAGCGGCGTGCGCGCTTCGTCGATCAGGATGTTGTCGACCTCGTCGACGATCGCGTAGACGAGCGGCCGCTGCACCTTCTCGGAAGCAGCCATGACCATGTTGTCGCGCAGGTAGTCGAAGCCGAACTCGTTGTTCGTGCCATAGGTAATGTCGGCGCCGTAGGCCTCCTGGCGCGTGACCGGACGCAGCATCTTCAGGTCGCCCAGCTCGCGACGGCGTTGCAGCTGCTCTGCGTCTATCGCGTCGGGGTTCTCGATATCGACCGTCGAATCGGCCTCGGGATCGAACATGAAGGCAGCGCGGTGCTGGAGCACGCCAACCGAAAGTCCGAGCGTGTGATAGATCGGCGCCATCCACTGTGCGTCGCGCTTGGCCAGGTAGTCGTTGACGGTAATCAGGTGGCCGCCGTCGCCCTCCAGCGCATTCAGATAGAGCGCCAGCGTGGCGACCAGCGTCTTGCCCTCGCCGGTGCGCATCTCGGCGACCTTGCCCTGATGCAGGACGATCCCGCCGACGATCTGCACGTCATAGTGGCGCATCTGGACCTGACGTCGGGCCGCCTCGCGGACGACGGCGAAGGCCTCGGGCAGGATGTCATCGAGCGACGCGCCGTCTTCCAGTCGCTCGATGAACTCCGGCGTCTTGGCCGCCAGTTCGTCGTTGGAGAGTCGCGCAAACTCAGGTTCCCAGTCGGCGACCGCCGCCACCGCGCCCTGCAATTTATGCACCTCGCGAGCATTGGCATCGCCAAGCAGCGACCCCGCTCGCTTCTTCGCCCGATCCAACAAACTCATTCAGCAGTCCCAATCCAGTCAGCCCAAGCTCAGGGCATACAGATCCAGTGTAGCGGTGCGAGCCGTGTCCCTCAGGCGCCGGTGTAGCAATGATGCAGTTCTTGATGCCCGCCAATCGCGAAGAAACCACCGTCCGGAGACCAGCGTCCGAGATGGGGCGGGAAGTTTGAAGATCGAGTCGCAAATGCCCTCAACACTCCGATTCCCTTCCCGCCGGACTCAACGAATACACGTTGGTAAATCTCACCGCGGGAGGCAGCGACCCCATCAATCCAGAGGTTATCGAGCTGCTCATAGCTAGAGTAGGCATGCGATTCCATCTGAAAGATCGATCCGTCGGGACTCCAGTCGCCAGTCGGATAGCAGGGCCATGTTCGGACTGATCCGATTGGCAGTGGGACCGCGATGGCCGTGGTCAGATCGACCAAGAGCGCGGCAGCAATATGAGTGATACCGGTTCTCGAGATGACAGCGACGTGGTTGTCAGTTGACCAATAGAGGTCTCAACCCTGGTAACCAACCCCGGGCCCACGTTCCAGGAGTTCCCAGAGCCAGTCGGGCATTACATACGGATCGTCGTTGACCTCACGGATCTGATTCTCACCCTCGTCGTAGATGAAGAGTTTGCGCAACTGAGGCTCAACGACGATCGAGTATCGGTCCGTACCGTCCCCTAATTCGTATGTGTCGTCGCCAAGCTGGTCGGCGTCGGCAGCTATCATTGCGAACTCATCTGAAGCAGGAACCTGGAGTTCCGGGTCTGGTTCGAGACGATGGAATTCTCCGCCACTGCCATACGCCGCCCAGAGCGCTACGAGTTCATCGTCTTCAGTGCATATGACTCTAATCCTCACATCGTCCTGGGAGCTGAATGCCCAATACTGCCAAAGCTCGTATCGCGGTCGAAATGGATAGCGGTTCGGGAAGCAGTCTTTATCTGCTAACGGGCCCTCCGGCTCCCACTCGAACAACGTCATCGCCCCACTGGCATCGAACAACACCGCCGACAATCCTTGGATTCCAGCACCCTCCGAGATGCCAACCAGGAGGGACGATCCGTCTGGTGACCAGCTCAGGTCGTAAGTGTCAATGAGCTCAATTCTCTTTTCTTCGTGTAACCCTCCGGCTCGGTTCAACAGTCCGCGGAGAGAAACAATGGGCGAGCCGTCCAGGGGCATGATCGTGACGTCCTCGACCGGATGACATGACTCAACGCCGCCGCATGACAGGATCGCCAAATGCCGTCCATCCGCTGAAAGCGCTGCCTGACCAGGGGTACGCTGGATGAACTCCAATTCGTCGGTCTCCGGGCGCCACTGCCAGATGTGGGAGTCGTTGTGGGCCAGGAGCCAGCCCCAGGGCAGCCACATCCACTCGTTGGCCTTGGGCAGGATGCGACCCAGCCCGACGCGGAAGTCGTCGCCGGCGAAGACGACGGTTTCGTCGCCGATCAGGATGGGTAGGTCTCGAACCGTGATGTCGTCGGCGAGCAGGGTCACCTCATTGATTGGCGCGCCCACGATCTCTGCGAGTTCTTCGTCCATGGGCAACAACCTGACCTCTGCGCCGTCTGCCGACTGACCCATCACGCCGTACTGCTCGCCTCGCCACTCAGCGACGATGGCCGGCGCAGGCCGATGCAGAATCCGATGAGGCTCAACCACCCCGAGATCGAGCGCCGTTGTGCGGATCCAGCCCTCGCGTTCGTCGCCGTAGCTGATTCGATACCAACCGGTCGCGACGTTCAGGATCACGACTTCGTCGCCGGCGCTGAGCCGTTCGATGACCGGCCACGGTAGTCCAGGTCGGACTCGGACGTCGGCGTCTTTGATAACCGTTGCCGGGACGTCTGTCAGGTCGGTCGGCGGCGACTCCGGCTCTTCCTGGGACTCGGTCGGTTCGCCCTGTTGCTCGGCTTCGGACTGCGACGGCGACCGGGGTTCTTCGCGTGTAGGAGGCGGTTCGCTGTCGCTCCCAGTCTGATCGGAAGGTTGCTGCTGTGGTTCGTTTGTCGCCTGCTGCGGCTGAGTGGCATCTACTTGGACCCGGCTCGTCGTCCGTACGACTTCCGAGGCCTCGCCCTCCTGCTCCGGCTCAACGGCTTGCCGTTCGGCTGGAGCTTCCGCAGCCGACGGTTGATCGGCCTCGCTACAACCGATCAGCATCAGCCCGACGAACGACAGGACCAGAAGAACTCGGATACCCATGCAGCAGAGACGCTCCTATTGCACGGTATGTTCCCACCTCTCAAGCAACGGCGTCGCCGGTCTCTGTACTAGACTCCGCAAGCCCATCCATCAGCCCTGTTCCAATGCGGCCCTTTCGTGGGGCGTACGAATCCAGTGCAACAGTGCGGTTGGTGTCTGCTGAGACAACAATTGATGAGAATGGCAAGTCGCGCTTGCGACTAGCCACCAAGGACGCCGGCACAGCCGCTATCCACCGACTACGAACCATCGGCCGTCTGCCGACCAGGCGTCGGGAGGGGCACCCCCTACCGAGAACAGCAATTGGACCGGGCTGCCGTCGGCACGGACGATCGTGAGGATGTTGGAATAGCCACCGACAAATGCCAGGCCGTCCTGTTGAACTGGATCACTGTCAACATCTGCCGGGAAGATCCGGAAGAGAACCCTTTAGATATCCCCGTCCGATCTCCAGTTGAGCCGGGTAGACGTTGCCCGGATCCGTAGCGACCAAAACTGCATTGGAATGAGGAGGCCATTGGAAACCTCGATCAGATAGCCCCCAGAATGCAGGTGCCCCCACCGCCACATGACAGCCAGCCTCGTGTCCTTGTACCAAGCGACGTTCCAGCACAATGCAGCATCGCCACAACCCCACACCGCTCGTTCTGGATGACTCCCTTGGTTTAGTTCGATCCGTCGAAGTTGAAACTCTTCCACGTCAAACAGCCATAGGGACCTTTGCTCATTCGACGTGACCAAGGCATGGCGTCCTGACAGCGACCACTTGATCTCAAGATATTCACCAAGCGCGTCGGCGCCGTCAGCAGCCCGCACCAGGTCGATCCCGGGCTTCTCGAGGTACTCGAATCTGCTTCGCCGCTTGATCACTCGCTCAAACTTTCCGTCCAGGTTCAAATGCAGCACGGTCGGATTGTGCTCGTGACCAGTGCACTGCACCCATGTGACAACAACATCAAGGCGCAGGTCCCACCAGGTATTCCCGCGCTCTGAGATACCCGAAAGCGGAAGGCATCCGGGAGCGTCATCGACAGGAAACGTGCTGAAGTGGCTAATGCGTCCGTCTAGCCAGAGCAATTGGAAGACACCCGTCTCGAACACGGCGCCTGCGGCAGCCTGTTCTTCCAGGGCCACCGCTCCAAAGAGCGCCTGACCGTCGGGTGTCCAGACCAGCGCCACTCTGTGATCATCCGCCCAATTGACGATCTCCCCGAGTTCTTGATTCAGCTCAGGCTGCGACCGACGGAACGCGGCTCGGAACGAAATCGGCGCCGAGCCGTCCAGGGGGATTATGAGTGTGTCCTTCCAGCGCTCACAACCAGCAGGTTCCTCGATGCAGGTCACGACCGCCAAGTGTTCGCCGTCGGGAGACAAGACAGCCCGACCACGAGGGCGTGGCAAGACATCTGCCTCATCAGTTGCCGGGTCCCAACTCCAGATGGACTCGTCGTTATGAGCCAGCAACTCGCCAGAAGCCAGCCACATCCATTCGTTCGCTTTAGGCAGGATGCGACCCTGCCCGACGCTGAAGTCGCCGCCGGGGAAGACGACGGTCTCGTCGCCGATCAGGATGGGTAGGTCGTGGACGCTGATGTCGTCGGCCAGCAGGGTCACCTCGTCGATTGGCGCACTGACAATCTCCGCGAGATCATCGTCCACGGGCAACAGCCTGACCTCCCCGCCATCGGCCGATTGACCCATCACGCCGTACGGCTCGCCTTGCCACTCCGCGACGATGGCCGACGCAGGCTCGTTGAGAATCTGCCACACTTCAATCTCGCCAAGATCGAGCGCCGGGGTGCGGATCCAACCCTCACCGTCGTTGCCGTAACTGATCCGGAACCAGCCACTCGCGACGTTCAGGACCACGACCTCGTCGCCTGCGCTGAGCCGGTCGACGACCGGCCAGGGCAGTCCCGGTCGGACGCGGACGTCGGCGTCCTCCACTACCACCGCCGGCACGTCGGTCAGAACTTGCGGCTGCTCCTCGGACCCCTGCTGGGCGTCCTCTATTTCGGTTTTATCCGAGGCGTCGATCGCTTCTACTGACTGCGGTTCAGATTCCTGGTCAGCGGTTGTCTGATCGGACGCGTTCCCCGGGGGAGGCGCCTGTTTGACCTCGGTAGCGGCTGGTTGGGTATCGGGTTCACCTAATCGGCTCGCTTCACGCGGACGCATCGGAGGCTCTGCAGAGGAACCCGCTTCTCTCTCTTGTTGCACGGATGGTTGAGCGGTTGATTGTGCTTGTGCCAACGGCTCGGAATCGGACGACGGCTCGTCATCGTCGCACGCGGCGACCAACGATGCCAATAGCAACGCCCCAGCGACAACGAGAACCCTCATTGATATATGGACGCCTCTGGTGCGAGCCAGGTTCCCTCTACCGCTCAGGTGAACAGCGCGCCGACTGAGTCGCCTTCGTGGATTCGGCGGATCGCTTCTCCGAGGAGCGGGGCGATCGAGACCGTCTCGAGACCGCAGGCGTCTCCGTTGGTCTGGGGCGGCAGCGTGTCGGTGACGACGACCTTGCTGATTGGGCTGGCGTCCAGGCGCTTGAGCGCGGGATCGGACAGGACTCCGTGTGTCGCTGCGCCGAAGATCTCTTGCGCGCCCTCTTCGCGCAGCAACTCGGCGACGTGGACGAGGGTGCCGGCGGTGTCGATCTCGTCGTCGATGATCAGCACGTTGCGGCCGGCGACTGCTCCGATCAGCTGCATCACCTCGGCCCGGTCCTCGTTTCCGGTGCGCCGTTTTTCCGCGATCGCCAGCGGCATGTGCAGCCGATCGGCTGCCGTTCGAGCGCGCTTCGCCGAGCCCAGGTCCGGCGCGACGACCACACCGTCAAATCCTTGCGCCTTGAAATGGTCGACCAGCAGCCGCTGTCCGGTCAGTTCGTCGGTGGGGATGCGGAAGAAGCCCTGGATCTGGCCGGCGTGGAGGTCGATAGTCAGCATCCGGTCGGCGCCGGCGGTCTGAATCAGGTCGGCGAAGAGGCGCGCGGTGATCGGCACGCGCGGTTGGTCCTTCTTGTCCGAGCGTCCGTAGGAGTAGTACGGCGCCACGGCCGTGATCCGTCCGGCCGAGGCGCGGCGGGCCGCATCGATCATGATCAATAGCTCAACCAGGTGGTGATTGACCGGCTTCGCGCCCGGCTGGATGAGGAAGACGTCGCGCTCGCGAATGTTGTCGAGAAACTGGACGAAGGTGTTGCCGTTGGCGAAGTCGAAGACGTTGGCGCGGCCGAGTTCGACACCGAGCGCCGCACAGACATCGCGCGCGAGCTGCGGATGCGCGTTGCCCGTGAACACGACCGGTTCGCCGATAAACCGACTCATCGCGTCACTCCCCTGGTCTGGCCACACGTTCTGGGATACGCGGTCACGTTAACCCACGGATCGGACAGACACCGTTTCGCAACGGGGTTGTCAAAGGTTTGCACGAAGGCACGGTGGAAGACTCACGAGAGAACAAGGAGATCCGTTTCTCTCCCCATAGAGGCTGCTCTAGAGACCCAGTTCCCAGCCCCGGAGCCTGTCTCAGAAGTCGGCCTTAATCTCAATTCGTCAGTCCCGCGAACGGAGACCGTTGCGTAAGTCCCCTTCGCCCCTCTTGAGGGGGAGATGCCGAAGGTAGAGGGGGGGTTCCCTATCGCAATGCCTATCTGGTCGCTGGCGGCGGACCCCCCCTCTGTCACTCCGTGACATCTCCCCCCGCAAGGGGGGGAGAGGGGATACGCGAGTTTTTCAAAGGTCTCCTCTGGGAGGGGCGACGGGGTCGGCGCATGCGGATGGTTGCCTCCGACCTGATTCCGCAGAGCAATTAGTTCAGTGGATTACGCAGGGACGTACAGGCGACGTAATGGCTGCTTCGGTTACGGTGGCTTGCTTGCGGAACAGCTGATCCTTGCCTACGATGCAGTCGTTAGCACTCGCAGGGTGTGAGTGCTAATGTCCAACTGCGAGCAACAAGCAAGACAGCCTCACAGCAGAGATTGGAACACAGCAATATGGCCACCGAGCTCAAGCCGCTCAACGACCGCATCGTGATCAAGCCGCTCCAGCAGGAGCAGGTGCTCTCCTCCGGCATCGTCATCCCCGACTCGGCCAAGGAAAAGCCGCAACAGGGTGAAGTGATCGCGATCGGCCCGGGCAAGCGCGATGACGTTGGCAACCGCGTCCCGCTCGACATCGAGATGGGCGACCGCATCCTCTACAAGAAGTACACCGGCCAGGAAATCCAGATCGACAACGAGGACCTGATCGTGCTCGAAGAGCGCGAGGTCCTGGCCAAGCTGATCGTCTAGCTGTTCAGCTACATCGGCGGTCAACCAGTCCGAATCACAATCAGGAGCAACTATGGCTGCAAAGCAACTCGCATTCGACATGGATGCGCGCAAGGCGTTGCGCGAAGGTGTCGACGCCCTCGCCAACACCGTTAAGGTGACCCTCGGTCCGCGCGGTCGCAACGTCGTGCTGGACAAGAAGTTCGGCGCGCCGCTGATCATCAACGACGGCGTGACGATCGCCCGCGAGATCGAGCTCGAAGATCCGTTCCGCAACATGGGCGCCCAGCTCGCCAAAGAGGTCTCGATCCGGACCAACGACGTCGCCGGCGATGGCACCACCACCGCCACCGTCCTGGCCCAGGCGATCGTGACCGAGGGCCTGCGCAACGTCGCCGCCGGGGCCGACCCGATGGCGCTCAAGCGCGGCCTCGACCTGGGCCTGCGCGCCGTCGTCGATGAACTTCGCGACATGGCCGAGCCGGTCGAGAAGAAGGAAGAGATCGAGGCCGTCGCCAGGATTTCCGGTGACAACGACGAAATCGGCGAGATCATCGCCGACGTGATGGAGAAAGTCGGCAAGGACGGCGTCATCACCGTTGAAGAGGGACAAGGGATCCGCATGGAGACCGAGTTCACCGACGGGATGCAGCTCGACCGCGGCTACATCTCGCCCTACTTCGTCTCTAACAACGAGCGCATGGAAGCGGGCATTGACGACCCCTACATTCTGATCACGGACCGCAAGATTTCGGCCGTCCAGGATGTCGTTCCGCTGATGGAGAAGCTGCTCCAGATCACGAAGAACTTCGTGATCATCGCCGACGATGTCGACGGTGAAGCGCTGGCCACCCTGGTCGTCAACAAGATGCGCGGCACGATCAACGTGCTCGCCGTCAAGGCGCCCGGCTTCGGCGAGCGCCGCAAGGCCATGCTTGAGGACATCGCCGTGCTCACCGGAGGCACGCTGATCACCGAAGAGCTGGGCCGCACGCTCGAGCAGACCCAGGTCGCCGACCTTGGTCGCGCCCGGCGCATGGTCTCGTCCAAGGACGACACCACCATCGTTGAGGGCTCCGGCTCGGACGAGGCGATTCAAGACCGGATCAAGGAAATCAAGGCGCAGATCGACGTCACGGCGTCGGACTTCGACCGCGAGAAGCTGCAGGAGCGCATGGCCAAGCTGGCCGGCGGTGTTGCAGTGATCAAGGTTGGCGCGCCGACCGAGGTCGAGCTCAAGGAAAAGAAGGCGAAGCTCGAAGACGCGCTGTCCGCGACCCGCGCGGCAGTCGAAGAAGGCATCGTCGTCGGTGGCGGTTGCGCCCTGCTGCGCGCCGACCGCGCGCTCGACCAGATGGAAGCGGACTCGACCGGTGACCTGCGCACGGCGCTCCGCCTGCTGCGCACGGCGCTCGAATCCCCGGTGCGGCAGATCGCACACAACGCCGGTCAGGAAGGCTCGGTCGTGATTGGCCGGATCCGCAAGGTCGATGAAGACGCGTACGGCTACGACGCCAAGGTTGACCGCTACGGCGACCTGCTCGAGTACGGCATCGTCGACCCGGTCAAGGTAACCCGCTCGGCGCTCGAGAACGCTGTCTCGATTGCCGGCATGATCCTGACGACCGAGAGTCTCGTCGCCGAAATCCCGCAGGCCCCGATGATGCCCGCCGGTATGCCCGACATGGGCATGGACTACTAAGTCCAACCTTCCCGAAACGGGAACTTCAGCAGCCCCCGACTCTGAGAGTCGGGGGCTGCTTCGTGTCTGCCGATCAGGAGGATGAGGGCTCATTTCGCTCCAGAGTGCTGGCGCTCTTCGCAGTTCTGAAGCGTGCATCCGGCAAGGATTGCCTGAAAAGCGGTACGTCGTCAGGGCGAGTAATCAAATGCTGGATCCAGTTCAGACAGAGACTGCGGGACTACTTTGATAGCAAGCTAGGTAACCGTTCCCTTCCTCGGTCCACTCGGTAGAGGAGATACACCAGGGGCTTGCTTGCGAGCTTGGCAAACCAGAGATCACCGCGAACCGGATGACAAAAGGGGGGTTCTGTCGGTCTCGTTAGCATCCATATGTCGAGCCCGATTCGCATTTCGTCCCATCTTGATATGTCGCCTACGACTTCCTCGATCCTCCCAAGAAACTGCTGATCTTCCAGAATCTCGTATCCGTCTCCTGTATCTGAGAAGTTGACGGTCACGAGAATCGCTCTTGCCTACTGAAAGTATCGATCCACCATCTGCCGGGCGACTTCTTCATCGAGTTGATCGATCGGATCGGAACTGAGCCAGGCAGTCTCATAAGGGATGTCTTCTCGGTCATTGGCGAGAATCCAGCCCGGCTGAAGGTGTGAGAAGTCAGAAACCTCTCGGGCAGTCTTTCCCTCGAAGAACTGGGCGACTGAGCGGACGATATCCTGCTCGGCGGGGCTGAATTCCTCAGTATTAGGGCCTTCCCCGATGATGATGACGCGCTTCTGCCGTTGCAATAGGGCCGTTGTTCAATCTCCACACGTCGCTCAGCAATCAACTCGTCACGGGCCTTAAGCAGCTGACGAGGAGCTGGTCCTTCGGGCAACTTGAAATAGGTTGCGCCGGTCATAGACTCGGTAGGCCATGAAATCGGCGAAATAAAGGATTTTGTTGAGCTTGACCGCTAAAAACGTTGGGTCGCCTATGCAAGTATCGGCGACGAAGACCATCAGCTCCTTGAAACGCTCCATATCGAACACCATTTGGCTAGTTGGTGATGATGTCGCCATGAGACCGACTCCCTCTTCTCGTGGCGCTCTTTGAGCGAAGTCTACTGACTTCTCACCGTAGGCCTCATCGTTCGCGATCCGTGAGTGGATACGATCAGATTATATGTTCTTCGTTCGTTCGCCAGTAACTTCGGCGTGGAGTTACTGGACCAGAGAGAAGCTGTGATATCCATCGCTCACCCGAACGAGGCCAAAACCCAGGTGGATCCCCCGCGCTAAATCGATTCCTCGGTGCGAACCAATCGAACTGATTCCTTGGACTCCACGAAGCTCCAGGCCAGCCTTCGCTCAGTCACGGACACGCGGAGGGCTCATGTCTTTGATCTACCGGACGGGGCGAGAAGGCGCCTGCCAAGTGATTTAGGCCTCCTGAGCCAGATTCTCGTCTAGGTCAGGGGAGCGAATGACGAAGGGGCGCCCGAAACGGGCGCCCCTTCGTCGTCCATGACCGAATCTGGCCTGCTTACGCGTCGGGGAGGGCGACGTAGCCGCCTTCTTCGTCGAAGCCGCTGGCTGCGGCGCCGATCAGGTCCAGGTCCTCCTCGTCTTCGAGACCGAAGCCGAAGTCTCCCAGATCGTCGCCGTCGCTGGGGTAGAGGCCTGCGGCGTTCGCGCCCGGCAGACCGGCTGCCAGCGGCAGCGGTTCCGGCTTGGGCAGCGGCGGCACCTCGATCTTGGCTCGGGCCGGGATCATCTTGCCGATGATCACGTTCTCCTTGAGGCCCCGGAGTTGGTCCACCTGGCCGGTGATCGCGGCCTCGGTCAGGACGCGCGTCGTCTCCTGGAAGGAGGCGGCGGCGAGCCAGCTGTCTTGCGACAGCGAAGCCTTGGTCACGCCCAAGAGGACCGGCTTGGCCGATGCCTGCTGCTTGCTTTCGGCGGCCAATGCGCGGTTGCGCAATTCGTACTTGTGGCGGTCGACCAGTTCCCCGGCCAGCCACTCGGCGGACTCGCCCGGATCGTCGATCTCCACCTTGCGCAGCATCTGACGCACGATCACTTCGATGTGCTTGTCGTGGATGTCGACGCCCTGCGAGCGGTAGACGTCCTGCACCTCGGTCACGAGGTAGCGGTGGACCGCGCCCTCACCGAGGATGCGCAGCATGTCCTGCGGGTCGAGTGGGCCTTCGGTCAGCGGTTCGCCGGCCTCGACCTCATCGCCCTCGGCCACGCGCAGGCGGGCCGTCGCGGGTAGTTCGTATTCGCGGGTGTCGCTGGTCTCGTAGGAAATGGTCAGGATGCGCGAGCCGCGCTTGCGACTGACGCTACCGCCGACGCGCGCACGAATCTGGCGCGCTTCGGGTTCCTCGTCCTCGTCACCGGAGGCCGGCATACGAGCAAGCAGATCGCCCGCTTCTACATCTTCCGAGTCCTTGACCAGAACGCGGGTCTTGAGCGGCAACTGATACTCGTCGCGGTGGACATCCTCAGCGGTCAGCCGCAGACGGCGCAGCTCGCCGTCGGTGAGCACGTCGACGCGGCCGTCAATCTCGGCGATCAGCGCCTGTCCCTTCGGCGAGCGCGCCTCGAACAGCTCGACCACGCGAGGCAGACCGGAGGTGATGTCGGAGACGCCGGCGATGCCGCCGGTGTGGAAGGTCCGCATCGTCAGCTGAGTACCGGGCTCGCCGATGCTCTGGGCGGCGATGATGCCAACTGCAGAGCCAAGCTCAACCAGCTCGCCGGTGGCCAGCGACTGTCCGTAGCAGCGCTGGCAGAGGCCGGTCTGCTCGCGGCAGATCATCGGTGAGCGTACGTGGAACGACTTCACGTTGTGATTCATCACGAGGTCTTCGACGGCTGGTTCGTCGAGCAGCTCGTTCGCGCCCAGCAGTTCCTCGGCTGGATTCTTGGGGTCGTAGACCGGCGCCGCGGTGTAGCGGCCCACCACGCTCTCGCGGAACTTGGTGATCACGCGCTCGTTGTCCTCGTCGCGGTCCTCGATCGTGATCCCGGGAATCATCTCGCCCTCCGACACGCAGTCGGAGAAGCGGATGATGACATCCTGGGAGACGTCGATCAGGCGGCGGGTGAGGTATCCCGAGTCGGCGGTTCGCAGCGCGGTGTCGGCCAGACCTTTACGCGCGCCGTGAGTTGAGATGAAGTATTCGAGCACCGACAGGCCCTCGCGGAATGAGGAGCGAATCGGCAGCTCGATGATCCGGCCGGAGGGGTCGGACATCAGGCCGCGCAGGCCTGCCATCTGGGTCACCTGGGCGAGGTTTCCCTTCGCGCCGGAGGTGACCATCAGGCGCAGCGAGCCGGGCTCGTTGAGCTGCTCGTCGATCTTGTCCTTGACCTGCTGGGTCACCGCCTGCCAGACGTTGACCGTCGCGGTGTAGCGTTCGTCCTCGGTCATCAGACCGAGCCCGTAGTCGTCGCGGATCGCCTCGACCTGCTTTTCGGCCTCCAGCAGGAAGCCGGCCTTGGCCTCGGGCGCGCGCAGCTCGTCGATCGCCATTGTCGTGCCGGACTGGGTCGCGTAGCGGAAGCCGATCGACTTGATCCGGTCCGCCATCAGCGCCGTCTCTTCCGGCCCCAACAGCCGGTGGCACATGGTGATCAGTTCCTTGAGCGACTTCTTGGGAAGCTCGTGGTTAATCTCCTCGAACGGGATGGCATCAGGGATGACCACGTCGAAGATGACGCGACCGGGCGTCGTCTCGACGAGCTCACCATTGGTGCGGCCCGCGTCGCGCACGAGAATTCGGTCGTGCAATCCGACAGCGCGCAGGTCGTAGTTCAATCGCACATCATCGAACGACGGGAAGGTCCTGATGACGCCAGGTTCCTCGTCGCCGTCATCGCTCAACACAGCCCCCGGCGCCGCCTCGGGGCTCAGCGTGAGGTAGTAGCAACCAATCACCATGTCGAGCGTCGGCGCCACGGTCGGCTCGCCGTTGGAGGGCAGGAGCAGGTTCTTGGTTGAGAGCATGACCTGACGCGCTTCGGTCACCGACTCGTGACTGAGTGGGACGTGGACGGCCATCTGGTCGCCGTCGAAGTCGGCGTTGAAGGCCGAGCAGACGAGCGGGTGAATCTGGATCGCGGAGCCGTCGACCAGGACCGGTTCGAAGGCCTGGATGCCGAGACGGTGCAGGGTCGGTGCGCGGTTGAGCAACACCGGTCGCTGCTTGACGACGCTCTCCAGCACTTCCCAGACTTCGTCGTGGCCGCGTTCGACCATGCGTTTGGCGGCCTTGATGTTGGCCGCTTTCTCTTCCTTGACCAGGGCGTGCATCAGGAACGGCTTGAACAGCTCCAGCGCCATGCGCCGGGGCAGGCCGCACTGGTGCAACTTGAGCTCGGGGCCGACCACGATGACCGAACGCCCCGCGTAGTCGACGCGCTTGCCCAGCAGGTTCTGCCGGAAGCGGCCCTGCTTGCCCTTGAGCATGTCGGAGAGCGACTTCAGCCGGTGGCTGCCGGATCCCGTGACGGGGCGGCCGCGGCGACCGTTGTCGATCAGTGAGTCGACCGCCTCCTGCAGCATCCGCTTCTCGTTGCGGATGATGATCTCGGGCGCGCCGAGTTCGATCAGGCGCTTGAGCCGGTTGTTGCGGTTAATCACGCGGCGGTAGAGGTCGTTGAGGTCGGAGGTGGCGAAGCGGCCGCCGTCGAGCTGCACCATCGGGCGTAGATCGGGCGGCAGAACCGGCAGCGCGCGGAAGAACATCCACTGCGGCGAGTTGGTTGACTTGCGCAGGCCGTCGACGACCTTGAGCCGCTTCATGGCCTTCTTGCGTCGCTGACCGGCCTTGGTCTGCACCTCGACCTTGAGATCTTCGGCCGTGGCGTCGAGGTCCATCCGCGAGACCAGAGCGAGAATCGCTTCAGCGCCCATCTCGCAGCGGACGACGCCGGGGTAGCGCTCCATCAGCTCTTCGGCCCGCTGCTCAGGCAGGATGGCGGCATCGAAGTTGCCGGTCGTGACCGGGTCGACGAGCGGGCTGAGATCCTCGCGGATCCTCGTCTCCAGCTCTTCCTGGGCGCGCTGTTCGACGTTGTCGAGCTGGTCGCGCAGGCGCTCCTCCTGCTCGGCGACGTTTTCCGAGACTTCCTTCTTGTCGGCTTGTGCGAGTGCGTTGATCTGCGCGATCTCTTCGTCGCCGATCGCCTGGTGTCGGGCGACGGCGGCGGCCAGCTGGACGTCGAGGTCGGAGTTCATCACCTCGGAGATGATCGGGTCGCCGCGCTTGGCGAAGACGGCCTCACTGAGCTTCAGGTTGCGCCGCGCCTTCTTGCCATCGAATTCGGCGATCACTTCGCGGATCGATGCCGCGTCGTCGCGCAGGCCCTTGACGATCGCGCGGATGCGTTCCTTGACCTCGGCCGTGTCGGCCTCGGTGCGCAGATCGATCTCGGCGAACAGCCGCTCACGCGCCTGGGTCAGCTTCTGCTGGGTTTCAAGCAGCTTCTCACGCAGGTCCTCAACCGCGTCCTCCGCGTCCATGCGCAGGTACTCGATCGCTTTCCCTTTCTCTTCCTCATTCACGTGGGTGATGATGTACTGGGCGAAGTAGATGACCTTCTCGAGCTTGCGCGGCGAGAGGTCGAGCAGCAGCGCGATCCGGCCGGGCGTGCCCTTGACGAACCAGATGTGCGAAACCGGCGCGGCCAGTTCGACGTGGCCCATGCGCTCGCGGCGCACCTTGGAACGGGTCACTTCGACGCCGCACTTGTCGCAGATCACGCCCTTATAGCGGACACGCTTGAACTTGCCGCAGGCACACTCGAAGTCCTTCTGCGGACCAAAGATCTTCTCGCAGAAGAGGCCGTCCTTCTCCGGCTTCAGGGTGCGGTAGTTGATCGTCTCCGGCTTCAGGACCTCACCGTAGGACCAGTCGCGAATCTTCTCCGGCGACGCCAGAGTGATCTGCATGGTCTCCGTGCTACGAGTCTCAAGCACTGGTCACATCCTCTCCTTCGAATCCGGACAGGTTCACGCCCAGTTGCGGCATGTCGTCGCGGCTGGGCACTTCAAGCACCATCGCTTCGTCTTCCTGGTTGCGGACCTCGACGTGCAGGCCGAGGCTCTGCAGCTCGCGCAGCAGCACGCGGAACGATTCCGGCATGGCCGCGTCAACGACGGGCTCGCCCTTGACGATCGCTTCGTAGGCCTTGACCCGGCCGACGATGTCGTCCGACTTGACGGTCAACAGCTCCTGCAGGATGTGGGCCGCGCCGTACGCTTCCAGCGCCCAGACCTCCATCTCGCCGAAGCGCTGACCGCCGAACTGCGCCTTGCCACCGAGCGGTTGCTGGGTGATCAGTGAGTAGGGGCCGGTTGAACGGGCGTGGATCTTGTCCTCGACCATGTGCGACAGCTTGAGCAGGTAGATGTAGCCAACGGTGACGGGCTGGTCGATCAGCTCGCCCGAGCGTCCGTCGACGAGTCGCTGCTTACCAAAGACCGGGCGGGCGACGCGCTGCAGGCGTTCGACGCGGGTCGCGTGTTCGGCCAACGTAGCATCACTCCAGTGTCGGACGGCGCGAGTCTCGCCGTGGTCGATCAACCACTCGGCGAGCGCGATGCGGCTGGCGGCGCCGGTCGTTTCGCGGTCGGTGCGGTCGAATGCGACGCGAATTGTCTCGTCGTCATAGCCGCGCTCGGTCAGCCAGGCGGCGGTGAGCGGGTCAATGCCGGCGCCCAGCAGCGAGTCGGCCAGCGCGCTGTCGGGCTCAGCGATCTCGACGAGATCGGGGTCGTCAGCGCCGCCGCTGCTGCTAGCGCCGTTCGTCTCGCCGGCGCCGTTCGTCTCGCCGGCGCCGTTCGTCTCGCCGGCGCCGTTCGTCTTGCCGGCGCCGTTCAGTGGGCGAGCGCTGTGTGCTTCTCGCACCAGCCAGGCGCGGGCCAGCGCGTCCTGCAGTTCTTCCTCGGATGCGCCGTCAAAGACCGGCGTAATCGCGCGGAAGCCGAGTTGGGCTGCGGCCCAGCCGAGCTGAGTCTCGAGAATCTGGCCGAGGTTCATGCGCGAGGGCACACCGATCGGGGAGAGCACGACGTCGATCGGCGTGCCATCCTCGAGGTGCGGCATGTCTTCAATCGGCAGGATGATGGAAATCACGCCCTTGTTGCCGTGTCGACCGGCCATCTTGTCGCCGACCTGCAGCTTGCGCCGCTCGGCGATCGTGACGCGGACCAGCTTCTGCATACCGGCGGGCAGATCGTCTTCTTCGTCGCGGTTGAAGACGCGGACATCAACGACGACGCCACGCACGCCGTGCGAGACGCGCAGTGAGGTGTCCTTCACTTCGCGCGCCTTCTCACCGAAGATCGCGCGGAGCAGCTTCTCCTCGGCGGTCAACTCGGTCTCGCCCTTGGGCGTGATCTTGCCGACCAGGATGTCGCCGGGGCGGACCTCAGCGCCGATCCGGACGATGCCCTCGGCGTCGAGATGGGCCAGCGATTCGTCGGCCACGTTGGGGATGTCGCGGGTGATCTCTTCGTTGCCGAGCTTGGTCTCGCGCGCGCCGACCTCATGTTTGGACATGTGGATCGACGTGAACTTGTGGTTCTGCAAGAGGCGCTCGGAGACGATCACCGCGTCCTCGAAGTTGTAGCCCTCCCAGGACATGAACGCGCAGAGCACGTTCTGGCCCAGTGCGAGCCGTCCCTGGTCGGTGGACGAGGAATCGGCCAGCGGCTGGCCGGCGGTCACGCGGTCGCCCGTGGAGACGATTGCGCGCTGGTTGATGCAGGTGCCCTGGTTCGAGCGCAGGAATTTAAGCAGCGAGTAGGTGTGCAGCTGCTCGCCTTCGACCGGGTCGTCGTAATGCACCACGATCGCCTCGGCGGTCACGTGGCGGATTTCGCCGTCGGCCTCAGCCGAGAGCACCTGACCCGAGTCTCGGGCGGCGTGCTGCTCCATGCCGGTGCCGACCAGCGGCGCCTCGGGCCGGACCAGGGGCACGGCCTGGCGCTGCATGTTGGCGCCCATCAGGGCGCGGTTGGCGTCGTCGTGCTCGAGGAACGGGATCAGCGAGGCCGCGACCGAGACGATCTGGCGCGGCGAGACATCCATGTACTGGACGTCCTCACGGGCGAACTCCTCAAAGCGCCGGCCGAGGCGGCCCTCGACGCGGTCGTCGAGGAAGTAGCCGCGCGCGTCGAGCCGGGCGTTGGCCTGGGCAATCACGGCGTCGGACTCGTCATCGGCGGTTAATTCGACCACCTCGTCCGAGACGTAAGAGCGAATCCGCACGGGCGCGTCGTTGGCCGCGTGGATCCGCTCGGCCAGCTCGATCGTGACCTCGTCGCCCTCGTCGGCGACCAGTGCGCCGCCGTCACCCTCAACCGGTTCGGCCAGGACGCGGCCGATCAGGTCGGGATGGTCAGGCGCCAGCTCCGACACGACGATCCGGTAGGGCGTCTTGATGAAGCCATAGTCGTTGAGCACGCCGTAAGTAGCGAGCGAGCCGATCAGGCCGATGTTGGGGCCTTCCGGCGTCTCGATCGGGCAGATCCGCCCGTAGTGAGAGTAGTGCACATCGCGCACGTCGAAGCCGGCGCGGTCGCGGCTCAGTCCACCGGGACCGAGGGCGGAGAGACGCCGCTTGTGCGTCAGCTCGGCCAGCGGGTTGGTCTGGTCCATGAACTGCGAGAGCTGGTGGCCGCCGAAGAACTCCTTCACAGCAGCCTGCACCGGGCGGATGTTGACCAGCGCCGAGGGGGCGGCCTGGTCGGGGTCGATGATCGTCATCCGCTCGCGGATCACGCGCTCCATCCGCACCATGCCGATCCGGAACTGGTTCTGCAGCTGCTCACCGACGGCGCGGATGCGGCGGTTGCCGAGGTGGTCGATATCGTCGTCGGTCTGGATGCCGTTGTTGATCGCGACCTGGGTGAAGACGATGGCGAGCAGGTCACGCATCCAGAGCGCCTGCTGGCGCGTCTCGTCGGCGTGCTCGCGGGCGGCGTCGAGACCGAGCCGGTCGCAGCGAGCAGTGATCTGCGCATGCGTGGGGTTGAGCCGGGTGTTGACCTTGTAGCGGCCGACGCGGCCGAGGTCGTAGCGGCGCGGGTTGAAGAACTGACCCTCGAGCATCGAGCGAGCGGCCTCGAGCGTGGGCGGGTCGCCGGGACGGAGGCGCTTGTAGACCTCGATCATCGCCCACTCTTTGTTGCGGTCATCAGGGCCGACGCCGGGGGCTTCCTTCTCCAACGTGGTGTTGAGGAACTGGTGCGCCGCGTCCTCGAGGTCGATCCCGTCCAGCATCGCGCGGATGCGCTCGTCGGTACCGAGCAGGTGCTCGAGCTTCTTGCCGTGTTCGACATCGCCATGCTCGTAGAACTGCGGGTCGTCGGAGTCATCCAGCGCGCGCAGCAGGGTGGTCACGGCGATCTTGCGCTTGCGGTCAACCTTGACGGTCAGGACGTCACGGTTGGAGGATTCGAACTCAAGCCAGGCCCCGCGCGAGGGGATCAGCTTGGCCGCGCAGAGCGTGCGGCCGGAGGCGGAGTCGACCGAGGCGCCGAAGTAGACGCCGGGCGATCGCACGAGCTGGGAGACGACGACGCGCTCAGCACCGTTGATGATGAAGGTGCCGGTCTCGGTCATGTGCGGCAAGTGGCCGAAATAGAGCCACTGCTGCTTGCTCTCGCCGGTCTTCTTTGAGGTCAGCCCGACCTTGACCCGCAGTTCGCCCTGGTAGGTCTTGTCCTTCTGGCGGCAATCGAGCGGCTTCTCCTTGGGTGGGATGTATTCGTAGCCGGGGCTGCCATCATCTTCGCCGTCGTGCTGGAAGTAGAGCTGCATCCGGTTGCCGGTGAAGTCCTCGATCGGTGACATCTCCTCAAGCAGCTCTTTGAGCCCCTCCTGGAGGAACCAATCGTATGAATCACGCAGCAGCTTGATCAGGTTGGGCAGCGGGTACTTTTCCGGTAGTCGTGAGTAGTCGATCACGTCGCGCTTCTGCGTTGGGATCAGCGCGAGGCCTGACTGGTCTTCACTCGACTGGTTCTCAATGGGGGCCAATACCATCAGCGAGCCTCCTCGAAACACTTGATCGGCTTCCGCCGTCAACGGAGTCGTTCAGATCGGCGCCGCGAACCGATCAGCAGCGGCGAGTTCGACTGCCAGACATACGGCCAAAGCCGCCGGCTGTCAGTGACGCCGTACCAATTTCGCGCGTAGACGTACAGGCCAGGAGCGGCTCTTGAAGAACCGACCGTGACCAGCCAGCGCGATCCTTGCGATTGCAGTGACGATCTGGGGCATAGGTTGAGACCCCATCGTATGCCGAGCCAGAATCTGCGTCAACGGCGATTAGGCTTGATCTCGATAGATTTGTCCGAATTTCGGGTGGTACCTGGCTGGATCACCCGATAATATCGGGAGTGCTACACGGTACCGTGTATGATGATGCTGGAGATTGGTTGGGTCAGGCTCGAATGGGTATCACAGAAGACAGACGCGAACGCGACGACAGCTGGGACGCCGACAACGTCCGCCGCCTCCGGCAGCACGCCGGGCTGAGCCAGCGGGAACTGGCTCAGGAGCTGAACGCGCGGCAGCAAACGATCTCGGAATGGGAGCGGGGCGCATACGCGCCGCGCGGCACCGCCGCGCGGCTCTTGACCCGCGTCGCCGAGGACGTGCAGTTTCCCTTCGAACCTGACGCGCCCGACCCATACGACGCAGATGACGCAGATGACGCAGATGACGCAGATGACGCCCAGAGAGTAGCGGGAGCGGCAGGCGAACGCGACGGCGAACCGGACGGTCGCCCAGCGGGTCAGGCTGACGACCGCAGCGGCGGCAGCCATGACTGAGCCGCCGGCAGAGCCGACGAGCGAAGCCGATCTGCAGCGTCGCTGGGCCGAGTCGCGCTGGCCGACGCCGTTCCTGCGGACCGATGCGGAGCACGTCATTCGCGTGATCAGCCCGGGCCGCTGGAATCACGGACCGGGGCCGGACTTCCGCGGCGCCCAGATTCTCGACAGCGAGGGCCGGGCGCGCCGCGGCGATGTCGAGCTGCACCTGGAACCACGCGCATGGCTGCAGCACGGTCACGCCGACGACCCGGCATACGGCCGAGTGCTGCTGCACGTGGTCGAGCGCGCTCGCGCCGGCGACGACGTCGATCCGCGCATTCCACAGGCCAGCCGGCTGCCTCCGGCGATGTCGTCGCCGATCTCTGCTGCGAACGCAGAACCGGCCATGTCGCCGCCCTGCGTCGACATCGTCCAGCGGGCAGGGGCCGGCGCCGTGGACGCCCAATTACACCAGATCGCGCAACGGCGGTTCCTACGCAAGGTGCGCGAGCTGCTGTCGATGCCGATCCCTGCCGGGCCAGGTTCGGACGCCGATCGGCGGGCGCTGCTCGCCGCCGCCCGCGCCCTCGGGCAGCCGCACAACGCAGAGCTGGCGCTGCACGCGATCAGGCAAGCGCTCGACGGGCAGGAACGCTGGGACGCCGTGCAACTATCGGGCGATGAAGCCGCATGGGCCGGATGGCGGCGGGGGCGAGGCGCGCTCGGCTCGGCGGCCGGCCTCAGCCTCGTGCTGACAACGCTGCTGAAACGCTGGACGGCCGATCCGCTGACGCCGTCGCTGGCCTTCGCCCGGCTCGCCGCGCTGGCCCTGGACGAGGCTACCGGCGAGCTGCGCATTGCCCAGCGCCTGGGCCGTGGCCGCGCGACCCAGCTGCTGGCCGACGCCGTCTATCCGTTAACCCAGTCCTGGGGCCGCTGGATCGCACTGCCCGGGGCGCGCTATCAACGCACCGACGAATTACGCGACCGGCTCGATGACGGATTCGGGGATCGCACAGACTGCACCGGCGGGACGGGCTGGACGGGCTGGCGACATCCGCACACGCAGGCGCTGTTGGAACTGGAGCAGACCCGATGCCGCCAGTGGGCCTGCCGGATCTGTCCCCTGGCCGCAGTCGGCCTGAGCTCACGATCCGGGCGAGAACACCGCCGGACCTGACGTAGAAAACACGTCGATGTCGAGCGCGGCCTCAGCGCGGCGATAGCAGGCCGCGGCGCCGATCATCGCCGCGTTGTCGGTGCACAGCCGGGGCGGCGGGACGCGCACCGGCAGACCGAGTTCGGCGCAGCGCTCGCGCAGACCTTCGCGCAACGCGCCGTTGGCGGCGACCCCGCCGGCCACGATCACGCAGGCGGCGCCGCGTGCGTCGGCGGCGCGCGCCGTCTTCTCGGCCAGTACGTCGACGACCGACTCCTGGAAGCGGGCCGCCATCGCGGGCACATCGATCGGCTCGCCGGCCCGTTCGGCCTGGCGCACCCGGTTCAGCACGGCGGTCTTGAGTCCGGAGAAGGAAAAGTCGTATGTGCCGCGCAGCCAGGCTCGCGGCAGCGGTTTGAGGGCCGCGATCGCTTCGGGCGATGCGCTCTTGGCGACCCGCTCAATCTCAGGTCCGCCGGGGAACGGCAGGCCGAGCAGCCGGCCGACCTTGTCGAACGCCTCGCCTGCCGCATCGTCACGGGTCTGACCGATGCGCTCGACTCGTTCATGGTCTTGCATCCAGAAGAGCTCGGTGTGTCCGCCCGAGACGACCAGCGCCACCAGCGGGAAGGGCGGCGGCGAATCATCCCAGTCATCGCGCGAGGGACGCAGCCAGTTGGCGTAGAGGTGGCCGGCGATGTGGTGGACCGGAATCAGCGGCAGTCCTCGCGCCCAGGCAACGGCTTTTGCCGCGTTGACGCCGACCAGCAGCGAACCGCCCAGGCCCGGGCCCTGGGTGACGGCGATCGCGTCAAGTTCGTCCCAGCCCAGTCCGGCCGATTCCAGCGTGGCCTGCATCACGGGCGCGAGATTACGCAGATGTTCGCGCCCGGCCAGCTCGGGCACCACGCCGCCATAGCGAGCATGGATTCCGGCCTGCGAGGCCACGACCGAGGCCAGCACTTCAACCCCATCCTCGATCACGGCCCCCGCGAACTCATCGCAGGACGACTCCAAGGCCAATACTCGAAAGGTCATGTTTCACCTCGCTGCCGTGAACGTCGATTGAATTGATGGTTTCCGCAATCGAAGACTCCTGCGCCAGCCAACGCTCCGTCATTGCCGCGCTCCGCCGCGGCAATCTCGCCGCGTTCTGCACCGACTTCCGTGCCGGAAGCGGCGAGATACCCGCGGCAAGCGCGGGTGTGACGGATTCGAGGACTCGTGAACGGCGGGTTGGCAACAGCCTTATCTCACAACAACGAGGTCAACGCTGCCTGCGCAGTTCTAATGAGCTCAGACTATTGCGACACCGCTGAGATGAGCCAGCTCACCAGCTACTCCTGACCGCCCGGCAGTCTTCCGAGCAGGATCGAAGAGGGCAGCGCGTAGATGATCTGCCCTGTCGATTCGTTGACCCAGGCGCCGCGCAGATCGGCCAACTCGGTGGATTGGATCTGGCTCACGACCCCGCCGTCGGGACCGACCGCGATGATCCGCCCCTGGCCACGGTCGACGACGTAGACCAGACCCGATTGCGCGCCCAGCGACAGCGACGCCGGCGCGAGCAGTTCCCGCTCCAGGTCCAGCGCGAGCGGCAATTCCTCGTCCGCGCTGTAGCGCCGCAGGCGTCCGTCGTTGGATGCGACCAGGAACTCGATCGCGCCGGACCCGTTGACCGTCGCCACGAACTCGTTGGCGTTGAGCAGGTCGGTGCGGCCGACGGCGCGCGACGGCGCGCTCAGCTCCGAGCGCTCAACGGCAAAGCGCCAGATCGCGCCACCCGACTGGTCGAGCAGATAGACGCTGCCCGAGGTCGCGGCGACGGCGTCGACCGAGCCGAGCAAGACCTGGTCTGGAATCGGGACGAGCAACACCCCAGAAGCCGTCCAGCGGTAGAGCCGGGCATGGGAATCGAGGATCCAGAGCGCGTCGTCTAGCTCCAGGCCGTTCGCACCAGCCGAACCTGTTTGGCCGGACTGGCCCGACTGACCGGACTGCCACGCGATCGAAATCGGCCGTCCGGCGCGAAGCTGGCTGCCCAGACCTAACAGCTCTCCTTCGAGGAACATCAATGAGACCGCCCCGTCGGCTGTCACCGAGAAGACTCGACCGCCGGCATCGTCGAGGATGAACGCCAGCCCGCCGCCGAAGCGGACTGCGCCCAAGGCGATCGAGGGTCCGAAGCGGGACAGGTCCGCCACCGTCGTCAACTCACCCGGCGACTGCACGAGATTGAGCTCGGCCAGCACCGCTTCAATCTCTTCGCGCAGTTGCAGCGCGTCGGCGGCCAGTGGGTTGATTGCGAGCGCGGCTTCGACCTCGCTGCGGGCGTCCTGCAGGGCCAGCCGCGAGCCTTCGGTGCTGGACGCCAACTGCGACGCGGCCAGCCCGTTCCGCGCCCGCTCGACCCGTGATCGGAACTGGTCCTCGTCGGATTGCAGCAGGGTTGGACCGAGCAGCACCGCCGCCACGCCGGCCAGCAGCACCAGCATCCCCACCAGCACGAAGCCGGCGCGGCGCGCCGAGGCGCCGCGAGCGCGTGGATCCCGCGTCCGGATCTTGGGCCGCTGGACGGCGGGCTGATTGCGCTTCTCCAGCAGGGAGGGAATGGCCCGGCCCAGTTCCATGATTGGTTTCGTCAGCCGCGCCGTGGGCGAGGCCAGCGCCGGCGTCAGGGTCTGGATCTGCTCGATCTGCGCGGCGGCAAAGGGATTGACCGGCCAGCCGGCCAGCTCGAGTTCCGCCATCGACGCCGGCGCGAACGATATATCCCAGCGTCGGGCGGGCGCCCGGTCGCGCGGACGGGCCGAGGCAGGGCCCGGCGAGTCGAGACTCGGTTGGCCTGGTGGTTGGCCTGGTGGTTGGACACGAGCTTGAGTGGGCTGTTGCACGGCTGACCGAGTGACCTGCTCGTGCGGGAACGGGTCCTGGTCATTGCCGACCGCTGAGAAATCAGTGTCGTCGGGGTCTTCGAAGCGATCTTCCTCTTGACCCTCGATCACCTCTTCCTCAGGATCTGGGTCAGCCTCCTGGGGAGGAGGCTGCGGATCGCCTCGGCCGCTGGAGAGACTGACGGACAGACCGGCCGCATCGCGCAGATTGAGCATCGAGGGATAGAGCTGGCGCAGCGTGGCGTCGACCGCCAGACGGCTCAGGGCGACGCGTCGTTCGGCATCGAGCAGCGATGCGTTATCGGAGGTCAGCAGCAATGCCCAGCCGTCGTCTGCGTCCGGGCAGGAAACGAAATCGAGATTAATCGGGTCCGAACCGCCGATCGGCGCCGCGACCGGGTCGTCATCGCGAGGCAGATGCGAATACATGGTCGTGGATCGCAACCCGGCCAGTCCGGCGTCGCCGGCCAGCAGTCCCACAGACGGACCCGCCTGGCCCAACACCGCCGGCTGATCCCCACGCTGGATCAGGCAGGAGACGCCGTACATGGCGTGTTCGTCGGGCAGATGCTGCCGATTCCAGTCGCGCAGCTCCTCGTGCGCCGCTTCAACCGCGAACTTGAGCGCGCCGGTCAGCGAGCGGGCGGCGGGATCGAACAACTCGCCAATACGGCGCACGAACTGATCCATGAACACGTCAGCGCCCTGGGCCGCCGGTTCAGCCAGGATCGAGAGGCGCACCAGCCGTCCACGCTGGTCAACCTGTTCGGCAAAGCCGACCTGCGGCGCATCCTCCACGGCCCGGCCCGCCACGATCCGCAGTTGCGAACTCCAGACCTCGTTTGGCTCAGCCATTCACTCGCCCTGTTGTCACTCGCCCTGTCGTTCCACCTGACAGTTCCGCAAGCCAGCTCTATCGTACCCACTCCCCGGCGCTCGTCCCCCGCAACCGCGGCCCAGATCAACCGGCATGAATGCCAATGCCTCAGCCGACCTGTCATCTGAACGGCGGCCCGATATCCCGACCCTGCGTATACTCATATTTCACCTACCTAAAATTCTTTGGCGCACGTCGGCCCTGCGAGTAGATCACACGAGCGAGAACGATGCCCGATTCCGACCAAGCCGCTGCGACCCAGCGATCGGTTCGCAATCAGCTGCGACGGCGTCTGGCCGACGAGGCGATGTCAGCGGCGGCAGATCAGGTTGAAGCCCTGCTGCGTGAGGCCGCGCTCGAACTGCGGCCGTTTCCTCCCTTTCCCGGCGCCTTCTTTACGATGGGCGTGGAGGTCGAACCCGACGGCGTGCAGGACAAGAACATCGGTTGCGTGATCGTGACCGAAGCAGGGGCGCTGCGGGAGCTGCAACTGTCGTTCGACGATGAAGGCCCGGCGGCATTTCTCGGCGCGAGCGACCCGGTCTCGATGCGAGACGAAACGTTAGTCGAACTTGAGGGTTTGTCCGCCCAGGATCGGCTCACTTTGGCCATCAACGGACTTGACGCGGTGAGCGAGTTGCTTAACCAACAGTCCGCCTGAGGGACGCAGCCGCACACGCACAGCAGAGGAGCACCCCTTGCAATTCCTGGCCACTGTCCTGCGCGTCCTGTTGCCCTGGGCCGCGATCGTTTGGATCTACCGCGCGCTGCAATCGCAACAGCGGCTGGAGCGCGAACTGACCGAAGAGCGGATCGACCATCTCGAGCTACAGCTCAGCAATGAGCGGTCGCGCCGCGAGCAGGCGGAGCTGATGGCGCGCCAGATCGCGCAGGCCAGCGGCAGCTCGATGGGCGACGCGCCGCTGGCTTCGGCGCCGCTGGCTTCGGCGTCGCTGCGTGCGCCTTCCGCGCCCGCGCGACCGGCTCCGGCGGCTCGCGCCCCGCAGCCCGCGCCGGCTCCGCCCGCGCCAGTCGCGGCTCCGCCGCCTCCGCCACCGCCCCCTCCAGCGCCGGAACCGCCGGTCGCGGCACAATCGGTTGCTACCCCACCGCCTCCGCCCGCGCCTGCTCCTCCGGCTGCCAGCGCTCCGGCGACAGCGCCCGAGCCTCCTCCCGCCCCACCCGCTCCGGCCATGGCGCCTCCGCCGGCTGCCGCCGCCGTCGCCGCACCGGCCATGCCCGCCGAACGCAGCGCCGCCTCGCACCTCGACGAGGGCAACGCCTACTTCGGCGCCGGCAACTACGACGCCGCCGTCAACCAGTACATGCGCGCGATCGATCTCGACGCCAACTCCGCCGCCGCCTACTACAACCGCGCCAACGCGCTGGTCCGGCTGGACCGCACCGAAGAGGCGGCCAACGACTACGAGCGCGCGATCGAGCTGGCGCCCGACGACCCGGACATCTACGTCAACCGCGGACTGCTGCGACTGTTCGGCCGCGACTTCGACACCGCCGAGGGTGACTTCCGTCACGCACTCATGTTGCGGCCCGACGACGGCGCAGCACACACCAACCTCGGTCTCACCTTGCTCTACGAAGATCGCGCACAGGAGGCGTTGGAATCATTCCAGGCCGCCGTGCGGCTCGAGCCCGAGCAGCCCGGCGCCCACTATGGGCTCGCCTCAGCCGCAGCCAAAATGGGCCAGGCCGACGACGCCATCACTGCGCTGCGCCAGGCCACGATGCTCAACCCGCGCTACGCCGAAGCTGCCAAGACCGACGATCACTTCGACAGCCTGCGAGGCAACCAGGGCTTCGAGGCATTGGTCAACCCGGGCGTCTAGAGTCCGCCCAGATGGGCGACTAAATCTGCAATCACGGCGTCATTAGAATCTTTCGCTCACCCTTGCAGGGGGAGCTGCCGAAGGCTGAGGGGGTCCCGCCCCCCAAATGGGGAGGTCCAAGCCTCGCCACCGACATCGCAGCCCACACATAGACAGGCCGCAACTCAGTCCGCTGCTGAGACGCGCAGAGCGCGACCTCGGCCGGCACCGACGCTTCTTCAACTCTCTCCGCTCGCTGCATCCGACCGAGCCCCGGATCCTTCGCGGCGCCACGCAGAGAGCACCCCGTCATGACCTCCGATATCACCGAATCTCCTCAAGGTGATCGATGTCGACACGCATATCTCCCAACCCGAGGACCTGTGGACTTCACGGGTCTCCGCAAAATAGGGTGATCCCATTCCACACGTCGTCAAGGCCGGCGACGCTGGCGCGAGCGGTGACGCCTTGATCGTACAAAGCGTCGCGATCGACCGCGGCGACAATGACGACATCTGGATCGTCAACGGCAAACCGGGCATGCGCGAGAGCAGCCAGCCCACACCCGTAGGTTGCGCCGGCAACAGCGAGATACCCACGAACCGCGCGGGTATGACGAAAGCGGTGGGCCGGTTCGGAGTCAGGTTGAGTATCTCTAGGAAGGCTCTGAACAACTCCGATCCCCCGCTTCCCCCCTTGCGAAGAGCTTTGAATAAGTCCCCTTCGCCCCTCTTGCGGGGGAGATGCCGAAGGCAGAGGGGAGCCTCTCCATCTCGTGGCCTATCTGGTCGCTGGCGGCGGACCCCCCCTCTGTCACTCCGTGACATCTCCCCCCGCAAGGGGAGGAGAGGGGAATCGTGAGTTTTTCAAAGGTCTTCTTGCGGGGGAAGCTGCCGAAGGCTGAAGGGGGGTCCCCGCTCGGCCTGCGACCCAGTTGTTCAGAGGATTCCTAGTCCAGCCGCACCGACCCTGAGCGCCCGCCGTCCTTCTCGCGCAGCCTGACCGCGTCGATCCGCATCCCGCGATCAACCGCCTTGGCCATGTCGTAGACCGTCAGACCTGCGATCGAGACGGCGGTTAGCGCCTCCATTTCGACGCCGGTCTTGCCCGAGCAGCGCACCTCGGCTCTGATCTCCACTGACGGCGGTTCGTCGACCAGGCTCAGTTCGACCAGCACCTTGTTCAGCATCAGCGGGTGACAGAGCGGGATCAGCTCGTGCGTGCGCTTGGACGCCATCACGCCGGCGATCTCGGCCGTGGTCAAGACATCGCCCTTCTTCAGCGCGTTGTTGCGGATCAGCTCCAATGTCTCGGCCTGCATCAGCACGCGACCCTCAGCCACAGCGCGACGCTCGGTCACATCCTTGTCGCCGACGTCAACCATCCGCGCGCGACCCTGCGCATCAATATGGCTCAGCTCCGTCTGCCCTTGTGGTGCTTGCTCAGCCGCCAATGTGCGACATCTCCACCCGACCCATACGCGGCAGGTCGTCGGTCATCGCCGCTCGCAGTTCCGAGTAGCGGTCTTCGCGCACCGTCCAGATGCCGGCGATGCGGTCGTAGATCTCATCATCGGTCGCGCCCGAGCGCAGCAGCGCTCGTAGGTCGTGTCCGACCGAGGCGAACAAGCAGGTGTAGAGCGAGCCTTCGGCCGACAACCGCGCTCGCGTGCAGTCGCCGCAGAATGGTTCGGTCACTGATGTGATCACACCGATCTCACCTGAGCCGTCGCTCCAGCGCCAGCGCTTGGCGACCTCGCCCTGGTATGCAGCCTCAACCGGCTCCAGGCCCTCGACCCGCTCCAGCCGCTGGATGATCTCGCGAGCCGGCACCACGTCATCCAGCTTCCAGCCGTTCGTCGCGCCGACATCCATGTACTCGATGAAGCGGACGATGTGCCCGGTGCCGCGGAAGTGGCGCGCCATATCGACGATGCCCTCGTCGTTGACGCGGCGCTTGACGACCGCGTTGATCTTGATCGGTCCCAGACCGGCCACAGCCGCCGCGTCGATCCCGTCGAGCACGCGCTCGGGCGGGAAGTCCACGCCGTTCATCTCCTTGCAAATCTCCGGATCGACCGAGTCGAGGCTGACCGTCACGCGATCCAGGCCGGCAGCCTTCAACGCCGACGCCATCGAGACCAGGCGCGACCCGTTCGTGGTCAGCGCGATGTCAACGTCCGGCAGCGTGTCGCGCAGCATCCGAACCAGTGTCGGCAGCTCGGCTCGGACGGTCGGCTCGCCGCCGGTCAGCCGCAGCTTGCGCAGCCCCATCCGGCCGAACACATTCACGACCCGGACGATCTCCTCGAAGGTCAGGATGGCATTTCGGGGGAGAAATTCGTAGCCCGGACCAAAGATTTCTTTGGGCATGCAGTACGGACAGCGGAAGTTACAGCGATCGGTGACCGAAACTCGCAAGTCGGCGAAGCGACGACCCAAACGATCAACCGGCGCTGCAGCGGGCGGATTCATGCGGAGTTATCCAATGTCTTCGACATCGCGTCGAGCGCCCAGGCTGCGTTGGCGAGCGCGCGGGCGCGATGTGAGATTCGGTTCTTCTCGGACACGTCAAGCTCCGCCATCCGCCGTCCGTCGGGCAGGGCGAACAGCGGGTCGTAGCCGAAGCCGAGGTCGCCGCGCTCATCCATCGCGATCGATCCTTCCACCACGCCTTCACCGAGCCGCAGGTTGGTCGTATAGGGAAACGCGAGCGCAATCACGCATCGAAATCGCGCCGCTCGCTGCTCCGCTGGGACACCGGCCAGTTCGCGCAACATCTTCGCGCGATTGGCCGCATCATCCGAGTCCTCTCCAGCATACCGAGCGCTATACAGACCAGGCGCGCCGTCGAGCGCATCGACCTCGATGCCTGAATCGTCAGCTAACGCCGGCAGACCCGAGGCGTTGGCGTACGAACGGGCCTTGCGCCCGGCATTCTCGGCGTAGGTCTCGCCGTCCTCAACGACGTTGAAGTCAGCCAGGCCCACATCGGCCGGCGCGACCAACTCCCAATCGGACTCGACATGAGCGTCAAACAGCGCGCGAAACTCGCGAATCTTGCCCGGATTGCCGGTGGCGATCAGTAGTCGGTGCGGCACTAGCTGTTGTTCCTAGCGCTCCCCCCTTGGGGGAGCTGGCGCGGAGCGCCTGAGGGGGCCGGCCGAGCGCAAAGTGGCCCCCTCCGTCACTTTGTGACACTTCCCCCAACGGGGCAGGTCTGACCATCTAGCCGACGTACTCGCCCTTGCGAGCCGCCGACGTCCGGCTGGCCCGCTCCTGGAATGCCGCCTGAGCAGCCGCGACGTGCTCGGGCTTGCCGCCCCAGACCGACAGCGGTGTCGCCTGCAGACCGCGACCGTAGGAGAAGCTCAGTTCCCACGGCGCTGACGACGAACCGGCCGCCGCCTGATTGATCGCGTTCAGATTGACCGTCGCCTCTTCGTCCGACTGACCGCCGGAGAGGAAGACGCAGCCCGGCACTGAGGCCGGCACGGTCTGGGCGAAGACGCGCAGCGTCTCGGAGGCGACGACCTCCGCCGGAGCGCGATGCTCAGCGCTCTTGCCCGAGAGCACCATGTTCGGCTTCAGCAGCGTGCCCTCGAGGTCGACGTGCTGGATCGCCAGCGCGGCATACGTGGCGCGCAGCGCAGCCTCAGTCGCCGCGGCGCAGGCGGCGATGTCGTGCGTGCCGTCCATCAGCACCTCGGGCTCGACAATCGGCACCAGGCCCGCCTCTTGCGACAGCGCGGCGAAACGCGCCAGCGCATGCGCATTGACATCGAGGCAATAGGCCGTCGGTCGATCCTCGGCGATGTCGATCACGCCGCGCCACTTGGTGAAGCGGGCGCCCTGCTCGCGGTAGACCTCGAGCCGCTCGCGCAGCCCGTCAAGCCCCTCGGTCACCTTCTCGTTCGGCGAGCCAGGCAGGTCCTTCGCGCCCTTATCCACCTTGACGCCCGGAATCACGCCATTCGAGGTCAGCACTTCCACGATCGAGCGACCGTCCGACGCGTCCTGGGCCAGCGTCTCCTCGAACAGGATCACGCCTGAAATCCAGTCGCCGATGCCCTCGGAGGTGAACAGCAGTTGACGCCAGTCGCGGCGGTTCGTTTCGGTCGATTCGACGCCGATGGTGTCGAAGCGTCGCTTGATCGTCGGGCTCGACTCGTCCGCGGCCAGGATGCCGCGGCCCGGCGCGACCAACGCGCGCGCGGTGTCATGCAGTTCGTTCGTCATCGGGTATCGCCTCTCGGGATGTCGGGCCTGACAATCAGTTCAATCCGTAGGGTACGTGTCGTTGTTCGGCCAACTTCGCAACGACACGTTCGACCACGTCGGCGTTGCCCACAATCAATGGCGTGCGCTGGTGCAGCAGCTCGGGTTGGACATCGAGGATGCGTTCAGTACCCGTTGTCCCAGCTCCGCCCGCCTGTTCAGCTACATAACAGAGCGGGTTGGCTTCATAGCCGAGTCGCAGCTTGCCGGCCGGCGACTTGACGTCGCCCGGGTAAAGGAAGATGCCGCCCTTGAGCAGGTCGCGGTGGAAATCGGCGACCAGCGAGCCCACATAACGCAGACCATAGGCATCGCGCAGTTCGGCCACGGCTGCCTGCATCTCGGGATGCCATACCCCTTGGTTACCCTCATTGACGGAATACGCCGCGCACTTCGACGGAATCCGAATATCGTCGTGCGAGTGCAGAAACTCGCCCGACTCCGGGTCGAGCGTGAAGCCGTCCACCCGACCCTCGGTGGCCACGACGAGCACCGTTGACGAGCCATAGACCGCGTAGACCGCGCCGCACTGTTCGCGTCCGGGTCGCAACAGCGACGCGTCGGTCACGGGCGAATCGTCCTCACGCTTGTAGATCGCAAAGATCGATCCAATCGTCACTGCGACATCGATATTCGATGAGCCGTCGACCGGGTCAAACAACACGATGTAGGGATGGTTGGCCGCGTCAGAGACAAAGACAGCGTCCTCAAGCTCCTCGCAGCCGAGCGCCGCGACCGCGCCGCAATCGCGCAGCGACGACACAAAGGCATCGGTGCCGGCTGCATCGAGCACCTGCACAATCTCGCCCTGGACGTTCATCTCACCGGTGTCGCCCAGAACGCCGGCCAGCGCAGCGCGACGAGTCAGTCCGTCAACGCGCTTGGCCCCGTCCGCAATCGCGCCGACGACGGTCAAGAAGCCGTCCTCCACGAGCTCGGACGGCGCCGTCGCGGATACAACTTCTGCCAATGATTTCACTGAGTCGCCTGCGTCGACCATCTGAGTTCCGCCCGTTCTGCGCTACTGCACCGCAGTATTACTGTTGGGCGGATCGTCGCAGCCCTGCACCACCTGATCAAGTGCCGTACGACCAAGTGGCGTACGATGAATCAACTACTTGCGGGATCGAGGTCGCCTCGCAGACCCCATGCCTCACCTGCGATGCGGACAGCGATGCCAACCGCGATGCCGACCGCGATGCAAGGAAACGGATCGACGGGCGAGCAGATGCCGACGACACCCGACACTGGCGATCCGATCTCCGACTACGGGCGCGCCGTTGACTGGCTGATGTCGTTCGCCGACTTCGAGCGCGGTTCGGGTCCGCGTCGCGCCAAAGGCGACTTCGCACTCGACCGCATCCGCTCGATCCTTCGACGCCTGGGCGATCCCCAGCACGGGCGAATCACAATTCATGTCGCCGGCAGTAAAGGCAAGGGATCGACAGCGGCCATCCTCGAATCCGTGCTCCGCGCCGCCGGCTTCCGCACCGGTCTGTTCACCAGCCCACATCTGCACGACTTCACCGAACGCGTCCGGATTCTGAGCGCGCCCCTGCCTGAAGAGGAGTTCGCTCGCCTCTGCGAGCAGTTGCGGCACGTGATCGAGGCCGAGCTGGCTGAGAGTCCCGGACACATCAGCACCTTCGAGATCTTGACCGCGCTCAGTTTCCACACCTTCCACGCTCACGACGTGGATGTCCAGGTCGTCGAGGTCGGGTTGGGCGGCCGGCTCGATTGCACCAACGTCTTCTCGCGCACCGACGCCGCGGTCATCACCTCGCTCTCGCACGAACACACCGACATCCTGGGCGACCAGATCACGCAGATCGCCTCGGAGAAGGCGGGCATCATCAGCGCAGCCTGTCGCAGCGTGATCCTCGCGCCGCAGCGCTATGACGAGGCGGCGGATGTGGTCCGCAACGCGGCCGACGATGTGCCCGTCCCGCTCATCGACGTCGGCGCCGACTACCTCTCCGAGACCGCCGGCGTCGAACCCTGGGGACAGTGGTTCCGCATCTCACGCCGCAACCCGCGACCGGGCGAGCAACCCCGCGCCATGCACCTGCTTCCGCTGTTGGGTCGTCACCAGATCGACAACGCCCTGACCGCCATCGCCACGATCGATACGCTCAATGCGTCCGGGGTCGTCTCCGTGCCATCCGAGGCGCTGCACAAAGGACTCGCCGCCGTCAGTTGGCCGGCCCGGCTGGAGTCGTTTGAATTGCCGGAAGCGCTGGCCACGAATCAACCCGACGGACCGCCCACCGTGGTGATTGACGGCGCACACAACGCCGAGTCCGTGCAGCGCGCCCTCGACGCCTGCCTCGAGTATTTCCCCCACGAACAGTTGCACGTCATCTTTGGCGTCCTGGGCGACAAAGCGCTGCAAGACATGGCCAACATCATCCAGACGCGCAGCGACCGTGTCTACGCGACCACTTCCAATCATCCTCGCGCCCGCCCGCCGCAACAGGTCGCCGATGCATTCGCCGACGCCGATTGGGGCGGCGAGATCGCCGTCCACGACGATCCGCACGCGGCGCTCAGCGCCGCGGGACAGCAGGCCCACGCCGGTGACCTCATCCTCGTGCTCGGCTCCCTCTCCCTCGCCGCAGACGCGCGCCGCTTTCTCAGCGCCCCGCCGGAGACACCGATCATGCGTCGAGCTGAGGATCCGACGCTATGACTGAGTCACAGGCCGCTGCCCGCCGAACCGAACGAACCCGGGTTGTGGTCAGCGGAATGGGGGCGATCTCGCCCTATGGGCCCGGCGTAGACCTGATGTGGAACAACCTGCTCTCCGGAGAGAGCGCGATCAAGCCGATCGAGAACTTCGACGTCGCCGGCTTCAGTTGCACGATCGGCGGCGAAATCCGCGGCTTCGACGCGCGCGACTTTATCGAGCGCAAGGCCGCCCGCCGCATGGCGCGCTTCTCACAGTTCGCCGTCGCGGCGGCGCGCGAAGCGATCGAGGACGCGCAGCTCGACCTTGATGCGCTCGACCGCAGCCGGATCGGCGTCGTGCTCGGCAACGGCGCCGGCGGCTACCCCGAAATCCAGGCCAGCGCGAGCAAACTGTTCGAACGTGGCGGGATGCGGCTCGATCCGCTCTTCCTGCCCAAGGTGCTGCCCAACATGGCCGCCGCCAACATCGCGATGCAATTTGGATTGCTCGGCTACAACACGACCGTCGTCACCGCCTGCGCCGCCGGCACCCAGGCGCTGGGCGATGCGGCCAACGTGATCCGCAACGGCCAGGCCGACATCGTCATCTCCGGCGGCACCGAAGCCGGCTTTTGCCAGCTCGGTCTGGGCGGCTTCGCCGTGATGCGCGCGCTCTCTGGACGTAACGAGGAACCGACCGCCGCCTCGCGGCCCTTCGACGCCGACCGCGACGGATTCGTACCCGGCGAGGGCGCCGGCATCATCGTGCTGGAGTCAGAGGAATCCGCCCGTCGTCGCGGCGTGGATTACGCCGTGGAGCTCGCTGGATTCGGCTCCTCGGCCGACGCCCATCATCTGGTCATGCCCGACGCCGACGGCGCCGGACCAATTCGCGCCATCAACTGGGCCCTGCAAGACGCCGGCATTGAGCCGCAAGAACTCGACTACATCAACGCGCACGGCACATCGACGCCGCTCAATGACGCCTCCGAGACCAAGGCGCTCAAGATCGCGCTCGGAGAAGCCGCCCACCACATCCCGATTTCGTCAACCAAGTCGATGATCGGGCACATCTTCGGTGGCGCCGGCGGTCTGGAATCGATCGCAGCGATCAAGTCGATCACCGACAGCAAGATTCACCCGACGATCAACTACACCACGCCCGACCCCGACTGCGACCTCGACTACGTCCCCAACAAATCCCGAGAGACCGAAGTCAACGCAGTGTTGAAGAACTCATTCGGCTTCGGAGGCCAAAACGCCTGCCTCGTCTTCCGCCGAATTCGATAGATCAGTTCAGATTTCATTCCGGGACGACCCCTGCGAGGGTGTCTCACAAGTCGCCCAATCTTCATTTCCGTCATACCCGCGCTCCGCCGCGGGTATCTCGCTGCGCTCGGCACGAAGGCCTCAGAATGTCCTGAACATCTCCGATCCCCGCTCCCCCCCTCGGAGCGACCTTTGAAACACTCCAGTACTCCTGTTTCTCCGTCCCCGCCCCCCAGCGGAGACCTGGCCCCCGTTCCCCGCTGCCCGAACGACAAGGGTGCGGATCCTATCTGGTGGAGAGCGATCACAAGGACCTGGCGTCGCGAAGCCGAACGGGTCCCCACTATCGGGGCGGGGACAGGGAGGATCCCCATGGCCGACCTACGGGTCTCCTCGCGGGGGAAGCTGCCGAAGGCTGAAGGGGGATCCCTGATCGGCTACCGACAGTAGTGATCCAGAAGATTCCTCAGGGTTTGGCGATGGCTCGGCGTCCTAAGGATGGGACGTCGGTGTAACACTCGGCGAGATTTCCGCGACGGGGCGCGGGAATGACGGGTCAGACGCGAGAATGGCGCTCACCTGTTGGTGCGGTAAGCGCTGCTAAGCGCTGCTCCAGGCCGGGCGGTACGCCTCCGGCAGCATCTGATCGAGGATTCGTTCGAGCGCCATCGTATGCGAGCAGGTCTTCGCGTCCTGGAAGAAGCGACAGTCGCAGTGCCAGCCGTCGGGGCCGAGTTCGGCTGTATGCGTCGTCGAGTCGCCGCGTACGTCACAGCGCAACGACAGCACCTGGAATCGCTCCAGCTCTTCCGCGTAGATTCGCGCCTTCTCAATCTTCGAGATGAGGCTGCTCTGCATCGCTCAACTCCCTCGAATGCTCGCTGCCGGGCAGGCAATGGTACACCCGAATGTTACAACTCCGTAACCGCCAGACGCTGATATCGAGGTCCGTCCTTGAACAGCGTCGATTCGACCAACGCAACCCGCGCCACAGCCGAGACGATGTTCAGCGTCGGCGCGGTATCCACCGCCGTTCGAATCGACGCCAGCTCCGTCCGCGACGCCTGTCGCCGCACACGACCCAGCGTCAAATGCGGCCGAAACGGCCCAGCCTCCGCTGCAAAACCGACTGAGTCCAGGGCCTCATCCAACCGTCGCCGAGTGCCGCGGAGTTGTTCCAGCCCCTGGTCTTCAGCCAGTCCAACCCAGATCACGCGAGGACGCCGTCCTCCGAACGCGCCCACCAGATCGAGCCGGAGACTGAAGCGACCGCAGCCGTCAAGCGCAGACATCGCCTCGATCACGTCCTGTGACCGCCCCTCGGCCACCTCACCCAGGAATCGAAGCGTGAGATGGGTGGCATCGCGCTTCACCCAACGCACCGCATGACTCGGAAATGATGCATCGTCCGACATCGCCCGCCCCACTTGCCAGACGGCGTCCAGCGCCGATGCTTCCAATGTCGCCTCGACAAACAACCTCATGGCTGTGACTCCTGCCACCTACGATCTTCGCGTTTCTTACACCGTGCTATCAGCAATCTCGATCCGCCACTAGCATGATTGTGCGCTCATTGAGCGCCCATCTGCCAGTGAAATCCAGAGCAATATGACCACCTCGCCTGTCCCGTACCCCGATACGGGGACCGCGTCTGCAGCCGACACTGAGGCCTTGCTTGTTGTCTGCAAACGGATCCGACGACACATCGTGGAGATGACCCACGCCGCGCAGTCCGGCCATCCCGGAGGCTCGCTGTCCTCGACCGAAATCTTCGCCGCGCTCTATTTCGGCGGCGTCGCCCGTCACGACCCCGCCAACCCCCAATGGAAACAGCGCGACCGCGTCATTCTGAGCAAGGGCCACGCCACACCGGTCGTCTACGCCACGCTGGCCGAGGCCGGCTACTTCAGCACGGATCTGATCTCCTCCTTCCGCTCGCTCGGCACGCAACTGCAAGGACACGTGGTCCGCAACAAGCCACCCGGCGTCGAAATGTCGGGCGGCGCGCTGGGCATGGGACTCTCGTTCGCCGTCGGTGTGGCGCTGGGACACAACCTCGACGGCCTCGCCGACGATGAGGGCCAAATTTTCGTCGTAGTCGGCGACGGTGAGCTGAACGAAGGCCAGAACTGGGAGGCGATCATGTCAGCCTCTCACTTCGGCTTGCACCGGATCACCGCCGTCCTCGACCGCAATCACTTCCAGAACGACGGACCCGGTGAAGAGATCATGCGAATCGACCCGGTCGGCGACAAGTGGGCCGCCTTCGGCTGGGGCGTGCAGCACGTCGACGGTCATGATGTCGAAGCGGTGCGTGATGCGTTGTTCGTTGCTCGCGCTCGCACCGATGCGCCGCAAGTCGTGATCTGCGAAACGGTCAAGGGACGAGGTGTCTCATTCATGGCTGAGAACCCAGCCGGTTGGCATGGCAAAGGACCCTCAGACGAGCAACTCGCGCAGGCGCTCGAGGAAATTGAGGCCGGCCTGTCATGACCACAACCACAGCTCCTCCTCCAGCCGCTACTCGTGAGGCCTACGGGCCGGCACTGGTCAAGCTAGCCGAGGCCGGCCACGACATCGTCGCGCTCGACGCCGACCTCTCCGCCTCCACCGGTGGCAACAAGCTGGCCGCATCCTTCCCCGAGCGCTGGTTCACCGTCGGCGCGGCCGAAGCCAACATGATCAGCATCGCAGCCGGACTCGCCTCGACCGGCAAGACCGTGTACGCCGCCTCCTTCGCCGTGTTCATGCCCGGTCACTGCTTCGACCAGATTCGCGTCCACATCGCCCAGCAGCGCATGAACGTGAAGCTGATCGCCTCCCACGGCGGCATCTCCGTCGGCGAGGACGGCGCATCGGCGCAGGCCATCGAGGACCTCGCGCTCGTGACTGCCCTGCCCGGCATGAACGTCGTCGTCCCCTCCGACGCCGTCGAAGCCGACGCGATCATTCGCCGCGCCGCCGAAGACCAGAATCCGTGGTACATCCGCCTCGGCCGTCCCAAGCTGCCGATCGTCTACACCGACGGCCCGTCCTTCACCCTGGGCCAGGCCGATCAGCTCCGCGACGGCGCCGATGTCACGCTGATCGCCTGCGGTCTGATGCTTGAGCCCAGCCTCCGCGCCGCCGACGCCCTGGCCGAAGCAGGCATCACGGCGCGTGTGCTCAATATGGCCACCCTGAAACCGCTCGATGACGCAGCAATCATCCAGGCCGCAACCGACACCGGCGCCATCGTCTGCGCCGAGGAACACAACATCATCGGAGGTCTCGGCTCGGCCGTCGCCCGGACGCTCGCCCTGCACCGTCCAACTCCGATGGAGCAGGTCGGAATCGCAGACATTTTCGGTCAGTCGGGTCCGTGGAAGACGTTGTTAGGTGTCTACGGCCTCACTGCGGAGTCGGTGATTGAGGCAGCAAAGCGCGCCATCGCGCGCAAGTGATCGAAGAGCTGTCAGCGGATCAGTCCGCTGCCGCGAGGGTATCCGAATCCGATTCGCCATGCTCTGCCAATGCCGACCGCGCCCGCTCCATGAGCGCATCGTGCATGATCTCAAACATCTTCCCCGACGCGCCGAATGCCTTCGACAACGTCTTGATTTCTTCACTGCTGAACTCAACCGTCAACCCCAGCCCAGGGTTGGCAGTCGGTTTCCAGTCGGCATCCTCAACGTATTCGAAATTGTCCGGATCCTCGTAGTCAGCAATCTCTGCCTCGACCTCCGCCCGTACCCGCGGATCGAGAGACTCAAGCCAAGTCTGCCGAGAATCGGTCATCTCCTCCTCCTTGCTCGCTCAGCGTACCGGCTCTGGTCTCGTCCAGACGCTTCGTAGATCGAGACCACCTCCGATTTGCCATCCTGTCCAGGCAAATCGATCACGACGGCCAACACTTGGCCGCCGGGACCACGTCTTACCATCCTCCATCGCGCTGGGCGGACATCCCATCTTCCAGCTTCATCTCTGCGTTCTCGGGCATCCTGCCAGATCCACACCGGATCGCGATCAAATACTGCCTGGGCATCATCAAGCTCGTAACCTCTTTCAGCAATCTTCAGCAGCCCACTCGGAGAGATGGTCAATCTTCCTGTCGGACGTGGCCGCTCCTCAGCCACCCCGCAACCACACCGCGACTTCATGCAGGTCGTCGCACCAGACCACATCGCCATCGAGACCCTCAGGACGCGCTCGATCATCCTCTTCAACCAGCACTGCCCGCATCTCTGCGGCAAGTGCCCCTTCGACATCCGACTGGACGTTGTTGCCGATGTGCACGCAGTCGCGAGGGTCGACGCCCAAATCCTTTGCTGCGTGCTCGAAGATGCCCGGTTCCGGCTTCCAGACACCGACCTCGCCGGAAATGTAGACGCCGTCGAACTGGCCCTCGAGGCCGGCGCCGCGAATCTTGTCTCGCTGCATCGGACCGTCGCTGAAGTTTGTGATCAGACCGATCGGTCCGTGCGCCCGTGCGGCGGCCAGGACCTCCAGCCAGCCGTCGATCGCGGCGGCGCGGTCCGACCGCTCGTTGCGATAAACGTCGGCCAACTCGCTGAACTCATCATCGCTGACCCTCAGATCAACGACCGACAACGAACGCGTTAGCCACTCCCCGGCATGCAGCCAGAGCGGCCACTGCCAGTCGTTGTCCTCGAGGATTCCACCGATCACCATCTCGATCGTGTCGGCGAACGCCGACGCCGGCTTCTGCCAGAGGCCCAACTCGATCAGCCGCGCGCCCACTGCCGTCCGCGCCTCGCGGACGCCGGTGCGCTCGCTGACCAGGGTGCCATCTAGATCGAAAAAAACGGCGGCGAAGCGCCCGTTCTCCTGTCGGTGGAGGCTCACTCGTCGTCCTCGTCTTCGTCCGGGTCTTCCTCCTCGAGTTCATCCTGGTAGATCTCCAGCGGCCAGATCGGCCAATCGAGGAACTGCTCAGGCGGATCCTCGGTCGCACCCTCGGGGTGCTCGACATCCGGCTCGTGGTCGGGCACATACGTCTGCATCGGACGGGCCGCGAACTCGATACCGTCTTCATGCGTCACTACGTTGGATAGCGCGTAGCCGATCCAGGCCAAACAGCGACACTCCAGGCGAAACGACACCGCAAAGCGACGCCGCATCAGCGCCTCTTCGCGGATAAAGTCATGGAACTCTTCTATTTCCTCCGGCGGCAGCATGAAATCGACATGCCCCTCGAAGAGCTGTTGCAGCGCATCGGCCGATTCAGCCTCGAGCTGCGCGTTGTCTACGCCCTCGATCTGCGCCTCGCCTACGCTCTCGTCCACGGCAACGTCTTCGTCAGTCATTGGCCCCTCCATCCTCCTGTGAGTACACGCCGACTTCCTGACCACGCCAGACGGTCACGATCAGGTCGTCCCGCAACGGATCGGCGGTCAGCGCCCAGCGGTCGTCGACGTCGGCGATGACGTCCTGGATATCTTCTTCGCCCCATGACTCCGGCACGCAGAGCGTGGCGTAGATCAATGGCGCGGCGAAATGCAAGTCGATTCGGCCTCGCGACCCTGCCTCATTCTCGACGACGTAGCACTCGGAGTGCGCCGTCCGACTCTCGCGTTCATAGTGAAACATCAGCTCGGCGCCTGCTTCCCCCAGAGAACTGGCCAGAAAACTGGCTAGAGAACGTGGTACAAGAGCAAATGCTCGCCCAGGACGTCGTTGGCGAAGTCGTTCTCGACATCGCGCCAGACGGAGTGGATATGGTTGGCGCCGTTCTGACGATTGTCGAACTCGACCAGGAAGTTCCCGCCGTGAATCCGATAGTAGTGCGCCTCACCGGTCTGCACCGGACCAGCCCAGGCGAAGTGCATCCCCTCGCGTCCCGCCGCCGCAATCCGCGCGCGACGGTCGTTGGCCAGGTCGGACGGCGCCTGGTCGACGTACAGGTCTATCAGCCGGTCGAGGACTGCCCGCTGATCGTCGTCCATCTCCGATGCAACCAGCCCCTGGTAGGCCGGCATCACCGCGCGCGAGGCGTTGAACGTGAGAATGTCCCACGGCGCTTCGGGATAGATCACGGCCCGCTCTGCCTGCTCGGCGTCGAGCGACCCCATCAGGTCAAAGGCCAGGTCCTCGCGCTGATCGAGAATCCGCAATCCCGTTTGCGGACCCTTACGAACCTCGGCCGGATTCGTCCCGAAGAAGAAGGGTGTGAGCGAAAGCAGGCCATCGCCCCAGAGCGAATAGTTGAGCGAGATGTGATGTCCCTCAACCCGCCAGCCCCACGGGGATTCGTCGCTCGATGGATCGCCGAAGATGGTCCAGTAGTAGAGCTCGGGGTCCCGCTTGAACGATATTCGTCCCGCTGCCTGCTCAATCTCGCCCAGGATCAGTTCCAGATCGATGATGCCCGAGGCCTGCTCGTATGCTCGCTCACTCAGGCCGGCCTGCATCAAACCCATGGCCAGGGCCCGCTGCGATTCGGTCATGTCACGCAGCGGCAGACCATGCCGATTGGTCGGCGGGTAGTACCAGAAAATGCGCTCGCCATCGATGTAGTCGTAGACGGCGGTGTTGCGCTGTTCTGAGTTGAGGCTGTTGGCGAAATCGACGGCAGCCGCGCGCATCTCGGTTCCGGCCAGTGTGGGGGTTGGTAAGTCAGGCATGATTTATTCTCTTTCCGATTACAGCCTAGACAGGCTTCTGCAGGCGGGCCGCGCTAGACGGGACGGATGTGGCCGTCGCCGCGGATGACCCACTTGTACGACGTCAGCTCGCGCAGACCCATCGGTCCCCGAGCGTGCAGCTTGCCGGTCGAGATGCCGACCTCCGCGCCCAACCCAAACTGTCCACCATCAGTGAACTGGGTCGAGGCGTTGAGATAAACAGCAGCGGCATCAACTTCGCGCAGGAAGCGCTGGCCCAGCGCCTGATCCGCCGTGATCACCGCCTCGGAGTGCCCGCTGCCATGCGTTGCGATATGCGCCAGCGCCGCGTCGGCATCGTCGACCACGCCGACTGCGGCGGTCAGCGACAGGAACTCCGTATCGAAGTCGTCGGGACCGGCAGGCTCAACGATGGCGGAGGTTGCAGATAGCAGCTCGCGGGCGCGGTCGTCCGCACGGAGCTCCACGGGAGTTGGCCCATCGCCGGCCCAGCGACGCCCGAGCTCGGACAGGAACTGAGGCGCTACCGACTCGTGCACCAGCACCACGTCCAGCGCATTGCAGATGCTGACCCGCCGGCGCTTGGCGTTGTCCACGACCTCAAGCGCCATCTCGAGGTCGGCGGCGTCGTCGATGTACGTGTGGCAGATGCCCACGCCGCCGGCGACAACCGCCATTGATGCTTCCTTGCGCACCCGATTGATCAGCGCCTGTCCGCCGCGTGGGACCATTAGATCGATCAGGTCGTCCATCGCCAACAGCTCACCCACGAGTGCGCGGTCGGTGCTGCGCACCAGCTGGACAGCGTCGGCCGGGAGATCGTTATCGGCCAGCGCGTCGCGCAGGACATCGGCCAGCAGACGATTGGAGCGAAGCGCCTCGCGTCCGCCGCGCAGCACCGACGCGTTGCCCGACTTGAGGCAGATCGCGCCGATGTCAATCGTCACATTGGGTCGCGACTCGTAGACGGAGGCAATCACCCCGAGCGGCACCCGGACGCGTTCAATCTCGAGCCCGGCCTCGGTCGCATGGCAATCGATGGTCTCGCCCACCGGATCCTCAAGCAGCGCCAGGTCCTCCAGCGACACGGCCAACGCCGACACGCGTTCAGGCGTCAGCGTGAGCCGGTCGATCATCGCCACGCTCAGGTGACCGCTGGCCTCTTCGACATCTTCCGTATTGGCCCCGACGATCTGCTCCGAGCGTTCACGGAGCAGTGCCGCCGCGCGACGCAGCACCGCGTCCTTCTGCTCACGCGACGCCCAACCGAGCGCCGGCGACGCGGCCTTGGCGGCCTGTACCTGCGTTCTCAGTGCTGCTGACGCGTCGACCGCCTGCCCTACTGCCAACTCAGTCGTCATCGTGCCCAACCGTTCACTTGCCGTTCGCACATACTGACCTCATTGATCGTAGAGGCCAACCGCGTTCAACGTCGCCTGCGCTTGTCCGGCGCCTTGGGCGGATCGCCGCTGCCGATAAAGCCGTATTCATCCGAGGTCACGCCCAGCCGTTCCTCGAACCCGTCGACCACCTCGATCCGGGCTCCATCGCCGTCTTCTCCGCGCGGACGCAGCCGGTATGCCCCACCTAGCGCGTGTTCGGGATTAGAGAACGAAGTGATTTTGCCGCGCCAGGAGCGCTCGCGCACATCCCCAACCCGTGTCGTTTCAACGTCGATCATCGCGAAACACTCGGTCAGCAGCGAACCCCGCATCGTCAGGACTTCAGCCGTGAACTGCTGTCGCCGTCGCATCGTCGCCATCAGTGGGCTCCAATAGTTCGCAGCTTAATCAATGCAAGGGAGCCTCATCGAAAAGGACCAAAACTCGGCCGAGAACCGCACGGCACCGCCACGCCTCTCGGGAGAGGCTCTCAGGAAAGTGCGGTCAAGCTGACTCTCAATCAGCTCATTCGTGCGACTGAGATTGGTGAACGCTTTGAAGCGGATTCAAGGAGGGGAGTGACATTGTTTCGAGAATGAGTTGGCAGATAGTTTGCCCTGGAAACAGTCTGATTGTGAAGGGCCCTGCATTTGTCAGCTCGAGCTGGAGCTGACCGGAGAATGTCGGATGAACGGTGGGCGCAGATTGATGAACAGACAAACCAATCCGCGCAGGGGTGCTTCGTCCTTCAACCCTGGCAGCTAGGAAATTGGGCAAGACGATGTGTTCCCGCGTCCATGCGAGAACGAATCCGCCGGGCTTAAGTGCGAATCAATCGCCATCTTTGACGGTGAAATTCTCACTAAACCTGTCCAGCGCCTTCATGACTTGCTTGGAATCGCGAGAGTCTATGGCCATATCCATTGCCGTCTCACCGCTGTCCTCAAGCACTTGGAAGGAATGGGCGAGGGTGAGATCGATTGTAGATGGTGAGACAGCATCCAGATCAGGGATTGGATCGATCTTGAGTCTCCTGGATTGGATCAGCGACCATATTTCGTGATCAGGCCGTATTGCCATTTTCCACCTTCTCCGCCGAAAGCAGCAGCCGCTGACCTGAAGGAAAATCGACAAGCCAGTTCGACAAGTTGGAGTGGGCTGTGCCCACTTTCACAGCCCTCACAAGTTTCTCTGTCAGCTTGCGGTGCGACGGCTCAACGATGACCAGCCGAAGCTCGTTGTCCACATCCGAAATGAGACAGGCGGCTTCCATCTCCGAGAGTTTGTGAGCCTCATCACATTTGACCCAGATGCTCTCAGGCACCTCAAGAAATCGTGGAATCTCGATCTCTGAGATCTCGGCTTTCCTTTCTCAGTACTTAAGTTCTGGCATCGTAGCGCGGCCGAGATTTGCTGTCTAGCACCATTGTCATGGGTGCTCCGACGCAAACCCTTCTTGCCGGGAGTGGAAGAACCGGAACCTCCAAAAGACAATGTTGCCGGAGCGCGGAACATGCGCGTCCATTTTTCCACCGGAATCAGGCTGCTGAGTAGCAGTTCCTTCATTGACCGATCTTCATCTTTGAAATCGGATGCCAAATCAGCGCGACCGCTGAGGCGCATAGGCTGCTGCAGTCTTCGGGTCCGATCCAGGCAGCCGCTTCACGATCATCGGCCAGACCAGGATCGCCAGCAGCATCAGTCCCGCCGCTTCGATCACCACCGAGATCACCCCACCCTGAATCCCGAACCAGTCGAACATGAAGAACACCTGGAGACTGGTCAGCGGACCCAGTCCGATCACCATCGAGAGCACTCCCATGATCCGGCCGCGCATCTCGGGCGGAGTGCGCGTGACCAGGATCGACGTCTGCATGATCGCGAAGGCCGAGAAACCGAACCCCATGCAGAAGGCCACGAACATCGAGAGTTCGTACCATGGCGAGAGCACCATGGCGGTCACGCAGAGCAGGAACCAGGCCGTCCCGGCGTAGTAAATCCGGCCCGACTGTCCCCAAGTGCTCCAGCCGGCGATCGCCAGCGCGCTGAAGAAGGACCCCGCGCCGACCAATGCCTCGAGCACACCGATCCTGAGTTTGTCGACGCCGAGCAGTTGCTGTCCGATGTCGGGCAGCGCCGCGTTGTAGGCAGGGAACAACAGGTTGAAGGCGAGCGTCACCATCAACGTGCCGACCAGCAGCTGACTGCTGCGCACGTACGTGAAGCCTTCGCGGATGTCGCGCATGGTCTGGCGGGCGACCGCGCCAAATCCCGAGGCCGAGGCGGCCCGCAGCGGCTTGCGATAGTCCAGCGTCGATGCGATCGAGGCCGAGATGATGAATGCGCAGGCCGTGAACAGATAGGCCCACTCCGGCCCCAGCTCCTGCAACAGTCCCGCGCCGATCAGCGGACCGGGGATGCGCACGATCGAGTCCGTCGACCAGTCCAGCCCGACCGCACGGCCCACCTGGTGCGGCGCGACGAGATCGGCGATCATCGCGCGGCGGGTCGGAAATTCCACGGACCAGACCGTCCCTGAGATAAACACAAAGATCAGCAGCTGCCAGAACTCGATCCCAACCAGCGCCACAAACGCGGTCAGCGCGAAGTACATCACTGACAGGATCAGCAGCGAGCCGATCCAGATCTTCTTGCGGTCGAATCGGTCTGCCAGCGCGCCGACAAACATCCCGAACAGCAACCGTGGCGCCATCCGAACAAGGAAGGCCAGCGCAACAAAGCCCGCGGCCTCGGTAAGATCGCGGGCATACAGGGTGAGCACCAACATGTCGAGCCAGCGCACCATACCGGTAACGGCGCCGGCCGCCCACACGCGTCGAAAGCCAGTATTGGCGAGCAGACCTCCCCTGCCTCTAATACCCCCAGCGCGGGATCCGACCCTCAGGCTCACTGCACCGCCTGAGGCTCCCGCTGTTGAGCCTGATGCTCGCGATCACTCTTCTTACCCCGATAGACGGTCAGATCAATTGCGCGCCAGACCTCGGGCGTGACCTTGAACAGCATCCGCGGTTCGGTCTGCATGTTCTTGAAGAACGCCTCGACCGCGTCGTCGTTGGCAGGATCGCCACGACCGACGTATTTCTCCGCCAGCCGGCGCGAGATCGGCCAGATGTCGAAGTCCGGCAACGTCAACGCCTCGGCCGTGCCGTCGATCTCGACATGCTGCGCTGGCGGTCCTGAATTCTCGATGCAATACGACATCCGCCCGTCGTTGATCAACTGCTTGCACCAGACGCGGCCCAACGTGCCGGTCAGCCAGAGATGTCCCTGAGGCGGATTGCGACTGGGATGCGCGTCATCAGGCACATCGCCGTCCCAGAGGAACCACAGCGGAATCGTGTACGGCCGGCCATCCTGCCGCAACGTGGCGAGCACGCCGGAGTGCGGCTGCTCCAGAAAATCTCGCAGGGCATCAGGTTGCATTCGGGCCATCTGGCACTCCTCCACTCAGCTACGGCGAGCTCGCCGCCTACGCATCGGCATTCTACCCAGCGCCAGAACGAGGAGAAGGGGAAGTCAAGTTGGAGTCAGTCTCAGCGAGCTACCAGGTCGCTATCGCCAAGCATGCTCTGGTCAACCCCGTTCCCCGCTTCCCCCCTCGCGGAGACCGATGCGTAACTCCCCTTCTCCCCCCTTGCGGGGGAGATGCCGAAGGCAGAGGGGGGTTCCCTATCGCAATGCCTATCTGGTCGTCGCCGGCGACCCCCCCTCTGTCACTCCGTGACATCTCCCCCCGCAAGGGGGGGGGAGAGCGGAACTGAGAGTTTTCAAAGGTCTCCTTCGCGAGGGAAGCTGTCGAAGGCTGAGGGGGGGATCGGCCTCCGACGGCAGTAGTTCAGAAGATTTCTAAGCGTGCTCAGCCTGGAATCGCTCAGTTCGACCGCGCGCCATGCCTCCGGCGTGACCTTGAACAACATCCGCTGCTCGGTCTGCATGTTCTTGAAGAAGGCCTCGACCGCAACACGTTGGTCACGCGCTATTGGCTCGAGGGCAACCCCAACACCTCGCGCGCCTCCGATGGCGTCGCCACCGGACGACCGACCTCATCGCAGAGGCTGACCACCTCTTCGATCAGCTCAGTGTTGTTCGGAGCACGCGGACCAGCGTAGAAATCCTCCAGCCCGACACGGATGTGTCCACCCTTCTCCAGAGCCAATCGAGCGAAACCCGAGCCGACACTGTCGCCGCCCAGCACTGCAACCGACCACTCCAGCCCCGTGCCCTCCAGCATCGAGAGATAAGCATCGAGGCAGGGCTCGGTCGGGAACATGCCGAACCCCAACGGCCCACGATCCATGCCGCCAAAGTAGAGCTTGACCAGCGATCCTTGCGGCACCAGCCCCTGCGCGTGGTAGGCCAGCACGACCCGCAGGAATCCCGGCTCGAAGATCGAGATCGACGCCCCCCGACCCATCCGCTGACAGGTCTCGAACATGTAACGCGCGTCCCTGTAGGTATTGATGTAGACGCGGTCGTTGGGGTTGGGCAGGCCATGCTCATCGCCGCCACCCAACGCGACACAGCCCGGATCAATCAAACCCTGTCCCAGCACCCCCGCGGCATGAAGCGCGGGCAGATGCGAGTAGCGCACCGAGATCTCGGTGTCATGCCCGCCCGACCCCATCGTCGGATACAAAATCGCATCGGGACGCTGTGACAGCACCTCGCGCCAGGCATCAATATACGGCTGAGGGTCATGCCACCCAGCCGTCGTCCGAGGCTGTTCATGGACGACCTGATCGTCGTTGTGGTTATGAACAATCGCCGCCCCCGCATCAAGCGCGCGCACAGCGTCGGCGGCAATCTCCTCAACGGAACGCGGAGAATTGGGATTGCGGGACTTGGGAGTCGCCCCATTGATCGCGGCTTCAATCACAACAGGCTTGGACATCGTGAACCTCCATCTCGGCACGCAGTCTAGGCGTCCATTTCCACACTGCGTCTCGCTGTTTTCGCGTGCCCGTGTTCGATGCCCCATAGTCGACGCTGAGTTCGGAGCGAATTGCACCTTGTGAGACAGGTAGCCTTACTCGTCCAAAGGAAGCCCTTGACATTGTCGAATGACAGTAGGATTCAACGCCGACATGCATCCAAAGGGGGTCGCATATGCCGCGATACGTTCCGCGTCCCCAGTCGGACGCAAAAAGATATCTGGTGACGAGTAACTTGAGCGCATCAAGAAAAAGAAGGCATGCGCTGACGGCGAGGAGCATCTCATGACCACACAAGAGACGTCAGTCACAGACATACCGCAGTTCGACAGGAGAGAGGAACTCGAACGACTCGCCAGTAACTTTGGCGAGACCTACTTCCTCTCCTTCCTGGCAGCCGATCGCAAGACGCGCCGCGAGTTCGGGGCATTCATTTCCACGTACTTCGCTCAGGCCGACAATGCCGAAAATGAACGAGTTTCTGGGAATGTCTTAGTCCTCTCATCCATGCTTGGCGAGTTGACAGAGCCGCAAACTAGGCAACTTGTCCAAGAACTGGCGGATGTGCTCAATCGCTATGTCGAACTCTGATCCAGTCATCTTCCAAGAGCGAACGAAGGAATTCGTTGTCCTCTTCGGAGCAGGGTTGGACGAGGGTGTGGCAGCATCAATGACCACGATTCTCGCCGACAAGGTCTCGAGAACAGAACTGCGCGAAACAATCGGCAATCTGGAAAAGAATCGGCTTGAACAGCGATTGCTTTCTCAGCAGCGCGTTCTGAATTGGATGGCAATCCTGGCAGCGAGCGTCCTGGGAGGGGCAGTAGTCGCTCTCATGCGAGCACTGGTTGGCTGAGCCCCACTCCTTCTGTAACAGCCGCAATCGTCTCCAAACCCTGCTGCGCCGATTACCGAAACGCCTCCCCCTCCTAGCAATTCCGATCCGGATTTCCGATACTGCCCCTGAATGCAAAGGAACCCGCCATGCTGATCGGCTACTTCACTGAACGCCCATACCAGGACCCGCAGACCGGATTCTTCGGCGCCACCGGACTTGACCTGACCGACCTTGACGCCTCGAACTCGGCCTATGACTCTCGCGTCGGCTCGGAGCTCTATCACCGCTACCTCGACGAGAAGATCTACGCTGAGGAGATGGGCTTCGACGCGTTGATGCTCAACGAGCATCACTCGACCCCCTTCTGCATGGGCTCGGTGATGAACGTTGAGGCGGCAATCCTCGCCCGAATCACGAAGAAGGCGAAGATCGTCCTGCTCGGCAACATCCTGCCGATCTGGGAGGACCCGCTCTGGCTGGCCGAAACGCTTGCCCAGATCGACATGATCTCCGAGGGTCGCCTGGTCACCGGATGGGTCCGCGGCGGCGGCCGCGAGTCGGTCTCGCACAACGCCCAGGCGCCGTTCAACTGGGAGCGCTTCCAGGAGGCGCACGACTTCATCGTCAAGGCCTGGTCGACGCCGGGTCCCTTCCGCTGGGAGGGCGAGCACTATAACTTCCGCTACGTGAATCCGTGGTCTCGGCCGATGCAGGATCCGCACCCGCAGATCTGGATTCCCGGGATCATGAGCCGCAACACGGTCAAGTGGACGGCCGAGCATCGCTACCCATACGTCATGCTGGCCACCGACCTCGAACCGACCAAGCAGTCCTTCGCCTACTACGACGAGGTCGCGAAAGAGAACGGCTACGAAGCCGGCACAGAGCACCACGGCTACCTGTTCAAGGTCCACGTCGACGAGACCGAGGAGCTGGCCGAGGAAGCCGGCCGGCGCTACCTGCAAGGACCCTCAAACCCGTTCCTCGAGGGCAACCAGGGAGTCGTCCGCGCCAACCTGCAGAATCTGCCCGGCCTGACCTCGCGCACCAACGTCCTGCCGACGATCCAGAACTTCGCCGCCGCCGCATCACGCGGTCGCACCGCCGCCGCCGAAGCCGCGCGCGCCGCCCGCGAGGAAGCACAACCAGAGGCCGCCGACATTTTCGGTTCCTACGAGGACCAGAAGCAGCGCATGACAATCATCACGGGCACGCCCAAGACGGTGATCCCCAAGATCCGTCACGTGCTCGAATACCTGCGCCCCGGCCAAGTCTTCTTCTGGGACGGCGACGGAGCAATGACCCACGAGGACTCAATGCGCTCACTGCGCCTCTTTGGAGAAGAGGTCCTACCGGCGACGAGAGAGATCGCCAAAGAACTGGACCTGAAGTCAGCGTTCGAGGTCGACACCAAGACTGGGGCAGACCTCACTGTCCCGGCAAACTAGTTGAGTAAACTGTCCGTATGGCGAGCTTCAACCGCATCGACCGTCTTCGCTTCTTCAAGATACTGAGACCTCGAATCGGGGAGGAAGTTGCTGAGGATTTCACAGACGCTTTGCAGGACGAGGTCGCCGATCTCGCTACTAAGGACAATCTGGCAGCGCAGCGTGAGTTGCTTGAGGCGTACATCAGGAATCAACTGCAGGCGCAGTTCATAAAACTCCTTGCCTCAGCCGCGATACTCCTCGGTGCTGCCGTGGCGATCGGAAGGATCTTCTTCAGCGGCTAGCGCAACTCCTCGATGATCTCCGCCAACTCCGCCATGGCCTGCATCTGCTGATCAGGCGGGATGTCCCAGTTGGGCGTCCGATAGGCCGGAATCGTGAGGGCGTGTTCCAGACCCGCTTCCTCGTACTGACCGAGCTTGTCGACGATCTCATCCCTTGAGCCGCCGACCACCGCCGGGAATCCCCTGACTGAGTCGGGGTCGCCGTCGAGCAGCACCATCGGGCCGAGCATCGAGATCTCCAGCTCATCCATCCCCCGACCGGCCGCCTCCATCTCTTCCTCGACGATCGCGAGCTCCTCGCGAATCTGATCGGGTTCCGAGGTGATCGTGTGGTAGCCCGAGCCGTAGCGCGCGACGCGGCGCGCGGCGATCCGGCCCTTGCCGCCAATCCAGATCGGCACGTGAGGCATCTGATGGCAAGCGGCCAGGCCGCCGAGATTCTCGAATTGACGGAAGTGTCCCTCGTGGGTGATCGGGTCACGGTTGACTGCATTGGTCCAGGCGCTGATCGCAATCGACATCCACTCGTCGGTCATCGCGCCGCGACGCTCGAACGGCTCGCCGCCCAGTCCGAGCGCCTCAAACTCCTCCTGCATCCAGCCCACACCGATTCCGAGCAGCACGCGACCTTCCGAAAGCTGGTCAACCGTCGCGATCATCTGCGCCTGGAAGAGCGGATCGCGGTAGGGAATGATCAGGACCGAGGTGCCGATCTGAATCTCGGACGTGCGCACCGCCACCGCCGACATCACCGCAAGCGGATCCATGATGTCCTGGTGATAGGCGAAGCCGGCCACGCCGGAGTCGTTGTATGGGTAACGCGACTTGATCTGGGCCGGCATGAACACGTGGTCATGCACCCAGACCGAGTCGAAGCCGAGCAGCTCGGCGCGCTCAGCGACGTCAATCACATCGTTAATGTCGCCAAACTTGCCGGCCGTACCGAAGTTGCCAATCGGGATTCCGAATTTCATCTTGTTCCTCCTATTGGGGAGTGATTGCGCCGAGCGGTTCTTTCTGATTCGTCAATCCCCATTCGGGGACCCTTGCGAACATTCCTACTCCGTCATTGCCGCGCTCCGTCGCGGCAATCTCGCCGCGTTCATCACCGACGTCAGTGCTCGAATCGGCGAGATACCCGCGGCAAGCGCGGGTATGACGGTTCGGTGCGGGCGTTTGTCGATGTTGCAACGGTCTTCTTTCGCGGGAATGACGGTGGGAGGTGTTGCGCGACCTCGCCCCGGTCTAGGAAAACGCCGGCAAGATCTCGTCGGCGACGAACTGCATGCTGTTGATCACCCGCTCGACGGTCGTATCACCCTGCGGCTCGACCATCATCGGCGTCACAATCAGATGTTCCACTCCCACACGGCCGAAATCGAGCAGGTCAGACGCGATCTGGTCGGGCGAGCCATGCAGCAACGGCCGATCTTCTTCATCCAACCGCGTGGTCGACGGTCGCATCGCCTGGAGCAACTGGATTTCCAGATCCTCGGGATCGCGGCGGTCGCGTTCGCACGCGCGTCGCACGCCTTCGACCTCTACGGCCATGTTCTCGACCGTCTGGAAGGCGGCATGGAAACCGTCGCCGTAGCGCGATGCACGACGCCAGGCGTTGACCCCATTGCCGCCGATCACGATCGGAATCGTGCCGCCGTCGTCGCGCGGGACGGGCTTGGGATATGCGCCGACGTTCTCGAACTCGACGAACTGTCCGTGGAATGAACAGGGTCCGGGATTGGTCCAGATCTCGCGCATCGCGCGCAGGTACTCGTTGGTCACCGCGCCGCGACGCCGGTAGTTGACCTCTGGCAGGCCCAGCGCCTGAAACTCCTCACGCATCCAGCCCACGCCCGCGCCCAGCACGATCCGGCCGCCGGAAATCTGGTCGGCGGCGGCGAGCATCTTGGCCACAACGGCAGGATGTCGATAGGGAATGACCAGGACCGAACAGCCGATTTCGACCGACTGCGTCGCCTCTGCCAATGCGCACATCACGGCGAGCGGTTCGAAGCACTGGATCGTCGACGGCGCGGGGAACTCGCCGAGGTCGTTGTAGGGATAACGTGATTCGATCTGGGTCGGAACGACGATGTGGTCGTTGGTCCAGACGGAATCGAAGCCAAGGTCTTCGGCCGCCTGCGCAACATCAAGACAAGCGTTAGGTCCCGATTCGTCGTTGAACCCGTTCATGTTGCCGACCGTGACGCCGAAGCGCATGATGTCTGCCTCAACTTTCGTCCCACTGTTGTTCGACCTGCGCCGCTCTGCGGCATCGACCCCGAGGGTGTGCATGAATGGTAAGCGGTCGTGGATAGACTGAGCGACGGGGACGGATGGCTGGGCAGGCAAGTCGGTTCAGAGGGGCAGGCGCGACGTGTCGGAATGGGCCAGGACCGGAGAAGCCGCAGAGGCCGAACGGCCGGCGCCGGCTCCACGTGTGCCGCAGGTCGAGCCGACGCCGCTGCCGACACGCCCGCCGACTGCGCCACCCACAGGTCAGATCGACGACCAATCGCCCTTAGCTGCGCTGCGCGCAGAAATCGGTCGCGTGATCGTCGGTCAGGACGGCCTGGTCACGCGATTGCTCGTCGCCCTCTTGTGCGACGGCCACTGCCTCGTTGAGGGTGTGCCGGGACTGGCCAAATCACTGACCGTCTCGACCCTCGCCGGCTGCCTCGACGCCGGCTACGCGCGTCTTCAGTTCACGCCCGACCTCTTACCCGCCGACCTGACAGGTTCGGAGATCTACAACGCCGCCGAGTCGCGCTTCGTGGTCCGCACCGGTCCAATCTTCACCAACGTGCTGCTGGCCGACGAGATCAATCGCGCCCCGGCCAAGGTGCAGTCGGCATTGCTCGAGGCGATGCAGGAGCGACAGGTCTCGATCGGCGGTGAGACGTTCCCCTTGCCCTCGCCGTTCCTCGTCCTGGCGACCCAGAACCCGATCGAGCAGGAAGGCACCTATCCCCTGCCGGAAGCGCAGCTCGACCGATTCATGCTCAACGTGCGTGTTGACTACCCCGGTGAGCTGGACGAGCGCGAAGTGCTCGACCGGACCCTCTCGGGAGACGCGGTGTCGGTCAATCCGGTCTTGACGCTTCCCGACGTCCTGTCGGCCCGAAGTTCGGTCGCCGACGTACGCATGGACCCGCGTCTGCGCGACTACATCGTCCAACTCGTCCGTGCGACGCGGACGCCCGGCCGGCTCGTGCGAGAGCTGACCGCCTACGTCGAGTTCGGCGCATCGCCGCGCGCCACAACGGCGCTGGCCATGAGCGCCCGCGCGCTGGCCTGGCTCTCGGGTCGCGATTACGCCACTCCCGACGATGTCAAGGCGATGGCGCATGATGCGCTGCGACACCGGATCGTCCTGAGCTATGAGGCCGAGGCCGATGAGGTGACGGCTGACGACGTGATTGCACGGCTACTCACGGCGCTGCCGATGCCTTAGGTCTGGCCATGCCGCGGCTTCAGCGCATACGCGAGTGGATCGCTCCTCCCGTCCCGGAGGCAGAACCAACGACGCCCTCGCTCGACGAAGTACGGCGGCAGGTTCGGCACATCGAAATCCGCGCGCGTCGAGCATTGCGGGACGCGTTGGCAGGCGACTATCGGACCGCCTTCCGCGGCCGCGGGCTTGAGTTCGCCGAACTACAGCCATACAGCCCAGGAGACGATGTCCGCGCGATCGACTGGAAGGCGACCGCCCGGCTGCGCACGCCGGTCATCCGGCGCTACGTCGAAGAACGCGAGCAGACCGTCCTGATCCTCGTTGACGTCTCCGGGTCGATGGGCTACGCCGCCTCGGGGCCGTCGGTCCGCGATCGTGCAGTGGAGATCGCCGGCGTGCTCGGGCTGGCTGCAGCCGGAGCCAACGATCTCGTCGGCCTTGCAGCATTTGCCACCGATGTCGTGCTCGCCGTTGCGCCGGCCAAGGGATCAAGCCACGTCTTGCGAATCCTGCGCGACCTGTTGACGCTGCCGGCCGGCGGCCGCACCGAGATGGCGCGAGCGCTGCGCTATGCGGGCCGCGTGATGCGCAGGCGCGGCGTCGTCATCGTGATCTCCGACTTCGTTGCGACGCACCCTGATCACGTCTGGGAGCCGGCATTGGCGCAGCTCAGCCGCCGACACGACGTGGTCGCCATCTGCTTACGCAACGATCGCGAGACAAAGCTGACCCAGCCCACCGAGCGGGCCATCGTGCAATGGGGCGGCGCAGAACGCGAGGACATGCTCGTGGCCGACCGTGCCATCTCGCAGATTCAGCAGCGAGAGTTGGAAGCAGAACAACGAGGAATGCTGACACGCTTGCGGCAGTGCGGTTGCGACGCGGTGATGATCAAGACCGACGACGACTGGGTCCCGATCCTGGTCGGTCTCTTCCGGCAGCGGCGGAATCGGCAATGATCCGCCCCATAGTGCTTGTAGTGCTTCTGTTGCTCCTCGCTGCGACGATCCTGCTCCCCGCCGCGGCGCTCAGCCAGGAGCCGGTAGTCCACGTGCAAGTCCTTCCCGATGGCGAACTGACAGTCGGCGACCCAGTTGAGATCAAGATCAATCTCGTCCACGATGCCGGCTCCCGTGTGCTGATGGACAGTGCAGTGGTGCAGATGGGAGGGATGGAACCGTCGGCGCCGGTCATCTCGATCGTGAGCGAAGCGGAAACGCTGCTGGTCTTCCAGACTCGAGCGTTCGCATCGGGACTGTTCGAGGTTGAGCTGCCACTGATTCCCGTGCTCGGCGCCGACCAGTCGCTAACGGAAGTGGCTGTCGATCCGCTGACAATCGCGATCGCATCAGTCTTGAACGCCGAAACAGAACCACGACCGCTAACCGGACCCGACTTGTTAGAGGGCGAAGGCCGCACGTACGCCCCCTGGATCGTGGCGATCATCGGCATCGGCCTCGGCTTCCTCCTGACCAGCGTGGTGCGTCGCTGGCGACGAGCACAAGTCGTCGCCGAGGGTCCACATATGGCAGAGCCTTCGACAGTTGTGCAGACATCCTTCGAAATGGACTCATCGCTCGAGGCCGCCGAGCAGTGTCGGCAGCTCGCGACATCGGTCCGAGCGCGGCTGGGCGGCGACTGGTCACTGCCGGCGTCGGCGCTGACGTCCTCGGAAATCGGACCGGCCCTCGCCGCAGCCGGAGCGCCGGGCGTCATCGTCCTGCGAGTGACCAGACTGCTGGAAGCATGTGACCGCGTGCAGTTCGGAGGGGAACAGCCAACTCCCGAGCGATTGAGTGGATACCAACAACTCGCCGAAGCGATCTGGTCCGATGGAGCGTTGACGTGAGATTCGACGATCCCGAGCTGTTTGCGTTGTTCGTCGTGTTGGTCCCATACCTCTGGCTGCTCCGGCGAGAAGCGCGCCTCGTCCGACCCCGATATCTGCTGCCTCAGCTCTTCGGCGCTCCGCCACTCTCCGGACCCGCCGGACGCCGACTCCGCGCATGGCCCTTGCTTGGCCTGCTGAGAGTCGCAGCGTTGCTGCTGCTCATCGTCGCCGCGGCGAGACCGCAAGCCACGACCGTCGAAGCGGTCAAGCCGGCCGAAGGGATCGACATCGTGCTCGTGATCGACACCTCGTCGTCGATGACCATGGCGCGGCTATCGAACGAGGAAACACGTATGGACGCAGCGAGGCGAGTGGCGCGGGACTTCGTCGCCGAGCGCGAGGCGAGCGGCTCCGACCGCGTGGGTCTGGTGATGTTCCAGCGGCGCGCGCTGGTGATGAGCCCGCTCACGCTCGACCTCGACGCCATCGACGAAATGATCGAGGTCTCGGTGCGCAGCGGTCTGATCCCCGACGGCACGGCGCTCGGCGTCGCGACGATGGAGGCGATCGACCTGTTGCGCGGCTCCGACGCCGCCTCGCGGATCGTGGTCGTCCTGACCGACGGCGAAAACAACGTGCCCGATATCTCACCCAACCAATCGACGGCGGTCGCGCGCGCGCTGGGGGTTCGCCTCTATACGATCGGCCTACCCGCCCGCGTGCAACAGTTTGGTGTCGCGCTGAATGAGCTGACGCTGGTCTACATGGCGGACGAGACCGGCGGCGTCTACTTCCGCGCCACCGATGCGAGGGAGCTGGCGGAGGCCTACGAGTCGATCTCGGAGCTGGAACGAGAACGAGTCGGCGATCAGATCTTCCTCACGACCGAAGAGCTCGCGCCCTGGTTCCTGCTGGCCGCCGGTCTGCTGATCGTGCTTGAGGTAGCGCTGCGCTCGACCTGGTGGCGGAGGGTTCCCTGATGTCGCTGGGTTTGCCGGTCATGCTCGCGCTGCTTGCCCTGATACCCGCGGCACTGCTCGGCTGGTGGTGGCTCTGGCGAGCGCGACGCCTGCATCGACGGGCAGTGGGCGCCGAGATCGCCGGTCGCCGGAGTGGCGTGGCGATCTCGCGTGCGCTCATGCTGGCCGCGCTCGCCTTGATTGCTGTGGCAGCCTCACGGCCGATGTGGAGCGCCGGTGAGCAAACGTTAGGTCTCTCGGATTTCTCTCTGGTTGTCGCGCTGGACGTCTCGCAGAGCATGGCGGCGGAGGATGTGGGTGATGGGCTCGGAGATCCAGTCAGCCGATTCGTCGCCGCGCAGTCGGAGATCCGGCGGCTGATCGACGGTCGCCGAGGCGACCGGGTCGGCCTCGTCATCTTCGCCGGCGACGCCTTCCTACGCTTCCCGCTGACCCGAGACCACGAGGCCGCGCTCCAGGTGCTGGAAGCGCTCCAGCCCGGCGAAGCGTTGGTCAGACCCGGCTCGGACATCGGGTTGGCGATCAACCTGGCCACATCAACCATCGTCCGAGCCTCGGAAGACGATGGCACAGATGTCATCAGTGGAGCCATTGCCGTCGTCAGCGACGGCGAGGCGCACACCGGCGACGCGGAGGCCGCAGCAGCAGAGGCACGCGCCCTCGGCCTACAGGTGTTCGCAGTCGGCGTTGGCTCCGAGCAGGGTGCGGGGATTCCCCTGGGACTGTCGGGAACGCTCAAGCTGAACGTCAGCACAGGCGCACCGATCCTGACCAGGCTCAACGCCGACCACTTACAGCGCATCGCGGCGGCGGGAGGCGGGCGCTATCTCGAGCTCGACGCGCCCGGCACGATGGCCAGCATGAATGCCGACCTGGCGGCGCTCGACCTCGTCCGGCCGGTCGTAGTCGAGGAGACGGCGTTGGCCGAGCAGTTCCAGTGGTTCGTCGGCGCCGCCGTGTTCCTGATGCTGGGCGCCGTCGCCGCTCGGGTGTTCGGCGTCTCAGCCGGCGGGCGTGTCGGAGCAGCGTCGATCGGAGCCCTGGCTGCTTCGCTCGTGTTCGTCAGCGGATGCGGAGGCCCCGGAATCGAGCAGGCCAATCGTGAAGGCATCGCCCACTACGAGGCCGGCGAGTACGTCGAAGCGCTGGACGATTGGCGCGACGCGCAACGACTGGCGCAGCGCAGCGACGCCGGCATCGACCCTCGTCTGCACCTGAACGCCGGCCGCGCGCTGCACCAACTCGGAGAGTACGACCGCGCCGAGACCGAAACACTTGCAGCCCTGCGCTCCGAAGAGCCGGCAATCCGAGCGATGGCCTGGTTCCACGCCGGAAACCATCGCTGGGCCAACGACGATCTGCTCGGCGCGCGACTCGCCTATATCGAAGCGCTGCGAGAATCGCCAGTGTTGCTCGACGCCAAGATCAACCTCGAAATCGTGAACGGACTCCTCGCGTCGCTACAACAAGAATCTGCGCAGGAGCAAGAATCGTCGCTGCAGGGCGACCCTCAGGGCGAAGCTGGCCAGTCGGGGCAGACGGGACAGTCCGGTGAATCGCAAGCATCTGACAGCGACGGTCCTGGAGAAGACGGGCAGGCGACGGCTGAGGCGGGCGAAGCCGGCAGCAATGGTCAGGCGTCTCCTACTGCGGGCCTGACGAACGGCGCCAGGCCGACGACTCCGACGTTCGCCGAGGACGAAAGCCTGATCGAACGCCGTCAGGAGGCGCTGGCAGAACTGCGGGCAACTCTGGACGAGTTGCCGCTGGAGAATGCCAGCCTCGAGCAGGCGCTGGCCGTGCTCGACGCGCTTCGCGCTGTCCCCGGTGAACGATTGGCCGCCGGACGTCTGGAGCTGGGCGGCCAGCCCCTCGATTGGTGACTCAGTCGCCGGCCGGAGCAGGCGCGGCTGCCTCAATCTCTTCCGCGGGCGCGGAAGGTTTGGCCGGGATTCGCAAGGCGCTGCGGATCAGACTGACGCGGAGCCGCTTCCAGGCTGCGGTCGTCTCATCTCGTTCCTCGTCGCTCAGGATCTTGCGGCCAAAGCGAGTCGCCGTGTAGCGATTGGCTAGACCAAGCGCGAGCGGGCCGAGACCGAGCACGGTGTCGATCTGCCGAGCATGTTCCTGCGGCGTCGTTGATGGATCGGAGCGAACTCCGATCCAGCGCGCCATTCTCGCCGTTGAGACCCAGAGTCGGGCGGTCGGCTCCAGGCCGCGCAGGGAGATACGCCAACTGAGCCAGATCACCAATGCCAGCGCCACGGCAACCGCGGCGCCAATCGTTGGGCCCAGCCAGATCCACTTGCTCGGACCACGGTCCAGCAATGCCGACTCTCCCGGGATCGTGCCAGCCGCCAGGTACTGAAGAATGTCAGCCAGCTCGATATCGGCCAGGTTGGTCCCGCCGATCCCTGGTCGCAGGTCGAAGCGCGGTGTGCTCAGGCGTTGTGCGGCGATCCGGCGTCCGCCCGGGCCGCCGCCGGCGATGGCCGCAAGCGCTTCGTCGGCCGATGTGCTCGGCGTCGGATCGAAATCAACCCAGCCATAGTCGGGGAAATAAACCTCGACCCAGGCGTAGGCGTCGTGTCCACGGACGACATAGTTCTGCGTGCGGTCGTCGAAGTTGTTGACGCTGAGCACGAATCCGGTCACGATCCGGGCGGGCACGCCCGCGATCCGCAGCAAGACCGCCATCGACGAGGCGTGATAGTCGTAATAGCCGCCAATCGGCAGGCCGTCCTCCGTGTTCTCAAACAGGAACCAGTAGACGGCGTCGGACTTGACCGGGGGCAGGTCGATCTCCGTCGTCAGCGGATACAGAGGGACGAGTTCGCCATCATCGTCACGTACGAGTCGTCCGTCCTCGTCGACGGCGGGAGCGGAGCGCAGGTACGCTTCGACGGCTGAAGCGATCGAGTACGGGTTGTAGCCTTCGTCGTCGCGCGCAGGATCTGGTCCGAGACTGAAGCTGCGGCCAATCGTGCGCAGCAGGCTGTTCAGATTCGCCAACTGCTCATCGTCGTAGTCGGGCAGCTGCAGGAACGTCTCGCTGACCCAGAGCGGGTAGTTGTGTCCGGCTTCAGCCAGGGCCACCTCACTCGCTCCCGAGACCGTGCCGGTGATCTGGTAAGTGAACCCCGCGCGTACTCTGCGCTGCGCCGGGCGCAGAGACAACACATCAGTCTCTTCCGGCACCGAGCGCAATTGCAACCCGGTCGGCGCGCCGCTTCGGGAATCAATGTCGACATCAAGCAGGGTGTACTGGGCAGGCACGTATGAAGCGACCTCGTCGGCCGAGGGAATCTCCGTGTCGTCCTCGAGGTCTTCATTCGCCGCGGAGATTCGGTCGCTGATGGCCGACAGCGCCGGCTCGAGATCGGTGCCGTCGAATCGGTCCGGCTCTGAGAACTCGACGCTGAAATCGACGGATGCCAGCGTGTCGACTCGCGTGGCCTTGTTGGCGATCACGGGCGCGCCGAACGAGAACAACACCGCCGGGGATCGTTCGACCGAGATCTGCGCTGCCACTGGTCGGCGCTCGAGATACTCGCTGGTCATCAGCGTGCCCTCGTTGTCGACCGAGGTGTCATCTGCAACGGCTGTACCGCTAATTGGCTCCAGCTCGTTCACCGTGCGTGACACCGATGGTGATTGCCTCCAGCCGCGACCGGTGTACTCGTCATAGGCCGCGCCGCGTAACAGTCCCGGCTCGGTCGCCGCGGCGCGCATGATGATCGCGTCGCCGGGATCAACATCACCCTGGAGCACGAGGAAATTGTCAAACGAGTGAACCGGGACGCCGCGTCGCGAGTCGATACCGCTGAAGATGCGGCGGAAGTCGTCGTTCAGACCGTCAAAGGGGCCGGCGATGGCCGTCCAGGCATCCTCCAACGCCTGCGACTCGTCGGGCCGCGGAATGGCGCGTGAGAGCGTGAGCAGCAACACGATGGCAACCATCGTCGCGCCGAGGAAGGAGAGCGAGATCCAGTCGGGATAGGCCGAGCCTTGCTCGCGCCAGCGATCGATCCGGCGCAGCAGCGACGCGCGCATCAGCAGCAGCATTGAGCCGGTGAGGAAAAATCCGTAGGACAGATTCCATTGCCGGTCGGAGAGATACGAGATGTTGACGGCGAGCAACGCGCCCAGCAGGATCATCGCGATCCAGGCATTGCGCCACCGCGCGACGGCGTACGCCCCGAGGAATGAGCCGACATAGACGAAGACGTCGGTGAAGAAGACGAACGGCAGGTTGTCCGTCGTCAGGCCGGAGCTGAAGGCCTGTGTGAACCAGTCCTGGAAGCGGAAAGCGAAATCGGTGAATCGGTCCCAGAACAGCGGCTGTCCGCCCAGCGATTCGAGTTGGGTGATCTGCGCCATGATGATCAGGCCGCCGATGATCACGGCGATGACCATCGCGAACGGCCAGCGCAGCCACCTCAGACGTCCCAGCCCAAGCGCCAGCAGCACGCCAAGCGCGGCGGTGACTCGCAGGTCGGGCATCTCCTCGACCCAGCCGGCGATGTAGATGCTGTTCGCCGTCGAGAGTGCGACCAGCAGCAGGATCCCGAACGTGATCGTGGTTTCCAGAAATCGCTGGCTCTTCGAGAGCGGTCGCTCTTGACCCGACACGACCAGCGTCTCGCCTGAGCTGCGGCGAGCGAAGAATCTGCGCTCAGCTTCGGCGACCAGCGTTGTTGGTTGGTCGGAAGCGTCGTTGGTCGGTGGGCGCGCGCTCATCGGACCGGCGTCTCTTCACTCTGTGTGTCAGAGCCGGAATCGGACTGACTCCAGTCCGCTCCCGCCCGTACCTCTTCCATTTCCATATTCGCCTGAGCTGCCGGAATGCCGCCGCCGTATGTACTGTTTCCCTCTGCGGCGGCGAGTGCGGCTGCGCCCGACGCCATCGGTCCGCCGGGAATCTGACCGACCATGACCGAGGGAATGTGTTCGCCCTGGCGAATCAGATTGACCTGCACACCCAGCGCACGCAGCTCGACGGCCGTGGCCGATGCTCCGCCGCGTCCGCCCCACGACTCAAGATCAATCAACGCGACGGCGGCCTTGACGCCTCGCTGGGTCAGCGATCGAATCGCTCCCTGCCAACGCGGATCGGTCGACGCCGTGACCACGATGACCGTCGTATGCCGACCCCAACGACGCGACTGCTGATACAGAATCGACGCCACCGGCACGGTCCCAATCGGTTGTGCCACCGCGAGCGATTCGAGGATCCGTCCGAAATGCTGGGAACCGCGGTCGGGCTCAATCACGTCAAGCCGTTCGCCGAACATCATCAGGCCGACCGAGCGATTCTGATTGATGAACAGCCGCACGACCGACGCGGCCAGCGTGACCGCCGTTTCGATCGTGGCGTCATCGCCCACACCGATGTGATCCTGGCTGGAGAGATCGACGATCACCCATAGGTGCGAGGCGGGGTCGAGCTCGAACGTCTTGACCTTCAGCGAGCCCGTGCGCAGGCTGCTCTTCCAGTGAATCCGGTTGACCGAATCGCCGGCCTCGTAGTCGCGAATGCCCGAGGCGTTGGGAGTCACGTAGTGCGTGCGGCGGCGAAAGCGACCCTCGCCCGGCAGATTGGCCGGCGGCGCTGAGTATCGAGGCAATTCGAGCGCGCGCGGATAAACGATGAGCCCGCGACGGTGTCCGAATCGAAGCTCGCGGTGGAAGATGTCGAACGGATCAGAACTGCGCACCGTGATCGGACCGAGGTTGTAGAGCCCGCGCCGATGACATGCCGTCTGAACCCGCCAGTTGCGATGATTCGATCGACCCAGCGAGGTCACGAACTGCGCCGTGTGTCCGGGCAAGTCTGATGTCTCTTCGACCTCGAGCCAGAGTTTGGGAATGGCGGAATCGTTGATCACCTCGAAGCGTTCGATGATCGACTCACCGACTTGCACTCGGTCTCGCGAGCGCGACATCCGCACTCGCACGCCCTGTCCCGAGGACCAGGTCCAGATACCGGCCAGGATGATGCCGAAGAGCAACGTGTAGCCCAGCCGTTGCGGCAGCCAGTAGTTGGAGGCGAAGCCGACAGCGAACGCGATGATCGTCAGCGTGACCACAATGCTGAAGGAACGGCGTGTGCCGAACGTCGCCCGCCAGGCGCTGCGGAAGGGGCTCGTGATGGCTGCCCAAACTGCATGGCGGCCGAGCACGGTCTAGTCCGTTCTGTAGACGACCGGGCCGGGCGCTGCTCGGCTGGCGGGGCAGATCATCATGCGACTCGCGCGCCCGGCACCGGCACACGTTCGAGTACATCGTCGATCACTGTCCGCGCATCCTGGTTCCGCACCTGAGCCGACGGGCTGAGGATGATCCGGTGCCCGAGGGCTGGGTGTGCCAGCGATTTGATGTCGTCGGGAATCACATAATCGCGACCGGCCAGCAAGGCCGACGCCTGGGCGCAACGGAAGAGCGCCAGCGATCCACGCGGGGAGGCGCCCAGGTACACGGCCTCGTGCGAGCGGGTCGCCGCGACCAACTGCACGGCGTACTGCTTGAGGTGCGGGTCGACCCAGATGTCGCGGGAGACACGATGGATTTCCCGCACTTCCTCGGGTGAAGTCACAGGCGCAAGCCCCTCGATCGGGTGCCGTTGTTGCTGACCTTCCAGCACGGCCACCTCGTCGTTGGCAGAGGGATAGCCCAGGTGGATGCGCAGCAGGAAGCGGTCGAGCTGCGCCTCGGGCAATGGGAAGGTGCCTTCATATTCAACCGGGTTCTGGGTCGCCAGGACCATGAACGGCGGTGGCAGTTGACGGGTGACGCCGTCGGCCGTCACCTGACGTTCCTCCATCGCTTCCAGCAACGCCGATTGCGTCTTGGGCGTGGCCCGGTTGATCTCATCGGCGAGCACAATCTGAGAGTAAATCGGCCCCTGCCGCCATTCGAAATCCTGCGTCTTCTGGTTATAGATCGAGACGCCGGTGACATCCGAGGGCAGCAAGTCGGGCGTGAACTGAATCCGGTTGAAGGTGCAGCCGGTCGAGACGGCCAGCGCGCGGGCCAGCATCGTCTTGCCGGTGCCGGGCACATCCTCGATCAGCAGGTGGCCATCGGCGACGAGCGCGACGACCGCCTGCCGCACTTCTTTGGTCTTGCCCAGGATGACGCGCTCGACATTGGCAACGACGCTGAGGAGCACGGTTCGGGGATCGTCCATCTGGGAGTTCTCCGCTTGCAGGTCTGCCAATCACTGGTAGTCGCGGTTTGTGAGCCGCTGCTCGTCAGTGTGGCGTCTGGTATTTGAATTGAGGGACACTTGGTAAGAGCGTAGCCCATATGTGTAAAGTAGTTCCGACGGTATGGCGCAAACGGTTGATCTCGAACGAGTGGTGAATGGGCCGGTTCGCCTCAGCCGGCGGACGGTGTTGCGTGCGCTCGTCGGCGCGGGAGCAGGGGTGCTGCTGACCGCCTGCGGCGGCGATGATCTGGATCCCTTCGCAGCCAACCGGCAGAACACTCCATCGACTTCCGACAACGGGAGCGGCGCTGCGGAAGCGAGCGAAGCACAGCAGGACCTTGCCCAACAGGCGGCCTCGCAGGCACTGACCGAGCCACTACCCGCTGTCACGTTGCCGGAGCCTCGGGTCTACGTGATTCCCAGTCCCGTGTCACAGGGCGAGACGGTGTTGTTGCTGGTTGAAGCGCCCGGCGCTGAGACCGCCTCGATGTCCTGGCAGGGTCAGACGTTCTCCCTGCTCCACAACGAGGAGCGATTCCTCGGTTTCTTCGGGATCGACGCCAATTCTCCAGTCGGCCCGCAATCGTTGGGCGTCGCGGTCTGGGGACCGCGCGGCGAGCAACTGCTCTGGCAGGAGACGGTGATCGAGATCACGACCGTCGAGTGGACCATCGACGACATTCAGATCGACGGGCCTAACACGGCCCTGCTCGATCCATCGATCCGCCAGGCGGACGAACGTCAACGGCTGCCGCATCAATCCAGCCTCACCGCGAGCCTGCATTGGCTCGGCGTGTTCGACCCGCCGTCCGACGGCGCAATCACCGCGCTCTACGGCGAACAACGATCATTCAACGGCGGCCCGATCTCCGAGTACCACACCGGCATCGATTTCGGCGGCGAGACCGGCGCCACTGTCACCGCCGCAAACAGCGGCGTCGTCAGCTGGGCCGGACGCACAAGACGTCGGGGCAACGGCATCATCATCGACCACGGCGCAGGCGTCTTCACGGGCTACTACCACCTCTCCGAGCTGCTGCAGACCGCCAGAACCGTTGTGGAACAGGGAGAACTGATCGCCAGAATGGGCGCCACCGGTCTGGCAACGGGTCCGCACCTGCACTGGGAGGTGGTGGTGCGAGGAGTCACAGTCAATCCGCTGCCCTGGTTGAGGCTGCTCGAGTTCCCCGACCCCTACCAAGAGCTAAACCCAGCCAACGCGCTGACCTCGACGAACCTCGCCAAGGGCTGATTGGGGATCACCCGCGAAGGAAGCTTCCGAAAGCCCGCCCCCGGCCTGAGCAGGTGTCGCAGAAGTACAAGACTCGTCATTCCCGCGCTCCGTCGCGGGAATCTCGCCGCGTGCAGGACCGGCGCTCGAACCAGAGACCCACAGCTCGCGTTAGTTGCTCAGTCGCCTTCAAGCGTTCCTGCCGAGGACAGCGAGATACCCGCGGCGGAGCGCGGGTATGACGGAGGTCGATAACAGGCGACTTCTGAGACACACTCTGTGTGTCCCTGATCAACCACCGAAAGAAGTCATTCACAGACCCCTAAGACCGAGCGGCCTCGAGCGTCAGGGCGATTGCGATGATTGAGGCCGTCTCTGCTCTCAGTGGACGATTGCCGAGTGAGATTGGCTTCCAGCCGTGGCTCCGGGCGAGGCTGGCCTCCTCGAGCGTGTAACCGCCTTCTGGACCGATCAGCAGATGAATATACGAAGGCGGCGGCAGACCATCGTCGCGTCGCTGTTGGAAGATTGGGGCGATCCGTTGATCCGGCTCGATCGCCGAGGCCAACAGGCGCAGGCTGTCGGGCGCCTGTTCTTCTGTGATCAGGTCGGTCACCTGGATCGGGGCATGAATTTCAGGCCGGTACTCGCGACGGCATTGCTCGGCGGCTTCAGTCGCCAGGCGGCGCCAGCGATGCAGACGCTGTGTCGCGTCGCCACGGATGAGGGCTCGCTGCGACCAGACGGGACGGATCTCGTCGACGCCGAGCTCGGTCGCCTTCTCAATCATGAAGTCATAGCGCTGAGGCCGAATCAATGCTGCCGAGATGACGATCCGTGGCGGGGGCAGAGCGCGTCGAGGCCGACTCTCGATGACTCGGCAGATCACATCATCACCTGTGACGCGTTCCACGACGGCCTGATAGAGCCGGTCGGTCGAGGGATGCACGAGTTCCAGCGGGTCGTCGCGGCGGATGCGCATGACCCGCTTGAGGCGGTTGGCTTTGCCGCCGGTGATGACGATTGTGTCGTCCTCGACCCGCGCGGATTCATCGAGAAAATACCTCGGCACCAGGCCGAGTCGGCCTTCGTCGCTAGGGTGGTCGCCGCCGTAGTGTCTGGTCATCAGGCTGAGCCCTTCAGCTTGCGCGCGTTAGACTCCGCTGGGACAAAAACTGTACAGGAATGGACGGGCAAGCTCATGGATCTCGGACTCAGCGGCAAAGTGGCGATTGTGACGGGCGGCTCAGAAGGCATCGGCCGGGCGACCGCGATCGTGTTGGCGGCGGAAGGCGCATCGGTGGTGATCGGCGCTCGGCGTCAGGGGCCGCTCGATGAGGCGGCGAATGCGATCAAAGCGAACGGCGGCGAGTGCTTGGCGATGTCAACAGACGTCACATCAGACGAAGACTGCGAGCGGCTAGTCGCGGCGGCGATTGAGCGCTTCGGCGGCGTCGACATCCTGATCAACAACGCGGGACAATCCTCGTCGGGTCTGATCGAGTCTCACGACATCGAGACCTGGGCGGTTGACCTCGACCTCAAGCTCTACGGCGGCATCCGCCTGGCCAAGCTCTGTATCCCCTCGATGCGTGAGCGCGGCGGCGGTCGGATCGTCAACCTGCTCAACATTGGCTGCAAGACTCCGGGCGCGGGCTCAATGCCGACCGCGGCGTCGCGTGCGGCCGGTCTGGCGATGACCAAGGCGCTGAGCAAGGAGGTCGCGGCCGACCAGATCCTGGTCAACGCAGCCTGCATTGGCTCCGTCGACTCAGCTCAGTGGCACGGCTTCCACGAGGCCCGCATGCCCGACGCGAGCTACGAAGAGTTCCTCGAGAGCGTCGGCCAGGGCATCCCGGTGAAGCGAATCGGCACGTCGGAGGAGGCGGCAAACATGCTCGTCTTCCTCGCCTCGGACGCGGCCAGCTTCATCTCAGGCTGCGCCATCAACATCGACGGCGGCGCCTCGCCGTCTTGGTAGGCTGAGGAGCATGACGACACAAACGTATCAAGAGGCAAGCTGGACGCTGCTCGCTCAGGCGGAAAAAGAACTGGCGCAGGGTGACATTCGCCAGGCGTCGGAAAAGGGTTGGGGAGCGGCGGCACAGATCGTCAAGGCCGTCGCCCAGCCGCGCGGCTGGCCTCACCAACGGCACGCTGCGTTGTTCCCTGTCATCGCAAGCCTTGCGGAAGAAACAGGCGACGACCAACTTCGGAATCTCTTCCAAGTCGCTAACAGTCTGCACACCAATTTCTACGAGAACTGGGACACGGCGGACAACGTCAGCGCCGCCTTGGGCGATGTCCGCCTGTTGGTCGACAAACTCGCTCCGCTGGCGTAGTCAGCGCCCCGACTGAGCCAGCACCACGGCACACCAGGCGTCCTCTGTCTTGTCGGATTGCCGTTGCAGTCCATTGCGCCCAAACGCCGAGACAACCTCCTCCCGCCGCGCCGAGATCAGTCCACTCGCGATTAGCCTGCCTCCCGGATTCAGCGCAGCCGCCAGGTCTCCGGCTACGTATTGGAGGATGTCCGCCGTCAGGTTGGCCGTGATGAGGTCGAACGGTTCGTCTGCTGGGGTTGACTCTTCTCTGACTTCAATTCGTTCGTCGAGCTGATTCTGCCGGACCGTCTGACGCGCGGAATCAACGGCAAGCGGATCGATATCCGTTGCCAGCACCGACGCCGCGCCCAGCTTCGCAGCCGCGACCGCGAGAATGCCGCTTCCCGTTCCGACATCAAGCACCCGCTCGCCTCCGCTGATCTGTTCAGCCAGGAGTCCGAGGCAAAGCCTGGTCGACTGGTGCTGTCCGGTACCGAAAGCGAGGCCGGGAACGAGGTCGATGACCAGCTCATCGGGCTTGGCCTCGTAGGCGATGTGCGGCGGTCGGATGATGATTGGCCGTGGGCCGGGGATTCGGACGAGGTTGAAGTGGTCGTGCCAGGCGGTGCGCCAGTCCCGGTCGGGCAATTGTTTCACGTGAAACAATTGTTCGCCTAATGACATCCTGGCTGCGGCATCCCGGGCTGCCGCTTCGATCCGCTTCCAGTGGTCGGCGCCCAGGTACGCCGCGACCTCGGCGCGCCCGTCCTGCTTGGGGCGATTGTCGTGACCGGGCCACGGCTCCTCGGTCGGTTCGTCGAGCTGGTACTCGATGCTGGAGTTGTACACACCAGCCAGTTCCCAGGCAGCGACTGCCTGCTCGACTTGTGCGGCGCCGACACTGAGAGCAACCCGCAGCAACCTAGAGGAGCGATTGGAGGAGCGACTAATTGGAGAATGCTCCACGGATGCGCGAGAAGACGCCGTCCTCGTCGCCGCCTCGGTTGGCGGGATCGTCGAGCAACTCGGCGAGCTGTTCGAAGAGTTCGCGCTGCGGGCTGGACAGCTTGGTCGGGATAACGACGTGGACCTGCACGCGCATGTCGCCGCGGCCGCGACCGCGCAGGTGGGGCACACCCTCTCCACGCAGGCGGAACTCGTGGCCGTGTTGTGTCGCGGCGGGAATGTTCAGCGGCTGGTCGTGACCGTTGATTCCGGGGATATCGACGGTCGCGCCGAGCGCGGCCTGGGCGACGTTGAGACGCAGCGGGAGGATTAGGTCGTTGCCGTCGCGCAGGAAGAGTTCATGTGGTCGGACGTTGATGTCGACGTAGAGATTGCCGGCCGGTCCGCCGCGCAGTCCGGCGTCGCCCTCGGCAGAGAGCCGCATTTGCGCGCCGTCGGTAACGCCGGCGGGGATTTTCACCTTCAGTCGCCGGTTGCGCTGCTCGCGTCCGATGCCGCCGCATGACTGACAGGGGTGCTCGATCACGGCGCCCTCGCCCTCACAGGGCTCACAGGGCGCGACGTTGACGAAGCGCCCGAAGACGTTGCTCTGGGTGCGCCGCACTTCGCCGGCGCCGCCGCAGACGGTGCAGGCGACGCGCTGAGTGCCAGGCTCGCCGCCCGAGCCACCGCAGACGGTGCAATGTTCGAGTCGCGAGGCGCGAATCTCTTCCTCGCAGCCGAAGACGGCCTCCTCGAAATCGAGCTCGATCTGGATGCGCAGGTCGCCGCCACGAATCGGGCCGGCGGCGCGGCGTCCGCCAAAGAACGCATCAAAGATGTCGCCGAAGCCGCCAAAGTCGAAGCCCTCGAAGCCGGTCCCCTGGGCAAACGCGCCGGCCGAGCCGTACTGGTCGTACTTGGTCCGCTTCTCAGGGTCGGAGAGCACCTCGTAGGCAGCCGCGATGCGCTTGAACTTGGCCTCGGAGACCTCCTTCTGCGCCGGATCGGTTACACGGTCAGGGTGGTGCTCCATCGCCAGCTTGCGAAACGATCGCCGAATGTCGTCAGCAGAGGCTTCCCGCGAGAGGCCAAGGATTTCGTAGAAGTCGTCGGATTGAGCCATAGGGCAGTTTCGGTCTTGGACGCGCTAATGGAGACAGGGTATCGCGCGATGGCGCTGCGCATTTGCAGTTGTGTAGAACGGTAATCTGAGGACAAGGAGGATCAGCCGTGGCCAAGACCGCATTGAGCCGCGACAAAGCTCTGAGGCTGCTCAGAGAGCACATGCCGGTGCTCGTCAAGCGGTTCGGCGTCAGCGAACTAGCGCTGTTCGGCTCAACCGCCCGCGACGAGGCGACGGCCGACAGCGACGTTGACATCCTGGTCACATATGAGAGCGGAACTCGTGAGGAGCAGAATGGCACATCCTGGTGGGGCGATGTGGGCGCCGAAGATTACTTGTCGGACCTGTTCGGTCGCCGTGTCGATTTGGTCGAGCGTCGTTTGCTGCGCAAGGAATACCGCCCCTGGGTGGAGGCCGACGCGGTTGACCCATTGGATCCGAGGCCGCTGATGTCAGAAGCGTCGCGCCCAAAACGCTGGGATATCTACATCCAAGACATGCTGGATTCCTGCGAGAGCGTGGTTACTTACACCACTGGAGTCGATCGCGCATCATTTCTGGCCAACCGCGAGAAGTACGACGCCACAGTCCGCAACGTAGAGATCATCGGCGAGGCCGCGACGAAGCTGCCGGAGCACGTCCGTGAGGCGCATCCCGAGATTCCATGGCGCGCCGTCATCGACGCGCGCAACCGTCTTATTCACGGCTACCGAGACATCAATGAAGACAAGCTCTGGGCGATCATTCGTCAGCACGTGCCGGAGCTGATCACGCGCCTCAGCCCACTGCTGGCTCAGGCCAAGGCGGAGCTAACGGAGTCGGGCGAGTAGTCGTCTGGCAAGGGTGCGTTGGCTGTCCATCCTGCAGCCTCGGTTCCTCGCGTTCAGCCGTTCGCCGCACTCCGGATTGTGTGGGTTATCCGTCGGTTGAAGTAATGGCCGCCGCTACTGTGCGCGAACGCGCTCTCGAGATGTCAGGGGTTTCGTAGCAGTCGTTTGAATGTGCCATTGGGTGGTTTCGGTCGTAGGCGTCTGGGGATAGTGGATCGCCCTCTCGGTTGACAGCAACGCACAACCATCTGTTCGCTGCTCTTCGTTTTCTATAGCACACCCCCTGCTCTCTATAGAGAACAGGGGGTTGACATTTGGCGTCCTTAATGCCCGCGACCCGCTTGGAGGGTGCTGCCGGAGCCCACCACCCTCCAAGCGGGTCGCCGCCTCCACCTCCATCGAATTGCTGGCGTCCCCTCGCCTAGCGTCGCAGTTGCACCAGTGACTTAGACGAGAGGAACGCTCCATGAATATACCGGGCCGAGACCGACCAGCCGAAAATCGCGGGTTCGCGATTGGATTCGCGCTGGTGGCGCTTGTTGTCGCGTGCGCCATGGTTTCAGCCGAAAAGTCCGCCTCGTTTCGAGAACTTTCGAAACGGCAGTACGCAAGTGACGATCTGTTGCCTGCGCATAAGAGGGCGGGCCAACAACCGTAGCGATATGCGTGATGTTGTTGCAACAGCGAGTGAACTTCCCCAATCCCGACCTTGATGTCTTGAGTCAGGGATGACATCCATTTCAGGGTGAACTGTGGCTCGCAGAATCTCCACATCACTTCGCATGTCCGTTAGGCCCGCGACATCCCGAAGGGAGCCGCTCCATAGCGGAGAGATCCCGATAGAAAGGAAGAGGATAGTGCTAGACGGAATTTTCGCGTCGTACCCTCGAGTGAAGTCTGCGTCCGTGTTGGCTGCGATTGTGGGATTCGTGAGCATCGCGGCGTTGGCTGGAGCATCAACCAGCCAGTTGCTCGCGCATGACCCCGGTGAGGACAGTCACGCTCACGACACCGAGTCTGATGAGGATGGTGTGGTAGAAGACTGGGCGCAAGACGCGCTTGCTGGTGCCGCTGGAACGGGAGCTGGAATCGTAGCAGGGGCCGCAGCTACCGCAAGCAGTAAGGATCCTGCCCGAGGCGCGCAAGTAGGGGCTGCCACTGGAATAGCCGTCGGGGTGGCGGTTTCAACCACACTGGACGCAGTAGATCCGCCACGTGAAGTTCATCCTGAGCAAAGCTTGAGCCAGAATCACGAGAATGAGCACAACGTGCATGCCGCCCAACAAACTGCAAACCTTCCGGGAGCCAATAACAACTATGCACCGGTGGTGACCTGCCAACCAGCCCCCGGCGTTGCTGGTCACCAAAACCCCTGTCATTCGACCACGTCCAGTTAGCGGGTCAAATGAGTGGGCACGGACACTGAGCAGTGCGCTAAAATGTCCCTGCGCAAGGGGCAGAGAGGAGTCGAAGGTGCATTCCGATGGCATTTGGGATTGGTTTTCTCGCTGGGCCGGCGGTGCCGATACGGCGGTGATCGTGCTGAGCAGCGCTGCCAGCGTCACCCTGTACTTTGTGCTTCGGTGGACGATTCTACCGGAACTCTCGAGCGTCATGGCTGGAGTTTGGGCTGAGCTGTCTCTAGCTGGAGGCACACTGGCGGCCTGTCTCTTGGCCATAGAACTGATGAGGCGAACCGGTTGGTGGATCCGAACCTTTGATAGGGGGCATGGCAGATAGCACCAGCGCAACGCGGCAATCTGCCTGCGCAAACCGAGCCGTTCGCCAAAAGCAACTAGGTTTCGTCGAATACCCCTCCCGCTCTGAGAGCGGGAGGGGTATTTGTCTACCTAGACCTCGCGGAATTCGCCCTCGACCGTGTCGTCCTCCGGCGGTGAAGCGTCGTCTCCCATGTCGGGGGCTTCTCCGGCGGCTTGCTGCTGACCGTAGATTTTCTCTCCGACCTTCATCAAGCTGGTGTTGAGGTCGTCGAGCGCGGTCTGGATCGGGGCCACGTCGTCCGACTCGAGGGCGGTTCTGAGGGTGTCGATCTTGCCCTGCATCTCGACCTTGAGCTCTTCGTCGAGCTTGTCCTCCTGATCGCGGAGGACCTTCTCCGCTTCGTAAGCGGTGCTCTCGGCTCGGTTGCGGACCTCAGCGAGCTCTCGTAGGCGCTGGTCTTCTTCCGCGTGCTCCTCGGCGTCTCGCTGCATCGTGGCGATCTCGTCGTCGGAGAGGCCGGAGGAACCCTGTATCGTAATCCGTTGCTCTTTGCCGGTGCCCTTGTCCTGCGCGCCGACATTGAGGATGCCGTTGGCGTCGATGTCGAAGGTGACCTCGACCTGGGGCATCCCGCGCGGGGCGGGGAGAATGCCGTCGAGGATGAACTTGCCCAGCGACTTGTTGCCGCCGGCCATCTCGCGCTCGCCCTGCAGCACGTGGATTTCGACCTGCGACTGGTTGTCGGCGGCGGTCGAGAAGACCTGCGACTTCGAGGTCGGGATGGTCGTGTTACGCGGGATCAGCGGCGTCGAAACGCCGCCCAGGGTCTCGATACCCAGCGTGAGCGGGGTGACATCAAGCAGCAGCACGTCCTTGACCTCGCCGCGCAGGACGCCGGCCTGAATTGCCGCGCCCAGGGCGACGACCTCATCCGGATTGACGCCGCGGTGTGGCTCCTTGCCGAAGAACTGCTCGACCTTTTGCTGGACCAGCGGCATCCGAGTTTGTCCGCCGACGAGCACGATCTCGTCGACCTGGTCGCGGGTGATACCGGCGTCGTCGAGCGCGTTGCGGCAGGGCTCGAGCGTGCCCTCAACGAGGTCGAGGACGAGTTGCTCGAGCTGGGCGCGAGTCAGCGTGTGGGTGAAGTGCTTGGGGCCAGCGGCGTCGGCGGTGATGTAGGGCAGGTTGATCTCGGTCGACTGCGTGGTCGACAGCTCGACCTTGGCCCGCTCGGCGGCTTCCGTGAGGCGCTGCAGGGCCATCCGGTCCTGCGAGAGGTCGATCGCCTGTTCCTTGCGGAAGACGTCGACGAGGTGGTCCATCAGGCGCTGATCGAGGTCGTCGCCGCCGAGGAAGGTGTTGCCGTTGGTCGAGCGAACCTGGAAGGTGCCTTCGCCCAGCTCGAGGATGGAGATGTCGAAGGTACCGCCGCCGAGGTCGTAGACGGCGATGTAGTGGTCGTTTTCCTTTTCGAGGCCGTAGGCCAGCGAGGCCGCGGTCGGCTCGTTGATGATCCGCAGGACGTTGAGTCCCGCGATCCGTCCGGCGTCCTTGGTCGCGTTGCGCTGTGAGTCGTCGAAGTAGGCGGGGACGGTGATCACCGCCTCGCTGACGGTCTCGCCGAGGTAGGCCTCGGCGTCGGCCTTGAGTTTCTGCAGGACCATGGCCGCGATCTCGGGCGGCGAGTAGGGGTTGCCGCCCATCCTCACGCGGGCATCGCGGTTCTCGGAGCCCTCAACCACGTAGGGCAGCCGGGTGGCGGCGCCTTGTACGTTGGAGTCGTCGAAGCGGCGACCCATCAGCCGCTTGACAGAGAAGAGCGTGTCCTCGGGATTGGTGACGGCTTGACGCTTGGCAGCGGTGCCGACGATGCGTTCGCCGGTCTTGGTCATCGCCACGACCGACGGGGTCGTGCGGTTGCCTTCGGCGTTGGGGATGACGGTCGGCTCGCCGCCTTCCATGACGGCGACGGCGGAGTTGGTCGTGCCGAGGTCGATACCAATGACTCGTCCGGGCATGGGAAATCTCCTACTCGGTGGATTCGGTTGGTTCGTCTGGTTCGTCTGGTTCGTCTGGTTCGTCTAGTTCGTCGGATGTACTCGATGTGTCGGGCGGCTCAATCGAGCCGTCGCCAACTATCACCTGGGTCGCGCGCAAGATGCGGGAACCGATGGTGTAGCCCGTGCGCAGGACGGCGACAATCTCGTTATGTTGACCGGGCAATTGGCCGACGGCTTCGTGGAAGTCCGGGTCGAAGGACTGATCGACCGTGTCGATCTGCTTGACCTGCTGCCGCAGCAGCAGCGCGCCCAGCTTCTGCGCGATCAGCTCGACGCCCTGGCGCCAGGGATCGTCCTGGTTGGACTCGTCGCTCGGCGATTCGCGATCGGCTCGCTCGAAATCGTCGGCGAGGTCAAGCAGGTCGAGCAGGATGGCCCGCTGCGACTGCTGGACGCGGTCACGGACATCTTGCGCGGAGCGGCGCTTGAGGTTCTCGAAATCGGCCTGCGCCCGTTGCCATCCCGCGTAGTTGCGGGCCGACTCCTCGCGCAACGCCTCTAGTTCGTTGGCCGGTTCGGCATTTGGGTCGGATTCGAGGACTTCATCGATCTGCTGATCTACCTGATCAGTTGACTGGCTGTCTGGGATCATCGGCTGGTTCCATAGACGGCGTCGATCATCTCCTGCAGGAGCTGGGAATAGAAGCGCGCGGCGGCGATGCTGCGCGGGTAGTTCATGCGCGTCGGCCCGATGATCCCGACATAACCGGGGATCTCCAGAGCGTGGTCGGCAGTCATGGACGAGCCGTAGGGAGCGAGGACCAGTGAGCATTCCTGTAAGAGCTCGGTGGGATGGTCGTCGCCGATCAGGATGTGCATCGCCCCACGCAGGTCGCCCTGGTGTGCGATGTCCTCGACGACCGCGGCTGGGATCAAATCCTCGGCGGCGTGCTGGTCGACGAGCTCAATCAACTGCAGCGAGCGCAGCGGCTCGTGCTGGAACTCGGGTTGGGCCATCATCCCGCCGAGTCCGGCGATCGAGGGAACGCCGGCGCGCAGCGCGTCCCGATCGAGGACCTGGGCCAACGTGTCGAGCACGAAATGCTCCACGGGATGCGTGTCGGGAGCGTCGATCGCTTGTCTCGCCGCTTCGCGAACATCTGGAGCGGAGCGGCCACGCAGCATCGAGGAGAGCTTGGTGGCGAGATCGTCGAGTTCGTCCACCTCGATCGGCTGCGGCAGGGGCATCAGCTGGCGGATCATCCGCGCTTCCTGGACGACCACGATCATCAGCACGAGCAGCTCGTTGAGCGAGATCAATTCGAGCTGTCGCACGCGCAGACTCTCGGGATGGGGCGGCGCGACGATCACGAGCAGCCCCAGTGAGCGCGCGAGCACGGTCGCGGCCAGTTCGACCCATTCATCCACAGCGGGCGCGGCCTGGAAGAACTGGTGCCGGACCGAGGCCTGTTCGGCCATGCCCAACTCGGCGTGTCCCATCAGCGACTGCACGAAGTGTCGGTAGCCGCGGTTGGAAGGGACGCGTCCGGCCGACGTGTGCGGATGGGTGAGGTAGCCCTCTTGCTCGAGGGCGTGCATCTCATGGCGTATCGTGGCTGGCGACGCCGGCAAGGCGTATTTTTCAACGACGTGACGCGACGCGACCGGTATCGCGGTTTCGATGTAGTCCTGGATGACGAGCTGCAAAATGCCTGCGCGTCGATCGCTGAGATGGTCGATTGGCCGTTCGGAGGACATCGCTCGTGTCAAGTCCTTGTCCGGCAATCATGCCCGGCAATCGTGCCCGGGTGTCAAGCCTAGCCATCTGGCTGTCGTAAGCTGTGGTTAGCACTCTCTTGCGGAGAGTGCTAACGCCGTGATCGTAACAGCGTTCGCTGGAATCGGCAAAGGATTCACAGCTCGGTTGAGGTGTAACAGAACACGTCAGCTACACGTCAGCTACACGCCAACGAGCTATTCACAGTGGGACGATGAGGGAGTCGCAACATGGTCAGTGGAGGTGTCGGCGCAGGTGTGAATCGAGGCGTCACCGCCGATGACGGCGGCGAGCGCCGGCGCGTCGTGGTTACGGGGGTCGGGGCGGTATCGGCGGCTGGCTTGACGACGGCCGATTTCTGGTCGGCGCTGTGCGACGGGCGCGTCTGCACCTCCTCGCTGACGGCGTTCGAGGCTCCGCGGGCAGCAGCAGCGGGACAGGTTGATCAGTCATGGCGCGGACCGTCGGGCGCCCCGGCGTGGCTGTTGGCGCGGATGGACCGAGCGTCCCAACTCGCGTTGGACGCCGCCATCCAGGCGCAAACCGATGCGCGGATCGAGTTCAATCAGCAGAATGCCTTCGTCGTCGGGGCGGTGACGGGCATCGCCCATCCCAGCGCCGGCGACGGCTGGGCCGCGCTCGGCTCGGGACTGTCGGGCGCGTCGATGGGACTGAACATCGCCGGGCCCGTCTTCACAGTGTCGATGGGCGGCGCGTCGGGACTGGCCTCGGTCGTGTTGGCAACACAGTTGATTCGCGCCGGCGTCGTGCGGGCGGCGTTGGCGATCGGCGCAGAAGCGCCGCTGCGCGCGGATGTGTGGGAATCGTACGAGTCATCGGGGCTGCTCGACCGCTCGGACGACCCCGGCGCGCAGCGTCCGTTCGACGCCAATCGGTCAGGCATGATCCTCGGTGAAGGCGCAGGCGCGTTGATGCTGGAAGATCGCCAACTCGCCGCGCAACGCGGAATCCACATCTACGCCGAGATCGGCGGCGAGGCGTTGACCTCCGGACCGATGGGTGACGGTCAGGCGCCGACCGATGTTGAAGTGGCGCGCCGAGCCACCGGTGACGCGATGCTGGCTGGAGAAATCTCGCCGTCGGACATCGATGTCGTGGTAGCCGCCGGCCTGGGCTCCAGGCTGGGCGACGAGCGCGAAACGGACATCATTGAGCGGGGCTTCGGCCGTCGCACGCTGGATATGTACGCCACGACCGTGAGTCCCAACGTCGGCTACACGGCGGGCGCGTCGGGTGCGCTCTCAGCGGTAGCTACGGCGATGATCGTTGATCAGCGCAAGGTCCCCCCGCACGCAACATTCCAGGAGCAGGATCTTGCCTGCAAACTGGGCTTCACAAATCGGCTGTACGAGGATCGGATCGTCGGAGCGGCAACTGCGGCATACGGCGCGCACGGTCAAAACGCGGCGTTGATCCTGATCCCTCACCGTCCTGAGGCAGGGGACGAGCTACCGGTCATGGTGAACTGAACTCGGCATGGCATGCCGCGCCATACACTGTTATGGACTAGCACAACCGCTTGACGTGTTCGACGGATGATGAGAAGAGCGGAAATATGACGACGGGTGAAGGGACTCGAGCGAAATCGCTGGCCGATCTGGGGATCTCTCAGATGTATGTCGAGAGAGTCCGGCGCATGAGTCGGCGCAACGAAGACTTCTACGCCGCTCACGAGCAGGAACTGTGGAAGGCGCACGTTGGCAAATGGTTGCTGATACACGATGGCGCGACCGTTGAGGCGTTCGATGAATTCACGGGCTTGGCTGCGCGTCTCGACGAACTTGACTCGATCACGCGGGCCAGTGCGTTCCACATGCGGCAGACCGACAAGATCTGGATTCTGTGAGTCGCCGTCTCGTTGGCCACTTCAGGCAATCACATCCATCGCAGCCGCAGGCGCCGTTTCTTGATGCGGTGGTGTTTGAGAACCTCGCACAGCGAGGGCTACAAATTCCGTTCCTGATAGACACTGGCGCGGACCGGTCGTTGCTTTCGGCGGAACACGCTGCCCTGGTCTATGGCGAGCAGGAGTACCAGGCAATCAGCCGATCGCGGAGCCGAATCGCCGTCAGTGGCGTCGGAGGCGACGTATCGGCGATCGCAAGACCGCTCTACCTCTTGTTGTTCGCTGAGCCGGACGATGTCATTTTGATTCATCGAGAGATCCTGATGTCGGCTGACCCTCGCTACCGACAGCGAGCGGCGACCAGTCACGTCATGCCTTCACTGCTGGGACGCGACATTCTCAACCAGTTCACCCTTACCGTCTCTCCACCCCGGGGATTGATTGAATTGCTCGAAGAAGAGGGGACTTCATCTACTTGATCTTTCGTCTGAACGGCTGCGCGTCCTGCACTCGCGGCGCAGCGTGTATGTCACCTGCTCCGTAGGCTGTGCGTATGGATATTGCCTGGTATGGACATGCCGCCTTTCGGCTGCGAGGGCGCGAGGCGGCTGTTGTCATGGACCCTTGCTCTCCCGAGACTGGGTTTCGAATCAATCGGCCCGCTGCCGACTTCGTGACCGTGTCTCGCCAACTGGACGCGGCTCACAACTGGGTCGAAGGCGTGGTGCTGGAGGGGGCGGAGTCGCACCGGCGACTCGATGCCCCGGGCGAATATGAGATCAAACGCGTGCTGGCGACCGGCGTGCGTACGCCGGGCCCCGATGGCACGCGCAATATCTCGTTTGTGGTCACGATCGACGAGGTGATCGTCGCCCACCTGGGCGACTTACAAGGCATGCCTGAGCGCTCGGCGTTGGACGAGCTTCAGCGGGCGGATGTCGTGCTGATGCCATGCGGTGGAGGCAAGCATCTCTCGCCCGAGTCGGCGGCCAGCATCGCGGGCGTGATCGCTGCGCCGCTGGTGATTCCCATGCTGTACCAGCCGGAGTCGGCGGATAATGTCGAGACCGGTCTGGAGCCACTCTCGGCGTTTCTGCGAGAAATGGGACTGACCGTCGATCCGCCGAGTGACAACCACATCAGTGTGACCCGAAGTTCGATTCCCACCGCGCCGACGGTGGCGCCGCTGCTGGCCAGAGGAGCATGAGATGAGTCATCACCAAGGACAAGCCCAGTCGCAGCCGGAATACGAGGTGGTCATCCAGCGCAATCGGCGCGTGATGATGCGTGACGGCGTGTCGCTGGCGACCGATGTGTACCTGCCGGCCCGCGACGGTGCGGCTATCGAGGGACCGTGGCCGACGCTGCTGACTCGGACTCCGTACGACAAACTCGGCTTTGCCGCCGATGGCGAGTGGTGGGCGAGGCGCGGGTATGCGCGGGTGATGCAGGATGTGCGCGGTCGGTTTGCGTCGGAGGGCGATTTCTACCTGCTCAAGAACGAGGCCGAGGATGGCTACGACACGATTGAGTGGCTGGCCGAAGAGCCGTGGTCGACGGGCAAGGTGGGGACGGTCGGGACGTCGTACATGGGCTGGGTGCAATCGGCGGCAGCAGCTCTGAATCCGCCGCATCTGTCGGCGATGTGGGTCAACCAGGGCGCGTTCAACGGGCTCACGTCGTCGCTGCGACAGGGCGGCGCGCTGGAGTTGCGCTGGCTCGCGTGGGCATTTTGGAATGCGCCGGTCAGTCCCGAGGCGGCGCGCGATCCGGCGCTCTACGAGGCGCTCGATCAGGCGGCGGTCGACCTGCGTGGCTACCTCAATCGATTGCCCTGGCGACCAGGCGATACGCCGCTGTCGCTGACCAAGGACTTCGAACGCTGGGCGATCGACTTAACGACGCTGGCTCGCGAGGACGACTGGCTCTGGCAACTGCCGTCGATGAATTTCGAGAGGTTCATCGGGCAGACCGCCGATGTGCCCAGCGTCTATTCGGGCGGCTGGTACGACAGCTACACGCGCGCAACGACCGAGTCGTTCATGGCCTTCTCGGAGGCGATGTCGTCGCCGCAATACCTGCTGATGGGTCCCTGGACGCACGGCGAGGTGACGCTCGATCGCACGTGGTCGGGCGATGTCGACTTCGGTCCGACCGCGCCCACATCAGGCAACCTCGCGCCGAGCATTTCCAAGCTGCGGATGCGCTTCTTTGACCACACGCTCAAGGGGCTCGACAGCGGCTGGGGCGAGATGCCGCCGGTGACGATGTTCGTGATGGGCGGCGGCACCGGTCGCCGGATCCTGTCGGGTCGGATGGACCACGGCGGCGAGTGGCGCGATGCGTCGGAGTGGCCGCCGGCCGGCGCCGAGCAACAAGACTGGTACCTGCAGCGCGACGGCGGGCTGTCGATTGAGGCGGCGGGTGAGGACGGCGGGTCGTCGAGCTACCTGTTCGACCCGGCGAATCCTGTGCCGTCGATCTCCGCCAACGTCTCGTCGCTGCGGGAGTATGCGGCCGAGGACCCGACGCTCAAGTCTCAGATTTGGCCGCCGACTCAGCGCTCGCGCGAACTGATCATGCCCGGCGGCGCCGACCAGCGAACTCGCCCCGACGTGATGGGAGCCGAGCCCCCTTATCTGCCGACGGCCTCAAGGTCAGATGTCGTGTCGTTCCGCACGGAGCCGCTGGCCGAGGATGTCGTCGCGACCGGCCCGATCACGGTGCGCCTGTTCGTCTCGACCGACGCGCCCGACACGGACTTCACCGCAGCGCTGCTCGACTGCTACCCGCCCAATCCGGATTATCCCGAGGGCTACAACCTGCGCATCACGGACAGCATCAAGCGGCTGCGCTTCCGCAACGGCTACGACCGCGAAGAGTTCGTCTCGCCGAATGACATCGTTGAAGTGACGATTGAGCTGTACCCAACCGCAAACGTATTCAAGGCGGGCCATCGAATCGGCGTGGAAATCTCGTCCTCAAACTACCCGCGCTTCGACGTAAATCCGAACACGGGAGAGCCGATCGGTCGGCAGACGCACACGCGAACAGCGCTGAACACGGTTTGGCACGACGCAGAGCGGGTGTCTCGGTTGGAGCTGTCGGTGGTTCGGAGCTGAGTGAGATGCGCTGCTTGCGCCTTCCGATGCACAGCGGCTTCGTGACTACTTCGCGTTCCTTCGGCCTATACTCGTCCTTGTAGTGGCTTAGATAACGAAAGAGCTTTGCCTACTGTTCTGCGTTCAGGCGGCTATCGATTCTACTTTCTCTCCGGAGACCGTGACGAACCACCTCATGTGCATGTCCAGCGAGATAACGGTTTTGCCAAGTTCTGGCTGAGCCCCGTAGGATTGTCAGCAAACGGAAACTTCACGCGGACGGAGCTAGGCCGCATTCAGCGGACCGTAGAGCGCAATCAATCCGCGTTCCTTGGGGCCTGGAATGAGTTCTTCGCAGATTGACACGCCGGTTGTGGCCGCAACGTCAGTCTTGCTGACGGACGACACACTGACCGCGAATCTCGTCGACGGTCGAGTGATCTCCGTTCCTCTGGACTGGTATCCGCGACTGCTTCACGCAACATCAGATGAACGCAGTTGCTGGGAACTGCACGCAGACGGGCGCCACATTCATTGGCCGCACATCGATGAGGATCTCAGCATCGAAGGACTGCTTGCCGGACGAGCTTCGGGGGAAAGCGAGTCCTCATTGCAGAAGTGGCTCGAGGCCCGCAACAACAAACAGCCATTGACGCTCGAGGCGCGCCGCGGCCAAGCCCGAGACAGTGGCGCTGGATGACCGCTGTCGGCCCCGTTACTTATGCGTCCCTCGTGATCCAGGCGTTGCTGACATTACCTGAAGCTGCTGAGGATTCGCTCGTAGGATTAGACGATCAGCTCTTACAGGTCGTCGTCGGGTAGGTTGGCCGAAAAAGCATTAGGAATCCTCTGAACAACTGGTGTCGCAGGCTGACCGGGGACCCCCCTTCAGCCTTCGGCAGCTTCCCCGGCAGAGGGGGGAAGCGGGGATCGGAGTTGTTCAGAGCATTCTTAGGTCTCGCCGCCTGTTCTGTCGGCGTTGCGATCGCAGAACTTGGTCCGGCGTCGTCTCGTTCCGCACAGCGCTAACCACCATCTGGCACGATGCCGAGCGAGCTTCTCGGTTGGAGCTGTCGGTGAGTTCGGGCTAGCCGGTTCCGCGCAACCGAGGGTCGAGCAGGTCGCGGAGGACATCGCCGAGCAGATTGAAGGCGAGCACCGTGATGACGATGGCGAGTCCGGGGAAGACGGCGAGCAATGGCTCGCTGCTGATCAGTCGTTGAGCGCTGTTGAGCATCGTGCCCCAGGACGGGTCGGGCGGTCGCGTTCCGAGGCCGAGGAAGCTGAGCGAGGCCTCGATGATGATCGCGACGCCGAACAGCAGCGAGGCCTGAACGACGACCGGCGCAAAGGTGTTGGGCAGGATGTGTCGGGCAGCGACCCTCGGTCCGCCGGCGCCGATTGAGCGCGCGGCGAGGACGAATTCCTGCTCTTTGACCGAGAGCGTGGTGCCTCGCACGAGACGGGCGAATGAGGGGATGAAGGTGACGCCGATCGCGAGCATCACGTTCTGAATGCCTGTGCCCAGCGCAGCAATGATCATCAAGGCGAGCAAGATGGCTGGGAACGCGAAGAGCGCGTCCATCAGTCGCATCAACACTTCATCGCGGACGCCGCCTGAGTAGCCGGCGGCGACGCCGATCGGCACGCCGATCCCGGCGCCAATCAGGATCGAGACGACGCCGACCATGAGCGCGGTCCGCGACGCGTCGACGATCCGCGAGTAGTTGTCGCGGCCGAGCTGGTCCGTTCCAAAAAAGTGCGAAATCGATGGCGACGCAAAGGCCTCGTTTCCGCTTGTGATCAGTGTTTCCAGTGGATCGTGGGTGGCGGCGACATTGGTGAAGACCGCGGCAAACGCGATCAAGAGCACGATAGTCAGGCTAATCACGCCGATCGGTCGGCGGACGAATCGACGAGCGAACGCCAGGAAGTTGGCAAACATAGGATTGCGTTCGCGAGTGATCACTTCTGCGGCGTCGGTCGAACTCATCACTGACCTCAGGAAAACCGAATGCGCGGATCGAGATAGGCGTAAGAGATATCGACGATCAGATTAATCGCGGCGACTCCAACCGCAATCATCACGGCGAGCGCCTGCACCGTAGGAATCTCGGAAAAGAGGATGGAGTCGATGATGAGCTTGCCGATCCCAGGCAGTCCAAAGAAGGACTCGATCACGATCGCTCCGCCGACGACCAGCGAGGTCTGAAGACCGAGCACGGTGACGACGGGAATCAACGCGTTGCGGAAGCCGTGTCGAACGAGGACGGAGCGCTCGCGCAGGCCTTTGGCTCGAGCGGTGCGGACGTAGTCCTGTTGCATCACTTCGACCATCGAGGCGCGCACTTGTCGGGCAAGATTGCCGGCGAGCGCCACGCCGATCGCGAACGCGGGCAGGACCATGCCTTTGAGGTTGGCTGAGGGATCTTCAAAGAACGGAGTGAAGCCCTGGGTGGGGAACCAGTCAAGTTCAAGTGCAAAGACAATCACGAGCAGCATGGCGAGCCAGAAATTGGGCATCGAAACACCGATCACGGCGAAGAACGTGAGCCCATAGTCAAAGGGAGTCCCAGGTTTAGCTCCTGCGATCGCCCCGATCGGGATCGAGATCAGCAGCGCCAGGGCCAGCGACATGATCCCGAGCTGGATGGTCGCCTCGAGCCGGCTGGCGATCAGCGGGCCGACCGGGTCGTTGCTGCGCTGGGAGTAACCGAAGTCGCCCTGGAAGACGCCGGCGATCCAGTTGGCGTATTGCTCGTAGATCGGGTCGTACCAACCAAGCCGTTCGTTCAACGCTTCGACGGCGGTCGGATCGGCTTCGGGTCCGAGGATCGCGCTTCCCGGGGAGCCGGGCAGCAGGCGCAGAGCGACAAAGGTGACGACAGAGATCAGGATCAGTACGGGGATCGTGGCGAGAACGCGGCGAATAATGAAGTTGCGCACTGACCGAGACTTTGCGTAGCGAAACTTGTCCGGGAGTCGAGTCGCCGGACGAAGGTTCAGGAAGAGTGGCTTGCGACAGCCGACGCATCGACCGCAAGGGTCGAGCGCCGGCTGCGGGTAGCCAGATTGTCGCGCCTAGGGTACAGCCGTAGGCGCTGACTCAGCCGGTTCCAGGCAGTGCCTAGGCCGTGATGGTGACGTCGCCCTGTCCCCAGTGCGGCTTCGCGTCGGCGAAGAGCGGGAAGGAGACATTGGCGGCGTGCGCGGTGCGGGCGAAGTGGTGGAAGAAGTTCACACCCCAGGCGGCGGTGTCCATGGCTCGGTTGAGCTCCTGGATCTTGACGAACCGCAGTTCGGGGTCGAACTCTGCGCCGACTTCACCGAGCAGGCGAACGAGTTCCTTGCGGTCGGGGTCGTTCACGTCCTCGGGCACGACGTTGCGGCTCTGGGAGAGCGGGTCGTGGACGAAGGCAAGTTGCTGCCAGACATCGGCACGGACCGACATTGAGGAGCTGTGACCGGAGACCTCGAGGTCCCAGAACTCACGCCAGAAGGCCGGGCTGGGCTTCGGGTTGAGCTTGGCGATAATGCCGAACTGTGCCAGCGAGGCGGCAATGAACTCGTCATGCGCGATGGCCTGGGCGCCGGCGAAGGTGTTCATTTCGAACTCGAAGCCGTCGGGGTGACCGGCGAGCGCGAGCTCTTCGCGCACCTTGTCCGGGTTGTAGATGTAGCCCTGGTAATCGGGGTCGTGGTCGGGACCGGTGGCCGGGCCGAGCCAGCCCCAATGGACCGGGATGCCTTGACCGTTCCAGACCACATCGAGCAAGGACTGCTTGTCGATGCCCCAGTTAATGGCACGGCGCAGGTGCGGGTTGGTCCACGGCTCGATGCGCATGTTCAACCAGTAGCGCTGGGTCCAGTTGGTCGGGCGCGTCTCGTAAGCGAGCCCGGCGTCGGTCAGGCGGTCCACCTGTGCCGAGTCGGGGCTGAACTGGGCGTTGTACTCGCCGGCGATCATGCCATTGATGGCCTGGTCGGAGGTGCGACCCAGGTGCCAGACGATCTTGTTGACCTTCGGATGACCGGGCTGCCAATAGTCCTCGTACGCTTCGAAGACCATGCGGTCGTCGACGACTTCTTCGACAAACTTGAAGGCGCCGGCGCCGACCGGTGAGCGGTCAAGGTAGACGTCCTTCTCTTCGATTGCCTTGGGTGAAACCACCATGCCCGCGCGGTCGCCGAGGATGCGCAGCAACGGGGCAAAGGGCTGCTTCATGTTGAAGACGGCGGTCAGCTCGTCGGGCGTGTCGACACTGTCGATGAACTGCACATCTGCGCCGGTGTTGCCCTCGGGCAGGTCGCGAGCGCGGAGGATGTGGATCTTGACCGCTTCGGAATTCAGCGGTTCGCCGTCGTGGAACGTCACGTTGGGGCGAATCGTGAAGATGATCTTCAGACCGTCGTCCGAGACTTCCCAGCCTTCGGCGAGCGAGCGGCTGGTGTCGGGAACGAGCTCCGTGTCGTAACCGACCAGGTTGTCGTGACCGACCCACAGGTGCTGGTGGTCGTTGCCGCCGGAACCAGTGACTGGGTCGAGCTGCGAGAAGGAGCCGGAGAGGTCGGGAACGTTCAGTTCGCCGACACGACCGACTGCAACCTGCTGAGCCTGAGCCTGGGCTTGCGCCTGTGCAGCCTGCTGCTGGTCGTCCTGCTGAGCCTGCTGCTCAGCGTCGGACTCGTCCTGCTGGTCGGCCTGCTGCGCTTGCGAATCGGCCTGTTGCTGCTGCTGTTGTTGCGGCTGCGCGGTCGGCTGCTGTTGCTGCTGTTGTTGTTGCTGGACCTGCGTCACAGCCTGGTCGTCGTCATCGTCGCCACAACCAACGAGGGCGATACCTGCCGCGCCGACCCCGGCACGGGCAGAGGCACGCAGCAATGAGCGCCGCGACATCTTGTTGCGGCGCATCCGATTCCAATAATTCCGTTCGCTCATGAACTTCCTGTTCTGATCTACGCCCGCTGGTGCGACCGTCGCGGGCAAAGGGGTGTGTACGTATGTTCTCGCGTTTGATGCCAATGGTCTGCCACGTGGTTTACCTGGGCCTAGCTCCGATATAGACGTTGATCGAAGGCCGGCTTATGAATCGGTACCGGTGATCAGACGCTGTTGGCGCTTGCTGAAGCCGTCAAGGATTCGCTGGTAGGAATCGACGATCAGCTCTTCCAGCTCATCGTCGGGCAGGTCGGATTCGAGCGTGATGGCGACCCAGTGGGACTTGTCCAGGTAGCTGGGGAAGGTGACAGCCTCGTACTGCTGGTGCAGGGCGGGGACGATGGCCGGGTCTGCCTTGAGCGAGATGGCGTGTGGCTTGCCGGCCGTGGTGCCGCCTCCAACGAAGCAGAAAATCTTGCCGCCCTTGCCGTCGGCGTTGCGATTGCCCAGCTTGTAGACGAGATCATCTTCGCTCCAGGGCGTGTCGGGCCAGGCGCCGGACAGCGACTCGCAGAGGTCGGCGACGTCGTCGCGATGCATGACCCAATCCTACGTAGCCCGCTTCAGCTTGCTTCGCCGCTGAGACCGGTCAGAAATGCGCGCGGGACGGTTCGCATCATCTGATCGATGGTTTCCTGCGGCACGCCGTCGGCGAGCAGGGCAGGGAGGGCCGTGGTGGTCAGGAAGAGGTAGCGGGTCGGGTAGTCCCGAGGCGACCCGGGAAACGCCGCGTAGTCGTGGCCGAGCATCAGCTTGTGCGACCAGCCTCGATTGATGAGTTCTTTGACCGTGGCGTTGCGGGCGACCCAGTTGGGACGCTCGGCGCCGTCCTCGGGACCGGGATAACGATCCATCGAGATGTAGACGCCGGTGTTGAGCAGGTCCTCGATGTAATCCGCGTCGACCGTATCGGCGGTGTGGCCGATGCAGATGCGGTCCATCGGCGCGTCTTCCTCCTGGAAGATCTCGGCCTGGCGGCGTCCGACCTGGAGCGGCGCCCAATGGTGGGTCGAGATCGGCGTGCCGGTGCGCTTCGCCGTTCGTGCGGCGGCGCGAAGGATGAGCTCGCCCTGGGGCGTGACGCCCTCGGCGTCGTTGGCGACCTTGATCACGCCCGCTTTGATGCCCGTGTCGGCGATACCGACTTCGATCTCGCGAACGAAGATGTCGGCAATCTCATCGGGGTCCTTGGCCCACATCCAGCGTGGGACATCGCGCCAGATGCCGGTCGCGCAGATGACGTTGACGCCCGACACCTCGGAGGCGGCGCGCATCGCTTCTACGTCACGGTTGAGGTCGGGCGTGGAGAGCTCAATCAGTGAGTCGATGCCGCCCTGCTTGGCTTCGGTCAGCTCTTCCTTGGCACGCTCCAGCACGGCTTCCTTGTCAATCAACCACGGGTAGTGATGGGTGATGACGCTGGGCGTGATCGCGACGTGCTCGTGCGAGAGGGTGAAGCCAAGGTCGTCGGCGTCGATCGGTCCGAGTACCGTTTCGATTGGGGTCATTCCAAACTCCTGGTTCTCGAGGGAACTTGTCTTCTTTGCTCCCCCTCGCAGGGGGAGCTGTCGCGGAGCGACTGAGGGGGTCCCGCGGCGTGGGAGCCCCCCCTCAGCCTTCGGCAGCTCCCCCCAGAGGGAGACCCTTGAAAAAGTCGCGCTTGGAGAACTTTCCCGTCCCCGCCTCCGAGCGGGGACCCGTTCCGCTTCGCGAGGCTACGATCTCTCAATCGCTCTCCACCAGATATGCGCCCCGCCATGTTCGTTCAGCCTGGAGGGAACCGGGGGCAGGTCCCCGCTCGGGGGCGGGGACGGAACACCGGGAGTGCTGGAGTGTTTCAAAGGTCTCCAGAGGGGGAGCAAAGGAAATACGGGAGCAGTCTAGGTACCAGGAATTCCCACTACGCCTCGGCGGCCGTGAGGTTTTCGAGGAATTCGTTGTTGGACTTGGTTCGGGCGAGGCGGTCGAGCAGACGCTCGGTGGGTTCGGTTCCTCCTCCTCCGGAGCCGGCGAGCACAGACATCATGCGGCGCAGCAACCAGACGCGCTGCAACTCTTCGCCGGTGAGCAGCAGTTCCTCGCGCCGGGTCGAGGAGGCGGCGATATCGATGGAGGGGTAGATACGGCGCTCGGCGAGCTTGCGGTCGAGGCGGACTTCCCAGTTGCCGGTGCCCTTGAACTCCTCGAAGACCACGTCGTCGAGCCGGGAGCCGGTGTCGACCAGGCATGTGGCGATGATCGTCAGCGAGCCGCCCTCTTCCGCCTTACGAGCGGATCCGAAGAAGCGCTTCGGCGGGTACAGCGCGATGGGGTCGATACCACCGGAGAGCGTGCGTCCGGTGGACGGCATCTCGAGGTTGTAGGCGCGGGTCAGGCGCGTAATTGAGTCCAGCAGGATGACCACGTCGCGGCCCATCTCCATCAGACGCTTGGCGCGTTCGAGTCCGAGTTCGGCGACGCGGGTGTGCTCCTCGACCGGCTCGTCAAACGTCGATGCGATGACCTCGCCGCGCACCGAGCGCTTCATCTCGGTGACCTCTTCGGGGCGCTCGCCGATCAGGACGACCATGAGATGGACTTCAGGATGGTTGACGGCGATCCCGTTGGCGATCGACTGGAGCAGCATCGTCTTGCCGGCCTTGGGCGGGCTGACAATCAGGCCGCGCTGTCCACGGCCCATCGGCGCGACGAGGTCGATGACGCGACCGGAGAGCTCTGCGGGGTCATCGGTTTCGAGTCCGAACTTTTGATGGGGGAAGACGGCGGTGAAGTTCTCGAAATATGGTCGCGAGGCGGCCTCGGAGGGGTTGGCGCCGTTGACGAGGTCGACGCGGGAGAGTCCGTAGTACTTCTCGCCCTGCTTGGGCGGGCGGACGGAACCGATCACGTAGTCGCCGGTGCGCAGCCCGGTGCGACGGACCAAAGTCTGTGAGACGTAGACGTCGGTCGGCGCCGGCAACAGCGACTCGCCGCGCAGGAATCCGTAGGAATCGTCAACCACTTCCAGCACGCCGCCCGAGAGGATATGCCCCTCGGCCTCCGACTGAGCCTGTAACAGACGCAGGACGATGTCCTGCTTCTTCAGGCCCGAAAGTCCGGTGACTTCAAGCTCTTTCGCCTTGATCAGCAATTGCTCGCGGGTCAGGTCTTCGAGTTCGGGGATGTTCAGGCTCGTCATCGGCTACCTCTGCTTTGGGCGCTCTGCGTTGTGATGCGCGACGTGATGGGGGTCATGAGCGACATATTGGACGGCGGGGTGTGGATCTCGTGGTGTCTGCGTTGCGTGGACGTAGTCACGGAAAGGGTCCGGAGAACAACGATGTCTGGTCGAATCGGTGCTACTGCGCTCTACGACGCCGGGCATGTTGGGTGGCGCGGGGCGCGGAAGCCAAACTCAGGGAGACAGATCCAATCCTAGCCCTGTAGATCGTGCATTGGCAAGCAACGAGATGTGCAACATTCAAGATTGGGCTGATTACGAAACTGGTTGCCCCCGAAGTTGCGCTTCTGCTTTGTGCCAATCGTCGAGGAAGGCCTGTATGCCCTTGTCGGTGAGCGGATGCTGTTGCATCTGCTCAAGCACGAGGAAGGGAATCGTGGCGATGTGTGCGCCGACGCGCGCGGCCTCGGCCGTGTGATCGGTATGGCGCAACGAGGCGGCGATCACCTGCGCCGGCAGGTTGAAGCGGTCGAGCAGGTTCACCGTGTCGGCGACAAGCTGGATGCCGCTCTCGCCGATGTCGTCGAGCCGTCCGACGAATGGCGAGACGTAAGCAGCGCCGGCGCGCGCGGCGAGCAATGCCTGATTGAGCGAGAAGATCAGCGTCGTGTTGATCTGGATGCCCTCCTGCGACAGCGCCTTGATCGCGGCGAGACCAGGCCCGTCAATCGGAATCTTGACCACGACCTTCTGGTGCCAACTGGCGAGTTCGCGCGCTTCTTCGATCAGTTCGGCGGTTGTGCGCGAGACGCACTCAGCCGAGATCGGACCGTCGACGATCTCGGCGATGCGCAGGATGCGTTCGCGGTAGGCAATCGCGTGGTCGCCCTCATGCGTGACGGCGCGAGAATGCAGCGACGGGTTGGTCGTGATGCCGTCACACACGCCCCAGTCAACGGCCTGCTGAATCTCGTCGAGTCGGGCGGTGTCGAGGAAGATCTTCATAGTGGCGGTTCCTTTACCAACGTGGTGACTACATGGTGCCGCACCTGCTTGGAGTGCGTTGAACAGCCCTGCTCCCCGCTTCCCCCTTCGCGGGGGAAGCTGCCGAAGGCTGAAGGGGGTCCTTGATCAGCCTCCGACGGCAGTGTTTCAGAACATTCCCGGAGCTGCGCCATGTTGCAGTAGCTACGGTTGCAGGGTAACGAGGGCGATCTGGATGGGCAGCAGCGCCGACATGAGGATCGCGAAGACCAGCGGTCCGCGGTCGTTCAGGGCGTCGGTCAGTTCCTCGGAAATCTTGCCGGTCTTGCGCGCCTGCAGGGCGAGCATCCGCACACGTCTGACGCCGGCGAACATGCCCGGCACGAGGACGAACAGCGACACCAGGTAGAGGATCTCGGCGGCGAGCAGCCAGCCGGTTTCAATCGGGTCGACGTGTTCCGCGCGAATCCCCCAGACGGCGCCCAGCACACCGGTCGCGATGATCCCCGGCAGCAGCAATCGCGTGTGCGCTCGATCAGCCGAGCGGAAGAGGACATCGCGCTCAACGGCGTCCTCCGTCTTCCAGGCGCGAGTCAGGGCGAGTGTCAACGCCGCGACGCCGCCGGCGAAGACCACCGTCGCCAGCGTGGTGAGGAAGCGGAAGATGTCGTCTTCGCTCACGGGCGGAGGACTCCCTCAGCCACCCGGTCGAGCCGGAGGCAGGCGTTGGTCAGCTTCCCCATCGATGGGAGGCCGGGAACGTGCAAGGTGGTTGGTGGCGCCGACGGGATGTCGAAGCGCAGTTTCCGACTCGGCCAGGACCGCATCGATGAAGCCCAGGAAGAGTGGGTGCGAGCGCTCGGGCCGGGACTTGAGCTCGGGATGGAACTGCGAGCCCAGCATGAAGGGATGATCGTGCACTTCGGCGATCTCGACGAGCGCTCCGTCGCGCGACGTACCGCTGGCCACGAGTCCGGCACGTTCAAAGCGATCGCGATAGCTGGGATTGAACTCCCAGCGATGACGGTGTCGCTCGTAGGCGAAGTCCGAGTCGTAGAGTGCGCGGGCGCGGGTCTCCGGAAGCAATCGGCAGGCGTAGCGTCCGAGTCGCATTGTCCCACCCATCTGCGTCAACTCGCGTTGCTCGTCGAGCAGCGCGATGACCGGCGCGTCGGTGTCCTCGTCCGCCTCGGTGGTGTTGGCGGTGGGCAGATCCAGGCGCTCACGGGCGAAGGCGATCACCATGTTCTGCATACCCCGGCAAAGTCCGAGATAGGGAATGTCCTGCTCAAGCGCGAACCGGGCGACTCCGATTTCACCTTCGATCCCGCGCTCGCCAAATCCGCCGGGCACGATCACGCCGTCCACATCGGCCAGCGCGGTCGCGATTTCCGGTTTGTCGGCGGTGTCGAGATGGTCGGACTGGATCCAGGTGATGTCGACCCGGGCGCGACGTTGCGCCGCGGCGTGGATCAGCGCTTCCTTGACCGACAGATACGCGTCGCGCAGTTCGACGTACTTACCGACGATCGCGACACGGCAGACGCGATCGGTCTGAAAGAGCCCGTCCGACCAGTCGATCCAGTCGCCCATCGAGCGACCGGGCTGACACGGGCGCGGGGTGAGACTCAGGCGGTCGAGCGTCAGGTCGGTCAGACCGGCCTGTTCAAGCATGGCCGGGACCTGGTAAATCGACGACGCCGTCTCGAGTGTCATCACCGCTTCGGCGGGCACGTCGCAGAACAGCGCGAGCTTGTCGGTGATCGATTTGTCGGCCGGAATATCGGTGCGGGAGATGATCACATCGGGCTGAATGCCCATGCTGCGCAGGGTGCGGACCGAGTGCTGCGTCGGCTTGGTCTTGAGCTCGTTCGTCGCCAGCAGGTGGAAGAGCGGCGTCACGTGTATGGCGAGGGTGCCGTTGCGCGGCTCCTCGTAGCGCATCTGGCGGATGGCTTCGAGGAACGCCTGACCTTCAATGTCGCCGACAGTGCCGCCGACCTCCACGATCAGCACGTCCACGCCTTCACGCTCGGCCAGGCCGCGGACACGCTCTTTGACCAGGTCGGTCACATGCGGCACGGTCTGGATCGTGCCGCCGAGGTAGTCGCCGCGACGCTCACGCTCAATCAACTCCGCCGAGATCTGGCCCATCGTGACCGAAGAAGCGGCGGTCAGGTCCTCGTCAAGGAAGCGTTCATAGTGGCCGAGATCGAGGTCGGTCTCTGCGCCGTCGTCGGTCACGTAGACCTCGCCGTGTTGGTAGGGCGACATCGTGCCGGGGTCGACGTTGAGATAGGGATCGAGCTTCTGGACAGTGACGGAGAGGCCGCGCGACTGGAGCAGTCGTCCCAGCGACGCGGTGGTGATGCCCTTGCCGACCGAGGAGATCACCCCGCCGGTGATAAAGATGTACTTCGGTGACGGGTCGTCGCTACTCACTGGCTCAATAATCCACCATGTGATCCGCCCTGCAAATTGACCAGGAGGTCAACCTGGTCGCCATCGTTGAGTGGGTCCTCGGGCAACGCCTGGACAGAATTGATGACGACGGCGATCGCTTCCTGGTCTTGAGCCGAGAAAGCCTCAGCGTTGAGGATGTCCTGCGCCGTCATGCCCTCGAACCAGTCAACGCTGAGGTTGGACTTCTTCGATTTGGAGAGCGGAACAAGAGTCATGAAGAGTTTGACGTTGATGGCCATGTCGGTCTCCGTCGCTGGTTGGTTGGGAGTCTATCAATGGGACGCCGTCGAGCGCATCCAGCCTCCGAGTTGATACATTGTCACTTGATACATTGTCGCCATGTCGTTGATTCCACTTCGCATTCGAAACAGCATGGTTCGCCGCATGGCATTGGCTGAAGAGCCGGTGCACGAATTTGTCGAAGCGCTTGACGAGATGACGGACGGGCTGCCGCCCAGATCCGAGAGCCCGACGCAGTTCGAGCTGTTGCGAATGGAGATGCGGGCGCTGATCTACCAAGCCACCTTCGTGATTGTCACGACACTGCTCGCCATTGGCGGAATCATGATCGGATTGCTCGTGAGCCAGTAGGCGTCAAGACAATTGTCTGGCGGCCTCCTCGAGAATTCTTGTGGCTGCCATGCGAACGCCCGGGTGGTTGGGCTGTCCACCCATCGGATAGGGGAACAGCGTCGCGTAGCGAGACAGCGTGAGCGCGACCTGCTGAGCCGCCAGAGGCGCGTTGGGATGTCGATGCTCGCGCCAGAAACTAGCCGCCTCGCCCCAGTTGGCCGCCAACGTTTGCACTTCGTGGGCATGTAGTTGCGGCTCGATCTCCACAGAGCTATTGAACAGATCGATGCGATCCTGCAGGTCACTTCGTACTCGCGCGCCGACGCGCTCGAATGCCGTCAGCGCCGACCTCAACACATCGTCGCGATGGCCATCGCCGACTCGCTCAGCGCTGATCACCGTCAACCGCTCCGCAGCATGAAACTCGGCTTCGCTCAGCCACGGCGTGATCTGTTCGGTCATCGGTCCGTCGCGGCGCCAGGCATTGCGCTCGTCATCGCAGCCGACAAGCAGACCGTAGGTGTCACCGAACGGGGTCTCGCCGGCGCCGAAGGCGGTGACCGGGCGCCGAGCCTGAAGCTCGCGGCGAATCTGCCGCCGGACCAGCGCCCGCTGCAACCGGTTCGGTTGCGGATGGTCGGCGATGCTCGCCTTGACACCGAGTGCTGACAGTCCGCTGCCCAGCAAGCTTGGCAGGTCGTAGGCGCCCGGTGATTGGTAGCAGATGCCGGTGACGGCGGCGATGACCTGCGAGGACTCGTCGACGCCGATGGCTCTCAGCTGGCCAGTCAGGCTGCCCACGAGCGGCATCCAGTGGTACTCATACCGAGCGTCGAGAAAGACTTGCAGACGACTTCTCCTCGTTCCGAATCCTCTGAGCCTCAGGTTACGCTTGGCCGGCCCAGACGGTGGCACGATGGGATCAGGGTCGACCGGCGGGTTCAATCAGCGACGCCGGCCCCGCCGCATAAGAATTACCCATGGAAACATATGGGTATGATTGAATCATGCCGCATTTCCGAGCTGGCGAGGTAGAGCGAAGCATTCGCTTCACGCTCCTGGGAGCGGTGCTCATACTGATTGGCTCGATGGCGACCATCTCGGCGCAGACGAACAGCACGCCGCCCGCTCCGACGGGTCTCTCCGCCACCTTGACCGCCTCCGGCATCAGCCTCTCCTGGACGGCGCCGCCTGCAGATCCGAATGGACGCTCGATGTCCGGCTACGCAATTCAACGCCGATCCGTGTCTGTGACAGGTTTGAGTGAATACGCCACGATCGCCTCGGGATTGACAACGACCAGTCACATTTCCAGCGACAAACTCAGACGCGCGACCGAGTACGAGTACCAGGTCCGGGCGGTGTACGACGACGACGCCGGCGGCGAAGTCAACAGCAGCTATTCGACCTCGGTCAGCGTCACGACACCGGTCGTCTCGCGGCCGACGAACCTGTCGGTGACACGAACGACAGGCGGGATCGTGTTGAGCTGGAACGCGCCATCGTTGTCCTGGGGTTCGGTCGAGCTGACCTTCACGGGCTACGTGGTCTACCGCGCCGTGGTCGTCACGCGGGGCGTCGGACCAACCGGTCATGGAGGCGTCCAGGAGTACGAGCTGGTCACCGAGCTTGGCACATCCGCAACATCCTTCGTCGACCTGGCGACCCTGAGCTCGAAGCAATACATCTACTACATGCAGGCCGTGTATAGCTACGTTCTGAGCAGCCAGCAGCACGGCTCAGGCACAATCATCCAGGGGATAACCGTGGACGAGACATCCAGCAACTAGGGATCGTTCACAGTTCACATAGGCCGTCCAGGGTGCGATCCGACGTACTCACAACCGTCATTGCTGCACTCCGCCGCAGCAACCTCGATGTACGGGCGACGATCGTGCTGCTTACCGCGAGATACCCGCGGCAAGCGTGGGTAAGATCAGCACGACTTAGCCAGCCAATCGGCCATCTCCATTGAGCCGGTCCGACGACGCTCACCAACATCACGGCCGCCGAGACCTACAACTGCGCAATCCAGGCGGCGGCGCCTGATTCCCGGCATAGGACCCTCGCTGGCGACTGAATCGGAAGTGCGGCTATGCTGCCGCTCATGGCAGCAATAGATTCACAACAGTCACCCGTGTCTCCCAGCGTCGACACGCTGCCGAACGGGCTGCGCGTTGTCGTGACCTCGATTCCTCACTCGCAGGCCGCCGTGCTGGCCGCGTATGTGGGCGTCGGCTCGCGCGACGAAGCTCGCGCCACGTTGGGGCTATCCCACTATCTCGAGCACATGCTGTTCAAGGGCACCGAGTCACGCCCCGAGTCGACGGCCATCTCTGCCGCAATCGAGGGCGCGGGCGGATCACTGAACGCCTTCACCTCGCGCGAGCTGACCTGCTTTTGGAATCGGGTGCCGTTCAACAAACTCTCGCTGGCTATGGATGTATTGGCCGACTCGGTTCGCAATTCTCTGTTGGCGGAATCGGAGATCGAGCGCGAGCGGACGGTCATCTGCTCCGAAATCCGGCGCGCGCATGATCAGCCCGGGCAGCGGGCCGCACAACTGTTGACGCAATCGACGTACGGAGACCAACCCTTGGGCTGGGAGGTCGCCGGCGACCTGGAATCGGTCGGCGCCGTCACCCGCGATCATCTGGCCACCCATATTGAGACCTTCTATCGACCCTCGAACATCGTGCTGTCGGTGGCCGGCAACGTCGAGCGCGAAGCAGTGCTGGAATACGCCGAGCGCCACTGGAACGAAGGCTGGCCATCAGCATCGTTTGAAGAGACGCCGTCTCGCCTTCGAGCAGGCGCGGCGATGTCCGACGAGATTGCCCAGATCGAAGTTCGGGACAACGAACAGTGCAACCTCGCGTTGGCCCTGCGATCGATCTCCCGGCTCGATCCCGACCGCTATGCGATGGGCCTGATGAACGAAGTGCTGGGTGGCGGGATGAGTTCTCGGCTGTTCACAGAGATCCGGGAAAAACGCGGACTGGCGTACTCGGTCGGCTCATATCCGTCCGCCTTCGACGACGCCGGCCATCTCTCGATCATGGCGGGCGTGACGGCGGATCATGTGCTCGAAACCGTTGAGGTGGTGATCGAGGAGCTGCACAAAATCAGCGCCGAACCGGTCAGTGATGAAGAACTCGACCGAGTCCGACAACACACGGTGGGTTCGTTCCAACTGAGTCTCGACGCAGCGGCGAGTTGGTGTCATCGAGCCGGCGGGATGTTGATCGCCAATGGAACGATCGAGCCGGTCGACGAGACGATCGCAGGCTACGAGGCGGTGACGGTGGCAGACATCCAGCGGGCGGCTCAGCGCATTGTTCGCGAGGGCAACTTGGCGGCAGCGGTGGTCGGCCCGTTTGAGGATGTGGATGGTCTGCGCGAGCGAGTCGTCGGCTTCAGTCCAAACTAACGAGGGAAACGTGGATCGCAGCCATGGATAACGTCCGCGCCCTACTCGTTCTACTTCCCGACACACCGCTCCCTGATCCGGCAAGCGTGGAGCATGCCGACGCGCTCATCCTCGTTCCCCCACAGGACGAGAGTGAATTCGCCGCAGCGACCGAGCGCGTGGCCACAGCGATCCAACTGGGGCCGCCTGTGTATCTCGTGATCCCAGCGCTCGACTCCGGACTGACACGGAAATATCTCATGGCCACGCTGCAGCAGGGCGTCTACGGCGTCGCGACGCAATCGGCCGCGAGCGTTGACCAGCTGCGCTACCTCGAAGGCGTGCTGGAGGAGCTTGAAATCCGCGCAGGCATCCGTCCCGGCCTGACCGCGATGGCCGTTGGATTCCACGATCCGCGAGCCATCAACATCATGTCCGCGGCACTCACGGCGATGCGTGATTCGGCTGATCGCGTGACCTGGATCGCATACAACGACGTAGAACTCGCCGATTCGTTGGGCATCGCGCCGGATAGCGCGACGGTCGCTGTCGCCGGCTCGAACGTAGTACTGACGGCCGCCGCCTTTGATCTGCCGGTCGTCTACGGATCGGCGAGCGATGCCGACCACGCCGCCGCTCTCGGATTCCGAGGCTGCGCCACGGCCGACCCGGCAGAGCTCGAAGGTCTGCGGGCAATCTTCAGCCGGCCCGAACCAGAATCAAACGCAGACGTGGAGGATTCGTAGTGGCAGCCATTGTGATGCGCTCGATGTTGTCGGTGCCGGGGATCCGCGAGCGGTTCATCGAAAAGGCCCGCGACGCCGAGGCGGACGTGCTCTGCTTCGACCTCGAAGACTCCGTCGCCTGGGACGACAAACCGGCTGCGCGTGAGCTGCTCTGCCGCGTGCTGCCCGAGTTCCCCAAGCGCGGACGGCAGGTCTTTGTCAGGACTAACGGCTACGACACCGGGCTGATCGAGCAGGAGCTCGATGCCATCGTGCAGCCCTGGCTGGACGGCGTCAGCGTGTCGAAGATCGAGACCGCTCGAGATGTACAGAGGATCGACGACTACCTTACGTTGCTGGAGCGAGCGCGGGGATTTGAAGACGGACAGGTGAAGATCGCCGCCTGGATCGAGAACGCACACGCAGTGGCAAATGCATACGAAATCTGCGCGGCATCGGAGCGGTTGGTCGGCATCTGCGTCGGCGGCGAGGACTACGCCGTCAGCATCGGCGTGCGCCGGACCAAAGGCGGGGCGGAGCTGGAGCTGGCGCGTCGCGCGTCGGTCAACGCAGCGCACGCGGCCGGCATCGCCCCGTTGGACACACCCTGGACCGACATCCGCGATCCCGAGGGATTCGAAGACGAGCTGGCGCGGATGAAGGAGATCGGATTCCTCGGCAAGTTCTGCATTCACCCCGACCAGTTGCGTCCGGCAAATCGCGTATTCAGCCCGCCGTCAGAAGATGTCAATTGGGCGCGGCGAGTCGTTGAGGCATACCAGGAAGGCGTCGAGCAGAACCTGGGAGCAGTCGCGTTGGACGGCCAGATGATCGACAAGCCGGTGCTGGAGCAGGCCGAGAACGTGCTAGCCCGATCAGAGCAGATCGCAGCGATGGAGTCAGCGCGTTAGTCGATGCTATCCAAGAGCGACGAAACATGGATGATCCGAATCACGAGCGGATTGACGAACTGGTAAATCACCGTGAGCCCACTCAATGTGAACGCGTAAATAGCGTCGATTTGAACGCCGGACAGATTCTGGACAAAGGGATTGCCGACAGTCGGGTCATTAAGCAGGAGACTAAAGGCCAAGTCCAGCAGTTCTGCGCAACTCTCCTGCAGTAGCGCAACATCAACCAGGGCAGAGTTGATCAAGAAGTGGTCGTAACCACCGGGCAATGATGTCATCGCCAGGGAATCAGCTCGTGCGGTTCGTAACGCCTGCCAAAGCGTTCGACGATTTCTGGGCGCTGCTTCAGATACTCGGACAGGCTGATTTGCGGTTTGGGCTCGCGCCTAGCCATTAGGCGCTCAGTTCGATCGCACCACCAAACCGCAACGGTACGGGGATCAGCGAACCGTTCGTTTCCACAGAATGCTCGACAAACCGATTCTGTTTTCGTTGTGCCGAACTGCGTCTTCGCATCGCCTTCCATGAGCGCCATAAACACTGTTCGCAGCAACATGCCAGGCATGACTGCTCGCCTCTCCGGCTGGAGATCATTGGGAACCGGGATTGGACCTTCACCGTGGCACTCATAGATTTGTCCTACGAGGCGTAAGACAGGTCCCTCTTCGCTCACCTCAATGTCGTCGATGAAGAGCAACGATTCACCGAGGCTCAGACTGTAGCCCTGGGCGTAGTAGAGGAGATTCTGAAGCTGTCGATGATTGATTGGCGTATTGCGGTCGCGGGCGATGCAGAGCAGATGGATTGCCGCTTGTTCAGCAGTACAGAACGGAACATCGTTGCGGAGTGGTAGGCGTGCCATAGGCCGAGACTAGCAAGCTGATACTGCCGCGTCACCAGAGAACACGCGACGTTTCCGTCAGAGCACGCTGGCTGGTCTGCGACCGAGCCGGAAGGCGCCGGTGCGTTCGTAGGCCGAGTCGGCGACATAGACGTGCTGGCTGGCGACAAGGATGTCGCGCAATAGCCGCTGCAGCGGACTGTCGCTGAACGCGGCCGCTCCGCCACCGGTGTGATGAGCAAAGCGGACCACGTCGACGCAGGTGTCGGTGACCCAGGTGACCATCGCTCGGATGCGCGCGTCTTGCGCCTGCGTGGTTCGTTCGCCGGCTTCTCGTTGCGCCATGGCCTCGTCGAGAGTGCTCATCGCGTAGGCGCGAGCGGCCTCGAAACGGCAGGACATTTCGCCGTAGTCACGCTGAAATGCGCCGCGATCGGCGATGGCTCCGCTGGAGCCGAAGCGGACACGATTCGTGAGTTCGCCGTTCAGCAGGTCGAGCGCGCGTCGAGCCGAGCCCAGCGCGATGCCGGTATGTCCGGGGCTGAGGAAGGTGATCGTCGGATTCTCGAACCAGGGCCCGCCGCGATTGGCATGGACTCCGCCGAACGGCGTCGTGAACTCGGGCTGGACCACGACATCCTGCATCTGGTAGTGGCAACTGCCGGTGCCTTGGAGGCCCATCACGTCCCAGCTATCTTCCACGACCACGTCCGATTGCTTGACGATCGAACCAACCACCGGTGGCAACCCATCTTCCGGCGTCGGTCGCGAACCGTCTTCCTTGACCACCACCGAGTTAGCCAATACCCAACCACAGTGGCGGATGCCGCTGGCAAATGACCAGCGACCGTTGAGCCGGAAGCTCCCGTCGCAGAGCGCAGTGGCGACGCCTTCTGGATTGGCGGTCCCGGCGATGCGCGGGAAGTCGTCGCCGAACACGGTGTCGAGCCCGACGCCGTCGGCCAGGTGCGCACCCGCCAACCCGGCCGTTTCTGACTGGATCATCGCGACCCAGCCGCTGGAGACATCGGCGCTGGCGAGTTGCTCGAACGCCTCGACTTGCGTCGCAGGATGAACGTCGTAGCCGCCGACCTCCCGAGGCGAAGCCATTCTCAAGAGCCCGGCGTCCTCGAGGGCGGAGACCGACTCGGGAACAAGAGTCTTGGCCCGAGCTGAGGCGCCGGAGTGAGCGTCCAGCGTCGGGCCGACCGACTCCGCGCGCGCTATCCAGTCCGAACGCTCTCGCTGACGTTCCGGGCTTGTGCGACTCATGATCAGTCTCCTGGGCGTGCCTCAGACAAGGCCGGGGAAATCACCTTTGCCAGCTGCAGGTAAGTGAAAGGGCCGGACCGAGGCGATTCTGGCGAATGCAAATTGGATCAGGCCGATGTCTCTCCTTCACCCAGCCTTGGGAGGATCCGGATATCTGTGACTTGAACAACCAGCGAATTGAGGAAGCGGTAGGTGATTGTCAGTTCTCCCCAAACCATCACGTATTCGTTCTGCTGGTAGCCGTGAACGGCTGAGGCGCTTGTGACAAAGGGGTTGATCTCGGAAGGATCATTGAGCAGCGACTCAAGTGCTTCTTGCCAGTCCAACAAGTGGTGAACAGCAAATTCTCTCCGTACGCGATCCCGCAGACCTGGCGCCAGCGCGACATCATACCCAGATGCCATTCGTCAGTCCCAGGACTCACTGCGTCCGGCGTCAAATTCTCTGCGAGAGCGAATGACCTGATTTCTCAGGTCATTATCATTCTCCAGCAGAGCCAAAACCGTTGACCTGTCAACTGGCTGAGGCGTCCGTCTGGATTTCCGAAGCTCACCACGGAAGAAATCACGCATCGTTTGGAGGTTGAGCGTTGCATCATTCTCAGGTTGGAACCAGGCTTCTCGCCACGGCACTTCGTCATGCGTTCGATTCCTCAGGTCCCAAGCCGTCATCCATCCGAAACGCCGGTGAACTTCTTCGAGAACCTTTGCTCGGTACGGTTCAATTTCCGGCGTTCTGGATGGCGCTCCTATAGGCGCCTTGCCGTAGGTCTTGTACTGATTCCACAACTCACGAACAACGGGACCGTGTTCCCAAGCCTCTATCGGCTCATCGAACATCGGCTCCGAGAGTAACGCAAGCGAGTACCCTTGCGCGTAGTAGCAGAGCTTCTGCAGCTTGAGATGGGTGACGGTGTTACCGTCCTCATCGGCTCGGTGGAGCAAGTGGTCGGCGATGTCGCGCACAGTGGACATCGTGAGTTCCTTCCTTCTCTCGTAAGGCGGATCGCCTCAATCTCAGCATACGCCTCCGCACCAGGCGACCTTACAACCCGGGCCTGACCTCGAGTCCCAGTTGATGCTGCCCGCGGCGAATGTAGGCGGACTCGGTCTGGATCACATGCTGGCTGACGGTCTGGATGTCTCGCAGCAGACGCGCCAGAACGTTGTCGCTGTAGACGGCCGGTCCGCCGGCGTGCTCGTGTGCGGTACGCACAATCTGTTCGGCGGTCTGATGCGCCCAGCGCAGTCCCGAGCGCGCCCGATCGTCCATCTGGACCACGTCCTGCAGTGAGCGCACGGGCACCGTCAGCAGCTCCTGGAAGAGATGCTCGCCGAAGCCCTCCATCACATCGAGCTGGGCGGCGCAGCGACCGAGATCGGCCTGAAAGTGTTGCTGCTGCGCGATCGATGCTCGCTGGCCGGTGCGCGTGTGGGCAGTGGCCAGCGTTGTGATCTCCTCCATCGCGCGTCGGGCGACGCCCAGCGGGAAGCCGTATCCGGCGGCGGTCAGGAAGGTGACGGTCGGACGCTGGAGCCAGTCGCCGCCGCGCAATGCCGGACGTTCGAAGCCGACCAGGCACATCTCATCGGGCACGAACACGTCGTCGAATCGGTAGTGGGTGCTGCCGGTGCCGCGCATGCCCAGCGTGTGCCAGGTGTCCTCAACCACAACATCGGACTTCGGAGCCGAGACGATCACCAGCGGCGGCGGCTTGCCCGGTTCTGGCTCGCGTGAGGGGATGCGGCATTGGCCGAGTACGTAGTCGCTGTGATGAATGCCCGACGCCCAACCCCAGCGTCCATTGACCAGCCAACCGCCCTCGACCTGCTCCGCCGCGCCATCGGGCGCGATGGAGCCACAGGTCACGGGCCAGCGTTGGTCGGCGTCGGCAAAGATGCGCTCAACCGAACTCTCGGGCAATCGCGATGCGAGCCAGGCCGACTCATGCGCGCCAATCAACGAGCACCAGCCGGCAGACGAATCGTGCGAGGTGATCTCCGCGATCACTTGGGTCTGCAGCACCGGGTGAGCATCGACACCGCCGAGTTCGGCTGGCGAGCAGAGGCCGAAGGTGTCCACGCTCCGCAGCGCTGCCTCTGTCGCCGGCGACAGGCAGCGCAGCGTCTCGTTGTTCTCCGACTCGGCGCGCAGCGTGTCGCCGATGCTGTCGATGCGTTCGCGCCATTCGGCTCGTTGGTCGGCCAGTGTGTTTGTCATTGATACCCCCGCTCCGCCGGCAATATGTAGGTTACGCGCCCATCTTCCCCAATTTCGTCATTCCCGCGCTCCGTCGCGGGAATCTCGCTGAGTCCTGCACCGACGCTCAGTCCTGCGGAAACCTGCTTGACGCGTTTTACCGATAGTCAGTCTCCCTGCTGCTCACTTCGAGATACCCGCGACAAGCGCGGGTATGACGGAAGTGGGCTTAGGTGTGACGTGGAGGGCGTGGGTACGACAAAGTTGGCGAGGTTCGTGCGGGCGCTAGATGCCTGGCCGAACCTCAAGACCGAGTCGATGCCTGCCCAGACGGATGTAGGCGCTATCGCCGGGCATGACATGTTGTCCCGAAGTCTGGATGTCCCGCAGCAGGCGCTGGATCATGCTGTCCTCGAACACGTCGGCGCCGCCGGCATGACTGTGGACGATCCGCACGATCTCTTCAGTCGCCTGATTGCACCAGCGATATGCCGAGCGAGCGCGATCGCCCAGCTTGACGGCCGCCTCCAGAGAATCAATCGGCGCGTCGTTGAGCTGTTCGCAGAGCCGATGACCATAGCCCTCGATCGCGTCGAGCATCGCCTGCGCCTGTCCAATGTCGTGTTGCACCAGTTCACGCTCGGCGATTGGCGAGCGGTGTGCGCGGCGGTATTGGGTTGGCGCAAGCCCTGCGAATTCCTCCAGCGCTCGGCGAGCGATCCCGAGGCTGGTCGCGTACATCGCGGGGACGAGAAAGATGGGATTCGGCCGAGTGACGAAGCCGCTACCGCGTAGCGGCGGCAGTTCGAGGCCTTCCAGCTTCATCTCATGCGGGACGAAGAGGTCGTCAAAGCGGTAGTGAGCCGAACCGGTTCCGCGCATGCCGAGGGTGTGCCACGTGTCCTCAATCACCACTTCCTCGCGACGGGCGGCCACGGTCACGGTGGGCCGAGGCTGTCCCGCTTCTGGCTCGACGCCGGCGACGAAGCTCTGGGCCAGCACGTAGTCGGCCGTGTGAATGCCCGATGCCCAGGCGTAGCGACCGTTGACGATCCAGCCGCCGTCGACCGGCCGAGCCTCACCCTCAGGGGCGAGCCCACCTGCAGTGACGGGGAAACGCCAGGATTCTGCACCGGGATCGAAGATTTGTCGGGCGGTCTCCTCGGGCAGCCGAGTTGCGAGCCAGGCCGATTCCTGGCAGCCGTTCATCAGATTCCAGCCAGCAGAAGGATCGGCGGCGGAGACCGCTGCGACCACGTCGAGTTGCGCAACAGGGTGCAAGTCCGAGCCGCCGAGATCGGTTGGCGTGCAGATGCCGAAGGCGTCGATGCTGCGCAGGGCCTCCATGGTGGCCGGCGAGAGATGACGTAATTGCTCGTTGTGATCCGCTTCCGCGCGGAGGGTCGCGTCAATCGACGCGGTGCGATCGCGCCATTCGCGTAGTTGGTCGGTCAGATCGGAGACCATCCAGCAGCGCTCTCTTCATCGTTGCAGTCGGGGCTGACCGTACCGCGCATACACTGAGTTCGCAATGTGGTTGATGCTGACAGGAGCGCGCTGATGGCTGGTGTTTCGGACGTGCGAGAGATTATCGCGGGCGACGGCGAGACCGGCGTGGAGATCACGCGCAACGTGCGCCGCTGGGTCGACGAACAGGTCATCCCCTACGCCACCGAACTTGAACACGCCGGCGTTTTCCCGACCAAGATTCACGCCGACATGTGTGAGATGGGCATCTTCGGGATCACCTTCCCGGAGGCGTACGGCGGGCTGGGACTGTCGTTTGAGACCTACTCCGCGGTGATCGAGGAGATCGCGCGCGGCTGGATGGGGCTCGCCGGGATCATCAACACCAACGTGATCGACGGCTGGATCATCGACGAGTACGGCACGCAAGACCAGAAGGACCGCTTCCTGCCCGGTCTGGCGACCGGCGAGAAGCAGGGTTGCTTCACGATCACCGAACCGAACGCCGGCTCCGACGCGCAGGCGATCCGCACCACAGCCACGCGCGACGGCGACGACTACATCCTCAACGGCAACAAGCTGTTCGTGACCAACGGCGACCGCGGCGATGTCTACCTGGCAATGACCAAGACCAACCCGTCGGCGCAGCCGCGACATCGCGGCATCTCGGCTTTCCTGGTCGAGAAGGACACCCCGGGATTCTCGATGGCGCGGACCATCGACAAGCTGGGCTACAAGGGTCCCGAGACCGCGGAACTATTCCTCGAGGACGCCCGCGTGCCGAAGGACAACCTGCTCGGCGGACAGGAAGGTCGGGGATTCCAACAGATGATCTCCGGTCTCGAGATCGGGCGGATCAACGTGGCCTCGCGGGCGACAGGCGTCGCGCAGGCGGCGTTCGATGCGGCGATCGTGTACGCGCAGCAGCGGGAGACGATGGGCAAGCGAATCGCGGACCATCAGGCGATCCAGCTCAAGCTGGCCGATATGGCGACCAAGATTCGCGCCGCGCGGCTGCTGACTCGCGACGCCGCGCGCAAGAAGGACAGCGGTCAGCGCTCCGACCTCGACGTGGGCATGGCAAAGCTCTTCGCGACCGAGGTCGCGCTCGAGTGCTCGCTCGAGTCGATGCGCGTGCATGGCGGCGTCGGCTACACCACAGAGCTGCCCGTCGAGCGCTACTACCGCGACGCACCGCTGATGGCGGTCGCCGAGGGCACGAACGAGATCCAACGGATCGTGATCGCGCGGCGTCTGCTGGAGTTGTACGCGGTCGACTAAGGCGCGATCGGCGCAACTTGCAGAAGCAATCATCACTGGAGGAACGAGATGCCGACGAGGGAGATGTTTGGTCGCTACCTGGACGAGTTCAAGGTGGGCGAGGTGATCGAGCATTGGCCGGCGCGGACGGTGACCGAAGCCGATGACCTGTTGTTCTGCATGCTGACCATGAATCATCATCCGCTGCACACAAACAAGCAGTACGCCGAGGACACGCAGTTCGGCCAGCGCGTGGTCTCCGGCCCCTTCGTCTATTCACTGATCTTCGGGATGACCGTGCCGACGATATCGGGAAAGGCAATTGCAAATCTGGCAACAACAGACCTGCGCCACACCGCCCCAGTCTTCCACGGAGACACGCTGCAAGCCGAAACCGAAGTCCTTGAGGTCCGAGAGAGCAAGAGTCAGCCAGACCGAGGAATCGTCACGGTGCACACCACAGCGGCGAATCAAGATGGAACAGAAGTGCTATCATTCCATCGCGCAGTGATGATCCCGAAGCGTCCTGAGTAGAGGTGGAGAGATGATTGAGATCAAGTCCGGGGCTGACCTCGAACAGGCTGTGGCGATAGTTGGAGAGGCGCTTGGCCTTGAGGTCGAGACGCAGGTCGTCATGGGTGACCGCATCTGGGGAACGCGACGCCACGTTGATGTCGTCCTCAGCAAACCGGACACTGAGCGGATGCTCGGCATCGAGTGCAAATTCCAACGGTCAAAGGGCACGGTGGAAGAGAAGATCCCGCTAACCGTAGAAGACATAGAAGATTGGCCGATCCGCGGGATCGTCGTTCTTCACGGGGAGGGATTCTCACGCGATTTCAAGCCATTCTTGAAGGGTCGCGGTCGCATCGTCGAATTTCGGCGGCTGGCTGAATGGCTGCGGTTCTATTTCAGGCTACCGAGAGAACGAGCAAGGCAGGCTGAACTGCTTCTGAACGGTGAACGGGAAGTTCAAATCGACTGAATGAGATATTCGCGGGTCGGACCACGACCCGACGCCTTGGAATTGATGGCGCGTCGCGCACGGACCTCACTAAGCCTGAAGCAGTCCATTTGATACAGCTCCACGACGTCAGGGTGGCCAGAATTTGAGAGGACGACGGCGGCTCCCTGTTTGGCTAGCGTGGCTGCTGTTTCTGCCAGCCGTTGCTGTTCCGATGGTCCGAAATTGGTCTGTGTATAGCTGGTGAAATTTGCGGTGTTGCTGAGCGGCACGTAAGGCGGGTCGAAGTAAACGAAATCGCCGTTGGCAGCTGATGCGGGAGCTTCGGCAAAATCCGCGATCTTCAGAGTGACGCCCCGCAGCGCCGTGGACACTGCCTTGAGATTGCGCTCGTCGCAAATGGTTGGATTCTTGTACTTGCCATGTGGGACGTTGAACCCGCCCTTGCTGTTGACCCGGTAGAGACCGTTAAAACAAGTCTTGTTCAGAAAGACCAGGTTGGCCGCTCCGCCCAGGTCGCAGGTCAGACGCTTGCCCCGGATGGTGTAGTAATACTCGGCGCGGTCCTCGCTGTTGCGATACTTGGTTTGATGGACCTCGAGGGCGCGGATGAGTTGGTCGACATTGTCGCGGACCTGGATGTACGCGTTAATCAGCTCCTCGTTACTGTCCGAGAGCACAGCGCGCTTGAACCGACCCTCGGCCTGCAGGGCGAAGAAGAGCGCGCCGCCGCCGAGGAATGGCTCATAGTACGTCTCGATTCGCTCCGGAGCCGCCTTGAGCAGCTCGGGTAGCAATGCGGTCTTGCCGCCGGCCCATTTGAGGAATGGTTTGGCCATCTCAGCCGCCGCCATTCCTGACAGCGTTGACAGCCTGTTCGACCGCCGCGTCGATCCGCTGCATGAGCAGCTCGGGCTTGGTCTGATAGAGACTGCGTGTCCAGTCGATCCGCCAGCGCTGCTCAAGGCTGAGCTGATGATCGGCAGTGGCCTGTTCGACCTCGTCCTCATCCTCGATCGTCACCTCGCCGTCGGGACGGATCAGGGCGTCGAGCAGCAGGTCGTGGAATTCGATGGTCTCGCCGTCGAAGATGACGCGATCAATGGTGTCGAGCCGGTAGATGCGCAACTCGCCGTTGGGCTTGTGCAGCCGATAAGCGCTATAGGGCAGCTTGGGCCACCAGACGCCCCAGCTCGTAAATCCACCGGCGCGCGGATAGCGGCTGGTCGCGCGAGGATCCCTGTCTGCGACCCAGCGTCCCACAACCACATCCGGCGTGACCAGCCAACGCTCGAGCGGGAATTCGAGGATGCGTCCGTCCAGCGCGACTTTGCGCTCAATCAGTTGTTCCGTCGGGGCCGGCGGCAGCTCGGAGCCGTCTGTGGACTCGCTCATGCCTGCAGATTACCGCTAGCGGTTCGGGATGCGATATAGAACAGACAGCGTGCTACGCTTGCCTGCGGATCGCGGTGGTCCTGGTTTTCACCGTCGTGTTCATCAAGGTCGAAATAGCGTGGCGCTCGCCGCTGGAGGTAGAGCGCCTGAGTTGGAGTGCGCGAACATGCCGGCAATCGTGGCGATTGGTGGGCAGTGGGGGGATGAAGGCAAGGGTCGAGTCGTAGACCTGTTGGCGCGCAAAGCGTCAATCGTGGTTCGCTATTCGGCGGGCAACAACGCCGGACACACGATCGTCAACGCCAAGGGCAAGTTTGCTCTGCATCTGGTTCCGGCGGGCATTTTCTATCCGGACAAAACGGCGATCATCGGCAATGGTCTGGTGATTGATCCACAGGCGCTGATCGATGAGATCACGATGCTGGAAACACGCGGAGTCAGCACCGACCGGCTGAAGGTGTCGGACCGCGCGCACGTGGTCATGCCCTGGCACCCAATCATTGACCTGAAAGAAGAAGAATTTCGCGGCAAGTCGGCGGTTGGGACGACGGGCAAGGGCGTCGGGCCGGCGTTCGCGGACAAGGTGGCGCGCTGGGGCATTCGGATGTCGGAGTTGGCCGACGCCGAGGGCTTCATGACTCGGCTGCGGCTCGTGCTCGACTACAAGAACGAGTTGTTGACCAAGATGTACGGCCTTGAGCCGCTCGACTTCGACAGCGTCTATCAGACCTACCGCGAGTACTGGGCGCGCCTGGCGCCGTACGTGACCGACACGTCGTTGATCTGTCACGAGGCGCTGCGCCGCGGTGAGCGGATTCTGCTTGAGGGCGCGCAGGGGTCGCTATTGGACCTCGACGCCGGGACCTACGACTATGTGACGTCCTCAGTACCGACCTCGATGGCCGGCGGCGCGGCGGTCGGCGCGGGCATTGCGCCGCGCGATATCGACCGCGTGATTGGCGTCTACAAGGCCTACCAGACGCGAGTCGGCAACGGACCGATGCCGACCGAGCTGCTCGACGACGAAGGCGATCGCTTGCGTGAAGCCGGACAGGAATACGGCACGACCACGGGCCGGCCGCGACGCTGCGGCTGGTTCGACTCGGTCGCCGGTCGCTACACGATTCGGCTCAACGGATGCCACAGCATTTCTCTGACTCGGTTGGACGTGCTGGACGAGTTTGAGATGCTGAAGGTCTGCGTGGCTTACAACATCAACGGACGACGCGTCGACGCCTTCCCCAGCTCACGTCTCGCGCTGGAAGCAGCGGAGCCAATCTACGAAGAGCTTCCCGGTTGGCAAAAGGAAACCACCCACTGCCGCCGCTTCGACGATCTGCCAGAGAACGCGCAGCGCTATGTGCGGCGGATCGAAGATCTGATCGGCTCGTCGGCGGCGTTGGTCAGTGTCGGGCCCGAACGAGACCAAGCGATTATCGTTGACCCGATCCTGTAGGGCTGCGCTCAACCTTGCATAGACCCATGCACAACAGTCATACATGCGCCCACAACAACGTCATACCCGCGCTTGCCGCGGGTATCTCGCCGAGTGGGACGCCGACGTCCGTGCCGAGCACAGCGAGATTGCCGCGTCGCAGCGCGGCAATGACGGAAGTGGATGGATCTGCGTCAGTCGTATCTGGTAAGTATCTGACTTAGACGGAGGGCGTTGATGTCCGAAACAGTCATCTCAATTCTCGTTTGGCTGCACGTAATTGGCGTGGCCATCTGGTTGGGTGGACAGATCATTACGGCCGCCTGCGTAATTCCCGCGCTGCGATCCGTCGGCGACCGGACGGTCTGGCTCGACGCTCTCGAAGGATTCACCAAACGTTTCGGCCGAGTCGGCATCGTTGCCATGGTGATCATCGTGATCACCGGTGGCGCGATGGTGGACCCGCGTCTCGACCAGGCCGAGAACTTCGGTCCCGACATCTACGACGCCCGCTGGGGCTACATCTTCGTGATCAAGATGGCGCTGTGGGCCGTGATGATCGCGTTGATCGGGCTGCATCAGTTCGTCTTTGGCCCTCGGCAACTGGAGCTGGCCCGCGAGTCGGCCGCCGCTGAGCAAGACACTCCTGCGCTGAAACGGGTCCGCCGCCTCACCATCATCCTCTCGATTTCGGGGTTGCTAGTGACATTGCTGGTCGCTGGAGCGGGCGCGTTCCTGGGCAACCACAACTTCTCGATGCTGCCGGCCTGATGCACAGGTCCAGGCGGTTAGGGACCAGACCGTGTTCCCGATGGACGGCGATCCTGGTGCTGGCCGTCGTCCTCGGTCCCGTTGCGGCGTTCGCCTCAATGTCCACCGCCGATGGACAGGAATCGTCCCTTCGAGCGAACATCGCCGCGTGGAGGTCGGAAGATGGCGTCCTTGAGTTCTGCGTTGACTTCCGCGACAACGTCGCCGGTGAGACTCGGCAATGTCCCGATCTCCGGCGCCTGACCCTCTCACGCGCGCCGCAGAATCGATGGTTGCGCTCTCGAGCGATTGATGTCGCTCCCGAAGTCTCGGTCTGGGTGCGAATTAGACGGGTCGGAAACCAGCTCGACCTCGGCCTCGGGGTCTCAAACGAAGGAAGGGCCAGGGGCCTTCGAGCTTCATCCTGGATGCTGCATTTGGACACGCTCCCAACCGCTCGATGGGTGCAAACCTCAACGGTGACGCTGCGGCTGCCGGCCGCGCCGCATCCCGAGTTGTGGCCTCCGGCGCTGGGCATCGTCGCCGGCGCGGCGCGACTGGAGATGGGCAAGGTCGCGCCCCAGTTCAAGCTGCCGGTGCTCAATAGCGAAGACGATGCTGTGCTGTCGCTCTCTGATATCCGCACTGGTGACGAGAAACTCACCCTGATCGTGTTCTGGGCGTCATGGGCGCCGTTCGTCGGCGAGACGCTCTTGGTGTTGGGCGACCTCGCTGCGCGAGAGGACAATGTGCTGGTCCTCGGGATCAACGTCTACGAAGTGTCGGATGGCGCCGCTGAGGAGTTTGTCGAGAACTACGGGACTGACCTCCTACATCTCGTCGATACTGACGGCTCGGTGGCGCAGCACTATCGGGTCGATGGCGTCCCCGAGCTGTTCGTGATCGATTCCGACGGCATCTACCGAGGCGTCATTCGCGGCGCCGCCCCGCTGACCGAGATCCTCTCGGCGATCTACGGCGTGGAATAAACACAGAATCCCAGTCCCGGCCCCGTGAAGGTGTCTCAGAAGTCGGAATTCCCAGTCCCCGCTTTACGCGGGGACCCGCTCCCTCTGTGCCCGAAATGTCACAACCAGATAGGCCGTGCCCCCCGGACCAGGTCTCCGCATAAAGCGGGGACTGGAACACTCGACTCGCGAGACGCCCTCCATACGGTCGGATAATCTGCACGGGAACCCTGCACAAGTCGCAGCACAGATTACGAAGCAACAGATTCACTGAGGAGCAGCACGATGCACGAGTACGAGGACATTCTGTACGAAACCAAGGGTCGATTAGGAATCGTGACCCTGAATCGACCGGAGAAAATGAACGCCTTGAGCCACCGGCTGCGAGCCGAGCTCTTCGATGCGATCAAAGTGGCCGAGGCGGACGTCGGCGTTCACGTCGTGATCATCCGCGGCGCCGGCCGGACCTTCTCGGCCGGCTACGACATCACGCCGGTGCCCAACATGTCCGAGTCGGACTACCTCGACTACCGCTCGGGCTTGCCCTCGGTCGGCCCGATCCATCCCGGTCAGGGACAGTGGCCGCAGCACTTGCTCTCGGGCTACTGGCAGATCTGGGAGCTGACCAAGCCGGTCATCGCCCAGGTCCACGGCTACGCGCTGGCCGGCGGCTCGGAGCTGGCCTCGATGTGCGACCTGATGTACGTGGCCGACGACGCAATCATCGGCTACCCGCCGGTCCGCGCGATGACCACGGTCGACATCCTCTACCACCCCTGGCACATGGGCATGCGCAAGGCGCGCGAGCTGCTCTACACCGGCGATTCGGTGACCGGCATCGAGGCGGTCGAACTGGGCTGGGCGAACAAGGCCTTCCCCGTCGACCAGCTCGCCGAAGAGACCGAGAAAATGGGTGAGCGCATCTCAAATATCGCGCCGGACATGATCCAAATGTCGAAGCGCGGCCTGAACCGCGCCTACGAGGTGATGGGCTTCCGCACGGCGTTGCAGGTCGGCGCGGACATCCAGGCGCTCTCGACCTTCCGCAACTCAGCCGGCGACTTCGGCCGGATCGCCCGCGAAAAAGGCCTCAAGGCAGCCCTCGACTGGCGAGACGGCCCCTTCCAGGACTACGGAGCTGCGAAAAAGCGACCGTCGGCGCCGAAGAGCTAGGGAGTTAAACGAGCTCCCCCCTTGGGGGAGCTGTCACGAAGTGACTGAGGGGGCCCACCGCCTGAACTGGGCGAGCTAGCTGACGGGCCCCCTCCGCGCCTGCGGCGCACCTCCCCCAAAGGGGGAGGTCTGAATCGGGGCCTCTCTGCAACAGCGGCCAATTCCGCCTAACCAGATGCTGCGCTAGGATACGTCGGAGTCGCGCGTGTGAATCCTCCCCAGATGTGGCGCGTCTTGAGCCGAAGCAGCGAGATGAAGTAGGGATCTATGCCCAGTCGCACCGGGATACCGCAATCCTTCGGGATCATCATCGTGTTCGCCCTGCTCGCCGCGGGAGTCTTCGCGTTGGTCGGCTTTGCGATCCACAAGGGCGCCGACCGCAACATCATTGAGGCCAAGGCGATCTCGGAAGTGGCGGGCGCCGAGGGCTGGGAGACTGGTCTGTTCTGTATCGAAGATGGCAAAGAAGATCACCCGTCGCTGTCGCTGACCGAACGTCCCCCGGAGACCTGCGCCGAGGCCGAGCCGCTGCCCATCGAGATCATCGATGAAGACGCAGTGCGTGCCAACGCCAACCCGCTGCGCGGGGCTGAGCTGTTCGTAGCCAATGGCTGTCAGGTCTGCCACGGTGAAAGCGGCGAAGGCATCGTCGGCCCGACGATCGCTCGCACCGGATTGCCCATCCAGGGAGCGATCACCCAGTACCGCCAACCGCGAGGGATCATGCAGGAGTTCGATGCCGAGCAGGTGCCCGTCGAAGACATCGCCGACATCTGGTCCTGGCTGCAAACCCAGGCGGCAGTCGACCCCCTGATCGACCCAAACAACGACGCGCTGGGTCACGAGAACTACGGCCAGTGGGCCGAGTAATCGGCTAGCCCACCTCCCCGCTTCCCCCCTCGCGGAGACCCTTGAATAAGTCCCCTTCGCCCCCCTTGCGGGGGAGATGCCGAAGGCAGAGGGGGGTTCCCCATCTCCAGGCCTATCTGGTCGCTGGCGGCGGACCCCCCCTCTGTCACTCCGTGACATCTCCCCCCGCAAAGGGGGGAGATGGGAATCATGAGTTTTTCAAAGGTCTCCTCGCGGGGGAAGCTGCCGAAGGCTGAAGGGGGGTCCCCGATTGGTCGCCAACGGTAATCATTCAGAAGATTCATAGCCCGTCATTCCCGACTTGACCGGGAATCCACGCTGCGCAGGCACGTATGTCGTAGGAGCGACCCTCGTGGTCGCCTCTCCCAACCTCCGTCATACCCGCGCTCCGCCGCGGGTATCTGGTTGCGCTCGGCACGAATGGCTGGAACTGGCTGAGCGATTGGAGCGAGCGGGGCTCCTCAGGTTCAAGCGTCGACGCCACACTCAGCGAGATTCCCGCGACGGAGCGCGGGAATGACGAATCGAAATCCTGAGTTGGGCAGTTGAAGATCGCTTCGACACTATCCTCAGGGACGACGCGATCCCACATGATCGCACTGGGGAGGTTGCCATGGGAAGTCACCCGACGCCGACGGCGGCATACTGGTCATTCTTTGAGACGTTCAACCGAAAAGACCCAGTCGGCTGGGCCGGCGCGATGTCGTATCCGCACGTCCGCGTCTCGGCGGCGCTCCCGCCTGCGCAGGGCGGCTCACACGACCCGCGTACTCCGTCATTCCTCTATCCGACGCCCGACGACTACGCCTCCGGAGTCAGCGAGGCTGGTTGGGGTCGCTTTGAAGTCACCGGTTGGGTCCGCACCCAGGGCGTGACGCCGCGCGTCTTGCATCGATCCGAGACCAAGGTGCATCTCGCCGGCGGCTGGACGCGCCACCGCATCGACGACTCCGAGATCATCTCCAACCGCGTGCTCTACGTCTTGACCGGCACCGAGTCGGGCTGGGGCATCCAGGCGCGATTCGGCGTCGATGGCTGGTCTCGTGACGGCGACTTCAGCGCCCAAGGCGAGGCAGCAGTCGCGGCGGTCGAGGAACTCGGCTCGCTGCTCAATGACAACGACTACGCCCAGTTAGCGGCTCGCATGTCCTACCCGTTCACAATCGTCGAAGTCGGCGACGTGCGCCGGATTGAGTCGCCGGACGAGCAGGCTGCCGAAGCGTCGGACCGTAGGCTCGGCGCCGTTCCGGGCTCGGCGCGAGTCGCCAACGCCGGGCGCAGCGGTGTCAACGTGGCCTGGACCCTCGTTGAGCACGGCGTGGAACGCGAAGAAATCCTGTTCCTGATCCAGCGCGACGGCGAGTGGAAGCTGGCCGCGGCATCGGCAATGCCGTAAGACTGCCCTGAAGAGGTCGTGAGGAGGTCGCGATGGGTCACTACGAAACAGCCGAAGCGGCATACTGGGCCTTCTTCGAGACCTTCAACGCAAAGTCGGCCTCCGGTCGCGCCGGGGTGATGTCGTATCCCCACGTCCGAGTCTCCGCAGCCCGCGTCGAGCCGACGATTCAGGCGACCGCTGAGCAATTCGAGGCGTCGGCGTCATGGGAGCAGGTCGAGCGAACCGGTTGGGCCTGGACGCAGCCAATCACGCCGCGTGTGGTCCATTCGATGTCGGACAAGGTCCACTTCGCCGGCGGCTGGACGAGGTATCGAGCCGACGACTCCGTCGTTGCCACCAATCGGCTGCTCTACGTGGCGACCAAGACCGAAGCTGGATGGGGAATCCAGGCTGGACTGGGCATCGAGGGACATCTCACCGGTGACGACGCGGCCGCCACGAACAGGTCCGCAATGGCAGCGCTCGAACGAACGATGACGACGCTAGAGGCCGGCGATGTCGAGGCCTGGCTCGACTGCTTCCACTTACCCGCTGGTGATCGTCTTCGCGCCGGGTCAGAATGAGCTGCTGCAAACTCGCGAGGCGATGGCGCGCGACAACGGCGAGTGGGCCGGCGCCGCCTTACCGATCTCATACGAAGCCTCGGTGATCGCAGCCGCGCCGTTGGGCGCGCTGATTGAACAGTCGATTACGCGCGGCGATGATTCGTTCGAGCAGGCATTCTTGGTCGTCGAGCGCGCCGGCGTTTGGGCGACATCCGCGGTGTCCGCCGTGCGACCAGAAAACTGAGGCATCAATGATGGGTCACTACGAATCCCCCGAGGCGGCCTACTGGGCGTTCCTTGAGACCTTCAACGCGAGGGACGCAGCCGGTTGGGCTGGAGTCAACTCCTGGCCCCACGCTCGAGTCTCGGCGGCCCCGCCCGACAGCTCGGTTCACTGGCGCCCGGAGACTCGCGTCTTTGCCAACGTCGAAGAATACCTCTCAGCCCCACTGTGGAGCGAACTGGAGGCGACCGGCTGGGCACGCAGCGAATCGTCGCCGCCGCGCATCGTGCAGGCATCGGAGACCAAGGCCCACATCGCCGGTGGCTGGACTCGCTACGACGCCGATGACTCGGCGATGGCGTCAAATCGGATCGTCTACGTCACCACGAAGATGGACGACGGTTGGGGATTGCAAGCGCAGCTCAAGATCGACAGCTTCGTCGAGGGACAGGATGTCTCCGCCGAGGAAGAGGCAGCGCTGTCGGCGATCGAGCGAGTCATGTCCACGCTCGCAGCCGGCGATGTCGACACTTGGATTACGACATTTCACTATCCGTTGACCACGCTGGCCGGACCGGGCGAGGTGCAGGTCATCAACGACGCGGCAATGATGCGCGAGCGCTTCGGCGCCTGGTGCGCCGAGGGATTGCCAATCTCCCACGCAACGGAAGTCGTGCAAACCGGCAGACACGGAGCGAACGTCGCCCAGACGCTCACGCGAGGCGGCGTTGCAATCGAGCAACTGTTCCTGGTCGGAGAGCGCGACGGAGAGTGGAAGCCGCTGGCGGTCTCGGCCGTGGTCTGAGCGCGATCAGGCGGGCTGCAGTTCTCCCGCCCCCAATCCAAGAAGGCACCCGGTCAATCGCCTTCGAGCCCGCCGCGGAGCCTGGGATCGAGCACGTCGCGCAAGCCGTCGCCGATGATGTTGAGACTCCAGACCAACAGCGCGATACATGCCCCGGGGAAGACCCAGAGCCACCATCCGCTGCCGGTGATGATCACCTGGCGCCCCTCGGAGACCAGCCCACCCCAGGTCGGCTCCGGCGGGCGAATGCCGAGCCCGAGGAATGACAGACCTGCCTCGGCGATGATCGCGAAGCCAGCGCCCAACGAGACCTGCACGATCACCGGCTGGAAGCTGTTCGGCAGCACATAGCGCATCATGATCCGCAGATTGCTGGCCCCGATCGTTCGTCCGGCCAGGACATAGTCCTGCTCACGCACGGAGAGCGCCATCGATCTGGCAATCCTCGCCACCCAGGGAACATTGGCAATCCCAACAGCGATGATGATGTTGATGATGTCGCGTCCCAACACAGACACGAGTGCCAGGGCCAGGATCAGCCCGGGGAAGGCGAGCACCGCGTCCATCACACGCATCAGCACCTCGTCGACCGCGCCTCGCGCATAGCCGGCGGCGATCCCGATCGGCAGTCCAAAGACGGCGCCAAACAGCGACGCGCCGAACCCGACGGCAAGCGCGATGCGAGTCGCGTTCAACACTCTCGAGAACGTATCGCGGCCAATCTTGTCGGTGCCGAAGGGGTGGTCGGCATTGGGCGACTGCCAGGAAATGTAGAGCCCATTCTCGTCGGTCGCCTGTTCTTGGAATCCCGGAATCGGGAAGAGATCGACAAAGACCGCGATCAATACGAACACGACCAGGATGAACATGGCCGGCCGCACCAGCCGCACCCGGAAGAATCGCCGCATGAAGGTGCGCAACGGCTCGAACCGGCCCAAATCATCGGGAATTGGATAGCCGGATACGGTCGTTGCGACGGTCGCCTGCTCAGCCATAGCGGATCCTCGGATCAAGGATGCCGTAGGAAATGTCGGTCAGCAGGTTGGCGATCACGATCGCGACCGCAATGATAAGGATCATCGCCTGGACAATCAGCAGGTCACGCTGCAAGGCGGCCTGCACGAGCCAGCGTCCCATCCCGGGGATGTTGAAAATCTGCTCAACGATCACAGCGCCGGCAAAGACGCGGGCAAGCAACAGGCCGACGATCGTGACGACCGGCAGCAGCCCGTTGCGCAGTGCGTGCAACGCGATCACCCGGCGCTCCCGCAAACCCTTGGCCCGTGCCGTGCGGACATAGTCCTGGCGCATCACCTCGAGCATTGAGGATCGCGTCTGCCGCGCAACGATGGCTGAGAGCACCCAACCAACGACCAACGTAGGCATGATCAATGACCTGATCGATGCCACAGGATCAACCCATATCCTCACGAATCCAGCCGCCGGGAGCACATCCCAGGTGACGACCAACAGCAGGATCAAGATCAGTCCCGTCAGATAGTCGGGGATCGCAACGCCGCCGACCGAGAGCGTGGTCACAAGCCGGTCAATTACCGAGTTGGGCTTGATCGCCGACAGCACGCCGGCCGGGATGCCGATCAGCATGCCGACAATCATCGTGGCGACGCCAACGTGCAGCGTGTTCTGCAGCCGTTGAATCAGCTCCGGACCGATCGAGCGGTTGGTCAGCGTGGACCGGCCAAAATCGCCGGAGGTAATGATCGCCCCGAGCCAATTGATCATCTGCTCGGGGACAGACTTGTTCAGCCCGAGCCGTTCTTCAATCTGCAGGCGGCGCTCCACGGAAATCGCTTCGCCCTCGCCCGAGAGCGCTGCAGTCGCGTCGCCCGGCAGGATGCGGAAAATCGCGAACGACGCAATCGCGACCAGGATAACCACGAACACTGATTGGAACACACGGACAGTGATGTATGTCGACATACGAGCGTTGTCCGTACTTTCCCGCTTCGGCCAACTGTGGGTGGATGTTTGACGTGTTCAGCCCGACGCGCTCCCCCCAACGGGGGAGCGCAACAAGGTTGAACAGCTTCGCAGAGGCTAGGCCTCGTCGCTCCACAGCCAGCGGCTCTGCCACTTGCCTTCGCCGTTGAAGAGCGTCTCTTCGGCGTTCTGGATGGCATTGCGGACGCCGGTGAAGTTGACGCCGTACAGCATCGTGTAGAAGTGGCCCTCGCCGACGATGATGTCGTTGACCTTCGCGTAGAGCGAGCGCCGTTCTTCAACGTCGAAGGTGGCGCGAGCGTCCGAGACCAGTTGGTCCAGATCCGGATGGATCGGGCTCGGCACATCCTGCGCGGCGGTCGGGTTGTAGAAGCCACTTTCGGTGTACGCCAGCGAGGCGATCCAGTCGGGCTCCGGGTAGCGTGACCAACCGGTCAGCGTCATGTGGTACTCGCCGTTCTCGAAGAACGCGGGGATGAACTGCGCGAGCTCCAGCGGCTCGAACACAATGTCGATACCCAGGACCTCTTTGACCTGCTGGACGTACACCTGGCCAGCGTCGATCTTGACCTGGTTGACGTACGTCGTCAGCGACAGTCCGCCGTCGGCGTTGATCGCCTCGACATCGACGCCTGACATTGCTAGCAGCTCTTTGGCACGCTCGCGCCGGTCGGCAATGTCCGGATACGCCACCTGTGGGTTGCCGGGCACCTCGCTGTAGGCCAGCGTCCCGTTCGGCCACTGTCCACCGAACGCCTGGATCATCAGGTTGTTATGCACGGCCTGGTTGACCGACTCGGGGTGGACGGCATGCATCAGCGCCAGGCGCAGGTTCATGTTGTCCAGCGGCGGCTTCTTCGAGTTGAAGACCAGAATCTCCGAGACGAACGCGCCCTGCATTTCAACGATGCGCCAGTCGGGGTGCTCTTCGACCTGCGGGTTGAACTGCGGCTCGGGGATGAACATCGTGTCGAGGTCGCCGGCCAAACCGGTTGCGATCAGCGTGGAGTTCTCGGTGATGATGTCGAAGCGCATCTCCTCGAAGTAGGGCAGCTCGCTACCGCTGGCCGAGCCGGGCTCGGGGCCGCGCATCCAGTGATTGGGGTTGCGCTTACCCAGCACGTGGGACTGGTCGACCCACTCGACGAACGAGTACGGGCCGGTGCCAACCGGGTTGAGTCCATACTCGTCACCGAGTTCCTCGGCGGTCGGGACGTGCACCATCGCGCCGGCGCGGTCGCCCAGAAGGTGCATGACCGCAGCCGACGGCTTGTCCAGCAGGTACGTCGCCGTCCTGGCGTCAGGCGTCTCGACCGTGTGCACGACTTCAAAGTTCGCCTTCGGCGTCGATGCCGGATGCGAGGTGACACGCTCAAGGTTGAGCCGTACATCCTCAGACGTAAACGCGTCTCCGTTGTGGAAGTTCACGCCATCGCGCAGCGAGAAGATGATCGTCGTGTTGTCGGGGAACTCCCAGGACTCGGCCAGCGAGATCTCCCCACGCTGGTTGTTCTCGGTATCGTGCATGACCAGGTAGTCATGGAACGGCTGGAAGAAGTACGCGTCGGTGCCGGAGGTCCCGGTGTGCGGGTCCAGCGAGGTGGTGTTGAGGTGGACACCGGCTCTCCACCTCGGAGCAATGCCGGGTCCGCCGGAGGCCTGGGCCACCGCAGCCTGCTGCTGTTTCTGCTGCTGCGCCGGGGCTTCCTGTTGCTGCTGCTGCTGAGCCTGCTGGTCAGCGGCGGCGTCCTGCGTCTGAGCCTGCTGCTGAGCTTGCGCCGCCGCCGGCTGACCATCATCGTCGTCATCGCCACAGCCAACGAGCGCGAGGCCCGCCGCGCCAACCCCGGCGCGCGCCGAGGCGCGCAACAGAGAACGTCGCGACATGGTGTTGCGGCGCATGCGCTGCCAATAGTTTCGGGATGTCATTCGGAAGGTCCTTTCCGTCAGCGCACTTGCCAGCCAATTTCGCGGCTGGATCGCTCTCGGCGCGCCGACATATCGGGCACAGGCTAGCACGCGGAAAGGAGAACAGCGCAACGATACATCTGGCGCCCAGCTACTTCATCGGCCGTGAGAATTCGATCGGCCCGTTGGCGATCAGATTGAGGCTGGCCACGAGTTCGACACGGCCGGCGTTGCTCTGGAACTCGGCCGTCATCACCTGGCTGATCACCTCACCGTCGTCGCCAATCACGGTCAAGATCGTTGAGTAGTGATCAATCGACTCGACCGACATGCTTTCAGCCAACAGCTCCGCGGTTGCAGCCTTGAGAATCGCAACGATGTCATTGAAATGAGGGTCTGCTGGAGAGACGTATCCAGTCTCGATCACGAGCTCATACACCGGCGGTCCGCCGCCTTCGATCGTCCGAGTCAACCACGACAGCCCGAGCAGCGACTTGAACGACCCGAGGTTGAGACGGTTGGGATTGGCGAGGAACTGGTCGACCGTGAGACCAGCGAATCCGAGCAGCGCCGGATTGGACGGCGCCCAGACGGGCTGTCCGGCGACCTCCGAATCGCTGGTCCAGATCCCGTCGCGATTCCAGAGCAGGCGGAAGCTGCTGGCATCGTCGATGTTGACGGCGGTCTCAAACACACCCTGGCTGCGCGAGCCGCGCACGATGGTCGAGGCCAGACGCGCTTCGCCGTCAATCACCGCCTGGACGACAAACTGCATGTTCAACTCGTCGGCGGCGGCAGCCCAATTCGTGGCGATGCCGAGCAGCTCCTCCGTGGACAACAGGTCTGGAGGGGCGCCTGAATCGCGCTGGTCGCTCCCAGGCGACGCGCCGTTCGAAGGCAGGGGCCCGCCCAAGCCGTCAAGCAACGAGCCGTCAATCAGGGGCTCGGGCGTCGGGAACTCGATCGGCTCGTTCCATTTGAGCAGCGTCGACACCGTGGAGACATAGAACTGAGGCGCCTCTTCGTCCTCCAATGCTTCATCGGACAGGCCAAAGGGACCGCCCAGGGTGGCCGAGGACTCGATCATCACCGGAGCGCCAGTGACCTGGCTGATGGCGAGACTCAGCTGCATCGTCTCAATGCCGCCGTCCGCAACTTCGATGCCCTGCTCGCTGAGCAGCGCAACCGTCGCCGAATTCAGCTCATCCACATCGATCATGCAGTCAATCAGCCAGACGGCCTCTCCATCGTGGATTGCGGAGGAGATTGAACCGCCAACGGCGTCGACACAGCTCAACGCCTGGCCCAGGTTGGCGGGATTAGCGAAGTCTTCAGGATTCCCGCCCAGCATCATCGTCAGTCCACCCAATGCTTCCTCGAATTCCCCGCTCAGATCGATCCAGCCATCGATCTGCGGCATCGACACGTAGGCCGCATCCTCCGAGATCAGGATTTGCATCAGCAGCGGTGGGGCCGACTGGTCGGGCTCCTCGTCGGCCGCATTCATGGCCTGTTCAAAGAAGCTGCTGGCGTCAATCGTCACCCAGACGATGAGCGGCTCGAGTTGAGCAACGATGATGCTATCGATCACGGAGGCGAAGCCGAAACTAAAGTCGACCTCGATCTCGAGGACCAGCGACTCAAGATCGGCGGACCAGGCCTCAAACGCCGCAGTCGCTTTGGCCAATTGACCGTCCAGCGCCGTGACCGCGCCGTCCGCCTCAGACTGGTCAGGCTGGTCAGACTGGTCAGGCTCGACCTGCTGTGCGTCTTCCTGTTCCGTGGATTCATCGGCCGGCTCATCGCGCTGGACAGCCGTCGCGCGATCCGACCCCGTCGTCTGAGCAGACTGCGCAGTTAGCTCCGTCTGACCTGCTTGATCAGGTTGATCGGTTTGTTGAGCTTGCTGCTGTTGGTCGTCACCGCTGTCGCAGGCAACCAGAACGCCACCGAGAGCAACGATGCCCGCGATCAGAAATAGAAACAAAGCGCGCATACCCGCTCCTCCCCAGAAGGAATCATGTGGGATTCACTGTATCGCGCACGCGGATTCGCATGAGCACCTGTTCACACCTGCCGCATTCCCCCTTGCCCCCTCGCGGAGACCTTTGAAAAAGTTCCCTTCTCCCCCCTTGCGGGGGAGATGCCGCAGGCAGAGGGGGGGGCTCGCCATCGCAGTGGCTATCTGGTTGCTGACGGCGGATGTCAGGCAGTCGTCAGCGCGAGCGCGCGGATCTCTCCAAACTCTCGATCCAGCTTCCGCCACGAGTCGCCGCCGTCTTCGCTCAGGTAGACGTAGCCATAGAGCGTGGCCGCTGCAACGACATCGGGCGCCTCAGGGTGACTGGCAATCCAGTAGACGACCGAATTGGGCGTCACAGGCAGCTCGCACGGCGCCCAGGTTCGACCGCCATCAGTCGTGCGCTGGATCGCGCCGGTGGTGCCGGGGATGCCGTCGCCGTTGGCGACGAAGATCGTGTTGGGGTCGTCATGCTTGACCACCATCCCCCGACAGTACGAACGATCAGCGCGTTCACTGAAGGGTGGGAACTCATGCTGCAGCCACGACTCGCCCTCGTCCTCCGACCGAGCAATCCCAAACGGGCTGGTCGCGAACGTCGCCGCGCCATCAGGTCCCGACGAGCGACCCATGCAGTGGATGTCGGCCTGGAACGTCTCGGGACCCAGAGGATTGCCCCGCACCCATGAATCGCCACCGTCAATCGACTTGTGTACCCCGTCGACCTCAACGCCGGCATAGACCCGCTGCGAGTTCAGCGGGTCAATCACAACCACGGTCGTGCGAGGAGTCCCAATCGGACATTCCTCCACGATCTGAACCGGCAGTTCATCCCAAGACTGTCCGCCGTCGCGCGAGCGCCGCAGACCCGGCCGGCCGCCGGCGAAGATCGTATTCGGATCGGTCGGATCGACCGCCAGCGACCAGGTCTGACGATCCGGCGCGTAGCTATCAACCAGGTCCCAGCTCGATCCATTGTTATCCGACACAAACAGACCCTCATCCGACCCAGCCATCAGCCGCTGGGCATCGTCGGGAAACACCGCAAGCGAGCGCACCGACATCTCACCGACCGCTCGCCCCTTCTGCCACACGCTCCCGCCGTCAGGCGAACGCCAGAGCCCCTGTCCAATTGTGCCAACGTGAATGGTGATCTGATCCGACATGATGCGCCTCCTCGAATGCGCTTCAGGGTAAGCGTTTCGGCCCGCGCTCAACCGCCCGCCGCCGAACCCACCTCAGGGAAGTCAATCGCCCGGTCGTATCCAACCAACTCGGTCTGCCAGCGAATGTCCGATGTCGCGCCGTCATCGGTCAGTGTGATCGCCAAATCGACCAACAGCAAAGCCCCGCTCTCGCGATGGATAATGCTCTGCAGCGAGAGGACGTAACCAACCGCCGCCGCGTCAATCTTCTCAGCCAGCTCTTCCGCCGAACCCGGCGCCTGTCCAAACAGAGTCCCCATCACCGACTTGACCAGATCCGCCGCGGCGTCGTCCTCAAGTTCGGCGTCCGCCCGGCAGCGGATGATCCAGACGGGCTGACCCTTCCACTCTTCCAGGGTGGTCGACCCAAACGACGTTTCGGCGCATTCCAGCCAGCGCTCCATCACCTTCCGGTTAGCGAAGACCGGCGTGCCCAGGATCGACCCCACCTCATTCTCAAGCGCAATGCTCTCGTCATCGTCGACCGACCCAGCATGATGCCAAACGCCGGCAATCAGGACATAAACCTCGTCCTCAACGCGTAACTGTTGAAGATCCCCTCCTGAATCCTGGGAAGCTTCCGCTTCACCGTCCAGATAGAGGATGGCCCACAACGACTCGGGGTCCTTGCGATACCTCACCTCTCCCTGGAACTCGAACGCCCCAGTCGGACGCTCGCCGACCCCCAGAGCCGTCGTAACGTACTCAGCCGTCTCAAACGAGTCCGCCCAACCCTTGAACGCATCAACCGCCTGTCGATGCGCCGGCCGATCAGCATCCGAGCCGCAGCCCGCAATCAGCGCAGCAGCAATGGCGACAGCGACAATCAATCGCATCGGACGTTCCCACCTGCGCTCGGGTTACGTGGCTCTTCCCGACGCAATCGCCGTCAGGGTAGGAGTTTGCGGTTCCAGCGAGCATCCACGTCATCCCGTCACAATCGCGCCCAACGCAGTTTCTTCATTACCGATCCCAACATAATTCCGTCATACCCGCGCTTGCCGCGGGTATCTCGCTGAAAACGCGTCGAAGGCTGCATCCGGGTTGAGCGATTGCAGGCGTGAGGTTCTCTCTGGAAAGGAAGTCCGTGCGAGACGCGTCGAGATAGCCGCGGCAAGCGCGGGTATGACGGAGCGCGGCTCTACGGCATATACGGATTCGGACACGGACCCAACTGCGTCCGCAAAATCGCCTGCGCCTCTTCGACAAACTCACACAGAATCGGCCGCGTATCCGCCGGATCAATAATGTCCTGGCCCGTCGCCTCGGCCGTTCTAAAGGGTGATTCCAGCCGGTGCAGTCGACCCTCGATCTCATCGCGCTTCGCCTGTGGGTCGTCCGATTCATCAATCTCCCGCCGATACGCGGCCAACGCGCCGCCCTCAATATGCATCGATCCCCAACGACCCGAGGGCCAGGCCCAGCGTTGGAACATGCCCGTCGGACGGTGCTGGCACTGTCCGGCGACGCCAAACACGCGGCCCATCACGACCGTCGCCCAGGGCATCTTCGACTGACAGGTCGCGATCACGAGTCTGGCCCCGGCGCGCTCGATCCCGCCCTTCTCCGACTCCAGGCCAACCATGAAGCCCGGTTCGTCGGCGAACGAGATCAACGGCAGGTGGAACATGTCGCAAAGCTGGATCAGCCGAATCACCTTGGAGCCGCCCTTGATGTCGGTCGAGCCACCCTCATGCATCGCATTGTTGGCCATCACCCCGACGGGGTAGCCGTTGATCCGCGCCAGGCCTGTAATCCGAGAACGCCCATAGAACGGAGCAATCTCAAAGAACGAGCCCTCGTCGACGCACCAGTTAATCGCGCGGTGACCGTCATAGGCCCGTCGACGATCCCGCGGCACAAGCCGACGCAAGCGCTCTTCGCGCCGGTTCGGATCGTCAGTCGGCTCAATCCGCTCGGGCATCTCGTAGACGCTCTGCGGCAGATAACTCAGGAACTGGCGAATCTGACGGAAGGCGTCTTCCTCGTCCTCGGCCAGGTTGTCGACCGAGCCCGACTGGTAGACGTGCACGCGCTCGTCGCCCAGGTCTTCCTTCGTAATGTCGTAGCCCAGCGCCGCCTTGACGACCGGCGGTCCGCCGGGAAAGAGCTGCGAGATGCCCTTCACCATGATCGCGAAGTGGGCCATGCAGGCATTCACTGCGGGCAGTCCGGCGACCGAACCCATCACGGCGGAAACCACTGGCGACATGCGCATCAGCTCCATGTCAAAGGTCGACCACGTGTTGCCGTCGGGCAGATACGTGCGACCAAGCGTCTCAAAGCCGCGCACCGAACCACCGGCCGAGTCGAGCATCCGCACGTACGGCACCCGCCACTCAAGCGCCCGTTGATTCGAGTGCTTCTCGGAGCCGAGACCACCGCTCGAGCCGTCGCCGCCGCCCGATCCGCCGCGAACAGTAAAGTCGCCGGCCGAAACCACGACCTTGCGCCCATTAATCTTGCCAAAGCCCTCAATTGAGCCCTTCGGCGTAAAACCAACCAGCTCGCCCGAGTCGTCATGGCTGGGCCGTCCCACCAACGACATAAACTCGCGCAACGAGCCCGGATCAAGCAGACCATCAAGGCGTTCATTAACAAGCAACTTGCCCCGTCGCCGTTGTCGGGCAACACCCTCAGCGCCACCCCGAGCCTTGGCAAATTCCTTCCGCTTCGCAATCTCCGCAATCTCCGCTTCCCAGGTCATCGATTCGCTCCGTCCTTATTACTCTCCGATCAGGGTAAGCGCCCCTTGCTGCGAGTCGAGGATGGTCTAGTGGCAGGAAGACAAGTGGTGGCTCGAATATCTCGAAGAGTTTCCCGACTATCCGACGCAAGGCGAGACGTTAGAAGACCTCCCCCTCGCAAGAGAGCCTGTCGCGAAACGTTCCCCGCTCCCCCTCGCAGGGGGAGCTGCCGAAAGCCTGCCCCCGGCTTGAACGGGGGGCTGAGGGGGTCCCGCCCCTATTCCCCGCTTCCCCCCCTCGCGGGGGAAGCTGCCGAAGGCTGAAGGGGGGGTCCCTCCGCCGCCCACACACCTTCATTACTAACGAGATGCGTTACTATCGCCGTCTGTGACGCGATTCAGAGACCAGGCCGGCCAACACAGCATCCGCATCAACGATCAGTGGCGCATCTGCTTCACCTGGACCGACGAGGGCGCAATGCAAATCGAAGTGGCCGACTACCACTGAGGACAACGACATGATCACACCAGACCCAATCCATCCCGGTGAACATCTTGCCGAGATCATCGATGAACTCGGTATCACCCAGTACCGGCTCGCCAAGACCATCGGCGTCCCCCAGATCCGCATCAGCGACATCGTTCGCGGCCGCCGTTCAATCACCGCCGATACCGCCCTCCGCATCGGACGAGCCCTCGACACCACGCCCGAGTTCTGGCTCAACCTCCAGCGCATGTACGATCTTGATATCGCCCGAGCCAAGACCAATCTCGACGACATCGTACCGCTCGTGGATGCATCAACCTGAAGTCGCCGGACCCCCTCCGTCTCCTCGCGACCCATTCCGATGCCCCCCGCGCGCAATCACCGTGTCCAGTTTGCCGCCCTCCCCAGTCCCCGTTTCACACGGGGACCCGCTCCTCGCCCCAGCCGCCGCTCGAGTGGTGACCGCCGAGCCTCCGTCAAGTGAGGCGTGGTCCGTACTGCAAAGACGCGGAACGTGTTGAGTCTGTAGATACCATTTCCTACGAATAGAACCGGTGGAAACAGGATGCGCCTATGGCGAAGATCCGGCTACGCGGTCTGACTGGCAATGAGATCACCGAAGATGAACTAGCTGGTCACGGGTTGATGTTTGAAGACGTGCTTGAAGTGTTTGACGGACCAGCCAAGTATTTCCCTCAACCGGCAAGACCCCGGCGCGATCGCTTGGGAACGCAACCGGAGCGGCTGGTCATGATCGGACCAGATGCCTCCGGACGATTGCTCACCGTCGTTCTTGAGTTGCCGAACCAGAGGGAACGTTCTCATGTCGTGCCCGGTTTCCCCTCCAATCAAAGCCAGCGCAGTCGGTACCATCAACCTGGAGGAAGGACACGCTGACCATGAGTGAGCCCACCGATTTGGACATCGACTCTGAAAGCCGGGAGGCTGATGTCGAACTCGGGCCCCGGCCGAGAACCTTGGCGCTAGAGGTTGAGTTGACAATGGACGAACTCAAGCACATCCGCCGTGGAATCGGGACAGAGGCAAAGATCATACACTTCCTCAAGTCTGCCGCTCTCAAAGAGGCCGACCGCCTCGCCATCGCGAACGAGCACGACGGCCGCTACCAGTTCGAGTATTGGGCGCTCGGTCTCGTCGACGCCCGACCCGCCGCCGGGGGCAAGAAGGGCGCCGACTCCGGCGTCGACGGCTATATCAATTTCTTCGACGACAACTCCAACAAGGCAAGCGCATCATCGTCCAGGTCAAGAGCGGGCACGTCAACCGAGCCCAAATCGCCACGCTCAAAGGCGACTTGGAACGCGAGAACGCCGCCCTCGGCATCTTCATCACACTCGAAAAACCAACTAACCCCATGACCCAGGAAGCGATCTCCGCCGGCTTCTACGAGCCGGAAAGTCTGCCCGGCAACCAGTACCCCAAGGTCCAAATCCTCACCATCGAACAACTCCTCAGCGGAGACCAACCCGAATACCCCCGCTTCGCCAGCCCAGGAACCTTCCGAAAAGCCCCCCGCCAACAGCGCCAACAAGGCATCCAACAAACCCTCGACTCCTAAAGAGCTCCCCCCTTGGGGGAGCTGTCACGTAGTGACTGAGGGGGCCCCTCCCAATTTCCCGCTCCACGCGAAGTCCCGCTTCGCGCCCGCCGCTCCCCTCACAGCGGAATCCGCCACGAGCATCCCGTTGCTCTCCCTCACAGCGGAATCCGCCACGAGCATCCCGTTGCTCTCCCTTGCAGCTGAAGGTCTCCCCGCCCCCCTCCGTCATACCCGCGCCCCGACGCGGGGCCCAGAGCACCCAACACTGGCCGAAGTACAAAGTCCCCCTCGGCTCAGGCGCAGCAACCGGACACTGCCCAACGCCATCCCTGCCCTCAAGTCGCCACATACACACCTCACAGAACATTCATTCGCATACCATCAACCCCATGACCCACCCGACACCGCACCGACAGGACCAGCCACCATGAACCCCCGACGCCGAGCCAAACTCCTCCGGGCCCACGACCTCCGCTGCCAGGGACTCACCCTCCGCCAAATCGCCGACCAGATGGGCTGCGCCCACTCGACCGTCTCCCAATACCTTCGAGACTTCCACACCCACCAGGACGCCATCATCGAGACCCTCGCCGCCGACCACCTCGTCCACTCCCTGAGCCGGCTCGACCCCTCCGATTCAGACCTGCACGACCGACACATCAGCGCCGCCCGCGAACTCCGCCTCCTGCTCGACACCCTCGACCGCATCGCCGACCGCCAGCAGCGCCGTACGCGACGCATCTCCGAGAGCAAGGAGCTGGACGACATGAAGTTCCTCGATCAGCTCGACAAACTCATCACCCACTTCCAAGCAGCCGGCCACCCCTACACGGATCCCGCCAACTTCGACCCCGACGCCTTCCCCTTCAACCAACTCCAGCGCTTCATCCCCGCCGACGAAATGCGAGAATTCGTCAACAACATCACTCCCCCCGCCGCCCCAGTTCCCGCCCCCGCGCGGGAACCCGCTCTACTACCGCACCCCTACGCGGCATACGCCAACGACCCCGACCCCGAACCACCCGAAACCAACCAAATCCGAACAAACCCGAACACCACCGAACAAGCAACCGCCGAATTCCCTGAGAATCACGCCACATACCCGACCGACGACGAAAATTATCCAATTCCATCCGAACAACCCGCGCCCCAACCCCCACGCAAGCCAGTCGGACCCCAATACCCCGCTAGCTGGGACAACCCCTTCGGCTACCTCCCAAGAACCAACGCGCAAATCCCCCTGGTCAGACATCTCTTTGGCAGGCGTTGAACACAACCTCGATCCCCGCTTCCCCCCTCTGTGGGGGAAGCTGCCGCAGGCTGAAGGGGGGTCCTCGCCGGCCTGCGACACCAGTTGTTCAGAGGTTTCCTGGCAAGCTCGAGCTGACAATGACAAACGCGAAGCAAGCAACCGCAATCGTTCAGCGAGCAGCCGCGATCGCTTGCTGCGCACGCTCCGCGAGCTCCGGCTGCGGCGACCACGCCGGATCCACTTGCGCCCGAATGCTGGCCGACTTGGCGCCCACCGCAAACTCGTGCATCGCCAACGCTTGCAACGATTCCGTCAGAGATTGCGCAGGATCCTGAGCCAGGCGTTTGGCCATGGTCCACCACGCCCCCGACATCGTCTCATCGGTCGCCTGCATCAAGACCTCTTCGGTCACCGCCCGATGCCTGACCAGCGCATACATAATCTGCACCGGCGTCTCAGGTGGATCGAGCTGGGCCGGCGGCAAATCTTCCGGCCAGATCAGCCTCGCCTCGGCGGCGCATGCCTCGATCACGCAGTCGACCAGCGAGCCGATCGGCGTCGGCTGATGAAACTGCTCGAGGGTCGCCCCGGCCAGCGCCGTCGTCATCACGCGACGCGTCAGCAGCAGGGCGTAGCCCCAGGACTCAGCCGTCGCGGACTTCATCGGTCTGCAGGACGCCTAGATCAGGTCCTGGCCGCCCGCGACTTCGAGCGCGGCGCGGATCGTGTTCTGGATACCCTCGTCGGGATCAACCAGCGGCGCGCGCAGCGGTCCGGCGTTGAAGCCGATGTCGTTCAACGCCCATTTGACCGGCGCCGGGTTACCGATCAGGAAGAGCGCCTTGACCAGCGGCGCAAGCTTCACCTGCAGGCGGCCCGCCTCCGCCGTGTCGCCGCGCTCCCAGGCGTCGTACATCGCCTTGATCTGTCCCCCCACGAGGTGCGACAGCACCGACACGGCGCCATAGCCGCCCATTGCCAGGATGGCCAAGTTGTCGCCATCGTTCCCGCTCCAGACGCGAAACGCGCGAGGCGCGGTGCGGATGATCTCAGCAATCTGCTCAAGGTCGCCCGAGGCCTCCTTGACCCCGGCAATGTTGGGGCAGTCCTCGGCCAGCCGCACCGTGGTCTGGGCCGACATGTTCAACCCGGTCCGGCCGGGCACGTTGTAGAGCAAGATCGGCGTCTCGGGCACCGCCTCGGCGACGGCCTTGAAGTGCTGGTAGAGACCCTCCTGGGACGGCTTGTTGTAATACGGCACAACCTGCAGCAGGCCGTCAACGCCAATCTCAGCCGCCTGCTCCGAGGCGTCAACCGCAGTGCCAGTGCTGTTGGAACCGGTCCCCGCAATCAGCGTGCCGCCCGCATCATGCACGACGGGCATCAGCTCTCGAAACAGGAGGCGTTCCTCATCGTGAGTCAACGTCGGAGATTCACCAGTGGTACCGGACACGACGACGCCGTCGGAACCGGACTTGATCAGCGCGCTGGCCAAATGCTGGGCCTGCTCCACATCAATCCCACCGGCCTCAGTCATCGGAGTGACCATCGCGGTATACAGGCGTCCCCAGGTAGGAGCGTCGTTAGGTGCAGTCATAATTCAGGCTTTCCGTCGCTCAGAGTCTGGCAACCAAGGCTACTAGGTTCCACGTAGGCCGGGCCTTGAGACTCGCTTACTCGACAACGCGGAGAACATGTTGGCAGGACGATTGCGTCGAACTCGATGCCCAATGCCCCCCCTGGTCAGACTCTTGGTGACTGTTCGCGCGGGCGGGAGTGTTAGGCGGGGATCGGCGCTTCGGGGTGGAGCAGGCCAGCTTCCTTCAGCTCGGCCCAGAGGGCGGTGGGGATGGCTACCTCGACCATCCGCGCGTTCTCTTCCACCTCGGCCACCGAAGCGGCCCCGGGTATGACAGAGGCGACAGCGGAATGGGCAAGGATGAACTGTAGCGCTGCCGCCTTCAAGGGCACGCCGTGGCGGTCGCAGACTGCCTTGATCGATCGAGCCCGATCGAGCATCTCAGCGGGCGCGGCGCGGTAGTTGTAGTTCGCGCGGCCGCCCAGATCAGACGCGAGAATGCCGCTGTTGTAGGGTCCTCCCGCGATGACGCTGATGCCGTTCGCCTCGCAGTAGGGCAGAAATTCGGCGAGCGCGCCTTGCTCGAGGAGGGTGTAGCGCCCAGCCAGGAGGAAACAGTCGAGCGGAAGTTCGCGCGCGAAGCGCAGCTCCAACTCCCACTGATTCATCCCGGCGCCGATCGCGCCGACCACACCTTGCTCGCGTAGTTCGATCAGGGCGGGGAACGCTTCGCGCAGGGCCTGATCAGCGTGGTCGTCAGGGTCGTGAACGAGGAGCATGTCGACGCGGTCAAGCCCCAGGCGCTCGAGGCTCGATTCAAAGGAACGAAGAGTACCGTCACGACTGAAATCGAAGTGCCAGGGCTCGGAGCCGCCGGCATCTTGCTGGAGGCGGCGCCCGACCTTGGTGGACAGCACGAAGTCCGAGCGATCGAGGCGGGAGAGCGGTCCGCGGTAACGACCCTCGCTCTCGCCGAGGCCGTACATCGGTGCCGTATCGAAATAGCGAATGCCGAGGGCGACCGCGCGATCAATGAGCGCTCCGGCCTCGGCGGGTCCTGCGTCGGAGGCGAGGAAGACTCCGCCGAGCCCGAGGCGGGTGACCTGCAAGGAGGTGCGTCCGATTTGGCTGGTATCCATGGCGTTCATGGCTGCGATGATAGCGAAGCGATGCCACCCGCCGGGCGGGTTTGCAGAGTAAATCGGGCAACGGAGTGGAGGTCAATAGGACTCGGCGCGATTGGTCTACACCTGGGTCCCTGCCAACGATCGGACTGCGATCACTAGAGGCAGCCGTCTTCGAGCATCCACTCCACCATCTGCACGATGTTGAGCGCGGCGCCCTTGCGCAGGTTGTCGGCGACCACCCACCAGGCAAGTCCGTTGGGGTTCGTCACATCGACTCGCGCGCGGCCGACGAGGGTGTCGTCGATGCCGTCGGCGTCGAGCGGCGTCGGCCACTCGCCCGCAGCGCGGCCGTCGATCACGCGAAGCCCAGGCTGCGCGGCCCAGCGCTCGTGTGCTTCCTCGGGCGTAATCGGCCGGTCGAAGTCTGCGTGGACGGCGATCGCGTGCGCGCGCTCGGTCGGGATGCGGACGCAGGTCGCGGAGAGCGGCAGCTCGGGCTGGTGCAGAATCTTGCGAGACTCAACCAGCATCTTGCGCTCTTCGTTTGTGTAGCCATCGTCGAGGAAGACATCGACCTGGGGCAGGGCGTTGTTGGCGATCTGCTTGGGGTACTCGCTGATCTGGTCGTCGCTGATGGCCATGCCGGCGACGAGCAACGCGTTCTGCTGCCGAAGCTCGACGACCGCCGCGCCGCCGGAGCCGGAGGTGGCCTGGTAGGTGTCGGCAATCACACGGGTCACAGCGCGATCCTGGATCAGCGGATGCAGCGAGAGCACCAACGGCACCGTCGTGCAGTTAGGCGTGGCGACGATGCCGTTGTGGTGGCGCAGGTCCTCGGGATTGACCTCGGGCACGACCAGCGGGACGCCTTCCTGCTGACGAAAGGCCGAGGAGTCGTCAAAGGCGACCGCGCCGCGACCGGCGGCGACGGGACAAAGCTCTTTCGATGCTGCAGTCGAGGCGGAGATGAACGCGACGTCCGCGCCGTCAAAAGCGTCGTGGGTGGTTTCGTGAACGATGTGCGTCTTGCCGCGGAAGCTGAGTTCGCGACCCTCGGAGCGCTTCGTTGCGAGCAGCCGGAGTTCCTTGACCGGGAAGTTGCGTTCTTCCATGCACTTGAGGAATTCGGCCCCCACGACGCCGGTGGCTCCGACGAGGGCAACGGTCAGTTCACGTCCCACGGTCTTACTCCTAGGTATGCGTGGTGTGCGTTGCTTGGGTCGAGTTAGTCAGTCCGCAAACCGAGCAGGCGGTCCAGCCCGATGACCAGATGATCAAGATCGGGCGCTGCCCGGGCGGCGCGGAGAATTTCGGGGATGAAGGAGGCGCGGCTCATCGAGTCGTGGCGGATGGTGAGGGTCTCGTTGTTGCCGCCGAAGACAATCACCTGGTGCGCGACCAGTCCGGGTAGGCGGACGGAGTGCAAGGAAGCGCCGCCAAGCGCTGCGCCGCGAGAGTCGAAACCGTCAACGTTGTGACGCTCAGCCTCTCTGCGATTGAAGTCGCTGTCTCGAGCAGCGCGCATCGACTGTGCCGTCGCGACGGCGGTGCCCGATGGGGCGTCGACTTTGCCGTCGTGGTGTTGCTCGATGATCTCGACCGAGTCAAACAGCGGCGCAGCAATATTGGCAAGGTGCATCATCAGCACCGCGCCGAGCGCGAAGTTGGCGGCAATCACGCCGCCAAGACCAGCCTCATTGACACGGCGTTCAGCGTCGGCGATGGCGTCGTCCGAGAGTCCGCTGGTGCCAATCACCGGTCGCACACCGGCATTGACGGCCGCCGGAATCAGCTCGACCGTCCATTCGGCGTTGGAGAAGTCGATCACGACATCGGGCGCCCATTCGGACAGCGCATCAACCGAGTTGCTGAGGGGAACATTGCGACCGGCGATCTCAACCGAAGATTCGCTTGAGAGTCCGTCCAGCGCTCCGACCAACTCAAGGTCGTCGGCTGCTTCGATGGCCGTCATGATCTGGTGGCCCATGTTGCCGGCGCCGCTCATCACGATCCGGATCATGACATCCCTACTCAGCTAGCGGCCCGCCTAGTAGCTGGGCGCGCCGATGTCGCTCAGCGGCTGGGCGCGCCGAAGTCGGTGCGTGGCGGTGGTGGTGGCGGTGGCGGGCCGTCCTCGGTCGGGTTGGCACGACGGATGTTGACCCTCGAGAGGATGCCCCCACGACGACGCGGGGCGACGTTGGTGTCGGGCTGACGCTCTTCACGCTCTTCCGGTTCGCTTTTGGACGGACGTTCGTTGCGACGTTCGCTGCGTTGTTCTTCGGGCTGGCGATCCTGGTCGTCCTGGCTCGACTGCTGGTTAAGGTCGTTCGACTGCGGTTGTCCGGCGCCTCGGCGGCGGCGGCGCCTGCGACGACGCGGCGCTCCATCTCGGTCGCGCGGTGGTGCGACGGCGGCAGAGCCATCGTCGTTCGACGCGGCGGCCAACGGAGCTGGCGCGGCATCGGTCTCAGTCACTTCGGGAGCCTCAGGAGCATCGATGGGCGGAGCATCCAGCTCGGCCACCGCTGGTTCCGGCTGGCTCGGCGCTTCTTGCACGTATTCGGGTTCGCGCTCGGGTTCGTGGTCGGGCTCGTCGACCTCGCGGGCCACGCGCGGACGACGCTGTCGTGATTCGCGGGGTTCTCGAGGCTCGCGGGGTTCTCGAGGCTCTCTGGCTTCGCGATCGCGGCGGGGACCACGATCGTCGCGCCCTCGGTCATCACGACTGCGGTCATCGCGACCGCCTTCACGGCCGCGTCGTTCCCTCGGTTCCCTCTGTTCGCGCGGAGGTCCATCGGTGTTGCCATTGAGCAAGGCCTTGCGCGAGGCGTTGACGCGACCAAGGTTGTCGACCTCGATCACGATGATCTGCATCTCGTCGCCGACGCTGACAATGTCCTCGACCTTGTCGACGCGGTAGTCGGCGAGCTCGGAAATGTGAACCAGGGCGTCCTTGCCAGGCACCATCTCGACGAATGCGCCGAAGGGCAGGATGCGGACGACCTTGCCCGTGTAGATCTGGCCCGGCTCGATGTCTCGGGTCATCGCCGAGATGCGCTCGTAGGCGGCTTCGCCCGACTTCTGATCGACGGCGGTGATGTAGACCGCGCCGTCGTCCTCGACCGAAATGTCGGCGCCGGTGTCGTCCTGGAGGGCGCGGATGTTGCGTCCGCCCGGACCAATCAGCTGGCCGATCTTGTCCTGCGGGACATCGATGCGGAGAATGCGCGGCGCGTGTGGCGACATCTGTTCGCGCGGCTCCGAGATGCACTCGGTCATCACGTCGATGATCTGGAACCGGGCGTCACGCGCCTGGTCGAGCGCGCGGGCGAGAATTTCCAGGTCAATGCCCTTGACCTTCATATCCATCTGCAGCGCGGTCACGCCCTCGCGCGAGCCGGCGACCTTGAAGTCCATGTCGCCGAGGTGGTCTTCCATGCCGACGATGTCGGTCAGGATGGCGATATCGTCGTCTTCCTTGATCAGGCCCATGGCGATGCCGGCGATCGGCGCCTTGATCGGCACGCCGGCGTCCATCATCGAGAGGACGGATGCGCAGACCGAAGCCATGGAGGTCGAGCCGTTAGAGGCGAGCACCTCGGAAACAAGACGGATTGTGTAGGGGAAGTCCTCGAACGGCGGCAAAATGGCGGCCATGGCGCGCTCACCGAGCATGCCGTGTCCGATGCTGCGTCGCGAGGGATTGCCGACGCGACCGGTCTCTCCGGTCGAGAACGGCGGGAAGTTGTAGTGGTGCATGAAGCGCTTCGAGTCCTCGGGTCCGAGGTCGTCAAGGCGCTGGGCCATGCCCGAGCCGGCGAGGGTGGTAATGCTGAGCACCTGCGTCTCGCCGCGCTGGAACAGGCCGGATCCGTGGGTGCGCGGAATCATGCCGGTCTCTGCCGACAGCGGACGAAGCTCAGCATGGTCGCGGCCGTCGGCGCGGACACCGTCGACCAGGATGCTGCGACGAACGATGCGCTTCTCGAGCGCCTCGAAGGCCTCGGAGTGGGCTTCCGCGTCCGCATCCACGTCAAGGTTGTCAAGCAACGACGCCTTGACGGCGGCGCGTCGGCTGTCGCGATCGGCCTTGTCGCCGGCCTCGCGTAGGGCGGAGCTCAGCTCGTCGCCGAACTTCTCTTCAATGGTGGCAAGGATGTCGGCGTCGACCTCTTGCGCGGTGAACTCACGCTTGGGACGCCCCACCTCGCTGGCGAGCGCTTCCTGCATTTCACAGATCGTGGTTATTGCTTCCTGACCAAGTGCCAGGGCGTCCACGAGCAGCGATTCTGGAACCTCGCCGGCCTCTGCTTCGACCATCGTGATCGCGTCCTTGGTGCCCGCGACGACGAGGTTGAGGTCGGAGACCTCAAGCTGAGCAAACGTGGGCTGCAGGACGAGTTCACCGTCGATGTGACCGATGCGCACCGATGCGATCGGGCCGTCAAACGGGACATCGGAAACGCAGAGCGCGGCCGAGGCGGCGATCGTACCGAGCGTGTCGGGCGGGTTCTCCATGTCAACCGCGAAGATTGTGAGGATCAGCTGCGTGTCGTCGTTGTAGCCCTTGGGAAACAACGGGCGAATCGGGCGGTCGGTGAGCCGTGCCGAGAGAATGGCGGTCGTGGTCGGTCGTCCCTCGCGGCGGAAGAACGATCCGGGGATTCGACCGGCAGCGTAGAGGCGCTCTTCGAATTCGACGGTGAGTGGGAAAAAGTCGATTCCGGGGCGCGGCGTCGACGCCGTCGCGGTACCGAGCAACATCGTGTCGCCGTAGCGGATCGTGACCGCGCCGCCAGCCTGATGGGCCAGCTTGCCGGTCTCAATCGTGAGAGTGCGTCCGGCAATTTCTTGCTGGACGGTGCGGGTGGTGATTTCCATATGTTCGTGCGTTCCTGTACTTCCCTGTACTTGCTGTCCCTGCCGCCGTTTCTTCAACGACAGGTGCTGTGTGCTCGGCGGCGATCAGTCGATCGCAGGCGCTCAGATGGCGCGTCGCCGATGTCTGTTCGAGATCGTCCGCAGCGTCCGCTCGGCCCGATTCGCGTCGGACTAGCGGCGCAGACCCAGCGTCGAGACCAGCGTCCGGTAGCGGTTCACGTCCTCGCGGTTGAGGTAGGCGAGTTGCCGCCGTCGCTGGCCCACCAGCTTCATCAGCGCGCGACGCGTGTGGTAGTCGTGCCGATGTTCGCGCAGGTGGTCGGTCAGGCTGGAGATGCGCTCGGTTAGCTGTGCGATCTGCACTTCAGGCGAACCGGTATCGTTCTCGTGCTGTCCAAACCGTTCCGCAATTGCGGCTTTCGCTTCCTTGCTCAGCATGCGTGCCTCAATCCACATGTTCCATGTGGCGAACCTGCGCGACGGGCTTGGGTGGTTCCTGATTTGTCTGGAACGTGCTGGCGGCTGTCCAAGCCGTCGGCTCCCCGCCACTGCGCTGCGTGGTCGTCTCGTTGCGTAGACGTTACCAGACTGTCCCCGAAGCCTGGACGGATTATTGGTCACGTATGCGACACTGCGGAACATGACCGTGCTGATGCGTCACCCGATCATGATCGTCCGGGCCCGTCTCGATCCAACCGCACTCGACGCGTTCGAGGAGTGGCATCGCAAGACGCACCTGCCGCACGTGCTCGAAATCCCGGGCATCGTCTCCGCCTTCCGAGTCCGAGCGCCCGACCCGATCGCCGGCGCCCATTTGATGGGCTACACCTTCGAGGACGAAACGGTGGTCCAGGCCGCATTGTCGTCGGAGCAGGCCCAGGTCGCCCGCCGGGACTGGGACTCGTGGGCCGATCAGGTCTACGAGCTGTCGGTGGAGATCTACGCGCCGCTAGCGCCCTTGCCGATCTTCCAGCACCATAACTAGAGCTCTGGTTCTACAACGAAGAGACAGCTCCCTCCTGTGAGAGCTGTCGCAGGAACGTTCCTCCTCTCCCTCGCAGGGAGAGGAGGAACGTAGTGACGGAGGGGGTCCCTCGGCGGCCGCGAGGACCCCCTCAGCCTTCGGCAGCTCCCCCTGCAAGGGGGAGCGGGGAATGTGGGGCGGGGCTCGCCATCAGCGGTATATCCCTCGCTTTGCGGGGCGCGTGAGAGTTAATCTGGGAACAGGTACCGGTGACTGAGAGAGGCAAGGAATGGCGACATGAATGAAGCAGCGATCCGCTATCGCGAACAGGGGCACGTGTATCTGGCGCAGGCGCGCGAAGAGTTCGTGGACGACGATCTGATGCAGGCTTCCGAGAAGGCGTGGGGGGCAGCGGCTCAGCTGGCGCAGGCAGCCGGCGAGGAACGAGGCTGGAGACACCACAGTCATGGGTCGCTGTTTGAGATTGTGCGTCGGCTGGCAGAGGAAACTGAGGATGAAGTGCTGGGAACGGATTTCGACGCCGCGGGTACGCTGCGCGCCAACTTCTACGAGGGATTCCTCAGCTCCGCCGGAATCGAAACCCGTTTGCGGAACGTCGCACGCTTCATCGAGCGCGTAGAGAGCGTCCTCAACGGCGCTTCTGAAAATGGAGCTGCGGGTTAGAGGTCGAGGCTGATCTCTTCTTTGATTGGCGTCTTGCCCTCGGGCAGGGTGAAGAAGTTGCAGAAGCAGGCGCCCTCGAAGTCGACCAGGCCGTTGAGCACCGGCTCGCAGACGCAGATCGTATCGTCGTTGTTGGCCGGCTGACAGGGGCAGAAGAACTTGCCGAAGCGCATGCGCATGCTGACGAAGTCGTCGATCGTCTGATCGGCGTTCATCAGGATGTAGCCGCGTTCCTCGCAGAACCGGTCGGCGAGTTCGGTCATTTCGGTGCGGTACTTGTCGCGCATCGCGCGCTCTTCTTCGACGGGGAGGTCGGTGAGACGTTCGAATTCGGCCATGATGCGCCCTTTCGAGTGGTGATCACTAGGTTACGTACCCGGCGCTATGAAGACTCGGCGCGAGCAGCCGCGAAGCGAACCAATGAACGCACCGGCACGCCGGACGCGCCTTTGACCTGGGTACCGCGCGTCTTGCTGGCGTCGTCGGTGCCGGCCATATCGAGGTGCGCCCAGGGCGTGTCGCCGGCGAAACGGGCGAGGAACTTGGCCGCCGTGATCGCGCCGGCGAGCCGTCCGCCGGTGTTCTTCACATCGGCGACCTGGCTGCGGATCTGCTCGTCGTATTCGGGGAACATCGGTAGCTGCCAGAACCTTTCCCCGGCTCGCTTGCCCGCGGCGATCACCTCAGCGGCGAGGTCGTCGTCGTTGGCCATTACGCCCGTCGCGACATCACCCAGGGCGACGGCGCAGGCGCCGGTCAGCGTGGCCACGTCGATCAGCGGCGAGAGCCCGAGGTGGTTGGCGTAGGACAGCGCGTCGGCGAGAACCAGACGACCCTCAGCGTCGGTGTTGATCACTTCGATCGTCGCGCCGTTCATCGCGGTCAGCACGTCACCCGGCTTGATCGCGTTGCCGCCGGGCATGTTCTCGGTGCAGGGCGCGAGTGCGGTGACGTTGATCGGCAGCTTGAGGTCGGCGATTGAACCCATCGCCGCAACCACGGCGGCAGCGCCCGACATGTCCTGCTTCATCGCTTCCATGTTGGCGGCCGGCTTGATCGAGATGCCGCCGGTGTCGAAGGTGATGCCCTTGCCGCAGTAACCGAGTCCGGGCTCGTCGCCGCCGCCTCGGTGGCGCATGATCAGGAAGCGGGCCGGCTGGTGCGATCCCTTGGCCACGCCGAGGAACGAGCCCATGCCCAGCTCGGCAGCGGCCGCTTCGTCGAGCACCTCGATCTCGACATCGTGGGCGGCCGCCCAGGCTTCCGCACGGTTGGCGAGCTCGGTCGGGGTGAGCAGATTGGACGGCTCGTTGGCCAGGTCGCGGGCGAAGTTGGCGGCGCCGGCCAGCGAACGACCGTGCGCGATGCCCGCCTCCAGCCCGGCGACGTCGCCGGAATGCAGCGAGGCTCGCTCCAACACGTTCGGCGCCTTCTTCGGGGTCTGGTGGCGGTCGAAGCGATAGAGGCCGAGGTCGAGGCCCTCGGTGATCGCGCCGGCGATCTCGTCGGTCGTGAATCCGCATTCTTTGCCGTCAACAGCGACCGCGAGCGTCCCGGAGGAGAGCGAACGAGCGCGACGAGCGCCGTTGGCGGCGGCATGACGGATCTCGTCTAGGCCCATCTTCTCGGCTGGTCCGAGTCCGGCGATCACGACTCGCGGAGCCTCGGTTCGACCGAATGTGTGGACCACGACGGTCTCATTGACTGTCCCCGACAGCTCGCCCGATTTGACGAGCGGCGCGAGGCCGCCGTCCAGGGCGTCATTGAGCTGGCGCAGGGCGCCGCCTTCGAGGATATCGTCGTCTTTGGTCGCGAAAATCAGCAGGTGGTCGGCGACAGCTTCAAGTGCTGGCTGGCCGCTGGCGGAGATGTCCATTTGTGTCTCTCATGGCGCAAGGCTGTCAGGGGCAGGCAATCCTAATCAGCTTAACGACCACCAGGCAATAGCGTGGCGAGATGAAGGAATTCCTGCGTGAGCTGTCTGCGGTCGGCTTCGGCGGGCTGGGCTATTACCTTGTGCGCGGCGCGGTTTCCGACCGGGTCGAAGAGGCCTTCCAGCGCGGGCTCGACATTCTCCGGCTCGAACAGCGGCTGGGCCTCGACTGGGAGACGGCATTCCAGGAGGCCGTGCTTGGTTCTCCACTGCTGATCGACCTGGCCAACGTCACGTATTTCTGGGCGCACATGCCGCTGTTGATCGTGCTGGGGCTGTGGATCTGGCTCAGGCATCGCGACGGTTGGCGCACCTTCCGCAACGCGCTCGTGATCTCCGGCGTTGTGGGGTTGGTGTCCTATTTCCTCTTTCCCACCGCGCCGCCGCGCCTGATGCCGGAACTGGGTTACATCGACACCCTGATCGTTCGCGCGGCGCCGGCCTACCAGGCGCAACATGTCGGAGTATTCGTGAATCCGTACGCGGCCTTGCCATCGCTGCATGCGGGCTGGGCGCTCTTGGCTGGTCTCGCACTCTGGCGAACATCGACGCATTGGGCCGTGCGCACGCTGGCGGTGCTCATTCCGCTGGCGCTCTCTTGGTCGGTGCTGGCGACGGCGAATCATTGGACGCTTGACATTGTGGCCGGGCTTCTGATCTGCTCGTTCGCCTGGGTCATCGCACTATGGCTCGACAAGCGGCTGGGTAGGCTCAGATCAAATAGTCGCAACACCAAAGGAACATGAGATGCTCGTCGTGACCACGCCAACCGTGCCCAATCGCGAGATCGATGAGGTGATGGGCCTCGTCAGCGCAAACAGCGTCCGTTCGCGCAACATCGGCCGGGACATCCTGGCCGCTCTCAAGAGCCTCGCCGGAGGCGAAATCCATGCGTACACCAGGCTGATGACCGAAACCCGTGAGCAGGTGCTTGAAAAGCTGGAGGCCGCTGCCGAGACCATGGGCGCGGACGCAATCGTCGGCATGAGGATGATGACCTCAGACCTCGGCCAGAACATGGCCGAGGTCTACATGTACGGCACAGCGGTGAAGCTGAAGTGAATCTCTGACCTTTCCCCTTGGGGAGACCTTTGAATAAGTCCCCTTCGCCCCCCTTGCGGGGGAGATGCCGCAGGCAGAGGGGGGCTCCCTATCGCAGTGGGTATCTGGTCGCTGCGGGCGCCCCCCCCTCCCCCTCTGTCACTCCGTGACATCTGCCCCCGCAAGGGGGGGGGGATTCATAGGTTTACGCGCAGGTCTCCCTTGGGGGAGCGCTAGGGGTTCCGCACCGGCCAGTTGGGATGCGACTTCAACCGCTCCAGGATGGCGACTCCGACGTCGTACTTATGAAGCAGCGGCAGTCGTTCCACGTCTCCCGAGGCATCGAGCAGGACGACCCGATTCGTGTCGACCTGGAAGCCGGCATCGGCCTGGGTCACGTCGTTGGCGGCGATGAAGGCGAGACCCTTTTTCTCGATCTTGGCCCGGGCGTTGGCGATCAAGTCGTCGGTTTCGGCGGCGAAGCCGACCTTGAGCAGGTGCGGCGCCTCGATCGAGGCGATGACATCAGGGTTCTCAACCAACTCAAGCGTCATGCCCTCTTCGTCGGCGTCACGCTTCTTCAGTTTAGACTCGGCTGCCTCGGCCGGACGGTAGTCGGCGACTGCTGCGGCCATCACGAGCGCGTTCGCCCCTCGTGCGGCGTTCTGGATCTCGGTCTGCATCTCGATCGCCGTGCCGACCGAGCGCACCACGATTCCGTATCGGCCGGCTGGCGGCGGCTGGGTAGTGATCAGCGTGACGGCGGCGCCTTGATCACGGGCCGCTTCGGCGACGGCGACGCCCATCTTGCCGCTTGAGTGATTGCCGATGAAGCGGACGGGGTCGATCGGTTCGCGGGTTCCGCCGGCGGTGACGATGACGTGACGTCCACGTAAGTCGCCGACGGTGCGTCCGATCGCCGACCGGACGGCGGCGGCCAGCTCGATTGGTTCGATTAGCCGTCCCAACCCACGTCCGCCCGAGGCGAGACGCCCGATCGCAGGACCGGCGATGAAGACGCCGCGCGCCTTGAGCAACTCGAGGTTGGCCTGCACCGAGGGCTGGCTGTACATCACCGAGTCCATCGCCGGCGCGATGACCAACGGGGCGCTTGTCGCGAGCGCGGTCAGCGTGACCGGGTTGTCGCCGATGCCCAGTGCCAGCTTGGCGATCGTCGTCGCCGACGCGGGCGCGACCAGCATCGCGTCGGCGCGTCGGCCCATCGCGACGTGCTGCTCGGCCGGGGCCGCCGGATCCCAGAGGTCGGCGGCGACTTCGCCCTTGACCAGCGAGCGAAACGTCAGCGGCGGGATGAAGCGAGCCGCCGACGCCGTCAGCGCCACGTCGACGATCGCGCCGGCGTCTTCCAGGCGACGCGCCGCTTCAACGCTCTTGTACGCAGAAATCGAGCCGGTCACGCCGAGCGTGACGCGACGGCCGCGAAGCGGCTGCGGAGTAGGCGGATCGCTCGCAGGACTCATGGAGTGCCTTCGGCGTTGTAGTAGTAGAGTTCGCGCAGACCCCAAAGGATCAGGTCCTCGTCAACCACATCCAGGATGGTCGTCTCTTCAGCGATGCGCGGCGCCCAACCGCCGGTCGCGACGACCTTGGCGTCGCCCAACTCCTCACGGAATCGCTTGATGATGCCTTCGACCAATCCGACGTAGCCAAACAGGATGCCGCTCTGCAAGGCAGTCTCGGTTCGCGTGCCGATGGCGGCCGGCGGACGCACCAGATCGATCCGGGCCAGTCTGCTGGCTCGGTCGAACAGGGCATCGGTCGAGATGCCGATGCCGGGAGAGATCGCGCCTCCGATGTAGACGCCGTGCTCATTGATCGCGTCGAACACCGTCGCGGTGCCGAAATCGACCACGATCAGCGGCGGCGGCCCGTACCGAGAGCAGGCGGCGACGGCGTCAACGATGCGGTCTGCGCCCAACTCTTCGGCGTTCTCGATACCGATTCGTACCGGTTTCCGCATATGCGAAGAGACCAATAGCGGCTCGGTACGAAGGAATTTACGACAGACGTCCTGGAACACCGGCGCGAGAGCCGGTACCACCGACGAGATGATCGCACCGTCGATCTGGGCGGTCCTGATGCCCTCGTAGCGCAGCAACGAGGCAACGAAAATGCCGTATTCATCCGGCAACCGGTCGTGCTGCGTCGCGAGTCTCCAAGTGTGGACAATTTTACGGTCGTTAAACACGCCGATTTGAAGGGTGGTGTTTCCGATATCGATGGCGATCAACATGGCTCGCCGTCCTTCGCGACTTGATTGGACACCCCGGAGCGAGGGGATGACGTCGGGTTCGATCACGGCTTCGCAGCGCGATTTGGTGCATTCTAGGCGCGACCGAGTGTTTCCGACCGAGGACAGTCAGTGGAGTCGGTCGCGAACGATGCCAAGACGTAACGAGATCAGTCAAGGCGCCGCAACAAGAGGGTGGAGTGTTTGGGGAAGGTGTGGATGATTCATCTGGTCAGCAGACTACTCAGGGAGGTCACGGGCCCTGCTGTTGTGTCCGCAAACGCTGGTTAGTATGTTCCCTCAAGCAACCTTTCCACGGAGCGCCGAATCTGGTTATCCCCCAGGGGTACGCGCGTCGCCGGAAAGCTCTGCCATAAGGAGGCGGCGGCGGCATGGTCACCCGTTCGGCTCGATCTCTCAACGATCCGCATTCCGATCCTCGCGCGATCTGGCAGCGAACACTTGAGCTGCTACGGGATTCGCTCGACCGCGAAACATACGAGACCTGGTTTGCCGACACCCACGCGATTGAGATCCGTGGCGGCGTCCTGCACGTCGGCGTGCCAACCGTGATCAAGCTCGAGACGCTGCGGGGCAGCTATTATCCACAGCTCGCCTCGGCGGTGCGCCAGGCCGCCGGTCGATCGATGGAGATCGAACTTCGCGTCGCCACTCGCCCGGAACCGGTGACACAGGCGCTCGACATGCCAGACGCTGACAGTCCGCCGCTCTCCGAGCGCGGCCTGCCGATTCAGCCCGCCCGCAGTCGTCCTTCAGTATTGAACCAGGCCACCTTCGAGCGATTTGTCGAAGGCACCTCGAACCAGATCGCAGTCACGGCCTCGCGGCGTGTCGCCTACCACCCCGGCGAAGATACGAATCCGCTCTTCATCTACGCGAACTCGGGCCTCGGCAAGACCCACCTGCTGCACGCGATCGCCCATGTGACGATGCAGTCGCACTACACGGTTCTGGTCGACACCGAATCGTATGTCCGCCAGTTCGTCAACAGCGTCGGCGCCGGCGAGCGTGCCGCCTTCCAGCAAAAGTACGAGTCGGCCGAAGTGCTGATCATCGACGATGTGCAGAAGCTCGGCGGCAAAGTGCAGACGCAGGACGAGTTCTTCAACGTCTTCAATGCTCTGCATCACCGCGGCCGGCAGATCGTGATTGCCTCAGATCTTCCGCCGCGACTGCTGACCGGGCTAGGCGAACGGCTGGTCACGCGATTCGAAGGCGGACTCGTCGTCGAGATCAACCCACCCGACCTTGAGTTGAGAATGGCGATCCTGCTGCGCAAGATTCGCGACTGGCAACTGGACATCGACGAGTCGACCATCGTCATGATCGCCGAGCGGGGCGGCACCAACGTCCGCTCATTGCTCGGCGCTCTGCAGCGCGTTCGCGTGTTTGCCGAGAGTGATCGAGCGCCGGTGACCCCAGGCGTCGTCTTGCGAGCGCTGGCCGGACATGTGCCTGAGGAGGCGCGCAAGGCCAAGCCGACCGTCGCCGAACTGATCGCGGCCGCCTCCGACCTCACCGGCGTCGCGCCGGAGCTATTCACCGCACCGCGCAAGGACCGCCGGACGGCACGTGCGCGACAACTGGTGATGTACCTCGCCTGCCATCACACCGACCTCTCGCTCAACGCCATCGGCGAAGCGCTCGGCGGTCGCGACCACTCGACCGTCCTGCACGGACGCGACAAGGTCGAGGGTCTGCTGGCCAGGTCGGGAGACGCCGAATCACAGTGGTGGGTGCAGCAAATCTCCGAGATTCGCTCCCGCTTGCATCTCTAACCGGCGATCTTCCTGCCCTGTCCCTCTGATGGTGTCCCAACGTGTGGGTCTTGTCATTCCCGCGTCCCGTCGCGGGAATTTCGCCGAGTGTTGCACCGACGCTCGAACCTGTGGAACCTCGTTCGCCGCAATCGCTCTGCCGGATCCTGATTCTTGTGCCAAGCGCAGCGTCATACCCGCGGCGGAGCGCGGGTATGACGGAGTTGCAAAGATGGCGGAACCGACGGGGACTTCGCGTGTCATTAGCTCTCGATGTATCCCGCGCGTGCCAATGCGTCCGTCAGACCGCGCACGGACGCCAGTTCGATGTCCGGCTCGATCGCTGCTTCGCCCTTGTCCCCAACTAGCACCGATACGGCGAATCCGGCGTGTTGAGAGCCGAGAATGTCGGCCTCGGGGGTGTCGCCGACGAATGCCGTTTCCGCTGCGCTGGTAGCGAGCTCCGTCAATGCCGCCTGGAATATTGCCGGGCCGGGTTTCCAGCTGAGCACATCATCGGACCAGACCCAGCAGTCGATCCAACGGTCGAAGCCTCGTGCGACGAGGGCTTGCTCGACGTACCGTCCCGGCGCCAGGCCCGTGTTCGAGACGACTGCCAAACTGAGGCCCTGCTGTTTGAGCGAGTCGAGTTCGGATTCGACGCCGTCGATGATGTTGGGCGGCTCCCAGCTGGCGCTCTCACAGACGGCGTGAGTGAGTTCCGCGAGCAGCGCGTCGTTCTCGACTGTGTTCGGGCACTGTTCGAGCATCGAGCGCCGGACCGCGTTTACGCGATCGTCGCCGGACAGGTCGATGTTGGACTGATGCGCGACAACCAACTGGTCAATGGCGTAGCGAATTGCCCTGGGCACCGCGTCGGCTGCGCCGATACCGGCGCCCGCTTGCACGTAGGCCCGTGCCAGGCGCTCTTCGCGGCGCCGCATGCGCCGACGGCCGCCGCCGGGCGCGTCAATGATCAGCGTGCCCCAGAGGTCGAGGGCAACGGATCGCAGCTTGGGCAATGGTTCTTGGTCAGCGTCGCGGCGTCAGGCGGACGGCTTGCTGTCGTCGTCCGATGAGCTGGATGACATCGTCACTTCGTCCGAATCGTCGTCTTCGCTGGCGTCGCCATCCGGGGTGCGTGCTTCCTCTCGGAACTCGCGCAGGCCGGTACCCAGCGCCTTACCGACGCCGGCCAGGCGACCCGCGCCGAAGACGACCAGCACGACAACAACGACGACAATCGCCTCGACGGGACCAAATCCGATCAGTGCCATACCGAACTCCTGCTGTGCCGCCGGCGCTCAGCGCGCGTCGCCACCTGAGCGCGACGCGTCACCTCGGACTACCTCCCCGACCTGATAATGCCGGTAAGGCCCGGTACGGGCGGACGGTTTCTAGCTTACCAGCCTTGCGGGTCTCCGATGGCGGTCTGCTTATGCTTCCCAGCACGCAAGTGCGTCAGGCCTTCAGTGTACGAGCGCGTCAGGCCTCCAGCACGCAAGTGCGTCAAGCTTCCAGTCGCTCGACGAAGATGCGCATGATCCCGCCGCAGATCTTGTCCTCACCGTCGACGGGCTCGGTCAAGTCGACGGTGACCATGCGGGCGGCACCGTCTTCGAGGGCGTCCATCGCTTCCTGCCAGACTTCGGCTTCGCCGCAACCGCCGCCAATCGTGCCGACGAACGAGCCGTCGGGCTTGACCAGCATCTTGGCGCCCGTCTTGCGAGGCGTTGAACCGAGCGTCTGGGCCACGGTCGCCAGTGCGATGGGCGCGCCTCGCTCGAAGGACTCGGACATGGCTTCGTAGACCTCGTCGTGTGGCATTGGTCGTTGCTCCAATTTCGGTCGCCCACTCGTGGGGACCCCCTCAGCCGCTTCGCGGCAGCTCCCCCTGCGAGGGGGAGCAAATGATCGCTTTCAGTTTAGCGATGCTTCGAGGCGATGCTTCGGCCGTGGTCGGACATCGGCTGGGCGCCGCCCCCGCGACGGACGAGGATGATCTCTCCGAGCACCGAGACGGCGATTTCTTCGGGCGTCTCGGAGCCGATATCAAGGCCGATTGGGGTAAACACGCTGTCCAACGCGTCGCGGTCGAGGCCTTCGTCGGCGAGGTGTTGGATGACGGTGCGGGTCCGCCGCTTGGATCCAATCATGCCGACGTAGCCGGCGCCTCGCTCAATGACAGCTCGCAGAGCGAGTTCGTCGACTTTGTGCCCTCGCGAGACGAGGACGATGTAGGTGTTGGCGGAAATCGGGAAGCGTTCGAGTTCTTCACCGAAGTCTCCGCAGATCACGTTGGCTTCGTAGGGGAAGCGGTCCTCGTTGGCGTAGTCCTCGCGGTCGTCGATGATCGCGACCTCCATGCCGAGCATTGCCCCGAGTTGTCCCACGGCCAGGCCGACGTGTCCGCCGCCGACCACGAGCAGCGTCGCCGCCGGCTCGACCACTTCCACGAGGATTTCGACGATGGCATCGGCGGTCTCAATCGCGCGGCGTCCTTCGATCAGCTCGCCCTCGGGCGTGAACGCGCAGGTTTGCACGAGGTGCTTAGGGATCGCGGTTCGAGCAAACTCAGCGACGGCGTCTTGCAGCGGTCCGCCGCCAATCTCGCCCAGTACATGGTCGGCGAGAACCAGCATCTTCGCCCCGAGCGCTACCTCGACGCCCTCGGTCGCGCCCATGATCGTGCATGACGCCAGGGCCGGGCCCTCGCGAGCGGCGGTCAACAGGGCGCGGGCGATTTCAGTGGAATTGGGCATGGCTAGAGGATACGACCCAGATCGTCCTGATCAGACGTTGAACAGGATATGCAGCACGTCGCCGTCCTGGACCTCGTAGTCCTTGCCCTCGGTGCGGGACTTTGCGCGTTTCTTGGCCTCGGCTTCCGCGCCCGACGCCCCTACTGCCTCGCCGCAGGTCAGCAGGTCGTCCCAGCGCACGACCTCGGCGCGGATGAAGCCGCGTTCGAGGTCGGTGTGGATTTTGCCCGCGGCCTCGGGCGCGGTGTCACCGGCGCGGACGGTCCAGCCCCGGCATTCGTCTGGACCGACGGTGAAGAATGTGCGCAGTCCCAGCAGGCGGAATGTCTCTTGCAACGCGGTCTCTACGGCTCCGGCGCCAACACCGAGCTCTTCGCGGTAGGCCGCCGCTTCCTCGTCGTCGAAGTCCCGTAGCTCCTCCTCCAGCCTCGCCGAAAGCACGATGCCCTCGACCGAGCCAGCAGCCGCCGTGTCCTCGTCGACGTTGATGATGGTCAACATCGGACGCTCGGTCAGGAACCGATAGTGGCGGAGGTCAGCGCGCTCCTGATCGCTGATCGGCGCATCGAGCAGCGTGCCGTCGTCGCCGAGATGCGTTTGCAGTCTGCGCAGCAGATCGGTCTCTCGGTCGATAGCCACGCGCTCGGCCGCGCGCATCGACTTCGTCTCATCGGCGATCCGCTGGAGGCGCTTCTCGATCAGGGCGAGGTCGGCGAAGGTCAGTTCGAGCTGCATCGCCTCGATGTCGCCATCCGGATCGATGCGCTCGGCAGGATGCGGCACGGTGTCGTTGTCGAAGGCCCGCACGACATGGACGAGGGCGTCCAGCTGCGAGAGTTGATCGAGCAGTTTGGTCGAGGGCGGCTCGTTGCCGCCGGCCAATGCTCCGGCAAAGCCGACGCCGGGGAAGTCCACGACATCAAGCACGGCCGGCGTGGTTTTCTTCGGCTGATAGAGCTCCGAGAGGCGGGTCAGACGAGCCTCGGCTGCGGGCACGACGCCTTCATGGGGGTCCATGTGCGCGGTGAAACCGGTCGGCCGCGCAGCGCCGGTCAGCGCGTTGAACAGCGTGGTCTTGCCGGAGCGCTCGAAACCGATGAGTCCGATTGAGGTCATGGGGTCACCAGGGCAGATGCGGCTCTAGGAGCGCCTCGGCTCGGCCTAGGACCCGAACACCTTCCAGAGGATGGCGATCAGTGCGCCCAGATAGGGAACCAGTAAGGCGAGGAAGCGCCACGTCAGCTTAAACTCGGACTGCGTGATCCACAACCGCACCTGATCGCTTGTTGGACGCTCATTCAGTGAGACTGTCAATTCGTTAGCTGCGTGCACATCCAGGCCGAACTGCATGAGTTTGGCCACTTGGAAGCCGTGCGCAAGGTTGGCGTCACGATTGTCCATGCTGAGTAGTCCCCTGCTGAAGCGCTTTGGCGACCAGATTGATCAGGCCGATGATTCGTTCATCGCTCACTTCGTCGATCAGGACCGTAGCGATCACCGCCGTGTATCCCGAGACCGACTGTGGAGATGTGACATCGAAGGTCGAAATCATGGCTGGTAGTTCTTCGGGTTTCAGGCTTGGCTCCCAACGCCTGAGGAGCTCGGAGTACATCTCCATGAACTCCTCATGCAGGTCGAACATTTCCTTGTCCTCTGGGGCCAGCGCCGTTGCGGTTGTCACGGCAAATTCCTTCCGAGTCAGCACCCGCTGACGTCGGCGAGTCTACGCTGCAACGCCTGTTCTGACTAATGGAAACGGCGGGTGTACCCGGTTGAGATCGATCGCGTCGACGGAGGCTTATCTATGGGCGCTGAGGTCCAGCGGATCAAACTTGCTGACACCCAGGCCTGGACGCTCTGGATCGGCCAGGGCCTTGCCGACGAGCAGGATGGAGTCTCGCATCGCCGCCCAGTCGACCATTGCTGCGGCGACGCTGGGTGACTCCCAACGCCAGGCCTGGTGCTCCTCCGAGAGGACTGGTTCGGCGTCTCGAGCGACCAGCGCTGCGAAGGCGGGGACGAAGTAGATCGTGTCGTTTTCCGGGTTGTAGAAGGATTCGGGGCGGTCGATGCGGAACCAACGCTCGACCTGGAGCCCGGTCTCCTCGTCCAACTCCCGGATAGCAGCCTGCCAGGCGGTTTCTCCCTGCTTCTCCTCGATGTGACCGCCGACAGTCTGCCAGGCGCCGGCGAAGCGGTGACCATCGGGTCGCTGGAGCATCAGCAGTTCGACGCGTTCCTCAGCATCACTGCCGGCTGGGCGAACGATGTAGACCGCAATGATGTTGCTGCGTAGCCGCGGCATCTTGGGCGTTACTCGGCCCACTTGGGGATGGTGGCGTCGAAGGCGTCGTAGAACGTGACGTATGGCTTCACGTCGAGCACCGGCGTGCCGTTGACTAGGTCCAGCCCGACCACCTTGGCGATGTGGCCGTTGACCGACTCCAGCGGACAGATCGAAATCGAGATCGGATTCGGGCGATGCGCCGTGCGGGTGGCGAATACGCCGACCTCGGGCGTGTCCTCGCCGCCAGACGGATGCAGCCGCAGAAGGGCGCGACCTTCGTCGGTGACCTCTCCCATCCAGGCGATCACGAACAGGTGTGAAAAGCCGGACAATCCGTCGAGCGCGGGCTCGAACTCGGGGCGAAAGACCAGTTCCGATCTGACTTGCGCCCAGACTCGGCCGGAGGTGTCGTTGATGCCGTTGCGCACGACCGCGACCGGTGAAAGATCGTCGATCTGGTCGGGCAATCCGTGCAGCGCGGCGTCGCGCGCCACTGTGGGATTAACCAGCCGTAAGCGGTCCCTCCAGCTGGTCATTTGCGGCTCCCCGTGCCTACTGTGGGCCTGTTGCCGGTGGTATTGTGACAGAAGTCAGACTATCGCCCCGGACTCTCTGTAGCCCTCTGGGGTGCTGTTTCGCATGTCAGGACTTGCACATTGAGCCAGCAGGACGCTGCACAGCCCCCTTCGACGCCGGATGCGCCTCCGGAAGGCGCGCAACTATCGTTCGAGAAGCCTATTGACCCGGCGGTCGAACCACCGGCCGAGCCGCAAATCGAGCAACCAGTTGTCAGCGCCGACCCGCCAGCCGACCCTCCGGCCGACTCGCCGTCGAGCAATGGATCCGGCAGCTACGACGCATCCGATATCGATGTCCTTGAGGGCATCGAGGCGGTGCGGCGACGGCCGGGCATGTATATCGGCTCAACCGGCCAGACGGGCCTGCATCACCTTGTTTATGAGATCGTCGACAACTCCGTCGACGAAGCGATGGCGGGCCAGGCCACGCGGATCGAGATTGCCCTCCAGCCCGGTGGTTGGGTACAGGTCCGCGACGACGGCCGCGGCATTCCTGTCGACAAGCACTCCAAGACCGGCAAGTCGGCACTGGAGACCGTGCTCACGGTGCTGCATGCCGGCGGCAAGTTCGGCGGCGGCGGATACAAGGTCTCAGGCGGTCTACACGGTGTCGGCGCTTCGGTGGTGAATGCGCTCTCGTCGCAGCTCGAAGTCGAGGTGCGGCGCAACGGCACTTCCCACACGCAGTCATACGTACGCGGCGTGCCCAACGACGAGCTCGAGCGCGCGCCGCTCGCGCGGGACGCGACACCCAGGACCGGCACGATGGTGCGCTGGATCGCCGATGACCAAGTGATCGATCACCTCGAATACGACTTCCACACGCTCGCGCAGCGCTTCCGCGAGATCGCCTACCTGAACAAGAGCCTCTGGATCTGCTTCCGCGACGAGCGCCACTTCCCGCCCGACGCCACGGACGAGGAGCGGGAGCAGCTCGAGCCGACGGACGAAAAGAACTTCTACTTCGAGGGCGGCATCCAGTCCTACGTGCGATTCCTCAACCGCGACCGCGAGGTTGTGCAACCGTTGCCCTTCCATCTCGACCGCGAGGTTGCCGGCAATGGCGCGCCCGTCGCCGTCGAGGTCGCGATCCAATACAACGCCGACTTTCAGGACTCGGTCTACGCCTTCGCCAACACGATCAACACGCACGAGGGCGGCTCGCACCTGACCGGCTTCCGCTCGGCGTTGACGCGGGCCATCAACGACTTTGCGCGACGCAACAAGCAGCTCGGCGACAAAGACGCGAACATCACCGGCGAGGACACCCGCGAGGGATTGACCGCCGTGATCTCGGTCAAGCTCGGCGAGCCGCAGTTCGAAGGTCAGACCAAGACCAAGTTGGGTAACCCCGAGATCAAGGGGATCGTCGAGTCGGCCACGGCTGAGGCGCTGACCGAATACCTCGACGGACAGCCGCGCGAGGGTCGCCGGATCGTCGAGAAGTGCCTGACCACGGCGCGCGCTCGCGAAGCGGCGCGTAAGGCTCGGGCCATCGTCCAGCGCAAGGGCGCGCTTGAGGGCATGTCGTTGCCGGGTAAGCTCGCCGACTGCTCGGAGCGCGATCCTGCGCTGTCCGAGATCTTCATCGTCGAAGGCGACTCGGCCGGCGGCTCGGCCAAGCAGGGCCGCGACCGGCGGACGCAGGCAATCCTGCCCTTGCGCGGCAAGGTGCTCAACGTCGAGCGCGCCCGTCTGGACAAGCTGTTGGGCCACGAGGCCTACCGCACCCTGATTACTGCGCTGGGGACCGGTATCGGCGAGGACTTCGATCTCTCCAAGCTGCGCTACCACAAGGTCGTGATCATGACCGACGCCGACTCCGACGGCGCGCACATCCGCACCCTGCTGCTGACGTTCTTCTTCCGCCACATGCGCGACCTGATCGACGACCGCAAGCTTTACATCGCTCAGCCGCCGCTCTACCGCGTGCAGGCCGGGCGTCAGAAGCCGGAGTGGCTCTTCTCCGACGCCGATCTTGAGGCGTTCATGGGCAAGCAGAAAGAGGGCCAGAAGAAGGTCTCGGTCCAGCGCTACAAGGGTCTGGGCGAGATGAACGCCGACCAGCTCTGGGAGACCACCATGGACCCCCAGGCGCGCGTCCTCTGGTCGGTCGACATCGCCGACGAGCATGCCGCCGACGACCTCTTCGTCAAGCTGATGGGCGACGACCCGTCCAAGCGCCGCCAATTCATCGAGCAACACGCCGATATGGCGAAGATCGACGTCTAGCCTCGTGCCCGCGTCCGCTCGAGCTCCACTGGTGGCGGTCCCGCCGGCTCTCCGTCGATGGTGGCGCGGCCAGCCTCGACTGGTCCTGGAAGACTCACCCGCCGCCCAGCTCGTCGATCTGACCGCCATGGCGCCCGTCGAGCGGCTGCTGGTGCTCGGTCCCGACTCCCCTGCGCTGGCCTCGCTCATCGCCGACGTGGCGGAGCTCGAGCCCACGCCGATCGCCGTGCTCACGGACGATCGCACACCGGTAGACGCGCCGGGCGTAGACGTGTTGCGCAGCGAGCCACAGCGGTTGCCGCTGGAGGATGGACAGGTCGACTTCGCCGTAGTCCCGCACCGACTGCGGCACTGGGACGACAGGCTGGCGCTGCGCGTCCTGGAAGAGCTCTGGCGGGTGCTGGACCACAACGGCGTCGCCGTGCTGTGGGAGGTCGCGCCGTCGAAGTCGGCGACGGTCAACGCGGTGTGGTCGTCGGTGCTCGGCCAGAACGGCGCTCGTCCCAACCTGCGAACGTTCGGCCAGCTCGGCCAACTGGCCTACGACGCCGGCTTCGCCTGGGTGCAGACGCTGCCGCTGCGCCCGTTCCTGTTTCCACCCGGCCCACGGCTGACGGTGTTGGTCCGCAAGGAGCACTACACGCCGGACAATGTGGGTCGTGGGTAGAGCGGCTCGCGGCTCGTCGCCTTGGCGCCGCCATTCCATTGCGTTGCCCTGTGTCAAGCACGGGGCAACGGACTCTGAACGGGCCCTACTCGTACAGGCGGTGCTCCCGCACGTAGGCCAACACGGCTGCCGGGACGTCGACCGAGACGTCCTCACCCGCTCGGATCCGGGCTCTCAGCTCCGATGCCGACAGATCGATCGGTTCCATCGGCACCCAGTCGAGCCAGCGGCCGAGTCCGTGGATGATGCGGTCCAGTTGTCGGCGGTCGAGCTCCGCGCCGGGCCTGACGGCGGCGGCGACCCGGGCATGGGCGAGGATTTCTCCCGGCTTGTGCCAGTGGGGCAGGTCGAGCACCGCATCGGCGCCCATAATCCACCAGAGCTGCTTCGCCCCGCGCTCGCGCAGTTCGCGCACGGTGTCGAGCGTGTAGGTCGGGCCGTCGCGGCGCACCTCGATATCTGAAACCTCGAGGCCTCCCCGACGATCCCTGGCGGCTGCGACCGTCATGGCCAGGCGATGTTCGGCCGGTGTCACAGACCGACCATGCTTGCGCCAGGGGTCGCCTGTGGGAATAAGGATGAGCCGGTCGAGCTCCAGCGCCGACGCCGCGGCGTCGGCCAGGTGCAAGTGAGCGCGGTGCAGCGGATCGAACGTGCCGCCCAGCGCGCCGATGCGCTCATGCGGCTCAAACTGCAGCTCTTCCAACTCCATAGATGACGCCACTGGCGCTAACGCTCCCACTCCCACCGAATCCGCGACCTGCCAATCCGCACGGTGTCGCCGGGCGCGCAACCCGCTCGATACAGCGCCGACGCCACGCCGCGCCGGTCGAGCCAGCGGTAGGTCTCGGCCAGCGCCTCATCCTCGTCGAGCTCCATCATCGAGACGAATCGCTCAACCGATGCGCCGCGCACCGCATAGAGGCGCTCGTCCAGCTGGTCGACTTCGAACCGCCGGCCGTCCTGCTTTGGCCGCACTACAGGAATCTTGGTCTCGCGCACCGGCTCCTGTTCGCGCAGCTCTGCCAACGCCGACGCACACGCGTTGACCACAGCCTCCGTCCCTTCGCCCGTCGCGGCGGAGCAGAACAACGGGGGGTGATCCATGTCTGCGAAGAGGTCGGAAATCTCGCCGCGCAACACGTCAACCTCTTCCAGGTCGACCTTGTTGATCACCACGATCTGCGGTCGCGCGGCCAGCTCGGCTGAGTAGCCCGACAGCTCGCGGTCAACCAGTGCCTTCGCCGACTGTGGAGCATCCTGCGAGCCGTCGATCAAGTGAACCAGCAGCCGCGTCCGGGAGGTGTGACGCAGAAAGTCATGACCCAGTCCGGCGCCGTCGGCTGCGCCCTCGATCAGGCCCGGCAGGTCCGCCATGACAAACTCGTCCCAGCCGACCGAGACGACGCCCAGATGCGGTTCCAGAGTGGTGAACGGATAGTCGGCGACGCGAGGGCGCGCCGCGCTCAGATGCCGCAGCAGCGACGACTTGCCGGCGTTGGGCAGACCGACGATGCCGACGTCGGCCAGTACCCGCAGCTCGAACTTGAGCCGCCGCAGCTCGCCGGGCTCGCCCTTCTGGGCAACCCGCGGCGTCTGGTTGGTCGAGCTGCGGAAGTACATGTTGCCCTGACCACCGCGACCGCCCCAAGCGACAACCAGCGACTGCCCGTCTACCTCCAGGTCGACGAGTTGCTCAGTCTGGCCACCGGAGACCTGGGACACAATGGTGCCGGCGGGCAGTTCCAGCAGTATCGTCGCGCCGGCCCGGCCTCGTTTCTGGTTGGTACCGCCGTTCGATCCCGGCGCTGCCCGGAACTGGCGTTGCCGCCGGTAGCGGCGCAGCGTGTTCAGTTGGCCGTTGGCCATGACGACGACATCGCCGCCGCGACCGCCGCGGCCACCGTCCGGCCCACCGCGCGGAACGAACTTCTCGCGCCGGAACGACACGGCGCCGCGGCCGCCCGCGCCGCCTTCGACTTCGATCTCAGTAGAATCAATCATGGATCGAGTTTATCCACACGTTCGACGAGTGCTCCGAATTCGGGAATGAATTGTTAGAGAGTGAACAATTGATATCTGTTGCTGTTGTTGCTGGTGCCTTGGGCAATGGGGATAAGCGGCACTCGACATGTCCCACGCTAGCAATGCGCTCGTTTACGTCGTGGGCAAGCGGTGGAGTGGCGCTCCCTGGGTCTGGGACAGCGGTGGATGCTGCGTGGACGGCGCTCGTCTAACAACGACGCCGGTTGAACAGTTGGGGCGCCGCGCAAAGTCGTAGCGCATGGTCGGAGGGTTGGAAACATGCGCACCAGTGCAAGAAGAGTTCCGGGGGCCAAGCGCTTGTCCCGACGTGCGAGTCGCCCAGAACGCAGCCGATATGCGTGCTCACACCGAAGCCGCGGCCAAGTACATATGCTGGATATATGCGATTAGGCATGTTTGGTGGCGGCGGATTTCGGGTAGGTCGGATTCTAGGGATTCCGATCAGGCTCGATCTGTCCTTTTTCTTCGTTTTCGGCCTGCTGGTCTTCCTGATCGCTACACAGATCTTGCCCGGGTCGCTGGACGGCTGGGGCGGCGCCGAGCGCTGGGTCTACGGCGTGCTCGGCGGCGTCATCTACTTCGTCTCGCTGCTCATCCACGAACTCGCCCATTCGCTGGTCGCCCGTCGCCGCTACGGCATGGAGGTGTCGTCGATCACTCTCTTCTTCTTCGGCGGCGTCTCGGTCATTCGAGAAGACTCGCAGCGCCCCGGGCAGGAGTTCTGGATCGCCGTCGTCGGGCCGCTGGCATCACTCGTCCTGGGCGGCGGGTTCCTGCTGGTCGCCGTCTTCGTATTGCCCGAGGAAACCACGCTGAACAGATTGGTCTTTGTTCTCGGCGTCGTCAACTGTTTCCTTGCGGCGTTCAACATGCTGCCCGGATTCCCGCTCGACGGTGGGCGCGTGATGCGATCGCTGATCTGGCGCGCCACCGGGTCACGCCATCGCGCGACCAGAGCCTCATCGCGACTGGGACAACTGCTCGGCGCAGTCATGATCGTCTACGGCATCGGCGGACTGCTGACCGATGTGGGGATCTTCGACAGCGGCCTCAATCCGATCTGGGTCGCGTTGGTCGGCTTCCTGTTGATGACGCAAGCCGCGCAAGGTGTCAAGGCCGCCGAGCTGGAGCGCGACCTCGCCGGGCTTCGCGTCGGAGAACTGATGCTCAAGCCGCCGATCGCCAGAACCGCGGAAGCCGATCTGCTGGTTCATGTTCTGGCGCCGTCGCGCGCCCAGCTTGATCAGCAGGACGTGTTCATCGTGTCTGAGGACGGAACGGCGGTGGGCGTTACCTCGGCGGTCCAGATCCTGCTGCTCGACGAAGAGCGATATCTCAACGCCCGGTTGCGCGACATCATGCTCGTGGCGGGCCAGGTGCAACCGCTCGAGCCGAACTCCGGCGCCGACGAGGCGCTGAGGCGTCTGCAGAAAGAGCGGACGTTCGTATTGCCGGTGGTCGAGCGCGGTCGCTTGCTCGGCGTCGTCGGGCTGGAGCAAATCCTCAAGGCGCTAGGACAAGGTCCGTCGCCCCGATTCGACCCGTTGTCCGGAGCCTGATCTCTTTCTCCGTCATACCCGCGGCGGAGCGCGGGTATGACGAATCATGCACTTCTGAGACACCCTCCGGCAGCTACAGTCGAAGCCATGACTATTCCTCAAGCCCGTCGTGGCCCTTCGCCGCGCCACACCGCCGCTGTGCTGGCCGGCAAGGCGGCCCGATTCGGCATGCGGGCGTTGGGCTCGGGAGGGACGGCCTTGCCGGGACTCGTGGTCGAACGATTGGACGCGGACGCCGCCGGCCGGCTCGCGCAGAGACTATCGGCGACGGCGCTGATCACCGGCACCAACGGCAAGACCACGACCGCCGCGATGCTGGCCCGCATCCTCCGCGTCGACGGCCGAGCCATCATCCACAACAGCTCCGGCTCCAATCTCATGCGCGGAGTCACGGCATCCCTGGTCGCGGCCGCGTCGCCGCTGGGGACATTACCGGCCGGCTGCACGGCCGTCCTCGAGACCGATGAGGCCGCGCTTCCGGCCATCGCGCGAGCAGCGCCGCCAACGGTAGCCGTCTTCACCAACCTGATGCGCGACCAGCTCGATCGCTATGGCGAAATCGAATCGATCACCCTGCGTTGGGCCGAGGCGCTCCAGGATTTCCCCGACAGCGCCACGATCGCACTCAACGTCGACGATCCACTGATCGCCTCGCTTGCCTCCGGATGGAACGGCAAATGCCTGAGATTTGGGATCGAGGATCCCAACGTTCCCCCGGCGCCTGAGGGCGAAATCGTCGACGCCGTCTGGGATCCCCTGACCCGCGACGATTTCCGCTACTCCCGCCGCTACTTCGCCCAACTGGGGCGCTGGTACACCGATTCCGGAGCGCAGCGGCCGACGCCTGAGATCGCAGCGGAACAGATCGCCACAGGCGATCAATCGATGCAGTTCGTATTGCGTCTGCCCGAAGGATCGACGCCCATCAACCTCCCAGCCGAGGGTCTCTACAGCGTCTACAACGCGTTGGCGGCCGCGTCGGCCGCATCGGCGCTAGGCGTGTCCGGCGAGACGATAGGGGAGGGCCTCGAACAACACGAGGCAGCCTTCGGTCGGCAGGAAGAGCTGACAGTCGAGGGTCGCCGCATCCGGATCTTGTTGGGCAAGAATCCCTCAGGTATGAACCAGGCCTTGCGCACGCTGCAGCAACCCGACGAGCGCCACCATCTGCTCGTGCTGCTCAACGACGGCATCGCCGACGGGACGGATGTCTCCTGGATCTGGGACGTCGATTGGGAATCCCAGGCCGACCACTGCGCGTCGCTGACCGTGGGCGGTCGCCGAGCGGACGACATGGCGCTGAGACTGGAGTACGCCGGCTTCCCGGCGCCAAACCCGCCGGTCAGGAACGACATTGGACACGCGCTACGCCAGGCCCTGGATGCTAATCCCAGGTCGGAACAGCTAGTGATTCTGCCAACATATACAGCGATGCTCGATGTCCGCCAACGGCTGGGACGGATGGGGGCGTCGCGATTGTGGGACGTGGCCTGATGTCCGGCACTGAAGCGCGAACCCTCAAGGTCGCGGTCTTGTACCCCGAGCTGCTCAATCTCTACGGAGACCGCGGCAACGCGCGCGCCCTGGAGCGTCGCTGCGCGGCTCGCAGCATCAATGCGACGGTGTCCGGCATCGATATCGGCGATGACTGGTCTCCCGAAGACACCGACATCGTCCTCGTCGGAGGCGGGCAAGATCGCGAGCAGCGCCGGGTGCAAGCCGACCTCGAGCGACGTGGCGACGAACTTCGCCAGTACGTCGATGACGATGGCGTCGTGCTCGCGGTCTGCGGTGGCTTCCAGCTCTTCGGTCATCACTACCGAGGCTGGGACGGCGAGATCATGGAAGGCATCGGCATCTTCGACGCGGTCGCCGCGCACCCAGGCCCTCAGGTCGCTCGCTGCGTCGGCAATGTCGTCGTCCTCTGGGAAGGCGAGACGGTCGTCGGTTTCGAGAACCACGGCGGCCGCACCTATCTCAACGACGGCCAAGAACCATTCGCCGATGTCGTCAGCGGGTTCGGCAACAACGGCGGCGACGGCCTCGAAGGGGCGAGAGTCAAGAACGCCTTCGGCACCTACCTCCACGGAGCGGTGCTGCCCAAGAATCCGCGTCTGGCCGACAGATTGCTCGCCCTGGCGATCGAGCGTCGGTACGGACCGGACGCCGCTGATCTGGCGCCGCTCGACGATGGCGCCGCACTGCGTGCGCATGCCGAGGCACTGCACGCCGCACTGTCAGGCAAAGAATCTGCGCTTGGTCGCCGCTTCGCATAACGTAGAGGCGATAGATCACCGCTTGGAAAAGAGATCGCCATGGCTGAGACATCAACGCTGACGCGCACCGCCCCCGATATCTCCTGTGAGCATTGCGCCCACGCCATCACCGGCGCTCTGACCGCGCTGTCCGGCGTCGCCTCCGTCTCGGTTGACGTGGATGAGAAGCGCGTCGAAGTCCACTACGACGCCGATTCTGCCACAGTTGAACAAATAGACGCCGCGTTGGAGGAGGAAGGCTATCCCCCGCTCAGATAGCCCGTGGGGTCAGCAGCAATCCGGACGAGGCCTCTCAGCGCCTCGTCAGGGCTCAAGACGCACCAATCCCAGTCACGACGGCGGATGGCTGATCGGCCCGACATGGTTGTACGTGGCCCTGGCCATCATCATCTTCGTCGCTGCTGCAGCCGTCGCAGTCGTCCAGGCGACCGGCTCCGATCAAGCAGTCGGCTCCGAACCCGACGGCTCGGGCGGTGTCGTAGAACCGCAACAGTCCCAGTCACAAACATCAACGCAGGACAGCGAATCGACGGTCAGTGGTACGACCGAAGATGAATCGGCTGAATCGGCTCAGCAACAGGACTCCGCGTCCCAGGACCATGAGCAAGCAGAAAGCAACCAACAAGACCAGGCCGACCCGGCCGGACAGGATCGAATCAACCGGGAGCGATTGTCGGTGTCTGCGCAACAGCTCAACCCGTTGCGCGGCTTCATCGTCCCGATCGCCGGTGCATGCATCACAGAGTATGAAGGCCACCTGCCCACCTCGCCTCGCACGTATCGAAACAACGGTGTTCACGAAGGGCTCGATTTCTATCAGTGGGCCGCCTGCACTGCGGTCGACTACGGCACACCAGTCCTCGCCGCCAAGGCCGGCGTCGTCCTCCGAGCCGACCTCGACTACGTGGACATCACACCGGCCGACTGGGACCGATTCATCGCCAACAACTGGGAAGGCGACAAGATCCTCGACGAGCTGAGAGGTCGCCAGATCTGGATCGACCACGGGCGAGGCATCGTGACCCGCTACGCCCACCTCTCGGCTATTGTCGAGGGCATCGCCGTTGGAGTCGAAGTGCAACAGGGCCATATCATCGGCTATCCCGGAGAGTCGGGACAGCAAGAGGTCTACCTGGATTCCGCCGTCGACGTGCACCTGCACTTCGAAGTCCGCATCGCAACCGGCTGGCTCGGCCAGGGCGAAACGCCGCCGCAGGCGAGGCAGTTGTACCTGGAAGCGTTTGGACTCGCCGGGGAATAGCCAGGCGTTGCGTCAGCTATAGCCAACACTCCCTGTTCTGCGGTGCGCCGCCCGGCGGAAAGCGGTACGATCTCGTCGCCGAGTGCTAAGTGAGCCAACATGACGACCAAGCAAGCTGTCCCGCAGAAGCTCCCGCTCCCGCAGCAGATCAGCACGGAAGAGATGAACGATCGCGCGCTGCGTTTTGGCGCCACTGCGCTCATCGAACGCCTTGGCGCGACCGACAGCGACACCCAGGAAGTCGGCGTCCAGGCGTTGGTTTTCAACCTTCAAAACTTGATGCGGCTCTTCGATCGAACCACGTACCAATGTGAGATCAAGTCCGGAGTTGTCTCCTTTCACAGAACCGTTATGGATGGCGACTGGGAAACTGGCCGCTGGAACCTGGAGTGGAGCGCACAGTCGAATGGATCTTGAGTCGATCGCGGATGGAACCGGCTCCCAGAACGATGCGCATACGTCAGGATCACCGCTTTCAGATCTTCCGCGTCGTTCACTTGCCGGGAACGCACGGCAGGTGTTCCGATGGGCGCGGCGCGAGATCATGCTTGCGCTGTTTGCCGCCTTTGTCGCCGGAATCGGCGCAGGAGCGGCCGAGTCGTTGATCTCGTGGCTGGCCAGTTGAATAACTCCATCCGCCCTAGCGAGGACTAATCGGCCTCGGCGCGGGCTCATCCGGCGCACGTTTCGCGGTCAAACCGGCCACGACGCCGTTCTCCATCAACTGCTCGATCTCTTCCTCCGCCATCCCCAGAGCCTCCCGCAGAATCTCAGCCGTATGCTCCCCCATCCGAGGGGCAGGACGCTCGCAAGACGCCGGCCGGCGCCTCAAGCGCCAGGGGAACCCTTGATACTGCCTCGTTCCCGTATCCGGATGCGTCAGCTGCAGCCACCAGTCGCGCGCATGCAAGTGAGGATCATGGAGATGACTCAACGTTGAATGCACTGCTGCCGCAGGCACGCCAATCGATTGCAAGTAGTACTGCAACGTCTGAGTATTCCAGTTGCGAGTCCACTCGTTCAACTTCGCTTCCAACTCCGCTTCTTGTGCCTTGCGACCCGCCAACGTTCGCCACTCGGGACGATCCAGATCTGCCGCTTGTGCGAGGCGAAGCCAGGTCTCGTCGTCGAGCACCGCTATCGCGATCCATTCATCGCTCCCGTCGACACCGTCCGCGCATCGGAAGCACTCGTGCGGCGACGCATCGGATCGGCGATTGCCATTGCGGTCCGGCATTTCCTGCCCCAACGACGCTGCCAGTAAATACTCATCGATGTAGGCAACCGCCGATTCAAACATCGAACCTTCAATATGAACGGCGGTCTGTTGCTCCTGCGCGCGGAGCACTGCCGCCAACGCCGCCGCCGCCATCTGCGCGCCGACAATCGGGTCGGCCTGCATCGTGCCGAGCATCAAGGGCGGCTCATTCTGGTAACCAAACAGTAAGTCCCAGCCGGCGTTGCCCTCGGTGGTACCGCCGTTGGCGCGAAAGTTGTCGTATGCACCACCGGTACCAAAGCCTGAGAACGACACGAGTCCGATGTATGGATTGACCTCGCGCATATGATCGTGCGTGAGTCGTAAGTTTTGCAATACGCGAGGCCTGAAGTTCTCAAGAACAACATCTGCCCGCGCTATGAGGTCAAGCGCAACCTGACGCCCTTCATCCGTATCAAGCGCCAGCGAAATTGTACGCTTGCCGCGATTGGCCATATTGAAGTTTGGCCGGACATTCAACGGGTGAGCATCGGGCGAGGCTACACGCATCGGCCCGCCCGCGTCGTAACGCCAGAGGTCGGGTCGCTTCGGACCCTCAACCTTAATCACATCAGCCCCAAGATCAGACAGCAACCCGGAAGCATATGGTCCCAGCCACGCATGAGTAAAATCGACGACCCGCAGGCCATCAAGTGGTCCGGTCGCATGCCGCGGACGCGAGCGGCGAGCAAAGCGGTCAGCGCGGTTCGACTCGTTCACATGCTCCGACACGCGCATCCCACGACCAGCGCCGGTCATCCCGTTCTCGGAGCGGAAGTAGCCAAGAGCATTGAGCTGTGGGTCATCCAGCAACTGCTGAGCTGTGCGATGCATCGCCATCACTGTGCCCAGCTCGGAGAGCTTCGTCCAGATCGTATCGGCGTCCAGCGACTCAACGATCGGTCGCACATACGCAAGCGACGCTTCATGCTCCGCGAACCGGGCATCGCCCTCCAACAGCGCCTCGGGCGGAGGCTCGCAGCCAAACGCAATCGGCGCATTACGCAGCGTCTCCTTGGACCACGGCGAGAGCGTGATGTACCCATCGGCAGTCTGCATCACCTCCGCCCAGCCCGGAGAGCCTCCGATCCTTGGCAACGCCTGCCCCGAGAACTCCGATCGCAACGACATGATCAGGGTCGAACAAGCCTCATGCGACGACAGCTCGATCCAATCGCCGACTCCCGAGTGCATCCGCTCAAGCAATGCCGCGAGCGCAGCGACCGCGCCCAGAATTCCGATTGCCCGAGGAATGATCGCTGCCGGCGCAGCCAGCGGCTCCTGACCGGCGAGGCCATTCGTGCCGGCAAACCCGGACAAGGCCTGGATGACCAGGTCATCTGCCAGATAGTCCGCATACGGCCCGTCAGTGCCAAACAGCGATGAGTGAACGACAACCAGGCTCGGGAACTCGTCGGCGATGCCATGCAGTTCTGTCAACGGCGCATCGCTGACCAGGACATCGGCTTCCGACAGCGCCGCTCGCCAGTCACCCGACTCCAGCGTCTTGCCCACGTGCAGCGATTCCCGCAGCAGTGAGATCGTTGCGCCCTCGCGCTCTGTCATCGGAGGCGCGTCGCGGAGCCGCGAGTCGTGAGCCTCGAACGTGCGCACCGTCGCCCCCCAGCGGGCGAACTCGCGAGCACACGCCGCAGCGGGGATATCTCGGCTGTTCTCGACGACCCTCACGCCCTCGAGCAGGCTGCCATCGCGCACGAATCTAACTCCCGTGCGGTTTGCGTAGCTTGGCCAGCGCCCGCGCGACCGGAGACAACTGCCGCCGACCCTCGACCATGCGCGGATCGGCCTGGCCGAATCGAGCGCCTGTGGCATAGGTCATAAAGCTGGCGTTGATGTGCGTCGTGAATCCCTGCGTGTCCTGCATGTTGTTGATCGAGTGCTTAATCTGGCGCAGCGCCATCGGCGAGTGCTCGGCGACTTCGTTGGCATAGGCGAGCGTGTAGCGCTCAAGCGCCTCAGCCGGGTAGACCTGATTGACGAAGCCCAGCTCCATCGCCTCACGAGCCGGGATGAAGCGGTTCTGGAACAGGATCTCCTTGGCCTTGCGTACGCCCAGGTCCCAGGGCGCAGAGAAGTACTGCGTGTGCGACGCCAGGAACAGCGCGTCGTCGGCGGCGAAGATCAGGTCCATCGAGGCGGCCACCATCCAGCCGCCAAAGATGCACTTGCCCTGCACCATCGCGATCGTCGGCTTGGGCAAGTTGCGCCAGCGCATCGTGTTCGCAATCCGCGTGTCGCGCTGCCGATCAAAGACGCCGACAAAGTCGTCAGCCCAGCCATTGATCTCGCGGTCGGCAATCTCCGGCGGCGAGCCCAGATCATGCCCCGCTGAGAAATCAGGACCGTTGCCCGACAGCACGATCACCAGCACGTCGGGGTCGGCAGCCGCTTCGGCAAACGCGTCGTCAATCTCTTCCAGCAGCACCCGAGATTGCGCATTGCGGTACTCGGGACGATTCATAATCACCCGGGCCACCGGTCCCGGTTCATAAACAATCTCGTGGTAGGTCACGAAGCACTCCACTCAGGAAATATCGAATTCACTCGGAGACTACCAGCGACCGCCCGAGACCATGGTCGCTCTGAACAACCCAGATTCCTGCTTCTCCCTTTCGTGGGGGAAGCTGCCGCTCTATTCCCAATGCTCCCCTTTGCAGGGGGAGCTGCCGAAGGCTGAGGGGGTCCCTCCCTCCGCGCGGACAGGTTCAATGTGGCGCCGGAGCCCGTGCATGACGGAGATTGACTGATTGGACACCCTCGTTGACCCGGGCGAGACCATCGAAAAGGCCGTACGTACCGATTGACGAGAACCGCTCCAAGGCCAACCGCTACTCTTTCCCAGAGCCGTGAGAGGGACACGCCATGGCCTTTGAATATGCCGGAGTCGACCTGCCGATCCGCCCTGCCACCGTCTCATCTCAGCAGATGAGTTGGGAGACCATCGCCAGTCCGGGCCGTTGGTGGACCGGCGCGGAGCGAGTCGAAATCGCCCGTATCGGCCGTGCGGCCAGAGACTTCGACGCCGTCCGCAGCGACATCCTGCCCGAGGCCGCCGTCTACGCGATCCAGAAGCTGGTCGTCGACAACGCCAATCTGAACCGGGAGTGGTACGAGGAGATCATCGCCGCAGACGGCATGTCCGAGGACCGCTACGTCGAGCTGGTCGCGGTCACCGTCCACGCGCTCTCGATCGACGAATTCCACCGGGCCCTCGACATCGAGCTCGAACCACTTCCTGAGCCTGTGCCGGGACAGCCATCAAGGATGCGACCGCCCGAGGCCGAACAGCGAACCTCCTGGCCGGCAATTGTCCCTCGGGCCGGACTCAATCCCGACGACGCCAAGCTCTACGGCCCCTGGGAATGGGGCGCCAACGTGATCTCGGCGCTCTCGCTGATTCCCGAGAATGTGCGCTGGCTCCACGATCTCTCCGAGGGCCACTATCTGTCCTTCGCCGAGATGCGCATGCCCGACCCCCTGCGCTCGATCTCGCGTCCCCAGATTGAGCTGATCGCCGCGCGGGTCAGCGTGCTCAACGAGTGCTTCTATTGAACGGCGTCACACGTACGCATGCTCCGTGAGAGCAGCGACCGAAGCGACAGCATTGCCAGCCTCAACATCCACGGCGCGGTCAATCCCGACTCGGACAGCGGCGTTCCCTACGGCAGCCTGCTGACGGCGTTCGCCGAGGCTGCGGTTCGCCAAACCGACGCCTTGCCCGGCTTGCGCGAGCAGATCGTGTCCGAGTTAGGTGTGCAGCAACTGGTCGACGCCGCCGGCATCGTGGCCAACTTCCAGCGCATGGTGCGCATCGCCGACGGCTGTGGCATCCCGCTGGACGACTTCACCCTGGAAGCCAGCGAAGGCTGGAGAGAAGAGCTGGGACTGCACGAGTTCGCATCCGCAGCCAACACGGCCTAGACCCCGGAGCCTGTGATGACTACGACCGTGGCGCCCTTCGCCAACTACCAGCGCATGGTCAGAATCGCCGACGGAGCCGGCATCCCACTCGATAGCTTCACCGAACGCTCCAGCAACCCCTGGCGAGACGCCCTGGGAATCAACGGCTTCCGCAGCCGGGGGGATACGTTCGCGTCGTCGAAATAGCGCGAGGGCTTTGACGTCTCTGCGTGGGCCCTCTACGATTACAAGCGGACCCGGTCTTGGGTCGCCAAACGTCTGGAGTTGAGCCCACCCACGGACCCTGACGCACAGTGGTTGAACCTTCCCTATTGTCGAAGACTTAGGAAAGCGGGACGCCACCCAGCGTTAGCCGGGCGCACTGGTCACCCGCAGCAGCGTCAACTTCGTGGCCTCGCTTTCTCAGTAGTGGACATGGCGTCCTACCGCCGGGGTTACTTGGGACGCCCCCGTTTGCTTTGGCGAACAGGGGCGTTCTGGTAGGTGCTCATGTCTCTTCGAGTCTCTCTGTTTATTGACTATCAGAATGCCTACCATCATGCCCGTTCGTTGTTTCATAGTCCTGCCGACGATCGCTCCTGCGGGCACTTTCGACCTTGGGACTTGGGCCATCTCATATGCGAACGCTATCGCAGTAGCCGACGCAATGAAGTCCCTCTAGTCCTCAGCGAAGTTCGTGTGTATCGCGGCGAGCCCGACCGAAGGCGTGACGCTCGAGCCCACGAGGCGTTCCAGCGTCAGCGGACATCCTGGGAGGCGGCGGGTGTTCTAGTAAGAACGGCAACAGTACAGTATGGCGAACATGGGAGGCCGCAGGCGGAGAAGGAAATCGATGTCATGCTTGCAATCGACTTTGTGGTCGGAGCAATCGATCGTTCATATGACGTAGGAATACTGTTCTCTTTCGACCGTGACATGATGCCCGCGCTCAGATACGTCAGGGATGTTGTGTCGAACGGGTGTAGAGCCGATGTTGGAGGATGGGGCGGAATCCGCAGTGGCAGATATCTCAGCCCGCCTGGCCCTCCGCCAGTTCGACATCTCCTCGGCAAAACCGACTATGAGCAGATAGCAGACAGCACCGATTACACGAGACCGACTTCTAAACTTCGAAGGCAAAACCGACGCCAGCGCCGCCGGTAGCCCGCTACTCGATCGTCTGCAACAGACGCGCAATCTCGATTGCTGCTTGCGCTGCCTCTTCGCCTTTGTTGCCGGCTGATCCCCCGGCACGGGCCATCGCCAGTGCGACAGTCTGCGTGGCCAGCACTTCAAAGATCACCGGTACGCCCGTGTCCAGCCCGACTCGGGCGATTCCCTGCGTTGCCCCGTCTACGACGAGGCGGTAGTGGTCGGTCTCGCCCAGGATCACGGCGCCCAGGCAAATGACTGCGTCGAAGCGACCCGTTTGCGCACATTTCTGCGCGGCCAGCGGGATCTCGAAGGCGCCCGGCACCCAGTAGATATCGATCTCGTCTGTGTCGGCGCCGTTCTCTTCGAGGTGATCGATGCAGCCGTCGAGCAACTTGCTGGTCACGAAATCGTTGAAACGGCTGACGACCACGGCGAAGCGCAGGCCGCTGGCCGGGCCGTGTTCGGGATCGGGGTTGGCAGCGCCGTCGTGAACTCTAGGCATGAGGTCGCTCTCGGGTTCTAGCCGATGGCAGCGCGGCGTGGCGGCGGCGGGGTGTTAGCGGCGGACCCAGCGGCCTCGATTGCCTCTGCATCGAGCAGGTGACCCATCTTCTCCTGTTTCACCGAGAGATAGCGAACGTTGTGCGGGTTGGCCGAAGCGATCACGGGCACGCGCTCCACGATCTCAAGTCCGTAGCCGGAGAGTCCATGCCGCTTGGCCGGATTGTTGGTCATCAGGCGGATGCGATGCACGCCGAGGTCGCGCAAGATCTGCATGCCGATTCCGTAGTCTCGGCGGTCGGCTGCGAAGCCCAGTGCAAGATTGGCCTCAACTGTGTCCATGCCCTGGTCCTGCAGAGCGTAGGCGGCGATCTTGTTGTGCAGGCCGATTCCGCGACCCTCCTGCGCCATGTAGACAATGACGCCGCGCCGTTCCTCTGCGACATGGCGCATGGCGATCTCGAGTTGCTCGCCGCAATCACAACGCTGCGAGGCGAAGACATCGCCGGTCAGACATTGTGAGTGCACGCGCACCAGGGTCGGTTCGCCGCCGTCGACGTGCCCCATCACGAGCGCGACGTGCTCTTCCGACTTGTCGGCAGTGCGATAACCGATCAATCTCCAGGTGCCCATCGGGGTTGGTAGTTTCGCTTCCGAGACGCGCTCGACCAGCTGCTCGGTGCGCAGGCGGTATTGAATGATTTGCTCGACCGAGACGACCTTGATGTTGTGCCGCTTGGAGAAGCGGACCAGTTCAGGCAAGCGCGCCATCTCACCGTCGCGCTTCATGATCTCGCAGATCACTGCGCCCGGTTGCAGCCCGGAGAGGCGGCAGAGGTCGACGGATGCCTCGGTCTGACCGGCACGGACGAGGACGCCGCCGTCACGTGCGCGCAGCGGGAACATGTGACCGGGACGGACCAGGTCGTCGGAGGTGGAGTGTGGATCCATCAGGACCTGCACCGTGCGAGCTCGGTCAGGGGCGGAGATGCCGGTGGTCACGCCGGAGCGCGCCTCGACCGAGACGGTGAAGGCCGTGCCCAGCGGCGCTGTGTTGGAGCCCTGGTCGACCATCAATCGCAGGCCCAGCCGGTCCAGTGAGTCGCCATCCATCGCGATGCAGATCAGGCCGCGGCCATGCGTCGCCATGAAGTTGATCGTGTCGGAGGTGACGAACTGCGCCGGCAGCGCGAGGTCGCCCTCGTTTTCGCGGTCTTCATCGTCGGTGATGATCAGCGGCTCACCATGGGCAAACGCCTGGATTGCCTCCTCGACCGAGCAGAACGGCGACTTCCGCCGCCGGACGCCCGAGGTGCGGCGAGCACGGCGCGGCTTGGTTTTCTCGGTCTCGTTCGATGCGGCAGCCGTCGGTGTGTCGGCGTCGGTCATTGCGCTTCGCCTTCGTTCGCCCCGAGTGCCGCGAGTCGCTCATCCAGCAGCTGGTCGATTTTCGTTTCGAGCAACTCATCGACGTAGCGGGCAAGGATGTCGGTCTCGAGATTCACAGCATCACCGGGCTGCCTATCAAGGAGGTTCGTGTGTTCCTGAGTGTACTGAACAAGCGAAACTGCGAATCCAGCTTCATCTTTCTCAATAATCGTGAGCGAGACCCCGTCGATGCAGACCGGGCCTTTGACAATCATGTGGCGCAGCAAGTCGGTGGGAGCGTCGTATGACACGACGATCGCCTCGGCTTCCGGGCGTGTGCTGCGGAAGGCCCCGCGGCCTTCGACGACGCCGCGCACGAGGTGTCCCGAGAGGCGGTCCATGGGCCGCACCGAGCGCTCCAGGTTGACCCGGTCGCCGACGCCGAGCTCGCCCAGGTTGGAGCGGCGATAGGTCTCGGGCATCAGGTTGGCCAGGAACTGGTCTGACTCGATATGGGTGACCGTCAGATCGACGCCGTTGATCGCGATGCTGTCGCCGAGGTGGGCGTCCGCCAGGATCAGAGGAGCCGAGATACGCAGCAACCCCTGCGCCGCTTCCGTGATCTCGCCGACCTCTTCTATGATGCCTGTGAACATCGCTCGTGTCCCCCGCCTGCGGCTCGCTCGGCCTCAATGTTACCCGCACCGACCCCAATTTCTCACATAACGATGCTGGAAGTCACACGCAATACGACTCCCCGTGTGGACTGAACGTTATGAAGGTAAGCGTTTGATCAAGATGTCCGAATTGTCCGCATCGCGCCGATAGTAGCGATAGCCGCTGAGTTTGTACTGTTCATCCGTTAAGCCGGTCGCCGTCGATACCGTTAACGTCAGCCACTGAACGTCACGGCCGCTGGCCGATGCCTCGCACGACTCGCGCAGCCGCTCGCCTACGCTGGCCGGCGCATCTGGCCGGACCGCAAGGCAGCGAATCGCTGCCCGCTCGCCATCGCCGAACTGAACCGCGGCAACGCCGAGGATGTCCTCGGCGTCGCTCAGGTCGCCGGCATGATTAGCGCTTGGGGTCTGGATCGTTGCCAGCCAGATGACCGTGTCGCCGGCTCGTGCTTCGGCCAGCATTTCTGAACAGGACGGAGCATCTACCGCGGTGTGTGCTGCGAGCAGTTGGTTGACGGTCTCCGCGTCGGTCTGTCCGGCTGGGCGTATACGCACGTTAATGTCCCGCTCGGGATCGCTGGGATAACCGCTGACCAACAGGTCAGCCCCGAGTTGCTCAACCGTCATGTGGTTGAGGCGCAGGACGTCTCGCATCCGCTGGGCGCCGCGACCGCGGACCGCCGTTTGCGCGTCACCGCCGATGATCATCGGCGCGACGACCGCAGTGACCTTGTTAATCAATCGCTGATCAAAGAACGATCCCAATACTTCGCCGCCACCCTCGACCAGCAGGCTGACGATGCCACGCTGCTGTCCGAGCAGCTCGAGCAACGCCGGCAGGGATACTCGGCCGGAGGAGCTCGCGTCTCCGGGGAGCAGAGCCAGACCAACGCCGCGCGAGCGCATCGCCTCACGCCAGTCCTCCGGCGCGGCGTTGGTCGTGGCGATCAGTGTCGGCGACGTATCGGTATCGTCCAGAACGCGGCTATTAAGCGGTGTGCGACCGCGACTGTCGAGCACCACGCGAAGCGGCTGCGGCGCCGGACCGTGCCATTGGTCAGGTCGAGCAGTGAGCTGTGGGTTGTCGACGATGATCGTCTCGACGCCGACAAGCATGGCGTCGTACAGCGGACGGTTCTGATGCGCCCACTGCAGGGTCTGAGGTCCTGAGATCCAGCGCGAGTCGCCGCTCGTGGATGCGATCCGACCGTCCAGCGACGCTGCGAATTTAGCCGTTACGAACGGTCGGCCGCTGCGCCGATGGTGGGTGTAGGCCTCGTAGTGTTCCGCTGCTTCAGCCGTGCCGTCTCCGAGGCGCACGGCAATCCCGGCCTCGCGCAGCTGCTCCAGTCCTCGTCCGGCGACTTGAGGATCGGGGTCGCCATAGGCGACCACGACATGAGCGATCCCTGCCTCAATGATGGCCGCGGTGCACGGCGGAGTGCGTCCGAAATGGGCGCAGGGCTCCAGCGTGACGTATAACGTCGCGCCGCGAGCGCGGTCACCAGCGTCGCGGATGGCCATGACCTCCGCATGTGGGCCGCCGGGAGGCTGCGTGGCGCCCTCCCCGATGACGTGCGTCCCATTGGCGATCACCGCGCCCACGGCTGGATTTGGACTCGTCGTTCCGCGCACGGAGCGGGCCACTTCGAAGGCACGCGCCATCAGGCGTGAGCTACCGATCGGGCGCGAGATCATGCTCGTCGGCGGCGATCGACAATCGTCAGAACGAGCCAGAAGACCGTGGCGCTGATCGCGATGGCCGCCAGGACAATTTGGACGGGTTGCTCCCAGGACGGATCGGTGGCGAGCTGGACCGTGCCCGAGCGCGGCCGTTGCTCCAACGGCCAATCGGACTCGGTGTGTGTGACGGATGTCGCGACGGTACGTGTTTCAGATTGCGTCGCCGCGCTGGCGCTCTGCTGGTCGCCACCACGATCACGCGCCGGCGACTCGGCAGCCGTTGAATCGGACGCGGCACTCTGGTCCGAGGTTGATGCGTTGTTTTGAGCAGGATCCGGGGCAGCGTCCCGGCCCGACGCCTGCGCGGAATCTTCCGCTTCCTGCTGTGCGACGACTTGCTCGGCGGTCACGTTCTCTGCATCGCTCTCTTCACCCGCACGGCCGGCTGTCAAGGCGCGACGCGATGGATCGGATGCGGCTTGCTTCGAGGACTGTTCTGTCACGGTCTGCTGTTGCTGAGCTTCTTCTTCGTACTCCTCTTCCTGGACCGCTTCTTGCTCTGCTTCCTCATACTCAGCGTCGGCGACCGAGGCCTGCTCCTCTTCCTGCATCGCCTCTTCGGCTTGTTCGGCCTCTTGCTCCTGGTCCGCCTCTGCCCGAGCCGGTTGCTGGCGCTCGGATGCCTCTGATGTAGCAGCGACGGCGGTCACGCGAGCTGGCTCTTCTTCCGCTGCCTCTTGCGCCTCGACCTCAACCTCAACCTCGTCGGTCACCACCGCGGCCGTCGGGATGCGCCTGGACATGTCTCCGGCGGATGTAGTCGTGAAGGTCACCGTTGGTGAATCGACGGCGTCGAAGACCATCACCGCGGCAAACGTCGCGACGCCAACCGCAGCAGTCGACATCGACAGCCGCAACGCGCGTGCAGCGACCGTCGGCCGCAGTGGAACTCTCGCCGGGTCGTTGATCATCTCGGGCGTGAGCTGGAAGGGCACGCTGCTCTGCGCCGGATCGAAGCTGCGCAGCACCGACCGCATTTGCTCAAGTTCCGCGAGATACTCCCGCATTTCAGCCGACGCGGCTAGCCGGGCCTCCACACGCTGACGCTCGCGTGGCGAGAGCTCGTCATCGAGGTAGGCCGACACGTCGTCGCGCCAGTCTCCGCGACGGAAGAGAGATGTGAGGCTCAGCCGCATGCCCATTGGACACCCATCCAGCAATCTGAGCGCGATTCGCAGTCACCCAAGTGCGTTACTCCATGCTTGTCTACAAATTTAGACGCTCTTCGACCTCGGATGGTTCCGCCACAGCCTCGAGTACCAGTAATTCCTGCGATATTCGCCGCTACATAACAGCTTGGACATCATCCGCCAGTCATCTGTCAGGCGACCAGGTCAGGCCGCTGACGGCGATTGTGCCGCTTGCCTCACTGGTGGCCGATTCGGCGTGGCCGGCGTCGTCGATGAATGTGACCCGCACCTTGACCGTGTTGCCGGAATCGCCGGGCTTCAACGAGTAGGTCGCACTCGTTGCTCCGGCAATGTGAGCGTCGGCCGTTCCGTCGTTGAGAATCCACTGGTAGCTGAACACCACGGTCGTGAGCCCGTCGACGTCGGAGATCTCCGACGTCGAAGCTATCAGGGTTTCACCGACGTCGACCGTTCCGCTGATCGTCGGGACTCCTGTGGCGGGGCTGTTGGCCGAGACCACCGGCTGGCCGGTGACGTCGATCGTCAGATTGTTGCCCAGCGCGATCTCCAGGCCGGTATCCCCGTCATCCTCCTCTTCTTCGACATCGCTGGTGAACCAGGCGGAAACCAGGCGCACCACTGCGTCGGTCTGAGAAGCCGAGGTTGGAGAAACGGCGATGGCCTCGCTGCTCAGCGAGCCGGCATCGATCGTGACAAACGACTTCGAGAGCGCCCCGCTGTCCGTCTCACTGACGCCGACGGCGACCAGGACATTCAGTTCAAAGGGAGCGCCGAGCGGCACGCTGAGTGAGACGTTGCCGCTACCGTCATCGACCAGATTGACTTCGAGATCGAACGGCGCGCCTGGATTGCCGTACAAGGGGATGCCGTCGAGTTCGCTCAGGCCGTGCAGCAGTCCAGCGGGAAGCGCGGCGAGTTGATTGTTGTGCAGGTTGAGGTTCGTCAGGTTGGTCATTCTGTTGAAGATGTCCGCAGTCAGGCTCGTGATTTGGTTTTGCTGCAGACTCAGCACCTTGACCGAGCTCGTGTCATCGAAGGTCGTGTAGGGAATGCGTGTCAGCGCGTTGTTGTTGAGCTTCAATCGCGTCAGGCTGGTGAGGTCGTCAAACACGTCCGCGCCAAGCGTCGCAATCCGGTTGTGGCTCACACCCAAGGTGTCCAGGTCGGTCAGGTTGTCGAACAAGCCGGACTGCAAGGTGGTGAGCTGATTGGTGTCCAGGGCCAGGACTCGCAAATTGGAGAGACCGTCGAAGACGTCGGTTGGCAAGGAATTGATCTGGTTGGTGTAGATCCACAACTCCTCGAGCGCCGTCAGTCCGTCGAAGATGTCGGCGGGCAGCGTCGTCAGGTCGTTGTAATCCAGACGAATCTTGGTCACCCCGCTCAGCTCGGCAAAGTCTCCGTCCTGCAGCGCCGCAATCCTCTTGAAACTCAGGTTCAGTTCGCCGGTCAGGGCGTTCAGTTGGGCGTCGGTGACCGAGGCACAACTCGTGTTGTTACCGAATCGAGCCATGATGGCCGACTCGATCTTTGCGGTTCTGTCGCAGATGCCGGCCGGATCGGAGACGCCGTTGCTCGTTGCGCCGTTCCCGTTGTTGCCGTCATCTGAGTTGGGAGGCCCTTGCGCAACCAGAGGCATGCCACGCAGCGGTAGCAACACGACCGCTGCCACCAGGATCAACATCAACAGACCAGTGCGACTCCATCGATTGCGCGACCGGAACCAGTACATTGCGAGTCCTCTTCGTGAACTTCCAGAGGATCTCAGTTTACGCGACAACCTCGCGAGGCTGTTCTGCCGCTGTTCTGCCTTTGGCAATCGAATCAAGTCTGCTCGACAGAACGATGCTCCCGGAGATAGTCCCGCATCGCCGATCGTCCGCGACTGATCCGAGATTTGACCGTGCCCATCGACCAGCCGGTGGCATCGACGATTTCGCGGTACTCCAGATCGGCCACGTCGCGGTAGAAGACCGCCCGGCGTTGCTCCTCCGGCAACGATTCCAGCGCCTCGCGCAGCGTTCCGCTAAGTTCGATGTTGAGCAGATGCTCGTCCAGGGTGCGGTCGCCGGACTCCGGCGCGAATTGGTCGCCGAGCGCGTCGGTCAAGCGGTCCAGAGACGTGGTCGGTCGCCGCTGGCGTTGTCGCAGATGGTCGAAGCAGGTGCGCCGGGCGATGACGCCGAGCCAGGCTGGAAACTTGCCGCGCTGGTTGTAGGTACTCAGCCGGTCCCAGGCCTTGATAAACGCCTCTTGCGTGAGGTCGTCGGCTTCGGACATGCCGACGATGCCGCGACAGGTCGCGCGTACCCGGGTCTGATGTCGGAGCACGAGGACGTTGAACGCGTCGAGCCGCCCGTCGAGCGAGATGCTGACGAGCAGGTCATCGTCCAGCGTGGCAAGATCGCGCGGAGTACCGGAATGGTCCACCAAAACGATTCCCCGCTCTTGCGCTGACCGAGCGTGCTCGAGCGTTCTGAGTTGCGCACTCGCGGGAACGCCGCCTGTGGGACACTGCGCACATGCCGCTCGTTGATCCAGGCCCAATCATCGCACAAGCGCACTCACAGGGTCGCGCGGTCGTCGGCGCCAACGTCTCGACGATTCAAATGGTGCGGGGCGTCGTCCGTGCCGCTGAGTCCGCCCGGCGCCCGGTCTTGATCCAGTTCAACCGCTCCGGGTTGGAACTGATGGGCGGGGTCTATATCGCCGCGCTGGTCGTGAAAACGATCGCCGAGAACTCGGAAGCTGAGGTCGCGCTCCATCTCGACCACGCCGACACGCTGGACGAACTTTCACGAGCAATCAACGCCGGGTTTGGTTCGATCATGGTCGACGGCTCAACGCTCTCCTACGAGCAGAACGCCACGATGGCACAATCCGCGAAGGGGCTGGTGGCCTGGTCGAGGCTGCCGCTCGAGGCGGAATTGGGTCACGTCGCCGGCAACGAGGCAGGCGTCACGATCGCCGAAGCCTCGTGGACCGACCCTGACGAAGCCGCAAGGTTCGTACGCGCGACAAACGTCGATTGGCTGGCGGTCGCGGTCGGCAATACGCACGGAGGACCGGCGATCGGTGGTCTGCACATCGAGCGGCTGCGGGCCATTCATGAAGCGGTGGATGTTCCACTCGTCCTGCATGGCGCCAGCGGTCTGACCGACGAGGAACTCGGCACAGCCGTCGAGCTCGGGGTTGCCAAGATCAATGTCGGGACATCGCTGCATCAGGCTGCGGCATCGGGATTGGGCACATGGTTGCAGCGGCACTCTCGCGACCTCCGAGGCGCGCTGGTAGCGGCAGAGGCAGCAGTGTTCGAGGAAGCCTCAGCCCTGTTCAGTTCCACATGGGCGTTTGGTAACTGATACGGCAACAGTTCTCGTTAGTCAAAGCGACGAAACCTTGTTACGCTGACTGCGGTACGTCGTAACGGTTGGCTCCCTACCAGGCGGCGTATGGCAAAAAAGGGGGCGCACTCTTCCCCGCCCATCATCGCTCTTTGAGCTTTGGCCTGGCGGGGATTACTTTTCCACCTCGCACACATCTCCAACGCTGGCTGCCGGAATGCCCGAACGCGTCGTCCTCTTCGTCGATTGGCAGAATGTGTTCAATGGCGCGCGTGCCCTCTTTCACCATGGGCAGCAGTCTCAATCCACAAACGGACAGATTGATCCGATCAAGCTCGGCGAGTTGATCTGTCGGCGTTCTCCAGCGGGAACCGAGCGTGTGTTGCAGGATGTACGGGTCTATTGCGGCATCGCAGAAAGGCGCCAGGATCCGGTGATGTTCGCCTCAAGATCGAATCAGTGCCGATCTTGGGAGCAGACCGGCGCAAGTGTGTTCACCCGCCCGCTTCAGTACTTGCCGGCCCGTTTCGGTGATCGCAAGATCGCACGGGAGAAGGGCATCGATGTTGCCATCGCTGTCGATTTCGTAGCTATGGCGATTCGTGGTCAATTCGATGTTGGCATCCTATTCTCGGCCGATACCGACCTGCGTCCGCCCCTCGAGTTTGTCGCTGCTGAATACCCTGGACTTCAAGTGGAAGTTGCCGCCTGGATGAGCGGACGCAACGCGCGACGACTCAACTTCGACGCCCCCAACGAAACCTGGTGTCACTTCCTGAAGGAATCTGACTACAACGCCATTCGCGACCTGACCAACTACCGTCCTCGACGTTGACGCTTCGTTAGCCTCCGTCCCACATGGGAACGGAGGAGGCGAGTCATGCTCAGCGACTATCGAATTCTCGACCTGACTGACGGGCGAGGCCTCATCGGCGGGATGATCCTGGCAGATCTCGGCGCCGATGTTATTGCGATTGAACCACCGGAAGGCAACGCGGCTCGCCGACGCGGGCCGTTTTCTGATGGCTCCTACGACGGCGATATTGAGGACTCGCTGATCTGGCAGTCCTATGCGCGAGGCAAGCGCTCGATCATCCTCGATCTGGAGTCCGACGAAGGGCGCGGCGAATTGCGCGAGTTGGTCGAGTCTGCCGACGCGCTGATCGAGTCCGCCGACGTGGGGGCGATGGATGCGCTCGGCATCGGCTATGAGGCGCTTGCCGAGATCAATCCGGGACTGATCTACGTCGCGATCACGCCGTTCGGCTCCTCTGGACCCAAAGCCGGGTGGGTCGCCGCCGACGTGACCGTTGCCGCCTCGGCCGGGCCGATGATTCAGAGTGGCGACACCGACCGCGCGCCGTTGCGTGTCGGACTGCCGCAGACCGGCCTTCACGCCGGCGCCGAGGCGGCGATTGGCGTCCTGATGGCCCTGCACGAACGCAAGCGTTCCGGACTCGGACAGTTCATTGATGTCTCCGCTCAGGCCGCCTACGCCCAGGCGACGCAATCCGGCATCGTTGCCGCGCCCAACAATGCCGGGATGTTCGAGCGCTCGGCCAAGGGCGCGAAACTGGGGCCTCTGGAAATCCAGCTCTTCTGGCCCTGCAAGGACGGCCACGTCGCGGTCACATACCTGTTCGGCGCAGCAATCGGACCATTCACCGATCGGCTGATGCAGTACGCCCTCGAAGAGGGCTATTGCGACCAGCAGACTCGCGACAAGGACTGGCTCAACTACACCAACATGATCCTCACCGGACAGGAGCCGCTGTCCGAATACTTCCGCTGTTGCGAGGTGGTCGGCGCGCTTTGCGCCGACAAGACCAAGGCCGAGCTGTTTGCAGTGGCCCAGGAGCGACGCCTGCTGCTGGTCCCCGTCTCCACGGTTGACGACCTCGACCAGAACGCGCATCTGGCCGCACGCTCCTACTGGCGCGAGGTTGAGCGCAACGGTAAGACGCTGAAGTTCCCTGGACCGTTCGCACGGCTATCGGAAACCCCCATTGAGTACGGTCGGCCCGCGCCAACGCTGGGCGAGCACACTGATGAGGTGCTCGCTGAATCCCGAACTGCGGCGAGCCTCCACGGCGCGGACGGAGCCCCGCCCACCGATCCGCCACTTGCCGACCTCAAGATGGTCGACCTGATGTGGGTCATGGCCGGACCCGCCGGCACCCGCGCGCTCGCCGACTTCGGCATCGACACGGTACGGATTGAGTCCAGTACCCGGATCGACACTGCGCGCACGCTGCAGCCGTATATCGACGACGATTCGCTGCAGCCCGACGGCTCGGCGATGTTCCACAACATGAATGCCAACAAGCGCATGATCACGGTCGACCCGGCCAATCCGCAGGGTCGCGAGCTGTTCCTCGACCTCGTCCGCTGGGCCGACGTGGTCACTGAGTCATTCACGCCCCGCGCGATGCGCGGCTGGGACCTGACCTGGGAGACGATCCACGAGGTCAACCCGCGCGCGATCATGATGTCGTCCTGCCTGATGGGCCAGAGTGGCCCGCTGGCTGAGTTCGCCGGCTTCGGCAACCTCGCAGCAGCGTTCGCCGGATTCACGCCGCTCTGTGGCTGGCCCGATCGTGCGCCGGCCGGACCGTTCGGCGCCTACACCGACTACGTCGCGCCACGCTTCGCCACCGCTGCGCTGCTGGCGGCGTTGGACGAGCGCGACCGAACCGGACGCGGCCAGTACATCGATGTCTCGCAGATGGAAGCCGCGATCCACTTCCTCACTCCTGCATTGCTGCAGTACCACCTGACCGGCGAGATATGGTCGCCGAACGGCAACGACGACCCGCAGATGTCGCCCCACGGCGTCTTCGCCTCTGAAGGCGAAGATCGTTGGGTTGCCATCGCCTGTCGCGACGATGCCGACCGCGCGGCGCTCGAGTCAGTGCTTGATGGCCAGTCTTTGGAGGATTGGACCGCCGCCCGCACACCCGAGGACGCAATGACAACCCTCCAGGACGCCGGCGTCCCGGCGCACACCGTCCAATCCTCAGCAGATTGTTTCGCCGACCCGCAGCTGTTATACCGCAACCACTTCGTCGAACTCGTCCATCCGACCCAGGGCAAGTCGGTCGTCGAGGGCGCGCGCATCGTCTTCAGCCGTACACCGGCCCGACCGCCACAAGTCGCACCGACCATGGGCGCCGACAACGACACTGTCCTGCGAGAGTTGCTCCGCTACTCGGACGACCGAATCATTGAGCTGGTAGCGTCGGGGGCGCTGCAGTGAGAACGAAACGTCACAACCGCGGGAGGACACCTATGGCCGTCTATCACGGCGAGCGGATGATCGAGGGCAACGGTATCGAGATTTGCACCGACTCGTTCGGAGACCCCTCAGATCCAGCGATTCTGCTGGTCATGGGCGCGGGCGCTTCAATGCTGCTCTGGGATGTCGGCTTGTGCGAAGCCTTGGCCGACGGCGGCCGATTCGTGATCCGTTACGACAACCGCGACACGGGCAAGACGACTTCCTGCCCGCCCGGCGAACCGAACTACACGCTCAACGACATGGCTGCCGACGGTCCCGCGGTGCTCGACGCGTACGGGATCGAGAAGGCGCACATCATCGGCGCATCGATGGGTGGGATGATCACCCAGGTGATCGGTCTCAATCATCCCGATCGAGTGCTCACCTTGACGCCGATCATGTCCACGCCCAATGGCGGCGCGGTGCTTGATGCGATGGAAGGCAAAGAGGCCCCGCTCTCGCCGCCCGCTCCAAAGGTGATTGAGGCCATTGTCGCAAGCGCCCAACTGGACTGGAGCGACCGCGACGCGGTCCTGGCCAATCGAATCCACATGTTCAAGACACTCTCCGGCTCCGCCTATCCGTACGACCCGAACCGCGACGAGATCTTCGCCGCCGAGATCGACCGGGCGATCAGCTTCGCCAGCAGCATGAATCACGGGCCCGCCATCGCCCAATCGGAGTCCTGGCACGAACGCCTCGGCGAGTTGGACTTCCCCACCCTGGTCATCCACGGCACCGACGATCCAATCCTCCCGTACGACCACGGACAAGCGCTCGTCGAGATGATTCCCGGAGCAACCATGCTCGCCCTGGAAGGCGTCGGCCACGAAATTCCCGAGGAAACCTGGGACGTGGTCATACCCGCCATCCTTGAGCACACGAGCTGAGGACCGAGCGATCAGCAGAACCCTTACTGGCTGAGCGACTCGAGCGAATGGATGATCCTCGGGCAGGCGCGGTGCTACAGGAACTGTTTCCTGACCGCTAACCCTTAGCCGATTGCGCTCCTTCCAACTCGACGGTGAATGCGATGCCCACTGGAGACCGTTGAAGGAGTCGCGCTTAGAGAGGCTCCTAGTCCCCGCCCCGGGAGCCTGCCTCAAGAGTAGGAATCCCCCAGTCCCCGCTTCACGCGGGGACCCGCCCCCTCTGCGCCCGAGACATCACCACCTGATATGCCGGGCCGTCCGAGCAGGTCCCCGCGTGAAGCGGGGACTGAGAATCCGAGAATGAAGGTGGAATTCTGAGACACCCTCTTTGGGCGGGGACGGAGAGCCGGGAGCTACCAAAAGGGTCTCCCGCCGGGTATGCGATCGGGCCGCGTCGCGACGTCTATCGCCGCCGATAGACCGTCATCACCACGCCATCAGCGGTAGCGCCCGTCTTAACCATCGTCAGATCCAACGGCGCCAACCCTTCACCGAACAACCGCTTACCGTCGCCGACCACAACTGGGAACGTCCATAGACGGAACTCGTCGATCAGGTCGTGCTTGAGCAGCGTTTGGATCAGCTCCGAGCTCCCATGCACCTGGATCAACGGCCCATCCTCCGCCTTGAGCATTGCGATCTCCGCGGGGACATCTCCGGTAACACGAGTTGAACGCTCCCACGAGAGCGGATGCGAGCTTGAGGTCGTCACCACGTACTTGTGTGCGCTGTTTAGCCGAACCGCAACCGGATCATCGGCGCTGGCGTTCGGCCAGTGCGATGCGAACACCTCATACGTCTTGCGACCAAACAGCAAGTCGTACGGCTCCGACATCGCCTCGGCGTAGACCTGCGGCATGACCTGCTCCCAATATGGCGCCCCCCAACCTCCACCGGTGAATCCGCCCGATGGGTCCTCCTCGGGACTGGTCGGACTCTGCATGACGCCGTCGAGCGTGATGAAGCTCAGGACAGCAAGTTCACGCATCAGAGCTGGCTTATTTCTACTGCGTTGCCGGTACGCGACGACTCATAGATGCCAAACACAAGTTTCATCGTTTCGATATTGTCGCGACCGCCGCTGATCGGCTCGGCGCCGTCTTCACAGCAGCGGACGAAATGCATGATCTCGTTGATATACGGGTCTTCCGTCGGCAGCGCCAGGTCGTCGGTATCGATCGGACGAAAACTCGTATCTGGATCGAAGCCGTGCTCGCCGTCCTGGGCAGCGCTGGCGATCACGGCCGGGGTGCGATGCGCCATCAACGGTCCGTCGGCCGCTGGCAGCGGCGGAGTCCATGCCGTCCCTTGTTCTCCGAGCAGCATCAACTGGAATGACCAGGGCGCTCGACTGGTGAAGCTCGCCGTGAGCTGACCGACGGCGCCGTTGACGAACTCCAGCGTCGCCACGGCCCGATCCTCCGCGTCATTGGTAAAGCTGGGATGTCCGCGCCAGGCGCGAGCATCGACCCGCGCGACTTCGCCGACGAAGTAGCGCATCAAATCGAGGTGGTGGACCGACAGCAGCGTCACGACCCCACCGCCGCCGCGTTTGCCGTCGAACCCCCAGTATCCAGCCCGAGGCGCGATCGGCTGGTGCGGGTCATCCAGCGCAGCGGTCAGGAAGGTATCGACGCGGGCAGACCAGATTCGTCCCAACTCGCCTGCCTGAATGCGGCGTCGCAGCGCCATGTAGCTCGGCACGTGACGCAACTGTTGGGCGACCATGAAGGTGACACCGGCTTCTTCGGTCGCCTCGATAATCGCGCGGCATTCCTCCAGCGACACCGCCATCGGCTTCTCCAGCAAGACATGCTTGCCCGCCCGCGCCGCCGCAATCGCCAGCTCCGCATGCGTGTCGTGGATCGTGCAGATGTCGACGGCGTCGATGTCGGACTGCGCAAACATCTCGCTCGCGTCGGTGAAGACCGCCTCAACGCCCGCTTCAGAGGCAACCTGCCGGGCGGCATCCTCGCGAATGTCGCAGACCGCGCTCAGCCGGACGCGGTCGGGGTCGAGCTGGTAGCCCGGCAAATGCTGCCGAGAAATCCCGCCCGCGCCAATCAATCCAACCTGCAGCGGCTCTGCCATGGCCCCCGCCGTTCCCCTGACTCAGCAAATCGCAACACTCGCGCTGGGCCAAGACTACCGATCAAGCAGCCCATCCGCCGCCGCCCCGCCGTAAACTAGCGGTGGGCCCTTAGCTCAGTTGGCCAGAGCAGCGGACTTTTAATCCGAAGGTCCTGGGTTCGAGTCCCAGAGGGCCCACCACCTTGCTTGGGTCTGGAACCGTCTAGCGGAACGATTTGCTGGTTTCATTGCGGCGTAGGCCGCCAGCTCGCACGTTGACCTCCAAGGCAAATGGTCGTGCGAGCAAGTCGAGCTAAGCTGGGTAGAGATCGTGAAATCGCTTCACATTTTGGCTGGCGACTCCTCCGCATAACCACCTTTCTATTCCCTGTTGGCGCTGCCATGATTCCTGAACAGAAGACCGACAGCCTGTTAATCTCAGCGACACCAGAGGCCTCTCTCTGGGTTGCAGAAGTCGGTGTGTCCAACTTCAGAAACCTCGCAAATGTGCGGATTCCTCTCGAACAAGGCGTGACCTTTCTCGTCGGGGAGAACAACACAGGAAAGTCGTCCATCTTGCTCGCGATAGCGACCGCTTGTGCATTCCGCAGACCGGTGGTCGAGGACTTGCGCCGGACTGGCGACACGATCGAAAGCGAGGCAACGATCGACCTCGTGATTAGGTCTGCTGGGCATGAGTTCGTCGACGTAGTCGCCCAGCGTCTGGCTGGCAACTTCGGACGCGGGCCGGGCGAAGGAGAATGGGCAGCAATACGTGTTCGTCTGAGCCCTAGTCAAGAGTCGTCGTTTCTCACCACCAGAAGGACATTCCTCAGATGGGAAGAGGGACGGCAGGAATGGCTCGATACGGGGCGAGTTCCGTCTTCGCAAGCGATGGATTTGCTCGCCGCTCACATCGTCGAAGCGTCCCGCGACCTCGCTGCTGATTTGCTGAAGCGCACCTCTGACTGGGGTCAAGTTCTATCGGATCTGGGAGTCACCGACGCCGCTCGCAGAAACCTAGAAACACGATTGAAAGAGCTTGGTGGGGACTTACTGCAAGCGAGCCCAGTCCTTAATGCTCTCGAAGATCAGCTCCTTCAAATGAGAAACGCCCAGTCGAGTGTCGAGAGCGTGCACCTCAACCCACTCCCAGAACGCTTAGAAGACTTGACGCATTCTGTTGATGTCGCTGTCAAGGGGGAACAGGGCGCGGCGGCCTTGCCAATGCGGCTTCAGGGGTCGGGCAGTCGAAGCCTGGCGGCGCTCCGCGTCTATTTTGCACTCAGCCAATTGCGGATCGGCACCGACAAGGGGATACGCCCACAGCTAATGACGCTGCTTGAGGAACCAGAAGCTCACTTGCACCCACAAGCGCAAGCGGCCGTTTATCGGTCAATACGTGAGCTTCCGGGGCAAGCAGTGGTTACGACCCACTCCCCTGTGTTGCTAGGTGAGGCGGCTCCTCAAGCAATACGGCTCCTCCGTTTCAGCAATGGAACAGGCGACGTTTATTCCTTAACCGAAAAGACCGCGAAAAAGGTCGCAGTGTTTCGACGCTACATCTCGCGACCTCTTGGCGAGCTGTTCTTCGCGCGATTGGTTGTTCTCGTTGATGGTGCGGCCGAACGGATCACGCTCCCGATTCTGCTTGAGCCACTTTTTGACCGAGACCTTGCAGGGCTTGGCATCGCATTCCTAGATATGCAGGGCCCAGCAGTAGAGTGGCTACAGAAAGTGATTGACGCTCTGGATGAACTGGGTCAGACTCCATGGGTCGCCTTCGCTGACAACGATTCGGCAGGGATCAAAGCCATTGAGGGATGCACCGACTCCGACGGCCGCCAGCTTTCGGCCACTCACCAGCGAGTCGTGATGAGTGGGAAAAAGCAACTTGAACAGCTTCTCCTTGATGCGGGCTTTTGCAGTGAGATTGAGGAGGTTGCCAATCAACACGCTCCGTGGGGAGCTTCGGATCCCCGCGCTGACAAACCTCGGCTGCCACCATACGATCCAGACCAAGAATCTGAGTATCTCGAGTTCCTAAAAGGTTCGAAAGGTTGGTCCGGGGAACTGATTGCTCGCGCGGCGATGCGAAACAACCGACCGTTGCCTGATCCCATCGTTGAACTTGGTCGGTGTATTCGGCGAAACCTCGGGCTTAGCGAAACCTTGCAGCGCGGCTATGATGAGAACGAGGACGGAGCGTAGAGATGTATACCACTCCGCAGCTGACTCTCCAGCAACGAGAGGTGGTGGATTCGGACAAGCGCAAATGCCTTGTCATTGCTCCAGCGGGTAGCGGCAAGACAGAGGTGCTGATTCGGCGGATCGAACGCATTCTCAATGAGAGCCAGGGCGAGTCGTTTCGCCTGCTAGCCGTCACCTTCACATTGAAGGCCGCAGATGAACTAAAGGCTAGGCTGTCGCGTTCAGTTGGCGAGGAAGTTTGGAGGGTGGATGCTAACACTATCCATGGATTCGCCCTTGATTGGCTGCAGCGTGCCGGCCAGGCAGTGGGCGTCTCTCCTGACGTTGTCGTGTATGCGGAAGACCGCGATCGAATCGATTTGCTTCGGCGCTTCTTGGATTCCATTGGCGAATCGCACCTTGGCGACCAGGCGCTGATGGCCATCCTCAGACGTATCGACGACCTAAGAACTAGCCTGTCAAAGCCGACAGAGGCGCCTAGAGAGACCTTTGGCCGTTCGCTGTTTCCCCTTTCAGAGATTTATGAGGCGTATCTTGCCGCGATGAGTGACGCTGGGGGGATCGACTTTCCCGGGATGCTTGCAAAACTGCTGGACCTTTTTGAGGTTGACCCTGCCGTCTTAAGGCGAATACAAAGAACTTACCGCCAAATCCTAGTAGATGAAGGGCAGGATCTTACACACGCTCAAGCAGAAGTGCTTCGAATCGTTGTGGCGGAGTCTCTTGAGCTGTGTGTCGTTGCTGATGATCGGCAGTCAATCAACGGTTGGGCCGGTGGCAGCATAAAGTGGGCATATAAGTTAGTTGGCTCCGACTACCAACGATACGAGTTACTGCACAACTTTCGGTGCGCGACTCAGATTCTCTCCCTTGCCCGAAATGTGGCGCTTCACTTCAATCCGCCCCGGACTGACGCTGAACCCCCATGGGGGACGCCAAAAGGGATGGCGATCCCTATCAGAGCTAAGGATTCTGATGACGAAGCGCGAATTGTTGCCGACTGGATAAAGTGTCTCGTTTCGGAGGGAATCGATCCTTCAGCTCTAGTACATGGAGAAGAAGCTCGCGTTCTGCCTCAAGACATTGCAGTTATTGCGAGGACCCGCTATGGGCTGGATGCTATCCAACAAGAACTAACTCGCCGTGGCCACCAGGTTTCGGTTCAGGTAGATGCCGGAAGCCTGCTTTCAAGTTCAGAGGCTCGCCTCTTTCATGCACTTCTGGAGGTACGTGCGAACAGTAGGAACGTTCCGGCTTGGCGCCGGGTCGATGACGAACTGTTCCATTTGCTGGGGTCTGCACAGAAGTTTGATAGTGAGGGGCGTAGTTTGACAGAGCTTGCTGATGCTGTTTCGCACAGGTCTATCCGTAAGGTCGTTGAGCTCATCAATCAAAGTGCGCCAAACTCGGAAGGCGTCGAAAAGGTCATGGGCGAATTAGCTGCAGGGAGGTATTTCGCTGGCCCAGATCTCCAGAAACTCCTTGGTTGGTGGAACGAGTACCGTGCAGGCACCGCACATCAAGACAGAGACCTGTCAGCGTTCCTCAGATACCTTCTTCGAGTTCAGCAGAGCCGGCCCGACCAACCTGGGGTTCGATTGACCACTGCACATCGGTCAAAGGGACTTCAGTTTCGGGCAGTCGCAATTGTAGGCCTGTCACAAGGAGTGTTCCCCGATTATCGAGCACTGGACAACGTAGACAAAGTGGATGCTGAGCGCAGGGCATTCTACGTGTCGATCACGCGGGCTTCGCGAGCACTGCATCTGACTTGGCCTCGGCGGCGCCGCACTCGGTACAGTGAGCGCACCGATGACCCTTCTCAGTTCTTAGAGGAAGCTGGCCTATAGACGCGCATAATCATAAGGCGCTTCGGTGTACGCCCTCCCTCACCAAGTGTCGCAACCCAGCCCCCAAAGGCCGGCCCGCCCGCCGCCCATCTGCAAGACTCTCTCCTCCACTTCCTATATCGGCTATCGTGAGAACATGCGTGTCCAAAACCGCCAACCCGCAGCCGAAAGCGACCGACATGACCACCGACCCCATCTTGACAACCCCTGGATCAATCTGGCGACCCACAGAATCACACGCGCGAAATCAGGCCGAATCTAGCCGGTTCTGGACAAATCTGGACAAATCTGGACACCCAAACCTGAAAAACCCTGAAAAACCTGAACGCCCCGAGAGTCACGATCTCCAGCAATACACTGAAGATCGCCTCCGGCATTCTTTTTCTCCAGCCGAGAAAAAAAGTAGGCTGAACCCCCTCCGACCCGGAATTCGCCCACGCATCGAACAGGCGAGCGCCGCTCTGTCGATTGTCGGCCTTCTCAGGTATCCGCTCACTCGGCTGACGGAGTGGTTTCTGGCAGCAGGGATTGGGCTAGCTCCTTCGCCTCTTCCAGGGTCTCCACTCTCCGATGTTCGGGGATGCCGTCGAGCGCTCCGATTGACTCCAGGGCATCGGCTGGGGTTCCGACGAGGCCGGCGATGATGCTGGGCGTATTGTTCTCCTCGGCTCGATTGAAGAGCTGCTCCAGCATACGAACCGCGCTGTCGTCTAACGCCGACGTGCGGCTGAAGTCGAAGATCACGACTTCGTGACCTTCGATGTCGTCGGTGATCACTCGCACGAGCGCACTCGATGAGGCGACGGTGAATCGTCCCCGCAACTGCACCACGCCGATGCGGGCGAGGAAGGGGTCGTCCACCGATCCCTCCAATAGTGGCACAGACATGACATCGCTCAACTCCAGGCTTTCGAGTCGAGCGGCGCTGGCCATGCCGGCCAGGATCAGCCCGATCGCGACAGCCGTGACGATATCCGTAAACATCATCACGATCAGCGTCACCGCCATCACTGCGACGTGACCGTGAGGCAGCCGACGGACGCGCCGCAGGAATCGCCAATCGATGACATCCCAACCGACCTTGATCAGAATGCCGGCGAGCACGGCCTGAGGGATTGACTCCAGCACTGAGCCGGCGCGCAGAGCCACAGCCAACATCAGCAGAGCGACGATGGCGCCGGCCACGGCCGAGCGACCGCCGGCTCGGACGTTGACCAGCGAAGTCGCCATATTCCCCCCACCGGGCAGTCCGCCGATCAGGCCGGAGACCGTGTTGGCCAAGCCCTGCCCGATCAGCTCGCGGTTGGGGTCGTGCACCTCAAGGGTCATCGAATCGGTGATCGCCGCGCTGAGTAAGCTGGCGAGCGCGCCAATCAAGGCCACAATCAGAGCCGACTGAAGCGCGCTGACCAGGAAATCGCCCGAGAAGGCCGGCCAATCGAGGCTGGGCAGGCCGGAAGGGATAGCACCGACCACAGGCGCATCAGAGAGCAAGAGGATGCCGAGCAGCGCGCCAACGATCAGCGCAGCGAGGGTCGGCGGGACGTACTGGCGCAATCTGACCGGCCAGAAGATCGCAACCAGCAACGTCACCGCGCCCAGGACGAGTGCTTCGATGTCGGTGTTGCGCAGGACGTCCGGCCAGGCTGCGAACTGTCGGGTCAGTCCTCCCGATTCCAGCGCCGAACCGAAAAGCGGAGCGACATGCAGGACGACGATGATCACGCCGACGCCCGAGATCAGGCCTGAGATGACGGAATATGGCGTGTACGCGATGAACCGTCCCAGACGCAGGGCGCCCATCGCGATCTGGATCAGACCGGCCAGGACCACGACCGCGAACGCCTCGGCGAGGCTGTACTGACTGACAATAGCGGTCATTGCCACTGTCATCGATGCCGATGGGCAGGACATCAGCCCACGGGTCCCGCCGAACATGGCGGCGAAGAACCCCACCGCTACCGCGCCCCAGAGCCCGGCCAACGCGCCGACGCCTGGGTCGTTGCCCGAGGTTGCGGCGACGACCACGCCCAGCGCCAGCGCGACCGGCAGCACGACCACCGCCGTCGCGATTCCGCCGAGCACGTCGCCACGTAATCCCTGCCAGCCGTAGGCGGTGAGGATGGCGACGATTCGCTGCTGGAGCGCAGTGGTCATGCGATCACTGCCGAAGTTGTCGGTTGCACGTCAACGGCACCAGTCGGCTTCCCAGTTCAGATCGAAAGTCGGGGTGTGCTATCGCCCTGAGCGCAGCGGCGCGCTGTCCGAGCGTGCGGCCCCGCAATTGGACCGCACCATGTTCGGTAACGATGATGTCGGCAAAAAAGGACGGCGTCGTCACAGCCGCGCCGGGCGGCAGTTCCTTGACGATCCGCGAGACGCGGCCTCGCGCCGCGGTCGACGGCAGGGCGATCACGTTCAAGCCGCCGTGGATGACGGCCGATGCAGCGAAGTCGGGTTGTCCTCCCGGTCCTGAGATTCGGCGACCGCGCACAGTTTCTGCATTGACGGTTCCGTCCAGCGCGACCTCGATGGCGGAGTTGATTGCGACGAGTTGGTGCTGCTGGGAGAGCACGATCGGCGAGTGGGTGTAGCTCGCAGGAGCGAACAGGACGTGCTTGTTGTAGTCCAGCCAGCGATACAGGTTGGCCGTACCGATCGCTTCCGTGACGACGATCACGTCGCGCGCCGTGCCTTTGCGGGCGCCCGTGATCGCTCCGCCCTCGAGCAAGTCGATCAGCCCGTCACTGAACAAGCCGGAATGGATGCCAAGGTCGGAGCGGCTCGACAGCAATCCCATGATCGCCTCGGGCACCGCGCCGATGCCGAACTGCAGCGTGGCGCCGTCGGGGATCAGCGAGACGACATGCTCGGCAATCTGATGCTCGATCGGGCCGGGCTGGGCGCGGTTGACCTTGGGAATCCGGCCGTCGAGGTCGACCAGCCAGTCGAAGTCCTCGGCCAGCAGCTCCGATGCGCCGTAGGTGTACGGGACGCGCGGATTGACCTGTGCGATCACCAGCGGCGCCGTACGGATCGCGTCGAGGATGCCGCCGACCGAGTTGCCGAGTGAGTAGTTCCCTTGCTCATTGGGTGGACTGACCTGAACCAGGACGGCGTCGGCTGGCAGTGCGCTGTCAGGCTCGAAGAGCTCTGATACCTGGACGTAGAACGTCGGGATATGGCCCAGCACTCCTGCTGCTTCTACAGGACGGTATGCGGCGCTGGTCTGATAGGTGATGAACCTGAACGGGTCGCCGGGGTGGTCCAATGGCGCGATCGGTTCCAGCAGCAGTCCGCTGGCCAGCTCGAGGTCGGTCCAGCCATCGCGCAGACGGTCGAGTTCGGCGAGCAAGCCGAGTGGTGTCCCCGACAGCGGCGGAATGACGACACGTGAGCCGTCCGGAATCTCTCTCAACGCTGCTTCGGGTGTGCCGCGACGCGCAGGTCGGCTTTTGCTGCGAGCTGGAACTGACAGCAGCAGCACGGGTTCGGGAAACGCCGTGGTCATCGAATTCGCTCCCCGTGCTGCAAACTACGGCTTTCGGTTCCGTCGATTCGAGTCCGTCCGCTATCCCCAAGTTTTCCTCTGTTGGGTGATCGCGCTGGAATCAGGTACCGAGCGTTCGACCTGGTCGGTTCAAATATACCGGTGAGAGGGAGTGTCGATTGAGCATTTCTATGGACACTGTTCACGACCCTTGGAACCAACCACGTAGTTCGTGTGAACTTCAAGTGAACCGAAGCAAATGCGAAATGCCACATGCGAAGGAGCGGAAATGGCTGCCTGGATCACGGTGTTGGAACTGACGGACGATTCCTCATTCGCCGAAGCCCGCGCCCGCGGTCGCCAAAGCGCCTGAGCGCGGTGGCACGTACGTTGTTCAGCAAGCCCCTGCCGAGGTCGCGGAGGGCAGCTTGAGTCCTCGGCGTGTGGCCGTGATCGAGTTTGAGGACGTCGAGGGCGCGAGGGCCTTCCTGGCCACGGACGAGTACACCGAGCTCAAGGAGGTCCGCGCCGCGGCCGGCTCCGACGTGAGCGTGGTACTGGTCGACGGCTCCTAACGTCATCTGAAGAACTCCCGTTACTGGCAGATAGGGGACCCCCCTTCAGCCTTCGACAGCTTCCCCCGTCAGGAGGCCTTTGATAAGTCCTCATTCCTCCCTGCGAAGACCTTTGAAAAACTCCAGCACTCCCGGCGTTCCGTCCCCGCCCCCGGCTCCCCCCAGGCTGCACGAGAATGGCGGGGCGTATATCTGGTGGAGAGCGATTGAAGGTCGTAGCCTCGCGAAGCGGAACAGGTCCCCGCTCGGGGGCGGGGACGGAGAAGTTCTCCAAGCGCGACTTTTTCAAGGTCTCCTTGCGGGGGAGATGCCGTAGGCAGGGGGCTCCCCGTCTCAAGGCCTATCTGGTCGCTGTGGGAGGACCCCCCCCTTTGTCACTCCGTGACATCTCCCCCCGCAAGGGGGGGAGAGGGGATTTGCGAGTGTTGCAAAGGTCTGCGCAAGGGGGGAAGCGTGGATCAGCGTGGTCCAGAGCGTTCCTGGCACTTTCGCGGCTCTGGATTCTGTGCTCGGGAGCGAACGGGCCTTGCTTCTTCATCGCGAAGACGGTTGTGATTGACGTTCCGCGCAGGGATTAGCCTGTTCCAATGCTAGCGGACCCAGCCGAGCACCCGATGGTCGAACGGGCCAGAGCGCTTCAGCCTCAGGTTGCCGCGCGGGCCACCGAGACTGAGGCGAACGGCAGCCCGCCCAGGGACCTGATCGAAACCATCACCGACGCCGGTTTGTATCGGATGTTCATCCCGGCGGCCGCCGGCGGCGAGGAGGTTCCGCCGCTGGTCGTGTTTCATGCGATCGAGGCGCTGGCGGTCGCCGACCCGTCTACCGCCTGGGTGGTCATGCTCGCTTCCGAGCTTTCGCTCGTCAGCGGATTTCTGACCACCGAGCATCTGCGCGAAATGATCGGCGCCGACCAGCCGGGCGGTCCGCGCTGCCGGATCGCCGGCTCGAGCCGGCCCACTAACATCGGCACGCGCGTTGAGGGCGGATGGTTGGTCAACGGAACCTCAACTTTCGCCAGTGGCATCGACCACGCGACGCATGTCGTGGTGGCATTCAAGGACGAAGCTCAGCCCGGCGACCAGTACATGTCGTTTGTCGATCCCGGGCAGGGAGAGATCCTGCGGACCTGGGACACGATGGGCCTGCGCGGCACCGGTTCTCACGACTACCGCAACGAGAACGTGTTCGCTCCCGACAGCCGAACCATGAAGTTCGGCTCCCGACCGATTGCCCAAGGCCCGAACTGGCGCATCCCTGACGGCGGCATCGCCAGTTGGCTGCAGAATGGCGGTCAGGCGATTGGCGCTGCTCAGGGTGCGATTGACGAGGTCGTCCGGTTTGCGAAGCAGGTCGACAGCAAGAGCGACTCACGTTCGCTTGCCGATCGCGAGCATTTCCGCGTCGCGGTGGGCCGCGCTCAGGCCAGGGTTGGCTCCGCGCGTTCGTATGTCCGCGAGATGGGATCACGCGCCTGGGAATCGGTCGTTGCCGGCGCGCCCGACCTCGACGCGGTTGCGCAGTGGCGACTGGCGAACGTCAATGCCGTCCACGCGGCCGCCGAAGCGGTGGAGATGCTCTTCCCAGCCGCCGGGACGAACGCGATCCACCGCCGCTGGACACTCGAGCGGCGGTTCCGCGATCTCCAGGTCGCGCGCCGGCACAACGCCGGGCTCGACTTCAACTGGGACGCGGGCTCTCGACGGATGCTCGGTATGCCGCCGCTAACCCGAGGCGCAGCGATTCCTGATCGCGATCGGTTTCGTACCGACGACTAGAGTCGAATCGCCATGTCGACCTCTTTGAATGGCGCGGGTGTCGGCCAGTCGGATGTTCACCAACTTCGTCGACGCTTTGCCCGGAACATTCCTGTCTACTACCTGTTCTATGCCGCGAGTGGCTTCCTGATCTGGTTGCCAATCTGGGTGATCTACCTGCAAGAGTTCCGGGGCATGAGCCTGACCCAGATCGCGGCGATCGAGTCGATCTTCTGGCTCACGGTCGTCGTGGCTGAAGTGCCGACCGGGGCAATTGCCGACCGTTGGGGACGTCACGTGTCGCTGGTAATGGGCGGCGCTTGCTTCTGCGTCGGTTCGGTCGTGTTCGCCTTCAGCTCGACCTATGTCGTGTTGCTGGCTGCCTACGTCGTGGTTGGTATCGCGATCACGCTGTACTCGGGCGCCGGTCATGCGTTGGTCTACGACACGTTGCGACAGATGGGCCGGACGGATGAGTACGAGAAGCACATCGGACGCTCCGAGGCGCTGGCCTTTGGGTCGCTGTTGATTGCCACCCTGCTGGGCGGACCGCTTGTCGCCCTGGTTGGATACTCAGCCACGATTCTGCTGGGCGCGATCGCGATGGGCGTCGCGGGATGCATCGCCCTGTTCCTGCGCGAACCGCCGCGCAGCGAGGCGGAGTTTATTGCTCAACAGCCAAGCCTCAACGGAACCAACGGCACAGCCAACCAGGTGAGCACGCCAGGCGCGAGCAAGCCAAGTTTGTTCGGCAACATGCTGGGTGGCGTGATGGTCGTCTGGCGGCGCAAGATGCTGTTCTGGTACATCCTCTTTGCCACGCTGATTGCGGCCGTGATCACGATCACCGAGTTCCTGTTGCAACCGTTCGTCGTCCACCACGGCGTCGACCCTGCCGCCGGCGTGACGACCGGCTTCGCCTACTCGGGGATGTTGATGTCGCCGGTCGCCGGAATGGTGATCGGATCGTTGCTTGCCGCCTGGGTCGCGACCCGATTCGGCGAGCGTCGCTCGCTGATGATCCTGCTCTTCGCCGGGACGATCCTGTTCCTCGCGCCGACGCTGTGGAACTCGCTCTGGGTGGTGATCGGCTTCGGCATGCTGGCAGCGATCCGCGGCATGAGCCGTCCGATCGCGACGGGCTACATCAATCGCCGCATTCCCTCGGATCAACGCGCGACCGTATTGTCGATGTTCCAGCTCTCGGCGGCGCTATTGATTGCGATCATCATGCCCCTGGTCGGGACAATCGCCGACAGGGTCGGCTTTCAGGCGTCGTTCGGGCTGTTGTTGCTGATTCTCCTGGTAGCAGGAGGGGCGTTCGCGGTGATCTGGCATCGGCTACACGGCCGCGAGCAGGCCCAGGCTGCAATCACATTGAATTCGATGGCCAAGCCTCAGGCGACGGTGTCGCGACCACGCGCATAAATCCCCTTCGCCCCCCTCGAGGGGGAGATGCCGGAGGCAGAGGGGGGGCTCCCTATCGCAATGCTTATCTGGTCGTTGTGGGAGGACCCCCCCTCTGTCACTCCGTGACATCTCCCCCCGCAAAGGGGGGGAGAGGGGATCGTGCTTCCTTACACGGCGTACTCCAGGTCGCCGTCGACGTAGGTTTGCTGCACCACGATGTCTCGGATGAAGGTTGGGTCGACCAATGTGGGGTCGTGGCTGAGCACGACGAGATCGGCTCGCTTGCCGACCTCGATTGATCCGACCTCGTTGTCGCGGAACATGGCGGTTGCTGAGTTGAGCGTGTAGGTGCGCAGCGCTTCGAGTGGCGAGATCGCTTGATCTGGAGCGATGACCCGACCCTCGCGAGAGCGGCGCGCGACGATGCTGTAGAGGCCGAGTAGCGGTTCAACCGGCGCGCAGGGGAAGTCGGAGCCTGAGGCGACGGTGACGCCGGCATCGAGCATTGAGCGATAGGGAATCGGCGGCGAAACGATGCCCGCGGCGGCGGTGCGCGTCTCAAAGAAGTCGCCGATCGCCTGGAGGAACGGCGGCTGGTGCGAGATGATTACGCCGAGCGACTTGGCTCGCTCGATCTGGTCTTGAAGGCCGAAGCTGAAGTGCTCGATCCGGTAGCGCGGATCGCTGCGAGGGATTTCTCGTTGCGCCCGCTCGAAGGCGTTCAATCCCTGCTCGACAGCTCGGTTGCCGATGCAATGGATGGCGACCTGGAGACCGTGCGAAGCCGCGTCGAGGACGAGGTGGTCGACCTCTTCCTGTCCGTAGTACGGATCGCCCACGGGTTCGGTCGTGCCGTCCTCGTGGCAAACCGTCATGGCCGGACTGGGCCAGACCGGGTCCATGAAAATCTTGACGATCCCGCCACGCAGCCGGTCGGAGACATCGTCCTCCATGAACGCGCCGCCGGCGGCATCCTCGGGGGCGGCGAAGAATCCGGGTCCACCGCGCATCTGATGGATCACGATGGGGAGTTGGCCGCGTTCGTCGGTCAGCCGATAGATCTCGGCGCTCTCGGGCATGACCAGGGCGTCGCCGACGCTGGTGATGCCGTGGGAGAGATGGCGGCGCGCGTTCTGCTCGACCAGGCCGGCCACGACATCGGGTCCAAAGGTGTCGATGTATGAGCGCATTGTGGCGTGGTGCACCGGGTCCATCGCACGTTCCCAGAGCACGCCATTCGGCTCGCCGTGGTCGTCAAGACGAATTTCTCCACCGGGCGGGTTCGGCGTGTTGCGGTCGAAGCCGACCATCGCCAGCGCGGCCGAGTTGGCGTAACAGGCGTGATAGGAGGAATCCATCACGCAAACGGGGTTGTTCGGGGCGACCTCGTCAAGTTCGTGCCGGAACAGGACCGTTTCGCCGATCGGTTCGAGATTGCGGGCGCTGAATCCGAGGCCCCAGATCCATTGCCCGTCGGGACTGCCGTCGGCGGCTGCCGCGATTGCGTCGAGCACGGCCGCTTTTCCCGACAGCGGCGGCGTCCGGCAGTCGACCGAACGCGGCTCGAAGGTCGTCATCGAGAAGTGATTGTGCGGATCGCAGAAGCCGGGGACGAGGGCGCGTCCGCGCAGATCGATGTGCGTCGCGTCGGGACCCAGCGCCTGCCTCGCCTCGTCGCTGTCGCCAACCGCGATGATGCGGCCGTCGCGCACGGCAACGCCGGTAGCAATCCGATCGAGGGCATCAATGGTCAAGACGCGTCCGCCGGTGAATAGCAGTTCCATGGTCAGCTCCTCCGCAACGGCGCTTAATCGCCGAGCAGAGGCTAGCGAATCCGCCACATGGAGTTTCCCACTTCGTCATTACCGCGACGAAGCGCGGCAATCTCGCCGCATCCAGCACAGACGTCAGTGCTCGAATCAGCGAGATACCCGCGGCAAGCGCGGGTATGACGATGTAGTGGGCGTGCCTATTCGCAGACCGGCTCGTAGGAGTAGTTCTGGCTCTGGAGCTGGTCGAGGACGGAGCGCAGGGCCTCGACGGTTTGGCTGCGATCGCCGCCGCCGTCGTGGAGGACGACGACCGCATCGGGAGCGGCGCCCTGGAGGATCCGCCAGACGATCACGTCGGCGCCTGGCCGGTTCCAGTCTCCCGACCGCACGGTGCCCATGATCAATCTGATGCCCAGGCCTTGCAGTCGTTGCAGGGTGTCGGAGTCGATGCTGTAGTTCGGCGGCCGCAGACACGGCGTGCCGTGCTCGCCGAGCACCGTCCAGGTGCGGCTGATCGTTTCCTCGAATTCTTCGAGGGTCAGGTTGGGCAGGATGTCGTGGTTCCAGGTGTGGTTGGCTAGCGTGTGACCCTCGTCGATGATGCGCTGGATGAGGTCGGGGTAGTAGGCGGCGAGCTGGCCAATCACAAAGAACGTGGCTCGGGCCTGATGACGGGCGAGGATATCGAGGATTTGCGGCGTGTAGACGGGGTGTGGACCGTCGTCGAAGGTCAAATGGAGCTTGGCCGGAGGGATGGTCAGTGGTTGTGAGTCGGCGATGCGGTGGAGGTCGTCGGGACAGCCGCTTAGTAGTCCTGCGCATCCACCTGTGGGATTGAGAGTGATCTGCAACGGATCAGAGGAATCTGCGATGGCGGTCACTTCCCAGAGGTCGTGACGCGCATCAACTCGACGGACGCTCGTCACGCGACCACCAACGACGTCAAAAGCTCGAGCGCTGAGACCTCTCATGCTGGCGTACAGTGGCTCGCTGAATTCGATCAGGAACCTGACGTTGTCCAGTCCGCTGTGGTAGGTCGGGACCTCGAGAAACCGAGCCGTGACCGCGGGGCCGGGGATGATGGTCTGCGGATGATGCGACAGCCGCCGAATTTGCTGTGTGCAGATGGCGCCGACATCTGTGCAGGTAGGAGCGCCAAGCAAGCGAACTCGGACGCTACGCCGATTGTCAGGCGCCACCCGCACCTGCCAGAGATTCGCGCGGCCGTCGACGGGCGCCAACGATGTCACGGTCCCGGACGTCACCTGGAGTGAGTCTTTACTGACGCTGACGGATTCGCTGAAGCGGACGTTGACAGAGAATTCGCTGCCCGAATGTCGTTCGGACACGTGCTCGAACTCGGCGGTCAACCTTGGGATTGGCCAGAGCAGTGTGTCGGGCTGTGGCCTCGACTCCGGGAGTCGGCGGCTGATGCTCAGCGTTGCCAGCGTTCCCGGAGTCCAGGAGGTGTCGGCGCCGAGCCAGAGCAGTCGCTCGCCAGACGAGCCCTTGAGCCGGATGCTGTCGCACGATGAGAATTCGGCGACCTGGTCGCCGCTGGAGTCTTCGATGCTGAGCGTGAACTCGAATCGAGAGTGGGCTTGCCCTTGCAGGTCGACGAAGAAGCCGTGCTCGCGCTGGAATGCGCGGAGGACCTTGTACCGTGCGCCGTCGAGCGTGAATTCGTTGGGAGAGAGCAAGCCGACGTGGTCATCGAACGAATAGCCGATGTCGCGAGGTTGGCGCTGACTCGTTCCGACGGACAGATCGGCCGACCAGATGACGTTGAGTTCGGCGTCGCGGTCCGTTGCCGGCCCAAGGGTTGGTAACGGGTATCCTTGCCAATCCATGCCGTGCGTGGACAGGTGACGGCCTGCGATGGACCAGTCCGACCATCTGCCGCATGTGCCCGCCCTGACTCGAAAGGTGTCGAAGACGGTTCCGTTGGGCAGATTGCCGATGATTGCTCGTGAACCGTCGAGCGACTCACTGGTTCCCAGCTCAGGATCGGTCGTGTCGGTCCATCCCGTCGGACGCCAGAACTGCAGCGCATAGCGGTCGGCGCCGGCGATGTCGTTCCAGTCGACTTCGACGATGCCCTCGTGCAACGGTCGGACGGTCGGAGGGTCGGGAGTGTGGAGAACGCCGCCCGGAGCGGTGTACGGCAAGTTCCAGTTCAGCAGCAACACAATCCCGACCAGCGCAACGGCGCCGCCAAGCATGGTCAGTTCCGCCTGCCGTGAGATCGGGACACGCAACCGGAACCGCTGTGAACTGCCAGGCGCCCAAGACTTGTCATAACTGAGAGGTTAGACGCGTTATGGCCTGTTGGATGGAGATAGTCGAACGTTGCTAGCCGATGCGTTTGCTTGGCTGCGGCTTCGCAACGGCAATTGGTCGCTCAACTGAGGCTCAACTGACGAATGTCGATCACTTCCAAGGGGATACGCAAGATGATCGCGGTGGTCTTAGGTATCAGGTGGCACTCAATTGCACTGCGTCCAAACCGAGACCTTCGAACAACTCGCAAATCCCCTCTCCCCCCTTGTGGAGACCTTTGAATAAGTCCCCTTCGCCCCCCTTGCGGGGGAGATGCCGAAGGCAGAGGGAGGGCTCCCCATCTCAAGGTCTATCTGGTCGCTGGCGGCGGACCCCCCCTCTGTCACTCCGTGACATCTCCCCCCGCAAGGGGGGGAGAGTGGAATCGTGAGTGTTTCAAAGGTCTCCGCAAGGGAGGAGAAGGGGATTTAATTCGAAGATCTCCAAACGGCGAGACAAAGTCATCTGCAGCTAGGATGTCGGGCAGGGGTGACCGGAGACGGTCAAATGCGTGTGTTCCTGGTTTGGATGCGGGGTCGCCCGGTTCGACTACTACTCGCCGCGTTCGTCGCGGCGCTGATCGCCGTTGTGTTCTGCACAACGGCCGGGCTCGCCGCACCTCTGGCAACGACGTCGAGCTCAAGCGCCGCCGCCGTGAACGTGTCGCCACGTCCCCTGGACTGCGCCCCAGACAACTCGATTGAAGAGCGTTTGATTTCGAGCCAGCCGATGCCTTGTGCGCGGATGCTCGTGATTGCGCGCTGGGCGGCGATCACCGACCAGCGGCGCGACGTGTTGGACCTGAGCTATGGCGAGGTTCGGCGCATACTTCGAGGCGAGGTGTTCGAATGGTCGGAGCTCGGCGGCAGCTGGCAACCGATTACGGTCATTCTGCCCTCATCGCAGGGCGGCGCAATCTCGGAAGCGCTCGGCATACCGTTCGACGAACTGGCCGCAGAATTCGTGCCCGACGAAGTGCTGACGCATCGGGTCGCCACGACACCCGGCGCATTCGCGTTGATCGAGCCCGAGCGCCTGACCGTCGATGTGCTGGCACTGACGGTCGACGGTCACGATCCGTACCAGGATGCGGCGCAGCAATCGCCATTGCGTCAACTGCGCTGGGTGCGAGCTTCGACGGTTGAACAGGCGGTTGAGCTGTTGACGGCCTCGGGCATCGAGGTCGCTCCGCCGTTTGATCCAGCGGGGATGTTGGTCACGGGAGAACTGATCCCGGTGCGCTGCACCAATCACGTGTTGGCATTCCTGAACGACTACGACGCGATGTTCGACGGCGTGCGCGGCGCGATCCAGGACGCCGAGATCGCGGTCGCGCCGCTTGAGTTGCCGCTCAGCGATGTCGCAGAGCCGACGCCCTGCGTCGAGACCGTCGTCTTCTCCGGCAGTCCTCGAGTGCTGCCGGCACTGTCCAACGCTGGACTGGACGTGATTCTGACGATCGGCAATCACATGATGGACTGCTGGGGCGGCTGCGACGGCGTCGTAGCGCTGTACGACACCCTCGCCGGGCTGGACGAAATGGGCATCGCGCACGCCGGCGCGGGACCGGGTCTCAAGGCCGCACGGACTCCGGCTGTGCTCAGCGTCGACACGGTCGACGGTCCAGTGACGTTTGCCTTCCTCGGCTACGACATCATCGCGCCCTGGTACGCGGCGACCGAGGATCGGGCCGGCACGGCGCCGCTCGAACCCGAGTACGTGCGTCGCGATATCAGCGCTGCCCGCCGGCTCGCGGATCATGTGATCGTCGGGGCGAACTGGGGCGTTGAGTACACCTCCAACCCGGTCGCCTTCCAGCGCGACATCGCGGGCATTGCGATGGAAGCCGGCGCGACGTTCCTGTTTGGTAATCATCCGCACTGGGTACAGGCGGTCGAGCACTTCGGCGACCAGCTCGTGGCCTATTCGTTCGGCAACTTCATCTTCGACCAGAACTGGTCGGTCGCGACGACGCAGGGGATGCTGATGGAGTTGGGATTCACCAAGGATCGATTGCTGGGCTATCGGATTCGTCCGGTGGTGATCCGCGCGCACAGTCGAGATTGGCCGTGGTTGTATCGGCCTGAGTTCGTTGATCCTGCGGGCGAGGGTCGGGTGATCCTGGATCGGATCTGGAATGCCACCGATCGGCTGCCGACGAGGCCCGACATGGCAGCTAGCATCCCAACAGACACTGAGTGATGAGCGACGATTCGAGGAACGCGACCATGCGCATCGAAGACGACAACGGCATCTCTGAACTGCTGATCGGCGAAGAGTCTCGGCTCTGTGGCGGGTTTGGCTTCATTGAGGGACCGATTTGGATTGCCTCGGACAATGCGCTCGTGTTTAGCGACATCCCGGGCAACCGGCAGCATCGCTGGCGGCCGGGACAGAGTGAGGCTGAGGTCTACCGCGAGCCGAGCGGCTGGTCGAATGGTCTGACGCTCGACGCCGACGGCAATCTGGTCGCCTGTGAGCATGGCGGCCGTCGGATCTCGCGCGCTGCCTACGGCGATGCGGGTAATGAGGTTTCCGTCGCCGATAGCTGGGACGGCAAGCAGCTCAACAGCCCCAACGACCTGGTCGTGCATTCGTCGGGGGCGATTTTCTTCACCGACCCGGCCTACGGCGTTGACTCCGGTCGCACGCCGCGCTTCGGTCAGGAAGGCCAGAAGCAAGAGCTCGACTTCCAGGGCGTCTACCGGATCGACCCGGACGGCTCACTCAGCCTGGTCGCGCCGACGGGGTTCTCAGGGCCCAACGGTCTGGCCTTCAATCCCGACGTGTCGCAGCTCTACATCGGCGACTCGCAGGAGGGCCTGATCTGGCGCTACGAAGTGAACGACGACCTCACACTTGGTGACCGCATCCTGTTTGTCGACCAGTCGAAGGACCAGCGTCTCGGTGCGCCCGACGGGATGAAGGTCGATTCGGACGGCCGGCTGTGGACGACGGGCGCGGGCGGCGTGTCGGCGCATGCTGTCGACGGAACGTATCTCGGCGTCTTCGAGATGGACGAGCACGCGGCGAATCTGACGTTTGGCGGGGAGAATTTCTCGACGCTGTTCATGACGGCGGGGACGAGTTTGTTCAGCATCGAGACGACGGTGCGCGGGATTGTGCCGGGGTCTCGGTAGCATCCCATCTCCGTCGTTCCTGCGAAGGCAGGAACCGCGATCCTCCGAACGCTGCTTTGGGGCGCCAACCAAAGCCGTCGCTCGGACCTCGTTTGCGATCTCTGAGGGACGTCGCAAGTTGGGTTTTGGTTGACACTTGGGTGCTTCGGGATTCCTGCCTCCGCAGGAATGACGGAGGAGGGCAGGAATGACGGAGGTCTCGCTAGCCCGCCTCCCGCAGCACCGACTCGAACACCTCCAGCGTGCGCTTGGTGAAGAGCCACATGTTCTCTTCTCGGTCTTCGAGGCCGGTTTCTAATGTTTCGACGTATTCGGACGGCCCCGCGATGGCGATACACGTGTGGCCCGAGGCGTCTCCGTAGACGTTGCCTCCGGGTCCGGCTGCTCCTGTTTCCCCGATGCCCCAGGTGGCTCCGAGGCGCTCCCGGATCGTCTCGGCGATGATCTTGGCGTAGGGCTCGCTGCTGGAGCGGACTCCGGGGTAGTCGTCGAGTTCGACTTCGAGGAAGGTTGAGCGGGCGACGCCGGTGTAGGTGACGGCGGCGCCGGCGTAGTAGCGCGAGGCTCCGGGGATGGAGAGCAGCGCGGCCGAGACCAGTCCTCCGGCGGTCGTCTCGCAGATCGCGACGGTTTCTCCTCGCTCCCTGAGTATTTCTGCGATTGCGGTTGCCATTGGCTGTAGCGGTTCCATGCTGTGCCTCCGTCCGTGTTCTGTTACCCGCTAGTATCGCCGCAAGCTGCCAAACACCAAGGAGCGCTGCCATGAGCACACCGATTCGCGTCCATGTCGTTGCTGGAGGCTTCCCGCCGGGCAAGCACGCGGGGCATGACATTGACTACGCGCGCATGCGCATTCTGATGGCGTTGCAGTCCAACGAGGACGTTCACACGACCGTCAGCAGCGACTTCACCGATTGCCACAAGTGGATCCGCGACGCGCATCTGCTCATCTGTTACGTCGCTGGCCCATTTGCCGACGAGTACCAGACGGGCGTGATTCGCGACTGGGTCGGCGAGGGTGGTCGCTGGCTGGCGCTGCACGGCAGCTCGGGTGGCAAGGCGGAGCGGATTGGTCGCGAAGACGGTCGCCGCAGGCTGGTCAAGATGGACTACCACGAAGCGCTGGGCGGCTTTTTCATGACCCATCCACCGATTATGGAGATGCAGGTCTCAGTCGCCGATAGCAATCATCCGTTGACCTACAACCTGCCCAGCTCGTTCCCGGTCCAGGACGAGCCGTACATGGTCGAGGTGATCCACCCCGACACGCAGGTCCTGCTGACGACGGAAGACATCGAGTCGCCGCCGTTCGTGGACGAGATTTACGGCGGCGACCTCTCGCTGCTGCCGGACGGGAAGTCGCATGCGCTGGGCTTCGCGCGCAAGGTCGGCGAGGGCGAGATCGCGTATATCGCGCCGGGACACTGTCACACGCCGTTGACCAACATGCAGCGCTCCGTCCACGAGAGCATCTCGCCGGACAACGTCACGCCGAAGCGCTTCCGCGGTCCCTGGGAATCCGACGCGTATGAGCAACTGCTGACGAACGCAATCGACTGGGGGACCGGTGTCAACGGCTAGCCCATCCACAACGGCTTCTGAAGCCAACCTCGAACATCTGGCGGAGCTTCGCCGTCGCCGTGAGGCGTTCCTTGCGCCGAATCCAGCGGCTGAAGAGCGGGCGCATGACCGGGGACTGCTGACAGCCGCCGAGCGGATCAAGCTGTTGCTCGATCCGGGCAGCGAGTGGGCGTTTAGTTATGGGCTGGGACCGACTCCCTTGCGGCTTGGCTTTGGCGAGATCTATGGGCGTCCGGTCCTGTACAAGGCACACGATGCGTCGGGCGGCGCGAGCGCGTACAACTTGCGCTCTCGCGTTAATATGCGGGCGGTCGGCAACATTGTCGACAAGGCTGCACTGCCGATGTTCTATCTGTTCCAGGGCGCGGGTGGACAGATCGAGGACCACATCATGTCCTCTGGCTTCTCGGCGGTCGGTGGCCAGAATGTGGGGTCGCGATCCAGCGTGCCTCGGCGTGGTGGGGTGTTTACCGCAATCCTGGGCAACTCGTTCGCTCCCTGGGCGGCGTCGGTGGCCGACTTCTCCGTGATGACGCCGCGCGCCACGGCGACGTTTGTGAGCCCATTCATCATCGAGTTTGCGACCGGCCAGCGCCCCAATCTCTATGAGATGGGCGGCGTCGATGTCCACACCAAGAAAACGGGGCAGATTTGCCGCCGCGCCGAGGACGAAGTCGAGGCGATGGACACCCTGCGCACGTGTTTTTCCTACCTGCCCGGGCACGCGTTTGAGTCTGCGCCGCGAATCATGACGGGTGACCCGCGTGATCGCACCGATGAGGAACTGCGTTCGCTGGTGCCGAAGTACCCGAATCGTCCGTATGAGGTGCGCAAGATCATTGAGCGGGTCGTTGACCGCGACAGCTTCTTCGAGTGGCAACCGGAGTTCGGCCAGAACATGATCACGGGCCTTGGCCGACTGGACGGTCATACCGTGGCGATCCTGGCGAATCAGCCGAAGGTGCGGGGCGGCGCGATTGACATGAATGCGCTGATCAAGGCTCGGCGGATGGTCAAGACGGCGCGGACGTTCTCGCTGCCGCTGCTCACGTTTTGCGACACGCCGGGGATCATGACCACGCAGGAGGAAGAGCACAAGGGACTGCTGACCGAGACCACAGTCTACATCTCGGAGCTAATGAGCACGCAGGCGCCGACCGTTTGCGTCACGTTGGGCAAGGGCATCGGGATGGGCTACTTCATCATGGGCTGCAGCGACCCGGAGGCGATCACGTTCTCCTGGCCGACCACGCAGATTGCGTATCTCGGCCCGGAGGGCGGCGCGGCGGTCGTGAATCGCAAGGCGCTGGCCGCTGCTGAACCGGACGATCACCGGCGCATGCTCGATGAACTGGCCGAGCCGTTCCGTCGCAACATGAACCCGTGGCGCGGGGCACAGATGGCCACGATTGACAACATCATCGACCCGGTCGAGACGCGTCCGCGCGTGATCCAGGCATTCGAGGCGCTGCGCCGCCGGGGCAGGGGAAGACACTCATGACCACTCGACGCGAACGTCACGTCAGTCCGGAGAAAAGTCTGACGATGGAAGAGCGTCTGCAGCGCGTGGACGAAGAACGGGCGCACATCGACGCGTTTGATCAGGACCGTGAGCTGCGGCCCGGTCAGTTGACGCCGCGTCAGCGGATTGCGGCGCTGGTCGACGAAGGCTCGTTCCTCGAGATTGGCGCATTCGCCAAGAGCCAGCATCGCGAAGCGGCGGCGGAGACTCCGGCCGATGGCGTGATCACCGGCTACGCCGAAGTCGGCGGGCGTCGGGTTGTTGTCCTGGCCGAAGATCCGGTTGCGTTGGCACGCACCGACGCTCAGGTCGGCAAGGGCAAACGAAACCGCATGATCTCCAGTGCAATCTATCGTCGTCTGCCGTTGATCTACCTGGCCGACGGGACAGCGGAGGAGTCGCCGGCATTCGACATGCACAAGGGCTTCCTACTGAGCCGCGTCGCCGATCAGTTGCCCGCCCGCGACGTGGCCGAGCGTGAAGCGCCGTTTGTGACGGTCGTCTGTGGTCTCTGCGCGGGACAGAACGGGTCGCTGGCGGTGCGCTCAGACTTGCTGGTCGCGACGCGTGACGCTCGCTTCGGGGCACAGGGCGGCTCACCGGAGACGGTTGCCGATCTTGTCTGCGACGACGATGCGAGCGCGATCGCGGCGGCGCAACTATTCCTGGGCACGCTGCCCGAAGAGCTTGGCACTCCGCTTGAGTCGATCACAGTCGACTCAGTGGCGCCGACTGCGGCCCTGTCTGACGAAGACATGTCGGCGAGTCCGCGCGACCAGTCCGAGGCGATCTTCGACGCTGACGGCGCTGTGCTGCTCGGCCCTTCTGATGGCGGCTGTCTGGTCGGTCTGGGACGGATCGAAGGGTTCCCGGTCGCGTTTGCGTTGACTGGTGGCTCGCCACGCTCTGCACTCGGCACGGCGGATATGAAGCGGATCGCTCGCGCTGCCTCGTGGAGCGCCGACTTCCAGATTCCGTTCATCTCGACGCAGGACACGCTCGGCTACGACCCGGTCGATGCGGTGACGTCAGAGTTCATGTTCGCCGCGGCGCGGACGGTGGAGTCGTTGCGCGCCTCGAATGCTGCCAAGATCACGATTATCACCGGATGGGGCTACCTGCTCGGCGACTTCGCACTGGGCGGCCTGGGTACAGGCTTTGACCTGCTCTGGTGCTGGCCCTCGGGCCGGATCGGCGTGACCGACAGTCCGGGCTACCTCGCACGCGACTCCGATTCGCCGCCAGCCGACGATCCCTGGACCGCCGCCGACCTCGGCATCGTCTCAGAGATGATTACGCCGCCCGACACCCGCGAATGGCTGGCGAGGGCGCTGCGTTTGATCGGTCCGGGTCGGGCGCTGCCGGCCGCCCACTACGATCGCGGCCAGCAGATCCATGACATGACCTGAGGCAGGGTCGGCATTCCGCTGACCGTCGCACCGGACGGGTTGCACGAGCCGTAGGTGACTGTGGGTCAAGAACCCGGGATTCCAGAGGTTCGGAATCCGGAAGCCTGAGCAGTCAGGTATCCTTACGTAGACAGGAAAGTAAGGACAGACTTATGCGGGATTTCGCGCGGGTTAGCTCCAAAGGCCAGATCACGATTCCGAAGGCGGTGAGGGAAGCACTGGGACTGAAGGAGGGTGACGCCGTGTTGTTTAAGGTGGACGGCGAACGCGCCGTGATAGCGCGCACACCCAGTCTGATGGAGATAGCCGGTACGTTCGAAGTTCCTCTGGAGAAGCGCAATACTCCATGGGATGAGGTCATCAAGGAAACCAGACGGAGGAGAGCGGCAGCCCGTCGATGACGGCATTCCTGGATACCAATGTCCTTGTCCGCCATCTGACGAACGATCCGCCGGAACAGGCGGAGAGAGCTACTCGGTATATCCACGAGTCCGACAATCTACTGCTGCCCGACTTGATCGTGGCTGAAGTGACTTACGTGCTTGACTCCTTCTACGACTTCACAAGAGCCGAGATCGCCGCAGGATTGGAGTCGACACTCTCAGAGGAGTCCATAGTTGTCACCGATGTTCAGCTCTTGCTTCGCTCGTTGGAAATCTACGAGACACATCGCCTCGACTTCGCCGACGCCTACCTAATAGCGTCGGCCGAGCGTACGGGCGTCGGCGCAGTGGCATCATTCGACCGTGACATCGATCGCCCCGGCACGGTCATCCGGATTGAACCAGCCTGAGCGAGGTGCTCGGACCGTCGCCTAGCATCAACGAATCTCGGGCTCAAGGAGTTTGCTATGACCTACACCGCAATTCAGTTTGAGACCGACGGACCCGTCGCGACGATCACGATGGACCGGCCCGAGAAGCGCAATGCGCTGAATCATGATCTGCTGGACGACTTGCTGGATGCGCTTGAGGTGGTCGCGGACGATGATCAGATCAAGGTCGCGATTCTGCGAGCCAATGGGCCGGCGTTTAGCGCGGGGTATGACATTGACGGCAGTCCGTACATCAATCCTCCGGACGGCGGGTCGGAGTGGAACATTGTCAACGGGCACAAACATCAGCGCATCATGCGCGGCATCTATGAGGCGATCTGGGACAACCCCAAGGTGATCATCGCCCAGGTACACGGGCATGCGCTCGCCGGTGGGATGTACATCTCGATGCTCTGCGACCTCGTCGTGGCGGCGGACGACGCCAAGATCGGCGAACCGTTCATGCGCATGGGCGGAGCCAGCTCGATTCCGTTCTGGAGCTACCTGGTCGGTCCGCGTCGGGCAAATGACATGCTATTCACCGGTCGCGTGTTGTCGGGCAAGGAGGCTGAGGAGTGGGGTCTGGTCACGCGCAGCGTGCCGGTCGCTGAGCTGGATGAGACGGTACGTGAGATGGCGGAAAGCGTCGCGGAGGCGCCGCTGGCGAGCCTGCTGACCAAGAAGGAAATGTGGCACACGCAGGCCGACATGCTCGGCTGGGGCGCACAGTTCCGCTATACAACAAGCCTCAACTCGTGGCTCAGGATGGCTCCGCCGCCGCCCGACAGTCGCGGCGGGATGCGCGATTTCATGAACGAGCGCAAGGCCCAGCAGGAACGCGGCGAATCGACGGACTACTAGGACCGACTACCGCCTTCAGCATCCGTCATTCCCGCGCTTGCCACGAGAATCTCACCGAGTTCTGCACCGACGTTCCACGTTCAGGAGAACCACACTCGCCCACGCTCATCCCAAAGACGTCATCTGTGCAGCTGGCAACGAGATACCCGCGGCAAGCGCGGGTATGACGGATTCGGGTTGAATGAGCGCTTCGGATTAGTGTCGCCTCTACACCTCCGGGTGGCGCATGAAGTCGGTGGCCTGCTCGTAGGCGTAGCCGGCCTGGCAGAGGGCGGCCTCGCTGCCGAGTGGACCGACGAGCTGTAAGGCGAGCGGCAGACCTTCTTCACTCCAACCATTGGGCATGGTCAGGCTCGGCGCTCGGTTCATGTCCCACGGTGCGGTGAATTGCATCCGGGCGGGGTCGAAGTTGCCGGGCGTGTCGTCGTACATCAAGTCTTCGGTGATGCGATGCGCCGGTCCGCCCTGGGCCGGGCAGGCGAGCATGTCGATGCCCTCGAACGACCGCGCCAGCAGACCTCTGAGTTCATCTCGGCGAATGCAGGCCGCTGCATAGTCAACGGCGCTGACCGACGCACCGAGCTGCAACCAGGCGCCGAACCAATTGCCGTAGTCGTCAGCGCGGCTTGGGTAGTTCTCGAGGTGGGCGTGATAGGCCTCGACCGAGCACAGGGTGGGCCAATCGGCCATGTAGGGACGCACCTCGGGCAGTTCGATATCGACGATCTCTGCGCCCAATGAGGCGAGCGTCTCGACCGATGCAGCCACGGCTTCGGCGACCGAGGAAAGCGTGTCTTCACTCGCGTAGCGCCGGTCGTAGCCGATGCGCATTCCGCTGACGCCATTCGCGATCGCTTCGAGCATTGCCGGCGCGGGTTCTGGCAGTGTCGTGGGGTCATTGGGGTCGTTGCCGGCCATGGCTTCGAGCACTACGGCGCAGTCCCAGGCCGAGCGGCACATCGGTCCGACGTGGTCGAGTGATTGGGCCAGGTCGAGCACGCCGTAGCGGCTGACGCGTCCCCAGGTCGGCTTGAGACCGACGATCCCACAGGACGCCGACGGACCGCGGATTGAGCCGCCCGTGTCGCTGCCGAGTGAGGCGTAGCAGAGTCCGGCAGCAGTCGCGACGCCCGAGCCGCTGGAAGAGACGCCGGTCCAGCGGTCGGAGGCCCAGGGATTGACCGGAACCTGTCGGGCGCGGTTGTAGCCCGCCATGGCGCCTTCGGTCAGGTTGAGCTTGCCCAGCAGCACCGCTCCGGCGGCGCGCAGCCGGACGACGACCGTGGAATCGAAGTCGGGCACGAAGTCCTCGAGGACCTTGGTGCCGCCCATGGTCCGAACGCCGTTCGTGTAGCAGAGGTCCTTCACAGCGATGGGGACGCCGTGGAGGGGACCTCGGTAGTTACCGGATGCAATCTCGTCCTGGGCTTGCTGGGCTTCGGCCAGCGCCGAGTCGGCCATCACGGTGGCGTAGCTCTTGAGTCGGCCGTTGGTGGTTTCAATCCGGTCGAGTTGCATCTGAGTCAGCTCGACCGAGGAGAGATCGCCGGAGGCGATTCTCGGGGCGAGCTCTTCGATGGTCGCGTAGGCGAGGTCGTCGGTCATTCGGTTCCTCCGATTCGAGCGTTGTGAGAGCGGGCGACCATAAGGGTCGCCCCTACGTGTAAGCCACGCGTGTAGGGGCAGCCCTTGTGGCCACCCTCCCGGCACCTGTGCGTTAGCGGTCTGCTATGGCTAGGCAATGCCAATCAATTGTGTATCCGAGCCGAACCAGATTGAGCCTTCAGAGTCGACCATTGGACCGAACGCATCCGGCGTGACGGTTTCGCCGTAGCGGGCCCAGCCTGACGGGTCGCGGAAATAGAGCTCGGCCATCCCGGCGTAGGGCTCGTCGTCAGGGTCCATGCTGTGGCTGACCACGTATCGCAGCCCTCCGACCTTGTGCATGGTCTCCTTGACGTTGGGCGCGTGGTCCTCAAGCCAGACGCCAAAGAACTCGGCCCAGTCGACATCGTCTTTCGCCTTAACCAGGAACGTGACTTTGAACAGGCCGCTGCGGGTCGTCGGGAAGGGTTCATTCAACGTCAACGGCTCCACGGGCAGGTCCTCTGCCCCGTCGATGACGACGTGCTCGGTCGTGGCCCAGGGAACGAATGGCTCGACCTTCTGGTCAAACGTGTCCCTCGGTTCGGTGAACATGGGACCGCTGGGCTTGCGCAGCGGCTTGTCGAACCAGAGCTGCGCCATGCCGTCGTAGGTCGGCCGAGGTACCTGCTTGCCTCGCTCGCCGTTGAACAGCGTGACCAGGTACTTGCGCGCCGGCCTCCGGCCAGCCGCCTCTGCGTCCTGCTGTGCCTGGACCACACCAGGCATGTGGTTCTTGTACCAGTGCGCGATCATCTCGTCTCGCGAGGCGTCCTCGCGACGGCGGATCATGAACATCATCTTGGCGCCTGGGGTTGTGCTGATCGAGTTGGTCATGATTGACTCCTCCCAGTTGAGCTCAGACCGCAGCAGTTTTGAGCGAGTCTAGGCGTCGTGGCTTGCAACCGTCGGGCGGAGCGCTCACAATCAGCGCATGAGTACATCAACCACCGAAGACCTGCTCGCGCGTCGGGAACGACTGCTGGGCGCAGGCATCGCCACTTTCTATGAGGATCCGGTGCACATCGTGCGCGGTGAGGGCGTCTGGCTCTACGACGCCGACGGGCGCCGCTACCTCGACCTCTACAACAACGTGCCCTGCGTTGGCCATGCGCACCCGCGCGTGGTCGAGGCGATGCAGCGACAGACCGAGACGCTGAACGTCCACTCTCGGTATCTGCACGAGGGCATCCTCGACTACGCCGAGCACCTCACCTCTGTGCACGCTGAGCACCTGACGACGGCCGTCTTTGCCTGTAGCGGCACCGAGGCCAACGAGGTCGCAATCCTGATGGCGCGGGCGGCGACCGATGGGCGTGGATTGATCTACACGCAGGCGGCGTATCACGGAAACTCAACCGAGGTGCGCAAGTTGTCGCGACTGCGCGATGAAGGCGAGCGGGAGTTTCGTTCGATTCCTGTCCCGCAGCGCTACCGGCCGATCGAGGACGATCTGGACGACGAGGCGTTGACCGAGGCCTACCTCGGCCGGCTGCGGGCCGAAATCGACGGCTTCGCCGAGGACGACATACCGTTCGCGGGAATGATGGTCTGCTCGATCCTGGCGAATGAGGGTCTGCCGGACATTCCGCTCGGATTCATGTCGCGCGCCGCCGACCTGGTCCGCGACGCGGGCGGCCTGTTTATCTGCGACGAGGTGCAGGCCGGGTTTGCCCGCTCGGGCAACTGGTGGGGTTACGAGACCTCCGGTATCACGCCGGATATCGTCAGCATGGGCAAGCCGATGGGTAATGGTCTGCCGCTGGCCGGCGTGGTTGCATCGCAGGAGTTGGTCGAGACCTTCCGCAACAAGACTCGCTACTTCAACACGTTTGCCTCGAGCCCGCTGCAGGCGGCGGTCGGACAGGCTGTGCTCAATGTGATCGAGGACGAGGGTCTGGTCGAGAGCGTGGCTTCGGTCGGCGCCTATCTGAAGGACAACCTACGTGCGCTGCAGGAGAGCTGCGAGCCGATGGCCGACGTGCGAGGTCATGGTCTGTTCATCGGCATGGAATGGGTCAAGGATCGCGAGAGCAAGGAGCCGGATCCGGCCGGCGCTGACGTGATCGTCAATCGGCTGCGCCAGGCGGGATTCCTGATGGGTCGCGCCGGCGAGCATGGCAACGTGCTCAAAGTGCGTCCGCCGCTCGTGCTCAAGCAGGAGCAGGCGGACATGTTCCTCGAAGCATTCGAGGCCGCCGTCGCCGAGCCCGTCTGATCCGATGCCTGAGCCGACCAACCTGAGCGACGGCGATCTGTACGCGATCGCCGAGCGGTCACTGCCGCATTGGGGCCTCAAGCCCGACAAGATCGAGCTTGTCTCACGCAGCGAGAACACGGTCTTCCGGCTGGACATGGCGGATGGACGGCAGTTCGCGCTGCGCATCCATAGGCCCGGCTATCACACCCTGCCGGAGCTGGAGTCGGAGTTGATCTGGACGCAGGCGCTCAACGGAGCGGGGATTCATGTGCCGGTCGGTGTGCGGACGCTGGATGGTCCTGGCTACGCCACGATTCCAACGCCTGATGGCGAGTCAAGTCGTGCGGTCGGATTGGTGAACTGGCTCGAGGGTGTCCTATTGAGCTCGGTGATCGAGGCCGAACAGGATGAATCAAAGATTGTCGAGCACTTTCGTCAGATCGGACGAGTGCTCGCTGCCGCGAACAATCAGGCAAGCGATTGGACGCCGCCTGCTGGCTTTACGCGTCACGCCTTCGATGTCCCGGGTTACGTCGGTGAGACGCCCTTCTGGGGTCGGTTCTGGGACCTTCCACTGCTGACATCTGGTCAACGTGGAGTGCTTTCCCGGGCGCGCGAGGGCATCCGTCAAACACTGATGGTATACGGCAAGGATCGCGGCACGTACTCAATGATTCATGCCGATCTGCATGCTCACAACATCTTGATTGATCCATTGGGCGTGTTGCAGGCATTCGACTTCGACGACGCCGGATTTGGTTGGCATCAATACGACCTGGCGGTGGTGTTGTTCGGGCTGGAGCATCTTGCCTACTTCGATGCCATCACCGAATCGCTGGTTGCCGGCTATCGCACGGTGCGGCCCTTCAGCGATGAAGCGTTGGCCTTGCTGCCCCTGTTCCTGCTGATTCGCCGACTGGTGCTGATTAGCTGGCAGTGGGACCGACCAGAGCTGGGGCGTCGGAAGGGGTTGGAGGCATACATCGAGGATGCCTGCCGGCAAGTCGAAGCGTTTGATTTCTAGAGCCTGTTCACATTGGGGGATGCAGAGGTAGAAATGACGCATTCCGGCTGGACCATGGGAGGCGGGACCCCCTCAGCCTTCGGCAGCTCCCCCAGCAAGGGGGAGCGGGAGAGTTGATAGGCGCTTCGATTGGGATCGCGTTGTCAATGTGAACAGTCCCTAGAACAGCGGCTGGCCGGTCGAGCCGACACTGACACTCGGTTCACTCGGTTCACTCTGTTCCTAGGCGATGGATCGAGAGCCGTGCGGCCACAACCGTGCTGACTGTGATATATTCAACCAGTCGGTTTAGTAACTGAATGGTGAAATACAGTGCCGAACGCGACTTCGACACGCGATCCTCTGAGCGTCACCTTTGCGGCCCTTTCAGATCCAACGCGACGGGCAATCTTGATCGCGCTTGCTGACGGCGAGGCCTCGGTGACGGCGCTCGCTGAGCCGTTTGACATGTCGTTGCCTGCGGTGTCCAAGCACCTGAAAGTGCTTGAGCGGGCACGGCTGATCGAACGAAGCAGCCGTGCGCAGTGGCGACCTTGCCGTCTTGCGCCGGAGCCGCTCAAGTCAGTCGCGGAGTGGGTCGATCACTATCGGGAGTTCTGGGAGGAGCGCTTCGACCGCCTCGATGACGACCTCGGTGATGTACAAGCGCGGGCTGATGCAAACCCAATAGTTGTGCAGCGGCCTCAGCACGAGTCGACAACACAGGAGTCCAACCATGACGGAATCTGAGCAACAGTCGGTGACGGAAGACCAGGGACTGATCATGGAGTGGGTCTTCAACGCCCCGCGCGAGCTGGTCTGGTGTGCATGGACGGGCCCGAGCGCTTCGCCAGTTGGTATGGACCGCAGGGCTTCACGGTTCCGACATGCGAGATGGACGTTCGTGTTGGTGGCAGTTACTCCCTGGTGATGCGCTCGCCCGACGGTTGGGAAATGCGTAACACCGGCGTATTCAAGGAGATCGTGCCGCTGGAGCGGTTCGTCGCGACGATGTCGGCAGACGTACACGATGAGACGGTCATCACTGTCGAGCTGGAAGACGCGGGCGACGGCCGAACCAAGATGACCTTCCAACACACTGGCTGGGCGGACGCGCAAATGGCCGAAGGCGCCGGAGGCGGCTGGTCGCAGGCGTTCGAGAAGCTCGCCGGGGAACTCGCCAACGCGTAAGGCGGCACAGGCCAATGGGTTGTTCTGCTACCCGGCGATGACGGGGCCAGACCGTTCTGGCTACGCTGTCAACGGACAGGGGAAGGACCGCGATTCATGTGCTGGCGTGATCGAATCGAGCAGAATCCGGAAGTGCTGGCCGGCAAGCCCGTGATCACGGGCACGCGAATCTCCGTACAGTTCGTGCTGGAGCGTTTGGGCGACGGATGGACGATGGCGGACCTACTTGACGGCTACCCGCACATCGAGCGTGAAGATGTCCTGGCCTGTCTGCACTTCGCGAGCGAGGTGCTCCAGGCGGAACACGCCGACCGTATCAGCGCCTAGCGAATCGTGCGCTTCCTCGCGGACGAGAACATCCACTCTGGAACGGTTGACGCCCTTAGAGCTGAAGGGCACGACGTGACCTTGGTTGCCCGCGAAGCTCCTGGCTCCAACGACCCTGGTGTTTTGGCGTTGGCAAATCTCGCGCAACGCATTCTGGTCACGTATGACACTGATTTCGGGGAGCTGATTTTCCTCCGCAATTATCCATCGGAATCTGGCGTCATCTTGTTGCGTCTCTCCGGCACGGTCGATGCCCACACTGCTCGCCTCGTCGAGGTGTTGCCCAACAACGAACATTGGGACCACTACTTCACGACGTTGTCCGACCAGCGAGTCCGCCGAAGGCGGCTGCCGCGATCGCCCTGATCTCTAGCTAGCGTCTCCAGTCACGTTAGCCTCAGCCCCGACGGAGGAGTCATCATGCCTATTCATAAGCTCATGGTTGCCAATCGCGGCGAGATTGCGATCCGGATTATTCGCGCCGCGCGCGAACTGGGGATCGCTTCCGTCGCCGTCCATTCTCAGGACGACGCGAACTCGCTGCATGTCCGTCGCGCTGACGAGGTGCAGGTGCTGGACGGGGTCGGCGCGCGCGCGTATCTCGACGTTGAGGCAGTGATCGGCGCAGCGCTGGCGGCAGGCTGTGATGCGCTGCATCCGGGCTACGGATTCCTGGCTGAGAGCCCTGAGCTGGCTCGGCGATGCGCGGAAGCGGGGATCACCTTCGTCGGTCCATCCGTCGAATCGCTTGAGTTGTATGGCGACAAGGCGCAAGCTCGAGCGCTGGCCGCCGCGCATGACGTTCCGGTGCTGCCTGGCAGCGCTAGTGTGGTTGATCTTGCCGGCGCGATGGCATTCTTCGAGTCGCTCGGCGAGGGCGGCGCGATGGTGATCAAGGCGATCGCCGGCGGCGGCGGTCGTGGGATGCGTGTGGTGACGGCTGCTGAGCAGATTGCGGAAGCATTCGAGCGTTGCCAGTCCGAGGCGGCAGCCGCCTTCGGAAATGGCGCGGTACTGGTGGAGCAGTTGATGAATCGCGCCCGCCACATCGAGGTGCAGGTGATCGGTGATGGCTCAGGCGAGGTGTCGCACCTGGGCGAGCGCGAGTGCAGCTTGCAGCGACGGCATCAGAAGGTGGTCGAGTGGGCGCCGAGTCCGTCGATATCTGCGGAGACCCGCAAACGTTTGACGGCCGCGGCTGTGCGAATGGCATCGGCGACTGAGTATCGAAGCCTGGGAACGTTTGAGTTCCTCGTCAACGTCAACGATGAGTCCGACTTCGCGTTCATCGAAGCGAATCCTCGATTGCAAGTCGAACACACGGTGACCGAAGAGATCACCGGGGTCGACCTGGTCCGCTGCCAACTACGACTGGCCGGCGGCGAGAGTCTGGCTGATGTCAGGCTGTTGCAGTCCGATGTGCCTGCAACTCGCGGCTACGCGATTCAGGCGCGGATCAACATGGAGCGGATGGAACCGAATGGCGACGTGCGGCCCTCGGGCGGGATGCTGACGACGTTTGAGCCGCCATCTGGTCCGGGCGTTCGCGTCGATACCTATGGATATCCGGGCTACACGACCAATCCCAACTTCGATTCGCTGCTGGCCAAGGTGATTGCCTACTCGGCGTCCCCGGAGTTTGCCGATGCCATCAGTCGCGCGCAACGCGCGTTGGGGGAGTTTCGGCTTGAAGGCGTTGAGGCCAACCTGTTGTTCCTTGAGCGTTCGCTGGGGCATGAGGATTTCGCTTCGGGGTCGATCTATACGCGCTGGGTGGATGACAACGTGGCCGATCTCGCGGCGCCTCTCGAAAAGGTTGAGGTCCCGTCGAATGGGTCGGGGTCGGACGCGGCCGGGCTGGCCGGGGCACAGCTCGACACTCGCGACCCGCTTGCGGGATTGAATTACTTCCGCGAAGGCTCGGGTACGAGGGCGCAACAAGCGGTCGGGACGATGAATCCAGGAACGCAGCCCGCGCCCCAGATTGTCGGACCGCCGGGAACGGAGCCGATCAATTCGCCGCTGCAGGGAACGATCATTCAGATTCTCGTGGAAGAGGGCGATGCTGTCCGCGAGGGTCAGCAGATGTTCGTGATGGACTCGATGAAGATGGAGCACGTGATCAACTCGGATGTGGGCGGCTACCTACGTCAGTTGACGGTGTCGGTGGGCGCCGTGGTCTACGAGGGTCATCCGCTGGCCTTCATTGAGCTGGCGGATGTCGGCGACGCAATCGAGGAAGAGGTCGAGGAGATCGACCTCGACTACGTCCGGCCCGATCTGCAGAAACTGTTCGACGAACTCGCGGCCGGTAAGGACGAGAATCGGCAGGCCTGGGTCGAACGCCGACACGCCAAAGGCAAGCGCACACAGCGCGAAAGTCTGGCCGACCTGGTCGACCCGGACAGTTGGGTCGAGATGGGCGAGTTGGTCCTGCCTGCGCGCCACAGGATTATGTCACAGGAAGAGATGCGCGTTCGTGCACCCGCCGACGGGATGATCACCGGCATTGGTACGGTCAACGCCGACCTGTTCGACGAACACCGTGCGACGACGCTTGTGGCGATGTATGACGAGACGGTCTGGGCCGGCACGCAGGGGATGATGGGTCACCAGAAGACCGACCGGGTGATCAAGTTCGCGGACGAACAGGCCACACCGTTGATCATCTGGGCCGAGGGCGCCGGCGGACGCTCGGGCGACACCGACTTCTCCGACATCTCTGCAGCCGGTCAGTGGGTGCCGACCTACGACATGATGGCGCGGATCAGCGGCACGGTGCCGATGATTGGCATCACCGCTGGCCGGACGTTCGCCGGGAACGCGTCGATTCTCGGTATCACCGACTGCATCATTGCTACTCGGGACGCGAACCTTGGTATGGGTGGTCCGGCGACGATTGAAGGCGGCGGACTGGGTCTGTTCACGCCTGAAGAGATCGGTCCGATGTCCGACCTCGGCCCGGCGGGCAGTATCGACATCCTGGTCGACGACGAACACGAAGCGATCGCTGCGGCAAAACAGTATCTGTCTTACTTCCAGGGCTCCATCGCGAGCTGGGACTGCGTCGATCAACGCGCGTTGAGACACGCCATCCCCGAGAACCGCAAGCGACCGTTCAGCATCCACAAGGTGATTGAGCAGATGGCTGACATTGATTCCGTGTTGGAGTTGCGGGCCGAGTTTGGCGTTGGAATCATCACCTCGCTGATTCGTATCGAAGGTCACCCGGTCGGCGTGATCGCGAACAACAACCAGCATCTCGGCGGCGCGGTCGACAGTCCCGGCGCGGACAAACTCTGCCGCTTCGCGCAGCTCTGCGACTGCTTCAATATCCCAATCCTCGTACTGGTCGACACGACCGGCATGATGGTTGGCCCCGATGTCGAGCGGACCGGCCTGGCGCGCAAATGCAACAACGTCTTTGTGACGTTGGCCAACGCGCAATCGCCGCGTTTCACGATCATCCTGCGCAAGTCCTACGGGCTGGCTGCGCAGGCAATGATGACCGGCAGCTCACGTGCGCCGCTGTTCGCGCTGGCCTGGCCGACGGCCGAGCTGGGCGGGATGAACCTGGAGGCGGCGATTCGGCTCGGAAATCGGGCTGAGTTGGCAGCCATCGAGGACATTGAAGAGCGTGCGGCGCGATATGAAGAGTTGGTCGCTCGTGCGTACTGGAAGGGCAACGCAATCAACTCTGCATCGGTGCATGAGAACGACGGTGTGATCGATCCAGCGGAAACGCGGCGCTGGATCGCGCGGGGACTGATGGCCTGCGAGAATCCCGAGCCGATCCGCAGAGGCCGGCGTCCGAACATCGATACGTGGTAGCTGGCGGAGCTTGTCTCAGAAGTCGGCATCATCCTCGGTTCCGTCATTCCCGCGAAGGCGGGAATGACGAATATTGGGAGTTTCCGCGCTCTTGAGACACCCTCCCCGAGCGGGTCCCGGCGCGGGGGCCGGGACTGGAACTGGTGAGACACCGTCTTCTGGACGGGAACACCGGCGCCTACCAGAACGGCGCTTGCGGTTCCTGGCCGAGCAGCACGCGACCGGCGGCGGCGTAGTTTGAGGCACCCAGCACCACGTGCTGGTTCATCGCGTGCATGTCTCGGAGATGCCGATCCAGCCTTGAGCGTTTCGTGTAGAGCGCGGCCGACCCGGCGATGGCGTAGAGCTGCTCGACAACCTGGACGCACTCCTGGTGGACGAACGTGATGGCGAGCCGCAAGTTGGCGCGGTTCTGGTCGGACATCTCGCCGGTCTCGCAGACTTCCTGCCAGGCGGTGTCGGCGGCTGAGAGCGCGTAGGCGCGGCAGGCGGCGATGCGCGCGGTGGTCTCGCCGATGGTGGACTGCGTGAGCGGATCGTTTCTGAGTGCGCCTCTGACCGCAGTACGCTCTTTTGCCAACGAAACGACTTCCTCGTGCGCCGCATGGACCAATCCCAGCGGCACTCCGAGGTGCTTGGGCAACAACCAGGCGGGATGTCGCAACGGCTCGCCGGGGACTGAGCGCTGCGCCGGTCGTGGGAGAATGCTGCGCTCGTCGGGAATGAACAGGTCGGTGATTTCGACATCGTGGCTGCCGGTCCCACGCATCCCCGTCGTATGCCAGGTATCGAGCACCGTGACCTCGCTCTTCGGTGCGACCAGGCGGATGAACGGCGGATGGTCGCCCTCTGACGTTTCGTCGCGAATCACCTGGCAACCGAACTGCACCCAGTCGGCATGGGTGACGCCACTGAAGTAGGGCCAGCGACCTGTCGCCAGGTATCCGCCGTCAACGCGGACGGCTGTTCCGGGCGGGAATGCCGCGCCGCAGGTCGCGGAGTTGACATCGACATACATCGAGCGCGCGAGGTCGGGGTCAAGCTCGCGGGTGAGGAGCCCACCGTCGCAGCCGATCATCACGCACCAGGCGGCCGAGGCGTCGGCCTTGGCGATCTCCTCAATGAACAGAATCTGGGTGACCGGGTCGGCGTCGTGTCCACCGAGCCATCGCGGTTGGAGCAACGCGAAAGCGCCGGCGTCCTTGAGCAGTTGGACGACGTGGGTCGGTAGTTGCCGGGCGGCTTCAATCTCGTCGACCGCCTCGCGTATCTGTGGAGCGATCTTGCGCGCAGCGGCTAGCAGGGCCTCGCGTTCATCGGGTGTAGCGCCAAAGGTCTGACTCATCGAGCGCTCCTGCGACTTGAAGGGTAGTGTGGCCAGGAAACGCGACGAGACGCGCGCCGCGCCCTGCTGGTCTCATAGAATGGTCCTGAAGTTTGGAGGCTGGGGAACGATGGCGAAGCCCAAGACCGTGGACCCACGACTTGAGTTGGTCAATTTCGACGTGCTGGACATGGATCTGTTTCCCCCCGTCGAAGAGTGGACAGAGGACGATTGGGAAGAAGCGGGACTGCTGACGCTCGCTGCAATCGCCAGGGCAGAAATCGAATCTGGCGAGGGCCGATGGATCCCAGGTGAAGAGATAGATGCGAAGTACGGGCCAGCGAGCGAGGCGGCGGAATAAGCCACCGTGGCATATCGCTTCGTCTATGCCTCACGGGCAAACCGCCAGCTTGAGAGGTTCCCTCAACAACAACGCGAGCGAGTGCTCGGGCGGGTTCATCAGCTCGCCGAGCAGCCAAGAGGACCCCAAGCAAAGCAACTCAGGGGTCGCCCAATCCTCTGGACTTCACGAGTCGGCGACCTGAGGATCGTCTACACAATCAACGACCAAGCGGAACTGATTCTCATTGAGGTGGTGGGCAACCGCGACAACATCTACGACATTGTCCGCCGGTTGCGCTGAGCTTCGACTACAGCTTCATCGGTTCGCCTTGGGCGACTTGCTGGGGGTCGGTCTTCCAGACGTCGGAGCCGTCGACGTAGAGCTCGACGCCGTTGCCGTCGGGGTCGTTCAGGTAGAGCGACTTTGAGACCACGTGGTCGATCGTCGCGAAGACCTTGACGCCGGCGGCTTCGAGCTCGTCGCGCGCTTCGCGCAGTTCGTCGAGGTTGTCGCCGATGCAAAAGGCGAGGTGGTAGAGGCCGGGTGCCTTGGGGTCGGCGGTTTCGGGGCCCTCTTCGCCGACCTCGAGCAGGGCCAGGTCGTGGTGGTTGCCGAGCGTGTAGAAGGTCATCGGCATGGACTCGTGCCGGGCGGCGAGCTTCATGCCCAGGGTTTCACCGTAGAACTGCTCCGAGCGCTCGCGATTGCGGACTTTGATAACTGCGTGACCGAGTTCTCGAACCTTCATCGGTCTCTCCTTCGTAACGAATGCCGCGACGACGTGGGGCGGCCATTTCCTGTTCATTCTATGCCAGCAGAGTCGCGCGTTGCGATTTCCTATCTTGGCAGTCAACTCTGAAGAAGCGCTGCGCGAACTGGGAGGAACCTGACATGGATGAGATTGGCTACTCGGTCGACGGACACATCGCCTCGGTCACCTTGTTGCGACCGGAGAAGCTGAACGCGATGACGGACGAGATGTACCGCGCGATCGGCGATGCACTGAAGCAAGCAGATGCCGATCCCGAGGTGCGCTGCGTGATCCTGAGTGGATCGGGACGGGCGTTCTCGTCCGGTCACGATTTGCTGGAGTTCGGCGAGCGTCAAGCCTGGATGCCCTGGGCGGGTGACCGGTTCGACATCGGTCTGGAGACGGCCAAGCCGGTCATCGCAGCCATCAACGGGTACTGTCTCGCTGGGGGACTTGAGCTGGCGCTTTACTGCGACATTCGCATCTGCGACACGACGGCGCAGTTCGGCTGTCCCGAGCCTCGTTGGGGCATTCTCCACGGCTACGGCGCGTTACGGACTCCGGGATTGGTCGGCTCGTCCGACGCGATGCGGCTATTGCTGACCGGCGAGTTCATCGATGCCGATGAGGCGCTGAGGATTGGTCTCGTGAGTCAGGTCGTGGAGCCGTCGGAGTTGCTGGAGACCGCGAATGACATGGCAGCAAAGGTCGCGGTGAACAGTCCATTGGCAATTCGGCTGACTAAAGAGCTGGCTCGAAGAGGTCGGGACATGTCGCTGCCCGACGGTCTGCGTTTGTACCAGGAGTACCAGCGGCTGGCATTCAGCTCGGACGACGCGCGCGAAGGCACCAGAGCCTTTGCCGAGCGCCGAGATCCTGAGTACCAGGGCTGACCCAGGTATGATTGATCATGAGTGAGATATTGAACATGACTAAGCCGGCTACAGCTGATCCTCGGGCAGAGTTCGTTGACTGGGACGTCATCGATTTGAGTGAACTTCCGCCGATTGACGAGTGGACCGACGAAGATTGGGAGGATGCCGCACTTGGAACATTGGCTGTCCGAAGCCGAAGTCGGCGTGAGGCGGGGATCGACGGTCCGGGAATTGAGTTTGACGAGTACTTGAGGAGCCGCGGAATCAAACTGGATCGGTAACTAGTCGGCGGTGACCTATCGATTCATCCTCTCCGAGCAGGCAAGCCGACAGCTTGACGGTCTCTCAGACGATGTTCAACTTCGCATTCTCAATCGTCTGAGCGACCTGCCAGAACAGCCGTACGCTCCTCGCGCCAAGAAGCTCGAGGGATACCGGTTCGTCTGGGCAATCCGAGTCAGTGACTATCGCATTGCGTACTCGGTGTTTGAGGATGTTCAGGAAATCAACCTCGAGGCGGTCGGACATCGGCGAGACTTCTACCCGCGACTCCGCCGACTCCCTCACTTGCGCTGACTCATATCGATTTCTCTAGCCTTCGTTCAATCTCTGACACGACGAGAACGAAGGGAGCGCACAATGCCGCTCAATGCTGAAGACCGCTCAGAAATCATCCTGCTCGCCGGACGCTACAGTCAGTCCTTGGACCTCCGCGACTCCGCAGGCTGGCGCGCTTGTTTCACCGACGATGCGGTCATGGAGATGGAACTACAGGACCTCTGGATCACCGGCGACGCGCTCTGGGGATTGGCATCCGGCGACAACGACGATCCGGATGATCGCGTGTCTCGGCACCAGCCGTCGAACCTTGTCATCGATGGCGACGGTGATGAGGCGACGATGTCGTCGTATTGCACGGTCGTCAGTGCGTCGAGTCGCGACAATCCCTTTGGCGAACCGGCGAGAATCACGTTCCAGGGACGCTACGTGGATCGATTGCGTCGCGTTGACGGCGCCTGGCGGATCGCGCATCGCAAGATCATCACCGACTGGATCGATTCCGACATCAACGACCAGGTCAAGGCAGGTCAGTCGGCAAGTAGCGCAAGCTAAGCCGCGTCCTAAATCTTCGCGGCAACGCCGCCGTCGATGTTGATGATTTCGCCTGAGATGAAGCGGGAATCGTCGCAGCTCAGGAAGAGCACCAGGTTGGCGACATCGATTGGGTAGCCGGGGCCCTGCACGATCTGGGCGAAGTCGAACATCTTCTCGAAGACGTGGTGTCCGCCGTCGGGGTCGTTGAAGGTGCCTCGGGTGGCTCCGGGCGTGATGATCTGACCGGGTCGGACGCAGTTGACGCGAATACTGTCCCGACCTCCGGCGCCGGCCATGTATCGCGTGAGTGCGTCGACGCCTGCCTTGGCGGCGTAGTACGAGGCCGAAGCCGTACCGAACTCGTCCTGCATGCGTGAGGAGAATCCTCGTTGCGCGGCGAGCGAGGACATATTCACAATCGCGCCGCCGCCCTGGGCCACGAGATGCGGCCAGATCGCCTGGCTGACATAGAACGTGCCCGTCAGATTGACGTTGACCACGCGCAGCCATTCGTCGTTGGGCTCGTTGGGGAACGTGCCGCCAGCGCCTCCGCCGGCGTTGTTGAACAGGACGTCGATCTGGCCGTAGGTCTGGGCTGCCTGGTCGACTGCAGCGACGACAGAGTCGTTGTCGCCGACATCGCAGGAGACGAAGGTGGCCTCCCCACCGGATTCCTTGATCTCGGCGACGATCGCTTCGCCCTCAGGAACGCGTCGGGCCATGAGGATGACCTTCGCGCCTTCAGCGGCGAACAGCCGTCCAGTCTCGGCGCCAATGCCGCTGTTGCCACCCGTGATCACCGCCACTTTGCCGTCGAGCTTGCCCATGCGAGTCTCCAGATGCTGTCTGATGTTGTGCGCGCCCGATTGTTTTTGAGTCGGTACGCAGTCGTCACTCTAGCGACGCCGGGAGTACAGGCAGGGGGGTACCGCAGGTGGCGCTGCTGTGAGGCGCCCACTCAGTCGGATTGCGGCGGTTCCCAGTTGATCTGCCAGGCGATGCCGAATCGGTCGGTGCAGGTGCCGAAGTAGCTGCCCCAGAACATCTCGGCCATTGGCATTGAGACTTCGCCGCCGGCAGAGAGCGCAGTAAACGTTTGATCAGCGTCGTCGCGGCTGGGTGGGCTGTATGAGATGGAGAAATTAGTGCCGGCGATCGGGCCGCCGCCGAATGCGGGGTGGGAATCGCTGCCCATCAGGATGCTGTCGCCAACCGGCAGCGAGACATGCATGATGCGCTGCTTGGCGTCGTCCGGCACGCCCATGTCGGGCGGACCGTCTCCGAAGGTTTGCAGTTCCGAGAAGTCGCCGCCGAAGACGGAACGATAGAACTCAAAGGCTTCGCGGCAGTTGTCTTCGAAGGTGAGATAGGTATTCAGAGTCATCGTGGTCTCCTGTGAATGTTGGCCTCCATTGGGCGACACTCTATCGACATAGTCTCTGAAGTCGAGTTGCACCAGATACCAGGCTGGCAGCATGTCGACCGTCGTGACCGGGTCTACCGTAGAATTCACTCACTTGCACTGATTTGGACGTTCCTATGACTGATTCTCCGATCCGCTTTGGCTGGTACATCCCGACGCACGGTGACTTGACCAACTTCGCCGACCCCGACCAGTTCATTCCAGCGTCAATGGACATGTTCGAACGCGTGGCGCTGGCGGCTGAGGCTGCCGGCTTCGAGTACGCGCTCGTCCCGGTGACGCCGACCTGTTGGGAGGCGTGGATTTCGACGGCGATGATGTCGGCCAAGACGACCAAGCTGAAGATGCTCGTCGCCGCGCGGCCGGGCTACATCCTGCCGACCCAGATGGCGCGGATGATTGGCGCATTTGATCAACTCTCAGAGGGTCGCGTCTATATCAACCTGATCGCCGGCGGCAATCCTCGCGAACTGGCCGGCGACGGGATCACCTTCAGCCACGACGAGCGCTACGAGGTGATGGATGAGTCCGTGCAGATCATGAAGGCGCTCTGGAGCTCGCACGACCGGATCGACTGGGAAGGCAAGCACTTCCAACTCAACGGTGCGCACGCCTATCCCAAGCCGTACCAGAATCCCTGGCCGCGCTTTTACATCGGCGGAGAGTCCGACGCCGCGCGCGATGTCGGCGCGAAGCATGCCGACTGCTACTTTTTCTGGGGCGACACGCCCGAGGCGACCGCTGCCAAGGTGATCGATGTCAAACGCCGTGCGAAAGGCTTCGGACGTTCAACGATCAACTTCGGCATGCGCCTGCAGGTCTGCGTCCGGGAGACCGAGGATGAAGCCTGGGATGCCGCTCATAGCCTGATCGTCGGCACGACCGACGCCCAGCGGCGGGCTCGCAAGAATTGGCGCGGCGAATCGGAGGCCGATAGCCGCATGTGGCAACTTGCCGATGAATCGCAGAACAACGACCATCGCATTGCGCCGCATCTGTGGAGCGGACTGAGCACCGTCCGTGGCGGCGCTGGTCTGGCAATCGTCGGCAATCCCCAGCAAGTCGCCGACACGCTGCAGGAGTTCGTTGACATCGGCTGCACCGAGTTCTGCCTTTCCGGTTATCCGCACGACGACGAGGCGACGCGATTCGGCGACTGGGTCATGCCGCTGGTCCACGAACGCAATAGGATGGGCCTGACGAGCGGCGAGCCAGCCCTGGCCGTCGCTGACTAGCGGGACAGAGGAGACAACAGATGTCACGAGTACAACTGGCGCTCAACGTTGCGGAACTGGACTCCGCGATCGAGTTCTACACGCAGATGTTCAAGACCGAGCCGCACAAGGTGCGTCCCGGCTACGCGAACTTCGAGGTGGAAGATCCGCCACTGAAGTTGGTGCTGATCGAGAATCAGTCAGCCTCGGCGCCGCTGAATCACCTGGGCGTCGAAGTCGAAACCCCTACAGAAGTACACGCGGAGACGCAGCGCTTCGGCGACCTCGGCCTCGACATGGAGATCGAGGACGGCGTCGTCTGCTGCCACGCCGAGCAGGACAAGGTCTGGGTCTCGGACCCCTCGGGCACGCGCTGGGAGTTCTACACGATCACCGACGACACACCCGCCGTCGAGATGATCGAGCTGATGCCGCTAGAGACGGTCGGGGCGGCCGTAGGCGGCAACTCGGCCTGCTGCGCTCCCAACGTTTGATCGTCATTCCCGCGCTTGTCGCGGGAATCTCGCTGAGGTCCGCACCGACGGCTCATGCAGAGTGAGCGTCTCGTCCCGTCTACGTGCAGTCGATCAACCAACGATCAACCTTTGAGCTGTTCGATCCAGATACCCGCGGCAAGCGCCGGTATGACGAAGAAGCATAAGACCGACGGCCGCGAACGAAGCTATTCCCTTGGCCCACCCAGCCTTGCTACCTGAGCCGCTCGATAGAAGATCGCTGTCAGCATTTCCTCGGTCAGGAGACCGGTGAACGTGTTGCGCTGACTGGGGTGATACGAACAGAGCAGCGTGATCTCGCCAACTTGATGTTCGAGCCCGTGGGCGAACTTGGGCCGTGGTCGGATGCCGAGTGCTCGGGCGCTGTTCTCCCAGGCGAATGAGCCCAAACAGACAATCACTCGAAGCTGCGTGAGCAGTTCGAGTTCACGCCGGAAGTAGGGCAGACAGCGGTCGCGCTCTTGCACCGTGGGTTTGTTTGCCGGCGGCGCGCAGTGGACGATCGATGTGATTCTCGTTCTCAGCAGTTCCAGGCCATCGCCCGCCGAGGCGGATTCGGGCTGGTTCGCGAGCCCAGCCTGCCAGATTGCTCGATAGAGCCAGTCGCCTGATCGATCGCCGGTGAACATCCGGCCGGTGCGATTGGCGCCATGGGCGGCGGGCGCCAGGCCGACGACCAGGATGCTCGCGTCCGCCGGTCCGAAGGACGGAACTGCTTTTCCCCAGTAGTCCTCCTCGCGAAATGCGGCCCGTTTCTCGGTCGCCGCCTGCTCTCGCCATTCGACGAGTCGCGGACAGAGTCGGCAGTCGGCCACGTCCTCGTCGAGCTGGTTAAGCTCCGCGGTGCCTAATTTACGGATTTGCGAGTCGTCAAATTGAGTCATGAGCACATAGTGAGGCCATGGCGATTCGATGTCCAGGAACAGGGCTATGACTCAAACCAGACCGCACCCGGCGGCGATGCTGTCCCGAACCTTTGGTCGCGGGACGCGGGTACCGCTCTCCCAATATCTACCGCAAATCGATGCGCCCTTCGACTGGCGGCGCTCCCTCAGCCTGCACCGGCGACTGCTCGCTGGTGACCTGAGCGTGATGCGTGAGGCGAGTGAAAACGAATCCGACACGCTGCCGTCGCTGGCGGTCATGGTGATCGGCGTGTTGGCGGCCAGCCTGGGCGCGTGGCTCTGGGTGGTGATTGACACTCGCGGCGCCATGCTCGGCGAACCAGCCCTGAAGGTCCTGCTGCTCGGATCAGTCGCATCCATCCTCGGTTGGGCGCTGTTGGTTGCCCTGACCTGGCACGCGTTGCGCTCGATCTTCGAGATTTCGGTCCCAATCAAGGCGCTGATGCGTTCCATGGCGATCGCCGGCGGATTCGCAGTGTGGCAGTTCTTCATGCTGGCCGGACCAGCCAGCTTCGCCGTCGGCTTGTTGGTGACGATTGCCGGCGTCTTGCTCGCAGTGATCGCGGTCCGAGCTGCCGCACCTGAGGCGGACGAGCGCGCCGCCGTGATCAGCGTCGGCATCGGCTTCGGCGTCTACGCCTTGGTGCTCTCGTTGGTGGCGGATCTGACCGGCGTTGGCTCGGGCGTCTTCGTCCACGCGCTGGGCTAAGAATCCTCTGAATAACTTCCGTCGGTGGCCGATCCGCCCACCCTTCAGCCTTCGGCAGCTCCCCCCGCGAGGAGACATTTGATAAGTCCCCTTCGCCCCCCTTGCGGGGGAGATGCCGAAGGCAGAGGGGGGGCTTTCCATCTCAAGGCCTATCTGGTCGCTGGCGGCGGACCCCCCCCTCTGTCACTCCGTGACATCTCCCCCCGCAAGGGGGGGGAGAGGGGAATCATGAGTCGTTCAGAGAGTCCCTACGTCACCGTCAGCTCGACACCCTCAACGCACAGCGCACAGTCGACCGGGTCGTAACTCGCGACATCGATTTCGAGACAGGCGAAGGTTTCGAGTTCTCCGAAGCTGGTCGCCCCGTTTGTACGATCAACCACCAGCCCGACCCCGATCGGCGTTCCGCCTGATTCGACGACTGCTTCCAGTGTGTCCCTCACGGAACCTCCCGTGGTCAGCACATCGTCCACCACGAGCACCGTCTGTCCCGGCTCGATTACGAATCCCCGGCCGATGTAGCGTCCGCCGTCCTCGCGACGTTCGGCGAAGTAGGCGTTGATCCCATCGCCGAGGTGTTTGGCCGTTTCGTGCGCGAGCAGGATGCCGCCGGTTGTGGGACCGACCACGATCTCGGGTTTCAACTCTCGGAAATGGTCGGCCAACTGTGCGCAGAGAGCCTCGGTCACTCTCGGCTTCTCCAACAAGCGGAACTTTTCGATGTAGGTGTCGCCGTGACGCCCCGACGCGTACTGGAAGTGACCCTTCAGCACGGCTCCTGCCTCTGCCAGTAGCTGTAGCGCGTCGGTCATGGCAGGATGTTCCCCTCGTAGTCGGTGGTGTCCAGGGAAATGTCGCTGCTGATCCGGTCGAAGGGGAACCAGCGGAACATGACCTCGCCGACGATCTGGTCCTCGTGGATCGGGCCGAATGCGTGCGAGTCCTGGCTGCTGTTCCGGTTGTCGCCGAGCACGAAGTAATGCTCAGGCGGAATGACCGCCGGTCCCCACTGATAGCTGGGCGGCTCGAAGATGTAGTTGTGTTCGTTCAGTTCGACCCCGTTGACGAAGACGCGACCGCGAACGATCTCCAATGTGTCGCCCGGCATGCCGATCACCCGCTTGACGAAGTCGTGGGCGCTTTGATACGGCGGACGGAAGATGATCACCGAGCCTCGATGTGGGCCGGAGATCAGGAAGTCGCCGTTGCTGCGGCCGGGCAGCAGCGCATCGAAAGGTCCCACATCGATTTCCCAGTAGCCGATCTTGTTGACCAGCACGAGTTCGGAGCTGGTCAACGTGGGCTGCATCGAGCGGCCTTCGACCTGGAAGTTCTGCACCGCCTCACGCGCCAGCAGGAAGACGATCAAGCCGAGGATTGCGGTCTCGATGATCTCCCGCAGCGCCCCATATTGCAGCCTCATACGGTCGAGCTTATCCGCCTCTACCATGAGCAAGAGTGGGCCTCGAACAACCATGCCCCAGTGTTTACGGAGCGTCTGTGATGCGAGCTGTGCGGATGTCAACAGAAGGGCCAATCATCCGGCCCCACATGGACGCGCGGATGGGTGACAACATCAACGGTCCCTCATTGATCCGCGCGCCGGAGTGGCTGCCCAACCGCCTGGGCGAGTTCTACCTCTACTTCGCCGATCACAAGGGCTCATACATCCGGCTCGCGGCTGCCGACGACCTGCTCGGTCCCTGGCACACGCACGAGCCGGGCGCGCTACAGCTCACGCAGACCCCGTTCCCGGCCAGCGGCGATGCGTTCGATCCCAAGCTGGGCGAGGCACAGAAGAAGGGTCACGTCTATCCACATATCGCTTCCCCCGACGCGATTGTCGACGACGACGCGCAGCAAATCCGGCTCTACTTCCACGGCCAGCTCTATGACGGCCGCCAGGTCTCAAGGGTCGCAACGTCGAGTGACGGGGTCAATTTCGAGGCGGGAGAAGAGATCCTCTCAACCAGCTACCTGCGCATGATCCACCTGGATGACGTTGATCAGCCGGGCTGGTACGGCATGTCGATGCCGGGCATCATCTATCGGTCGGAGGATGGACTCTGTGGGTTTGAACAGGGGCCTCAGCTCTTCCCTGACACGATGCGTCATTGCGCCCTGCTCCGGCGCGACGACACCTTGTGGGTGTTCTGGACCAACGCCGGCGACGCGCCGGAACGCATCTATGTCTCGCCGATCGAACTGAGCGGCGACTGGAAATCGTGGACGGCGGGAGAACACCGAGAGGTGCTGCGTCCCGCCTACGAGTGGGAGGGAACATCCCTGCCGATCGCGCCCAGTGTGCGAGGCTATTCGCCCGTTCCAGTGCATGAGCTTCGTGATCCAGCCGTCTTCGAAGACGGCGATGACGCCTATTTGCTCTACACGGTGCAGGGTGAGTTCGGCATCGCCGTTGCGTCCCTCCACGCGAAATAGTCGAGGCCGCGGAGTCGACGTGTCGCGCCCGTATTACCCCGTCTTCTTCAATCTCGTCGGGCGACCCGTGCTGGTGATCGGCGGCGGTCGGCTGGCGCTGGAGAAGGTGAACGGGCTGCTCGCCGCCGAGGCCCGGATCACGGTGGTCGCGCCGACGCTCAACGAGGAGTTGTCGACGCTCAGGGACTGCGGACGGATTGAGCATCTGGCTCGCGAGTATGAGTCGGGCGATATGCAGGACCGAGCGTTGATCATGGCCGCTAAAGACGACCCATCGGCCAATGCTTCACTCCACGCCGATGCTCGCAGCATTGGTACGCCGCTCAACGCCGCTGACGATCCTTCACACTGTGACTTCATCCTGCCGGCGGTCGTGCGACAACCCCCTCTGACGCTGGCGATCTCAACCGGCGGCGGCAGTCCGGCAGTCGCAAGACGGGTCCGCGAGGAGCTGACGGACTACCTCGACGCGGACACATCCACGTTGGCTGAACTGGTCGCGGAAGTCCGTGCCGATCTGCGCCGCCTGAACGTGTTCCGGCCGATTCCGGCAGAGGCGTGGCAGGCGGCCATGGACGGACAGCTGCGCATCCTGCTGGCTCAACGACGCCGAGGTCAGGCGAAGGCGCTGCTGATGTCCGGGCTGGGTCAGCCGATTAGAACTGCGGGCGATTGACCATGGCCCGTTCGATGAAACTCGGAGGGCGCGGTAGCGCGTTGTCGCGGGTGCAGGCGCAACTGGCGTCGGACGCGCTGTCGACAATAGGAATCGCGACCGAATTCGTTCCCATCACCACTCAGGGCGACCGCGATCAAGTCTCCAGCCTCCGCACGATTGGCGGGCAGGGCGTCTTTGTCAGAGCGGTCGAAACCGCGCTGTTGGCAGGCGAAATCGACGTCGCTGTTCATTCTGCGAAGGACGTGCCGCCGCTGATCGCGGAGGGAACGACGCTGGCGGCGTATCTTCCTCGCGGCGATGTCCGCGACGCCTTGGTCAGCAAATCGGGAGTGGGACTGTTGGATCTCCCGCAGGGCGCCAGGATCGGCACTGGTTCGCGACGCCGAGCCGCGCAGGCTCTGCATCTGCGTCCCGATGTTCAGATCGCCGACATTCGCGGCAATGTCGAAACCCGCCTGGAGAAGATGGAACGTGGCGAGTACGACGCCGTCATCCTTGCGGCCGTTGGTCTTCAGCGGCTGCAATACACGGTTACCGAACTGATTCCGATTGACCTGATGATGCCCGCGCCTGGACAGGGAGCATTGGTGATCCAGTGTCGCGTCGAGGATGCGGCGTCGATCGCTGTCATCAATCACGTCCAGACGTCTCAGGCCGTGAGCGCGGAACGGGCGATGTTGCGAGCGCTCGGCGCCGGCTGTTCGCTGCCGTTGGCCGCGCTCGGTGGTGTGCGCTTCGGCGAAGTGATCCTCGCGGGACGGCTGATGAGCGCGGACGGGACAGAGCGGATCGAGCTGCAACGAACGAGCGAAGACCCGGAGGAGGTCGGCGCGGAGGTTGCAGAGACATTGCTCGCGCGCGGCGGCGAGCGTCTGATGGCGGAAGATCGTTCTTCATGAGTGAAGCCACGTCCGACATCCATCCCGTCCTACTGGTTGGCGCTGGTCCGGGCGATCCCCGGCTGATCACGGTTGCCGGGGCCGAGGCGCTACAGCAGGCCGAGGTGGTACTCCATGATCGGCTCGTGTCACCAGCCTTGTTGCGACTCGCCAACGATGCCGAACTCATCGCGGTTGGCAAGACACCCGGCGGTCCGGCGACATCGCAGGCAGAGATCAACGCGATCATGATTGAGCAGGCGCGGCGAGGCCGGCGGGTCGTCCGGCTCAAGGGAGGCGATCCGTTCGTCTTCGGTCGTGGAGGAGAAGAGGCGACGGCGCTGGCGACGGCTGGAATTCCCATCCGATTGGTCCCTGGTGTCTCGAGCGCAGCCGCGGCTGCCGCCGCTGTGGGTATCGCCGTCACCGACCGCCGCGCGGCCTCGGCCGTCACCGTAGTGACAGGATCAGAAGGCGATGGCGACGCGCCGCCGATCGACTGGAACGCAGTCGCCGCTGTGGGCGGGACGATCGTGGTGATGATGGGTTGGAAGCATCTCGAAGAAATCGTCGAGCGCCTGATCGAAGGCGGTCTCGCTCCCGAGACGCCAGCCGCCGCCATCGAACAGGCCTGGACGCCGTCGCAGCGGGCCGTGTTCGCCCCGATGAAACTGCTCCGCGAGCAGGCCGAGGGCATGCGTCCTCCGGTGACGGTCGTGATCGGCAACACGACGCTGCTCGCCACGTCTGAGGTGTCCTGGACCATCATGGGTCGTCGCATTCTGGTCACGCGAGCGACCGCACAGGCAGGGCCGCTCGTTGATCGGCTGCGCGCGCTGAACGCAGAGGTGATCCAACTTCCGACGATTGAGATTCAGCCTGCTGACCCAGACCTTATCGATGCTGCGGTGGCGCGCCTCAATTCCGACGAATACGACATGGTGGCGCTGACCAGTGTCAATGGAGTGCATCAGCTCTGGGATGCGATTCTTCGCAATGGGCTCGATGGGCGAGCGTTGGGCAACGTGCGAACCGCAGCGATCGGCAGCGAAACCGCTCGCGCGATCGAGCAGCATGGCATCAGGGCCGATGTCGTTCCACGAGTATTCACTTCAGAGGCGCTTGCTGATGCGCTGACGCAGGACGACCTGCGTGGACAACGCGTGTTGCTCGCTCGCGCCGCTCAGGGGAGCCGGCTGCTCAGTGATCGCCTGCGGGCGAGCGGCGCCGAGGTTGATGACGTGGCGCTCTACGACGTGGCGCCGCCAGCGGTCGACGAACGGGCGCTGGCAGAGCTGAAACGCGGTGTGGATGTGGTGACCTTGACATCGCCCTCAACCGCTCGCGGGTTGGCGGACATTGTCGGCGACCTGCTCGATTTAGACTCGATGCAAACGGTGTGTATCGGACCGGTCACGGCAGAAGCGGCGCGAACGCTCGGATTTCGCGTGGTCGCGACCGCCGAAATACACACGATTGAAGGATTAGCCCAGGCCGTCGGACGATTCCTCGCGAGCCTGCGACCATCCGGCGATCCAGGACTGGAGTCCGCGTGACAAGCGCTCAACGCCCCTTGACTCGGATCGATACGACCAGCATCTCCACGACCCATCGAATGCGTCGGTTGCGCCGCACGGACGGGCTGCGTCGGATGGTGCGTGAGACGCGCCTCGCGCCGACCGATTTCATCTACCCCATCTTCGTAACCGCCGGGCACGGCGTTCGCGAGCCGATTCCATCCATGCCGGGACAATCCCGGCTGTCCGTCGATCAACTCGCGCAGGAGGCGGCGGAGCTGCGCTCGTTGGACATCCCCGCCATCCTGCTCTTCGGCATTCCCGAGACGAAGGATGCCGAGGGCAGCGGCGCATGGGTCTCCGACGGGATCATTCAACAGGCAACGCGAGCGCTGAAGGACGCACAACCTGAGCTCGTGGTTGTGACCGATGTTTGCCTCTGCGAGTACACCGATCATGGACACTGTGGTGTCTTGGCCGACGACGGCTCGGTGCTGAACGACGCGTCGGTCGAAGTGCTGGCGACAACCGCGCTCAGCCAGGCCGAGGCCGGCGCCGACGTGATTGCCCCATCCGACATGATGGATGGCCGCATCGGCGTGATTCGGCAGACGCTGGACGAGGGCGGCTTCGACGATCGCACGCTGCTGGCCTATTCCGCCAAGTTTGCATCGGGCTTCTACGGACCTTTCCGCGACGCCGCGGACTCGGCGCCACAGTTTGGCGACCGGCGGGCGTATCAGATGGATCCGCCGAACGGCCGCGAGGCCATGCGCGCAATTGAACGGGATCTCGCCGAGGGCGCTGACATAGTCATGGTCAAGCCGGCGTTGGCCTATCTCGACCTCGTGCGTGAGGCGCGCGAACGCTTCGACGTTCCACTGGCGGCCTACAACGTCAGCGGTGAGTACGCGATGTTGAAGGCCGCGGCCGCGAACGGTTGGATCGACGAAGAGCGCGTCGTGTTGGAAACATTGACCGGCATCCGCCGCGCCGGCGCCGACATGATCCTCACATATCACGCCAAGGACGCGGCACGTTGGCTCGCGCGTCATGGCGGCTGAGCGATCAACGACCGACCATCCGAACAGGCTGAGGACGAGGTAATGAGCGATACAAACACGGAGACGCCCACTGAACCCGCTGCGCCGGCGGTCGGCCCGGACGAGGCCATTCACACCGTCCGCGCAGTCGCATTCGACTGCTACGGCACCTTGCTCAAACTTGAGGAGCGCGAGTTTGCCTCGCTGATCCAGGAGATGCTGCACGAGCACGGCGTCGACCACGCGACCGGCGACGATGTCTGGGAAGCCTGGCTCGAAGCGTCGCGGGAGATGGCCAAGCGCGAGGGTCGCAATCCTGAGCGACCGCTTGAGGGGCCCGAGCCGACCTTCCGACCGTTCTCCGAGACCTGGCCCTACTTCTTCGGCGAAGCCTTCAAGCACCATTCGGTCGAGACGATCCCTCCGGCGAAGGCATTCCAGCATCTGTGGGATGTGCTCTCGATGGCGCCGGCCTATCCGGAAGTGGACGGCGTGTTCTCCGAGCTGTGCGAACGGGGCTACCGCATCGCGATCGGCAGCAATGCCGACGACGACCACCTGGAACACGCGCTGGAGAAAGCGGGTATTGAAGTCGAGATGGTGCTGTCGTCGGAGGAGGCGCAGTCCTACAAACCGCGCCGACCATTCTTCGAACAGCTCTGCGAGCGGCTAGAGCTCGAACCGTGCGAGGTGCTCTACGTCGGCGATAGCCCCTGGGCCGATGTGACCGGAGCAAACCACGCCGGCTTGCCCGTCTATTGGGTCGCGCGATATCCCGACCCCGACCGCGAAAAGATGATGCGCTCGCGTCCAACCTGGAGCGGTCCCGACCTGACCGGGATTCTGGACGCGCTGCCGGATCGGGCGCCGGCGTAAGCCGACATCGGAAGTCGATGCTCAGCGAGGGCCTGTTCACATCGCAAAACGAAACTCCCAGATCCCCTCCCCCTTGCGGTGACCTTTGCGAAACTCTCTGATCTCCTCTCCCCCCCTTGCGGGGGGAGATGTCACGGAGTGACAGAGGGGGGGGTTCTCCGGCAGCGACCAGATAGGCCTTGAGATAGGGAGCCCCCCTCTACCTGCGGCATCTCCCCCGCAAGGAGACCTTTGCAACACTCCAGCACTCCCGGCTTTCCGTCCCCGCCCCCGAGCGGGGACCTGCCCTCGGTTCCTTTCAGGCTGAACGAACATGGCGGGGTGCATATCTGGTGGAGAGCGATTGAGAGGTCGTAGCCTCGCAAAGCGGAACGGGTCCCCGCTCGGGGGCGGGGACGGAGAAGCTCTCCAAGCGCAACTTTTTCAAAGGTCTCTTGATGCGTAGATCATCCGTGGAGGCCAACCTTTCCACGGTCTGTCCACAGGACATCAACCGATGACTGCGCGAAAAATGACGTAGCGTACGTATCAGATAAACTATGAAGATATCGATAACCTAAGTGATCAATACTTGGACAGCGGTCACGGAATCGAACTGGGAGCGGCGCGATGCGTATTCAGACATCTCAAGCGGCGCTGCAGCATGGGCTCAGCGTCGTCTCGCGGGCGGTGGCGGCTCGACACTCGCTCGACCAACTTCGCCATGTGCATCTGCAGGCCGATGACGACGGCGTGCGCCTGACCGCGACCGATACCGAGATCGCAATGATCTGCAGCATCGACGCCGTGGTCTCGGAGCCCGGCGCGATCACGATTCCTCATCGCTTCATCAACGACCTCGTCACGGCGTTGTCCTCGGCTGAGATCACGATCGACGTAGCCGAAAACTCGCTGGTCGCGCAGATTCGCGCGTCCGACGCCAACGAGTCTTCGATTCACGGCATGTCGCCGACCACCTACCCCAACATCCCCGGCATTGCCGACGGCGACTGGATCAAGATTGTCGCACGGGATCTGCGCGAGGCGCTGCGACATGTCGTATTCGCCGCCGCGACCGACGATGGCCGGCCGGTGCTGACCGGAGTGCATTTCCGCTTCGAGGGCGACAAAATGACGCTTGCCGCCGCCGACGGCTTCCGGCTGGCGGTGTACGACATGAACGTCGCTTCGGAGCTGAGCGAGCGGCTGGAGATTACCGTCCCAGCTCGCGCATTGACCGAGCTGGAGCGACTGCTGACCGACGACGACTCGGCAGTGGAGATGTACATCCACGCCGACCGCACCTACGTCCGCTTCCACGTCCGGTCGGTGCAGATGACCGCTCAGTTAATCCAGGGCAACTACCCCAGCTACGACCAGCTGATTCCCGCTGAGTACCAGACCCGCGCCATTCTGCCTGGCGCCGTCCTGCAGGGCGGTGTCCGCTCTGCGGCAGTCTTCGCGCGCGAGTCGAGCGGGATTATCCGCCTGATCTTCAGTGGCGAAGCCTCCGATCAGAACATCACGCTGACGGCCCGCGCCGAGGAGCTGGGCAACCACCGCGGCCGCGTCGACGCAGTGATCGAAGGAGAGACTTCTCGGATCGCCTACAACGTGCGCTACCTGCAGGATGTGCTGCAGATCGCAAGCGGCGCTGCCTCGGCCGAGATCGCCATGGAGACCAGCGGACCCAGCAATCCCGGCGTATTCCGGGTCGTCGGCCGCGACAACTACGTGCATGTCCTGATGCCGATGTTCGTCCAGTGGGAGGACGCCTAGGACGGCCTGAACTACTCCACTCCCTGCTTCCCCCCTACGCGGGGGAAGCTGCCGCAGGCTGAAGGGGGGGTTCCGGAGAGCGTTGGCAACTATTCAGAGGACTATCAGGACTGGCTAAGTTCCAACTATGGGTGACTGGGAAATCAAATGCGTGTCCCGCGACCCGGCCGGCAACAGTCTGGCCTATCGCGGAGACGATCCGTTCCGATGGACTGTGTGGATCCACGATCTGATTGACGACATCGAGGGTCAGCGTCACACCTATTTCGTGACCGGCGAGTTCGGACAACGCGTCGACGTCGTCACTGAAATCTCCAAGCGGGGCAAGAACATTCGATCCGACCCCAGCGCCGGCGATGATCTGCTGCAACAACTACCAGCCTGCTGAGTCAAGACGTAGTGAGCATTGGGCGCTCATGCCCCTGAACCTGTCGGCGCATGTCTATGGAAGCGCAGCTCAATCGGCGCTCCACGACGCGGTGAGCCGGGCCAAGTCCGCTGACGGCAACTACGACCCGCTGTCGCCCGTCACAATCGTCGTTCCATCCTCGTTGGCCGGCTACCACGTCAGACGCACGCTGGGGCGGCAGCCGGGCGGCGTCGTCAATGTGCAGGTCAAGCCGCTGCAAGCCTTGCTGGAGCTGATCGGCGCGGCATCGCTCGCCAACGACAGACGCCGACCCTTGCCCGAGGCGTATCGCTCAGAAGCGATTCGGGCAGTGGCTGAAGCCGGCGCGTCAATCTTCGGCGACGTCCCCATCGACGGCCCCGTGCTGCAAACGCTGGAGGCGGCGTTCGAGGAATTCGATCGATGCGACGAGGCACAGCTCGGCGACATCGCTGTCGGAAGCAGGAACGCCGCGTATCTGGTTGCTCGATACCGCGCCTACCAGGAACGCACGTCGAAGTTCTACACAACCCGCGACCTCGCGGAATCGGCGACGAAGGCGCTGGCCACGCAGCCAAGCGTCCTGAGGGACATCGGCGCGGTCATTGTCTACCTGCCGGGCGAGTTGACTTCGGCCCAGCATGAGTTTCTGAAAACATTGTCGGAGCAGGCGATTGTCGAGGTCATCCTGGGACTCACCGGCGACGCCGAGGCGGTCGACGAACACACGGCTCAGAGCTGGAGCCAGCATGTCGACCTCCAGAACGGTCTGCTGAGCGGCGAGACCGAGCCGCTTCCAACCGCGCAGCGCATCGTCCAGGCGCCCGATCCGGAGGAAGAAGTTCGCTCTGCGATTCGCGCAATCTCGACCGCGTTGCACTCCGATCCTCCGACGCCGCTGCATCGCACGGCGATTCTGTATCGACAGGCCAACCCCTATGCCCGGATCTGCGCCGAGCAGCTCGATGCCGCACGAATTCCCTGGAACGGGGTCAATGCGCAAACGCTGAAGCAATCGATCGCCGGTCGCACGCTTAATGGTCTGCTCGGACTGATGGCAGGTTCGACTCTGAGTTGGGCTGTCGACGTGGCCCCGTGGCTGGCGGCCGCGCCGATGCTCGACTTGAACCGTGAGCTGGCGCCCACGGCGCGCTGGAATCAACTGGCGCGTCGCGCGAACTTGAATCGCGGATCCGACCGCTGGGACGAGCGCCTGAGACTCTACCTGTCCACTCGTGAAGACGATCTGAGACGGCTCTCGCGAGTGCCGGACGACGATAAGCCCGGCCGGCTGCCCTGGGTCCGAGCGGAGGTCCAGCAGGTCAAGGACTTGATGGCGTTTACGAGCCAACTGACACGGTTCATCAGTGAGACACCGGAACGAGCGCTCTGGTCCGAGCATGCGCAGCGTCTACGTCAGCAACTGAGACTGCTATTGGGCAACCGAACCGGCTTCTCCCGCTCCACCGATACGGGCGAAGACGATCTGCAGTTGGCGCGCTGGGATGATGTGCATGCGCTGCTCGATTCGCTTGAGTGGCTGGACGAACTTGGCCAGGCGTCGCCGGAGCAGTTTGCATCGGCTGCTCGACGGCGGCTTGAGCGTCCGACCGGTCACCACGGACGGGTCGGAGACGGCGTGTTTGTTGGATCACTGCGGTCGGCGGTCGGGATGGAGTGGGACTCGGTCTACGTCGTGGGCGCTGCGGAGCGGTCGCTGCCACAGACACGGAGCGATGATCCGTTGCTGCCCGACGAACTTCGACGCCGGACGTCGCTGCCAACGAGCAGCGATCATCTGCGCCGTGAGCGCTCCGACTACCTGATTGCCTTGCATGCCGCTGATCAGCGAGTGCTGAGCTATCCGCGAGCCGATGTGCGAGCCCAGCAGGCGCGCTTGCCTGGTCGATGGCTGCTGGAGTCGGCGACGACACTGAATGGGGGTGAGCGCGTCTACGCATCGAAGATCGATCAGGCGTCGAGTGAGGTGATCCGGGCGACTCCCTCGTTCGAGTCGGCAGTGATGCGAGCGGGAATGTCGGCCGACATCCACGAGTTCGACCTCCAACGGATCAAAGTAAGCCCGCAAGCCAGCGATCACTATCTGGCCAAAGCATGTCCTCCGTTGAAGCGCGGATTCATTCAGCGCCGCGAACGCCGGACACGGCAGATGACCCGTTGGGATGGGTTGATCGCCGATGGCGCGGTGCGCGAGACGACGCGCCCGCACTCAGCAGGAGCGTTGCAGGATTGGGCGACCTGTCCCTATCGCTACTTCCTCGGTCGCGTGCTACGGATTGAAGAGCGCGATGAATCGCGCGACGATCTGCAAATCACCCCGCTCGACAAAGGCTCGCTGATCCACGACATCCTGGACCAGTTCTTCAAGGCAACCAACGATGATCAGCCGGATCCGGGAGGACGCTGGTTGGACGCGGACCGCGATCGCCTTGAGACGATTGCCGAGTCAGCCCTCGATCATGCACACGAGCAGGGACTGACCGGTCGCGAACTGCTCTGGCGGCGAGACAAGCAACGAATCCTTGACGACTTGCAGACGTTGCTGGAACAGGACGACACACATCGGGCTAAGTTCACGGTCACGCAGATCGCTAGCGAGCTCGTCTTTGGCGCGCTTGAGGAGACTGAAGGTCTGGTCGGGATCAAACTGAACGACGGTAGCGTTCTCGAGCTGCGCGGCATGATTGACCGTATTGATCGCTCGGAAGACGGTCAGCACTTGATAGTGATCGACTACAAGACCGGTGGTGAGTTTCCGAAAGGAAGCGAACTCAAGAAAGACGCCATCGTCGGTGGACGATTCCTGCAATTGCCGATCTACGCTTATGCGGCACAACAGTTGTACGGCCTGGACGATGCCGCGCCTGTGCAATCCGCCTATTGGTATATCACGCAACGAGGCGAGTTTAAGTACAACCCCGTTGATTGGGACGAGGCGAACAGCAAACGCTTCGAGGACGCGATCAATCTGATCGCCGACAACGTGCGCTCGGGCTACTTCCCGGCCAATCCCGGAGGTGACCATCACCGCTTGCTGGCCGAGAACTGTGCATATTGCAGCTTCGATGCGGTATGTCCCGCTGATCGCCGCTCGCACTGGCAGCAGATCAAGCTCGATCCTCGGCTGAACGACTATGTCCAACTCACCGAAGGTCCTGCCGAAGCAGAGGCCGAGGCATGACGCTCGCCGATCAGCAGGCGCGGGACCGCATTGCGCAGAGTCTTGACGAGACATTGTTCGTCGAGGCCGGCGCCGGCACGGGCAAGACTGAGGCGCTGGTCGGTCGGATCGTAAATCTGATCGCCAGCGGCGACGTTGCAGCCGGCGAGATTGCAGCGATCACGTTTACGGAGAAAGCCGCCGCCGAACTCTACGATCGGGTCCTGGAACGTCTGGACCAGAGGCGCGAAGCGGAGATTGATCCGGCGAGCCAGCAACGCTTCACTGAGGCGGCTGAACAGCTCGATCACGCCGCGGTCGAGACGTTGCACGCCTTCGCCGCCCGCATCCTGAGGCTCTACCCAATCGAGGCGGGACTGCCGCCGGGGTTCAATATCGTCGATGAATCAGATGCATTGCTCAAGTTCGGCGAGCGCTGGGAAGAGGAGCTCGACCGCCTGCTTGAGGACGACGACCTCGCCGAACCTCTGCTGGCCGCATTTGACGCCGGCCTGGAGCTGAAGCACCTGCGCGAACTGGCCTGGGCGCTGCATGGCGATTGGGACCGGGCCGCCGCTGATTCGGGTGAACTGGCGCCTCCTGATTTGTCCCAGCGGGTCGCGGAAATCTCGGCGCCACTACGAGAGATCACGGAACAGCGCTACGACTGTCAGGACCCGGACGATTTGCTCGCGCGAAACCTCGAGAACATGGAGCGAGTACTTGACCAGGTTGTGCAGCTGGCGAATGCAGATCCAGGCGGCGAAGCCCTGCGCCAGTTCCTAGCCGAGGCCAAGTTCCGCGTCGGGCCGGGACGAGGCGGCTCAGGCAAGAACTGGGGCGGCGCGGATCGGGTCAAGCAGATCAAAGATGAGATCAAGCAGCTCAGCGACATCCCCGTTCGCCTGATGGCCGCTGCATTCGAGCCCGTGCTCGTGCCGATCCATAACGAACTCAGACGCTTCGTGGTCGAATACGCGGAAGAACGCCGACGCGAGGGAGCGTTGGAGTTCCAGGACCTGCTGGTCCGGGCGAGCCGGTTGCTTGAGCAGGAACCGTCCGTCGCCATGTCCCTGCGCCATCGCTACAAGCGGCTGCTGATCGATGAATTCCAGGACAACGATCCATTGCAGACCCGCATCATCGACGCCATCACGCAAGGTGAAGCGGGCCGCGCCTTCTACGTCGGCGATCCGAAACAGTCGATCTACCGCTTCCGCCGGGCCGACATCCAGCAGTTCAATCGGGTCAAACGTGAACAAGAAGCGGGGCTTACCCGGTTGAGTCAGAACTTCCGATCCACACCCGGCGTGACCGAGTTCGTCAATGCTGTATTCCAGCCGCTGATGCTGGACGGGGGCGACGATCAGGCGGAATGGGACGACCTCAACGCTCATCGCGACGCCATGGACGGTGTCCAACACGCTGTCACCGTCGTTGGAGAGCAGCGAGAGGGACCGATCGGCGCGACGCGAAGGGTGGAAGCCGAGACGTTGGCGCGGATCATCGCAGATGTCACGGCATCGCATACGCAGGTGTTCGACAAGAGCGACGGTTGCTGTCGGGATGCTCGGTTTGCCGACATTGCGGTCCTCGTACCGACGCGGACCGGTCTTATTCACTTACTCCCCGAGCTGGAGGAGCGCGACATTCCCTATCGGCTGGAGAGCCGTTCGCTGGTCTACCACACCCGGGAAATCCGTGATCTGCTCAACCTGCTGCGAGCCATCGATGATCCGACCGACCAGATCGCATTGGTCGCTGCGCTCAAGTCGCCGGCATTTGCTTGCGCAGATGACGACCTGTATCGCTGGAAGCAGGCTCGCGGGCAGTGGGACTACCGGCAGCCAACGCCCTCAGGTCTGGCAAACGACGATCCGGTGGCCGATTCAATGCAGTGGCTGCGCGACGCGGCAGCGCGGAGGTGGGAGCTGTCGGTCAGCGAGCTGGTCGGCTACGCAATTCGCGACCGCCGGCTGATGGAGTTGTCGGTGGTAGAGCGACAGCCGCGCGAGCATTGGGCGCGGTATCGCTTCCTGCTCGACCAGGCGCGGGCCTTCTGCGACCGCGGTGGCTCGACCTTAAGCGAGTTCCTCGCCTGGGCGCAGCACCAGGCCGACGCCGACACACGCGTAATCGAGTCGGTCGTGCCGGAAGAGGATCACGACGCCGTGCGGATTATGACGATCCACGCGGCGAAGGGTCTCGAGTTTCCGATCGTCGTCTTCACCGGCCTCAACTCTGCACCGAGAAACGATCCGCCGACGCTGCTCTGGGGCATCGGTGGACGGCCGGAGATTCAGTTTCGCAAGGGTCTGGCCACTCCTGGGTTCGCCCATCTCTGGCAGCGCGAACAAAAGCTCCAGGAGGACGAATATGTGCGGCGCAACTATGTCGGCGCGACACGGGCACGGGATCATCTGATCCTCAGCCTCTATCGAGGCAAGCGAAAGAGCGACGCAGAATTGATTGACAGCGTGCTGGAGACGGCAACCGTGCCCTATCGCCGCCTGGCTGAGGACGAGATTCCAGATCCTCCGGTCGTTGAACGCGCGAGCGAGTCACAGGCCGGCTCGGACACTCTGGAGGATCGGGAAACATGGCTCGCACGACGCGAGGAACTCATCGCGAGGCTGACTTCGTTGCCGCGAGAGTCGGCGACCGGCGTGGCGAAACGGGCTGCGTCCGACCAGCCTGAGCACGCGGCCGAACAAGTCGCCGAACAGGGCGCCGACCGCAACTTCGAGCCGGACGACGATCTGCCACCCTGGCGTCGAGGCCGAGCAGGCACGGCGATCGGTCGCGCAACGCACGGCGCGCTGCAGGTCGTGGACCTGAAGAACCCTATTGAACAAGAGATCCGCAACGCCGCAAGCGCGCAGTCTGCGGCGGAGTCGCTTGGATCGCAGGCGGTCGTTGAAGTGGAACGACTCGCCCTCTGGGCCGTGAACAGCGCCACGGTGCGTGAAGCTGTGAGCGAGGATCGATATTGGCGAGAACTGTATGCAGCCGTGGAGATCGACGGCGTCCTGCTTGATGGATTTGTCGACCTGCTCTACGAACTGCCCAACGGCAACCTCGTGGTAGTCGACTACAAGACCGACGCGCTGCGCGAGGGAGAAGCCATAGACGCCGCCGTCAAGCGTTACCGATTGCAGGCCGCCTCCTACGCGTTGATGTTGGAGGAGTCGCTGGGTCGGAAGGTCGAGCGCTGCGTGCTGCTCTTCCTGCATCCACAGGTGGAACGGGAGATTCCAAACCTGTCGGGCGCGCTAGAAGAAGTGCGGAGCCTGCTCGCAGGGGGTTGATCAAGCGTTGAAGCGCTCTATGTTCAGGTGCCTCAGAAGTCCAAGGGAAGCGTTGTTTCATCCGTCCCCGCCCCCGAGCGGGGACCCGCTTGGCCGTGCGCTCTATCTGGTTGCGATGCGTCCTGCGCGGAGGGAACGGGTCCCCGCTCGGAGGCGGGGACGGGAAAACAGACATCTGAGACACCCTCGATGCCTTCATCCCCGAGAGATCCGACAGCAGAACTCCGTCATTCCCGCGCTCCGTCGCGGGAATCTCGCCGAGTGCTGCACAAACGCCCGTATCCAATGATGCTCCTCGCACCCGTCACTCAGGCTGATCCTCGCTGTTGGGTTACGAACAACGAGATACCCGCGCCAGAGCGCGGGTATGACGGAAGTGGAGGCGAGGACTCGACGTTAGTCGAGCACAGCGGCGGGCACTGCCGGAGCTTCCAGCGCTTCTCGTATGCGGCGGCGTTCGACGACCTCGACCCGCTTCGGGAATCGGACGAACAGGGCTAGCGGCGCGATGCAGACCACGGCGATGCCGAAGTAGAGCAAGGCATCCTCGACCGCCACGTCCTCGGAGCGGAGCAGGAAACCCGCCGCGACCGCGCCGGCGTTGCCGCCCGCTCCGACGATCCCGGCCACGGCGCCCAACGCCTTCTTGTTGACGAATGGGACGACGCCGAAGGTCGCGCCCTCGGACATCTGCACGAAGATGCTGAACACGACCAGCATCGGGATGGCGAGGATCAGCACGTCCATGCGCGAGAAGGCCACTAGCGCCAGGCCCTCGAGCAAGAGCACGCTGCCCATAAAGATCGTGCGGCCGCGCAGCCCCCCGCGAATACCGAACTTGTCGGAGAAGATGCCGCCCATCGTGCGAGCGAATATGTTCATCAAACCGAAGAGTGAGGCGATCACCCCGGCGAGCACCAGGTCGAGTCCGAAGCGGTCCTGGAAGTAGAGCGAGGCCATGCCGTTGATCGTGAGCTCGATCCCGAAGCAGGCGCCGTAGATCACGAACAGCAACCACACCCGAGGATCGCGGGCGGCGTTGGCGAACGCGCCCGACTCGATCTGCTTGGTCACCTTGCCCTGCGCGCGGAGTTCCTTGAAGTCGCCTTCGGGCGCGTCCTGGGTGAACTTGTAGTAGACGATGCCCATCAGGAAGAGCGCGACGCCGGGAATCACCATCGCGACGCGCCAACCCATCGTCTCGTTAGCGACGAAGAACAGCACGCCGGTCATCACCAACGGCATCACGAGCTGCGTGACGCCTCCGCCGAGGTTGCCCCAGCCGGCGGTCGTCGCGTTGGCGGTGCCGACCACGTTGGACGCGAACATTACCGAGGTGTGGTACTGGGTGATGACGAAGGATGCGCCAATCACGCCGATCAGCAGGCGGAAGACGACGAAGGTCTCGAAGTTCTGAGAGAGCCCGATCAGCATCACTGGAAACGAACCAAGAATCAGCAGTCCGGTGTAGGTGCGTCGGGGTCCGACGCGGTCCAGCACCCAGCCAATCGCGACGCGGGCGAAGATGGTCAGGAAGACCGACGCGATCAACGAGGTGAAGACCTGGGACTTGGTCAGATCAAGGTCGTCGCGGACTTCGCCGAGCAGCGGGGCAATCCCGAACCAACCGAAGAAGCAGAGGAAAAACGCCAGCCAGGTCAGGTGGAACGTCCGCATGTGAGGACTGGCAACGCTCTTGAGATTGATCGAGGTTGCTTTGCCGGTCAGCTCATTCTGGTTCAAGATGCACCTCCGATGCCCGACTCAATGTCTGAGCGCAGTTCTTCGTCACTGATCGGAAACGCTATGGAGGCGGCGTTACATGTCGGTTGCGGGATGTTTCGCGGCGGTGAACCAAAGGTTGCCGTTGGGTGTCGTGTATCGGGGGCTACGTCGGTTGTGCACGTTCTGGCGCGTTTGGTTCCCTTCTCCCCCCCTTGCGGGGGGAGATGCCGAAGGCAGAGGGGGGGTCGCAGCAGGTCCAACGTTCATTGACAACGCCGCGGCCCCCCTTCAGTCCCTTCGGGACAGCTTCCCCCGCTGAGGGGGGAAGCGAGGGAACTAAGGAGCCGGTAGGGGCACTATCCCGCTGAGACAGGCTCTACCCGTACCGCTGCAAACTTCAGCTCCGGCTGCTTCGAGCGTGGATCGAACGCTTCGCTGGCTGAGGCGTTGGAGGAACCGTTGTCGGCCCAGAGCACGCCCCAGTGGAAGGGGGCGAAGACGGAGCCTGCCCGAATGCCTTCGGTCACCCGAGCCGGCACTTCGAACGCGCCACGCCGCGACGTGACCCGGACAGGCTCGCGGTCTCGGAGACCGAGCCCGATCGCGTCGGCGGGATTGATCTCGAGGAAGGGCTCACGCTCCGACTTCATCAGCTTGGCCGAGCGGCCGGTGCGGGTCATCGTGTGCCACTGGTCCTTGACCCGGCCCGTGATCAGGGCCAGCGGATACTCGTCGTCGAGCGACTCGGCCGGCGGCGTCCAGGCAGGGACGTTCATCCGCGCCCGTCCGTCGGGAGTCTGGAACTGACCGTCCTCGAACAGGCGACGATTGTCATCGGGCGGACCCGATCGCGAGGCGACGGGATAGGGCCACTGGACGCCCGCCCGATGCTGGGCCAGCAGTGGGTAGGAGAGTCCCGTGATGTCCATGTCGCGTCCGCGCGAGAGTTCGCGGTACTCGTAGAAGATGTCCTCGGTGCTGTCGTAGCGGAAGGCGTCGCCGTAGCCCAACGCCTCGGCCATCTTGATGATGATGCGCCAGTCCGCGAGCGCTTCTCCGGGCGGTTCCGAGACCTGCTCGAGCAGGCAGATGCGGCGCTCGGAGTTGGTCATCGTGCCGTCTCGTTCCGACCACTGCGCGGCAGGGAGCAGGATGTCGGCGATCTGGGACGTCTCGGTCGGGTGATATGGGTCCTGCACGATCACGGTCTCGGCCTGCTCGAAGGCGGTGCGGACGCGGTTGCTGTTGGGCAGCGAGGCGACAGGATTGGTCGCGGCGACCCAGACCACCTTGATCTCACCGCGCTCCAACCGCTCGACCATCTCGATCGCGGTCACGCCCGGCTGGTCCGAGATGGTCCCGGCCTCGATCCCCCAGGCTCGCTCGACCTCGGCGCGGTGCTCGGGATTGGCCACCAGTCGGTGTCCGGGCAGCGTCGTCGCTAGCCCGCCCTGCTCGCGTCCACCCATCGCGTTGGGTTGGCCAGTGAGCGACATCGGTCCAGCTCCCGGCTTGCCAATGTTGCCGGTCGCCAGCGACAGGTTGATCAGGGCGAAGTTCTTGTCAACACCGGACGTCGATTGGTTGGCGCCCATGGTCCAGAAGGTGAGCATCGGTCCGTTGTGCGCGATGATGCGAGCCGCCGCGAGAATGTCGACAGCGTCAAGTCCCGTGTCTTCAACAGCCCGCTCTGCCGACCACCCTGACAGTGCTGAGGCGACATCCTCCCAGCCGCTGGTGTGCGCTTGCAAATAGTCCTCGTCGAGTCCGCCGGCGAGGCGGACTTCGAACAACAACGATTGCAACAGCGGCACGTCGCTGCCCGGACGCAGGGCCAGGTGGATGTCTGCGATTTCGGTGGTTCGCGTCGCGCGAGGGTCAACGACGATGACCTTGACCTGTCCTGTTGCGGCGCGCTTGCGAGCGCGGATGCGCTCGAACAGAATCGGGTGGCAGGCCTCCATGTTGGCGCCGACGATCAGGAAAGTGTTGGCCTGCTCGATGTCGCTGTAGCTGGCCGGTGGAGCGTCGGCGCCAAAGCTGAGGTTGTAGGCGGTCACCGCCGAGGCCATGCAGAGCCTTGAGTTCGTGTCCTGGTTGTTGGTCCCGATGTAGCCCTTGGCCAGCTTGCCGAAGAGGTAGTAATCCTCGGTCACGAGCTGTCCCGAGCCGTACAGCATGACGCTGTGCGGCCCGTGCTCGTCAACGGCGCGGCGGATCGCGCCGGCCGCGCGGTCGATGGCGTCGTCCCAGGACGTGCGCCGTTCGGTCGCGCCCTGTTCGTCACGAATATGCGGATAGAGGAGTCGTCCCTCTTCGCCAAAGATGTCGGAGAGCAGAGCGCCCTTGGCGCAGAGTTTGCCCTGGTTGACGGGATGGTCCTCGTCGCCGCGGACGGTGGAGACGACGCCATCCTTGGTCTGCACCTTGACGCCGCAACCGACGCCGCAATAGCAACAGATTGAGCGTTTCCAACCCTCGCGTCGCAGTAGTGGCAGGCGAGGCATGGCTGACTCAGTCCGCCAGAATCGGTTCGCGTTGGCCAGCAAGATCGGCCAGATCGATCAGGGCGTCTGCGCCGCGGATGGCCCGGATTTGCTCCGCGACCCGCTCGGGCAGATCGCCCATCGCCACATCCGACCTGGTCCGTTCGCCCAACTCAGCGTCGTCGCCGAGCCGTCCGCCGGCGAAGATGTCGGCGACATCAATGATCGCGCCGTCGATCCGCTTACGGCCGCCCAACAGTCCAATCTCGCCGGAGCGGTGAACGCCGCAGGCGTGGGGGCAGCCTGACATCCGAATCTGAACTGGCGCGGTGTTCGTTCCAACGCTGTAGCGCTGCTCGAGCGCTTCGGCCAGTCTGAGTGCTTCACCTTTGGTGTCGATCAATGCGAAGGCGCAGTAGTCGTTGCCGGTGCAGGTCACCATCGAGCGGATGAATGCCGACGGAGTAGGCGAGTACTTCTGCAGCAGCGGCTCTGCCAGGAGCGCCGGCATGCGTCCAGCGGGAACGTTGGGAATCAGCAGGTTCTGCTGCACGGTCAACCGCAGCTCGGCTGTCCCATACTGCTTGGCCAGTTTCGCAAACTCAATCAGGTCGTCACCGCTGATCCGACCAACCGGCACGAGGCAGCCGACGCTGCGCAGTTCGGGATCGCTCTGTGTGCTAATGCCGATGTGGTCGCCGCCGTGCCGCTCGGTGAGCGACGCGCCGGCTCGCGACAACGCACGACCGAACTGTTGCTCAACCGCTTCGCGAAATCGTTCCATGCCCCAGGCCCGCAGCAGCCACTTGAGGCGCGACTCCTTGCGCTTCTCGCGCAGTCCGTGGTCGCGGAAGACATCGAGGATGGCGGTCGTCAGATCAACCGCCTCGTCCTCGATCACGAATACATCCAGCGGCCGCGCATACTCGGGCGACATCCCGCCGAGCGCGCCGCCGACGAACACGTTGAGTCCGGCCTGGCCGTCGCGTTCGGCGGGAAGGAACGAGAGGTCGTGCGTCTGCGCGTGACCGCAGTCCTCGCGGCAGCCGACGACCGAGAGGTTGAACTTGCGCGGCAGGTTGGAGAAGCGCTTGCCGCCGACAATCGCCTGCTGCATGCGCGTCGCCAGCTTGTGAGTGTCAATCACTTCGTCGGCGGTCAGGCCGGAGAGCGGGCAGGTGACGATATTGCGCACGTTGTCCATCCCGGACTGCTGCGAGGTCAGTCCGGCAGCCGACAGTCGTTGCAGCACCCAGGGAGCATCGGCAATCGTGATCCAGCGCAGCTGGATGTTCATCCGCGTCGTGATATCGGCATGGCCGCGACCGACCTGGTTCGAGATCTCACCGACCGCGGCCATCTGCTCCGAGGTCAGGACGCCGCCCGGAATGCGCATCCGCAACATGTAGTAGCCCGGCGTCGGCTTGCGGTGGAAGAGTCCGTACCACTTGAATCGCTCAAAGTCCTCGGCGGGAATCTGCGGATCCTCGCCCGCCGCGGCCATCGCCGCGTAGCGCTGGATGTCGGGCAGGACGTCGAGACCGTCCTTGGCCGACTTCAGGGCTTCGATCTTGTTCACAGCCATGGTGAACTCCTGTCAAAGCCAACTTACGCTTCCTGAGTTGCGGTCAGATTGCCGTTCGTGAACGGCATGTGAACCGATTCACGTTTTGTCAATCAAGTCACAGGGTCAAAGGCTGAGCTACTCAACTGAGCAACTCTCTAACTCGGCTAGTGAGAACGGCAATGCTGACCACCTTGGAACATAAGCTAATCAGCCTCCGCGGCCGTGAGAACCCCGGAAGGAGGCGAGGTATTCGAAATCGCGGCGACGTTGTCACTGGACTGTCATGCTCTTCGTATGACTCCTCCTCGGACTTTTCGACGACCTCACTGCCATCGGGTCGCCGTTCGGAACGGCTGGTTGCACGGCGAGTAAGCTTGACATTCATCGGGAGGTTTCCTCTCGGTGCTTGCTAGCCAGTGGAGCCACGCTTCCGACCAAGTTGCTGTGGCTCCGCTGGCCCTTTTCATTTCTCAGTTCACTTCGCTCTCGATGCGAGACGGCAACTGTCGAGGCTTCGCCTCCATAGCCGACTCTCTTCGATGAGAGCGACGCCAAACCAGCTTGCCCAAGTTGGCCCAAACAGCATTGAACTCTTCCTCCTTGAGCAGCTCGATGTCGTCCTCGGAAATTCCGTGGACGACCACGCTAGGGACCCCAAGTGATTGCGGTATCGTCTCCGGCTTAACTCGTCGGCTAGCCTTGTCTTTTCTCGTGCCCCCGTCATTCTTCGGAGAAGAAGAACCAATAGCGCGCGTCGGTGGCGGTTCTTTTACTTCCATATTTGATGCCTTGCAGAGCCCAAGAAAGAGCGATACCATTTTGGCTGTCGTTGACTTGGGGACATACTGCTGGAAGACGCCCTTGATCTTCTCCTGATCGTCAATGGCGGGATCAATGAGTTCGAGTTCTTCCCTGTACGCCGTCCGAACGATTTCGCGGAGACGATCGGGCAAGTCGCTGTCGGGCGAGTTGGCGAGTACGGAGAAACCGCTAGTAGGCGAATTGGATGAGTCGACGAGGTTGAGAAACCTCAGTGCATCGCTGGTCCGGGGAACGCTCTGGCCTTCCACACCCGCGACGTTCATGAAGGTGGTGTCGACAACTTCTGGCAGATTGCGGGTGCGCGCGCGATCGATGACCGCGAGAACGCATGATGTCGGTGCGTATGGCCGACGGATACTCTCTGGCTGCGTCATTTCTGAAGAGTCCTTTCGAGGAGCAGGGTAGCGGATTATGTTCGGAGGATGGTGGAAGAAATGGGCATGCCGTGACTAGCACGGTCACCGCAAGGCGTGAGAGTAAGGGTGGAGCTCGTATGCCATTGCGGTGGTTCATGTTCAAGGTATGATAGCACAAGTGGTCTTCTGCGTGGCGAGCTCGATTTGCTCAGACTTAAGCTGAGGTCGATAGGCTCTGAGCCAATGGCGGTATATCTCTTCCACGGCGAGGACCGGTTCGCGCGGCTTGAGGCGGTAGCGGCGCTGCGCCGGGAGCACGACGGCGATGGCGCGCTGAGCAACAACTCCACCTCGTTCGACGGCGCGCGCGTCTCGCTTGGCGAGTTGGGCGCAGCCGTGTCGGCGGCGCCATTCCTCGGCGAGGTGCGCTGGGTCCGAGTCGACGGGCTCTGCGGGCGATTCGGCTTCCAGCCCGGCGGACGCCGCGCCAGAAAGCTCGGAGATTGGGACGGCCTCACGGATCTCATGCAACAACTTCCGCCGACGACGGTGTTGGTCTTTGTCGAGGAAGAACTGCGACGCGGCAATCCGATGCTGCAGCTCATACAGCCGATGGCCACGGTCGAGGAGTTCGCTCGGCTGAAGCCGAAGGAGGCGACCGAGTGGTTGCGCGGCGAAGTGCGCCGCCGCGGCCTGCACATGACTCGCAACGCGGCGCAGACCCTGGTCGACCGCGCCGGCGGAGATCGAGGAGCCCTGACCCAGGCGGTCGACAAGTTGGCGCTCTACGCCGGCGACGCCAATGTCGATGAGACGATCGTTGAGGCGATGGTGCCCCCCGTCCGCTCGGCGACCATCTTCAATCTCGTTGACGCGGTCGCCGAGCGGCGCCTGGCCGACGCAATGCGCGCGCTCGACGGCGTGCGAGCGGACGGCGAACCAGAAGTGCGCATCATCCAGATGTTGGCGCGCACGTATCGGCAGATCGTGGTCGCGCGCGAGGTGCTGGATCGTGGCGGCTCAAAGGAAGAGCTCCAGACGGCGCTGAAAATCAACATGGAATGGTTGGCGAGACGTGTACAACGTCAGGCGCAGGCCTACACGCAGGCGTCGGCGGACGCCGCGCTGGCCCGCATTCTGGAGGCGGAGGTCGCGATCATCGACTACCGCACGGACGACGGCGGATTGCCGGAAGATGTCGCCGTGGAGTTGCTGGTCGCAGAACTGGCCGGGGCCGGCCGGCCCTAAATCTCGAGGATCGGGTTGTAGCAGGCGACGCGTTGACCGATCCGGCCGCCGATGACCTGCGAGAGTTCGGGTTCGTCGTCGGTGCGACATTGCGTGAGAGCTTTGGGACAACGCGAGAGGTACGCGCAGTGTTCGCCGATCTCTTCGCCGGTCAGGTCTGGCAGCCCGCCAGGGATCTGGCGCAGACGAGAGCGTCGCCGCCGATCGAGGCGCGGCAGCGTGTCGAGCAAGGCCCAGGTGTACGGATGCCGTGGTTGCTTATAGAGCGGAATGACGTCGTCGACTTCCATCATCCGGCCCGCGTAGATGATCGCCACTCGCTCGGCAACCTGCGCGACCACGCCCATGTCGTGCGTGATCAGCAAGATGGCCGTGCCGCGTTCGTCTCGCAGGCGTTGAAGCTCGTAGAGAATCTGCGCCTGAATGGTGACGTCGAGCGACGCCGTCGGCTCGTCGGCAATCAACACCTGAGGATCAAGCGCGGTGGCAATGGCGATCATGATGCGTTGGCACATGCCGCCTGACAGCTCGCCGGGGTACGACTTGGCGATTCTGATCGGATCGGGCAGCTGCATCGCGTTGAGCGCCTCGAGCGAGCGTTCGCGCGCCTCCAGTTTGGTCACGTCCCGATGGGATGTGATGACTTCCTCGATCTGTTGGCCAACAGTGATGATCGGATTCAGACCGGCGATGGCGTCCTGAAAGATCATCGAGATCTTGTCGCCGCGGATGCGTTGGAGTTCGTTGCGATCCATCTCGCCGACATTGCGATGCTCGTAGCGGATGGTTCCTGAGGTCACTTCGGCGTTGCGCGGCAGGATGCGCAGGATCGCGAGACCGAGCGTCGTCTTTCCCGACCCACTCTCGCCAACCAGCGCGACGATCTCGCCGCGCTCCAGGGTCAGCGATGCGCCACGGACGGCGCGAACCGGAGCCTCGCGAGTGCGATATTCGATGCTGACATCGTCAATGCTCAGAACAGGCGGCACAGGCTCAGTCTACGCACATGTCGAATGATGTCTCACATCTGCCAGTCCCAGCCCCGCGCCGGGAGCCGCTCGGGGAGGGTGTCTGAGAAGTCGCCCGACTTCAACTTCCGTCATTCCCGCGACAGAGCGCGGGAATGACGAAACTCGTAGTTCTGACACACGCTCCGGGGGCGGGGACGGAAATGCCGCCGCCTGGAATGGACTACTGAGCAGGGCTCATCAGTGCGGGCGGCGGATGATCGAGACGACCCGGCCCTGAATCAACATGTTGGACTCGTCGGTGAAGATCGGATCCATGGTTGGATTCTCGGGCTGGAGCCGGACCTGGCCCTGCTCGTAGAACAATCGCTTGAGCGTGCAGATGTTCTCATCGCGCAACCAGACGGCCGCCATTTGGCCATTGGCGATATTGGGCGTCTCTTCCAGGATCACGGTGTCGTTGTCGGCGATCAACGCGTCGATCATCGAGTCGCCGCGCACGGTGAGCGCGAAGACGCGCTCCGGGTCGCGGCCGGCCAACATGTCCGAGGTGACGCTGATCCGGCTCTCAGCGTGGTCGACGTCAACCCCGTCGGGGACGAGTGAGCGCGTACCGGCTGCGATTGAACCGAGCAGCGGGATCTTCAGCGGAGTCACGCTGGGGTCAAGCCTGGTCGGCTGGACGGGATTGACCGGCTGAGTCAGGGTGATGGTGCGAGCCCGCTCGCGATCACGGCGGATATGCCCTTCACGCTCAAGGATCTTGAGGTTGTAGTCGGCCACCGACGTGGACGACAGCTGGCAGCCGTCGACGATGTCGCGCACGGAAGGCGGATAGTGATAGCGGGCAAAGTATTCGCGCAAGAACGCCAGAATGCGCTCGGGCTTGTCCGAGCGTGGACCGCGCTTCCCTCGTCGCGGAGGAGTGATTGTGTCCGGATCGTTGCTGGGAGTCGTCTGTTCTGTCATGGTTGGTCCCCCTGATTGTTCTCTAGCGCCATTCACGGACCGTGCGCAGCCAGTACGAATTGAATGGCGTACGTGACATAAGAGAAGTATATCATCTCTCCGCGCACGTGTGCGGAACGTCCGTTCTGCGTGTTCCTGTTCATTTTGCGCGTATACGCTTGTCCTGTCAACCCCTGAACCTCTCATTGGTCTGAAAGAACTGTTACATGAGTTTGCCTCCCGAAACCGACAACAAGGTCGGCCTGGTGGTCGCCGCCCATCCCGATGATCCCGACTTCGGGGCCGGCGGCACCGCGGCATTGTGGACCACGCTCGGTTGGGAGATGCACTACCTCGTCGTGACCAACGGCGCCAAGGGCACGGCCGATCCGGAGATGACCTCGGAGCGCCTCGTCCCGATGCGTGAAGTCGAGCAGTGCAACGCGGCCGAGGAGCTGGGTGTGGTCAGCTGCACCTTCCTCGGCGGGGAAGACGGCGAGCTTGAGTACACGCGCGAGTACCTGGGCGGCATCGTCAAGGCGATCCGCCAAGTTCAGCCGCACGTGGTGTTCACGCACTCGATGGACACCATCCACCGGCGGGCGCTCGAGGCTGACCCGTCCGATCCGCTCTCCGAGTGGCGCGGATTCATCAACCACCGCGACCACCGCTGCACCGGCGAAATGACCGTCGACGCGGTGTACCCGACCGCGCGCGATCGCCTCAACTACCCAGAGCACCTTGAAGAGGGCCTCGAGTGTCACAAGGTGGCCGAGCTGTTCATCTGGGGCAGCCAGCAAGCCAACTACGACATCGACATCACCGACGTGATCCAGACCAAGACTCGAGCGCTGACGCGCCACGTGTCACAGTTCGGCGACCGCGGCGAGGATTTCATTGCCAACGTCGAGAAACGCTGGAGCTCGGCCGACGGCCGCTACTACGAGCACTTCGAACGAGTCTCGTTGCCGGTCTTCTAACCACCGAGCATTCCGGCCCAACGCGATGCCGCCTCCGCCAAGATTCTGCCCACAATGCGCCGCTCCGTTGGAGTCGGTGGATGGCTGCGCGTCCTGCGGCTGGATCAACTACCGAGACCCGAAGGTCGCCGTCGTCGTGCTGGCCAGCGACGATCAGGGTCGGTTGCTGTACATCCGCCGCAACCACGAACCGGCGATGTATCGCTGGGCCTGGCCCTCGGGCTTCGTCGATGCGGGCGAACGGGTCGAGGACGCGGCGGCGCGCGAAGTCCGGGAGGAAACCGGGATCGAGGTCGAGGTCGGCAGTCTGTTGGGCGTCTGGTCAACGACGGGCGAGCAGGTGGTCGTGATCGCGTATCGAGCGGAGGCCGTTGGCGGTTCGCTCAAGCCCGGTCCGGAGGCGTTGGCGGCGGCCTGGGTGCCGCTGGAACCGGGCGAACGACGGCCGCTAGCGGTCTTTCCTCACGACACCGAGATTCTCAGGTCATACCTCGGTCCACAGCGGTAGCCGGGCCCGGCAGTGGTCGCACATCGCAACGGCCTCGGCCTGCAGTTCGCCACCGCGCATGACCGTCATGATCACCTGCTTGAGGTGGTCTTCGCAGTAGCGGCTATTGCAGCGCTCGCAAGACAAGGTGTGAGGTTGAGCACACGCAGGTTCGCCGCAGCGTGAGTTTCGATTGCGTTCCTTGGCAGCGACCCTAAAGACCAGGTGCAGCTCGACATCCACGCGCAGCCGTTCGCAGCGATCCGCGACGCAGATTTCCTGGCCGTCGTCCTGAATCCGTCCGTGGCGCTCGCAGAAGCCCTTCGCGCAGTACTGGCACTGACCCAGCAGGCGTTCCCGGCAGCGAAGAATGCGACCGCGATGGGCGCAGCGCGTCGCCTTGTGATATTCGCGAATCTCCACGCGACCGAATCCTCGCTCAGCGCACCGCACGCCTGCCGATAGCAGCGGCGCGCGTTTACTTCAGGCTAGCGGGGGCCGGCGTGACGACGCTCCGTAGCGTGCAGGCCGGATCGGGACCGGTTGGTCGGCGACGTGTGGTTGCTTAGAGGCGAAGCTTGCCATGCGATGGCTGGCGGCGCCGTTGGCGGCCTTCCTCGACGGCCTGCTCGCGTTCGAGCTCGAAGACCGAAATGATGCTGCTCTCGTAGACGTACCCACATGACAGGCAGCTGGAATAGACGCTGTGGGCGTCGGACTCGACGAGCATTGAGCCTGAGCAGCGCGGGCATTTCGACGGAGGAGTGACGGGCATCGGCCAACTCGCTTTCTGACTCGACCTGGACGGCGGATTTCGCTTGTGAATATCCGCACGCACGGGAGTTTGTGAAACGAAGCACATTATGCGCCGCAGAAACTACGCTTGTCAACTTTTTCACGAACTCGATCGGGAATTCTCCGCGTTCTCGGAAGCGCGCATCCCGATTTCCACATTGACACATGTGAAATTGTGAACTGCGACACAGTCACGAGCCGAGCCAACCTGAGAGATATGCTCAAAGCTCAATGCGACGCACTGCCGACCGACTCTCCGTGTTCGCTCTGGCGCTCATCCTGCAGGCCCTGCTGCAGTACTTGCTTGGCCCTCCGCCCGACGGGCGACCGACCTGGCTGGCCTGGGCGATGTCCAGGACCCGTCTCCTGGCCTCGCTGCCTCCGCGGCTGCGGGTCTTTGCTCCGTTCGCCGCCTCGGCGGCGTCGATTCGCGCTGCCGCGCTGATCGAACGGTCCCGACCAGGCGGAGGCGGACGAGCCGCATCCATCCTGATCCAGGCGATCATCCTGGCAGCCACATTCGATGCCTGGCGAGGCCTGCGAGCCTCGGGAACCGTGCAGCGACAGTTGGCCGATGCCCCCCTCGACGAGCACGGCAGACCCACCGCCGCGCTCGATACCGAACGCATCGAGGCGGAAATCGGCCGCCTCGCCAACGCGCCCTCGGAGAGCGTCGTCGGCCCCTGGGCCGCCTACGCCGCGTTCGATCTGTCCGGCGCCGTCGCTTACGCGGCGGTCGAATCGCTGGGCGGTCCGATGGCCGGTCCCGGCTCCGAGGGGCCGCTCACCGCCCTGCTCGACCCGGGCCGTCGGCTCGTGTCGGTCCGTCGCGTGCGCGACGCGATCGCCGCCGCCGCGACCCTGGCCGCGCGCGGTCGTTCCGATCTGCAACCGCTCGAGCTGGAGGAGCTGGCGCTCGGCTCGGAAACGCCAATCCCGGTCACGGCCATGTCGGTGGCGCTCGATCGACGAACCTCCTGGAATGGGCGAGCAGTAGGTTGGCAACGGCCGGCGCCCGACATCGACGACCTCAGCCGCGCTCGCCGGATGCACCTCAAATCGCTGGGATTACTCGCACTGACGGCCGCGGCCGCGGTCGCGCTCGGCGATCTCTTCCGCCCGGTGCGTTCCTCCAACGATTCGGAGTGGAACGAGTAACCCGGTCTACGTGTCGTGCTCAAAGGCCTCTGTTGCTAAGATCAGCGACGTACATACTCAGAAGACCAACCGGAGACCATCATGCCGCAGTTCCCGTCCGTTGAGTGGTTTGAAGCGCTTCGCGACACCGTGGCGGACGACCCGCACTGGCGCGACTTCGGGATGATGGATTGCGCCATGGGCGTGAACGTCGGCGAAACCACGATCAAGCTCGTCTTCGACGGCTATGAGATTCCCGAGATCGCCGATGTTTCCGCCAGTGCCGACGCCGAGGACCTCGACTTCACGCTCGTCATGCCGACCGACCGCTGGCAAGAGATGATCGAGAACATCCAGAACAACGGTCACGCCGACCTGCATCACACGCTCAACACGATCGACCTGGAGAGCCCGGAAGAGCTGGCCAAGGGCGAGGACTACAACCGCCGCGACCTCTTCTACCGCTTCAACCAGACCCTGCAGGACTTCTTCGACGCGTCGTCCTCGGTCGAGACGACCTTCGCCTAGCCAGGACGCGCCGAACGACAACCAATCCACGCGCCAAACAATTTGGCGCGCGGACCGAGCGTCAGCGCGGTAGCATCCCTACTACATAAGGCGATACGTCACGTGGCAATTTCCGTCAAGCTGATCGACCACACGCCGGATCCAATCCGGGCCCTCTATATGGCGTATCGCGTCTGCTATTCGGCGCTGACTCCGCAGCAGGTGCTGGATCGGATTGACGACGAGCGCATCCCACCAGAGAAGATGCTCGACTTCGTCGAGGCGCGACTGCTGACCGGTCACATGTCGCCGCTCGAACAGGTGCATTTCGAATTCGGCATCTCCGGTGTCTCTCGAGCCTTTTCACATCAATTCGTGCGACATCGAATCGGGATCAGCTTCGAGCAGCAGAGTCAGCGCTATGTCACCTTCCCCGGCGGCAAGTTCCCCTACACCGTGCCCAAAACGGTGGAACGGGCTGGCCTCGAGGACGACATGGCGGCCCTGTTCGCGCAGGCGGGCGCGCTCTACGAGAAGATGGTCGAAGCCGGCATTCCTGCCGAGGACGCACGCTTCCTCTTGCCCAACGCGACGAATACCAACTTCAAGATCACGGTCAACTTCGCGTCGCTATTGCACATCTCCGACCTACGCCTCTGCACGCGCGCGCAATGGGAGTTCCGTAAGGTGGTCTCGCTGATGCGAGCAGAGGTCGTCAGGGTCGCGCCCGAGCTGGGGCGTCAACTCCAACCCAAATGCGGCGAGCGCCGGCTCGGCTACTGCGACGAGAGCTACGAGGCCTGGGAAGAGTGCCCAATCGGTCGCAAGCGTCCGCACAAGACCGAACTCTTCAACCTCTACGACGCCTACCGCCAGGGAGAACTCGACGACCTCAACGCCGACGACATGGCCCTAATCGCCGACGACAACGACGAAACACCGACCTACATTCGCTAGGAAAGCTCTGAACAAGTCTGCTTTCTGAGGGCTGGATAGGATCGAGGCAGCGACCGCTGAAGGGAGCGTCTTGATGCTGGAGCCGACGTTTGGCAGCTTGGAGTTTGCCCACAAGAAGCGGAAGACGAGGCGCGAACGGTTCATGGAGCGGCTCGATGGGCTGGTCCCCTGGGCCGCGTTGGCGGCGCGGATCGAGCCGGTTTATCCCAAGCCCGGGCACGGACGCCGACCCTACCCGCTGGCCGTGATGCTGCGCATCCACTGCGTGCAGCTCTGCTACAACCTCAGCGACCCGGCGATGGAAGATCTGTTGTACGAGGCCGAGTCGGTGCGGCGCTTCTGCGGCCTCACGCTGAGCGGTCCGATCCCGGACGAGTCGACGATCCTGCACTTCCGCCACCTGTTGGAGCGGCATCAGCTGGGTGAGACGCTGCTCGAGACGATCAACGCGCACCTCGCCGGACAAGGGCTGCGGCTGCAAGCCGGCACGATCGTGGACGCGAGCATCATCGCAGCGCCGTCCTCGACCAAGAACCAGGCTCGCCGGCGCGACCCGGAGATGCACCAGACCCGCAAGGGCAACGAGTGGTACTTCGGGATGAAGCTGCATATCGGCACGGATGCCGAGACGGGCCTGACCCATAGCCTGAGCACGACGGCGGCCAATACAGCCGACGTGACCGAGGCCCACCGGCTGTTGCGTGGCGGCGAGCGCGAGGCCTGGGGCGACGCCGGCTACCAGGGCGTGGAGCGCCGTCCCGAACTGGCCGACTCGGAGGTCGAGTGGCGGGTCGCGATGCGTCCCGGCCGCCGGCGCACGCTACAGCCCGACAGTGCCCTGGCCGAGCGCGAGCGACAGCGGGCTTCGCTGCGGGCCAAGGTCGAGCACCCCTTCCTCTACGTCAAGCGGCGCTTCGGCTACGACAAGGTGCGCTACCGCGGCCTGGCCAAGAATCACCAGCGGCTGGCGTTGCTCCTGGGCTTCACCAACCTGCTGATCGCTGAGCCGCAACTGGCCTAAACCCGGGCGGACTACGCCGCCCGCCCGGCTCGACCCCAACCATGGGGCCAACCGCACCCTCGGAATCGCCCCAATCCATCATCCCAGTCGCCAACGCACCGCATTGACGCGCTCGCACCCGCCCAGTCAGCACCAAGTCCGCTCAATCGCCCCTTGTTCAGACCTTTCCTAGTAATGCTTAGGGCAACTCTGATCCCCTCTCCCCCCCTGCGGGGGGAGATGTCACGGAGTGACAGAGGGGGGGTCCGCCGCCAGCGACCAGATAAGCCTTGAGATGAGGAGCCCCCCTCTGCCTACGGCATCTCCCCCGCTAGGAATGCTCTGAACAACTCCGATCCTCGCTTCCCCCCTCGCGGAGACCTTTGCAAAACTCACAAATCCCCTCTCCCCCCCTTGCGGGGGGAGATGTCACGGAGTGACAGAGAGGGGGGTCCGCGCACAGCGACTAGATAGGCCAGGGGATGGGGAGCCCCCCCTCTGCCTACGGCATCTCTCCCGCAAGGGGGGGCGAAGGGGAGTTTTTCAAAGGTCCCCTCGCGGGGGAAGCTGCCGAAGGCTGAAGGGGGGGGGTCCCGGAGCGGCCACCAGCGGCAGTTATTCAGAGCATTCTTGGTGACCCATTTGCTCCCCCTTGCAGAGCCTGTCCCCGGCTTGATCGGGGAAGGAGCTGGCGAGGAGCGCCTGAGGGGTCCCCAAGCGTTGATTCATCAGCATCGCCGCCGAGCGCTTATGCCTCTTCCTGCTCAACGACCCGCTTCAGCGCCGCAATCTGTCCGCCGTCCGTCCGCCGGATCGCGAATCGGATCAGCGGCCCCAACAGCCGATATCGCAGGCCGCTGAAGTGGCACTCGGCGACGAGGCTGATCCGTGTACTGGATTCGCCCACGGGCTCGAGCGAATAGGTGTAGTCGGCGCTGACGCCGCCCTGCTGCGAGCGGAGCACAATCTCGCGACCCGGATCGCAGCGCGCAATGATCGAGTCGCGGTCTTGGCCGCGGGTAAAGAAGCGGACACGAGCGCCCTCAACCGTCTCGCCGTCAATTGACATCGACTCAATGCCATTCATCCATCGCACAGCGCCGGGCCAGTCCGTGAGCACGGCCCATACGTGCTCAGGCGGGTGGGCAATCGTCTCAGTTGCCGAAATCGTCTGCGTCATTGCCGATCTCCATGTCCGTCATTCTGGCGCCTCATTCAGCCACCAACTCCAACAGTTGGACGAAATTCCCGTCCGGGTCGAGCAGCGTCGTCACCAGTCCGCCCCACGATTCCCGCTGCGGCTCGCGGTGCACTCGGATGGTTGGATCGGTCGAGATCGCGCGTTCATACTCGGCCAACACATCGTCAACGAACAGGTTGATCTGCATCCGCGCCGGCTCAAGCGTCGGGCCCTTGATCTCCGAGTGATCAAGGATGCGGATGAACCCGCCGGACGCCGCGAACACAGGATCCCGAAACTTCGCGACTCGCTCCAGTCCCAATGCGTCCCCGTAGAAGCGAGTCATGGCCTCCGGCTGGTCGGTGCCGACCATGATCGTTAGTTCGCGCACGTCCATCGCGGTCGCCTCAGACCTCCAGCGAGAGACCATCCGAGGCGACGATGATCGTGCCGCCGAACGCTCGCCGCGCTTCTTCAACCAGGTCCCAGTCGCGTTCGTCGGGCATCAGATGCGTGAGCACGAGCGTCTCGACACCGGCGTCGCGCGCGATCTGTCCGGCCTCGACGGCCGTCGAGTGCGTGCCGCGCACTCCGGCATACAGTCCGGCTCGCCCCGACTCCGACAAGCCGGCCGCCATCCGCTCCAGCACCGACTCGGTGTACGCCTCATGCACCAGTACGTTCGCGCCCTCGCACAATGGGACCAACACGTCGGGCACGTACACGGTGTCGCCGGAGTAAACCAGGGTCCGCCCGCCCGCCTCAAACTTCCGCGCCAGGCACTCTAGATACGGCGCATGTTGCACCTCGACCGAGCGCACCTGCATGCCGCCCAGCTCCCGCTCATCGCCGGGGCGGGTCAACTCGACCGATACGCCGTCCAGCCAGTCCCGAGTCCGGTCGTTGGTGGCGTTGACCCGGGCAAAGGCCAGCGCCGCCTCGATGTAGGTATCGGTGTCGCGAGGGCCGAACACGGTCACGGGCGCGCCGCGCCGCACGAGCAGTCGAGTGAACAGCTCGACCACACCCATCGCATGGTCAAAGTGCAGATGGGAAAAGACCACGCCGGAGACGGCGTCGGGGTCGAGACCGGCATCGGCCATCCGCTCCATAAACCCCGGCCCGGTATCAACCAGCAAACGGGAATCGCCATGAGCCAGATGAATCGAAGAAGCTCCCCGCCTCGGATTAACCGCCGCCCCCGCCCCAGTCCCACAGAATGTGATTCGCATGGCTTGGCTCCTCTGTCCACAGGAAGAGTAGCTCCTGCTGATAGAATGGACGTGCTAGATTCCGGCACGGCTATTATTCTGCGACAGGGGACATAATGGGGCGCTTCGCAGAGTTCTTCGCGGGAATCGGCCTGGTTCGTGAGGCCATTGAGCCGTTGGGCTGGGACTGCGTCTTCGCCAATGACATCTCGCCTGACAAGGCGCAAATGTATGGCGAACGGTTTGGAACCGACCACCTGAGAGTCGGCGACATCAACCATCTCAAGCTGGATGATCTCCCCCAGGATCTGGATCTGTTGACGGCGTCGTTTCCCTGCATAGATCTCTCGCTGGCGGGCAACAGGCGTGGTCTGTCTGGGCAGCACTCGGGTGCGATTTGGCCGTTCCTCCGACTGACTGGCGAACTCGCGCGAGAACGAATGCTTCCGAAGGCTCTACTGCTCGAGAACGTCACTGGCTTTGTGACGTCGAACGGGGGACGCGATCTCGAAGAGGTCTGTACGAGCATTGGTGACCTCGGATATGTCCTCGACCTTGTGGTTGTCGATGCGAAGTGGTTCACGCCTCAAAGTCGCCCGCGGCTCTTTGTCGTTGCACTGAGGGAAGACTTGGTCTCCCTCCGATTGCCGCCCACCAACGAAGTAACACGACTCAGAAACGCGGCAATTCGCAAGTTTCAGGCATCACATCGGTCCATCCCCTTTGCCGAGTTCTCCCTGCCAGAACCGCCTCGAGGCACAACCAAGCGCCTCATCGACGTGCTCGAAGATGTCCCGGCAAACGACGACACTTGGTGGTCGCAGGAACAGGTCAACACCCTGGTTGAAGCGATGCACGAGCGTCACGCATCGAGAGTGGAAGAACTTGTGGCCGGCCAACGCGACGGCGTCGCCACGATGTACCGGCGAGTGCGGAACAGCCGCACTGTTGGAGAGCTTCGCAGCGACAGAATTGCGGGATGCTTGAGAACCGCGAACGGCGGCAGCAGCGTGCAGTTCCTCGTTGACGGTCGAAACGGAACAGTGAGAATCCGCCCACTCAACGGTCGTGAGTACGCGAGACTGCAAGGCGCCGACCAATTTCCAATCTCGGTTGGACGTCGTCAAGCGCAAATCGCGTTCGGAGACGCGGTCTGCGTCCCAGCCGTGCGATGGCTGGTTGACCGAGCATTCGGTTTCATCGTGGACGAATTCCCACCGACTGCACAAGTGCAAACGCGATTCGCCGATGACCGGTTAGTTGCAGCGCCTGTGGGAGGCTGAGCTGGCATGACCACTCGCCGAGATACTCTCACTGCCGAGCAGCGTTCCGAAACGATGCGTCTGATTCGCAGCAAGGACACGAAACCTGAATTGGCGCTGCGTAAGGAACTCTATCGGCGCGGCTTCCGCTACCGGGTCGACTATGCACGAGCGCCGGGTCGTCCCGATATCGCCCTGGTCGGACGCAAACTCGCCGTCTTCGTTGACGGCGAATTCTGGCACGGAAAGAAACACACTGCCGAACGCTACGCCGAGATGTCTGAGTACTGGCGAACCAAGATCGCGCGAAACGTTGAGCGGGATCGCCGCGTCAACGGCGAGTTGCATGACCTTGGCTGGACGATTATCCGCGTGACCGATCGAGCTGTGAATGGAGACGTTTCTGTCATCGCGGACTTCGTCGGAGATGCTGCTGAAGGCCAGTTCGAGATGTGCACGCCGCCCGGCGTCGAAATCGTGAGGTCGTAGGCATGGCGAAGCGCCGCGGACCGCCCGACGAAGTTGCTGCGATTCTGCGCGAACTGACTAAAGCGCTGGATGTAATTGATCCTGTAAGCGGACGGAAGGTCGGGGACGCAAAGTACGGCGTGTACGCCTTCTTTGATTACGATGATGAGCCGATCTATGTCGGGCAGACATCAGAGCAGTTGCGTGTCAGAATCCGTCGTCACTTGACCAACCAACGTACCGATGCTGTTGCGATGAACGTCCTCGATCCGTTCGAAGTCGCGGATATCGAGATGTGGCCGTTTTGGGATCTGCATAACGCTTGGGAGCAGGCAGAAGAGAACGCGGAAAAGGCCAAGGTCCGAGAACGGGCCAAGCAGCGACTGAACTCTGCTGAGCATTCGCTCTTTCAAAGCGTCTTGAAAGCCTCGCAATTCGGCGCTGTGTTGAATGAAAAGCCGCCCGATGAGGCGGAAATAATGACGCTGCCTCCTTCGTTCCGCCGTCGCATCGTTCCGCCGGACATCTTTCGCCGGCGTGTGCATCCGGACATTCGAATCGCGCAACGAGCGGCGACGATCGCGCGATTGGCCGATGTCATTAGCCGCCGTCAAGTGAAGCCTGGCCTCCGCGCCACCTTGGTTGTTCAAGCCAAACGCCTCAAGCATTTGTCCGAATCCCGTTTGCGGGAAGTGGAATAGCGGCGTACCTCTGCCGCCCCTCACCCGACGCTGAATCCTCGACCAAGGCCGAGCAATCCTCTATTCGACGCCCTCCGCACAAATATTGGAGCAGCGTCACCCCCTGACCAAGATCGCATTATCATCAGCACATATGCACTCAATAGATCAGGAGCCGCCCGTCATGTCCCAGCCCGCCTCTCAACAGACCCGCGCGTTGACACGGCGTTCGACCACCCCGTTAACGCTCATCCATCCCAGACCCCGCGCGAAATTCTCCGTACGACGTTCGACCGAAACCGACCAAATTCGAACACAATCGAACGCCGCAGACCGAAAAAACCTGAAAAAACCTGAAAGAACCTGAAACCCTGATCACACGATCTCCAGCGCTGGACAGGAGATCCTGCCTCCTCAGGCGCGCAAATAAATTTCTGCTGAAAAACCTGAACGTCGCAAAGGCATCCACTCCCGAACATCCACATGGAAGTGCAACACGCCCTAAACTCCCAAACCATGCCACCACTCACCGGACTCCGAGTGCTCGACCATGGCCACGTCTGGGCCGGGCCTCTTCTGGGCCTGTTCCTCGCCGACCTTGGCGCTGAGGTGATTAAGGTTGGCGCTCCTCACCGACGCTCGGGCGTGTCGATTGGTGGGCGGCAGGCTCCGGTGGGGTCGCTGGGCGGTGATCGTGGGTCGACATCACCCGATGACCCTCGCGCGTTTCATGGACTCGACCGTGGCAAGAAGTCGATCGCGATTCACCTCGGCGAGCCTCGCGGACGCGAGCTGTACCTGCGGCTGATTGAGCAGTCGGATGTCGTGCTGGAGAACTTCTCGCCTCGCGTGATGCCCTCGCTGGGGCTGTCCTATGACGTGCTCTCCGAGGTCAATCCTCGGTTGATCATGATCGCGCTCTCGGCGTCCGGCGCGACCGAGGGGCCGTGGCGCAATCTGGTCACGTACGGACCCTCGCTGGCGGCGCTGTACGGACTCAAGTCGCTGCTCGGCTACCCCGACGATCCGCAGCCGCGCGAAGACACCGCTGACCTCGACCCGACCGCCGCCGGACACGCATTCGTGGCGCTCCTGGCGGCGCTCGAATACCGCGAGCGCACCGAAAAGGGCCAGTTCATCGACCTCGCCCAGGGCGAAGCAACGCTCCAGCGTGCTGCCGAGCCGTTGATGGACTGGCTGCTCAATCAGCGCGACGCCGGTCCGCGCGGCAACCGAGGTTCAACAATGGCGCCGCACGGCGTCTATCCCGCGCTGGGCGATGATACCTGGCTCGCCATCGTCGTGAGATCTGACGCTGAGTGGTCGTCGCTGTGCAGTCTGGCGCCTCAGCTTGAGCGTCCGGAATGGGCGACGATGCGAGGCCGGTTGAACGACCAGGACGCGCTCGACAACGCGCTCTCGAGCTGGACGCGAAACTACGACGCCATGGAGCTGAGCATCCAGCTCCAGGGGCTGGGCGTGCCCGCCTTCCCAATGATGGACCCGACCGCGCTGCTGATCGACGACGACTACAGCGCGCTGTCAAACGCGCGGATTGACCTCACCGCTGATGCGGCTGCCTCAGTCCGGGGCGGCGCGCTCTACACCGGTGCGCCGTGGAAGATGGCTCGCACTCCTGCGGCGCTCACTGGTCCGATTCCGAATCGCGGCGAACACGACGAGGAAATCTATGGAGCGCTGCTCGGCCTCGATGACGAAGAACGAGCAGAGCTGCGCGAAGCCGGGATCATTTGATCCCTTCCCCTAACCGCATTGCCGGCCAAGCGGGTTATCCTCGCAGAGTTGATCACATCCCGAGAGGACACCTAATATGTGCCACCGATACGAAGCGCTGCCCGCAATCACCCCGATCGCCGGAGCGGCAGTCGACGTTGAAGACCTGACCCTGACTGCATCCGACGGCGTGGAATTCGCCGCCTTCCATGCCCGCGCCGAGTCCCCGACTGGACCGGGCATGGTGGTCCTGCCCGATGTGCGTGGACTGTTCCGTTTCTACGAGGAACTCGCCATCCGCTTCGCCGAAATCGGCGTGGACGCAGTCGCCATAGATTACTTCGGCCGCACCGCCGGCGTCGGCAAGCGCGACGCCGAGTTCGACTTCTGGCCGCACGTCCGCGGCACAACGCCTGAGGGCATCGCCGCCGACACCGCAGCCGCCGTCGCGGTGCTGCGCGCCAACGACGCCGACCGCGCCGTCTTCTCCGTCGGTTTCTGCTTCGGTGGCAGCAACAGCTGGATGCAGGCTGCGTCGGGACACGGGCTGTCGGGCTCGGTCGGCTTCTATGGCCACCCGACGCGCCCGGGCCTCAACGGCGGACAGTCGCCGCTCGAGCGTGTGGCCGATGTCGCCTGCCCGATCCTCGGTCTGATGGGCGGCGCTGACGAGGGCATCCCGGCCGAAGAGATCGCCAAGTGGGACGCAGGACTTGCAGAACAAGGCGTCGCGCACGAGCTGATCACCTACGACGGCGCGCCGCACAGCTTCTTCGACCGCAGCTACGACGAGCACGTCGACGCCTGCAGCGACGCCTGGGAACGAATCCAGGCATTCATCGCAGCCAACAGCTAGAAACGCTCTGAACTGCTCGCTCCCCGCTTCCCCCCTCGCGGGGGAAGCTGCCGCAGGCTGAAGGGGGTCCCCGATCTCCACTGACGGGAGTTATTCAGAGGATTCCTGGTACGAACCAACAAGACCAGAACCCAAGAACAGAGAGGCGGATTCCCATGCGCGTGACGAATTCATCAGACGGCGCCACCAACCAGGCCAACGCACCGATCTTCACCGGCGGCGATGTCTGGGTCCGAGCACTGGCCGGCTCGACAGGTGGACAGAACGCTGCCGACGACGCTGATTTCAACCTCGCCGTCGTCCAGTTCGGCGCAGGAGCCCGGACGAAGATGCACACACACTCGTCCGAGCAAATGCTCTACGTCGTCGCCGGCATCGGCAAAGTCGGCACAGCCGACGAGGAGCACACGATCTCGGTCGGCGACTTCGCAATTATCCCCGCCGGCGAGGACCACTTCCACGGCGCTGCCGATACCGGTTCGCCAATGTCGCACCTGGCAATCACCCGCCGCGACTCGGTCACCGAGGTCACGGAAGACTAAACTCGAACTTGCGGGGAACGTCATGGTTGCTGAGCCACTTCGACCAGCCAGTGCGGATGATCTAGATGCGCGACGCTTGTCCGACAAGCGTCGCATCGCCGCTCAGTTCCCCGATGAAGACGAAGACTTCTTGGAAACCATCCTCGAGACGCCCTGGCGAGACACACTCGAGGAAGACGTTCGCGCCGCCCATGACTCGCACATGAAGTGGGCGGCGGCCGAACGAAAGAACGGCTTCCACACGTTCCCGTCCGACGACCTGTTCTGGATGAACGTCGAATTGCTGCTGCCCGACTACGAGCAGTTTTTGTCACGCGCAGCACGCGGCACCGCGGCCGGTCGCGCCTTCATGCGGCGAGCTTCGCAAATCTATCCGGCCGCGCTTAACGTCATCGCCCGGATGGATCCTCAGCAGTAGCCGGACGCGTACCGCGCAGTTGGATAGTGTCCTTCTGAGATGCCGCGCGTCGCCAAGGTTCGCGCCTGACTCAGCCCGCGAAATCCAAAGTGAACAGCCTTCGTCGCACTTTGCATTCAAGTCCTGAAGTAGACGTTCGTAGGATTGTCGTTCTGGACATCCACAGGTGAGACGAGGTATACGCCAAATGCCCGAGGCCCGACGGCTAACGGATTGGGTACGCTGACCTCGGAGAGCGAGAACTCATCATGGTGACCAACGAACCCCCGACTCGAGAGTGGGGCCCGCGCCCCGGAGAAGACTGGCGCGCTCATCGCATGAGGGTGTTCGCGGATTATCCTGAGATGCTCGAGGTGCTCCGTATCGCCGAGTCGCGAGAACACGAAGCGGAAATCTGGCGCGAGCGAAATCTGGTGGCGCACGAGGGCGATCCGGAGATGCAGGAGATCATCCGTGAAGCGAAATTCGACTTGGAGTCCACTCCTGAGGAGGACGAAGAGGACATTCGCCTGACCGCGGACGACCTCCCCGGTCAACAGCGGTTTCATTCCCTGGAAGATGTCCTTCAAGAGCTGGCTGAGGAGTTTCCTGAAGAGGCCGACGACATCCTCAGCGACCTATGAGGTACACCGTCGATCTGAGTGATGACGCGAAGGAAGGCTTGAGTGGCATCGGTCCTAGACCAAAGCGCGAGGTTAACAAGGTCATCAAGCGCCTCCGGACAGGACCGGATCCTGGACTTGACCTTCGCTTGTCTGGCGTAGGGAATCGCTGGCGAGCATATGCCGGCAGACGCTGGCGAGTCATCTTCACCGTCATGCCTGGACGCCACATCCTGATCCAACGCATTAGCAGACGCCCCGGCGCATATGAGGGTATTGAGCATCCGGGCTATCAGGACGTTCGCGACCCGGAAGTAGCGTACGTCGCCGAAGAGGAATCAGTACCCGCTGCGGCGGCCGATTGAGCGCACGTCCCAGGCTGCGATCGCGACTGCGGCGAAGAGGGACAGCGCGATTAAGCCGAGCATGATGTTGCCACCTGTGCCCTCGATCTCGGCGAGTTGACGCAGCGCGATCAGGACGCCTGCTGTCACGATGCTGATCGCGATGTATATCCAGTGATGCACCCATTCGGCCGCGAAGTTCACGGCGATGGCGACTCCGACCGCCAGATTGACCACGATCAGCAGATGGACGTCAGCGTGACGGCTCCAGCCGCCCCAGGCCGTTCCGGTCAGTTCATTCAGCTCTGCCGCGGTTCCGCCACGAATCGCAAGAAACAGCACGACAATCGACGCCCCGACCGCGCCGCCGATCAGCGGACGCAGCATGCGCGGGCCCATGGAATCCCAGGCGCGCGATGGCAGCGCTCCGAGGCGAGTGCGGCTGTGCTCGTAGCGGTGCTCGTCCATGGCTCGCTTCCGATCTGGGCCTCGACTGAGCTCGGTTGTGGGTAGTTTAGATGTTGGACCGTGTCTGGCCGCCGTCAACGTTCAGGCAGGCCCCGGTCACCCAGCTCGCTCTGGGCGAGGCGAGGAACGCCACCACATCGGCGACCTCCTCCGGACGCCCGAAGCGGTTGAAGGCGATGCTGTCGAGCACACTGCGCTGGATGCCCTCAGGATCAGCCTCGTAGCGCGTCTGCCAACGAGAGTCGGGCCAGGCAATCGAGCCGGGCGCCACCGCATTGGCGCGGACGTTGCGAGGCGCCAGCTCCAGCGCCAGCGATTTGGCGTGACTGTGCATTGCCGCCTTCATCGCGTTGTATTGCGCCGAGCCACCGGCCTCGCGTCCGAAGATCGAACCGATGTGAATGATCGAGGAGCTGTCGGCGCCGTCGCCCGCGGCCGACTCCGTCAGATGTGGCAGCGCCGCACGGGTCGTGCGCACCGCGGCCATCAGGTTGAGGTCGAACATGTCCTGCCAGACCTCGTCGCCCTCGCCGCGCAGCGAGACACCCATGTTGTTGATCACGATGTCGAGCCCGCCCAGCGCCTCCACCGCCGATGTGACCGCGCGATCGCCGGCATCAGCATCGCCGAGGTCGGCAACTGTCCAGTGCGCCTGGCCCGATCCTGCTGCGTCGATCCTCGCGGCTGCCTGCTCGAGCGCCTCAGGACGTCTCGAGCAGATCGAGACATCCGCTCCTTCTGCCGCCAACGAGAGCGCGCAATACAAACCGATCCCTTCAGACGCTCCTGTAATCAGCGCTCGCTTGCCGTTCAGACCGAGATCCATGGCCGCCTCCTCCGCTGTCAGCACGAGTTCGTCGCGAGTTCGTCGGCCAACATTCTATGACCGCTTACGCTCATTAGATGGGCGCTCCGCAAAGCGGCAACCTGTTTGGCATCGATGGGCGAGCTCTGGCGCTCTCTGCACGCCAGGGCGGCTCGCTGCTGCGTGCCTTGGCCGGCACGACACTCTCCAATGCGCTTCAAGCTCCGCAGACCCACAAGCGTCGGGGCAAGACAACGGTCGCCGGGCTGGAAGCGCCCGTCGAGATCATTCGCGACCGCTACGACATCCCGCACTGTTTCGCGGAATCGGCCGCTGATGCGCTCTTCGCCCTGGGCTACGTGCAGGCCCAGGACCGGCTCTGGCAGATGCAGTGGAGCCGAAGGGCGGCGATGGGCAGGATATCCGAGATCGCAGGACCCCAGGCCCTGCCAGTCGACCGGTTCTGCCGCACCATCGGGATCGGACGGGCATCGGAGGCCGCCTGGGCCGCCACGCCTGCTGTGCAACGCGAGCAGGTCGCTCCTTACATCGCCGGGATCAACGCAGCCATTGCCCGTGCGCCACGACCGTTCGAGGCGCAGGTCTTGGGCGACCGGATCGGTCCCTGGCAGGCCACCGACAGCATTGCCTGGGGCAAGCTGCTCTCGGGACTGCTCTCGCCCGCCTGGGAACAACAACTGATGCGGGCGCGCATCGTCGAGGTCGCCGGGCTGGACGCTCTGCACGAGCTCGACCCGCCGCTCCCGCGCGACACCGTTGCCGCTGTCCCACCCGAGGCGCCCTATGGCGAGCTGGCCCAGCCGTTGCATGAAGCCGCCGCCGCCGCAACGAGGTTGCTCGGCATACAGAGTGGCGCGTCCAACAATTGGGCCGTCGATGGCCGACACACCGTCAATGGCGTCCCACTCTTCGCCTGCGATCCCCATCTCAATCCGGTCACGCCGCCGCACACCTACTTCGTCCACCTGCACTGTCCCGAGTTCAATGCCGCCGGCGCCAGCGTCCCCGGCCTGCCGGGCATCGTCTGGGGTTTCAACGACCACATCGCCTGGGGTCCGACCGCAGCGCTCATGGCGATGCACGTCGCGGTCGTTGAGCAGTTATCCGAGGACGGAACCAAGTCGCTCACCCCGGACGGCTGGATCGATGTCGAGCAGTTTGAGGAAACGATCACAGTGCGCGGCCATCCTTCGGAGCACGTCACGTTGCGATCCACGGTCAATGGGCCGATCGTTACCGATGTCCTGCCCGCGGATGTCGGCGATCGCTGGAACGGCGGGCGCGCGATCTCGTTGCACTCACGCACTCTCGCGTCGCGACATGGCGGCGGCGGGATCGCGGACATGCTCTCAGCCTCCAACTGGGACGAGTTCAGCGCCGCCGCCGACGATATGGGGGACTTCAATCTCTGCTATGCCTACGCCGACAAGCAGCAGGTCGGGCTCAGGGTCAGCGCCGATGTCCCAGAAGGCGATATGGCGGCGCTGCGATTCCCCGCCGCGGGCTGGGCGCCGATTGACAGCGGCGGCGCACCGATCAATGCGATCCGCGGAGACCTATTGCCACACGTCGTCGATCCGCCCGGCGGAATCGTCGTCAGCGCCAATGCTCCCTTGGCCCCGTTCGCCGACAGCCGGTTCGGAGCCGAATACCTCAATCCCGCGCGCGCCGCCAGAATCCGCGACCTCCTCAATGAAACCGCGCCACACACGCCCGACACCTTCGCCGCCATTCAAACCGACCGCAGGTCGTTGCCGCTGCGAGAGTTCGCCCGGAACATCCCAGACGAGTGCTTGGACGAATGGGACGGTGAGATGACCGCCGATTCGGTCCAGGCCGCCGTCGTCGCCGCCACCATGGTCGAATACCGCCGTCAGGCGCTGACCGACCTGCTGGGTCCGAACGGGGCTGATTTGCTCGTGCCGCTGTTGGCAATCCCGACGCTGGACATCTTCGCCGCGCACGCCACATCATGGACGCTCAAGCGAATCGCGGCCGATCCGGATGCAGCGCGCCAGGACCTCATTGATGCTCACTCGCGCGCCACCGAGGTCCTGCAACGCAAGTTCGGTCCCGATCGCTTGGCCTGGACCTGGGGACGCTGCCGCCAACTGATCCTCAAGCACAGCCTGGCCGATGCGCCGCTGATTGGGTCCTTGCTCTCTCCCGGTCCGTTTCCCGTTGGCGGCGAAGCCGACACCATCTCGCAATCGGGAGTCCTCGGACTACGGCACTTCGACTCATCAAGCGCGATTCCGGCATTGCGGCTGATCGTCAACATGAGTGATCCGCCGGAAGCACAGTTCGCCCTTGCCGGTGAGCAAATCCACGATCCGCTGCATGCCAACGGCCTATTGACCGACGCCTGGCTGAAGGATCGGTACCTGCCCCTGTTGCGTGATCGCGAGCAGATCGAAGCGGCCGCGAAGACATCTCCCACCAGGCGAGCAGCCAGACTTCAGCTCATCCCCAAGGCTTCGGTACACTGAATCACTTAGACGCACCTGAGACGATCAATTCGATGACCGCCACGCCGCAGCTCGCCCTGGAGCGAATCGACGACCTTGCCGTGATCAGCGGTGGTCGCTCGCTGGACGCCGACTGCGTGACCCATCTTGCGGATCTGGCCGCCTCGATTACGGATGATGTCCGATCCGTCGTGTTAAACCCGAATCCTCAAGTCTGGCTGGGCTTCGATGGCGCAACAGATGTGGGTGATCTGTTCGCCGCAGTTGCCGCAGTACCTCAGCCCACGATCGCCGTTCTCGACGGTCCGACACGAGGTGGCGGACTGGAGCTGGCGCTCGCCGCCGACCTGCGCGTCGCGTCTGCAGACAGCGCGATCGGATTCGATCTCGCCGCGAGTGGATTTCCCCGCGCTGGAGGTCTGCAACGTCTGACCCGCGCCGTCGGCCGTTCACGCGCCACACAACTGCTACTGCTTGAGAGCGAGATCGATGCCGATACCGCCCTCGACTGGGGACTCGTCAACGCCGTCGCATCCGGTCCGTTGGAAGCGGCGATGGATATCGCCCGTTCAATCGCTTCACGCGGACCGATTGCGACCCGCTACGCCAAAGATGCGATCGGCCACGGGCTGGACATGCCATTGGCCCAAGCGCTGCACTACGAGACCGAACTCACCATCCTGCTACAGGACACTGCCGACCGCGCCGAGGGCGTCGACGCCTTCGTCAACAAACGAACACCCAAGTTCAGCCATGTCTGAACTACCTGGAAACCGCGGGGGTTAGCCCGCAGAGGAGGCCCGAGAGATGCGACTGATTCTGGACGAAGAAGAATCCTGGTCATTGATGACCCTGATCACCGCACAGGTGCTCGATCAGGTGGAACTCTCTGACGAAGCGATCAAAGCGATCCGTGACTGGCGCGCCACCGTCGTTGAGGGCAATGCCGCGATGGACGCCGTGTCCAACGGCGTCAACGAGGCGCTCGGCAACACGCTCGACGAAGAGCTCACTCGCACCGTTCGCCGGCGCGACTACTACCGCACCGTCCGCTAACCACAGATTTCAACCTCAGACCCAGACAGGATCACGATCATGGTCAAAGTCGAACTCGACATCGAAGAAGCGTGGGCTGTGTTCAGCAATGTGGTCAACCACATGCTCGACGAAGTCGACCTGCACAAGTCGGACAAGGCCGCAATCCGCCGTTGGAAGTCCAGCGAAATGCGTCCCGGCCGGGAAGAGATGGACGCGCTGCACGAGAAGATGAACGACGACATTGAGCGTCTGTGGGACGTGCGTCGCAAGAGCGAAATCCGCAAGCCCGACTGGCGCTAGGTGAGCTCGTTCAGCTTTTCGATGAATTGCTCCACCTGAGAGAGGTAGAGCGTGACGGTCTCCTGGTCGAGCCAGCCTTCGTAGAAGTTCATGTGCAAATCGTTGGCATTTCCGAAGAATGAGCGGATCTCGTCATCGTCAGCTTCCTTGGCCAGTTCCTGTACCGCCTGCCGGATCTGGCGGTGGGAAGCGTGATTGAGGCCCCGCGCCGTGGCTGCAGCTTTCACCGCGACAGCTGCCGCGCCCCAGCCCTTCTCGGATGCCTGCGTGAGGTCGCCCTCGGCGAGATAGGCTCTTGCTCTACGCAGGTACTCTGAGCTGAGATCGGTGTAATGCCCTGTGCTCTGGGTCGTCATGGCACGAGAGTAGCGATCCAATTCGCCCGCGTCGAAAGGAAACGAGCAGCGTTCCCAACCGAAAACTGCTGCTGCCGTTATGCCCGATCCGCTCATCCTCTACGACAAACCCTTCGACGGCGTCGCGAGCATCACGCTCAATCGACCTGAGGCGCTCAACGCGATCAACATGGCGATGCGCGACGACCTCTGGACCTTCATCCAGGCCGCGCTGATTGATCCTGACGTGCGCGTCATCATCTTCCGCGGCGACGGACCTCGCGCATTTTCGGCGGGCGCGGACATCTCCGAGTTTGGCAGCGCTCCCTCGCTGCATGAATCACGAGAGGCGCGACGCCAACGCGACCTCTGGGCACTATTGGAAGACCTGCCGATTCCGACAATCGCCGCGCTGCACGGATTCTGCTTCGGCGCAGGCATCGAGCTGCCGCTCTACTGCGACCTACGCATCGCCGCCGAGGACACCCGAATCGGCCTGCCCGAGGTCACGTTGGGCTACATCCCCTCGGCGGGCGGCACCCAGCTGATGCCGCGTATCGCGCCCTCCGCCGCAGCGAAAGGACTCATCCTCAGCGGCGACCCGATCGATGCGCAACGCGCCCTTCGCTGGGGCATCGTCCACCGCGTGGTCCCGATGGATGAGCTTGACCCAGCGGTCAACTCCGCCGCTCAGCGCCTCGCCGAAGCCGACCCGGCCGTCACGGCTGCCGTCAAACGCAGCATGCGCCGCGGGCTCGATTTGCCTATGTCAGCGGCGATTCGGCAGGACACGCTGACCGCACGACGATTGAGCCATACACTGACTGATCGTTAACCACATTCATTCGCGCAGAGGCCAGAGCCGCATCTTGAGCGTTCCCGGTCCAGCCAAGGAGACTCCCACGTGAATACCGCCGACTTCCTCGAACTGTCCTCCGCCATGGTCCCCGACCGTCCGGCCTTGATCTGCGAAGACACCGTCAAGACGTTCGCCGAGCTCGCCGCCGATGTCACCCGGCTGGGCAACGCGCTGCAAAGTCTGGGCCTGACCCGCGGCGACCACGTCGGCGTGATGTCGGTCAACTCGGCCGAGTACGTGATTATCTACTACGCCTGCGCCAAAATCGGCGTCACCTTTGTGCCGCTCAACTACCGCGCCAAGCGCGAAGAGCTGACCTACATGATCAACACCGTTGAGGCCAAGTTGATCTTCGTCTCCGATCGCTACCAGGACCTCGTCAGCGCGATCAAGGACGACTGCCCCACCGTGCAGAACTTCGTCGCCCTCGAACACGACGTGCCGCTGGGCCAGCAGCACTACCGCGACCTGCTCGCATCGGGTTCCGACGATTTCCTCTGGGCCGAAGTCGACGACAAAGACCCGACCGTGATCATCTACACCTCCGGCACCACCGCGATGCCGAAGGGCGTCCAGGTCACCTACCAGGACCTCACCGTCTATGTGACCAACACGATGTCGCCGGCTGACCCCGAAATGCCGCACGAGAAGACGCTGCTCTCGGTGCCGCTCTTCCACATCGCCGGCGCGACCACGATGGTCTCCTCGGTCTGGGGCGGCCGCACGCTGGTCATCCTGCCGCAGTTCTCGCCCGCCGCCTGGATCGACGCCGTCGACAGCCACGGCATCACCCACTCGATGGTCGTCCCGACCATGCTCAAGCGGACGATGGAGGACGACCACTTCAGCGCCTTCAAGGGCGACACGCTGCAGCTCCTCACCTACGGCGCTGCGCCGATGCCCTTCGACGTGATCCGCGCCGCCGTCGATGTCTTCCCCCAGAATGTCGGCTTCATGAACGCCTACGGCCAGACCGAGTCGACCAGCTCGATCTCCTTCCTCGGTCCGGACGACCATCGGCTCGGTGGAACGCCCGAAGAGGTTGCAGTCAAGGAACACCGCCTGCGCTCAGTCGGCAAAGTCATGCCCGACATCGAAGTGCTGATCATGGATCCGGCTGACAACGTCGTCGGCGCCGGCGAAGAGGGCGAAATCTGCGTCCGCGGCGACCGCATCATGGCCGGCTACTACAAGCAGGAAGAGGAGACCGCCTCCGCCATCCGCGATGGCATCCTGCACACCGGCGATGTCGGCTACCTCGACGATGAGGGCTACCTGTTCATCACCGGCCGGACCAAGGACCTGATCATTCGTGGCGGCGAGAACATCGCCCCCGGCGAGATCGAGCAGGTGCTCGAGGGTCACCCGGCCGTCGCCGAGGCCGCCGTGATCGGCGCGCCCGACCTCGAATGGGGAGAAGTCGTCAAGGCCGTGGTCATCCTCCACGAGGGCCACAAGTTCAGCCTCGACGAGGCCGTCAACCACACCAAGATTCAGCTGGCCAGCTACAAGGCCCCAACCTACCTGGTCGTCGTCGACAGCCTGCCCAGAAACCACATGGGCAAGGTCCTCAAGAACGACCTGCGCAAGACCCACGGTGAGGCCAAGAACGGCTGATTTATAATTCATGAGAATGGACGATGCGACTGTATCAGTAGGAGCGTCGTCGATACTGGGCGCATTGTCTCCGCGCTGCATCGACGAACCGCCTGAGCGAGGAAACGTTTCGCCCCGCGCGATACCGGTCCATTCGTTCCGCGATCTCGGTCCCGTACTCGATCCCACCGAGCGCCGGACGGACTCCGCTAGACAATACTGTCGAACGGAGTCTGTCCTTGTACTCCTGCCGCTTGCAACGCACGGTTGGGACAGTGGGGCGTTCCGGTGTCAGTAAGAGTTGTTGTACGAATTCAGGATCTGATAAATACCAAATCTCGATGTGTGGATCTGGCTCGGCGGTCAAGACCGTTCCCTGATACCCCTCGACCCGACAAGCTCGTTTTACCTGCCGATCACGATCTCCTTGTTGCCCACAGTCTGCGTCAATGCCAACGACAATGATGTCTGGACGATCTGTTACTCCCGCGTTGATATCACCTAAGAGTTGACGTAGTTCGCTAATAGTAGTTCCACCGCCTCTCATGTACCCCGGTATCCGCTCGTCGATATCAACATCGGTTTCATGCGCTATTCTGCGGAATAGGGCTGGAACAAACTCAGCGTGGGCTAAGTCTTCCAGGACGTAACGAACTAACATCTAGAAGAAGTCCCCTCGGGCGATTCGCCGAGCCAATGTAGAGGCTGGGGTGGGATGCTCATCATCAAGAGCCGTATCGACATCGAGTTGTTCGAACAAAGGCAAGGACCGTTCGATTGTACCGAAGTTGGTAAAACCGCTTTCTCCTCTGTTACAGCCTAAGCAGAGTGAACTCTCTGGCGACAACATGCCAGGGAACTGTGCCGAATGCGTGTTGATAATGAACTGTGTCGTGCGGTCTCGCGATGCTTCCTCGAAGAGTGTTGCAATCCAGGCAAGCCGGGTAGGGTGTACGCCATTCTCAGGTTCTTCGTAACCAATGACAGAAGAAGAGTCCGGCGCGTTCGTGATACCAATGAGGGCGAGAATACGAAGAGTGCCTTCGGACAGAGCGCTCGCCTCGAATCGTATGCCTCGCTCAATAATGAAGAGCCTGAGTCGTCCAGAGTCGGTAGTGGAAACACCGACTAGTTCGATATTCGGCAGGATGCTGCGCAATGCGCGATTCATAGCTCTGAATACCGCAGGGTGTTTCTTTTCCATGGTGTTGTAAAATGATGCCAGATCAGAGCCGTCGTGGGGTAGTCTGGAGACCTCTCGAAGTGCGGAGTCACGCCGCATCGCGTCTGGCTCCAGGTAGTAAGTGCTCCAGGACGCGAGCTCGTGTCGCAGAGCCTCCACATGAGGATGGTGAGGCGTGTAGTGTCGCATCGACACGACGGTCCGATCCATTCCGAGGTCGAATTCGAATGGATGGCTTTGGCGTTCTAGCCGCAGCGAGAGCTTCTTCTGCCCACTATGAGAATCCACGACTGACAAGAAGGGGTTTCGAGATTTCTTTACATTGAGGTCATTGGTTAGTGCTTGAAGCGACTCATCCATTACCTGAAGGACCCCAGAATCGGTTCTCAACCGGACCTTCAGTGTGTAGCGTAGCAACTTTTCGCGAACAAGCGCTCGGGATGGCTCGTGTCCTTCCCGTGTCTCCGTAATAGTGCGATTGACGCGAGCAACGGTCGTGGAAGATAGTTCGATGTCGACTTCGATCTGAAATGAGGCAGTGCCTCGTTCGATGAGTCCTTCTATTCCCCGCTCGTCAAACGTAAAGGAGCGTAGCGGTTCGCCTCGGTGGTCGGTGAATGCGGACTGAAGATCGCTTTGGGCCGTTCTGCTGAGCAGACCGATCGCATCAAGGAGGTTGCTTTTCCCTGCTGCATTAGGCCCGACTACGATCGTCAGCGGTTCAAGGGGCAGATCTACCCCTTGCAGGGACTTGTAGCCACGTATTGCGATTCGCCGAATCATGCAGCAAGTTTACGCGCTGGCGAGAAGGTTCGGCAGCTAAGCAAGCAGTTGGAAGTGGGTCGAACCTCGTGGGATTCGAGATCGCCTCTAAATGGGGTATGGCTGAAACGCGTCGTGGTTGTTGACATGGTCTTCACCCACACTGTCCACAGGCATGTCCACCGGTTCGTCGACGCTGGCGCGTCATGCTCCCTAGCGTGACGCCATGCGACGCCTGTTTCTCATCGCGGCCCTGGTATTGGCGGGAGTCGTCAGCGCATCCGCGTTGCTGGTGATTGACGCTGAAACCGATCACGATCCACTGCCGACCGCAGAGCGCCTGCTGGGAGATGAGGGCCAGGCCGAACAACAAGAGGCGCAAGACGAGCCGCAGCCGACTCCCGAAGACGGTGAGCCTGAGCAGGCTGCGGCAGAGGAGCAGCCGGTTGAAGGGGAAGGCGCCGACGAGGACGAAGAAGCCGAAGTCGAGGAGCCATCACCGGAGGCTGAGGATCCCGACGAAGGTGAAGACGAGGAGCAACCAGCAGAGGCTGAAGAGGCTGCGGAATCAGAGGAGCTGGATCCGGCCGAGATCATCATTGGGGCGCTCGACGTCGGTCGGAAGTCTCCTGAGAGCGAGGGGCCTCCTGCCGTCGCCGCCAGCGCGTACGTTGTGATGGAGGGCGATACGTTGTCCGCCATCGCTGATCGCTTCGAGGTACCGCTTGCTGACCTGATCGTGCGAAACGGCCTCGAGTCGGCAGATACGTTGGTCGTCGGTCAAAAGCTAAGACTGCCTGTCAGCGAGTCGCCGTCCGACCCCCTGGATCCGCCGATTGAGGTCGCGCCCGGTGTCACCGAAGAGGGCATCTTCTTCGGCACGATTGAAGACCATGAACACAGCGTCGTAAACAGCGCAGTTGTCGCCATTGCCGATTCGAACAGGGAGATTCACTTCATTGCCGCCTGTGTCGACGGAGTGCGGCGCATGTACGTCAAAGGCGTGAATCTGCCGCTGTCCCGGGCACAGGCTTACTGGCGCATCGACCTCGGCCCGCTCAACCTGGACCGCTGGTCGGTCGATGACGGCCTGGTCGAAACTCCGCGCTCCGAACCGCTGTTTGACGAGCTCCTGGACGCGCAGACCCTGTGGCTGAGGTTGGGCGGCATCGACCTCAATTTCAGCGTCGAGTCGATGTTCCCCTCAGACATACACGTCAACCTGGTCCATTGCGGCCAGTAACTGCGCATCCCGATTCAACCGGCTGACCACGTGCGATAATGCGCGAACGAAATATTGTCGGTTGGGGGTGCTGCGGTGACCAACTCGGCTGTCAGGTCGGCTGTCAAGTCGGCTGCCAATGCGGATTCTGGGAAACGCCGGACGGGTACGACATCGACCGGTAAACGAGTCTCAGCCCTGGCCATTCCTGCCTGGCTGCCGCTTGGCGGCCTGCTCCTGGTCTCCGGCGCCGAGACCGTGCGAGTGACCGGCGCTCACCGCGAGCTGTTCTTCAACATCGACCACTTCTGGGTGCTCTACATGCTGCTCCCGTTCGTGATCGGGATCATCCTCTACGGCCTCGCCCGGCGCTCCCGCGTCTGGCGACTCGGAAAGCCCAACTTTGACTTCGACAACCTGCCGCTGCGCCTGACACGCGTCCTCAAGGGCGGCGCCGGCACCGAACGCGTCCTCAACGACCCCTACTCCGGTGTCATGCACATGTGCATCATGACCTCGATGATCGTGCTGTTCCTCGTCACGGCGCTGCTCGCGATTGACGACTACATCCCCGTCGACATCCTCGTCGGTCCGCGATACCTCGGCTACTCGCTCGTTGCCGACATCTTCGGGTTGGTCGGCATCATCGGTGTCGGTATGGCCATCGCCCACCGTTGGGTCCGGCCCCGCACCGCCTGGCTGCCGACCTGGGAGGACTGGCTGATCGTCGGTGGACTGGGCGCATTGTTGATCACCGGATTCCTCGTTGAGGGCCTGCGCATCCACACCTCTGAGATCAACGTCAACCCCGAGTGGTCCTACTGGTCGCCGGTCGGTTACGTCGTCGCCCTGATCTTCTCCGGCGTCCGCATCTCAGCCGCGCTCGACATCCACACGACGCTCTGGTGGGTGCATATGATCGGCGCGCTCTCCTGGATCTCGCTGCTCGGCTACTCCAAGCTCAATCACCTCGTGCTCGCGCCGGCGAACGCCTTCCTCAAGCGCACCTCGGCACCCGGCAAGCTCGAGATGATCGAGAACATCGAGGAGCAGGAACACTTCGGCGTCTCGCAACTCGAGCACTTCTCGATGAAGCAGCTCTTCGAGCTCGACGTCTGCGTTCGCTGCGGTCGCTGCACCGACAGCTGCCCGGCCGACATCGCCGGACAGCCGCTCTCGCCGATGCACATCATCCAGGACCTCAAGTCCTACGCCACGGACGTGGGCGAGCGCAAGGTCGCCAATCTCGTCCAGGGCAACGACCTCAACTTCGGCCTCGACGACGAGCTGCCGATGGTCGGCGGCGTGATCCGCGACGAGTCGCTCTGGGCCTGCCGTACCTGCGGCGCCTGCGTCGAGGCCTGCCCCGTCTTCATCGAGCACGTCCCCACGATCGTCGATATGCGCCGCTCCCTCGTGATGGAAGAGGCGCGGATGCCCGACACCGTCCAGGGCACGCTGGAGACGCTTGAGCGTCAAGGACACCCCTGGCGTGGCACGCCGTACACCCGCGAGTCATGGATGGAAGGTATCGAAGTACCCGAGTGGACCGGCGAGCAGGACTATCTCTACTTCGTCGGTTGCACCGGCGCGTTCGTGGACCGGGCGCAGGACATCACCCGCTCGGTCGTCTCGCTCTTGTCCGAGGCCAACGTCTCCTTCGGTGTGATCAAAGGCATGGAGTCCTGCAACGGCGACCCGGCCCGTCGGCTCGGTCACGAATACCTCTACCAAATCCTCGCCGAAGGATTGATTGAACTCTTCAATGAGACCGGCGTCAACGACGAGCAGAAGACGGTCATCACGCACTGCCCGCACTGCTTCAACACCTTCCTCAACGAGTACCCCGACATGGGCGCCAAGTTCCAGGTCATTCACCACACCCAGCTATTGGAGCAACTGCTCAACGAGGGACGACTCGTCGCGAAGGGCGATGGTCCCGAGCAGACCATCACCTACCACGACAGCTGCTACCTCGGTCGTCACAACGACATCTTCGAGGCCCCGCGCCGCATCCTTGAGCAGGTGCCCAACGTCACGCTGATCGAGATGCCGCGCAGCCGAGAGCAGGGTCTCTGCTGCGGCGCCGGCGGCGGCAACATGTGGATGGAAGAGCAAGGCAAGAGCCGAGTCAACGAAGTGAGAGTCGAAGAAGCCGTCGCCACCGGCGCCGACTCCGCCTGCACCGCCTGCCCCTTCTGCATCCAGATGTTCGACTCCGGTATCGGAACCGTCCAACTCGACGTCGAGGACGAGGACAAGCTCAAGGTGCTCGACGTCGCGGAGCTGTTGCAAGCTGCGGCTGTTGGAGAGGCGGACGAGAACTAGTGTCGTTCTCCCGGGGCGTAGGCATTTGAGGAGGACTGTGAAACACGCTCTCGCGCAGCAGCTTGAGTCTTTACGTGGTGCAGATCCTTCGCCCAAGCGCGACCCGGGTGCAGCGTGTCCCACCAACTCGTTTCGCCTTGTCGTCGGCCACTTCCAGGGTCATGGTTCCCGAATCCGTCAAGTTTGAGGTTCCACAGCGGCTGATAGTGGTCAATCAGGAAGCGCTCGGCCAAAGTAATCCACACTGGGACCAGGGAGAGGTAACGGCACTCGAAATCAGCCAGCAAGAGATTTTGGACGTCTGACAAGGAGCGAGCGTGCTCATTGAGACGCCGTTGCAGCGCCGGTACCGACACATCAACTTCGACGCCTTTGCGCGATCCCGGCGGAACGGCCTTGCCTACATAAATCGGCTGCTCCGTCCCTGTGATCTCTGCATAGGGTTCGAACGCACCGTCATAGAACAGGGCATATATCCCTGGCTCGGGTACATCGGTGATGCCGCCTAGCCTCAATCGCGACTGGCGCTCAAAGTGAACGACCAGGCCAGCCATTAGGTTCTCGTAGGTCAGTGGGTCGTAGAGACCGTTCATAACGCCTTAATCTCAACGACAGATTCATAAAGACGAGCAGACTTGCCTCGCCCAGCGCGAACGCCCGAATTGATGATGCTGTTACCGACCCTGGTGGCCCGAGGCGTGTGAATATCCACAACCTCCATGCCGTGAGTTGACGCAATAGTGCCCAGAAATCGATCCGTAGGCACCTGGACCCCCTGCACGATGCTGTTCCCAATCACCACCAGCGCAGTCGCGCCGGATCGTAGGCACCATTTCATTCCGGAAACGAAGCGCACGCTGTCGTTGAGGTACGTGGCGATGTAGTTTGCCCAGCCTGAGCCGCCGTAGACTCCGCGATCGATGTTCTGTTCGCGGATCGCACTAAGAGTGTCTAGGATTTCCACATCACGAATTGATGGATCCAGCGCCACAGACTCAAGGTCGCGCGCTGTTTGCCAATATGTCCCGAAATTCTGAGCCTCCAAACGCTTGAGATCCGAAGGGGAGTCACAGAGCTCAAGCCAGTACAGATGCGGCCGGGTGTTGCGGTTGTAGTGGTAATTGTTGGCGTAAGGCGGCGACGTGATCAATAGATCGCAGCTCTGTCGCTCAATCTGTTGATAGCCGTCGAAGAATGACTCCTCCCGCACGCAGGCGTCGGGTCGCTCAATCTGTCGGCGTGAGTCCCGGTACCAGTCAACATCCTCGGCCATCTGCGCGAGTTTGTCCGACACGGTCTTGGCAACCGGGTAGTCGTCTACGGGGGCACGTCCGGCGGCTTTGCGCCGACCGAGGCTGGGCTCGTAGGAATAGTTGGAATATTCGACCATGGTTGATGCGAACGCAAGGCGAAGCATGTCGGTGACCTCGGGGTCGCTTTCCCGCTGCACGAAGTCTTGCAGCAGGAGCACTTTGCGCTCTACTTCCGGGCTATAGAACGGCGAGCGGGTGCGGAAGCGTGGGGGAGGAGAGGCCGTTGGTGTAGCGCCGTTCGGCTCCACACGGAAGGCGTGAACGTCCAAGGCATCTACTGTGGCGCGTAACGCGGCAGAGGAGACCCGATGAGCGGCGAGTTTGAGACGCGCGGCAAATGCCGCATAGGGGTTGATCTCGAATCCGATGGCACGATGTCCGGCCAAGTCGGCCTCGACGAGGGTTGTTCCAACTCCGGCAAACGGGTCAAGCACAGTCTGCCCGTCGCCGGTGATGTACCGCGAGAGCGCGTCGTCAATGAAGTCTTTTGAGAAGCCGGCGATCCAGGGAACCCATCGGTGGACAGGTGCGGTTCGATTGGCGGTGAATGCGGGGTCTCGGAAAGCTGTGGGCATGAGTCCTCCCGCTCTTCTCCAGGCGAATTGCGTTGGCGTTGTCAGCGGGGGCGCAGCGGTTTGGCACTGACCGTTTCACAATGCGCACTGTGCGCACTGTGATAGTAGAACTAGTGTTCATATCGCTGGCGAGACAATGTTGCTAGACATAACTGGTCCGAATTGGACGCATGCTAGAGCAAGCCGGATGTGGGAAGCAGAGTCGATAGCGCCTTCGTGGATTCCCTGTTCAGGAAGGCAATCTGTATCCCAACTGACTGCCTGAGTGCGGCGGCGGCGACACAATAGCCAATTGGACGCGCGACCGGATTCCCGTCCGATTGCAACAGCTTCGAGCACATCTTTTCAGCCAGTCAACCAGTCAGTCAGTCAGCCAGTCAGCCAGTCAGTGAGGAACCGATGGATGTCATCGTCTGTGTGAAGCAGATTCCCGATCCCGAGACGCCCGCCGCCGCCTTCAAGGTCGACGAGCAGGCCATGCGGGTGTTGCCCGCGCAGGGCATCTCGCCCGTCATCTCTCCCTTCGACGCCCAGGCCGTCGAGGCCGCCTTGCGGATTAAGGACGCCTCCGGCGACGGTACGGTCAATATCGTCTCGCTGGGCCCCGATTCCGCCCGCGACGCGATCAAACACTCGCTGGCCATGGGCGCCGACGAGGGCTACCACCTCAAGGACGACGCCTTCGAGGGCGGCGACGCCTGGACGACCGCGCTGGCGCTGTCCAAGGCGATTCAGCACATCGGGTTGCCCGACGTGCTGATCTTCGGCCGCCAGGCCGCAGACTGGGACCAGGGCACCGTCGGCAGCATCGTCGCCGAGCTGCTTGACCTGCCATCCGCCACCGTCCTGCGCGCCATCGAGCTCAACGGTGACAGCATCACCGTCTCGCGCGTTGTCGCCGACGGCTTCGAGAACATCGAACTGCCGACGCCGTGCGTGCTGACGATCTCCAACGAGTTCGGCGACCCGCGCTACCCGCAGCTGCGCCAGATCATGCTGGCCGCCCGCAAGCAGGTCAATGAACTGACGGCCGCAGACCTCGGTCTCGACGCCTCGGAAGTCGGCGCTGCCGGGGCGCGGGTGCAGATGCACGCGCTCTACCAGCCGACCAGCGACGTTGAGGTGGAAATCATCGAGGGCGACACCCCCGAACAGAAGGCCGCCGGCCTCGTCAACGCCCTCCGCGAAGCGAAAATTCTCTAGCAATCTCTAGAGCTCCCCCTCTGGGGGAGCTGTCCCGAAGGGACTGAGGGGGCCGACCCCTCCAAAGCAACGAAGGAACCACTCCTATGGCAAGCATCCTCGTAATCGGCGAATCCGACGACAGCGGCCTGACCGCACCGACGCGAGAAATGCTCGGCGCGGCATCTCGACTCAGCAGTGAGTTGGGCGGCGGTGTCGCTCTCGCGCTGATCGGCTCCGGCCTCGCCGACGCCGCAGCGGCGGCTGGCCCCGCCGGCGCCGACACCGTCTACACCGCCGACGCCGACTCACTGGCCACCTACCAGACCGACAGCTACCTCCCGATCGTCCATGGGATCGTCGAGCAGGATTCGCCCGCCGTCGTCCTGTTCGCACAGTCCAGCATGGGACGCGACCTCGCCCCGCGACTCGCCACTCGTCTTGGCTCGGCGGCGATCATGGACTCGCTCGGCCTCGAGATCGACGGCGACCGCGTCAAGGCCACGCGCAGCTGCTACGGCGGCAACGCGCGACAGGTCGTCACGGTCCAGACCGACCCACAGGTGATCACTGTCCGCCCCAAGTCACAAGACCCGCTGGCAGCAGACGACTCCCGCTCCGCCGAGATCATCTCCGTGGATGTCGCCGAGCCGACGCTTCGCGCCCGCACCACGGGCAAGGAACAGGCCGAGACAGAGGGCATCCGCCTCGAGGACGCCGAGATCGTCGTCTCCGGCGGTCGCGGCCTCGGTGGCCCCGAAGCCTTCGCCGACCTCGAGCGACTGGCCGGCGTGCTCACCGCGGCGGTCGGCTCCTCCCGCGCGGCCTGCGACCTGGGCTGGTACCCGCCCTCCCAGCAGGTCGGGCTCACCGGCACCGTCGTCTCGCCGACGCTCTACGTCGCCATCGCCATCTCCGGCGCCAGCCAGCACATGGCCGGCTGCGGAGGCTCGAAGAACATCGTGGCGATCAACAAGGACCCCGATGCGCCCATCTTCGGCTTCGCCCGCTTCGGCATCGTCGACGATTACAAGAAAGTCCTGCCGGCGATCGAGTCAGCCTTCGCGGCCGCGCTCGACTAATCCAGTCCCCGCTCGGGGAGGATGTCTTCAAAGTCGCTGTATCTCCGTCATACCCGTCTTCGGAGACCCTTGCATAACTCATAAGTCCCCTCTCCCCCCCTTGCGGGGGGAGATGTCACGGAGTGACAGAGGGGGGGTTCTCCGCCAGTGACCAGACAAGCCTTGAGATGGGGAGCCCCCCTCTGCCTCCGGCATCTCCCCCGCGAGGGGGGAGAAAAGGAGTTACGCAGAGGTCTCCCGTCGCGGGAATGACGAATCTTGCACTTCTGAGACACCCACCGAGGGCGGGGACTGGAGGAGCTTTTGGCAGTGTGCGAGGGGAGCTAGACGCCCTGCGTCTTGCGCCACGTCCGGATCTGACCGGCGTGCTCCATGTCGTGTTCGATCAGCGCGTCGACCAGCTCATTGACGGAGGTGTCCATGCCCTCAAGCGCCAGCGACTGCTCGTCTCGCTCTTCATCGGTCAGCTGACTCACCCGATCCGCAATCGTGTCGCGAATGTTTCTCAGCATGGCGAGCAGGTCGCCGATCGGACGCCCAACCCAGTCGCCCGGCGCGGCGTCGTTGATTTCTCGTTCCGGGGGCAGTGGGCCGAGCGGCAAATCGGCGGCAGAGCGGTCGAAGACGTTGATCATCCAGGCGTCCCAGCCCACGAGATGGGCCAGACACTCACGAACGCTCCAGGCGCCGACCACATTGGGAATGTCGAACGCTTCGTCCGCCAGTCCCTCAACGGCCTCAAGCAGGCACGTTCGTCCGTCGGTGCAGTCGATCGTTTCCGATCTGGCTGTTGCCGACTGTTCACTAACAACCATCGGAGGCTCCTCGCAGGCGCAGTGAACTGTGTCGTTCGGAGTGCGCGGTGGTTGCGCGGGACGCCAGGCCGGTGACCTCAACGCTTCCGCGGATCGTCAACGGGGACGCATACGGGCAATCCCGAGCCGCGCCCAAATGAATCGTCAATTGATTGTTAACCCTACCAATCTGGTCAGCGCGGTCATGCTGACTGCGACACAGTTCTCACTCTGCCCGTTCTGTGTAACGCTCCCGTCACATTGCGGGGTCGGTTGACCAACCCCAGCCTCAGGAATAGCCTTGTGGCTCAGCGTGCGTTCGCGTGGCCGGTTGCTGCTCCGCATGTCGAGGCAACGGGTTAGAGGCGGTAGGACGACGCCACAATTGCGGGGACGCCAATCCACTATGCGCTCGATTGGACTCACCGGCGGGATTGCTTCAGGCAAATCGACCGTCGTTAATCAGCTGCGAGAACTCGGCGCGGCCACCATTGACGCCGACCTGCTCGGTCACCAGACCTACGAGCCGGGCACGGAGACCTTCAAACAGGTCGTCGCCGCCTTCGGCGAGGACCTGGTCGCCGAGGACGGCTCCATCGACCGCCGCAAGCTCGGACCCAAGGTCTTTGGACATCCCGGCGGGATGAAGCGCCTGACCGACATCGTCTGGCCCGGCATCCGTGCGCTGGCCGAAGCTGAATTGGCTCGACTTGAGGCCGCTGGCTCCAGTGTCGCCGTGCTCGAAGCCGCCGTGATGATCGAGGCCGGCTGGCAGGATCTCGTTGACGAAGTCTGGGTCGTCGCGGTCAGCCGCGACACCGCCCGCGAGCGCCTCATGGCGCGCAACAGCTTCTCCGCCGAAGAGGCCGACAAACGAATCGATTCTCAGATCACCAACGATGAGCGTCTGAAGCACGCCGACGTGCTGATCTCCAACGATTGCAGCATAGAAGTTGCGGCGTCGCGCGTCGATCGCGCCTGGGCCGGAATCCAAACCGACCTATAGGCTGATACCGGCAACCAACGGACAACCAGGGACACACTCGCCGCACCGACGCGGCAGAGCGGGAGAGCGTTTGATGACCACTGCATCCGCACCGTTGACCGAGTACCGAAGCTGGGCTGTTGAGGAGTTTCGGCTCGAAGAAGAGCCGTACTACGTCCCCGTCAGCGATGAGATCGAAATCTTCGAGGCGGCCTGGGCCAACAAGATTCCCGTCCTGCTCAAGGGCCCGACCGGCTGCGGCAAGACGCGGTTCGTGGAGTACATGGCCTATCACCTCAATCGGCCACTCGCCGTTGTCCGTGACGGCAAGACCGAGATCGAGCAAGAGACCAACCTTCCGCTCGTCACCGTCGCCTGCCACGAAGACCTGACCGCGTCCGACCTCGTCGGCCGCTACCTGCTGGAGGGCAACGAGACCGTCTGGATCGACGGTCCGCTCACTCGCGCCGTCAAGGCCGGCGCCATCTGCTACCTCGATGAGGTCGTCGAGGCGCGCAAGGACACCACCGTCCTGATTCACCCACTCACCGACCACCGGCGCATCCTCCCGGTCGAGAAGAAGTCGCAGCTGCTCCAGGCGCGCGACGGCTTCCTGCTCGTGATCTCCTACAACCCCGGTTACCAGTCGGCGCTCAAGGACCTCAAGCAGTCGACCCGACAGCGATTCGTCGCCGTCGAGTTTGACTACCCGCCGCGCGAGACCGAGGCCACAATCGTCGAGCACGAGGCCGGCTGCTCGGCCGACATCGCGATGAATCTCGCCAAGATGGCCGAGAAGATTCGCAACCTGCGCGAGCATGGCCTCGCCGAAGGCGCGTCCACCCGTCTGCTGATCTACGCAGGCCGGATGATCGCCCAGGGCGTCACCCCGCGTCGCGCCTGCCAGGTCTCCATCGTCTGGCCGCTGACTGACGACCGCGAAGTCCAGCGCTCGATCGAGGAAGTGGTCTCCTCGATCTTCGAGGACTAGGACCGGCCACAGCGCCCAGAAAATATTACAGTGCGGATCGGCATCGTCTCAGACATCCATTGCAACGCGGCCGCGCTGGATCGCGCCGTTGAGCAAATGGGTGAGATCGACGAGCTGCTCTGCGCCGGCGACGCCTGCTATCAGTACCGCTTCTCCAACGACGTCGCCGAGCGGCTCAAGCAACTCGGCGGTCGCTACGTGCTCGGCAACCACGAGGAAATCCTGCTATCCGACGCCGGCGCTCGCGCTCAGGCCTCGCCCAGCGTGGACAAGTCACTGCTCGAATGGACGCGTGATCAGCCCAACCTGATTCGCGCCCAGATCGGCTCGAAGAAGTTGCTCATGTTCCACGCCACGCCCTGGGCGCCGTTCCGCGACTATCTCTTTCCGCACGATCCACAGCTCCGGCGCCTGGCCGAGGAAGAGGCCGACTTCATCATCTACGGTCACACCCACGCTCCGCTGGTCAAGCGGATCGGCCGCGCGTTGATCGTCAATCCTGGGTCGGCCGGCGAAATGCGGGGCACCGAGCAGGTCCTGACCTATGCTGTGCTGGATACCTCTGACGATCATGCCGAGATCGAACAGATCCGGTTCGACTGACCGTGAGCCCCACCGCGGCAGCTTCCGGCCGACGTGCCGATGGGCTGCCAGCTTGGATAGATGCCCATGACCGACACCCACTCCAACACGCTCGTTGAAGAGGCCCGCGAGGGACTGCGCCAATTCCCTCCGGCGCTGGCCCAGGAGTTCGAAACCGCACTCCAGGCGGTTGACCCGGTTCTCGAACCGGACGAACTCGCGCAATGGCTGCGCGACGGCCTCGACATCGCGCGACATTCGCTGCGCAGCTGGGAGGCCTCCTCCGAGTACTTCCGCGCCTCCGGACCGGTGCTCGAGCAGATCACCTACGACCGCATGCGTGAGTGGTGCGCTGTCGGCATCGACCTGATGGACACGTCCCCGGCATTGTCGGGCGCGCTGTTCCGCGCCTCACCGGCTGTCTTGCCGCACCTCTCGGTGCCGCAGGCCAACGACTGGGCCTCGCAGGGCAAGTCGCTCTACAAGGGGACCTGGAAGTCGGGCTCGCTCTCCGCGCAATACTTCGATGTTTCGCCACAGATTCTCCCGCACCTGCCGCTCTCGCAGATGCGACTGCTGGTCGATCTGATCGACTCGCTCGCTTCACATTCCTACGAACTCGCTTCGGCCTGTCTGGGCATGGCTCCCGGCGTGCTCTCGCAGCTCGACCGCTCCGACCGCGCCCCGTTCCTCGAGTTCGGCGGCATCGTTGCGCACACGGCCTGGGTCGACGCGCGCGTCTACTTCGAGCGCGGCCCCGGCGCCCTGCGCCAGGTATCCGAGGAACAGCGACCGCGCTACCTCTCGCTGGCCGGTCAGGTCGCGATGCAGGTCGGCCGCCTCGGCCACCCCTATTTCATCGAAGCGGCACAGGCCCTCTCCGAGGTCGACAAGGACATCCACCAAGGTCTGCTCGAACTGTCCGAGCAGCTCGCCCAGCACTCGGGCGACGCCGCCATGGAATTCATCAAGTCGTCGCCCCGCGTCTCCGATCGACTCGGTATTGACGACATCGCTCGCTGGCAGGACTTCGGACTCAACATCCTCAAGCAGTCGCGCGACGGTGGCGAGGCCTTCTTCCGCCTTGAGTCCGCCCGTGGCGAAGAGGTGATGGAAGCGCTCAGCAGCCGCGTGGACCTCGACCGTGTCTCCGAGCTGATCCGCATGTACTGCAAGGCTCTGACCGGCGTTGACGTCGGCGTCAAGGCCTCGGACGAGCTCACATCCAAGGGTGTCGGCTGGGTCGATGAAAGCAGCCCGACCACCGAGGGCACCACGATCTACCTGCCCGAGAACGTCGAGCGCTACCCAACCAAAGAAGAGAACTTCGCGGTCTACAAGGTCTTCGCGACCCACCAGGCCGGACGACTTGAGTTCGGCTCCTTCGAGTATCGGTCCGCAATAAGTCCCGAAGTATTCCTGCCTGAGCAGAATGGAACCCAGAACGGCCACGGAAACGGCACGGCTCCCGCAGTGCCGGAAGCCCAAGAGGGCGAGATTCACACCGATATGGAGCTCTTCTTCGACCAGTTCGAAGACCGCCGCCTCGCTCACGACCTCTTCACCATCGTCGAGGACACACGGATCGACACCATCGTCAAGCGTGAATACGCCGGCGTCCGCCGCGCCTTCTCTCGGCTTCAGCAGGCCGCGGCCGAGCGCCGTCGCCCGGTTGAGGACATGCCCGCCCGCAAGGCGATGGTCGAAAACCTGCTGCGCGCCTCGCTCGACGAGGTCGGCCGCATTCGCTGGCCCGGCGAGCTCTCAGAGGAGCTGCGCACGCCCTTGCGCGTGCTCAACCGCATCCGTCAGGAAGGCGCAACCGTCCAGGACAGCGCCGCCGCGACCGCGTTGCTCTACGAGTGGTTGTCCAACATCCCCAACGTCGAACTCGAAACGGATGATTGGTCGAGCTTGGAGCAAGAAATGTCGGGCGACCCCGACTCCGGCGACGACTCGGACATGATGCCCGGCTCGGGATCGTCGGGACTCGAAGAGTCGTTCATGCCCTTCATGCCCGGCTCCGAAGAGCAGCCCTACGACAGCCCTGACCCGGTCGACTTCCGCGGCGACTTCAAGCCCGAACTCGTCCAGTTGCTGATGAAGCTCAAGGGCGAGATGGGCTCCGGCGACGCACCGCCGATCCCGCTGACCAAGGAGCAACTGCAAGAGCTGCTCGAGAAATCCGTTGAGATCTCAATCAACGAGCTGATGGACATGGACCTGGCCGAATCGTCGGGCATGTTCCTCGACAACCTGCTCAAAGAAGTCAACCAGATCCAGGGCGAACGCCAGGAGGGCCAACAGGCCATGGGCGACGACTCCACGGGCGCCGAGGACGGCGAAGAGTTGCCCGTCGAGGCGAAGTCCTTCTACTACGACGAGTGGGACTTCCGCGCCGCCGACTACAAGCCTCGCTGGTGCCGCGTGCAGGAGCAGCGCGGTGAGTCTGGCTCGACCGACTACTACGCCGAGACCCTGCGCGAGCACACCCAGCTCGTAAAGGAGACGCGCAAGCAGTTCGAAATGCTGCGACCGGAAATGTTCCGCAAGATGAAGCGCCTGACCGACGGCGAGGACTACGACCTCGACGCCGTGATCGAGTGGTACACCGAGAAGATCGCCGGCGGCGCCTCCGAGACCAAGCTCTTCTACCGCCGCAACAAGGTCGAGCGCGATGTCGCGGTCGCCTTCCTGCTTGACGTCTCCGCCTCAACCGACGAGGAGATTCAGAAGCACCACGACCAGCGTCAGGACGACCAGTTCGACGACGATCCTCGCAAGTACCTCTCCTGGTGGGCACAGCGTCGCGCCGAAGCCGCCCGTCACCCGGGCAAGCGCATCATCGACCTCGAGAAAGAGGCTGTCGTGCTGCTAATCGAGGCGCTGGAGACCATCGGCGACAAATACGGCGTCTTCGGCTTCTCCGGCTACGGCCGCGACAACGTCGAGTTCTTCGTGTACAAGGACATGGAGGAGCCATTCGGCGACCGGATCAAGGAGCGCATCGACAAGATCGCCCCGGTCCGCTCAACGCGTATGGGACCTGCGATCCGGCACTGCATCTGGAAGCTTCAGAACACCGACGCCAAGGTCAAGATCCTGATCCTGCTCTCCGATGGCCGGCCCCAGGACCACGGCTACGGTCGCGACCGCACCGAGAAGGAATACGCCATCCACGACACCAAGATGGCCCTGACCGAGGCGCGCCGTGAGGGCATGATCCCGTTCGCGCTGACCGTCGACCGAGCCGGTCACGACTACCTCAAGCAGATGTGCCAGGACATGGCCTACGAAGTCGTCTCCGACATCGAGTCCCTGCCTCGCCGCCTGCCCGCCCTCTACCGCCGCCTCACCGGCTAGGCTCGCCCCGCTGCCCCTCTGGCGGACGTGCCGACCTGGCTTCCCCGCTCCCCCTTGCAGGGGGAGCTGCCGCAGGCAGAGGGGGTCCCGCTTTTTCGCGATATCATGACTCCATGTCACTCATTGCCGGAACACTCACCGTCGGCGGGATCACCGCCGCATTCGTCGCAACGCTGATCAACCAGGACTCGACCAGCCTCTACATCATCTGCGCGGTGATCGCCGCCGCCGGCCTCGTCCTGATGCTGCTGCATCTAGCCAGATCGAGAGGCCATGCCTCAGCGCCGTGGTACGCCCTGGCGCCCATGGCCATCGTCGTCGCACTACTCGGGATCGCCGCCTCTGGAGCCACCTGCGGAGTCGCCTGCATCGCCTGGGGAACACCCGCCGCCGCCGCAACCCTCGCCGCCCCCGACATCCGAAACTGGTTCAGCCGCAAGCGCCCGCTGAAACGGCTGACAGCCCGCTAACCTTGGCTCATGGTCACCTTCGACAAACTCCCCATGCGCGATGTTCTCGTAGAACGCCTCGGTTGGTCGGAGGAGGACGCGCGGGCATTCTTGGAAGTCTTGGAAGCTCCCACAGAACATTTGGCAACGCAAGACGATATCGCCGCCCTGCGATCAGATCTTGATCAGGTCCGGGCAGACCTTGAGGCTCTGCGCGCCGAGACGGCGGAGCTTCGCACCCAGACGGCGGAACTGCGTACCGAGATAGCGGAACTGCGTACCGAGATGGCAGAACAGCGCTCGGAGACGGCTCGGTTACGTTCGGATGTCGAACGGGTGCGTGCGGACGTTGAAGGGTTGCGACGCGATCTGAATCAGTATCGAGAGGAAACTCGGGCAAGCATGGTTGAGATGGAGCAGCGTCTCATTCGCTACATTGACGATAAAATCAACGAACTTGACCGGCTGGCTCAAGCTCGTCATGCAACGCTTTTAGCCGAGTTTCAGGCGCTACTGCGAACGCACCAAAATCGTACGTATCTCTTGGTCACCGGCGCGAGCGGAACCATCATCGCCCTGTTAATCGCCCTGCTCGCGCGTACGTAGCCTCAACGAATTTGAGCTAGGCCAGCGACTACCGGTCCACCGACATCCCACCGCCCTGATGGTTGATACTTCCCTGGATCTGCGCCATCTGAGCGGCGACGGTTCGCCGGGTCATCTCTGTGGACTGAATCGGGCACTGGCTTGGACACCGCGTCCTCGAGTTTCACCGACCGGTGATAGTCGCAACCAGATCGTGAAGGCGTGCGCGCAAGTCCGTCATGTCGCTCTTCCTCGGCGTGCTATCCCAATCCGCCGATGTTTCCGCCGCCGATGCTGCCGCGAATGCCCTGCGCCTGAGTTTGACTCACGCCGGGCTGACCCGATTGCTGCTGGCGCTGAGTCGCGCGACGCTTCGCCGACTCCGTGCCGATGACCTTGTGTCCGAGTTTCGAAAGTGCGCCTCGAACCCGCGCTATCTTCGATTCCATGCGCTAGACCCACTCTCAACCGATTCCGGTCCCGCCGATGTCGCCAATATTGCCGATATGCGGCGTGTGCGCGACGCCGGCCTGGTACTCGGCATGGCCCCTCAGCCGCGCCACTTCCCCTGCAGACAGCCCACCGGGATTGGTCCTGCCCCGGAGAACCCTGCGGCGATCTCCTCCTGGAAGACGGTCCGTGACCGAATTCACCGCAGTCCTGAGTCGGCCCAGCTTGTGTTTCATGGAGCCTCCTACTTGCCAGACCATGCTAGCTAGTGTCCTGTGCAGACATCTAGGCCGTCATTCGAAGCCCGAGAGCCACAGAGCCAAACAGCAGATGTAGAGCGCTGATGAACTGGTTTCCGATGCCCCGTGCTTTGACACGGGGCATCGAGTTCTGCGGCCCGGGTGAACAGGCCCTAGTTCGTCAGGCGCAGCTCACGATTCAGTTCCAGCTTCAGGAACCAGCGCCACGTCGCCAGGACGCCGACGATCAGCACGCCAATCAACACCGCGAAGGCCACACCCAGAATCTGCCAATCCGTCTCGATTTGGAACGGCGGCAGTACGGTACGACCGGTTTCGTCGATCTCCAGATACGCCAGCAGCAACAATGAGATCCGGTTGCCCAAAATGACTCCCAGCACCAGACCGGTGCCCACGATGATCGCGTACTCGAGGAATACCTGGATCAGAATGCTCAGGTTGCCGACGCCAACCGTACGCAGCAGCGCCATCTCCAGGCGGCGTTGACGTGCCGACACCGCCATCGAGACCAGGAAGGCCAACGCCATCAGCAGCGAAATCGCGATAAATGCCACCAGCAGAATCCCCGAGCCGCCGGCCGTGGTCAGCGGATCGCGGCCGCTGTCGTCCAACCGTTCGATACGGTCGTTGAACTTACCCAGCGAATAGCGAGGACGGTCAAGCTCTTCCTTCGTCGCCTGCCGCAACTCTGGATCCTCCGGCAGGTCGAGCCAGGTTTCGGTCGGCGTCACCGACGGGCGCAAGCTGGTCACCGATCCCATGTGGTAGAGCGCGTCATAATCCGCCACGATGAATGGCAGGACGTCCGGTCGCAGCGTGGGGAACAGTTCAACAATGCTCGAGACCCGGGCCGTGAGGACCATCGAGTCCATGCGCAAGGTGTAGCGGTCGCCCACTTCCAAACGTTGTCGTTCCGCAAAGTCGGCGCCGACAATCGTCGGTACCGTGCACCGGGTGTTGGTACAGAACGCTGGATCGGCAAAGTGCGCCGCTCTCAAGCCGGGCGACTGCCCGACTCCCGGATAGAAGGCCATCACATGCTCGCCTGAGATCGGATCGTCGTCCTGCTCGAACTCGATCTCGTCTCCCGCCCCGCGCCGCTGGACGAACTCCAACCAGCCTCGGTTTTCAAAGTCTTCGATGATCAACTCGCGCCCGTCCGGCTGGATCGCGGTCACTGCGTCGAAATACACCGTCGAGGGTTCCGCAGCGAACAGGCCGAACGGCTCGCTCATCACAATCGAATGCAACGAGTACGGCGCGGTCGCGCCTGATCCGACCACCTCCGACTGGAAGTTGAACTCCATCGCCGTCCACGGCGTGCTCGGACTCGGCATCGTGAGACCGCCGCCGGTGTGGTACTTGCCGTCGCCGTCGCGCACCCGGAACCACAGCGACTGATCCGATTCACCAGCGCCCATCCGCACCCAGACACGAAGCGTCTCCGTCTCTGGAGGAATACCAACTCCGCGGCCGACCGGCGGCACATCGATCGTGGCGATCAGTTCCTCAAGCGTCAGTAGCGACAGGTCCTCGCGGAACCACATCATCTCTACGGCAGCCTTCGGTTCAATACCGAGGATCGTGACCGTCGTCGTCGTACCGATGGCGCGGCCCGCCGACACCTTGTTCCGGTGAACGGCCGCGACTGCCTCAACCCCCTCGATCGGCCCCAGCCGCGTGCGCACGCCGTTGGCCGACGAGTACCCGCTTTCGCCCAGACCGACCCGGAATTCCACACCCGCGTCGTACTCAATCCGCTCTTCCAGCGAGCGCTCAACCGTGTCCGCATACGAGGCGGCAAACGTTCCCAGCGCAGCGCCAAGCATCAGCAGGATCGTCAAGCGCGCCGCCGGTCCGACCGTGCGGCTCACATAACGCAGCGTCGAAGCAATAGACAGCGGGAAGCGGTCGTAGGTCAACCAGGCAAAGAATCGGTAGAAGTACGGCAAGAAGCGAAGGATCACCAGCGTCGCCGCGAACGCAAAGAGGATGGGCGTACTGAGCAGCAACGGATCAGCAGACAGACCGCCGACGCTGTTGCGTTCGAACACCGTGCCCTTCAGGTCCGCTTCAAAGATCAGCCCGACAGAGACCAGGACTAGTGCGACATCGAGGAAGTAGCGCTGCAATGCGTTCGGACCAGCCGGCCGCGAGACGCCGCGCAATCGCTCCGACAGCACCCGCGTCCGGCTCGCAATCACCAGCGGCGCCAACGTAAACAGCACGGCCACGATTGCTCCCGCCGCCGAGAGCAGGAATGCCATGTCGGTCAGCGTGGTCGGAATCGTGTGCCCGCCAGTTAACGGCTCAAAGACGGGCGTGTAGCCCAACAGCCCAATCACGCCAACGGCAATGAACGGCGCGACCGCCGCGGCAATCACCGCGAGCAGAATCCCCTCGATCGCCGTGTGCGAGATCACCTGGAAGATCGACGCTCCGCGAGAGCGCATCGAGAACAGCTCCTCGCGCCGCTGCGCGACTTGCACCCCGGCCACGATCACGACATAGAACAGCGCAATCCCCACGACCTGCGCTAGCAGCATCAAGATCGGCACCTGGGTGAAGTTGAGGTCTTTGACGAAGGACTCGAGTCGAGACTCAATCGGCGACCGCACGCTGCCACCGACTGATCGCAGATCCTCTCGCAGCAAGTCGAACGAGGCTCGGGTCTCGTCCAGCACCGCCACGTTGAGCAGATCGGTGTCAATCTCGGAAATCCAGTTCGTACTGACGAGGTAGCCGCTCATCACCGTGGGCAGCCCGTTGTCGAACGTCTCCGTAGCGACGATCAGCGGCACAGTCTGCGGCTGCGGCGGACCGGAGTAGACGCTATTGGTGATATCGCGCGGAACGCGCTTCCAGTAGCTGCTGTCGACATTGTCCGGTTCGACGATCCCGGTGATCACAACCGGAATCAGGCGCGTGACCAGCATCGTTGGCTCACATGGAGGACGAGGTGGCGGCGGCGGACCGCCCGGCGGTGGATCCGGCTCGCGGTCACATTCGTCGAAGCCGTCAACGATGTTCACCTCGGAGCCAACGCCGATGCCATACAGCCCCGCCGCCCGCTCCGGCATCGCAATCTCAATCGGACCCGTCAGGCTGCCGTCCGCCGTCAGCGTCGGTGGCTCGGGATACCGACCCTCCAGCAGGGTCACGTGATCCTCAGCTCCGTCGAGCGCACCGAAGTAGGCCGTTGCGGGAATCACCTGCCCCGGTCGCGGCGGCAAATCGATGCGCATCGGAATCGTCGACTGGTAGCGCAGCCGCTGCGACTCCAGTTCGTCGAACCGCTCAGAGATCGACTCCTCGGCAAAGGCACGGGCCGATTCATTCGGCCCGCCGGACATCGGCAAGTTCCACAGATACGTGAACATCTGGCGGCGTTCGGTCAGGTCGTCTCGCAGCGTGACCGTCAGCGACAGGTCCGAGACCGCGCGGGTGTAGATCGTCGTTGACGACATCAACACCGCCGCAACGAGGATGCCAACGGCGATCACAAACTGCAGCCGCCAGCTATCACGCATGCGACGCAGCACAAAGCTCAGTACGGACCCAAACGTCTCCACCCAGACCCCCACAACTCGCTCAGATTCCGCCTCCGCCGTTATCACGGCGTGACGCTGGATTTTCCGCAATGCCTAGTAGTCTACGAAGGCAACGCGGTCGAACATACCCCCAAGAGTCGCTGTACGACAGAAGACGCGGCGCGAGGCAGGACACGAAGCAGGACGGGTGGCAGAGCGCAGCATGGGCGGCATTTTCAGTTCCCTACCCACCGCTTTCCGCATCGCGGTACGTCGGCTCAACGGCAACCGACGCCTGATGGCGGCCGTTGCGGTCGGTGTGGTGCTCGCCGTTGCCCTGATGGCCTCCACATCGATCTACCGCAATGCCCTGCAGGATCTGGGACTACAAACTGATCTTCGCCGCGCATCCGACGCCGACCTCGATGTCCGCATCCTCAACGCCGCCCACGGCCTCTCCGCTGGCTTGGCCGAGGAATCCTTCGACGTCATCGACCGTCGCCTGCGGATTCCGAGCGATTACATCTCCGACGTCAAGAAGTCGCTCACGTCGGCCACCTTCTTCATGACCGAGGTCGGCGGAATCCCGCCCGAGGAAGACCCTCGCGATCGCGCCAGAGTGTTGTGGTTCGAAGGCATGCAGGATCACATCGAGCTCGTTGACGGCCGCTGGCCCGACGCCGCGCCGGCCGCGACCCCTGATGATCCGCCAGTCATCGATGTTGCGATGGGAACCGAGGCGGCCGCCTCCGGCGGGTTCACGCTGGGCGAGACGCGAGATATCCACGCCTCCTGGCGAGACGACGCCTTACCCATTCAGATCCGTGTCGTGGGCTTGACCCGTCCAATCGACTACACCGAACGTTATTGGGGGGTCAGACGCGATCACTTCCACGTGCCCGTCGAAAAGACCGACGCCTTTGCCTTCTTCGCGCCCAAGGCGACGATAATCGACGCCATGGCCGGCTACATGCCCGAGCTTCGCGCTCGCCTGGAGGTCTACGCCCAGGTCGAACGCAGCGCCTTTGTCGCCGATGAAGCCGGCCTGGCCGCCGTGCGCTTCCGCGCCGCCTTCGAATCCATCGCCAAGGAGATCGATCGAGCCCGCGTCGAGACCGAGATCGTCAGGGTCCTCAACGACTACGAGACCAAGGAGTTCTTCTCCTCGATCCCGCTCCTGGTCCTCACGTTGCAGATCGTCGGCATCGTGCTCTTCTATCTCGTCCTGGTCTCGACGATGGTCGTCGAACGACAGTCAGCCGAGGTCGCGCTGCTCAAGTCCCGAGGCGCCGGAGTCGGCCACATCATGTCGATCTCGACCATTGAAGGGTTGTTACTGGTCGCCCTGGCGCTCGGAGTTGGTCCATTGGTCGCCCGCGAGGCGATCGCGTTCCTCGGCTACTCACCGGCCTTCGAGGGCCTCACAGGCGGCGCGCGCCTCTCGGTCGAGCTGACCGGCGAGGTCTACATCTGGGCGGCGGTTGGAGCGGCGCTCAGCTATATCGCACTGCTCTGGCCCGCCTGGCGCTCCAACCGAGCAACCGTGGTGCACTACGCCCGCTCCACCTCACGACCCGAAGACAAGCCGGCCTTCCAGCGCTATTACCTCGACCTCGTTGTCGTTGGCGTCGGCGCCCTGCTCTTCTTCCAGCTCCAGGAGTCGGGCTCGCTCGTCACCGAGGACCTCTTCGGCGGACTGCAACAAGACCCGCTCCTGCTCATCGCTCCGGCCGTGTTCGTCGTCACCGTCGCCGTACTGTTCCTCAGGCTCTTCCCGCTCATTCTGTCATTCTTTGGCGGCATTGCCCGAGTCCTGGGCGGCGCGTCGCTGCAGATGGTCATCTGGCATCTGACCCGCGCTCCTGTCCAACCCGGACGGTTGGCGCTGCTGCTGATCATGGCAACCTCACTGGGCATGTTCGGAGGTACGTTCGGCGCGACGCTGGATAAATCCTTCGACGATCGCGCCTCCTATCAGTCCGGCGCCGCAGTACGCCTGGCCGACCTGCGCAGCGGCGGCGCCTCGGTGCAGATGCTGCAAGAGGACCTCGCCGACGCGCCGGGCATCGAGAAGGCGGCATACGTCGTCCGCGCCAACGCGTCATTTTCCCGAGGCGCGCTCGATGTCACCGACGCCACCGTGCTCGGCGTTGATCCTGACAAGTTCTCCGAAGTTCTCTGGTTCCGCGAGGACTTCGCGCTTGAGGATGCTCGCGAACTCGTCTCCCGAGCGACCGCTCCTGTGTTCGAGACCGAACAGATCGTGATCCCGGCCGACGCGACCTACGTCGGCATGTGGTTCTGGCTGCCCGAAACGAACGGGGCGATCGCCCCCAGTCTGCGCATGAGAGACGGCTACGGCCGCTACCGCGATGTCGCCCTGTTGGGCCTGCCTCGCGGCCGCGGTTTCGGCGTCGGCGCAAACCACGAAGAAGGCTGGCGCTTCCTCTACGGCGACCTCTACAACGGTCCCGGAGCGCCGCACGTGGGCCCCTGGAACCTACAGGGCATCAACATTCGCACGGCCGGAAACACCAATTTCTCCGGCACGGTGGGCTACGACGCCGTCCAGTACACCGTCGAGACATCGGTACCCGACGACATCATCAATGTCGGCTTCGAAGACGGTGTCATCATTGAGAGCTTCGAGCAGCAAGGCCGCTGGACTGTCCTGACCGACACCTCCCGCGCAGGACCGCTGCCAGATGACGCGCGACTCACCCCTGAACAGGCCCGCGACGGCGAGTTCGGCATGAGGTACATCTGGAATCGTGATGTCCGTTCCGGCCTGCCTCGCGGCGTCCGTCTGTCCGGACCCGATGCGCCTGTCCCGGTCGTGGTCAGCAAGGACTTCCTCGAAGAGGCGTCGCTGGACATCGGAGCGAACATCAAACTCAGCATGGCCAGCGTCTACGTGCCCGTCCAGATCGTGGGTTCGTTCGATCTGTTCCCCACCTGGGATCCAGAGGACGCTCGCTCGCTGATCATCGCCAACCGTGACTACCTCTTCTATCGAGTCAACCGCAACCCGGCCACAGTCGGCGCGGTCGCCCCCAATGAGGTCTGGATCCAACCCACCGACGACGACGGTCTGCGCCAACTGCGCACCTTCCTCGAGGTCACCCCGCCCTGGAAACACGACACCTTCGATGTCGACGCGATCCGCCACCTACAGGACGAAGACCCACTCGTCGCGGCCGGCTGGGAGGGTCTGCTCTTCCTCACGTTCATTGCAATCGTGCTGCTCGCCGCCCTCGGCTTCCTCGTCGCCTCGGTGCTCGTCGCCCAGCAACAGCAGGGCGAGTTCGCCGTCCTCCGAACGATGGGCTTCTCGTTACCTCAAGTGCTGCTCGTCGTGGGAATCGAGAAGATCCTGATCATCGCGGTCTCAATGGCGCTCGGCACGGTTGTCGGGCTCCAACTCGGGACGATGATGCTCGAGTTCGTCGGCTTCGTCGAGACCGGAGAAACCGTCCTACCTCCATTCGTCACCGTCACCGACTGGGCCACCATCGGTGGAGCCTACGGAGTCCTCGGCCTCGTCTTCCTCGGAGCCATCGCCGTAATCGTCGCCCTCTACATGAGAATGACCATCGGCCAAATCCTCAGAATCGGCGCCGATTAAGGCCTGTACTCGTTGGCATGTCGTACCCACGCAAGGCGGCTGTCTACGTTCCCGCTCCCCCTTGCAGGGGGAGCTGCCGCAGGCTGGGGGGGTCCCACCTCCCATAATCCGGGCGGAATGCGTCAATTGTTGCCCTCCACCGGCCTATTGGAGCAGACCCCGGTTCCTGATGCTCGTGCCAAGACCGGCTTCCCATAGGCTCGACCCTCGGAGCATGTCTCAGAAGTACAAGATTCGTCATTCCCGCGCTCCGTCGCGGGAATCTCGTCGAGCGCTGCACCGACGTTCGTACCCGAGGAATCGCGCCCGCTTCAATCGCTCAGCCGGCTCCTGGCTGTCGTGCCAAGCACAGCGTCATACCCGCGGCGGAGCGCGGGTATGACGGAAATTAAGGTCGGACGACTTCTGAGACACCCTCCGGAGGCGGGGACGGGAAGCATGCAACCGACAGTTTCTGCGACGTCCCAAAGAGTGGCGCCTCGACAGAGTGCTATTGACCCGCTCAGATAGCGGCAACGCCGATGCAGTCCTACCCGCCGCCGCCCCCGCCTGCCCCACCAACACCGCCTGCCCCACCGCCGCCGCTGCCAATTCGCTCTTCTTTGCCATGTTGCGGTGCCGGGCGCGCCGCCGCCGCACTGATCGCGGTCGCGGTGGCCTCGCTCACGCGAGCTGCAGCCGCGTGCGCGGCCGCCATGATTCGTCCCTCTTCTACCAGCCCGCCGTGCTTCAATGTCGCGCGTAGTCGCGGCATGCCGAACGCCCAGACCACCATCGCGATGGCAAACAGAATGCCGGGAATCGTAAGCAGAAATCGCACACTGACCACATCCGCCGCCAGCCCATTAGCCAGGATCATCAGCGACATGATCCCGCCGGCGAACATCGCGTAGAGCGACATCACCCGACCACGAATTGCGTCCGGCACGACCGCCTGGATCATCACCGAACTCAGCGCCATGAACATCGCCTGGCTCGATCCGGCCAGCGCCGCGCCGAGGATCGCGATCGGCAGACTGCCCGCCAATCCCAGCACCGGTAGCGACAAACCGCTCGCGATACCGGTGAAGAGCAACAACCGTCCCCGAATCGGTCCGTCCGGCACCATCGATAGCGCAACCGTCGAGATCAGCGCGCCTCCGCCCACGCCCATCAGGAGATAGCCAAACTCATTCGAGTCCCCGTGCAGGATGTCGACTGCGAACGCTCGCAGGAGCGCGTCGAACGACATCGCCAACATGCAATGCACTGCCGTCAGTGCGATCAGCATCCGCACGCCCTTGGCCACGCCCAGGTAGCGCAAACCCTCGCGCACATGCACCGTTGCGTCCGTCACGATCGCGCGGAAGCTCAACGGGCCGGCCGCGATTCCACCGGTTGAACGCACTTTGATTCGGGCCAACTGCCAGACCGACAACAGCAATAGGACTGCCGCGCCGCCGAAGACCCAGCCGGCGCCCAACTCACTGAGCACCGGACCTGCGACGGGACCGATCACTCGCGAACCAAACTGCATCATCGAGGCCAACGTGATCGCCGAGAGCAGCGCCGCCATCTTGACCGTGTTCGGCAAGAGCGCAGCCTGGGCCGGCATCTCACCAGACCGAATCACGCCTGAGAAGAATGTGATCAGAATCAAATTCCACAGATTGATCTGGCCGGTAAACGCCAGGACCGCCAACAACGCCGCGAGTGACGCCGCGCCCAATCGACAAATCATCACTACGCGCGCCCGGTCAAAGCGGTCCGCCATCGCTCCGCCGATGGGAGCCAGCATCCACGGCCCAATCGCCGCGAAGTAGACCACGCCCACGGCCCAATTCGCGTCGGCCAACTCGCCGGCCAACCAGCCGCGCGCCGTAATCAATGCCCACAGCGAAATCGCCGACAATCCCGCCGAATAGAACAGCTTGCGATACTCGACCGACTCCATCGCCGGGAACATCCGCGCCAGCCGCCCGCCTTCAGCGACCTCGGCTACGGGGCTGCTCCCGTTTCGCTGACTCATCCACAACCACCTTCACTCGCGCAATTCCCCGCATGTTACGGCTTCGCGAACGTTCTTGACCAACCCTACAGCTACGCTATCGGCGAAACCACGCACACCCCCCTTCCAGAGCAGGCAATGACATGACCTCTCAAGACAACCTCCGCGAACGTTCCAGCGTCCTCGTTGACGGTCCCAACCGCGCTGCCGCACGATCGCAGTTGTACTCCGTCGGCTTCGACGATGAGGCGCTCTCCAAGCCGCTGGTCATGGTCGCCCACTCATGGATCGGGACCATGCCCTGCAACTTCTCCCACCGCGAACTCGCACAGGACGTCATGCGCGGTATCCGCGAGGCCGGCGGCACGCCGATGGAGGTCAATACCGTCTCGATCTCCGACGGCATCACGATGGGCACCGAGGGCATGAAAGCCTCGCTCGTCTCCCGTGAGATCATCACCGACTCAATCGAACTTTGCGCCGTCGGCTACGCCTTCGACGCCGCCGTCATCATCTGCGGCTGCGACAAGACGATCCCCGCCGCCGCCATGGCCATGGCCCGAATCAACATCCCCTCCGTCGCGCTCTACTCCGGCTCCATCGCCCCCGGACGCCACCACGACGGCCGTGACCTCACGATTCAGGACGTGTTCGAAGCAGTCGGCCAGCACTCCGCCGGCACAATCGACGACGACGAATTGCATCAGGTCGCGCTCAACGCCTGCCCCGGCGCCGGCGCATGCGGCGCGCAGTACACCGCCAACACCATGGCGACCACGCTCGAGTTCCTCGGCCTCTCGCCAATGGGTTCCGCCACGGTCGGCGCGACCGACCCACGCAAGCACAACGTCGGCGAGGCGACCGGTCGGCTCGTCATGGACGTGCTCCAACGAGGCGTCAAGCCGCGCGACCTCCTGACCAAGGACGCGCTCGAAAACGGCATCGTCTGCGCCGCCTCGACCGGCGGCTCGACCAACGTCGTGCTGCACCTGCTCGCCCTCGCCCGCGAGGCCGGCGTCGAACTGAACATCGACGACTTCGACCGCGTCTCCGAGCAGACACCATTGATCGGCGACCTGCGACCCGGCGGACGCTACGTCGCGCTCGACATGGACCGAGCCGGCGGCACGCCATTGCTGGCAAAGCGATTGCTCGAAGCCGACAAGTTGCACGGCGACGCCATGACCGTCACCGGCCAGACCATCGCCGAGGCCGCCGCCAACGCCGAAGAAACCCCCGGCCAGGACGTCATCCTGCCCGTCGACCAGGCGCTCAAGGAGACCGGTGGTCTCGTCATCCTCAAAGGATCACTCGCGCCCGACGGCTGCGTCGTCAAGGTCGCTGGCTACGAGCGTCTGCTGCAGAGCGGCCCCGCCCGAGTCTTCGAGCGCGAAGAAGACGCCATGACCGCCGTCACCAACAACGAAATCAACGCCGGCGACATCGTCGTGATCCGCTACGAAGGCCCCAAGGGAGGCCCGGGCATGAGAGAGATGCTCAGTGTCACCGCCGCCATCGTCGGAGCCGGCCTGGGAGAATCCGTCGCGCTGCTCACCGATGGTCGTTTCTCCGGAGCCACTCGAGGCCTAATGGCCGGCCACGTCGCCCCCGAAGCCTTCATCGGAGGCCCCATCGCGCTGGTCCAGGAGGGAGACCAGATCACCCTCGACATCGAAAACCGAGAACTCAACCTCAACGTCGACGATCAGGAGTTGGATCGCCGGCGAGCCGAGTGGTCAGCCCCAAGCCCCAACTACAAAAGCGGAGTCTTCGCAAAATACGCCACCCTCGTCAGCGGAGCCGAACGCGGCGCCGTCACCAGCTAGCTAGGCTAAATCCATGCCAGTCATGGAAAGCGTCACCCTAGAAAACTTCCGCTGCTTCCGAGAAAAGCAGACAGTCAACCTCGCCCCGCTGACGCTGCTGGTCGGAGAGAACAGTACCGGAAAGTCGTCCTTTCTGGCCCTTCTCCGAGCCATGGCAGAGTTTAGTTTTGAAGGCAAAACGCCGAACTTCAAAGATGAGCCGTTTGATCTTGGAAGTTTCGATGAGATCGTTCACAACGGACATGACGAAAGCGACAGGCAACAGGCCGTCTTTGTAAGCAGAGTTGCGATGAACATGCCAGTGCCATACTTTGGTCCCCCTGGGGAAGTAGAGGACAATGTATGCGTAGAAATCGAGGTGACTTTTGAGAAACAGGCACTTGGTACCGCTCCAAATCCGGTCAGGCAGTACATCAGCACGAATGCAGACTGGGTAGAAGAAGTCGTTGACCAAACTAAAGCCACCTACTCCGCGCGTGTGCGGACGGAGCGTGGCGAGTGGTCACTGCATTCCCCCATAAGGCTCGACCTTCGGTCACCCCTGGGCTCCATTCACTTGCGACTACTCACGCACTTTATTCCTGATGACTCCTTTCCTGAAAGCCAGGAAAGGACCAAGTTTACGCCTGTACTAGATTCCCCCGAACTCAGTGAAGATGATATGGAAATATTCGAATTCTTGTCATACGTGGGAGCAGGTGTGCCGAGAGTGCATTCCTCGTTCCAGACGCTGAAGGGAGTGTTCGCAAGTGCTCCGATTCGATCTCAGCCAGAACGCACTTATAATCCTGAGCGTTGGGTTCGGCGGCCCGAAGGCGAGCACGTTCCGATGCGACTTGCTGAGATGTCTGAAATGAATCCTCAGCACTGGGTTACTTTGAAGAGACATTTGGAGCAGTTTGGCAATCGCTCCGGACTCTTCGAAGAAATCAGAGTTCGGCACTTCGGTGAGGCTGGAAGAGATCCGTTTCAGATCCAAGTGCGCAAGAAATCCGAGGGCGGCGAAGAGTCATTTTGGAACCTCATTGATGTGGGCTACGGTGTCAGCCAAGCTCTTCCCTTAGTTTCCGAGCTGCTTGAGCCATCTGAGCCAACAGAATTGTTCTTACTACAACAACCTGAAGTGCACCTCCATCCAAGTGCCCAAGCAGCCCTGGGTTCACTCTTTTGTGAAGTTGCCGCTGGCGGTCGCCAGCTAATAGTGGAAACCCATAGCGACCACCTCATCGACCGCATCCGCATGGATGTCCGAGACGGCAAAACATCCCTGAACCCAGAAGACGTGAAGATCCTCTATTTCGAGCGAAGTGAACTAGATGTCAAGATTCACGAAATCACCTACGACAACATGGGCAACCTCGAGAACGTACCCGATGGCTATCGCAGGTTCTTCATGGAAGAGGTGGATCGCTCCATTTGGGGACCGCAGTGAAGTGTTGCATCGTCGACGCGAACGTTGTTGGCGTTGTCTTCGGCGAAGAACCGCCTCCGGCTGGAGTAGCGCTGTTCAGATGGGTTCAACTGCAAGAGGGCAGCTTAGTAGTTGGCGGCAAACTTGCAGAGGAGCTGCGTGTAGAGTCCACGCTCAAGCGTCAGGTTAGGATTGGTACGAACAGCGATGCTAAGCGGTTTGCTGATTGGCTTCGACAGGCATGGCAGCTTGGGCGAGTAAGGAATCTAGACTTGGATGAGAAGTCGTACAAGGCTGTTCGCAGGCGAACCGAAACATTGGATAGTAGTGGTGAGGTGCGTTCTGACGATCCGCACATCGTGGCGTTGGCAATTGAAAGCGGAGCGCGGCTTCTCTATTCGCATGATCAGAGCTTGCAGCAGGACTTTCGCGATGCGTCACTAGTCAACAATCCGCGAGGCAAGGTCTACTCGACAGCGGTCAGTCGCGAGTTAACGAACGGCCATCGACGATTGTTGCGAGAGGCGCCGACCTGTGGTTGATTCCGTAGGTAGGGTCGGATCGGCTACCACCTCACCGACGCCGACGCCTCCGCCGACCGCCCGAGCTCGCCGCCGACGCCTTCGCCAAGCCCTTGATGATCGCAACTAACAGTTTGAACACGCCCCCAATAATCACCACCCAAGGCGACTCCGCCGCCTCACGCCTACGCTTCCGTTCCGCCCGCTGCGACCTCCGATGATCCCACGGACGCACCGCATCGCGATACGACCACACACCTGCACCCTCGCGTTGCGCTCTGCGTTCAGAGTCGTCGAACCCTAGTTCCCCGCCGCCATACTGCCGATACCAGTAGGCCCAGCCGGCCTCGACCATCACATGATTCGCTGACTGCCGCAGCGAACCGCCCTCGGGATAGAGCACCCCGACCAGCCTCTGATACCTATCCACGTCAACCACCCGCAGCCGCCACTCGCGTCGACTCCGCACGACCCGGCGCAAGTGATCATGCGATTCCCGACCGCCACGCTGGTCCTTCTCCGGCGCGTCGATCCCATACATCCGCACCGAGTATTCGGCCCCGTCGGGCAGCTGCACCTTGACCGAGTCTCCGTCGATCACTCTCACCACATGGACCGGATAGTCGTCTGCCACCGCATCTGACTCCGTCGTTCGTCGCGCACCCTATGGCACGCCATAGGAAACGGCAATGGTTCTGCCTTGTGACTGCGTTACCCTCCCCGCCATGACACGAATCCATATCGCGCCCGAGCTCGCTCTCGACACCGCCGAGCAGGGCAACGGCCCACTCATCCTCATGATCGCCGGCGGGTTCATGGACATGGACCAATGGGCGCTCGTCGCCGACGCTCTCTCTGAGCAGACGTCCGGCAGCTACCGCATCGTCCGCTACGACCAGCGTGGGATCGGTGAGTCCGACCAGCCGACCGAGGGCTATACCGTCGACCAGTTCGCCGAAGACGCGATCAACCTGATCCGCACGCTGGACGCCGGACCAGCCGTCCTGATTGGCAACTCGCTCGGCGGCACCGTCGCCCTGGCCGTCGCCTTCGCAGTGCCGGAGCTGGTCCGCGGAATCGTCACCTGCTCCACCTCGGCTGGACCCACCGGTCCGCCGACGCCGCCCGAAACGATGCAATACATGATGCGCGGAGCCTCGCTGCCGGTGCCCCAGGCCGCCGCCGCAATGATGGACATCCTCTTCGCCACCGATTTCATCGACGAGCACCCGGACATGCTCGACAACGCCGTCGAAAAGCGAAGCAAAGGCGCGCCCATGATCGCCACGCTGGGACCACTTCAATCGGCGCTGATCTTCGACCCACTCGAGCGTCTCAAGTCCGTCACCGTCCCAACGTTGATCCTGCACGGCGAAGAAGACGTACTCGTCCTACCCGACCACGCCCAGCTGCTCGCCGACGCCGCAAGCGCCGAGCTGCAACTCATCCCAAACGCCGGCCACGCCCTCGTCGTGGAACAATCCCAGGCCGTCGCAGAGGCGATCCAATCGTTCCTGAGCAATCTGCCGGACTGAAGGCACGGAACACCAACAGGCTGCCTGCTAAATCCCAGTCCCCGCTTTACGCGGGGACCTGCTCCTTCCCTGCCCTCTACTTCGCCACCAGGTAGCCCGTGCCGCCCGAGCGGGTCCCCGCGTAAAGCGGGGACTGGGAGGCCCGGCTTGCGAATCTCCATCCGTCAGCCCTGCGCCAACGCAACGACCCGACCCGTCGCCGCCGACTCCCGCACCCCCTCCAACGCAATCTGCGACAGTAACCCGTCCACGAAGTTCGGCGACGGAGAGCGCCCCTCGTCAATCCCCTCTGCGAACGCCTGAATCAGCCGCGCCGACGCCTCCACCGCACCGCCTCCACCGATCTCCGAGTGATCCGCTGGAGGCTCAACCTTGCTGAATCCATCCTCTCCGGCCCGCCCGAGCATCACTGCCCCCTCAGTCAGCATGCTGCCCGGCGATGTCGCCGCGATCACACCCTCCGAGCCCGTGATCACAATCCGCAGCCCCAGTGGCGGATTCGAGACCCATGACAGCGACAGCGCCGCAATACCGCCCGAAGCGAAAGTAAAGCTTGCGCTGATGTGGTCCTCGCTCGTCAGGCCCGGCTCCAACTCCGGTGGGGGAAACGACCCCAGCCGCGCCGACACCGTCTCCAGATCGCCGAACCACTGCCGCAACCGATCGATGGCGTGCGATCCGAGTTCGTTCAGCAAGCCGCCACCGAGTTCGGGATCAAGCCGCCACGGCCGTCCCATCTGCAGCAGGGGATTCGTCGTCTGCAAGTCCATGCTCACGTGCCGCACATCGCCGATCGCGCCCTCGGCCAGCAGACTCGCGACCTGCACGCGGAGCGGGGCGAAGCGAAACTCGTAGTTAATCATCGCCGTGCGGTCCGACGCCTCAGCCTCAGCCGCGAGCACTCGTGCATCGGCGACATTGGTCGCGAATGGCTTGTCGCAGAGCACATGCTTGCCAGCCGCGAAGGCGGCCCGGCACAGTTCCAGATGCATGTGCGGCGGTGTGTGGATCGCGACCGCATCGACCTCCGCCTGGTTGATCAGCGCGTCCGCGTCGTGCGTGGCGAATGGGATCTCCAGGCGCGACGCCTCGGCTGCCGCCCGTTCAGGACGGCGGCTCCAGAGCCCTGCCACTTCCCATCCGGCCGCGCGAAACGCAGGCACGGAAACCCGCGCACCCCAGCCTGTCCCCAGCACGCCGACGCGTCGTAGTCTCGTTGTCATCAGACCGAACGCCTCCAGTTACAGGGACAGCTCAGGACGCTGCAGGATCCAGTCCGTCGACTGCTCATATGCGTGAGCCACGCGGCAGACTGTTGCCTCGTCGAAATGCCGACCGCCAATCATCAAGCCGATTGGCATTCCGTTGCGGTCATACCCGCAGGGAATCGAGATCGCTGGAATCCCGGTCACGTCGTACGGAGCCGTCAGGCGCGCCAGCTCCGCCGTCGGGTCGCCGTCCTCAATCAGCGGCGCCGTCCGAGAGCAGGTGGGAGAGATCAACACATCGACCTCCTGCAGCACCCCAACCGTCTCGTCGATGAACTTGCGACGCAGCCGCTGATCATTGATGTAGTCAATCGCCGAAACCGATAGCCCGGCCTCGACTCGCTCAAGGATGTCGCCGTACTCATCGCGACGCTCCAGCAGCCACTTCTGGTGATACGCCGCAGCTTCGGCGATGATCGTCAATCCTCGAGGACGATCGGTCTGCAGCGGCATCTCGACCTCAGTCACGGTCGCGCCCATGCTGCGCAGATGATCGACGGCGATCTCGCAGTGCTCAACCACATCCTCATCGCAGCCTTGCCAGAGCATCTTGCGCGGAATCCCGATCCGAGTGCCGTCCACGCCTTCGACCAACGACTCGGTGCAATCGCCAACCGGAATGTCAGCGCTGCCCGGATCTTGAGGGTCGTATCCGGCCAGCGCATTCAGTACCAGCCCCGCGTCCTCGACCGTCTTGGTCAAGGGACCAACGTGATCGAGCGTCCACGACAGGGGCAACACCCCCGCCCGCGACACCCGGCCATACGTCCCCATCAGACCCGTCACGCCGCACAGACTCGCAGGAATGCGAATGCTGCCGCCTGTGTCCGATCCCAACGCGCCCAGCGACGATCCAACTGCCACCGACGCGCCCGATCCGCCGCTGCTGCCGCCCGGCGACTTCGTCACATCCCACGGATTGCAAACGGCGCCAAAGTGCGGATTGCGGCTGGTCGTGCCGAAGGCAAACTCATGCAGATTGAGCTTGCCAGGCAGCACCGCGCCCGCTGCCTTGAGCTTCGTGTACACCGTTGCATCCGCTTCCGGGACACGGTCACGCAGGAATCCCGATCCGCCCGTGGTCGGAATCCCTGCCGTGTCAACCAAGTCCTTGAGCGCCACCGGAATCCCATGCAGCGGACCCAGATCCCGGCCGTCACGCATCGCATCATCGGCCGCCGATGCCTGCTCGCGAGCGAGGTCGGCCGTCACCGTGATGTATGCGTTCAGCAGCGGCTCTGTCGACTCAAGACGAGACAACACCGACTCAGTCAGTTGCAGCGCCGTCAGCGATCCATCGCGCAGCGCCGCTCCGGCCTCGACGATGGAGAGTTCATACGATTCACGATGTTTCATCGGACTCCCCTTCCCCTGCTCGCAACGTACCGACATCGAAGCGCAGCCCGAAGGCCGGCTCGGTCTCGCCTAAATCAGGCAGCGGATCGTCGCGCAACGCATTCTTGAGCGTCCGCGTCACGATCGGCAACGCACGTGCCAACTCCGCCTCCGACGCCGACGCGCCCAGCGATTCCGCCAACGCGCCCAACGCCTCCAGTGGTGTGTCCGCCATGACTCCCCCTCTCGCCTGTTCCTCCGTGAGGTCACGGTCGACTCGGCGCGAGTATAGGCGCGATGCCGACTATCCTGCCCCTCATCCCGCCAATGCCCCGCGCCGCTTGTTGCGCAGACCAATAATGTCCAGAACTACATGCTGAGGAGATTCCCACATGGCCGGTGAAGTCCTGCTCGACGTTTCCGAGCGCGTGGCTACAATCACGCTCAATCGCCCCGACAAAATGAACACGATCAACAGCGCCCTCGGCTCTCAGCTGATCGAGGCGCTAGTCGAAGTCCGCAACAACGACGAGATCCGCAGCGCCGTGATCACCGGCGCCGGCGACCGCGCCTTCTGTGCCGGCGCAGACCTCACCCAGGGCGACGGTCCCGCCGCCTCAGCCGGTCCGGCCGGACACTTCCCTACCAACCCGGGCGACCGCTTCGACAGTTTCGACGCCAAGAAGCCGCTGATCGCCGCGATCAACGGTCACGCGCTCGGCGGCGGCTTCGAAATCGCCCTCGTCTGCGACATGCGCATTGGCGCCGAGAACGCCCGCGCCCGCCTCGGCCTGCCCGAGATCACGCTCGGCTTCTTCCCCCTCGCCGGCGGCCCGATGCGCCTCCCCCGCGCCATCCCGCAGGCCTACGCCAACGAGATGCTCTACCTCGGCCGCCGCCTGAGCATGCAGGAAGCGCTCCAGTGGGGCATCATCTCGCGCCTCGTGCCGCAGGACGAGTTGCTCGGTACCGCCCAGGAGATGGCTGGCCAGGTCGCCGGCTACGCCCCGATCGCCGTCCGCGCAATGAAGGAACTGATCAACGCCCAGACCGACATGACCCTCGATCAGGCCAACCGCTTCGGAGCCAGCCTGCGCTGGATCGTCGGCCAAACCGCCGACTCAAAAGAAGGCCCAAGAGCCTTCGCCCAGGGCCGCCAACCCGAGTTCAAGGGGGAGTAAGGCCATTGCGACCTCGCAAGTTGAATCTCGATACTCTGTGCAGACAGAATCCCGTTCTCCCGCGAGGACACAAGTGACTACCACAGATCTCACCACTCTCACGCTCAATCTCGATCCCCAGTTGCTTCGCCGGCTCGAGTTGGCCGCGTCCCGCAACGGGATATCGGTTGAGCGCTATTGCATTCGGGCCATCGAAAGAGAGCTGGCCAGGGAAGAAGCCAAACTGTCCACAGACTCTTCAGATCCCCGTCTGACTGCTCAGGAACTGATCGCCCGGCGCAAGGAGGCATTCGGAGACCGGATATTCCCCGGCGACTCCGCTGACCTCATCCATGAGGCGCGGGAAATCAGAAATGCGCAAATGGACGAATGGTCGTAAGCGACATCGTAGTCGTAGACACCAGTCTCGCATTCAAGTGGATTGTCACTGAGCATGATTCCCACTTGGCCGATGCGCTGTTGTTGACTTGGTCCGAACAGGGGGTGCGCCTCGTGGGGCCGGCGAATTTGCCTGCCGAGCTCTCCAACGCCGTTCACCGCCGGATCTTGAGGAAAGAGCTGACCGTGGCGCAAGGTGCATCGGCGGTTGAGCGACTCATTCGATCACAACTTGAGATTCGCGACACGTCGCATCTTGCCCGACGAGCTTTGGAACTGGCGAGTCAACTCGAGCAAGGCGCCGTCTACGACTCCCACTATCTCGCCTTGGCTGAGTCCCTCGACTGCGAATTGTGGACTGCCGACGCCCGCTTCTATCGCGCGGCAAGGGAAAGCGTCGAAAACATCCGACAGCTTGGCGACCCTGTCTCGCCCGCTTGAGCTGCTTGCGGTTGGTTCTGGCGCCGGAGGATCAAGCAGCCAAGCTAGGGCCTGTTCACATTGACGGCGCGATCCCAATCGAAGCGCCTATCAACTCTCCCGCTCCCCCTTGCAGGGGGAGCTGCCGGAGGCTGAGGGGGTCCCGCCGCCCATCGTCCAGCCAGATTGTGTCATTTCTATGTCTTCATCACCCTATGTGAACAGGCCCTAGCCTATGCACGACTGTGAACGAATAGGAACGACCCATGCGAAGCCAGGAATCACTCAACGAGCTGCGCTACCTCCGACGAATCCAGGAGGAAGTCGAAGACCAGTGGCGCGCGCCGCGCCCCGACCTCGACCGCCTGCACCGCGTCATGGCGCTGCTCTACACCAGCCACGGACTGGTCTGGAAGTCCCACGGCTGCAGCGGCTCCGGCGAGCACGACCCCTTCGCCGGCGAGATCGTCGAGCTCGCCCTGCGCATCGAGCGCTCCGCTCAGCACAGCGCGCACCGCGCCTTCAACCTCTTCGAAGAGTGGCGCTGCGAGGCCTGCAGCTGGAATCACAACGCCCTCTACACGCTCTGGGCGACGACCGCCGCCGACAGCGACGAATTCCAGCCGCTCGACGCCATCGACGACCACCGCGCGATGCACGAGCGAGCCAACCAGGGAATCGACCAGCCGCTCCCCGAGGCCCTCGACCTGCGCAACAACGCCGCCAGTGTGAGACTCGAAGCCAATGCCCGCATCGCCGAGCGACTGAACCAGTGGTCGGCCGCCGGTCTGTTCAGCGACGACGTTGAGCTGCGCTACCAATCCGAACTCACTGCTCCAACGCCCGTGCCAGCCTGAGTCAAAGCCACATGACATACCTCCCTCTCGACCATCTCTTCGTCCTCGACCTCACCCGCGCCCGCGCCGGGCCCACGGCCACGCGCCAGCTCGGCGACTGGGGCGCGGACGTGCTCAAGGTCGAGCAGCCCGAGGTTCCGGGACAGGCCGAGGGCGTGACCGGCGGCCGCGAATCCTCCGACTTCCTCAACCTGCACCGCAACAAGCGCTCACTCACACTCAACCTCAAAGAGCCCGAGGCCGTCGAGATCTTCCTCACCCTGGCCGAACGCGCTGATGTCGTCGTCGAGAACTACCGCGCCGACGTCAAGCGTCGCCTCGGCATCGACTACGAGGCCTGCCGCGCCCGCAATCCGCGCATCGTCTACGGCAGCATTTCCGGCTTCGGCCAGGACGGACCCTACGCCTGGCGCGCCGGCGTCGACCAGATCGCCCAGGGACTCGGCGGCATCATGTCGGTCAACGGAATGCCTGGCGACGGACCCGTCCGCGTCGGTATCCCCATCGCCGACCTCTGCGCCGGCAACTTCCTCGCCCAGGCCATCCTCATCGCCCTGATCGAGCGCGAGCGCTCGGGCGAGGGCCAGTGGGTCCACACCTCACTGCTCGAGGCCCAGATCGCGATGCTCGACCTCCAGGTCACGCGCTGGACCATCGACGGCGAAGTCCCGCCCCAGGCCGGCAACGACCACCCCACGCTGATGCCGACCGGCGTCTACGAAACCTCCGACGGCCACATCAACATCGCCGCCTCAGGCGGCGCAATGTACGCCAGGCTCTGCCGTTCGATCGATGACGAGTCGCTGCTTGACCATCCCGACTACGTCACATCCACCCGCCGTTCCAAGAACCGCAAGGATCTCAACGAAGCAATCAACCAGCGCACGCGCACCAACACCTCCGAGTTCTGGATCCAGCGGCTCAACGAGGCCGGCGTCCCCTGCGGACCGATCTACGACATCCCCGGCACCTTCGAGGACGAGCAGGTCAAACACCTCAACATCGCCCGACAGGCGCCGCATCCCGAGCGCGGCGAGATCACCGTCGTTGGACAACCGATCAGCCTCACCCGCACACCGCAACCCGAGCGCATGCGCCTCGGAACCCCGGGACTCGGCGAACACACCGACGAAGTCCTCACCGACCTCGGCTACAACGCCGACGCCATCGCCGACCTGCGCGACCGCGGCGTCATCTAACCCATCGCCCACTTGCCACTCAGGAGACCCAACATGTCAGGAGACCAAACATGAAGAAGCACGTCGAACTCGAAACCGACAAGATGCTGGCCTGGTCCGAGGACGGCATCGGCTGGATGGTCTTCAACAACCCGGCCAAGCTCAACGCCATGGGCGTCGCCATGAACGCCGCCATCCCGACCATCATGCACACCTTCCGCGACGACCCCGACGTGCGCGTCGTCGTGATGGCCGGCGCCGGCGACCGCGCCTTCGTCTCGGGCGCCGACATCTCCGAGTTCGAGGCCCAGCGCTCCAACCCCGAGACGATCAAGAAGTACGACAAGATCGGCGCCGCCGCCGGTCGCGCCTACGGCGAACTGGACAAGCCGATCATCGCCATGATCCAGGGCTTCTGCATGGGCGGCGGACTGCTCACCGCGCTGCGCGCCGACCTGCGCATCGCCTCCGACGACAGCCAGTTCGGCGTCCCCGCCGCCCGCCTCGGTCTGGGCTACGGCTACGGAGGCGTCAAAACCCTCGTCGACCTCGTCGGCTTCGCCGCCGCCCAGGAAATCCTGCTCACCGGCAAGCGCTTCCCCGCCACCGACGCCGCCCGCTGGAACCTAATCAACCGGGTCACCACAAAAGAAGACCTCGAACCAACCGTCCAAGACCTAGCCGCCACCATCGCCCAAAACGCCCCCATGACCATAAGAGCCATCCGCCAAGCCATCCAAGAAATCCCAAAAGACCCAAACCGCCGAGACCTAAGCAAAGTCGAAAACCTAGTCCAAGCCTGCTTCGCCTCAGAAGACTACAAAGAAGGCCGAACCGCCTTCATGCAAAAGCGCCGCCCCACCTTCCAGGATCGTTAGGCGGATGCCTCGACTCTCGGACGCTGCATGAACGCGACGACCTCGCCGTATCGCCAGGCGTTGGAACGTCCCGGTGGACTGACCAACGCATCCATATCGTGTTCGATATCGCAATCTTCGCCGAGCTTGCTGGTCCAGCGGTCGCTCGCCAACTGGCGAGCGACATGGGTGAATTCGGCCCCTACGGCATACAACGCGATCTTCTCCAACCCCTCCTCCAGATCGCCACGACTGCACTCGGTGAACCCTGCTCCAGAGAACACCGACTTGAGCGTCTCGATACCGACATCACGGGCGACATCTTCGGGCCAATAGGCCTCGTCGGCGTGCTCGTCCGGATCCCACCAGGTCTCAGCGTTGCCGAGCGCCCAGGCGATGCAGTTGTAGTACGTAGATCTCGGACTTGTGACCTCAAACGGACTGCGTTCGAGACCAGGCAAGCCAGGTTGCTCGCACCTTGTCCGTCTTACCGCGGTCCGCCTGAGGCACAGGACTGGCATTCGTGATCGCGTGCAACGCCACGTACCATCTGCCTCCCCGATCCTCCAGTTGCTCGAAGATCAGCGGCAAGACTGGATACCCCATACCGATGATGCGGCGGTAGGCGGGATGCGCCGCATACTGCGCGGCAAACGAGTACCCGCCCGTTTCCTCCTGCCAGCGACCAGCGAGTTCGTCAAACTCAGACCGCAGAGACTCCGTCCGCTGAGCAAACGCCGCCCGGTCAACCGCGCCCTCAAGCGATCGAAGCGCGTTCGCGACCCGATCATCCGCTGGGCAATGATCCTGCCAGTCCAGAGGATGCTCACGGATCGCCGCCGCCAGCGCCTCAATCTCGTCCGCCACCGGTCGCCCCGTCGTCGTCATGATGCCGTCTCTTCACCCGTGCCTCTGACCATATGGCATCATCCTCCCGCCACGCCAGAACCGTCCACGACCTCGCCGCCACCATCGCCCAAAACGCCCCCATGACCATCCGGCTCGTTGTGCAGTGCGCCAATCAACCAGTCCTGTCAAATGTGTCTTGGGAGGTTAAGGCCGCCACTGAGTACCAAGAGCAGGCAGTCGCGATGAGTCTCAACAGCAGCCTGGGGCTGCTCACGTTGTTAGAGACTCGCACAACCACAGAGGGAGGCTGGGTATCGATCAAGAAGCGTGACCTCGAAAGGATGCCTGTCCTGGATGTCCGAAAGCTCTCAGCCAGGCAGATCGCAGACCTGTCCAAACTGTCCGACGACCTGGCCAACGACGGCTTCGAACGCCTGCCCGCCATGGTCGATTGCCCAATCCCCTCCAGGCTCAACGTCGGCCTGTCTGAGATTCTCGGCTTTCCGGACCTAGTCGGTTTGCGGCGGCTGCTGGCATCAGAGCCGGTCGTCTCAAATCATCGACTGTGATTGATAGTACTGCCAACCCGAAGCCGATCAGCGATTTCCAAGGGCGACCAATCGGACGATGATCAGGCATCCAATCAGTGGAAAAATAGCCCCCACTCATCCCAGCGCGTTCCGTTTGAGAGAATGCCGGCCTCCACTCGGGGACGCACGCCTTGACTGTAGATGGAACTCGGCCATTTACGCCCCCCGCCGCTGCCACTGCCTCCTAGACTCGCCTGTACATAGTACTCAGCTAGGTCTCGTAGTGTTGGATCTTCCCAAGCGAGCCTGCATACTAGATGAGAGAGCATGGACCCAATTGAGCTCGACTCCTTACTCTGACCCTGCTTGTCCACAATGTATTTCATGAAAATGCTCTGAGCCGATCCGTCTGGCCCGTATAGGTCGGACGCTGTAGGAATGGCCTGATAAGGGATCTGCTTCGGACCAATGAATGTAAGGATTTTCGACATCCAGGAACCGAGGTCAGCAACGCAAATGAGATCTAAGCAATACCTAGGATGTACCACGTGCTGGTAATCGGCTATCCAAAGCGACTCAGTGATGTTTTGCTCAGGCGTCGAATTGGCGGACTTCCATGAATGAGAGTGTGTCAACAGTCCATAGACGATAGGCGCGTGTAACTCTCTGTAGGGAGTTCCTTCTCGGACTCTATACAGGTCTTTGATCTTGACACCGGTTTCCACCGCCGCGGCAATATGGGATGCCTTAAGAGTTGTCTTGCATTCAAATGCTGCCGCTACGCCGGCAGCTAGGTACAGCTTCTTGTTAAGGAGTTTTGGTGGATAGCTGCCTTTCAGAACTAACACATCTACCTGCGGACTGGTACGGCCATCAGCACCGATGATCCGTCCTTTTGTCACAACAGTGAATGTGCTTGGAAGCCAATCCTCTAGCAATTCGCGCCAATTCTCTTCGCCTTCGTCCCCAGCAGTCCCCGGATCTTCCTTTGCTCGCCGCTGAATACGCTCATACTCTGCGGCGATTTCGTCACTCACTTGGTGCATGAATTCGTGCAGGGCGTGTGGTTTGCTCTCGTCCATGCCGCGGGGGTCTCCAAATCATTCGTACCTGATTGGCGAGCCTAAGTCGCCCTAAGGTGGAATCTAGGAGTTCAAGCATATCAGGATTACGCCCTAAACCCCGCTAAGGAACTTGTTCATGGAGGGTCCAGCCAGACCAGCCACGGCTCAGACCGAAGCAGGGGGCGATCCGTTCGTCATTCGAGACTTACACCCGTAGCAACGGCCGATCCGGCGACTCCGGCCTCGCCGTCAACGTCTGATTCGCGCAATCCGCGATCAGGTCGAGCCGCTCCATCGCAATCTGACCCAGCAACGCCTCGGCGCCCTCCGGTACCACGATGCAGTCCGTCTGCATCTCGCGTTCGCCCAATCGCAGCATCATGTAGCCGGCAACAGGCAACTCGCCGCTCCGACCGTCTGCGTAGACAGTCGCAACGCGCTCTATCTCCGCAAGGCCCAGACGGTCGACCACGTCCCGCGGCAGAGCCAACATCCGCGCGCCCGTGTCCGCCACCGCCCGTATCGTCTCTCGCCGCACAGCCCCCTCGTCAATCCGGCCCCGAAGCGCGTCAATCCGGTCCTCGAAATTCTCCAGCTCAATCTCAACGACAATCTCGCCCACAACAGCCTCCAAACACCGTTGTCCCGATCCCCATCTTACAGCCACAACCACACCCCATCCGACGACTTCAGCCACGGACCCGGCGTCCGATTCATTGGGTCGGAGATCAAGCAAGTCACCCCCGAGACCAAAAGGCCCCTCGACAACCTCCCACCCCTCCGAGAAGCCGAGTAGAATAGACGTGCGATCCGAAATCCACCCACGCCGATTGCACCCCGACTCAATCAGGGACCAGCCAACCAAACCACCGAACAGCGCTCGAACTAACCCGCAGAATCGAGAACATAACCAATCAAGAGGCGAACAAACCCGAACAAAATCGAACAGAATCGAACAAAACTGAACGCAATTCGACCCAATTCCCAGCCCACAGCAGCAGATCGCCGATTCGGGTCGGAAAATTCTCCCCCGACGCGCCGACCTCTATCCTGATGGTCTGAGCCTGCGAGTCGATTGAGTGGGGTGACCTATGCCCGTTGAATTTCTTGGCATGATTGGCGTTAAGCCGTCCGAGTCGAATGCGGCCATGCACATCATCGGCGGCGGCGTCGATCTCGACTACCTCTGTAACTTCACCAAGGCCCACGAGGACGCCGACTTCGACGGCGTGCTGGTCGGCTACACATCCGGCGCCGCCGACGGACTGCATGTGGCCCAGGCGGCAGCCGCCTGTAGCGACCGGATCAAGTTCCTGATCGCCCACCGACCCGGATTCGTCGCGCCGACCCTGGCCGCGCGCAAGTTCGCCACGCTCGACTACTTCACCCGTGGACGCGTCTCCGTCCACATCATCACCGGTGGACACGATGCCGAGCAACAGCGCGACGGCGACTGGAAAGGCCACGACGAGCGCTATCGTCGCACCGGCGAGTACCTCAGCATCATGCGCCGCACCTGGGAGCACGACGCCCACGGCCGCGAGCCGTTCGACTTCGAGGGTGAGTTCTACCACGTCGTCGGACAGAACCCCGAATCGCTGCCCGTCCAGCCGGGCGGAATTCCCCTGTACTTCGGCGGCGCATCGGACATCGCCTTCGAGATCGGCACCAAACACGCCGATGTCTACATGATGTGGGGCGAACCCCGCGCCTCGATCGCAGCGACCATCGAGCGCGTCCACAAGATGGCCGCCGAGCACGGCCGCAAGCCGCGACTCTCGGTCTCCTTCCGCCCGATCATCGCGCCGACCGAAGAGCAGGCCTGGGAGAAGGCCCACAACTATCTCGCCGCGGTGAACAAGCTGGCCAAGCAGTCGCTCGACTTTCGACCGCAGTCGCGAGGCTCTCAACGACTGCTCGAGTTCGCCGCTGAAGGCGACATCCACGACGAGCGTCTCTGGATGCCCATCGCCGGTGCGACCGGCGCCGCCGGCAACAGTTCGGCCCTGGTCGGCACGCCCGAGCAGGTCGCCGAAGTCCTGCTCAAGTACATCGACCTCGGCGTCTCGACCATCCTGATCCGAGGCTTCGACCCCCTGCCCGACTCCATCGACTACGGCAAAGAACTGATCCCCATGGTCAAGGCCGAAGTCGCCCGCCGAGACGCCGAGGCCGCCCGAGCGTCCGAACCCGTCGCGGTCATCGGCGACTGATCGGAGACCGACCATGAACGCCGCCGAGCGACGCATCCGCGCCTACGAAGAGATGGGCGACCACCGCACCGGCCGCGACGCGGACAACACCGCGACTTGGTGGATGATGGAGGAGCTACGCAAGGTCGGTGTCGAGGCCGAAGCGCAGACCTGGCGATTCCCGCGCGTTGAGATTCACGACGCATCGATTCGATTCGGCGGCTGGGACATCCCCGCCGTACCGACCTTCGACTGCTCTTTCACCGATCATCGCGGAGTGACCGGCGTCCTGCGCACCGACAGCGGACCCGGAATCGTGGTCTGGGAGTTTGGCCCCGACCAGCCGGATCGGATGGCGGCCGGCATCTATTCCTCCTTCGAGCTGGCCCGCTCGGACGGCGCCAGCGGGATCATCATGGTCATGGGCGATCCCGACGGCTACCCCGTCGTGCGCAACGCCGAGAGTCCGCTCGACGCAATCGAGCTGCCAGTCCTTCAGGTTGCGCCAATGAATGCGGGCCCAATCCTCGACGCAATCGGTTCCGAGGCGACAATGATTGTGGATGGCGGAAGGGTTGGCGCGCCGGCAGACAACGTGACCGCCACGATTCCCGGCACAGACCCCGACGCTGCGCCCGTCGTGCTGATGACGCCCAAGTCCGGCTGGTACACCTGCGCCGCCGAGCGCGGTGGCGGCATCGCCATCTGGATGGAAGTCGCTGGACGAGTCGCCGCCAATCCAGGCCGCCGACCCCTCAACATCGTCGCCTCCAGCGGACACGAGCTGCACCACCTCGGCCTCGATCACTACATCTCGGAGCTCGGCGATTCAGCTCAAGATGTCCACGCCTGGATGCACCTGGGAGCCTCCATCGGCTCGCGCAACGGTCAGCCAAGCTACGCTGCCTCCGACGACGAACTCTTCAACGTCGCCACCGACGCCCTCGCCGACCTACAGCTAGAACGCCGAGCTTTCCCCGTCGGCAAGGCCGGCTTCGGCGAAGCCCGAAACATCGGAGAAATCGGCGGTCGCTTCGCCTCGTTCCTCGGAGGCCACCCCTACTTCCACAGCCCGCAGGACACCTACGACCGCTGCATCGACCCCGAGTCATTGGCCAAGCACACAGACGCCGTGGAGCGGATCGTCCGGTACATGCTCAAATAGTTCCCTACCGTCTCCTACCTTCCGTCATTCCTGCGAAGGCAGGAATCACGAAGCACCCAACGTCGTTCTTGGCAAAAGCCTTCGACGTACCCCGGCCCGTCGTTCGCGCGCTCGGCAAGCCCTCACGCAAGATCGTCAAACAGGTCGCGAAACGTCGGATTCAGCTCCCGAATCTCCCTCAGCTTCCACTTCCGCTTCCAACGCTTGAGTTGTTTCTCCTTCGTGATGGCCTCCTGCATCGAGTCATGTAACTCATACCAGACGAGTCTCGTGATGTTGTACCGACTCGCGAATTGACTACCTCTTCGGATCTTGTGCTGGTAGGCGCGACGGGGCAGGTCGGAAGTGACTCCGGTGTAGATCGGACCAAACGGAGGTCGATTGATGAGCATGTAGACGGCGGGTTGTTTTGGCATGGTTCGCGTTCACCGTCGCCGAGGGAACCTGAACTCAACCGGTTTGGGTACGTCAAGGTGTTGTACCGCAAACGACGTTGGGTGCTTCGTGGTTCCTGCCTTCGCAGGAATGACGGAAAGAGACAGGTTTGCTGGATGGGTCATGCGACACCCGCGCGTCGCAACCTGGTCAGCTCACCGCGACCCACACTAACCTCCGACAACACCTCCGACGTATGCTCCCCCAAGAACGGTGGCCTCCGACGAATCGACCACGGACTCTCACTCAACTTGTACGGCGCGCCAGGTAACCGCACTGGCTCGTCAAACTCAGGATGCTTAATCTCCGCCCAGAACTCCCGAGCCTTCAGATGCTCCGACTCCGCCACCTCGCCGATCGTGTGGACCGGCTGGAAGGAGATGTGGTTCTCTCCGAAAATCTCCATTAGCTCGGCCTTGGTCCGTTCGGCCATCCAGGGATGCCAGAAGGCGTCCAGCGCTTCGACATGCTGGAACGCGAGCCAGCGATTCTTGAGCCGCTCGTCGTGCTGCCACTCGGGGTCGCCCAGCAGCTCCATGAACCGATTCCACTGATGGTCGACCATTGTGATCACTTCGTAGTAACCATCTTTAACCGGCGTCACCTGCCAGGGATAGAACGCATTCATGTGCGTCCCGGCCCGACCTCGTGACTGACCTGTGAACACATACGCCGCGACGCCGGCCCCGGCCATGACGTTGCTGATGATGTCGACAATCGACAGCCACGCATGTTGACCAACCCCATCCTCGCGAGTCGCCCGACGCGCCAGCAGCGCCGCGATCGCGGCGTGGATCCCGCCCTGGTATTGCGGTGCGTCATAAGGCAGACCCAATGGCTCCTTGTCGGGGTCGCCAATCCGATATGAGATTCCGCTCGCCAGCGAGGCAATCAAGGACTCCGATTGCCAGCCCTCGCGCTGCGTGTCGATGCCGAAGACTGTGATGCTGACCTGGTTCAACTCCGGCGCACCCACTGACAGATCATCCCAGGTCAGCCCCAGCCGTCGCTGCTCGGCGATCGGTCGCGACGTGATCACCGTTCCGCAATGCTGCGCGATCTGCCGGTACAGCCGCTGCCCCGCTGCGGACTCGACATCGAGCGTCAGGCTGCGCTTATTCGTGTCGAGGAACAGGTGCAAACCGCTGCGCTCCCGGCCCGGCGTGTCGGCGGCGAACGGCGGCTTGCGCCTCACCAAGTCGCCGCCCGGCGGCTCCAGCTTGATCACGTCGGCGCCAAGATCGGCCAGCAATTTCCCGGCGTAGGCAGCGGCGATCCCACCGCCGTCCTCAAGCACGGTCATCCCCTCGAGGGCTGTTCCGTTGCTGGCAATGGCAGGCTGATCACGCACTTCGGTCGTCATGAGAGTGAGGGTAGCGCTAGCCTCAGTGCAGCTTGACGGGCAGTTTCAACGCAGCGAAGAGGAGGCGGACAATGGACAACCTGAGTGGCAAGGTGGCCCTGGTGACGGGAGCAGGCAGCGGTATCGGCCGTGGCATCGCCCTCGCCTGCGCCGACGAAGGAATGCACGTGATCCTCGCCGACGTCCAGGCGGGCACGGCGCAGGCGGTCGCGGCGGAAGTTGAAGCCAAGGAAGTGCGCGCGCTCGCCGTCGACCTGGATGTCAGAAGCGCTGCCGTCTATGAGTCGGTGGCAGAACGTGTCTACGCCGAGTTCGGCGAGCTCAACTTGCTGGTCAACAACGCCGGAGTCATGACCTCGGGACCCGTCTCGCAGGGGACCCAGGCCGACTGGGACTGGACATTCGGCGTCAACCTGTTCGGCGTGATCAACGGCGTGCAGACCTTCCTGCCCCGGATGCGAGCACAGGCCGGCGACGCCCATATTGTCAATACGGTCTCGATGGCGGGCCTACGGCTGAACGAAGTGGTCCCGCTGGGCGTGTACAGCAGCAGCAAGCACGCCGCCTTCGTCTACTCGGAATCGTTGCGCGACGAGCTGGCCGCCGAGAGCATCGGCGTCTCCGCGCTCTGTCCCGGCGGCGTCGACACGCTGATCGGAGTGGCTGAACGCAATCGTCCCGATGAGTTCGGCGGACCCAGTGATCAGCCGGCGCGGGGATTCAGTCCCGGGACGATGTCGCAGCAGATGGACCCCGAGGATGTCGGCCGCATCGTGATCAGAGGCGTGAAAGCCAATCGATGGCTGATCTTCTCGCATCCGGAACTGCGCGACCAGGTCGAACGCCGCTATCAGCGCATCATGGAAGACTTCGACTTCTACGCCCATGACGACTGACGAGTGAAGGATGTCTCCGAACTCTGGATGCACTTGTACCCTTCCAGTCCCCGCTTCACGCGGGGACCCGCTCGGTCGGCGCCCGTGACCTGCTGGCCGCAAGTTGTGCGGGAAAGGAACAGGTCCCCGCGTGAAGCGGGGACTGGAGGAATCCAGAAGCATGAGACAGCCCCAAATGGTCTACCGTCAGAGCGCACAGGAAGACTGACATGAGCACCGAACACATCACCGACAGCGACATTCTGCCCGACCCTGAGGTCGTTGAAGTCTCCGAGGGCATCTTCGCCTACATCCAGCACGACGGCTCCTGGTGCCTGAACAATCCGGCCTTCGTCGATGTCGGCGACCAGGTGATCGCCATTGACGCCTGCGCCAACGAGCGGCGCACGCGGCTCTTCCGCGAGGCGATCGAGCGCATCTCCAGCAATCCCGTGCGAACCCTGGTGAACACCCACTCGCACATGGATCACACCTACGGCAACTGTCTGTTCGCCGATGACGCGGTGATCGTCGGGCATCGCAACTGCCGCGACGCAATCCTGCGCGAAGCGCCCGGCCAGCGGGAGCGCGTCGAAGTGATGTTCCCCAGCGTCGACTGGGGCGACGTGACGCCGGTCGCGCCCAACGTCGTCTTCGACGACACCATGACCCTCTACGCCGGCGACCTCGAACTGCAGCTGATCTACGTCTCACCGGCCCACACGACCACCGACGCCGTCGTCTGGATTCCCGAACGGCAGGTGCTGATCGCAGGAGACATCATCTTCAACCAGGGCACGCCATTCGCGCTAATGGGCTCCGTCGCCGGCTGGCTGACGGCGCTGGACCGGCTGCGAGAGCTGCCAATCGAAACCGTCATCCCCGGCCACGGTCCGGTAGCTGACGCTTCGGTGTTGGATGAGGTCGGCGACTACCTCAAGTTCGTCCAGACCTCTGCCAAGGCTGCCTTCGATGGAGGAGTCGACCCGCTCGACGCCGCCCGCGACCTCGACCTCGGCCGCTTCAGCGAGTGGACCGACGGAGAGCGAATCGTCGGCAATCTGCATCGCGCCTACAGCGAACTCCGAGGCGAGGAACTGGGTGCCGAGATCGACATGGGAACGGCGTTCGGTCAGATGCTGGAATACAACGGCGGTCAGCCGCTGCGCTGTCTGGCATAGCTAGCGAATCAGCAGCGCCATAGATTTGCTCCCCCTCGCAGGGGGAACTCCCGCGAAGCGGGTGATGGGGTTCCGCTCGCTACCTCCGCCTCGGCCGGGAGGACCCCCTCAGCCTTCGGCAGCTCCCCCTGCAAGGGGGAGCAAAGAAACAGTGAGAACCCTGATCAGACCGGAATCTTCTCTTCTTCCTCAGCCTCGACCATCCCCGCCCAACGACGCAAGTCCTCGTTCAGCCGACCCTCCCGATCTGACAGGTGACAGTCCCGCAGGTACCCGAGGTATGTCTCGACCTGCTCACGCCTCAGCTCGGCGACATCCGCCATTGCCTCGTCGGCGCCTTCACGGCCTTCTCCCATGATCACTGCTAGCGCGCTGTAGAGCGTGTCGTCCTCGTCCTTGGCCAGGTACCACTCGGCCTTGTTCAGGTAGCGGTGAATCTCTTCGCGACGGCCCGGCTCCTTGAGCAGCAGGTAGCGCATGTGGTCGACGAAGTACTTCAGGTGCCGTTCGATGTCCTTCGCGCAGAGCTCGTAGATTTTGCGCTCGGCCTCAGTCTGGGCGAGCTGCTCGCCGTGGTGCAGCAGCGCGATTAGCATCGCGTCGTGCATGATTGAGGCGACCGTGAACTCCGAGAACGTGTAGCTCTGGGTCAGCGGCAGGAACTTCCAGTTGCGGCCGCCGCGACCGAGACCGCCGCCGTTGGCCAACGCCCGCTTGCGCCAGACCTCGAACAGCCGCGCCCCATCGAAGACGACCGTGCCCAGGAACAGCTTGACCTCGATGTAACCGTAAGAAATCTCCTGCAGCCACCGACCAGTCGTTTGCGCCTTCGTCCAGCCGTACTCGGACATCAGCGTCGCCAGTTGGCAAACGGCCCGCTCAAGGTCGGAACCGATCGGCGCGAGTGTGTCCCAGGGAATGTCGGACGAGGAGTTCCAGCGGTCGGCGATGGCGTCCTCATAGAGCCCGGCGCAGAGGTCGGACCAAACCTCGGACTTGTCGAAGATCGAGTAACCCATTTGCTCGGTGCGGTTGTCGGGGATCGCGCCGCGCGGGATCTCAGTGTTGTTGTCCCAGTGCTCCGGGATCTCGCCGTAGACATCGACGTTGAGGTACTCAAACCGCAGACCGCCATTCTCCGGGGTGGCCTGCTCCTTCGCTTTGACGCCCCAATGGACCGGAACGTCCAACCAGTCGGAGGGCAGTCCCGACTGCTCCAGACGAGCCTTGGCAGCAGCGACGACATCCTTGTCCGGCATGACAAACCTCGCAATCCTCAGCGCCTGAATCTCGTAGGGGCGACCCTTGTGGTCGCCCTCCGAGAACGTATGCGCCATCTGCGTTGCATAGGGAAGGGCGACCACAAGGGTCGCCCCTACGGCGCTGCGTGGACGCGCCCTGAACCCTAGTTGGCGTTTTCGAGTGCTCCCGAGAGCGACGGGTGCAGCCGACCGCTCTCGAGCCGTCCACCGAGTCCGGCGACATCGAGCCTATGCAAGTACTCGAGCACCTGCTTGCGGCGCACGTGCCAGAACAGGCGCCAGCCCTCGTCCACATCGCCGTCGCCGAGCAGATAAACCAACGCGCCGGCGAGGCCGGGGTTCTGCTGGTCCGGGTCGACCAGCGTGTGCTCGAACATGTCCAGCGACCAGTGGACCTCTTCGGCCTTGTCCGGGTCGTGCTCAAGCGTGTACTTGAGGTGTGTGACGCCGAAGGCGACGTGGCGCGACTCGTCCTGCGCGGCCAAGCGGAAGATCCGCTTCTCGGCCTCGTTGTGCGCGATCAGCTCGCCCAGCCGGAAGAGCGACTGCACGAAGCCCTCGCCGAGAATGTGCAGCATCGCCGACATCTGAGTGAAGTCTTCCGCCTCGAGGATCTGGCGCAGCCCGCCACCACCACCCTGCAGCAGCAGCCCGCCGCCGTTGGCGAGGGCACGCTTGCGGAACACGTCGGTGTGGCGCGCTTCGTCCATCACCTGCGACATCAGGAACAGACCCGACTCGAAGTGGTCGGCCGCGACACGCGGCAGCCACTTGCCGGGCACGTCGCCGGCGATGAACTCGACCTCGGTCAGCGAGGTGCAGAGCTGCGCCATCGCGCGCTCAATGTCCTCAGGCAATTCATCCATCGTGGCCCAGGGAATATCGGTGGCTGACGACCATTGCCGCGAGACGGCCTCGTCATAGAGCAACGCAGCCGAATCGGAGAAGGTCTCGGTCGCGTCGCCCAGCACCCAGGCAGACATCCTCGGGGACGCGCCGTCAGGAACAGCAGCGCCACGAGGACGGGCTGAGCTGTCGGTCGAGGTCGCCGGTATGTCGCCATAGATCGACTTGTTGATCTGCTGCAGGGTCAGGCCCTTACGACCAGGCTCGGCCGAGACGCCCCACTCGGTGTCGAGGTCAAGCCAGGACAGGTCAAGCTCCGGCGATTCCGGTTCCAGGCGAAGTTCTTCAAGCTTGTCAACGGTGACCATCATCATGCTCCTCAGGCAACAGCGGGCAGTCCCGCCTCAGGTGGCTGCGGCTCAGGCCGCACGGTCAACTGTATATTCGGAGACAGGGTACGGGGTTGACGAGGGTATCTCAAGGAGTTTCCAGAAAGACGGTTCACATTGGTTAGTGATCGTTGGACACGATCTTGGTCGTAGCGGATCTTCGCCGGATTGGAAGCGGATAGCCGAGCTGGCCAGCACTCCCTGCTGGTGCATTTCCTATAAGGAACAGCTCCGGTTCCGCCTAAGTGTACGTGTAGCCTTCTCGGGCGAGCGGGAGTTGCCTAAGTGGAGATCATTTACGAAGAGCACGCCCGGGAACGGATGGCGGGGCGAGAAATCTCTGAGGAAGATGTCTTGACAACGCTCTCCGACCCTGACATCACGCGTCCCGCCGAGCGGCGAGGACAGGCAGGGGCATCCCGAATTTATGAACGGAGGCTAGGAAATGGGACCTGCAAAGTGTATATTCGGGTCGGAGTGAAACCCGTTACCGTCGTCACCGTTGCCTGGCGCGACCGGTAAGCCAACTTGGAGCTAGTAAGATGCTCGAAACTCCTATTGTCAGCTCAAACGAACGCGGTGACATCTTCTACGTCAAGTTGAGCGATGCCCCTGTGTATAGAACTCGGGAATTCGGAGATGATCGACTCTTGGACTACGATGCGGATGACAGTGTTGTAGGAGCTGAGTTCATCGTGATTGACGGCGCCATCGACTTGAGTAATCTGCCCGATAGTACACTATTCTCTAGTTTACTTTTGCCTTCACTACCAAGGGAAGTAAGTGTCATCGGAGCTCCCTCGATTCGCCTTGCGGACTGAACGGAAGTTTGCGATGTTCGACGCAGAACAGTAGTGAATTTGGCGGGTCGTCGCGCAAACGTCAATTGTCCGTCCGATACACATAGCGAACATCCCACAGACCGTACAACGTCGGAGTCGTATTGCCAAACACGTTGCGCAACGCATTCAAACGCTCGGCATGCGTCGTATAGATGACCGGCAAGTTCTCCGCGACAAGCTCCTGCGCCCGGTGATAGAGCGCGATCCGCCGTTCCCGATCCAGCTCCTGGCTGGCCCTGATGTACAGGTCGTCGAGCTCGGCTTCCCAGTCGGACGCCGGCTCCGATTGATTCGGGTACCACAAGTGCAGACTCTCGCTGCTGTGCCAGATCACGATGCCGCTGTACGGATCAGGACCGGCGGTGAAGCCGATCACGATCGCGTCCCAGTCGTATGACGCGGTGAGCTGGCCGACGAGCTCGCCGAACTCGATCAGCTGGAAATCGACCCGGAGCCCGAGCGCCGTCATCCCTTCGTGGAGGATGCCGGCAACCTGTTCGCGGACACTGTTCTGCGTATTGGTTGCAAGTGTGAAGGCGATCTCATTGCCGCGGTCGTCCTCGCGGAGACCGTTACCGTCCTGGTCGGTCCAACCCAGATCATCCAGAATCTCATTGGCGCGGTTGAGATTGTACTCGTATGTGGCGACATCGCGATTGTGGAAGGCGCCGGTCGCCGGACTGATCGGCGACCACTGTGGATAGCCGAGTCCGTGCTGCACCTGCTCGATGATTGCTTCCTTGTCGATGCTGAACGCAACCGCCTGACGGAACTGCTGATTGGTGAACCAGTGCAGCTTTTCCGATGCGACATACGCATCGCCGGTCTCGGAGTTCGTCCCTCGATTCATGTTGAACGTCAGAAACGTGGACCCAAAGGTCGGGCCGCGACGGTAAATGGTGAAATTCTCGTCTTCCTGCAGAGGTTCAAGCTGGGCGTACTCCGCGCCCACGACGCCAAGCAGGTCCGCTTCACCGTCGAGAAACACTTCCAACTCGGCCTCGAGGTCTGGAACGATGATCTGCACGATGCGATCCAGATAGGGCAGCCGATTGCCTTCGGCGTCGGTCATCCAGTACTCATCGAAGCGCCCAAACACAATCCGTTCGCTCTGCGCGTACTCGTTGATCACAAAGGGACCAGTTCCGATGATCTCGGCCGGATCGGTATCGATGTCCCAGACCTCTGCGAACCTCCCTTCGCTGATGTAGGGCTGGAGGATGTGCTGCGGTAAGATCGACTGGCTCATCGAGCGCAGGAACGGCGCGAATGAGACCGGCAGCACACATCGCACCGTGTAGTCATCGGTCGCCGTGACCGTCATCGGCGCTTCCTGCCATTCGCCTTGGTCGTCCAACAGGCGGAAGGTGAAGGCGGCGCGATCGGCAGTGGGGATGTCCTCGTTGTAGATGATCTGATTGAAGGTGAACTCGACATCGGCGGCGGTGAAGGGCTCACCGTCGTGCCAGACGACATCGCGGCGCAGATGAAAGGTCCAGCTCAGTCCATCTGAGGAAATATCCCACGACTCGGCCAGGTTCGGTTGCGGCTCGCCGGTCAGCCAGGAGATGTCCGTCAGACCTTCGAAGAGATACCCGAGCACGCCGGACGAGCCAGCGTCGTTGGCCAGCGCCAGGTTGAAGGTGAGCGGTTCTGAGATGGTGGCGAAGGTCAGCGTGCCGCCGTACTCACCAATGTCATACTCGAAATCATCGGCATTCGCGCCGAGCTGCGCGACCACATCCTTACGATCTTCGGAGGCAGCCGGGATGTCGTCCGAGCAGCCCATCGAGAGCGCCGATGCCCAGACCGCAGCGAGCAGCAGGTAGACGCCCGTCCAGCGCTTCATCCCAAACCTCCGCCGTTCCCGATGTCATACGAATCGTAACAAGGAACGCCTGTTGTTCTTGATCGCAGTCATGTCTCACTTGGGCGTCGAATAGGCGTCGGATAGGATTGGAGCGAACTGACTTACTGACCCTGGAGACTCCTCAATGTCCTTGCCTGAGTTTGAACATGTGCTGCTGGATCGCACCGGAACTGACGACCGGATTGGGCGGATCACCCTCAACCGGCCCGAGAAGATGAACGCGCTCTCGCAGGAGCTGATCTACGACTTCCGCGATGCGCTTGAGTACTTCGAAGCCGACGACGATGTCCGCGTGCTCATCGTCAAGGGCGCCGGACGTACCTTCTCGGCCGGTTACGACCTGACGCCCGCCGGCGGTTACGGCGCAGATGCCGTGCACAAGCGATTCCGCACCGTCGACGAGGACGGCAACCGCCTGATCATGGGCATCCGCGGCGGCATGGCCCGAGTCACCGATATCTGGATGTACTTCTGGAACATGCAGAAGGTGACGATCGCGCAGTTGCACGGCTACGCCATCGCCGGCGGCTTCGAACTGGCAATGATGGCTGACCTCGTGGTCGCCGCCGACGACACGCAGATCGGCCACCCCGGCCTGCGCTTCGCCGGCTCGCGGACCTCGGCGATTCTGCCCCTGCTGACCAACATGCGCAAGGCCAAGGAGCTGTTCTACACGGGCGACCCCATCCGCGCGACGCAGGCAGCCGAGCTGAACCTGATCAACTACGCCGTGCCCAAGGACGAGCTGGAAGAAAGGACACTGGCGCTGGCCGAGCGCGTCTCGAACCTGCCCGCCGATCACCTGGCCCAGCTCAAGGTTCACATGAACCGCTTCTACGAGAACATGGGCATCTACTCGTCGCTGCGCTCCTCGACCGACCTCGACGCGGTCGGCACGTTCACGAGTCAGCACTACGAGTGGTCGCGGCGGATGCGAGACGAAGGTCTCAAGGGAGCCCTCGCCTGGCGAGACGGCCCCTTCGGCGACTACTCCCAGGCACCGCTCGATCGCTGAACTGTTGTTCTATAATGGACACCACGGTAGCCTGCACAGACAAAAGCGAGAGGCGGTTCCCGATGGCAGATAAGGCCACGGATCGAATGACACCAATGGACTGGAAGAAAGCAACGACGACTCTGGTAGCTCTTTCTCGGAAGGCGCAAGAACACGTCAATGCGACAAAGCCGAGTGTGTCGAGTCAAACGCCAACGAAGGAAGGCTAGCAAGCGACGTGCCCGTACTCGCACTGGTATTCGATTTCGATGACACCCTGGTGCCAGATTCGACTACAGCTCTCCTTAAGCACCATGAAATCGATACCAAGGATTTCTGGACCCGACGGACCAAAGAGCTGGTTGAGGCCGGATATGATTAGCCTCTCGCCTATCTGAACTTACTCCTTCGGGAGGTCGCGCTTGGTAGGCCGCTTGAAGGGCTGACAAATGCCAAGCTGTCGGAATTCGGAAGAGATGTGGTCGATCAGACGTGGTTTCCTGGATTGCCCGCCTTATTCGACGATTTGCATCATTTGATGGGTGAGTTTAGGGACGTTAGCGTCGAGTTCTACATCGTCTCTGGCGGGCTGCAGGCAATCATTGAGGGCTGCCCGACAGTGCAAGAATTCTTTACCGGAGTGTACGGCTGTCAACTTGCCGAAGATATTTCCACTGGAACGGTCTCAGAGGTACAGCGCTGCGTTACCTTCACTGAGAAGACCAGATTCTTGTTTGAAATCAACAAAGGGATTCGAACCGAGGATGCCCGATCGAATCCCTACCTGGTCAACAAGAAAATCGATGATCGGAGTCGGCGAGTGCCCTTGAAGAACATGATCTACGTTGGCGACGGCTTGACCGACATCCCCTGCTTTTCACTTGTCAGAGGCAGGGGTGGCTCTGCATTTGCCGTGCGCAAGCCGGGCAAGGAGTCCGATAAGCAAGCGTTCGAGGAACTCCTGGCGGCGGATCGCGTCAGCAGCATTCACAGTCCCGACTATTCGAGTGGGGCCGATCTGGGCGACTTCATTAGGGTAGCCGTCGCTTCCAAGGCATCGGACATACAGCTCAGAGCCTCGCAGGCACTCACGTAGCGGTTGAGTGCATCGACACATCATCCATGCCCACCTTTATCGGCCTCGACCTCGCCTGGACGACTAAGAACGAAAGCGGCATCTGCTGGCTCGTGGGCGACTCGCGAGAAAATTTGCGCTGCATCCGGTTGGAGACTTCTGTCTGCGAGACCGAACATCTGGCGGAAGAGTTGGCTGCCGTTGAAGGTCCAGCCGTGATCACCATCGATGCACCTGTTCTCTACACCCCGGAGCGCTGGTCTGAGCGCGAGATCGGGCGACGCTTCGCTAAGTACAAGTTCGGGGCTCACTCGGCACATGCCGCATACAACCGCGGCTACACGGCTGGTATCGACCTCGGTAGAGCCATCCGACCGCACGGATTTGAACTAGATCCTTATGCGCTGCTGAACGGTAATCGAAGCGGCCGATTCGCAGTCGAAGTCTTTCCACACACTATCCACGTAATATTGTTTGGCCTGGCTGAGCGGTTGCCGTACAAGCGCAAGAAGGGTCGAAACACTGAGTTCCTACAGCGAATGATGCAGGAGTACCAGGGGCACCTTCGAGCGCTGATTGAACGTGAATGTCCGCGAGTCCTGGAACACCCTGCCGTCCAAAGCGTGCTAGATCCCGCCAACGCGGAAGACGTGAGGGGACAAGCGCTCAAGCGCCTGGACGACACGCTCGACGGGTTGACTTGCGCGATTTCCGCGTGGCTCATGTGGGATCAACCTGAACGATGGGAGGTGCTCGGCGACTTGAACGGGTACATCGTCGTACCAAAGGACTCGAGTGTGCCGAAGAAGCCCAAATTGGAGACCGCCGTTGCTGAAGGTCCGCAGCAGAAAATCGAACCATCTGTGGAGGTTCAGAAAGTCTCACACGGAGTGAATGTCCGGTTATCCGCACCAGACGGCAGCTCAAGATGGGAAGTCAGGGTGCGACTTGAGGGCGACGATCTGAGTCGTGTGGTCACCGTCGTGGAACGCCTGGAATAGCGGCCAGGCCATTGAGGGCAGGTCTCCGAAGAAGGCGTGGGGCACCGTGACCTCGTTGTTCACCTCGTTGGGCAGGGCGTTGCCGACGCTGAGCAGCCGCTCGCTTACTCGAGTCACTTGCGCCCGCAGTTCATCGACATCCGACGCGGGAGCAGTGATCTGTCCGGGCGGACCCTTGACCACGGTGCGACCATTGGCCGTCGCAGCAATGATCTCAGCCACATTCGGCGACGCCGTGATCATGTGCCGCATGATCTCACCGATGCTCCAGGCGCCTTCATCGTCGGGATCGATCTTCGGGTGCGGCGACCAGTCGGCCTGGGCCTGACTGACATCCTGCAGCGCATCAATCAGCGCGAATCGGGCATTGGCCATCCGCAGCCAAATTTGATCCCAGGGCAGCGTCGCCGCGCCGTCGAGGAACTCGGCGCGTCTGCGCTCACGGAAGGAGGGAACGCTGCGGTCGGCCATGGCGCTCAGTTGATCTCGCTGATCGCGGCGATGAACTCGTCCGAGGTCACCACGCCATGGCCGAAGGCGGGCCAGTTGATGTTGATCGTGGCGTCCATCTCGGCCTCCGAGAAGGCGGCGATGGCGTCGGAGATTAGCGTGGCGTGGAAGCCGAGTTCGACCGCGTAGCGTCCGGTCGAGTCGATGCAGGTGTTGGCGCGGTTGCCGGCCACGACGACGCGCTCGATCCCGCGCTGCCCAAGCAGGTATTCGAGGTCGGTGTTGGCGAAGCCGCTCGATGTCCAGTGCTGCTGCGCGATGACATCGCCGGGTTGCGGCTTGACCTCGTCGATCACCTCGACGCCGAAGCTGCCATGCTCAAACGCGCCCAACCGTTGGATACCAACGTGGCCTGGCGCCGGATGTTTCCAGCCGTCATAGTCGCCGCCGGTATTGCTGTGGTGGTTCGCGTAGACGACAAGAACGCCCGCTGCGCGAGCCGCATCGGTCACACGCCGGAGGTTCTCGATGGTGTTGGTCGCCTCGGCGGCGCCCCTGGTCATCGCATAGAGCTTGCCGCCAGGCTTGAGGAATTCGTTGAGCGCATCGACAAGCAGCAAGGCAGTCTCGGTAGGTGGGAATTCAGGTGTGTTCGGCATTGACGGGCTCCAAACCGAAGAAGTTTCAGCTTAAATGGCACGATAACCCGTGCTGGACGGTGAATTGGACTGAATTCTGTTCGGGTTTGTTCGATTCTGTTCGGATTTGAGCGGGTTTCGAGTGGGTTTGGCTAGCGGAAGTTCGGGAGATTTCGGCCCTGTTTGCGACCCAGGTGTCCAGATTTGTCCAGATTTGGCTCGATCGGAGCAGGGTTCGCGTGGGTACGTCCGGGGGATTCCTGATTGATCCAGGTTGTTTGCGAGTGGCAGTTGGCGTCGGCGACGGGCCATATCGGGCTCTCCGTTTTCTGCGTGTCGGCCATTATATGCGGACGGATGTTCACCAATTGAGGCGGCGTGTCGCGGGTGACGCTCGGGCGTGGACTGGGTTGTGGATTCGTTGGAGGTCGGCGTGGGCTAGTTAGTTGTGGAGATTGAGCTGGAGAATTTCGAGGACCGGCTTGACGCGCATCGGGGCCGGATTGACGAGGATGCCGTACAGCGCGAGACGGTCCGCGCCGTTGTTGATACCAGCGCGGTGATGCTGGCGTTACCAGAGGATGTGGTGGATCGATTGGGTGTGCCCGAGGTGGACGCGATTGCGACCACGTACGCCGACGGTCGGCGCGGGCGGCTGCCAGTGGCGGGGCCGGTGACGATTCGAATCGGGGATCGCCAGATGGCGACGGAGTGCATCGTCGTGCCGGAGGGGGCGGAGGTGCTGGTTGGTCAACTGGTGATGGAACGGCTCGACTTGATCCCGGACCCTTTGAACCAGACTCTGGGACCAAGGCCGGAGTCGCCGGATCGGCCGTTGTTGCGGGTGTAGCAGCCTCTCGACGAGCCTACTCTCCGAGCTATTGTGAGACCTCGGCTGGGAACAACTCAAGGTGACGGACTGCCTGTCGATAGCCACATCCGTCTATGACGGTTGGTGGATCTTCTGGCCAGCCACTGTTCCGGTTGGTATATCTGCTTACGTCTCCAACGATCTGTCTCGCGCGCAAGATGTTTTCACGGTCTCGAGATGGTGTACCTGCAACCAGCTCAGTGTCGGCCAGATCATGATACGAAGCGTATGCATCATAGTCACGTATCGTCACTAGCATGCCATCATCCATTCTCGATAGTATGACTGAAGAAATCAGTATGCTGATCGCAATGCGGCCATCTTCACTATCACGAAACGCGTGTGTCTCAGGATGAGAGAACAAAGCGTCGATTGCGTCGCTATCTTTTGCCGTCCCCTGGAGCAGATGCTCATAAGTGGTTGGACCTATGAATCGAAGCAGTAGTAGCACTGTGAGAGTATGAACGTGAATGCCTGGGGTGTCTATAGGAGTAGAACTCAGCACCACGCCAAGTCTGTGGATGGTCTGTAGTGTATCTCTCAGACTAAATGGGCGACTGGAAAGGATTTCGTTGATCAACCTCAGAGTTGTTGCCGGGTTCTCTTGAATTCTCGAAGGATTCTTGAGGAAATCAGGAATCCCCGTAGCCGCTAGGCCAGAGGCGACAAATCCCTTTCGGTCCGGGTGAGGTAGGCGGTAGTCAATGTCGAAGAATCGTCGCAAGTAACCATCGGCAGCGAAATCATTGCCGTACACAGCCTTTACTGAATGGGCAAGCTGCTTTCAGTCAAGACAGAGCACGAACACCACGTGGTCGACGTTGAAGAAGTGTTTCGCTGTTTCGAGCAACTCGATGGCATATGTGGGTCTGCATCGATCAAGTTCATCAATGAAGACGACGAGAGGGTGTCCGCCAGCAAGAGCCGCGACCTCAGCGGCCGCCTTCTCGAGGTGAAAACGAAACTCAGTCATAGCTCCCTTCATGCTGCTGTAATCAGTAGCCATCGTTTCAGCCAGCGTAGCGGGATCGCTGTCAAGCTCTTGAACGAGCTGATTGCCCATAAGAGGCACTGCGGAGGCCGCAAGTCGAACCGCTGGCGCGGACAATCTATTGAGAACGCGACCGCTCGACTCTACGAGTCTTTTGAAACGGGGACTATCAAGATCATCTAACCGGCGTCTGAGTCCGTCGGTGATTTCGGAGGTCAACGCCACAAACGGCTGTCCGGCATAGTCTGTTTCCCAGGCATTGAAATCCACCACGGGAAAATCTTGATTGAGAAGATACTGCGACCACATGCGGAGGAATGTTGTCTTGCCCATTCCCCAGCTCGCGTCGACTGCCATTACGCACGGACCCTTGACATTGCCCAACAAGGTGGTCAGTGCCTCAATCGAGTCTTTGCGTTCCAGAAGATCGTGCTCGAACGGATTCCCATTGGGGTCGTCGGGAATCTCGATCTCGGCGGACTGTACGCGGATAGGCATAAGGATTAACCTCCTACGCCATTAAACATATCTCGTGTCAGCCTGAGGCAGTCAGCCCCAACCGCTGATTCGAGACCTCCGTCACCGACACCAATAGACGCCACAGACCGACCAGGTCCGGCAAGCCGAGAATCTCCGACAACCCCTCATCCAACTTGGAGCGCGTTGGGCAATCGACTATGACAGGGAGTCGCTGAAGGCAGAGTTTGCCAGTTCATCGAATTGCTTGGCCAAGCCCGCCGTTTGCTTCTTGGAGAGGGCGCGAAGATCCGGTACGAGTAGTTGTTCCAGATCGGCCTTCATGCGGGCTCCCAACCTGCTCTTGTCGCACAGGGTTGTCATGTTGGTGAGTGGTTGGGGGAGTCCCCTCTGTCCCTCCGGGACATCTCCCCCCGCGGGGCGGAGGGAGAGCAGACCAACGGGTTCGGTTTGAGGTTCAGTCGCAAGGGCCTGTCCACATTGAGGAATGTAGCGGTAGAAATGACGCATTCCGGCTGGACGATGGGAGGCGGGACCCCCTCAGCCTTCGGCAGCTCCCCCTGCAAGGGGGAGCGCGAGAGTTGAGAGGCGCTTCGATTGGGATCGCGCCATCAATGTGAACAAGTCCTAGCGGAACTCCGGGGCGATCTCCTCGATGAAGCGGTTCATTTGCTCGGTTCGTTGGAAGGCGTTGTTGCCGAGCGTGAAGTCGGGGATGATGATTTCGTCGACTCCGGCGTCGATGTAGGCCTGCACTGTTTGTTTGATCTCGTCGTTTGCGCCTCCCAGCACCGGGCGTCCGCTGGCCCGGGCGGGGCCGAGGATGTCTTCGTTGTCGGTCATCATCAGCAGGGTGCAGGCTGAGCGCTGGATTTCGGCCGGGTCTCGATGCACGTCGCTGCAATGCGCGTCGAGCACCGACTGCTTGTGGATCAGCACCTCGGGCGTGCCCCAGACGTTCCACTCGTTGGCGTATTGCGCCACAATCCGCAAGGTGCGCTTCTCGCCGCCGCCGCCGATCATCAGTGGCAATGGCGTCTGGATCGGCTTCGGCTCGAGCGGCGCGTCGACGAACTGGTAGTACTCGCCGGTGAAGTTGGTCTTCTGGTAGTGGAAGAGCTCGGTCACGACCTGACATGCTTCCTCGAAGCGGTCCATCCGCTCCTTGAGCGTGCCGAAATGCATGCCGTAGGCGTGGTGCTCGTTCTCTTGCCAGGCCGCGCCGAGACCGAGGATGAAGCGCCCGCCCGAGATGATGTCGATCTGTGCGGCCATCTTGGCGGTGATCGCTGGATGTCGGTAGGTGTTGCCTGAAACCATGTGGCCCAGTTTGACGCGGTTGATGCGCGAGGCGAAGGCGGCCAGCGTGGTCCAGGACTCGTGTACCAGAGCGTCGGAGGCGTCCTCGCCGACCGGCTTGTTGGGCATGAAGTGGTCGGCGAACCAGATCCGGTCCCAGCCGGTGCGCTCGGCGTGTCGGGCGACCGTCAGTACTTCGGCCCAGGGATTGGATGCGCCTGCCCAGAATCCGAATCGCATGATGATATTCCTTCGTCTCGCGTTTCGTTGTTTCTGAGCGCAGATTAGCGAGTTCACAGATGCTGGTCGGAGCGCGGCAGGTTAACTGAACGGCAACCGCATGACGCTGGACAGAGCGCGTAGCATTGAGTTGGCGGATTGCGGGTGGCCTGGCTGGTTTAGCAGGACGCCGCGTTCATGGCCTGCAAACAGCGTCCGGTTGAGAGGCCGTCTGATGCGCACGTTGTTGGTCGTGGAAGATGAACGCCCGCTGGCGGAGACATTGCGGTTCAATCTTGAGATGGAGGGCTACCGGGTCCGCACGGCCGAGGACGGCCTCGAAGGACTCTCGATGGCTCGCGCTTTGCAGCCTGATCTGGTGCTGCTGGACCTGATGCTGCCGCGCATGGATGGACTCGATGTCCTGCGCGGCATCCGCGAGACCTCACAAGCGCCGGTCCTGCTGTTGACGGCGAGAACGTCCGAGGCGGACCGGGTCAGAGGACTCGACTTAGGCGCCGACGATTACATCACCAAGCCGTTTTCCCTGGCCGAGCTCAAGGCTCGAGTGCGTGTGCATTTGCGACGCAAGCAGGACCTGTCGGTGGAGGAACGAGAGCTGGAGTTCGGCGAGTTCACACTCGATCTGAACCGCCACCTGCTGACCAAGAACAGCGAACCGATCGCCCTGCGGCCCAAGGAATACGAACTGCTCGCCTACCTGGCCCAGCGAGACGGTCGGGCGTTCACTCGCGACCAGTTGCTCAATGACGTCTGGGACATCTCCTTCGCCGGTGGGACACGCACGGTGGATGTCCACGTACGCTGGTTGCGCAAGAAGATCGAGAAGCCCGACGGACCTCCGCGCCACCTGATCACGGTGCGGGGAGCAGGGTATCGATTCGAGCGGTAAGCGTGCGCACGGTCGCGGTCGGCGTCATTGGACTGTTGCTGGGAGTTGCGCTGCTCGCCGCAGGCGTCTGGTGGGTTCCAGGATTCCTGATCGTGCTGGGCGGAGTCGCAGCGGCAGGTGTCGGGCTACGGGCGAATCAGCGACGGATCACGCAGCTCAGTGAACAGGCGTCGCACTCCGAACTGGAATCGGATCACCTGCGCGACGAATTGTCGGCTCGCACGGCCGAGCGAGATCAGTTGCAGCGAGCGCTGGCCTCGACCGGCGACATCGTGATCGCACTCGATCGGGATGCGCGGATTCACTACCTCAATCCCGTGGCGCAACTGATCCTGCGGACCGGCGACCGCAATCTGATCGGCGCGCATTTGCTGGAGGCGGTCGAAGACCCCGATCTGTATCGGGCCGTGCGCCTGGCGGTCGATGAGGGCACCCCGGCGGTGATGGTCGTCTTGCGGGCCGACAGACGATATCGCACCGTCGTGGCGCCGGTCGCGTCGGTGGCGGGGACTGGGCCGTGGAGCGTCGTCCTGGCGATGCACGATCTGTCGGACCTCTACGAGGCCGAGATCGCGAGACGCGACTTCTTCACTAATGCGTCGCACGAGCTGCGTACGCCACTGGCGACGATCTCGGCGGCGGCAGAAACACTCGAAGTCGCGCGACGGCCCGAGGACTCCCAACGCTTTCGCTCGATCATCCAGGCGGAGGCCGAGCGGATGGGTCAGCTGATCGAGGAAATGCTCGCCCTGGCACGGCTGGAATCGGGTCTGACCGAGCCCAAGATGGAAGTCGTGGGGATGGAGACGCTGCTCGAAGACGCGATCGAGATCATCAGACCGCAGGCGGAGCGTGAGGGATTGTCACTGCTGTACTCCGGTCTCAACGGCGGAAACGAAACGATGATCGTCGCCGATCCGGAACTGGTCGAGCGGGCGCTGCTCAATCTGCTACATAACGCCGTCAAGTTCACCGAAGCAGGCGGGTCAATCGAAGTGCTGTCGGAAATGGGCGATGCCTCGGATCCTGCGCCGATGATCTGGATCCGCGTGCGCGACACGGGAATCGGGATAGAGCCGGCCGAACAGTCGCGCATCTTTCAGCGTTTCTATCGGGTTGATCGTGCGCGGCAGTCTGGCGGCGGCACGGGCCTGGGACTGGCAGTCGTCCGTCACATCGCCGAAGTGCACGGAGGCGCGGTGTCGCTGCAGAGCGCGCCGGGTCAGGGATCGACCTTCGGCTTCAGCGTGCCACTTGCGCAACAGAGCTGACGCTCGCCTGACTCATACCTGACAGGGAACTGTGGGCAATAACCCGCTCTTAACTGCGCGTTAGCCGCATGGTTAACGCGCCCGCCTCCGACGGGTCCAAGCTAAGCACTGCGCACGGCGGCGAACGCCCAGGATGGGCAAGCTGTGAGTTGCATTTCCGATGACCCTTGTGCCGGCATATGGAAGTCCGGTCGTAGAGCGAGAGGAGCGTGATCGTCTTGGAAACAGCGCAATACGGAATCGGCAGACTGTCGACGCGGTTGCTACCGCTGTTGATCGTCGCCCTGCTGGCGGGAACGATGGTGCTCGTTGCCTGTGGTGGTGACGATGACCAGCACCAGCCGGTCGCTCAGTCGGCACAAGTTCAGCAGCAGAATTCCAAATCGTCTGATGACGCACAACAAAGCGAACAGCGGCAGACGGTCGCGACCGCTGCGCCGACTCGGCAGGAGCAGCAAGAGACCGCCGCGGCGCTTGCTGATGTTGAGGGCGAGATCGCCATCGACGGTTCCTCGACCGTGTTCCCGATCACCGAAGCGATGGCCGAGGAGTTTGGCATCCTGACCGACCGTGGCGTGCGCGTCACGGTTGGCGTCTCGGGCACCGGCGGCGGCTTCAAGCGCTTCTGCGCCGGCGAGACCGACATCTCCGACGCCTCGCGTCCGATCAAGGACTCTGAGGTCGAGCTTTGCACCGAGAACGGCGTCGAGTTCATCGAGGTGCCGGTCGCATTCGACGGTCTGACCGTCGTGATCAACCCGGGCAACGACTGGGTCGATCAGCTGACCGTCGCCGAGCTGAACCACATCTTCCGCCCCGACGACTTCGCGATGTCTTGGGCCGATGTCCGCTCAGGCTTCCCCGACGTGGAGATCTCGCTCTACGCGCCGGGCGCAGACAGTGGCACGTTTGATTACTTCACTGAGGCGATCAACGGCGGCGGCGGCGTCCACCGCTCGGACAACACGACGTTCTCCGAGGATGACAATGTCCTGGTCCAGGGTGTCGCCTCCGACCGTGGCGGCATCGGCTACTTCGGCTTCAGCTACTACGCGAACAACTCGGACAGCTTGAAGGCGGTTCCCGTTGTCAACGATGGCGGCGTCGCGGTGATTCCGTCGAATGACACGATCAACGACGGTTCGTATAACCCGCTGTCGCGTCCGCTGCTGATCTACGTGTCGGTTGCTTCGCTTGAGCGTGAGGAAGTGGCTGCGTTTGTTGAGTACTACCTCACGGATGGTGTCTGGCTCGTCGATACGCCTGAGGTCGGCTACGTGCAGCTGCCGCAGGAGATCTACACGGCGGCGTTGTCACGTGTCGAGAGCGGCGTGACCGGCTCCGCCATCGCAGACGCCGGCGAAGGCGCCACGCTCGCGGAGACTTTCGGCGCGGACTAGGAATCCTCTGAATAACTGCCGCCGGTGGCCGCTCCGGGACCCTCCCCCTCAGCCCCCGTGCAGGCCGGGGGCAGGCTTTCGGCAGCTTCCCCCGCAAGGAGACCTTTGAAACACTCCAGCACTCCCGGTTTTCCGTCCCCGCCCCCGAGCGGGGACCTGCCCCCGGTTCCCTCCAGGCTGAACGAACATGGCGGGGTGCATATCTGGTGGTGAGCGATTGAGAGGTCGTAGCCTCGCGAAGCGGAACGGGTCCCCGCTCGGGGGCGGGGACGGAGAAGATCTCCAAGCGCGACTTTTTCAAAGGTCTCCGAGAGGGGAGAAGCGGGGATCGGGGTTGTTCAGAGCATTCCTAGCCGAGTCACTGTCGGGTCGGGTCTGAATTCCACGCGCCCCGATTGATCTGCTCAACCCGCAGATCGGTCGGGGCGCGTTGTCTCACATACATCTGTTGCGATGACTTACGGAGCGTTAACCGCGACCTCGCGGTGCGCTCATAGCTTGCTCGGGAGCGGCCCAACCAAGACTGATGAGCAGAGAGATCCAGCATGGCAGCACAGGCGCCTGAAGAGCCAGGTGGCGGACCGCAGCAAGATACGGTCCGCTCCCTGCTGGCGGAGTTGTGGCGTGACCGTTTGCAACCGTCGCGTCCCGGAAGTGGCCGCGAGACGCCGGCTGGCCGAATAATCCACGGGGCACTGTTTCTGACGGCGATGCTTTCGGCGTTCGTCACGGTCGGGATTGTCCTGGTCCTGATCTTCGAGACCGTGGAGTTCTTCCGCGAAGTCCCCTTCCTCGACTTCTTCGGTTCGACCAAGTGGTCGGCGCTGTTCGCCGAGAAGCAGTTCGGCGTCTGGGCGCTGGTCTGGGGCACAGGCATGATCGCCATGATTGGCCTGGTCGTCGCGATTCCCCTCGGATTGATGGCAGCGGTCTTCCTCAGCGAATATTCGCCGCCCCGCATCCGGGCGATTGTGAAGCCCATTCTTGAGATCCTGGCCGGCGTCCCGACAGTCGTCTTTGGCTACTTTGCCCTGGTCTCCGTCTCACCGGTGATTCGCGACATCTTCGGCCAGGACGTGGGCATCTACAACGCACTCTCGGCCGGCATCGTGGTTGGGTTGATGATCGTGCCGATCATCGCCTCGCTCTCCGAGGACGCGATGAACGCCGTCCCGCGCTCGCTGCGCGAGGGCGCTTATGCGCTGGGCTCGACGCGGATGGAAGTCTCGCTGCGAGTGGTCCTGCCGGCTGCATTCTCCGGCGTAGTCGCCTCAATCATTCTCGCCGCGTCGAGGGCTGTCGGCGAAACGATGGCCGTGACCATCGCCGGCGGCGGCAACCCGCAGTTCGGCGTGGATCCGTTGGAAGCGGTGCAAACGATGACGGCGATGATCGTCCAGCTCTCATTGGGCGACACGCCGACCACGTCGATTGAGTTCAAGGTCCTGTTCGCGGTCGCGATGACGCTGTTCGTTCTGACCCTGGTGATGAACATCGTGGCGCAGTGGGTCTCGCGCCGCTTCCGGGAGGAGTACGAATGAGCGCCGCTGCTCCGAGTACCCGCTTCACCTCCTTCGCACCGCGAGTCCGCCTGCGCCGAACCGTCTCCGTGGGGTTCATGGTCTTCGCCCTGTTGGCGATCGCCATATCGATGATCATGCTGGGCGCGTTGATCGTCGAGATCGCGGTCGATGGCGCGGCGCGACTGTTCACAGACGGCAGCGCGGTCGCTCGAGAAGGACGCGGCGGCGAGATGTTGAGCGATCTGCCCACGCCAAGCGGCATGGGCTGGATGACCTGGGCGCTGCCCGTCGCCTTATTGCTGCCGTTTGTGGGTCCGCGCCTCGTCAACTACTTCGTGCCCGGACTGGCCGAGCTTGCCGAGCGCGTCATGAGCCTGATCGTCGTCGCGCCTGCGGCGATCTTCGTCCACCTCCTCTACGTCCGCTTCGAGTCGGCCTACTTCGTCGAGTACGCCAAAGCCGTCGATGTCGACGGCGCGAGCGGCAACATCATCCAGCTCGTTGCTGAGGCCTCAGGCTTCCAGTTTGTGCGATTGCTGATTATCGGCGTCGGCGCGCCCCTGACCATATTGGCGATGGGCTGGTTCTGGTCGCACAAGATGCGCAAGCCCACGCTGGTCATCCCGGGAATCATGATCGTGGCCTGGGTCGTCTACCTCTTCATCGACCCCTGGTTCCTCTCTTCCTTCCCTTCGCGCAAGCCGTCGGACGCGGGCATCTTCTCGGCCGTCACCGGCACCCTGTACATGATGTTGATCACTGCGGCCGTGGCCTTCCCGCTCGGGGTCGGCGCCGCGATTTACCTGGAGGAATACTCGAGACGCAACTGGTTCTCGCGGATGATCCAGGTCAACATCTCGAACCTGGCCGGCGTGCCCTCGATCATCTACGGCCTGCTCGGCCTGCAGGTATTCGTCCGTGTGCTGGAGTTCGAGCGCTCGGTGCTGGCCGGCGCATGCACGATGGCGCTGTTGGTGATGCCGATCATCATCGTTTCGGCCCAGGAGGCGCTGCGCACGGTGCCGCCCTCGATGCGCGAGGCGGCATATGCGGTCGGAGCGACGCGCTGGCAAGTGATTCGCTATCACGTGCTGCCGTACGCCTTCGGCGGCATGTTGACTGGCAACATCCTGGCGATGTCGCGCGCGATCGGCGAGACGGCGCCGCTGATCGCTATTGGAGCACTGACCTTCATCGCGTTCCTTGCCGACTCGCCGACCGACGACTTCACCGTGTTGCCGATTCAGATCTTCAACTGGGTGTCTCGGCCGCAGGCCGGATTCCACGAGATTGCGGCATCCAGCATCATCGTGCTGATGCTCATCCTGTTACTGATGAACGCCGCAGCGATCATCATGCGTCAGCGGACCCGCACGGACTGGTAGATTCAGAACGTACAGGCGCTAGGTGGATTCCACTCGCCTGTACAGGCAACCGAGGAGCCTGACATGGCACGGAACTTCTTCACATTGATGAGGTCGAGCGCGCCGACCAGTACTGCCGCCCCGACATCGGGCTCGACCGTGACAGCGCTACCTCCGCTACCAAACATGAAGGAAGATGCGGCGGCCGGTGTCGGCGTCCACCTCGACCCGACGCTTGAGGCAGTCCGACACGACTTCAACGAAGAAGTCGAACTGGCGCTCGAACTGAAGGATGTGTCGGCCTTCTATGGCTCGTTCCAGGCAGTCGAGAAGATTTCGATTCAGATTCCGCGCAACCGCGTCACGGCACTGATTGGCCCATCGGGATGCGGCAAGTCGACCTTGCTTCGCTGCATGAATCGGATGAACGACCTGATCCCCGGCGCCCGCGTCGAGGGCGACATCCAGTTCGAGGGCCGCAACCTGATCGATCCCAACGTCGATGCCGTTGAGGTTCGGCGGCGGATCGGCATGGTCTTCCAGAAGCCGAATCCGTTCCCCAAGTCGATCTACGAAAACGTCGCGTTCGGCGCGCGAATCAACGGCTACTCCGGCGATATGGATCGTCTGGTCGAAGACTCGCTTCGTCGCGCCGCGCTCTGGGATGAAGTCAGGGACGACCTGAAGAAATCGGGACTGGCGCTCTCAGGAGGTCAACAGCAGCGACTCTGTATCGCCCGCGCGATTGCGGTACAACCCGAGATCATCCTGATGGACGAGCCGGCTTCGGCTCTGGACCCCGTCGCGACGCTGAAGATCGAGGATCTGATGCGCGAGCTGGCCGAGCATTACACGATCGTCGTGGTGACACACAACATGCAGCAGGCCGGCCGCGTCTCTGACTACACCGCGTTCCTGCTGGCCGGCGAAGAGCGGGTCGGACGGCTCGTTGAGTTCGGTCCGACGCAAGATATCTTCACACATCCGCTGGATCAGCGGACGGAAGATTACATTACCGGCAGGTATGGATAACCTGCGTTTGATGTTGATAACGCGAGACACCCGGACGGCGAGGGAGATATGTCAACCGTACGGCTGACGTATTCCGCCGACCGGGCCGACGTGCTGGATCGCCTGCGGTTGCAACACGCACGGGCAGATCGGTCAATCGTGGACGCCATGCAGGCGCTGCTGCGACGAGACCTGGTGCTCGCACGGCGAGTCTGCGAGACCGACGATGAAGCGAAGCAGGTGCGCTACGGAATCGAAGAAGCGGTGACGAGCATCATTGCCCTGCAACAGCCCGTCGCCGGAGACTTGCGCGAGCTGATGTCCATTGTCGCGATCGCGCTCAACCTGGAGCGGATCGCCGGCCATGCTGAGGGCATCGCCCGCAACGCGATCTTCCTGGAAGACAATCCCGTCGCCGCCACCGAACCGGACCTCTGGCGGATGGCGGACGTGGTCCGCGAAATGTTGCAGTCGGCAACCAGGTCATTTCTTGAGCGTGATCAGAAGCTCGCCCGGATCACGATTGAGCGGGACGACGACGTCGACGAGCTGTACAGCGACATTCACGAGCGGCTGATCGACCGAATCGCTTGCGCCGAAGGTAACGCCGAAGAGTCGGATGCGATTACGCACGTGATCTGGTGCTCGCACAACCTGGAGCGAATCGGCGACCGAGCGCTGAACATCTGCGAACGCACCATTTTCCAGGTCACGGGCCGGTTCGAGCGCGTGCGGGGTCCCGACTACGACGGGGATTCCTAAGAGTGCTCTGAACAACTCTGATCCCCGCTTTCCCCCCCGCGGAGACCTTTGCATAAGTCCTCTTCGCCCCCCTTGCGGGGGAGATGCCGCAGGCAGAGGGGGGGCTCCCCATCTCAATGCCTATTTGGTCGCTGTGGGAGGACCCCCCCCTCTGTCACTCCGTGACATCTCCCCCCGCAAGGGGGGGAGAGGGGATTTGTGAGTTTTTCAAAGGTCTCCTCGCGGGGGAAGCTGCCGAAGGCTGAAGGGGGTCCCCGAGCGGCCACCGATGGCAGTTATTCAGAGGATTCCTGACCCTGCGGCGACCCTGCGGCCAGGACGTTCGCCCTAGCCTTCAGCCATGGAAGCTCTGGTTATCGCTCTGATTCGGGTCGCGGGATCGCTACCGGTGCTGCGCTGGGCCTTCGTCGGCGGCCTGATTGCGGTGTTCGTTGACCTGTCCGATCTGTTCCTGCGGCAGGCCATCGACCTCGGCGGACTCTCGAACTACCAGGAGTGGGACAAGTGGGTTGACCAGGTCTACATCTGGCTCTTCCTGGTCGTGGCGCTGCGCTGGTCGGGCTGGGAGCGGCGCGTGGCGATTGGACTGTTCGGCTGGCGCCTGATCGGCTTCGTCGCCTTCACGGCCGGCGCGGGACGGGAGATCCTGATCTACTTCCCGCACGTCTTCGAGTTCTGGTTCCTCTTCGTCGCCGCACGGCCGCACTGGCCGTCGAGACTCCGACCGGGCTGGGCCCAGGCCGCCGACGGCACACCAGCGCCGCTGACGCGAGGCGAAGCAATCCGCTGGTTGCTATTCCTCGCCGCACTGAAGATCTTCCACGAGTACACGCTGCACACCGGAAAGTGGTTCGACAACTTCTCCGCCTTCGAGGCCGCCGAGGCAATTTGGGACTTTGTCTCGGGTCCGTTCTAACGTCGCCAGGAAAGTCCCCCAGGAATGCTCTGAACAACTGGTGTCGCAGGCCGAGCGGGGACCCCCCTTCAGCCTTCGGCAGCTTCCCCCGCAGAGGGGGGAAGCGGGGATCGGAGTTGTTCAGAGGATTCCTAAGTCTTTGGCACACGTACCACGGCATACCCGCGCTTGCCGCGGGTAGCTCGCCGAGTCGGGCCCTGACGTCGGTGAAGAACGCGACGAGATTCCCGGGACGGAGCGCGGCAATGACGGAAGCGGAGCGCCAGCTGACTTCTGAGACACCCTCCCCGAGCGGGTCCCCGCGCAGGGGCGGGGACTGGGAACTTTCCATGTGGGTCGGTCGGCCAGTGTGATCGCACCTACACGGCGCGATCTCGGGGTATCCTGCTCTTGTTGTGCGTTTGAAATCAGCGGATTCCCGGGGTGAGCGATGACGACTAATGCTTCGGTTCCGCCGATTCGTCCTGATGAGATGGCCACAGAGCAGCATGTGATCTGCCGCGATCTGTTCAAGATCTACAAGATTGCCGATCTCGAGGTGGTGGCCCTGCGCGGCCTCGACCTGACTGTCGGCCGAGGCGAGGTGCTGGCGATTGTCGGCGCGTCCGGCTCGGGCAAGTCGACGTTGCTTAATGTGCTCGCGGGACTGGATGTTCCATCGGCGGGGCAGGCCTTCGTCAACAAGTCCGATCTCCTCTCGCTGACGGAGCAGGAGCTCGTCGACTACCGGCGTGAGCAGGTCGGGTTCGTCTGGCAGCAGACTGGTCGCAACTTGATCCCGTATCTCAACGCTCAGCAGAACATCGAAGTGCCGATGATCCTCGCCGGACGCTCGCGCAAGCATGCGCGCGAACGCGCCTTGAGCCTGCTCGACTCCGTGGGCCTGACCGACAAGCGCCGACAGCGTCCCGACCAGCTATCGGGCGGTGAGCAGCAGCGTGTCTCAATCGGCGTCGCGCTGGCCAACGATCCGCCGTTGCTTTTGGCCGATGAGCCCACCGGCGAGCTGGACACGCACACGTCGGAGGAGATCTTCCACCTCTTCCGCAGTCTCACGAACCAGTTCGGACTCACGATTATCGTCGTCACGCACGACCCAGCAATCGCGGCGCGCGTCGACCGTGTGGTCGCGATTCGTGACGGCACGATTGCTACCGAAACGGTGCGCCGCGTCGAGAATCCAGGCACCGAGATTGCGGAAGTGGTCCACGAGGAATACGCCGTCGTCGACGGCGCCGGCAGACTCCAGATTCCGAAACCGCTCTTGGAACAGGTCGCGCTTGGCCGTCGTGCCTACGTCGATTCTCGAGATGGGCGAATCATCATCACACCGGCGCACGAGGCCGACGCAGTAGAAACAGAGACTGATCAGCGATGACCACCACGATCGCCACCAACGGCATGACCGCGCCCGGACAGCAGGACCTCGTCGTCGACGTCCAGGGCGTCTCCCGCAAGTTCGTAGTCGGCGGCGAGGACATCTGGGCGGTCCGAGACGTCTCGTTGCAGGTCGCCCGCGGAGAGTTCCTCGCGCTGATCGGGCGCTCGGGCTCGGGCAAAACGACGCTGCTCAACCTGATCGCCGGTCTCGACTCGCCGACATCGGGACACGTCACGATCGACGGCGAGAACATCACCGAGTACTCCGAACGCCAGCTGACACAACTGCGACGGCACCGCGTTGGTTTCGTCTTTCAGTCATTCGGCTTGTTGCCGCTGTTGTCCGCGTACGAGAACATCGAATTGTCACTCCGAATCGCCGGCGCGGGCATCCGCGAGCGGCGACGTCGCGCCGAGGAACTGCTGGAGGCCGTCGGACTCGCCGGTCGAGCTCGTCACCGTCCCTACGAACTCTCCGGTGGTGAACAGCAACGGGTGGCGATCGCCAGGGCGCTGGCCAACTCTCCGGCGCTGATCCTGGCCGACGAGCCGACGGGTGAGCTGGACTCCACGACTGCGGTCTCGATTTTCCGACTGCTTCATGATCTGGTCGTCGAGCAGGGCGTGACGATCATCACCACGACACACGACCGGACGGTGATGGAGCTGGTCCCGCGCGTCGAAGAGATGATGGACGGCCGCCTGTTGGAGCCGGAGGAGCAGGAACTCTTCCGCTACACCGTGCGAGAAGAACGTTCACACTTCGCTGCCGAGCTGCCCTCGGACGTCCAGGATGAAGTCTCGGCAGTGCGAACGCACGGCGCCGACTTCGCACCGACGGTGGAGGAGCGAGTCGCCGCTGAACGAGCCGCCCATCCGGAGCTGAGCGAAGAGCAAGCGCGTCACGTCTTCGGCGCGGACCGGCCGGTCGCGGAGCCGGCGCAAGAAGTCGCGCCTGTCGCCGCTGCGGAGGCCTCCGACGCTGCCGACGAGACCTTGCAGCCGCAGATTCCCGACCCGGAGCCGCCGAGCGAAGAAGAAGCAACCTTCGCCCCGCCCTCCGGCGTCGAGCGCCCGACCTGGGCACGTCCGCGCGACGAGTAACGACCACGTAGGCTCTGATCCGCTCTCTTCCCTTGTGGAAACTCGCGCGCAAATCCCCTTCTCCCCCCTCGCGGGGGAGATGCCGCAGGCAGAGGGGGGGCTCCCTATCGCAGTACTTATCTGGTCAGCGTCGGAGCCCCCCCTCTGTCACTCCGTGACATCTCCCCCCGCAAGGGGGGGAGAGGGGATACCTGAGTTTTTCAAAGGTCTCCTTGAGGGGGAAGCTGCCGCAGGCTGAAGGGGGACTCCCCGCTTGGCCAGCGAGAGCAGTTGCTCAGAGGACTCCTACGGCGCGGTCTCAATCTTCGTCAGGATGAACCGGCGCGGCTGCTGATCCCAGCGGATCAGACGATGCGGCGGATCGACTTCGTACCAGGCCCGTGACACTTCGACGCCCGGCGACGCGACCACTTGCCAGACCACGACATCGCCGTCGGGTCCTCGCAGGGTGTCCTGGCCGCGTACGGCGACTTGAACTAACTGGCTGCGCCGCTGCACGACATTGACCGAACGGTATGTGAACTCGAGGTCCTGTTTGAACGCCAGCGTCCGCCAGAGCCAGGCCGATGAGTCGTTGTCGAAGGCGAAGACGCCGGCCTCGACCGTCTCTTCGGTGACTTCTCCGTCTTCGTCGAGGATGACGTTTGCCGAGATCCCACCGTCGGAATTGAGCCGATAGTTCGCCTCGGCGCTGAGCGTTTCGTCTGCGGATTCCGCCTGGCGCTCATAGCGGATTGGCTGCAGCGTCTCGGCATCGACCCAGACGAAGACTTCGTCATTCACCTTGCCATCTTCCGTCTCGAGCCTGAAGCGCAGCGACAGTTGGTAGAGGTCGTCCTGGCGAATCGTCTCGATCACCAGGGTCCCAAGCATGGTGTCGGTCTGGTCGAACATGTCGTAGTGGAGGCGCTCGAAGTCGGGCCATGGGATTTGTGCGACGGGATTTTGTGGGTCGTCAAAGCTGGTCTCGGAACCGCAGGCGACAAGCAGGGCCGCGAGGACACCGGTTAGCAGCAAGTACGCAATGCCCCGCGTCCGTTGGATGCGGAGTCCACGGGGCACTAATTCCCCGTCCCCGCCTCGGAGCGGGGACCCGTTCCCTCTTAGCGTCCGAGCAGGTCCCCGCTCGGGGGCGGGGACGGGTGAACACACGGACGATGGGGAACCCGTCACGAACCGCGACCACCGTCGGGGCCGATTTCGGCTTCGGCCATCCGGCGCAGCGCTTCGGCGCAGTCTTCGCTGGAGACGTCGGCGTGGGTGACGAGGCGGATCTTGGTCCGGTCCGGCGTCGTGACGAGGACGCCGATTTCGGCCAGGGACGATTGCAGCTTGGGCGATGGCGCTGCATCGGTCGTTGTGTCGAGTTGGACGATGACGATGTTCGTCTGCACGCTCTCGGGGTTGATTCCGAAGCCGAGCTCGGCCAGACCTCGCGCGAGCTGACGTGCGTTTGCGTGGTCGTCTTGCAGGCGGTCGACCATCTGATCGAGCGCCACCAGTCCGGCCGCTGCGAGAATGCCGGCTTGCCGCATCCCGCCGCCGACCAGCTTGCGCACTCGTCGCGCCTCGCGGATGAATGGCTCGTCGCCGCAGATCAGTGAGCCGACCGGCGCGCCCAGCCCCTTGGAGAGGCAGAAGGTAACGCTATCGGCGGGACCGGCCAGTTCAGCGACGCTGTGGCCCGACGCGACGGCGGCGTTGAAGATGCGCGCGCCGTCCATGTGCACTCGCAGGCCGAGGTCGCGTGCCGTGCCGGCGATTTCCTCTGTGCGCTCCAGCGAGACGACGGTGCCGCCGCAGAAGTTGTGTGTGTTCTCGAGCGCGAGCAAGGTGGTTCGCGGTTGGTGCATGTCGTCGGGTCGGACGGCGCCGGGGATGAGTTCGGGATCGAATCCGCCGTCGGCTTGATTTGGGAGGGTCGTGGCAAGCACGCCGCCGAGCCTTGAGATACCGCCGGCCTCGGAGCGGACGATATGCGCCCGATCGCCGACCAACAGCTCGTCGCCGGACCTGGTTTGCGAGAGCAGCGAGACGAGGTTGGCCATGGTGCCGCTGGAGACGTAGAGCGCAGCCTCTTTGCCGGTGCGCTCGGCGGCGGTCTCTTCCAGCTTCGTGATCGTTGGGTCTTCGCCGAAGACGTCGTCGCCGACTTCCGCCTCGAACATCGCCTGGCGCATCGCTGCGGTCGGCTTGGTGACAGTGTCGGAACGTAGGTCGATGAGGGGAAGCTCTGAATGGTTGTCGCTCACGCGGTGGGTCCTTGCGATCGTTCCCAGATGGTGCGGAAGCCCTCGCCGCCGGTGATTGCGGCGATCGTGACGGCTCGCTCACCATCGTGGAGTTGTTGTTGGATGCGCTTGACGTGGTCGGGGTCGGCGCCGAGGCTGAGCAACCGCGCCTCGATCTTCTCCCAGATGCCTGATTCATCGAACGCGCTGATCGCGCGCGGCCAGGGGAACGACATGATTCGCTCGGGCAGCGGCAAGCGCGGGCGCAGCGACTTCAGGTGCCGGAAGCGCTCCTCGGCGGAGTTGACGCGGTCGACGAGTTGGATGATCGGCGTGTCCGGCGGATTGGCGCGGAAATCGACGAGCAGGCGCGGTTCGAGCACATCGAAGCGCACGATCAGTACCGCGGCCCGGTCAATGACCCGCAGGATTTCTTCGAGGTCGACGCCGTAGTCGTCGCTCATCTGCTCCTCAGTCCCCGCTTCACGCGGGGACCTGTTCCCTTCCGTCGTTCTTCCAGTTCCCGCTTCACGCGGGAACCAGCTCCCTGCTCGCTCTCCTGCCATCCGCAAGCAGTCGCAGTCCGAGCGGGTCCCCGCGTAAAGCGGGGACAGAACACTACCGGTCGACTGTGCCGTCCGCTGTCCCTGAGTCTATGGACGCGATGGGAGAGCGTCCAATCCCTCCGACACTGGGCGTTGCTGGCAGGGTTCCGATGCCGAGCAGCGCATCGCGGGCGGCGTCGTAGCGCTGTTTGGCGCGGGATTCGCGGTTGAGCAGGCCTTTGAGCTTGGGCGGCTCCAATGGCTCGCCGTCGAGGAAGATGTCGTGCAGGCGGGTGAGCTGCTTTTGCCAGGCGTCCCAGGCTTCGCGGTATTCGGCTTGTCGTTCGGGGTCGACTCGGACCATGTTGCGTCCTTCGTTGAGACTTGGTCAGACGAGGTTGCGATAGATGTTGATGTTGGCGGAGTCGAAGACCATCGCCTCGCGGACGGCTCGGCGCAGATGGGCGAATTCCTGATCCTGCGCGGCCAGCTCCTCGAACTGTTCCAGCTCCTTGAGGTCCTCGAATTCGGCGATGATCTCCACGTTGGAGGCTGGGCCGGTGATTGCGTCCCAGACCGAGAATTTCGCCTCGATCCCACGCGCGGCCTGGTAGTCGAGCGCCGCCTCGACGGCGCGCAGGAACTCGCCGTGCTTGCCCGGCGCTACGCGGCCGGCCAGTACTCGTCGGAACATCGGCATTGGATCGTCCCTTCAACTGCTGAATGCTGTTCGATCTTGTTCGGTTTTGTTCGATTCTGTTCGGTTTTGTGCGTTGTTGGTCAGACCAGTTCGGTCGTTGTGCGTTGTTTGAGCGCTTGTTCGACCCGTTCGAGGTCTTCCGGCCTGTTCACGTTGGTGAACGATGTCAGTTCTGGATCGTGAAGGCGGAGCTCGTCGGCTTCCATTAAGCGATGCTCGACCAGTGGCAAGAGCGCGCGGAGGCGTCCGTTGCCGTCGTTGAGGAGTTGCGTGGCATGCGGCACGACGGAGGGTCGGTAGGCGGCGAGCAGTGGTTGCGCGACACCGTCGAGGTAGGGCATGGCGATCTGCGTGTCCGGCCTGTCGGGCGTGTCAGATGAGGTGGCGCAGGCCTCGGCGACGGCGCGCAGCAACTCCGGCTGGAGGAAGGGCATGTCGCAGGCGACGGCGACGGCGAGGTCGTGCCGGATCAGCGGGAGCGTTGCCTCGAGTCCGGCCAGGGGGCCGCGGTCGTGACGATGATCGACCACTTCGCGCCAGTCGACGCCGTCCAACGGCGGGAAGTCCTGGTCGGGGCGGCGGGCGACCACGATGTCGTCGGAAACGGCGCTGGCCGCGAGCGCGCTCCAGTGCAGCAGCGGTCGTCCGCCGGCTTCGGTGGTCGCCTTGTCGCGGCCCAGCCGCTTGCCGAAACCGCCGGCCAGGATGATCACCGAGAATGCGCTGCTCGTGGTTGTCATAGCTTGAGTTTAGGCTGCGCACATGACCAGTGACCTGCACCTGCCATTGCATGAGGCATTGGGGATTACGCGGCCCGCTGTATTCGCCACGGTCGGCGGCGGAGGCAAGACGACGGTGCTGTTCGCGCTCGCGGCAGAATGGGAGGCGGCCGGCGACATTATGAGTGGGGCCGATGGGGGCCTGACGGTGCTGGCGACGACGACTAAGATGACCATCCCCCGAGAGGGCCGCTCGCTGCCGCTCGCCATCGGCCGGGACGACGCCGCTCGAGCCGGCGCGCTGGACAACATCCGCCGGCGCGGCCTGTCCTCAGCCGTCGTCGGCTCGGGCCGAGGCGACCGCGAGCGAGTGCTCGGCGTCGACCCCGCCTGGCCGCGTCAAGCCGTAGACGCCGGTCTCGCCAGCCTGGTCGGAGTCGAGGCCGACGGCTCCAAGGGCCGCCCCTTCAAAGCGCCGGCGTTGCATGAACCGGTGCTGCCCACCGGAGTTGATGTTGTAGCCGCCGTGATCGGCGCCGGGGTGCTAGGGAGACCGCTGGACGAGAGATCGGTGCATCGACCGGAGTTGGTGGCTCAGGTGTCGGGAGCGAGCATCGGGGATGAGATTACGCCTGAGTTGGCGGCGTCGGTGTTGATGTCGGCGGATGGTGGTCGAAGGGTGTGCCGGAGGATGCGGCGTTTGTGGTGTTGGTGTCCAACGCATCAAGGAATTTGGCGGGGTCGCGGGCGTTGGCGTCGGCGATCGACGGGAGGGTGGTGTTGTGGGACGTGGGGTCGGGAGTTTTGGAGTGATTTCGGCAGCTGCATGCAAATGAAGGGGAAGTTCAAAGGACCTCGACCGGGTACGTGTCGATACAGCTGGCTAATCGGATGAAACAGGAATGGGGACCTCATACAGGCCGAAATTCTCTACTTCGATCATTCTATAACCTTTCTGCTCGAGGAAATGCCCCAGTGCCTGTTGATAACTTTCTTGAGGCACGAGCTCTATCACTTGTAGCAGTTCTATTCCTGACTTCGTAAGAGAAACTCCGTGCAAGCGAAACTCTCTCTCATTTCCCGGTTTTCGAAGAGGAGTAAGAAGTCTCCACTTGCCGATAAATCTGAATGGCACTACTACCGAAGTTGATTGGGACTGCTGAACGCCTGTGCATGCCTTATAGTTGTACCAAGAGTTGTAGTCCGAGATTATCAACCCATGCTCGTTTAAGACATTTAGCCTTCCGAAGTCGAGACCGAATTGTTTCAGTGCGTTGTCACCGGCGTTGCCGCCAAGTGAAAGAACTCTTGCGTCATTAACGATTTGTCCGTCAAGCTCGAAGATCACACAAGCTGAACAGAACAGCTGAAACAGGCTTGCTGTTCCACTATTGAGACCTTTGAGAATGCTCAAAGTCTTGATAGATGTGCTTCCAGGCTTTTTCACTTCGTCGGCAAGAATCTTGCTCCAAAGACCCTGCATCTCTTCATTGGAAACGTCCTGCACGTCGCTAAAGAAACGAGCCGTCCAGTCGTGGTCGGGATCGTGGTCCGGGACTTCCCCGTCTCCGAGCTCATCGGCAGCCCCTTGCACGACTGACGCGATGTTGCGTTGGCGCTTTTCTTCCTGGAAGCGGACCCTCTGCTCGATCCCGTCTGAGATTGTCAAACTTGTTCGACTTGTAGTCTGAGGCGAGGCCATCAGCTCGCGAGCTTTCTCTTGCTCCGAAACGATCAGCATTGTGGCTTCAGCATGACCTTCAGCTTCAATCACAAGAGCGTCAGCCTCGCCACGAGCAGCAATTCTCTGCGCTTCCGCTTCTTTGCGAGCCTTCCAAGGGCCCAGCATTGCGCCGGCCACGCTTCCAATGCCGCTTGCGGCGTAGTCGACAAGTTTGTCGAGAGCAGTCACTTTCAGCGTGATGTTGGCGTCCATGTCATGCCTGTCGTGGATTAGGTCGTGATCGGGTTACTAGAGGCAGCGTACAGCACATGTGTGCTTTATGGATATCCGCAGCGTCGCCACGACGGCAACGATAGAGGGATGAACTTTCGCAGTGTGTCAGTCCTCGGCGAGCAGGGATTCCACTTCGCGCATGAGGAGAGGGATCTCGGTTGTGATGGTTCTCCAAATTGTTGCTTGGTCAATGTCGGGATACTGGTGATTCAGGACGTTCCGTAGGCCGATGTAGCCTTTGTATTCCGAGATTCGGCCTACAACGTCCATGTCAACATCCTCGAGACGGGCCATCGCCTCTCCGATAATCGTCAGTTCGCGTTCGACTTGATGTCGAAGGCGAATCTCTGTCTGATAGTCGACGATCGTCTTGTTTTCGGTCGAATCGCGGATCAATCGCGCCGTCTCGACAATGTCGCACAGATAGCGTCTGGCCCTACGACCCATAGATGGGTGTCCTCGATTGTTCGACGGTTTCGCGGAAGTGGAGATCGCGGAAGGTGGTCTCGATGACCAGGTCCACGGGGCGATCGAAGAGGTTGCGGAGGTCTGTGTAGAGGCGGTGGTATGCGCCGACGTAGGTTGCGTTGGCCTCGGGTAGGAAGGTGACGAGGAAATCGAGGTCGCTGCTCTCGGGGTCGAAGTCTCCGGTGGCGGCGGAGCCGAACAGGTCGAGACGCTGCACTTGGTGTCGGCGGCAGAGTTCGGCGATTTCATCGGATCGGTCGGCTACCAGGGAAATCATGCCCACGATCTTGCTCCCGATCGGTGTCCTGCACGTCCAGATTAGGACTTGTTCGCTTGAGGAGTAGACGAGTTGGTCATAGGCGCCCTCCCAGTTGCGAGCGGCGGGACCCCCTCAGCCTTCGGCAGCTCCCCCTGCGAGGGGGAGCGGGAACCAATGAGCCGCGACTCGACCGTTATGTGTGTTGTCCACAATGGCAGGTCATCTGATTGAAAAACGAACGAGTGTTCTGTAATCTGGCTTCCGATGTCTTGGAGGCTTTGCGCACATATGGGCGATTTGATTTCTGTTGGTTGTTTGCTGGCTCCTCACTGGCGGGGGCGGGTTGAGCTGGCTCGGCGGCCTGAGTTGGTGGGGGCGGCGGGGTTGATTGTTGAGCGCTCGGGGGGGCGGCCTGTGGTGGTGGATTGTCTGCCGGCGGCGTCGGAGGTTGCTCCGGGGATGACGCTGGAGGCGGCGCTGTCGCTGCAGCCCGACGCCGTTGTCCTGGAGGCCGACGAGCCTCACTATGCTCGCGAGTTCGAGCGGGTGCTGCTCGCGCTGGAGGATGTCAGCGACCGGGTCGAGGGGGCGGACCACGATGGCGAACTGGGGGTCGCCTACGTGGGGCTGGACGGGCTGTCGGCGATGTACGGCGGCGAGCGGCAGATGCTCGACACGCTGTTGGCGGCCGTGCCGGCGCACTTCCAGCCGCGGATCGGCGTCGCTGGCGGCAAGTTCCCGGCCTTCGTCGCGGCCCGCGTGCGCCGCTCGCCGGGCGTGAGCCAGGTCGGGCGCGACGCGGCGGCATTCCTCGCGCCGCACTCGATCAACCTGCTGCCCACACCGCTCGTGTCGCCCGAGCTGCTGGAGGACCTGCACCGGCTGGGGCTGCACCGGCTGGGCGATGTCGCGGGGCAGGAGCTGGACGCGCTGCTCGACCGCTTCGGGCACGAGGGTCGGCGCGCCTGGGAGCTGGCGCGCGGGATCGACGAGCGTCCGTTGCGGCCGCGGACGTTCGAGGAGTCGATTGCGGAGACGGTCTCGCTGCCGTCGGCGTCGACCTCGCTGGAGCTGCTGCGTGTGGCGGTCGACACGCTGCTGACGCGGGTTTTCGCGCAGCCGCGGATGCAGGGTCGCTACGCGGGCTCGGCGACGCTGTCGTGCGTGCTCGACGACGGCCCCACATGGGAACAAACATGGGAGCGGGTGTTCCACTTCAAGACCAATATCGGGCACTGGAAGCGGGCGGCGGAGATTATCAAGGGTCGGCTGGAGACGGAGCATCCGCAGGCGCCGGTCGAGTCGATGACGGTGACGCTGGGCAACCTGAGCGGCGCGTCGGGCGTGCAGCTCTCGCTGTTTCCGGACATCCGCGCCGACCGCGAGCGTCGGCTGCTGGAAACGGAGCGTCAACTGCGGGCGCGGCTGAACGGCAAGCACGCGCTGCACCGGCTGGTCGACGTCGCGCCCTGGCATCCGGCGCCGGAGATGCGCACGGTGCAGGTGTCCATCGATCCGGCGGCAACCGACAGCATGCGTCCGCTGACGACGCCGACGGTCATCGCAGTCGAGGAGGGACCGAATCAGGAACCGATCGCCGTGCAGTTGGAGCAGCGCTGGCATCGGGTAGAGCGGATCGAGGATCGCTGGAGCTTCGACCTCTGGTGGCGTCCAACGCCAATGCATCGGTCGTACTACCGGGTGAGTCAGGAGGACGGTCGTCAGTTGACGTTGTATCGGGATGGGGGGGATCAGTGTTGGTATCGGCAGAGTGCGTGATGGGATTCCGACTCCCAGTCCCCGCATGCCTCTCTCAGTCCCCGCTTCACGCGGGGACCAGCCCCTTACAGCCTTCGAGTGGAAGAAGCCAATGGTGACGCCGTACCGCCCGAGCAGGTCCCCGCGTAAAGCGGGGACTGGGGAGAGCGGAATCGGGAACTGAGAAAGGACAGATGATGGATCGCGAAGCGTACGTTTACATCCTTGCTGGCAGTAGGCCCGAACATGGAACGATTCCGTTGTACATCGGTTCAACAATCGATCTGCCTCGCCGTGTTTGGGAGCATCGGCAAGGGGTTGGAAGCACGCATACGGCTCGATATCGAATCGGCCGATTGGTCTGGTATGAGCTCCACGAGTCAATCGAGTCCGCGAAGGTTCGGGAGCATCGCATGAAGCGCTGGCGTCGGAGGCAGAAAGAGGAGGTGATCGAAGAACTCAATCCTGAGTGGCGTGACCTGTATGAGGAATTGGCGTAGTGGCGTTGCAAATGCCGATATACCCAGTCCCCGCTTCACGCGGGGACCAGCTCGGCTGGCACGGCGTTTGCATGGGCTTCCTCCACGCGCAGGCTGCAGGGGGCTGGTCCCCGCGTGAAGCGGGGACTGGGGAGGAAGTTGGCGTAGCGATGGCCGGACCGAGCGGGTCCCCGCGTGAAGCGGGAACTGGATCGACATGACATACATCGAACTGCACACCAAGAGCTTCCACTCATTCGGCCTCGGCGCCTCCCACGGCCATGAGCTGCTGGCTCAGGCTCGGGCGTATGGCATGTCCTCTCTGGCTCTGACCGACACCAACCTGTGTGGGGCGCTGGAGTTTGCCCGGCTGGCGAACAGCCTGGAGATTCAGCCGATCACTGGTGGCGAGCTGACGCTTGCGGATGGCTCCCGGGTCACGCTGCTGGCCAAGTCTCGCGCGGGCTATGCGAATCTGTCGCGCCTGTTTACGTTGGCGAATGAGGTGGATCGGCGGGAGCCTCGGCTTGATCCGGCGCATCTGCCCGAGCACTCCGAGGGGTTGGTGCTGCTTGGCGGTGGGCGCAATGGGGCGCTCTCTCGGCTGGCGCTGGCGGGGGAGCGAGTCCCGGCTCGCGAGCTGTTGGGTCGGTATCGGGAGTGGTTTGGCACGGACTCGGTCTATGTGGAGTTGCAGCAGAACTTCCTGCGCGGCGACACCGAGCGCAACCGCGAGCTGATTGGTCTGGCCCGCGAGGCGGGGGCGCCGCTGGTGGCGTCAAATGATGTGCTCTATCACTCGCCCGAGCGCTATCGGTTGCAGCATGCGCTGGTCGCGGCGAAGTGCAACACGACGATTGACCAGGCGCTGCGGCACATTCAGCCGAATCGTCACCTGCACCTCAAGCCGCCGGCGGAGATGTCGCGGCTGTTCGCCGAGTTGCCCGAGGCGCTGTGCAATACGCAGCGGGTCGCCGAGCAGTGCCAGTTCAATCTCAGCACCGACCTCGGCTACACGCTGCCCGAGCCGATCGTGCCCGACGGCTACACGCCTGAGACCTATCTCAAGCGGCTCTGCTACGAAGCGGCGGCGCGGCGCTATGGGTCGGTGACGAAGCCGGTCGAGGAGCGGCTGGAGGAGGAGTTTCGGCTGATTGGTCGACATAAGCTGGCTGGCTTCCTGCTGCTCTACCGCGAGATCGTGCGTCTGGCCCAGCGAATCATGGAGGAGCGCGGGCTGTCGGAGCCGGAGACGCCGCTGGAGAAGCGACCGCCCGGACGCGGGCGTGGATCGTCGGTGGCGCTGCTGGTCGGCTATCTGATTGGCATCAGCCACGTCGATCCGTTGCGTTGGGAGCTGACGCTGGAGCGTTTCCTGCCCGACGACATGACCTCGCTGCCGGACATCGACCTCGATTTCCCGCGCGGCCTGCGCGACGAGCTGATCCAGCGCGTGCATGAGTATTTCGGTCGCGACTACGCGGTGCTGACGGGGGCGATCAACACGTACTCGGTGAAGGGCATCATCCAGGACCTGGGCAAAGCGCTGGGACTGCCGAAGGACGACCTGCGGATGCTGTCGAAGCAGTTGCACTCGCATGACGGGGCTCGCCTGCGCGAGGAGATGGCGCAACTGCCGGCCTTCCGCGACAAGGTCGACGCGCACGGCTGGCGCGACCTGATCGCGCTCGCGCCGCAGCTGATGAACGCGCCGCGCGGGCTGAGCCAGCACGTCGGCGGGATGATCCTGAGCGACTCGCCGATTCCCGAGATGGTGCCGGTGCGGGCCGGTGCGATGGAGGGTCGCTTCATCATGGACTGGAACAAGGACAGCGTCGCGGACGCGAACTTCGCCAAGATCGACCTGCTCTCGCTGCCGGTGCTGGACCAGCTCGAGGAGGCGCTGGACCTGATCGAGCGTCGCGAGGGCGTGCGTCCCGACCTGAGCCAGATCAGTCCCGAGGACGACGGCGTCTACGACTTGATCAACGCGGGCAAGTCGAAGGGTGTCTTCCTGTTGCAGTCGCCGGCGCAGCTCAAGATGGGTCAGCGGCTGCGCTCGCGTCGGCTGCTCGATTTGGCCTATCAGGTCGCGTTGATCCGGCCTGGCGTCGGGACGCAGGGCAGCGCGGTCAGCCAGTTCGTCGACCGCTATCGGCACGGGGCCGAGTGGGAGTACGACCATCCGCTCGAGGAACGCGCGCTGGAGCGGGGCTACGGCGTGATCGTCTGGCAGGAGCAGGTCGTGCAGTTGATCATGGATGTGGCCGGGATGTCGGCGGCAGAGGCCGATGAGGTGCGTCGTGCGTTTGCTCGCGCGAACAACGAGCACCTGATCGCGATGCATCGCGAGCGCTTCCTCGAAGGCGCGAGCGCAAACGGTGTGCCGCCCGACATCGCCGAGCGCATCTTCGCCAAGATCAACGGCCACTACATGTTCCCCGAGTCGCACTCGCACGCGTTCGCGATCACCGCCTATCAGGCCGCCTGGCTCAAGCGCTATCACCCGCTCGAGTTCTTCGTCACGCTGATTAACAACCAGCCGATGGGCTTCTATCCGGTCGAGACGCTGAAGGAGGACGCACGCAGGTTCGGGGTGCGGTTCCTCAACCCGTGCGTCAATCGCAGCGAGGTCCGTGCGAAGCCTGCCTTCCCCCTCTCCCCCTCGCAGACATCGATGCATGACTATTCCTCTTCTCCCTCGCAGAGACCGATGTCTAGCTGTCTTTCCTCCCCCTTGCAGGGGGAGGTGCCGAAGGCGGAGGGGGTCCCTCTTCGTGAGGACGTATCCGGTACTGACGCCCCGAGGGACCCCCTCAGTCACTCCGTGACAGCTCCCCCTGCAAGGGGGAGCGGGTTATGCACCGGTCTCTCGCAGGGGGAGCTGCCGCAGGCTGAGGGGGTCCGTCTCGGTCTGGGCATGATCAGGGACATTGGACCCGAGTCGGCGCGGCTGATCGTTGAGGAGCGGGAGCGTCATGGGCCGTACGCCGACTCGGGCGAGCTGGTGCGACGCACCGGGCTTAAGCCGCAATCGGTGCGCTCGCTGGTCGAGGCGGGCGCGTTCGACGGCGTCACGCCCAATCGTCGCGCGGCGCTGTGGGAGGCCGGGCTCTCGATCCGTCCCACGCGAGCCGGGCTGCGCGCGTTCCCGGTCGCCGGAGCAAACGCGCCGCCGCGCTTCGAGGACTTCAGCGACTACGAGAAGATGGTCGGCGAGTACCAGGCGTTGGGCATCTATCCCGGTGGTCACGTGATGGAGTTCATCCGCCCCACGCTCGACGCCGGCGTGATGACGACCGCCGAGGTCTACGACGCCAGGGACGGCCAGCGGATCCGCGTTGCGGGCTGGCCGATCGCGCGGCAGCATCCACGCGGCCAGGACGGCACCGTCTTCGTCACGATCGAGGACGAGACCGGCGACGTACAGACCATCGTCTGGCCGAAGGTGTTTGCCAAGTGTCGGCGGGCATTGTCGAATCAGCTGATCCTGCTCACCGGTCACATCGACCGCTGGGACGGCACGACCAACATCGTGGCGGAGCGAATCGAAGCGATCGGCGCCGACATCCGCATGCCGATGTCTCATGACTGGCACTGAGCCGACGCCGGAGCCCGAATCTAGCTTCCATCTTCCTCGGATGGCTCCGTCGGCGGGGCAGTCCGCATCGCGTCGAACAGTGCGGGCAGGTCGTTGGCGCCCTCGGCTACACGCCGTGAGACCTCTGCTCCTGTCGCTGGATCGAGGATCAAGTGCGACTTGCTCCGCTGCTCGATGATCCACACGCCGGAAGCCTCGGTTGAGCTGCTCTGCGCTGCAACCGTGACCAACCAGACTCGATCGGCGGGCAACGTCAGTGCGAGCGAGTCAGAGCCCAACCGCACGGTCAGATTGCCGCCGCTACGCACGATTGCGCACCACGTAGCCGGTCGCTTCCGGCACATCAGCCCAACGCAAGGTGACGCAAGCGCCGGTGACACTGTTCACGGTGAGGTTACTCGGCGCCGAGAGTGTGCTGTCAGATGTCGGTGGCTCGCCAGGATCCGTGGACCTGGGATCCGGGCCGGGCGCATAGCAAATTAAGAATGGCGGCGGTGCCGGCTCCACAAAAATGCGGATCTCCCCGAAGGTGGCAACCGTATTCTGCAGTGGCGCCTCGGTCAAGGCAACGACCCGATAGGTTTGCCAACCTGGGTCCTGTCCAGTAACAATCTGGTCTGTTGGCTGAAGTGGGAGACCTGGTTGAAATGGATCCAGTACCGGTTCCGTCGCGGGAAGAGGCAGAGGCTCGTGCGTGGCGACGACTTCCCAATCTCCATGCTTGTTCTCACGCTCGATCGCAAATGCCTTCTCCACATGTACGCCGTAGGCGTCCCACCAGACAATCGCGGTGTTGGGACTTGGAGATCTTGAAAGGTGACCTAACGCAGTCGGAGCAGCAGGGACATATGAGCTTTGGAAGTCCCTTTTGTCTCTGAAAACTGGAATCGATGCGGAGCAGCTTCCGTTAGACGGTCCCATGATTGTCAGGTCCGAGGTATAGATGCGTGGCATTGACGATACTTGTGATGCGTTGCCGCATTTCCAGTTGCCCAAACCGAAGACATGGCCCAATTCGTGTGTGATGGATCGCGTGACCGAGGCATCGCCATCCTTGAGCACTACTGTGCTGGACCCGCGGGTAACGGAATCGGCAATGTAGATTGCGAGTTGACCACGATAAGTGTCCCAATCCTTGTCGGGCGGAGTATCTACGCGGTCAATACAAGATGCGTTGTCCGCACTGGTCACGCTTAGTTTCCTTGATGATAACAACGCTGGCAATGCCGTAGCGAACATTGGTTTGCACTTCGTTGCACCAGTTGAGCGAATGGATAGGATTGACTCCTTCCGGCTCGAACGCAAACACGATCTTCGAGAGTGCGTGGTCAGCGTGCCAACGTGCGATAGCCGCTTTAGTAGATATCGGATAGACATCGCTACAGATGTGGATCGTAACCCCTTCAACGACATTGCGGACGATTCGCCCTCCGGCAAGTGGAAACTTGGTGGTATCAGTGAGATGCGACGTTGGATCTTCGTGATCGGCGTCTACGGTGGGTGGCCCCGATGTCAAGTCGAGCAAGAGTCCTCCAATAGAGACAAGAGTAGTGATGAGCAGAGCAGCGGCTAATCGCGACAAGGGTTGCATCCTAATCCAATGGCCGGATCGACTGGATGATGTGATCGAAAACGGCCGCGGCGTTTGGAGAGCTGACAATACGCCGGACCTCTTTGCCCGTATGCGGGTCGATGTGGAGCGTCGACTCTAAACCGTCTTCTTCGTAGTGAATCATGACAGTGATGTAAATGGGGTTGGGCTCGTCCCCTTCAGGAGATTGTTCGATCACCGCTCCCCGCGTAATAGTGCTGCCGGCAGGCACGTCAAGGAGCCAGGGCACGGGTTCCCAGAGCCGATACGTGCCAGGGCCAACGGATTCTTTGTTGAGCATGACTCGTATGCCATCGGGACCTTCAAGTCCCGGGCCGGGGTTCCAGACGAAGCGGACATCGTAGCGCTGTTCCGGATCATCGACAAAGCCGCGACACCTGCCGCCGTATAGAGTGACCATTTCGATCTCGAAGATGCGGGGGATCCGGCTCGGCGAAACGCTTGTGATGCTGAATCGAAAGCCGCATTGACTCCACTTGGTTTGATAGTCAAAAGTGTCCCCGACACTGACAGTGTCGAAAAAGGTAGTGCGCGATGCGCCGCTCGCGTCGACCGGATGGATTCGGAGCTCCCGAGTTCCCCAGGCGGAATGGCCAAAGTTGCCGATGGCGCTGGTTGCGACTCCGGCGGTGTTCAGGAAGGCATAGCTGCCAGGAGAGGAGGAGGCGCCGGTGGTATCGAGACGGTTGTAGCGGAATGCGGGGACAAGGAATTCGGTCGTGACGATGACATCGCCGAGTTCGGGCTTGATCCCGGGTCGCTGGATGGGCAAGGGGCGGGCGGCGTGGAGGTCGAAACTGAGCAAGTTAGCGCCGCGTTCGTCGGAGTTGACGGTGAAGGTGTACGTCGTGCCGACGGGCGGGATGAGCTGCATCAGAGTGGTGGGGCTGACATCGGCCTGGTCGGGGGAGCGCTGGAGGTAGAAGCGGATCCAGCCTTCTGGCAGTGGGGCGGCGGTGACGACCGTGTACTGTTGGCCGCGCTCGACCTGGTAGCGGCCGTCGCTGTCGGGTTGGAGGAGCAGCTCGGACGGGATGTCCTGAACCTGGGCGAAGTCCTCCGGGCGGCCTTTGTAGACGGCGAGGATGCAGTCGGCGTCGGTCGGCGTGGCGCAGCGGGCGGCGGGCAGCGGTGTGAACGCGGCGGTGACGCTGGCGTCGGCGTAGAGCTCGAGGGTGCAGGTGGTTTCGGCGCCCGAGCAGGCGCCGGACCAGCCGGCGAAGGAGTGGGTCGCGTCGTTCCAGCTTGCCGTGAGGGTGACCGGGACGCCCTCGGTGTGGGTCGTGGCCCCGGCAGGGTCAACAGCGCCGTCCGCGCCCGCCGTGACTGTCAGCGTGTAAGTCGGCAGCGGCGTCTCGGGCGTGGGGGGAGCGCCGAGGGCGCAGTCGGGGAGGTTAAGGTCATCGAGATCGTTGATCTGGATGTTGCGCAGATAGAGCGGCACGCAACCGGTGATCCCGCTGTTGCCTTTCACATAGAACTTTCTCAGCCCGTGGAGGTTGGCCAGTTGCGTCGGCAGTGCGCCGGTCAACTGGTTGTCGTACAACTGGAGATTGGTCAGTTGAGTCAGGTCTCCGAGCTGGGTCGGGATTGGACCGGAGAGCTGGTTTCGTTGCAGTTGCAGCCAGCGCAGGTTGACGAGCCGGCCCAGTCTCGGGGGGATCGAACCGGCCAGGCGGTTGCCGTCGAGGTAGAGGTTCTCGAGGCCGGAGAGGTTGCCAAGTTGGGCGGGGATCGAGCCGCTCAGGCCAACGCCCTGGGGCAGGGGCTGGGCTCCGCTCAGGATCAGGCCGGTCAGTTGCGGGCCGATGGCGCCCAGTTCGGACGGAATCGGGCCGGAGAGCTGGTTGTCGGCCAGATTGAGATAGGTGAGGCGAGTCAGCCGTCCGAGTTCTGCTGGAATCGACCCGCTGAGCTGGTTGCCCCAGGCCAACTGCAATCGGCTCAGTCCGGTCAGGTCGCCGAGTTGGGCGGGGATGGCGCCGTTCAAGCCTTGGCCGTCCATGTCTAGTTCCGTCACGCGACGGATGTCGTCCAGCGACGCGACGGTGATCCCGTCCCAAGACGTGAGCGCGGTGTTGGCGCTCCAGTTGAGGGTTGCGGTACCGGCCAGGGTCGGCTGCAGATCGAGCAGGACGGTGCAGTCGACGACCAGTTGGGGATGGTCGGCGTGGTTGGGAATGATCGTGCCGTTTTCGCAGACGGGCGTGGCGAAGGCGCGTTGGCCGCCGTCGTTCGAAACGAACAAGAGGACGGCGGCGACGGTCGCGCAGACGGCCAGCAGCGCAGCGAAGAAGCGGAGCCTGCGCGGCAACGGAATGGTCATTCGAGAGAAGTTGCGCAAGTTTCGCCACATGACAGGCTCCTTGCCCAGCATTCGACCGCGAGCCGGCGCGCTCATGTATGTTGCGACCGGTCGCACCGTACACAAAACCATGATCTGTATGTGAAACACTTGGTGTTCGATAGAGAATGAGTCGGCTTGCCGTCTACTGCAATCGAAATAGACCAACGACGGTCGCGTACCGCTCCGATCTCGTGATGCACGCTCTGAGTAAGAACGAGTTGCGCGATGCTGAAGTTCCCGGCGGAGACGGGGAGGCCGCTGAAGAAGCACAATCGCGTTGCGGGCTGGCCGATCGCGCGGCAGCACCCTCGCGGACAGGATGGCACCGTCTTCGTCACGATCGAGGATGAGACCGGCGACGTACAGACCATCGTCTGGCCGAAGGTGTTCGCCAAGTGTCGTCGGGCGCTGTCGAATCAGCTGATCCTGCTCACCGGTCACATCGACCGCTGGGACGGCACGACGAACATCGTGGCGGAGAGAATCGAAGCGATCGGCGCCGACCTGCGCATGCCGATGTCTCATGACTGGCACTGAGCCGACGCCGGAGCCCGAATCTAGCTTCCATCTTCCTCGGATGGCTCCGTCGGCGGGGCAGTCCGCATCGCGTCAAACAATGCGGACAGGTCGTTGGCGCCCTCGGCTGCCCGCCGTGAGACCTCTGCTCCTGTCGCTGGATCGAGGATCAAGTGCGACTTGCTCCGCTGCTCGATAATCCACACGCCGGAAGCCTCGGTTGAGCTGCTCTGCGCCGCAACCGTGACCAACCAGACTCGATCGGCGGGCAACGTCAGTGCGAGCGAGTCAGAGCCCAACCGCACGGTCAGATTGCCGCCGCTACGCACGATCACGCACCACGTAGCCGGTCGCTGCAGGCACATCGTCCCAACTCAAGGTCGCGCTGGCGCCGCTGACACTGTTCACGGTGAGGTTACTCGGTGCCGAGAGTGTGCAGTCAGATGTCGGTGGATCGCCAGGATCTGTAGACCTGGGCAGCGGTCCGGACGCCTGGCACATCAGAATCGGCGGCGGTGGCGGTTCGACAAAGATGCGGATCTCGCAGGATGCGGCAATCGTATTTTGAAGTGGCGCATCGGTCAGTGCAACGACCTTATCGGTTTGCCAGCAGTGGCGAGATGTCGAGTATTGTCCCGACAGTGAAGACGAGGATAGCCACGAACAGAGATACAGCACTTCGCAAGAGTGACATGTCTTCCAGCCTTCTATTCCGAAGGCCGGATCGATGCGATGATGTCGTCAAACAGAGCGTTGGATTCTGCTGTAGTTGCGCCACGACGCACGCTTTCGAGACCGGTGACGGGGTCTATGTGGAGTACCGCTCCTGTCTTGGCGTCTATGATCACAACACCAGAAGTAGAATCACCGGGCTCATCTATGTGTTCGCCCTCGTAAAATCCCCCGTACATGATCGTGCTGCCGACAGGTACATCGATAACCCAGGGATAGCCGGGCGTCAGCAGATAGGTTCCTGGACCAGTAGGTTCGTTGTCGAGTAGAAGCTGGAGGCCGTCAGAAGCAGGCACACCGGCCGGCACCTTCCAGACGAAATGCACCTCACCGATGTCTGCCCCGCACCGTAGTCCAAAGCCGAAGATGTAATGGATGCCGAAAGATCGGCCTGTGCCAGAAGCACTACTGCTGGTGACTGCGTAGCGATAGGCACAATCGAGTCCATTTGTGCGGAAGTCAACTTTGTCCCCCACCGCGATGGTGTCATAGAAGGTGCTTCGCGAAACGCCTAATGCGTCGGATGGATTCAGGCGGAGTTCTTGAAATTGACGAGCGTATCGATAGACGGAAGCTTCGGCACTCGAAGTGGTTCCCGCTGTTTTCAAGAAAGAGTAGCTGCCAGCAGAGGAAGCTGTGCCTGTTGAGTCGATGGTGTTGTAGCGCAGAGCAGGGACGAGGAACTCGGTGTTAACGACGACATCGCCGAGTTCGGGTTTGATCCCGGGCCGCTGAATAGGTAGAGGGCGGGCGGCGTGGAGGTCGAAGCTGAGCAAGTTAGCGCCGCGTTCGTCGGAAGTAATGGTGAAGGTGTACGTAGTGCCGACCGGCGGGACGAGCTGCATCAGAGTGGTGGGGCTGATCTGGGCCTGGTCTGGCGTGCGCTCGAGGTAGAAGCGGGTCCAGTCGGCGGGTAGCTGGGCGGCGCTGACGACGGTGTACTGTTGCCCGCGTTCGACTTGGTAGCGGCCATTGACGTCCGGCGCGAGCAGCAGCTCGGACGGGATGTCCTGGACCTGACGGTAGTCGTCCGGCGCGCCCTGGTAGACGGCGAGGATGCAGTCGGCAGCGGTCGGAGTGGCGCAGCGGGCGGCAGTGAGTGGAGTGACCGCAGCGGTCATGCTGGCGTCGGCAGGGCGACCATCGCCGTCATCAGACACGACCCAGAGAGACGCAGCGGCGATTGCGCTGAGGACCAGCAAGACGGCAAAGACAGCAAAGACAGCGCGGCGCGGCCGGGAGCGGAAGGTCGCAAGATCGAATTTGCGCAGAGTTCGCCGCATGACCCCCTCCTGGAGGACTCGGCTGCGAGTCGGCGCGGTCTGGTAGGCACTGACCGATATCAACATACAGACCAAAGAGTTCTCTATGGGAAATGCCTGTGCGTTCGATAGAGAACGAGTCGGCATGAGGCCTGCCCTCAGGTCTGTTCACACAGAACGCTCACGACGGCCAACCCTGGACCAGGGAGGTTGTCTCAAAAGTCAGCATTCCCAGTCCCCGCTTCACGCGGGGACCAGTTCCTTCCCTGCACAATGCTTCATCACCAGATAGCGCCTGCCGCCCGAGCAGGTCCCCGCCTGAAGCGGGGACTGGGATTCAGCCAGTCGAGGTGGCTTCTGAGACACCCTGCAAGCCCTGCACCTCAGATCCGACCCTGCCCAGCCACGCTACTATCAGAACAGATGACCGACTGAAAGGCAGAGCCAATGTCGACCCGACGCCCAGCCACATTCCGCTACGCCCTCGAACACCTACCAACCACCGCGCTCCGCGCGACAACCCAGCGAACCGGTTCGTCGCAATCCGGACAGATCCGAACAGATCCGAACAACATCCGACCAGAATTCCCTCAACCAGACCGAAAAAACCTGAAAAAACCTGAAAAAACCTGAAAGACCTGAAACACGATCTCCAGCAATACACGGGAGATCGCCCCCAAACCACCCCAGGAAAAAAAAGTCCCACCGAAAACCTGAAACCGCCCATGACCACAACACACGCCTCGACCGAACACATCGCCGGCTGTGTGAACACGCCCTAGCCTCTAGCCAACCCTGACAAGGAACAGGAGACTCTCATGCCCAAGACCCTTGATGTGAGTGGCGGTACTTTGATCTATGACGAGTTTGGGGAGGGCCCTGACACGATTGTGTTTGTCCATGGGGCGGGTGGTAACCATCTGAGTTGGTGGAACCAGATTCCCTACTTCAGCCAGCGATTTCGCTGCGTTACGTATGAAGTGCGCGGCTGGGGGCAGAGCCAGGATCTGTCCGGCGAGGGTCGGACGGCGTTTGCCCGCGACCTTGGCGAGTTGATGGATCAACTGGAGATTGCGGAGGCGACACTGGTTGGTCAGTCGATGGGTGGGTTCTCGATTTTGCCCTACGCGGCCCGCAATCCCGATCGGGTCAAGGCGCTGATGATGGCCGACACGATGCTCGGTATCGCCGACCAGGGATTGCTCGACGACATGCGAACCGCGACTACGGCGGCTGCTGAGAACGCTCGGCTCGGTGGGATGACGCTCATGGTTGGCCCGGCCTACCTCAAGCGATCGCCGGAAGGCGTGTTCCTCTACAACCAGGTGCGCGCGCTGAATCCGCCGCTTGATCCGGATCGGGCGCTGTCATTTGGCGTCGAGGATGGCGCGATCGCGGTGGAAGACCTGTCTGCGCTGACGATGCCGGTCTTGTTCCTGGCCGGGGCTGAAGACGCGATCATTCCCGCTCCCGTGATCGAACGGGCCGCCGCCATGGTTCCAGGCGCCCGTTACGTCGGGATTCCCGAGGGAGGACACTCCGTCTACTGGGAGCTGCCCGACGAGTTCAATGCCGCCCTGGACGGGTTGCTCGGCGAAGCCTACGGCTAGTCTTTCCACCAAAACCGAATGAGGAGCGACAGATGAGCAAGATCAGCGACGACCCCCGCATTGACCCACGGATCAAGGCGGTGTTCGGTCCCCTGCCGGCCTTCCCGATGCCGAGCTTTGAGTCTCGCGAGGAACTAGTTGCTGCGATGAATGCGCCTGAGGCGCTCGCCGCGTTGGACGCAATGTCGCTCTTCTCGGAAGAGGAGGCCGAGGCGGTCGCGCCCTCGGCTGGATTGACGATCTCCACCGAGACGTTTGTTTCCGAGCCCGACGGCAACTCGATCAAGATTTGCCTGATTCGGCCCCAATCAGACGGACAGTCGGATGAGCCGCTGCCCTGCGTGTACTACATCCACGGCGGCGGCATGGCGCTGTCGTCGGCCTTCGACCTCACCTATCAGGCCTGGGGGCGGATGATCGCGAACCAGGGCGTGGCGGTGACGATGGTCGACTTCCGCAACTGCGTGACGCCCTCGTCGGCGCCGGAGATCGAGCCGTACCCGGCCGGTATCAACGACTGCATGTCGGGCCTGCGCTGGCTGATCTCCAGGGCCAACGAGTTCGGCATTGATACGAGCCGGATCCTCGTCGCCGGCGAGAGCGGCGGCGGCAACCTCACGCTCGCCGTCGGTCTGCGGCTGACTCGCGAAGGCGACGCCGGATCGGTTTCAGGTCTGTATGCGATGTGCCCGTACATCGCCGGTAGTTGGCCGCGCGACGACCTGCCCTCGTCCACCGAGAACAACGGACTGCTGCTCGATCTGCACAGCAACTTCCCGGCGATGGGCTACGGGATGGACGCATTCGAGGCGCAGGATCCCGAAGCGTGGCCACTGTTTGCCAACGAAGAGCAGGTGCAGGGGTTCCCCAACACGGTGATCAGCGTCAACGAGTGCGACCCGCTGCGCGATGAGGGCATTGAGTTTTATCGATTGCTGCTGAGGGCCGGACAGTCGGCGCGCTGTCGGCAGGTGATGGGTACAACCCACGCCGGCGACAACATCGTGCTGCCCTGCACCGACCTGGCGTTGGCCACTGCTCGCGACATGGCGGCGTTCTGTCGGGGGGATTAGGAGCGATATGCGATATCGCCCTGGGACACGGGTGGCTCTGGTTCGCCGGTACCGGCTCCAATCTCGAATCTCGTAGGATCCGCTGACGTGATAGTCATTGTCTACCATGTGAGTAGACCCTCGCAGCTTGGTGTTGAAGGAAGCGATGCGATGCCCGCACAACCGGAACCACAACTGCCGACCGCTGGCGTCATGATGCAAATCCCACGCGAGATCATGGAGAACGTCGCGGGAGTGCTGGGCATGGTTGACGAAGTGCGCCAGGGTATGGATGAGGTGCGCCTGCGCATGGATGAGGTGCGCCTGCGCATGGATGAGATTGAGGAACAGCTGCAAACGATCGAGAAGGCGATCAAGCCTGTGCAGCCCTACCTGGACGCACTCCACATCACTCCGCGTCGCCCATAGCGATGGCCGGACAACGCTGACCTGGCGCTGGCCACTGCTCGCGACATGGCGGCCTTCGGTCGGGGGGCTAGGCAGTCTCTGAACGAATGGCGTCGCAGGCCGAGCGGGGACCCCCCTTCAGCCTTCGGCAGCTTCCCCCGCGGAGGGGGGCAGCGGGGATCGGAGTATTCCTAGCGCCTGCGTGCTCGGGCGCGTGCGGACATTGGTAGTCGTGGGTTCTTCTGGGCCTCGATCTCGGCGATTTGCTCGTCGTCGAAGCCGAGTTCCGACATCACTTCAGACGTGTGTTGACCCAGTTCTGGGAACCAGGGCTTGGCGCTGGCTGGGGTCTTGTTGAACTGGGCGAAGTTGCCGGCCATCTTGCGTTTGCCGACTCCCGGCACGTCCTTCTCGACGATGTAGCCGTTTTCCAACGCCTGCGCGTCGCTCATCACGTCCTCGTAGTTGAAGACGCGCTGGTACATGATCTCCTCGCGACGCTCGTTGAAGAACTGCTCCCACTCGGTGGTCGTTCGCTGCTTCATTGCGTGCGCAATGTGTGATCGCAGTTGCTTCGACTGGTCGATCCAGCGGAAGTCGCTCAACGGTGAGCGCTTCTGAGAGGTGTCCCAGCGTGGGTCGGCCCCGATCTCGGGAATGCCCGCGAACTCGCAGAAGTCTTGCCAGGCGCCGTCTCCTTGAACGTCGACGTGGAACGCTCCGCCGTCCGATGTCTCGTAGGTGCCGGCGATTCCGGGCACATTCGGATGATGCCGTCCCTCGCGCGTCAGCAGCGTCCCGCTGATCGAGGAGTGGTTCAGCTCCCAACTCTGCATCCAGACCATCACTCCGTAGGACGACGTGCGCACCTTCTGGCCCACGCCGTGCAATTCTCTCGCGGCCAGTGCCGTCATGATTGCCAACGTTAGTCCCATCGCTCCGCTGGTATCTCCGATCACCGAACCGGGAATCATGGGCGCTGACCCCGGTTCTCCGATCACGCTGGCGATGCCGCTGCGTGACTGTGCGTATTGGTCGGTCATGCGCTTGTTGCGATCAGGTCCCTCGTGTCCGAATCCGTTGGCGATGCCGTAGATCAGCCGCTCGTTGCGTTCAGCCAGTGCTTCGTATCCCAGCCCCATGCGCTCAAGCGAGTCCTCGCGGAAATTGCTGACGAAGATGTCGGCGCGATCGACGAGACGCATGAGTACTTCTCGGCCGATCTCGGTGTGGACGTCGAGCGCAATTGAGCGTTTGCCGTGAGAGACCGAGAGGAATTGTGCGCCCGGCGTCTCGGGTGGGGCGGTCCAGTTGACGCCGGTGTGCCAGCGATTGGGGTCGCCGCCGGGTGGCTCGACCTTGACGACGTCGGCGCCCATATCGGCGAGGAACCCGCCGACCAGCGGTCCCTGGATGGCAATCGCGAATTCGACGACTCGCAGGCCTTCTAGCGGTTCCACCATGTGAGCCCTCGGCTTCCCGAATCGATGATAGGTACCTGGGAATGCAATCGGCGCGGCCAGCGTGAGTGAGTCCCGGAGCTCTACCGCTTCCTGCCTTCGGAGAGCTTTGCGTAAGTCCTCTTCTCCCCCTTGCGGAGACCTTCGAAAAACTCATGATTCCCCTCTCCCCCCCTTGCGGGGGGAGATGTCACGGAGTGACAGAGGGGGGGCTCCAGCGACCAGATAGGCCTTGAGATGGGGAGCCCCCCCTCTGCCTACGGCATCTCCCCCGCAAGGGGGGCGAAGGGGACTTATTCAAAGGTCTCCTTGCGGGGGGAAGCTGCCGAAGACTGAATGGAGGGTCGCAGCGACTCTGAGTCAGTGGACTCAGCGCCAGCCGGCGACTGCCGGAGTCGGAACGGTGACGAAAACTTCACCGACGACTCGACTGCTGTTGGAGTCGGAATCGCCGCAAGTGACCTTGATGCCGACAGTGCCTCCTGCGGTCAACGCATCCGTCTCCCAGGTGAAGCTGCGATGCGCCCAGCTGACGAGCTGCGAAGATGTCAGCAGCGAGCCAACCCCAACTTGAGCGACATCGAATCCGTCCTGGCATGTCACGTCGGTCCACTGCACGAGCACGCTCCAGCCGGCCTGGCCACCCGGCCGATCGCTTAACGTGAGCTGGACTTCGGGAGGGATTCTGCGTGGATATCCGATTGTTGAACCGATTTGGCGGCCACTGTTCCAGCCCCCGCACCACACTTCGATCGGATAGGTATCGGTGATCCCGGTGTCCGTCGTGCTGAATGACTGTGTCTCGCTGTCGAGGTTGCCGCTGTAGTCGCTATCGGAGTCGCCGCTTAACGTTGTATCGGTCACCAGCGAGGACACCCTGTCCGGGAACGCCTTGACGACGTCATAGCCATCTGTGCAGGTCGACGAGTCTGTCCAGTTCACATCAACAGCAAAGATCAAGATGTTTCCCATCGGCAGGCTGAGATCAAGCGTCACGGGAGTTGCCGCTACGCTCGGGGGCCGATCGGCCTTTGCGTGGCCGATCAGTCTGGACCAGACAAAGTCGAGCGTTGGGTGGCCCAGACACCACATGCTGACGGTCTCAAACTCCGTCGTCTCAGGGATCTCCAGGCGAAATGTCGCGCTGCTGGATGTTTCCGATTCGAATGGCAACATTCGATATGATGACCCTGGTACGTCGTCAAACCGATAGGCCCAAGCGCTGTAACGGTCACAGCTCTGTTCGTCGGTCCACGTGAGCGTGCCGATGAACGAGTCGCTGGCCTCCTGGTCGTCCGGCGGCGACGGTTCGGCAGCAAGACTCAGCGACACGTTCGCGCTGAGCGGGCTCGGTTCATCTTCGACGCTGGTCAGCGTCGTCGTGCCTACGACGTATGGGTTGGTTTCATCATCACATCGGACCCGAACCAGGAATTCCTCTTGATTCACAAACCAAAACCTGTTGGACGGCTCCGCGGGATACACATACCAACGACGCTCGTTGTTGAGCGAGACATTTAACTGAGCCCAGGACGGCTCGTTGCCCACCCATCCCAACATAGCCCGATCAAGTTCGTATTCGCCTCCACACTGCTGAGAGTCTTCGAACTCGATGCTCAACGCTTGGGCGCCGTTGTCCAACGCAAAGCGCCCCGCTTTGACCGAGGACGTGGAATCGGGTGTATCCGTCGCGCGAACAAGCGAATGCCCATGGCCCAGCAATGCGAAAACAATCATGAGCAGCGAGACGAATAACCAAGAGGTACGGGACGATATAGTGATTATCCTGCAATCAGAAATCCAAGCTGTGGAGCAAGTGTACTGCGCTGCAACTCTCCGGCTTTCGATGACGCCATCGGAGGTTTAGGAATCCTCTGAACAACTGGTGTCGCAGGCCGAGCAGGGACCCCCATTCAGCCTTCGGCAGCTTCCCCCGCAGAGGGGGGAAGCGAGGATCGGAGTTGTTCAGAGCGTTCTGAGATGCTGTTCACAGTAGTTCGAGCGCGTCGGAGATCAGGGCGAGATGGCTGAGGCTGAAGAAAATGAGCACGGGTGTGCGCTCGCCTGCGACAAGCGCATGCAGCCTGATGATTGTGCTGTCCAGCGACAGCGCGTCCAGTTCCAGCGCAGCGAGCTGGTTGCGATGGAGTTCCGTGACGACCCGGTCCAACACGCCCGCCATGGCCCAGCGGTTGAGCCGCATGTAGATCGTTCGCCAGTTGTCGTACGCCGCCGCCTGCGTGTGCCAGGCGCAGTCCTGCTTCGCGATGTAGAACCACGCATCCGGGACTTGGCGCGCTGGAATTCTCAACGTGCCTCGCGGCGTCTGTAGCAACACGACAATCCGCTCGACCTGAGTATCGGTCAATGTCATCTGGTCACCAGGACCGCGCTGGCAGGAACCCCCGCCCTGTCGGTTCCGCCGGCTACTGTGAATAGCCAATAGCCCGTGAGATCGGCGACGGGGAGGGCGACCACAAGGGTCGCCCCTACGACGTTTGGGGCTAGTCGGAATCAGGTCTAGGAGTTTGACTCTGAAGCTGGGTCTCGACTAGCCGCTGACGGCTTCGAGGACTCCGGTGGCGGCTCTTCGACGCTGGGCTTCGGCGACGTCGTGGCTGAGGATGACGAGGTCGTGCTTCTCGCCGTCGCGGTCTTTGACGTGGTCTCGCAGCACTGCTTCGGGCTTGAAGCCGAGTGAGCGGAAGACGCTGATCGCTTGCTTCTGTTCGATGGTGATCTGGGCGATGATCTTCTCGACCTTCATCTCCAGCGCAATCCGGAAGGCCTCTTCGGTCAGCAGGCGTCCGGCGCCCTGTTCGCGTAGGCCGGGGCCGACGAGCACGCGCAGTTCAGCGACGTGCGGTGACCAGGGCAGGTCATTGCGGTCGACGGTAGCGTAGCCGGCGAGGTCTCCGCCGTCATCGGTCAGCAGGAGCGAGGTAGTCAGGCCGGCCTCGATCCGCTCAACCCAGACCTGGACCTGCTCGGGCTGCGTGATGTCTCGTCGTAGGAAGAGCAGGTCGTTCTGCGGCAGCTGGCGCGCGAACGACACCATTGCATCGGCGTCGGTTCGGTCCATCAGTCTGAGCGTCACGGGGCTGCCCGCGATGGTCCCCGCGGCTGGGTAGCGCATGTTGCAGTCTTTCGCAGTTAGATCGAGCGAACCGAAAGCCATGCATCCAGCCTAGGCCAGAGTCGGTATTTGGCGTTGCCACCTGCGACCAGGCTGGCGTGTCCACCGCGCAACACCACCGCTTCCTTGTCCTCCGACTGGACCTCTTCGAGCAGCGGCTTGGCGGCTTCGTAGGGGACGATGTGGTCGTGCTCGGCCATGGCGTGGATCATTGGCGTCTTGATTGACTTGAGGTCGACCGGCTTGCCGCCGAGCTCGAATGTGCCCTCGAGCATCGCGTTCTTCCAGTAGAGCTCTTTGACCATCTGGCGGAAGGCCTCGCCGGCGAAGGGAATCTGGTCGGAGGCCCAGCGGTCGAGCATCATGAACGACTGCACGTACTTGTCGTCGCGGATGCGGTCGAGCACCTGGATCGGGCTGGTCATGCGGCCGGTCGGCCGCAGCATGTCGAAGGCGGAGAGCAGCATCTCGCCGGGCACGTTGCCCAGCGAGTCGACGATCCGGTCGACGTCGAAGTAGCGCTCGTCGGTCCACTGCGTGAACAGGCCCATGCCCTTGAAGTTGACCGGCGTGGTCAGGCAGGCCATGTTGCCGACCGGCGCGTCGGGCTGCGTCGCCAGGTACAGAATGCCCAGCGTGCCGCCGAGGCAGTAGCCGAGCATGTTCAGCTCGGACTCACCGGAGTCCTCGAGGATGCGTTCGATGCAAGCGGGGATGTGCGAGAGGGCGTAGTCGTCGAGCGTGAGCTTGCTCTCCTCGAGCATCGGAATGCCCCAGTCGATCAGGTAGACGTCGTAACCGGCCTGGACCAGGAACTCGATCATGCTCTGGCCGGGTGTGAGGTCGAGGATGTAGGGCTTGCTGACCAGCGAGGTGATGACCAGTAGGGGGGTGCGATAGACCTCGTCGGTCTGGGCGCGGTAGTGGTAGAGCTTCATCGAGCCCCGGGTCAGGATCGTGTCCTTGGGCGTCGAGCCGGGCTGCGGGTCGTCGAGCGAGATGTACTCGAGGCCGACCAGTCCGCGCCGGAGAATGGTCTCGACGGTTGACCGGACGGTGGTGGCAACGTCGGGAGATGGGTCGGGGGATGGTTCGGGGGGTGGGTCTGGAGATGGGTCGGGAGATGGGATGTCGGGGGAAGCGTCAACGTTGGCCACGGAGGGATTGGACACGGATGCTGATTCAGCAACGGCAAGAGTCATAGGTCACTCCATAATTGATAAGTGCATCGAGTACGCACGCGTAGGTGCGATGACAGTGATTGTCTATCGCCATGTCCCGTTCCCGGTTAGGAACGAGTTACGCGGACGTTAAGTTGATGTGTCGGGAACAGTTAGTTTGTGTCGGGCGTTGCTGGGCGCTTGGTTCGCCTGGGCTTTGTGTTGCTCGCGCTACTCGGGGCGCCGTCCTCGATGCTCGTCTGGAGCGTCGACAGATGCGCTTCGATGGCTGCGAGTCGGTTTTCCATGGCTAGCAGGCGGTCGCCCAGCGCCAGGACATCGGTGCGGGTGGGCACGTTCATCGCGGTCAGGTAGGGGCCCATCGCCTCGCTCATGGTCTTCTGGAAGTGCAGGAAGACATCGAGATTGCGGCCCATGCTCTGGCTGAACTCTTCGGTGCCCATCATCTCGTTGAAGAATTCGTTCCACTGACGCTCGGACTGCGTCATCCAGTCGCGCCAGATCGCGGAGGGGTCGGGAGTGGGAGTTTCGGTCTTGGTCATGGGGTGTCCTCTCGGGCGGTCGTGTTGGTAGCTGGTTGTGCGGCTTGCTCGAATCGCTCGAGAGCGCCGGTCAGTACTTCCTGGTATTTGTTCAGTGCGTCGAGCCAGGTGCGAAGGAAGATGTCGCCGGCGGCGGTCATCGAGTACATGCGCCGCGCCGGTCCCTGCTCGGAGGTGTCCCAGAAGGACGAGACAAAGCCGCTGCTCTCGAGCTGTCGCAGCGCGCGATAGACCGTGCCGCTGTCCGACTCGGGCAAACCAGACTCGCTCAGCTGTTGATTGAGCTGGTAGCCGTAGGCGTTGCAACCCTTGAGGAAGGCGAGCAGGCTCGTCGCCAGCATCTCGCCGTGGAGACGTGGCTGGGCAGTGGTGCGCTTCTTCGCGTTGGTCGATGTGTTGCTCGAAGCGGTGTCATCTGCCATACCGGCATTGTGCCGCTAAGTGCCAAGCGATGCAAGATGCATATTGCACATAGAGGCATTGCGACATACATTTTCGGCATACCGAGCGAGCCTCAAACATCACGGAGCGATCTTCATGACCGACAGCACGACCGAGAGCACTACCGACAGCGCAACGGATCAGGCCCCGACCGACAAGTATTTCGACGCCCTGTTGGCCAGCTACGACGCCCTCGCCCACGCGATTGAGCAGGCGAACGAGCGCGGCCTGCGGATCTCGCGCCAGCTCCTGACCGACGTGAACGCGGCCCAGCGCCAGGCGCTCGACCTGGCCAAGCAGGTCGCCGCCAACCCGAGCGACACCGCCGCCGCCTACTCGGCGATCATGGAGTCGGCCGTCGCCGCGCAGAGCCAGGCGCTTGATTTCACGCAGTCGGCGTACAAGGAAGCCATCGCCGCCGGTAGCGAGGGTCGTGAGGCGCTCGACGCCCTGCTCAGCGCCAGCCGAGCCGCCGCCGAGGCCGCGCTCGCGATCGCACGCGAGTGGCAGAGCTCCAACCCGTGGGCCGATTTCCTGCAGAAGAGCATGAACGCCTTCAGCCCGTCGAACAGCGGGTCGAGCCATGCATCGGACAACGGGTCCAAGAAGCAGACGGTCGAGGCCAAGGCCTAGGTCGCGAGGACTCGCGCCCCCTTGCGGAGACCTTTGAAAAACTCGCGTATCCCCTCTCCCCCCCTTGCGGGGGGAGATGTCACAGAGTGACAGAGGGGGGTCCTCCCACAGCGACCAGATAGGCCTTGAGATGGGGAGCCGCCCTCTGCCTGCGGCATCTCCCCCCGCAAGGAGGGCGAAGAGGACTTATGCAAAGGTCTCCCTTGCGGTGGGAGATGTCACAGCGTGACAGGGGGGCGGCCGACAGCGAACAGGTAGGCCACGAGATGGGGAGCCCCCCTTCTGCCTTCGGCATCTCCCCCCGCAAGGGGGGGAGAGGGGATTCACTCCGCCACTGAGGTGGATCTATGAATCCGCCAGCAACCGCGCGATTTCGCCATAGGCCTGGCTGTTGTAGAGCATCCCGTAGTGGCTGGTCTTGATACCGATGTTGTACTCGGGCTCCTCTTCCATGCAGCTCTCGGGCAGGACCAGGCCGTCGTTCTCGGCGAAGAGCGCGTAGCGACGGAAGGTGGGCCGCTGGGGGCGCATGATGTTCTCGGTGAAGGGGCAGGTGCAGTGTCCGCTGTAGCAGGCGGGCGCGACGTGCCAGGTGAGATGTGATCCGGCCTGTCGGCGGACGGCAGCCATCGCCTCGATCAAGACCGGATGCACATGGGCGACATCGTTGAATGGCGCCGCCAGCGAGATCAGCAGGTCGATCAGCTCGGGATGGCGGAAGGCGACGTTCCTGGCGATCAGCGCACCCAGGCTGTGGCCGAGCAAGTGGACGCGCGCGCCGGTTTCATTGGCCGCGCGCCTGACGACGCTGAGCACCGTCTCGGACGAGATGTCGGGGCAATTCACATTGAGGCCGAGCTCCGAGTAGTAGGGCTGGTAGCCGATTCGCGCCAGCCACCAGTAGAGCTCCATCATCGAAAGATCGGTGCCCATAAATCCGGGCACGATCACGACCGCCTCGCCGTTGCCCTGGGGCACGCCGACGCCGTAGTAGATCGGTGAGAATCGCAGGGCGGTCCAGTCGCAGAGGAAGCGAAACTCGTTCTGGATCGGCGTCCGCGCCGGTTGGACGGAATGGTCGTCGAGGTAGAGGTCGGAGAACGGCGACGAATCGACGGCGGGCGGCATGACTCATCCGAGCTTCGCGAGGTGATCGTCCGGTTAACGGCAGCGTACTCGTCGGTGGCAGGCCTTCGGCAGCTTGCCCCGCAAGGAGACCATTGAAAGAGTCACACATCAGGACCTTCCCAGTCCCCGCTTCACGCGGGGACCCGCTCCGCATCGCGCGATTGCCGCTCATCACCAGATATGCTTTATACCCTTCGTCGTTCAAACGTCGAGGAACGGGGGGCAGGTCCCCGCGCGGAGGCGGGGACTGAAAAAACGAAGTGCCGGACTGTTACGACGGTCCCCGCAAGGGGGGAGAGGCGAGCAGACATGTTCGGAGCATCGCTGGCCCTTGTCTTGCCGTGTCTGCTTATGCTGACACGAGGTCGAACGGATTACGAACGGCTGTGGACCCACAGAGGTTGAGGCAATGACATTTTCCTGGGACCTGTGGCGATTTACCGAGGGCGTGCGCTGGCGCATTGCTCTGGCCGTGAGTGTGGGCCTGTGTGCGGTCACGGCAGGGGTCGCGCGATTGGCGTTGCTGGGCTGGATTGGCGCTCGGATCTTTGAGGGCGATAGTGTTTCCGACCTGATCCCCTTGATCATCGCCGCGGCCGGATCGATTCTGGCCCGCTCGATCTTTCTCTACGCCAAAGAGGAGATCGCCAACGGCACGGCGCTACAGGTGCAGTTCGCGCTGCGACAGCGGTTGTTTGATCAGGTGGTCCGACTGGGACCGTCGCACTTTGATCGCCAGCGCACTGGTGATGTCACCGTCGGCGTGATTGAAGGCGTTGAGCAACTGGAGACGTTCTTCGGGCAGTACTTGCCGCAGCTGATCGTGGCGGCGCTGGCGCCGATTGGGATTTTCATCTTCATGGGCTGGCTCGATCTGCCGGTGGCGGCGATCTACTTCGGCTTTGCCCTGGTCACGCTGACGTTGCCGTCGCTGCTCAAACAGCGCAACGCCGACGCCTCGCTCCGTCGTCGCGACGCATATGGGTCGTTTGCCGCCGACTTTCTTGATTCGATTCAGGGTCTGGCCACGCTGAAGGCGTTTGGACAGAGCGGTCGGCGCGGCGAGGCTCTGGCCGCGAGAGCGCAGGAGGTGTTCCGCACGACGATGGGCGTGCTATTCAACAACGCGATTGCCCAGGGCCTGACGATTCTCGCGATCACGGTTGGAGCGGCTGTCGCGCTATTCGTCGGGGCGCTGCGAGTCGAGAGCGGCGCGATGGAGCTGGCCGAGCTGCTGGTCGTGCTGATGCTGGGCGTGGAAGTCTTCCGACCTCTGAGAGAGCTGAGCCAGCTCTTCCACCAGGGTCTGTTGGGCGTCGCAGCCGCGGAGAGTGTGCTGAATCTGGATCGGGCCAAGCCGCTGACTCCCGATGCGCAGGCTGAACCGGCGGCCTCATTGGAGCCGCGGATCGAGTTCGATAATGTCACCTTCAGCTATCCGACGGGCCGACGCCCGGCGCTGAATGGAGTGTCGTTCACGGTCGAGCCGGGCAGGCGAATCGGCGTCGTGGGTCGATCGGGGTCGGGAAAATCGACGTTGGTCTGGCTGTTGCAGCGGTTGTATACGCCTCAGGAGGGGACAATCCGGCTGGGCGGTCGCGAGCTGAATGAACTGCGCTTCGCCGATATCCGCTCGCAGATGGCGGTCGTGCTCCAGGACACGTACCTGTTCCACGGGTCGGTGTTGGCTAATCTGCGATTCGCCAAGCCAGATGCGACCGACGACGAGATTCGTGCCTCGGCCCGGGCGGCGAACGCGCATGAGTTCATTTCCGCGCTGCCCGAGGGCTATGCGACGGTGATCGGCGAGCGCGGGCACCGATTGTCGGGCGGTGAGCGCCAACGGCTTGCGATCGCGCGCGCGCTGTTGCGCGATGCGCCAATGCTGATCCTGGACGAGGCCCTGTCGAGCGTCGATGCGGAGAACGAGGCGACGATCCAGGGCGCGCTGGACCGGTTGATGCAGGGCCGGACGACGTTGATCATGGCGCACCGGCTCTCCAGCGTCCGCGACTGCGACGAGATCCTGGTCCTGGATGATGGCCGACTGGTTGAACGCGGCGACCATGAGACGTTGCTCGCCAAAGGTGGCGTCTATGACTGGTTGATGGCGGGACAGATGACCGATCCGAGCCTCGACGGGTTCGATGAGGCACTACCTGCGCCGGAGCTCGCGACCGCGACTACGGCGAGCGGGTCGCTGGCGATGCCCGACAGTGACGGTGGCGCGACGGAGGCGATCATTCGCGCCGAGGGTATGGGCTGGCGCGAGACGTCGGGTCGGTTGCTGGGCCTGGCTGCTCCGTACTGGTTCAAGACGACGCTCTCCTTTGGGACGGGCGTGGCGCACTTCTTTGGCGCGATCTCGGTTGGCGTGATCGGCGCGCTGATGGTCGCCAATGTGCGCGACGATGAGTCGATTGGCCTGTTGGCGACGCTGTTGATTGTGGTCGCTGTCCTGACCGGTCTGTTCCGATTCCTCGAGAACTGGGTCTCGCACGACATGGCCTTCCGGCTGCTGGCGGATATGCGGATTGATCTGTTCCGCAAGCTCGACCAACTGGCTCCGGCGTATCTGCTCCGGCGACGGACCGGCGACCTGGTCTCGATGGCGACGCAGGACGTGGAGACGGTCGAGTACTTCTTTGCCCACACGATCGCCAACGCCTTCGTCAGCGTGATCGTGCCCGGGGCGGCGCTGATCACCCTGTTCGTGGTCGACTGGCGATTGGGACTTGGGCTGGCGCCGCTGCTGATTTTGGCGGCGTTGAGCCCGCTGTTTACGCGACGGATCGTGGACCAGCTTGGCTCGCGGTCGCGCGATCACCTGGGCGCGCTCAATGCGCACATGGTCGACACGCTGCAAGGCCTGCGCGAGGTCACGGCGTTCCAGCGGGAGCCCGAGCGCAAGGCCGAGTTCGAGGGTCTGATGCGTGACTACCTGCCGGTGCGCGAAGGATTCAATCGACAGATTTCGACTCAGCGCTCGCTGCTGGAAGGGCTGACCGGATACGGCGGACTGGCGGTCCTGACCGTCGGCGGCGCGCTCGCGGTGCGGGGCGACATCGACTCGTCGTTGGCGCCTCTGCTGACGCTGCTCGCGATGGGCGCATTCATGCCCGTGGCGGAGCTGGCCCAGGTCGGACGCCGGCTGGGAGACACGCTGGGCGCAACTCGACGCCTGACTGCTGTGCATAGCGAGGGCGTCGATGTCGTCGACGGACCCGGCGCGGGCAGCGCAGTCGAAGACGTTCAGACGAGCGGCGTCTCGGAGGGCGCATTCGCCTCGGTCGGTTTCGCGTACGAGGACACGCAACGGGCGGCGCTCGACCACGTGTCATTCGATCTCAAGCCGGGAGGCACCGTCGCGCTGGTCGGTCCCTCGGGAGCGGGTAAGACGACGGCGGCGCACCTGTTGCTGCGCTTCTGGGACCCACAGGACGGCAAGATCACACTCGAAGACTCCGACCTGCGCACCTACCGGCTCGACGAGCTGCGAGGCCAGGTGGCGCTCGTGGCGCAGGACACCTACCTGTTCAACGCATCGATCCGCGACAACCTGCAGGTCGCCAAACCGGACGCCACCGAAGAGGAACTCCAGCTCGCCATCGAGCGGGCCGGCCTGGCTGACTTCGTCGAGTCGTTGCCGGACGGCCTCGGCACAACGGTCGGTGAACGAGGCGCACAGCTCTCGGGCGGACAACGTCAGCGAGTCGCTATCGGACGAGCCCTGCTCAAGGACGCGCCGGTGCTGATCCTCGACGAGGCAACCTCACATCTCGACGGTCTCAACGAGCGGCTAGTACGAGACGCGCTCGACGAGCTGATGTCGGATCGGACAACACTGGTGATCGCACATCGTCTTTCAACCGTCCGAGACGCCGATCAGATCGTCGTGCTCGACGAGGGTCGAGTGGTGGAGATCGGGACACACGAAGAGTTGGCGTCGGAGGACGGGTTGTACTCAAGGCTGGTGCGTCGGCAAATCTCGGCGGCCCGACGCTGATTGCTGTGATTTCTATTTCCCGATGTGCGTGCCGATGCGGCCCATGACACCCTTTAGGGCTTCGGCGGTTACTGTGTCGCGGTCGTTGGGCCACTCTTCTAGTTCCGAATACGGGATAGTGCGTCCCAAATGTGAAAGAGGCACTTCGTCTATCGCTACCACACGGGATACTGCTCTTTCTGTCAGCGTCCAAGTGATGTTGAATGTCACATTGAAACTCGACGATCCTTTGCCGTTGTAGTTAGTGAAGTTACAATTGTGACTGATCTCAATCGGTCGATCGTCACTCAGCTCGAACCCTCGTCCGACCACGTACTCTCGTTTGATATGTTGCCAACTGTGAGCATTCAGGATCTCACTTCCTTGTACGCCTGATGGGCCTGCCTTTACGATTGATAGCCCTTGATACTGGCGAAATAGCGCGTCGCCCAAGGGCCGACAGGCGGAATCCAATGCATCGAGCATCGGTCTTATCAGTTGCAGGTAGACGCTGTCCAGGACGCTGATGTCTGATACATCCGGTTCTGGAGCAGTGTGTTCCCGTATGAACGATGCGACTGTCTGTTCAACCTCGAATCGCTCCAGAACACCCGTGAACTCTTCGATCGGGACTACCTCACAGTCAGAGCGAGATTGCCTTGCAGTTCCTCCATAAACTACTGCTTTGCTTGAGACATTCGGGATAAGCTCCGCAACTCGGTTCAGGGAGGTGAAGAAGTCCGAGGCCACGGTAGAGCCTGACTTGACCTCGATCGCCCCGATTCCCTGTCCGGTCGTATACAGGAGATCGCATTCAAGGTTGCTCTTATCCCTATAGAAGGACAAGTTCGCGTGGTATCCGCGGTTAAATCGGTGCTTTAGAGCCTCTGATATGACCAAGTTCTCGAACAGTGGTCCTCGTAAGGGATGCGTTGCAATTTGTCCCGGGTTTTCGATGCTGAGCAGATAGCTTGCCAGTCCAACGTCGTAGAAATACAACTTGGGGGATCTGGTGAGTCTCTTGCGGAGGTTTGCGTGAAAAGGCGGGAGCTGAAAGACAATGTAACTACGCTCCAAGATCGTGAGCCATTGTTTGGCCGTCGGGTGAGTGATGCCGGCATCGGAGCCCAGAGAACTCAGGTTGACCAGCTGCCCGACTCGTCCTGCGCATAAGCGCATGAAGTGGCCGAATGACGAAAGATCGCTCACGCCGCCCAGCCGGCGCACGTCTCGCTCGATGTATGTCTCGAAGTAATCTGCGAGGGCTTGGCGTGGTTCGAGTCTGCGGTCCAGAATGCGCGGATAGAATCCGGAGAAGAGCATGTCGTCGATCTGGGTGCTTCCACCGGCGCGTCGGCGTTCTGCCAGCGAGAATGGCAGCAAGCGCAGCAGTGCCGTGCGGCCCGCCAGGGACTGACTAATGGCGTTGGACAGCGAAAACTGTTCGCTGCCAGTGAGAACGAAGAGACTGTTTCCTCCATCCTCGTCGGCTAGGACTTGTAGATATGACAGCAACTCGGGCACTCGCTGAATCTCGTCGATGATGGCGCCTTCGGCCAGCTGCGACAGAAATCCGCGCGGGTCGGCTTCGGCAAATGCGCGCTGGTCAGGAGCCTCAAGATTGGCGTAACGCAGATCAGGAAACGCCGCACGACAGAGCGTCGTTTTCCCAGATTGACGGGGACCGGTGACGGTGACGAACGGGTACTGTTCAAACAGAGCCTTGAGCCGCGGAGCGATTTCGCGTTCAATCATGCTGTCAGGGTAACTTTTGTTCGTCCAAATTGAAAGTGACGCTTTCAAGTTGGATGAACCCCGCTAGGTCCATCACCGATCTGATCTCAGGACGCGCCACTCCGAATGGGTGACGCAGCGACCGCCTTGTCATTGCGTCAGACTCGGTGCTAGCCTCGGCTTGACTTTGTTCGTCTAGGTGCCCGTCCCGGGAGAATAGGGAAGGCGGTGAGAATCCGCCGCGGTAGCGCCACTGTAAGCGGGGCTCGTACACGCCGTACGGGCAGAATTGGGAGCTGACGCCCACTGTCGACCACCTTGATGTCGATGGGAAGCGCCCAGCAAGATTCTAACCCCGCGAGCCAGGAGACCTGCCTGGACGATGAGGTGATTACTCTCCGCTATAGAGAGGTCCCTCGATCGCTGGGCGTCAGTCCGAGCAGATCGAACACCCTTCCTCCAGCGGAGTCGCTGGAGGTTTTTCTTGTTGGCGAGCATTCAGGCGCTTCGAGCACGGCTTCGAACACTGCGCGGGTATCGGCAGATGGGCGTCAGCGCCCGTCTGGAGATCGGACTGTCGGCGTTGCTGGCCCTGGTGCTGGCCGTCGGGCTGGTCTCGCTCAGCCTGGGTCCGGTCGACATCCCCGTTAGCCATGTGGCCTGGATTGTGCTCTCGGCGATCGGCATCGACGTGCCGGAGTTCGGTCGTACCGAGCAGCTCGTGATCGAACAGATCCGGCTGCCGCGGATCATCGTGGGCGCGGTCGTGGGCATGGCGCTGGGCGTCGCCGGCGCGACGATGCAGGGCTTGTTCCGCAACCCGATGGCCGACCCGGGGATTATCGGCGTGTCGGCAGGCGGAGCGTTGGGCGCTGTCATTGCGATTGCGACCGGTCTGGCAGGGCTCTTTTTCCTCGCGCTGCCGGCCTTCGCGTTCCTGGGCGCGATCGGTGCAGCGTTTCTGGTCTACGGCATCGCCGTGGTCGGCGGGCACTTCTCGATGGCGACGCTGCTGCTGGCCGGGGTCGCGGTGAACGCGTTCCTGGGCGCGGTGGTCTCATCCATCATCCTGCTTCAATCCGATAACGAGGCGTTGCGCGGAATCCTGTTCTGGTTGGCCGGCGGGCTCGACTCACGATCGTGGGAGCATGTGCGGATTGCCGCGCCGCTGATTTTGGGCAGCACACTGCTCCTGTTGCTGATGGCGCGGGACCTCAACCTGTTGATGCTGGGCGACGATGAGGCGCGCTCGATGGGTGTCCGCGTTGGCGCGACTCGGGTGATCCTGCTCGCCAGTGCCGCGCTGGCGACGGGCGCCGCCGTCGCGGTGAGCGGCACGATCGCGTTCGTCGGACTCGTGATTCCGCACATCCTGCGACTGGCGCTGGGACCAGACAATCGGGTGCTGATTCCGATGAGTGCGCTGGGCGGCGCGGTTTTCGTGATTCTCGCAGACACGGTCGCTCGGACGATCATCGAACCGGCTGAGTTTCGTGTCGGCGTGCTGACGGCCTTCGTCGGCGCGCCGTTCTTCATTTTGTTGCTGATCAAGAACAAGCGGCAGGTCTACTCGCTGTGAGCGAGAGGCCGTTGAAGGGAGTGACGGAGTTGATTCACCTGATTCACCTGATTAACCACTTGCGCATAGTCGTGTTGGCTGCGGTGTTGGTTGCGGGTCTCACGCTGTCGGCGTGTTCGTCGGATACGCCTCCGCAAGCGGAGCCTCGACCAGAACAGGCGGTAGCCGAGTCTGCGGAGCAGCAGCAGGTTGCCGAGGCGCAGGCTGCCGATGACGAGGCGGAGCAACAGTCCGTCACTGATTCGTCTGCCGAGCAGCCTCAACAATATCAACAGCAGTCGGGAGCTCAACAGACCTCCGACGCTGAGCAGGCTACCCAGCAGGCTGCGCCTGAGCAGGCGGTCGCCAGGTCATTGGCGAACGTACGCGGGATCGTTGATCCGGATAATCGCGGCTGGCCTCGCGAGGTCGAGGGCTTAAATGGCGTCGTCACGATTGCGGCCAAGCCGACGCGGATTATCACCGCATCGATTGGACATGACGAAATCACGCTGGCGCTGGTACCGAACGACCGTCTGGTGGCGGTGGGACAGGTGACGAAGTTCGAGACCTACTCGAACGTGGCCGCGCTCGTGCAGGACAAACCTGAGATCTCTCGCGATCCGGAGGTCATCATCGCGCAGGCGCCCGATGTCATCGTCACGAGCCCGTACTTCCCGGCCGAGGCGGTCGATGCGCTGCAACGCGCGGGCATTCCCGTGATCCAGACCGAGCTGAAGCATGACCCCGAAGGTCGGCTCAACAGCATCCTGCTGATGGGCTACATCTTTGGCGAGGAGGAGCGCGCCTTCGAGTTCGCCGACGAAGTGCAGCGGCGCTACGAGGCACTCGTGGCCGTAACCAGCGCCAAGGCTCCGCAACCGAGCGTGCTGGCGTTGACGCAGTATTCTGACACGCTCTGGGTCGCGGGTGGCAACTCAACGGAAGGCGGCGTGATCACCGCGGCGGGCGGGATCAACGCTGCCGAGGTCGCCGGAGTCGAGGGTAATCAAACGACCAGCCTCGAGGGCGTGATTGCGATGAATCCAGAGGTCATTGTGATTGCCCAGCCGATTGAGTTCGGTGCTGAGGAGTTCCGCCAGAGCCTGTTCGACAACGAGGCGCTCGCCGAGGTCCCGGCGATCAAGAACGGGGCGGTGTTTGTGGTCGAAAGCAAGCATTTCACCACGCTCTCGTACTGGAACATTCGCGGGGCCGAGGAACTGGCGCGGATTCTCTGGCCGGAAGACTTCCCCGACGGATCTGCCGTGTCCTTCAGCGTGGCTGAGTAGACCGCGATGCAAGGTCCAACCTCCAACCGGCGTGCGCAGGAGCGACTCATGATCAACGACCACAGTCCAGCGATCGATGCCCTGGCGGTGACCTTCAGCGTCGACGCCAAGCACTTGTTGGATGGCGTCGATCTGCGCGCCGAGCGGGGACAGTTCGTCGGATTGATCGGACCCAATGGCGCGGGCAAATCGACGCTGCTGCGGGCGATCTCCAATGTCCTCGGCTATCAGGAAGGCTCGGTCTCGCTGCATGGCGCGGACCTCAAGTCATTGCCCGCGCGCAAGGTCGCCGAGTTGTTGGCGCTCGTCCCGCAAATCGCTCCGTTCACGCAGGGATTTACCGCGTTCGAACTGGTCCTGATGGGTCGCTATCCGCACCTGGGACGTTTCCAGGTCGAGGGCGAGGCAGACGACCGGATCGCAATGGACGCGATGCGCCTGACCGAGACCGAGTCGTTCACGACGCGAACGTTGGACACATTGTCGGGCGGCGAGCGACAGCGAGTCTTCCTCGCGCGCGCGGTGGCTCAGCAACCGCGCGTGCTGCTGTTGGATGAACCGACCTCAAACCTTGACATCCTGCATCAGCTCAAGATTCTCGGCCTCGTGCGGCGCCTGGTCAATGACGGCCTGACGGCCATCGCTGCGATCCACGACCTCAACCTCGCGGCTCGCTACTGCGATCGGTTGGTTCTTCTCAACGAAGGGCGAGTCGTGACCGACGGCGTGCCCGAGGAGGTGCTGACCGCGGAGACGCTGGAGTCGGTGTTCGGCGTGAGGTCGGCGCTGTATCGCGACCCGATCACGGGGTCATTGGCAATCAGTCTGATCGCGCCGGTGGAAGACGTTGAGGCGTCGGCTCTGCCGGAAGTCTCGAGAGTGCCCCAGAAGAACGGACGAGCCGCCGCTGCCAGGAACGGAGCCGCCAGTGTCGTCCGCTGACGCCAACCAACAGGAAGACTCGATGTCCGACGTGCAGGCGGAGTACCGCTCGGCCGCTCGACGGCGGTCGCGACAGCATGGATTGGTGATCGTCAATACGGGCGAGGGCAAGGGTAAGACGAGCGCCGCGCTCGGTGTTCTGTTTCGAGCCTGGGGACGCGACTTCCAGGTGCGGATGTTCCAGTTCATCAAGCACTCGACGGCGAAGTTCGGCGAGCACCGGGCGGCGGAGCGACTGGGGATACGGATTGAATCGTTGGGCGACGGGTTCACCTGGCAATCGAGGGATATGGACGAGACGACCGCACTCGCAGTCGCGCAATGGGAACGCTGCCAGGAGGCGATCCTGCACGGCGAGGAAGACATCATCGTGCTCGATGAGTTCACCTACGCCATGCACTACGAATGGGTTTCGGTCGCTGATGTGATTGAAACGCTCTCGCGGCGTCCCAAGGCGATGCATGTGATCATCACCGGTCGGTACGCGCCGCAGGAGTTGATCGAGTTTGCCGACCTGGTCACCGAGATGAAGCTGATCAAGCATCCCTACGAGGAGCAGGGGATCAAAGCCCAACCGGGCATTGAGTACTGATTGAACTTAAGTAATGACGCTCGATAACATCGTCGCGGACATCAAGTCGATAGACGACTCGTCGATGGAGGCTGCCCGCCAACGCCAGCAACGGTTGACCAAGCCGCCCGGCAGCCTGGGTCGATTGGAAGAGCTTTCGGTACAAGCTGCAGGAGCGTTGGGCAGTGGGCGACCCGCGATCCGTCGCCAGGCGCTGATCGTTGTCGCGGCCGACCACGGGGTCGTTGCGGAGGGAGTCAGCGGATATCCGCAGGAAGTGACTGCTCAGATGGTGATGAACTTCCTCGCGGACGGCGCGGCGATCAATGTGATTGCGCGCAAAGCGAGCGTCGATCTGACGATTGTTGATGCCGGGGTCGCAACGCCGTTGCCGGACCATCCTGGGTTGCGGGTTGTTGCGATCGGTCGAGTCACGAAGAACATGGCGCGTGGACCCACCATGACACGTGAGCAGGCGGAGCGATGCATTCGGGCTGGCGTGGCGCTCGCCCTTGAAGCGGCTGAGGCCGGAGCGGACCTGATCGGAACCGGAGACATGGGCATCGGCAATACGACCGCGGCTGCGGCCATCACCGCGACGATTACGGGGCTGTCGGCGCGAGACGTGACGGGACGCGGAACCGGTCGCAACGACGAACAGATCGAGCGCAAAATCGCAGTGGTCGAACGGGCACTGGCGACCAACCGACCTGACGCTGCCGACGGCCTCGACGTATTCGCCAAAGTCGGCGGATTTGAGATTGGTGTGTTGGTCGGCGTCATCCTGGGCGCTGCGCAGGCAGGTCGGATCGTCGTGCTTGACGGATTCATCTCGGGTGCGGCTGCATTGATTGCGCACAGCATTTGTCCGACCGTGCGTGACTATCTGGTTGCGGCTCACTTGTCGGCGGAGAGTGGTCATCGTGCTGCGTTGTCGTATCTAGGGCTCCGTCCGCTGCTGGACCTGGACATGAGACTCGGTGAGGGCGCCGGAGCGGTGCTGGCGATGGGGTTGATCGAGTCGGCCGTCGCCTGTCTTTCGGAGATGGCCACGTTCGATGAAGCAGGCGTTTCCGATAGCGAGGGCTCGAAGTGAAGAGTCTGCGGCTGGCGTTTGGATTTCTGACGGCGCTGCCGGTCGCCTCTGCCGACGAAGCGCCGACTTCTACCTCACGCGCCTGGTTCCCGTTCGTTGGCCTCGCGTTGGGCGCGGCTCTTGTCGGACTCGACGCCCTGTTGCGATTGGGGTTGCCCGCGTTGGTGGTCGGCGCATTGCTGGTTGTTGCGATGCTGATCATGACTCGGGCGTTGCACACCGAGGGCTTCCTTGATTGCTGTGACGGTCTCTTCGGTGGCTTTACGCGCGAAGACCGACTGCGCATTCTCCGAGACACGCACGTCGGCGCGTTCGCCGTGATTGGCGGCGCAGCGTTGCTGCTGACCAAATGGGGACTGCTCGCCAGCGTGCCCGACGACGCGCGCGTTGGTCTCCTGCTGGTCTTTCCCTGCCTGGCGAGATTTGGCATGCTCGCAACGATGGAGCTGTTCCCCTACGTCCGAGAGCAAGGATTGGGCGCTTCTTTCCAGGAGCATCGCAATCGCTGGCATGTCGTCGCCGGTCTGGTCACCGCAGTTGTGGCAACAGCCCTGTTTCTCGGCGCCGGAGGATTCATCCTGTTCGGGGCTGCGGTCGTCGCAGCGTTGGGCCTGGGCAGATGGATGACTGGCCTGTTCGGCGGGATGACGGGTGATGCTTTTGGCGCCGTCAACGAACTCTGCGAGGTCGTGGTCTTGATTGTGGGTGTCGCGCTCGTCCCGCTAATTCACGACGTATTTCAAGCGCCGCTTTGGTAAGAGTGGTTTGATGAGTGACAGCGCATCAAGAAGTGGAGCAGACGAAGCCGTGGTCTGGCATCTCGTCCGGCACGGGGAGACCGATTGGAATCGTTCGCGCCGGATTCAGGGCCAGGTTGACGTCGCCTTGAACCAAAACGGCAAGGAGCAGGTCGCGCGACTTGGCGAGCGGCTGTCGGCTACCGAATTTTCGGCGATCTACGCCAGCGAACTGTCGCGCACGATGGAGAGTGCGCGCCTGATCAGGGGAACAAGGGATCTCGCGATTGAGCCCGTGGCCGAGCTCAGAGAATTCTCCTACGGCGAATGGGAGGGCCTAACGTTCGAAGAGGCGGAGGGGCGCGACCCCGAGGGCTTTGCCGAGCGCATGGCTGGCCGCAAGGTGGACTTTGCAGCCCCAGGCGGGGAGAACATGCTCCAGCTGATCGACAGAGCGCGCCGATTTCACGACCAGGTCCTCATGGAACATGGCCCCGGTGAGCATGTGTTGGTCGTTGCCCACAGTGGGTCGCTGCTGGCGTTACTTAACTGCTTGCTGAGACTCCCGCCTCAGCACGTCTGGAGCTTCCGGATCGACGTGGCCAGCCTCTCGATCGTGAGAACCTATTCCGGCGTTGGCATGCTGGAACTCTGGAACGACACCAGCCATCTCGTCGTTCCGACACAGAGGTGACGCATGAGCAAGCGACTCACGTTGATTCTGGGCGGTGTTCGGGCTGGCAAGAGCACATACGCGCAGCGGCTGGCGCAAGCGGGGGAGCGGGTGTTGTTCGTCGCCACGGCTGAAGCGCTCGACGAGGACATGACCGATCGCATCCGCGCTCACCAGACGAGCCGTCCCGCCGAGTGGGACACGCTTGAGGAGCCACTGGACATTGTCGGAGCGATGAAGCCGTTGCTGTTCCGCTACGACACCGTGCTGCTCGATTGCCTCACGCTGTGGGTCAGCAATCTGCTGCTCAGAGACCCGGACACCGCCGTCGCCGACATCCCGTCCGAGGTTCATGATCTGCTGCAGCTCTACCGCGAACAGGAGGCGTCGTGGATCGTGGTCAGTAACGAGGTCGGTCTTGGCGTCGTACCTCCGACGAAGTTGGGTCGGGCCTATGCCGACGAGCTGGGACGTGCGAACCAGATGGTCGCAGCCGCTGCGGAGGACGCCGTCTTCATGGCTGCTGGCTTGCCGCTGACTCTGAAAGCCAAGGAGCGAGGTGATTGACTGCGGCGCGACCAGCGTCGTCGAGTTCGGGACAACTGAGACACCCTTCCAGGGCCCTGCTTGACGCCGACACGATGAGGCCTGGTGATATGTTCGATGCTGGCGCTGTAGCGACCGGCGCATGATTCGGGATTCCTTGATGAGCCATTCCGCCTCCACAGCCACGCCGACGGCTGCAACCGTGGGCTTCAAACTGCCGCATCGGACCAAGATGCTGATCCTGGGCAGCGCGGTGGTGGCGATGTTCCTCTCGGCGGTGCAGCACTCGATCGTCGCCACCGCGACTCCCGTGTTGGCCGCCGAACTTGGCCGGATCGACCTGATCGCGTTCATGGAGTCGGCCTTCATGGCGACCTCGGTGCCGGCGGTCGCGATCGCCGGTCGCCTGTCCGACAGCTACGGTCGCAAACCATTCCTGCTAACCGGCCTGGTGGTCTTCGCCGGAGCGACAGCGCTCGCCGGGTTCGCCACGTCGATGGAGATGTTGATCGGATTCCGGGCGCTGCAGGGCATCGGCGGCGGTGTGCTGATGGCCAACACCTTCTCGATTTCGGGCGACCTCTTCCCGCCCTCCGAGCGCGCCAAGTACATGGGCGTCTTCGCAGCGGTGTTCGGCATCGGAGGACTGGTCGGACCCTTGTTCGGTGGATTGATCGTCGACGTGCTGAGCTGGCGCTGGGTCTTCTGGTCGATCTTGCCATTGGCTGCGCTGGCATTCGCCTCGATCGCCTTCATCATGCCCTGGCTCAGACCGCCGCCTCGCAAGGTGTCGATTGACTGGCTGGGCATCGGCGCGATGCTGCTGACCCTGTCGCCGGCGATGCTGGCGCTGGCGCTGGTCTCGACGGGCACCGCCTGGCTGGAGATCAAGACGCTGGCGCTGCTTGCGCTTTCTGGACTGGGGATGCTGGTATTCATCGGCGCCGAGCGGGTCGCCAAAGAGCCGATCCTGCCGGGTGCGCTGTTCCGCAATCACACGTTCCGCGTTTCGGCGCTGGTGATGATGGTGATTGGCGGTGGACTGTTCGGGGTCTCGTTCTTCCTCGCCTACTTCATGCAGGGAGTGCTGGGCTATACGCCGACGGCGTCGGGACTGCTGCTCAGCGCTGAGATCATCTCACTGGTGATCACGGCGTCGATCGCAGGACAGGTGGTCGCGCGCACGGGGCGCTACAAGGCCCTGGCGGTGGTCGCATCGCTGATCATCGTGGTCAGCGGCTTTCTGATGACGCAGCTCGACACATCAACCAGCGCCGTCGATGTCGTTTGGCGACTGGTGTTATTCGGATGCGGACTGGGGATGCTCTACCCATCTCTGATGGTGGCCGCGCAGAATGCGCTGCCGCAGAGCATGCTGGGCACGATCTCCGGGGCTACGCAGTTCTTTGAAGAGATTGGCGCGATCGTCGGCGTAACGCTGGTCGGTGCGCTGGTGACCGGCCGTCTGACGACGGAACTGGCCGCGAGACTGCCGGCCGACCTCGCCGCTCGGGCCAATCCGACTCAGCTATTGAGCGAAGAGGCCAGCGCCGAGCTCTTTGCCGACCTGGGCGAGGATGGATTCGCCGAAGTGCTCGCTGCGCTGCCCGAAGCGCTGTCGGTCGCGATCACGAGCAATTTCTGGATATCGGTAGGAGTCGGCGCGGTCGCGCTGGTCGCGGTGTTGACCCTGAAAGAACAACGGCTGCGCACCGGCGAGCTGGACTTGCCCGAGGTCCCGGAAGGCGCTCTCGGCGTTCACGTCGAGCAAGCCGCCCTGGCGCCGACGCTGGTGTCCGTAAGCACCAATGGCAATGGCGCAGGGAGTCGTGCAGTAGATGGTGCAGGAAATGGGACGGTTAGTCTCGAGTCACTGGAGCAATTGGCGAACGTGGCGAGGTCTCGGCCACAACGGTCGGTGTCGTCGAAGAATGGCGATCATCCTCTGAGGTGATCGGTTGCTACGAAGCCCGATGAGCGTTGTCTTCCTTCTACCCCGGCTACCGCCGCGCTGAGCACCAGGGCCTGCTCCCACATCCAGATACGGCGCTCCGAGTTCAGAAGACCTGGGTTTGGCCTGTCCACCCGCGCTTACTCGCCCGACGTTGTCTGGCAGAAGGGCAAGCCCAGACTGTCGAGGTCATGTTGCTCTACCCCACGAAGGTCGGGATGGATGCACCCGTCGAACGTGTTTCCGGTCAGGTACAGGAGTTCGAGGTCGCTGAGTTCAGTCAGCCCGTTTGGTATCGACCCACTTAGCTGGTTGTCCGTGAGGGCAAGGATGTTGAGCCGTACAAGGCGTCGCAGACCGACGGGGATGGCGCCGGATAGTTGGTTACTGCTGAGGTTGAGATACGTTAATTCAGTAAGATTGCCAAGTTCTGCTGGAATGAAGCCGCTCAGTTGGTTGTTGTTCAGAGCAAGCTGATACAGCTCCGTCAGCGCGCCCAGTTGAGGCGGAATTGCCCCATCGAGTTGGTTCTCATGCAGATGAAGCGTGTAGAGCCGGGAAAGCTGTCCGAGTTCGGGCGGAATCAAGCCGGTGAGCAGGTTTCCTGCCAGCTCCAACCGTCCGAGATTGCTGAGGTCGCCGAGTTCGGCAGGAATTTCGCCCTCGAGTTCGTTGCCAGTGAGGACCAGCGTCCGAAGTTCTGTGAGGCGTCCCAACTCGGCGGGAATCTGACCCGTCAGACCGTTGCCATCGAGCAGGAGTTCCGTCACTCGGCCATGTTGATCTGTCCTGACGCCGTGCCACTGAGACGTGTTGCGGTCTGCTTCCAACCAATGCGTATTGTGTCGCCACCCTGCTCCGTTCATCGCGTCGTAAACCAGGGCGAGGACTTCTCTGTCGGCTGTGTGGATGACTGTTGCTGGACCATCGCAATATCGAAGTCCGAGAGAATTGAGGTCATGACTCCTCAGCTGATCGAGCTGCACGGGAACACACCCGGTCAGAGCGTTCCGACTCAGTGACAGCTCCACCAGGTTGCTCAGCGTCGTGAGCTCAAACGGGATTGGTCCTTGTAGCTGGTTGTCAGACAGGTCAAGTATTGCCAACCGGGAGATGCGTCCAAACTCAGTTGGAATGTTCCCTGTTAACTCGTTTGATCCGAGGTGCACAGCCAGGAGCGTGGCGAGGTTGCCGAACCACGTTGGGATTGAACCAGAGAGCTTGTTGCCGCTGAGAGACATCGAATGGAGATTGACAAGATTGCCCAGGGCTCCTGGAATCGGTCCCTCCAGCCGGTTGTTGGAAAGCACGAGGGCGCTCAGTCTGTTGAGTGACCCCAGTTCAGGTGGAATTTGTCCACTGAGCTCATTCTCCCCCAGTAAGAGATATGTCAAGCGGGATAGCTGGCCAAGCTCCGGCGGAATATTCCCGCGCAAGTTGTTGTGCCGCAGATTCAAGGTGGACAAGTTCCTCAATTGGACGATTGATACGGGTATCACACCGCTGATTCGATTGTCTTCCAAGTTCAGTGTCTTGAGACTGACCAATTCACCCAGGGAATCAGGCAGTGGATCCGTTATCCGGTTGCTGTACAGCTCCATGCTTCGAAGACTCTTGAGGCCTCCCCAGGCAGATGGGATCGGTCCATCTATCCGGTTGTGGCTGAACTGCAGTAGACGAAGGTTCTCCAGACTGCCAAGCTCCGCGGGGAGTGGTCCGGCCAGTTGGTTGTAGGAGAGCCTCAGGGTTTGTAGCGAGAGCAGCGATCCAAGCGTTCCGGGGATAGGCCCGCTCAAGTTGTTGAACGAGAGGTCAAGGTCTCTCAGGTCGTGGAGGTTGCCCAGCTCAGCTGGAATAGCGCCACTGAACTCGTTGTAGGACAGATTGAGTACCTGAAGGTTGCTGAACGCTCCCAATTGGGACGAGATTAAACCGGTCCCGCGGTTCTCGCTCAGGTTGAGCTGTTCCAGGTGAGTCATTGGGGTAAGGTCCGCGGGTATTGGCCCACTGAACTGGTTGCATGACAGATCCACTTTCTTCAAGTTCGGTAGCTGTGACAGCGCCTCAAGCCGGTCAGCGAACGTTCCCGTGAGAAACCCGACACATCCTGACTTACTTTCCGAGCTTGTACCGTAATCACCACCGCGAAGGTTTATTCGAGTTAACTTGGTGAGCAGTCCGATTTCTGCGGGGATCGTTCCGACAATCCCGTTAGCTTCGAGCCCCAACCCGACGACTCGGTTGTCCGCATTGGGCGTGACGCCGTACCAGTACCGGACCGGCAGCGAGCTAAGCCAGTTCTTGTTGTTGTTCCAACGTTCTCCACCCCATGCCTCGTAGAGGGCGACGAGGGTGGCTCGATCCGGCGACGGTGGGCCATCCGATGCGATCAAGAATGACACTGTACTACTTGCCAACCGACGGCCAATTGGCGTGTCCCTGGGAAGGACCCGTCCACGGGGCAGTCGGCGCTCGCTCCAGACGTTGTCGGGTTCCAGCCGCTGGATCGCGAATTCGATTGCGCCGCTTGAGTGACGTCGAACAGCAACACGCAGCCGGATATCTACCAGTCCCAGAATCAGGGTCGAGCTGTATGTCCAGCGATTAGTCATCGCGTCGGCGGACAAGAACCGCTCTCTGGGAAATTGAAGTCCGTTCCAGAGTCCGTCCAAGCCGCGGAATTGCAACCCGAACTCGGTGCGATCGTCATCCACATGTCGGGCGAGGACCCGTGCCGCGACACTGAGGCCGTCGCGGTTTGCGTCCTCCGGCTGCTGAGCGGTGGCGCACTGAGCACTGAGCCAGGCCAGTAGAATCGCAAGCGGCAACACCGCCGCTACTCTCAATGCCACACGAAGCCTCCCGTATCCAGCCCATGGTAATCCTGGCGGGTGGACAAGCCGGTCGCGGACTTGAACCAGTGAGAAATAGTCGCTTCGTCCAACCCTGAGGAACCGGCCATGGGAGGTCGCCAGATGATCTAACGAACGGGGGGGAACGCGTCCCATAGATATGCGGAACGACTCGGATCTCCGCAACGTGCCACAATTGCTCCACCACACCCAGGTTCCGCGCGCTGGAGGCGTGCAGGGCGCATGCGTGCAAGGTCAGCCGCTCGGTAACGGTTACCTTTTGGGGCAAGTTGGCAAACGGGCAAATGAGCCAAGCCGAAACGAGGACTGACTCCGATGACACAGCGCACCAACGCCTATCCCGAGCTTGAACGCGACCTCCGCTTCTACCCGCTGGGCGTCGACGAACCTCGCCTTCTCGCTCCTGAGCAGATTCAGCAATACAACGACAAGGGCTACATCTTCCCGATCGACATCTTCTCGCAGTCGGAGATTGAAGAGATTCGCCGCTACTTCGATGATCTGCTGCCGCAAGCCATGGATTCCGGCTGGAACAACTATGAGATCACCAACTGGCATAAGCATTGCCAGGGCATCTGGGATGTCGTGACGGACAGCCGGATCATCGACGTGATGGAAGACATGCTGGGCGAGACGGTGATCCTGCGGCACAGCCATCTATTCGCCAAGCTGCCGGGTGACGGCAAGCGCGTCAGCTGGCATCAGGACGCGTCCTATTGGCCGCTGACGCCGAGCAAGGTCGTCTCGGCCTGGCTGGCGATCGATGATGTCGACCTGGGCAACGGACCGATGCAGGTGATTCCCGGTTCGCACCTCAACGCGCAGGTGGCCTTCCGCGACAGCACGGCCGAGGAACAGAACGTGCTCAATCAGACGGTCGAGAATCCTGAGGACTACGGTGACCCGCCGGTCGCGTTCCAACTGAAGGCAGGCCAGATTTCGTTGCACAGCGACTGGGTGCTGCACGGCTCGGAGCCGAACGTGTCGGACCGTCGCCGCTGCGGGCTGGCGATGCGCTACCTCTCCAAGGATGTGCGCGCCTACAACGGCTGGAACGAGAACTCCATCGTCTGCCGAGGTTCCGAGCCGACCGGTCACTGGGCCAATCATCCCCGTCCCGACGGCGAGCTGATCCCAATCAAGGACGACGGCGAGGACGTCACATCGGTGAGTATGTCGCTCGCTACCGACGACGAGGGCTAGACCAGCGCGTCCGACATGCCCTGCGCCGACATGCCCTGCACCGACCTCGCAGGCGTTCTCAACAGCACGAGATTCGTCATTCCCGCGCTCCGTCGGGGGAATGACGAATCTCGAGGTCAGGAGACTTCTCAGACGGACTCCGGCGGTAGGGACTGGAAGCGTTTGGACTCGCCCGAAGCCGGCGCTCAGCTAGGAATCCTCTGAATAACTGGTGTCGCAGGCTGAGCAGGGACCTCCCTTCAGCCCTCGGCAGCTTCCCCCGCAGAGGAGACCTTTGCAAAACTCACAAATCCCCTCTCCCCCCCCCTGCGGGGGGAGATGTCACGGAGTGACAGAGGGGGGGTCCGCGCACAGCGACTAGATAGGCCAGGGGATGGGGAGCCCCCCTCTGCCTACGGCATCTCCCCCGCAAGGGGGGCGAAGGGGAGTGTTTCAAAGGTCTCGCAGAGGGGGGAAGCGGGGATCGGAGTTGTTCAGAGCATTCCTAGTGTCCGGTTGGTCCGGCTAACAGTGCCAGTTGGGAGACGTGGCAGGTCTCGCACCAGAAGGCCCAGTTCAGGACCCGGGGATCCCCGAAGAACGGGATGATCCGCTCGAGCGTGACTTGATGCTCGGCGTGGCCCCAGGTGTTCAGCTCATGGTTGGCACGGTCGACGAGCTGCGTGAGACCACCCACGGGATACCTGGTCGATGGATCAACCCGTTCCAACGCCGCTTCTACTTGCTCAGTTGTCAGCACAGGACATTCCTCCGCGTGGGGAGAATATGGCTGCTGGTAGGCGCCGTCACAGATCCCGCACGTATTACGCACAGTTTCTGGTTGATGCTGTGGAAGCATCGGCCATTCGGAGCGTGCAGGATGTTAGTACCGGTTTATTGTGTGAGGTTGTCTCAAACCGCAACGCTTCGGCTGACATCGGACATCGTGTGACTGTGCCGCTAGCCTCGCCAGGACGCGCATAGAGTCCGCGCGCGATCGGGTCACGGAGGATTGAAACATGGAACTGCTATTCACCGGCGGACGAGTGCTGACGATTGACGGAATGGATCGCATCGTTTCCGGCGTGGCGATTCGTGACGGTCGCATCGTCGCGGTGGGCGACAGCGAGGAGGCGCGCAAGGCGGTCGGTCCCGAGGCCACGCAGGTCGAGCTGCATGGGCGCGCGCTGATCCCCGGCTTCTGCGACCCTCACAACCACTTCTCGATGACCACCTTCGAGCCGCGCTCGGTCGACTGCCGCGTTCCGCCCATGGCGGGAAAGACGGCGGTGCTCGATGCCATCGCGGCTGCGGCTGCGGGCAGTCCCGACGGACAGTGGATCTGGGGCATGGGCTACAGCTCGGGTCCTCAAGGGGCGGGCGTGTTGTCGCGGACGGAATTGGACGAGGTAGCGCCAAACAACCCGGTCTGCGTGATGGATCAGTCCTATCACTCCTGCTACGCGAACTCAGGCGCGCTGGCGCTGGGCGGCATCGACCGCGATACGCCTAATCCACGTGGCGGGCAAATTCATCGCGACGACCGCGGCGACGCGACCGGTCTGCTCTGGGAGCGAGCGATGGACACGGTGCATCACGCCTCGCTGCGCGCGCACATTGACGTGCTTGGAGCCGAGGTCGTCGCCGAACTGGTCGAGCGGAACGCGCGGCGCCACCTCTCGCACGGCGTCACGAGCGTGGGTGATGCGGTCGTCCTGGAGGACAGCGCCGAGATCTACCGTCTCGCCGACGAGCGCAACAAACTCCCAATCGTGGTTCATCAGATGCGTGGCGGCAACGGATTCTTCGCTGCGCCGGAAGCTGCGGCAGGCGGCGCATTCCTCAAGGACGACGTCTCCGACCGCCTGCGCGGCGGGATCGTCAAGATCTTCATGGACCCGGTCTGGCCGTCCTTCGCATACACAAAATGCCACGCCGACGGCACGTTCGAGGACATGGGAGAGCCTTACTACCGGCAGGACGAGGTTGATCACCTGGTGCTGAATGCGGCCTCACATGGACTCCAGGTCGCGATCCATTGCCTCGGTGATCGCGCGATCGAGCAGGCGTTGAACACCTACGAGCGCGTCCAGCGCGAGATTCCTCGCGATGATCCCCGCTACCGGATCGAGCACATGTTCCTCCCACAGGAGGGGCAGATGGAGCGGGCGGCGTCGCTGGGCGTGATCATCTCGCACCAACCGTCATTCCTGTACGCCATCGGTGACGGGTTCGATCGCTTCCGCAGCGAGGCCGGACTGCCCTTCCCGGCGCTCCCCGACCGCTCGATGCTGGACGCAGGCCTGACCGTCGCCTCCGGTTCCGACTACCCCTGTTTCCCGGTCGAGCCGCTGAACGGGCTCTACGCCATGGTCGCCCGCCGCACACGCAGCGGCGTCGAGGTCGCGGCGGACCAGGCGATCACGCCGCTCGAAGCGCTGCGC